>NZ_CP085252.1:0-12500 GCF_044789845.1 Jeotgalibacillus malaysiensis
TTGGAAAACATCACGGATTTGTGGAATCGCGCGTTAGATGATATGGAGAAAAAAGTAAGTAAGCCAAGCTTTGAAACGTGGCTGAAATCAACGAAGGCATTTTCGCTCCAGCGCGATTTATTAACTGTTACCGCACCAAATGAGTTTGCGCGTGACTGGCTTGAAGGAAATTACACGCAGTTGATCTCCGGTGTTTTAAAAGAAGTGACCGGGGAAGAGCTCCGCATTAAGTTCATTATTCCTCAAAATCAGAATGATGATGATCTTGATTTTGCCACGCCGCCTAAAAAGCCTGTTGTTGATGATGATCAGCAGGAATGGTCTAAGAGCATGCTGAATCCGAAGTATACATTTGATACGTTTGTCATCGGATCCGGTAACCGGTTTGCGCATGCTGCATCACTTGCAGTAGCTGAAGCACCTGCAAAAGCCTATAACCCGCTGTTTATCTATGGGGGCGTTGGACTTGGTAAAACCCACCTGATGCATGCGATCGGTCATTATGTACTTGAGCATAATCCGAATGCAAAGGTTGTTTATTTATCTTCTGAGAAATTTACGAATGAGTTCATTAATTCAATCCGTGACAATAAAGCGGTCGATTTTCGCAACAAATACCGGAATGTAGATGTACTCTTAATAGATGATATTCAATTCCTGGCCGGAAAAGAACAGACGCAAGAGGAATTTTTCCATACTTTTAATACACTGCACGAGGAGAGCAAGCAAATTGTCATCTCCAGTGACCGCCCACCAAAAGAAATTCCAACACTTGAAGACAGGCTGCGCTCCCGTTTTGAGTGGGGACTGATTACAGATATCACGCCGCCTGATCTGGAGACGAGAATTGCCATTTTACGCAAAAAAGCAAAAGCTGAAGGTCTGGATATTCCAAACGAAGCCATGCTTTATATTGCGAATCAGATAGATTCAAATATTCGTGAGCTTGAAGGCGCATTGATCCGGGTCGTTGCCTATTCATCATTAGTGAGCAAAGACATTAATGCGGATCTGACAGCAGAGGCACTGAAGGATATCATGCCGAGCTCGAAGCCTAGGGTGATCACGATTATGGATATTCAAAAAACGGTCGGAGAGCATTTCAGCGTAAAGCTTGAAGACTTTAAAGCGAAGAAAAGAACGAAGACAGTTGCTTTCCCACGCCAAATTGCGATGTATCTCTCAAGGGAACTGACTGATTTCTCTTTACCGAAAATTGGTGAAGAGTTTGGCGGACGGGATCATACAACTGTTATTCATGCGCACGAAAAAATCTCCAGATTGCTTGGAGAAGACGATTCTCTTAAGCATGAAATAAAAGAAATCAAATCTATATTGCAGAAATAAGTGTGGACAACTGTGGATGCCGGGTACATGTCTGAACACATTTTATTCACATGTGGAAAACCTGCACAGCCATTCATTAACAGGCTTATCCACATATCCACAGCACCTACTAGTACTATTACTATTTATTTAAAAAAATAATATATTATATAACTCGCAGCAGAATGCGAAGAGTTGGAGGCTATATCACATGAAATTTCAGATCCAGCGTGATCGACTCGTTGATGGCGTCAATGATGTCATCAAGGCAGTATCATCAAGAACGGCAATTCCGATTTTAAGTGGTATTAAGATTACTGCACACGATGAAGGTATTACTCTGACTGGCAGTGACTCAGATATTTCAATTGAATCCTTTATTCCTAAAGAAGAGGATGGCAAAGAGATCGTTCATGTTGAACAGACTGGCGGGATCGTCCTTCAGGCAAAGTTTTTTGAAAGCATTGTTAAAAAGCTGCCGCTTGATACAGTTGAAATTGAAGTCCATTCACACCTTCAGACTGTGATCCGCTCCGGCAAATCAGAGTTTAACCTGAACGGTCAGGATGTTTCTGAGTATCCAAGACTTCCTGAAATTGAGGAAGACAGTGTACTGAAAATCCCGACAAACCTTTTAAAGACAATGATCAGACAGACTGTTTTTGCAGTGTCCGCCTCAGAAACACGCCCTATCTTGACAGGTGTAAACTGGACGGTTGAAGACGGGATGCTGAACTGTGTTGCAACAGACAGCCACCGCCTGGCAATGCGTAAAGCACCGATCAATGGTGGTAATGGCGAGCCTTATAAAGCAGTGATTCCAGGGAAGAGCTTAAATGAGCTGAATAAGATCCTTGATGATACTGCTGATGAGACTGAGATTGTGATGACTGAAAATCAGGTGCTGTTCCGTGCGAAGCATGTATTATTCTTCTCACGCCTGCTCGAAGGGAACTATCCTGATACGTCACGTCTTGTTCCTTCTGAAAGCAAAACAGAGATGACAATCGGTGGAAAGGATTTCCTTCAGGCGATTGACCGTGCATCTCTTTTAGCAAGAGAGGAAAGAAATAATGTGGTTAAGCTTAACATCAGCGCAGAGGGTGCCGTTCAGATTTCATCTAACACACCTGAGATCGGGAAAGTTGTGGAAGAAGTGCAGAGTGATGCAACGACTGGGGAAGAGCTGACGATTTCGTTCAGTGCGAAATATATGATGGATGCACTGAAGGTACTTGAAGGTGCTGAGACGAATATTCAATTTACGGGTGCGATGAGACCGTTTGTGCTCCGCCCGACTGGTGATGATTCAATTCTGCAGCTGATCACACCTGTGAGAACTTACTAAATAAAGCTTTATAAAGTTGGCTGATAATCGCAGCTTCAGGCGGACGCTTTCCGCGGACGAACGCTCAAGCCTCCTCAGGCAGAAAACCACTGCCTTCCGGGGTCTCTCACGATCGTTTTTTAAGCAGGAGTCGCCGCCTTACGCTACAATCATCAGCTGTGCAAGTAACATAATGGATTTGATTAAGCTGAACAATAATCAAAGCAGCCGGATTCCTCAGGCAGGAGTCCGGTTTTCGCGCTTTTTAAAGCCTGAGGTATCTTTTGTTTTCAGGGGGTATTTGAGGTAAAATAGAAGGATAAGTCAATGTGGAAAGAAGTGATGAAGATGACTGAAAAAATTACGATTCAGACTGAACATATAACGCTTGGTCAATTCCTGAAATTAGCGAATGTGATCCAGAGCGGGGGAATGGCAAAATGGTTCCTTGGAGAGCATGATGTGTTCATTAATGATGAGCAGGATCAGCGCAGAGGACGCAAGCTCCGTGACGGAGATGAGATCTACATCCCGGAAGTAGGCAAGTATCAAGTAAAATCGGAAGGGTAACCAAATGCACATTGAGCAGCTTACGCTTACGCAATACAGGAATTACGATGGGCTGACGTTAAAGTTTGATAACAATGTCAACGTAATCCTCGGAGAAAACGCGCAGGGCAAGACAAACGTCATGGAGTCCATTTATGTCCTGGCGATGGCAAAGTCGCACAGAACGTCAAATGATAAAGATTTAATACAATGGGATGAAGAGTATGCTAAAATAGAAGGTAGAGTGATGAAGCAGCACGGAGCACTTCCTATGGAACTTGTGATTTCCAAAAAAGGGAAGAAAGCAAAAGTCAATCACCTTGAACAATCAAAACTCAGCCGCTATGTCGGCCATATGAATGTAGTCATGTTTGCGCCCGAAGATCTCCACCTTGTAAAGGGGAGCCCTCAAGTAAGGCGTCGTTTTATTGATATGGAGATTGGTCAGGTGTCGGCTGTCTATTTACATGACAGCAGCCTTTACCAGAAGATTCTGCTTCAGCGTAATCACTACCTGAAACAGCTGCAGGCAAGAAAGCAGACAGATCAGACAATGCTTGATGTATTGACTGACCAGTTTGTTGAGATGGCTGCTAAAATTGTCGTGCGCCGTTTTCAATATTTAAAGCTTTTGCAGGAATGGGCAGAACCCATTCATAAAGGGATCTCACGCGGGCTTGAAACACTTGAAGTGGTGTACAAGCCGTCTGTGCAGGTAACAGCGGATCAACAGCTGAAGGAAGTTGAGGCAGTTTTTCGTGAAAAGCTGGAATCAATCCGTCAGCGGGAAATTGATCGCGGCGTTACTTTGGCCGGACCTCACCGTGATGATCTTCAGTTTTTAGTAAACGGTCATGATGTCCAGACATTCGGCTCGCAGGGTCAGCAGCGGACAACCGCGCTTTCAATCAAATTAGCCGAGATTGAATTGATCCATGCGGAGATTGGTGAGTACCCGATTTTGCTTCTGGATGACGTACTCTCGGAACTGGATGATTACAGACAGTCCCATTTATTGAATACGATCCAGGGTAAAGTCCAGACCTTTGTGACAACAACCAGCGTTGAAGGGATTGACCATCAGACACTGAATGAGGCGACGACATTTATCGTCGAGAACGGTGTGATGAAAAAAACTGAAGGGGGCTGACCCTAGATGTATGTGCATATCGGGGAAGACGCAATGGTCAGAATGAATGATATCGTGGCGATCATGGATGTACAGGCAGCAGATGACTCGCTCATTATGGAGCAGTTCATGAAAGATAACGAAAACGGCATCGTTGATCTTTGTCAGTCAGCCTGTAAATCAATTGTCATCACAGATTTCAAAGTTTATTTATCACCATTGTCTTCAGCAACCTTGAAAAAAAGAGCGGAAAAAATGAGCAGGCCCTTAGGCCGTAAGTAATAGAAAGTGCAGGTGAATCGCGTGGCAACTGAAGATACAAACATCCAGGCCTATGATGAGAATCAGATACAGGTACTTGAAGGTCTTGAAGCAGTAAGAAAGCGTCCGGGTATGTATATTGGATCGACTGCTGCAAGAGGACTCCACCACCTGGTGTGGGAAATCGTTGATAATAGTATTGATGAGGCACTAGCAGGCCACTGTGACAAAATTTCAATCAGAATTACAGAAGATAACTGGATCGAAGTTGAAGATAATGGACGTGGAATTCCGGTTGGTAACCATGAAAAAATGGGCCGCCCGGCTGTCGAAGTCATCATGACTGTGCTGCACGCCGGAGGTAAATTCGGTGGTGGCGGATATAAGGTTTCGGGCGGACTTCACGGCGTAGGGGCTTCGGTCGTTAACGCATTATCTGAAGAGCTTCAGGTATATGTACACCGTGATGGCAAAGTCTATAACCAGGTTTACAGACAGGGGGTTCCCCAGTTTGACCTGAAAGTGATTGATGAAACTGACCACACGGGAACCATTACACGCTTTAAAGCGGATCCTGAGATTTTCACTGAAACAACTGAGTATGATTTTGATACGCTTGCAAACCGCGTGAGAGAGCTTGCTTTCTTAAACCGCGGACTTGCACTTGAAATAGAAGATCAGCGCGCGCAGGATGAAGACGGCAATAATATCGTCAAGCATTTTCACTATGAAGGCGGGATTAAGTCATATGTAGAGCACTTAAACCGTTCAAAAGAAGTGATTCATCCGGAGCCTGTATTTATTGAAGGTGAAAAAGACGGCATCTCAATCGAAATCTCCATGCAGTACAACCAGGGCTTTGCAAGTAACATTTATTCTTTTGCCAATAACATCAACACATACGAGGGCGGAACGCATGAATCAGGTTTCAGAACAGCCCTTACACGTGTGATTAATAACTATGCGACGCGAAATAACCTGCTGAAGGATGCTGATGGCAACCTTTCAGGTGAAGATGTGCGTGAAGGTCTGACAGCTATTGTATCAATCAAGCACCCTGATCCTCAATTTGAAGGTCAGACGAAGACAAAGCTTGGTAACTCAGAGGCAAGAACGATTACAGACCAACTGTTCTCAGAGCACTTTACAAAGTTCATGATGGAAAATCCTCAGGTTGCCCGTCAGATCGTTGATAAAGGGTCAATGGCAGCACGTGCCCGCCTTGCAGCGAAAAAAGCACGTGAGCTGACGCGCAGAAAGAGTGCGCTTGAAGTATCGAGTCTGCCTGGTAAGCTTGCTGACTGTTCTTCAAGAGATCCTCATATCAGTGAAATCTACGTGGTTGAGGGTGACTCTGCCGGCGGTTCAGCCAAGCAGGGCCGTGACCGACACTTCCAGGCGATCCTGCCACTGCGCGGGAAGATCATTAACGTTGAAAAAGCGCGTCTGGATAAAATTTTATCGAATAATGAAATCCGTGCCATCATTACGGCACTTGGAACAGGAATCGGCGAGGACTTTGACATTTCAAAAGCCCGTTATCATAAAGTTGTCATCATGACAGATGCCGATGTCGACGGTGCGCACATCCGTACGCTCCTGCTGACATTCCTATACCGCTATATGCGTCCGATCATTGAGGCAGGCTATATCTATATTGCCCAGCCGCCACTTTACAAAATCACGCAGGGTAAAACAATCCGTTATGCCTATACTGAGCGTGAAATGAATCGTGTTCTTTCAGAAATGTCTCCTACACCAAAGCCCGGGCTTCAACGCTATAAGGGTCTTGGAGAGATGAACCCTACTCAACTGTGGGAAACAACAATGGACCCTGAATCACGTACAATGCTTCAGGTCAGTCTTGAAGATGCGATTGAAGCAGACGAAACCTTTGAAATTCTGATGGGTGACAAAGTAGAACCACGAAGAATGTTTATCGAAGAAAACGCTGCCTACGTGAAAAATCTGGACGTATAACTTTTATACATGCGGAGGGATAGGCTGTCCTATCCCTTCTTATAGTTTAGAACAGAGTAATTGCTGGAATAGGAGGTTTTTCTGTTATGGCTGAAACGCCGAGTTCGAATGTTCATGAAATCAATATCAGTCAGGAAATGCGTACCTCATTTATGGATTACGCAATGAGCGTGATCGTGTCACGTGCCCTTCCTGACGTAAGAGACGGCTTAAAACCGGTTCACCGTCGTATCCTGTATGCGATGAATGACCTTGGGATGACGTCTGATAAAGCATATAAAAAATCCGCCCGTATCGTCGGTGAAGTAATCGGTAAGTATCACCCGCACGGTGACTCTGCTGTATATGACACAATGGTGCGTATGGCGCAGGATTTCAGTTATCGTTACATGCTCGTTGACGGCCACGGGAACTTCGGTTCTGTCGATGGTGACGCAGCAGCTGCAATGCGTTATACAGAAGCAAGAATGTCGAAGATTTCTATGGAAATTCTTCGTGATATTAATAAAGATACAATTGATTACCGTGATAACTATGATGGATCTGAGCGTGAGCCGATCGTTTTACCATCACGTTTCCCGAACCTTCTTGTCAACGGTTCAAGCGGTATCGCAGTCGGAATGGCAACAAACATTCCACCGCATCAGCTTGGTGAAGTCATTGATGGTCTGCTTGCATTCAGTGAGCATCCTGAAATCACAATTGGCGACCTGATGGAATATATCCCGGGACCTGATTTCCCGACAGGCGCACTGATTCTTGGCCGCAGCGGTATCCGTCGTGCTTATGAAACAGGACGCGGTTCAGTGGTTCAGCGTGCGAAAGTTGAAATTGAGCAGAAAGCAAATGGACGTGAGACGATTCTTGTTCATGAGCTGCCTTATCAGGTCAACAAAGCGAAGCTGATTGAAAAAATCGCTGAGCTTGTGCGTGATAAGAAAATTGACGGGATTACTGATCTTCGTGATGAGTCTGACCGTAACGGTATGCGTATTGTGATTGAAGTGCGCCGTGATGCAAATGCAAACGTACTTTTAAATAACCTTTATAAGCAGACAGCACTTCAGACAAGCTTTGGTATTAATATGCTCGCACTTGTTGACGGTCATCCGAAGGTATTGAATCTGAAGGAAGCCCTTCATCATTACTTAGAGCATCAGAAAGTCGTGATCCGCCGCAGAACTGAATTTGAACTGCGTAAAGCGGAAGCACGTGCGCATATTTTAGAAGGTCTGCGCATCGCACTTGATCATATTGATGAAATCATTGCCCTGATCCGTGGATCTGAAACGACTGATATTGCCCGTGAAGGACTGATGACTCAGTTCAGTCTGTCTGATAAGCAGGCACAGGCAATTCTTGATATGCGTCTTCAGCGTCTGACTGGACTTGAGCGTGACAAAATTGAGGAAGAATACCAGGGACTTGTTTCATTAATTAAAGACCTGAAAGAAATTCTTGCCAATGAATCGCGCGTGCTTGAAATCATCCGTGAAGAGCTGCTTGAACTGAAAGAACGCTTTAACGATAAGCGCCGTACTGAAATTACAGTCGGCGGAGCGGAAATGATTGAGGATGAAGACCTGATTCCACAGGAGAATCTGATTGTAACCCTTACACATAACGGCTACATTAAGCGTCTTCCTGCTTCAACGTACCGTACACAAAAGCGCGGCGGAAGAGGAATCCAGGGAATGGGTACGAATGACGATGATTTCGTTGAGCACCTGCTGACAACTTCAACTCATGACACCATTCTGTTCTTTACGAATAAAGGAAAAGTGTACCGTACGAAAGGGTACGAAATTCCTGAATACAGCCGTACAGCAAAAGGTTTACCGCTTGTGAACCTGCTTGAAGTGGATAAAGATGAAGTCGTAAACGCAATGATCCGTGTAGAAGAATTTGATGAGAATTCATACTTCTTCTTTACGACAAAGCGTGGTGTATCTAAACGTACACCTGCAACAGACTTCGCTAATATCCGTAACAACGGACTGATCGCAATCAACCTCCGTGATGATGACGAACTAATTTCTGTAAAATATACAGACGGTAACCGTGAAATCATCATTGGTACGAAAAATGGTCTGATGATCCGCTTCCCGGAAACAGATATCAGATCAATGGGTCGTACTGCAGGCGGTGTGCGCGGTATCAGACTGAATGAAGACGATATTGTCGTAGGGATGGAAATTCTCGAAAAAGGTAACGATATTCTCGTTGTTACTGAAAATGGCTACGGCAAACGTACGCCTGAAGACGAATACCGCGTTCAGTCAAGAGGCGGTAAAGGGATCAAAACGTGTAACATCACAGAGAAAAACGGTCGCCTGGTGTCAGTAAAGGCTGTCACAGGTGAAGAAGACATCATGCTGATTACAGCTCATGGTGTACTGATCCGTATGGATGTGTCAGGCGTGTCCCAAACCGGCAGAAGTACGCAGGGTGTGAAGCTGATCCGTCTTGGAGAAGACGAACATGTAGCAACTGTCACACGTATTGAAAAAGAAGAAGAGCTTGATGAAGAACTGGAAGAAATGGAAGGCCATGAAGCAACTGATGCAGAACCGGCCGTTTCTGAAACAGATACTGAAGAATAATTTTTAAGCAGAAAGCAGGAAAAAAACCCCTGCTTTCTTTTTTTTATATGATAAAATGATTAAAAAGAACTAGAAGTCAGGAGGTGTATGTCGGTGAGAGTAAGTGTGTATGACTTAACGGAAGGCTGCCGCATAGCAGAAGATGTAATGGGTCTGACAACAAATCCGATCGTAAAGAAAGGAACTGAAATTTCCAGTATACATATTGAGGCGTTAAAAGCGTTTAATATCCAGCAGGTTGAGGTTTTTTCAAAGCTTACAGACGACAGTAAGGTAGAGGCTGAACCTGTGCGCGAATCAGAGACCGGGACTCCTGCTTTAGCAGAAGAGCCGCCGCTTAAAAAGCAGTATATGGAACTGATCAGCTATTACAACGGGGTTTTCAATGCGTGGCAGTCAGGTGGTAAGCTTGATATTGTTGCACTGAAAAGCAGATTGATGCCGCTGCTGCGCCAGGTCGCCAAAAATAAGAATGTTATCTATCAGCTGCATCGCTGGTCAGAAGCGAAAAACTATATTGCACATCACTCTGTTTCTACAGCGATTATCAGCTATCTGTTAGCTGAAAAAGCGGGCTATGATCAGGGTGGGTGTATTCAGCTGGCCGTTGCAGGGATCTTAACAGATGCGGGTATGGCTAAAATGCCGCTGTCTATTCTGAAAAAATCAGGTGCCCTCACCCAGGAGGAAGCTATTGAAATCCGTAAGCATCCTCTGTACAGCTATCAGTACATTATGGAAAGTCCGTTATTAAAGAATGAAATGAAAGCAGCCATCTTACAGCACCATGAACGTCTGGATGGGAGCGGCTATCCAAAAGGCAGCAGGGGAGATGACATTTCAAAGGCTTCACAGGTGCTTGCACTTGCCGATGTATTCCATGCGATGACTTCAGAACGGCTGTATCGCGCAAAAAAATCACCATTTAAGGCGCTTGAAGTGATCTGGGAGGATGAAATGGGTAAGTTTGATATTGCCCTGTTAAAAGCCCTTCAGGAGATGGTCGGCGGTCTTGCTACAGGTACCCGCGTGATCTTATCTGATGAAAGATCAGCAGAAGTCATCTTCACCCAGCCGCAGTATCTGCTTCGTCCAATGGTTAAAGCAGCCGGCTCAGAGGATATCATTGATCTGGCAAAAGAGAGAAAGCTATACATTGAACAGGTTATTTCTTAATTGAAATAGCCTTTTTTGTATGGTTTTTCTGAAAGATGGCTGATGATCGGGGCTTCAGGCAGATGCTTTCCGTGGCCGGGCGGTGAGCCCACAGGCTTCGCCATGTACGGTCTCACACGTCCCTTCCTGCCACAGGAGTCACCGCCTTACGCCCCGATCATCAGCTGTGGAATTACACTTATGGCCTTTCGTAATAAGATATTAAGAAAGGTTAATCTCTGTTTTTCAAAATATACTCAAACTTTTTTGACTGTGAAGTTATATTTGAAAGCGCAGCCCTCCACGGAAAGGGACTGCGATTAAAAAAGTTTTCATTTCATTTGAACAAATAGCCCGGCTTAAACGTATAACCAATACATACAAGGAAAGGAGGGGCGGTATGAGCAGGGATCGCACGGAGCAGCTAAGTGAATGGCTGCATGAGAATTATTCATTTTTATATGCCTATCTCGTTAAACTGACATTGCACCCGGCTGAAGCAGAAGACCTGGCGCAGGATACAGTGATCCGCTGTATTGAACGCTTCTCACAGTACCGTCCGGAGAAAGCCTCCTTTTCAACGTGGATGATTCAGATCGCAACGAATTTGTGGCTTGATAAAAAACGCAGGAAAAAGCGTGAGCAGGCCTATCTAAACAGGCAGCAGCTTGAATGGCATCTTGGTGATGAGCTGGGTATTGAGGTCGCTGAAGCGCTTCGTACGTTAAAGGATCATCACCGGATCCCTGTCATTTTGAAATATACGTATGGCTACTCTTACGAAGAAATTGCACATATCTGCGGTGTATCAATCGGAACAATCAAATCCAGATTGCATCATGCCATGACAAACTTAAGAAAGGAGCTGGGAGAAGATGAGAAACAAAACGGAAGAAAAGCTGATCAAAGGTCTTCAGGCATTTGACAGGCTGGAAAAATCCCCGCCGTCACGTGAATCCTTTAACCTGATGATCACAGAAATCAGACAGCGCCAGAAAAAAGAACTGATTATATTTTTAATCGCTGCATTACTAATCGTATCAATAACCGTATTAGTGCTGATCAATGAGCCGGTTTTATATGCAGCAGGCCAGCTTCTATTCTTAGTTGTTGCAGGTATTGTCTTATATGTAAGAAAAAGCAGGGTGAAGCAGCATGAATGAAGTCAATCCAATTATTTTAATCCTTCTAGTCTGCCTGTTAATCGCGCAAAGTACGTTTTTATTTACTGATGCCAGAAAAAGGGGCCATGCCAAATGGTTCTGGGGAATCTGGGGCATGATTCAGACACCGATGCCGCTTTTATTTTACCTGCTTTGGTCGCGGGTGTTGAAGTCATATTTACAAAAAAGGAGAGAAGAAAAATGGATGAATTAAACTTTGCCATTATTGCACCACTGGCATTTATTAATATCGTGTTAGCTGTACTCGCATTAGTGGACTTATTTAAACGCCCGGCAGTCAACGGGCCAAAATGGGTCTGGGCACTCATTATTATTTTTATTAACCTGATCGGACCAATTTTGTATTTCGTGTTCGGCAGAAGGGATACGTAAATGATTACAGTAAAAAATCTGACAAAAACATTCGGTTCATTCACAGCGGTCGATCAGCTGTCTTTCAGCCTGACACCCGGCAGAACAACAGCGCTCGTTGGACCAAACGGGGCCGGGAAAACGACTGCGCTTCATATGATCAGCGGTTTATCCACCCCGACTGACGGCAGCATCGAATTTGAAGAACCGGTCGCTGATCAAAGACAGCAAATCGGATTTCTGCCTCAGTATCCTTCTTTTTTTAACTGGATGACTGCAAAGGAATATCTCGTATTAGCAGGGAGGCTTGGAAAGAAATCAAAACAGGAAACGAGCGTAAAAGCAGATGAACTGCTTGAGAGAGTTGGACTTTTAGAACATGCAAGTAAAAAAATCGGCGGGTTTTCAGGTGGAATGAAGCAGCGGCTCGGCATTGCGCAGGCACTCATTCACAGCCCGAAAATCCTGCTGCTTGATGAGCCTGTCTCTGCACTTGATCCTGCAGGAAGAAAAGAAGTCATGACGCTATTGAAAGAACTGAAAAAAGAAATGACCATTCTCTATTCCACGCACGTGCTGCATGATGCCCAGGTGTTATGCGATGACGTACTGATGATGAATAATGGAAAGAAAGT
>NZ_CP085252.1:17500-37500 GCF_044789845.1 Jeotgalibacillus malaysiensis
GGGGTGCTCTATTAGGGTGCAAGCCCGAGAGAGCCGCAGTGAATAGGCCCAGGCGACTGTTTAGCAAAAACACAGGTCTCTGCGAAACCGTAAGGTGAAGTATAGGGGCTGACACCTGCCCGGTGCTGGAAGGTTAAGAGGAGTGCTTAGCGCAAGCGAAGGTGCGAATTGAAGCCCCAGTAAACGGCGGCCGTAACTATAACGGTCCTAAGGTAGCGAAATTCCTTGTCGGGTAAGTTCCGACCCGCACGAAAGGTGCAACGATCTGGGCACTGTCTCAACGAGAGACTCGGTGAAATTATAGTACCTGTGAAGATGCAGGTTACCCGCGACAGGACGGAAAGACCCCGTGGAGCTTTACTGCAGCCTGATATTGAATTTTGGCACAGCTTGTACAGGATAGGTAGGAGCCTTGGAAACCGGAGCGCCAGCTTCGGTGGAGGCATTGGTGGGATACTACCCCCGCTGTGTTGAACTTCTAACCCGCACCCGTAATCCGGGTGGGAGACAGTGTCAGGCAGGCAGTTTGACTGGGGCGGTCGCCTCCTAAAGAGTAACGGAGGCGCCCAAAGGTTCCCTCAGAATGGTTGGAAATCATTCGAAGAGTGTAAAGGCATAAGGGAGCTTGACTGCGAGACCTACAAGTCGAGCAGGGTCGAAAGACGGGCTTAGTGATCCGGTGGTTCCGCATGGAAGGGCCATCGCTCAACGGATAAAAGCTACCCCGGGGATAACAGGCTTATCTCCCCCAAGAGTCCACATCGACGGGGAGGTTTGGCACCTCGATGTCGGCTCATCGCATCCTGGGGCTGTAGTCGGTCCCAAGGGTTGGGCTGTTCGCCCATTAAAGCGGTACGCGAGCTGGGTTCAGAACGTCGTGAGACAGTTCGGTCCCTATCCGTCGTGGGCGCAGGAAATTTGAGAGGAGCTGTCCTTAGTACGAGAGGACCGGGATGGACGCACCGCTGGTGTACCAGTTGTCATGCCAATGGCATCGCTGGGTAGCTATGTGCGGACGGGATAAGTGCTGAAAGCATCTAAGCATGAAGCCCCCCTCAAGATGAGATTTCCCACACGCAAGTGGTAAGATCCCTGAAAGATGATCAGGTAGATAGGTTCGAGGTGGAAGCATGGTGACATGTGCAGCTGACGAATACTAATCGATCGAGGACTTAACCAATATAAGAAAGTGGAAGCGACTGGTCAGCTTTGAGAGCTGGTGGAAGCCTGAATGGATGAGACGTCAGTCTCAAACAGGCAGGGTGAAGCAGCCGAAAAGCTAGGAGCTGAAACTGGACTAGGTTGATTCTCGACAATCTCCTTACTTTGATGAACGTATCCAGTTTTGAAGGCGCGAGCCTTATGTCTAGTGATGACAGCGAAGAGGTCACACCCGTTCCCATGCCGAACACGGAAGTTAAGCTCTTCAGCGCCGATGGTAGTTGGGGGTTTCCCCCTGTGAGAGTAGGACGTCGCTAGGCAAACTGAGTCTTCCCTTGAGTGGGAGGGCTTTTTTTGTGCGTTTAAAAACTTTTGAAGGGACAGGATCCCAAAGGCATTTAGAAAATGACAAAGTCCCAATTGCAGGTAAGGCCAAGGGCCATTATTTTAATAAGTAACCCATCATCTCCTCAGGCACTTGACGTGCTGAATCGGTGAGAAAGCTTTTAATCACCGGGTAATCCAATGTTTCTCTATAGGTCATGCATGTATGCCACCATTCTGTTTCGTAGCGGGCGAGCATGCTGAGGTTGTAGAGGATCAGGTAGTGCACCTGCAGTGTATGGGTGGACGAATATTGATCATGCAATGAATTGAATAATTGCTGCATAGTACAGGTTGTAGTTAGTGGTGTGCAGTGCAGCAGTTTTTCTGAGAATGTTGTGTATAGTCCATGCTTTTGAATTTTGACTGTATCTTCTAAAAAGCTGTAGTGTTTCTTTTTAATTTTGCGGGAGGAAACGCCGTGTGCAAGCTGGTTTGATTTTTCAGGATGAAAGGGGTCTTTCATCGTGATCGCAGCTTTTAAAAGATGGGTCATGCCGTAAAATTGCATGACGGGCTGGATGCAGACTGCTGACTGGGCTGACTGCTGATAGAACCGTTCAGCGTGTTCAATATGTGCACATATAGATGCAGCTTTTTGGGTGGCAAATTGTTCTGGATGATCGAAAGCTTCTATTGAATAGTGCTTGTATAAATGCTGAATGACATAGTGTTTCGCATACAAAGGAAGGTAGTGATTCCAATCAAAGTCAGACGTCATACTAAAAATCTCCCAACTATTCTTAATAATCGAACTTATTCCTTCAATATTGACACGCGCGGAACCGGCTGATAACCTTACAATAATATTTTTCGAGACGGGGAGGAAATTGACAATGTGGGAAACGAAATTTGCAAAAGAAGGTTTGACGTTTGATGATGTGCTGCTGGTCCCGGCTAAATCTGAGGTATTACCGCGTGATGTTGATCTGTCAGTGGAGCTTACGGATACAATTAAATTAAATGTACCGATTATCAGTGCAGGTATGGATACGGTGACTGAAGCTGCAATGGCGATTGCAATGGCTCGTTCTGGCGGCCTTGGTGTGATTCATAAGAACATGAGTATCGAAGCACAGGCTGAGCATGTTGAGCGCGTAAAACGTTCTGAAAGTGGCGTTATTACAAACCCGTTCTTCCTAACGCCTGATCATCAGGTATTTGATGCAGAGCATTTAATGGGCAAATATCGTATTTCAGGTGTTCCGATTGTCAATGATATGGATGAGCAGAAGCTGGTTGGTATTATTACAAACCGTGATCTTCGTTTCATTCAGGATTACTCAATGAAGATCGATGATGTTATGACTAAAGAAGATCTTGTAACTGCTTCTGTTGGTACAACTTTAGATGAAGCTGAAAAGATTCTTCAACAATATAAAATAGAAAAACTTCCTTTAGTTGATGATAACGGCATTTTAAAAGGGTTAATCACGATTAAGGATATTGAAAAAGTGATTGAATTCCCGAATTCTGCGAAGGATTCACAGGGACGTCTTTTAGTAGCAGCATCTGTTGGTGTAACAGCAGATGCTGAAAAGCGCGTACAGCAGCTCGTAAAAGCAGGTGTTGATGCACTTGTGATCGATACAGCGCACGGTCATTCACAGGGTGTGCTTGATACGATCGCACTGATCCGCAACTCATTCCCTGATGTTGTGATTATCGCAGGAAACGTTGCGACAGCTGAAGGAACTAAAGCATTGATTGAAGCTGGTGCTGATGTTGTGAAAGTTGGGATCGGTCCAGGTTCAATCTGTACGACACGAGTTGTTGCGGGTGTTGGTGTTCCTCAGGTTACGGCAGTTTATGATTGTGCAACTGAAGCACGTAAACACGGTAAGTCTATTATTGCCGATGGTGGAATCAAGTATTCAGGAGATATCGTGAAGGCACTGGCTGCCGGTGGACATGCAGTGATGCTTGGAAGTCTGCTTGCCGGTACGACTGAAAGTCCTGGTGAAACGGAAATCTTCCAGGGACGCCGCTTCAAGGTTTACCGTGGAATGGGTTCAATGGCCGCAATGGAAAAAGGCTCAAAGGACCGTTACTTCCAGGAAGATGCGAAGAAGCTTGTACCTGAAGGCATCGAAGGCCGTACAGCTTATAAAGGACCGCTTGCTGACACAGTGTATCAGCTGGTAGGCGGAATCCGCAGCGGAATGGGCTACTGTGGTTCGAAAAATCTTCATGAGCTGCGTGAAGAAGCTCAGTTTATCCGCATGACGGGTGCAGGCTTACGCGAAAGTCATCCACATGATGTACAGATTACAAAAGAATCACCAAACTACTCTATGTAATCAAATGAATCAATTTACACATTCGGGCAGGACTCCATTCTTACAGGAGTCCTGCTTTTTTGTCACGGAACAGTGCTATTCTGTCTATACTTTTTGGTATTTGTTTGTGATAAAATTACAAAGGTGTACATAGAAAAGCGGAAGCGCCTTGTTCAGCCCTGGTCAGATATAAGGCATATGACCAGGGAAATTAGCGCATGCAATCGGACACAGAGAACATATCGGAGGTTTAACATGTTTAAAACAAAAGTATTACGCAAGGTAACAACTGGTGCGCTTGCGTTTGGATTATTTTTTGGAAGCAGTGCTTTTACGCACGAGGCAAAGGCAAATGTGATTCAGAACTGGGAAGTGGACGCTTCTATTCTGATTGAAGCTGACACAGGTAAAGTATTATTTGCTGAAAACGCAGATACCCAGCTTGGAATTGCAAGTATGACAAAGATGATGACTGAATACCTTCTTCTTGAAGCGATCGCAAACGGCGAGGTATCCTGGGAGGATCAATATACCGTAACAGATAAAACGTATGAAATTTCTCAGGATACATCACTAAGTAACGTTCCATTACGTAATGGTGAGCAATATTCAATTCAGGAGCTTTATGAAGCCATGGTGATCTACTCTGCAAATGCGGCGACAATTGCCCTTGCAGAAACGGTAGCCGGCTCTGAAGATGAGTTTGTGAAGATGATGAATGACAAGGCGGCTGAACTTGGACTTGAAGATTATAACTTCGTGAATTCCAGTGGATTGAACAACTCAGATATGATGGGTTATCATCCTGAGAGCACCGGTGTTGATGAAGAAAATGTGATGTCAGCACGCGGGACTGCAAAACTTGCCTATCATTTATTAAATGATTTCCCGGAAGTACTTGAAACTTCAAGTATTCCTAATAAAGTATTCCGTGAAGGTACAGAGGACGCAACAAACATGGATAACTGGAATTTCATGCTCCCGTCCCTCGTATTTGAATATGAAGGTGCAGATGGTATTAAAACAGGCACAACTGATTTTGCCGGATACACATTTACAGGAACAGCTGAACGTGATGGCATGCGCCTGATCTCAGTTGTGATGAATGCGACAGACGAAAATGGTGTCGGTTCATATAGTGCACGTTTTGGTGCGACAGCAGAATTATTTGACTACGGATTTGATAACTTCTCTATGCAGGAAATTCTGCCTGCGAACTACACGGTAGAAGGTGAAGAAACACTCGCTGTTGATAAAGGTACTGAAGATTCAGTGGCAATCGAGTCCACTGAGCCTGTACAAGTGATTTTAGAAAACGATCAGGACCCTGCTGAATTCACTCCTGAGCTGATTCTTGATGAGTCTCTTTTAAATGAAGATGGCGAGTTGACAGCACCGATTGAAGAAGGTGCCCAGGTTGGTACGATTAGCATGGCTGCTGCAGGCGGAGAATATGGTTTCTTGGATGACAGTATGGCATCATCTCTTGAAGCTGAAGTGGTCACAACTGAGTCAGTTGAAAAAGCGAACTGGTTTGTACTCAGCATGCGTGCAGTAGGCGGTTTCTTCGGTGGACTTTGGGATACAATCGCCACAACCGTAAAAGGCTGGTTCTAAGAAATTTTTTTGTGTCACGCTTTAATGCACTAAAACCAAGCAGTATTCAAGGTTTTTAGCACAATTTCACATGTTAAAAGCACTTCATGTCTTGACATGGCGTGCTTTTTTAGTGAAGATAAAGATTGGGATAATGAAAAGCATAAAGCGCTGTTTAAGCGTTAAGAGCTGGACAGTATTCTGATCACAAGACTATTTCAAAATTTACCAGTTCCAGCGAAGTGCAGGGTCTGACCCCGGCCTTCGCGGGACTGTTCTACAGGATGAAGGAGGCTTTTACCATGAATACAGGTACGGATCGTGTAAAAAGAGGAATGGCTGAAATGCAAAAAGGCGGCGTGATTATGGACGTTGTCAACGCAGAACAGGCTAAGTTAGCAGAGGCAGCAGGTGCCGTAGCAGTTATGGCACTTGAACGTGTGCCATCTGATATTCGCAGAGACGGCGGAGTTGCCCGTATGGCAGATCTTCGCATTGTAGAAGAGGTTATGAGCGCGGTAAGTATTCCGGTCATGGCAAAAGCAAGAATCGGGCATATTACAGAAGCTCGTGTACTTGAATCAATGGGCGTAGATTATATAGATGAAAGTGAAGTATTAACTCCGGCGGATGAAGAATATCACTTAATGAAGAGTGATTTCACAGTACCATTCGTATGCGGATGCCGCGACCTTGGAGAAGCAGCGCGCCGTATCGGTGAAGGAACGTCAATGCTTCGTACGAAGGGTGAGCCTGGAACAGGTAACATCGTTGAAGCAGTACGCCACATGCGTAAAGTAAACGGTCAGATCCGTAAAGTTGTGAATATGTCTAAGGATGAGCTGATGACTGAAGCGAAGCTGCTTGGTGCGTCATTTGACCTTCTTTTAGAGATTAAAGAACTTGGACGTCTGCCGGTTGTAAACTTCGCTGCAGGCGGTGTTGCAACACCAGCGGATGCTGCACTGATGATGGAGCTTGGCGCTGACGGTGTATTCGTTGGATCAGGTATCTTTAAATCTGATAACCCTGAAAAGTTTGCACGTGCCATTGTTGAAGCAACAACACACTATCAGGATTACGAGTTAATTGCAAAAGTATCAAAAGAGCTTGGTACAGCAATGAAAGGGATGGAAATCTCTTCAATTTCACTAGAAGACCGCATGCAGGAGCGCGGTTGGTAAGAAAGGGCTGATCATCATGACAACAATTGGTGTTTTAGGTTTACAGGGAGCGGTTCGCGAACATGTCCGTTCAATCGAAGCAGGCGGTGCCAAAGCGGTTGTCGTGAAGAAAGCAGAACAGCTCTCTGAAATTGACGGTTTAATTTTACCAGGCGGAGAAAGCACAACGATGCGCCGCCTGATTGATGTATATGGTTTGATGGAGCCGCTAAGAGCATTTGCTGCTTCAGGCAAGCCGATGTTTGGCACGTGTGCCGGGCTGATCCTGCTTGCGGGAGAAATTGTCGGGTATGATGAGCCGCATCTTGGTGTGATGGATGTAGTCGTTGAGCGAAATTCATTCGGCCGTCAAAAGGAAAGCTTTGAAGCGGACCTTTCGATTACAGGCGTTGAAGGAGATCCTTATACTGCAGTCTTCATCCGTGCACCGCACATCGTATCAGCCGGTCCTGATACAGAAATACTTGCAACACACAATGACCGGATCGTGCTTGCACGCCACGGACAATACCTTGGCTGCTCATTCCATCCGGAGCTGACAGATGACCACCGTTTAACTGAGTATTTCATTAAAATGGTTGAGTCACCAGCAGTTGTCATTTAAAAAACAGTTGATCTTTTCCGGGTCATGTAGTAACCTAATTTTTATCAAAACAAACGAAAAGCTGTGACAGAAAGCAGTAGCGAAATGTGCTTATTCAAGAGAGCCTGCGGTCGGTGCAAGCAGGCATAAGACGTTCGTGAATCCATTCTGGAGCGGGAATCTGAAATGATAGTAAGATTCCACGGGCAGGCACCGTTATGCCTTAAGCGGAAAGTACACACGTGCTTTCAACCAGGGTGGTATCGCGGGCTTTAACTCTCGTCCCTTATTATTTTTATAATAAGGGGCGGGAGTTTTTTGTGTTTGCAGGAGAAGGTAGACCCGGGACAGACCCGCCTCTACCCACAGCTTTTCAACTAACCAAAAGGAGGAATTACCATGTTGGATTTAAAAAGGTTACGTAACAATTTTGAAGAAATAAAAGAAAAGATGGCGAAGCGCGGGGAGGATCTGAAGGATTTCGATCAGTTCCAGGCACTCGATCAGGTACGCCGTGAGCTGATTACGAAGACAGAAGAGAAGAAGAGCCGCCGTAATGAAGTATCTCAGGAAATTGCACAGATGAAGCGCGAAAAGAAGAATGCAGACGACGTGATTGCTGAAATGCGTGGTCTTGGTGATGAGATCAAGCAAATTGATGAACGTCTGCGTGAAGTGGAAGAGAAGCTCGAAACGCTGCTATTGTCTATTCCAAACGTACCGCATGACAGTGTGCCGATTGGCGATACTGAGGATGATAACGTTGAAATCCGCAACTGGGGTAAGATCCGTGACTTCGATTTTGAAGCAAAGCCTCACTGGGACGTGGCAACTGACCTTGAAATGCTTGATTTCGAACGTGCCGCAAAGGTAACAGGCAGCCGCTTCGTTTTTTATAAAGGCGCAGGTGCACGTCTTGAGCGCGCATTGATCAACTTCATGATGGACCTACATCAGGATCAGCATGGCTACACTGAAATGCTGCCGCCATACCTTGTGAACCGTGCAAGTATGACAGGTACAGGTCAGCTGCCGAAGTTTGAAGAGGATGCTTTCCGTATTGAGAAAGAGGACTTCTTCCTTGTACCGACGTCTGAGGTACCTGTCACAAACTATCACCGTGACGAAATTTTAAAAATAGATGAGCTGCCAAAAGCATATGTGGCTTACAGCGCGAACTTCCGCTCTGAAGCTGGCTCTGCCGGCCGTGATACACGCGGACTGATCCGTCAGCACCAGTTCAACAAAGTCGAGCTTGTTCGTTTTGCGAAACCTGAAGAGTCTTACGAAACGCTTGAAAAACTGACTGGCCACGCTGAAAAAGTACTTCAGCTGCTTGAGCTTCCATACCGTGTTATGAGCATGTGTACAGCAGATCTAGGCTTCACAGCTGCGAAGAAATACGACATTGAAGTATGGATCCCAAGCTACGGCACCTACCGCGAAATCTCTTCTTGCAGTAACTTTGAAGACTTCCAGGCCCGCCGTGCAAACATCCGCTTCCGCCGCGAGCCAAATGCAAAGCCAGAACACGTGCACACGCTAAACGGCAGTGGTCTTGCAATCGGCCGTACAGTCGCTGCAATCTTAGAGAACTACCAGCAGGAAGACGGCAGTGTAGTGGTGCCTGAAGTACTGCAGCCTTATATGGGTGGTAAGAAGGTTATTTCTAAATAAGTAAGTTAGAGCTGTCCCGGGGTGGGGCGGCTCTTTTTATGATGTGCTGCACTCGGGGCCGGTGCAGATGTAGCAATTGTAGCTGGAATTGTAGCAATCTGGCGTCATGATGTAGTAATCCACTAGGGAGGTTGTAGCAATTACCCATCCAACAGGTAACAACCCAACCAAACGAATGCCCACACCCATTATCCCCGAAAAACTCCCCACTTGACGTTTCAATACCATCCGGCGTATGATGTTTTATAAACTTATATTCCAATCAGAAAGGTATGATATAAATGGCAGCATCTGCTTCCATCCCGCGTCCACTCGTCCGGGCAAACCAATGGACCATTGTTCTTACTGTTGCTGCAGTCTGGATTACTGGACTTCATCACTTATTACTTATTCCACTCCTTGCAGGTCTTGGAGGCGTATTATTTAATTTTAATCCGGTTATGCGTCTGGCTAAGCAGTTTTTAAAGAAGCCGATGAACAGCTATATTCCTGAGGATCGTTCGGACCAGCGTTTTAATCAGATACTGGCTGTATTTTTCCTTGCCGGCGGCTACATTTCTTTTACTTTTGGGTGGACAATTGCAGCGTATACCTTTACAATAATGGTTGTGACTGCGGCATCAGTTGCAATCATGGGCTTTTGTGTCGGATGCTTTATCCGTTTCCAGTGGAAGCAGTGGCAGTATCGCCGAACAAAAGCATCTAAAAATTTTTCATAAATCTTTTTAAAAAGATTGACTGGAACTATTAATCCATGATATTATGTTTCTTGTCGACAGGGAGGTATACCCAAGTCCGGCTGAAGGGATCGGTCTTGAAAACCGACAGGGGTGTAACAGCCCGCGGGGGTTCGAATCCCTCTACCTCCTCCATAATTTTTAAATTAAACATCAACGCGCATAAATTGGAGAAAGTCACTGCTTAGGCAGTGGCTTTTTTGTATATAAAAATGATCATTCTCTGCCGGCTGCACTCTGTAAAAAGGGTGCTATTTTTCTTTTTCGCAAAAAACCGTGAATTTTCCCGACTCCTAATACTAAAAATAAGAACGTATGTTTGGTATAATGTGAAAAAGGAGTGATGATATGCAAAAAAGTTTATATGATATCGCTGTGAAAATGCGGAGTGGTGGGGAAAGAGAGACATTGGAGCTGCTGTCGACGTTCGAACCGATCATTCACAAATACGGCCGGATTCTCGATGGGGAAGATACCAAACAGGATTTGAAGCTACATTTACTGAAGGTTGCCCGAAAAATGCCGCTCGAACAATTAAAAGACAATAATAAAATTATCTTCAGCTATCTGGCAAAATCATTAAAGTATGAATTTATCCGTTTATCAAAAAAGAATAGTAAAAAGATCGAAATTGAACAAGCTTTTGAGGTGAAAAATGTAGCAGATGAAGCAGCAATGAATTCGGAGATTGAACTGCTTGAAATGATGGAGGTGCTGACCAGTCAGGAGTCGTTTGTTATTGAGTGTATGTATGTGAGTGATTTATCTGCGACAGAACTTGCCCAATATATGAAGATTTCAAGACAGGCGGTGAATCAGACGAAAAACAGAGCGCTTGAGAAAATGAAATGTCTTTATTTTGGACACGAAAAAGAGAAAAGGAAGCCATCAGATTCAAAGTAGTGACCAGACCACAAGAACAGATGCTCCTTTTCCCTGTCTCAATTATAGCTTATTTGAGACGAAAATTCATACATGGAAAACCCGGCGGCGTATCGGCACACCGCCGGGTTTTTCTTACCGTCCATCCTTCTTCAGCAGCATCTCAATCAGCTGCAGTGTCTCCTCAAGTTTCCGGTTGGTCTCAAAAAACTTATCCTCCCGCTCCTTATTCATCCGCAGCACGTAAAACAACAGTCCCGCAAACAAAACCGCAAACACACCCTGCGTCGACAATACATCTATCAAAATTTTCTCCATCAAAAAATCCCCCTTTTACTCTATATAAAAGGAGGATCAAGTCGTTTTGTAAACGGTGGGTTTGAATTTTATATAAATTGGCTGAAGATTTCCACTTCAGGGGGACGCTTTCCGCGGCCGGGCGGTGAGCCCGCAGGCTTCGCCGTGCTCGGTCTCACACGTCCCTTCCTGCCGCAGGAGTCGCCCCCTTCCGCTCCAACCATCAGCTGTGCAGATTCAAAGTTTGGCTTATATCAAATAAAACAATAAAAGTAAGATGATTTAATACTCACTCAGCTGGCTCTTGGAGTAAAGGACGAAGACTCCTGCGGAAAAACGATCGGGAAAGACCCCGCAGGGCAGTGGTTTTCTGCCCGAGGAGGCTTGAGCGTTCGTCCGCGGAAAGCGAAGTCCTTTACGGAAAGAGCCAGCGATTCTTTAAAAACTTACTTCTTCAAAAGAGAAGTCTGCTGAATAAACGAACCGATCTTCTCAAGAATCGGATCAATCGAATCCGGATTCTTCACAAGGTCATAATCGTTAATATTCAGGCGCAGCACAGGGCATGCATTGAATGAATCAATCCAGTTCTCATAGCGCCCGTGCATCTCTTCCCAGTAAGCAAGCGGTGTTTCCTGCTCCATCGGGCGGCCTCTTGCCTGAATGCGCGTTACGATATCATCAATCGATCCTTCAAGATACACAAGCAGACTCGGGTGCGGGAAGTATGGCGTCATGACCATTGCTTCAAACAGACTAGTATACGTTTCATAATCGACCGGAGACATCGTACCTTTTTCGTAATGCATTTTCGCAAAAATGCCTGTATCTTCATAGATCGAGCGGTCCTGAATAAAGCCGCCGCCGTATTCGAACATGCGCTTTTGTTCCTTGAAGCGTTCTGCCAGGAAATAAACCTGTAGATGGAAGCTCCATTTTTCGAAGTCTTTATAGAATTTATCCAGGTAGGGATTGGCTTCAACCTTTTCAAAAGATGTTCTGAACTGTAAGTGTTCAGCGATTTTTTGCGTCATCGTTGATTTTCCGACGCCGACAGTTCCTGCGATTGTAATGACAGCATCATTCGGGATGCCGAATCGTTCACGTGCGTTCATAGTGTAGTACTCCTTTTAAGTAATGATTCTTCGACCTTTTGAAGGACTAGTCCGAGGTCTTGCTCGTAGTTGACGAAATCAATGTCGTCACCGTTGATCCGCAGTACCGGAATTTCCGGATGCGTTTTTTCGAAGTGATGAATGAATTCCTCATAATCTGCTGAGAGCTGCTCTAAGTATAGCGGGCTCATATCTCTTTCAAATTCGCGTCCGCGCAGCTTGACGCGCTTCAGTAATGTCTCAAGGCTTGCGTGAAGGTACACAACGACATTCGGTTTTGGCATATCAGCCGTTAAAATGCGGTACACTTCAAGGTACTTATCGTATTCCTCGGGACGCAGCGTGCGTTTGGCGAAAATGATATTTTTGAAAATGTGGTAATCTGCAGCGACAGGCTTATGTGCTGACAGGTAGTGACGCTGAATATCGCTCAGCTGTTTATAGCGGTTGCAGAGAAAGAACATCTCTGTCTGGAAGCTCCACTCATCAATGTTTGAGTAGAATTTATCTAAAAAAGGATTCTCATCGACAATCTCTTTTAATAAATGAAAATCAAAGTGTTCGGAAATGGCTTTAGCAAGAGACGTCTTTCCGACGCCAATCGGCCCTTCCACAGTCACAAACGGAATGGTCGTCATTCTCGTTTTCCTCCTTATTCTCCAGTCAAGCCGGTTCAGTTCGCACCCGTAATTGTACCATATACACCAGGCGAAAAGTAGGCAGATTTAGACGAAAAAAGACAAGGAACGTGATATCACGCACCTTGTCCTTATGAAATAATTATCTGAGCTTAACAGGGGTGAACTGGTCGCCGAGGAGCAGCCAGTTTTGCGGAAAAGAAAGGCCAAGCTTCCAGTAACTCATCCCGCGCAAATTCAGTTCTTTTAACAAATCAAATTTTGCCTGGATCGACCGGGCATCCTCAAACCAGATAATATGATCCTTCCCGTCAGCCGTATACTCGATAAAAGGTGCCTGGGATGTAGTATCATATTGAATCGGCACACCCTGGGTTGCAGCGATTTCAATGGCCTGCTGCGGACTGATCGCACGGGCCTGGGTCCCCTGGACAAATGGCAGCGTCCAGTCATAGCCGTAAAGGTTCTGACCTATCATAATTTTACTCGCAGGCATTTCAGTCAGCGCATATTCAAGCACATCTCTTACCGGACCAATCGGGGAAACTGCCTGCGCGGGTCCTCCGCTATAGCCCCATTCGTACGTCATGATCACAACAAAATCCACAATCTCGCCAATCGCTTTGTAATTATGTGCCTCATACCATCTCCCAGGCTGATCCGCCCGCGTTTTTGGGGCAAGTGCAGCTGACACGAGCCAGCCTTCCTGTGAATAGCGTTCTTTTGCTTTTGCTAAAAATGCGGTGTACGCCTCCTCATCCTCGGGGCGCAGATATTCAAAATCAAAGTGAATGTCACGAAATCCAAATTGCTTAGCAGTTGTTTCTATATGATCCAAAAGATTATTCTGCACCGTCATATCATTTAAAAGAATCCTGCCGAGCTCATCATTAAATCCACCTTCTTCAAGGTTCGTGATCACCATCATCAGGGTGTTCCGGTTCTCTTCGGCAATCTGCACAAACGGTTCGACCGGAAGCGTGCTGAGTGAGCCATCACGTTTAGCCTGAAAGCTGAAAGGGGCAAGGTAGGTCAGATAAGGAGCGGCTTCCCTTGTGCGGAGCAGGATATTTTCAGAAACCGTCTCTCCAAAAGGCTCTGCATATGCATTAAACTCTGCAGACGTCTTTGGCTTTGGGGGTAAATAAAGCCGCCAGCCGATCGCAAGCGGCTGCTCAGGTGACAGTCCATTAATTGATGCGAGTTCCTGATAGGTGACGCCGGCTTTTTGGGCAATTGAATAAAGAGAGTCTCCTGTCTGTACAAAATAAAAGCTTCCGGTAATCGGAATAACGACCGCCTGACCCGGGACGAGCTGATCGGGGTTTGGCAGCTGGTTGGCATCTGCAATTTGCTGGGGAGTGATGGAATAAAGGGCACTGATTGTAAACAGGTTCTCACCCGGTTGAACGACGTGAATTTGCATAAGGAACTCCTTTCCCTTATAGAGAATATAGACGCTATTTTCAACTATATGATAAGATCAGAAAAAAATGAGCAAAGGAAGAATGTGATGACTGAACGCGATGAATACTGGATGCAGCAGGCAATTGCGGAAGCGAAAAAAGCTGAAGCGATTCGTGAAGTGCCGATCGGAGCTGTGATTGTCAAAGGTGACGAGATGATTGCTTCCGCTTATAACCTGCGTGAAACAACGCAGAACGCTGTCACGCATGCTGAGCTGCTCGCAATCGAAAAAGCATGTGATGCTGTTGGCAGCTGGCGGCTTGAACATACTACGCTTTATGTCACGCTTGAGCCCTGTCCAATGTGCAGCGGAGCAATTTTGCTTTCGCGGGTGGACCGCGTCGTATACGGGGCACGTGATCCGAAGGCGGGATGTGCAGGCAGTCTGATGAATTTACTGGAGGATGACCGATTTAATCACCGGTGTGAAGTCGTGCCGGATGTGCTTGGAGAAGCGTGCGGACAGATGCTGACAGACTTTTTCAGAGGGCTGCGTGAGGAAAAGAAATTGAAGAAGCAGATGTTAATAGATCCTGATTGATTTTTCTGTCTGCAGGTAGTATACTAAATCTTGCGTTGTCAAAAGACGCAAATGATTATTGGTCTCATTTTTGCCGTGCTAGGTGGGGAATTAGCGGTGCCCTGTATTCGCAATCCGCTCTAGCGAAACTGAATCCCTTCTCGAGGCTGCCATGCTTCATGGTCTGCCTTCTGTAAGTGGTGTTGACGTTTGGGTCCTGCGCAATGGGAATTCATGAACCATGTCAGGTCCGGAAGGAAGCAGCATTAAGTGGAACCTCTCATGTGCCGCGGGGCTGCCTGAACCGAGCTAACTGCAGGAGTAACGCATGGGGCTGTCAGTCGACAGAAGGTGCACGGCATTTTAATTTTATATAATCAAAGTCACTTCGGATTTTCCGGGGTGGCTTTTTTGTTTTGGGATTTTGGGTCTCTGCCGGGCTGGGGAGGCCTGAGTACCTGAAGTGTCGAACATTGGCCGGTGAACGTCGAACGTGGTGCTTTAAAGCGCGAACCCTTTATGTTAAACGCCGAACCAGCATGGTTGAAAAGCGAACCGCCCCCGACCGGCGAAGTGCAGCGCGGTCTGGAGGAGGTCAAATTACACTATTCTTTGAACCACAGGCGTACTTCTCCGAACACCATTCATTATTCTCCGAACCCCGCCACAACAGCATACATAACTCATCAAAATCCCTCGAAAATCCCATTATTTGGACGTTTCCTGAATCATTTTTAAAGGTATGTTAACCTTAAATACATTACAATTGAAAAGGGGAAGACGAATGAATTCGAAAAAATCGCCAGTATTGACGATTTCTGTCGGACTCGCAGTCATTTATGTTTGAAACGTTCGGGTGGTATTACCAGCTGCTTGTAAGGGGTATGTTTATTTTTGCGGTGTATCTTGCATTTGGCCGCTTCGGTAAAATTAAGCTTGGACCACAGGATGGAAAGCCTGAGTTCAGCAGACCGGTCTGGTTTTCAATGCTGTTTTCAGCAGGAATCGGGATTGGGCTATTCTTTTACGGTGTATCAGAGCCGATCGGTCACTTTTCATCACCGCCTTATGGGGAAGGTGGAACACCCGCTGATGCTGTGAGTGGTGTTGCCTACACGTGGCTGCACTGGGGTTTTCACGCATGGGCGATCTACGCACTTGTTGCACTTACGCTTGCACTCCAGCAATTCCGCTATCATACTCCAGGGTTAATGAGTTCTACGCTTTATTCTGTATTAGGTGACAGGGTAAAAGGGCCAATTGGTCACGCAGTTGATATTATCGCTGTTTTTGCCACACTGTTTGGTGTTGCAGCTTCCCTCGGACTTGGTGCCCAGCAGGTCAACTCAGGACTTGTCTTCTTATTTGATGCACCTTACAATTTTACGGTTCAGCTCATTATCATGCTGATCATTACAGTGATCTTCGTGATTTCAGCGTCTACCGGGATTCATAAAGGAATCAAATACTTAAGTACGATTAATATATCTATTTCGTTTATATTTCTCGTTTTTATCTTTATTACAGGACCGACACTCTTTATGCTGAATATGTTTGTGTCAGGTCTTGCTGAGTACTTATCTATTTTTATTCCGATGTCGCTTCAGGTGAACCCTGTAAATGATCAGGCTTCAAGCTGGACGGAAGGATGGACGATTTTCTACTGGGCGTGGTGGATTTCATGGACACCGTTTGTCGGTATGTTTATTGCCCGTATTTCTAAAGGGAGAACAATCCGCGAATTTATTGTCGGGGTGATTTTGGTACCGAGTTTTGTCATGTTCATCTGGTTTGCTTTTGTCGGCGGAACGGGGATTTACTATGAGCTGTATGAAGGACTTGAAGTATCTGCGCAATCGCTTGAGACGGCACTATTCTTTGTGCTGCAGGAGCTGCCATTTACAACATTTATGTCATTTTTCACGATTGTCATTGTCACAATCTTCTTCGTGACAACAGCTGATTCAGCCACTTTCGTATTAGGGATGCAGTCAACAAATGGGAATCTGAACCCGTCAACAAGAATTAAAATCACATGGGGTGTGCTGTTTGTTTCGATTACAGCGATTCTGCTGTTAGTCGGGGGATTACAGGCATTCCAGACTGCCATAGTGATCAGTGCGCTGCCGCTTTCAGTCATTGTCATCCTGATGTGTGTCGGGCTTTGGAAAACGTTAAATAAAGAAGTGAAAGGTAAAAAATCATAGATTGACTTCCGGGTGAATTCCTCTCTTTTTAAAGTGTCAGCAGCACAGATTTGCGTTATACTGAAGGGAGGAATTCATTACAGATGAGGAGGGTACACAATGGCTTATCAAGCGTTATACCGCGTGTGGCGCCCACAGGAATTTGCTGACGTTGTAGGGCAGCAGCACGTGACAAAAACGCTGCAGAACGCCCTCTTACAGGAAAAAATCTCCCATGCTTATTTATTTTCCGGCCCCCGTGGTACCGGAAAGACAAGTGCGGCGAAAATTTTAGCCAAAGCGGTGAACTGTGAGCATGCACCAGTAAAAGAACCGTGCAATGAGTGTGCGATCTGTAAGGGGATTACAGATGGCTCAATCTCTGATGTCATAGAACTCGATGCCGCTTCAAATAACGGTGTCGACGAAATTCGTGATATCCGTGACAAAGTAAAATACGCGCCGAATGAAGGGCGCTACAAGGTATATATCGTAGATGAAGTGCATATGCTGACGCCCGGGGCTTTTAATGCGTTACTTAAAACGCTGGAAGAACCGCCAAAGCATGTCATCTTTATCCTCGCAACAACTGAACCGCACAAAATCCCACTGACCATCATTTCCCGCTGTCAGCGTTTTGATTTTAAGAGAATCACTGCCCATGACATCACAGGGAGAATGCAGCATATTGCGGAATCATCCGGTGTAACGGTTGAAGAAAGAGCGCTTCACATTATCGCACGGACCGCTGAAGGCGGAATGCGTGATGCACTCAGCTTACTTGACCAGGCCATCTCATTCAGCGGTGAGCAGGTAACGGTTGATGATGCACTGACAGTAACAGGCTCCATTGGACAGGAACAGCTGACGAATCTCGTCAAAGCCATTATTGATCAGGATACAGCTTCAGCGCTTGATGCGATCCACCGTCTGCTAGAAGAAGGAAAGGACCCTTTAAGATTGATTGAAGACCTGATTTTATACAGCCGTGATCTGCTGCTTTATAAAACAGCACCAGAGCTTGAGGATTCCCTTGAGCGCGTATTGTCAGATGAAGCGTTCAAAGAAATCGCAGAGTCTGTTGCGTCTGAGCTGCTTTATCAGTACATTGAAGTGCTGAACAAGACGCAGCAGGAAATGAGACTCTCGAATCACGCACGAACCCATTTGGAAGTAGCGGCTGTGAAGCTTTCTCAGTCGGAGCGGCCAAAGACTGCGCAGGCAGTGGATATTCCGGATCTGCAGCAGCTCATCAACCGCGTGAATCAGCTTGAAGGTGAACTGAAAAACCTGAGAACAAACGGCGTTCAGGAAGAATCGGCTCAACCCTCAGCTCCTGCAGCAAAAAAGCAGACGCGCCAAAGTACGTTTAAAGCACCGACAGGCCGGATTAAAGAAGTGCTCAGAAATGCAACGAAGGATGACATATCACAGATCAAAAACCGCTGGGGTGACATGCTTGAGAGTATGAACCGTCAGCAGCTGAGGTCGCTCACAGCTCTTTTAAATGAAGCTGAGCCAGTTGCAGCATCGCAGGACACTTTTGTGTTAAAATTCAAATATGAGATTCATTGCAAAATGGCAATGGAAAACAATAAGCTGACTGACACAATGCCTTCCATTCTTCAGGAGCTTACAGGCACTTTTTATTCAGTGATCGGTGTTCCGGAAGATCAGTGGCTTGAGATTCGCGAAGACTTTATTCAAAATCAGGAAGATGATGAGAATGAAGGGGAAGCGAAGGAAGATCCGCTGATTGAAGAAGCAAGGAAACTTGTCGGCTCAGACTTACTCGATATTCAAGACTAAATTATTCGGAGGTAATACACATGCGTGGTGGAGGAAATATGCAAGGTATGATGAAGCAGATGCAGAAAATGCAGAAGCAAATGGCAAAGGCACAGGAAGAGCTTGGAGAAAAGCGTCTGACTGGTACAGCTGGTGGCGGAATGGTAACAGTCACTGTTTCAGGTCACAAGGAAGTTGTAGATGTTGAAATTAAAGAAGAAGTTGTAGACCCGGAAGACATCGAAATGCTACAGGACCTTGTTTTAGCCGCAACAAACGAGGCAATGAAGGCAGCTGACGAATTGACCAATTCTACAATGGGACAGTTCACTAAAGGCATGAACCTCCCGGGGATGTTTTAATACGTGCACTACCCGGAACCGATATCCAAGCTGATTGACAGCTTCATGAAACTGCCAGGCATTGGGCCGAAAACAGCGGCCCGGCTGGCGTTTTTTGTATTAGGAATGAAAGAAGACACAGTGCTCGATTTCGCAAAAGCGCTGGTCAACGCCAAGCGGAATCTCGGATTTTGCTCTGTTTGCGGACATATTACAGACCAGGATCCATGCTATATCTGTGAAGATCAAAAGCGCGACCGTTCGATTATCTGTGTCGTTCAGGACCCTAAAGACGTGATTGCAATGGAAAAAATGAGAGAATATACAGGGCTTTACCACGTCCTTCACGGTGCAATTTCACCAATGGACGGTATTGGTCCGGAAGACATCAATGTGCCGGATCTTCTGAAGCGACTTCAGGATGATGAAGTCCAGGAAGTCATTTTAGCGACAAATCCGAATATTGAAGGTGAAGCGACAGCGATGTATATTTCAAGACTGCTGCGCCCTTCAGGCATTAAAGTAACCCGTATCGCGCACGGTCTCCCTGTTGGCGGAGATCTCGAGTATGCGGATGAAGTCACGCTTTCAAAAGCACTTGAAGGCAGAAGAGACGTATAACACCGATTCAAAGGAGCTTGCGCCATGCTGTTTCGCAAAAAAGGAAAGCTGAAAAAAGAGTATGACGACCGGCTCGTCCAACTGATGCAACAAGCCAGAGAAGAATGGCAGCAGCAAAAAAACCTGTCAAATCTGAGCTTTGAAAAAAGCCCGCAGATGCTTGCTGAAGAAAAAATGGCCGAAGCACGCTACTTTTATCTATTTAAAGAAGCCCGCCACAGAAAAATTGTCATAAAGTAAATAACGTCCACATAAGATATGTATAAGACGAAAAGCGTAAGGCGCTTGATCAGCCCCGATCAGCATAAGACGCACTGAGAGAAACGGGCGACCTATCCCGTTTTCTCAGAGTGGCTTATGACTCGAGGGGCTAGCGCCTGAAGCTGGACAACTTTCTAACTTCCAAAAGGGGAGGAGTGTACATGATCTGGCTGTGGGTGCTGGGGACGCTCACGACTGTCATTTTGATTCTGGCGGTAGGGACCGTTCCTTTTTTAAAATGGCTGTGGCGGATCGGGACGAAATGGGTAGTGGGGCTCGGGTT
>NZ_CP085252.1:42500-100000 GCF_044789845.1 Jeotgalibacillus malaysiensis
GAACGTCGTGAGACAGTTCGGTCCCTATCCGTCGTGGGCGCAGGAAATTTGAGAGGAGCTGTCCTTAGTACGAGAGGACCGGGATGGACGCACCGCTGGTGTACCAGTTGTCATGCCAATGGCATCGCTGGGTAGCTATGTGCGGACGGGATAAGTGCTGAAAGCATCTAAGCATGAAGCCCCCCTCAAGATGAGATTTCCCACACGCAAGTGGTAAGATCCCTGAAAGATGATCAGGTAGATAGGTTCGAGGTGGAAGCATGGTGACATGTGCAGCTGACGAATACTAATCGATCGAGGACTTAACCAATATAAGAAAGTGGAAGCGACTGGTCAGCTTTGAGAGCTGGTGGAAGCCTGAATGGGTGAGACGTCAGTCTCAGACAGGCAGGGTGAAGCAGCCGAAAAGCTAGGAGCTGAAACTGGACTAGGTTGATTCTCGGAATCCCTTACTTTGATGAACGTATCCAGTTTTGAAGGCGCGAGCCTTTATAGTCTAGTGATGACAGCGAAGAGGTCACACCCGTTCCCATGCCGAACACGGAAGTTAAGCTCTTCAGCGCCGATGGTAGTTGGGGGTTTCCCCCTGTGAGAGTAGGACGTCGCTAGGCAAACTGAGTCTTCCCCTGAGTGGGAGGGCTTTTTTTTTTATGTTTAAGGACAGAATCCCAAGGGCATGAAGGGCAAAGTGACGGAGACCTAAAGGCATTGAGGGCTGAAAGACAGAATCCAAAGGCATCAAGGGCAAAAGTCTGGAATCCTAATGTCATCAAGCGGTTGTGAATCCTTCAACCTGAGAGTCATTCCTTCAATCAAAAAATTGATACCTTCAATACCCCATTTGATTCCCTCAATCCAGAAATTATTTCTTCACCAGCCTGAAGTCTATCCTGTATTCCTTCATTCCTTCACTTAATTTCAATACAAACTTCATCACTTCCTTAAAGTATGAACGTAATTCCATCATCTTTCGCTACTATACTCAGCAGCTCATAAAACAAACAAAATGAAATAATGTTTGATTTATTATAAACATTAATATAATATGTTTACTAATTGATAAACTTTTAAAGGAAGTGTTTGTTTTGAGTGAGTTATTTTGGGAGGCTTCTGTTGAGGAGCTGGCGCTTGGGGTGAAGCAGGATGAGGGTGCTTATTGCTGTTTGGTTTGTGGTGAGCGCTTTGAAGAGGGTGAGATTTTTAAGGTTGCCGATCGGTTATTTGAAGCTTACCGGGCTGCGGAGCTTCACGTCCAGGCGGAGCATGAGTCGATGTTTGTGTATTTGATGAATATGGATAAGAAGTATACGGGTTTATCGGATCATCAGAAAGAGTTATTGTCGTATTTTAAGCAGGGGGTGTCTGATAGGGAAGCGGCGAAGCAGATTGGCGGTAGTCCTTCAACAATCCGGAATCACCGGTTTAAGTTTAAGGAAAAGGAAAAGCAGGCGCGTGTGTTTTTGGCGCTGATGCAGCTGTTGAAAGAGGAGAAGGGACCTGAGAGTCTCGTTCAGATACATAGGGGGGCGACGATGGTGGATGAGCGTTATGCGATTACGGCTGAAGAGCAGGAGAAGGTATTGAAGACATATTTTAAAGAGGACGGGACATTAAGTCAGTTTCCAAGTAAGGAAAAAAAGAAGATTGTGGTACTCCAGTATTTATCGAAAAAGTTTAATACGGGGCAGCAATATACGGAACGGGAAGTAAATGAAGTAATTAAGAAGGTATATGCTGATTTTGTCACGATTCGCCGTTATTTTATTGAATATGGGTTCATGGATCGGAATCAGGACGGCTCAGCTTATTGGATAAAATCGTAAAAAGCGGGTATAGTGAAGGTACAGGAGGTGTCTGTTGATGCTATACGTTATTGGCATTGTGGCCGGATTGATTGGGTTCGGTTTACTTGTTGATCGGAAGAAAAGCTCGCGGAAATACCTTGAACAGTATCGTAGTGGCGGGGAAGAAGCGCCTCAGCAGTATCAAATGGATAACGACCGGAAGACGACTAGTTTTTGACTTTAAATAAGCAGGGAGGAGAAAAGAATGTGGTGGATGATCATTCTTTTGATTCTAACTGTTATTGTGTTGGTCGGTGTGATATCAGATCGAAACCGTAAAAGAAAAGGGCTGGTTGTGTATAGTGATGTGAGAGAGCCTGAGGAAGCGCCTTCTGAACCGAAGCTTGAGGATGAACGGCGGTCAACGAGGCTCTGAGAAGTTTGTTGAGGAATTTCCTTCACGTTTAGGGATAAAAAGAATAGGATAGAGAGATTACTTTTTATCCGCAGTGTCTATACTGAGTGGTATGACATGCTGCGAAGTGGAGGAAAGTACATGAGACATTGCCGTGCGTGTGGAAGACGATACAACCGGGCGATCCGCCTGTCTTCAAAATTTATTTGCGTTTGGTGTGAACAGTCACTGATACAGCTGAAGCCTGAGGATCATGGATATGACAGGTGGATTCATCTTTTAAAAGAATAAGTATTGTCTGAAAGCCTGCCTTAGATGCGGGCTTTTTTGTATGCAATCAGCACGGCTTTAAAATAAATCATGATACAATAAAGAAATGATTTTACTAAAGGAGAACGTTATGAATCAGAATGAGAGACCACTTGTTGAGGCACTGCAAAAGCATATGAACCAGAAGCCTGTGTCCTTTCATGTGCCGGGTCATAAGAATGGCATGATTGGTGAGGTTGCGGGTCATTTTGGCGGGTGGGATCAGACAGAGATTTCAGGGCTTGATGATCTGCATGCGCCGGAGGGACCGATTGCAAAATCACAGGATTTATTGGCTCAGCATGCCGAGGCTTTAAAAAGCTATTTCCTTGTCAATGGTTCGACAACTGGGAACCTTGCTATGGTGATGAGTATATGTGAACCGGGGAGTCATTTGCTGGTTGCAGGAAATGCGCATAAATCGGTGATTCACGCATGTCGTCTGGCGCGGGTGAAACCGGTGTTTTTAACGTCTGAGGTCCATCCGGATTCTATAACACCGTCAGGCATTTCGCTTGATTTTCTAAAAGAGGCTATCAATCAATTTCCAGATGCTAAAGCTGTTTTACTGACGTACCCATCTTATTACGGTCATACCGGGCAGATGGAAGCAGTCATTGGGTTTGCCAAAAAGTCAGGACTTACCGTACTTGTTGATGAAGCACACGGGGCTCATTTTTCACTGCCGGGCTTTCCTGTTTCGTCACTTCAAATGGGGGCTGATGTTGTCGTGCAGTCCGCTCATAAAACGCTGCCGGCGCTGACGATGGGTTCATTTTTACATATCGGAAAAGACTTCGAACATAATCACAGAATTGAACAGCTGCTCGGAATGCTTCAGTCCAGCAGTCCATCCTACCCGATTATGGCATCGCTTGATGACGCGCGGTATTATGCCGCAACCTATTCGAGTGAAGATACAGCCTTTTTTAAAAGCAAGCGTATTGAATTAGTGAGCCGGCTTCGAAATATACAGCGTCTGACGGTCATTGAGCCGGAAGATCCGCTGAAGCTGATTGTCAGAATGGATGGCTTGAGCGGATATGATTTACAGGTTGCATGTGAAGAATGCGGGATCTATGCAGAACTTGCAGACCCGCTGCAGGTATTATGGACGCTGCCGCTTTTGAAAAAAGGGAATCAGGTGCAGTGGGATCATGTAGTTAAGTCACTCAATGAGATTGCCAAAACAGCTGCGTGGACAGATATTCCCAAGCCTGCACATGTCAAAAAAGCGATTACGACATTAGTTGTACATGATGCAGATGGTCTTCCTTATTCAGTGCTGCCCATTGAAAAAGGTGCAGGAAGGATTGCTGCTGAGACGATTACACCGTATCCACCGGGAATACCACTTGTGATTACAGGTGAACGGCTGACCGCTGAAAAATGTCATGAGCTGAACCGTCTTATGAAAATGAATATGCGTTTTCAGGGCGGATCACATCTAATAGAAGGAAAAATGAAGGTTGTGCAGGAGGATCTAAATGAATAAAGGTTTATTTATTACGTTAGAAGGACCAGAAGGAGCAGGAAAAACGACGGCTTCTGTTGAAATAAAGAAAGAGCTTGAATCGCTTGGCTATGATGTCTTACTGACGCGTGAGCCTGGCGGAATTAAAATTGCAGAGAAGATCAGAGAAGTGATTCTTGATCCATCCCATATTGAAATGGATAGCCGCACAGAAGCACTTTTATATGCTGCAGCCCGCAGACAGCATTTAGTTGAAAAGGTTAAGCCTGCGCTTGATGCAGGAAAAGTCGTCCTGTGTGACCGTTTTATCGACAGCTCACTCGCCTACCAGGGCTATGCAAGAGGTCTTGGTATTGATGAGGTATGGAGTATTAATCAATTTGCAATCGGCTCCATGATGCCTGACTGCACCCTGTACTTTGATATTTCGCCTGAAGAGGGGCTCGAGCGGATCGGGCAGAACGAAGGCCGAGAAGTGAACCGTCTGGATCTTGAAGGAATGGTTTTTCATAAAAAAGTATATGAGGGCTATCAGATTCTGCGGGAGCGTTTCCCGGAAAGAATGAGGCGGATTGATGCATCAGCGTCTCTTGAAGATGTTACAGCGGAGGCTGTTTCAGTACTGTCAGCGCTGTTAAAAAAATGAACGTTTCCGGAATGATTTCGTAAAATAAACGTATTATTGGTATAATAAAGACAGAACCTATTTAAAAGGAAGAGGGTGGAATGGATGAAACTTGTTGTCGCAATTGTGCAGGATCAGGATTCGAACCGTTTATCCACGGCATTAATGAAAAATAATTTCCGTGCTACAAAGCTTGCGAGTACCGGAGGATTCTTGAAGTCCGGAAATACGACATTTATGGTCGGTACAGAGGATGCGCGTGTAGATAAAGTATTAGAGGTGATCAATGACAGCTGTCGTTCAAGAGAACAGATGGTAGCCCCTGTCTCACCAATGGGCGGGAATGCGGATTCTTACATTCCTTATCCTGTAGAAGTTGAAGTTGGAGGAGCCACGGTTTTTGTACTTCCAATTGAGCAGTTTCACCAATTTTAAGGTAGTGGAGTGGAGATATGAAGATCAACCGTGATTTACGTGTGGGCGTTAATCAGCCCGGTAACAATCAACAGAACCTCACACCCTCCCAATTAAAATTTGGAGAACTTGTCGCAAAGCAGGACCAGAAACTTCAGTCTGAACAGCTGACCAGATTAATGGGGGAAGTGAATGCAGCAGGCGACAGACTCGCAAGATCGAGAAACTTTAAAGATCTGGCGAAGTTTAAAATGCTGGTTAAACGTTTTGTAAAAGAAACAGTTGAATATGGAATGAATTTAAAGCAGTCTCACTCCTGGAATGAATTTGGTGAGGGACGTAAGCTTCGTCTGGTTGAAACAATTGATGAGAAGCTGACTGAACTGACTGAAAGTGTTCTGAAGGGAGAAAAAGAATCGGTTGATGTGCTGGATCAAATCGGTGAAATTAAGGGACTACTCATTAATATATACACGTAGAAATGGGAGATAGTATGGCCGATATGCACCAGGACCTGGCATCACAGCAGCCGGTCGCAATGAAAATGCTGCAAAACAGTCTGCAAAAAGACCGTGTCGCGCACGCCTATCTGTTCGAAGGCGGTCGCGGCACAGGTAAAAAAGCCATGGCATTATTTCTTGCTAAAGGACTTTTCTGCAGACAGCCACATGAAGGTGAACCCTGTCATGCCTGTGAACAGTGCCGGAGAATCGACCAGGGCAATCATCCTGACGTTCACGTGATTGAGCCGGACGGACAGTCGATTAAAAAGGAACAGGTAAGGTTATTGCAGGAAGAGTTCAGTAAAACCGGTATGGAATCAATGAAAAAAGCATATATCATTAGCGGTGCTGATAAGATGACGGTTCAGGCTGCGAACTCTTTACTAAAGTTTTTAGAAGAACCGCATCCATCCACAACAGCGATTTTATTGACTGAGCAGATTCACCAGATGCTCCCGACTATACTTTCCAGGTGTCAGCACGTATCATTTCGACCGTTGACACCTGTTTTGTTTAAAGAAAAGCTGATCGCAGAGGATGTCCACCCAACAATGGCCTCACTTGTATCAAAATTAACCAATCAGGTTGATGAGGCAATGGAGCTTAGTGATGATGAGTGGTTTGTACAAGCTAGAAAAATCATGTTAAAATTATATGAAGTGCTAAAAGATGATCCCTTTGAAGCCATGATCAGGGTTCAAAGTGACTATCTTCCGCATTTTAAAGAGAAATCGCAAATTGACCAATCACTCGATTTGTTTCTTCTTATATATAAAGATCTCCTTTATATCCAAACGGACAAGCTCGATCACCTGTCGTACCCGGACTGGCTGGATACGTTTCGTACAGATGCACTCCAGACGTCAGCAAATCAGCTTACTCACCAGCTGACAGTGATACTCGAAGCGAAAACACAGCTACAGAGAAATATGAATACACAGCTGTTAATGGAACAGCTGATGCTTAAATTGCAGGGGGGATCTGCACTTGTATGAAGTAGTAGGCGTCCGTTTTAATAAAGCGGGCAAAATATATTATTTCGACCCGAACCAGCTTTCACTAAACGTAGATGAATACGTGATTGTCGAAACGGTACGCGGTGTGGAATACGGTAAAGTTGTCACTGAAGTCAGGAAAGTGGACAAGAATGACGTTGTGCTTCCGCTGAAAAAAATCGTCCGGATTGCTGAACAGAAGGATCGCCTTTCTGTACAGGAAAACAAGGAAGAAGCTGCTCATGCCTACAAGGTATGTTCAGAAAAGATCAGTGAGCACGATTTAGATATGAAGCTTGTTGACGTTGAATATACATTTGACCGCAATAAAGTAATTTTTTATTTTACAGCGGACGGACGGGTCGATTTCAGAAATCTGGTCAAAGACCTGGCGTCTGTTTTCAGAACAAGGATTGAACTGAGACAGATCGGTGTTCGTGATGAAGCAAAAATGCTTGGTGGTATTGGGCCATGCGGGCGTATGCTTTGCTGTTCAACTTTTCTCGGTGATTTTGAGCCTGTGTCGATTAAAATGGCAAAGGATCAGAACCTTTCTCTTAACCCGGCGAAAATTTCAGGTCTGTGCGGACGCTTAATGTGCTGCCTGAAATACGAAAACGACGAGTACGAACAGGCAAAAGAAGAAATGCCTGACCTTGGTGCATTCGTTCAGACACCTGAAGGTAAAGGGAAAGTAGTCGGATTGAATATGCTTGAGCGCGTCCTTCAGATCGAAATGAAGGAGCAGGACCGTACGCTAGAGTATACGCTTGAAGAAATTATGAATCACGATATTGCGTCAATTCAAGCCACAGAGTAACGGGGTGGAGTTCGTGGATAAGAAGGAGTTCTTTGATTCAGTATCCAATATGGAACAGCAGATTGGTCAGTTATACCAGCAGCTTGGCGAACTGAAGCATCATCTGGCTGACATGATGGAAGAGAATCATTCGCTGCAGATCGAAAATGAACATCTGCGCAGAAGACTTGAACAGCTCGGGAATGACACAGCAGTTCCCGAAGGTAAGGCTGATGCCGGCAAAGCTGCGGGTCCAAGCACAGATGTTGGTGAAGGATACGATAACCTTGCCCGTCTTTATCATGAAGGCTTCCACATTTGTAACATTCACTTTGGAAGCCCGCGCAAGGATGAAGACTGCCTGTTCTGTCTTTCATTTTTAACGAAAAAATAAGAGCGCTGGCATTACGCCGCCTGTTACATAACAGGCGGGCGTCCTGCCGGGCTTTTTTTGTGTAGAATGTGTGGGGGGAGATGGATGAAAGGCTGATGAAGGCACTGTTTGGTTGATTGAGGTAGGTGAGTTTGCTATCGGGTGCTGTATGCGGCCGATCGGGGTAGGTGATCGCACTATCGAATGTCGTATCCTGCCGATTGAGGTATCTCACAATGCCACTGAGTGCTGTAATCCCATCAATTGACTGCAGTAACCTCACAGTCACGCACTTTTCCATCCTGCAAAACGCATTATCAATAGAAAAGAGGATCACAACATGCAATTAATTGGTGATGAGCGGCTGGATTACCTTCTGGCTGAAGAATTAAGAATTATCCAAAGTCCATCAGTCTTTTCCTTTTCGCTCGATGCTGTCCTGCTCGCGCGCTTTGTACAGGTTCCGATCAGAAAAGGAAGTCTGATTGATCTTTGTTCAGGAAATGGTGTAATCCCGCTTATTTTAAGTACAAGGACAAACGGCTCAATCACAGGTGTTGAAATCCAGGACAGACTTGCAGATATGGCAAACAGAAGCATTGAACATAATGAACTCACGCAGCAGATCCGGATGATTTGTGAGGACTTAAATACAGTTTCGCCAAAGCTCGGGTATGCAAAGCATGATGTCGTCACTTGCAACCCGCCTTATTTTACAACACCGGGTAAAGATGAGCTGAATGAAAATGAACATTTAACAATCGCACGACATGAAATTATGTGCACGCTTGAAGATACGATCCGTGTCAGCAGTGGGCTGTTAAAGCAGGGTGGAAAAGCGGCATTTGTTCATCGGCCCGGCAGACTGCTTGATCTGATTACATTAATGAGAAAGTATCGTCTCGAGCCGAAAAGAATCCAGTTTGTTTATCCAAAAGAGGGTAAGGAAGCCAATACGATTTTAGTAGAGGCAGCAAAAGACGGCAAACCTGATGTGAAAATTCTGCCGCCGCTCATCGTTTATAAAGAGAATAATGAATACACGGACGAAATGAAGGAGATTTTATATGGAAGCAGAGGCTAACCATTTCTTCTACGTACTGAAGTGTAAGGACGGTTCTTACTACGGCGGGTACACAATTGATCTCGAGCGGCGCCTGTCTCAGCACAACGGGGGCACCGCTTCTAAATATACAAGAACAAGGCGCCCTGTCGAAATGATTCACCATGAATCATTTTGTACAAAAAGAGAAGCTATGCAGGCTGAGTACTGGTTCAAAAAGAAATCCAGAACGCAGAAGGATCTGTATTTAAAAGAAAGGAGTGAAGAGCATGCACACACAAAAAAGTTTTCAGCATGCGAGTGAGGGCAGGCTCTATCTTGTGCCAACGCCGATCGGAAATTTAGAGGATATGACGTTCAGAGCAGTGAATATTTTAAAAGAGGCTGACCTGATCGCTGCAGAGGATACGCGTAATACAAAAAACCTGTGCCGTCATTTTGAGATTGAGACTAAGCTTGTCAGTTATCATGATCATAATAAAGAAGAAAGCGGCCGGAAATTGCTCGCAGACCTTCATGATGGGAAACAGATTGCCCTTGTGACAGATGCAGGAACACCCTGTATTTCAGATCCGGGTTATGAGCTTGTGAAGCAGTGTGTAGAAGAAGGGGTTAATGTCGTGCCATTACCGGGAGCAAATGCGGCCGTGACTGCACTGATTGCATCAGGCCTGAAGCCTCAGCCATTTTATTACTACGGCTTTTTACCGCGTCAGAAAAAAGAGAAGCGGGAAGAGCTGGCATTTCTATCGACAATCCCTGCGACATTTATCCTGTATGAATCTCCTCACAGACTGAAGGAAACTTTGAAGGAAATGCAGGATGCGCTGGGTGAAGAACGTCAGATGTCCGTTTCGCGTGAGCTGACGAAAAAGTTCGAGGAATTCGTGCGCGGAACGATAGGCGAATGTCTGGAATGGGCTGAAGAAACGGAGCTGCGCGGTGAGTTTTGTCTGGTCATTGAAGGTGCAGCGCGTGATGAGTGGCAGCAGGATGAGGAGATCTGGTGGTCTGAATTGTCACTGACTCAGCATGTCGAACATTATATTCAGCAAAAATCCTTGACGTCAAAAGCAGCCATTAAAGAGACTGCAAAAGACCGGGGGCTTCCGAAGCGGGATGTATATCAGGATTATCATGTAGATCATTAGACTTGAGATCACTGTGAAGGTGGTCTTTTTTATTTGAGTGGTGGAGCACGTATGGATGGGTGCGGATGAATTGGATCATCTATGAGGATATATGGTTCAGCTCTTCTGTTGATTTGGCTCATCCCGCCCATTTTTTGCATCAGCGCCGAAAGTATGACGCGTATTTGAGACATCGCCCGGGTTAATTGGCTCACCAATCCGATTATTCGGCTCACCTCTACAGGTAATTGAACGCCGCGCCCGCCACCTCTCGCACAATAAAAAAACTGCTCCACTAAGGGAGCAGTGAAAAATTCTTATGAATTAAGCACCTTGTAGGTTGCTTTGGATTTCCTTGATTAGCATTTCAGCGCCTTCACGGCTAAGGACAAGCTTTCCGCCTGCAAGCTTAAGGTTGTCGTCTGAAACTTCACCAGTGATCTGGCAAGTCATACTCGGCTTGTACTTTTTCAGGATGATTTTTTCGTCATCCACATAAATTTCCAATGCGTCTTTTTCTGCAATTCCAAGTGTACGGCGAAGTTCGATTGGAATCACCACTCGGCCTAATTCGTCTACTTTACGTACAATTCCAGTTGATTTCATGATTAAAAATCCCCTCTCAAAGGTATATTTGTTTTTTCTCTCTTATAATTCGTCAAGTTTCGACATTTTTCTCTCTATTTTTATATCATACCAACGTTTCCCAAATCAGTCAATACATATTTTCTCGCAAATGTGCCGATAATGAAATATTACAAAAGCCTTTCGTATCAGCGACTACAAGTGATTGAAAATATTACCTTCTACAATATTCACTATAACATGTAATAACTGTAAGTGTAAATAAAATTGTTTTGAATTCAAGCTATTTCGTGTTTCGACAAAAGTGACATACTAATTCGACAAAAGTGGGGAGTATTTACTGCGGAGCCTGTGGCGGTTGCATTCACTTCCTATTTCGGGTATATTTTTTTACATATGAAAACGCGTCAGAGCTGAGTTTCTGATGCTGATCGAAGGAGGATAAACAGTGAGTCAGCCGAATAATACGTTTTATATTACAACACCAATTTACTACCCGAGCGGCAAGCTGCATATCGGGCATGCATATACAACAGTAGCAGGAGACGCAATGGCACGTTATAAGCGTCTTTTAGGGTTTGATGTCATGTACCTGACTGGGACGGACGAGCATGGTCAGAAAATCCAGGAAAAAGCAAAAGAGCAGGGGATCTCTCCACAGGTTTATGTCGATGAGATCGTGGAAGGCATTCAGGATCTGTGGAAAAAGATGGACATCTCTTATGATGATTTCATCCGTACAACAGAAGAACGCCATAAAACTGTTGTCGAAAAGATTTTCAAACAGCTGCATGACCAGGGGGATATTTATCTTGGTGAATATGAAGGCTGGTATTCAATCCCGGATGAAACCTTCTATACTGAAACGCAGCTTGAAGATAAAGAGCTCGACAGTGAGGGAAATGTCATTGGCGGTAAGAGCCCGGATAGCGGCCACCCTGTTGAAAAGGTACGTGAAGAGTCTTATTTCTTCCGTATGAGTAAATACGCGGACCGCCTTGTAAAGTATTACGAAGAGAATCCCGCATTTATTCAGCCGGAATCGCGAAAAAATGAAATGCTGAATAACTTTATTAAGCCGGGCCTTGAAGATCTGGCTGTTTCAAGAACGACATTTGACTGGGGCGTAAAGGTTCCCGGGGATCCTAAGCACGTCGTGTATGTATGGATTGATGCACTGTCTAACTATATTACAGCACTCGGCTACGGTTCAGAAAATGATGAGCGTTTCCGTCAGTTCTGGCCGGCGGACGTTCACCTGATGAGTAAAGAGATTGTCCGCTTCCATACCATTTACTGGCCAATTATGCTGATGGCGCTTGATCTGCCGCTGCCTAAGCAGGTATTTGCCCACGGCTGGCTATTAATGAAGGACGGAAAAATGTCCAAGTCAAAAGGTAACGTCGTTGATCCTGTTACACTCATTGACCGCTATGGTCTGGATGCACTTCGTTATTATCTGCTTCGTGAAGTGCCATTTGGCTCTGACGGTATTTTCACACCTGAAGGATTCGTTGAGCGGGTGAATTTTGACCTTGCCAATGACCTTGGTAACCTGTTGAACCGTACAGTTGCGATGGTAAATAAATATTTTGACGGTGAAATTCCTGTCTATCAGGGCTCAGCGGGTCCTTTTGATAAGGAATTACTTCAGTCAAATGAAGAAACGGTTGAAAAATTCCAGGAATCAATGGAAAACATGGAATTCTCCGTTGCACTTGCGACTGTCTGGCAGCTGATCAGCCGTGCAAACAAGTATATAGATGAAACACAGCCATGGGTGCTTGCAAAAGATGAAGCGAAGAAGGAAGAGCTTGGTCATGTGATGAATCATTTAGCTGAAACATTACGTCGCGTAGCCGTCTTACTTCAGCCATTTATGACTGAAACGCCAAAGCGCATCCTGTCCCAGCTTCAGCTTGATGAGACACACCTGAAATGGGAAACACTCGAAAGCTTTGGCGCAATTCCTGCCGGCACAAAGGTTGTCGCTAAAGGGGAGCCGATCTTCCCGCGTCTTGATGTAACAGAGGAAGCAGCTTACATTAAGGAGAAAATGGCTGGTACGGCGCCTGCTCCTGCAGAAGAGCCGGTTGAGCTTGAAGAGGAAATTACATTCGATGATTTCATGAAAGTGGATCTTCGCGTTGCAACTGTAACAGCGTGTGAGCCTGTGAAGAAAACAGATAAGCTCTTAAAGCTGCAGCTGGATCTCGGCTTTGAAAAGCGTCAGGTTGTTTCAGGTATTGCAAAGTTCTACAAGCCTGAAGAGCTGATCGGTAAAAAGGTTGTCTGCGTAACAAACCTGAAGCCGGTTAAGCTTCGCGGGGAATTGTCTGAAGGCATGATCCTTGCAGGTGAGAAGGATGGAGTCCTATCACTTGCGCATGTAGCAGAAAACCTGGAAAATGGGGCACGTGTTAAATAATTGAATGAATGAAGAGAGGGATTCGTTCCTCTCTTCTTTTTGTTTTGTCTTAACAAAGTTGGCTGATGATTTCCGCTTCAGGGGGACGCTTTCCGTGGCCGGGCGGTGAGCCCGCAGGCTTCGCCATGCTCGGTCTCACACGTCCCTTCCTGCCACAGGAGTCGACCCCTTCCGCTTCAATCATCAGCTGTGCAGAAACAAGAATGGATTTTAATAAATCTAAGAGAGAATCAATTCTTCATAAGTTGAAGTATCTGGTTCTTATGTTTCTTATGTGTCTTAAATATTACATCTGTGTAACGAACTATAACAATAGAAGAAACCCGTCATCAATTTGTGTTTTATATGTCATTGGATTGTATTTACCAATAAATAGACGGTTATTGTTATAAATTATCCTGATATAAAAATTCAGATAATTAAAGTCTATCTTTAAGGGTTTTTAGGTAAAGGAATTACTTTTGATTCAATACTATTCAGTGAACAACGCATAACTGTTTGGTAATGTGTATTTTAATCGGGTTGTTAATTTGTTAATAGATTGTTACATGGCTGTGATGTATGACATATGGATTTTTAATACACTAAATTTGCTGTGAAGGAGAGGATACAATGTTATTCGATACACACGTTCACTTAAATGCAGATCAGTTTGAAGATGATCTTGATGAAGTGATACAGCGAGCAAAGGAAAATGACGTTGAATTCATGACGGTAGTCGGCTTTGACCGGAAGACAATAAAAAAGGCGATGGAGCTTGCTGAGACGCACGATTTCATCTATGCCGCAATTGGCTGGCACCCGGTAGATGCAATTGATATGACTGACGAGGACCTGGAGTGGATTGAAGAACTTGCTGCTCATCCGAAGGTCGTTGCAATTGGGGAAACGGGCCTTGATTATCACTGGGATAAATCCCCGCATGATGTTCAGAAAGACGTATTTAAAAAGCAGATTCATTTAGCTAAAAAAGTAAAGCTTCCAATCGTCATTCATAACCGTGAAGCGACACAGGATGTTGTAGATATCCTGAGAGAAGAACACGCTGAAGAAGTAGGCGGCATTATGCACTGTTACAGCGGAAGTGTTGAAATCGCAAAGCAGTGTATTGATCTGAACTTCATGATTTCTCTTGGCGGCCCCGTTACATTTAAAAATGCGAAGAAGCCGAAAGAAGTGGCTGAGGAGATCGATCTTGAATACCTGCTGATCGAAACGGACGCACCTTTCTTAGCACCGCACCCGAATCGCGGGAAGCGGAATGAGCCGGCATATGTGAAGCTGGTAGCAGAACAAATTGCTGAATTAAAAGGTATTTCCTACGAAGAAGTTGGAAAGCGTACGACAGAAAACGCAAAAAAAATTTATCAGCTAAAATAAATGATTTTAAGCTTTAGGTAAAATTGAGCACGTTTGTGCGACATCTTTTGCGTAATACCAACGTTCAGTTGTCGATAAAAAATCCTTTTCAGGCTGAAAAACGGTCTGCATAATTGGGACATATATCCCCTGCGCAGGGAAAATGTCTCAAATTCTGAGGTTGACAATCTGTTCGGATAGTCTTTATAATCACTCGGAGTAAAGGAGGAGTTTTTCATGCAATCAGAAAAAAACATGAAAAACCTGTTTCCAAAGTCTATGAGTAAGAGGAACTGGGTCTATTCTTTAGTAACTTTAACGGTATTTGTTTTAGTTGTTGGTTTCCTTTTTCAGGAAGGTATGAAGAAGACAGTAGCCCTTTCCTTAAATGGTGAAGAGCAATTGGTGCGCACAAACGCTGCCACTGTTGAAGATATATTTGCAGAGCTAGAAATGGATATTCACTCAGAGGACTATTTATACCCCTCAGGCGATACGGAGATCTACCATGATATGACCGTACGCTATAGAGCGGCGAAACAGGTGTCATTTGATTTAGGCGGAGAGACGCAGGAAATCATGACAAATGCCCAAACCGTAGGAGAGTTCCTGCGTAAAGAACAGTTAGAAGTAAGTGACGTAGACAAGCTGTCGCATGCACTGGATGAAAGTATTGAGGAAGATATGACACTTTCACTTGAAAAAGCTTTCGTATGGACACTTGTAAATGGGACTGACAAAGAAGAGGTTTGGTCGACTTCGATCACCGTCGCTGACTTTTTAAAACAGCATGAGATTAAGCTGGATCAAGATGATCGCGTAGAACCATCTGAAGACACTATGTTGACGGAGGGCGCTACTGTGAAGATCGTCCACGTTGATAAGGTCACCGATGTGGTGGAAGAGACGAAGGACTTCAGTGTGGAACAGAAAGATGACAATACATTAGCCGAGGGTTCTGAAAAGGTTGTTCAGGAAGGCGAAGAAGGTCTGATTGAAAAAACATACGAAGTTGTAAAAGAAAACGGGAAAGAAGTATCCCGTGATTTGAAAGAAGAAAAGACTGTAAAAGAAAGTAAAAATAAAGTTGTTGCCATTGGCACAAAGAAGCCTGTTGTTGCCAGCGTTCCACGTGAAACAACGAAAAAAGCAGCAGCTGTAACGCCGGCTGCATCATCAGCAGAAGCATCATCGCAGCCAGCCCAGACGGCATCATCATCTGAGCCGTCAGGCCGTGAAATGACAATGAGTTCAACAGCATACACAGCATCTTGTGCTGGCTGCTCAGGTATCACAGCTACAGGGATCAACCTGAAAGCAAATCCTGGTATGAAAGTCATTGCTGTAGATCCGTCTGTTATCCCACTTGGATCACGCGTATATGTTGAAGGCTATGGCTATGCTATCGCCGGAGATACAGGTGGCGCGATTAAAGGGAACAAGATTGATATCTTTATCGCTGACCGTGCTTCAGCACTTGCATGGGGTAATAGAACAGTAAAAGTAACGGTTATGCCGTAGCCAGCTATATGAAAAAACAGAGGGAACATTCTCTCTGTTTTTTGTGCGTTCAAAAGCAATTTCGGCTATAATGAAGCACAGAAACCATTTCGGAGGATGTAATGAAACTTAAAGAAATTATCGTTGTAGAAGGCAGAGACGATACGACAGCAATTAAGCGTGCAGTTGATGCTGACACAATCGAAACGAACGGTTCAGCTGTTTCACAAAAGACACTGGAGAAAATACGTCACGCCCAGGAAAAAAGAGGCGTTATCATTTTAACGGATCCGGATTACCCCGGGCAGCGTATCAGACAGATCGTGCAGGACGCTGTACCAGGATGCAAGCATGCTTTTATCGAAAAGCAGGATGCCCTGCGTAAAAAAGGACGCGGACTTGGCGTTGAGCATGCCTCACCTGATATTATCCGCCAGGCACTTAAGGATGCTCACCTCATGGCAGAGGAACCTGTCGAGCTGATTACAAAAGAGGATCTTGTAACAGCCGGACTCATTGGTGGACCAAAAGCAAAAGCCAGAAGAGAAAAACTTGGGGCTGAGCTTAAAATTGGTTATGTAAACGGTAAGCAGCTATACAACCGTCTGATGATGTTTGAAATCACAAAAGAAGACTTTGCTGAGGCGCTAAAGCGCATTTTACAGGAGGAAAATAATGAATAAAGATATTGCGACACCCGTCCGCACGAAGGAAATTATGCAAAAATACGGCTTCTCATTTAAAAAAAGTCTTGGACAGAACTTCCTGATCGACCCGAATATTCTCCAGAAAATCGTCGGTCATGCAGGGCTTACAAAAGAGCATGGCGCAATTGAAATCGGTCCCGGCATCGGCGCCCTCACTGAGCATCTGGCGCGCGCCTCAAAAAAGGTCGTCGCGTTTGAGATTGATCAGCGTCTGCTGCCGATTTTAGACGATACGCTATCGCCATACGATAATATCAAGATTCTTCACAAGGACGTGCTGAAAGCAGATGTGGAGCAGGTCATGATTGAAGAATTTGCCGATATTGAAGATGTAATGGTCGTTGCAAACCTTCCATACTACGTTACAACACCGATTATTCTAAAGTTGTTAATGGAAGACCTGCCGATTAAAGGACTTGTCGTCATGCTTCAAAAAGAAGTGGCAGATCGTATTGCCGCTAAGCCCGGAACAAAAAATTACGGGTCTCTTTCGATTGCGATTCAATACTACACAGAAGCTTCTACTGTCATGATTGTACCGAAAACCGTCTTTATTCCTCAGCCGAATGTAGATTCTGCTGTGATTAAATTAATAAAGCGCGACAAGCCGCCGGTTGAAGTAACAAATGAGGATTTCTTCTTCACTGTGACACGTTCTTCATTTGCACATCGCAGAAAAACGATTCTAAACAACATGACAAGCCAGCTGCCCGACGGTAAAGAAAAGAAAGAAGACATTCTTAAAGCGTTGGAACAGGCCGGTATTGAGCCTTCAAGACGTGGAGAGAGCCTTTCAATTCCTGAATTTGCAACGCTTGCGAATGCGTTGTATCCATATTTTTCATAAGGTTAAACTCCGGCTGCGTGCCGGGGTTTTTATTTTACGATATTCACCCCTCCAAATGCGGATGCATATAGTAACTGCATGGGCCGGATAGGAGGGTGAATGCCGGTGGATTGGATCAGTCAGCTGGTTGGACGGAAATCGTATCATTGTGACGTGGTTTTTGTAGTAGCTGCTGTTGAGGAGCGTGAGAAAGGTCAGTATGCCATCCTGTATGGAAGAGATATCAGACTCGTTGCGGATGCACCGGTTGAGGATCTCGAGCTGCTTGACGAGGAGCGCCTTGCAAAAGCAGACCGGCAAATGAAAGAAATGAAAGAGAACAGGGCGAAGTCGGCTGCAGAAAAAGAGAGAAAAACGGATGCTCTTTCATTTCATTTGCCTGGTCGCGTGCTGCACCTTGATGGTGATGAGCGTTATTTAAAGAAATGCCTAAAAATTTACAAAGATACCAACGTACCTCATATTGGCGTTCATTGTCCGGAAAAAGAAATGGCGGATCGCATTCAGGACCTCATTATCCGCTATCAGCCGCAAATTCTTGTGTTAACAGGGCACGACGCCTATTTGCCGGCACAGGGTAAAAAAAGTGACCTGAACGCTTACAGGCATTCATCTTCATTTGTAAATGCAGTAAGGAATGCCCGTAAAATCGTACCCTATCTTGATCAGCTGGTGATTTTTGCAGGTGCCTGTCAGTCTCACTTCGAATCCTTAATCTACGCAGGTGCCAACATTGCGAGCTCACCTCTGCGCGTCAATATTCATGCTCTTGACCCCGCCTACGCGGCAAGCATCATCAGTTATATGTCAATTCATTCAATGTTTACAGTCGAAGATATCCTTCCGCATACGCTCGCTGATGATAACGGAATCGGCGCAATTGAAACGCGCGGTGTCCTCAGAATCGGGATGCCTTACAAGAAAGAAATGTATGCAGAGACACAAAACGACAGCAGCTAAGCATTTTGACGGAATAAAAACATTGACATTCACTAAAGAGAATTGATAAAATGATTATTTTATTTGACCAAAACGTAATATTTTGGTATACTAATGTCAGTGAGGTGGAAGCGGAATGCCAAAAACGTTAGCTGATATTAAGAAAGCACTTGATGTGAATCTTGGAAAACGTCTATTGTTAAAAGCCAATGGTGGAAGACGCAAGACAATTGAGCGTTCAGGAGTTTTGACTGAAACATATCCTTCAATTTTTATTGTGGAGCTTGATCAGGACGAAAATGCTTTTGAACGGGTATCGTATAGCTACACCGATGTACTAACTGAAGCTGTTGAACTGACTTTTATTGAAGAAGGTTCAGAAGCTGCAAGCGTAAGTTAATGAAATCATAATGATTTTTTATGGGCGGTCTGCCCGGGTAACTGATTGTCAGTTGTCCGGGCAGACCGCCTTTTTGTTATTTCAAAAGAGCAATTGACGATTGATGGTACTTCATCCATAAGCTGCTTTTCATAATATAAGGTGCTTTGTGGCAGGTTAAGTGAGCATGACCAATTTAGAAAAGCGCAAGCGCCTTGAACAGAACCGACAAGCATAAGGCGACTTGAGAGAAATGGGTGACCTTTCGCATTTTCTCAAGGTGGCTTATGACTCGAGGGTCTAGGTGCTGAAGCTGGACATCACAGAAAAGCGTAAGCGCCTTGCACAGCTTCGACAAGCATAAGACGCGCTGAGAGAAACGGGTGACCTTTCCCGTTTTCTTAGGGTGGCTTATGACTCGAGGAGCTAGGCGCTGAAGCTGGACATCTAAGGGGGATGAAATCATGAGCAGAAGAAGAGGCGTAATGTCAGATCGGCTCAAGGAAGAAGTCGCCAAAGAACTCGGGATCTATGATACGGTACAGCAGGAAGGCTGGGGCGGCATTAAGTCCCGGGATGCTGGTAACATGGTAAAGCAGGCTATCAAAATGGCTGAGCGTCAGCTGGGAGACCAGTCTGAACCACGTTAACCGTAGTTGGTACATGCACATGAGGCCGTCCGGTGAGTGCCGGGCGGTTTTTTTGGTTGAGTTGGATGGATAAAGGTTATTTCGTTGGTATCTGGGGTTAGATTTGATGGTTTTGAGTAATTTGCCGGGCGTTATTTCGGCCTGGCGATTTGTTGCTTGAGCAGCAGGGTGGTAGAGGGACTTTATGTATCACCTTTTCGATTTTATCTATGACTTTTTGATTTATATCCATCACCTTTTTGAGTATTCGACTGTTAGGCTGTTTTGTGCAGATGTATCTGTCACCTTTCTAATTTTAACTATCATCTTTCAAGTAATTCCATCATCTTTTCACTTAATTCATCCCACGCTTCCGCAACAACCCCAATCCTGATGGTGCCACCGCATACGCCCCTAAACGCCTGCTTCCACTTTTCGTGGTTTATTGCTACAATAACTTCAATGACTTGAAGGAAGATTGAGGTGTGTGGATTTATGATGATGGTGAAAGCACCGGCGAAGATTAATCTTTCGCTGGATGTGCTCCATAAGAGGCCTGATGGGTTTCATGAGGTGGAGATGGTCATGACGACTGTGGATCTGGCTGATCGTATTGAGCTGGATGAGACGAAGGGGACGCGGATCCGGATTATCTCGCATGATCGTTTTGTACCGAGTGACCACAGGAATCTGGCGTATAAGGCAGCGGAAAAGCTGCAGAAGAAATACAACGTGAAAAAAGGTGTGGATATTACGATCCATAAGCAAATTCCGGTTGCAGCAGGGCTGGCTGGAGGCAGTAGTGACGCAGCTGCTGCTTTGAAGGGGTTAAACGAACTTTGGGAACTTGACCTTTCAAATGATGAGCTTGCTGAGGTTGGATCAGAGATCGGATCTGATGTGGCGTTTTGTATTTATGGCGGAACAGCGCTTGCGACGGGCAGAGGCGAGAAGATTCAGGAACTGCCGACCCCGCCAAAGTGCTGGGTGATTCTTGCAAAGCCATCGATCGGCGTATCGACAGCGGACATTTACCAGAACCTGAAGCTTGAAAAGGTCGATCATCCGAATACAGCTAAAATGGTACAGGCGATTGAAGAAGGAGATTATCAGGGTGTGTGTGATCACCTCGGTAATGCGCTTGAGTCTGTTACGCTTCAGCTATATCCGGAAGTGAAGCATATTAAAGAGCAGATGCAGCGTTTTGGGGCTGATGCAGTACTGATGAGCGGGAGCGGGCCGACTGTTTTCGGACTTGTGCAGTACGAATCAAAGGTCCACCGGGTTGTAAATGGCCTTCGCGGCTTTTGTGACCAGGTATTTGCGGTGAGAATGCTCGGCAGCCGGGCACCTCTTGCTTAAAAACGTACGATAATGATATAGTTACTATACATTATTCGGGTTTTGGGAGGTTTCACCGCATGAAAATTAAACGAAGTGAACGCCTGATTGATATGACACATTACTTATCGGAACATCCACGTGAACTGGTTTCGCTCACATTTTTTGCAGAGCGCTATTCCTCAGCTAAATCCTCGATTAGTGAAGATTTAGTGATTGTAAAAGAAACTTTTGAAAACAGAGGAATCGGCTCTTTGCAAACGGTACCGGGTGCAGCTGGCGGAGTGCGCTTTATCCCGGGCATTAAAAAGGAACAGGCAGAAGAAGCACTGCAGATTTTATCGGATCAGGTAAGTAAATCAGACCGGCTGCTGCCGGGTGGCTACTTATTTATGACGGATATTCTTGGAGATATTCATCTGATGAACTATGTTGGTAAGTTATTTGCAGGCGCATATGCCAATGAGCAGATTGATCTTGTCATGACAGTTGCGACAAAGGGAATCGGGATCGCGCACGCAGCAGCACGCTACCTTGGCGTGCCGGTGGTGGTAGCGAGACGGGACAGTAAAGTAACGGAAGGATCAACTGTCAGTATCAATTATGTGTCCGGCTCTTCTAAAAGAATTCAGACCATGGTGTTATCTAAAAGAAGTGTGAAGCAGGGTGCGAGAGTACTGATTGTCGATGATTTTATGAAAGCCGGCGGTACAGCGGCAGGGATGAAAAATCTACTTGAAGAATTTTCTGCCACTGTTGCAGGTACTGGAATTTTCATTGAATCGGAACAGGACTCTGAGGAACGCCTTGTAGAAGATTATATTTCACTGTTAAAATTGAGAAGTGTTGATGAAAAAGGCAAAACGATCCAGGTTGAAACAGGCAACTACTTTGACCGCGTATCTTCTTTCTTAAAACAGTAGCTGTATTAATGTCGATTAATTTTTTCACAGCTGATGATTGGAGCGTAAGGGGGCGACTCCTGCGGGAAAACGATCGTGAGAGACCCCGGAAGGCAGTGGTTTTCTGCCTGAGGTGGCTCAAGCGTTCGTCCGCGGAAAGCATCCCCCTGAAGTGGAAAGCATCAGCCAATGTGTAAGAGTTAAAATCATAAGGAGGCATTCACATGAAGTTTGTACAGACAGATCAGGCACCACAGGCAATTGGCCCTTATTCTCAAGGGATGGTAGTAAATAATATGTTTTACAGCTCAGGTCAGATTCCGCTGACACCTGAGGGTTCGCTTGTAGAAGGCAGTATTGAAGACCAGACACATCAGGTATTCAGTAACCTGAAGGCTGTACTTGAAGAAGCAGGTGCTTCATTCTCCACAGTAGTAAAAGTCATGGTTTTTCTGGATGACCTAAGTGATTTTAACGCAGTAAACGCGATTTACGCTGATTATTTCGGTGACCACCGTCCTGCACGCTCATGCGTAGAAGTATCTAAGCTGCCAAAAGGCGCAGGCATCGAAATTGAAGTCATTGCACTGGTTAAATAAGTAATCAAAAAGCTTTTTTCTGAGGGTGAGCAGCCTGATAGAAAAAAGCTTTTTTATTTTTTGGAAAATAATATGACTATTTCACTTTTCAGGTAGGGATATCGACCTTTCGTATAGAAGTAGTGGGGAGGCTTGTACTAGGGGGAGAAAGGTGGTGGAAATCAGTGGAAGTAACAGATGTGAGACTTAGGCGTGTGAGCTCGGATGGCAGGATGCGTGCGATCGCTTCCATTACGCTTGATGGAGTTTTTGTGGTGCATGATATCCGGGTCATTGACGGGAATAATGGATTATTTGTTGCAATGCCAAGTAAGCGGACGCCAGATGGTGAATTTAGAGATATAGCCCATCCGATCAATTCTGAGATGAGAGATATTATTCAGAGTTCGGTGCTGGCTGAATACCATCAGGACCATAGTGAACAATTAGAAATGACATATGAAGAAGCGGGTGCATAACAGCCCGGTACTTACCTGGATAAGGCTGAAGTAAAACAAGCCATAAAAAAGCGTACGATTTTGTCACATTGGCAGAATCGTACGCTTTTTATTTCTTAGGTCAATAGAAGGGGACGGTATTTCATATTGATAACAGATTCTTCTGAAATTACCGCTTTCCTTGAAATGAATGCGTTTTTGTAATATATTCAAAGTGGAAAAATGTTGACTGGAGGACCGGTAATGTCGAATCGATATGCGGTAATTTTAGCAGCGGGTCAAGGGACTCGTATGAAATCCAAATTATATAAAGTACTTCATCCTGTTTGTGGAAAGCCAATGGTTGAGCACGTGTTAGAACAGGTTAAGGAAGCAAATATGCAAGAAGTCATTACCGTTGTTGGTCATGGTGCTGAACTTGTTCAGTCCAAGCTTGAGGGTCGTTCGGAATTTGTTCTTCAGGCTGAGCAGCTGGGAACTGCCCACGCTGTTATGCAGGCGAAAGACCGTTTACAGGGAAAAGACGGTATCACTTTAGTCGTATGTGGTGACACGCCACTGATTACGACTGAAACGATGTCTTCGCTGATTCAGCATCATGAGGAACAACAGGCGAAGGCAACAATCCTGACAGCTCATGAAGACAATCCAGCGGGATATGGCCGTATCATCCGCGGGGAAGATGGTCTTGTAACAAAGATCGTTGAACACAAGGATGCAAACGAAGAAGAGCTTGCAGTGCAGGAAGTCAATACGGGTACGTACTGCTTCGATAACAAAGCGCTCTTTGAAACACTTGAAAAAGTAAATAATAACAATGCGCAGGGTGAATATTATCTGCCTGATGTGATTGAAATTCTGAAAAATGAAGGACAGGCAATTGCAGCATACCAGACGCCTTCATCAGATGAAACGCTTGGTGTAAATGACCGCGTGGCTTTATCAAAAGCAGAGCAGCTGATGCGCAAGCGAATCAATGAACAGCAGATGCGTAATGGGGTCACACTGATTGATCCTGCTTCTACTTATATTAGTGCTGATGCAGTGATTGGCAGTGATACGGTTGTTTATCCGGGGACTGTCATTGAAGGAAGCACTGTAATCGGCGTAGAATGTACAATTGGGCCAAACAGTGAAATCAAAGACAGCAAAATTGCAGACCGTACAGTGATTAAGCAGTCTGTCGTACATGACAGCGAGATCGGATCTGATGTAAACATCGGACCATTTGCGCACATTCGTCCGCAATCTGCAATTGCAGATGAAGTGAAGATCGGTAACTTTGTCGAAATCAAAAAAACACAGTTTGGTAAAGGCAGCAAAGCTTCTCATCTCAGCTATATTGGTGATGCAGAAGTCGGTTCAGGTGTGAACCTCGGCTGTGGATCGATCACTGTAAATTATGATGGACAAAAAAAGCATCTGACAAAGATTGAAGATGATGCGTTCATTGGCTGTAATTCAAATCTGATTGCACCTGTCACAATTGGAAAAGGTGCTTATGTTGCTGCGGGCTCTACGATCAACAAGGATGTACCGGGTGAAGCACTTTCAATCGCCCGTGCCCGTCAGGAAAATAAAGAAGGCTACGCTAAAAGAATCAACACTAAAAAATAACTGGAGGCTGTCATGTCTACTGAATATGCCAATTCTAAATTAAAAATCTTTTCACTGAATTCAAATCCCGGGTTAGCAGAGGATATTGCAGAGTCCATCGGTACAAAGCTTGGAAAGTGCTCAGTTACACGTTTCAGCGATGGCGAAATTCAAATTAATATCGAAGAAAGTATCCGTGGCTGTGATGTATTCGTTGTTCAATCGACTTCAAGTCCGGTTAATGAGAATCTGATGGAATTGTTAATCATGGTAGATGCACTGAAGCGTGCTTCTGCTAAAACGATTAACATCGTAATGCCTTACTATGGCTATGCGCGTCAGGACCGCAAAGCGCGTGCGCGTGAGCCGATCACTGCAAAGCTGATTGCAAACCTGCTTGAAACTGCAGGCGCTACACGCGTCATCACACTTGACCTGCATGCACCGCAGATTCAGGGCTTCTTTGATATCCTGATTGACCACCTGCGAGGCGTGCCGATTATCGCTGAATACTTTATGCAAAAGAACTTTAACCCTGATGAGCTGGTGATCGTTTCACCTGATCATGGTGGCGTAACACGTACACGTAAACTGGCAGAATATCTGAAGGCGCCAATCGCAATCATTGATAAGCGCCGTCCGAAGCCAAACGTATCAGAAGTCATGAACATCGTTGGTAACGTTGAAGGCAAGACTTGTATCCTGATCGATGACATCATCGATACAGCCGGTACAATTACACTTGCTGCAAACGCACTGATGGATGTAGGTGCAAAAGAAGTTTACGCAAGCTGTACACACCCTGTACTTTCAGGACCGGCAATGGAACGTATTAATTCCTCTGCCATCAAAGAATTGGTCGTTACAAACTCAATCGCACTGTCTGAAGAAAAACAGGGCGGTAAAATTGTAGAACTTTCAGTAGCAGGCCTGCTCGGCGAAGCCATCATCCGCGTATACGAGCAGCAATCTGTAAGTATGTTATTTGATTAAAAGAAACGTGCTAGCCCCTGCGAACCGGAGCTGGACAACATAGAAAAGCGTAAGCGCCTTGTTCAGCTCCGACAAGCATAAGACGCGCTGAGAGAAACGGGCGGTCTATCCCGTTTTCTCAGCGTGGCTTATGACTCGAAGAGCTAGGCGCTGAAGCTGGACAACATAGAAAAGCGTACTGGCCGCGTTAGACGAAATCCATACCGTAATCTGGACATACCACATTACACAAAAACAACAGACGTCCAGTACCGGGCGTCTGTTGTTTTTATATTCATTCAGTACCAAGAAGTCTGATTTAACACAGATTTCCAACAAAATTTCTAAACTTTTTGGGGTTTAAGCAGATGTTCGCGGGGTAATGTAATATATGGACATTTAAAATGAAAGCTTTGTGAAGGGTTTGTAGAATACGATCGGTTTTAAATGGATATTTACAGCCTGTTTCACAATGTTAAAAACCAAAATGAAATTAACTTTGGAAGGTGATTAGACATGAGTTCAGTACTAAAAGCAACGAAAAGAGACAGTTTTAAAAATTCGGATTTAACAGAGCTTCGCAATGTAGGGAAACTGCCTGCAGTTGTATACGGTTATAAAGTAGAAAATACAGCGATCTCAGTAGATGAGATTGATCTCGTTAAAACGATCCGTGAAGTAGGACGTAATGGAATTATTGAGCTTGATATCGAAGGCAACAAGCAAAATGTTGTACTAAGTGATTATCAGAGCGATTTCCTTAAAGATGAAATCATTCACGCAGACTTCCTTGCAGTCAACATGTCTGAGGAATTAACAGTAGATGTAGCAGTACACCTTGTTGGTGAAGCAGCTGGTGCAAAAGAAGGCGGCGTCGTACAGACTGTACTTCACGAGCTTTCAATCTCAGCGAAGCCAAATGACATTCCTGAATCATTCGAGGTAGATGTAACTGACCTTGAAATTGGTGAGTCATTCAGCGTTGAGGATCTACGCAGCAAATATGACGTAACAATCAACCATGAGGATGATGAAACAATTGTTTCTGTTCTTGCACCACGTACAGAGGAAGAAATTGAAGAGCTTGAAGAAGAAGCTGGTGCAGGTGAAGCCGGTGCTGAAAGCGGAGAAAGCACTGGAGATACAGAAGGCGAATCTGAAACAGTTGAAGAAAACGCATAAACCGATCAATCATTTATTGAGCGATGACAATCAGGCGCAACCTTTCTTGTGGAGGTTGCGCTTCTTATCGTTTAGAATAAGTAAGAGTATTGATATAAAAGATGTTTTAACGTATACAGAGGTGTAAATAATGAAATTAGTGATTGGTCTCGGAAATCCGGGGAAAACGTATGATAAAACAAAGCATAATATTGGTTTTGAAGTCATTGATGAACTCGCTCAGCGCTGGAACGCACCGCTTATGCAAAGTAAGTTTAATGGTGCATTCAGCAAAACAATTGTCAACGGTGAAAAAGTGATTTTACTGAAGCCGCTTACGTATATGAACCTGTCAGGGGAAAGTATCAGACCGCTAATGGACTATTTTCAGATTGACCCTCAGGATATTGTGGTCATTTATGATGACCTTGACCTTCCGATGGGGAAAATGCGTCTGCGTCAGAAAGGAAGCGCCGGTGGCCATAATGGGATTAAGAGTACGATTGCCCATTTAGGTTCACAGGAGTTCAACAGAATCCGGATCGGAATTGATCGTCCGCCACGCGGAATGAAGGTGCCGGATTACGTATTAAGCCGCTTTTCAAAAGAAGAATGGGCTGAAATGGAACTTGTCATTAAAAAAAGTGCGGACGCTTGCGAACGATTTTTAGAAAAGCCATTTTTAGAAGTGATGAATGAATTTAACGGTGCCTAGATGAATATCTTGTCGCGTTTCTGCTTATACTAGACTATCAGCAAAGACGTGAGGGGAGATGACAGGATTGGCTGTTCATTATCATTGCCGGCACTGCAGAAGTGAGATCGGCACAATCGATTCGCCGCTGATGGATGCAGAACGACTCGGTTTGCATACTCTTTCAGCAGAGGAGCGTCGAAACATGATATCCTATACAGAAGGACATGTTCATATCCAGACGATCTGTGAGGATTGCCAGGAGTCCCTTGAACGGAATCCGGATTTTCATGAACTGGATCAATTTATACAGTAAAAAGCTTTGGATGCTGATCCAAGGCATTTTTCTGTTTACATCCGGGAGGAGAACAACTTGAAAACGTTAGTAGACGGTTTATTACAAGACCAGCAAATCAGGTCTGTTATAGAAGATTTGGATCAGGAGCGCGGGGAGCAGCTGCTGTCAGGGCTCTCAGGATCCGCAAGAAGCACATTTATGGCAGCATTATATGAAAAATACAAGCGTCCAATGATGATTGTGACGCCTAATTTGCTGAGCGCTCAGAAATTATACGATGACCTTTCCCAGTCCATCGCCGAAGAAGCGCTTTATATGTATCCGGCCAATGAGCTGATTGCTGCTGAGATGAGTATTGCAAGCCCGGAGCTATTAGCTCAGCGGCTAGAAGCAATGAATCACCTCGCTGTAAATGGGCAGGGGGTTTATATTGTTCCAATGGCAGGTCTCAGAAAAATTGTGCCGCCGAAGGATCAGTGGGTTGATCACCAGTTCACCCTTACGATCGGAACGGATATCGATGTAGATCAGACGCTTCTTTCTCTGATCAAAATGGGTTATCATCGCGCGGATATGGTGAGCAGTCCGGGCGAGTTCAGTATGCGCGGCGGGATTCTTGATATTTATCCGCTGACTTCTGACCCTGTAAGAGTCGAACTCTTTGATACGGAAGTAGATTCAATCCGGACATTCTCAGCCGAGGACCAGCGTTCGATTGAAACGCTTCAGAATGTCGCGATCGGCCCTGCGAGTGAGCTGATTATGGAAGGCGAGACGCTTGGTAGAATCGCTGACGAACTGAGAGAGCGCCTGAAGACAAGTCTGAAAAAAGTGAAGAATAAAGCTGTTAAAGAAACGATGGCAGAGCAGACGGAATACGATATTCATTTACTTGAAAATGGCCGCAAGCCTGATCAACTATTTAAATATCAGTCTCTTGCCTATTCGAAGCCTGCAAGTCTTATTGATTACCTGCCTGAAGATGGCCTTGTGATGTTTGATGAGATCAGCCGTATTTTTGAAATGGATGAAACACTTGAGGCCGAAGAGGGAGACTGGATGGTATCACTCCTTGAAGAAGGAAAAATACTGCATGACATTCAGGTGTCACACAAGCTGTCCTCTCTGATGGCTGAAAAACACCAGAAAGTATATTTTTCTCTTTTTACAAGAAAAATTGCACATATGAATCCGAAAAAGGTTCATTCATTCTCCTGCAAGCCGATGCAGAGCTTCCACGGGCAGATGCACCTGCTAAAAGCAGAGATTGATAGATGGAAGAAAGGTAAATTCACAGTCGTGCTGCTTGCACCGGACGGACAGCGCCTTGATAAGTTTGAAAGAGTGCTGGCTGATTATGAGATTGATGCGGTGATTGTAAAAGAAGGAGAGCCACTCATCCCGAATACCGTACAGATTATCAGCGGCTCACTTCAGTCCGGCTTTGAATTGCCGATGAATAAGCTCGCTGTCATGACAGAAGAGGAATTATTCCGTCAGAAAACACGCAAGAAAAAGCGCCGTCAGAAGCTTTCAAACGCTGAGCGGATCAAGAGCTATTCTGAGCTGAAGGTCGGGGACTTTGTCGTTCACGTTAATCACGGGATCGGTAAATATCTCGGAATTGAAACGCTTGAGATCAATGGGCTTCATAAGGATTACTTAAATATTCACTATAAAGGGAATGATCAGCTGTACGTGCCGGTTGATCAGATTGACCTTGTGCAAAAATACGTCGGTTCTGAAGGTAAGGAGCCGAAGCTGTACAAGCTTGGCGGTTCTGAGTGGAAGCGCGTTAAGTCCAAAGTACAGTCGACAGTTGCAGATATTGCAGACGACTTAATCAAGCTTTATTCAGAACGCGAGACTGCAAAAGGCTACGGGTTCAGTGAAGATACTGCTGAACAGAGAGATTTTGAGGCGGCCTTTCCTTATTCTGAAACTGAGGATCAGCTGCGCTCGATTGAAGAAATCAAAAAGGATATGCAGCGTGACCGCCCAATGGACCGACTGCTGTGCGGTGATGTTGGTTACGGAAAGACAGAAGTCGCAATCCGCGCTGCCTTTAAAGCAGTAATGGATGGGAAACAGGTCGCAATCCTCGTACCGACAACCATCCTTGCCCAGCAGCACTATGAAACCATGATTGAACGCATGCAGGATTTCCCTATAAATGTTGGACTCATGAGCCGCTTCAGAACGAAGAAGCAGCAGGAAGAAACAATGAAGGGACTTGCATCAGGCACTGTTGATATTGTCGTCGGAACGCACCGATTGCTGTCAAAACAGATAAAATACCGTGATATCGGCCTGTTAATCATTGATGAAGAGCAGCGTTTTGGCGTAACACATAAAGAAAAGATCAAGCAGCTGAAAACGAATATTGATGTGCTGACACTGACAGCCACACCAATTCCACGTACGCTGCATATGTCGATGCTCGGTGTACGTGATCTCTCAGTCATTGAAACGCCGCCTGAGAACCGTTTCCCTGTACAGACTTACGTAATGGAATATAACGGTGCGCTGATCAGAGAAGCGATTGAACGTGAAATGGCCAGGAGCGGACAGGTTTATTTCCTTTACAACCGGGTTGAAGACATTACGAAGAAAGCGGATGAGATTGCTTCACTTGTACCGGATGCACGGGTAGCGGTCGCACATGGCCAGATGACAGAAACCGAGCTTGAATCTGTCATCTTCCAGTTCCTCGAAGGGGAGTATGACGTGCTTGTGACGACTACAATCATTGAGACAGGTGTCGACATTCCGAACGTGAACACACTGATCGTCTTTGACGCAGACCGCATGGGGCTATCGCAGCTTTATCAGCTGAGAGGACGCGTCGGCCGTTCAAACCGCGTGGCGTACGCTTACTTCACTTACCGGAAAGACAAAGTCCTGACTGAAGTAGCTGAGCAGCGTCTGCAATCTATTAAAGAGTTCACAGAGCTCGGTTCAGGCTTTAAAATCGCCATGCGTGACTTGAGTATCCGAGGAGCCGGAAACCTGTTAGGTGCCCAGCAGCACGGCTTCATTGACTCAGTCGGATTTGACCTGTACTCTCAGATGCTGAAAGATGCGATTGAAGAACGTAAAGAGCAGCTGCCTGGCGTCCAGTCAGAGGACAGCCGTGAAAAGCAGCAGGCAGTTGAAATTGATCTGGATATTAAACAGGATGCCTATATTCCTGAAAGCTATATTCCGGATGGCCATCAGAAAATTGAGATGTATAAGAAGTTCCGCGGTCTGAAAACGATTGATGAGGTCATTGAACTGAAAGATGAAATGATTGACCGCTTCGGTGATTATCCGGATGAGGTTCACAACCTGTTCCAGATCGCTGAAATCAAAGCATATGGTTATGAAGTCGGTCTTGAAACCATTAACCAGACAAAAGATGAAGTGAAAATTGAGCTGAGTGAAGGCGGAACGCAGAAAATAGACGGCGCCAAAGCCTTTGATATAACGAATGAATACAAGCGTAATGTAGGGCTTGGCTTTGAAAATAACAGACTGAAAATCACCTTTAAAATAAAAGGACAGAAGCCTGAATCATGGTTTTCAATGATCCATCACGTACTTTCGCGTCTGCCTGAAACACTGAAAGAATCTGCTTAATGTGACTTTCTTTTACAAAAACTTTTAATCCATCGTATAAATCTGCGGATATACCCGATACTATCGTTAAAAGCAGCTGTAAAAGAAGGAGAGAGTCCGATGAAAGCAACTGGTATAGTCAGACGGATAGATGACTTGGGGCGCGTTGTTATCCCAAAGGAGATCAGACGTACATTAAGGATCCGTGAAGGAGATCCGCTTGAAATCTTTGTGGATCGTGATGGTGAGATCATTCTGAAAAAATACTCACCGATCCACGAGCTTGGAAATTTTGCAAAAGAATATGCAGAATCCCTATATGACAGCCTGCATCATGCTGTATTAATCTGTGATCGCGATCACTTTATTGCAGTAGCGGGAGCTTCGAAAAAAGAGTTTTTAAACCGCAGAATCAGCTCTCATACTGAAGAGATGATGGATGCGAGGAAAACAATGATGAAAGAAGAAGCATTTTCGATGGAGCTTGTTGAGCATAATGAAGAGGATCTCGCTTCGCTTGCTGCCTCTCCGATTATTGCTTCAGGCGATCCAATCGGTGCAGTGCTTATCTTTTCAAAGGATCACGCGCTGACAGAGGTGGATCTGAAGGTATGTGAAACAGCTGCACGTTTTTTAGGGCGTCAGATGGAAACTTAACCATAGCCGGTTCGCCGGATATGGTTTTTTTTAGATGTGGCCAGGTGTGTGGGCGGTGCGGGTAATTGGTTCATGGGCGGGGATATTTGTAACAGCTCCGGTCGTAATTGGATTACCTTTCAGGTTAATTGGATCACAGCCAATTTCGAGCGGCGGATTTGGCTCAGCGCCTGGGGGAATTGAATCAACACACAGTTTAATTGAATCACCGACCCGGGGAATTGAACGTCCAACTATGGCACGCTGACGCAAGTCCCCCCTAAACCCGCCAAGTTCCCAGCAAATATGACCTGAAAAGACATTCCCGCTCCCCTTTGATATAATAAATATCAGTGAAAGTGATCGAAGTGAAAGAGAGGACAGCCGAATGTCGCAGGCTTCTCAGACAATGATGAAAGGCGCAGCAATTTTGACATTTGCTGCGCTGTTTTCGAAAATACTCAGCGCACTCTACAGGGTTCCGTTTCAAAACCTGACAGGGGACACGGGGTTTTATATTTATCAGCAGGTTTATCCATTTTATGGGCTGTTTATTGCCCTTTGTACATATGCTTTTCCAGTTATGGTCTCTAGCATTTTAATTGAGCATCAGAGAGAGCGTGAACGTGTGTTAAAGGTTCTCACATTATTTTTAGCAGGCGTTGGGCTTGTGTGGTTTGCTGTCTTATATACAGGGGCCGGGCTGATCGCAGCTTTTATGGGGGACTCAGAGCTCGAGCCTTTAATTAAGCTTTCTGCGTGGCCATTCTTACTGCTGCCGGTGTTATCAGCCGGCAAGGGATGGTTCCAGTCAGCTGGAAATATGGTACCTTCAGCTGTTGCCCAGGTGACCGAGCAGACGATCCGCGTGGTTGCGATTATCGGGGCTGCATTTGTCTTAACGAGTGCGGGTGCTTCACTGTATACGGTAGGGGAAGGTGCGGTGATTGGTTCAATCGCAGGCGTCGCAGCCGGTGCCGGGATGCTGATTTTCCTCATACGAAAGCAGCTCTTTCAAAAGAAAGAACGGCTGACTTTTAAAAAGGGAGACGTCAGCCTTTTAAGAGTACTTCTTGTCAGAGGGACAGCTATTGCAATGGTCAGTATGCTGCTTGTGCTTTATCAGCTGGTGGATGCACTCAATGTGTATGCACTGCTCACAGGCTATACCGGTGATGCTGATCAGGCGAAGGTGTTAAAAGGGATTTATGACAGAGGTCAGCCAATCGTACAGATGGGTGTGGTTGCAGCAACTTCACTCTCTTTAGCCATCGTGCCGGTCATTGCTTCAGATTATGAGCGGAAAAGGCTCAGTGATGTGAAGCAAAAAGCTTTCCTTGCAGTCAAAACCGGCATTGTGTTCGGTGCTGCTGCAACCGTTGGGTTAATCACGATTATGAAGCCGCTCAACCAGTTTTTATTTCAAAATGAAGATGGCTCAGGTGTACTGTCTATTTTTGCAGCATCGGTCTTTTTAACATCCGTCATTGTAACGATCAACGCCGTACTGCAGGGAACCGGGAGTTATCATACAGCCGCCTGGACTGCAGCAGGGAGCTTAGTGTTAAAATACGGTTTAAATATGCTGCTAGTCCCATTCTACGGTATAGCAGGAGCAGCGGCCGCGACCGTATTATCACTGATCGCAGTAGCGGCCGTACTGATTATAAAAGTGGGTAAAAAAATCGGTTTAAGGCTGTATGGGCCCTTTTATGTAAGCCTTGCATCCGGCCTGACCGTGATGGCAGCAGGTGTCACACTTCTACTGCTTATATGGACACCTGAAACAAGGCTTTCATCAGGACTTGTTTCAACCATTGCGGCGATCACTGGAGCATATTTGTTCTTCAGGATCAGCTGGTCAAGCCTTTTCACAACACAGGAGCACGGTCAGATTCCGCTTGGATATAAGATTGACCGCTTATTCAGAAAGACAACAAAAGGGGGCAGATCATCTTGAATCACATTACAGTTATCGGTCTTGGTGCAGGAGATCTAAATCAGCTGCCGCTTGGCATTTATAAAAAACTGACAGCAGCAGATAAGCTGTATGTCCGTACTGCAGAGCATCCTGTGCTGAATGAACTGTCAGCAGAAGGCGTCACCTATGAATCGTTTGACCAAATCTATGAATCACACGACCGTTTTGAAGACGTCTACGCTGAGATTACTGAAAAGCTTGTTCAGCTTGCTGAATCTGCGCCTGTACTCTACGCAGTGCCCGGGCACCCGCTCGTTGCAGAGCAGACGGTTCAAAATTTGCTTGCACTTGAAAAAGCAAACCGCATTACCTTAACTATAGAAGGCGGTCAAAGCTTCCTGGATCCACTATTTACAGCGGCAGGTTTTGATCCTGTTGACGGCTTTCAGCTCCTTGATGGTACTGCACTTGTCAGTGAATCCATCAATCCGGGACAGCACGTCATTATCGGTCAGGTATATGACAGCATGACAGCTTCTGATGTGAAGCTTGAATTGATGAAGAAGTATCCTGATGAACACGTGGTAAAAGTTGTGACCGCAGCGGGTTCGAAGGCTGAGGAAATCCGGGAAGTAAAGCTTTATGAGCTTGATCATGGGCTGGCACTTTCAAACCTGACAAGCGTCTATGTACCGCCACTTGAAAAAGAAGAAGATTTCTATGGTGAGTTCTCAAAGCTGAGAGAAATCATTTCAATTTTAAGAAGTCCGGTAGGCTGCCCGTGGGATCGTGAACAGACGCATGAATCACTGAAGCGTTATCTCATTGAAGAGACATATGAATTCCTTGAAGCTGTTGACCGCGGTGATATTGACGAAATGATTGACGAGCTTGGCGACGTCCTGCTTCAGGTCATGCTGCATGCACAGGTTGGGGAAGATGATGGCTACTTTAATATCAGAGACGTGATTCAGGGCGTTTCAGCTAAAATGGTTCGCCGTCACCCGCATGTGTTTGCAGATGCTGAAGCAGAGACAGCGGAAGACGTGACGGACGCTTGGCAGCAGATTAAGCATGAAGAAAAAGGCGGTGTCCCTTCAAGGCTGCTTGAAAATGCCGGAAGCGGACTACCTGCACTGATGCAGGCGTATGAAATTCAGAAGAAGGCTGCAAAAGCAGGCTTTGACTGGGACGACCAAACAGATGCATGGGATAAGTTTGAGGAAGAGTGGCAGGAGTTTCAGGAAGAAGTCGCAAATGGTGACAAGCCTGCAAGCCTGCGGGAATTCGGTGACGTGCTTTTTGCGCTCGTCAATGTTTCGAGGTTTCACGGTATTTATCCTGAAGAAGCCCTGACGATGGCCAATCAGAAATTTATCAGCCGTTTTCAATTTGTAGAAGACAGGGTAAATGAATCAGGAAAACCATTTAAAGCATTCAGCCTGGGAGAGCTTGATGAGTTCTGGAAAAAGGCGAAAAAACACGGACTGTAAAAGGAGTCGATCGTATGCGTTTAGATAAATTTTTAAAAGTGTCCCGTTTAATTAAACGGAGAACACTCGCTAAGGAAGTGGCTGATCAGGGCCGCATCCAGATCAACGGTCACACAGCAAAAGCAAGTGCCACAGTAAAAGAAGGCGACGAGCTTGTGATTCGTTTCGGACAGCGTGTCGTGACGCTGTCAGTAGACCGGCTGATGGAAACAACGAAAAAAGAAGAAGCCGGCACGATGTATACAATTAAAAAAGAAGAGCGTGTAAACGAATAATCAATCTCCACCCGGCATAAAATGAGCTAAGGTTTCAATTCTTATGCGGGGTGAAGACATGCCAATTGAACAAAAACATCAGGATCACGAAGTCCGTATGATCGGAAGACTCGAGCTGTCAGTGACCGGTGTCAAACAGCTCGAAAGCTTTGATCAGGACGAGTTTTTGATTGAAACAGTGGAAGGGATGCTCTCAATCAAAGGGAGCGGCATGAAGCTAGTGAATCTGGACCTTGATAAAGGCATCGTTTCTTTAAAAGGAAAGGTCGATGATATTTTATACCTGGACAGTACAGCCCGGGAACCCTCAAAGGGGCTGCTTGGAAAACTGTTTAAATGATTGTAGAAGAGCAGCTCCGGATTTTTCTCAGTATGATGGCTGCAGGGATGTTTGTCGGATTTTGCGTTACGTTTTACGAGCGTTTTATCACCAGGGGGAAAAAGGGCGTCTGGCGCTTCTTCCCTGATCTTCTGTTCTGGCTTGGACAGGCACTCATTGTTTTCCTCCTGCTATTTCAACTGAATGGGGCCGAACTGCGTTTTTATATGCTGGTGGCACTTTTGGGAGGCTTCATGCTTTACTGGAAGCTTGCAAGACGACTGATTCTCCGTATATTCAACTGGCTTTCCTGGCTGACAAGGACCATTCTTACGATCCTCTTTCTGCCTTTTAAATGGATATGGGCTATAATCATGCTGTTGTTAACCGTGATTTTGCGGCTGCTTGCATTCATAACTAGGCCTTTTCACCCTATTTCACAGTTTCTTCAAAAAAAATGGTCAATTCTTGCGAAAAAGATAAAATTATGGCTTAATCTGTTATATAATAGGGGATAAATATATGGAGCCTGCATGTACTAGTTGAAATAGCAGAAGGAGGTAAGCAGTTATTATGGGGAAGCCGCGCGTAAGATCGATTGAAAATCAATACACAGCAGCACATGAAAGAAAAGAACATAACAGAAAATCACACAAAAAAAGATTAGCCAGGCGCCTGACTGCTTTTTTCACCATGGCAGCCGTTGTCAGCGGCGTGCTCATTTCTTCAATGGTTACGCAGGCCAGCGTATTAGAAGACAAGCAGAATGAGAAATCACAGCTTGAGCAGAAAATTGTCGAACTCGATAAGCAGGAAGAAAATCTGCGAAATGAGATTGTAAAGCTCAATGATGATGAATACATAGCCAAACTTGCACGAAGAGACTATTTTCTTTCAGACAGTGGAGAAATCATTTTCACAATCCCTGAAGATCAGCCAACTGCCAAAAAAGAGCAGAACGATACGGAAGAGTAGTGCATATGATAAAATAAAAACAGCAGATTGAGTGTCACGATGTTGACACTCTTTTTTCTGTTTGGCTATAATGGGAAGTAAGGTCTATTTTTTATTTATTCTAAGGAGGATCATTTTTTTTATGTCAATCGAAGTAGGCAGCAAAGTAAAGGGTAAAGTGACTGGGATCACTAATTTTGGGGCATTTGTTGAATTGCCTGGCGGTTCAACAGGGCTAGTACACATCAGTGAAGTTGCGGATAATTATGTCAAGGACATCAATGACCATCTGACAGTTGGGGACGAAGTTGAAGTGAAGGTCCTGAACGTAGAAAGCGATGGCAAGATTGGCTTATCAATCCGTAAAGCGAAGGACCAGCCACAGCAAAGTCAAAGTCGCCCTCGACCAAATCGTGGAAACGATCAGCGCGGCGGTGGCCGTGGAGGAAATGCCGGTGGACCACCACGCGGAGAGAATTTTGAACAAAAGATGGCTCGTTTCCTCAAGGATAGTGAAGACCGTCTGACTTCTCTTAAGCGTCACACAGAATCAAAACGCGGTGGACGCGGAGCGAAAAAAGGTTAATAGCTGCCGAAAGTATTTTATAGAAGGCATCAATTACAGTGATCATACGATAGATAATCGGCGTGCATGCACGCCGGTTTTTTTGTGTTTGTTTTAGAAAATGAGAGGGTGCAGTAGCAATGATAAAGATGCCCTGGGCGCTTATGCTTTTCGAGTAAAAAAGAGGAATTGCTTATCTGACGTCGAAATTTATTCAGTAGGATCATTGAGGAAGAATAAAAATGACAGTTGATGAATGGCTTGATGAACACAACCAGCATTATTTTTCATGGCTTGAGGATTTAAGAGGAATGGACAGCACAGCGTTCTTCCAGCCGATTGCAGAAGGGAAATGGTCACCGGCAGCAATCGTGATGCATATGGCTGCCTGGGATCACTACACGCTTGATGACCGGATTCCACAAATCAGCGAAGGGGCTATACTTGATAAATTTCCTGATTTTCAAAAGTTCAATGAACAGTCGTGGAAAAAAGCAGACAGCGGACTCACTCAAAATGACATTATCGACGAAGCCAGAAATGAACGGGAACTTTTAATGGAGACAGTTCGTACAATGGATAAGGACAAGCTTCATGCGTCGTTTTCAATTGGTGATCATGCAATGACAACAGCAGGATATATTACAAGGTTTTCAGGACATGACCGTCATCATATGAAGCAGATAAACTAGTAAAGGAGTGTTCGGGCTGATGGATATTGTAGGGCTGGTCGCAATTGTAATGGTGTTTTCAATTCCGCTGACCGCGATTTTAACGAGTCACTTTCGCAGTCAGGCACGCTCAAAGTACGAGATCATCGATAAGCAGCTGGAGCTTGAGAAGTTAAAACATGAGAATTATATGCTTGAAACGGAAAAGCTGCGTCTTGAACTGGATTTACGACAGGGGATTAAGATGGAAGATGATTATAAGCGGTTGAGTTAGAGGGTTGCAGACAGTGCGGGGTGGGACTCCGTGCTGTTTTTGTTTTTGGACTGAGCTGATGGAAGGTGGATAGGAGGTGAGAATGGGAATTTGGGTCACATTCGAGATTTTTCTCGACACATTCTTGGATTCCCGGATCAGACACTGGGTTTTTCGAGTCACATTTTTTCAGACCGGAGATTTTCAATTCATATTACTCATATCCCGGGTCATACCCCTGAAATTTAGAGTCACATTCAAACTATTTCAGATCACATTCGCCGGCGCCAACACGATATGCTAACGGATTCTATACAAAAACAGAAAAAGGCGCCCGTTTCTCACTCCGCGACTTATGCCTTTCGGAGCTGAACGAGCGCCTTCCACTTTTCTAAATGACCCGTACGGGATTCGAACCCGTGTTACCGCCGTGAAAGGGCGGTGTCTTAACCACTTGACCAACGGGCCTCGTATGGTGGCGGCAGAGGGGATCGAACCCCCGACCTCACGGGTATGAACCGTACGCTCTAGCCAGCTGAGCTACGCCGCCATTAATGAAGCACAAGTTATATAATACATAGCGCGTCAATAAGTGTCAATATCTTTTTAAAAAATACTGAGGTCCGCTAAAGCAGGAATCCGTCGAACGTTTTTTGATGTGTGAAACGTTTTTTTGACAAACTCCTCTGTTCTGTTCTTTTTATAATAAGCGCAATAAGAAATGAAGGAGTGGACCTGCTAGATGGCAAATGTGCATGAAGCAAACTTCGAACTAACAAACGCTCTATCACTCAAGAGAACCCGTAAAAAGGAAGCCAGGAAAGTAAACGTGATGAAATGGCTGTATGAAAAAGGGATCTTTCATCTTTTAGCAGGGGTCATGCTCGGTCGCGCGGTGGTGATGCTGCAGTTTATGCCGTTTGCACTTCCGTTTTTTGCAGCGGTGATGATCATGCAACGTCAGAAAGCGCCGCACACATTTGCCGGGTTAACAGCAGGAGCGGCTGCGCTTGGTATGCTGCCGGCTTTATACACAGCAACCATTTTGCTGATGTACTATATTAGCTTTGGTCTATTAAGGAAGTACACTGGCAACCAGTTTGTTGCGGCAGGGCTTGCAGCTGGTGTGACGGGTGTGGTGAAAACCGGTTACGTCTGGGCGGTTCAGCCGCTTACCTGGATGGAAGGCTTCTATATTCTGGCTGAGGCAGCGATGACCGGTGTGCTGCTGTTAATCTTCCTGCAGAGCTTTCTTGTGCTGACAAAAGGGAGAAGGAGTGCTTATTCACATGAAGAGCTTGTCGCGCTTTCTGTACTTGCCGCTTCTGTTGCGCTTGGACTGACCGGGCTGATAGCAGGGGACCTTGTGATCAGTCATATTGCTGCGCGCTATGTGGTGCTTGCTGCCGCCTTAGCTGCAGGTGCACTTGTCGGTTCTACTGCAGGCGTTGTGATTGGGCTATTATTCTGTCTGGCTTCATTTGCATTTATCCCGGAAGTGGCGCTGCTAGCGGTTGCCGGTTTGCTTGGCGGTTTATTGAAGTCCGGGGGAAGGGTGGGCGTTGTGATCGGCTTGATGCTTGCGACCATGCTGACGGGTTTAATGATGGAGAATGCTTTGCGCCTGGAGTTTTCATTATATGAATCCGCCGTTGCTGCTTTACTGCTTTTTATCACGCCGGGGAGCTGGGTGCGTGCACTCGCACGTCATATTCCGGGGTCTGAGGAGTATGCAGAAGAACAACAGCTTTATGCGAAAAGTGTGCGTGATGTGACAGCTGAAAAGGTAGAGCATTTCTCAACCATGTTTAAAAAGCTGTCTGACAGCTTTTCTGATATAGAGCCTGCAGCGGAGAATCCAGGAGCAGCTGATGAAATGATTGGAAGCGTATCGAAATATACGTGTGATCAATGCTTCAGAAAAGAATTCTGCTGGTCTGAGCATTTTGAGCGTACATATGAGTGGATGAGTGTACTTGCTGAGCGGGGAGAACCCGAGCCCGGCTGGAAATCGCACTGCGTCAAATCTGCGCTGATGGAAAAGGAATTTGACAGGTATCATCAGGAAAAGGCTGTGAATCAGCTGATGCAGCAGCATATGAAAGAAGGAAACCGTTTTGTAGCAAGGCAGCTTTCCGGCCTTGCAGATGTGATGAGTGAGTTTGCAAGCGAACTGCAGCGTGAGACCCGTGAAAATGGTGAGCAGGAGGAAAAAATACTGCAGGAGCTTGAGTCATATGGGGTTCGTGCAGATCAAATAGATATTCATTGTCTTGAAGCAGGAAGGGTGGACATGGATGTGCTGCTTCCGTTTCAGGAAAAGCATGGTGAATGTGACAAGCTGATTGCGCCGATGCTGTCATCTATTTTGCAGGAAACGGTCATTGTGCATCAAAAAGGTGATCTGCCGCCTCCATACTACGGCACTACTGCAACGTTCAGGTCAGCTAAAGCTTTTCATGTCACCTCAGGCATTGCCCATGCAGCTTATGCAGGCGGACTGATCTCAGGGGACAGCTGTGCGGCAATTCCGATTCATGAGGGGAAGTTTGCCGCTGCGATTTGTGACGGAATGGGCAATGGTGAAAAGGCGCGTGAGGAGAGTGAAGAAACGATTGGCCTTTTAGAGGAAATGCTGAGGGCGGGAATTGAAGAAGAGCTTGCGATTAAATCAGTTAATTCCATATTAACGGCTAAAAGAACGAGTGAGATGTATTCGACGGTGGATCTGGTAATGATTGATCTGCAGCATGCAAGGGCAAGGTTTTTAAAAGTGGGTGCTGTGCCGAGCTATGTGAAGCGCGGAAAACAGATACAGATGATTGAAGCTGCAAACCTGCCGCTCGGGTTCTTTCATGAAATGGAGATGGATGTGCTGGAGCACCAGTTAAAGTCAGGGGATATGCTGTTTATGCTGAGTGATGGATTAATTGACGGGCTGCGTTCCATTGAGAATCCTGAACGCTGGATGAGGCGTCAAATCGCAGAGCTTGTCACAACGGACCCGCAGGAGGCGGCTGACTTACTTGTAGAAGCGGCTGTCCGTGCAGCGGGGGGATCAATCAATGATGACATGACCGTTGTGGCTGTGAAAATTGACCACCAGGTGCCAAAGTGGGCTGCCATTCCATTAAGGAGAAGTGCCGGTTAGTTATTTGCATGACCCGTCCGATCTTCCTGTATACTAAAAAGAAATAGAACAGGAAAGGGTATGGGAATGAATGACTTTCGTTTAACAGTGAAGGCATACTGCGACAAACACGGGATGGTGTCTAAAGGAGATAAAGTACTGATTGGGGTTTCAGGGGGACCTGATTCACTCGCGCTCCTTCATTTCTTCAGTGAAGTGAGATCTGACTTGAATGTGGAAGCTGTTCATGTGGATCATGGGCTAAGGGGGAGCTCAGGTTCAGATGCAGCTTATGTAGAGGCGTATTGCAGGCAGCGCCGGATACCTTTTCACCTTTTAAAAGCGGATGTGAAAGGCAGAATGAAAGAGACTGGTGAAGGCGTGCAGGAAGCAGCGAGAAAAGTACGCTATGACTATTTCAAAAAGCTGATGGAGGAAACGGGCGCTGATGTCATGATGGTCGGTCAGCACGCAGATGATCAGGTGGAAACGATTCTTTTCAGGCTTACGCGCGGAACATCCATACGCGGAGCTGCTGGAATTCTCCCTGTCAGACCTTTTGCGGCTGGAAAAATGGTGCGTCCATTTTTATCAGTGACGAAAGCTGAAATCGAACAATATTGTGAACAGCATCACTTAATCCCGAGAAGAGATCCGACAAATGAAAGTGATGCGTATACGAGAAATAGGCTGAGAAGACACGTGATTCCATTATTAAAAAAAGAAAATCCACTTTTGCATGAAGCCTTCGAACGCTTTTCTGAAGAGCTTAGTGAGGACAATGCCTGGCTTGAGCAGGAAGCTGGGAAAGCACTTGAAGAGGTCTGCGTGGAAAAATCACGTGAACGCTTCCACCTGTCTATAGAAAAATTTCGTACTTATGGTCTTCCTTTACAAAGAAGAATGATTCATCTAATATTGAATTATCTGTATGCAAAAGTACCCACATCATTATCTTCTGCGCATACGCGCGCGATACTGGAGCTGCTGAAACAAGCGCATCCTTCCGGGGATCTTCACCTGCCTGAATCATTGACTATAACCCGTTCTTATCATGACGGTTATTTTCATTTTCAGCGTGAAATACATGACGCTGCCTACACTTATTCAATTGATAAGGAGCAGCAGATTGATCTTCCTGATGGGCACTGCCTTGAGGTGCAGACTGGTGAAATCGTGCCGGATAAGCCGTACCATGATCTTTATTATGTATCTGAATCATTCATACCGCTGACGGTTAGAAGCCGTAGGGATGGAGATAAGATACGGCTGCCTGATGGCAAAGGATCAAAGAAGATAAAGGATGTCTTCATAGAAAAGAAAGTACCTCTGAAGCAGCGAAGTCAGCATCCAATTGTGACAGCTGCCGATGGAAGTGTACTTTGGATTCCGGGACTGCGTAAAGCACCGTCCGACGGAAAACCAGCTGCATATACGTTAATTTACTATTAAGATCTTCTAGGAGGACATTGTTCGTGTTAAATAAAGACATTGAGAAAGTATTGTATACCGAGGAACAGCTTCAGGAAAAAATTAAAGAGCTTGGCACTGAGCTCACAGCTGAATATCAGGATAAATATCCACTTGCTATTGGCGTTTTAAAAGGCGCATTGCCGTTTATGGCTGACCTGATCAAGCGCATGGATGTCTATCTTGAAATGGATTTCATGGATGTTTCAAGCTACGGTAATTCCACTGTTTCTTCAGGTGAAGTTAAGATTGTTAAGGACCTGAATACAAAAGTTGAAGGCCGTGACATTCTGATCCTTGAAGATATCATCGACAGCGGTCTGACGCTGAGCTATCTCGTTGATCTGTTCAAGTATCGTAAAGCAAAATCAATTAAAATTGTTACACTGCTTGATAAGCCGAGCGGTCGTAAAGCAGACATCAAAGCAGATTATGTTGGATTCATTGTACCGGATGAGTTTGTTGTAGGCTATGGACTTGACTATGCGGAACGTTATCGAAACCTCCCATACATCGGTGTATTGAAGCCTGAAATTTATACAGATTCTGAGTAAAAGAAAGTGTGAGCGAGCGCATACTGTGAGCAGGCTTATTGGTTGTCACACTTTATTTTACTATGATAGTATTAATATTAGTTTTCTTGACCGTGGGAGGAGGTAAGGGATGAACCGTATATTTCGAAATACGATATTTTATTTAATTATTTTCCTCGTCATTATTGGTATTATTGGCCTATTCAACAATGGGAACCAGCCAAATGAGGAACTCACATATGGTGAATTTTTAAATGCGCTTGATGGTGGTGAAGTAACGGAGATTGAAATTCAGCCGGACAGAAGTGTCTACAACGTACGTGGACAGCTTGAGGGCTATGAAGAAACCGAGTATTTCCTTACAAACATTCCATTTGAAAGTTCAGCACTTGAAACAATTGATGAGGTAGCAGCAGCGAATAATACAGAAGTGAATGTATTACAGGCCCCTGAAACAAGCGGCTGGGTCACATTCCTGACGACAATTATTCCATTTGTCATTATCTTCATCCTATTCTTCTTCTTGCTTAACCAGGCTCAGGGTGGCGGCGGAGGCCGTGTCATGAACTTCGGTAAAAGTAAGGCGAAGCTTTATACTGAAGAGAAGAAAAAAGTCCGCTTCAAGGACGTTGCAGGGGCTGACGAAGAGAAGCAGGAGCTTGTTGAAGTTGTTGACTTCCTGAAGGATCCCCGTAAATTTACTGATGTTGGTGCACGTATTCCAAAAGGTATTCTGCTTGTCGGGCCTCCGGGTACCGGTAAAACGTTGCTTGCACGTGCAGCAGCAGGTGAAGCAGGCGTACCATTCTTCTCGATTTCCGGTTCAGACTTCGTAGAGATGTTTGTCGGTGTCGGGGCATCACGTGTACGTGACCTTTTTGAAAATGCGAAGAAAAACGCACCATGTATCATCTTCATTGATGAGATTGATGCGGTTGGACGTCAGCGTGGCGCCGGTCTTGGTGGTGGACATGATGAGCGTGAGCAAACACTGAACCAGCTGCTTGTTGAAATGGATGGTTTCGGAGGAAATGAAGGAATCATCATGATCGCAGCAACAAACAGACCGGACATTCTGGATCCTGCATTACTGCGTCCAGGACGTTTTGATCGTCAAATTACAGTAGACCGTCCTGATGTAACAGGCCGTGAAGCTGTACTGCAGGTACATGCAAGAAATAAGCCGCTTGCAGACAATATTGATATGAAAGCGATCGCCCAGCGTACACCTGGTTTCTCAGGAGCAGACCTTGAAAACCTGCTGAACGAAGCCGCACTTGTCGCAGCGCGTCGTGATAAGAAGAAAATTGATATGAGCGATATCGATGAAGCAACAGACCGCGTTATTGCAGGTCCTGCGAAGAAAACACGTGTCATCTCTCAAAAAGAGAGAAAGATCGTTGCTTTCCATGAAGCAGGCCATACAATTATCGGTGTTGTACTCGATGAAGCTGATATGGTTCATAAAGTAACCATCGTCCCACGCGGCCAGGCTGGCGGCTATGCTGTCATGCTTCCAAAAGAGGATCGTTACTTCATGACAAAACCTGAATTGCTCGATAAAATCACTGGTCTCCTTGGCGGCCGTGTAGCAGAGGATATCATCTTTGGAGAAGTATCAACTGGTGCACACAATGACTTCCAGCGCGCGACAGGCATTGCCCGCCGCATGGTAACTGAATTCGGTATGAGTGATAAACTTGGACCGCTTCAGTTTGGTCAGGCACAGGGTCAGGTATTCCTTGGTCGTGATTTTAACAGTGAGCAGAATTATTCTGATCAGATCGCTTACGATATTGATACAGAAATTCAGCGCATTATCAAAGAGTGCTATGCACGAGCAAAAACGATTCTGACTGAGAACCGTGAAAAGCTTGAGCTGATCGCTGAAACACTTCTGGATATTGAAACACTTGATGCTGAACAGATCAGACACCTTGTGGATCACGGCACATTGCCGGAACGTGACTACGGTCATGATGACGACAGCGATCGTAAAGATATCACAGAAGAATCAAAAGAACTTGAATCAGATGAAACATCTGTAACGACAGACAGTGAGATCAACACTGAAGAAAAGTCTTCAGAAGATCTTCTGAAAGAATCTAAAGAAGGCACGCCTTCTGACGAGGATCGTCGTAATAAAGAATAATCATTTGCGCTAGCAGATGCTTGGATCCGCGGTTCCGCGTAAACGGGGCCGCGGATTTTTTGCCGGATGGGGTGAAGGCGGAACTGGATTTCGGGTTACATTCCCAGTGTTTCGGGTCATTTCCCGGGAAATTAAGGTCACATCCGTCGAAACTCGGGTCAGATTTACTTTGAGGGAAGTTTTCGGATCAGATAGGCGGATTTTCGGGTTGGATTTGAAAAATTTCGGGTCACATCTAAATAATTGCAGATCACATCCGGGTGAGCGCTCTGTGTTTAACTGTATCCGGCTTTGGAAGCTAACCAAGCGCACTACGCATTTCTGTGTCCAGCCCAGCTGCGGGCGCTAGCTCCTCGGATCATAAGCCACGCATCGGTAAACGGAGAAAACCACCCGTTTTCCGCTCCGCGTCTTATGTCTGTCGGAGCTGAACAAGCGCCCTCCGCATTTCAATTGTCCAGCTTCAGCAGGCAGGTCCTCGAGTCATAAGCCACCTTGAGAAAATGGGAAAGGTCACCCATTTCTCTCAAGCTGTCTTATGCTTGTCGGACCTAATCGCCTGCTTCCGCATTTCAATTATGTGATAATATGTTAAAAGTGTGTATTCTAATAAAGCGTGGTGAATAGAGATGTTGTTTGTATTAGATGTTGGGAATACTAATACAGTGTTAGGGGTTTATGAGGGAGAGGAGCTTCGCTATCATTGGCGGGTTGAGACGAATCGTCATAAAACGGAAGATGAGTATGGGATGCTTGTAAAAAATCTGTTTGAGCATGTCGGACTCTCTTTTTCAGATTTTGATGGTATTATTATTTCCTCTGTTGTACCGCCCGTGATGTTTCCGCTTGAACGTATGAGCCAGAAGTACTTCCATCTGAAGCCGCTTGTAGTCGGACCTGGAATGAAAACAGGTTTGAATATAAAATATGATAACCCTAAAGAAGTCGGGGCAGATAGAATTGTCAATGCAGTTGCCGGTATTAAGGAGCACGGCGGATCACTGATCATCGTTGATTTCGGTACCGCTACAACGTATTGCTATATTAATCAGCACCGTCAGTATATGGGCGGGGTGATTGCGCCTGGGATCGGCATTTCAACAGAAGCGCTGTATTCAAAAGCAGCCAAGCTTCCGAGAATTGAGATTGCGCGCCCTGAGACAGTTGTCGGAAAAAGTACTGTTTCTGCGATGCAGGCCGGCATTGTATATGGTTATGTCGGTCAGGTTGAAGGCATTGTGTCACGCATGAAAACAGAAGCGAATGAACCGGTTACTGTAATTGCTACAGGCGGTCTTGCTTCACTTATTGCTAAGGAATCAGATATTATAGATGTTGTTGATCCGTTTTTGACTTTAAAGGGACTTCAATTAATATACAAACGCAACGCTGAATGAAAGGAGATTTTTTAAATGAAAGATTATATGGTACGCGCACTTGCTTATAATGATCAGATACGTGCATATGCTGTAAATACAACTGCTGCTGTACAGGAAGCTCAGGACCGCCATTACACTTGGCCGACAGCTTCTGCTGCACTCGGCAGAGCAATGACTGCAGGCGTCATGATGGGCGCGATGCTGAAGGGTGATAACCAGTTAACTGTAAAGGTTGAAGGAAACGGTCCGCTAGGCATGATTTTAGTCGATAGTAATGCAAAAGGTGAGGTAAGAGGATACGTAACAAACCCTCAGACGCATAAGGAACTGAATGAACAGGGGAAGCTTGACGTTCGCGGTGTTGTAGGAACAGAAGGAACGCTGACGATCGTGAAAGACCTTGGCATGCGTGAGAATTTCACAGGACAGGTGCCGCTTGTCTCAGGTGAGCTTGGTGAGGATTTCACTTACTATTTCGCTTCATCAGAGCAGGTACCGTCATCAGTTGGTGTCGGGGTACTCGTTAACCCGGACAATTCAATTCTTGCTGCAGGCGGGTTTATTATTCAGCTGATGCCTGGTGCGGATGAGGAAACGATTGAAAGAATCGAAAAGCGCCTTAGTACGGTTCCGCCTGTATCGAAAATGATTCAGGACGGCCTTTCTCCGGAAGAAGTGCTTGAAACGGTGCTTGGAGAAGGTAACGTACGCGTGCTTGACTCAATGCCGGTTTCATTCGAATGTAACTGTTCAAAAGAACGCTTTGGTAACGCAATCGTCGGGCTCGGCAAAGAAGAAATCCATGCGATGATCGAGGAAGACGGTAAAGCAGAAGCGCAATGTCACTTCTGCCGCGAAAAGTATCATTACACGAAAGAAGAATTAGAAGCGTTTTTAGAAGAGGCGAACTAAGAGATGGCTGAGGTTCGTAAAAGACGACTGAAAGCTAAGCCTCTTTTATATATCATTGGTTTTCTGATGGTGACGAACCTGATCTTTTTAATTGGCTGGATCACAAAGGACGGAGCACCGCCTACTGCAGAAGCAGAGGTGGTCGCTCAGGTCGGTGATGATGAAGTCACGCGTCAGGAATGGCTGCATGCTATTGAAGTCCGCCACGGTAAGGAAGTACTTCAGCAGCTGATCAACCAGTCAGTCATGGAGCAATCAGCGGATAAGTATGATGTAGCTGTTTCGGAAGAAGAGTTGGATCAGGAATTATCGATGCTGCGTTCAGTGCTGAATGTCTATGATCAGGCCTCACTTCCAAATGAAGATGTACTGAAGCAGGAACTTAAAACAGAGTTAATTTTAGAAAAGCTGATCACGACAGAAGCAGAGCTGTCAGAAGACGATCTTCGTACATACTATGAGGAAAATGAATCACTGTATTCAGTTCCTGCGATGTACAGGCTTTCTCAAATCGTCGTTCCGACACAGGATGACGCTGAAAAGGCACTGGAAGAGCTGAATAACGGATCTTCATTTGAAGCTGTCGCAAGAGAACGTTCAATCGATCCTGTTACGGCGAGTCAGGGAGGTCAGCTAGGGTTTATACCGGAAAATACGGATACAGTGGATACGGCAATCTTAGATGCGGCAGAAAATGTGTCGCCTGGCGAATATTCGGATGCATTTCAGACTGTAGACGGGCTGACAATTGTCTTTGTGCATGAGCACGTGCCTGGTGTTAACTTCGAGTTTGAAGAGGTACGCGGGAAAATTGAGCGTCAGCTGGCGCTTGAAAGAATGAGCACGCCTGTAACAGCTGAGTCCTTCTGGGATGAATATTCAATCGACTGGTTCTACGGCCCGGTTAAATAATCAAAATAGTTGAAATTTTACACATAAATTGTTATATTTGCAGTATGTAAAACCGATCACATTACTAGGGATTAGGAGTGAGGAAGATGGTACGCATTGCAAATAATATTTCTGAATTGGTAGGTCAGACGCCGATTGTTAAATTAAATCGACTGACGGATGAAAACTCAGCTGAGGTCTATCTGAAGCTTGAGTATATGAACCCCGGCAGCAGTGTAAAGGATCGTATTGCGCTTTCGATGATTGAAGCTGCTGAGCGTGATGGCAACCTGAAAGAAGGCGACACGATTATTGAGCCGACGAGCGGAAACACAGGGATTGGCCTTGCGATGATCGCTGCAGCAAAAGGTTACCGCTCTGTTCTTGTCATGCCTGAGACGATGAGTATGGAGAGAAGAAACCTGCTGCGCGCGTATGGTGCGGAGCTTGTGCTGACACCAGGTCCGGACGGAATGAAGGGTGCCATTAAAAAAGCTGAAGAGCTTGCAGAGGAAAAAGGATACTTTATGCCTCAGCAGTTCAAAAATGAAGCAAACCCTGAAATTCACCGCCGTACTACTGGGAAAGAAATCGTTGAACAGATGGAACAGCTGGATGCTTTCGTATCCGGGATTGGTACCGGTGGAACAATTACCGGTGCAGGACAGGTGCTGAAAGATCACTATAAAGATGTGAAGATCTATGCGGTAGAGCCTGCAGATTCACCAATTTTATCAGGCGGAAACCCCGGCCCTCATAAAATTCAGGGGATTGGCGCAGGATTTATTCCTGACATTCTTGATACAAAAATTTATGATGAAGTCATTCAGGTAACGAATGACCAGTCATTCGAAACGGCAAGAAGAGCAGCGAGAGAAGAAGGTATTCTCGGCGGGATTTCATCCGGTGCAGCCATTTATGCGGCAATTGAAGTCGCTAAGAAAATGGGTAAAGGTAAAAAAGTGCTTGCTGTCATTCCAAGTAACGGCGAACGCTACCTGAGCACACCGCTTTATCAGTTTGAAGATTAATTTTTGGGCAGTCTCTTTGCGGGGACTGCTTTTTGTTTGGGTTTTTGTTCAGGAGATTACATGGAGTGTTCCGAAAATAATGATGTGTGTTCAGAACATTTTGCGGGTGGTTCATGAAAAAATCACGCCTCTTCATGAGATTTACGCGCCGGTCCATGAAACCGGGTGCAAAGAATGATTCCTTCGTTTCACTTCATCAGCCACAACCATAAAAAACCGGAACCCATCCCAAAAGGACAAGTTCCGGCTCCCGCTTATTTAAGTCCGGCCAATGACGCGGACTTCCTTCTCTAAATCAACACCAAATTTTTCTTTTACCGTTTTCTGCACGTGTTGGACAAGATTGAGATAATCTTTTGCTGTTGCATCGCCTTTATTGACGATGAATCCAGCGTGCTTTAGTGACACCTGCGCGCCGCCGATCTGAACACCTTGCAGGTTGGAATCCTGAATCAGCTTTCCTGCGAAGTGTCCTGGTGGGCGTTTGAATACGCTGCCGCATGAAGGGTATTCAAGAGGCTGCTTGGATTCACGCAGATACGTGAGCTCATCCATTTTCGCTTTGATCATATGCTGGTCGGCTTTTTCAAGGACGAACTCTGCTTCAAGAACGATCCAGTTCTCATCAGGGATCGCGCTTGTGCGGTAATCAAATGCCATTTTTTCAGCAGGCAGTTTTTCGACGCTGCCTTCAGGCGTAAGTACTGTGACATGCGTACACACATCCTTAATCTCCCCCCCGTAAGCGCCGGCGTTCATATAGACCGCACCACCGACACTTCCCGGAATGCCGCATGCAAACTCCAGTCCGCTTAATGAGTGATCGTGTGCAGCTCTGGATACTTCAATAATGGGTGCGCCCGCCTGAACGGTGATCTTCTCAACGTCAATGGTCATATTCGTCAGTGACGTTGTTAAAATGACTAATCCTTCGATGCCGCCGTCCTGGATCAATACATTGGATCCATTGCCGAGCACCATCCACGGAATATTATTTTTTTTCGCAAAGGTAACGGCTTTTGTCAATTCTTCAATTGACTCAGGAATCGCAAGGTAGTCTGCATTCCCGCCGATTTTTGTATACGTATAATCTTTCAAAGGTACATTCTTTTGAATCATATTGTGCCTCCTGTGTAATTCTGCTTTCTGTAAGTATAGTCACAGTTTGCAAGGGACGTTCGCAATTTACAATAAAACCGGCTGGTGATGTCAGCAGTCTGACGCTTCTATCACAGCTGAGTTGTGTACATAGTTACATACAAAAGCTCCTCCTGCAGAAAAGAGCCTGCTGAAAGGAGCCGCTTTAATGAATAAAGTATATGGAAATTCAGCGAAAACGTCAATTTTTTATCAGATGTCTCTGTACCACCTGATGAATTGTTTCGTGTATGATTGAGACAGAGTCTGCTTACTGGGAGTGAAACTTCTTGAGTTCATACACAATTACTTATCAAACGACAAAAACAACTTTAGATACATTTTATTATACAGCACAGAAAATGGCTGCGCATGAGGAACGTCACCTGTTTTTAGAAAGTGGCAGGGGTGGTCGCTACAGCATTGCAGGTATTAAGCCATTTGCCTGGGCGAGTGGGAAAGACGATCAGCTCTCTGTTTTTGAAAATGGGGAAGAAAAGACATTTGACGGGGACGTACTTAAAAGTCTGCTTGAGTGGATGTCTCCTTACCGCACGGAGCCGATTGCTGAGCTTCCTGATTTTCAGGGAGGAGCAATTGGTTATATCAGCTATGATTATGTACGTTCAATTGAAAAGCTGCCGGACGCAACAGAGGATGATCTCGGTCTGCCGGATGTATGCTTTTTAATTTTTGACGAGTGGATGGTTTTTGATCATAAGACAGGCACACTTTATTTTATGGTGCTTCACCATTACGCGGAGCCTGCGGATGAAAAGCTTGAAGCCTTAGTACATCAGTGGAAGTCAGCTGAAACGTCAACTGCTACTGAGCGTACAACACCGCGTACAACATCTGATGACATGACCGTTTCAATGGAAGAAGCATCATTTTGCGAAGCTGCTGAAGCGATCCGTCGGTATATTGCGCAGGGAGATGTGTTCCAGGTGAACCTTTCTGTCCGCCAGTCAAAGCCGCTTGCAGTAGAGGCTTCTGACGTTTATGAAGAGGTGCGTAAGCTGAACCCGTCACCATATATGTCCTACCTGCATTTCCCGGATCTGCAGATTGCTTCCGCTTCCCCTGAGCTTTTAGTGAAAAAAGCAGGAACTGAGCTGAGCACGAGACCAATTGCGGGGACGCGCTCACGCGGAAAGACGCCTGAAGAGGATCAGTCACTTGCAAATGAGTTAATTCATAATGAAAAAGAGCGCGCTGAGCATGTGATGCTTGTGGATCTTGAACGCAATGACCTTGGCCGGGTGAGTCAGTACGGTACGGTTGAAGTCAATGAATTCATGGTGATTGAAAAGTACTCACACGTGATGCATATCGTCTCAAACGTCCGTGGTACATTGGACGAGCAGTATGATGAAGCAGATGTCATCCGGGCAGTATTCCCGGGTGGTACGATCACAGGCGCACCGAAAGTCCGCACCATGGAAATTATTGAGGAGCTTGAACCGGTCAGAAGAGGGCTGTATACAGGGTCAATCGGCTGGATCGGTTTTAACGGAGATCTTGAATTAAATATCGTGATCCGCACAATGCTTGTAAAAGACGGTCAGGCACACGTCCAGGCCGGGGCCGGCGTAGTCATCGACTCTCATCCGAAAAGGGAATATAAAGAGTCGCTTAAAAAAGCACGCGCCCTCTGGCAGGCGAAGGATCAGGCGGAAGGAGTGACAACGCAGTGATTTTAATGATTGATAACTATGATTCATTTACGTATAACCTCGTTCAGTTTTTAGGTGAGCTTGGGGAGGAACTTGTAGTAAAACGAAATGATGAGATCACAATTGAAGAAATCAGGCAGCTGGACCCTGACTTTCTAATGATCTCGCCTGGACCGTGCAGTCCGGATGAAGCGGGAATCAGTCTTGAAGCGATCCGCGCATTTGCCGGTGAAATTCCGATTTTTGGCGTATGTCTTGGACACCAGGCAATTGCCCAGGTGTTTGGCGGAAATGTGGTACGTGCCACACGCCTGATGCACGGCAAAACGTCTGAGATGTATCATGATGAGAAAAGTGTCTATAAAGATTTACCGATGCCGTTCACTGCTACACGCTATCACTCGCTGATCGTTGAAAAGCATACACTGCCGGATGAATTGTTAATCACCTCCTGGACTGATCAGGGTGAAATCATGGGTATCCGCCACCAGACGCTCGCAGTCGAAGGGGTGCAGTTCCACCCGGAATCCATCATGACAGATCAGGGTAAAAAGCTGCTTCAAAACTTCCTGGATACCTACCGCGTCCGCGAGGCAGAAGGCGTATGAAGCTCTGGTTAAACGGAGAGATCATAGAGGAAGCAGATGCACGCATCTCACCTTTTGATCACGGCTTTTTATATGGAATGGGTGCATTTGAGACGTTTCGCACGTATGATGGTTTTCCGTTTTTAATCGCTGATCACTTAACAAGGATTCACTTTGCGATGGGTGAAATGGGAATCCAGTCAGGCTTAAATGCAACTGAGGTAAAGCAGATGGTCACGCAGCTGAGAGAAGCTAATGGCGGCGCAGATGGCTACTTCCGTTTGAATGTATCTGCCGGTGTAAGAGGGGTTGGACTCGACCCTTCCCCTTACACTGAACCGTTGGTGATGCTGCTTCAAAAACCACTCACACCACCTCCTGCAGAACGGCATGCGCAGTGGCTCAATCTTCGCCGGAATACACCTGAGACGAGTATCAGGCTGAAATCGCATCATTATTTTAATAACCTTGCTGCGAGAAAAGAAGTGGCAGATGCAAAAACTGAAGGCATTTTCCTTACTGAAGACGGCGTCATATCAGAGGGGCTGGCGTCTAATGTGTACTGGGTAAAGAACGGCACGCTTTATACGCCCGACCTTTCAACCGGTATGCTTGAAGGGATTACAAGGAAAATGGTGCTTGCACTGGCGAGGGCTGAAGGCATTCCTGTAAAAGAAGGGCGCTTCACACCAGAAGAAACACAAGGTGCCAGTGAATGGTTTTTATCGAATTCCATTCAGGAAATTGTTCCGATCACGCTGTTTGAAGGACAGCTTTTTCCTGAAGACGGACCCGTCTGCAGTCAATTGAAATCTGAGTATCAAAAAAAGACAAAGCTGCACATTGAGTCAGTTAGATGAGGTGAATAACATGAAGGCGGGAACGTATACGCTGGATTTTACGAAAAAAACATATGTAATGGGTATTTTGAATACAACGCCTGATTCATTTTCAGATGGGGGCAGGTTCAATACAGTGGATGCAGCCGTCGCGCATGCAAAGCAGATGGCTGAAGACGGTGCAGACATAATTGATATTGGCGGAGAATCAACAAGACCAGGTTATACGCCTGTATCAATTGAAGAAGAGATTGAGCGGGTTGTACCTGTGATCGAAGCGCTGCGTCGTGAAGTGGATCTGCCAATTTCGATTGATACATTTAAAGCAAAGACAGCTGAAGCGGCTGTAAAAGCAGGTGCACATATCATCAATGATATCTGGGGTGCAAAATATGACCCTGCAATCGTTGAAGTAGCTGCAAAATACAACGTGCCGATTATTTTAATGCATAACCGGGAAAAGCGAGACTATGAACATTTCATTACTGACTTCGTGCGCGACCTTGAAGAAAGCATTGCCATTGCTAAATCTGCCGGTGTACCGGATGAACAGATCATTTTAGATCCGGGCGTCGGTTTTGCCAAGTCGTTTGAGCAGAATATTGAAGCGACTAGAGAAGTAGATCGTATTGTTGCGATGGGCTACCCGGTACTGCTCGGTACTTCGCGAAAATCGATGATCGGCAATATCCTGGATCTGCCGGCAGAAGAGCGCACTGAAGGAACCGGCGCTACCGTATGCTACGGGGTGCAAAAGGGCTGCCACATCGTCCGTGTTCATGATGTGAAAGAAATTGTCCGCATGACCCGTGTAATGGATGTACTAATCGGAAAGGGTGAATGAATTGGATAAAATCAAGGTAAACGAAATGGAGTTTTACGGCTACCATGGTGTATTCACTGAGGAGACAAAGCTTGGCCAGCGCTTCCGTGTCAATGCAGTGCTTGAGCTTGACCTTTCAAAATCAGCTGAGTCAGACAATGTGGATGATTCCATTAATTACGCAGACGTCTACAATGTATGTAAAGAAATCGTAGAAGGGGAGCCGCTGAAGCTTGTGGAGGCAGTTGCTGACAGAATCGCAACGCGTATGCTGAAGGAATTTGATCTGCTCGACCGTATAACGATTGAAGTCGTAAAGCCGGATCCGCCAATTCCGGGTCACTATAACTCGGTTGCCATTGAACTCACCCGGAGCAGAAGCTGAATGCATACAGCTTACTTGTCCCTCGGCTCTAACATTGGTCAGTCGAAAGAAAATCTCCAAACGGCAGTAAAGCTGCTTGATGATGTTCCTTCTATAGAAGTGACGAGTGTATCCTCCATTTATGAAACAGATCCGGTTGGCTATACCGATCAGCAGGTGTTTCTTAATATTGCGGTAGTGGTGAACACAGAACTTACTGCAGAAAATCTGCTCAATGAAACGCAGCAGATCGAACAGTCCCTTGGCCGTGAGCGGAAAGTTCACTGGGGTCCGCGCATTATAGACCTTGACATTTTGCTGTACAATACAGACAATATACAATCAGAAAGGCTGACTGTTCCGCATCCTTATATGCACGAACGCAGCTTCGTTCTTGTTCCATTACATGAAATTGCCCCTGAAGCTGTCCATCCTTTAACGGGAAGTACAGTCAGTGAACTGCTGCAGCAAACCGGCAGTGAAGGCGTTCGTCTATGGAAAGAAACTGTCTATCAGCGCAAAGAGAACTTTTTAGCGCTCTGAGATAAAACTGCCGTTTAGATCAGGCAGTTTTTTTATGGAGAAGGTGTTCAATTAGGAAAAAAGCCTTTAGGGGTGTACGCACGTTTTATATTGTGTAAAATAGATTAGTATTCAAAAAGAATAGAGATAAGATTTGAATCATAGATAAATCATTGTAAAAGGAGTGATGAACATGAGTCATGAAGAATTGAATGACCAGTTCCGCGTCAGACGCGAAAAAATGGAAGCCATACGTGAACAGGGTAACGACCCGTTCGGTAAACGCTTCGACCGTACACACGCTTCAAAAGACATCAAATCAGAATTTGGTGAGCTCTCTAAAGAAGACCTCGATGAAACAACACACGAGGTAACAGTAGCAGGCCGCATTATGACCAAGCGTGGTAAAGGAAAAGCAGGCTTTGCTCATATCCAGGACCTTCAGGGACAGATCCAGCTTTATGTCCGTAAAGATGCCGTAGGAGAAGAAGCATACGAACTTTTCAATACTGCCGATCTTGGTGATATCGTAGGTGTCAACGGAACAATCTTCCGTACAAAAGTAGGCGAGCTTTCAATTAAAGCGACAAGCTTTGAGCTTTTATCAAAGTCACTTCGCCCGCTGCCTGAGAAATTCCATGGCTTAAAAGACGTTGAGCAGCGCTACCGTCAGCGTTACCTTGACCTGATCACAAGTGAAGACAGCAAGAATACATTTATCACGCGCAGTAAAATCATTCAGTCAATGAGACGTTACCTGGATAGCAACGGCTACCTCGAAGTTGAAACGCCAATGCTGCATTCAATTGCAGGTGGAGCGGCTGCACGTCCATTCATTACACACCATAATGCCCTGGATATGGAGCTATACATGCGTATCGCAATCGAGCTTCACCTGAAGCGCCTGATTGTCGGTGGACTTGAAAAGGTTTATGAAATCGGTCGCGTATTCCGTAACGAAGGTGTTTCAACGCGCCATAACCCTGAATTCACAATGATCGAACTGTATGAAGCATACGCAGATTACAACGACATTATGGATCTGACTGAAAACATGATTGCACATATCGCTAAGGAAGTACTGGGAACAACAGTGATTCCATACGGTGACTTTGAAGTAGATCTCACGCCTAAGTGGACACGTCTTCACATGGTAGATGCGATCAAGAACGAAACAGGCGTAGACTTCTGGAAGCAGATGTCTAATGAAGAAGCACATGCACTTGCAAAAGAACATGGCATAGATGTAAAAGATAATATGGAATACGGCCACATTGTAAATGAGTTCTTTGAGCAAAAGGTTGAAGAAACATTAATTCAGCCTACATTTATTTATGGTCATCCTTTAGAGATCTCACCTCTTGCTAAGAAAAACCCTGAAGATGAGCGGTTTACTGACCGCTTTGAACTGTTCATCGTTGGCCGTGAACATGCAAATGCCTTCACTGAGCTGAATGATCCGATTGATCAGCGTGAGCGATTTGAAGCACAGATGAAAGAAAAAGCAGAAGGCAACGATGAAGCACACGAGATGGATGACGACTTCATTGAAGCACTTGAATATGGTATGCCGCCAACAGGCGGGCTTGGAATCGGTATCGACCGCGTGGTTATGCTGCTGACAAATTCTCCTTCTATTAGAGACATACTGTTATTCCCGCTAATGCGTCACAGAGATTAACAATCAAAACCGCTGCCCGTCGCAGCGGTTTTTCTTATGAGGCAGTAACACTTGAGATTCGACAACTACAGCTTCTGATACAATCTTGAAATTAATTTTACCTTTTTAATAAAAAACTATTGTCACAAAGTAAAAGCCGTGATATATTATTATTCGTTGCCGCGATAACAAAAGGTAGCGACAAAAAATAAAGTGAAAAAAGTTGTTGACATCATACTTAAAAAGATGATAAGATAACTGAGTCGCCAAAAAACGACACACGCTTTAATAAGAAGTACTTGAACCTTGAAAACTAAACAACCAAACGTCAACGTTTTAAGATTTTAAGTCTTTTTCGAACAAAAAAGACATGAGCTTTTCAAACACTTTACGGAGAGTTTGATCCTGGCTCAGGACGAACGCTGGCGGCGTGCCTAATACATGCAAGTC
>NZ_CP085252.1:110000-187500 GCF_044789845.1 Jeotgalibacillus malaysiensis
AGCTTTACTGCAGCCTGATATTGAATTTTGGCACAGCTTGTACAGGATAGGTAGGAGCCTTGGAAACCGGAGCGCCAGCTTCGGTGGAGGCATTGGTGGGATACTACCCCCGCTGTGTTGAACTTCTAACCCGCACCCGTAATCCGGGTGGGAGACAGTGTCAGGCAGGCAGTTTGACTGGGGCGGTCGCCTCCTAAAGAGTAACGGAGGCGCCCAAAGGTTCCCTCAGAATGGTTGGAAATCATTCGAAGAGTGTAAAGGCATAAGGGAGCTTGACTGCGAGACCTACAAGTCGAGCAGGGTCGAAAGACGGGCTTAGTGATCCGGTGGTTCCGCATGGAAGGGCCATCGCTCAACGGATAAAAGCTACCCCGGGGATAACAGGCTTATCTCCCCCAAGAGTCCACATCGACGGGGAGGTTTGGCACCTCGATGTCGGCTCATCGCATCCTGGGGCTGTAGTCGGTCCCAAGGGTTGGGCTGTTCGCCCATTAAAGCGGTACGCGAGCTGGGTTCAGAACGTCGTGAGACAGTTCGGTCCCTATCCGTCGTGGGCGCAGGAAATTTGAGAGGAGCTGTCCTTAGTACGAGAGGACCGGGATGGACGCACCGCTGGTGTACCAGTTGTCATGCCAATGGCATCGCTGGGTAGCTATGTGCGGACGGGATAAGTGCTGAAAGCATCTAAGCATGAAGCCCCCCTCAAGATGAGATTTCCCACACGCAAGTGGTAAGATCCCTGAAAGATGATCAGGTAGATAGGTTCGAGGTGGAAGCATGGTGACATGTGCAGCTGACGAATACTAATCGATCGAGGACTTAACCAATATAAGAAAGTGGAAGCGACTGGTCAGCTTTGAGAGCTGGTGGAATCCTGAATGGATGAGACGTCAGTCTCAAACAGGCAGGGTGAAGCAGCCGAAAAGCTAGGAGCTGAAACTGGACTAGGTTGATTCTCGGAATCCCTTACTTTGATGAACGTATCCAGTTTTGAAGGCGCGAGCCTTTATAGTCTAGTGATGATAGCGAAGAGGTCACACCCGTTCCCATGCCGAACACGGAAGTTAAGCTCTTCAGCGCCGATGGTAGTTGGGGGTTTCCCCCTGTGAGAGTAGGACGTCGCTAGGCAAACTGAGTCTTCCCCTGAGTGGGAAGGCTTTTTTTGTCTTTAAAAAGTCCTAAAGGCATCTCGCGCAAAGAACTGGAATCTCAAGGGCATCCAGTGCAAAATGCCAAGATACCAAGGGCATTTAAGGCAAAAAGATACGACCGAAAATCAGTTGAATGTGATTTGAAATTTACAGTATGTGACCCGAAAATGCCGATGGGCCAGTGGATGTGACTTGGAAATCCCTGAATTTGACCCGAGATGTAGAGAACCCGACCTCAATTTCCCCAAATGTAATCGGAAAAGCCCGTCTGCCCACTAGCCCGCATCTACGCCATCCGCCCGTCATCGCTCATCCCTCTATACCAAATCCTCCATTACATAAAAGGTATCCCAGCTCCTCAATTGCACATAAACTGAACTATGTTGTATAATCATAGTCAAAGATAGTCAAAGTCAAGGTGAGGGAGGTGGCAATGTGAAAAATATTTCTGATGTGATTGAAAACTATTTGAAAGAGGTTTTGGAGAAGAGTGGGAGTGAAATAGTGGAAATAAAGCGCAGTGAGATTGCTGAGCGTTTCCAGTGCGTGCCCTCTCAGATCAATTATGTGATGAAAACCCGATTTACGATTGAAAGTGGCTACGTTGTGGAGAGTAAGCGTGGCGGCGGAGGGTATATACGTATTATAAAAGTAAAAAGTGATGATCATGCGCATTTGATTGATCAGATTCTCGATATTCTTCAGCCAATTGTTTCACAGGCTGCTGCTGAGAGTGTAGTGTTCCGGTTAATTGATGAAGAAGTGATTTCCAAACGGGAAGCAAAGCTGATGCTGAGTGCGATGGACCGGTCTACGCTGAATGTGCCTTTGCCTTTAAGGGATGAGGTAAGAGGACGGATTCTGACGGCTATGCTGACTGTTTTAAAATATCAATAAGGTCGCGGGGTGATGAATATGATGTGTGAGCAATGCCAGGAGCGGCCTGCTGCTGTTCATTTAAAAAATGTGGTGAACGGTAAGAAGTCGGAGATTCATTTGTGTGAGGTGTGTGCCCAGGATAAGGGTGAAGCGTTCATGAATGATGATGGTGCATTTTCGTTTAATCATTTACTTGCAGGGCTGTTGAATGTGTCACCTGTGATGAAGCAGAGTCAGCCTCAGCAGCAGAAGCGTCGGACGGTTGAGTGTAGTGGCTGTCAGATGACGTTTGATCAGTTTTTAAAGATTGGAAAGTTTGGCTGTCCGCAGTGTTATGAATCATTCGGAGATCAGCTGCCGCCTATTTTAAAAAGGCTGCATAGCGGTAATACTGTTCATCAGGGGAAGCTTCCTGAGCGTCAGGGCGGTACGATTCATATGAAGCGGAAAGTAACGGAGCTGCGTTCAGATCTGAAAGCTTTAATTGAGCAGGAAGAGTTTGAGCAGGCGGCTGAGATTCGTGATCAGATCCGTTCACTTGAAGCTGAGATTCGTGATGAAGGGGGCAGTACTGATGAGTCTTGAGAAGTTTTTAAGTCAGGCGGTCAGTTCCTGGATGAATGAGGATGGTCCCTATTCAGAAATAGTGCTGTCTACACGAATCAGACTGGCACGGAATCATCATCAGTATGCGTTCCCGACCGTATTCACAAAAGAGGAAGCTGAGTGGACGGCTGAAGCGGTTGGTGCTGCAGTTCAGCAGGCAGGGTATCCGCTTGAGGAGCTTAAAATGGAGGATCTGCAGGGACTTGAAAAGAGAGTGCTTGTAGAAAAGCACTTAATCAGTCCGAATCTGGCAGAGGATTCAGGCTCATCTTCTGTGTGGCTGTCAGATGATGAGGATATCAGCCTGATGGTCAATGAAGAGGATCATTTGCGTATCCAGTGTCTGTTTCCGGGGCTTCAGCTGAAGGAGGCACTGCGAAAAGCGCTTGAGATAGATGATGCGATTGAGCGGGATTTTGATTATGCATTTGATGAGAAGTTCGGGTATTTGACGACCTGCCCGACAAATGTTGGGACGGGGTTGCGTGCATCTGTTATGATGCATTTACCAGGCTTAATGATGACGCACCAGATGAACCGGATTATTCCTGCGATTGGACAATTTGGTCTTGTAGCAAGAGGGATTTACGGTGAAGGTAGCGAAGCTTTAGGTAACATCTTTCAGATCTCCAACCAGACGACACTCGGTAAGTCAGAAGAAGATATTACTGAGGACCTGCTGCACGTGGTAGATCAGATTATTGCCCAGGAGAAGTCAGCCAGGGAAGCGCTGGTCAAATCATCAGGGATTCAGCTTGAAGACAGGGTGTTCCGGTCTTATGGAACACTGCGTTACAGCCGCGTGATTGAGTCTAAGGAAGCGGCACAGTGCCTGTCGGATGTTCGTCTTGGCATTGATCTGGGATTTATTGAAAATGTGTCGAGAAGCATTTTAAATGAGCTGATGATTTTGACGCAGCCAGGATTTTTACAGCAGTATGCAGGAGGTTTCCTGCGTCCTGTGGAAAGAGATATCAGGCGGGCTTCGCTGATCCGCGAGCGTCTGGAGATGGATGTAAGTAAAGATAAAGGAGGATCAGACATATGATGTTTGGACGATTTACAGAGAGAGCACAAAAAGTATTAGCATTGGCACAGGAAGAGGCGATCCGTCTTTCCCATTCAAATATCGGTACTGAGCATATCCTTCTTGGCCTCGTTCGTGAAGGAGAGGGCATTGCAGCGAAAGCACTGCAGACGCTTAATTTGAGCACAACGAAAATTCAGGAAGAAGTTGAAGAGTTAATTGGTAAAGGGACAGAACAGTCACCGAGCGTTCACTATACACCGAGAGCAAAGAAAGTCATTGAGCTTTCAATGGATGAGGCACGTAAGCTTGGTCACTCTTATGTAGGAACTGAACATATTCTGCTTGGTCTAATCCGCGAAGGTGAAGGCGTGGCAGCGCGCGTACTGAATAATTTAGGTGTAAGCCTGAATAAAGCACGCCAGCAGGTACTTCAGCTTCTTGGCAGCAACGAAGCAGGCGGTCAGCAGGCTTCAAATGCAAGTGCAAATACACCAACACTTGACGGGCTGGCACGTGACCTCACAGTCATTGCACGTGAAGGAAGCCTTGACCCGGTCATTGGCCGAAGCAAGGAAATCCAGCGTGTCATTGAAGTATTAAGCCGTCGTACGAAGAATAACCCGGTACTGATCGGGGAGCCTGGCGTCGGTAAAACAGCAATTGCTGAAGGACTGGCACAGCAGATCGTACAAAATGAAGTGCCGGAAATCCTGCGTGATAAGCGCGTCATGACACTTGATATGGGTACAGTTGTTGCGGGTACAAAATACCGCGGTGAATTTGAAGACCGTCTGAAAAAAGTGATGGATGAAATTCGCCAGGCAGGTAACGTGATTCTGTTTATCGATGAGCTTCATACGCTGATTGGTGCAGGTGGAGCAGAGGGTGCGATTGATGCATCCAACATTCTGAAGCCGTCTCTTGCACGTGGTGAGCTGCAGTGTATCGGTGCGACAACACTTGATGAGTACCGTAAGTATATTGAAAAGGATGCAGCCCTTGAGCGTCGTTTCCAGCCGATTCAGGTGGATGAGCCGACAGCTGAAGAGTCAGTGCTGATCTTAAAAGGACTGCGTGACCGTTATGAAGCGCACCACCGTGTATCGATCACGGATGCAGCGATTGAAGCAGCGGTAAAAATGTCAGACCGTTATATTTCTGACCGCTTCCTGCCGGATAAGGCGATTGATTTAATTGATGAGGCAGGCTCAAAAGTACGTCTGCGTTCATATACCACACCTCCGAATCTGAAGGAGCTTGAAGCGAAGCTTGAAGGTATCCGTAAAGAAAAGGATGCAGCGGTTCAGAGCCAGGAGTTTGAAAAAGCAGCTTCTCTTCGTGATTCAGAGCAGAAGACGAAAGAAAAGCTTGAAGAAACGAAGAAAGAATGGAAAGAAAAGCAGGGTCAGGAAAATACTGAAGTGACGGTAGAAGATATCGCACACGTTGTGTCTACATGGACGGGTGTACCGGTATCTCGCCTTGCAGAAACTGAAACGCAGAAACTTCTGCACCTTGAGGAATCACTTCACGGCCGCGTCATTGGTCAGGAAGATGCAGTAACAGCGATTGCGAAAGCAGTACGACGTGCACGTGCAGGGCTGAAGGATCCGAAGCGCCCGATTGGTTCATTCATTTTCCTTGGACCTACGGGTGTCGGTAAAACAGAGCTTGCCCGCGCACTTGCTGAATCAATGTTCGGTGAAGAGGATGCGATGATTCGTATTGATATGTCAGAGTATATGGAAAAGCACTCGACTTCACGTCTTGTCGGTTCACCTCCAGGTTATGTGGGATATGAAGAAGGCGGCCAGCTGACTGAAAAAGTCCGCCGTAAGCCTTACTCAGTCGTGCTGCTTGATGAAATTGAAAAAGCGCACCCTGATGTATTCAACATCCTGCTGCAGGTACTTGAGGATGGACGCCTGACGGACTCTAAGGGTCGGACAGTTGATTTCCGTAACGTTGTCCTGATCATGACTTCGAACGTTGGTGCAAGCGCACTGAAGCAGAACCGTCATGTAGGGTTTGCGGTACAGGATTCCAATCAGGATTATAAGGATATGAAGGGCAAAGTGCTTGAAGAGTTAAAGCGTGCGTTCCGTCCTGAATTCCTGAACAGAATTGATGAAACAATCGTCTTCCATTCGCTTGAGAAGAATCATCTGAATCAGATTGTTTCACTGATGGCAGGCGAGCTGGTGAAGCGTCTGAAAGAAAAAGACATTGAACTTGTCATTACTGATGCGGCAAAAGAGAAAATTTCAGATGAAGGGTTCGATCCGGAATATGGTGCGCGTCCACTGCGTCGTGCGATTCAAAAGCATATTGAGGACCGTCTCTCTGAAGAGCTGTTAAAAGGTAATGTGCTTGAAGGCTATAAGGTGGAAATTGATTATAAAGACGGGGAGTTTACCGTTTCCCGTAAAGAAGAAGCGGATGTAACGCAATAATGTCAGAAGGTGCACGTGTGAATGGCAGTCACGTGCACCTTTTTTTAACGGAGGGAACAAGTTTGGCAAAAAAGAAATCCAAGTTTATGTGTAACTCATGCGGGTATGAATCTGCTAAATGGATGGGTAAATGTCCGGGCTGCGGTGAGTGGAACACAATGGTGGAGGATGTGACGATTACCGGTAAACAGCCGAGAAAATCGTTCACGCATACGCCGGAAGGCAGCCAGTCCAAGGCGACGCCGCTGATTAAAGTAGAAACGCATGAAGAAACTCGCGTCTTGACAAAGATGCAGGAATTGAACCGTGTTCTTGGTGGCGGTGTGGTGCCGGGCTCAATGGTACTGATCGGGGGAGATCCCGGAATCGGTAAATCTACGCTCTTACTTCAGGTATCATCACAGCTTGCAGAGACGAAAAATAAAGTGCTGTATATCTCAGGTGAGGAATCAATTAAGCAGACGAAGCTTCGCGCTGACCGTCTGAGTGTCACATCTGAAGAGCTGATGATTTATGCAGAAACAAATCTCGAGTCGATACACCACTCCATTGAGCAGGTATCCCCTGATATTGTTATCATCGATTCAATTCAGACCGTCTACCACCCGGAAGTCACATCAGCACCCGGAAGCGTTACGCAGGTACGTGAATGTACAGCAGAGCTGATGCGGATTGCCAAAACGAAAAACATTGCGATTTTCCTCGTTGGGCACGTCACGAAAGAAGGATCAATTGCCGGTCCGAGAATTTTAGAACATATGGTGGATACTGTCCTCTATTTTGAAGGGGAACGTCACCATACGTACAGAATTCTGCGCGCTGTGAAAAACCGTTTCGGTTCAACAAATGAAATGGGTATTTTTGAAATGCGTGAAGAAGGCTTAAGAGAGGTCGGTAACCCGTCAGAGATCTTCCTTGAAGAACGCTCTCAGGGGGCAGCAGGATCAACCGTTGTGGCATCAATGGAAGGAACGCGGCCGATTCTTGTTGAAATTCAGGCGCTTGTGACACCGACCAGCTTTAACAATCCAAGAAGAATGGCGACCGGGATCGATCAGAACCGCGTGTCTCTTTTAATGGCTGTACTTGAAAAGCGTGTCGGTCTGATGCTGCAGACGCAGGATGCCTATCTGAAAGTAGCGGGTGGTGTGAAGCTGGACGAGCCGGCAGTTGACCTGGCTGTTCTCGTTAGTATTGCATCAAGCTACCGTGACGAGCCGCCAAAGCCGTTTGACTGTATGATCGGTGAGGTTGGGCTGACAGGTGAAGTGCGCCGCGTCTCAAGAATTGAGCAGCGCGTACAGGAAGCGGCAAAGCTTGGGTTTAAGCGCGTCATTATTCCTGAAAACAATATCGGGGGATGGACATTCCCTGAAGGTATTGAAGTCATCGGCGTATCAAATGTAGCAGAAGCACTGAAGAAAACACTGGAGGGATAAACCATGGATAATCGGAGAAGAAAGCGTCCGTCAGCTGATATTATTCAGCTTGTGGCACCGGGAACACCTTTTAGAGAGGGCATTGATAATGTTCTTCGTGCCGGGACAGGCGGCCTGATTGTAGTTGGTTGTAACGATAAGATGAAGCCGCTTGTAGACGGGGGCTTTCAGATCCATTGCCCATTTTCCCCGACATATCTGTATGAGCTTGCAAAGATGGACGGCGCGATTATTTTAAATGAAGCAGGGAGTAAGATTCTGATTGCCAACGCGCAGCTGAATCCGAGCCCGATGATTCCTTCGTCAGAAACAGGCATGCGTCACCGGACAGCAGAGCGGGTCGCAAGAGAGACAGATTCTCTCGTTATTGCAATTTCTCAAAGACGTAATGTCATTACACTGTATAAAGGAACTTACCGCTATGCGTTGAAGGAAATCGCGGTGATCCTTGCAAAAGCAAACCAGGCGCTGCAGACGCTTGAAAAATACCGCACTGTGCTCGATCAGAGTCTGTCTCATTTAACGCTGCTTGAGTATGAGGAAGCTGTGACGTATAACGATGTGTTACAGGTGATTCACCGTTTTGAAATGGTGATCCGGATTAAGAATGAGCTGCTGCTTTATTTAAATGAACTTGGTTCTGAAGGCAGGCTGGTGCGCCTGCAGCTGAATGAACTGCTTGCCGATCTTGAGAAAGAGGCAGTGATGGTCATTCGCGATTATGCCTGCAACGATCACGCTGCGGCGCAGGGGATGTATGATACCTTTGCTGAAGCGGTCACATCAGAGGTGATGGATGATGAAAAGATTATGAAACTGCTCGGTCATCCATCTTCTACTGAGTATGAAAGTCAGGCGGAGCCAAGAGGGTATCGTGTGCTGAATAAAATTCCGAGGCTCCCGCTTACCATTATAGAAAATATCATTGGGGATTTTGGGACGCTTGATAAGCTGAAGCAGGCAACAATAGAAGAACTTGATGATGTGGACGGAATTGGCGGCATTCGTGCCAGGAAAATAAAAGAAGGACTGAAATCGGTCAGAGAGCAGTCTTTAGCAGACCACTAACAAAAAATGGTTTGTAAGCATTTGCGTTGTGTGATATGATATTTCGTTTTGTTTAAATTGACTTGTTTATTATTCTCATGCTACTCTTTTCACAAGCTTGATAGAAAATTTTCATCTGAGGAGGTGAAGGGATGCTAAAACGAATTATTCAAATCTGTTTCCTGATCGTTGGCGGAACATTAGGCGTATTTTTATTACCTGAATTAGTACTTATACCTTTTAATCTTGATTATGCACTTTTAAACAACCCTTATGTAACCGCGATTTTAGGAGCCATCATTTTTTATGCTGTCACATTCTGGGCCATTAAGTATGTCGTCAATTTTATCAAATGGGCTGAGGATTCACTTATTAAGGCGCCGGTCACTGATATTTTATTTGGTGCACTCGGTCTAATTATCGGTCTGATTACCGCTTTCCTTCTGGGGGTGGCGGTTAATGACATTGAGATTCCGATTATTAATACAGTTGTCCCGATTCTCTTAACGTTAATCCTTGGTTACCTTGGCTTCCAGGTTGGTTTTACGAAAAGGGATGAACTCGTTCATTTATTTTCAAGAGGTAATTCCTCCAAAAAATTTGAAGAGTCAGCTGCACAGGAAGTCAGTGATCTACCGGCTTCAAAGCGTCATAAGATCCTGGATACAAGCGTGATTATTGACGGGCGGATTGCTGATATTTGTCAGACAGGCTTTTTGGACGGGGAGATTGTCATTCCTCAATTTGTCCTTGGTGAACTGCAGCATATTGCTGATTCATCTGATGCACTGAAACGTAACAGAGGACGCAGAGGGCTTGATATTTTAAAAAGAATCCAGCGTGATATTCCGATTCAGGTCACGATTTATGAAGGTGACTTCGAGGAGATTCAGGAAGTCGACAGCAAACTGGTGAAGCTTGCAAAAGTACTGAATGGGATTGTCGTTACGAATGATTTTAACTTAAACAAAGTATGTGAGCTGCAGGATGTGCAGGTATTAAATATTAACGATTTAGCTAATGCGGTGAAGCCGGTTGTACTGCCGGGTGAAGTGCTGAACGTGCAGATGATTAAAGATGGAAAAGAGCAGAATCAGGGAATTGCCTATCTTGATGACGGCACAATGATTGTCGTTGAAGATGGCAAGAACTTTATCGGCAAGCAGATCGATGTGATTGTCACAAGTGTGCTTCAGACATCTGCAGGCCGCATGATTTTTGCGAAGCCGAAGTCTTATGAGAAAGCATTGTAAAAGGAGTCTTACATGAATTATGAAGTAGTCATTCCGGCAGCGGGCCGGGGGAAACGGATGGGAGCGGATCGCAATAAGCTCCTCCTTGAACTAAACGGAGTTCCGGTGATAATTCATACGCTGCGCATTTTTGAAAAGGATCCTTTGTGCAGCGGGGTGATTCTTGTGATTCATCCTGATGATCATGGAACACTCGGGAAGCTCCTAAAGCAATATCGGATTGAAAAAGTCACACATATGGTGCGTGGCGGGGAAGAGCGTCAGCACAGTGTATATGAAGGGTTAAAAGCAGCAGCGGCTGACATTGTCATGGTTCATGACGGTGCGCGGCCCTTTATCAAGCAGGACGTGATTCACCGTCTGGCTGAAGCAGCTGCATCAGATGGCGGTGCGATCGCAGCCGTTCCTGTAAAAGATACGATTAAAAAAGTACAAAATGGTCTGGTAACAGAGACAGTCGAGCGATCAAGCCTGTGGTCAGTGCAGACCCCGCAGGCTTTTCAGCTTGATATCCTGATGAGTGCACACCAGGAAGCAGTCCGTACCGGTTTTCTTGGAACGGATGAAGCGTCACTGGTTGAAAAAACCGGTGGAAAAGTAGCGGTCATTGAATCAGATTATGATAATATAAAGCTGACAACAAAAGAAGATCTCGTTTTTGCTGAAGCCATTTTAGCTAAAAGCGATCAATAGAGAGGGGAAACTGCCATGTTTCGCATTGGACAGGGATACGATGTCCATCAGCTTGCAGAGAACCGTCCGCTGATTATCGGCGGAGTAACCATTCCTTATGAAAAAGGACTGCTCGGACATTCGGACGCAGATGTACTGCTTCACGTTGTCGCAGATGCAGCACTTGGTGCAATCGGTGAAGGTGATATCGGACGACACTTCCCGGATACAGATCCGGAATTTAAAGATGCCGACTCTAAAAAACTGCTCCAGCACGTCTGGGGGATTGTCAGAGAAAACGGCTATCGATTAGGCAATATCGACTGCACGATTATCGCGCAACAGCCAAAAATGGCACCTCATATCGGAGACATGCGCGCAGTCATTGCAGAACTGCTTGAAGCATCAGAAACCCAGGTCAACGTAAAAGCAACCACAACCGAAAAACTCGGCTTCGAAGGCCGCGAAGAAGGCATCGCCGCTCAGGCAGTGATCCTTTTACAGAGGACCTGATCAGTAGAACTTGCTAGAGTCGTTATGCATACGAAAATGGTATAGAACATGACTTTATAAAGCATACACTTTGTACATGCACAGCGGTGATCGCAGTGGAAGGCGGCGACTCCTGTGGCAGGAAGGGACAGGTGAGACAGAGCATGGCGCAGCCTGCTGGATCACCGCCCGGCCACGGAAAGCGTCCGCCTGAAACGTAGATCTAACGCCAATCTATTAAGTAATCATTTCTAGGAGGATTTCTATGTCTACAGACATTCGCGTACGTTACGCACCAAGCCCGACAGGACACCTGCATATCGGGAACGCAAGAGCAGCACTATTCAACTACCTATTCGCAAGAAGCCATAACGGAACATTCATCATCCGTGTGGAAGATACAGATACGAAGCGTAACATCGAAGGCGGAGAAGAATCTCAGCTTGAGTATCTGAAGTGGCTTGGTATTGACTGGGATGAAAGCATTGATGTCGGAGGAGACTACGGTCCATACCGCCAGTCAGAGCGTAATGACCTCTACAAAAAGCATTATGATGACCTGCTTGAGCGCGGACTTGCATATAAGTGCTACTGCACAGAAGAAGAGCTTGAAGCAGAGCGTGAAGGACAGATCGCACGCAGCGAGATGCCGCGTTACAGCGGAAAGTGCCGTAACCTGACAGATGACGAGCGTGCAGCGCTTGAAGCAGAAGGACGCAAGCCAAGTATCCGTTTCGCGGTACCACAAGGCAAAACGTATACGTTCAATGATATCGTAAAAGATGACGTGTCATTTGAAAGTGATGGCATCGGTGACTTCGTTATTGTGAAAAAAGACGGAATTCCGACGTATAACTTCGCAGTGGCAGTGGATGATCACTACATGAAAATCTCCCACGTACTTCGCGGGGATGACCACATTTCAAATACACCGAAACAGCTGATGATCTATGAAGCGTTTGGCTGGGAGATTCCGAAGTTTGGTCATACGACATTGATTGTCAATGAGGACCGTAAAAAGCTGAGTAAGCGAGACGGTTCAATCATTCAGTTTATCGAGCAGTATAAAGATCTTGGCTATCAGCCGGATGCGTTATTTAACTTTATTGCACTGCTTGGCTGGTCTCCAAAAGGTGAGGATGAGCTATTTTCTAAAGAAGAGCTGATCGAACGTTTTGACGCTGACCGCCTGTCGAAATCACCGGCAGTATTTGACACGAAAAAGCTTGAGTGGATGAATAATCAATATATGAAGAATCTTGACCTTGATGAAGTCGTTGCGCTTTCGACACCTCACCTTGAAGAAGCGGGTAAGATCCCGAAAGACCGCACACCTGAACAGGAAGAGTGGGTGCGTAAGCTTGTCGGACTTTATCAGGAGCAGATGAGCTATGGTGCTGAGATTGTGGCACTGTCAGAGCTGTTCTTTAAAGATGAGATTGCTTATGACGAGGAAGCGAGTGCAGTGCTTGCTGAAGAGCAGGTGCCTGAAGTAATGGCAGAGCTCAGCCGTCAGCTTGAAGCACTTGAAAACTTTGAAGCAGCAGAAATTAAAAAAGCAATTAAGGCTGTACAAAAGGAAACGGGACATAAAGGCAAAAAGTTATTTATGCCAATCCGTGTAGCAGCAACTGGCCAGACGCACGGACCGGACCTGCCGAGCGCGATTGAAGTGTTAGGTAAAGAAAAAGTACTTGCACGTTTGAGTAAGCTGACTGATTAACATTTTAAAAAGAATGGTATATAGTATGTCTATAGAAAAATTTTCAACAGCTCATCTGACATTTGATATATGAAAGCTTTGAGAGGGAGAAGTAGGAAAAACAGAAGCTCAGGAAGAGAGAACCGCCATAGGCTGAAAGCGGTTTGGGCTGAATGTTTTCTGAAATGCACCCTTGAGCCTTTTGCTGAAAATTGATGTAGGCAACAGCGGTTCAGGCCGTTATCCTGGTTAAGTTGGGGACAGCAATGTCTCAAACAGAGTGGAACCGCGCAAAAAAGCGTCTCTGTCATTTGACAGAGACGCTTTTTCTATTTTAAAACAGCTAATTCTTATCGTATTAGTTGGATTTATACGAGAATCGGCTAAAATGAAAGGAGTGAATGATATGTTCAAGAGAATTCGTGAAGATATAGATACGGTATTTGACCAGGACCCTGCAGCCCGCTCCGCTTTTGAAATCGTCTTAACTTATTCCGGGCTCCATGCAATTTGGGCTTACCGGATTGCGCATTGGTTTTATAAGCGAAAAATGTTCTTTATTGCGCGAGCCATATCGCAATTAGCGAAAGTGCTGACAGGTATTGAAATTCACCCCGCAGCCAAGATCGGCCGCCGATTCTTCATTGATCACGGAATGGGAGTAGTCATTGGCGAAACGTGTGAAATCGGGAATAACGTGACGGTTTTTCAGGGCGTCACATTAGGTGGTACCGGTAAGGAAAAGGGTAAGCGCCATCCGACACTTGAAGATAACGTACTGATTGCAACAGGTGCGAAGGTGCTTGGTTCGATTATCGTCGGAGAAAACTCAAAAGTCGGTGCAGGCTCTGTCGTATTAAAGGACGTACCTGCCAATTCGACTGTTGTCGGTATCCCTGGCAAGGTCGTCATCAGAGATGGCAAAAAGGTCCGCAGAGATCTTGATCACCAGGATATGCCAGATCCAATCTGGGAAAGGATCAGAACACTTGAAACAGAGCTGGCTTTTGTCAAAGATCAGCTGAAGAAAGAACGTGAAAGGAGCTCACAGCCATGAGCATTCAGATGTATAACACAGTAACCAGACAAAAAGAACCGTTTAAACCGCTTGAAGAAGGAAAAGTATCAATGTATGTATGCGGTCCGACGGTTTATAACTATATTCATATCGGTAACGCCCGTCCGCCAATCGTATTCGATACGGTGAGACGTCATTTGGAATACAGAGGCTACGACGTGAATTACGTCTCTAACTTTACAGACGTGGATGACAAGTTAATCCGCGCAGCGAATGAGCTTGGTGAAGAAGTACCTGCAGTGGCAGAACGATTCATTGATGCGTACTTCGAGGATGTTGGTGCACTTGGGTGCGCACGCGGTACTGCTCATCCGCGTGTTACTGAAAATATTGATCTGATCATTGAGTTTATTGAGTCACTCATTGAAAAGGATTTTGCTTATGAGTCAGGCGGCGACGTCTACTACCGCACAAGAAAGTTCAATGGGTATGGTAAGCTGTCCCATCAGTCGATTGATGAACTGCGTATTGGCGCTAGAATCGAGTCTGATGAGCGTAAAGAAGACGAGCTGGACTTCGTTTTATGGAAAGCGGCGAAAGAAGGAGAAATCTCATGGGAAAGCCCATGGGGAGAAGGACGCCCAGGCTGGCATATTGAGTGCTCAGCGATGGCGAGAAAATATCTCGGGGATACAATCGATATCCATGCAGGCGGTCAGGACCTTGCTTTCCCTCACCATGAAAATGAAATTGCCCAGTCAGAAGCATTAACTGGCAAACCTTTTGCGAACTACTGGCTGCATAACGGGTATATTAATATTGATAATGAAAAAATGTCGAAGTCGCTCGGTAACTTTGTGCTTGTGCATGACATTTTAAAAGAAGCAGATCCGCAGGTGCTGAGATTCTTCATGCTGTCGGTTCATTACCGTCACCCGATTAACTACAACCGCGAGCTGCTTGAAGCGGCGGGAGCGGGACTGGACAGAATCCGCACTGCTTACGAAAACCTGAAGCACCGCAGAAATTCAAGCTCAGGTTTAACTGACAATGATGCAGAATGGATTGAAAAGGCTGCCGCTAAAAAGGACGCATTTATTAAAGAAATGGATGACGACTTTAACACAGCGAATGCGATTTCGGTTTTATTCGACCTTTCAAGTGAAGCGAACCTGTATTTAAGAGAAAAGAATACATCAGTTGAAGTGATCGATGCATTTACAGATACACTGAAAGAGCTGACAGGCGTACTTGGTCTTGAATTAAAGGAGCAGGAAATGCTTGATGAAGAGATTGACGAATTGATCAGAAAGCGTGAAGCGGCACGTAAAGATCGTGACTTTGCAACAGCAGATGCCATTCGTGATCAGTTAAAAGACATGAATATTATTTTAGAGGATACAAAACAGGGTATCCGCTGGAGAAGAGGGTAACAATGGATTACTCATCTTCTTCACTGGATCCAAAACAGCTGAATGCATTGGCGCTTGCCTACATGGGAGATGGGGTCTACGAGCAGTACGTGAGACACCATCTTCTCATGATCGGTACGATTCGTCCGAACGCGCTTCAGCGGGAAGCAATCCGCTATGTATCAGCAAAAGCGCAGGCGCAGGTGATCCACAGAATGTTCGAGATGGAGCTGTTTTCCGAAGAGGAGATGGCGATTATCCGCCGCGGACGCAATGCAAAGTCCGGCAGTATCCCGAAAAACACAGATGTGGCAACCTACCGTTACAGTACAGCATTTGAAGCCGTGATTGGCTATTTATATTTAACAGACCGTAAAGAACGGATGGAAGAGATTATCGTTAAAGCGATCTCGATGATCGCGGAGGAGCAGAAAGGAGCGGGGCGATGAGTGAAGAGTTTATTGGCGGGAAGAACCCGGTGCTTGAAGCACTGAGAGCCGGAAGAGAAATCAATAAAATCTGGATTGGTGAAGGTTCGCAAAAAGGACAGATGCAGCAGGTCATCCAGCTCGCAAAAGAAGCGAATGTACTCGTTCAGTTCGTACCGAAAAAGAAAATCGATCAGCTGATGGATGGTCAGCACCAGGGAGTTGTCGCATCAATTGCGGCATATGAATACGCAGAATTGGATGATGTATTCGCGCTTGCTGAGAAAAAGGGTGAGGATCCTTTTATCATGATCCTGGACGAGCTTGAGGACCCGCATAATCTTGGTTCAATTATGAGAACAGCCGATGCAGTCGGCGTTCACGGCATCATTATTCCAAAGCGCCGTGCAGTAGGGCTGACAGCAACTGTCGCGAAGGCTTCTACAGGTGCGATTGAGCATGTGCCGGTTGTACGTGTGACGAACCTTTCGCGCACGCTTGATGAGTTGAAGGATAAAGGGCTCTGGATTGCCGGAACAGATGCAAAAGGCAGTGACGATTACCGCCGCTTTGACGGCACAATGCCTGTAGGCCTGATTATCGGTAGTGAAGGTAAAGGAATGAGCAGAATCCTCCGTGATAAGTGTGATTTTCTTATCCACCTTCCGATGAGTGGACATGTCACATCACTGAACGCATCGGTTGCTGCAAGTATCTTAATGTATGAAATCTACCGTTGCCGTCATCCCCTGGAAGGATGATCTGCGATGAAAAATGTACTGCTCGTCGATGGCTATAACATTATAGGCGCCTGGCCTGAACTGACTGAGTTAAAAAGCCATGACCTTGGCTCTGCACGGGACAGGCTGATTGAAATGATGGCAGAGTATCAGGGCTATACAGGTTATCCAGTCATTATCGTCTTTGACGCGCAGTTTGTCGAAGGCATGTCTAAGAAAATGTACAATTACCGCGTGGAAATCATTTTCACTCGGAAAAATGAAACAGCTGATGAGCGGATCGAGAAGCTTGCGATTGAATTAAATGATATTCAGACGCAGGTGATCGTAGCGACAAGCGACTTTACTGAGCAATGGGCTATTTTTGGCCAGGGTGCACTCAGAAAGTCTGCCCGCGAACTTTTAATTGAAGTGAAACAGATCGAAAAGAAAATTTCCAAAAAGATCGAGAAAAACCAATCAGCACGCCCTGTATCAAAGATTCCGATCAGTGATGAAGTCGCCGAAATATTCGAAAAATGGAGGCGCGGCGGTAAATGAGCGGTTGACGCTTAAAAATTCTGTAAAGTATAATATTTCTATCTATTTGTTTCACAGAGGCGGGGGGATCCTTTTGAACGCACACACTCAGACAGCAGGAAACGTATTCAGTGGAATGGAAGACGATAAAATTATCGAACAGATTCACAGTGGAAATAGTGACGCACTAGATTTTCTGATCAATAAGTATCGCCGTTTTGTCCGGGTGAAAGCCCGTTCTTATTTTCTGATTGGCGCTGACAAAGAGGATATTATACAGGAAGGGATGATCGGACTTTATAAAGCAATCCGCGATTATAAAGGCGAAAAGCTCACTTCCTTTAAAGCGTTTGCAGAACTGTGTATTACCCGTCAGATCATTACAGCAATCAAGACAGCAACCCGTCAAAAGCATATTCCGCTCAATTCCTACGTGTCACTCGACAAACCGATTTATGATGAGGAATCAGACCGGACGCTGATGGATATCATCTCACCTGCAAAACAGACTGATCCTGAAGCCCTTGTGATTCACCGGGAAGAATTCAGCAAAATAGAAGGTAAAGTAGCTGAGCTCCTGAGCGACCTTGAAAGACAGGTGCTTTCTCTGTACCTGGATGGGCAGTCCTACCAGGAGATCTCAGAGGAGCTGGACCGTCATGTGAAATCAATTGATAATGCACTCCAGCGCGTGAAAAGAAAATTAGAGCGCTATCTGGAGGCCCGGGAATTGACTTTCTAGCCGGAATGTTATATTGACATGGCTTCCATAGAGTGTTATTTTTTAAAGGATGCACATCCTGAAAAGGAATGAACATTATGACTAAAAAGACAATCCTTGCCTGCACAGAATGCGGATCCCGTAACTATACGGTCCCTTCTAATGGCAGCAGGCAGACCGATAGATTAGAAGTTAAAAAATTTTGCCGCTACTGTAATGCTCATACTGTCCATAAGCAGACGGTATGATGGCCTGCCCCCGGCGCAGGCTGTTTGAAATAACACTGGTTGGAGGGTACGTCATCATGAGTAAAATCAGCAACTTCTTTCGAAATGTTGCTTCCGAAATGCGAAAGGTCAGCTGGCCGAGACGTAAGGAACTTACAAAGTACACTGTTACAGTTCTGACAACAGTTATCTTTGTTGCAGTATTCTTTTTCGTCATCGACATGGGTATTGATGCGATCATTAACTGGATTCTATAATCCGCTTTCTTTTCGCACCTGAAGAGCATTTCGTGTACAATAGCAGGAGACATGTCAAAGCCCGTTTAACGGGTTTTTTCATTGTTTAAAATGAATTTTGGAACCTATGACGGACAGATAGATAAGTGTTATGAACGCTTTGTTAAAGTCAATTGTTGTTTTTGCACAGCTGGTGATTGAAGTGGAAGGGGGCGACTCCTGCGGGCTCACCGCCCGGCCTCGGAAAGCGTCCCCTGAAACGGAAATCAACAGATAACTTCAGCAAAGTATATGAAAAAGGCAGCTGCCTAAAAAAGGAGGAATTTCTTCGTGGAAAAGAATTGGTATGTGGTTCACACGTATTCAGGTTATGAGAATAAAGTGAAAATGAACCTTGAGAAACGAGTAGAGACAATGGGAATGCAGGATAAGATCTTCCGCGTTGTCGTACCTGAAGAGGAAGAAACTGAAATTAAAGACGGTAAAGCAAAAACAGTGAAGCGTAAAACATTCCCTGGTTATGTACTTGTGGAAATCGTGATGACAGATGATTCATGGTACGTCGTGCGTAACACGCCAGGCGTAACAGGATTCGTAGGATCATCAGGCGGCGGCGCAAAGCCGACACCACTTCTTCCTGAAGAAGTAACACAGCTGCTCAAGCAAATGGGCATGCAGGAACGCACAATTGATGTAGACTTCGAACTTGGCGAAAACGTCACAGTCAACGAAGGACCATTCGCTAACTTTGCAGGTGTCATCGAAGATATTGACGCTGACAAAGGAAAAGTCAAAGTACTCGTCAACATGTTCGGCCGTGAAACACCAGTCGAACTCGAATTCACACAGATTACAAAACTGGATTAATAAGTGTTATAGCGGTTTTGAATTGATTGGTGAAAACAGACTTTGTTAAAAGAGGTTGATAAAACCCATCTGTGTATCTGCACAGCTGATGATCGGAGCGTAAGGCGGCGACTCCTGCGGCGGAAAGGGACAGGTGAGACCATACGGCGAAGCCGGAGGGGCTCACCGCCCGGCCGCGGAAAGCGTCCGCCTGAAGCGGAGATCATCAGCCCGCCTTAACAAAGCCCGGCCCAAAGAAAAACCGCTTATTTCACCAATTTCCTTAAAATATAAAAAGAACGTCTTGAATTATGATTTGAAAGATGGTAACATCTTTTAAGTCAGTATGTCTCAATAGAGAGACTGAACTAACATTTTATATTCTTTATATAAAAGAATCAGTTTTGAGTGGGAGGGCAAAAACAAAAGCCCTATTACCACATCACGGACTTAAGGAGGTGTGTCTCGTGGCTAAAAAAGTTATTAAAATGGTAAAGCTTCAAATCCCTGCTGGGAAAGCTAATCCAGCTCCGCCGGTAGGTCCTGCACTAGGTCAGGCTGGTGTTAACATTATGGGATTCTGTAAAGAGTTTAACGCTCGTACAGCTGATCAGGCTGGTCTTATCATCCCTGTTGAAATCACGGTTTTTGAAGACCGTTCATTTACATTCGTTACTAAAACTCCGCCAGCTGCAGTTCTTCTGAAGAAAGCAGCAGGAATCGAGTCAGGTTCTGGTGAACCAAACCGCAACAAAGTAGCGGCTGTCAAGCGTGACAAGGTACGTGAAATCGCGGAAACAAAAATGCCTGACCTTAACGCAGCTGATGTTGAATCAGCAATGCGTATGGTTGAAGGTACGGCTCGAAGCATGGGGATTACGATTGAAGACTAATTGATGTTTTGTCTTGGACAGGTTGCGAAGCTGAAGAACTTTCACTCGCAACCTTTATTCGTGGGAGGTTATTCCGCTAAAACCACATTAGGAGGAACTTAAAATGGCTAAAAAAGGTAAAAAGTATCAAGAAGCTGCAAAGCTTGTTGACCGTTCAGTAAACTATTCAGTAACTGAAGCAATTGAGCTTGCGCAAAAGACAAGCACTGTAAAATTCGATGCAACTGTGGAAGCAGCATTCCGCCTTGGTATCGACACTCGTAAAAACGACCAGCAGATCCGTGGCGCAGTAGTGCTTCCAAACGGAACTGGTAAAACGCAAAGCGTTCTTGTTTTCGCTAAAGGCGAAAAAGCAAAAGAAGCTGAAGCGGCTGGTGCAGACTACGTTGGAGAAAGCGACCTTGTACAAAAAATTCAGGGCGGCTGGTTTGATTTTGACGTAATCGTTGCAACACCTGACATGATGGGTGAAGTTGGTAAACTAGGACGTGTTCTTGGACCAAAAGGCCTTATGCCAAACCCTAAAACAGGCACAGTTACATTTGACGTTGAAAAAGCTGTAAATGAAATCAAGGCTGGTAAAGTTGAATACCGCGCTGAAAAGTCTGGTATCATTCACGTGCCAATCGGTAAAGTTTCATTTGATCAGGAAAAGCTTGTTGAAAACTTCAACGCAATCTTTGATGTTGTCCAGAAGGCAAAGCCAGCTTCATCTAAGGGAACTTACATGAAGTCAGTAGCTGTAACAACTACTATGGGCCCTGGAATCAAAGTTGACCCATCTTCTGTAACAGTAAAATAATTAACAAACGTTATTGACATAACAGGAGAACATCTGCTATGATGTTCTCTGTTGTGAAATTATATATTCATTTGTACCGTAGACAGCAGGTGTCCTGAGTGACTTAATTCCCTGCCGAGGTCATGACGATTAAAAGAACTTTCTTTTACTTGAAATGATACGCCTCTATGTCTACTTTCCGGCATAGAGGCTTTTTTATGATCGGAACGGTATAAGTGACGCCTACAGCAAATATTACAGGAGGTGTTAGGATGAGCAGTGTTATCGAGCAAAAGAAACAACTTGTAACAGAAATCCAGGAAAAATTTCAATCAAGCGCATCATCAGTGATTGTTGATTACCGCGGACTATCTGTTGCAGAAGTAACTGAGCTTCGTAAACAGCTTCGTGAAGCAGGTGTTGAGTTCAAGGTGTACAAAAACTCAATGACTCGCCGTGCTGCAGAAGCTGCTGGTCTTGAAGGTCTTGAAGAAAGCCTTACGGGTCCTAATGCAATCGCATTTTCTGCTGAAGATGTTGTTGCACCAGCGAAGATTCTTAACAACTTTGCGAAAGACCATGAAGCACTTGAACTTAAAGCAGGTGTGATCGAAGGAACTGTTGCTTCACTTGAACAAGTGAAAGCTCTTGCAGAACTTCCATCACGCGAAGGCCTACTTTCTATGCTTCTTAGCGTTCTTACTGCGCCAATGCGCGGATTCGCAGTTGCAACTCAAGCAGTTGCAGATCAAAAAGAAGAACAGGGCGCATAATTCCCTGTTAGCCGGATAGCGATATCCAAACCAAAAACTAAACATTCCACAAGGAGGAACTATATCATGACTAAAGAACAAATGATCGAAGCAATCAAAGAAATGACAGTTCTTGAACTGAACGACCTAGTAAAAGCAATCGAAGAAGAATTCGGCGTATCTGCTGCTGCTCCTGTAGCTGTAGCTGGTGGCGGAGCTGGAGAAGCTGCTGCTGAGCAAACTGAATTCGATGTTGTTCTTACTGAAGCTGGAGCTCAGAAGATCAAGGTTATCAAAGTGGTTCGTGAAATCACTGGTCTTGGCCTGAAAGAAGCTAAAGAAATGGTAGACAACACGCCTAAAGCTGTTAAAGAAGGCGCTTCTAAAGAAGAGGCTGAAGAGCTTAAAGCTAAACTTGAAGAAGTTGGCGCTGGCGTAGAAGTTAAGTAATTTTGTCCTAAGAGAAAGTCCGCTTGAAATATAGCGGGCTTTTTTTATCGAAAAGAAGGGTGGGGTGGTCGTCGTGTCGGATCATTATTACTCAAAGAAACCCGGAGTGGAAAGTAAACCGAGCTGGTGGGACTTTACGCTGCGCGGTCATAAGTTAAAGTTTAAAACTGATCAGGGTGTATTCTCAAAAAATGAAGTAGATTTCGGTTCAAGGGTGCTAATTGAAGCGTTCAAAGAGCCAGATGTCGCCGGTCCGGTGCTTGACGTCGGCTGTGGCTACGGTCCGATCGGTTTGACGCTTGCCAGAGAAATGTCTGACAGAAAGATTCATATGGTGGATGTCAATGAACGGGCGCTTGAATTAGCAAAAGAAAATGCGGAGCAGAATCATATTCGCAATATCTCAATTTATGAAAGTGATTGCCTTGATCAGGTTGAAGAGCAATCCTTTGCAGCAATTCTGACAAACCCGCCGATCCGTGCAGGGAAGCAGACTGTTCACCGGATTTTTGAACAGAGTGCAGAGAAGGTTCTACCTGGCGGGACGATGTGGGTAGTCATTCAGAAAAAGCAGGGAGCTCCATCTGCCAGAGCGAAGCTTGAAGCGTTATTTTCAACTGTCGAAGTTGCAGATAAGCAAAAAGGATACTTTATCTTCAAAGCGAAAAAAGATTGACCGCCTATAGTGGTTGTGTTACTATTATAAGATGTAAAAATATTAATATCAGTAAGTATGTCCATTTTGTATAAATGGACTGTCTTTTGGGTAAAATGGTTTAAATAAAGTTTTAAAGAATAGAAAATGTGGAGATTTCCCGTTTTCTATTTGTGTTATGTTCGTTTTTTCTATTTATAGGGATAACGGACGCTAAAATGCTTGATTTGAGGGGTGAATCAGTTGACAGGTCAACTAGTTCAGTATGGACGACACCGCCAGCGCAGAAGCTATGCGCGTATTAGTGAGGTGCTGGATTTACCGAATCTGATAGAGATTCAGACAGCTTCTTACGATTGGTTTTTAGAAGAAGGATTACGTGAAATGTTCCGCGATATTTCGCCGATCGAAGATTTCACAGGAAACTTGTCACTTGAGTTTATCGATTACAGCCTTGGTGAGCCAAAGTATTCTGTTGACGAATCAAAGGAGCGCGACGTGACTTATTCTGCGCCGCTTCGTGTAAAGGTACGTCTATTAAATAAAGATACTGGCGAAGTAAAAGACCAGGATGTATTTATGGGAGACTTCCCGCTGATGACAGAGACAGGCACCTTCATTATTAATGGAGCAGAGCGTGTTATCGTTTCTCAGCTTGTTCGTTCTCCAAGCGTATATTTCCATGGGAAAATGGATAAAAACGGGAAGCGTGGCTTTGGCGCAACGGTTATTCCAAACCGTGGTGCTTGGCTTGAGTACGAAACGGATGCAAAAGACGTTGTTCACGTCCGTATCGACCGTACACGTAAACTTCCTGTAACTGTATTGCTGCGTGCACTTGGTTTTGGTTCTGATCAGGAGATTATTGACCTGATTGGTGATAACGAGTATATCCGCAATACGCTGGAAAAAGACAATACCGAAAGTGTTGAAAAAGCGCTTCTGGAAATCTATGAGCGTCTGCGCCCGGGTGAACCCCCGACTGTAGAAAATGCTAAGAGTCTTCTGGAATCACGTTTCTTTGACCCTAAGCGTTATGATCTGGCTAATGTAGGCCGTTATAAAATGAATAAAAAGCTTCATATTAAGAATCGTCTTTTCGGACAGGTCCTTGCTGAAACACTTGCTGACCCTGAAACTGGCGAGATCTTAGCTGAAAAAGGAACAATGCTTGACCGTCGTAACCTTGATAAGCTGATTCCTAACCTTGAAAACGGAGTAGGCTTCATTACTTACAACCATGTAGGCGGAGTTGTTGAAGAAGATTTAACACTTCAGACAATTAAAATTCAGGTACCTAACTCAGAAGAAGGTCAGGAAATCAATGTAATCAGTAATGCTTATGTTGACGACAGTGTGAAGAATATTACGATTGCTGATATCGTTTCTTCTATCAGTTACTTCTTCAACCTGCTGCACGGCGTAGGCTTAACAGATGATATTGACCACCTTGGTAACCGTCGTCTGCGTTCAGTAGGGGAGCTTCTGCAGAACCAATTCCGTATTGGTCTGTCACGCATGGAGCGTGTGGTTCGTGAAAGAATGTCAATTCAGGATACAAATACAATCACGCCTCAGCAGCTGATTAACATCCGTCCTGTTATTGCTTCTATTAAAGAATTCTTTGGAAGCTCTCAGCTTTCACAGTTCATGGATCAGACAAACCCGCTTGCAGAACTGACGCACAAACGTCGTCTGTCTGCACTTGGGCCTGGTGGTTTAACACGTGAACGCGCAGGCTTTGAAGTGCGTGACGTTCACTACTCCCACTATGGCCGTATGTGTCCGATCGAAACGCCTGAGGGTCCGAACATCGGGCTGATCAACTCATTGTCAAGCTTTGCGAAGGTAAATCGTTTCGGATTCATCGAAACACCTTACCGCCGCGTTGACCCTGAGACAGGCAGAGTAACAGAACAAATCGATTATCTGACTGCTGATGAAGAGGATAATTATGTTGTGGCACAGGCGAATGCGCGCCTTGGCGATGATGGCTCATTCCTTGATGAAGAAGTTGTATCCCGTTTCCGCGGTGAGAACACTGTCTTCAAGCGTGACCGCATTGACTACATGGACGTATCACCTAAGCAGGTCGTATCTGCTGCGACAGCATGTATCCCGTTCCTTGAAAACGATGACTCGAACCGTGCGTTAATGGGAGCGAACATGCAGCGTCAGGCAGTTCCACTGATGAATCCGGAAGCACCTTTTGTAGGTACAGGAATGGAACACGTTTCTGCGAAGGATTCAGGGGCTGCTGTGATTAATAAGCACGAAGGAATCGTCGAGCGCGTACAGGCTAATCAGATTTGGGTACGCCGCTTAACAGATGTCGACGGTAACGAGACAGAAGGCGATCTTGATAAATACAGACTGCAGAAATTCATCCGTTCAAATCAGGGTACATGCTACAACCAGCGTCCAATCGTTGCTGTAGGTGACCGTGTTGAAAAAGGTGAGATTCTTGCAGACGGACCATCGATGGAAGCAGGAGAACTTGCGCTTGGACGTAACGTACTTGTCGGCTTCATGACATGGGATGGCTTTAACTACGAGGATGCTGTCATCATGAGTGAGCGCCTTGTAAAAGACGACGTATACACATCTATTCATATTGAAGAATATGAATCAGAGTCACGTGATACAAAGCTTGGACCTGAAGAAATCACGCGTGATATTCCGAACGTAGGTGAGGATGCACTTCGCAACCTTGACGACCGTGGAATTATCCGTGTGGGTGCTGAAGTAAAAGACGGTGATATTCTTGTTGGTAAAGTAACGCCTAAAGGTGTAACTGAGCTGACTGCTGAAGAACGTCTGCTTCACGCAATCTTCGGTGAAAAAGCGCGTGAAGTACGTGATACGTCACTTCGTGTACCACACGGAGCAGGCGGAATCATCCTTGACGTTAAAATCTTTAACCGTGAAGACGGAGATGAGCTGCCTCCTGGTGTAAACCAGCTGGTACGTGCTTATATCGTGCAGAAGAGAAAGATTTCTGTAGGGGATAAGATGGCCGGACGTCACGGTAACAAAGGTGTTATCTCGCGTATTCTTCCAGAAGAGGATATGCCATACCTTCCAGACGGTACGCCAATTGATATCATGTTAAATCCACTGGGTGTACCATCTCGTATGAACATCGGTCAGGTTCTTGAGATGCACATGGGAATGGCTGCCCGCGCAATGGGTATCCATATCGCAACACCAGTATTTGACGGTGCCAATGAGGAAGACGTTTGGGAAACAATCGCAGAATCAGGTATGTCACGTGATGGTAAAACTGTTCTTTATGATGGGAGAACTGGTGACCCATTCGACAACCGTGTATCGGTCGGCGTCATGTATATGATCAAGCTTGCGCACATGGTTGATGACAAACTTCACGCACGTTCAACTGGACCATACTCACTTGTTACACAGCAGCCACTGGGCGGTAAAGCACAGTTTGGCGGACAGCGTTTTGGTGAGATGGAGGTTTGGGCACTTGAAGCATACGGTGCCGCTTATACACTTCAGGAAATTCTAACTGTCAAATCAGATGACGTTGTCGGACGTGTGAAAACGTACGAAGCGATCGTAAAAGGCGACAGCGTTCCGGAGCCGGGCGTTCCTGAATCATTTAAAGTATTAATCAAAGAACTTCAGAGTCTTGGTATGGATGTGAAAATGCTATCTGCCAATGACGAAGAAATCGAAATGCGCGACCTTGATGACGATGACGACATCCATCAGGCTGATGCATTAAACATTGCGCCGGAAACAGAAGCACCAGCTTCTCAAACTGTCGGCACGAAAGAATAGTTGTGACACTGGGAATCAACAAAAGGGTGAAACCTTTAAACGAAAAGGGAGGTAGGCTCCTTGATAGATGTTAATAACTTTGAATATATGAAAATTGGTTTAGCCTCACCTGACAAGATCCGCTCTTGGTCATTTGGTGAAGTGAAAAAGCCTGAAACGATTAACTATCGTACACTTAAGCCTGAAAAAGACGGTCTTTTCTGCGAGCGAATCTTCGGCCCGCAGAAAGACTGGGAATGTCACTGCGGTAAATACAAGCGCGTCCGTTACAAGGGCGTCGTTTGTGACCGCTGTGGTGTTGAAGTAACACGTGCAAAAGTCCGTCGTGAACGTATGGGTCACATCGAGCTTGCAGCACCTGTATCTCACATCTGGTACTTCAAAGGCATTCCAAGCCGCATGGGACTTGTTCTTGACATGTCACCACGTGCGCTTGAAGAAGTAATCTACTTTGCTTCATATGTAGTAACTGAAGCGGGAGACACTGCACTTGAAAAGAAACAGCTTCTATCAGAAAAGGAATACCGTGCGTACCGTGAAAAGTTCAGCGGCAAATTCCAGGCTGCAATGGGAGCTGAAGCAATCCGCAAGCTTCTTCAGGATTTAGATCTTGATAAAGAAGCGGAATCACTGAAAGAAGAATTGAAAACTGCTCAGGGGCAGCGTCGTACACGTGCGATTAAGCGTCTTGAAGTAGTAGAATCATTCCGTAACTCAGGCAACCTTCCTGACTGGATGATTCTTGATGTACTGCCTGTAATCCCGCCGGAACTTCGTCCGATGGTTCAGCTTGATGGTGGACGTTTCGCCACATCTGACCTGAATGACCTGTACCGCCGTGTGATCAATCGTAACAACCGTCTGAAGCGTCTATTGGACCTTGGTGCACCAAGCATCATCGTACAAAACGAGAAGCGTATGCTACAGGAAGCTGTAGATGCACTGATCGATAATGGCCGTCGCGGTCGTCCGGTTACAGGACCAGGTAACCGTCCATTGAAATCTCTTTCTCATATGCTGAAAGGGAAGCAGGGGCGTTTCCGTCAGAACCTTCTTGGTAAGCGTGTTGACTACTCAGGCCGTTCAGTTATCGTAGTTGGACCTAGCTTGAAAATGTATCAGTGCGGACTGCCGAAGGAAATGGCACTTGAACTATTCAAGCCTTTCGTCATGAAAGAGCTTGTTGAGCGCGGACTTGCGCATAATATTAAGAGTGCAAAACGTAAGATTGAACGTGTCCATGATGAAGTTTGGGACGTACTTGAAGATGTAATCAAGGAGCATCCGGTTCTTCTTAACCGAGCACCTACACTTCACCGTCTTGGTATCCAGGCATTCGAACCAACATTGGTTGAAGGCCGTGCGATCCGTCTTCACCCGCTCGTATGTACAGCTTATAACGCTGACTTTGACGGTGACCAGATGGCGGTTCACGTACCACTATCATCTGAAGCTCAGGCTGAAGCGCGTCTTCTTATGCTTGCTGCACAGAACATCCTTAATCCGAAGGACGGAAAGCCAGTTGTTACACCGTCTCAGGATATGGTACTTGGTAACTACTACCTGACACTAGAGCGTAAAGATGGTGTGGGTGAAGGTTCAGTATTCCACGATGCGGATGAAGTCCTTCTTGCATACCAGAATGGGTATGTTCACCTGCACACACGTATTGCGATCCATGCAGGCGCAGTAAACAAACCATCGTTTACGGAAGAACAAAGTAAGAAGCTGCTTCTGACAACTGTCGGAAAAGTGATCTTTAATGAAATTCTTCCTGAAGAGTTCGCTTATATTAATGAGCCGACAATGGAGAACCTTGAGGTAAATACACCTGATAAGTACTTCGTTGACCCGACGACTAATGTAAAAGAATACTTCAAATCAGCTGAGCTTGTAACACCGTTTAAGAAAGGGTTCCTTGGAAGCATCATTGCTGAAGTCTTCAAGCGATTCCACTTAACGGATACATCTAAAATGCTTGATAGCATGAAGAATCTTGGATTTAAGCACTCAACGCGTGCTGGTATCACAATTGGTATTGCTGATATCGTGGTACTTCCTGAAAAGCAGGAAATCCTTGACGATGCACAGCTGAAAGTAGATAAAGTCCAGAAGCAATTCCGTCGTGGTCTGATTACAGAAGAGGAACGCTATGAGCGTGTCATCTCAATCTGGTCAGCAGCGAAGGATGTTATCCAGGACAAGCTGATGCTTACACTCGACAGTCTGAATCCAATCTACATGATGAGTGATTCAGGTGCCCGTGGTAACGCATCTAACTTTACACAGCTTGCCGGTATGCGTGGTCTGATGGCCAACCCGGCTGGACGTATCATCGAGCTTCCGATCAAGTCAAGTTTCCGTGAAGGTCTGACAGTACTTGAGTACTTCATCTCTACACACGGTGCACGGAAAGGTCTTGCCGATACAGCACTGAAGACTGCCGATTCAGGTTACCTGACTCGCCGACTTGTAGACGTAGCACAGGATGTGATCGTCCGCGAAGAGGATTGCGGAACTGACCGTGGTCTACGCGTAAGCTCACTGAAAGATGGAACAGAAGTCATCGAAGCGCTTGAAGAGCGTCTAGAAGGCCGTTATTCAAACCAGACAGTCAAGCATCCTAAGACTGGAGAAATCTTTGTAAAACGCAACGAGTTGATTACAGAAGATATTGCCCGTCAGATTATTGACGCTGGTATCGAAGAAGTATCAATTCGTTCTGCATTCACTTGTAACACGCGTCATGGCGTATGTGAGAAGTGTTATGGTAAGAACCTTGCGACTGGTGAAAAAGTTGAAGTCGGCGAAGCAGTCGGTATCATCGCAGCCCAGTCAATCGGTGAGCCGGGTACACAGCTTACAATGCGTACATTCCACACAGGTGGTGTAGCAGGAGATGATATCACACAAGGTCTTCCGCGTATCCAGGAAATTTTCGAAGCGCGTAACCCGAAAGGTCAGGCTACGATTTCTGAAATTGATGGTGTCGTAACTGAGATCACAGAAGGTAAAGACCGTCAGCAGGATATTACAGTGAAAGGTGAAGTAGAAACAAAGACTTATTCTGCTCCTTACACTGCACGTCTGAAAGTAGCGGTTGATGATGTCATCGAACGCGGTCAGGTTCTGACAGAAGGTTCAATCGACCCGAAAGAACTGATCAAAATCCGTGACGTCTCTGCAGTTCAGGAATATCTGCTGAAAGAAGTACAAAAAGTATACCGTATGCAGGGTGTTGAAATCGGTGATAAGCACGTTGAAGTCATGGTTCGCCAGATGCTTCGCAAAGTACGTGTCATTGAAGCCGGAGAAACAGAACTGCTGCCAGGTTCACTGCTTGATGTACATCAGTTCATGGAAGCAAATCACCAGGTTCTGCTTGATGGTAAGCAACCGGCAACAGGCCGCCCGCTTATCCTGGGGATCACAAAAGCATCTCTTGAAACAGAATCATTCCTTTCAGCTGCATCATTCCAGGAAACAACTCGTGTCCTGACAGACGCAGCAATCAAAGGAAAGCGTGACGAGCTCCTTGGTCTGAAAGAAAATGTTATTATCGGTAAACTTGTTCCAGCCGGAACGGGTATGCAGCGCTATCGCCAGGCTGAGATCGAAAATGAAGACATTCCAAAGGAAGAACCAGTTTCCGTGGAATAATTCACAGCCTGTGAAAGCAAAAAGGTGGCGCCCTATGTGGCGTCACCTTTTTTCATCTATTATATTATGGAAATGTGCAATTGTTTTTTATAAAATACTAGCGGTTGATTGTAGTGGGGGACGGAGACTCCCGCCCCAGGAAGGGACAGGTGAGACCGTGTATGCGAAGCATGCAGGGGCTCACCGCCCGGGGCAGGAAAGCGGAGTCCCCCACGAAAATCAATAGCGGCTACAGGAAACCAGCTGATTCTCGCTAATATTTATAAAGACCCCGCAATTATTTACAAACGTTGTTGACAACCTATCAATGAGATGATAATATATTCAAGGTTGCTACTAATTAACAACCTGTTACTTTGGAGGATATGATTATGTCTTATGAAAAAGTATCACAGGCTAAACACATCGTTGTAGGATCCAAACAAGTTGTAAAGGCACTCAAAGCAGGGTCAGTCAGGGAAGTCATCGTTGCAGACGATGTCGACTCTCATGTTGTTGACCGGGTGCTACTCACCGCTGAAGAGATGAACGTAAACGTAACCCATGTGGATTCAATGAAGAAGCTGGGCAAAGCGTGCGGGATCGAGGTTGGTGCTGCTGCGGTAGCCATTACTATGTAAACATGTTTTTGCAGCAGAAGTTGCAAAGACTTTGTTTTTACCCTAAAATGAACCACCTGGATGTGTGGGCTTAAAATATTGAAGAAGGGAGGACATAAACATGCCTACTATTAACCAATTAGTGCGTAAGCCACGTCAATCAAAGAGCTCTAAGTCAGATTCACCGGCACTTAACAAAGGTTACAACAGCTTCAAGAAAAAAGCGACTAACCTTTCATCACCACAAAAGCGTGGTGTTTGTACTCGTGTTGGTACAATGACACCGAAGAAGCCGAACTCGGCACTTCGTAAATACGCTCGTGTGCGTCTTACTAACCAAATCGAGGTTACAGCATATATTCCTGGTATCGGGCACAACCTTCAAGAGCACAGTGTTGTTCTTATCCGTGGAGGACGTGTAAAGGATTTACCAGGGGTACGTTACCACATCGTACGTGGTGCGCTTGATACTGCTGGTGTAGATGGACGCCGTCAAGGACGTTCACTATACGGTACTAAGAGACCAAAACCACAAAAGTAATCGATATAATATAAAGAAGTTATTTTCCTATGAAAGGAGGAAATCACATGCCTCGTAAAGGTGCAGTTGCAAAACGTGATGTTTTACCGGATCCGATTCATAACTCGAAGCTGGTAACTCGTCTTGTAAACAAAATCATGATTGACGGAAAGAAAGGTACAGCTCAGCGTATCCTATATTCTGCTTTCGATATCGTTCAAGAACGTTCTGGGAAAGATGCTCTAGAAGTATTTGACCAGGCGCTTAAGAACATCATGCCAGTTCTTGAAGTACGTGCTCGTCGTGTCGGCGGAGCGAACTATCAGGTACCGGTTGAGGTGCGTCCAGAACGTCGTACTACACTTGGACTTCGCTGGTTAGTAAACTATGCGCGTCTTCGTGGAGAAAAGACGATGGAAGAGCGTCTTGCTAATGAAATTCTTGATGCAGCAAATAACACTGGCGCTTCAGTTAAGAAGCGTGAAGATATGCATAAAATGGCTGAAGCCAACAAAGCGTTTGCTCACTACCGCTGGTAAGATTCAGCATTTTATCAAACAAATCTCATTTAGTAGGAAGGAGAAAGACCAATGCCTAGAGAGTTCTCCTTAAAAAACACTCGTAATATCGGTATCATGGCTCACATCGATGCCGGTAAGACGACTGCTACGGAGCGTATCCTTTACTACACAGGCCGTATCCACAAGATCGGTGAAACGCACGAAGGTGCATCACAGATGGACTGGATGGAGCAGGAGCAGGAGCGTGGGATCACGATCACATCTGCTGCAACAACTGCTTCATGGAAGGGCCACCGTGTAAACATCATTGATACACCAGGACACGTAGACTTCACAGTAGAAGTTGAACGTTCACTGCGTGTACTTGATGGTGCTGTAGGTGTACTTGATGCCCAGTCGGGTGTTGAGCCGCAGACAGAAACTGTATGGCGTCAGGCCACAACATATGGTGTTCCTCGTATCGTATTCGTTAATAAAATGGATAAGATCGGGGCAGACTTCCTTTATTCTGTAGGAACACTTCACGACCGTCTTCAGGCTAATGCACATCCAATTCAACTGCCAATCGGTGCGGAAGATGAATTCGAAGGAATCATCGACCTTGTTGAAAATGTTGCATACTTCTATGAAGATGATCTTGGTACTCGTACCGAGCAGCGTGAAATTCCTGAAGAATACAAGGAACAGGCTGAAGAATACCGCGGAAAGCTAATTGAAGCGGCAGCAGATCTTGATGAAGATCTGATGATGAAATATCTTGAAGGTGAAGAAATCACAGTGGACGAGCTTAAAGCTGCAATCCGTAAAGGAACTTGTGACGTTGAATTCTATCCAGTAATCTGTGGTTCTGCTTTCAAAAACAAAGGCGTTCAGCTCCTGCTTGATGCAGTACTTGACTACCTTCCGTCACCACTTGATGTTAAGCCGATCACAGGACACATTCCTGAGTCAGAAGAAGAAATTGTTCGTCCTGCTAGCGACGAAGAGCCATTCTCTGCGCTTGCATTTAAAGTTATGACAGACCCTTATGTAGGTAAGCTTACATTCTTCCGTGTTTATTCTGGTGTGCTCCAGTCTGGATCATACGTACAGAATGCAACGAAAGGTAAGCGTGAGCGCGTAGGACGTATCCTGCAGATGCACGCTAACTCTCGTGAAGAAATTTCGGAAGTGTTTGCTGGAGATATCGCTGCTGCAGTTGGTCTTAAAGACACAACTACAGGGGACACACTATGTGACGAAAAGAGTCTTGTAATTCTTGAGTCTATGGAATTCCCTGAGCCGGTTATCTCTGTTGCGATCGAACCTAAGTCTAAAGCTGACCAGGACAAGATGTCTCAGGCGCTTCAGAAGCTTCAGGAAGAAGATCCAACATTCCACGCGCACACTGACCAGGAAACTGGCCAGACGATCATCGCAGGTATGGGTGAGCTTCACCTTGATATCCTTGTTGACCGTATGAAGCGTGAATTCAAAGTAGAAGCTAACGTGGGTGCTCCTCAGGTATCTTATCGTGAAACATTCCGCGGCTCTGCACAAGTTGAAGGGAAGTTCGTCCGCCAGTCTGGTGGTCGCGGACAGTTCGGTCACGTTAAGATCGAATTCTCTCCTAACGAAGAAGGAGCAGGCTTTGAATTTGAAAACGGCATCGTTGGGGGATCTGTACCACGTGAATACATTCCGGCTGTTCAGCAGGGTCTAGAAGACTCTCTTGACAACGGTGTACTTGCTGGTTACCCTCTAATCGACATCAAAGCGAGACTATACGATGGTTCATACCATGACGTTGACTCCTCTGAGATGGCGTTTAAGATTGCCGCATCTATGGCACTTAAAAATGCAGTTTCTAAGTGTAACCCGGTTCTTCTTGAGCCGCTAATGCGCGTAGAAGTTATGATCCCTGAAGAATACATGGGAGACATCATGGGAGACATTACAGCTCGCCGTGGACGCGTAGAAGGTATGTCTGCTCGCGGTAACACACAAATCGTTAAAGCATTTGTACCGCTTGCTGAAATGTTCGGTTACGCAACTTCACTTCGTTCTAACACGCAGGGACGTGGAACATTCTCAATGTTCTTCGATCACTACGAGGAAGTACCGAAGTCTGTGAGTGAAGAAATCATCAAAAAAAATAAAGGTGAATAATTGATTTCACCCTTACAATAAAGTATAACTACTTATGTAAGCTATGGTGACTCCTGGGACAGCTGTCTCAGGTTAAACCATATTTAAAAATAAAACTAATTAACTTTAATTATTTTAAGGAGGAATTCCGTAATGGCTAAGGAAAAATTCGACCGTTCGAAAACCCATGCTAATATTGGTACAATCGGACACGTTGACCATGGTAAAACAACTCTAACTGCTGCAATCACAACTGTACTTCACAAGAAATATGGTCGTGGATCTGCAATGGCATACGATCAAATCGATGGTGCTCCAGAAGAGCGCGAGCGCGGAATCACAATCTCAACTGCACACGTTGAGTACGAAACTGACTCACGTCACTATGCACACGTTGACTGCCCAGGACACGCTGACTATGTTAAGAACATGATCACTGGTGCTGCACAAATGGACGGCGGTATTCTTGTAGTATCTGCTGCTGATGGCCCAATGCCACAGACTCGTGAGCACATCCTTCTTTCTCGTCAGGTAGGTGTACCTTACCTTGTTGTATTCATGAACAAGTGTGACATGGTAGACGACGAAGAACTACTTGAACTAGTTGAAATGGAAATCCGTGACCTTCTTTCTGAGTACGATTTCCCTGGCGACGACATTCCAGTAATCAAAGGTTCTGCACTTAAAGCTCTTGAAGGAGAAGCTGAGTGGGAAGAGAAAATCTTCGAACTTATGGAAGCTGTAGACAGCTACATTCCAACTCCTGAGCGTGACACTGAAAAGCCATTCATGATGCCAGTTGAGGATGTATTCTCAATCACTGGTCGTGGTACAGTTGCTACTGGACGTGTTGAGCGAGGACAAGTTAAAGTTGGTGACGAAGTAGAAATCATCGGTCTTTCTGAAGAGCCGAAGAAAACTACTGTTACTGGTGTTGAAATGTTCCGTAAGCTTCTTGACTATGCAGAAGCTGGCGACAACATTGGCGCACTTCTTCGTGGGGTTTCTCGCGACGACATCAACCGTGGACAGGTTCTTGCTAAGCCAGGAACAATCACTCCACACACAAACTTCAAAGCTGAAGTTTATGTTCTATCAAAAGAAGAAGGTGGACGTCACACTCCATTCTTCACTAACTACCGCCCACAGTTCTACTTCCGTACTACGGACGTAACTGGCGTATGTAACCTTCCTGATGGAGTAGAAATGGTTATGCCTGGCGACAACATCGAAATGACTGTTGAGCTAATCTCTCCTATCGCAATCGAAGAAGGAACTAAGTTCTCTATTCGTGAAGGTGGACGTACAGTAGGCGCTGGCGTTGTAGCTTCTATCCAGAAGTAATTTCTGCCTGCGTAGATCCTGCATCCTTATGGGTGCAGGATTTTTTTGGTGCGGTGAAATTGATATATCGATATGAGCATACGGCTCAGCTGATAGAAATATAATTGATTCACGCCAGGAGATAATTGAATCAACAACATCCTTATTTGAATCAAAACGATCATTAATTGTATAAGCTCCCGGCATGATTGAACTTTTATATGTTAATTGATTCACCACTCACCTTTATTGGCTCACCTCTTTAATTATTTGATTCACTCTTCACAAAAATTGGCTCAACGTAAAATTTTCCCCACACCGACCAAATCCGCTACACTACTATAGTAGAAACACAACAATCCAACATCAAAAGGAGTACCCGACATGCAGCCATTCCATCTCTGGCTATCAGTCTATGACAGGCAGACTAAAAAACCGAATCGCAAAATCCAGCCGATTCTTCCGATTGTTATAAATGCTTACCAGGCGTCACTTAGCAATGTGGCCATCAATCAAAAAACAATCGTCAGTCTCACTGAAAAATCTCATCTCCATGAGCAATACATCTCTCAACTAAAACAATGGGAGAGAGAAGAGTACTTCACAATAGAAGAAAGACGATTCGGTCAAATGATCTCTAGAATCTTTCACTTAGACCAAAAAGCTTTAGCTGCCTTCCAAATCTTAAAAGAATATCAGGACCGGCTCGATCTGCACATGCCAACAAATGAGGATCTGCACTATCAGACATACTCTGCATTACTCAACACCAGAGAACAGCGAGGGGAGTCAAATCACCCCTGGGCAGAAGCAGCCTCGCAGCTAATTATTAAACATCAAAACCAATGAATTTTCTGCATATTCCCTTACCACTTGAAAGACAGCTGGATCGGTCTTATAATAGACAAAGTGTATTCGGAAAGTAATTTTGCAACAGGGGTTGCACAAATAAAATATTTTCTGTATAATATCTAATGTTGGTCTTTGACTTGCGATGATGCAGGAGGTTGCCGACACACCCGGCCGCTTTGCCATGGCTCGTGTGTGGGAAATTTCTGCGGAGAATGTCTATTCCTAAATAGGCGATAAAGGAGGGAAAATAATGGCAAAACAAAAAATCCGTATCCGTTTGAAAGCATATGATCACAGAATTCTGGATCAGTCTGCTGAGAAGATTGTAGAAACTGCAAAACGTTCAGGTGCTAGTGTTTCGGGTCCAATCCCGCTTCCTACTGAAAAGTCTGTTTACACAATTCTTCGTGCGGTCCACAAATATAAGGATGCTCGTGAGCAGTTTGAAATGCGCACACATAAGCGTCTAGTAGACATTGTGAACCCAACACCACAAACGGTAGATGCGCTTATGCGTCTTGATTTACCGTCTGGCGTTGACATCGAAATCAAACTTTAATCAACAAAAAATAAATTACTAAACATTATAGGAGGTGTGACTAATGACCAAAGGAATCTTAGGTAGAAAGATTGGAATGACTCAGGTTTTTGCTGAGAACGGCGATCTTATCCCAGTAACAGTAATCGAAGCTACTCCAAACGTAGTTCTTCAAAAGAAAGCTGTTGATACTGACGGATACGAATCAATCCAGATCGGTTTTGAAGACAAGCGCGAAAAGCTTGCTAACAAACCATCTAAAGGACATGCCGCTAAAGCTGAAACGGCTCCTAAGCGCTTCGTCCGTGAAATCCGCGGTATTGAGCTTGGTGAGTATGAGGTTGGTCAAGAAGTCAAGGTTGATATTTTCGCAGAAGGCGATGTAGTAGATGTAACAGGAGTATCGAAGGGTAAAGGTTTTCAGGGTGCAATCAAGCGTCACAACCAATCCCGCGGACCGATGACTCACGGTTCTCGTTACCACCGTCGTCCTGGTTCAATGGGTCCTGTTGATCCAAACCGCGTATTCAAAGGTAAATTACTACCTGGACGCATGGGCGGAGAAAAGATTACAGTTCAGAACCTTTCAATCGTAAAGGTTGATACTGAGCGTAACCTACTTCTTGTTAAAGGGAACGTTCCTGGCCCTAACAAGACACTTATCACAGTAAAAAGCGCGATTAAAGCGAAATAATAAACGTTAATCGGAAAGGAGGAAACAGGAATGCCTAAAGTATCCGTATTTAAACAGGATGGTTCACAAGCTGGTGATATCGAGCTTAACGAATCCATCTTCGGCATTGAGCCAAACAACGCAGTGATGTTCGAAACTGTACTGATGCAGCGTGCTGCACAGCGTCAGGGAACTCACAAAGTAAAAAATCGTTCTGAAGTAGCCGGCGGTGGTCGTAAGCCATGGCGTCAGAAGGGAACTGGACGTGCCCGTCAAGGTTCGATCCGTTCACCACAATGGCGTGGCGGTGGAGTCGTATTCGGCCCAACACCTCGCAGCTATAGCTATAAGCTTCCTAAAAAAGTTCGTCGTCTGGCGATCAAATCAGCTCTTTCAAGTAAAGTTGCTGAAGAAAACATCTTAGTTCTAGAGGCGCTTTCATTCGAATCGCCAAAAACAAAGGAATTTGCTTCAGTATTAAGCAGCCTTTCACTAGACAAGAAGGTCCTAGTAGTGACTGAAGGTCTTGACGAAAACGTTGCTCTATCTGGACGTAACATTCCAGGCGTAACAGTTATTTCTGCTACTGGCGTCAACGTACTTGATGTACTTGGCCACGATAAAGTGGTTATGACGAAAGGTGCAGTTCAAAAAGTAGAGGAGGTGCTTGCATAATGGATGCTCGCGATATTATTAAGCGCCCCGTAATTACTGAGCGTTCTTCAGACCTTATGGGTGAGAAGAAGTACACGTTCGAAGTCGACACTCGTGCGAACAAAACACAAGTGAAAGACGCAATCCAGGAAATCTTTGGTGTGGATGTTGAGAAAGTAAACATCATGAACTACAAAGGTAAATTCAAGCGCATGGGACGTTACACTGGTTATACTAACAAGCGTCGCAAAGCAATTGTAACCCTGACAGAAGATAGCAAAGAAATCGAATTTTTTGAGGTTTAATATAAACCGATAAATAGAAGAGGAGGGAACAGACATGGCGATTAAAAAGTACAAACCTACCTCTAATGGTCGTCGCGGCATGACAGCTTCTGACTTTGCTGAAATTACAACAAGCAAGCCGGAAAAATCACTTCTTGCGCCTATTAAGCGTAAAGGTGGCCGTAACAACCAGGGTAAGTTAACAGTTCGTCATCAAGGTGGAGGCCATAAGCGCCAATACCGTGTCATCGATTTCGCTCGTACGAAAGATGGCATTCCAGGACGCGTTGCTACGATCGAATACGATCCAAACCGTTCAGCAAACATTGCACTAATCAACTACGTTGATGGTGAGAAGCGTTATATCCTAGCTCCTAAAGGACTAGTAGTAGGCATGGAAATCATGTCAGGTCCTGAAGCGGACATCAAAACAGGTAACGCACTTCCACTAGTAAACATCCCAGTGGGTACTGTTATTCACAACATCGAGCTTAAGCCTGGTAAAGGTGGTCAGCTAGTACGTTCAGCTGGTACATCTGCACAGGTTTTAGGTAAAGAAGGTAAATACGTTCTTGTACGTCTTAACTCAGGCGAAACACGTATGATCCTTGCAACTTGCCGTGCGACTGTAGGACAAGTTGGTAACGAACAGCACGAACTAATCAACATTGGTAAAGCAGGACGTTCACGCTGGTTAGGCAAGCGCCCAACTGTACGTGGTTCTGTAATGAACCCGAATGATCACCCACACGGTGGTGGTGAAGGTAAAGCGCCAATCGGTCGTAAATCACCAATGTCACCATGGGGTAAACCAACTCTTGGTTACAAGACTCGTAAGAAGACAAACAAGTCCGATAAGTTTATCGTACGTCGTCGTAAAAAATAACGGGATTGAGCTACGGTTCATCAAACGGGCCGTAGGGCAATCACGAAGGGAGGTTCCAATATGGGTCGCAGCTTGAAAAAAGGACCTTTTGTGGACGATCATCTAATGTCAAAAGTTGAGAAGCTTAATGAAACAGACAAGAAGCAGGTTGTTAAAACTTGGTCTCGTCGTTCTACAATCTTCCCTAACTTCATCGGTCATACAATTGCAGTATACGATGGACGCAAACACGTACCGGTTTACGTGACAGAAGACATGGTTGGTCATAAACTAGGTGAATTCGCACCAAGCCGTACGTATAAAGGTCACGCAAGTGACGATAAGAAAACAAGACGCTAATTGAGAGGAGGCTATCCTAATGCAAGCAAAAGCTGTTGCAAACACAGTTCGTATTGCTCCTCGTAAAGTACGCCTAGTAGCAGATTTAATCCGCGGTAAGCAGGTTGGCGAAGCGGTGGCTATCTTAAACCACACACCACGCGCTGCATCACCAGTGATCGAGAAAGTATTAAAATCTGCTGTAGCGAACGCTGAGCATAATTACGACATGGACATCAACAACCTTGTGATTTCTGAAGCATATGTTAACGAAGGACCAACACTTAAACGTTTCCGTCCTCGTGCACAAGGTCGTGCAAGTGCTATTAATAAACGTACAAGCCACATTACAATCGTGGTATCTGAAAAGAAGGAGGGATAACACGTGGGTCAAAAAGTACATCCAATAGGACTCCGTATCGGAATCATCCGTGACTGGGAATCAAAATGGTTCGCAGGCAAAGACTACGCAGACTTACTTCATGAAGACCTTAAAGTACGTGACTACATCGAAGGTCGTCTGAAAGAAGCATCTGTATCAAAAGTAGAAATCGAACGTGCGGCTAACCGCATTAACATCACAATTCACACTGCTAAGCCAGGTATGGTTATCGGTAAAGGTGGTACTGAAGTCGAAGCACTTCGTAAAGACCTTACTAAGATCACTGGCAAGCGAGTTCACATCAACATCGTTGAAATCAAACGCGCTGATCTTGATGCAAAACTTGTAGGTGAAAACATTGCACGTCAACTGGAAAACCGTGTGTCATTCCGTCGTGCTCAAAAGCAATCAATCCAACGCACAATGCGTGCTGGCGCTAAAGGGATCAAAACGCAAGTGTCTGGTCGTCTAGGCGGAGCAGACATCGCGCGTGCTGAACATTACAGTGAAGGTACTGTTCCACTGCATACTCTTCGTGCTGACATCGATTACGCTCACGTTGAAGCGGATACTACGTATGGTAAGCTCGGAGTTAAAGTATGGATCTACCGTGGAGAAGTTCTTCCTACCAAGAACCACAAGAAATCCGAGGAAGGAGGAAACTAATCATGTTATTACCTAAACGCGTTAAATATCGTCGTGTACACCGTGGAAAGATGCGCGGACAGGCAAAAGGCGGTACTGAAGTAAGCTTTGGTGAATACGGCCTGCAAGCTCTTGAAGCTAGCTGGATCACTAACCGTCAGATCGAGTCTGCTCGTATCGCGATGACACGTTACATGAAACGTGGCGGTAAAGTATGGATTAAAATCTTCCCACACAAGCCTTACACTAAGAAACCTCTAGAAGTCCGAATGGGTTCCGGTAAAGGGGCACCAGAAGGATGGGTAGCAGTTGTAAAGCCGGGTAAGATTATGTTCGAAATCGCCGGAGTATCAGAAGAGGTTGCTCGTGAAGCACTTCGTCTTGCATCTCACAAACTTCCGATTAAGACTAAGTTTGTAAAACGAGAAGAAATTGGTGGTGAATCAAATGAAAGCTAATGAAATTCGTGACCTAACCACTGCTGAAATTGAACAAAAAGTAAAATCTTTGAAGGAAGAGCTATTTAACCTTCGTTTCCAACTGGCTACAGGTCAACTTGAAAACACAGCTCGCATCCGTCAAGTACGAAAAGCCATTGCTCGCATGAAAACCGTGATTCGTGAAAGAGAAATTGGCGCTAACAACTGATAACTGAGAGGAGGTTTGCAGCATGAGTGAACGCAATCAGCGTAAAGTTTACACTGGCCGTGTTGTTTCGGACAAAATGGACAAAACAATCACAGTGCTTGTTGAAACGCAAAAGAAACATTCACTTTATGGCAAACGAGTAAAGTACTCTAAGAAGTACAAAGCTCACGATGAACAAAACCAAGCCAAAACTGGCGACATTGTTCGTATTATGGAAACTCGTCCGCTTTCAGCAACAAAACGTTTCCGTCTAGTGGAAGTCGTAGAAGAAGCGGTTATTATCTAATATATTGTTCGGAAATGTAATTCCGAAGGGAGGTAACCTACATGATTCAACAGGAATCACGTTTAAAAGTAGCTGATAACTCTGGTGCACGTGAAGTGTTAACCATTAAAGTTCTTGGAGGTTCAGGCCGCAAGACTGCTAATATTGGTGATGTGATCGTTTGTACAGTGAAACAAGCAACACCAGGAGGCGTTGTTAAAAAGGGTGAAGTTGTAAGAGCGGTAATCGTTCGTACAAAGAGCGGCGTTCGTCGTAAAGATGGTACGTACATCAAGTTCGATGAGAATGCTTGTGTCATCATCCGTGACGACAAAGGCCCTCGTGGAACTCGTATCTTCGGACCGGTTGCTCGTGAGCTTCGTGACAGCAACTTCATGAAGATTGTTTCTCTAGCACCAGAAGTTCTTTAATTGATAATCAACCACCGTATCAAGGAGGTGCGACAGGATGCACGTTAAAAAAGGCGATAAAGTTATGGTTATTTCCGGTAAAGACAAAGGCAAGACAGGTACAATTCTTGCTACTTCTCCGAAAACTGACCGCGTAATTGTTGAAGGTGTGAACATCGTCAAGAAACATTCAAAACCTTCACAGATGAATCCACAAGGTGGAATCTCTAACATGGAAGCAGCGATTCACGTATCAAACGTGATGCTGATCGATCCGAAAACAAACGAACCAACTCGTGTTGGTTACAAAGTTGAGGACGGTAAAAAAGTACGTATTGCTAAAAAATCAGGTGAATCTTTAGATAAATAGTTAATGAAGAGGGGAGGTACTCAAGCATGAACCGCCTAAAAGAAAAGTTCAATAATGAAATCACACCTGCTCTAGTTAAGAAGTTCGATTACACTTCTGTAATGCAGGTGCCAAAAATCGATAAAATCGTAATCAACATGGGTGTTGGTGAAGCAGTACAAAACACTAAATCACTAGATACAGCTGTAGAGGAGCTTACAACAATCACTGGTCAAAAGCCTTTGATTACAAAAGCTAAGAAATCTATCGCAGGCTTCCGTCTTCGTGAAGGTATGCCAATCGGTGCGAAAGTAACACTTCGCGGCGAGCGTATGTATGACTTCCTAGACAAGCTAATCTCTGTATCACTTCCACGTGTACGTGACTTCCGCGGGGTATCTAAAAAGTCTTTCGACGGTCGCGGTAACTACACTCTTGGAGTTAAAGAACAGCTTATCTTCCCAGAGATCGATTATGACAAAGTGAACAAAGTACGTGGCATGGACATCGTAATTGTAACGACAGCTAACTCAGACGAAGAGTCTCGTGAGCTTCTGACACAATTCGGCATGCCATTCCAAAAGTAATCTCTATAAAAGGGAGGCATAAACGTGGCTAAAAAATCAATGATTGCGAAACAACAGCGCAAGCAAAAATTTAAAGTACAAGAGTATACACGTTGCGAACGTTGCGGACGTCCACACTCAGTACTACGCAAATTCAAGCTTTGCCGTATTTGTTTCCGTGAACTAGCATACAAGGGTCAAATTCCTGGCGTTAAGAAAGCCAGCTGGTAATACCCGATTTTGGGAAGGAGGTAAATTAATATGACAATGACAGATCCAATCGCAGATCTTCTGACACGCATCCGTAATGCGAATCAGGTACGTCACGAGAAGCTAGAGGTTCCTGCTTCTAACATGAAAAAAGAAATCGCAGAAATCCTTAAGCGTGAAGGTTTCATCCGTGACGTTGAATATATCGAGGACAGCAAGCAGGGTATCATTCGCATCTTCCTTAAGTATGGTGCAAACAATGAGCGTGTTATCACTGGCCTTAAGCGTATTTCAAAACCAGGTCTTCGTGTCTACGCAAAAGCTGATGAGCTTCCACGCGTACTAAACGGCCTTGGAATTGCAATCGTATCTACTTCAACTGGCGTTGTAACTGACAAAGAAGCTCGCGCTAAACAAGTGGGCGGAGAAGTTCTAGCATACGTCTGGTAATATTTTTTAATCGAAAGAGAGGTGCAACAAAATGTCTCGTGTAGGAAAAAAACCAATTGAGGTACCTTCTGACGTAACATTAACTTTTGACGGTTCACATGTTACTGCTAAAGGACCTAAAGGTGAACTTTCATTCACTTTTAACTCAGAAATGAAATTCGAGCAGGAAGGCAGCACACTTACAGTTGTCCGTCCTTCTGATTCAAAAGAACACCGTACAATCCACGGTACTACTCGTGCGATCTTAAACAACATGATCCAGGGTGTAGCAACAGGATTCGAACGTAGCCTTGAGCTTATCGGGGTTGGATATCGTGCACAGAAACAAGGTAACAAACTTGTTCTTAACGTAGGATACTCACACCCAGTTGAGATCACACCGGAAGAAGGAATCGAAATTGAAGTTCCTTCAAACACAAAGGTTACAATCAAAGGTGCTAGCAAAGAGCGCGTAGGCGCACTAGCTGCAAACATCCGTGACGTTCGTCCTCCAGAGCCTTACAAAGGTAAAGGAATCCGTTACGAAGGCGAATATGTTCGTCGTAAAGAAGGTAAAACAGGTAAATAATGCCGCTTAGGCGCATGAAAGGAGTGACCTTGATTGATTACTAAAGTTGACAAGAATGCGGTACGTAAAAAACGTCATGCACGTGTTCGTACAACGATCACGGGAACTGAATCTCGTCCGCGTTTGAATGTTTACCGTTCAAACAAGCACATCTACGCTCAGCTTATCGATGATACAAATGGCGTAACATTAGCTGCAGCATCTTCTAAAGAGCTTGGACTTGAAGGTGGCGGAAACGTCGAGGCTGCACAAAAAGTGGGCGAAGCAATCGCTACACGCGCAGTAGAAAAAGGAATGAAATCAGTCGTATTTGACCGTGGAGGATATCTTTACCACGGCCGCGTGAAAGCTCTTGCTGAAGCTGCACGTGAAAACGGACTTGAATTTTAATAGAAAAAGGAGGGACAATCCAGATGCGTCGCATTGATCCAAACAAACTTGAACTTGAAGAACGCGTAGTTACGATTAACCGTGTCGCTAAGGTTGTTAAAGGTGGCCGCCGCTTCCGTTTCTCTGCTCTAGTAGTAGTAGGAGACAAGAATGGCCATGTAGGTTTCGGTACAGGTAAAGCCCAAGAGGTTCCTGATGCGATCCGTAAAGCAATCGAAGACGCGAAGAAAAATCTGATTGAAGTACCAATGGTTGAAGGAACTACTCCTCATCTTGTTACAGGCCGCTTCGGAGCAGGCTCAATCTTAATCAAACCAGCATCTCCTGGTACAGGAATCATCGCTGGTGGACCAGTTCGTGCGGTACTTGAACTTGCAGGTGTCCACGACATTCTTTCAAAATCACTAGGTTCTAACACACCAATCAACATGGTTCGCGCCACTCTTGACGGCCTTAAGCAGCTTAAGCGTGCAGAAGACGTTGCTAAGCTACGTGGTAAGTCAGTGGAAGAACTGTTAGGATAAGGAGGGATAAGTGATGGCAAATAAACTAGCAATTACCCTCACTCGCAGCGTGATCGGACGCAGTAAAGATCAGCGTGCAACAGTTCAGGCTCTTGGTCTTCGTAAGACTAACCAGACTGTTGAACAGCAGGATAACGAAGCTATTCGCGGAATGATCAATAAAGTGTCTCACCTGGTATCAGTTAAAGAAATCTAATTTCATGTTTATCAACAAGGAGGTGCCACTATGAAACTTCATGAGTTAAAACCTGCAGAAGGATCTCGCAAAGAGCGCAATCGCGTTGGCCGCGGAATCGGTTCTGGTAATGGTAAAACTTCAGGTAAAGGTCACAAAGGTCAAAACGCCCGTTCAGGCGGAGGCGTAAGACCAGGCTTTGAAGGTGGACAGAACCCATTAGCACGTCGTCTTCCAAAGCGTGGATTCACAAACATCCACCGCAAGGAATTTGCGATTGTTAATCTGGACACACTTAACCGTTTTGACGAAGGTACGGAAGTAACTCCGGAACTTCTAATCGAAACTGGAGTAGTAAGCAAAGAATTAGCAGGAATCAAGATCCTTGCTAAAGGTAACGTAGAGAAGAAGCTGACTGTTAAAGCTCACAAATTCTCTTCTGCTGCTAAAGAAGCAATTGAAGCTGCCGGCGGAACAACTGAGGTGGTTTAATGTTTCGGACAATCTCCAATTTTATGCGCGTGGGTGATATAAGAAATAAAATTATTTTCACCCTTTTAATGTTGGTGGTCTTTAGGATCGGAACTTTCATTCCAGTTCCGGGTGTAGATGCACAAGTTCTTCAGGCACAGGATGAAATGGCCGGCCTGATTGGATTTATGAATACATTCGGTGGTGGAGCATTAATCAACTTCTCGATCCTGGCGATGGGCATCATGCCGTACATCACGGCCTCCATCATTGTTCAGCTTTTGCAAATGGACGTTGTACCGAAATTTGCTGAGTGGTCCAAACAGGGAGATGTTGGACGTCGTAAGCTGACTCAGTTTACTCGTTACTTTACGATTGTACTGGCATTTATCCAGGCAATCGGAATGTCTTATGGCTTTAATCGTATGTATGGCGGATCACTGATCCCTGATACATCGGTTACAACGTACATGCTAATCGCAGTCGTACTGACAGCCGGGACAGCCTTTTTAATGTGGTTAGGAGAGCAGATCACAGCAAAAGGTGTTGGAAATGGTATTTCCATCATCATCTTTGCAGGTATCGTGGCCGCTATTCCTAATGGCGTTAATCAGTTATATGCACAACAGATTGAAGGTGCGGGGGAACAGCTTTTCCTGAACATCGTCATTCTGGTATTACTGGCACTTGCGGTTGTAGCAATCACTGTTGGCGTTATCTTCGTTCAACAGGCATTGCGTAAAATCCCGGTTCAGTATGCAAAGCGTGTAGGTGGCAAGAATGCACCGGCAACGGGCGGACAGTCATCACACATTCCATTGAAAGTGAATGCTGCAGGGGTAATTCCGGTTATCTTCGCGATTTCCTTTATAATTACACCGCAGACACTCGTAACTTTCTTTGGCCAGAACAACATTACAACAACGATTCAGGAAGTGTTTGATTACACACAGCCAATCGGTATGACGATTTACGTTGCACTGATCGTTGCGTTCACGTATTTCTACGCATTCATTCAGGTGAATCCGGAGAATATGGCAGAAAACCTTAAAAAACAAGGTGGTTATATCCCAGGGATCCGACCTGGACAGGCGACTCAGGATTACCTGACAAGCGTTCTTTACCGTTTAACTTTCGTAGGAGCGATTTTCCTTTCAGTAATTTCAATCCTGCCAATCTTCTTCATTAATCTTGCAGGTCTTCCACAATCGGTTCAAATCGGCGGTACAAGCCTATTGATCGTTGTAGGGGTTGCGCTTGAGACAATGAAGCAGCTTGAAGCACAGCTGGTAAAACGGAACTATAAAGGGTTCATGAGATAATCACATGGTTTTGGGGTGAGAGCCCTGAAGCCCATCGTAAATGAGGGGGCTTACTTGTGAATATTGTTTTAATGGGATTACCTGGTGCCGGTAAAGGCACACAGGCTGAAAGAATTATTGAAAAATATAATATTCCTCATATATCAACAGGGGATATGTTCCGTGCAGCAATTAAGAACGGAACCGAACTTGGATTGAAGGCAAAATCGTACATGGATCAGGGTGACCTGGTACCGGACGAAGTAACGATCGGTATTGTTCGTGAACGATTAAGCAATGACGATTGCCAAGAAGGGTTTCTGTTAGATGGATTCCCGAGAACAGTGGCACAGGCCGATGCGCTTGATGCATTACTCAAAGACCTTGGCAAAGAACTTGACTATGTTCTAAACATTAAGGTGGAAAAAGAAGAACTGATGACGCGTCTTACCGGCCGTTGGATTTGTAAGACCTGCGGTGCGACGTATCACACAGTATTCAACCCTCCTGCAGTAGAAGGTAAATGTGATAAAGACGGTGGAGAGCTTTACCAGCGTGAAGATGACAAACCTGAAACTGTTAAAAATCGTTTAGATGTTAATATGAAGCAAACTCAGCCGCTTCTTGACTTCTACAGTCAAAAAGGCGTGCTCAGAGACATTGACGGCCAGCAGGATATCAATAAGGTATTCACTGACGTTGATGAATTGCTTGGGGGCCTTCGCTAATGATCATTTGCAAGACTCCTCGCGAGATTGAGATCATGCGCGAAGCAGGCAAGATCGTTGCGTTAACCCATCAGGAGCTGCAAAAGCATATAGCGCCTGGAATCACAACGAAGGAACTTGATGAGATTGCTGACCGGTTCATCCGTCAGCATGACGCGGTTCCATCCTTCAAAGGATACAACGGTTTTAGCGGAAGCATTTGTGCCTCTGTAAATGAAGAACTCGTACATGGGATCCCAGGTAACCGAAAGCTTGAGGACGGCGACATTATCAGTATTGATATTGGCGCAAAGTACAAAGGCTATCACGGTGACTCAGCCTGGACTTATCCAGTAGGGGAGATTCCACTAGAGACACAGAAGCTGCTTGAAGTCACGGAAGAGTCACTCTACCGTGGCTTGGAAGAAGCGAAACCGGGTGTTCGTCTATCGAACATCTCTCATGCTGTTCAAACGTATGCTGAAGAAAACGGTTTTTCAATCGTACGGGAGTATGTGGGGCACGGTGTAGGGCAAGACTTACATGAGGCACCGCAAATTCCTCATTTTGGTCCGCCTGATAAGGGACCTCGCCTGAAGCCCGGCATGGTACTAGCGGTTGAACCGATGGTGAATGCAGGAAGTCGCTACGTCAAGACACTTGCTGATAACTGGACAGTCGTAACAGTTGATGGTAAAATGTGTGCGCACTTTGAACACACGATTGCGATCACGGAAGAAGGTTACGAAATCCTGACAAGAACCTGATTGAAGGTGATCCTTTTTGTTTGAATCCGATTCGCCCCCCGGGATAGGGCAAATTGTGCAGGTGAACAAGGGCCGCGATACTGGAGTATATGCGGTTGTCATTCATCGGTTAGATGAAAAGTTTGTTTTGATTGCGGACGGTGAAAACCGGAAGTTTGACCGGCCCAAAAAGAAAAACATCCATCATTTGACTTCATGCGACTATGTATCCCCTGAAGTTCAAAATAGTATATCCGAAACAGGGCGTGTGACAAACGGAAAGCTGCGTCATGCAGTACAGACATTTGTCAGCACTCTGTAAGATTGATAAAGAAGGGAGATTTGTTCGATGGCGAAAGACGATGTTATCGAAATTGAAGGCACCGTTGCTGAAACTTTGCCTAATGCAATGTTTAAGGTAGAATTAGAAAATGGTCACACTGTGCTTGCACACGTGTCAGGCAAAATTCGTATGCACTTCATTCGAATCCTGCCAGGCGACAGAGTAACTGTGGAGTTATCTCCATACGATCTGACTCGCGGCCGTATCACTTACCGTTACAAATAATCTTTTGCACTCCGAACCACTAAGGAGGTTTAGATAAGATGAAAGTCAGACCATCTGTTAAGCCAATCTGCGAAAAGTGTAAAGTCATCCGCAGAAAAGGTAAAGTAATGGTGATTTGCGAAAATCCTAAACACAAACAAAAACAAGGCTAATAATGAAGGAGGTGCTCATGTAAATGGCACGTATTGCTGGAGTAGATATCCCTCGCGATAAGCGCGTTGTGATTTCTCTAACGTATATCTTTGGTATCGGTAAATCAACTGCAAGTCAAATCCTTAAAGATGCTGGTGTTTCTGAAGACACTCGCGTTCGTGATCTGACTGAAGATGAACTTAATAAAATCCGTGAAATCCTGGACAGCTACAAAGTGGAAGGTGACCTTCGTCGTGAAACGTCACTTAACATTAAGCGTCTAATGGAAATCGGTTCATACCGTGGTCTTCGCCACCGTCGTGGTCTTCCTGTAAGAGGACAGCACACGAAAAATAACGCACGTACTCGTAAAGGTCCTCGTAAGACTGTAGCGAACAAGAAAAAATAATTAGGTAAAGGAGGTTACTTCCTACAATGGCACGTAAACAACAAACTCGTAAGCGTCGTGTGAAAAAGAATATCGAAGCTGGTATTGCACACATCCGCTCAACTTTTAACAATACAATCGTGATGATTACAGATACGCAGGGTAATGCAATTGCATGGTCAAGTGCTGGTGCACTAGGTTTCCGCGGATCTCGTAAGTCTACTCCATTCGCAGCGCAAATGGCTGCTGAAACAGCAGCTAAAGCTTCAATGGAACACGGACTAAGAACTCTAGAAGTAACAGTAAAAGGTCCTGGTGCAGGTCGTGAAGCGGCTATCCGCGCACTACAAGCTGCAGGTCTTGACGTAACAGCAATCAAAGACGTAACGCCAGTACCTCATAATGGCTGCCGCCCGCCAAAGCGTCGCCGTGTTTAATTTTTCTGTATAAGATCGGCTGATTCTGGTTTATACTGGAAGAGGCGTTTCCTTCTTACAGAAAAGATAGATCCAGTTGTAAAGCACAATGGGAACCGTAAACATGGGGAATTTCGGAATACATTCCGGGATTTCGACGTTTTGAAGGAGGGTAAATTTGAATGATCGAAATTGAAAAGCCAAAAATCGAAACGGTTGAGATCAGCGATGATGCCAAGTACGGAAAATTCGTTGTAGAGCCACTTGAGCGTGGGTATGGTACAACATTGGGTAACTCCTTGCGTCGTATCCTATTATCTTCACTTCCTGGTGCAGCAGTAACATCAATTCAGATTGATAGCGTACTGCACGAATTTTCAACGATCGAAGGCGTCGTAGAAGATGTCACAACAGTTGTAATGAATATCAAGAAACTGGCATTGAAGATCTATTCAGATGAAGAAAAAACATTGGAAATCGATGTTCAGGGTGATGGACAGGTAACTGCGGCCGATATTACTCATGACAGTGATGTAGAGATTCTTAACCCGGATCTATATATCGCAACTGTGGGCAAAAACGGTCACCTTCGCATGCGTTTAACTGCATCAAGAGGACGCGGATACACACCAGCAGACCAGAACAAGCGTGAAGATTTACCAATTGGAGTGATTCCGGTTGATTCAATCTACACACCTGTTTCCCGTGTGAACTATCAGGTTGAAAACACTCGTGTTGGTCAGCTGACGAACTTCGATAAGCTTTCACTTGATGTCTGGACAGACGGAAGCATTGGCCCGAAAGAAGCTATTGCTCTAGGTGCTAAGATTCTGACTGAACACCTTAATATTTTCGTTGGATTAACGAACGAAGCACAGCATGCAGAAATCATGGTAGAAAAAGAAGAAGATCAGAAAGAGAAAGTATTGGAGATGACAATCGAAGAACTTGATCTGTCTGTTCGCTCTTACAACTGCCTGAAGCGTGCAGGAATCAACACAGTCCAGGAACTGGCTAATAAGTCAGAAGAGGATATGATGAAAGTGCGTAACCTTGGACGTAAATCCCTTGAAGAAGTTAAGGCTAAATTAGATGAACTTGGGTTAGGCCTTCGCAAAGAAGACTAATTGACCGATAGAACAGAATTTTAATAAAGGAGGGAACCCTTCATGGCTTACAGAAAGTTAGGACGTACAAGCTCTCAGCGTAAAGCACTTCTTCGTGACCTTACAACTGACCTTATCGTCAACGAACGTATTGAAACAACTGAAGCTCGCGCGAAAGAACTTCGCTCAACAGTAGAAAAAATGATCACACTTGGTAAACGTGGTGACCTGCACGCACGTCGTCAGGCAGCTGCTTTCATCCGTCGCGATCAGGCAACTGTTAAGAACGAAGAAGGCGAAGAGTCTACAGTCTATGCTCTTCAAAAACTTTTCAACGATGTAGCACCTCGTTACACTGAACGTCAAGGTGGATACACTCGTATCATGAAAGTTGGTCCTCGTCGCGGAGACGGCGCACCAATGGTAATCATCGAATTAGTATAATTCAGATTACACACTGAGAGGGCGGAGCCTAACTGCTCTCGCCCTCTTTGTTTAATGATTCATACGACACGCAAAAAGCAGAGCGCTACGATGGGCAGGTCAGCCTGTCCCGTCTAGCTCTAAGCACCTCATTCATCCATCGTCACAATGGAGACGGAAATATATAAGCCACAAACTTGCGCATTTCCTTGAATGAGGTGCGCGCTTTTTTTGTATTAAGCTATGTTAAACTCAGGGGAGAGTTTGATGGAGTTTAGTATAAAAAGTTTATTAGTGAGTAAAAACAAGAATTGACCTTCGCTCCAGGCGGATGCTTTCCACTACGATCAATTCTCTGGATATGATTTTAAATATATAGATAACAAACTCAGGTATTCTCGTATATAAGAAGTAAGCTAACTATAAATGAAAGCTCAGCTGATGATTGGAGCGTAAGGCGGCGACTCCTGCGGCAGGAAGGAGCTGGTGAGATCAAGCATGGCGAAGCCTGCGAGCTCACCGTTCCGGCCGCGGAAAGCGTCCGCCTGAAGCGGAAATCAGCAGCGATTCTTAAAAGAAAGACTCTTTAACAATTCAGCAGAGCAGAGAATAGATGAAAGGAGTTCCGGATCATGAGCAATATGATTTCACTCGAGAACATTACATTTAAATACCCCGGAACAGAAAGAGAAGTATTAAAAAATGTCTCCATTTCGATTAAAACAGGTGAGTGGACAGCAATTGTCGGCCACAACGGTTCAGGTAAATCCACGCTTGCCAAGCTGATGAACGGCCTTTACTTTCCTGAACAGGGGTCTGTCACAATCGCCGGTATCGGACTGAACAAAGATACTGTATGGGACACACGCCGCCATATTGGGATGGTATTTCAAAACCCGGATAACCAATTCGTTGGCACGACCGTTCAGGATGATGTTGCATTTGGCCTTGAGAACCATGGAATCCCTCAGGAGATCATGGTGGAGCGTGTTCAGACTGCACTGAAGCAGGTAAAGATGGATGAATTCCTGCAGCAGGAACCGCATCATTTATCAGGCGGTCAGAAGCAGCGTGTTGCCATGGCAAGTGTGCTCGCGCTCAGACCGGATATTATTATCTTAGATGAAGCGACCTCTATGCTTGACCCTACAGGACGTGCAGAGGTCATTGAACTTGTGAGAGACCTTAAGAGAGAAGAAGAGATGACCGTGCTGTCCATTACACATGACCTTGAAGAAGCTGCAAAAGCAGACCGCATCATTGTAATGAATCAGGGAGAAGTGTACAGAGAAGGAACGCCGGAGGAGATTTTCGCGCTTGGTCAGGAGCTTGTAGACCTTGGGCTTGATCTGCCGTTTCCTTTGAAAATGGCGCACGTATTAAACGAAAGAGGCATCGCACTTCAGCGAAAGCCTTTGACGGAAGAAGAGTTGGTGAATGAGTTATGGACATCATACTTGAGCAGGTAGAGTACCGCTATGCGGCGAATTCTCCATTTGAAAAAAAGGCAGTGGAGGATGTCAGCTTTAAAATCCCTGAAGGTCAGTGTACAGCGATCATTGGCCACACGGGGTCCGGTAAGTCTACGCTTTTACTGCACCTGAACGCGCTCTTAAAGCCAACTTCAGGTACGGTTCAGATTGGAGGCCGAACTGTAAAAGCCGGTCGTAAAGAGAAGGATTTAAAGCCGATCCGCGAAAAAGTTGGCATCGTTTTTCAGTTTCCTGAGCAGCAGTTATTTGAGGAAACAGTCATGAAGGATATCTGCTATGGTCCGATGAACTTTGGCGTATCCGAAGCAGAGGCGAAAAAACGTGCGGCCTTCTGGCTGAAGGAAGTGGGCATGCCTGAAGAGGTACTCGAGAAATCTCCATTTGACCTCTCAGGTGGACAAATGAGAAGGGTTGCCATTGCGGGTGTACTTGCAATGGAACCTGAAGTACTCATTTTAGATGAGCCGACTGCAGGACTGGATCCGCGCGGGCGCCGTGAAATGATGGAGATGTTCTATCGTCTGCATAAAGAGCGCGGCATCACACTCGTACTCGTTACACACAGCATGGAAGACGCTGCACGCTACGCTGATAAAGTCGTTGTCATGCATAAAGGCAGAAAAGTACATGAAGCCGCGCCGCGTGATCTCTTCAGTGACTCAGCGCGTCTGGCTGAATGGGGGCTTGGTGTTCCTGAGGTTGTGAAATTCCAGCGGATGCTTGAAGCAAAAGCCGGCAAGCCTTTTCAGAAGGTATGTCTGACGATGGATGAACTCGCTGACATGCTGAAGCAGGGAGGCGATCCATTATGATGGAGAAAATGATTTTTGGGCGCTATATCCCGGCTGATTCGATTGCACACAGGATGGATCCGCGTGCGAAACTGATTTTTGTATTTGCCTTTATTGCAATTATTTTTATAGCGAATGACGTATGGGGTTATGTTGTAGCAGCAGCATTCACTTATATAAGCATCAAACTCTCAGGGCTGTCACTCAAATTTCTGATGAGCGGCTTGAAGCCTGTCATGATTCTGATTGCTTTTACGTTTCTCTTACAGCTGTTTTTCGCGCGTGAAGGAAATATTGTATTTGAACTTGGCTTTATCAGGATTTATGAAGAGGGAATCAGACAGGCATTCTTTATTTCCATGAGATTCACACTGCTTGTTTTTATGACCTCTCTCTTAACACTGACGACTACACCAATTTCAATTACGGATGGACTCGAGAGTCTGCTGAATCCATTGAAAAAGATTAAATTCCCTGCCCACGAGCTGGCACTCATGATGTCGATTGCACTGCGCTTTATCCCGACGCTGATGGATGAGACAGATAAAATCATGAAAGCACAAATGGCGCGTGGCTCAGATATGTCGAGCGGCCCACTGAAGGATCGTATTAAAGCGATTGTGCCGCTGATGATTCCACTGTTCGTTAACGCATTTAAGCGTGCAGAGGATCTAGCAACAGCGATGGAAGTGCGTGGTTACCGAGGTGGTGAAGGCAGGACGAAGTATCGCCTTTTATTCTGGAAAGCGCGCGATACCTTTGCGCTGCTGTCACTTGTCCTGCTCGCAGCAGCCCTGGCAGCATTCCGTTTTTGGATTTAAGGAGTGAAAAGAATGCGAATTAAATGTACCGTTTCATATGACGGCTCACAGTTCTACGGTTACCAGGTACAGCCCGGACAGCGGACTGTTCAGGGGGAGATCGAACAGGCGCTAACAGGCGTCCATAAAGGAAAGTTTATCCGCATTACAGCGAGCGGCCGTACAGATGCAGGCGTACACGCAATGGGACAGGTCTTTCATTTCGATACAGACCTTCAGGTGCCCGCAGCTAAATGGCCGGTCATCCTGAATCAGAAAATCGGTGATGATGTCGCTGTATTAAGTGCTGAGGAAGTCTCTGAGACGTTTCATGCACGCTTTGAGGTAAAAACGAAGGAATACCGTTATATCGTCAATACAAGCCCTGTAGCCCTGCCATTCAGACGTCACTATGCTGTACATTATCCGTACACTGTAGATATAGAAGCCATGCGTCAGGCCGCTGCTTATTTAGAAGGGGAGCATGACTTCACAAGCTTTTCCTCTGCTAAAACAGAAGTCATGGATCGCGTACGCAATATTGAGTTTATTAAAATCGAAGCTTTCGAGGGAGAACTGATTTTCCGCGTAAAAGGAAATGGATTTCTCTACAACATGGTCCGCATTATCGCAGGGACACTACTTGAAGTCGGAAACGGCAAATATCACCCTGAAGAAGTGGTGAAGATGCTTGACGCAAAAGACCGCGGTGCGGCAGGTAAAACAGCGCCTGCTCATGGGTTGTATTTGTGGGAAGTGAATTACTGAGAGTGAAGCGATGTTCCCGCCGTCTGTTAATAAAAAATTTTAAAAAGTCCATTTTAGTTTCTGCACAGCTGATGATTGGAGTGGAAGGGGGCGACTCCAGTGGCAGGAAGGGACGTGTGAGACCAGGCATGGCGAAGCCTGCGGGCTCACCGCCCGGCCACGGAAAGCGTCCCCCTGAAGCGGAAATCTTCAGCCAACTTTGATAAAACCATCAAAAAATAAAAAAAATCACTAAAACAACTAATCCGGGTGTGACATCCTCTTGACAACGAGTGTCAAACATTATAAGATAGCCTATGGTATGTATTTCACCCTCGAGTAAGAACCCGGACCTTACGATGAGTGAAGTGTTATAAATACAACAAAACTAATGAAGCGATTCATAACGATATAATCTTATTTAGGAGGTAAACTCATGCGTACAACATTTATGGCTAAAGGCCACGAAGTAGAGCGCAAGTGGCTAATTGTAGACGCTGAAGGTCAAACTCTTGGACGTCTATCAAGCGAAGTAGCTGCGATTCTACGCGGTAAAAACAAACCGACATTCACACCTAACGTTGACACTGGTGATCACGTGATCATCATTAATGCTGATAAAATTCATCTTACAGGTAAGAAGCTGACTGACAAGATTTACTACCGTCACAGCATGCACCCAGGTGGACTTAAGCAGCGTACAGCACTAGAAATGCGCACTAAGTACCCACGTCAAATGCTGGAGCTTGCAATTAAAGGTATGCTTCCAAAGAACTCTCTTGGACGTCAGATCTTCAAAAAGCTTCACGTATATGCAGGCGCTGAGCACCCGCACCAGGCTCAAAAACCAGAAGCGTACGAACTACGCGGTTAATTTAATTTAAGAGGAGGTAACTATCTTGGCACAAGTTCAATATATCGGCACAGGCCGTCGTAAGAGCTCTACTGCTCGTGTACGTCTAGTACCTGGTAACGGAACAATCGTTATTAACGGACGCGACGTTGAAAACTATATCCCATTCGCAACTCTACGCGAAGTAATCAAGCAGCCACTTAACATTACTGAAACACTTGGAAGCTATGACATCCACGTAAATGTTAACGGTGGTGGTTACACTGGACAAGCTGGAGCAATCCGTCACGGAATCTCCCGTGCACTTCTTACTGTAGATCCAGAATTCCGCGGCTCACTTAAGCGCGCAGGTCTTCTGACTCGTGATGCTCGTATGAAAGAGCGTAAGAAGCCAGGTCTTAAAGGCGCACGTCGTGCACCTCAGTTCTCAAAGCGTTAATTTTCTTTTTCGCTTATACAAACCCTCGGGCAATTGCCTGGGGGTTTTTCTGTGTCTTCAATAACGGTGAAGTAGACTTTTCATTGAGTTATTAGTCATTATTTCATGAACATTAATAGTAATATTATGAACACCACAGTTTTTCTCATGGACAAGCCTAGAAATCTCCTGAACCTTTAACAACGACCACCACGTTATATTCTATCTTCGGCAATATCAGCATATACTCCTCTAGAAAATAAGGAGGACAGGACATGCTGAGGAGATCAATTATACTTGCAGTAATTGTGCTGCTGGTGGGCTTGGGGGCAGGTGCGCTGCTGTATGCTGTAGAGGAATGGAGCCTGCCGCTAACAGGTGAAGTAATTGTGCTCGATCCGGGTCATGGCGGTTTGGATGGTGGTGCGAGCTATGAAACCATCCTTGAAAAGAACCTGACGCTATCGATTGCTAAAAAACTGCAGGCTTATTTGGAAGAACAGGGTGCCATCGTGATTCTATCCAGAGAAACGGATAAAGATCTGGCTGCTGAAGATACAAAAGGGTTCAGGGATCGTAAAAGAGAGGATCTTAAAAATAGACTCGAGCTTATTAATAACAAAGACAACGACTTGTTCATCAGTATTCATCTGAACGCCATTCCTGAAGCAAGGTGGAAGGGCCCTCAGACATTTTATACAACCTATCATGATCAGAATGAGCGGCTGGCGCGGTTTGTTCAACATGAGCTGAACAGGCATATTCCGGACAGTAAAAGGAAGTCGAAGCCGATTGACGGCATTTATGTGCTGAGTCATGCTGAGACGCCAGGCGTACTGGTGGAAGCAGGCTTTCTTTCCAACCCTGAGGAGCGGTACTGGCTGTTGCAGGACGATTATCAGCAGCAGGTGGCAGCTGCCATTTACATTGGAATTCTGAGACATTATTCCAAAGAAGATGAGCCTCCTGAGTAAACTTGAGCGTTTCACCTATGTTATACTTGCATAGATGAAAACGAATTCAAAAGGAGTGTCTTGTTTTGGTAACTGAACAGCAGGTTAGAGATTTGCTCGGCTCAATGAATGATCCGATTTTACATACAACGCTTGCGGAAACTGAGGGTATTGTAGAAGTAAGCATTAAGGAAGAAAAGAATCACGTCAGCGTGAAAATTGCGCTCGCGAAGACGGGGACAGCTGAACAGATGCAGCTTCAGATGGCGGTTGTCGAAGCGCTTAAGGGAGCCGGTGCTGAAACGGTCGGCATCCGTTTTACAGAGCTTGAGCCTGAAAAGCTTGAGAAGTTCCGCGGCCAGCAGGGTGATGCAGTAGAAGACAATCTGCTCGCACCAGGCAATAAGGTTCAGTTTATTGCAATCGCCAGCGGTAAAGGTGGCGTAGGTAAATCAACTGTATCTGTAAACCTTGCAGTCGCCCTTGCGCGTCAGGGTAAAAAGGTTGGGCTGATTGATGCGGATATTTACGGCTTCAGTGTGCCTGATATGATGGGGATCAACAAACGTCCGGTCGTACGCGGTGAGCGTATTATTCCGGTTGACCGTAAAGGTGTAAAAGTCATTTCGATGGCATTTTTCGTTGAAGATAATGCACCAGTCATCTGGAGAGGGCCGATGCTTGGTAAGATGTTAAACAGCTTCTTTACTGAAGTAGAGTGGGGCGAGCTTGACTACCTGCTGCTCGATTTGCCACCAGGTACAGGAGATGTAGCGCTTGACGTGCATGCTATGCTGCCATCAAGTAAAGAAATTATCGTCACAACGCCTCATCCGACAGCTGCATTCGTTGCAGCACGTGCAGGGGCGATGGCGCTTCAGACAGAACATTCGATTCTCGGCGTAGTAGAGAATATGTCTTACTACGAAAGTAAGAAAACTGGCGAGCGTGAGTACGTATTCGGTCAGGGCGGCGGAGAGAAGCTTGCAGATGAACTGCGCACAGAGCTTTTAGGTAAATTACCGCTTCAGCAGCCTGACTGGGATGAAGACGACTTTGCACCATCAGTCTATGCGGAAGACCATAAACTTGGTAAGATTTACGACCAGATCGCAGAAGAAGTGATTGATAAGACAACTGAATGATTGATTTAGACGACCTTATTTGATGGGGTCGTTTTTTATATGGGTTAAAAGCGGAGAGAGGAGGCGCGTAATTGACTCACCGCTTGTAATAATTAGTTCAGCTCTTCAAATAATCGTTTCATGCCGCTCGTTTATTGAACGGAAGGGTGGTAATTGGGGAATTTATGTATCAGCACCCGCAATATTTGGTTCACCACTCCGCATAATTGAATCATCCCGCAGCGTATTTGAACGTGGCACAAAGCCGCCGAAAACGCCAAAAATCATTTCAACATCAAATATATCAGCTTCATACCTCTCAAAATCAAGATTTTTTCCAGCTCATTCCATTCAAAAAGGTGCTAAGGTCGTATGTTTTGTAAAGAATGTAACAATAAAAAGCGAAATTTTTGTCGAATCAATTCCAAGTTACTATGTACGAAATGAATATGATAGTTAATTTGACCCTGACTCCTTTTAGATAACCTGGACTATCTTCTTTGCCTGTAATATTCAATTTCCTCCACGATTTGACAGTATCCCGGAAATCAATTAAAAACAGTAGTAGCTATTTCAGCTCACTTTGTAAAACGTGATGAACGACACGAATATCATATTAGAAAATACTAATATGATTCTATTCGACTATATTTTGCTGGTTAGTGAAAGAGAGGCGGAAGGTCATGATTGAATCTAAAAGAAGAGCGCTAATATTTTTCATCATTGCTGCTTTATTTGCGGCAGCGGCAGGATACTTCACACTGCAAAAGGTCAAAGAGTTAAACAATGACCTTGGTACGATGGTGACCGTCTATGTAGCTGGATCAGATATTGATGCGCGCGACGTGATTACGCCTGAATCAGTAGCAGCTGAGAGCATCCCGCAGAAGTTTGTGACAGCGGAGCATATCCGTGACCCCGAGGAACTGATGAACAAGGTATCTGTTGTTCCGTTATCCCAGGGAGATGTGATTTCCAAAAATATGCTCAAGGAAGCATCAGCGGTCACAGAAGAGAACAACCGCCTGGTAACAATGATGTCTTCTGAACGTGTGTCATTTGATGAACCGCTTGAGCCGCTGGATCGGGTGGATATTATGGTCTCGAATAGAACAGACGATGGCAATAACACTGAGATCTTTATGAAGGATGTCAAAGTAGCGCGTGTGGCAAACAACGATGGCCAGTTCTCAGGCGTCCAGGTTGAAATTTCACTTGAAGACACTCCGGAGCTGATTCATATGCAGAATTACGCTGACAGCGTGCGGGTCATTAAAGCAAATGTCGGTGTTGCAAGTCAGGAAGTAGCGGCTGCTGAAGAAGAGCCCGCAGAAGAGACTGAGGCCACAGAGGAAAAGGCTGATGAAGAACAAGCCGAGCCTGAAGAAACAGAAGAAAAGCCCACTGATGAGAAAAAAGAAGAATCAGGTGAGTAAGCCTGGGTGATTAAAAGCATGTGTCGAATAGAGGAGGCTGTGCCATGGAAGAATTAGATGTGTTAGTGATAGGAAGAGAAGGTACCCTGATGTCTACGATTCGGTCAAGGCTGCCAGAAACCTTGAAAACTGAAGTGCTCGATCCTTCTCACTTAAGATCTGAGCTTAGAAATAAACACCCTAAAGTGATTTTACTGCTCCATGACGAAGGTGATATTGAACGCGTTGCGCTGATCCAATCTGAACAGCTGCATGCGCCAGTCATCTTTATCCATGAATCTCATGACTTCCAGCTTTTCAGAGATCTCGTGAGAAGAGGTGTAACAGATTATCTTGTGATGCCGGAGGATTTAGAGGGACTTGGTGACAGAGTTGAAACGATTGTCTCAAGAGCCTCAGCTGAACAACCGAAGGATCAGCTTTTCAAAAGAGGTAACGGAAAGGTATTTACCTTTTACAGTGGAAAGGGTGGCAGCGGGAAGACATTTTTAAGTACCGCTTTCGCACAGACGCTGAAGTTCGAATCGACTGCTCAGGTCATTTATATCGATCTGAATCTCCAGTACGGAGGCGGCGAGACCTTTCTCGGCATTGAACCGAATCGCACGATTATGGACCTGGAGCCGGTTATCGAAGAAATCAGTGAAAACCATTTAAAAAATGTATCTGAAAAAGAGCCGTTTTCAAAGCTGGATCTGTTAATCAGTCCGAGGGATGCAGAGCTGGCTGAACGCCTGACAGAAGATTTTATAACCAAGGTACTTAGAGCCTGCCGCAGATCGTATGACTTTATCATTGTGGATCTTCCGTCCTCGATTGACGAGAGAACGTATGGCGCGCTGATTGAAGCAGATAAAGTGTTTTATACTATCGCACTCGATACACCGTCTATACGTGTCCTAAAGCATGTTGAGAGCCTTTTTCAAAAACTTGGGATTCCAACAGAAGATCGCCTTGAGCTTGTACTGAATGAGGTTGGCAAGGAAAATGAGCTATCCAAAAAAGACCTTGAACGCTTTGTTACGTATCCTCATGCGGCTGAGATCAGACGCGATATGAAGGGTGTACAGGCTGGCATTAATAAAGGGCAGCCGATCCGCAAAGAACCTAAGGAAAAGAAGTTAATACCGGCAGCAAAAGATATGCGTAAGTGGGTAAGATCGATGCTGAAGTAAGGAGGGGAATGCCATGTCACTGTTTCAACGTACCAAGCGCTCTCAGACTGAACCGCGAAAAGAAAGCGTCCAGTCGGTCATGACGCCTTATCTGGAAGGATTGCTCGAGCATTATAAGACACGCCTGCTGGCTGAGACAAACCTTGAGCAGCTGACAGCAGCGGATGAGTATGAACGGCGCGCGTCGATTGACCGGCTTGTGAATCAGTTCATGCTTGAAGAAAAGGTCGTCATTCCACGCGGCGACCGTGAAGTGCTGATGTCACGCCTCATCGATGAGAGTGTGGGGTTTGGACCACTGGAACAGCTGTTGAAGGATCCAACCATCACGGAGATTCTTGTAAACGGTCCAAAAGAAATATTTATCGAGCGGAACGGGCAGCTGCAGGAATCACACATTACCTTTAAGGATGATGACCATGTCCGCCATATCGTTGACCGTGTGATTGCGCCGCTCGGCCGCCGGATAGATGAGAGTTCTCCAATGGTCGATGCCCGTCTTCCTGATGGCAGCCGTGTGAATGCAGTCATTCCGCCAGTCAGTCTGAACGGTACGCTGATTTCCATCCGTAAATTCAGACAGGAACCGATTGAAATGGATGATCTCCTTGAATTTGGCTCACTGGATGAACCGATGGCTGCATTCATTCAGGCGATTGTTGAAGCCAAGATGAATGTGCTCATCTCAGGGGGAACAGGGAGCGGGAAGACAACGCTCCTCAATGCAGCCGCCAAGGCAGTGCCGCCTGGTGAGCGGGTTATCACGATTGAAGACTCTGCTGAATTAAGGCTGAATCGTGCAAGCGTCGTTGGGCTTGAAGCCCGACCACCGAACGTTGAAGGTTCTGGTGAAGTGTCGATCCGGCAGCTTGTTAAAAATGCACTGCGTATGCGTCCGGACAGGATCATTGTTGGTGAGGTTCGGGGTCCTGAAGCCTTTGATATGCTGCAGGCGATGAACACCGGTCATGAAGGCTCACTGACGACTGTTCACGCGAATACGCCAAGTGACGCCATCAATCGTGTAGAAGGGATGGTCGTCATGGCAGGAATGGACCTGCCGACACATATCATACGTGAATACATTGTCGGTGCACTCGATATGATCGTGCAGGCGGAGCGGCTTGGTGACGGGAAACGGAAGATCGTCAACATTTCTGAAGTATACGTCAATGATCAAAACCAGGTAAAGCTGCAGGACATCTTTATTTTCAAACGCACAGGAACAGGTAAAGACGGAGAAGTGCTTGGTCATTTCGAACCGACCGGTATTATTCCGAAATGTATAGAGCGGCTCAAACTGTTTGGCATTGAATTCGATGAACGTCTCTTTCAAAAAGGAGGGGAGCCGATATGGACATAATCATTGCAGTTCTATTCGGCTCAGCAGCACTCGCAATCCTATTTATGATTTATTTCCTGCTTGATTACAGGCGGCACAAGCAGGACTGGAAAAAGAAAATGCGCACCTGGTACCCGGAGGAGAAGAGAAAGAGTACGATCAGTGTCTTAGGAGACAAATATGATGCGTCACCCTCCTCAGAAAAGCTTCACAAAAAGCTGCAGCTTGCAAATGTCGGGCTGCTGCCATCTGAGTATATTGGTGCTCATTTCGTAGGCTTTCTATTGCTTTATGTCGTTTTTAACATGATCTTCAATATGTCAGCTTTTATCAGTCTGGTGCTGACAGTCGGACTTCTGGCTGCATCACACTTTCTTCTCTTTTACTTACGGAAAAACCGCTATGAAGAGCGTTTCAATGAACAGCTGAGTGAAGTCTGCAGGCTGCTTGCCAATGCTTCTAAAAGCGGGATGACGGTAACGCAAGGGATTGACCTAGTAGCAAACGAAGTCAGCTCGCCTGCTAAAGAAGAGTTTAAAAGAATGTCTTATGAACTTAAACTCGGTGTACCGCTTGAACAGGTGCTGAAAAAAGTACAGGAGAGAAATACCTCAAGAGACTTTCAGCTCTTTGCCGCCACACTCCTGATCCAGAAAAAAACAGGAGGTAACCTTGCTTCAACACTCGAAACAATGGCGACCACACTAGAAGACAGAAAAATTTTGCATCAGACAATCCGCACAATGACTTCAGAACAGCGTTATATCTCAATCATTGTACCGGCGATGCCAATCTTTATCCTGCTGGTCATGAACAATGTGATGGATGGGTTCACCGATCCGCTGACCACCACACCAGGTCTCATCATCCTTGCATTGTTCGGCGCAGGTATCATTCTTTCGTTCTTCCTGATCCGGAAGATTACGGATATTAAAGTGTAGGTGATCAAGATGGATGCTTTAATCATTTTATGTATTGTACTGTTCTGGTTCCTCGTCCTCCTCGGGCTCAGGAACTGGTCAGTGTATATAAAAGAAAAAAGAGAATTACTTCTTCACATCTCTGACGTCACAATGGTTGATGCTTTTGAGAAAAAGGAGAAGAAGCGTAAGCAGAGGGCCGGGTTCATTGATAGAGTCACAAAGTTCGCAGATGAGTTCGCGGACCTTGGACAGCGTATTAACTTCTTCAGCGTCAATCAGGATGTAGCGGACTGGCTGAAAAAATCAGGTAATCGCTATGAATTAACTGTGGCCCGCTTTCAGGGACTGAAAATGATGCTCATGACAGTCGGCTTTTTCCTCGGAATGTTTTTCTTCTTTCTTGGACTGCCGCTATCACAATTTGGCATTGTACTGACACCGCTGCTTGGATATTTCCTGCCGATCATTGTGATCCGACAGCAGGTCAAACAGCGTCAGCAGGCCCTGCGGATGGATCTTCCGGACTTTCTGGATACCGTCAGTACAAGCCTTCAGGCAGGTGTCAGTCTGGATCAGGCTTTAAGGGAGGTGATCCGCTTTTTTGATGGTCCGCTCAGAGAAGAATTCACCCGCTTTATTCAGGAGATCGACTTAGGCGTTCAGCGCGAGCAGGCCTACCGCAATCTCCTTGAACGTAACAGCAACCAGGAATTCCAGCAGCTGATAAAATCCCTCCTTCAGGGGATGAAGCTCGGTGTTCCAGTCGCCTCAACCTTCAAGCTGCAGGCAGAGGATATGAGGCAGTTAAGAGAAGAACAGGTCAAAGAACTTGCAGCAAAGGCTTCACCGAAAGTGACGCTGGTGACGACTTTTATTGTGGCACCGGTCTCCATCTTAATGATTGCAGGGCTCATGATTTTAAATTTGATTTATGGCGAGAACAGCATTATGAATCTATTTTAAAAAACAGGAGGAATTCACAATGAAAAAACTAAACGAATTAACACTTGAAATGATTTTAAAGCTTATGGCACCGGTTCAAAATGAAAGAGGGTCACAGACGCTTGAATGGTTGGGAATTGCAGCAGTTGTTGTACTGGTTGTCGGATTGGTGTCTACGGCGTTTGGTGACGGAGCAAGTATCGGAGAATCAATCCGCGGAGCATTTGAAGGATGGATTAGCGATATCTCAGGATAAATTGATCATTAAAGATAGTGGATTGGAGGGACACCTATGAAAAAATTAAATCTGTTTTTACCGGTTTCCCTCGCTTTCCTGTTAGTTGCCTGTCAGGAAAGTGAGCAGGAGACTGAACAGCAGGAAGCTGAACAACAGGAAACTGAAGAAGCTTCAGTTTCTGAGGGAAATACCCAGACAGAACAAACAGAAGAAAAAGAGGAGAATGATCTGATCTCTGTAGTAGAGGCAAAAAATCTCCAGAATCCTCCGAGTACAGAAAGAGAATTATTTAATCAGCCATCAGGAATATCATCTGACACGATTATTGATGAGAGGGAACCCGAACTCGCAGAACAAGTGCTTGAAGAAATGAGAAGTCTTCCTGTATTACCAGAGGATGCGACAGAAGAAGAAATGGATGCCTATTACAAGTATTTTTATTCTTTAGTCGCATTTGATTTTCCGGATCCTCAGACCGTAATTGATCAGATGAGATTCCAGCTTTCGGGGACACCTGAAGCGGATCCGCAGTATCAGTTCAAGGAAAATTACAATATCGAAATTATTTTAGATGCCAGTGGCTCTATGGCTGAAATGGCTGGCAGCAGTACGAGAATGGAACAGGCAAAATCAGAAATCAATACATTTTTATCTAAAGTACCTGAAGAAGCGAATATTTCTTTAAGAGTCTACGGCCATGAAGGTACTGGAGATGACGCAGACAAAGCGATGTCCTGTGGAGCGATTGAAGAGGTATATGAACGTGGTCCATATGATGAAGCGGCATTTAATGAAGCACTGAACAGATTCGACCCTGCAGGCTGGACTCCGGTAGCAGGTGCGCTTGAGTCAGCAGCTGAAAGCTTTTCGGACCTGGATGGGGAAGAAAATACGAATCTAATCTATCTGGTTAGTGACGGAATCGAAACATGTAACGGTGACCCTGTAGCGGCAGCTGAAAGCTTCGCAGACAGTCATATCTCTCCGATCATCAATGTAATTGGCTTTGGGGCTGACGCAGAAACTCAGGAGCAATTACGTCAGGTTGCAGACAGTGCAGACGGTCTATTTACAAACGTAAATAACGCAGAAGAGCTGGCTGCAGAATTCGATCAGACAGAGGAAATTCTTCTGCGCTGGGAAGAGTGGAAGCGGGATGCAAAGGGTGAGGTTGTATCAGAGAGTCTTGATACAAGAGCAGCAATCGTCAAATTTTCACTTGCATATCACGATAACAGTACCCGGCAAGTATCTTCAGTTAGAGGAATGCTTCGCATGATGGTGGAAGAGGGTCTTATTACACGGGATCAGCAAAAATACTTTCAATCAAAATCTGACGAAATTGATGATTTAATCAATCATACGCGCGAGAAGTACGAAGAGGAGTTCGAGAAAATGCGTGACGCGGGCCTTGCTGAAATGGAACAGAGAATTGAAGAATTAGCACCTGACGAAGCGGAATAAAGCGGGCAGCCCCCGTTTTCCCACTTGTTTTTACAAAGAGCAAGTGGGAAAGCGGATTTGAAGGAAGGGAGGAAAGCAGATGGAGAAATGGTTAAAGGAACGTCTGGATGAAAGGGGTTCAATGACAATTGAATTTATCGGGATGGTTCCGCTGGTGTTTTTAACAGTTATGATTGCCTGGCAGTTCATTGCAGGGGCTCACGCAGTCATTTTGGCGGAATCAGCTGCAAATGAAGCGGCTAAGGTGTATTCAGTAACTGCTGAGGCGAGTGAAGCATCATCAGCTGCTGAGCAGATTGTGAATGCAGCAGGTGATCACGTACAGTTCACCGGGGCTCCGATTTCAGGCACAGACCAGTTCCAGGCAGCTGTATCAGTAGATATCGCATTTGTCTTTCTCCCTGATAAATTCTTTCCAAATGGGAAGCCATCCTTTTCCTATACGGCAGATACCTCGGGGAAGGTGATCAAGTAATGAAATACCTGAAGGAAGAGAGAGGAAATATCACAATTTTCATCTTAGGTCTGATGGTTATTTTAATCGCGCTCATCATGCTGGTGCTGAACTTTTCAAATGCGCTCATCGCTAAAGAACAGGCAAACAGCGCAGCACAGCAGGCTAGTTTGGCAGCGACTGCAGTACTGTATGAGCGGCTGGACGAAGCCATTGAAGAATATGAATCTGAAGTGGTTGGCATAGTAGATTCATATCCGAAAAGTATAGAAGAAAAGGTTGAAGAGCGGACTTCAGAGCTTTCATCAGGTGAAATGAGTGGTTACTCGTTAAACGAGATTCAGAATAAAGCGCTCGATCAGGTCATGGCAGAAGAGTTGTCAAAAGGACTTGGTGATGATTTGCTGCGTGAAAAAATCGAAGAAGAAATGGAATTCAGCTGGTCGCTTGATATGAGAGAAGCAGCTAAAAATGCAATCTTAGCTAACGGCGGCACGCTTGATGAAGCAGAAATTACATTTTTCAGCGATGGACAGATCGTGGTAAGTGCAGCACATGATGTTGAAGTAACTCAGTATAACGATTGGTTCTCAGGCATCAATGAAAATATTAAAAGGCAATCAGCAGGTCCTGAGCTTGCATTCGTGAAAGAGCTTGAGGGCTTTGATAACAGAAATTTTTCACTACAGTAAGGAGAGAGTCTAATGAAAAAATATAAGACTTGGAAGCGAATCTATCTCGCACTATTAATTTTATTCGGTATTTTAATTCCAATTGAGCTGCTCGTCTGGCTGTTTGGATCTGAAAACTTTCCATTCACTACAATTGCCATTGGGGCCTTCATCTTTGTCTACCGCAAACGCCACCTGGAGCAATTAGAGAATCAGGCATTCTGAAAGGAGAATTTTAGATGGATCAGCCAATCAGATCAGCATTTTCATTTTTCAGTAAAAAGTACGAGCGGATCCTGCTGATTATTTTATTTGTACAGATTCCGCTATTAGCAGCTTACTTTTATATTTCAAATTACATGTATATGTTCTTTCCAGTTCCTTTTGGTGAATTCGGAACGGCTGACATTGTAAATGGGTACTTCATGCTTCTGCTTTTCTTTTTCGGACAGATTCCGTTTATCTACTTCTGGAAGTACGAAGAACAGGGGATAGAAAAGCCGCTCCGAAACGCATTTTTGCAATCTGTCATTCGATCTTTTCATTTCTTTCTCTTCTTCGTTGTCATGAGCTTAGCGGTCGTGATCGGCTTTGGCATATTCTTTCTGCCGGGACTAATTGTGATGGCGATGGTCATCAGCGCTCCGTTGATTGCCATTGAAGAAGAACAATCTGTCTGGAGATCTTTAAGAGAGAGCCTGCAGATTTTTAAGAAGCATCATTGGAAAATTGTTTCTGTGATCCTGGTTTTTGGTGTAACTGAAGTCATTTTATCATTATTAATACAAAATTTGATCGTTACGGTCACCACATCTTACCTGGCAATCGTATTGATTCATGTATTCGTTAACACAATCTTCTTTCCTCTGTTTTATCTGACATACGCATTTTTCATCGCAAAATGGAGAAGAGAGATGGATCTTTATTCCGTTGATAAGACGCTGGTTTCAGAATAAAACAAAGGGGTGAAAAAAATGAAAAGTATAATGAAAAAACTGCCTCCTATAATCATTATTTTATTTTTAGTTGCACAATCGTTTCTATTTTCATACACCTATGCCGTAACGCCTTGGAGCGGTAACACTTGGGAAGGAAATACGTGGCAGGGAAATAAGTGGGAAGGTAACACCTGGCAGGGAAGCACGTGGGATGGTCATACGTGGGAAGGCAGCACATTTGAAGGAGGGACCTTCCAGGGAGATTCATTCTCAGGGAACGGTATTCAAGGAAATCCCGGCACCATTGAAGGCGTTCAATGGCAGGGAGCCCCGTGGTCCATTCAGCCATGGGCAGGAGTCATTCTGACACCTCCGCCTTCATTTAATGGAAATCCGATCCTCGTTCCGGGTATGACGCCGGGCGGTCCAATAGATGGAACAGCAGGCTCTATGCCTGGACCGATTAATGGCGCACCTTCGATTACACCAGGAACGCCAATTGATGGCGCACCAGGCACTGCACCCGGCGGTCCAATGAATGGTGCACCATCTATCAATCCGGGAGACCAGGTTGCAGGTGGGCCCGGTCAATCACCAGCCTACCCGTTTAATCCGAATACAGGTCAATCCGGACCTCTGGCACCCGGCGCACCGAATGGCAGCGTAGCAGGTGGGAACGGACAGGCATCAGGAGTGCCTTACATAAACCAGAATAGTTATGGTGCAGGCTATCAGGGACCATTACTGGAAAAGATGGGACTTGCGGGCTATCCGGTTACTACTAATGAAGAAAGTGGCTATAATTTTAATGGTTATGACGTTACTAAATTCCTGGTGCATGACATGGGTAGAGCTCATCTGGATCTGATTGGTAATTCAATTAGATTAGGAGACGACTTTGGTTATGGTAACACATTCGACTTGCGTAAAGCTGCGTTATTAGGTGGCTTAAAAGTAGGTTTCAAAGATAATAGCCTTGTCGATTTCGTTGATACTGTTGATACAGGAGCGTCAATGTATACGAATGGAAAAATGGGCTACGATGCGCTTAGATCTGGTGGTACACTGGTTGATCTGGGCAGGGGCGGTACAAGCGCAGCCCTTACTGCAGGATCCACAGGGTCAGCTTTGGGTGGAGCATCTAATGCAGCTAGCAGCATGGGAGCTGTTAGTCGCCTCGGAGCTGTCTCAGCAGGGATTGGAGTAGGTTTTGGTATTTATGAAACAGCCACCAAAGGTATTGACTTTATTAAAATGGATTCAAGTACGCCTACAAATGAAAGAGTAGCGCAAGGGGCAGATACTATGGCGTCCTTAGGAGAAACCCTGGTAAATGGTGGTTTGTTGGCAAGCGCCTTCCCGGGTACTCAGGCTGCAGCTCCATTTTTACTCGTAGGTGGTGCGGCGATCTGGGGAGTTGCAAAGGGAACCAAGCTGATTGCTGAAAACTGGGACAGCATTAAAAAGTTCGGTAAATCAGTAGGAGACGGAGCTAAAAAAGCGTATAATTCCGTAAAAGACGCTGTTGGAGGCGGACTGGATACAGTCGCAGGCTGGTTTGGAAAGTAGCTATAAACCTTATTAAGTAACTGCGCCTCCAGCTCTGCGTCACTTATCTAAAATTTTATTTGCTGCAAATGGAGGGGTACGATGTTAAACAATGAAATACTTACGGTTCAAAGTAAATCAAAAAAATACAAAAAGTTTCTTGAAAAAATTGAAGTAAACCGAAATCCTGTCAGCATTAATGGCAAGCATTATTACGAGGTCATCTATACGAACCGTAAAGGTGAAGTGACTGCGACAGCGATTCTGTCTCCTGATCAGGAGACAGAATCAGAAGCACGGCAGGCACATCCGCTTCTTGCACGATATAACGGTTTGATACTCAATATAGTCGCCGAAGGAAGAGAAAGAACAAAAGTTTCAGAGGTGTTCTTTAAAGAACCGCTTGAGTTGATTTCCAGGCACGATTTGCCACAGCTCGAAGCGGGCAGGGAGAGAATTAACCGCATGGGTCAATTGGTTGAGAACCATAGAGCTTATTATGAACAAGTGATGGAAGCCTTCCGGTCAGCAGGTGTGATCTCTCAAAAGGATATTGATTACGCAACCCGAATGGCGATTTCAATGGAACTCGTTCACATTGAAGTGCTTGAAATGATGACAAACGATTTGCCGGTATTTGAACAGTGGGTTTCAGAAATGCAGGCAGCTGGTCTTTGGGAACAGCTCGGTCAAAATGTACGGGAATTCTATCACCATATGCTGAATGGTAAAGAGGAAAATGAAGCCCTTCTTGCCACAAAAGAACGTCCAAAAGCAAGTGATTGGGAGAATAGGATAGAAGAGCTGCATAGAATGACAGCACAAAGGCTGGATACGAAAATTTTAAATTATAGAAAAGATCTTCGCTACCCCGAACCTTGGTGAGCATAAGTGAAAGTAACCAATTAAATGGAATTGAAACCTATATAGGCTTTGCTAGGAGAGATCAACTATGATCGAACTGGAATGGGAGAAGGCAAAAAAGAAAGCAAAAAAATATAAGAAACTGTTTGAAGACGTCATTGTTCATACTAATGTAGTGATGATTAACAATGTTTATTATTTTGAAGCAGCCTATTTAAAGAAACGTAGTGACAAGACAGAAGGGAAAGCAATCGTTGCTGGATCAGGAGGTAATCAGCAGGATGCATTAACTGCGTGTGAACAAATTACAATTTATCATGATTTGATGGGACGGACTATTTCTAGTACTAAGGATAGAGCGAGAATCTCACCTGTATTTTTCTCAGAAGCGCTGGAGGTATCGAAAGGTGATATGTTCCCCGTTTTAGATAAGGGTGAAAAAGATATCCGAGAGTTGCAGAAGTTTGACAAAAAATTAAAATCTGAGTTCAGCAACTTTAGGGAATATGTGAAAGGTCCCAACGTGATAACGCAAGCGTCTATAGATTATTTAACTGAGATTGCTAGTAGTCTGGCAGTGTGTCAAATCAATATGATGAGAATAATGGCGGACTTTGATGGCAACTTAGCAGTGTGGAATGAAGAAATGAAGGCACAGGGTTTATGGCGTCGGTTATCTCTGGAAACAAAACGGTTTTACAGCAGTGCCCAGATTAAAAATGAGCAAATTTGGATCCGTCAGCAATACAAAGAGCAGCCATCATTACCAGATGGAAGCTTTGAAGACCAAAGAGATTTTCTAAGACAGTTTTTTTATGAAAAGCAAAAGAGCTGGTTGGCGGAATCGAAAAGTATGTTAAGGGCACCTAAGCTGTAAATAATATTTAGAAAGCGGGAGATCATTTATTCAAATGAGCCCGCTTTTTACTAAGTTGAAGAATAGGTTTTTATAATAGAACAGCAGGCTTGGATGTAAATTTTACTCAATATAAAAAAGATCTTCGTTGGCCAAAGACTTGGTGACAGGAGAATTGGGTATGGAAGCAATAAAAAAAGAAGTGGAGATTGTATCTGGAAAAACAAAAAAACATAAAAAATTCCTTGAGGAAATAGAAGTCAATCGTAACCCTGTAAATATTAATGGAAAACAATATTATCAGGTAATTTACACGAACCGACGTGGCCAATTAAAGGGTTCATTTATTTTATCACCCCAAGAGGAAATAGTATCTGAAGCACGGGAAGCCCATTCTCTCTTAGTTATGTACAACGGTTTGATAGCCTTTATATACGAAGGAGGAATAGGCCGTTCCCAAGCGTCAGATGAATTTTACAAAGAACCCCTTAAGTTGATGGAACAACTAGCCTGCCCCAAATAAAAGCAGGTAAAGAAGAAATTGAACGTCTAGATGCATTGTTAGCACAGCATAAAACCTTCTTTCTACCCCGATTGGATCGATCTCTTCTATTTGATCTTCCCAACGCTGAGCCTCCGGGACATCTATAGAACGCAAAACGATCGGTTATAGAAAAGACTTGCGGTTTCCGGAGCCCTGGTGAAAAAGCACCTTTGGTATTAAAAGGTGCTTTTAAAAGGGACACATCACTGCCCCATCCCGCCACCGCTCTCACTTTCGCTGTTGCTATCACCACCGCCATCACCGCCGCTACCACCTTCACCACCGCCACCCTGCTGCTGTGCGCCTTCTTCGCCCATTTCCTTCGCTGCATCAAGCAGCAAATCCTGCATTTCCTTTTTTACAAGGGGACTCTCCATCATCTCAAGCATCAGCTTTTTCGTTTCCTCCTTATATGCCTGGCTGTTCAGAACAGACATGGTTTGCTCATGCATGGCGGGGTCCTGCATAATGGTCAGGATCATGTTTTGATATTCTGGATCCTTCATAAGATCCTTTAACAGCTGTTCGTGCTCAGTTTTCATGCTTTTCGCAAGCGTTTCTGCAAACTCCGGATCTGCGAATGTTTTTTTCCAAAAGTCCTGTCCTTCTTTTGATAAAAGGGTGGTCTGGATAGACTCTTTGACAATTGGCTGGTCAATGACGAGCTCTTTTTTGATTTCTTCATCTGCCAGCAGCTCTTTGACTGCTTTTTTCCCATCATCGGTTTTTAACAGATCAGTCACCATCTGCTTGGTTTCCTCATAATTGGTTTTTTCTTCTGCGCATCCGGTTAAAAGCAGAACCAGCGCTGAACTCACTAACAATTCCTTCTTCATCTCGACACCTCCCGTACAGGCATTTTTCATAGCTTTTGCGTAATGGGCTGAAATATACACGTTCACATAGCAGTCATGGATTTTTCACATGGCGACTGGTACAATCGAATGAGAATGTGTATTTACAGATGTGGAGGATATAGACGTGACCATACGAAATTGGATCCGTTTCTTTATGATGACACTGCTTGTCGGCGGGGTCACCACAGGGATCGTAGGCATAACAGTCCGCTGGAGTGAGTTATCAACTCAGTTCGCGGGTGAAGATAGCATTGAGATTTTATCAGTCGTTTTATGGATGATTGGTGTCGGTATGACATTTAGCGTATTGAGTCAAATGGGGTACTTTGCTTACCTGACGATTCACCAGTTCGGTCTCAGCATTTTCCGTTCATTAAAGCTGTGGAACTGGGTGCAGATGGTGCTTGTCGCATTTGTACTGTTTGACTTAGTGTATTTCCGCTTTGAAGCCTTTGCAGATGAGGGAGACTCGCTGCTGCCATACTTTTCACTCGCTGCATTTTTACTTGTAGTAGGGGTGATTGTTTCACTGCTAAAAGTAAAACAGACAAAAAACAAAATGATTTTCCCGTCAACGCTCTTCTTTATGGTCGTCGTCACAACGCTTGAATGGCTGCCGGTACTCAGAAGTAATGAAAACTACTGGCTGATTACGATCATGTTCACTTTAATCGCAACCAACGCCTATCAAATGCTCGCATTACCTAAATATAATGAGCGGTCTAAAAAAGATCGTGAAGCACGACTCGCACGTAAAGCGGCTCGTGAACAAGAAGCAAAAGCGAAGTAAAAGCATGCCTGCGGGCGTGCTTTTTTGTTTTTAGGGCGGGGTGGTGCCTGATTGCGGCGTTCAAATAATTTAAGGGGTGATCCAATTACCGCTGGAGCTGAACCGATTCTTTGGAGAGGTGTCGTAATTATGTTACCTGAACCAGTCGATGAACCAATTAACCGGTGGGCTGTACCGAAAACCGCCAGAGGTGAACCGTAAAATCCGGGAGATGATCCAATTATTCAGCCTCCCACCTCATTCGGCCGCAAACCCGCCCGGCCATAAAATATCTCGTAACACGAAAAAGAGCGGGCTATATCAGCACCGCTCTTCCTTCATTCGACATTATTTGTTATCAGAGGCAAACTTTCTAACAGCGATTGCTGAACCACCAAGCATTACAAATAGTAGTGCGATCAGATAACCGATCGGGAAGCCGTCATCAGCTGCGCCGCCCATACCTGTGTTTGGCATTTCTTCAGGCATTTCATGATCAAACTGCTCAGGGAACTGGTCTGTGATCGCTGCTGACAGTCCTGCAGCCGGCATTGTCATATGTGCCCATGACTCACGAATTGAATTGTAGGCAGTATCATAGTCACCTGCAACGTAAGAGTCAAATGCAGTCAGCAATTGATTAACGTGTGCTGTTAATCCAGCTTCAAGATCTGCAGCTGGTGTACGTCCTTCTGTTGCCGCATCCAAGAACGCAGCCTGTTCAACGATATAACCGTCAAGCTCTGCCTTCGCAGCTTCCTGACCTTCAGTATCGCCTTCGCCGGTTGCTACAACATAATCAACGAAGTAGCCGATATGTGAATTCCAGATCTCAGAGAATTGATCGCCGGCTTCTTCGCCATATACAGATGCAACAGCAGCTGACAGATCATCTGCGTTAGCAGTCAAAGCACCTGCAGCCTGGTCAAAGCTCTCAGCACCGTCTGCACCGTCCTGCATTGCCATCGCTGCAAGTCCTGCGTGCTCAGTAAACACATAATTTAATTGTGCACGAAGGTCAATTGCCGGAGTATCAGGATTTGTATTTTCAAACTGATCCGGGAACTGGTCAGCGATTGCCATTGACAGCTGCTCAGCAAACATACTCATGTGATGGATCGCTTCACGCTCATTTGTATAAGCTGTTTCAAAATCACCTTCTGCGTAAGCGTCAAATGCCATCAGCAACTGGTCAATATGCATTTGAAGTCCTTCTTCAAGTGCATCAGCAGGGAGGCGATCCTCAGTCGCAGTTGCGAAAAATGCAGCCTGTTCGACTTTATATTCTTCTAACTCAGCAAGTGCCTGATCGATACCTTCCTGATTTCCTTCAGCAGTAGCCGTTACATAGTCAACAAAATAGCCAATGTGAGAGTTCCAGATCTCAAGAAAAGCAGCGCCGTTTTCCTCGCCATAGACAGAAGATACAGCAGCAGCGATATCATCTGAGTTCGCAGTCAGTGCAGCTGCGGCCTGATCAAAGTCCTCAGCCCCGTCTACACCTTTACGCATCGCTTCAATTGCAAGGAAAGCATGCTCTGTTAAAGCAGTATCCAGCGTAATACGAAGCTCAGCAGCTGGTGTGGCAGTACTCATTTCCATTCCTGATTCTGCTTGTCCTGAGTGGTCACCGTGGTCATCTGCAAGTGCGGCCGTTGGCATCAGTAACATAAGACTCATTGGTACAACTAACATACTCTTCTTCAATTTCATGGTTGAATCTCTCCTTTTTTGTTTTGTTATTTGGTTTCGAACAGCTAACGGAAAGAGTTTGGATTTGGATCACTTTTTTAAAAAGTTTTTATAAAAAGAATAGTGGGGAGGGGATGAATCGTTGATATAACAATGTTTACGGAGATTGAAAATTTAAATCTTTTCTATAAAAAAGCACCAGGCTAAATGAATCAGCCTGGTGCAACGTTCATATTTAAAGGTTAAAGCTCTGAAGCAAGAATGATCTCACCTTCAGGAAGTTCACTGTTTGCATCGGGTTCAAGGGAAACTGCTACAGTATCCCAGTCACGCTCTGCATATTCTTCATTTAATGAGAAGATCACTGAACCTCTTCCTTCATTATCAATTACAAAAGTTCCTGCACGCTCGGGCTGACCATCCTGAAGCAGCCAAACCTGATACACTTCTTCTTCAGAAAGGGCGGCAAGGTTTGATGCCTGTATAACCAGTCTCTTTTCGTCACCCTGCTCAATAATACTTGCCGTACCACTCGCATCTCCAGCTGTCGGTGCAAGTTCAGCATATTGAAGCACCTGATCAATCGTTGCCTGTTCCACAATATCCGCTTCGTCTGAAAGTTGAGTGAATAAATACGCATTTCCGAACAGGGAAATAGCCAGTAGTGCAGCGATTGATGGCATCATCCACTGACGCTTCCTTCTGGAAGGGCGAAGAGGAACTGATTCGTTTTCAGTTGGCTTCCCGGCAGATTCAATGTTCGCAAAAATCCGTTCTTCCATTCCTGCTGGCGGTTCAACCGGTTCAGCTGCATAGGGAAGGGTATCTTCGAGAGATTTGAGGTCTGCAAGAATTTCCTGGCAGTCTGCACACTCAGACAGATGCTTTTCAAACGCTGCTTTTTCAATTTCATCTAAATGCTGATTATAATAATCCAGCACGCGGTCACATTTCTGAGCCATCCTCATGCCCTCCTTTCCCTTTAAGACAAGCCTTCAAATGTTTAAGTGCAAGCCGGATCCGACCTTTAATAGTTCCAAGAGACGTATCAGTCTCCTCAGAGATCGCCTGCTGGGTGTATCCGTTAAAATAAAACAACTGAACAATGTGCTGTTGTTCTTTTTTTAGAGAACTCATACAATCCTGAATCGCTGAACCCTGCTCTTTCCATTCCAGAATATCTGCAGGCGTTTCCTCAGTGACCCGGAGTGTATCCTTTTCAATATACTCAACCGCTTCATGACGATTGCGCTTGCGGAGAGCATCAAGACAAGTATTTCTGGTCATCGTTAATAACCAGGAAGAAAACTTACCCTTAGATTGATCATAAGGTGCGTGTTTCTTCCATAGCTTTAGAAATACTTCCTGAATCGCCTCTTCTGCTACTTCCTGGTCCTGTGTCATTTTATATGAGAACGAGTAAATCAGCTTTTCATATTTCTGATAAAGCTGGCGCAAAGCCTGAGCATCCTGCTCGTGCACAATCTTTTGATACAAATCAAAATCCGTTAATTGCTGCGACATAGCATACTCCTTTAATTCGACGTTTGTTCATTAAGCGTACTAAACAACCGTCATGAAAACAATTCTCTGCACAGCTAACGAAAAAGAAATTGATTTGGATCACTTTTAAGTTTAATTATTTTTTCAAACAGGTAAAGAAAAAATTATTAATCTAACAGCTTAATCTTACTGTCTGAAGAAGCGAGCAATTCCAGAATCGAAACGTACTCTACATTTTTAGTATTTGATAACGCGCGATACCACTCTTCCCAATTTTCCTGCATTTTTTTTCGGTTATTCACTAAATTAAGCGCCACCACAGCTCCCTCAATAGAAGTATCTTTTTCCTTTAATGCCTTTTCATCTATCAAATAATCAACAACCAGTAAATCCTGAGCCCGCAGCCTTTTCACAACAGCGGGGGAAAGAAGCGCGCCTTTTGTCCGGTAATAAGCAGGCTGAAGCTCTTGTTCCTTAAAAAAAGACAAGAGGTTTGAAATGTGGCGATCCATCTCAGCCTCCGTCATCTTTTCATACCTTCCCGGGTGAAGATCATAAATTCCGATATCATAACCCGACGCCAACAGCTCTTCAGTTAAATCAGCATGCCGGTCCACCCAGGCCGGATCGAGAAAGAACGTGGCTTTACGAATCTTCTTCTCCTTTAACTCACCCAGCAGCCATTTAACGGAATCATCACCAATCGTCACATTAAAAGTAAGTGCGGCTCCTTGTCCACCCTTATAAATAATTCCCGGAGAAGGCCATACACCGCTCACTTCCATCACGCGCGTTGCCCCGGGTCCTATACTAAGCAGAAATATCAAACCAATAATTAATAAAGAAGAATAAAAACGAACCGATAAGCTCCTCACCGCGAACACCTCCGAAAGATCCTTGTAAAAGCATATGAATGAGATAAGTAAAATAGAAGAGGGAAGGGCAATCTGCTAAAGGAAACGGATCTTTTGAGATTTATTTTTAAAAAAGCATTGACCATTTTTTGAAATAGTGATAAATTAATAAGCGTCGCTTTTGAAGCGCTATGCCAAATTTCATCAAAAACTTTTTCAAAAAAGTATTTGACATAATATTTTGAAAGAT
>NZ_CP085252.1:190000-715000 GCF_044789845.1 Jeotgalibacillus malaysiensis
AGGCCCATCACAGAAGGTAACAATCCTGTAGTCGAAAGCTGTTTCTCTCCAGAGTGGATCCTGAGTACGGCGGAACACGTGAAATTCCGTCGGAATCCGGGAGGACCATCTCCCAAGGCTAAATACTCCCTAGTGACCGATAGTGAACCAGTACCGTGAGGGAAAGGTGAAAAGCACCCCGGAAGGGGAGTGAAATAGATCCTGAAACCGTGTGCCTACAAGTAGTCAGAGCCCGTTAACGGGTGATGGCGTGCCTTTTGTAGAATGAACCGGCGAGTTACGATTTGATGCAAGGTTAAGCGAAAGCGGAGCCGCAGCGAAAGCGAGTCTGAATAGGGCGTCGTAGTATCAGGTTGTAGACCCGAAACCAGGTGATCTACCCATGTCCAGGGTGAAGATGAGGTAACACTCATTGGAGGCCCGAACCCACGCACGTTGAAAAGTGCGGGGATGAGGTGTGGGTAGCGGAGAAATTCCAATCGAACCTGGAGATAGCTGGTTCTCTCCGAAATAGCTTTAGGGCTAGCCTCATGTAGTAAGAGTCTTGGAGGTAGAGCACTGTTTGGACTAGGGGCCCCCAACGGGTTACCGAATTCAGACAAACTCCGAATGCCAAAGACTTATCCATGGGAGTCAGACTGCGAGTGATAAGATCCGTAGTCGAAAGGGAAACAGCCCAGACCACCAGCTAAGGTCCCCAAGTAATCGTTAAGTGGAAAAGGATGTGGGGTTGCTTAGACAACCAGGATGTTGGCTTAGAAGCAGCCACCATTTAAAGAGTGCGTAATAGCTCACTGGTCGAGTGACCCTGCGCCGAAAATGTACCGGGGCTAAACGATTCACCGAAGCTGTGGATGAATCTCTATGAGATTCGTGGTAGGAGAGCGTTCTAAGCGCTGTGAAGTCAGACCGGAAGGACTGGTGGAGTACTTAGAAGTGAGAATGCCGGTATGAGTAGCGAAAGAAGAGTGAGAATCTCTTCCACCGAATGCCTAAGGTTTCCTGAGGAAGGCTCGTCCGCTCAGGGTTAGTCGGGACCTAAGCCGAGGCCGATAGGCGTAGGCGATGGACAACAGGTTGATATTCCTGTACCACCAACACATCGTTTGAGTAATGGGGGGACGCAGGAGGATAGGAGAGCACGCCGTTGGTTGCGCGTGTTTAAGCAGTTAGGCAGGAAATGAGGCAAATCCCGTTTCCGCGTAAGCTGAGCTGTGATGACGAGGGAAATTAGTACCGAAGTCTTTGATTCCACACTGCCAAGAAAAGCCTCTAGCGAGATGCAAGGTGCCCGTACCGCAAACCGACACAGGTAGGCGAGGAGAGAATCCTAAGGTGAGCGAGTGAACTCTCGTTAAGGAACTCGGCAAAATGACCCCGTAACTTCGGGAGAAGGGGTGCTCTATTAGGGTGCAAGCCCGAGAGAGCCGCAGTGAATAGGCCCAGGCGACTGTTTAGCAAAAACACAGGTCTCTGCGAAACCGTAAGGTGAAGTATAGGGGCTGACACCTGCCCGGTGCTGGAAGGTTAAGAGGAGTGCTTAGCGCAAGCGAAGGTGCGAATTGAAGCCCCAGTAAACGGCGGCCGTAACTATAACGGTCCTAAGGTAGCGAAATTCCTTGTCGGGTAAGTTCCGACCCGCACGAAAGGTGCAACGATCTGGGCACTGTCTCAACGAGAGACTCGGTGAAATTATAGTACCTGTGAAGATGCAGGTTACCCGCGACAGGACGGAAAGACCCCGTGGAGCTTTACTGCAGCCTGATATTGAATTTTGGCACAGCTTGTACAGGATAGGTAGGAGCCTTGGAAACCGGAGCGCCAGCTTCGGTGGAGGCATTGGTGGGATACTACCCCCGCTGTGTTGAACTTCTAACCCGCACCCGTAATCCGGGTGGGAGACAGTGTCAGGCAGGCAGTTTGACTGGGGCGGTCGCCTCCTAAAGAGTAACGGAGGCGCCCAAAGGTTCCCTCAGAATGGTTGGAAATCATTCGAAGAGTGTAAAGGCATAAGGGAGCTTGACTGCGAGACCTACAAGTCGAGCAGGGTCGAAAGACGGGCTTAGTGATCCGGTGGTTCCGCATGGAAGGGCCATCGCTCAACGGATAAAAGCTACCCCGGGGATAACAGGCTTATCTCCCCCAAGAGTCCACATCGACGGGGAGGTTTGGCACCTCGATGTCGGCTCATCGCATCCTGGGGCTGTAGTCGGTCCCAAGGGTTGGGCTGTTCGCCCATTAAAGCGGTACGCGAGCTGGGTTCAGAACGTCGTGAGACAGTTCGGTCCCTATCCGTCGTGGGCGCAGGAAATTTGAGAGGAGCTGTCCTTAGTACGAGAGGACCGGGATGGACGCACCGCTGGTGTACCAGTTGTCATGCCAATGGCATCGCTGGGTAGCTATGTGCGGACGGGATAAGTGCTGAAAGCATCTAAGCATGAAGCCCCCCTCAAGATGAGATTTCCCACACGCAAGTGGTAAGATCCCTGAAAGATGATCAGGTAGATAGGTTCGAGGTGGAAGCATGGTGACATGTGCAGCTGACGAATACTAATCGATCGAGGACTTAACCAATATAAGAAAGTGGAAGCGACTGGTCAGCTTTGAGAGCTGGTGGAAGCCTGAATGGATGAGACATCAGTCTCAAACAGGCAGGGTGAAGCAGCCGAAAAGCTAGGAGCTGAAACTGGACTAGGTTGATTCTCGGAATCCCTTACTTTGATGAACGTATCCAGTTTTGAGAGAACGAATTTTTTCGTTTTTTCTATAAACCTGTTGTTGAAATCAGCAATGGAAACTTGGTATAATAGATTTTGTTCCAAGTTAAGCAGATAAGTCTAGTGATGACAGCGAAGAGGTCACACCCGTTCCCATGCCGAACACGGAAGTTAAGCTCTTCAGCGCCGATGGTAGTTGGGGGTTTCCCCCTGTGAGAGTAGGACGTCGCTAGGCATTGTTCCACAGTAGCTCAGTGGTAGAGCAATCGGCTGTTAACCGATCGGTCGTAGGTTCGAGTCCTACCTGTGGAGCCATTTTTCTGCTTCCATAGCTCAGCAGGTAGAGCACTTCCATGGTAAGGAAGAGGTCGCAGGTTCAAATCCTGTTGGAAGCTCCACAGAGGCCCGTTGGTCAAGTGGTTAAGACACCGCCCTTTCACGGCGGTAACACGGGTTCGAATCCCGTACGGGTCACCATTTAAATTTTATTCCCATGGAGAATTAGCTCAGCTGGGAGAGCATCTGCCTTACAAGCAGAGGGTCGGCGGTTCGAGCCCGTCATTCTCCACCATTTTAGCCGGTGTAGCTCAACTGGTAGAGCAACTGACTTGTAATCAGTAGGTTGGGGGTTCAAGTCCTCTTGCCGGCACCAGTTTTCAACTCCATATGGAGGGGTAGCGAAGTGGCTAAACGCGGCGGACTGTAAATCCGCTCCTTCGGGTTCGGCAGTTCGAATCTGCCCCCCTCCACCATTTTTTGAAAAAAGGACATGCTTTTGAGGTGTCTTTTCGTTTTTTCAGGGTATATTACTTTTAAGCGTTGGGCTATAGCCAAGCGGTAAGGCAACGGACTTTGACTCCGTCATGCGTTGGTTCGAATCCAGCTAGCCCAGCCATACGAGCCATTAGCTCAGTTGGTAGAGCATCTGACTTTTAATCAGAGGGTCGAAGGTTCGAGTCCTTCATGGCTCACTCACAAAGCTTTTCAGCGATGACAACATTGCTGGAAAGCTTTTTTTAATTTTGAAAAAGAATATGATAAACAGTGTTATACTGTTACGAGATAAAAGGATTGCGATGAGAGGCGTGAACAGGTTTTGAAACTTGAAGATACTGGTGAAAGAATTATTCCGGATGAGATGAAGCCTTCTAATATGATGCTGCTTGAGCACATGGCAAGGTATCAGTTCGCTTTTCCTTATGTGAAGGGAAGAGTGCTGGATCTGGCGTGCGGCTCGGGTTATGGCAGTGTAATGGCAGCGAGACAGTCGAAGCGCAAAATCTGCGAAATGGTCGCAGTGGATTTTTCTGAAGAAGTCCTTACTTATGCTCGGGGAAGGTACCACCACCCCATGATTTCTTATGAGTGTCACGATGCGGTTGATCCATTACTTCCGGAAAAGCTGGGTACTTTTGATTGTATTCTTTCTTTTGAGACCTATGAACATATTGCAGAGGAAGAGGTGTTCTTAGATAACCTTTTCCGACTGCTGAAGCCAGGTGGCATACTTGTGTTGTCGACTCCTTTTGGAGAAGGACGAGGCAAGCCTTCTTCAGAGCCGTTTCATATTCATCAGATTACGAGAAATGAATTCAGGTCTTTGTTTGATCAATATCCGTATGCAAAAAAAGACTTTTATTACCAGTCGGGTGTACTGGTAGAGCCTATAAGAGAAGGCATGAACTATCAGATGGGGATTGCTGTGTGCAGGAGAGAAGCCTGAGTGCTGTGGTCCACAGTATAAGCTGTAAAGAGTCCTTTCTGTTCAGAGATGAATGGGGAGGTTTTTTGAGCGGATGAGGTGTGGGGTGACGGTCTTAATTGAGTCATGGCTCCTATTAATTGGTTTGGCGGACGCCGTTATTGGTTCATCTCTTCAGGTTATTGTATCAGCGGTTGGTATGAGCAAATTATTTGTTACATCTCCCGCATTTTTTGTATCACCTCCCCGTTTAATTGCATCATCGCTTCCATTATTTGAACACAAGCCTTTTCAGTTTTCTCCATGTATATTCATACATTATCCTGCGCAGTTGAACCACCTGAAATGTAAGCGTTACAATAGCTGAGTGAGACAAATTTCAGGGGGTATAAAGAGATGCAGAAAAAGAATATTTCAGTGATCGGCGTGCCAATGGATTTAGGGCAGATGCGCCGTGGAGTAGATATGGGACCAAGTGCAATCCGTTATGCCGGTTTGCTTGAACGTTTAGAGGCAATTGGTCACACAGTGACTGACCTTGGCGATATTCAGATTGACCAGCCGGAGCGTGTACATACGGCAGATACAAACCTGAGAAACCTGGATGCTGTTGTAAAAGGAAGTACAGCGCTTGCTGACCAGGTGAAGAAAGTGAAAACTGACGGCGACTTTCCGCTGATTTTAGGTGGCGATCACAGTATTGCGATCGGTTCACTTGCAGGCATCAGCAGTAACTATGAGAATCTTGGTGTGATCTGGTATGATGCACACGGTGATTTAAATACAGGTGATACGTCACCATCAGGCAATATCCACGGGATGCCGCTTGCTGTGAGTCTTGGTATCGGTCATGAAGACCTTGTGAATATCCATGACTATACGCCAAAAGTGAAGCCTGAGAACATTGTGATTATCGGCGCACGTTCACTTGATGAAGGTGAAAGAGAGCTGATCAAGGAAAAAGGTATCCGCGTGTACACGATGCATGAAGTGGATCGCATGGGGATGACGAAGGTAATGGAAGAGTCAATTGAGTATCTGAAAGACCGTACAGACGGCGTTCATTTATCACTTGATCTTGACGGCTTGGATCCAAATGATGCACCGGGCGTTGGAACACCTGTCATTGGCGGGATCAGCTACCGTGAGAGCCACCTGGCAATGGAGATGCTTGCAGAAGCAGATATCCTGACGTCAGCTGAGTTCGTTGAAGTGAATCCAATTCTGGATGAAAAGAATAAAACAGCTACTGTTGCTGTGGCGCTGGTAGGGTCGCTGTTTGGCGAGAAGCTTCTATAATAATATGGACCGTCTGCGGGAGTGCTGCAGGCGGTTGTTTAAGAAATAGGTGTGGGTCTAATTACATGATCTCCAGAACCATCGTCGAAATCTCCTAAACGACCACCAAAGTTTCATGAACAAGCCGCATCATCTCATGAACACCACCCGCAATTTCCGGATCAACACCCATAATCTCCTGAACCCCATCCCAAAATACCCCCCCACCGCCATTCCAATAATTTCTAACATTTTTGCAATAACTGGATGACACTGTACTACAATTAATAGTACAATAGAAATGCGTGTTTATAATCACAATCGGCAAAATACCTTTACATAAAAAGTCTCAAAATAAAAATAAAAAAGCGTGAAACCTTTTGCGCGATACTTACGTAAATAGGTTAGAGCCGCATGGAGCGGAGGTAAAGAAAATGGAATCCATAGTGAAAAAGCGAATACAGCAGGTGCGGAAGGGAGATCAGGATGCTTTCGGTGAGATCGTGGAGCTCTTTCAAGACAGAGTCTATCACGTGTGCTTCAGGATGCTTGGCAACCGTCATGAAGCTGAGGATATTGCACAGGAGGCATTTATCAGAGCGTATACGAACATTCACACGTTTGATATCGACAGAAAATTTTCGACGTGGCTGTTCCGTATTGCAACAAACCTGTGTATCGACCGAATCAGAAAGAAAAAACCTGACTATTATTTAGATGCAGAAGTCTCCGGAACAGATGGCCTGACGATGTACTCTCAGGTAGAAACAGATGGTCCTCTTCCTGAAGAAGAAGTCGAGTCGATGGAATTACAGGAATCAATTCAAAAAGAAATTTCCAGATTACCCGACAAATATCGTTCTGTTATCGTATTAAAATATATAGAGGAGCTTTCTTTGAAAGAAATCAGTGAAATTCTCGATCTGCCAATCGGAACAGTCAAGACGAGAATCCACAGAGGCAGAGAAGCCCTCAGGAAGCAATTAAGATCAATATAGGAGAGGGTGAGTAAAGTGAACACTTGTCCTGAACATATCGTGCTGTTAATGCATGATTATTTAGATGAAGAGATTTCACATGAAAACGAAAAGGAGTTGAAGGCGCACCTTCAGTCTTGTGAAGCGTGCAAAACTCATTTTCACGAATTGAAAAAGACAGTTGCGCTTGTTCAAAGCACTTCACATATACAGGCACCATCTGGTTTTACACAAAATGTGATGGCGAAGCTGCCGAAGGAAAAGAAGAGAGCAGGTGTGGAGCGCTGGTTCCACCGTCATCCGCTGATGGCAGCGGCTGCAGTATTCTTTATACTGATGGGTGGCAGTCTGTTTACAAATTGGAACGGTTCAGAAGAGCTTTCCTTTACACAGAGCGAACACGTTGTCGTAGAAGGAAATACAGTTGTAGTACCTGAAGGAGAAACGATTCAGGGTGACCTGACAGTCCGCAATGGCGACCTCCGCATAGAAGGAACGGTCGAAGGGAATGTGACAATCGTCAACGGCGAGCAGTTTATGGCTGGTGCCGGTGGTGTCACAGGTGAAATCGAAGAAATCGATCAGGCATTTGAGTGGTTATGGTACTCAATGAAGTCCGCTGCCAAGGAGCTCGGAAACTTTGGGCAGGATCGCGAAGAATAAAATAAGCAATACGCCGGCAGGATAAAAGCCGGCGTATTTTTTATGAAAATAGATTTACTGAAGTCCATTGTAGTTTCTTCACAGCTGGTGATTGGAGTGGAAGGGGGCGACTCCTGCGGGCTCACCGCCCGGCCGCGAAAAGCGTCCCCCTGAAGCGGAAATCATCAGCCAACATTAATAAAGGTACTAAAATAGAAATATTTTCTAAAATAATGACAGAAAATTCTATTATTATTTCGAGAATTCTTATATGATAATATGAGGGTTGCTTTAATACGTTAAAAACTACATAATGATGTAAAATAGGTAAAAATAATTACTTTATAGATAATAATATACAGTAAAAGGAGGGTATGGAGATTTGAAAGATATCAAAACGGAACAGGTTTTCTCGTACCTGAGATGGATCTTTTTAATCGGCATACTGATTACGTATCTGGTCCCTTTTTTAAATGAGAAAATAGGTTATGCAGGAAACTCGTTTTATATATTAGTATCCATCTTTTTTGTATTCACAGTGATTGCGCAGTGGCAGCTTCATATGAGCACAAAAAAAGAAATCAATTTTCCGCTGCTGATCAGAAGCAGTGTCTGGATTGATTACGGGGCGTACGTCTGGCTGATTGCAATCACCGGCGGCATTCAGAGTGATTTCCTGCCGATCATGTATGTCATTTTAATGCATGCGATGGTTCATTGGAAGGAGCGGGGAGCAATCTGGATGACTGCGGCATTAGTAGTCGGTTTGTGGTCAGCACCTTTTTATTCGATCGGTTATACTGCTGAGGCGGTTGTAACAGGAGCGATTCAGACATTTGTACTTGTGGTGATGAGTACATTCAGTGCCGTGCTTGTATTAAGAGAGCGGAGATACTTTTCGCAGGCAGCAACGCTCGGGAACGAATTGAAATTGGACCATCTGACCGGATTATTTAATGTGCGATATTTTAAAGAACAAATAAAAGTAATGGAACAAAAGCGCGAGCCATTTCATTTGCTGATCGGTGATATTGATTTCTTTAAGGTGGCAAATGACCATTATGGACATTTATTTGGTGACCAGGTGCTAGCTGTGATCGGTCCGATTTTAAAAAGGGTGACCAGTGCGCATAATGGGACAGCTTTTCGCTACGGTGGAGAGGAATTTGTCTTTTTATTTCCCGGGAAAGATGTTTATGTCGAAGACTTTTTATACGAGCTGAGAAATGAGTTTGAGTGTGCAGACATAAAGCAGGAAGACTGGCGTTTGAGCCTGAGCTTTGGTCATGCAGTAAGTGAGGAAGGTGCCGGGGTTGAAGACGTCATTGCGCTCGCGGATTCACGTCTTTATCAGGCAAAAGAAAATGGACGGGCGTGTGCGGTATTGAATACTGATGAGGTCCTGCCTTATTTATACGCACTGTAACAACTTTTAAATTCATGTTTCAACTGAACAATGTAAGACTTAGGCGGCGGGTTTGTGTTATAATAAGATGGTTTAAATTTGTTGGGTTATAAAGAGGTTTTTTAAATAGATAATTGGAGGAAGTCACATGCCGTTTGCCGACCAGTTTTCAGATTTAACGGTGTTAGACCTTGCTGTTCATGCAATTGACATACTCCTCGTGTGGTTTGTTTTATATAAGCTGATCACAGTGATCAGAGGGACAAAGGCTGTACAGCTGTTAAAAGGAATATTTGTTATTGTTGTCGTCCGCGTAGTCAGTGAGTTGCTAGGATTTAATACACTGGCGTGGATCATGGAGCAGGTGATGCTCTGGGGGGTTCTGGGGATCATGATTATCTTCCAGCCTGAGCTGCGTCGTGCACTTGAACAGCTTGGACGGGGGAAGTTATTTGCCAGAGGAAATCTCCAGGAAGAAGAGGAACGTAACCGCTTAGTGGAAGCTGTAACGAAATCAGTCAGCTATATGGCGAAGCGGAGAATCGGTGCCTTAATTACATTCGAGCGCGAAACAGGTATGGGAGACTATATCGAAACAGGGATCCCGATGGATTCTAATCTTACTTCCGAACTGTTAATTAATTTATTCATTCCTAATACACCGCTTCATGATGGTGCGGTGATTATCCAGAAGAACCGTATTGCAGCGGCTGCCTGTTATCTGCCGCTGTCTGAAAGTCCGTTTATTTCCAAAGAACTTGGTACACGTCACCGGGCAGCCCTTGGTGTCAGTGAAGTAACCGACAGTATTACAGTCGTGGTTTCGGAAGAGACAGGTGCGATTTCCGTCACAACCAATGGTGAGCTTCAGCGCGATCTGGAGCTGGATGAATTCAGCAAGATCATCCGCCGTGAATGGTTCGGTGAAAAAGAATCAGCAGACTCTTCAGCACGATGGAACTGGAGGGGGAAAAAGAATAATGGATAAATTCCTTGAAAGCCGCTGGTTCCTAAGAGGATTTGCGTTGCTGGTGGCTGTACTGATGTTTATCACGGTCAATACTGAAGAAGAAGGAACAAACACTTCTGCCAATTCGCAAAACGATGTGGAAGTGATTGAAAGTGTTCCGGTTGATACGATCTATAACGAAGAAGAACTTGTGGTAACGGGTGTGCCGAATACGGTAGACGTTACCATTGAAGGTCCTACTCAGTTTGTCACCAGAACCAATGCGGTGAGGGATTTCCGTGTGTTTATTAACCTTGCAGACCTGGAGCTTGGCACACATGAAGTCGAACTCCAGCCTGAAGGTTTTTCATCACAGCTGACCGTGACGATTTCCCCTGCGGTTGCCACTGTGACAATCGATGAGCGTATAACAGAAGAATTTGCAGTTGACGCTGAATTTAATCAGTCTATTATTCCTGAGGGCTATGAGCTTCAGGGAATTGAATCAGATCCTGAAACCGTTCAGGTAACCGGTGCAAGGAACGTCATTGAATCAATCCGCTATGTCAGAGCGACTGTGGATATAGAAGGTCAGGTAGAAGATGAACAAACGATTGAATCTACCGTTCAGGTGCTCAATGCCAACCTGGACAAGCTGCCTGTTGCAGTTGAACCGCAGACGGTGGATCTGAATGTCACTGTCTCGCAGCCAAGTAAAGAAGTAACGCTTGTGCCGGTGACATCAGGCACACCTGCAGATGGCTTTGAGCTTGATTCAATTGAGCTGACGACTGAAACGGTGACCATCTATGGGCCAACAGACACGATTGACAATATTAATGAAATTGAAGTACCATTTGATCTTTCGGGTGTATCTAATGATGGTTCGCGGATCGAAGTGCCGATTCCGGTTCCGGAAGGCGTGACGAGCTTGTCCAGTGAAACAGTGGCAGGTGTGATCTCACTCACGGAATCAGCAGCAGGCGAAGGTGCTGCAGCTGAAGATGAGTCAGAGGAGACAGCTGAAACACCTTCTCCTGAAGAAGAGGAAGAACCTGCTGAGGATACTGATAATGCCTCAAATGATAATAATGAATCCACAGAGGAGCTGACATTGTCGGCTCTTCCTGTTGAAATGCGGAATATAGGCGATGAACTGCAGACGACTTTTTTAAGTCCTGCCAGCGGGGAGCTTAACTTACGCGTAACTGGAGAACCGGAAACGCTTGAAGAGTTGTCAAAAGATGACGTCTCACTGTTTGTAGATGCGGAAGGGTTAGAAGAAGGCGAACATGAAATGGAAGTCCAGATCGAAGGGCCTTCCAATGTGACATATATTTTATCGCAGTCCAGTATTACATTTTCACTGGCGACTGCCTAAGCCCTGGGAGGGGCCGTTTATAAGAAGGAGCGATGTTTATCATGGGTAAATATTTTGGAACAGACGGGGTCCGCGGAGTAGCAAACGCTGAGCTTACGCCGGAAATGGCATTTAAGCTTGGACGCTTCGGAGGATACGTGCTGACAAAAGAAACAACACGCCCAAAGGTTTTAATTGGACGTGATACAAGAATTTCAGGTCATATGTTAGAAGGCGCGCTTGTTGCCGGTCTTCTGTCGATCGGTGCGGAAGTCATGCGTCTTGGCGTCATTTCAACACCAGGTGTAGCATTCCTGACAAAGGCAATGGGTGCACAGGCTGGCGTCATGATCTCAGCTTCACATAACCCAGTACCGGATAACGGAATTAAGTTCTTTGGTCCTGACGGCTTTAAGCTGACAGATGATCAGGAAGCTGAAATTGAAGCATTAATTGACGCAGAGACAGATACGACACCTCGTCCAACAGGCGGAGACCTTGGCGTTGTGACAGATTACTTTGAAGGCGGACAGAAATACCTTCAGTATCTGAAGCAGTCAGCTGATGAGGATTTCAGCGGCATTCATGTAGCGCTTGACTGCGCACACGGTGCAACCTCAGCACTTGCTACACATCTGTTTGCAGACCTTGATGCCGACCTTTCAACTATGGGGGCATCACCAAACGGACTGAATATCAATGAAGGTGTAGGGTCAACACACCCTGAAACACTTGCTGATTTTGTAAAAGAAAAAGGTGCAGACGTTGGTCTTGCATTTGACGGAGACGGTGACCGTATCATCGCAGTTGATGAAAACGGAAAGATTGTAGACGGTGACCAGATTATGTTTATCTGTGCCAAGCACCTGAAGAGCGAATCACGTCTGAAGCAAAATACAGTCGTATCAACTGTCATGAGTAACCTTGGTTTCCATAAAGGGCTTGAAGAAGCAGGAATCCGGAGCATTCAGACAGCTGTTGGTGACCGTTATGTTGTAGAAGAAATGAAAAAAGGCAGCTACACACTTGGTGGTGAGCAGTCAGGGCACATTATCTTCCTTGATTACAACACAACAGGAGACGGACTATTAACAGGTCTTCAGCTTGTGAATATCATGAAGCTGACAGGCAAGAAGCTTTCTGAGCTTGCTGCTGAAATGGAGATCTTCCCACAGAAGCTTGTGAATATCCGCGTAAGCGATAAGCACGGTGTGACGGATAACGCTGAAGTTAAAGCGATCATTGAACAGGTGGAAAAAGAGATGGATGGCAACGGCCGCATTCTCGTACGTCCATCAGGCACTGAGCCGCTTGTACGTGTGATGGCAGAAGCACCGACTAAAGAGCTTTGCGAAGAGTATGTAAACCGCATTGCTGAAGTGGTTGAAAATGAAATGGGCGTTAAAGCTTAATATAGATGCATGAAAAAGGAGAAATACGCTGCAATTAGGCAGGTATTTCTCCTTTTTGTTTTGGCTGATATAGTCCGGTTCATTTCCGCTTCAGGCGGAGGCTTTCCGGACGGTGGTTGCTGAGCCTCCTCACCTTCGGTTGCGGGGTCTCAGCTTCCCACTAATCGTCCCGGAGTCCCCGCCTTCCGCTGCAATGAACCAACTCTTTCAATAAGATATCTTATAATGCAAATTTTATAGCGCCTTATAATAAGCGTCATGTTCTTTTAACTTAATAACCACTTGCCTCACCCATCATCTCATAAGGATGAACACCTTTTGCCACAAAATAAGTAAGCGGTACTGCTTCGAGCGGCTGATGCTCTGATGAAATGTACGCTTTCAGATCAACGCCGTGGACAGGCATTTCAATCGCGCGGATCATCCATGGGTCGATCGCTTCTTTTGTGATTGAGAATGAATCATCTGAAGCAAGCATGTATCTAAACGATGAGATGCTGTCCTCAAGCTGCGGTTTTTTATAGTTAAACGATAATGGTTTAACTAAAAAGACCAGTACAGCAAGCGCAAGACCATATGTTAAAAATGTCAGATTCAACCCAACATCCGTAAGGGCAATGCCTGTAAAGATATTCAGGAAAATTGCAATCAACCAGAGCCATTTATTCAGCGCGAACTTGAATGTCAGTGCAAAAAGAATACCGGGAACGAGTACAAGGATTAGGATGGCGGCCGGGTGACTGTCCTCAAGCAGATGGTTAATGACAAGCAGCACAAACATCATTCCCATCAAAATTCTAAGTAACAGGAGCGGCCTTTTATTCGGCCCAAACTGTGCATTGAATTCTTTCTTTGCGAGCTTACGCCATTTTGTATCGTACTGAGACGAGAACTCCTGTAAAAGAGACTCATTGAGCGTCACTTCATCGTGGTGTCTGAAGAGCGAGTCCATTAGAAACTGCTCACTTTTTTTCAGTGAAACGGACTGTGCGCTTTTTTTGAATGCCAGCTCGTCTCCTCTGACACGGGAAGTCAGCGCACCTTTTTCACGCAATGTATAAAGTGCTGCAAGCAGGCTTTCTGAAGGTTTTGGTTCTAAGTTTTGACCGAATAAGATAGATAACGGACTGAAGTTCATCACGTTTTCAGCATGCCCTATGGATCGCTTACGTATGATAAACATCAGCGTGACTGACAGAACGATTGCGACGATCAGGAGGATATTAAACCATTTGACCGCTGTGCCGATAACAGATTGTTTTTCATGATTTTTATCTGCCGCTGCGTAGATCGCTTCCTGTTCCTGAACAGCTTCAGACAGCGGCATAGGGGCGGCGACAGGGTCCGTCTCTGTCATCACATCTGAAGGAAACAAAATCCTTACTTCCGAGTTTGTAAACATCGGTGAAGAAGGCGTGTAAAACCGGACACCAGACTCGTCCTGCTGCGTAATCTTGCCATTTCGATCAGGGAAAAATACTTCTGTCTGACCTGGTGGAACGGGTCCAGGGAAAATCACATCGATATACAGTTCATTCATATTCTCATCATGATGCGACCCATCACTGAAAAATGGCAGATAGGCGTCAGTATAGTCGTCGTAGACCCTGACTGCATTTTCAAGCGTATATGTATAGAAAACTTTTATCGTTTCGGACTCACCGTTTACAGTTGTCCAAACTGTCTCATTACCATACTCGTAATCAAGCAGGGCAAGGTCAGCGCTTTGGATAAAGCCGGGTTCATCATTTGATCCTGTGATCGCATAGGCTTCAAAATCAGCGACACCGCTATGCCCTTCACGGTAAAGTGTCCGGCCGACTTCTTCTTCATACTCTGTAAATGTATAGTGGAATACTTCGTTCACTGTGACATCACCATTTGGCAGAATCCAGGCACGCACCTTCGCTTCCTCAACAGTATAGGCAGCAGCACCTCCAGCAAAAACTAACCACAGCAGCCCTGCAGTGATAACGTATTTCTTCAACATCTCTTCACCTTCTTAATGAATGCTACGTAACCTTACGAATGATAGCAGGAAAAAGTTTCAAAATGAAGCTGATAAGCGAAACTGAAAAGCATTTGTAACCAACGTAACAATGGAACGTGGTATACTACGTTTCGTGCGTCATAAAAATTTTGATTGACGTAAAAATCATTCGTGACGTATGATAAGGTAAGTGTATTTTCCTCAAAATAGGGTATACTGGGAAAGTCGCACTTTTATTCAAAGAGAGAAAGAGAGGGCTGTAAGGTACACAACACGATACAAAAAGCGCCAGGACTGCCCATGAGAGCGGCAGTTGACGAGGAGAAGGAGCATCGAGTGTTCGGCGGATGCCTTCCGGCTGATGACTGCACAGCCGAAAACCTGTTTTTTAAAATCACAGAGGCGACTCTGTGGACAAAGAAAACAGGAATGCAGCACCCTAAAAAACTAAACTAGCGATGTTGAAGTAAAGAATGACAATCTAAGAGATTGCACAGCTGTGTGATTGGAGCGGAAGGCGACGACTCCGGAGCGATTAGTGGGACAGCTGAGACCCTGCAAGCGAAGCTGAGGAGGCTCAGCGACCACCGCTCGGAAAGCGTTCGCCTGAAGCGGAAATCACCAGCCAACTTTAACAGAGCCCAAAAAACTAATAGAGAGATAAAGGGGGCACGTCCGTCCTCTTATACGGTCATGCCCTCCTTATCATCACAGGAGGAAACTTATTATGTGTGGAATTGTAGGATATATTGGATTAAACGATACGAAGGAAATTTTGCTGAAAGGTCTTGAAAAGCTTGAATACCGCGGTTATGACTCTGCAGGAATTGCAGTGAAAAATGACGACGGCGTATCAGTATTCAAAGAAAAAGGACGCATCGCAGACCTTCGTGCAATCGTGGATGACAGCGTGAGCGCTAACATCGGAATCGGCCATACGCGCTGGGCAACACACGGCGCACCAAGCCAAGTGAACGCACACCCTCACCAGAGTACAACCAGCCGCTTTACGCTTGTACACAACGGTGTGATCGAGAACTATGCACAGCTGAAGCGTGAGCACCTTGCAGACGTTGAGCTTGTATCTGAGACTGATACAGAAATCATCGTTCAGCTGATCGAAAAGTTTGTCAAAGCAGGACTTGAAACAGAAGCAGCATTTGCGCAAACACTAAAGGAACTGAAAGGTTCATATGCAATTGCGCTTTTAGATAACGAGAACGAAGATACAATCTTTGTTGCGAAAAACAAGAGCCCGCTATTAGTTGGTCTTGGAGAAGACTTCAACGTTGTTGCATCTGATGCAATGGCAATGCTGCAGGTAACTGATGAGTACGTTGAACTGATGGACAAAGAAATGGTCATCGTGACAAAAGAAAGCATCACAATCAAAACACTTGCTGGCGAAACAGTTGCACGTGATTCTTACAAAGCAGAAATCGATGCAAGCGACATCGAAAAGGGTACGTACCCTCACTACATGCTAAAAGAAATCGACGAGCAGCCAGCTGTCATGCGTAAAATCATTCAGGCTTACCAGAATGAAGAAGGCGAGCTTTCAATCGCGAAAGACACGCTTGATGCTGTAAACGCAGCTGACCGCATCTACATCATCGCTTGCGGAACAAGCTACCATGCAGGACTTGTAGGGAAAGAGTACCTTGAAAAAACAGCGAAAATCCCGACTGAAGTACACGTAGCGAGTGAGTTCGTATACAACACGCCGTTACTATCTGAAAAGCCATTATTCATCTTTATCTCTCAAAGTGGTGAAACAGCGGACAGCCGTGCCGTGCTTGTACACATTAAAGAACTTGGACACCCTGCACTGACACTGACAAACGTAGCAGGCTCAACACTTTCACGTGAAGCGAACCACACACTTCTGCTGCATGCAGGACCTGAGATCGCAGTAGCTTCAACAAAAGCATACACTGCACAAATCGCAGTCCTTGCCATCCTTGCAGAATCAGCTGGAAAAGCAAAAGGCTTCGAAATGAAATTTGACCTGATTCAGGAAATGGGTATCGTAGCAAACGCAATCCAGACACTGACAGACGACAAGGAAGCATTCGAGCAAATTGCACGCGACTTCCTAAGCACAACGCCGAACGCATTCTTCATCGGACGCTCAATGGATTACCATGTCGTTCAGGAAGCTGCGCTAAAGCTGAAAGAAATCTCTTACATCCAGGCTGAAGGCTTCGCAGGCGGCGAGCTCAAGCACGGAACAATCGCACTTATCGAAGACGGCACACCAGTCTTTGCCCTGGCAACACAGGAAAACGTCAACCTGAGCATCCGCGGTAACGTCAAAGAAGTAGCAGCCCGCGGCGCCAACCCATGCATCATCTCAATGAAAGGCCTCGAAGAACAAGGCGACAGCTACGTAGTTCCACACGTACACGAACTGCTTGCACCACTGGTTTCAGTAGTGCCGACACAGCTGATTGCTTATTATGCAGCACTTCATAGAGATTGTGATGTGGATAAGCCACGTAATTTGGCGAAGAGTGTTACAGTAGAATAATCCAGAAAAATAGAAATAATTAACTGTAGCTTTGAAATAAAGTTGCGATGTTTATAAAAAAGATACGATGTTTAAAGTAAAGTCGCGGCGTTTGTAAAAAAGTTGCGATGAACTACCTCTTTGGATTATATTAATCTAAAGGGGTGTTTTTTATGTCAAAAAGAACTAGGATATCTAAAGTAGAAAAGTGGATTAAAGAAGGTCGTGGTTCTGGAATTGGAGCTGATTATAAGCCCTGGTTAAATATTCAGGATGTCTCCTCGTTAGGAAGATCCACGCGTTTAAAAGGTATTAAAACTAATAGACAGCACGAATTCTTATCTGATTTAGAACGAAACTACTTCTATTTAACTGAATATTCCGACATTGTTTTGGATATTAGAGAACAATTCCCTTTACTACCGCTGGAAGAAACAATTGTCATTGCGGATGAATTAGGTCTTAAACATCCTACAGATCCAAAAACGAATGAAGCGATTGTGATGACAACTGATTTTTTATTAACAGTAGATAAAGGTGTAGGGTTGGTAGAACTTGCAAGAACAATAAAAATGAAAGACGAGCTTTTAAAGAAGCGAGTTATTGAGAAATTTGAAATAGAACGGGTTTACTGGGAGCGAAGACAAATAGATTGGGGAATTGTAACCGAACTAGAGATCCCAAGAGAATTGGCTAGGAATATGAGTTATATTCATGATTATCACGATCTCCAACAATACGATGTGTTTCAAAATATGCAACAGCAACATATTGAAGATTTAGCGATAGAGCTGTTACAAAGGATCTTGAATGAAAATCAAAGCATTAGAGAAATTTCAAATATATTTGATAAAGAAACACATATGCCATTAGGAAGTGGTATGACCCTATTTTATCATTTACTGTCTCATAAAATTGTTCGCATGGACATGTTAGAGCCTTTAAATGTAGAGAAGCCGATTGTTATTCAGTCAATTGACGAGAGCAAGCTGAAGAAGGTGAAATATGGATGATTTATATTAACCAAGTATTTCAATATACAGCAGATTCACAGCGTATTCGTATCATTGAAATTGAAGAGTCCTATGTATATGTAGTTAATATCGATACAACGAGTGCTATGCCCAAAAGAGAGCTATTTAGACACTTAGAGATAGAACTTGAGCAAGGTGAATTATTGATGATAAGTGATCCATTTGCTAAAGCAATCTTAGATGAAGAATTAACGTCTGTTCAAATTAGCAAACGAGATGAGGACTGGCTAACTATAGAAAAGTTTATCCTTCCTAATATGAAAGAGCTGCTAAAGAAAACGGGACGTGAAGCGAAAATATTAGAAATTGTGGCAGATAGTGGGCTAGGTAAAACAAAGGTAAAAAAATTACTTAGTCGTTATTGGCAACGAGGCATGAATAAAAATGCTATGCTCCCTGATTATGCAAACTCAGGTGGTCGAGGGAAAACTAAAAAGCTAAGCAATGATAAAGTTGGTCGCCCACGTAGAGTATCTGTCAATGGCGAATATCGCAGTGGAATCAATATAACCGATGATATTAAAATCCAGTTTGAACATGCAATAAATAAATATTACCGTAAAGCAAATAACTATTCTTTGAAAGATGTGTACCACTTTATTTTGCGAGATTTTTATTCGGATCGATATAAAGAAAATGGAGAAGTTCAATATCGCGTTTGGGAAACGAATCGAATTCCCTCCTATCATCAATTTTATTATTGGTTCAAGAAAAACGAGGACCCTAAAAAGGACATTGAGTTTCGTAAAAGCGCTAAAGATTATGAATTAAAGCACCGGCCTATTTTAAGTAGTTCAAAAATTGAAACAAATGGTCCAGGTACTCGTTTTCAAATTGATGCGACGATCGCTGATATTTATATAGTCAGCTCTTTCGATGTAAACCGAATTATTGGTCGCCCTGTTGTTTATGCAATCATTGACGTATATTCTCGTATTGTTACAGGAATATATATAGGATTAGAAGGTCCATCATGGCTAGGTGCGATGATGGCTTTAGATAATATGGTTACCAATAAGGTTGAATTTTGTAAACAGTATGATATTGATATTACGGAGGAACAGTGGCCAACTCATCATCTGCCTGAAATTATCATTGCAGACCGAGGCGAATTTGAGGGTTATGCAGTAGCTGGACTTATAAATAATTTAAACATCAAAATAGAAAATACAACGGCTTATCGAGGAGATTTAAAAGGGATTGTCGAGCGAAAATTCCGTACGATTAACGGTAAAGTAAAACAAAAAGCACCTGGCGCTATTCAAAAAGAATATCGAGAACGTGGAGATAGAGATTATAGACTAGATGCTACATTGAACTTAAAAGAGTTTACCACGTTAATTATTACGATGGTTTTGCACCATAATCATAAAATTATTGATAAGTATCCAATGGAAAAAGAGATGGTTACAGATGGCATTGTGCCAACGCCTATCAGTTTATGGAACTGGGGAATTCAAAACCGTAAAGGTCGTCTGCGTACAGTGGATAGGAATATTTTACGATTAAATGTATTGCCCAGAGGTAAAGCAACAATTTCACGTGCAGGTATAAAGTTTAAAAATTTATTATATGGCTCAAAGCGAGCGATGGAAGAACAGTGGTATATTAAGCTGAAAAATAAAAGTATTGATATTGTTTACGACCCACGTCATTTAGAAAAAATCTATATTCCTAATGATCATGGAATAGGTTATGAGACTTGTATTTTGTTAGAACCGAGCCAGCAATACAAATTGGATTTTTTAGAGGAAGTTGTTTTTCAGCAACAACTACGTAACGAGTTAGAGGAAGAAGAGCGCTCTAAGCAAGTTCAACTGACAATTAATGCAGATACAATGATGGAGCAAATTATTAAAGCAGCAGAGCAAAAGAAGAAAAAAGGTCTTTATCAACCTACAAGTAAAAGAGAAAAACTAGCTTCAATCAGAGATAATAAAGCGATTGAGAAGGAAGCCAATCGTCAATATGAAAAGTTTGATCTTTCACCTAATGTAGCTGTGCAATCTACCGAAGTTAAAGGTTTTCCATTGAAAACTAAATTAGAAGAGCCTCTGGAAAAGAAACAATCTTCACGTCTAATGGAAAAGTTGAAGAGGAAGCGAGATGAAGAATTTGAAAGAGATGAATAATGTAGTCTTGAAGGGAGATATGGAAGAAGCCGATTATAAATTACAGTTGCTTAATGAATACTCTCAAAATCCTTTCATTGAAGCTCTTCCACCTATTTTTAGTGAGGATGATGTGCTGGATCGCTTCATCGTAACACCACGAATTAGTGAACAAGATAAACAGAGCGAAATAAATATTCGCTATCACGTGTTGAAGAGAGTAAAAAACTTTATTCAGCCGTTACCAATTCATTTTGAAGTGGAGCGACGTTTGTCTACATTGATTCGTCGTGGTTATTTAGGTAGAAACCCCTTAGATAAAACATTTTTTGAAAGAATTCGCATGCTGCATGAGTTACGTGAAGATGAAAAGCAGTCTCATAAGTACATTGATGAACGTTTAAATCATATTCGCTCCACGGCAGACAGTTTATCAATTATTGGGATCTCAGGTATTGGTAAGACAACGGCAATTGAACGCTTACTATTAATGTACCCTCAAGTAATCAAACATGAAATATACGATCAAATGCCTTTTAATCGAACACAGATTGTTTGGCTTAAAATTGATTGCCCTTATGATGGGAGTCTTTCAACGCTATGTAAAAGTTTTTTTAAAGCTGTTGATGATTTATTAGGCACGCGCTACTTAGAAAAATTTGGATACTTAAATAGGGTTACATCAACAATGCTTTTGCACATGACATCATTGGCAAGTATGTACGGTATTGGTGTGCTAGTGATTGATGAGATACAGCATTTGTTACATGCAAAGAATGACCAGGAAGAGATGTTAAATTTCTTTGTAACACTATCCAACACAGTAGGTATTCCAACTGTACTAATTGGCACGTCTAAAGCTCAGCAACTATTTAAAGGTAACTTCAGGCAAGCACGTCGTGCAGCAAGTGATGGAGCAATTATTTGGGATCGTATGTCTGAAGATAGTGAAGAATGGGAATTTTTCTTAGAAACACTATGGGAACTACAATGTTTAAAAGCACGCTCGGAACTTACTGCTGAGGTCAGGAAGGCTTTTTATGAGGAATGTCAGGGTATCACATCTGTAGCTGTTAACCTCTTTATACTGGCTCAGGAAAGAGCCCTTTTTGATGAAAACAATAACAATGAACTTATTACAGTGAAAGTGCTAAAACAAACAGCTCAAAAAGACATGCAGATTATTCAACCGATGCTAAATGCAATTCGTCATAATGATTTTGCTGCAATGTATAAGTATGAAGATATTATGATCAATCTGGATGAATTGATGATGAATCACAAAAGAGAGCATCATTATGAAGGAAAGCTGAAGACTGCCATGAAAGAACGAAAGAATTCAGTGGCTTATAAACAACACGAAATTGTGGAGAGTCTCAGTGTGGAAGTAGGAGCTCTAGGGATATTTGATTCATTATCATCAAACGATATTGTAAAAGCTACGAAAAGAATAGTTAATAATGTCCCGATTGATACGGATGAAAAATTTCTTAAAGCTCAACTTATTCAGGAGTTAATTGAGATGAATAAAAAAGAGGAAAAGAAGAAAAAACCTGCGCATACTCAGAGTAAAGTTTTGTCATTGCTAGATATGAGAGTAGATGCACTAAAGCAAAAAGCACATCCATATGAAGTTTTTAAGAAAAATGATTTTATAAAATCTCCGTTTATAGAATTCCATATGTGATTACTATAAAAATTCAAGATAAAACATTATTCATCGAAAGGGGTATAAAATGGATAAGAAGAAAGAATTGGAGTTTATAGGTAAAAACACAGACCAATATTTGCAAATCCAAAAAAGAACACTTGAATCTAGATTGGATAAGATTGATTTGTCGAAAGATAAACATGCTGAAATAATAAAAGGGGAAACGCTTAAAAACGTAAGGGATAAAGGGCTGTCTCTTTTAGGGCCAATGGGAGACGTTATTAATACAGTTATTACTTGGAATGATGGCATTAATCAAAATATTAATGAAGCTAAAAAAATGATTTTGTTAGAACAATATTTTACACAAGCTGATGAACACTCAATAGCTATTCAACAACTACAATCGTTTATTACTAACCCACAAGGCAATACTTTATTTAATAAAATATTGCGTATAGTAGATGACTCACCTCCAGATCCAGAATTAACATATCATCTTTCTAATGTTCTAAAAAAAATCATAGAGGATGGAAACTTTGAAGAACTTTTTGAGAAACATAAATATGCTTTAGGACAAATAGAGAGGTTGACTCCTCAAGCAATTACGATTATTGCTGATTATTCTAACTGGCCTCCTATTAGACTTACAACATCAATCGCATTTGGACCTAAAGTTACATCAGATTTCTATATGGAGTTCACAACTGCATACAGCCAATCTAAAAGTATTACTGATACAAATAAAATTAAAAGAATACAACACTCAGTTGTTGAAATTCAAAACCTAGGTCTAATGTATGCATACCGTGCAGAGAATGATATGACTAAATGTCAGCTTACTGACATAGGTCAAGAGTTATTAAATTACATCACTTAATTAAAAAATAGTAGGCTAAGAGGTGACCAAATGCTACCATTCTTCACAAATCCATATCCGGATGAGTTGCTGTATTCAGCTATTGCGCGTTATCACTTTTATAGTGGCAATCTTGATTGTAAAGATACGTTAGAAGAGTTATTTGGCAGTCGCTCTGTAGTTCCGAGTGTGGAGATTGGTAGCCATTTCTCTGTTTTGGCAGAGAAGTTAGGTTCTCACTATTCTGTGGAAACGTTAATAGCGAAACACACGATTTATCCTTACTATGCTCCTTTTTTATCAAAAAAACGTCAGCAAGAAATTTTAAGTGATGTAAAAGGAAATGGTCAGGCGCTTTATACAAGACTAGGATTAGTCGCAGGAAGTATCTGTCGCAAGGAAGGATTTTATTACTGTGCAGCCTGTGCTCAAGCTGACACAGAGTGTCATGGAGACCCGTACATTCATCGGGAACACCAACTACAAGGAATAGATTATTGTCCACATCATGAACTACCACTTAGAAAATACCCCATCAAAAGTAATAGTCGTATAGAATATATTCGATTTGAATTAAAATATATGAACTTATCGCCGTTATACAAAACTGGTCCTCAAAAAGAATTTTCTATTCATTTAGCGAAACAGGCATACAAGATATTGAATTTGCCTTTGCATACCCTCTCCAGAGAAGTAATTAATTCTAAGTATCGAGCGTTATTGCGTGAGCAAAATTTTATTACGGCTTCGAATAGGGTTCGCCAGCAAGATATCTATCAGGCTTTTAAACATAAGATCACCAGTAGCACTTTAAAGCATTATGAAAGTATATTAAATAGTATGGATGAATATAATTGGCTGAAAGTACTCACACGGAATTCAAAGCGTCATGTGCACCCACTGCGACATTTGCTATTTTTATATTTCTTGCAGCAGGATATAGATCTTTTTTTAGAAACAAGTGAAGATGAGGGTGCTTTCGGTAAAGGTCCTTTTCCTTGTTTAAACAAGGCTGCGTCACATTTTAAAAAGTTCGTTATCGCAGATGTCGCTGTAACAAGAGATTATAAGACAAAAAGCTCTATTGGTACGTTTGAATGCTCCTGCGGCTTTATTTATGCAAGAAACCATTCAACAGATCCGTTTGAAATAGGACGTATAAAGGTCTTTGGAGATGTCTGGATGGAAAAGTTGAAATCACTTTCTCAGCAAAATCTGAGTATTAGGGCATTAGCGAAAGAATTAGGAGTAGATTCTAAAACTATAAAAAGGTATCTACTTGGAAATGTCGAATTAAAGGAAGTAGAGAGTAACCATGACGAATTAGAAACTTATAAACAAGAGTTATTAAATGGAATTGAAAAACACCAGCATTTATCCCGAACAGCTTTGCGAAAGATATATCCGAAGCAATATATGTATTTATATCGTCGTGATAAAGAGTGGCTGTATACAGTGCTCCCTCAAAGAAAGCAAAAGCAGTCTATCACAAAAAAAGTTGACTGGGGTAAACGAGATCAACAATATCTCCAAGAAATTAAAAAAATACATCAGCAGTTATTACAATCAGAGAAACCAGTGCGTATTACTGTTTCAAGAATCGGAAAGCCGTTAGGTGCACTCGCTATTTTAGAGCGACATCTAGACAAAATGCCAGAAACAAATCAATTATTGAATCAAATTACAGAGTCTGTTCAAGATTTTCAACTGCGACGTTCCTGTAAAATCATAGAGGGGTTAATGGAGTCAAATGAACCTGTTCTTTTGTGGAGGGTGCAGCGAATTGCAGCAATTAAATCACATCATTTTCATGAAATAAAGCCTCTACTAGAAAAATATATAGAAAAAAAGCAGGAAGTGAAAAGTGATGAAAGATCATCAAATTAAACTAAATAATTGGCCTTTTAAAAAGGGAGAGCGAGCACAATTAATTTGGATTAGCTCTCCTTTTCGCTATGAAAAGAAAGTTATGCTTCACGCATATTTTAGGGCTAAAGGTAATACAAGAAAGGTATTAATTGATTGGGGAACTCTCCCTGCGTTAGCGATACAGCATTATTATGTAGACGGCGAGATCAAAAAAAGTTTCCCACCGCCAGGCACAGAAGAAATAGACATTACTATTCATCCAAGCATGGTTAGTTCATATAAAAAAGATTGGAAAGTGTATGGGACCGAAGATTGGGACATTTCGAGAAGTTTTATTGTGAAGCACGGAAGTCAAAGTTACACTCTTCCTTTAGTAGAAGTGGTCCGCAGCATATTGGCACCAAATCGTTTTTTGTTATACAGACTTTTCGAATCCAATTCATTTCCTCAGTACTTCATAGAAAATTATGGTGTAAATAAAATTCACTTGGACTTTTCATCACAATACCATCGGAAATATACACAATCGAATTTTCTCTATCAACTCGTATGGTTGCTGACAAATGATGATTTAAGAAATATATTTGAGAATGTTGCTTATTCATTTAATCATACCAATGAAATGAATTTCAGTTGGTCATTTAAGCAGCCGATTTCTATTAAAGCAATCATTAAAACTAACACGAGTGGTGGGATCGTTTTAAGAGTAATAAGTGTGAAAAATAAGCAAATACCCTATAGTGAAATTTCATTTAGCCACCCTGAAGTGGTTCAATCTGTTAGATCTGGAGAGGCCAAAAAGTATACATTGCACAACAAGAAATCCTTTGTTGGACAACAAGACGAAGTAATTTTAGATGAAGAAGTAGATGGCACTACTGATAACTTTGATCTCATTGAAATGGATAATCAAAAGCATGAATATAAAATGATGCTTAAAATAATGAAAGTTTACAATAGTTCTAACAAAAAACGCGATTTTGAGGATGAAAACACTCTAAAGCGTTATATAAATGATGAGGGTAAACGATCTACAGCAGATGTAGGCGGGAGTCAAATAACTAGAGGAATAGAACAGCAGTCACTAATGGATCTCCAAATAGAGGGCGAATTAGGTGGATTTATAAAAGTGATGAGGATCATGCGAAATTTCGCGGAAGTGAAATCTATTAATATTGTTCAAGGGAGTTTGAAAGAGTTTTCCAGAACTAAGCGTTTTGTTTATCTAAGTGACTGTGTGACAGAAAGAAAATATGTAATTGCCGTAGTGTTTTTGAGTAATGGGAGACAGTTTAATATTGTAGAAGTTGAGAGGGATAACCGATCTCTTTCTATATTAATTTTATCTTCTAACATTTCACAAGAGTGGAGTTCCATTCTTAAACAAATACTTGCTTCTCTTATTAATGATGGGGGTACTTGGACAGCCAAGTCATTGAAGCGTATAACTACAAATGGTGTAAAGATAATTAAAGCTAAACACAGTAAACTGGGTGATTGGCACATGGCGAATACTTTATTTAATAAACTTAATTATTGATCAATATCTTACATACCTGAAGAATAGCATCATACTTCTTTTGTCTTTTACCTACAAATTTAATTTCTATTCCCATTTGACTTTAGAAAATATGCTTCATTAGTGTTTCACACAAAGTTCAATTATTAATTGATGAAAAATATAAAAACCAAGAAGGAACGCGCTTTTTATAAGGTCATGCTTAGAAACTGCACACTTTTGTTATATCAGCGTAATGCTAAAGTAATAGTAATGAAACTAGTAGATCAGTTGGTAAATGTTATGATTATTCTAGGTTAAGAAAAAGATACTTCTGCATTAAAAGAATACATAACTAAGAAAGTGAGAAATTAATTTATGAAATTTATAGGTAAAGTCTTGGGGAGTTTGGTTTTATTTGCAGGGTTTACAGGAAGCAGTCTGTTTAATTTTAGTGATACAGCTCTATCAGAAAGTATTGATAGTTTAGAAGAAAAGAAACAGGAAATACAGGGAGAGCGAGAGTTAATTCAAGATGACATCTCTCTTAAAAATAATGAAATTGACAAGTTGATTAAGAAACAGGAAGAAATGCTTACACAAATTAATGAGCTTGATAATGAAATTGCAGATACTCAAAATAAAGTTGAAGTTGTAAATAAGAATTTAGAGAAATTAAAGCAGGAGATCAATGGGTTACAAAACGATATAGAAGAATTAATGACTAAAATAGAAGAAAGAACAAGCCTTCTTGAGGAGCGTGCCAGAGCGATTCAATTAACTGGTGGGTCAGTGGATTATGTTGAAGTGCTCATGGGTGCTGAGGGTTTCGGTGACTTTATAGACCGTTTTTCTGCAGTTAACCAATTGATGAGTGCGGACAGAGATATTATGAAAGAACAAAAGATGGATCAGGAAGCACTTAAAGACAAAAAATCAGAAATGGAAAATCGATTGCATGAACAAGAAAGTGAAAAAGATGAGCTCGATCAATTAATTTCCAGTCTTTCTTCTAAAAAAGAAGAAAAGAATCAGCTGATTGAGAAATTAGAACAAGATCAGCAGGCAGCTGAAGAAGAAAGAACGGATCTTGAAGAAAAAGAATCTGATCTTTATTCCCTGGAAGAAGGGATAGAAGCTGATATTATGGCTGAACAGAAAAGACAGAAAGAGCTGGCCAAACAAAAAGAACTTGAGAAGCAGGCAGAATTAGAAAAACAGGCAGCTGAAGAAGAACGTTCAAGAGAAAGTAAACGTGAAATTAATCAGACCGTTGAGAATTCAGTTTCCAGCTCACAACCGTCACCGGTTTCTAGTGATTGGGGTGCACCAGCAAACGGGAGATTTACAACTGAATTTGGTTATGATGTTTTAAATGGCAAACCAAGATTCCATTACGGAATGGATATTGCCGGCGCAACCGGGACACCTATTCTCGCAGCAGCAGATGGGTATGTAACAACTGCTGAATCGAGTGACTCTTATGGGAACTGGATTATCCTTACACACAGTATTAATGGTCAGACTTATTCTACTGTTTACGCCCACATGAACAGTCTTTCAGTAGGGCAGGGACAATATGTAGAAAAGGGTCAGCAAATTGGCGGCATGGGCAATACCGGCTTTTCATTTGGAACGCACCTTCATTTCGAACTTCATGAGGGCGCTTGGAATAATGGAAAATCTAATGCAGTCAATCCTAGAAAATATATTAATTGGTAGTACTGTCTGAAAGCAATTTTAGTATAACCTAGCTTTGAGGGTGATTTAGTTAGAGAAAATATTAATAGAGTTTAGTGGTATACGGGAGAGATTAAATTTTATGTTTATGTGTGATTATAAACATAATATATAAAGTTGAAAAATTTCCCTTATTCAAATTTGAATGAAAAACTATTTTTAAAATTTAAATAGTCTTGCTTTAAAATTAGCGAATTGGAGAGGTAATAATGAATAGATTTGTATTGCTGGGAATTAGTGTCATCATTTTATCTGCCTGCTCCTCAGACGATAAAGATCAGGCATTCTATGTGAAAACTGAAGAGCCATCTATTTCTCATATACATGGGATGGGGTTTATTGGCGAAGATTTAGCTGTAGCTACTCATAATGGTTTATTAAAATACAGTGAAGATGAATGGTATGAAACTACGCGCGACAATCATGATTACATGGGCTTTACGCCATTTGAAGAAGGTTTTTACGCGAGCGGACACCCTGAACAAGGAAGTAAAATTGAAAACCCTCTGGGGCTTATAAAAAGTAATGATCAAGGAAAAAGTATAGAATCTCTGGCTTTTTCAGGAGAAACTGACTTTCATTTATTAGCAGCAAGTTTTGAGGGTGAGACGATATATGGAGCTTTAAGTCAGCCGAATAGTGTACTTACTTCACCTGGTTTGTATAGAACACAAAATGAAGGTGAAGATTGGGAACAACTTTCACTAGCTGGGTTAAAAGCAACAACTATAAATGGTCTTGCAGTTCATCCTTCTAATGATGAACAACTAGCTTTATCGAGTGAAGAGGGCATATTTATTTCTAACGACTTTGGTGAAACATTTTCGCTTATTGAAGGAACATTGAATACAACCGGACTTACTTTTACTGAAGATTCATTATTATTTTCTGCAAATGATGGAGAAAAGGTATCCTTTAATAGTTACCAGTTAAACCAGAAAGAAATAACACTAAGAGGTACTCTGCCCGTAGAACCAGGAAACAATTTATACTTGGCAGTTAACCCGGGTAATGCAGATGAAGTATGGGCTGCAGTAGAAAATAATTTATTTTTTAGTAATAATGGCGGAGCAACCTGGGACAATATTAACCCCGGATCCAATTGATCTCTCAATGACATGTCATTTGCAACGGCATGTCATTGAGAATTTACTTAGCTTTTTTAGTAGCTGTTCGTACATATTGAAATATCTTCTTTACTCGTTTGAGGATGACAATCATCACCTGAACTAACAGATTCGTCTGCTTTTTGAACCCTCCATTTATCCCTTGAGAATTGAACCAATAACACAACGGCCCTAAATATAATATCAAGTCCGATGGCAATCCATACTCCGAGTAATCCCCAGCCAACTTGAACGGTTAACAGATAAACAAATGATGTGCGAATCAACCACATCCCAAAACCAGTCAAATACATTGGAAACTTTGTATTGCCTGCTCCCTGAAAAACTCCAGTTAAAATCAAGACAACAGCTAAAAAAGGTTGGAATATCCCTGAGACTTTTAAAGCGATAGAAATATCATTTATCACATCTTGATCCTGTGTAAAGAAACTACCTGTCCAAGAGCCGAGAAAAAATAATAAGACCCCTAACACAGTCATAGAGCCTACTGACAGCCAAACACAAAGCCATGCATATTGCTTGGCTTCTTTAATATTACCAGCACCCAGTAATTGCCCAACAATGATTGTTGCTGCTGTAGCAAAGCCGTATCCTACCATATAAGAAAAAATCTCGATGTTCCCAGCGATTTGGTGAGCCGCAAACACATTGGTACCTAATGCCACTACAAAACCAAAATAAACGATTTGTCCTATTCTCATGATAAGTCTCTCGCCTGCTGCAGGGCCGCCCAGACTCAATAATTCTACTAGATGATCTTTATCTGGTTTCCAGTAAGATTTTTTAAATTTTATTTCTTTAGTTTTTCGAATATACATCAAAAGTCCAATTGTACCTAAAATACGAGAGATTACAGTTGCAATGGCTGCTCCAATAATACCGAGTTCCGGGATGAACCAAAAGCCAAATATAAAAACATAATCTAAAACGGCATTTACAATGTTAATCATAATACTTATTTTCATAGGAGATTTTGTATCACCGACACCCCTTAATATAGCACTGAGCACGAACATTAAAGACATGAAAATGGAAGGAATCGCTACGATTCTGAAATATGTGGAGCCTGCTTGTAAAACATCATCTTCAATACCCATTAATGTCAAAAGAGGTTCAGCAAAAAATAATGTAATAATCCCTGTGACAATCCCTATTACAATAGCAATAATGATTGCCTGTTGAGCAATATGCCTTGCTCGTTCTACCTGCTTAGCTCCAATAGAATTAGCAACATATATATTCACCGCAACGCCTAACGCCATAAATAATGCAAAGTAAATAGCGAGTACAGCGTTTGTAACTCCTACCGCTGAAACTTCTACTAAGCCGATCTTCGAAACAAAATAAGTGTCTATAAATCCTAAAATTGTTTGGAAGAAATTTTCTATTACAGCCGGCAGTGCTAATATCAGAATAATATGTATTTTCTTTTTATTAGTATCAGCATGATCAAACGTACTATCTTTAACGTGAAGGGACAAACCTGTATACCTCCTTGTTTGCTCCTGATAAATAACAGCCTTCTGACAAAACAACACAGAAGGCTGTCAGGCTATTAAACCAATTATATTTTAAGTAACTTCGCATTTATAGCAACAACGACTGTGCTAACAGACATTAAAATTGCACCAACTGCTGGACTTAACACAATGCCAATATTATATAAAACACCAGCAGCAAGAGGGATAGCCAGAATATTGTACCCTGCAGCCCACCATAGGTTTTGAACCATTTTTCTGTAAGTGACTTTCGACAACTGAATGATGTTTACAACATCCTGCGGGTTACTTTTAACAAGAATCACATCAGCTGTTTCAATCGCTACGTCTGTCCCGGTTCCAATAGCAATTCCTAAATCTGCTTTAGCTAAAGCAGGAGCGTCATTGACTCCATCTCCTGTCATAGCAACTTTTCGACCTGTATTCATAATCTCTGTGATTTTTTCTGACTTTTGGTGAGGAAGAACTTCAGCATATACTTTATCTATACCAATTTGCTTACCTACATATTCTGCTACCTGATGATTATCCCCTGTCAGCATAATTGATTCTATACCTAGTTTTTTTAAATCACTAACTGCATTTTTAGCAGTTTCTCTAACAATATCTGCTAGTGCAATCATACCTGCAATCTCTTTATCAATAAGAACAAATACGACAGTTTTGCCTTCTCTAGACCAATCATCAAAGTTGGATGTATCATAAGAAATGTCGTTCTCTTTTACATAGCCCGGGCTTACAACCATGATAGCTGAACCTTCAACTGTAGCTTGTAAACCTTTACCTGTAATTGATTGAAAATCACTTATTTTTTTAAGAGGAAGTTTTCGCTTTGCAGCTTCCTTTACAATACCTTTTGCAATTGGATGCTCAGATTGTGATTCTACTGAAGCTGCGTATGTGATCAAGCGATCTTCTTCAAAACCCTTCATTACTTTGATATCTGTTATTCCGAATTGCCCCTCAGTGAGGGTGCCGGTCTTATCAAACACTACAGCATTTATTTTTCTGGCATTTTCAAAATTTGTTCGATTACGAATTAGCAACCCTTTTTTAGCTGAAATCGCAGTAGAAACTGCAACAACAAGCGGAGCCGCAAGTCCAAGTGCATGCGGACATGAAATGACCATTACAGTAACGGTTCTTTCAACAGCAAATGAAAGGGGATAACCTAATAATGTCCATATTAAGAACGTAGTAACTCCTGCTGCTAAAGCTAAATAAAATAGCCATTTTGCTGCTCTGTTAGACAGGTCCTGAGTCTTCGATTTAGATTCCTGTGCTTCTTTGACCAGACTGATTACCTGTGCTAAGTATGTTTCTTCTCCAATTTTCTGAACTTTTAACGTAATGGAACCTTCCCCGTTTATAGAACCTCCTATCGCTTCGTCTCCATCTGTTTTATCTACGGGTACAGACTCACCCGTTAACATGGATTCATCAATTGTAGATTTTCCTTCAATAATTAATCCATCTACCGGAATTTTTTCACCTGGCTTTACTAATACGTTGTCTCCGTTTTGAATTTCATTAATCAGTACATCTTTAATCGTGCCATCTTCTTGTATCAGATGGGCTTCAGACGGCATTAGTTTTACAAGTTCTTCTAAAGCGCGCGAAGCTCCTAAAATTGATCGCATCTCAATCCAGTGACCGAGTAGCATAATATTTATGAGAGTAGCTAACTCCCAGAAAAAGTCATTACCCCCAATACCGAATACAGTAAACGAACTATATACATAAGCTACTGAGATTGCCAGGGTAATTAGTGTCATCATCCCAGGTGATTTGTTTTTCAATTCATCTGTAGCTCCTGTAAGAAAAGGCCAGCCCCCATAGAAAAAAATAAAGGTAGATAATCCAAATAAAATATACATATCACCTTGAAAACGCCAGTCGACATTTAGAAACATCTGAATCATTGGAGATAATATTAAAATAGGAATCGTGACAATAATGGAAATCCAGAAACGTTTTTTAAAGTCCTTAATCATATTCTCATGATGATGACTATGATCTTCTTTGTTTTTTGAATGTTCTGCTCCTTTGTGTTCTTGGTGATCATGTGTTGTGTGATGTTGATGGTTTGTTGACATAGAAAAACTCCCTTCTGGTCTATTTTCTTCTCTTATCAATTATCTTTACCCAAAAATTTTGAAGAAATCATGCAGATCAAAATTTAATTATGGGGTACCACCAACAGTTTGACATAAAACCCACGCTAAGCAAATTTCGACATAAAATAAGCCGATGATTCTCTACGCTAAGGAATCATCGGCTTATTAGTAACTATTCTAGCCGTTTTATTATCTGTATAAATCCAGACATATTTCCATTTGGTTATTCATGATAATCAATCCAAACATGCTGGTACTTGCCATTTTTAGGGTTCCTTTGTGGTAACTCCTCAGTTTTTTCTATTGAAATGTTAGTTAGCCAATGTGTTGCAAAGTAATCTAATAGGGCTTCATAAGCTGCACTCTGTATTAGTGACGGGATATGACCAATCCTATATTTACTTTAATGATCCACTAGCAAACACAAAGAATAAAAAGGCCAAAATAGCAGACTTTGAAGCTGCATGGGTGCAACTGGGTAGACAAGCAATTACTTATATCCAATAGTTAGTTGGTTAAGGTAGGTTCCGTTATTTGTAAATAAGAAAAACAAAAGTCCCAACTGTTAACTAGAGGGACTTTTGAAGATTATTTTTTAATAATTTATTAAACTCAAAAGGGCACTGAAAGTTTCGTTCTCCACCATGATATAGATTCCTAAACCAATAAAGACAATGGGTATAATCCATCTACCGTAATTCTCTAAGGTTTCAGAGACATGTTTAAAAGCTGCCAAACGATATCCAATAAAACACCAAATCGCAACCATAATAAAGAAAGTAATAACCGTTACTGCTAGTTGGTTCATGGTTAAAGTAGAGAAGAAAGGAACATATATTCCAATGTTATCTCCGCCATTAGCAAATGTTATAAATGCTACACTTAAAAAGACACTATTATACTTTCCAGAATTTAAACTTGAAAGAATTGCATTTTCATCCTCATCTTCTCCCTTTATAAACAACATAATCCCTAAATAGATTGGGATTAGTCCAAGTAATCCTACCCATTTCTCTGGAATTAACATAACTCCAAAAGTTCCTAAGAGACTAACTACTACTAACAAGGTAAAACCTAGATATTGTCCAATAATTATATCCTTAGGGGATATATGCTTATTCTCTGTCTGGTTACCTTTTAAACCTTCACTCGTTTTCACCTGTGCTTTTGCCTGTGAAAATAGCAGCATCAAAACAAAAATATCATCAATATTGGTAACTATAAATGCCCCTATTGCAGAAATAACGTTCAAAATTAAAGTCAATTACATCAACTCACTAACTGATTTTTATTATATTTAGAAGTTATACTAATAATGAGTCCTTTTTAAAAAAGGAATTTCCATCTGTCTGGAAGAGCCCTTTTTAGCACTTTTTCCTTTATTCTTTCACTCTCATTAGTCGCAAACCATTTAGAGCTACTAGAAGGGTTGCGCCCATATCGGAAAGAATGGCAATCCAGAGCGTTAACCAACCTGGGATAACCAATAGTAAGGCAATAAATTTAATAGCAATTGCAAAAGTAATGTTAGCTTTGATGATATTAAGAGTTTTCCGGCTAAGTTTTACAGTGAATGGAAGTTTTCTTAAATCGTCTCCCATTAGAGCGACGTCTGCAGTTTCTAAGGCTGTGTCTGTACCAGCTCCACCCATTGCAATCCCAACTGTTGAGGCCGCCAATGCAGGTGCATCATTGACCCCATCTCCTACCATTGCTACGTTGCCATACTCGGATCTCAACTGTTTAATAAAGTCTAATTTGTCCTGTGGCATTAATTCTGCCTCTATATCAGATACTCCAACCTGCCCTCCGATAGCATTCGCAGTACCTTTGTTATCACCAGTAAGCATAATTGTTTTTTTGATTCCAAGTTGATGTAACTTTTGAAGAATTTCCTTACTTGACTCACGAACTTCATCAGCAACTGCAATAACTGCAAGTATTTCTTTTTCGGTTCCAATAATCATGGCTGTCTTACCTTGATTTTGAAGAGTAGTAACATTTTGCTCTAAGTCTTTATCGAAATCATTAGTCAATAATTCCTTAAAGAGTTTCGGGCTACCGATATAATAAGTCGTCCCGTTTACGATACCCTTTATACCCTTTCCTGTGATAGAAGAGAAATCCTCTACCTGTACGTCAGAATAAGTAATGTTTTCTTCTTCTGCTTTTTTCATGATGGCTGAAGCAAGAGGATGCTGAGAACGATACTCCAATGCAGTAATAATGGATAGTAATTCTTTTTCATTTATCTGTTTGTTCAACACATTATAATCAGTTACAGCTGGGACCCCTTTTGTTAATGTTCCTGTTTTATCGAATGCAATAGCCTTTAAGGCGCCCATTTCTTCTAAATACACTCCGCCTTTTACAAGGACCCCTTTTTTCGCAGCATTCCCAATCGCTGAAACAATAGAAATCGGAGTCGATATGACCAATGCACAAGGACAACCAACAACTAGAACAGCTAATCCTTGATAAACCCATGTTTCCCAACTGCCATCAAAGAATAAAGGAGGGACTATAGCAACTAATGCTGCAATGATCATAATAATCGGTGTGTAATATTTTGCGAATTTATCAACAAATGCTTGCGAAGGAGCACGTTCCCCTTGTGCTTCCTCTACAAGATGAATAATTTTAGAAATTGTTGTATCTTCTACAAGTTTCGTTATTTCTACTTCAAGTAATCCTTCTTCATTTAAGGTACCTGCAAATACTTCATTATCAACCGTTTTCTCGACAGGGACTGATTCACCTGTAATAGCTGCTTGGTTAACGGCAGAGTACCCACTTACAACTACACCATCCATCGCAATCTTTTGACCAGGTTTTACAATCATGATATCCCCAACAGCAATATCATCAACATGAATCATTATTTCTTGTCCATTACGTCTAACAAGTGCCTCTTTAGGAGCGATATCCATTAATGAACGAATCGATTGTCTTGCTCTATCCATAGAGAATCGCTCAAGTGCTTCACTGATTGCAAAGAGAATAACAACAATGGCAACTTCTGCCCATTCTCCAATAATAGCACCACCTATAACAGCCACTGTCATAAGGGTTTTCATATCAAATTCAAAACGTAGTAAGTTTTGCAAACCAACTTTAAAAAGTGATAATCCTCCGATAAACATGGATGCTAAAAACAATAAGGTAGTAACAATGTTCTCTTCTCCATTCACATACGAGGAAAGATAACCAAAGGCAATCAATAAGGAAGCATAAAGTAGAGTACTATGCTTTTTATAAAACGGCACTTTATCTTCTTTCGTATCTTCTTTTACCTCTTGTGATGCTTGGCGAGCAGATTTTTCAGGTGTCACTTTGAGATTCTCAAATGCACCTGCTTTTTCTAGTTCTTCTATCGTTGCATTACCATAAACAGCAATTTTAGATGCACCAAAATTTACTTTTGCATCCTCAACTCCAGATAGCTGTTTTACATTTTTTTCGAATTTACCCGCGCAGTTTGCGCAAGTAAAACCTTGTACACGATAGGCCTTCATTTCTTGTTCAGATGTTATTGCCTTTTGATCAGACATTGACATTCACTTCTTTCTTATGTTCTAGTACAATCATCATTATTTGTCTAATATGTTCATCGTCTAACGAATAAAACGCTAGTTTTCCTTCTTTTCTATATCTTACAATCCCCTGCTTATGAAGGGTCCTTAAATGATGAGAAGCATTTGCCACCGTAATACCAATAATATTTGCTATATCACACACACATAACTCTTCATCTTGACACAAAGCATAGGTAATCTTTGCCCTATTTTCATCCGCAATTGCTTTTAACATTTGGGCAACACTAACAATATCGATTGTTTTTAAATCACCTTGTATTCGATTGACCTTTTCCTCGTCATAACAAAAAATTTCACAAGTATCTTTCTTATTCACATTATCACCCCATTGATATTCAAATGTTCACTTGAATATAGTATATACCTTCCCTTGGTTAATATTCAAGTGAATATTTGAATGAAAAACATAAAATGATTTTTCTAATAGTAATTCCCATTAACGAACGTTTTAGGGATTTTTTTGCACGCTTATATTTACATAGTTTTGAACTGTTTACCATTCCCTAAACTATTCCCTTTAACTTATTCCCTAAAATTGACGGTACCCCCGTATTAGGGAATAATTAATTTCAGGAGGGGAATAGAATGGGGAAAATTTTTGGATATGCTCGAGTTTCTACTCAAGATCAAAATTTAGAATTACAAATGGATGCCTTACAAAAAGCTGGTGCAGCTGTTATCTACAAGGAAAAAATGACGGGCACAAAAAAAGAGCGTTTAGAATTAGAGCAACTCTTAAAAGCAATAAGTGAAGGAGATACAGTGGTTGTCTATAAACTAGATCGTATCTCAAGATCTACCAAGCACTTAATTGAATTAGCAGAAACCTTTGAGGAAAGAAAAGTGAATTTTGTTTCTATAAGTGACAACATTGATACGTCAACTGCAATGGGACGTTTTTTCTTCCGTACCATGGCAAGTATTGCTGAGTTAGAACGGGATATCATCAGTGAACGTACTAAAGCAGGGTTACAATCTGCAAGAATTAGAGGTAGAAATGGCGGAAGACCAATTAAGGATCCAAAATTAGTAGAACGAGCATTAAAACTACATGCTTCTAAGGAGTACAGTATAAAAGAGATTTCAGATATGACTGGTGTTAGTAAATCTGTGTTGTATCGAGCTATAGAACGTATATAGAAATGAACAGGAGGCATTATCTTGTATTTGAGAGCAAGAGAACTACTTACACCTGAACAACGTATAGATTTCATGACAATTCCAGCTGATATTAGCGAGTGGGAAATAGCTACCTCCTACACTTTATCACCACATGATTTAGAAGTGATTAAACGTCGAAGACGAGACTATAATCGACTTGGATTTGCCGTTCAGTTATGTCTGTTTCGCTTTCCGGGATGGACATTATCGGATATTAAAGAAATACCTAAGACAGTTTTACTGTTTATTGCCAATCAAATTAAGGTTGACCCCTTAGAATTTCAATCATATGCCGAACGGGAACAAACTAAGCATGAACATATGGTTGAAATTCGGAAAGAATATGGTTATAGGAACTTCTCAACAAGAGAATATCGTAACATCTCTTCTTCTTTACTAAGCCATGCAATGGAAAATGAGAACTCAATGTATTTGATTAGGACGGCTATCGAAGAAATGAGGAAGCGAAAAAATTATTCTTCCAGCTATGTCGACTATTGAACGTCTGGTTTGGCAAACACGTCATCGAGCTGAACAAAAAATATATAAGATATTATCGCGGTCTCTATCCTCTTTGCAAAAGGAAAGTTTGATCCTAATGACGGAGTCTACTCTGGATAGTGGAAAAACACCTCTTGCTTGGTTAAAAGAAATCCCAGGACAATCTTCACCTGATGCCTTCTTAAAAGTCATTGAACGATTAGAGTATGTGAAAAAACTTGAGTTATCTATTGATTGTAATGACATACACCCGAACAGGCTTCTTCAATTGTCGCGTTTAGGTGCGCGATATGAACCTCATTCCTTCCGAAGATTTAATGAGACTAAAAAATATGCCATTCTTGTGGCTTATCTCTTAAATCTCAGTCAAGACTTAATTGATCAAGCCATTGGAATCCACGATCGCCAAATTATGATCTTGCAGTCAAAGGGCCGTAAGGCCCAAGAAGAAATGCAGAGACAAAACGGTAAAACAATTAATGAAAAAATCATACAGTTTGCTGACATCGGTGCTGCACTAATAAAGGCAAGAAATGAAGGATTGGATCCGTTTACTACATTGGAAACCGTCATGTCCTGGGAGAAAATGATTGCATCGGTGGAAGAGGCAAAACAATTATCACGTCCTATCGACTATGATTATTTAGATCTTTTAGAAAGACGATTTTTTTATCTTCGAAAATATACGCCTACCTTACTTAAATCACTAAAATTTCAATCGACCCAATCAGCAAAACCATTGATAGAAGCACTAGATATTATTAAAAATATGAATGATTCAGGTAAACGAAAAGTTCCAGAAGGAGCTCCTCTTGGATTTGTCTCTAACCGGTGGCAGAAACACGTATATGACGAGGATGGAAGTATCAATCGACATTATTATGAAATGGCAGCATTAACTGAATTACAAAATCATATTCGATCTGGAGATGTATCTGTTCGAGGCAGTAAACAACATAAAGATTTTGAAGAGTATCTAATTCCAAAAGAAGAATGGTTAGAAACTGGATTACATCATAATCGCCTTGCTGTAGGCAGTTCTGCTGAAGAATATTTGACCGAAAGAATGGATTCTCTTCGAAAACGGCTGCAAGCTATGTCCGATAACGTTGATGAACTAGAGGGTGTCAGTATAAATAAGGGGAAAATTCGCATTGACCGTCTTGAAAAGGATACTCCAGAAGAAGCCAAGACGTTTAGTTCATCCCTATACAGCATGTTGCCACGGATAAAACTAACAGATCTGCTAATGGAAGTTGCAAGTTGGACAGGTTTTGATGAACAATTTATTCATGCTTCTTCAAGCCGTCCTCCCAAAGGAGAGGAAAAGTCGATCTTATTAGCCACGATAATGGCGCTGGGTACAAATATTGGCTTAACAAAGATGGCAGATGCTACACCCGGAATTACCTATCACCAAATGGCTCATGCTTCTCAGTGGCGTCTTTATGATGATGCGATGAATAAAGCTCAGGCAACACTTGTGAATTTCCATCATCAGCTTGCTTTATCTTCATATTGGGGAGATGGAAGTACTTCCTCTTCAGATGGTATGAGAGTACAAGTTGGCGTGTCTTCTCTACATGCAGAATCAAATCCTCATTATGGTTCTGGTAAAGGAGCTACGATTTATCGCTTTACAAGTGATCAGTTTTCTTCTTACTACACAAAAGTCATTAATACCAACGCTCGTGACGCAGTTCATGTGATAGATGGGTTGCTGCATCATGAATCTGAATTGAATATTGAAGAACATTATACAGACACGGCTGGTTATACCGATCAAGTTTTTGGACTGAGCCATCTACTTGGTTTTCGTTTTGCACCTCGCCTTCGAGATCTGTCTGATACTCGACTATATGTAATAGAAAAACCTGGTGAGTTTCCAACAATAGAAAAATTAATACGAGGGCGTATTAATACAAAGGTTATTCTAGAAAACTATGATGATGTTTTACGTCTAGCCCACTCCATTCGGGAAGGGAAAGTTTCTGGTTCACTCATTATGGGAAAGTTGGGGGCCTATTCAAGGCAAAATCGTTTGGCTACAGCACTCCGTGAAATGGGTAGAATTGAAAAAACAATCTTCATATTAGACTATATTTCAAATGAAGCAATACGTCGTCGAATTCAACGAGGGTTAAACAAAGGGGAGTCTATGAATGCCTTAGCACGAGCCTTATTTTTTGGAAAACGAGGTGAACTAAGGGATAGAGCGTTACAAGACCAGCTTCAACGTGCAAGTGCATTAAATATCATCATTAATGCTATCACTGTATGGAATACAGTTTATCTCACAGAAGCAACAAAAGTTCTAAGTGAAAAAGGGATACTACGAGAGCAAATGATAAAACATATTTCACCATTAGGATGGGAACACATTAATTTCTTAGGAGAGTATACTTTTGACATAAAAAAATGACAGGACTCAACTCTTTAAGACCATTAGATCGATAAACTCCAGAGCCGGTACCCTTAGAGTAAAGGATATCGGTTTTTATATGGTAAATAATGTCTTAAAGTGGGTTTTGTGTCAAAATGTTGGCGGTACTCCATTATGATCTAAATAATGACCATATCATACTGAGATTTTCATAAAATACAAACTCAGTTCTGCTAATGAATTCATTTTGTTAAAAGTCAAAGAAATGCTACCATTCCTCCGCCAAATATGCATATTTATGAGTTAAGGTGAAAGCAAATACTAATGAAAGAAGGGATTGAGATAATGCAAAAAAAATTGCTAAAAGGAACCTTATCTATTTTAGCTGCAATAATCTTATCGGCTTGCACAGGTGATAGTGGGGGAATGAACTCTAGTATGATGATGGATAATGAAGATAATCCTGATCAAGGTATGGATCAGGATGGTATGAATGAAATGATGGATCATGGGGAGGTACCTTCACTTGCATCTTCTGAAGGAGTAAATGAGTTGGTGATTCCTCCATTATTAGAAAAGCAAAAAGGAAAAAACTATGATTATGAAGTGACGGCACAAGAAGGGATCACTGAATTTTTCGAAGGAATCTCAACTGAGACTTACGGATATAATGGTGATTTGCTTGGTCCCACACTGAAAATAGAAGAAGGAGAGAGTGTGAATGTTAAAATTACAAATGACTTAAATGAACCAACTACATTTCATTGGCATGGTTTGGAAGTTGCCAGTAAAATAGATGGTGGACCCAGTGATGAAATTCAACCAGGAGAAAGCCGGATCATTACATTAGAAGCTGATCAACCAGCTGCTACATTATGGTATCACCCACATGTTCATGAAATGACTGCTGAACAAGTATTTAGAGGACTCTCAGGAATGTTAATCATTGACAATTCCATTAATTCAGATTTGGAGATTCCAAACGAATATGGGGTTAACGATATTCCGCTTATTTTTCAAGACCGTCTTTTTGACGAAGATAAGCAATTAGATTACGACAATCTCATGAATGTAGACGGCACTTTGGGTGACGTTTCCATGGTGAACGGAACAATCAATCCAAAGATGACTGTCACAGAACCTATTATGCGATTTCGTTTATTAAATGGATCAAATGCACGTAATTATACATTTCGCTTAAGTAATGGTGATAATTTCACTCAAATTGCCTCTGACGGCAGCTTACTCGATGAGCCAGTTGACCGTAAAGAACTTACACTCGCTGCTTCGGAGCGTGCTGAAATTCTTATAGATTTTTCGAAATTAACTGAAGAGGAATCACTTTCTATCATTAATGAAGAAGGTGTAGTGCTACTCCCATTTGATGTGAAAGATACTGATTCAACAGCGGGCTCTATTAAAACATGGACCACTGATGAGCCGTTTTTGACAGATGAGGAGAAAGAAATGCCTGTTACTAAAAACATTGAATTATTTGGAATGATGGATATGGTATCTATTAACGGAAAAAAATTCGATGCTGATCGTATTGATTTGCGTCAGGAGCAGGGCGTGACAGAAGTGTGGGAAATTTATAATAAACCGGATATGATGGGTGGTATGGTACATCCATTCCACATTCATGGTACCCAGTTCAAAGTAATTTCCCGTGACGGTGAAGAAGTGGAAGAAAGTGAACAAGGCTTTAAAGATAGTGTTGCAGTTGAACCTGGTGAAAGAGTAAAATTGCTCGTCACTTTTCCTGAAAAAGGGGTTTACGTATTCCATTGCCATATTTTAGAACATGAAGATAATGGCATGATGGGACAGATTGAAGTGTATTAAGCAGAAAACTCAATATAGTACAAAGAGTCTCCAAAGGTTAAGTTTTCACCTTTTGGAGACCCTTTGGATTATTTGCTTTATTATGCCTTGAAAACCTTACATTTAATTAATCAAAAAAGTTGGCTTATCATCGAGGCAGAGGCTAACTTATTTTTTGATTGTGCGAAGTTTGGGTAATAATAAAAAGCTTGCAGTGTCCCATCAATTATGAGCACTGCAAGCTTATTTATTTCATTTATTCCGGCTCTTTTAACTCTTCCTCTGTAATCCATTTATGATTAGTCACTTCATCTCCGTTTTCTAAAGTAAAGTCAACCATATAAACAGTTGTCTCCTCGGCAGTATCAATTTCAGCCGTTGCACCTTCCATACCTTCCATGTGTGAAGCTTCTACCTTTACTTCATCACCTTTTTGGTAAGACTCTTCCTGTCTGTCAGAAATTTCTTCATGAATAACCCATTTATGATCTTCTACTCTATCTCCACCATCGGTTGGGTCATAAGAAATACTATAAGCTACAGTGTCATAGGCTCCTACAACTGTAGCTTCTGCACCCTCCATGCCTTCCATATGTGATGCAGTGATTATTGCTGTGTCACCAGCCTCAAACTTCGGTGCCTCGGCCTCTTGCAGACCTTCAGGAATTTCACCTGAACCGGACATATCCATACCTGAATGGTCCATCTCCTCGGTAGAATCGCTTTGTTCTGAAGAATTATCTTCGTCCATTGATTCCATTTCATTTTCAGTTTCTTCGGTCTCAGAATCATTCACTGCGCCAGATTCTGCTCCTTCATTATCTGCACAGGCAAATAAAATTGTACTTGCTGCCAGTGAAAATGTACCTATCATCAGTCTTTTACTCAATGCCACTAATATAACCTCCCAATATCGTTATATAAATGGGATACCCATTTTTTGTGCAGAAATGATGGAGGATTGAAAATAAAATTAAAATTTTTTTGTGATAAAACACATTATAAACAAGGAGGCTATGTCGATGTAATTTCAATTGACTTGGAAAATACCTTCCATTCCTTGTTCCTTATGGTTTGGTAATGAGCAAAAGAAGGGAACTTGAGTAGCTTTTTTTGCAATTAATTGGACCGATTTCGATTCACCAGGTTTCAAATGTATATGTACTTTATTTGAATTAGTTCCATGATTATGTGTATTACTTAAGTTATTAAGGATTTCTATTGTATTATTTTCAAATTGAAGGTCATGATCGATTGTTCCGGTGTTAGTCAGTACTATCTCAGTTAAAGAGCCCTTTTGCAATTGTATCTTTGAAGGATAGTAAGTATATTCGTTCATTTTCACCTCTACTTTTTCTGATATGCTGGATTGTGGTTCTTTTGTGGTATGATTTTCAGATAAAATTTGATTGTTATTTACATGGGGGTGGCTTTTAATTTCATTTATAAAAAATAAAGGTCCAGTCATTTCAACTATAAAAAACAAAATTATAAATATGACCCCTGCTTTTAATGGGTTAGAGACAGCATTTATCAATAATTTTCTAGTGCTATTTACTTCATCTCCGATTAATCTAATAACCAACGCTGAAATAAAACAATGACTAAAGAATAAAATCTTTACCATAGAATCGTAATTTTCACTTTGAATCATAGATCCCAGCATAACCCCCATCATTCCGGCCATAACACCTGATAACATCCCATCCAGTAAGGCTACTTTCCCTATTCCGTTTCCAGGGATTGCTCCAACCACTAAACCGGTCATCATGCTGTAAACCGTTGCAATAAATAAGTTGTCTGAAAAATATATTCCTAAAATGGTTCCAATTATTAATCCTGTTGACATCGCCGTAGACATGGAAATCATCATACCATTCATTTTGCTAATTGTTTTATGGGTATACATTAAAGCAACAATCGTTCCATACAATATAAATGACAGGGCAATAATCACGAGCAATCCTACATTCAATAGATCTAATTCCTTCCTGTATTTAATTTTTTGGTTAATTTATTTTTATCATATGTAAAAAACACCTTTACATACCTAGTATGGGTATATTATTATATTTATAATAGGTTCCAATAATTGATCAAATAATCTCTTACAATAAAGAGTGTGCTTTTTCGCTAACGAAATTTAGTTTGGTAATAAAAGGTTTTCGACATGAGCTAAACTGAATTGAATAATAAACGCGTTAGATCTAGAAGATAATTGAAAAAGTATGTATTTGTTGAATTGTATACAGTAGATTTGTAATAACGGTTCAGAAGTGATTATTTGAAAAAATTATAATGGCGAGGAGGATATAAAATGGAGAGTGTATCACTAAAAGTTACAGGTATGTCTTGTCAGAATTGTGTAAAATCTATTGAAAAAAACCTTGGTGAGATGCAGGGTGTTGAGAAAGTTTCTGTTTCACTTCAAGAAAACATTGTCAATGTAAACTATAATGAAGATGAGGTTTCTTTAGATCAAATGCAAGTTGTAATAGAAGATCAAGGTTACGAAGTTAATAAATAGTATCTTAGAATTTGTTCGAGCCCGTTAGAATAACAAAATAGTCCACAAGGAGCAATTGCTACTTGTAGACTATTTTGTTTTTTTGTGAGAGAATGCATCATTTCTCGATAAATTTACTCTATTATGTTCATGTGATTGAACCAGAATGAATGACTATATTTATAAAGGAGATGATGATTATGATGAATGGCTCTGGCATGATGGCGGGTGGAATGTGGCTCGGTATACTGCTTGTTGGTTTGGTGGTCATACTTGTGATATTCGCATTTTTTAAACTGCTTAATTCTAGAATAGACGGTGATTCCGCTAAGCATCAAAATGAAGGAGATTTTTCTTTGATCATCCTCAATGAAAGGTTAGCGAAGGGTGAGATACAAGTAGAAGAATACAATCATCTGAAAGGTATAATCCTTAAGTCAGAAAAATAAAAAAATAAAAGTATTTTAGAAATATTGCTGAAATATTGAACAAATTCAGCATTGACAATCACAGTAAGCAAAGTTGGGTGAAATGCAGTGAATGATTTGTTTTGGCAAGTCAGTAATACTTTCAGTGAACCATTTTTTGAACTGTTCCATCAGGCGCAAAGCTTTCCGATCATTGCTGCTTTTTTTCTTGGTATTGTCGGTGCATTGGCACCCTGTCAGTTCACAGGTAATCTGGGGGCTATCGCAATATATGGTAATCGTTCAATTCAGAACAAAATCGCGTGGACTGAGGTTTATTTTTTTATAGTCGGTAAAATCTTTGTATTCTCACTCCTTGGTTTTGTTGTCTGGCAGTTTGGAAATGAAATCGAACAAAGCCTGATTACTTACTTTCCATGGCTCAGAAGGATCGTCGGACCAATATTAATTGTCATTGGATTATTTTTGTTAGGCATCTTTAAATCACGTTTGGGAGTTCAATTCATAAGACTTCCAGAAAGGTGGTTTAAAAGGGGGAAGTTAGGTGCTTTTTTAATGGGTGTTAGCTTTTCTCTTGGGTTTTGTCCAACAATGTTCGTTTTATTTTTTGTCACGCTGCTGCCATATTCATTTACTGTTAGTTACGGCTTTATATTGCCTGCCATATTCTCAGTGGGAACATCACTTCCATTGTTGATTGCGTTATTTTTATTATGGTTTTTTGACATTGAGAATAGAAACTTAAAAAAGAATGGGAGAAAAATCGGAAACTACGTACAGAAAGCTGCTGGGATATTTATCATTTTTTTGGGGATAATCGATATCGCTACTTACTGGGTGTGACGTAAGCATCTTATGTCAATGATAAATAACCTCTCTCATAATACTTGTTTTGATCAATCTTTTTTATAAAAATTTCATTTATAATAAATTCAACCTCTTCATTTTAACTGATCTTTGTTTAAAATGAAGAGGTTATTTTATTCTGAAATCAACTTTTGTAGCATGTTTTTGATTAAACTTTTTTTCAAACCTACAATAACTTGTTAAAGAATGATAAAGTAGTTTAGATATGGAATTTCAACACCCGTTCGCTTATAATTTATATAAGCGAACGGGTGTTTTTGTTTGGAGGGATTTTCAATGGAAGTATCAATTAATAATTTGGATTTTAGTAACATAGATAAAAAATTAAGCCATTTATCTAGAGAGCAAATTGTAGAGTTAATAACAGCATATTATGATGGAGAAAAAATTAAGGATCTCTTGTCAGAATATGAAATAAAAACAACCGCATCAAATTTAGTGAAAATATTCCCTTCAGTGTTAAATAATGAGTATTGTATAAAATGTGAATCGCCTATTGTTATACATCTAGAATCTAGATCGTACTCAAATTATTTTACAAATCATCATGAATATTGTTCTAGTTGTGGACATCAAGAAACATCTTTTTGTAGTTGCGAATTTTGTAAAAAAGAAAGAATGGAAGCAAAAAGATTAGAGGAAGAGCGCCAAAAAAGGTTAATAGAGAAGAAAAGACAATTATTATGTGATCATTATGAAGAAGATAATTGGGAGATGATTTTAGAGACAGATTTAAGCTTAGAAGATAGACTTTATTTAGCGGTTATATTACGAGGTGCTCTTTCAGAAAATACAAGCTATATTGAACCTCTAGAAAAAATTAAAGAGAAAATAGCACCTACAACAGAATATGAGAGAGAGATAATAAAGACATTAACAGGTAGAAACATTTTAGTTCCTAGCTTGAAATCAAAAGTAGATGACTTTGAAATAGAGTTTGTATCAGAAGATGAAGAACAATATAAAATTGCTTACTATATCTATAAAGTTCATTATCGTTTGAATGTCATGCCAGAAGATGACGACTACGATGCTATGATTAAGCGGTTAATGTATCCTCATTTGAAAGATGAAGAAGGTTTCAAAGATTTTTGTTACGGGATATGGAGACAAGTTGCACTTAATGAATGCTTACAGTATTTGTTATATCAAATGCATAAAGTGGGCTACACATTTAATCCTGGGGAGAAGACGATAAAAGTTTTTGAGGAACTTTTAGAACATTTCTCAGTCTCGCAGATTTATAGCATTATTTATCGATCAGTTGCTAACAGCACTCAAAGATATCAAGCTAGAGAAATCACAAAAATACACGCTCAGAATTCAGTCATAGCTTCATGTGAAAGTTATGGTCAACGAGCAATAGCGCAGGGGTGGAAATTAACTCATTATGCACGCTTAAGAGATTTACCGGAGACGTATATAAGCAATGTATTATTTACATCAATTATGCAAATAGCAGAACTGGGTTTTTCAGAAAAACCTACGCCAGATTTCTAAATGAAATGAGGAGTTCATATGGCTAAACGTCAAATAGGTTGAACTAATGCAAAAAATCTCTCGGCACATTTAGGAAGGCGAAACATCGGGACGTGTGTTACCCCCAACACGCGCCCCTGATTTTTACATCCTTTTTTTAGTATAAAAATCTTCTGTGCGGAAATAGTTAGATTTTATAAATTGTTTATTTTCGTGTTTATTGATTGAAAAGGGTTAGAACCTTCAACATAGTCAAAAGCTATTAAACATCCTTTTAATTTTGAGATTAATAACGTGATATGTTCTGAATCTTGTTTTAACAATGCAGCTTCTAATTCATTATCTAAATCAATTATTTTTTTTCTTAATTTATTCGGAACTTTCATAGTTCTGTTTTTTAAGATAACGCCAGTTACATTAATTGGCCTATTATAGCTATGAACTGTTTTTTCGGGGTTTACTTGAAAATTATAACTCTCGATGATTCTGATGACTTTGCTTTTAAAATGTCTTCCGATAGGCTTATTTGCAGAAAATGTAATATCATCAACATAAACTGTCATAGTAATATTTTCTTGCTTTGCATATTGGTGAATCTTATCAAACATTTGATAGTAAGATAAAATTGAAAGTAGTGCACTTGTGGGGTAGCCCTGGGGTAAATGTCTATGATTGTGATTAGGTAAAGGTTCGGTAGTGAGCAGTGTATATATTTTTGCTATGTCAGCTGGCATCTTCATTGCATTTCTAAAAAAGGAATATACATATCTTTCATTTGTAGAGGGATAAAAATTTGTTATATCAATCATAAGAAAACATTTATGATCTATATGTGCATTAGCATTGGTTACATAACTTTTTCCTTTGACTCCACCATTAATGTAGTCTGGTAATTTAATACTAGATAAATTTCTATTGATCTTTCTGAGGATTCGTTTATATCTGGGTTTTGGAGGGAAAATTGTTCTTTTTTTTTGACCAATTTTATCAACGTATGATTTTGTTGAAAAATATTTGTCGATATCTTTAAGTTCATAGATTTTTATTGACAGTAATTCTGAGAGAAACTTTTTATTACTTACCTTGTATAAAAAGTGCTTTTGAATGTCCATCTGATCACCTTTAGTTTAGTTAGATTATAATTAAAGGTAGAGCCGAATAGTTCAAAGAACCTTAAAATTAAACTTGATAATTTGTATAATTGAAACAAAGTCAAATTTAATAATTTTAAAAAAGGTTCAATGGAAAGGATAAATGCAAATAACTTAACCGGATAACTGTCAATTAAGTTATAAAATTTACTACCTTTCTTTTTATTCCTATCACGTCGACTTACACGAGTATTCATATGGATGCCCCCTTAAAAGTAGTAGGCGTTATTACGCCCCCTCTGCATTACTTTAAAGGGCTTCGGAGAAATAAATCGACCAGCTCTACCTTAATTAACCAAGAAACCTCTGCTTATCTTGTAGAAGTAATCTCCCAAATAACAAGCGATATCCTTCTCGGTGGTGCGCCAGTTCGTTGCCCTGAGCGCAGTTGCGCTAGGAGCCGTATTGGGCACAAATTTCCGCCTTAAAGGCAATATAAAACCTGCAGAGTAATTTCCTGCTAAATACTCGTGGTTCTATTTTAGTATACAATACTTTTTTTGGCAACTTTAGTATTTTATAAGTTAATTGGAAAGGTATGAGCTTTTTGAATTATTAGCTATCTAAGTGATACAGTTGTATATGTGGACGTATATTTTCATCTGCTTGTTGAAAAGCTGAAGCATTTTACAACGAATATGATTATCCTGACAGGCGCTTTGAGCAAAGAATGAATTTTTCGAACTGAGTTCCAGAAGCTTTCCTCTATTCCTAATCATGGGGGATAGAATCATCCTTGCAATAGGTAAGCATGCGGGTGAAGGCTTTGACAATCCAAGGCTCGATACGATCTTCCTGACAATGTCCGTCTCCTGGAAAGGCACTCTTGCACAGTATGTCGGACGCCTGTACAGAGCATACGAAGGGCAAGAGTCTGTGGAGGTTTATGAATCATTGTTCCTGTGTTGAACACAACACCCACACAATTTTACTTGTTTATATAACCAAAATGAATTGAGTGTGATTTTATTATGACACAGGGATATTCACAAATTACTAAATGGGAAATTATAGTGATATTTTAAAGGGATATAAATCGCTTGGTTACTTGACGGTGGAGGAAGCGAAGAAAGAGAAGAAGCAAATGAAGTTGTTTTAAATTGAAAGAGGTTTATTTGGTGAAGGGTCTAACTGAAGAATGAAAATGGGTGAATACGCTCAACACGCAGCCTTTTTGATATTTTGTTAGCACCGTTATCGAGTATATAGAATGAGCTTAAAAATAACCCCTCTGAGTTAAGCTTAATGGGCAAAATCACATGATCATTCAATACTTTATAAAGTTCAACAGTACCGGGTTCTTTGGGATTTTGACCTGCGTAATCAGGAAGCGAGATCATGTCGGGTATCTTCTCGTGATAAGTCATAAAGTCATCCCAATGACCTTTTTTCTTCAAATGCTTGAGTACACCGGGAGGCATATGAACTTCCAGGCTTTTGTATTGTATTTGATAGTAATCTGTAATCGTCTGAGGTATAAATCCGACGGTTTGAGTGGTAGTAGCGTAAGGGTTTACAGAGATGATGGACATTTATGCAACGATCCTTCCTATAGAATATAAGAAGCTGCTAAGAGAGTTATTAAAAAAACTCCCAATAAAGGGAGCCTTAAATTGACACAAAGATTATCTGCAGGGCGGCAATCCTGATCTCTGGTAACTATCTCAATGATAGCGCGTGGGGAACCTTTCCCACCTCAGATAACCTCTGTGGTATTCATTAGTTTATTCAATCATTCTTGTTTTATTTATTATACATTAACTGTAAATGGTGGTCAACTTCAGTGGTTAAGTGGTTACTGTCCCTGTCCTGAACACTATTTTGACAATACAAGTCAATTGCATAAGCAAAAGTAAGAATTGAGTGAATAAAACACTTTATAGATCGTGTTTTGAATAGTTATTTATAGCTTTAAATATTTATAAATGTGTGAAGGACAGGGAGACATCACTATTTACCTTTATCCAATCGTCTCAAAATTATATACCCGAGGATAATTAATACTAATGTCGACAAGAGTAGTACAGCGCTTCCTGTATAGATATTTACACCAGAGTGATCGAGTTGAGTTGCTATTTCTCCGTTTGTAATCTTGTTTATTTGAAAATAAGTGAATGGTGACAAATGAGCAATAGAATTTAGGTATTGAGTGCTTATAATATACCCAACAGCGCCAACTAACAGAGAGGTTGAAAACACACTCCACTAGACTATTGTCCCTGTCCTGAGAACTATTCTGACAATACAAGTCAATTGAATAAGCAAAAGTAAGAAGTGAGTGAAAAAAGCGCTTTACAGCTGCTATTTTGAATAGTTATTTGTAGCTGTAAATATTCATAAATGTTTGTAGGACAGGGAGATATTCTATGGCAGTCAACTTGCGAAAGCTGGCTGCCATGAGCACCAAAATGGCCTAAAACAAGATAAAATTCATTTTGAAAAGGCGCTGATCATCTTTTGGATGATCAGCGCCTTTTATTTTCGTCTTCGGCTAGTTTTTGTCCCAGCCTCGTTGCTGTACTTCTAAAGCAATAAACGTAACAAAAACAACTTAATGTAAGGGCTTGAGCGTCGAGTTGATAAAGAATTGATACATAATTTAAGGAAGGTAAAACAAACTAGAATTAAATGATTGACTAAAGAATGAGTTTTTAACTTGGGAATGGTGGATATTAGTCTGTTTTTTAGTTGGATCTTGAGTTATATGGGCTAAACTCATTAAAAAAGACATTATTTTAGAAATTTTGTTGTTTGGTACGATAATTATCATTATCATAACAACAACCTTATTAGATGTAGTTGGTTTACAATATAGGTTTTGGGATTATCCAATTGCATTCCTACCTATTATTCCTAGGTCCTATCCTTTTGATTTTTCAATGATACCTGTAGCCTACATGTTGTTATATCAATGTTTTAGAACATGGAAATTTTTCGCAACTGCCCTAATCATTATGGCACTAACTTACGCCTTTATTGGCGAACCTTTAGATTTAGATTGGAGGAAAAAAATTTGGAAGAAGTTAATCTTGGTTTACTGACGATCAAAATCATCGTAGGTTTTGTCACCTTATTTTTTATCATTATCGTAACAGGAAGAACATCCATCTATCAGTTAACCCCGTTTCACTTAGTTTTTGTGTTAGTACTTGGAGATTTTTTAGGGAGTACCATTTATGAAGATAAGGTAACGATTTTTCATTTTTTATATGCCATCGGATTGTGGACACTTCTTATGATGGGAATAGAGTTTTTGACTCTAAAAAATAAATCGACACGTTCTCTCTTATTAGGCGATCCTAACATCATCATTCGGGATGGAGTCATGGATCGAAAGTTACTTAAGAAAAACAAATTGGATGTAAATCAAGTATTGAGTTTACTCCGTCAAAATAATGTTTTTTCAGTTAGGGAAGTCAAATACGGTATATTGGAAGCCAATGGACAAATAAGTTTATTGTTACAATCCAAGTATAAAAACCCAGAAAAGCAAGATCTCAATCTTCCAGAAAGTCCAGTAAACCTTCCAACATCATTAATTATAGATGGGGAAATTTTATGGGATAATTTACATGAACTCGGATTTGATCAACAGTGGTTAGATAACCAATTAACTATCAATGGATATGATAATGTAAAGCGTATACTCTACGCAGATTGGCGTGAGAGCGAAGGCATACATATAAGTCCCCAATAAAATTTTGTTTAGAAAACCTCCCTGTCCTGAACACTATTCTGACAATTTGTTTTTTCAGCCGCATCATCAATATGATAAATTTCTGCTTCACGAGTCCCATCCCCATATCCACGGATATAATGACCTTCAATTCTCTGTAATACGTGGTTTAGGTTTTCAGCATAAGGCCTATATTTATATTTCTTAAAATCCAATTTCATTTGTTCACCAGTTTCCTGGAAGAAGTAAGCCAGATTTTGAACTTCCAGATTAGAAAGGCGATATCCAATAGCTGAATAGCTATCCATCTAAGCAATGAGCAGTGCATCAGAGGTTGTCATTTTCAGCTTACTCATCTTTCCCACCGCCTCATTTCTAAATATACTATTATCATTTTAGCACGTTCATAAATTAATCCACCATAAAAAATCTCCTAATATATAGTTCGGCAAAACACTTTTCGCTATACTTAATTCAATAACAATAGAGTTGCACAAGTGTTGAACCTTATCTCAATAAAGGGAGGTGACATCATGTCAATAAAATTAACTGAGGTGAAAAAATCACTAAAGGAATACGATCAAAAAGAGCTGATCAGTCTCATTGGAGAGTTGTACAAGCTCAACCCTGAGGTGAAAAACTATCTTTCAGCTAAGTTCAAGGGAGAAGAGGCTGTTGAAGTACTCTTTGAAGAAGCCCAAAAGAAAGTCAAGAATGTATTTTTCCCGGACAGAGGATTCGGCAAACTGTCTTTAGCTACTGCTAAAAAAGTCATATCGGATTTTAAGAAGCAGACTGGTGATGAGGAAAAGACGACCGAATTGATGTTTTATTATGTGAAACTCGGTACTGAATTTACTGCTATGTATGGGGATATTGACGGAGCCTTTTATTCAAGTATGGCGAACACTTTTGCGCAGGTAGTAGAGGTGATAGATACTTCCTATGAGCGGGTGGCTTCTTATGAAGATAGACTTCAATCTATTTTAGAGGAGGCTGCACAAGTCGGCTGGGGATATCCGGATGCGCTTAGTGAAATTTATTATGATATGGAGTTTCGCGATGAGGAAGAATGAAATAAGTTGTCAGTATGTTTACCTTAGGACAAAAAAACTCTCCCTGTCCTCAAAACTATTCTGAAAATAAAAGTTAGAAAGCTGTCCCTGTGTTGAACACAACTCCCACACAATTTTACTTGTTTATATAACAAGAATGAATTGTGTGGGATTTTTTCTGACACAGGGACATTCTATTTTGTTTTTCAGTGGTTTATATCTGATTTCAGGTGAAAAATGAAAACGGGTGATTACGTTGAACTCTCAATCTCTTATTTATTTGGGAATTATTTTTAGGACAGGGAGCAAACATACCAATGCACGGTGGCTAGTATTAAAAAGGGGGTTTTATGGATATAACTGATACGAAAAAGCAAAGAAAGGTATCGGTGCCATGTTTTCATTTTCAAAAAAGAAAAAGAAAAAGCAAAAGATGAAAAGTAGGAATCAACAGGAAAACAGGCCGGATCAATCTGAAAATAAATTACCCAATAACATCGATACCTCCTTGTCCAAGAATCTTGAAACCATTAAAAAAAGAACCGGAAACAGTTCAGATATAGTCATCCGTCCTTTAAACCTCGGGCATAATCCTAAGGTTAAAACCGCTATTGTTTATATTAAAGGGATGGTTGACCAGCAATCTGTAAACGACTTTTTAATCGAACCCATGATTAATCATCCCTCGTTACAAAAACAGCTCGTTCAACAAGAGGTGATCGAAATGATCGCCGAAGATGTTATCGCTCTCGGAGGGATTAAAAAAGTGAGTGACTGGGACGGGTTATTTACTGAGTTAATGTCGGGCAATACGATTGTCCTTATTGAAGGGACTAAAGAAGCTCTTAGTGCCGGTACCCAGGGCGGTCAGAGACGTTCTATCCAGGAACCGGCTACTGATATTACTATTCGCGGTCCCAAAGAAGGGTTTACTGAATCTATTGAGACAAATATAGCCATGGTTAGAAGGATTATTAATACGCCTGATTTGTGGACTGAATCCATGAAAATCGGCAAAATGACGAAAACTGATGTTTCCATCATGTATATAAATGGCATAGCAAAGAATGAAATCATCGAAGAAGTTCGCAAACGATTAAAAAGGATTGATATCGATGGTATCCTGGAATCCGGCTATATTGAACAGCTCATTGAAGATCAGACAAATACCACTTTTCCTACAATACACCATAAGGAGAAGCCCGATGGAATAGCAGGAAATCTTCTCGAAGGAAGGGTTGCCATTTTTGTGAATGGGACGCCCTTTGTGCTGCTTGTGCCTGCATTATTTATTGATTTTTTTCAATCATCTGAGGATTATTATGAACGTTTTGACATCGCAACAGCCATTCGCTTTTTACGTACCATCATTTTCTTTATATCGCTTGTTGCACCTGCGATCTACATTGCAGCTACTACCTTTCACCAGGAGATGATTCCAACAGAGTTAGCTATTATTGTCGCTGCACAGAGGGAATCCGTGCCTTTTCCCGCATTTTTCGAAGCACTCATCATGGAAATCACTTTTGAAATTTTACGGGAAGCCGGTATCCGTATGCCTAAAGTGATGGGCTCGACGATTTCCATCGTAGGGGCACTGGTTATTGGACAGGCTGCTATACAGGCTGGCATTGTTTCACCTGCCATGGTCATTGTCGTGTCCATTACAGCGATTGCCAGTTTCGCGACCCCTTCTTATTCAGTTGGCATATCCGCACGTTTAGTTAGATTTATTTATATGATCAGTGCTGCTACGTTCGGCTTTTATGGAATTATCCTGGTGTTTATCTTCCTGATTGTACACTTATGCAGCCTCCGTTCATTCGGTGTTCCGTATATGTCACCTTTTGCACCTTTTATTAAGGGTGAAGCTGGAGATACCATTTTGCGCAGACCACTTTGGGCTTACAAGAAAAGACCACAATTGATTGTCGGTCCAAATGATGTCAGTCAAGGGGAAAATCAGAAACCGCAGCCTCCCGGAACTCGCAACATGAGGAATTCTGAATTGGGAAAAGGTGAATCGAAATGAAGTGTAAATTTGTTTTTCTTTTTTTAATGGTGACCGGCATCCTATTTGTATCTGGTTGTTGGAATCAGAAGGAGTTAAATGATCTTGCAATCATATCTGCCATGGCGATTGATAAAAATGATGATGGCCAATACGTTAAGACGATTCAACTTATCAATCCTGGAAGCGTAGCCGGCGGACTTCAGGGAGGCGGGGGCGGACAAAGCCCGGCTGTTACCGTTTATACTGCGACGGGAGACAGTGTAATGCAAGCCCATTTCAACGCTTCATCCAAAATCTCCCGAAGACTGTATCATGGTCATGCAAATCTGATTGTAGTCAGTGAAGAGCTCGCCAAAGAAGATGGCATTACAACGATTTTAGACGCCTTTGAACGGGACCCGGAAATCCGCACAACTTCAAGAATTGTGGTTGCCCATGATACAAAAGCGGGAGATCTCCTTAAATCGTTGACAGCCGTTGAGAAAATTCCTGCTGAGAAAGTAAACGGCATCTTGAAAGTTACTGCACAATCAAGAGGTGAAAATGTGGAGGTTACTCTTCAGGAAGTGATTAAGTCACTTACTGCCGAAGGGATGGAACCGGTAATCAGCGGTTTTCGTATGAAAGGGGATATCGAAAAAGGAAAAAAGATGGATAATATTCAACAATCTGAACTCGATACCACCCTGGAAGCTGACGGTCTGGCTATTTTCAAAGAAGGAAAGTTGATCGACTGGTATAAAGGTGAAATGTCCAGAGGGGTAATATGGATACTGGATAAAATTGAAGAAACTGAAGTGGAAATTGACTGGGATGGAAAGAAAAACATCATTGGATATACCGTAATCCGTCAAAAAACAAAAATCTCTGCTGATACAAAAAATGTTCTCCCTGTCATCACGATTCACACCAATGCGGAAGGTGACATTCGTGAAGTAAGGACACCAGTTGACCTGACCGATCCTGCAATCATATTGGATTTGGAAAAGGAATTAGAAAAAGAAATCAAGAGAGAAATAGAAGAAACAATTAAGAAGACCCAGCAAAATAAAACAGACATTTTTGGATTCGGCGAAGTAGTCCATCGTTCCGATCCTGAGAAATGGAAAGAATTGAAGGGTGATTGGGACGATTCTTACTTTCCGAACTTAAATGTAAAAGTGGAAGTAGAGGTCTTTATTAGACGCAGCGGCCTAAGAACCAATTCGTATCTTTCTGATATGAAAGAATAAGCTTGATGGAAATGGAGTGGAAATTTATTGGAAAAGGCAAAAATCAGCGTGCGCCAGCTGTTCGTGCTCATTGTCTTATTTGTAATTGGCAGTTCCCTACTGGTTCCGCTCGCCATTGAAGCGAAACAGGATGCCTGGCTGGCTATTCTGATTGCATTGGCCGGCGGCTGTTGCTTATTTTTGGTATATCATGGTCTGTATTCATACTATCCGGATGTCCCACTTACTGAATACGTACAAAAAATATTGGGGAGCGTTTTGGGGAAAATACTTGCCTTTTTCTATGTGCTCTATTTCATGTATATTTCAGCAAGAGTTATGAGGGATTTTGGGGAATTGCTGGTTAAAGCCTTTTATCCGGAAACACCACTGTTTGTCCTGAATGCATTGATGACGATCGTAGTTGTGTATGCAGTTCAAAAGGGGATAGAGGTCTTGGCCAGAACAGGTGAACTGTTCTTTGTAATCATGGTGCTGCTTGGATTCATTGGCATTATTCTAATTGCGATTGCTGGCATTATCCAGATCTCTAACCTCCAACCGGTACTTGAAGAGGGCTTACAGCCTGTTATAAAAACGTCTTTTACTACTCTGTACTTTCCATTTGGCGAAGTGATTGTATTTACTATGATTTTGCCCTTTTTGAACAGAACTGAAAAGGCGAAGAAAACTGGTTTACTTGCACTGGGATTAAGTGGCATATTATTGGCACTTGTAATGGCTGTAAATATCAGCGTTCTCGGTGTGAGTCTCGTTTCACGTTCACACTTTCCCCTTCTTTCTACTATACAGAGCATTGAGATCGCAGGTTTTTTGGAGAGGTTGGACATTACTTTTATGCTCGCTGCGATTCTTGGGTGCTTCTTTAAGATATGTCTTTTTTTCTATGCAGCCGTGGCAGGCACTTCAAATTTGTTCAAGATCAAAGAATCTTCAAAGCTGGCTTATCCAATGGGGGTGGTCGTCTTACTACTCTCCATAACAATTGCCAGTAATTATTCAGAACATGTTCATGAAGGCCTGAAAGTTGTCCCTCTTTATGTGCATCTGCCTTTTCAAGTGCTGATTCCACTTATCCTTCTTCTAATCGCTTTTGTTAAAAACAGAAAAAAACCAAGGCAAAATGCATCCTGATTAATTAATTGCGGTAAAGAAGTATTCTCTTCAGTGGAGCGTGATAAAGAATGAAAATACTAGGCATTTCTATAGTGATATTGGTGTTTTTGATAGGATTTTCCTTAGTAATGGATATACTTTTAGGATTTGATTTATACACTTCAATTCATAACAACTTAAATCCTTTTCTGGTCATGGAAGTCCCTGAATTAGTTCTTTTCTTTTTCTTGATCATTTATTTACTTGCCGCCTCTGCTCGTCGCTTTTTTAAAAAAAAGAAGAAAGGAACAGATAAAGATAATAAATACCATCAATCAAAAAAATGATTTCCCGCCTTCGGACACAAGAATAAGACGATATTTAATATTTACAAAATCGGTTCCTAAATGCTGTTAAATAATTTTGATAAACTATACTTAGGCCATTTAATTACGGGATATCACTCAGGAAGAAATTAAAGATCATATTTAGTAAACTAGTGTTATATTTCGATCTTTCTCATTTTTAAAAAATTTCTGAAGTTCTCGAAATTCCAATTGTGAGTGACGCTTCAAAGTATAAAGAGAAAAAAGACGGGGGTTATGCGCTGAAATAAAGCATAGCAACCGTCTTTTACTTTTGTCAGAGTGGAATTCTCTCTGTCTTGAACACTATCCTGACAATACAAGTCAATCGCATAAGTGAAAGTTAGAATTAAGTGAATAAAGCAACTCTGTATATGCTATTTCAAATAGATATTTTCAGATGTAAATATTCATCAACGTGTTCATAACAGGGAGTTTTAAAAAAATTGCACTGCCTTACTCCTTTTAGATTTTTATCTGAAGGGGGCATTTCGTTATAAAAGGACTTACTTCATTAAGTAGTTATGTGTAGACTGAATTTATAGTAATAATTTACATGATAGATGAAGGAGATATGATTGGATATTGTGGATTAATTTTTGGTCGTTTTAATTGCGGTCCCAGAACCAGCCGTGAGATGGTAAAGGAATTGAAGGAACTTCTTATTGCAGCTGAAATTAAACCTCCCTATATTTTAGTAGGTCATTCATTCGGTGGAGTGAATATGCGAATGTTTGCAACTGAATATCAAAATGAGGTCTGTGGACTTGTCCTGGTTGACTCTACACCTGAAGATTATAGAGAAAGATTTCTCCCGACGATGTCACAGGAGTTTCAACAGGCGTACAACAAACAATTCGTCTATGAAGGCAATTATGTTGAATTCATGGAAAGCCTAAAGCAGTTAAAAGAAACCAGAATTAAATTAAATGTCCCGTTAATTGTTCTTTCAGCTGGTAAGAAAGCTCATTATTCAGAGGAATCCCAAAAGTTATGGAATGAAATGCAGAGAGAGATTCTTGAAATATCCTCAGATGGCGAATTGGTGATTGCTGAAAACAGTGCGCATTACATACAACATGATGAACCAGATGTGGTAGTCAGTGCAATAAAAAAGCTGATTAACATGGTATAAGATCAGATTGAGAAGGATTGAAATTAGAAGATGCTCACTCTCATAAATACGAGTCTGACAGTACAAATCCTGTTCTTTACTAAAGCAGAACAAGTGGCTGTAAAAAATATATGTACCGGAAGTATTGTATTCAACTGCGGTACTTCACATCAACTAAATGGGGATCGTCATGTCCTTTTTTAGCGTAGAAAGAGGGACCTGAAGCATGAAAAAAGGATTTCTTTTACTCATAATAGCCACCCTTTTTTGGGCAGGTAATTACATAGCGGGGCGTTACTTAAGTGACGCGCTGCCTCCAACTTTATTGAATACAGTCAGATGGGCGATTTCTTCCCTGCTATTGTGGGGATTACTGGTCATTAATAAAAAGCCATTTCCTATCTTTTCAAGGTGGAAAGAGTTCCTTATTCTTGGGTTCTTCGGTATCTTTATCTTTTCTACCACAACATATATGGGTCTAAGAGAAATTAGCTCTTCACAGGCTGGAATGATTGTAGCAGGAATTCCTGTAAGTATATTAATTTTCTCTTTTATCCTGCTAAAAGAAAAAATAAAAGTAAAATCCTGGATTGGTACCGTCATTTCAATCATTGGGGTCGTTATACTCATACAAGGAAAAGAAAACATAGAATCATTTGGAAATGCATTAGCTGGAGAGGTATTAATCATCATATCCTGTATTGCCTGGGGGCTTTATACTGTTTTAGGCAGAAAATATGGAAAAGCTACTGATCCTCTGACACTGACAGCAGGAGCTGCGGTATATGGAACGATTTTAAGTCTGATCAGTTGTATAGGCACAGTTGACATGAATGCTGTTCAGATGGATGGAATGGCCTGGTTAGCCCTGTTTTATGTGAGTACATTTGCCTCAGTTGCTGCATACTTAGCCTGGAATGCCGGTGTTAAAATACTAGGACCAGGTACTGCTGCTCCATTTATAAATTTATTACCGATTTGGACCGTCATTCTCGGGGTGATCGTCTTAAATGAAGGAATCAACACGATTACGCTGGTTGGTGGAGTCATAGCAATCATAGGAGCGATTTTAGCCAGTCTGAAAAAATAAGTAGTCGTTTTTCGCACTGATTTTAAGTTTTTTGAATAAGGGTTTTACGAATTAATTTTTGGCTATAAGGAAAAATTTCTTTTCGGATAAAATGAAGAGTGCTTTACGATTTTTACAACGTGAACTTTATGAGAGAACAAATGTGGTTTGAATGATATTCAATAGATCCTGTTATAAAAAAAGCAACTATAACTTGACTTGAATTTCTAAAAAATATAAAGTAGGGCTAACTTAAATATAATCACTAGGGGTGTTATATAACTGAGATGAGTGTTTACTCAAACCCTTTGAACCTGAACTAGTTAAAACTAGCGTAGGAAAGTGTAGATTTCATTACATAACATATTTTAAGGTCGCAGGCGCCTTAATTTTTCAATGTAATTATGGATATTTACGCAGCTTTCCTATAGGAAAGCTGCGTTTTTTTCTATCTCTATCTCTATCACTTTATTATTTAAGTGTCATCAAGACTATTAAGAAGGAGTGGTTAAAATGGGAAAAGTAGTATTAGTAACAGGCAGTAGCAGAGGTTTGGGAGCAACTATCGCCAAAACCTTAGTTCAACAGGGGTCTAAAGTAGTTATTAATTTCTATAAGAGTCAAAATGCCGCTGAAGAACTTGTTAATGAACTCGGACAAGAGCATGCAATTGCGATTCGCGCGGATGTTACAAATCGAAAAGAAGTGGAAGCGCTAATCGAGCAGGCAACCCAGCACTTTGGTCAAATAGACGTTGTAGTGAATAATGCTTTAGTAGACTTCAAGTTTGATCCGACGGGTCAAAAGCCTTTTAAAGATCTTTCCTGGGAAGATTATCAAAGGCAATTAGATGGAACTTTAAAAGCTGCGTTTAATGTAGTTCAAAGTGTATTACCACAATTCATAGAACGTAAGAATGGAAGTGTTATCAGCATTGGAACTAATTTATATCAAAACCCCGTTGTCCCTTATCATGAATATACAACAGCTAAAGCTGGACTGATTGGTTTTACGCGTAATATCGCTGCGGAGTTAGGGCAATATGGTATAAAAGCAAATGTAGTTTCAGGCGGTTTGCTGAAGATGACTGATGCCAGTTCCGTCACTACTCCGGAAGTATTTGAGTTAATTGCTCAGTCAACGCCATTAAAAAAAGTAACGACTCCTGAAGATGTGGCCAATATGGTCGCTTATCTGGCTTCAGAAAATGCTGCTGGCATTACAGGTCAAAACTTTACAGTCGATGGCGGTCTAACAATGAACTAATGACTTAACTTACACTTCAGCGCGACGGTCTCTCAGACGGATTATTTTTTAGAGAACACCCTATACGATGAGATCAATCTACTGCAGACGAGGCCATAATTACTTTGGTTCTTAAAAATTTTATATAAAAACACTGGGGGAGTCTATTTAGACTGAGATGGAGATATCCGGACCCTTTGAACCTGATCTGGTTAAAACCAGCGTAGGGAAGTGGCTGCTATATACTGAGACGATTTTAAGGTATAGCCTAAACCACTTCTCCGCTGAAGTGGTTTTTTATGTGTCAGCTAATATTTTATCTGCTCTGAGAACGAAAGTGAGAGCGGGAAATGTATGGGAAAGCAAAAATTACAGGTTAGCTCAACAGGAATGCAAAAGCCGGAACAATTAGCACATATTATCGAGGCCATCGATGAAAACACAAATATACAGATTGAAGGTGTAAATGCTTATGAAGAGTAAAAAACAATTACATTTAGGTGTGCTGTTAATTGGGTGTGGCCATCATCAGGTTGCCTGGTTAATGGAGGATTCAAGCATTGAACAGATCGGAGAAGTTTCGTATTATCAATCTTTAGCAAAGCTGGCGGAGTATGGATGTTTCGATGCAGTATTTTTTGCTGACAATCAATCGTTACGGGCAGAAAATGATCGTGTATTACCGGCTTTTTGGCTTGATCCGGTAGTGAACTTGACTGCTATTTCACAAGTCACGGAATATATAGGCTTAGTGACGACCATCTCAAGTACTTTTTCTAATCCTTTCACTGCAGCAAGACAGCTGCTAAGTCTCGATCATATAACGAAAGGGAGAGTTGGATGGAATTTAGTTACATCAATGACAGATTGGGAAGCTCATAATCATGGTTTAGAAGAGTTGCCTCCACGCAATAAACGATATGAAAAAGCTGAGGAATTTGCTGATTTAATGAATCAACTTTTTTTGTCATGGGATAGTAAGGAACTTTTATATAAACGTACAGAAAACAAACTAATCAACTCTGCTAATATAAAACCTATCAATCATCAAGGTAAATACTTTAAAGTAAAAGGACCATTAACGACGCCAAAAAGTCCTCAAGGCAAGCCGGTATCGATGCAGGCTGGCGCATCCGGTCAAGGGATCGAGCTCGCTTCAAAATATGCTGATGCCGTTTATTCTGTATCATGGAACTTGAACCAGGCAACAAAATTCCGAAATAAATTGATTGAACAAGTTGATAAAAACAACGATGTTGAACGGCACATCAAAATATTCCCGGGTTTAGTTACATATGTCGGGCGTACTTATGAAGAAGCCCTTGCAAAAAAAACAGCTTTAGATGAAAAATTACCTTTGGAAACCTCTTTAAACCAGTTGAGTTTTTTTCTTCAACAAGATTGTTCAAGCTGGGACATTGATAAGAAAGTACCTTCATTACCTCCAGTCGAGGAATTTAAAGGACCAGTAGGAAGATATGAAACAATTTTAGAAATTATAAACGATACTGAACCTACTGTTAAAGAACTCCTGGGTTACTTGAGTGCAGGCGGAGGTCATCTTACATTAGTTGGTACACCTGAGAAAATTGCAGATGAAATGGAGGTGTGGTTGGAGAGGGGAGTTGCTGATGGCTTCAACCTTATGCCTCCTGCTTTACCTGAAAGTTTAAATGACTTTATAGATTTAGTTGTGCCGGAATTACAGAAAAGAAATATCTTTAGAAGCCAATATTCAGGTAAAACTCTTCGTGAACATCTGGGTTTATAATACATTTTCCAGCTAATAAAATGGTGAACCTGTGACAGACTTAATGAAGCGGGGACAAAAGTGTCTTGGTCTCTCCAAATCGTTTCGCTGCGCTTCAGGCGGACGCTTTCCGCGTGAGTCACGGTTTGTGTGACTCCGGTTCAATCGAGCCTCCTCAGGCTTCGCCCTGCGGGGTCTCAGCTGTCCGTCACATCCCGCAGGAGTTGCCACCTTACGCTTCGCTACACTATGATCACTATAAAAATTTATTTAGTTGATCAGATTTTATATTTTTGTCCCAGCCTCTTGTTTTATTTGAAGCAGTTGTAACATTAAAGCCCCACCATATCCACCGCATAAGTAGCATCCTCAACGCTGAACCCTTCAAATATCAACTGATCAATCAGACCGGACCTTGAAAATGAGGTGTAGTCAAGGTAACTTTCAGCAGATTTGACTGCCTGCTCACTCCAGTCAACGCTGATGTTTTCCACCGCATAAGTAGCATCTTCTGTGCTGAATCCTTCAAATTCCAGTTGATCGACTAACCCGCTCTTTGAAAAAGCCGTATAATCTAAATAACTTTCAGCAGATTTAACCGCCTGTTCCGTCCAGTTAACGCTAATATTTTCAACTGCAAAAGTTGCATCTTCTGTGCTGAATCCTTCAAACTCCAGCTGATCAACGAGTCCGCTTTTCGAAAATGCGGTAAAGCTCAGATAAAACCTCCCTGTCCTGAACACTATTCTGACAATACAAGTCAATTGCATAAGTGAAAGTAAGAAGTAAGTGATTAAAGCACTTTGCGGTGAATTAATTGAATAGTTATTTGTAGGTGCAAATATTCATAAATGTGTTCAGGACAGGGAGCAAACCTCCTAGCTGGAACAATAATGAGTTAAAAGATCATGCGAAACTTTCTTTCATGACCGCTCGTATACGTAATAAAGGAGCATTCCTGTTAGGAGAGTTTTCGGGGTCTTGAACAAAAAAGAGCCCTCTTGGTAGGATATGGGGTGTCAATGCACTAAGAATTGACCCCTAATTTGTTACCAAGGAGGACTCCACCATGGATTTTATACAAAATCACAAAATTAATCAAGTCACCGAAAATACACTCGTTATTGGAATGGACATCGCAAAACGCACGCACTATGCCTGCTTTGTTGATGATCGTGGTCGAATGTTGAAGAAGCCATTCGCCATCTCCCAGTCACGTGAAGGATTTGAAGGGTTTTATCATAAAGTACTAGAAGCGATGAAAGAGTTTGATAAAACAGAGGTGCTGGCTGGTATTGAACCTACAGGTCATTATTGGCTGAATCTCGCTTACTTTCTCGCTGACAGAGGGATTCCCCTCGCCATGACAAATCCGATGCACGTCAAGCGCTCTAAAGAGCTTGATGACAATCTGCCAACCAAACACGATCGCAAGGATGCATTGGTGATTGCGAGGCTATTGAAAGATGGACGTTTCAGTTATCCGCGGATTCTGAGGGATGCCGAGGCAGAGCTTCGCACTGGTGCCACACTAAAAGGACATCTGACTGAAGAACTTGGGTCAGTCAAGAACATGATGATTCGCTGGCTTGATCGTTATTTCCCTGAATTCAGAACGGTTTTCCCGTCGTTCGGGAAGATGGCGCTCGCAGCGCTTGAACAGACCCCTTTGCCACAAGATGTTCAGGGCAAAGGTCTCGAGGAACTACTAACCCTTTACCGAAAGGTAGACGGATTATCTTCTCCTCAAAAGCCAAAAGCAGCTCGTTTGATAGAGGTAGCTAATGACTCAATTGGGATGACGGAAGGCTTAGCGATGGCCCGTATGGAAATTGCCACGCTGGTTCGCCGTTTTCGGCAGCTTCTGATTGAAATAGAAGCTGTCACTGCCTCTCTGACAGAGATGGCACAGTCCTCAGTTGAGTATGAGTGGCTTGCGAGTGTAGATGGTTTAGGTGATGCCACGATCGCTGAATTAATGGCTGAGATCGGCAGCTTTTCTCACTACCAGGACCCACGCCAATTAATAAAACTTGCGGGGTTAACACTGAAAGAGAATTCTTCCGGTCAGCATAAAGGTCAAAAACGGATTTCAAAACGTGGAAGAAGCAAGCTTCGTGCCCTTTTATTCCGCGTCATGATGCCCATGATTAGGCACAATCAAGCATTTAAAACGTTACATGACTACTACACAACACGACCTGAGAATCCATTGCGTAAAAAGCAATCAATCGTTGTACCTTGCGGGAAACTCTTAAGAGTTTTACATGGGATTGCGACAAAACAAAGAGTGTTCGATGAGGCGATTATGATGAAGGATATCCCAGTCTTGAAGGTTTCTGTAGAGTAATGAACCATTCTGACTCAGCCTAACAAAGGATGACACGGAGAAGCTGGCATCATTCATTCCATTCGACTATGAGTCCCTAAAGGAGCATAGCCGGCCTCCGCCTTATGATTAGACCGAACGAAGGAATGTTGGCACACAGATGCCCGGAGACATGGGAGGGTACGTCATCATAAGTATTGCGGAGATCCATTGTGCATCGCATATTTACCCCCACTACTACCATTTCATAACAGTAGTAGCCGCGAAGCGTATCTCATGTCTGTAAAATCAAAACAGCATTTTAAATTACTGTTAATCATCGTGTCAAAAAAATTTTTTTGACACCCCATAAACGGCTCAAACCGTTTGTATAACAACATTTTAAGAGGGAGGCGGAAATCTTGAAAAAGTATTTTGTCTTTATTCTAAGCTTAGCGGTGTTATACATAGGGTTTCAAATAGCATCAGGCTGGGTGCTAACCGCTCTTTATACGCCTGATCCAGGCAGCATAAATCCAAGTGCAGGAGAAGCACCTGTATTCTACTTATCTCCGGCGATTCAACTCATGGGAATACTATTCATCACAACGTTAGCTTATATGTTCACTCAAAAGCTGGTCAGTAACGCGTGAAAATAGATAGAGCCATGCACAAAGCACGGCTCTTGTTTTAATTAAAACAGATGTATTATCAAAGGCCCACCATATCCACCGCATAAGTAGCATCCTCAACGCTGAACCCTTCAAATATCAACTGATCAATCAGACCGGACCTTGAAAATGAGGTGTAGTCAAGGTAACTTTCAGCAGATTTGACTGCCTGCTCACTCCAGTCAACGCTGATGTTTTCCACCGCATAAGTAGCATCTTCTGTGCTGAATCCTTCAAATTCCAGTTGATCGACTAACCCGCTCTTTGAAAAAGCCGTATAATCCAAATAACTTTCAGCAGATTTAACCGCCTGTTCCGTCCAGTTAACGCTAATATTTTCAACTGCAAAAGTTGCATCTTCTGTGCTGAATCCTTCAAACTCCAGCTGATCAACGAGTCCGCTTTTCGAAAATGCGGTAAAGCTCAGATAGCTTTCAGCCGTTTGTATGGCCTGTTGCTGAGACATTGTACCGGCGGCTGCTTCTGCTTCTTCAGCGGCTAACCTTTCCGCTTCTTCTTCGGCTTCACGCTCGGCTTCTTCAGCAGCTATTCTTGCAGCCTCTTCTTCCGCTTCACGCTCAGCTTCCTCGGCAACAAGGCGCTCCGCTTCTTCTTCGGCTTCGCGTTCTGCCTCTTCAGCAGCCAGTCTTTCCGCTTCTTCAGCAGCTAACCTTTCAGCCTCTTCTTCGACCTCACGTTCAGCTTCGCGTTCTGCTTCTTCTTCAACCAGACGTTCCGCCTCTTCCTCCTCAGCCTTCTTTGCTTCTTCCTTAGCCTGTTCACTTGCCGCATCCGCTTCAGCTTCCTCAACACCCGCAATATCCTGCTCTGCCGGCTCCGCTGTGACACCGATCATCACAAAGAATATGACCATTGAAGATCCGAAGTACATCAGCACTCTTTTCCTGCTTCGCTTACCTTCAGGCACCCACCTTAATACAAGATCAGGCTTAACCAATCCGACAAAGAGAGCAAATGCTGCTACGACAAAAAGCAACAAAAAAAAGACCGCCATATGAAATCCTCCTTTGATGTGTAATGAGATCACTTCGCTTGCACTGGTCATAAAGCTGAACGTGACAGCTAAGAGAATATTCATCTGGTAATCCTGGACCTGCCGGCTACTATGTAACTATATTAACTGAATATTTAGATTTATTTATATTGTAATCATTCATTGCTTTGAACACAATAAATTAAAATATATTTCCAAAAATAAAATTCAATTGGATTATACATTTTTTGGTGATAGTAAAGTGTTTGATAAGGCAGTCATAATCAATCCACTAAATGTTATCAGAAGAAGAAAGAATTCCTTCCCCACTTTTATTAAGTATAAATTAGGGTACTTGGATAAAAAAGGGAGGTCTTAGTTTGGAAAAGATCATTAAAACAGCCGGGATAGCCTCTATTGCTTTACTGCTTGCGAGCTGTCAAAACAATGAAAATGAAGCAACAGAGCAGGATATGCAGCCGGCTGATGAAAACGCTCAGCAGGAAGAAAGCTCAATGGATCAACCGGATACAGAAGACAATTCGGCAGAAAATATAGAAGATGAGAATGTAGATGAAAGTGAATCAGATCCTTACGAAGAAACCGAGGCGTCTCCTGACTATTTCATTGATACATATATTTATAACGGAGAAACTGAGTTCTTTACAGCGTTTACGATTAATCGTGATGAAGGCCAAAGCACTTCACCTGAGGAAAGACTGAAGTCGTCTCTTCTTGAAAATGATCCTTCTGAACAGGAAATCCTGCGTCCTTTTACTGAAATGACCGTTGAGTGGCCACGGCTTCAGGTGCATTTTACTGAAGAAGGGAATCAGCTCTCTACTACCTCTGCGCAAACAAGTTTGTTTTATGACTCGCTGTTTGGCATGAGTGATCTGTATGGGATTGAGGAAGTTGCATTCTTGAATCCGGATGGTGAGGAAAACATCATCGTAGCCCAAAGAAATGTTGATGAGCCGATCCTGATTGAAGAAGAAAGAGGTCTTACGCGCGGGTATTATACCATTTACGATAAAGATTCAGAGCAGACATTTTTCCTGCCGGGCGGGGTGTTAGAGGAACCGGTTGAAAATGAAGATGGAGAGCCTTTGACCTTTCCAGAAACGTTAGAAGCGATGGAGTCAGTGAAAAGTGAGGATGTCTTTTACGATTCAGCGATTATAGAGGGATTTGAAATTGTAGAGGCTTCAATGGAAGATGATGTGGCAACAGTTCAATATACGATGGATGAAGAAATGGTCACTGAGTTTGACCAGATCGTTTTTGAAAACGCCATTCAACTTGCAGCCCTGGACTTTCATGCCACAGAAGTTCATATGTTAAATGATACTTTGCAGGTAAGCACGATTTATCCCTTAGTCAGATACTAATTTAGTTTTGTTTTGCCCTGATTTGAACAAAAAGATTATGTCGATAAAATATCAATAGATTCACCAAATGTTAAAAGTAATGACTTATAATGGAAACGATAGTGTGGCAGCGTCTTTACGATGAATCGAGAAGGGGAGTAACATGACAAGAGAAAAGTTAAACGGTTTAATCATCTTTAGCATTACGATTACTGTGATTGGTTTTGTTCTGCTGTTCTTCAGTGTGAGCTTCGGAACATCGCTTGCTGAGAACTGGCTGTTCCAAAGAGGCGAAGCAGATACCGCAATGTACCTTATTATCATCGAAAGCTATATTCAGAATTTCATTGTTGCCGGAGGTGTGCTTTTTGGTATTGGCCTCGCCACAATGACAATCTTTTATTACAAAATACTAAGTACTCCTGAGTTGAAGTGAACCTGTTCACACTTTAATATTCTGAAATGATTGCCTCTGTATTGCGCACAACTCAAGCATATTAAATAGACAGAATGAATTGTGCAGAATTTGTTTCTGACACAGGGCCCTCTACTAAATAGTCATCTCACAAAAGTCGATTTCTCCATGTAAGGGAAATCGACTTTTTAATTTACCTCTAAATAGATCTCTCACATTCACTTTCAATAAATGTAAAATACCATTTGACTATTCAGTTCAACTGTATTAAAGTATTTATTAAGTTGAACTATATAGTCGAACTGAATAAAGGATGAGAGTATGAAACATAAATTATTACCATTGTCTGAGACGATGCATTATATTTTGCTGGCATTGCGTGAACCGCGTCATGGTTATGCTGTGATGCAGGAGATTGAAAAAATGAGTCATGGAGATGTGATTTTAGCGGCTGGTACGCTGTACGGGGCGATCGAAAATCTGAATAAACACGGCTGGATTGAACCGGTTGGAAATGAAGGACGGAGAAGGATTTATCAAATCACTGAAGAGGGAAGCGCTGTTTTACAAGCTGAACAGGAGAGACTTTTGCATATCATATCTTTGTATGAGGGAAGTGAAGCAAATGAAAAAATTTAAAATCTTTTTTGACGTTGAGAAAGAAGAGCAGTGGCTGAACGAGCAGCTGCAAAAGGGATATCGCTGTACGAATGTAAGCTCATCAGGGTTCTACACATTCGAGAAAACTGACAGGAACTATGTGATGCGGATTGATTATCAGGATCGTTTGTCTAAGCAAAAGCTTGAGGAATACAAAGCCACCTATGAAGATTTCGGCTGGAGCTATATGAACGGATCCTGGATGAGCGGCATCAGGTACTGGCAAAAAGAAGCTGACGGTCAAAATGAAATTTTCTCCGATCGCGAGTCCACGGGGAGTTATTATAAAAGGTTAATGACCTATTCTTTTTGGCTGGGGACAATGTGTCTGGTGTTTTCCTTCCTGCTTTACAGTGATTCGGGGTTATATCATGAAGGACTTTGGAACATGGAAGGGTCATTATTCTGGAAAGCCCTGTTATTTGAAACACCGTTTGTTCTTTTGAAGCTGTTGCCTTTGATTTTAGTTGTGTTGTTTAGTGTGAGTTATTATAAATCGTATAAGAAGTATTCGGTTTTAAAAGAGCAATAATCCAAGTGCTTGTTTTGGTATGAAAACATACTTGAAAGGAAGATCACGCAATGGAAAATACGTCTTTTTCTATCAGTATCAATACTTCAAGAGAGCAAGTATGGAATACGCTCTGGCATGATGAAACGTTCCAGGACTGGGCAAGTATCATTGATGAAGGTACGTATAAAAAAGGTGACTTAAAAGAGGGAAGTGAAATGGAATTCATTTCATCAGTGAACGGCTATGGTGTTACAAGTAAGGTTGAGAAACTTCGTCCTCAGGAGTACGTGTTATTCAGGCATCGTGCTGACACTCAGGAAAGCGGCCAGCTGGCGCGTGATGATGAATGGACTGGAGGAAGTGAAAGCTACACGCTGACGGAGCAGGGTGACGGGACACTGTTAGTTCTTACAATGGATATTCCGAAAGAACAGGAAGAGACGTTTGCTGATCGGATTCCGAAGGCGTTGGAGCGGATTAAGTGGTTGGCTGAAAAAGCTGATTGAGACAAAGGGACGTATGTCGTAATCAGTCGGCTGTCTAATGATTCGTCCCTGGTTTCTAAGAATAAATAAAACGCTGAAGCGCATGTTGCTTCAGCGTTTTATCTGCATTGCCTTACAATAACTCCTCTGCCAGCAATCTATAAACATTCAATCGTGCTTTCTGGGAATGGGGGATGCTGACGATCATGGCTTCATCGAAACCGTACTTTTCCTGCTCTGCTTTCAGCTTGTCGGCCACATCTTTGGCTGCACCGACAATATGAAGCGGACGACGATGCTGAATCTTAATTTTATCCATTTCTGTCAGTGGATAGTCTTTTGCTTCCTCCGGAGTGAGCGGCTGAGCGATTTTCCCCTGAGAAAGCCAGAGCCCGGCAATGTCCTGCGGCAGTGCTTCATATTCTGCTTCTTCTTTCGTTTCCGCTGCTGTTACCATATAGCACACATTGATTTCAGGTTTTTCCATAAGTGCTGAAGGTCTGAAATGGTACCGATATGCTTCGAGAATTTCTGTGCTCAACTGGCCATTAAAAAACTGTGCAAATGAATACCCCGCACCCAATTTCGCTGTTTCAACCGCGCTGTTGCCGCTTGATCCGAGCATCCATGCTTCAGGTAACGCGACATGACCGGGTACTGCGGGCGTTGAACCGTGCAGCTTGCCTTCCGGGACCTCATCATTGATCAGCTGCATGGCAATCTTAAACTTTTCATACATATTATCCAGTAAAGGTCTTCGTCCCTCTGATAGTGCATACATGGCACTGCTGTCACCACCAGGCGCTCTGCCGACACCGAAGTCGATTCTGCCGGGTGAAAATGCACTCAGTGTCTTGAAAACTTCAGCCAATTTTAATGGCGAGTAATGCATCATCATCACGCCGCCGGTGCCGATTCTGATATTTTCTGTTTTTGATGCAAGTCTTGCTGCAGTGATTTCAGGTGCAGAGCTGACGTGAGATTCTAATCCATGGTGTTCTGCCATCCACATACGGTGGTAGCCGAGTTCATCAGCCAAAATTGCCAGTTCCTCAGATTTTCTGAGTGCATCAACTGCGGTATTGCCCTTCGTCACAGGCGATTGATCCAGTACACTTAATCTCATTGAAAACATCCTTCTCTCTATTACATGATCTTAGGTAAAATAGTAATCTCGTTAGCTTCGAGATATGTTTGATAAATAACAGGAGAAACTCAGCTTCTACATTGTTATATTTGAGGTGAACTATAGCAGTATCCAACCATTCTTTCAATCTGAACGACTTCCAATCAAAAGGGATGGCTTGCTCTTCATCCTGTAAATTACAGAACAGGGAGAGGGAGTACAGTAAAGCTTTGAATGAATATTTATAGATTTAAATATTTGTAAATGTGTAGCGGCAGGGGGTTTCGAGGCCACATTATAATCATTAAGAGTGGGAGCACCTTTTAATTCTTGAGGTGCTTTTTAATTATTGAAATGTTTCCTTCAGTAGGGTAAACCGAGACTATATATTTAAAAAATCTTATGAAATAAAAAAGGGGGGGAGAATCTTGAAAAACTCTGGGATGATGAAACGTTCCGCTACTGGGCAGGTATCATAGATGAAGGTATGTATATGAAAGGTGAGATGAAAGAAGAACGTGAGATAGAATTCATTTCATTAGTTAACGGCTATGGTGTCACAAGCAGAGTAGAGGAGCTTCGTCCTCAGGAGTATGTGTTATTCAGGCACCGTGCTGACACGCAGGAAAACGTCCAGATGACTGCGATTAAAACAACTAAACCAATAAACAATATCTTTCTCATTGTGTCCTCCCGTATTCGAAAAGGTAGATGTTAAATGATGGTTGCGATTTCGATATTTAACTAGCATAGTATAGGTAGATGGATAATTTTAGTTGATACAAGCGTAACACAACGTAGGTCAAAACAAGAGGCTGAATTGATCCTATTTATATCTAGAACACTCATAGAAAGGTGAACACAATGACTGTCATTCCGTTTTTAATTAACATTATTTTAAGTTTGTTCATGCTTGCAACTGGCTTTTATGCCTGGAACAAATCTAAGACTCAAAAGAATTATCGTGTAGTGTCTATCATTTTAATGTTTACGGGCATTGCTTCTCTGCTTCTTAATGGGGTAACTGCTATAGTGGAAATGTGATTAAATGGGAATTTACTTTTAGAAACTCAAGACGGAAAGAGTCACAATTTAAGGAGGGGGACTAACTCATGAACCGAACAGAGATCAAAAGAACCAACTGGGTTGTGTACGTTACTGCATTGTTGGCAGGGCTGATTTTTACAGCATATGCATTCTACGAAACAGCAAATCCTGGCACAGGCTATGATGCCGGACAATCAAGATTTGGCTTTTCGGCTAGTGAGACTATCATGTATTCACTGATCTCGTTATTTTTTGTTGTGCTGCTGATATTTCTTTGGAAAAGAATTGCTCCTTATCACATTGCTGCTTTAACCTTCGTTTCATCTGTACTGCTTCACAATCTGATTCATTCTCTCACGATTGGTTGGGTTGGGCTGGCGGCCATGATGATTTTGTTTTTGGGTGTGTTGCTCACGCTCGGTATGGTCATTTTCAACTTTTTTGTCTATCGCAGACTTAAAAAGCAGGTGCTTGTTAGTGAGTAGAGACATCAGTGTCATGACAAATTTAAAAACTCTTGATGAGTGACTACGAGACTCATCAAGAGTTTTCTATTTTACACAGCTATTTACGCTCTCCCCAAATCTCTTCATAAGCCCTGTTTAAATGCCTCAGCATCAACTTCTTCGCATCATCCGCCCGCTTATCCTTGATCGCCAGATAGATCATCTCATGCTCAGCATACGTCGTCTGATAGTGGGAGGCGTCTGAGGAAAAGCGCTGCCTACGCGTCGTTCTAATATTCTTCTCCATTTGCGCCACAATGCCATCCACTGCCTCGATCAGCATCCGATTTTGCGAAGTGCGGACAACCGTCAGATGAAAGGTGACGTCTGCCATTGCACCCTGTTCTTCAGTCAGCGCATGCTTCATCAGATCCAGGCAGTCATCAAACGTTTCCAGATCTGCAGGTGTTGCCCGAATCGCCGCCAGGTAAGCCGCTTCACATTCCAATGCTCTTCGCACTTCAAGCATTTCCGCCGTGAGGGAGGGGTCTGCTTTCAGGTTCAGCTTAGCCTGATTGTCTGCAGCATCCTCAAGCCGTGATACAAGCAGGTAATGTCCGCCGCCCTGCTTTGACTGAATTGCACCAGCTTCTCTTAAATAATGCAATGCCTCGCGCACACCTGTGCGGCTGACCCCGAGCTGCCTTGCAAGCTCACGTTCCGGTGGGAGCTTTTCACCGATTGCCAGGTCCCCATTCAGATACTTATGTGAGAGCTGTTCCACTACTTGTTTGTACTTTGGATAACTTTCCACCGCGATGTCAGCAACTCCTTTAAAAATGTTCTTGAAATGTTCAGATGATTGCGTATAATGAGACTAAATTGGTTGGACCAATTAGTGTCAGGAGGTACATCTTATGTCAGTTACAGCATTTGTAGAGAGTTTACATGAGTTTTTACAAAAAGACCAGATTTCCGAAAACGAGACTGTAAGAGAACAGCATTCGGTGGATGAGTCTTATCATAAAGGGAGTATTACACAGGTCGTCGTCTTCCCGCGATCGACTGAAGAGACATCACAAATTTTAGCCGCCGCTTCAAAGCATGTGATTCCGGTCGTGCCATTCGGTCTTGGCACAAGCCTTGAAGGACACGTTGTCCCAATGCAGGAGTGTGTGACGATTGATTTCACAGAAATGAACGCAGTGCTTGAAGTGTCTCCGGATGATCTGATTGTAAAAGTCCAGCCGGGAGTGACGCGGAGTCAGTTGAACCGGGAGCTGAAAAAGCACGGGTTGTTTTTCTCTGTAGACCCTGGAGCGGACGCAACGCTCGGGGGTATGGCTGCAACGAATGCGAGCGGCACCACGTCGGTCAGATACGGAATTATGCGGGATCAGGTTCGCGATCTTGAAGTCGTGCTTGCAAGTGGTGAAGTCATTCACACCGGATCAAAAGCAGCCAAATCTTCAGCTGGGCTGCATCTGAACGGACTGTTCGTCGGTTCAGAAGGGATCTTAGGCTGCATCACAGAGCTTACACTAAAAGTATATGGCATTCCTGAGTACGAGATGGCAGGACGGGCAACATTTCCTTCCGTTGAAAAGGCGGTGCAGGCAGTTGTCAGCTTACTTCAATCTGGTATTCCGATCGCACGCGTTGAACTGCTGGATGAGATTTCACTCAAACAGCTGAATCATCATCAGAAAACAGATTATCCTGAGATTCCAACGCTATTTATGGAATTCCACGGTAATGAAGCCGGCCTCGCACAGGATGTTGATTTTATGAAGGAAATCGTCAGTACGTATGACTGTGAAGCGATTGAATTTGTAACGAATAACACAGAGCGGAACCGCCTGTGGGAAGCACGTCATAACCTGGCGTACTCATTTATTCATGGTTACCCTGGCCGAAAAATGATGGTCACAGATGTCTGCGTACCAATTTCTGAACTTGCAGGGGCTGTGCGTCATGCACAGGAGCAGCTTGTGAAGCTGAATCTTATTGGCGGCGTGACAGGTCACGTTGGTGATGGGAACTTCCACGTGATTCTGATGATTGATCTGGCAGACGGGGAAGAGAAGGAACGCGCGAATACATTTAATGAAAGTCTTGTTGCCTACGGACTTGAGCGAAACGGTACATCGACCGGGGAGCACGGCGTCGGGTACGGCAAGCAGAAATATATGGAGCAGGAATTTGGAGCGGCGCTTGGCGTCATGCAGCAAATCAAAGCTGCACTTGATCCACAGGGAATTTTGAACCCTGGAAAACTATTGCCTGCTAAAGGAGAAAATGTCTATGAATCTGTTGTCAAAAGTTAGTACACTCGCAGGAAAATATTTTGCAGTTTGGGTGATCTCAGCTGCCATGCTCGCCTTTTTCGTACCGGGCATTTTCTCTCCATTCGGAAGCTATATCACCATTCTGCTTGGGATCGTCATGTTCGGAATGGGCCTTACGCTAAAGCCAGTTGATTTTAAAATTGTGGCAAAGCGTCCACTTCCTGTTGTGCTTGGGGTAGCTGCACAGTTTGTGATCATGCCGCTCGCTGCATTTACAATTGCCTATGCACTGAACCTTCCACCTGAACTGGCAGCGGGACTTGTGCTTTTAGGATCCGTGCCTGGTGGAACATCATCTAACGTGATGGTGTATCTGGCAAAAGGCAATCTTGCACTTTCTGTTGCGATGACAAGCTTATCAACACTTTTAGCACCAATCGTGACACCGTTATTACTGTTACTTTTAGTTGGTCAATGGATGCCGGTCGATGCGGTATCAATGTTTATGTCGATTTTCCAGGTCATCATTATTCCAATCCTGCTGGGCTTTGTAACTCAACGTCTTGCGCCAAAAGCGGTGGAAGCGAGTCTGTCTGTGATCCCGCTGATCTCTGTTACTGCGATCCTGATCATTGTTGGTGTCGTAACAGGCGCAAACGGACCAAACGTAATTACAGCCGGCTGGATTGTTTTCGCAGCAGTGTTTCTGCACAATGGCTTTGGCTTACTGCTTGGTTACCTTGTTGCAATGGCGCTTGGTCTGAAAGAAGACGACCGCCGTGCGATTTCTCTGGAAGTCGGCATGCAGAACTCAGGTCTTGGTGTGGCACTGGCAACAGCTCATTTCAGTCCACTTGCTGCACTTCCGAGCGTATGGGGCGCAATCTGGCACAACATCTCTGGTCCATTACTTGCGACAATCTGGTCGAAGAAAGCGGCTGGTAAAGAGAGAAGTCAGGATGAGGCTTATGAGCATAAGACCCGCAGTGTATCGGGTGGGTGAATAAGTGATTGAAAAGGAATGAGCCGGGATGCGATCCTGTGCTCCTTCCTTTTATTTTGGCTCTTCTTTTGCAGGACTTGGTTGCAATAGCCAGGTTAAAAACAAGATAATCAATGCATTGCAAAATCTCATGAATATACTAACCGCAGTATTTGGATGATCAAATAAGTCTCCCGGAATAAAAAAGGTCATGATGAATCCTATGATAAAAATAGCAATATATCTGACTGTCATTGTCAACCTCCTGATATATAAACTTACGTAAACCGCCTGCACTTCACACAGTAAGGCGTCGTATGACCTCTCTTAATCACACCATCACAACCCGAGCAGCGAATATACCGTGATTCCTCAGCATTCACACCATCCCAGCCCTTTGCCATTAGACGGCTGAGCAGGCTCATTGATTGAACCTCATACTTAAAGTAGATCCAGATACCAAAAGCACAAATGAAAAGAACGACGAGAATCATGGCAGTCACACTCCTTATAAAGTTGGATGAAATGCGGGAAGCTCTTTAGGTGATCATATCATACATTTAGTGGAAAAGTTTCCTTATAATGAAGGGTTGGTTGTGGTAGGGTAGAAGTAGAAAATATTCTTTTTTATTGAGGAGAATACGATGATGCCAAAAAGTATATCTGGAAGGATCTCTGCACTAATACTTGCTTTATTTGTAATACAGTTTATTTATTTTGTTATTACTGCATTTAATGATAATGGTTTCGCAGTCATTGTGAGCCTGGTTACAGTCGTGCCTTTTGTCGTATTAGCGGGAATCATTTTTGGGATTTTAGGTGTAAAGAAAGAAACTGGCATAAAAAAGCTGATACCTGTGCTCACGTTGATGATCAGTGCCTTTTATGGCGGATTCGCAATATATCTTATATTCTTCTGGTCATTTGGAGGATAAGTAAGGATAACCTGTGTGAAAGGAGGGGAACCTCATAGAAATTTTTATCAATATCTGTATATCCTTAGTAATGTTCATGCGTGGAGAACCTAAGGATGAGAGGGTAAACAAAAACATTGAACTGCTTCGGAAAACAGACTGGTTTGAACCAATCTATGCTGTAAATGAGGCATCGTTTAAAAACAATGAACATCTGCGGTATGTCGTTGGATGGGCGAAGGTTGAAAAATCTCTAAGAAGTGAAAAACGGACAGAGAAGCTGAAAGTGGATATTTTAGAGGCAATAGCCTGGAGGTAAAGCGGTCAACACAATTTACCTCCGAAAAAGCTATACCTACTCCAGTCCTTTCTTCACAAACGCCAGAAAATAATCCTTATGCTCAGGATGACAGGCAATAAAATAAGGCGCCTCTGACTGAATACCGGAAAATTCATTGCCTTCAAAGTCACACACTAATGCACCGGCTTCCCTGACCATTAACAGCCCGGAATACAGATCCTCTCCCTCAGAGTTGTAGAGCACAACCCCATCAATATCTCCCTTGGCAAGCATCGCCCAGCAAAGTGTCGGCGCCCATGTGCGAAGCATTCGTTTACAATTCAGGTCCAGGTGCTGGCGGAGCTTAACTGCCTGGGCTTCATTGCGTACTGCGTGCCCCTGAATCCATGCGATAGTAAAGCGGGTTGGGTCCTGTCGCTTTTGTACCTGCATGCTTTGGCCATTACATTTCGAACCATCCATTGAATCCGCTACATACAGGCGATCTAAAACGGGTTCATAAATCACCCCAAGAACAGGCTGGTCTTTATGTATTAACGTAATGGATGATGAAAAGACGGGTAAGCCGATAGCGAAATTATTGGTTCCATCCAGTGGATCCACCTGCCACGTCCAATCACTCTCGATTTGATTAGCGCCTGACTCTTCACTGATAATCGCGTGATCCGGAAATGAGCGAGTCAGTTCTTTCAGTATAATTGCCTCAGCAGCATGATCCGCTTCAGTGACGACATCCCCAAATTCATCTTTTTCAATAATCTGTTCAGCCCGGTCAAAAGTAGTTAACGCTGCCTTGCCGGCTTCTATAATGACTCTTGATGCAATCTCTCTTGCTTTAATTAAAACCTGTTCCAATGCCTTCACCGCTTTCAAGTTTAGTTCAATCATATTCTTTCAGGTTTTTAGAATTAAGGCCGCATGTCCCAGGGCTCTATTGTCCCCACGATCGTTTCTTTGTTTCCACATTTAAATTGCTTCAATCACACCGCCTGATATTTCTTCATGCGTTAACCACCTGGAGGTATTTCCGCTCATGACAAAGCCCAGTTTTACTTCTTTTATGCTGCAGTTAGCAACCGCTTTCTCCTATTCCTCTGCTATATCGGACTGTCTGCTGCTGCTTCCTTTTACAATGATCAAAGTCCATTGCCGGGCAGGCTGGAGCTTGAATATCGTTTCCTGAATAACTGAGATCGCTTCAGGAGAAGTGTTGTGTATCCATGCAACGACCAGATGAATCGATCCGTGCGTCCTATACGCCGTATCAATCTGCTCACTCAGGGTGTTTAAGTCAGTGTAATCCAGGACCTCAGTTTCCACCCCGTATGTATTTACCAGGCATTCAAGCTTCCGCTGATCTCTTCCGAATGCTGTGGTTGAGACCGAATGATCAGCGATCCATCCTGTGGCTTCAGCCAGCATCCCTGTTCCGCCAAAAACAAGTACATTCCCTAAGTTCATATGGTGGCTCACATCCTTTTCATGCTTGTTAGTACTGCTTTTATTCCTGACTATCATCAAATTAACGCAAACAAATTATACCAAATGAGTAACTGGTACGGTAAAATGAAACCAATCTTTTACAAAAGGAGAAGGTTATGTGATTGATTTATTCTTATATAACTGGCAGGTACGGGACGACTGGTTTAAGTGGTGCAAATCTCTGCCGGAAGAAGAGCTGCATGCAGAGAGGACAGGCGGGATGAGGAGCCTGTTTCAGAACCTGGTTCATATTATAGACTGTGAGCTTCTATGGATTAACTATCTGGTAAAGGATCCAGTAACTTATGAACAGCGGGAAATGATCAGAACTTTAGATGATTTGATTGTCTATTCGGATTTCACCAAAGACCTCACACAGCGTACACTTTCAACATGGAACGATGGAATCGAAAATAAAAGCATTCAGATCACCAGCAGTAATGGGAAGGTTCATTCTTTTACATATGAGAAGGTGATCAAGCACCTGATTACTCATGAGGTTCATCATATTGGCCAGTGTTCAGTCTGGGCGCGGGAGATTGGCAGAAAGCCGGTTTCGCCAGACTTGATTGTCCGTGACTATAAGTGAAATTCATTTTAAGAAGTGAGTAATGAGTATAAACGAAAAGTGAGGATGACTAATGGAGCTTTCACGTGTACAGATTCACGAAAGAATGAAGCATCATCACGTACCGGGATTAAGTATGGCAATCATACAAAATGGTGCGCTGAGCACGGACTGTTTTGGTTTACTTGAAGCAGGGACAGAGCGGGAGGTACAGCTTGATTCTATCTTTAATGCCTGTTCAATCAGTAAACTCCTAGCATCGATTCTTGTGATGAAGCTAAGTGTGCAGGGCTTGATTGATCTGGATGAAGATGTGAATAACCGCCTTGTGTCCTGGAGAGTTGCATCTGATGAATATGTGGTAACACCCCGGCATTTACTGAGTCATCAGTCTGGGATTATTGATCCTGAAGGCAGTTTCTCTGAACTGAATGCTGGAGACAGGGCTCCTTCGATGGCAGGTGTTTTGGCGGGAAGAACCCTATACTGCAAGAAGCCTGTTGAAGTGAAAGATGAACCTGGAAGCGACTTTCAATACTCGGATGCAGGATATTGCATCATCCAGCTGTTGATAGAAGATATCACCGGGGAGCCTTTTGAAAAAATAGTGAAAGAACTCATTTTTGAACCATTAAAAATGAACAATAGTACATTTTCCGTGACCATTTCAGAAAAAAGGTTTTTTTCTTCCGGGCACAATAGAAAGGGAGAATTAGTGCCGGGGCATTACCCGATCTACCCTTATCCTGCAGCATCAGGACTGTGGACGACACCTAGCGATTTAGCCGTTCTGGTGATTGAATTCATGAATGCACTGCGGGGTGAAAGTAAAATTGGTCTTACCTCACGGGCTGCGGAAGCAATGATCAGTCCACAGGGAAGTAAAGAATGGATCGGACTCGGATTATTTTTAGATGGTGCGGGTCAATCAGTGGAAATGTCTTCTCTTGGATGGGGGATTGGCTTTCAATGCATGATGGTGGCGCATCCATATCAGAAAAATGGACTCGTCATTATGACAAATGCAGATACAGGTGAGCATCAGATGAAGGGGATCATAGGTGAGATCTATAAATCGTGGGAGGTGTGAAATGGAATGAATGATTCGCAACCGAAAACAAAACTGGATCTGGAAAAGGTCGTTTTTATTGGCAGAACGTACGAGGAATATCTGGACATGTTTTTACTTTCAGAAGAAGAACTGAAGGATAAAAAAATCCTGGACTGTCCTTCCGGAGCCTGTTCTTTCACAGCGACAGGTCAATCAAGGGGTCTGGATATTACTGCAGCTGATATTGTCTACGATCATTCAGCAGAGAACCTCGGCATAAAAGGGCTGGAGGATCTGCAGCACGCTATGATACATATGGAAAAGGCAAAAGGGAACTACATATGGGATTACTTTGCAGATGTCAGTGAGTTACAAAAGCACCGCGAAAAGGCATTGATGACCTGCACGCAGGATATGAAGGAGCATCACGAGCGGTATGTCCCGGTTATCCTGCCATTGCTGCCATTTGCCGATCAGGAGTTTGACATCCTTTTGTCAGCGCATTTTCTGTTTACTTATGCAGACTGTCTGGATTTTCAATTTCATATAGATACGTTAAATGAATTGCTTAGAGTGACAAAGGAAGAGCTGAGAATCTTCCCGTTAATTGATCTGGAAGGTAATTGCTATGAACATTTAGATCGTGTGATTGGGTACTTAAAGGAAAAAGGCTATGCAGCATCAGAAGTAGAAGTGCCTTATGAATTTCAAAAGGGAGGGAATTCGATGCTGAGGGTGGAGGTGTTACGATGAAACATTTATCAATATTTGGTAAATCAAATCTGGCTATAGCACTGATGATATTCTTGTTGGGCGTATTGTACTGATTCGAGATCTGAACAGTGGATCCGGTTTGACCGATACTTTAGCATTTATATTTATCGGACTGGGCATTGCGCTGACACTGATTTCATTTTTAGATAAGAAGAAGGGATAGCAAATTAGTGTATAAGTAATTTGAAAATTAAGAAGAGGATGAGACATTTGTCCCAGCCTCCTGTAGTACGGTTAGACTAACTTAAGAACGAATCCACTTCACCATCTCACCCATCGAAGCATTCTTCCCATATAGCAGGATACCTACTTCAAAAATCTTTCCGGCAAGCTTCATGAAGAGCCACACTGACAGGATCAGGATTGTCATACCGATTGCGATTTCAACCCATGGCCATTCCTCAAGCAGAGATAATCTCATAATGAGCACAGCAGGGGAGGTGAATGGAATATAGCTGCCCACCTGTGCTGCGAGCCCATTTGGGTCAGATAGGACAGGTCCAATCAGAATAACCGGTGAAAATGGCAGCATCATTACTAAGCCCTGAAAGTTACTCGTTGAACTCATGTCTTCTATTGTTGCGCCAAGTCCGACAAATAGTGCTGCGAACAGCAGGTAACCGATTAATGCAATCACAATCAGCAGAGCAAGCTCCGGTACAAACAGGTATTCCATAATTGGCAGGTCGTTAAATCTCCAGATCACAAACGGGAATGCAATCAGGAGCCATACGCCTACCTGAAGCATACCAAGCCAGAAGTAGCCGATGATCTTTCCCTGCATCAGGTCACTTGGCGTCAGTGAAGAAAGTACAATCTCAGAAACCTTTTCCTTCTTTTCCTGTGAAGCACTCTGGAAGATCATCATCCCGGTCATCACGATCGAGAATAAAATCAATCCGGCGAATGCACCCGGGATGATACGCGATAGTGCGTCAAGACCTGTATCTGCTGCTGCCTGTTCAGTACCCAGCTCCTGTCCATTAAACTGAACGCCGGTTGTCACTGCAGCCATTTGCTCTTCTGATAACCCTGCATTCTGCAGATTCAGCTGCTGAAGAGGTGCTGCAAGAAGCTGGACCTCACCTGCAAATGATTCAGGTGTTTCTTCAGTTGTGTAGTAAGTGATCTGTCCATCACGAAGGGCAGCCTCGTCAAGTGCAAGATATACTGCGCTTTCATCTTCTTCTAACCCAGCTTCCCATTCTTCAGGAGATGCGGTGACCACACTCGTATCCCAGTTCAGATCAGCACTGCTGACGAAAGGTTCAATTTGTTCTGCCCAAATACCTGATGGATCTGATACAGAAACATTGACTGTTTCTTCATCACTACTGGAACCTGATAGCAGGGTTGGAAGCGTTGCGAATAAGATGAAAAGCACCGGTGTTAAAAGAAGTGAGATCACAAACGACTTATTTTTAACATTCCTCTTGAATTCCCAGCGGGCGACTTTTAAGCTGTTACGCATATTTTTCTTCCTCCTCTGCTGCAAGTGTCCGGTCTGAAGCGACATCAATAAAGATTTCATGAAGTGAAACCCGGTCGAGCCTGAATTCCTCGATATGAATGTCTGCAGGCAGCTTGCGGATCCAATCCGCTGCTTTCAGGTTCTGATCTAGGAAGAGGACAGACACATTGTCATGCTGTTCAACCCGGTTCACAAACGGAATTGCCTGCAGTTTTTTCTCTTCATTTTGACCGTGAATTGTACATTTGAAGCTGGCGTACTGCCTTTTTACTTCATCCATTGTCCCGCTGATGACTTCCCGTCCTTTATGAATCATAATCAGACGATCAGCCATTTCCTCAACCAGATTCATCTGATGGGCAGAGAGCAGAATCGCAGTGCCATTTCTCGCAAGTTCCCGAATCTCTTCCTTGAACACTTCCTGACTGACAGGGTCAAGACCAGAGAATGGTTCATCCAGAATCAACAGCTCGGGTTCATGAATAATTGATGCAATGAATTGAACTTTTTGTCCCATTCCCTTTGAAAGCTCTTCAATTGAAACCTTGTCTTTTCCTTCAAGACCAAACTTTTTCAGGTAAGAGAGGGCACGTTCCTTTGCTTTTTTGAGCGGGTAGTCCTTGAGCTCTGCAAAATAGAGCAGGATATCCATGATTTTTACGTTTTTATAAAGTCCGCGTTCTTCAGGGAGGTAGCCGATTTTATGCTTCGGAATCTGACCTTCCTTTTCCCCGTGAAACTTGATTGTTCCGTGATCCGGGTAGAGAATCCCCATTATACTTCTGATGGTTGTTGACTTACCGGCACCGTTAGGACCGAGAAGTGCAGTGATTTCTCCTTTTCTTACTTTAAATGAAACGTCGTGAAGGACCTGTTGTTCCTTAAATGACTTTTGGAGACTTTGGACGGTAAGTGCAATCTCAGACATCGATCATTTCCCCTTCCATTAAAATTTCCTGAATAATATCTTCAAGCTCAGGTATTTGTTCATCTGTAATGACCAGGTTGTGTTGAGAAAGGTAAGTCATCGTAGCTTCAGGCTGGTTTGATAAAATCACTTTTTTATAAGTCCGCTTAATTTCTCCGGGAATACGGCTCACTGGGGGCTCTTCCTTTAACCAGAACAAGCGGTAGGAGGAGGCCAGTGCGTCTTTTTCGAGCAGCTGTGAAACACGGCCGTTGTTAATGAAGACAAGATAATCAGCCAGTTTTTTGATATCATCAGCCTGATGCGAGGCAATCAGGACGGTTTTATCTCCTTTTTCCATCAGATCAAGTAGAAATTGAATGAAATAGTTTCTCGATGGAATATCCATCGCAGCAGTCGGCTCATCCAGTATCAGCAGCGGCGTATTCTTCCCAAAGTTAAGTGCAAGATTCAGCTTGGTTTTTACGCCGGGTGACAGCTTTTGAACCTTTTTATTCAATGGAATGTCGAGTTGTTCAGAAAACCTTCTGAACAGTGCCTCATCCCATGATGGATAAAACTCTGCCATCAGGTTGCGCAGCTGTTCACCAGTAAAAGGATCACAGCCAAGCATGTTCTGTGCCTGATAAGCAATCTGCTGCTTCATTTTGTCATCCGTGTCTTTGACAGAACGGCCGAACACTTCAATTTCCCCGTTATCCTGCTTGACCAGGTTCATCATCATTTTAAAGAAGGTGCTCTTGCCGGCACCGTTTGTTCCAATGAATGCTGTAATCGTGCCTTCTTCAATGGCAAGCTCCGGAATACTCAAATGAAAATCATCAATCGATTTCTCGATATTTCTGATCACTAATGGAAAAGTCATTGATTATCCTCCTTTTGAAGCAGGGTTTCTACCATACGTATGATTTCTTCGTTCGTTAATTCATGCTGCCGCGCTGTAGAAATTGCTTTTAAAATGGCTTCTTCAACAGCCTGACTGGCCATTGACGTCTTCATATCTGCATCCACGTCGGCCACGAATGTTCCCTTTCCCTGAGACGTCTGGATGAATCCGCTGTACTCAAGGTTTTGATAAGCTCTTCTGATTGTGATGGAGCTGATCTCAAGCTCCTTGGCTAAAAGTCTGATAGAAGGAAGTGGGTCTCTTGTTTTTAATTGTCCGCTTGCGATCAGTGCTTTGATCTGATTCTCAATCTGATGATAGATCGGTTCGCGGGAGGACTTGGAAAGCCGGATTGGAAGATTCATATAAGCCCTCCTTTATTGTAAGTAATCAATTTTTTGGACTTGCCTGTTCGCATGACGGAACCAGTACCATGTCACGAGGCATGCGATCAGAATAGATCCAATCATTGAAAGTAACGTGAATTCATTTGCAAGATAGATCGTCCATTTAAAAAGTCCGGTATCCAGCCATACCTGAAAGATCAGGTACAGACCAGCGAAAAACAGGACAATGCTGGCATATGACCAGAAAAAAGTGAAGCGCTTGATCTCATCACCAGGGTCACTCGCAGGGAATAGTCCGCCTATACAAAAGCTGATACAGATCCACATGACAATCAGTGCAATCAGCTCAACCGGATTAACAGCCTACCGAAGCTCAGGTGACAAAATATAAGTACCAGCCAGCAAAAGTGTGATTCCCGCAATAATAGAAATGAAAGGTAAGATAAAACGACTTGTAATGAGAACAGAGCGCTTAATCGGCAGCTGATTCAGCATTGAAAAATAAGGGGAGCCAAATAAATTGTCATCAATTTTTTGATACTGAAAGTTTTTCGGTTTGATGGCAAAAGAGATCGTGCAAAGGTAAATCATTAAAAGTACATCAAGAATAAAAAAATGTTCTTCAAGGTAAGGCGGCATCGAAAGGTAAAAGAAGAATGTGTAAACACCAGCCATAAATAATAAAGTCAGGGAGTGTTTTTTTGAAACACTAAGCTCAATCCTGGTCAGTCGCAACGCCTGACGGAACGTATTCATCATGTGATCACTTCCTTTTTTTAGTGTATAAGTGTGTATGTCTATATACACACTATAATATGGTTGGGAGAATATTTCAACGATTTTTTTAAAAAAGTAAAAAGCATAGCTGCACGTCATTGAATAAAAATGACGTGCAGCTATGCTCCTGCCAGTGATCAACGCTGAATTGAATTCCGCATAGTTTTACGTTAAAATGATTATAATAAAAAGAGAAGAGCGGTGAACTCTTCTCCCTTGCAGCCTCTACCGTCAGGGTGGTGGTTGTCACAAGTTAATTGCATTTATGAGAACCACCCTTTTGCTTCAGACGGCGCAGGGTGGTTTTCTTTTCGTCCAGAAAAGCCTTGTGAAAGAGATACGCACTCACGGCGCGTGTAATCCCTTTCAATACTTCTCGTGCAAACTCAAGAAAAATGTCTATAGTTATCACCTCCCTTTCCCAAATAAGGAAAAGGTGACAACCATCCACCCTTACAACTATTGACTGCCTGCATATTTTACCATAAACATTTCAGCGTATATGTAAGGCTCCTGTACTAAAGATTCTGCTTAGGTCATTGCATTCATCATGGCTGCTGAAATCCATACATACCCACAAATGACAGCGTCAAAGTAGCTGCAATTAGTATCACACTTCCTGCCAATAACAGGATTCTGTATCGATCCTTTTTTGCAAGGACTGCACATACAAATGCGAGCACCCCATACAAGTTAAACAGGAAGATAAAAGAGCCGCCTGCAGTATCAAATGTCAGCATTTCAGTAATGACGCCTCTGTTAGCTAGAGATATGATATTGCTGAGTCCTAACAAAGAAAAAATGAAAGATAAAATTGAAAGAATGCTTCGCATAATTATCCTCCTGGTCAATTAGTATTGAATCAACTGTATCATACATCTACACTACTCATTTATAGGAAAAAATAAATTCCGTCTCTCGAAAGGTTTCAGTTCATGGTATTATGTGGATAGAAGCGACTTCGAATTGATGGAGGGTGTATATGACAAAAACAGCATACGGTACATATCCAGATTGTCCATTTATCAAAAGGGCTGTAGCAGTTGGTGGCATGACGAAAAGTGAATGCATACAAAAACTCAATGCATCCTCTATCCGCTTAAATGAATATGCGGAAAAATTGCTGTTCGATGAAAAATTTTTAATCTCTGAAGCTGAATATTCTTTGGACACTGTTGAGTTAACAGTTCAATCACTTGGTTTCCTTGAAGGTGCGAACACATCAGACCTATTCAAAGGAGCAGGAAAACTTGGATTAAACCTCTGCCCGGTTGAACTTGGTCCGTTTTTAAGGCTGGCTTACACCGATCAGACTGAGCAGGTATCCAATGTGCAAAACCAGGCGCCATCAGGTGCAGCTACAATTGCATCAGAGCCCTTGTATGATCATGATGATTTTCCGAAAGGCTTTTACTTAAGGAGAATAGACGGAGAGCTGTGGCTGAGAGGTTATACAGCTGATCATTTACATGTGTGGAATCCTGAGGATGTATTTATTTTTTGTCTAAAATCTGTCTAAAAGATGAAGGGAATACATGTTAACAAACATATAGGAGGGAATCCTTTGGAGTGGTCAAAAAAGCATTATATTGTGAGTGATGATGTTAAGTTACTGGATATAGAGAGCATTTATCAGATGCTGGTCAATACTTACTGGGCTTCTAACAGAACCAGAAAAGTGATCGAACAAAGTATTGAGCACTCGGTTTCTTTTGGCATGTATGACGAAGGAAAGCAAATCGGTTTTGCCAGAGTAGTCACCGACCGTACCGTTTTTTCATGGATCATGGATGTGGTGATTGATGCTGACTACAGAGGAAAAGGGCTTGGGCAGTGGCTGATGGATTGTGTACTCGAACATCCGGACATTAAATACACAGCGATTGCACTGGCGACATCAGATGCACAGGATTTTTACAGGAAGTTTAAGTTCAGAAAGATTGAGTGTATGACGCGACCTGTGGTGGAGCGGGAGTAAGTTAAAAAGTGTAGTCCTTTTGCATTTGAATTAATCTGAAAATGATAAACATTCAATTAAATTACCCGCACAGTTTTGAAGAATTTACGAAAGATAAATCAATGCTGGAGTGAGAAGATGACCATCAAAGGAATCAACCATCTATTATTTTCAGTTTCGGATCTGAATAAATCAATTCAATTTTATGAGGACGTTTTTGACGCAAAGCCTTTAGCGAAAGGCAGAAGCACAGCGTATTTTGATCTGAATGGTCTTTGGCTTGCGTTGAATGAAGAAAAGAATATTCCGCGTGAAGAAATCAGACAGTCGTATACGCATATTGCGTTTTCGGTGGATGAAAATGAGATTGATGCGACTTACAGCAAACTGGTGAGACTTGGTGTCAATATTTTATCAGGACGTGAAAGAGATGAGAAAGATAAAAAATCAATCTATTTTACAGATCCTGATGGCCATAAATTCGAATTTCATTCCGGGACGCTTGAGGACAGGATGAGATATTACAGAGAAGAGAAGACGCATATGACTTTTTATGATTGAATCATGAAAAAGGAGATGCTTTATGCAATTTCACACCGAGAGATTAACCGTAAGGCTATTTAAGGATGAAGACCTTGATGATGTGTTCAGCATCTACGGCAGTGATGAGGCGTGCCGCTATCTTTTGCATGAGCCATGGACACATCACAACAAGCTTTCAGATAAACAGGAGCCGTTGTGGTGAATCACCAAAAAACACCCGAAAATCCGTTTCATGGATTTTCGGGTGTTTTTACTTAACCATTAAATTCCTCAGCCTTCATCGCCTGAGCGAGCGTACTGTAAATCTCAATATCTTTAAAATTCAATCCTAATTGAACAGCAGTTTGTGCAATTTGAGGGCTGATGCCTGATAGGGCAGTTTGCACGCCGATAATTTTCAGTCCGCTGATCAGCTGGAAAATCTGCTGGGCGACCATCGTATCAATGATCGGCACACCCGATAAATCAACGAATAGCTTCTTCAATTGCTGATTGGCACTCTGCGTTAAGGTTTTTCCGAAAACGACCTGAGCACGGTGCGTGTTGATCTCACCGACCAGTGGAAGAAAACCGATGTCTTTTGTCAAAGAGATAACAGGTGCACTCATTTCGATAATCATTTCCTGCTGGGCATACAGTCTTCTTTCAGCAGCTTTGGAATGTTGAATCGTGAATTCAAGAATAATATGATTGATAGAATCGACCACTCTTTTGGTCCAGGTCATCATTTCCTGATACGTCATTTCTTCTGAAGACTGCAGCACAAACTCTTCAATTAAATTCAGATATTGCTGCTGCGTTCTGAAAAATTCCTGAATAATAGCCTGAAGTGCAGTAGATTGGTGAGCCTCATCGATCGCAATGCTTTCAATCCAGTCCTGAAAAATTTCTATATAACGTTCATTATCATCCTGAAATATTTTACAAAAGCGCTTATGAAAAGCATTGTTCTGACTCTTGATTCTCTGAATTGCTTCAGGATCAGTCGACCCATACACACCACTTTTGCTCTTATCTAATGACTCATACCATTCTTCGGTTAGCGCATCTGCTTTATCACATATGAATGTATGTAACTCATGATTTCTCAGCATAGTTATTTCCTTTCCGCTACTGTAAAATAATAACTTCGTTTTCAACATATATTCCCTTTAGAAAAAAATTGAAACTGGTTATCCGATTGAAAGGTGAAATTAACCCCTGAATAGATCATTCATCGAGGAGAAAATCTTTATTATACTTACTGTACACCTTTTAGCTCATTAAAGCTTTATAACACATTCTCACCAATTTCTAATCTTCCTCAAGCCTTCCTCTCATCTTGCCTGGCTAATATAAGGTTAAGAAACAAAAACAAATTTTCAGGAGGCGTTATAGATGAAGAAGGTAGTTGTAGGAACAGTAGCGAGTGCAGTGATTTTAGGTGGAGCAATTGGCGCAGGTGCAATGACAGACGGCTTTCAAAACTTCAGATCAGTCAATCCGGCACCATCTGAACCAGCAGAACTGATCAGCGTAGAAGAGGCGAAGGAAAAGGCACTGGCAGAATACGAAGGTGTCGTTGAAAGTATTGAGCTTGAGAAAAAGCGTGATGGCTATGTATATGACATTGATATTGATAATGGTGATATGGATTATGACCTGGATATGGATGCGTCAAATGGAGAAATTTTAAGAGTGGAAGAAGAGCGTGACGACGATGATGACGACCGCGACGACAACGTGACATCTTCTGATTCAAATGGTACTGCCGGCAGCTCAAATGAAGACTACATTTCACAGGAAGAAGCTATAGAGATTGCACTGGCTGAAGTGGAAGGAACACTTGAAAGCGTTGAGTTGGACGATGACGATGGCAGAGCGATCTATGAAGTAGAAATCAATACTGGTACTGGCGACGATGATGACGCAGAGTTTGATATTGATGCAGTGACAGGTGAGATTCTGGAGATAGATCTGGACTAATAGAGTAGATAAGCCGGCCTTGGCCGGCTTTTTGTGTGGGTTAAAAGTGCGGGGATCGGTCCGTATGTCGCAATTTTAGCTGAAGTTGTAGCAGTTGGTTTGCAGGATGTAGCGGTACACCTGGGGACTTGTAGCAATCCACTCGAAAGTTACACCAATCAAGCAATATTCATGTTGCTTCTGCTAACTGAGTTGCATTACAAGCCCCCTCTTGATTCCCTTAAGAAACTAAGAGCCTGTTACCCAAGTTCATGCAGGGCAGTGGGGCGAAGGTGTCGCAGCTGTTGCTGGAGTCTGTATCTTTCCCCGCCCAGTTTGTCCTGGTACACCCGGGAACCTGTAGCAATCATTCCAGATTGTTGTCACATTCACTCTTCAGAAGTATCAGTTTTATTCCTCAAAAGCCAGATTTACCGGCTCATCTCTCAGTACAAAATCAGTCTCCAGATTCGTAGTCGGTGTTTTTTTATCCACTTCTTCAAATTTAACTGAATCTGCCCAAATACATCCACTGCCGGAGAGAATCATCCCAAAAGAAATGGTTGCACTGTTTTCGGGAATATCCAATACAATCGTGTAATGGTTCCAGTTGGTCGTGCCCTGGAGTGGACGATTACTCATGTTATCAAACTGTAGCACTTCCTCAGATGCGCTATCCACCCGCATCCATAAAGAAGCCATATGCTGAACATCTTCTGTTTTCAAAAAAGCAGACAGCTTCATTCTTTTTCCTTTGAATTTCTCAGATTTAAACTGCTGCATCATTGTTGCGAATTCACCTTCAGCGGGGTTTACCGTTTGCGATTTTAAATACCCCGACTGTTTTCCCTGATGGACCGTCTTCACATCTGCACCCATTTCATAATTGAAAGGGTGACTTCCGCTTGAAAACCAGCCTTTTAACTTTTCTTCCATGTGACGCTCCTCCTTTTGATTAACTAGTTTCATCATTTGTTTGCGATATTGTCCTGGTGGAAATCCATATACTTTTTTAAAAGCACGAGTAAACACTTCCTGCGAATCAAAGCAATAATGGAAAGCTATATCAATGATTCTTGCGTCTGTGTGAATCAGTGCCAAAGCAGCATTTGTGATTCTTCTTACCCGTAAGTACTCAGAAAATGACATTCCTACAGAGGTCTGAAACAGACGGTGGAAATGATGCCGTGAAAACCCTGCAAATGCAGCAATGTCTTCCGCTGTGATCTCTTCATGTAAATGATCTTCAATCCAGCAAATCGTTTTTTGAATGATCGCTTCGTTTGTCATCGTGTCACCTGCCTTGAAATAATCATAGCAAATACTTTCAGTTTGTTTTTGACTAATTTTGCTAATGTTATGAAGGGTTGGAGTTGAGCGACCGCCTTATCAATTTGTAGTAATTTATGACAACTGATTGTTTATTTTCAGATTTCCTATTATATCTACCTATAATAAAATATAAACATGAATGACGTTTAAATTTGTTTATTAATGAAAATAATAATAAAATTAATTTAGATATAAACGAGAATTAAGTTTAAAGGGGGATTGTGGTATGGAGCTGTTAAGAATGAATGTGCAGGGGTTGCAATTATTTGAAGAAGGTATTGATTTAGATTTTGTTGCCCGTCAAAGAGTTACTGAACACAATGATGAGGGGTTGACGCATTTAACTGGAAGCGTGTACCGGCAAAATGTCTTAGGGATTATCGGGATTAATGCTTCAGGGAAGACCACAGTGTTAAAAACGCTTTCTTTTGTGATGGACCTTTATATGAAACAAGGGAAATTAAACAGCGAAAAATATGAATTTCTCCATAACGAAGACAACTTTACAATTGAAGCTTACTTCTATATTGGCGAAAAGAAGCTAATGAAAATACAGTCTCTGGTGAAACGCAATCAGCGAAAACAATTTATTTTTGAAGAGGAAAAAATCTGGATTAAAACAATCGGTGAAGTGAAAAAAGCAGTCTACACTTTCAATGATAAACAGCTAAAAGTAGTGCGCAGTAATGAAAATTCACCTTATTTGGCAAATGATATGAGCATCATGATTGGTCAGTCAAAAAACATAGATGAGCAGGAGATCATTGATTTGATCAGTGAAACAAATAAAAACGTCATGAAAGCTGCGGGGCAGATTCCTGTTCAGATGGTTGGCTTTTTGGATAAGAGTATTGATTATTTTTATGAAGAAAAAGATGCTAATCAGAATCTGATTATTCGTCTGAAATTCAAAGGGCAGGATAAAGAGATTTATCTAAATAATCATCAGCACTTAGAAGCTTATCTTTCATCTGGGACAATTAAAGGATTGAATGTACTGGCGGCTGTTGAGAAGGTGTTCAAAGAGGGTGGGATTTTAATGATTGATGAGATAGAAAATCATTTTAATAAAGAAATCGTTCGCACCATTATCAATTTTTTCAGAAATGAAAAGACAAATCCGAAAGGTGCAACACTGGTTTTTACAACACATTACTCAGAGCTGCTGGATGATTTTGAACGCAACGATAGTATTTATATTTCATTAAAAGAAGAAAAACTGCTTTTGAAAAACATGCGCGACTTATTAGTGAGAAGTGATTATAAGAAAAGTGAGGTTTATCAAAGCAGTTACCTGGGACCGACAGCTCCATCGTATGATGCATATATGGATTTGAAAAAGTATTTGCAGCAGGTACATCAGCAATGAGTGGGCGGGACTTGATTGCTTGTCTATGTGAAGGAGCTATGGAACAGGCGGTTATGGAGATACTGCTTGACCATGATCGACTGATTTTTAGAACTGAACAGCTTTTGGAGGAAGAAATTCTCCGTTGTAGGAGTGCAAGAAATTTTGAACGCAATTACCTTAATAAAACAACAAATGAAATGATCACTGTCTATCGTATTCTTGACTCACATAATGAAAACTTCAAATTATCGGGTCCATACGTCAAACGGGTTACTGTAGTCAATATCATTACAGCTCCCGAAATTGAAATGCTCGTGATCCATGCAGAAGGAAAGTATGATGACTACAGCCGTAAAAGGCTAAAACCAAGTATTTATGTGAAGCAGCATTTAAAAATGAACAAAGTGAAATCATATGACTTTGCAAAGAAATATTTTGAGGATGCAGACAAACTCGTCGGTGCTATTCAACAGTATAAGCAGAAAACGCATCATAAAGCAGGAACACTTGCAGATCTATTAAAATGATCAATGATTGTTTACCCCGCAGAAGTAAACACGGATTGTCGGATATCCTATCTGCAGTCCTGTTAACCTTTTTACAAGGAGGTCATGAGAATGGATACATTAAAGCTTTTCAACGAAGCTGTCAGCTACATCGAAGAAAATCTGACAGGCGAAATTGAGATAAAAGAGGTTGCGAGACGGGCGGGAAGTTCTGAATACCATTTCAGAAGGTAGAATGGAAGAGAAAGGTGAGCTGGATCATTATATCGGTGTTGCATCCACTGAAGCATGCCCAGAACATTTCGACCGTCTAGAGGTTCAGCCTTCCACCTGGGCAGTATTTGAAGCAAAAGGACAGTTCCCTGATACGCTGCAAAATGTGTGGGGAAGAATCTACTCAGAGTGGTTTCCAACAAACCCATTCGAACAGGCAGAAGGACCTGAAATTCTCTGGAACGAGCAGCCGGATACAACAGTGCCGGATTTCAAAAGTGAGATTTGGATTCCTGTTAAAAAGAAATCATGATTACATGAGACCTGGCCTTATTGGTCAGGTTTGTTTTTTGGGGAAGTGTAGAAATTTGGCAGGGATTTGAGGTGGGGAGTAGAAGGTTATAAAGATGACGGTGAACGGCGCGTGGCATGTCTCCGTGAATTGAATAATTTTAAAGGGTGAGTTGCAAAGGAGAAGGTTAGTCATGTATCCACGAGCAAATGCATTAGGGATCGTTATAAGAGAAGACTCTATACTTTTAGAGGAGCAGAAAGGAAAGCACTCAAAGGGAGATGGATACTTCTATCGTCCAGTTGGCGGTACGATTGAATTCGGTGAATGGTCAGAAGAGGCTCTGGTGAGAGAATTTCGAGAGGAAATAGGCGTTGGGATCGTCGTTAAAAGTTTTATGACTTGTATAGAAAACATTTACGAGATAGGTCAGCGCAAAGGGCATGAAATTACACAGTTGTATATGGTGGATCTGCAAAGTAAGGATCTATATCAAAAAGAGAGATTCACAGTTACTGAAGGGGATAAAATTACTTGTGCAAAGTGGATTCCGTTAGAAGACGTTTATTCGGGTGAGAAGGTGGTTTATCCGGTTGGACTGGCGGAAGTGCTTAAGCGAGAGGTTTAACGTTGTAAGATCCCCATCAATTTATATGCTTAAGTAAAAACAAAGCAGGTGAAGCTCATGCCAAGAATATATATCATCTCAGGCCCGGCAGGTGTTGGAAAGTCAACTACTGCAATAAAGTTAGCAAAGTCATTTCCACATAGTGCTTACATTGAAGGTGATGTCATCAATCATATGATCGTTGGAGGATATTTGCCGCCATGGGAAAGTGAAGCATCGCTTGCATTAGTCTGGAAAAATATCGCGGATCTGAGTATTAATTTTATTCAGGCAGATAAAGATATCGTAATTGATTATGTGGCTTTTCCAGATGAAGTCGAGCTGTTTTCACAGAGGGTGCGCGCTAAGTGCCCACAAGTTGAAATTGTGTACGTTGTTTTATGGGTGAGTCCTGATGAATTGCTGAAAAGGGATACCCGGAGGATTAAAGAACATCAAATGGGTGAAAGATGTCTGGAGTTAGTAAAGGAGTTTGAAGCTAGTGGTGTGGATCATCGCTTTTTATATGACACAACACAAATAGATCCGTCTCAACTGGAGAAAATCATCAATGAGGTAAAAAGAAATCCTGCATTCACTTACCTGTAAAGTTAGAAAGGATGAGAAAAATGACCAAGCACAAAATCTACACGATGAGCTTCGCAAGTGTCTACCCGCACTACATTAACAAAGCAGAGCGGAAAGGACGCACGAAAGCTGAGGTGGATGAAATCATTCGCTGGCACACCGGTTACAGCCAGGAAGATCTTGAGGCACTGATTGAAAAAAAGACTGATTTTGAAACTTTTTTTGAAGAAGCACCTGAGTTAAATGCTTCACGCAAGCTGATTAAAGGTGTCATTTGCGGTGTAAGGGTTGAGGATATTGAAGAGCCGATTATGCAGGAGATTCGTTATCTGGATAAGATGATTGATGAGCTGGCAAAGGGGAAGAAGATGGAGAAAATTTTGCGGGCATAATTTATTGAAAGGGGCGACCTTCCAATGAAATCGAAATTCGGTAACCGCCTGGTGCAGACATTCTGATAGCGGATTGTATCAGGCTCTGAAAGAAGCTACCTGAATTGCTGCACCATTTTCATTTTAATAATGAAGCAATATTTCTATGGTATTAATGAGAAAACCATAGAACTGAGGAGGGCTTTGGGAGCTTCTATTCTTGACCTTGTTTTCGTATTCTATAAATGCTCCTAATAACAGATGTAGACATGAGTAATGGCACAAGAATATAAAACCAGACAGGAGGGTCGAAGCTTACAATATTGAAAACGAAGCCATAACATTCCGGCGCTTCCTAAAGAAGAAGCAATCCAACTTAGGTCACAGATTGCCATGTTTGCAAAAGTAAAAGACATCGAAGGAGAAGAAGTGAAATGAGTGACAATCCAAAGCGATATCATCCGTCCTGGCTGGTATTTGAATACGTTTCATTTCTAAAAAATGCGTTCTTCTTTATTTTATTTTTATTTATCCTGCGCGGTGACGTGATGACTGGCTGGATTTTATGGGCAAAGATTATCTTTATCCTGTTTGCAGGCTGGACGATCATCCATATCCTGCTGAAATGGTTTTTCCATACCTATCAAATCAATAACAATTCGATTGCGCTTAGAGAAGGCGTGTTTGTTAAGAATCATAGGGTCGTGCCGTTTGAACGGATCCAAAACCATCAGACGAACACGAACTTTCTTCACAGGCTGTTTAAGCTGACGTCTTTAACACTGGAAACCGGGACGAGTGATTCGGAATCTTCTATAAAATTCTCTGTGATCACCCATGATGAAGCAAGGATGATTCTGAAAAAGATTGAAGAAAAAGATGCTGTTGCAGAAGCAGAAGCAGAAGCAGAAGAAGTTGTAGACAAGCCAAAACGTACAGTTTATTTTCGTTCCACTAAAAAGGATACGATCAAAGCCGCACTGACATCATTCAGCTTCCTTGCGATTTTCCCGCTGTTATCAGCAGCGTACTTTCAGGTGAATGACTTTTTTGATCTGGAAGAAACGACCCTTAGTGCATTTGAGTACTTTAAAGCGCATATTGGATTGCTGGCGCTGTTATTTATCGTTGCGATGCTCCTGTCAGTTGTCATCGGCTACATTCAAACAGTTGTAAAATACGGCAATTACGTGATTTCAGCCGATGATGAGAGGATTTATATTGAAAAAGGTGTATGGAATACATCCACTTTTTCAATTCAAAAAGATAAGGTTCAGGCAATTAAAATTGAGCAGCCACTGATCAAACGGCTGCTGAATATGGTTGAAATCAAGCTGATCAGCGCAGGGGGGTTAGGGGAGGAAAAACTTGAAACAAATGCCCTTTATCCTTTTATGGCAAAGCGTGAAGCTTATGAGCTTGTGAATACTCTTCTACCTGCCTATCATATCGAAGAGGAGATGAAGCGGCTGCCTAGGAAAGTACTTTTACTTAAACTGCTTACACCATACTATGGCACGCTCGTTGTTGGAGCAGGTCTATTCTTTTTCCAGCGTGAATGGCTGTGGATCACGGGTGTCATTTTTGTTCTCGCAATTCTCTCCCGTATCCTGGACTACTTGTTTACAAGCTACCTGCGCCACGGTGAATTCATCCAGACAAGAAAAGGTGGTTTCTCAAACGAAACGTTACTGACCAGAAGAGCACGAATTGAGGAAATCGAAGTACAGCATTCCTGGATCCAGCGGAAATTTGATGTCGCTTCTTTAAAATTTTCGAATCGCGCAAAGCCGGTGTTTGTGAGTGAGCTGGCTTATTTGCCGAAAGAGGATGTGGCCGCTTTTTATGTGTGGTATGGGGAGCGGTAATGATAAGTCTTTCCCGCCTTTAGAAAGTTAAAACGGCGGGGTTTTAATTATAGGTCATTCTATTCCTACATTGAATAAGGAGTTGATTCAATTGATCATTAGAGAAATAGAAACAAAAGACGCAGAAAACTTCAGGCTGCTGATCCAGCAGGTAGAAAGCCAGTCTGAATTCATGATGATGGAATCGGGAGAACGTCAAACAACGTCTGAACAGCAATTAAGGCAGATTGAAAGTCTTAAAAAGCAAGCGAACTCAACTGTGCTTGTCGCGGAAGACGAGGACCAGCTTACTGGCTATATGTTCGCAATTGGCGGAAGTGTCAGACGCAACAGTCATGCTGCATATCTTGTGATTGGCATTCTGCCGGAATATAGGGGGCAAGGTGTCGGTACTCAGTTATTTCAGCAGTTGGAAAAGTGGGCTGCTGCACATGGGATTGCAAGACTTGAATTGACGGTTGTTACAGAAAACGAAGCAGGCCTGGCGCTATATAAAAAGCAGGGGTTCGAAGTTGAAGGAACGAAGAGGCAGTCACTGAAGATTAACGGAAGCCTGGTTGATGAATATTATATGTCGAAGCTTCTTTATACATAAGGAGTAACTTTTGCTGGCAGTTCGGCGGAATCAGGGGTGATGGAATTACATTCACAGGTGACGGAATTAACTTGTTAGCTGAAGGGATTCTGTGTCTGAATGAATAAAATGAGCACTGTCGGACAGCTGCTGAAGGAATTGATTTCGATTTTGAGCGAATCATTTCAGGATTGAAGGAATCAACAGGCAATCTGAAGGAATAACTCTCAAATTGATGGAATTCCAACAGCGTTCCAAAGCCGCCCCTCATACCGCTCCAGCCGATAAAATGATTACTAAAAACCACCCAGGGAGGTACTTCATCATGATCCAATATCCAACACTACATAAACCAGCAACAATAGGCGTCACAGCCCCATCATCCGGTGTACCGGAAGCGCTCCACCCTCTATTAAAAGGTGCAGACAAGCAGCTTCAGAAGAATGGTTACCAGCTGGTTTTCGGCGAAACGGCCTGGACGCAGCATAAAGCCAAGTCAGCACCTGCAGACTTACGTGCAAAAGACTTCCACTCAATCGTTCAAAATAACAATGTAGATCTCATTATCCCACCATGGGGAGGCGAGCTTCTGATTGAAACGCTTGAGCATCTGAATTTTGAACGGATCCCTCCAAAATGGATCCTCGGCTATTCAGATACAAGCCTCCTGCTGCTTGCGATCACGCTCACTAAAGGAATCGCAACTGCTCACGGCACGAACCTTGTTGATCTGAGAGGAGAATCCGTGGATGCAACGACAGCGATGTGGGAAGAGGTACTGCTTACAAAAGCAGGAGAGTCCGTCACTCAGCATTCATCAGCCCTTTATCAAAAAGAATGGGACTTTGAAAACCCGACACCACATATTTTCGATTTGACAGAAAAGACTGAGTGGAAAACAGTCTCCGGAAAGCCTGAGACATTAAAGGGACGCCTGCTCGGCGGCTGTGTGGATGTGATCAGACATTTAATTGGCACGCCTTACGGTGATGTCGCTGCTTTTCGCAAAACGCATATTCCTGATGAACCGATTCTCTGGTTTTTCGAAAACTGTGAGATGTCCACGACCGACCTGAGACGATCGCTTATGCAGATGAAGCTTGGAGGATGGTTTGAAAATTGTTCAGGCATACTATTTGGCCGAAGCGATGCGAATCATGAAATCGATGGGTATGACGCTGAGGATGTGTATCAGGATCTGTCAAACGAGCTGCAGGTTCCAATTGTTTATGACGTTGACTGCGGTCACGTTCCGCCTCAGATTACGTTTATCAATGGTGCTTATGCTGAGGTTGAAGTACAGAACGGCAAAGGGAAAGTTGTACAGTACTTCAGGTGAAAAAAGGGGGTTAAGCATGACTACTTACGTGAATTGGGGAGAAGCGAAGGTTAAGCTCAGCTGGACAGAAAGCAGTGTGCTGCCTGATGAAAAATGTATCACAAGTTTGCATGGATTCTGCTTTCACGAAGGACGGGTCATGCTTGTTGACCTTCATCATCGGGGATGGGATATTCCGGGAGGACACGTAGACGAAGGTGACACTCCGCTCCAGGCTTTTAAAAGAGAAGTGATGGAGGAGGGCTGCGTTGAAGGGGACTGCCGGTTGATCGGATATATTACCGTTGACCACCGGGAGAATGAACGCTGGGATCCTGCTGGACGCTATCCGCAGGTTGGCTATCAGGTGTTTTTCAGAATGGATATCACGGCTCTTCATTCTTTTTCAGGAGAGTTTGAAGCAGCGGATCGAAAGTTTGTCGGGATGGAAGAGCTGCCTGAAATATTTGATGGATGGAATGATGTGTATGCAGGTGCTTTCAAAAGTGCTGAACGCATCATGGAGAAAGACAAGGAAACGAAAGTAGCTGCTTTCATTTTGCGTGAATTGTCTGCAGATCGGTATGAATTGCTGGTACATTCTTTCCCGGGATCAGAACTGCGTGTTCCGGGTGGCGGTGCTGAAGTGAATGAGCAGGTTGAAGCAGCGCTGTTTAGAGAAATTCATGAAGAAACAGGCTTATCTGATGTCCGGCTCATAAAAAAGCTGGGCGACGTTACATACTATAAGCCGTTTATTCAAAGGATGGTTGAAAGACATGATTACTTACTGGTTGCGCCAGCTGACACGCCTGATGCCTGGGTTCACAAAGTAACGGGAGCAGATAAGGATGCCGGCGTGTTGTTTACATACAGGTGGATTGAGAAGGATGAATTTCAAAAGGTTGATCGTGAGTTAATGACCTTTTTGAATGCTAAATCTATTCCTGAGCTGTTTTGATGGCTGTTTGAGGTGAATGAATTGAATGTTAAGTTTTGGACAGTTTGTATGGTGCAAAAGGGAGATACTGTACTGTTACTTGATCGACGACACGATCATCTTAAAGGTTTTATCCCTCCCGGCGGAAAGGTTGAATTTCCTGAAAGCTTTGTGGAGGCTGCGATCAGAGAGGTGAAAGAAGAAACAGGGTTGGCAGTGAGTGATCTCGTTTATAAGGGGCTCTATGAGTATGTTAACCCTGAGAAAAACGATCGTTATATGATTTTTAACTATATATCCAGCAGTTTTACCGGGGAATTACTGAAGAGCGCTCCTGAAGGTACACCTGTGTGGGTTCCGATTGAAGAAGCTTGTCAACTTCCTATGATAGATTCGATCAAAAGAAGATTTCCTTTGTTTTTTGAAGAAGGTACTTTCGAGATTCAGGTGGAATGGGACAATGAAAAGGACCAGGAAGGTAAAGTGACGGTGAGGCGGACTTGAATCGTTGGAAGAAATGATGATAAGAACTTACAAATTATAAAGAGGTATAACGATGTTTTCAACTGACAGAATTACATTACGCAAGGTAACAGAGGAAGATACAGAGATCTATCATAAGTGGCGGAACAATCCGGAGGTTATGAAAAGCACCAGTCCAGTAATGGATCAGTATTCAAAATCAGAGACAGCTGCCTTTATCCAGATGATTTTAGGAGCAAATGATGCGAAAAGCTATATGATTGAACTGAAGGAAACAGGCAGTCCGATCGGCATTATCTCCCTCATACATATTGATTATAAAAATAGAAATGCGGAGTGTGTGATTGACCTTGGAGAAGCTGACCAGTGGGGGAAGGGCTTTGGGAAAGAGGCGATGCAATTGCTGCTGTCGTATGCGTTTGAAGAGCTGAATCTGCATAAGGTGTATTTGCGTGTGTTCTCATTTAACGAGCGCGCGGTAAGGCTATATGAAAAACTCGGTTTTGAAAAAGAAGGTGAACAGCAGGACCAGCTGTTCCGTGGTGGGGAATGGCATAGTGTGATCCTGATGGGGATTTTTCAAAAAAGTTTCTTAAGTAATGGAAAGTATTAATGGGGGGGAATCATGAAATTCTATATCGCATCAAGCTTTACCAATAAAGAAAAAGTTCAATACGTTAGTCAGCACCTGATTAAGCATGGTTATACCCTCACTTATGACTGGACGGTAAATGAGAGGGCTTCAACCTTTGAAGAACAGCAGTCTATCGGTCAAAAAGAAAAAGAGGAAGTCATTGAAGCAGATCTTCTTATCGCTCTGCTTCCTGGAGGAAAAGGAACTCACATTGAGATGGGAATCGCGCTAGGGCAAGGTAAACAGGTTTTTCTTTATTCACCTGATAAAGAGGTGGACAATCCTGAGACGACAAGTACGTTTTATCATCTGCCGGGAGTCAGGAAATGCTTTGGGACGCTGGATGAGTTGATTGACATGATTATTGAAAATGGCTAAGTCACAAATAAAGTCTACATTTAGATTGGCAGGAGGTAGCAGTTTCAGGAAAAATAGAAATTTAAATGGAAAACAAAAAAGCCAGGCACATAACCTGGCTTTTTTGTTTATCTTTCGCGATGCTGTTTGCCCTTATTAACCCCATGCCTGTTACCGGAATCAGTCTCACCATGCAGACCCAGTTCCTGAGCAAATTCCTCGGTTCTGTTTCTTTCATGATCAACCTTCATTCCTTTTGGCGTTTGAGGAAGAGATCTTTTGTTTTTTGATGGCGTTTGATGATTCGAACGACTCAACAGAAAAACCTCCTTTTAAGATAAGGTACCTTACTAATATGGACTGTCCTGCAGATTTTATTTATCATATTGCCATCCAAATTTTTCAGTCTTACGCATAAAAATGATTACTGACAGCCATCGTAATAAATAGAAAACAGTGGAGGGATCAGAAATGGATCAGCAGACAGATATGAGCTGGAAAGAAGATCAGGTCATCATACAGCTTCACAATTCAGTTGAGAATGCAGAAGAAGCAGTGAGGCACGCGCGAACAAACCCTGTAGAAGAAAGAATTAATGAAGCGTTTAAAAAGATTGAAACGGCTGAGCGCAGCTGCACGAATGCGATTCAATCGAGAGGAAACAGTAAACCGATACTGGAGCTGCAGGAGACTCTGGCACAAAGCAGAGAGAAGCTAAAATTGCTCCACTAATTATTCCTTGGAGAAAGAAGGTTCTGCACCTATGGATTCCGGCAAAACAACTGTTCATCCTCTTACCCCCGAAGAGGAAGTGATCGTTTCAGATATTAAAAAAAAGTCGCTTTATTGAACCTCAATAATGTGACCAGAACAGACGCATATTTTCAATTTTACTGTAAGCATCCGGAGGTTCACTGGGCCCTGCTTGCACATTTGGTGTCCAGAAACGGCGGCTGGAATATGACTGATCTGAAGGGAAGTCTTCTTGAACATATTTTCTCTGAACGTTCGAGAAGAGACTTTTTTATCTTTTTAGAAAAAGCCAATGCCTTCATTTTTCATGATGCCTACCCGCAGCTGCTTTTATATGAGAAGAGCAAGGAAACTAAAAAGGATTATATGCACCTGCTTCCACAATTTAGTGTTTCGGCTTTTATGGAACCCGTCTGGCAGTCATTTCTAAAGCAGCAAAACTCAAAATTCCTGACGATTGCGCTTATTATCAACGAACAGCACTATATCGAATTGCGTCTGATAGCGAATGCTTATTACCGCACGAGTGTGTACGAATCATTCACGTTTAAATATCAGGAATTTTTTCATCTGAACCATGTGATTTTTCCTTATGCAATGGAAAAGCATGTGAAGGTAATCGGATTGAATGTCAGTCATTTTGCGCCGCTTGAACAAAGAATTGAGCTTGGTAAAAAATTGTATGGCATGCTTTATCACTCATCGTACCAATTAAAGACCATTCTTAAGTTTGCAAGCAACAATCCGCATACGGGATCAAGGTCGGACTATTGGCCGCAGGTTTTTTCTTCCCGGCGTGGCAAAGGTATTTTTAGTCCGACATTAAATATAGCATGGGAAAATCGTGAGCATACTTTTACAAACGGAGACTGGTATCAATCCGGTGATCCACTTCCATATTTTAAGGAAGTCACGCTGCCTGAAAAGCTTGATATCACAAGACAATATGCCATCACCCTTGCGATCGTCCGGGCTGGTGCAGGCTTTTTGTCTCTAAAAGATCATTTGATTAAAGCAGGTCATAATAAGAGAGGAAAGGAGTGAATCGTGTGGGACAGAATCATCAGTTTAAGCCTGGTCAGAAAGCGCCGAATAATGGCTATTATGTTGAAATAGGTGAAACCGGAAGTCAGGTCAACGATCCAGCTCAGATCAAACTGGAGGCTGGAGATGAATTTCCTGAAACCAAAAATCAGAATCGGGTTTGGATGCCGAAGCGTAAGCCTTAATCTTAAAATAAATGTAAAACAGAAAAAACTCCCTGCCCACATTTAGAAAAGGTGGACAGGGAGTTTATATTATTGAATCTCACTAACCTTCACAACCGCCTTGCCAAGATTCTTTCCTTCAAACAAATCAAGAAAAGCATCAATTGTATGGTCAAAGCCTTCAGTTACAGTCTCCTCATACTTTAGCTTTCCTTCACCAAGCCAGCCTGCAAGTGCTTCCGCGCCTTCTTTGAAGCGTGAAGAATAGTTGCCGACAGTGAAGCCCTGCATAAGTGAGCTTGTCTTGATCAGATAGCCCTGAACTCGAGGCCCCATGTCGCGTTCAGCTTTGTTGTAGCCTGAGATGGCACCACAGACAGGAATTCTGGCAAAGTTGTTCAGCAGCGGCAGTACAGCATCACCGATTTCACCGCCAACGTTTTCAAAGTATACGTCAATGCCATCAGGACAGTTTTCCTTCAATGCTTTATAGACGTTTTCAGTCTTATAATTAATCGCCGCATCAAAGCCAAGTTCATCTTTCAGATAGCTGATCTTTTCATCAGACCCTGCGATCCCAACGACACGTGCTCCTTTAAGCTTAGCGATTTGTCCCACGACAGAACCAACCGCACCGGCTGCGCCTGATACAACAACGGTCTCGCCTTCTTTAGGCTTACCGATATCAAGCAGTCCGAAGTACGCAGTCAGGCCGGTCATGCCAAGCACGCTTAAATAAGCGGACGCAGGAGCCTGCTGGTGATCAACTTTACGGATTTCATTTTCTTTTACAACAGAATACTCCTGCCAGCCGAGTGATCCGATCACAACGTCGCCTTTTGAAAAGCGGTCTGATTTCGATTCTTCAACCTGGCCAATAACGGCACTTGAGAGTACTTCATCTAACTTAAATGGTTCGATATATGATTTACCTTCGTTCATTCTGCCGCGAAGGTATGGGTCAACTGAAATGTAGACTGTGCGGATCAGGACTTCACCCTTTTCAGGTGAACCAATCGGCGCTTCTACAAACTTGAAATCGTCATGTGTCGGTGTACCTTTCGGGCGGTTAACTAAGTGAATTGTCTTTTGCATCGTCTAATCCCTCCAATAAATGTCTATGTACAATACCCATATTTTAACGCGGATGAACATTTGATGATAATGATGTGCTTAGTTAGTCAGGCCTGATTCTCCTTTTTCGCTTTCATATCAGCTTCAATTGCCTTATCAATTTTCTCCATGGTGAAAAGCCAGAGTATCGATACCCCAATCAAATAAAGGGCAATGATTGATAGCGCATCGCTTATTGAGTCAGCCAGTGAAGCTCCGTTAAATTTTTGCATAATAATGTACGCAACAAGGTACAGAAGTGGTCCAATTATATGAAACGTCGCATAGATTAGTTTTTTTCGGATTCATTGTATCCCTCCATACCAGGTAACTACGATTGGTTATAAAAAAAGTTACAGTTTAAGACAAATGTATGACTGTATTTTGTATCACCTTCCTCGTTTATTAAGAGACCCCTCTAAACTAGCATCCTTTAGGACAATATTTTAAATACATAAACCCAACTGGCAGGATCACAAAGGATAGCATTTAAGTTAAATGTTGGATATGATAATGATATGCAGATTTTTCTGTTATTTAATCAAGTAAAAAGCGAGGAGAATTTTATATGAAAGCACCAATCGCAAAGCGCGTACCTTTTACGCACGATATACATAACGATATTCGGGAAGATGATTACTACTGGATGAAGGATAAGACGAACCCTGAAGTGGTTTCGTATCTGGAAAGTGAGAATGAGTATTTCAGTGAAGTGATGAAGCCGCTTGAAAAGAAGACGAATGAGATTTTTGAAGGGATGGTTGCACGCGTACCTGAGGCGGAAGAGAAGGTGCCTGTTCAAAATGGACCTTATTTTTATTATTCACGGGAGCAAAAGGATAAGCAATATGCGATTTATGCGCGGAAAAAAGCTGAGAGTCGTGAGCTTCTGGATCGGGCTGAAGAGGAAGTCATTCTGGATCTCAATGAGCTGGCAGGGGATGACGATTATTTAAGTGTGACGCTGCAGCGCCTGAATGAAGAGCAGACGAAGCTTGCGTATCTTGATAACCGTGATGGATCAGACCGTTACACGATTTATATTAAAGATTTGGAGACGGGAGAGTTACTCTCTGACAGAATCGAAAATGTATATATTTTCGGCAGTATGGAGTGGAGTCAGTGTGGAAAGTATATTTTCTATGTGACTGTTGATGATATGCAGCGTCCTTACCGCCTGTGGCGTCATGAGGTTGGCAGTAATGAAGCTGATGAGCTTTTATATGAAGAAAAGGAAGTCACTTTTGCGTTATTCATTGCGAAGACGAAAAGTGGAAAGTACATTAGTGTGCATTCAAGTTCAACGATGACAGAGGAAGTCCGTCTCGTGGATGCGGAAAATCCGCTTGCACCAGTTCAACTGGTTGACGAGCGACGCAGAGGGATTAAGTATGACGTGGATCACTGGGGAGATGACCTGCTGATTTTGACGAATGAAGATGCATTGAATTTCAAACTGCTTCGCTGTCCGGTATCGGATTTTTCTGAGCGAACAGAAGTGGTCCCTTATGATGGGAACCGCTATCTGCAGGCTGTGTATCCGACGAAGAACAAGCTTTTCGTGCTTGGACGTGAGCGTGGCCTGACGCAGATCTGGGTGCTTGAAAATAATGAACTGCATCAGCTTGAGTGGGATGAGCCGCTTTACACACTCTCCATTGTGAGTGGTCAAAGCTATGATTCCGATGAACTTTTAGTTGAATATGAATCACTTTTAACACCTGATACAACTTACAGTCTGGAAATCGCAACTGGTGAAAAGAAGGCGATCCACACAGCAGCAGTTAACGGCGAATATAATCCGGAGTCATTCAATCAGCATCAGCTCTGGGCGATTGCGAGGGATGGCGTCAAGGTGCCACTGATGGTCAGCTATAAAAAGGGTGCACTTGATAACGGGCCAGCACCACTGATTCTGACTGGATATGGTTCTTACGGGATGGATAATAACCCTTATTTCAATGCATATCGCCTGCCACTTTTAGAAAAAGGAGTTGTGTTTGTAACGGCTCAGGTGCGCGGTGGCGGCGAAATGGGCAGACACTGGTATGAAGATGGGAAAACAAATCGTAAGCTCAATTCATTCACAGACTTTATTGATGCAGCACGCTTTTTAATTGAAGAAGGCTATACAACAGCTGATCAAATGGCTGCAAGAGGCGGCAGTGCCGGCGGGTTACTAGTCGGTGGCGTATCAAATATGGCAGGCGATCTGTTCAAAGTGATCGTCCCTGAAGTACCGTTTGTCGACGTGCTGACAACAATGCTGGATGACACGATTCCGTTGACGACGCTTGAGTGGGATGAGTGGGGCAATCCGCAGAAGGAAGAGGATTATACCTATATGAAATCCTACAGCCCATATGACAATGTGGAAGAAAAAGAATATCCACATATGTATATCACAACCGGCCTGAACGATCCGCGCGTTGCCTACTGGGAGCCGGCGAAATGGGTAGCCAGGCTGCGCACAAAGAAAACAGATGACAACACACTCGTACTGAAAACCAATATGGGAGCGGGACACTTTGGTGCATCAGGACGCTTTGACCATTTGAAGGAAGCGGCTGAGTGTTATGCGTTTATTTTGGAGAAGATTGGTGTGGAGTAAGGAGTGCTGAAGGCGGGGGTCAGACCCTTGCCTTCATGAATCCAGCATAGAGAACCTTCTAAATCACACGAATTACTGTCGTGAAATAGGAGGTTCTCTATTTTTTGAAAAGATTATAGCAATATTGGAACCTATGTCTTAGTGAAACGTCTAATTTACAGAAGTTGGAGTGTGACAGAATAAAGCATTTAGCATGAATCAAGCAAAGAAGCGGGGTACATATGGAAAATTGGCTGACTGACATCATGAGTGAGTATGGTTATTTGGGCGTACTGTTATTGATTGCACTTGAAAATGTTTTTCCTCCAATTCCTTCAGAAATCATTCTGACGTTTGGTGGTTTCATGACTGTTGATTCTTCAATGACAATACCTGGCGTGGTCCTGGCTGCAACGGCTGGGTCTGTGATTGGCGCGGTAATCCTTTATTGGGTTGGACTTCAGCTTGATGTAGAGAGATTAGAAAAAATCGTGGATAGATGGGGGCACCTGTTACGTGTGACTAAAAAGGATATTCACCGCGCTGACGGCTGGTTTGACCGTTATGGACTGTGGACTGTGTTCTTTTGCCGTTTCATTCCGTTGATCCGCAGTCTGATTTCAATTCCTGCGGGGATGTCGAATATGAAGTTCCCGCTGTTTCTGGTACTTACAACGCTTGGTACACTAATTTGGAATATCGTACTCGTGTCACTGGGCGCATCACTCGGAAATTCATGGGATGTCGTTGTAGAGTACATGGAAGTCTATTCAAGAGTGATTTATATCATCCTGCTCGCGATTGCTGTATTTGTGGTAATCAAATTTTCTGAAAGGCTAAAAAGAGCTTAAAGAAAGGTGTTTTTCAAAATGAACTTAGTGAAGAAATGTATCTACTTAAGTGTCATGCTTTTGCTCGTAGCGGGCTGTTCTGACACAGCTGCTGATGACAATGAATCAAAGGTTTCAGATAGCGATACTATTGTTGAACAGGCAGAGGACACAGCGCAGTCTGATGAAGAATTGCTTGAAGAAGAGTCAGTTGAGTCAGGAGAACAGAGCGAAGCCGCAACAGAAAGCGTTGTAGAAGAAGAGGAACAGGTGCTTTCACAGTATTCAGCTCAGGAGATTGAGTATGCACGCGTCTGGCTGCAGCTCGGTCCAAATCAGGACATAGATGGATTATATGTTGAGCATATCCCGGCAGGTACACCACTGAATCCAAAAGATGAAACAAGTGACGTGTATCCTGAAGATGTCATACAGTTATCAGGTTCAAGGTTAGTAGACGGATCGATTACATATAGTGGCAACGGCGATGGAACAATCAATGTCTATAACGTGCCACAGCGTTGGGATGGTGTATACCCGGTTGAAGATGAGAACTTTTATACGGATATTATTGAAGGTGCAGAGGAAATGTATGTTGAAACTGGTGATCCCGATGAGGTGGAAGCGCTGATTGGGTTGTTGGAGGGTCAGGCATAGTCACATTACTTATAAGACGAGGAAGCACATACAAATGATTCGCCTCTTACTTTGAATTATTTAGCATGATAAAATATAGGGTGCAGCTATCTAAAGCGGATGGGCGGTTGGCACTCCCTGAGAAAGGGGGTGTTTATATGGTGACTTACGAGGCAATGAATATGCTATTTCAATTTGGTATGTTTATTGCAGCAGTAACAACAGCTATTGTAGCTTTGGTTGCTCTCTACACCAATAAAAAAAGTAACCACCCTCCGCTACCGACTAAGAAGCTGAGTGGTTACTCTTTGTAACACTTAAAGGCTCTTACTGGTCAACCGCACTTCATGCGGATGACAGCTGCATTGACCGGGTGTTCTCAGCACCTGGTCTTTTTTATTATATGTATAGTTTACCACAGCCATACTTAAAATACACTTGTTCAAATGTGAGAATGCTGTAAGTGTTTTATCTAGTAACGCTTCGACAACACCACAAAAGAAACAAAAACCGTACTCATCGATAAAGCTGCAAGTAAGCTGACGGTCTGATAACCATCCAGCATAAATCCTTCAAATTGAAACAAAGTGATAAGGATCAGCATGTATCCTAAGATAAAGAAATAGCTGAAAAACATTCCGCGTTCTTTGATTCTTTTAGTGCGCTCATCATTCTCTTTGAACTGAGGATAAAGATAAGAAAGGCAAAAACACATAATGGTTGTTCCTATAAAAACTGCCTCATGGCCTACATAGAAGTTTCCTGTTGAGATTGTTGCAAAACTAATTAATAAGCTGTAAATAAGAAACATGAAACCAAATAGTAAAAATGCTCTTCTCCCAGCTTTACTGCTCATCTGCATATTAAAATCCTCCATACATTTTAATTCTCTTCATCTTCCAGCAAAAAAACCTCTTCAACATATGTGTTAAAGCACCTTGCAATCTGAATCGCAAGCGGCAGGGATGGGTTATAGCGACCCTTCTCAATTGAAATGATAGTCTGTCTTGAAACCCCCAGCATCTCTGCCATTTGCTCCTGAGAAATGCTGTTTTCCTGTCTGAGCTCTTTCATTCTGTTTTTCATATGCCACATTCCCCTCTTAACTTATATTGTGATGTAAAGCACCCTTTACGTAAAGGGTGCTTTACATATTTTCGTGCCTCCGAAGGCAAGGGTCTGACCCCAGCATTCGCTTGCCCTCGTCCGACATGCCCTCAAAATTTGTAAAATATCCGGAGGAGATGGCGAATTAGTTGTAGAATAATGTTAGAGGTATATGAAGTTAAGGTATAAAGGAGTTTATGTATGAATATTGAAATCACTGAAGTAAGAGAAGGCAGTCATGCGGTGATTCCTTCTTTCTCATTTGACGCCGGTCTTACCGGTATATATACAGATATTAAGCGGACGCAGCTGATTATGAATCAGTTAAAGCATAGGGGTTATCTTCACGGCAATCATGAAGGGTTGGCTCTGCGGTTAACGGTGGAGGAAACGTTTCGTTATCATATAGGTCTTTCCGGGATATCAGCGTCTGTCGAAGAAATGGTCGCTCTCTTTGATCTGCAGTATGTACAAAAAACAAAAGTGAAGAACCTTTCAGAAAGTCATAGAAATTGCCTGTCTTTTCTCAGACCTTATTTATATGCGAAGGAGTTTTTAGTGATAGAAGAACCCTTTGACAGAACGGATGAAGAGGGGAGACAGGTCATGACGCGGCTGATTAGCAATATGAGAGATCAATTGAAAGCTATTTTACTGTTAGGACATAATCTTGAAGAGCTGCTTTTGATGACCGACGACATTTATAGAATTGATCAAAATGGATTACATAAAATGGATTTTAATGAAGAGCCGGTTGTGACTGTTGAAGCAGAGCAGCCAGTGATCAGGATTGAAAAAATACAGACAAAGCATGAAGGGAAAACGATTCTGTTTAATCCGCCGGAAATCGATTACGTTGAAAGTGTGGATGGGTCTGCGCAGGTCAATGTAGCCGGTAAAGGTTATAACTGCACGCTCACGCTTCAGGACCTTGAAAAGCAATTGCGTCCATATGGCTTCTACCGCTGTCACCGGTCCTATATTGTGAACCTGCAAAAGGTCAGGGAGATCATTACCTGGACGAAAAACAGCTATAGTCTGAAGCTGAATGACAGGGAAAGCAGTGTGATTCCGCTCTCCCGGGCGAAGCTTGCCGAACTGAAGGAGCTTCTTGGCGTTTCCTAGTATTTCCCGGGGAATAAGAGGGGACGGTTCAGCAGTTTCGGGGTACAGTTCGCCATCATTTTTCTACAATTGATCCGGATCTTGCAGCGTGATTTTGTTGAACTGACTACACTTGGGTTAGACATCAACAAGGGAGGCTGCGCAAATGACAGCAGAAATTAACGTACAGCATATCGGGAAAACTTTTAACGATTTTACCGCTTTAGAGGATGTATCTTTTTCGGTTCAAAAAGGAGAAATTTTCGGGTTTCTTGGACCGAGTGGATCGGGAAAAACAACGCTCATTAAAATACTGACAGCACAGCTGGATCAGACCAAAGGAAAAGCATCAGTTTTTGGCATACCGGTCAATGAAATGAAGCGTGTCGAGAATAAATCACGCTTTGGCATATTAACGGATAACAGTGGACTATATAAAAGACTGTCAGTAGAAGAGAACCTGATGCTTTATAAAGATTTATATGAGCTGAATGACAGCGCAATTGATGAAGCTTTGGCATTTGTAAACCTTCAGGATGCACGTAAAAAGAAGGTGTCCAGGCTTTCTAAAGGAATGCTTCAGCGTGTGACACTTGCAAGGGCATTAATGCATAAGCCGGATTTGTTATTTTTGGACGAACCAACCTCTGCACTGGACCCTGGAAACACGCATCACATTTATAAGGGGCTGCGTAAGTTAAATGAAATGGGTACAACGATTTTCCTGACGACGCATGATATGGCAGAGGCTGAAACGTTGTGTGACCGTGTCGCATTTTTACATGAGGGAAAAATTAAAGCGATTGGCGCACCTTCAGACTTAAGACTGCGTCACAGTGATCAGTCAATGATTGTGGAGCTGACAAACGGTGAGCAGTATACTCTGCCGCTGAATGAACTGACAACGGCCGGAAGACTTGAAGAATGGATGAGACATCAGCTGATCCAGCGAATCTGGTCAAACGAGCCGACACTTGGAGATATTTTTATGGAGATGACAGGGAGGGATTTACGATGAACATTTCAATGAAAAGAATGCGCGCAATTTTTATAAAGGATTATAAAGAGTTTTCACGTAACTATGCTGTATCATCGATGATTTTAATGCCCTTAGTGCTTGCGTTTTTCTACCAGAATGCAGGTGCAGCTTCATTAGATCTGTATTTTCTGCCGATAAATATGACATTTGCGCTTGTGACTACATTTATTCAGGCCTGCCTGATTGCTGAAGAAAAAGAAAGTAACACGTTGCGCAGTCTGATGATGTCCCCGGCATCGATAGCGGATATTCTCATTGGAAAAAGCACACTCGTCTTTGCGATCACGCTTGCCATTGTCGCGCTGACGATTATGATTCTTGGGTTTTCACCTGCCAATCTGCTTATTTTAACAGTAGGATTAATGATCTCAACAGTTTTTTATATTGGACTTGGGATTGTCTGCGGTCTTTTCACGAAGACCGTGATGGAAGCATCGGTTGCAGTACTTCCTGTCATGGCAGTCTTTTCACTCGGACCCCTGGCAATGGGACTTGCTGAAACGTACCCGGTGCTTGAGGTAATGAAGTGGCTGCCAAGCGCTCAGCTGATTATGCTTGAAGGTTATAGTGCAGCAGGTCAAACGTCAGATATAGTGATTTCACTCGCAGTGATCACAGGCTGGACAGTAGTCGCATTGGTGGTTGCAAGTGTGTTATTTAAGAAGCGGATGAAGGATGAATAATCATTGTAAAAGAGCGCATGTCGCTCTTTTTTTGTGCAGAAAATTAAACTTGCATATCCAAGTAACGTAAAACATGCTATAGTGTCAAAAGAACTTATTTAAATGATTTAATAAGTTTACAAATCTACTTATTTAAAAGGCTTAATAAGTCTTGATGAGGTGACAACATGGATCAACATACAACACAAACAGCAAAAACGGCTATACGAAAAATGCTCATTCAATCAGGCGGTGCAACGAAGGTTGAGCTTAATAAAACAGTAGAGGCCAGCTTTCCAACAATCAGTAAGCTGATAGCCGAGATGGAAAAGGACGGAGAAATATCTTCTCTTGGTCTTGATGAATCAAGCGGGGGAAGAAGGGCGAAACGCTATGTATATAACGTGAACCATATGCTTGGTCTGGCTATTCTGATGGAAGGCAGTGAAACCCGCTACACAGTATTTAATTGCGCCGGTGAGGTAAAAGATGAAGGTGAAGAGTTCAGCTTTTTAAAAGGAAGCGGGATTGATCCACTGACTGGATTCATTGAGGAAATGTGCAATCAGTATCCCGGTATTAAAACCATTTCGGTTGGAGTGCCGGGCGCAGTTGATCAGGGTCAGATTATTTTCATCCCGGGGTATGATCAGTTTCAAAAAATGAATTTGAAACAGGAGCTGGAAAATCGTTTCCCGGTAACGGCGGTTGTGGAAAATGATATGAATGCTGCTGTATTGGGTTATCAGCATGCGAATGAAAAACAAACACTGGTTTATCTTTATGTAGGGCAAAATGGGGCTGGTTCAGGTGTGCTGGTAAACGGTGAAGTTGTCCGTGGAAGTACATATTTTGCAGGAGAAATTCAATTTGTTCCGCAGCATAACAACCGTAATTTTGGTGAGAACCTGCATGGCGGCCGGATTATATCAGGTGAACAGATTGATGCTGTCAGCAGGCTGGTAGCCACTTTTACAGCAATCATCAATCCCCATGCAGTCATTTTTAATCAGCATGATATTGATCAAGAGATTTTAACAAAGGTCAAATCAGCAAGTGCCCAATTGATCCCGGCTGACCATCTGCCTGAGCTGACAATCAGCAATTGGGAAAAAGACTATTTAAATGGACTTCAGAAACTCGGGATCGATCTCTTGCTGATGCGTGAGGGAGGGAATTAAATTGGCCACACTATTATTACTCATTATTTATCTTGCGTTTATCAGTCTGGGTCTTCCTGATTCCATTCTAGGCGCTGCCTGGCCGGTCATGCAGCCTGATCTGAATGTGCCGATCGAAATGGCAGGTCTATTGTTTATGACGATTGCTGGTGGAACGATTATTTCAAGTCTGGTCAGCGGGAGGCTGCTTAAAAAATTCGGGACAGGAAAGGTTGCTGCTGTCAGTACGTTAATGACAGCTTTAGCGCTTAGCGGCTTTTTCTTTGCCCCGTCGATTATCTGGCTGTTTGTATGTGCGGTTCCGCTTGGACTTGGAGCGGGCGCGATTGATGCCGGCCTGAATGCTTATGTAGCGACTCATTACCATGCGCATCATATGAGCTGGCTGCATTCCTTCTGGGGTGTCGGCGCAACACTTGGTCCTGTCATTATGGCTCAGTTTATTATCGGAGATCCTGCCTGGAGAGAAGGTTATCTGATGATTGCAGGCATCCAGTTTATTTTAGTATTCGTCTTATTTCTGACGCTTCCTTTGTGGGGAAAGGTGAAGGCAAAACCTTTTGCTGAAAAGGAGCCTGAAAAAGTTGAGAAGAAAACTGAAGGTGTTCGCCCGCTTAAAATCAAAGGCGTAAAGCTCGCACTTGCCGCATTCTTTTTCTATTGCGGTGTTGAGGCACTGGTCGGGCTTTGGGGCGCAAGCTTCCTTGTAAATATGAAAGATCTGCCGGCAGCTACTGCGGCACAATGGGTTTCTTTTTACTATGCAGGGATTACAGCCGGCAGATTTATCTCAGGGTTCGTTACGTTTAAATTGAATAATAAAACCATGATCAGATCCGGACAGGCAATTGCGCTTGCAGGGGCAGTGTTGCTCGTTCTCCCGTTACCACTTTATTTTTCACTGGGTGGATTTATTCTGGTTGGGCTGGGTCTCGCACCGATTTTTCCGTCGATGCTTCACGAAACGCCTGCCCGCTTTGGCAGAGAGCATTCACAGACAATCATGGGATATCAGATGGCTGTTGCGTACACAGGCAGTACTTTTCTGCCGCCGCTATTCGGTCTGATCGCAGCACAGACAACAATTGGTCTGTTCCCGGTAGTGGTTGTGCTGTTCGTAGCGGCAATGCTTTTAAGCTCTGAATGGTTAAACAGAGCATTGCGTTCACTGTTGAATCAGCGTGAAAAAGTGTCTGCCTGAGCATTGTCATTTGCCTCCTTTTAAAAGAATCTGTAAAATTAAATCGTACACGATATATATTCTAAAAGGAGGCAATGTTAGATGACTGTTTATGAATATACTGTCCAAAAGCCGAATCGCGAAGAGGTAAATCTGGCATCCTATAAAGGTAAGACGATGCTGATCGTCAACACAGCAAGTAAGTGTGGTCTGGCCCCACAATTCGAAGGGCTGCAGAAGCTTCATGAAAAATATGTTGAACAGGGACTTCAAGTGCTCGGATTTCCGTGTGATCAATTCAACAATCAGGAGTTTGACGATATTGAACAAACAACAGAACACTGTAAGGTCAACTATGGCGTCAGCTTCCCGATGTTTGCCAAAATCAAAGTGAATGGAAAAGAAACGCATCCATTATTTGATTACCTGAAGAATCAGCAAAAAGGCATGCTGTCAAAAGAGATCAAATGGAATTTTACAAAGTTCCTGGTTGATAAAGAAGGAAACGTGGTAAAACGGTACGCGCCGACAACGCCTCCTGATAAAATTGAGGAAGATATTAAGTCATTACTGTAGGAGGGCCTGCATGAACAATTATCTCTCGCTGGACCAGCAGCTGTGCTTTGCAGTCTATGAAACGTCCAGTGAATTCAATAAGCTGTATACAAAAGCGCTCGAACCATTTAATCTGACCTACCCGCAGTATTTGGTGCTGCTGGCGTTATGGGAAAATGATGGTCTCGCACAAAAAGAGCTTGGTGAAAAGGTGAGACTGGGGACCGGTACGCTGAATCCGATGATTACAAGGATGACTGCAAATGGCTGGATAACAAAAGAACGGTCTTCAGACGACTCAAGAAGTGTCGTCATTTCACTCACTGAACAGGCGAAGAATACGAAAAGAGATATTGCGCTTGGAATCAAGGAAGCCATTGAACGATGCGGCATTCAACCGGAGGAATATTTCGAGCTGATGAAGCTTCTTGGTTCAGTTCGTGATAAGATGAAGAGGAGCCGGATGGAGCAGTAACGCTATCCCGGTATCTTAAGTCACTAACGTATGAAGTGGTATTCTATTCTTTGGAGTGAAAATAGATGGCAAAATCGAAAAAGAGCGGCGTAGGTCAGGGTACCGGTAAAAAAGGCTGGAACCGCTGGCAGGCAAAAGCAAAGAAAGCAAAAAGCTTTAAGCCTTATCAGAGTAAGGCTAATAAACAATTTTCAGAATCTGATGAGAAATAAAAATCCGGTCTTCCATATGTGGGAGACTGGATTTTTTTGGCTGTAGTGTTTTTGCTGATGATGGTAGTGTGGGGCTCCGCCGCGGTGAGATACACCCGGATTGATGGTAGCGACATGGCTCATGACGGTAGTGAAAGCACAATCGACGGTAGTGACCGCAAAAACAACAGTCGATCAACGGCGGAATCCGCCCACCCAGCCGTCGTAAATCAAAAATCCCCATTCACAAAAGAATGGGGATACTCATCGCGAATGTTATCTCACTGACTGTTCAAAAATCATATCAGCTTCAACATCAACTTTTTCTTTATTTTTCGACTGTGATGGATGATCGAATTGTGCAAGGTCATAGACGGCAGACCCTACAATTTCAGCGACATCCTGCAGTTTATCAATATCGATTTTATCAATTGTGTCATCTGGCGTATGGTACCATGGCTCTAGCGGTGAGTGGATAAACAGAGCTGCCGGAATACCTGCTGCTGCAAATGGCACGTGGTCACTGCTGCCACCCTGAGAAAATGGTGTCGCTTCACCGTTCAATTTCAGACTGGACTTCTGAGAAAGCTCCGTTACAAGATTTGGCTGTCCATCCAGTGTACGCATCACAAGATCACCAGCGTCACGGCTTCCCACCATATCAAGGTTAAAGTTTGCCACTGTGTTATCAATTTCCTCATCACTCAACGTATCCACATAATGATAAGATCCGATCAAGCCAAGCTCTTCAGCTCCAAATGTTACAAAGCGAAGCTCAGTGTCAGTCGGTACATTTTTCAGTACACGCGCAAGCTCAAGCGTCACCGCAGTACCAGACGCGTCATCATTTGCACCAGGTGCGCCTGGAACTGAGTCATGGTGTGCACCGACAACAATGATATCGTCATTTGCTTTTTTCTGATTTGTCGGCTCTTTCGTCGCAATCACGTTATGCGAAGTACGGTCGCCAGCTTCAGCACCTTCAACTGTTAATGTCGCAGTACTGCCTGCTAGCGCTTTAAGCGCTTCACCCTCGGATTTAGACAGGCTGACAGCTGCCACATAGCGCTCATCATAAGCGCCAAGCGTCCCGTTCAATACACCATCAACGTTATTATAAATGACTACACCAGCTGCGCCTCTTTCAGCAGCATTTAGCACTTTTTGACCAAAAGAAATATTACCTCTCTGAATTAATGCAATTTTACCTGAAAGATCTAGTCCTGCTAAGTCATCTACAGTTCCTAATCCAACGTCCACAAGCTCACCTGTCACATCACCGTTCACTGAATATGTAAAAGAGCGTGGGTTCAGCTCACCTTCAAAGCCTTCAACTGAAAGAGAAAGTGAAGAGGGAGGTGTATATCCGAAAAACGTGAACGGCTGAATTTCAACATCATAGCCATATGACTCAAACTCTTCTGCGATAAATTCGACTGCCTGATCCTCTGCATCAGTACCGGCAACCCGTGGTTCCTGCGCCAGTGTGTCGATGTTGTCATAAATCCGTTGTGCATCAAGCTGATTTAAGACCTTTTTGTCAAACTGACTGTTGACCTTTTCAAGGGATGGCCCTTTCATATAAGCCAGCTGGGGAGTAGCAGCACCAAGCGCCAATGTTGTAGCAAGTGCCATTGTAACAACCGTTTTCTTCTTCACAAAATCGCCTCCTGAGATATGATAAGAAATTTCTGACAATTATAATGTTACATAATGGCCTTGAAGGGATTAAGTGCCAAAGATACTATTTGCCTAGTTCGATATAACTGTTTGTTTATGTGTGAAGGCATGGATCTGACCCTCGTATTCATTAAACCCTTACACCCATTTTTTGCTATACTTATGTAAAATCACTGGAATCTGTTAGGAGGGATAAGGTGGAGCTCATTATTATTAGACACGGTCAATCAGAGGCAGATCTGCTGCGTGTGCATGAAGGAAGAGCGGACTTTCCACTGACAGGGCTTGGAGAAATACAGGCATGGAAAATGGCAGTGTATGTGACCAAAAACTTTAAGCCGGAAATAATCATTGCCAGTCCTCTAAAACGCGCGCACCGTACTGCTGAGATTTTAAAAGAATCGGCTGGTTGTGAATGTGTAATAGAAGAGGACTTGATGGAATTTAATAATGGCGTGCTGGCTGGTCTTTCAAGAGAAGAGGCATTAACGAAACATCCGATTCCTGAAGGAGGCAGACCGATTCACGTTCCGATTGAGGGAGGGGAATCCGAGCTTGAGTTTAGAATGAGAGCGGAGAAAGTATTACATATGATTTTGAATGACTACAAAACATACGACAGAGTAGCGATTGTGTCGCATGGCGGAATGATCTCCAACCTGCTGAAATCCTTGCTTGAGCTGCCGGTTGTAACACTAGGAGCTTTTCCAACAGGTGATACAGGCATTCATCTCGTTGAAGTAACTGATGACAAAAGGGTGATCAGATTTTTGAACAGGCAGGAGCACCTGACATAAATTAAGGGGGATTTGATGAATTTTTTAGAGGGTGCGAGTACCAATACTGTTTTTCTTGTATTCATTATTATTATGATCATCGTAATGATGTTCAGACCGATTATGAGGCGTGTGCTTGGTGCGGATAAATTTAAGATATTTTCATATGACAACTATGTAAATAAAAAACATAAAAAGTTCGATTGGATCATTCGAATCACTACAATAATTGGGATTATTACGCTCGGTGCAATTCAAATATCTACCATCAATCGTGGTGGCGAATTAAGGTGGTATTTATGGCCTTACATTGTGATTTTTGCAATGATTCCTTTAACTGAATCTTTAAGGGCTTACATGGAGTGGAAGTACGCAGAAAATCGTAACAATTACAAGGTTACGCTACTTGACTTAGGTTTGCTTGTGATCATAACCATTATCATTTTTGCCACAGGCTTTTTCGGAGCATTCGATTTCGGCTGGTGAACTGAAGACAAAAGGCTGGCCTCCCTTCACAACGCCACAAAGAAAAACACAAATAGAATCAAGGCTATATTTGAATACATAAAGGTATTTGCGACTTTTTTAATGATCAATTCTTTATAAGAAAACCTGATAATCATTGATTCTACAAGCCAAAAGCAGGCGATGGTGCTGAAGAACGGGATCATGAAATCCGGTCCCAAAAAAGCAGTGGTAATCGCAAAACCGGTTGCTACATATAGAGCAAGCCTTGCAGATGTACATAGCTTCATGAATCGTGCAATGAGCGACAGTGGGAGTGCAACAAGCGGCAGGCCCGCTGCGAAATATAAGTAGTAAATCACAACTGACATACTGCTGACCGGAATCGGAAACGCCAGTGTGAATACTGCAGTCATGATCGTTAATGTAATGACTAATGATTGGAGTGTTGCTTTCATATTAAGACTCCTTTAATGCGAGTTTCACAGTCTCTAGTGCATGAATCTCAGCTGTATCAAATAGTGGTATTGCAGTGTCTTTGGGGCTGATCAACAAACCGATTTCCGTGCAGCTGAGGATTCCCAGCTCATCCCCCCAATCAGCCCAATCATTTTCAATGCCAATCCCACCCTTCGTCACTGCAAGTATACTAGTTTTAATGATTTGGAAAAAGTGGAGGTGCCCATCTATGAGAAATAGAAGTGCAGTCGTCATTATTCAAAAAGGACAGGTCGCGTTAATTAAAAGAGTTAGAAATAACGAAGTGTATTATGTTTTTCCAGGGGGCGGTATAGAGTCTGGCGAGACGCCTGAAGAAGCGGCAAAAAGAGAGGCTTTTGAAGAATTGGGTGTGAATGTGAAGGTGGGACAATGTATATCTAAAATAGAATATGAAGGAATCCAGTATTTCTTTGAAGCTGACATTACAGGCGGAGTATTTGGAGAGGGACATGGAAAAGAGCTGACAGATACAAATAGAAATAGAGGGACATATTTGCCAATGTGGATGGAAATTAGGCAACTGGCAGATTTAAATGTTAAACCGAAAGACATTGCACTAAAAATCCTGGTTGCAAAGAATGATCTACAGGAATCAGAACTAACAGGAGGCAACCTATCAAAAGTCGTTCGCTCCGGGAATACAGTCCGCAGAGAAATGAAAGAAGGCAGTGAGCGTATTCATAAGCTGTTGCTACATTTAGAAACAAAAGGTTATCCTTACTCGCCGCAGTTTCTTGGTATCGACGAGCAGGGAAGAGAGATCCTCACTTTTATTGACGGAGAAGCCGGAAATTATCCTGCTAAAACGTATATGTGGTCAGACGAAAATCTAAGAAGAATTGCTGTTATGCTGCGTGACTATCACGAGGCTGTACGTGACTTTTCATTTGATGAGAACTGGACGCCTCTTCCCGGAACGCCCGAAAAACGTGAAGTGATTTGCCACAACGATTTCGCGATCTATAACCTGATTTTCCGTGACGGGAAGGTGTACGGTGTCATTGATTTTGATGTGGCAGCGCCGGGTCCTGTGAGTTGGGACATTGCTTATACACTGTATACGTGTGTGCCACTAAGTCGATTTTATTTAGCTGAGAGTGGTGAGAAGATCAAAACCGATCCGGCTGAACAGCTGAGGAGAGTAAACGTGTTTTTAAAAGCATATGGAAAAGAGTTTGGAAATATAGTAGATGTCGTCATACAGAGGTTGGAAGCACTGTGTCTGCTGATCATCAAAAAGGCAGAAGCGGGTGATCCTGCTTTTCAGAAGATGAAAGTGGAAGGACATATTGAACATTACAGAGAAGATATTCTATACATAAGGGAGTTGAAGACAAGTGAAACAATTAGAGACAAATAGACTGATTCTGAGAATGTTTACTGAAAATGATGGCGAGGATGTTGCTGCAATGTGTAACAACGTTAAAATCTATCAGCATACATTGCATATTCCGTATCCATATACAAAACAAGATGCACTGACATGGATCGGCTTTCATGAAGAGAATCGAGAAAATGAGAGAATGTATGATTTAGCTGTGACAGATAAGTTATCTGGCGAGCTGTTTGGATCAGTTGGATTATCCATACATAAGACATTCAATCACGGCGAACTGGGTTACTGGATTGGTGAAGCACACTGGGGCAAAGGCTTCGCAACAGAAGCGGCAGAAGCCATGATACAGTTTGCTTTTGATGAAAAAAGACTTCACAAAGTGTACACCCGCTGCTTCGATTCAAATCCGGCTTCAGGGAAAGTGCTCGCAAAGCTCGGGATGAAAAGAGAAGGCGTTTTGAGAGAACACGTGAGGAAAGATGGAAAATATCTGGATCTTTTACATTATGGGTTGTTAGCGAGTGAAGGATAAGGGGTCAGACCCTTGCCTTCAAAGTAGTTATCAAATGATAAAGTCTAGCTTCAAGCCACTGTTCCATATTGATCGGTTTGAATACTTGCATTCTTAATGCCCTTTTTCCAAAACAAAATGACAAGCAGTGAACTGACAACTAGTAGAGCACAAAGTACAGTGAAACAGTAGATAATCAATCCGATGGATACCATTCCGGTAAAAATCGATAACAGTACAATTCTTAGAAGCAGGCCGATTGACCGGAACAGGCCATCTACTCTACCGATGATCCCATTAGGAATCTGATCCATCATGAAAGTGTTTCTGGCGACTCTGGTTCCACTGTTTCCGATTGCAATAAAGAACATTAGAGCCAGATATAGTGGTATATTAGCAAATAAAATAACAGAAATGGCAGCAGTATATGTAACCATACAATAAATAATCGTTTTACCTACTCCCCATTTTGCTGCAATGAATGGCACAATCATTCCTGCAGTAACAGCGCCGATCGCATAAATCATACTTTGAATGCCATACATGCTTCCCGAAGTTTCTAAAACATCGGCCAGGTACACCGGGAACAAATAGTTCGTCACCATTACACCGATAAAAGGCATCGTTGAAAATAGTAAGATGATAAACATTGCGGGGCGTTTTCTGATGTAATATAAACTGCTGAAAGGTCCGGGAACCTTTAACTCTTCCTGAATTACATCGGACTTTTTCCTGTAAGGAATTTTAATATAAAAATAAATAGCAAATGTATAAGCCAGCAGATTCAACAGCAGAATAAAGTGCACTTCCCATATCGTTAACAAGATACTGGCGAGAGCACCCGCAATGACACTGGATAACTGCCCTTGTATTTCCATTACTCCATTTAAAGATTTGTACTGATCCTTTGTAAAGAGTTCCTGATTTAGTGCAAACATCGTTGGATAGAAAACCGTATAGTATAAACTCCCAGTCAGATAAAGAATGATATAATGCCATATTTCATATGTAGCGCCTGTAAAACCAATGAATGAAAATGCACTTAACACAATAAGACTGACTATTTTACTGATTAAGAGCAGCTTCTTTCTGGACATTTTGTCAATCAGATTACCAACGAGCGGTGTAATAACAAAGCTGATGATTGTCATACTGATTGTTATATAGCCAAAGATCTCGCTCCCGTCATTACTGGATACGAGCAGCCATGGAATAGCGATCATCGTGATGCCGGAACCAATTGATGAAGCTAGATTTGCAAAAATAATGAATCGAAACCGGATATCTTTATATAAGTTTTTCATCTGGATGATCTCCCTGTTTTTGTGATAATCCAACTATATTCAATAGCATTACCATTGTATTCATTCATAGGATTTAATAAGAGTTCATTCATAAGTCTTAATTTAAGATGAAGGCTGGAAAGATCAGAATGTGTACAATAGAAATAGATATACATAATAAGGAGAAGTGAGGAATCAATATGAACATTAACCGTGCCACCGCAAAAGACAGTACTGCACTTGCCCCATTGTTTGATGCATACCGCCAGTTTTATCAGCAGGCTTCTGATCTGACAGGTGCTGAAAACTATTTGAATGAAAGGTTATCAACAGAGGAATCAGTGATCTTTTATGTAAGAGAAGATGATCAAATCCTTGGTTTTACACAGTTATATCCTGTTTTCTCATCAATCTCAATGAAGAGAGCATGGGTGCTGAATGATTTATATGTGAATAAATCTGCTAGAAAAAAGGGAGTTGGGGAACTGCTTTTGCAGAGAGTGAAAGAGTTCGGACTTGAAACAGGTGCTGCAAGCATTAGTCTGAGTACGGCTCCGGATAATGTGAATGCACAGCGTCTATATGAACGGAATGGTTATCAGCGTGATGAGACATTCTGGCACTATGACTTGAGCTTATAGTTTCAAACGGTGTCACACACTTACTTCTCTTTGCATTTACTACATTAAACACTACAGTTTTGTCCGTATAAGCAGGGAGGGCGAAGCTTATGAATGATCCATGGTTTTATAACGGACAAAATAATAACAGTAGCGGTATCTCTTCCTCTAGATTGGCAGTGATTGCAGCTGCGCTGACCACGGTTGCTGATGTCATAGGCACAATCGCAGCGATTAAGGCTGTTAAAGAGGAAGAGCTCAGTAATATTGAAGACCAGAAAAGACAGGATCAACAGAATCAAATGTTTGCTGATCTGCAGGCTCAAATCGTAGCGCTTCAGTCACAGGTTTCAGCTGATACGACAAGCGCAACACCGGTTCCGGCATATTCAATTACAATTGAAAATCTGAACCTGACACTTCCTTATCGCTCAGTGGATCAGAAAAACAATAAAGGGACAGACCCTTGATTTCATTCGTGTTGAATGAATTAAGAAGTCGTCCCTTTTTATGTGAGTTTATTCTTTATCAAGCTTTGTACTGATCAAATGAAGGCCGCTTGAAATTTTAGCTAACTGTTCATTTTTCTCACGCTGGATTCTGATCAGACTGACCACGAACCAGATCACGAAACCAACAGCAGCAATGTATGTAAAAAAGACAAGCAGTGGAAAGAGTGAAGGACCCAAATCAAACATCATAGTAATGCCTCCTTGAAAAGTGTTATAAAGTTACCTGAAGAAATAAAGAATAATCGGAAACAGAATGACGAGTAATGAACTTTGTACCAACGTAATGATCAAGTCTTTTTTGATGGGGTTAGGCTCTGGATAACGGTTAGATAACCTTTGAAATACAAACAGAATGACCCACCAAAGCAAGATAATCAGCAATACATGTGAAAAACTGTTGTAGGGATACATAATATTACCTCTCAACCAAAAAATTAAAAAGCTACGTAAAAAGGCTGCTGGTCCCGATCGAGACAGCACTCAATCCGTTCTCTGAAATTTCCGATCGTTACCTTTTCAAGGGCTTCATCAATCGGAAAAAATCCTGCTTCCAGACTCTCAGGGGAAGTTGTACAGACTCCGCCAACAGGCTTTGCGAGAAACAATGTATTACAAATCGATCGCTCTACATTCTGAAAAACCCCGCAAAAACGGATGATTTCAATATCTATCCCGGATTCTTCTTTCGTCTCCCGGATCGCAGCCGCCTCCAGTGATTCACCTTCCTCCACCTGACCGCCAGGCATTTCCCAGCCCCTTCTTGGTCCTTTAATCAACAGCAGCTCATTCTTTTCATTCACAACAATGGTTGCTGCTGAAATAATATGTTTTGGCACCGTATATACACGCGCAGATTGTGACAAATTCGTGCCTCCTTTCTGTTTTCGTAAAATTCAATCAATAATAATGTTAACATATAATGGTAGAGTGTGAAGATAACACCTAAAGTATTTTATGAATAAAAGAGGTGGAGCATGTTCCAACTAGAGTACATAAAAAATCTGGATATTTCTCTATGCAGTAAAGAATTGCGCAGTGAAATTGCAGGTGTCTTAAATATGATTTCAAGAAAAGAACATAACAGTCTATGCACAGTAGCCTTCAAACAAACGATTGTTGGAATTGGTCTGAGCTGGGGTAAAGAGTTTCATCCGCATGGAGAGAGGATATCAATCTTCACAGATACACATATACCGGAGCAGGAGGAGCTTACCGGGGCACTATTCGAAGGAATAAAGAGTCAACTAAATGCCCGGGATTATGATCATGCCATGTGGTCGTTTGATGAGAATCTGCACATATTCAAGAAGATTGCTTTAAACAATGGCTTTGAACTGGTCCGGCAAACATTTATGCCGACACTTGAAATCGATACTGTTCTGAAAGATCTCAAAGGTATTCAACCGGCAGAAAACCTGCTTACTTTAAAAGAAATTACACAGGATCCTATCCTGAAAAGAGACTTTTTTCAACTGCTCAAAGATAACTATACTGCGACGCATCTCATTAGTCCTGTTGCTGAAGAACCGCTTGAAGTATGGGAGAGCCTGCTGCTTGATGACAACCCTGACCTGCAGCATAGTTATATTCAATTCACTGATCAGATTACAGGCTATATCATGCTTCATCCTGTTAATAACGAAGAAGTGGAGTTGGGATGGGTTGGCACAACTAAGGGACAGCAGTTGGAATTACTCAAGCCAATACTAAAAAAGCAGCTGTTGGATCTGAAGCAACATGGCTTTACTAAAATAACGCCTGAGGTCGATACAACAGATCCCTTTTCAACTGAACTATTCAGCCGCACCAATCTGAAAACAGAACCTGCATTCAATACATATCAATTAAAACTGTCATTAAAGGTAACAACGACATGAAAAAACTAAAGCACTGGAAAGACCCGGGCACCCTGCTTGCTTCAACAGGCATTGCCTCGATCGGAGATTTTATCTATCTCGTCGCAATCAATCTCATTGTACTGAATATGACAGGTTCTGCAGCAGCGGTTGCCGGACTCTGGATTGTAGCGCCGTTAACAAATATCGTGATGAAGTTCTGGACTGGCAGCTTCATTGATTACAGGAGTAAGAGAAAAGTGATGATCGCAACGTATATTGCGAGAGCGGGGCTCATTGCGCTGATTCCATTTGCGCCGAATGTCTTGGTCATCTATGTGATTCTTGTCCTGCTGAGTATTGCAAAGTCGTTTTTTAATCCATCATCTGTTACCTATATCACAATGCTCGTATCCCAGGCGATGAGAAAAAGGTTTAATGCCATTCGCTCATTTACGTCATCAGGTGCTTTTATCGTTGGTCCGGCAGTGGCCGGGACCTTGATTCTGCTCACCTCTATTCATGTGACACTCTGGATCAATGCCTTCTTTTTTGTAGTGGCGGCCGGGGCAATGCTGTTATTACCTGAAATCGAAAAGATTGAAAAGGCATCGATTCCTAAGCTGACGATTCAGCAGGTAAAGACTGATTTTACAGTAGTATTTGATTTTGTGAAGCAATCATCTTATGTAGCAATTGTGTATATAGGGTTTATTGCGATCTTATTGTTTACATTTGCGATGGATGCCCAGGAGGTCGTGTTTGCAAGGGAAGTTGTAGGGCTGTCAGAGCTTGAATACAGCTTGCTGATTAGTATTACAGGGATTGGCTCGATAGCAGGAGCACTTGTCTTATCTGTGCTGTCTGAGAAAATCTCAATCAGAATGATGACGACAACCGGTTTGCTTCTGATGTCAGCGGGTTATGTGATCTATGCTTTTTCATGGTCATTTGCAAGTATTGCAGCAGGCTTCATTTTACTTGGGTTCTTTAATTCCTTCCTGAACACGGGGATGTCCACTTTTTATCAGAACAATGTGCCGGTTGACATCATGGGAAGGGTGACAAGTGTGTTTGAGCTTGGACAAAGTGCTTTTCAGGTATTGTTTGTCCTGTTGCTTGGAGCGGCAGCCGACCTGTTTTCACTGAGGGAGGCCATTGTCACAGCTGCTCTTTTTATGCTGATATTATCGTGTGTGTTCTGTGCATTTTTGTGGAAGCCGGGGAAGGAGGATGCTTTTGCAGAAGAATGATAATAAGCGGGGAACCTGTCTCCCCGCTTATTGATAAACCTTATTCGCCCACTCAACAGCTTTTACATACATGCCGTTCAAAAGGGCGGTATCAATATTCAGTTCACTTGTCCATTTCTCCACGCATGCCAGGTCGCCTTTTTCAAAGCACATGACCGTATAATAGATTGGGGCAAGGAGGCTATCCCCGTTTAGCAGCGCAGCTTTAATTTCAGGTGACAGTGGAACGGTTGTTAAGACGTTTTCCATATGATCATCTAAAATCGCATCAATGGTACTGAACAGGGCCATGACAGCTGCATCAATTTTCCGCTCATGCAGGTGGCTTGCCCCGCACAGCTGCTCGGCAAACTTCGAGCGGACCAGTGAAAGCTTCAGTAATTCATCAGGCTTATCCTCAGAAAGATCCTGCAGCATCAGGATATTAATCCATCTTTCAAAGTTTTTAATCCCCATTTGAACAAGTGCCCGCTTGATGGAATAAGACAGCTGGTTTTGATTTCTGTGACTGATGATCTTCATGAGACGATAACTGAGTGAAGCATCAGTTTCTACAATTTCAGTTAGTTTCTGATAAGAAGGTTCAGGTGATTTCAATTCCTGCAGAATGCGTAAATATGTATGTTTGTACTGCCGTTTGTAGGTTGCTCTGGTGATGATGTTCGGCCTGCTGAAGAAGTATCCCTGCAACAGGTGAAAGCCCATTTCCTTTGCCTGCTCAAATTCCTCAAGTGTTTCTACCTTTTCAGCTAAAAGCACTTTTTTCCTGATATGTGCTTCAGCTACCTGGGAACTGATGGTCTCAAGCGGTGTTGCGCGGATATCGAATTTAATAATATCTGCATCATCTTTTAATTCATATTTCCCTAAGTCAGCATCAAAATCATCCAGCGCAATTTTATAACCAATACTTTTTAAATATTGAACCCGCCTGATCAGTTGGTCATCTATGATGGTACCTTCAAGAATTTCAATGACCATTTGTTCAGGTGGAATGACTTCGACCAGGTCGCTTAATAACATATCCTTCGTAAAATTAACAAAGACATGTGAATAATCACTGATCTTTCCAAGGCCTGCTTCGAGTAACCCCTGCAATACAGTTATAGTTGATAGGTTGGCATCTGTGCCGTCGTACCCGCGTGCGTTTGGAGAAGAACGAAACAACAGCTCGTATCCAAAGGTGCTTAAGTCTTTTTCAAATATAGGTTGCCTGGCAATATACATTAGCGATCTCCCCTAAAATCGTACTATGCTTAATGATAGTATATTTTACCCATCTATTAGAAAGCAAGTATTGGCATAAGTAAAAATAGACTTTTAAAAGAATGAATACTAATTTTTAAGGGCGGTTTGATTTATCCAAATTAATTTCACCATAACTGCAACTTTATTCCATGTGTATCCGTTATTTAGATGGAAGGGGGAAAGGTATTGGAAGTACAAGAGATCTATCAGCGCTATGTCAATGATGTATACCGTTACCTTTTCTCGCTATGTAGAGACCGTTCCCTTGCAGAGGATCTGACACAGGATACTTTTATTAAAATATTTGGTGCCTTTGATGATCACCCGCCTGTCTCAATCAAAGCCTGGCTGTTCAAGGTTGCTTATCATACATTTATCGACTATCTGAGAAAAAATAAAAATGTACAGCTTGTCTCACCGGAAATTGTGAATCATATGGAATCAGAGGCTTCTGCTGAAACATTATTTGTAAAGAAGGATGAAAAAGAAATTTTGTATCAACATATAGACCTTTTAAAACCGGAGCACAAACAGGCAATTCTGTTGTATGACTTACAGGGATACTCCTTGCAGGAAGCTTCTTTGAAAATGGATGTCAACATTAATACACTAAAATCTTATTTATTTCGCGGAAGAGGGAAGTTAAAGACGCTGATGAGAAAAGGACGTGAGCAGGATGAGTGAAGAGTTCAAAATAAGGCTGAAAAAATATTATGCCGGTGAGCTGTCTGATCAGGAAGCAGCCAAAATTGAACTGGAAATTGAACAGGCAGAAGCTTATCAGGACGTTATGAATGAAACATTTCCACAGGATGAATTGCCGCCTGAAAGAGTAGGTGAGATTTTAAAAAGAAGTGCACGCAGCGCGAAGTTAACAGTCATTGGGTATGTTGTGATGATACTCTTACTGATCTTTCCGGTTTTGATGCTCGGGAGCTACATTTATTATGGATTCATTGAGCGTGCAAATACCCTGATTGATGTAGCGTATCATACTGTGTATGTCACTGAACCGAACGCGAGTGTGGATGAATTTAATATTGAGTATGAAATGGGTCTCTTTACGTTTGATGTATATATGGACTTATATAAGGAGGTTGGTGAATCAACGATTAAGCAGGGAGAATGGGTTGTACCTTTTCGCTTTAATCAGGCAGACTTTCCAGATAGAAATTATACAATTGATCAGCCACCGAAAGAGATTCCTCAGCGTGAGGAGCGGCTCCTGTTCCATCCGGATAGTGGTGAAAGTAATAGTCTGAATGAAGGTTGGGATACACTGGAGAACTTACCTGAAGGCACCGTATCGGAAATATATGTGTCACTTGATCGCACAGTCCCGGTTGATGAGGTGGATGAATTACTAGATGATACAGATGCGAAATGGCTTTGGTATGCAGTGGATACTGGCCTCGATGCTGCTGCGCAGGGAACTGAGGGAGGTTATCTTCCGCCTATTGGTTATCCTGCACAGACAGGAAATAACTGGTCGCCTTATAACTGGCAGGATCAGAATGATAAGCAGTTCATGGAAAGCCTTAAATTTTTGTCAGGCTATGAGGAGCAGGCTACAGCAATCGCCAGAGCAAAATGGCTTGAACTTGATGAGAGAATTGATTATTTAGAACAAAATGGACTAAGTGCATACGGAGGCGTGATCACAGGACCGTCTAAAGAATTATTGAAACTGAGAGAAAACGAAGATGTCAGGACAATCCGTATGGGTGAGGTGAGATTATGGAACTGGTAAAAAAGAAGAAAGGTGAGTCAAAACTCAGTGTATCTGCTTTTATTATTTCATTGATCTCTCTGGCGCACTTAAACATCTTTCTGATGACGCAGGAGAATTTAAATGGGTTCAGTTTTTTCTATGTATTCCTTCCCTGCATCAGTTTAGTTTTGCTTATCAGCAGCTTCTTTCAAAAGGGCTATAGCCGCACGTTTGGCTGGTGGAGTGTGTTCATCTATGCGTTTATTTTTATTTGTATTGTAGTCATTTTTATCAGTGCGTTTTCAATTTATCCAACACCTTGATTTTTTAGTTGTGCTGTTATGCAAAAGTGGAAGAACAGAGAGCAGCTCAAGTTCTTCCACTTTTATTTTTTGCTTCATCAGGCCAGGCTGCTTGCTGTTTATTCTCTACTTCCCACGTGATGAGTGTTGTGCTGTCTTTAACGCTGTGACTTTTTAAGCGTTCTAATATCAAATTAATAAGCTGATAGAAGGGGACCCACTGGCGGTTGTCGAAATATATCACAGAGAAGCAAATGATGATCATATTTTTAAATCGAATAGGAGGCATCACAATGGAAACTTTCGAGGAATTTCTGGAGACAATTGAAAATCCGGACCATCGTGAACAAACAAAAAAAGTGCTCGACTGGGTAAGTGAAACTTATCCTGAGCTTGCCAAGCGGGTGGGCTGGAATCAGCCGATGTTTACTCATCATGGTACGTTTATTATCGCGTTCAGCACCTCAAAAAAACATCTTGCTGTATCCCCTGAAAAAGCTGGTATTGATTATTTTGCAGATGAGATCAGAAAAGCAGGTCATGATCACAGTAAGATGCTTGTCCGTTTTCCGTGGGGGAAGCCGGTCGATTATGAGCTTCTTGAGAAGATGATTGAGTTTAATCTGAAAGATAAAGCTGAGTGTACAACATTCTGGCGTAAGTAAAACACTTTCCTGAATACTGAAAATTGAATCCCTTCTGCAGCGCGTGCTAGCTTAAAACCAGAATGATTCTATTTTCATCTAAAGGGAGAGGATCCTGATGGCAGATAAAGTGATGGTGATAATCGGTGCAGGGCCGGGAATTGGGCTCAGTACTGCGAAGAGGTTTGGTAAGGAAGGCTATACGATTGCATTATTAGCAAGAGATGAGGACAGGCTGCTTGAAGCTGTGGATGAGCTTGAAGAGCTGGATATTGAGGCAGAGTCTTTCTATGCGAATGCAGCGTCGAATGAGAGCTTAAAAGCAGCAATTAAAGATGTGAATGATCTCTATGGGCGGATTGATATTCTCATGTATAATGCCTACATATTCCGTCAGGGAGCACCAACTGAAACAGACCCTGCTGATTTGCTGAATGACCTTCAGGTGGATGCTGTCGGCGCGCTTGCAAGCGTTCAGGCTGCGCTTCCTTATATGGATAAAGGCGGAGCAATTCTGTTGACTGGTGGCGTGCTGGGTGTGAAACCGATGAAGAACTTTGCATCTGTTTCAGTAGGAAAAGCGGCTATGCGCGTTTTGGCTATGACACTTCATCAGGAATTGAAATCAAAAGATATTTACGTTGGTACACTGACGATTAATGGATTTGTTAAGCCGGATACACATTTCTCCCCTGATAACATTTCTGAGAAAATGTATGAGATGGCGATGGCGCGTGATGGGGTGGAGTGGACGTTTGATAGAAAATAAGTATAGAACAATGTACAGACACCCGGAATCGTTTCGCTGCGCTTCAGGCGGACGCTTTCCGCAGGGCCGGCGGTGAGCCTCCTCATCGCTTCGCGCCTGCGGGGTCTCACCTGTCCGGCTATTCCTGCTGGAGTCGCCGCCCTACGCTTCGCTGCACTAAGGTTGTATTAAAAAGTTCTTTGGTTCCTCCCGTTCAATCTTCTTTTCAACCTTCATTATCTTTGTATTGTTTTATTGCTTCAACGTAATGCTGTTTTACCTTTTCAGCAAGCGCTTCAGGCTCCAGCACCTTTACATGTCCACCATAAGCAAGCAGTTGAGACGCGGTGAAGGATAACTCCTCATAAGGGATATCTCCTCTCCAGTGACCATCTGATACTTCTTTAAAAAACGGATCTGCTTTTGCCCGCCGCTCTCCTTCACCAGTGAAGGCCAAAACAGTCTCAACTGAAGGACGTTCTTCTGGCTGGTTCATCCATTCTGTCAGCGTTGGGAGCTGATCACGTTTTTCCTCTCCGATTTCAGCAAAATGAATCCTGTCAGCACGATACAATAACACTTTATCTTTATTCAATGCAGGCATATACCAGGTCTGGTCAAAGTATAGGCCAAGAGGAAATACACTGGACTCTTTTTTACCTTTAGCTGATTCATAAGTGATCGAAAGCTGCTTTTGTTCAATAGCTGCCTGAAGAATCACAGTCGTCCAGCTATTTTTACGTATAACGGGCGGTGCTTTGAAAGCGACTCTTTCTTCGGCCGACCTGATTTTTTCTTTCGTAGAGTCCGGTAATTCCGCATAATAATTTTCAGCAAGGTGATTTCTGATTTCACCAAACGGGAAATCAGGAATCTGTTGAAAATAATGCAGCATCAGGTAAAGTCCCAGTGCTTCATTTTCATTCAGTTGAAGGGGCGGTAATAGACGGTTAGGCAGCACGCGGTAACCACCATATCTGCCCGGCTCAGAATAGAGAGGAAAACCAATTTCCTGAAGCTTGTCCAGATCCCGTTGAATGGTTCTGACAGATACATCGAAGCGTCCGGCCAATTCGGAAGCAGTAAATGTTCTGTTCGGTTCAAGCATTCTCATCATCGTCAGCTGTCTTTTATTCATAAAAGATTCTCCTTTTAATTACGACGTATTTTGTCATAGATATAGTATAAACTGATATTGAAAGGAGATGAATTAAATGAGTAAAAACATTTTGTATATCGCGATGAGTCTTGATGGCATGATTGCGAAGGAGGATCATTCACTGGACTGGCTGCTAAAAGCTGAAGGAGAGGGGGACAACGGGTATAACGATTTTTACCGTGGGATTTCGTCTATTGTGATGGGGAATCGTACGTATCAGGAAGTACTGAAAATGACTGATGAAAAGCCATACCAAGATCGGCCGGTGTATGTACTTTCGAGAACTGAGCAGGAGGATGGGTACGCTCATTTTACATCAGAATCAGTTGAAACACTGCTGCCTCCACTTCAGGAAAAGCACGGTGGACCGGTCTGGGTGGTCGGCGGTGGTGAGGTGATTAAGGCGTGTATGGAATCTGACAGCATTGATGAATACTATATCGCTGTGATTTCCTGTGTGCTGGGTGAAGGAATTCCGCTTTTTCCAAAAGGAACAAAGTATACGGAATTAGAACTTGTGGACACGGAAATTTATAACCAGATTGTGATGCTGCATTATGTTAAAAAACAAGCGGAATGACCATGATGGTTATTCCGCTGTACTTCGCTCGTAGACAAAAATATCTTCATCAAACTTCGGATCAATCAGTCCGCTATCTTCAAAGCCCGCTTGCGTATAAAAGCGTTTAGCGCCAACATTTTCAGGCTTGATACTAATGACAATTTCATTCACAGCATAATGAGCAAAGATATATTCAATTGCAAGCTGTATGAAGCTCTTCCCGAGACCACTCCCCTGAAAGCCCTGATCAATCATAAACCGGTCGAGCCAGATATATTGTTCTTCCTTGTTCTCAGCGCCAATCATCATAAAACCGAGTGGCTGATCCTGTTTAAAAAGACCAAAGCAGACCCAGTTATGCTTTGTGTCGTAGAAGGACTCCAGCATAGAGATTTCGTTTGGTTCTATGTAAGGATTCTGATCAGCGGCTACAGTCAGACCTGCCAGAGACCTCCAATTATCCGCTGAAACCTTTTGAATACTAAGTTCTTTCATCCGATATTCAACTCCGATTCTCTTATTCTCTTACTATTATACAGATTCAAATGAAAAATCCGAACCGCATCACAACAGTCCGGATCTCATCTTCAGCTCACCTTATATTTTCTGCGTCCTTTTAAAAGCGGGAAGAGAATCGTCAGCAAACCAACGCCGATCAGTGACAATGCAATTGGCTTATCGAGGAAGATAGCAAAACTGCCATTAGAGATTGTCAGCGTCTGTCTGAATGCCTGCTCCATCATGCCGCCAAGGATAAATGCCAGAATGAACGGTGCAGCCGGGAAGGAGAACATCCTCATGAAGAACCCGATGACACCAAAAGCTAATAGCATATAAAGGTCAAACGTATTAAAGCTGATTGCATATACCCCGATTAAACTGAAGATGATCACAAGTGAAATCAGCAGTGGACGTGGGATCTTCAGGATCTTTGAAATGTAAGGAATCAGTGGCAGGTTCAGTACGAGTAAAATAATATTACCGACATACATACTTGCAATGATACCCCAGAAAATTTCAGGGCGATCCTGCACTAAAAGAGGTCCGGGCTGAACGCCCAGTACAAGAAAGGCTCCGAGTAAAACAGCTGTTGTACCTGAACCTGGGATCCCAAGACTCAGTAATGGGACAAACGCTCCGCTTGTGGCAGCATTGTTAGCCGTCTCAGGCGCTGCAAGTCCTTTAACAGAACCTTTCCCAAACTCCTCTGGGTTCTTCGCGATTTTCTTTTCAGTAATATATGCAATAAATGAAGCAATCGTTGCACCTGCACCAGGTAAAACGCCAATAATAAAGCCGAGGAATGACTGTCTGGAAACAGGTCCGCTCATATCTTTTATATCCTGCTTTGAAAGGCGAAGGCTACCGATGTTTTTGCTCTGTCCATCATCCTTCTCATTTCTGTTTAAAACAAGTGTACAAACCTCAGCAAGCGCAAAGAGACCGAGTGCAACGACCAGGAAATCAATGCCTTCAAGAAGGTTTGGATTACCAAAAGTAAAACGGCTTGTACCAGTCTGTGCATCAATCCCAATCGTCACAACCATAAAGCCGAGTGTTGCTGAGATAAATGCTTTAATGGCAGATCCATCAGCCAGACTCGCAATTGCAGTTAAGCCAAGAAACATTAATGCAAAATATTCGGCAGGTCCAAATGAAATGGCTACTGCAGATAGAAGGGGAGTAAACAGCATCAGTAACACAACACTGACTGTCCCGCCTGTAAAAGAAGCGATCGCTGCAATGGCTAATGCCTTGCCCGCTTTCCCCTGCTTAGCCATCGGGTAGCCGTCAAAAGCAGTAGCGACGGTCCCTGCAACACCAGGGGCATTTAACAAAATAGACGAACTCGAACCACCAAAGATCGCGCCGTAGTATACACCGGCCATCATCACGAGTGCAATCGAAGGATCCATCGAATAAGTGATCGGGATCATAATCGCAATCGCACTGATCGGACCAAGTCCTGGCATCATCCCGATAAACGTTCCGACGAATACGCCAATGAAGACAAACAATAGTCCCTCGAGACTGAAAGCTATTTCAAACCCTGACATTAAACCGGAAAATGCATCCATACTGTCACCTCTTTTCTAAAATGGAAGTATGCCCGCAGGCAGATTGATTTTAAGTAAGTAGTTAAACAAACCGTAGATTACCAGTGAAAAGACAACTGACGTGATGATATTGGTTACATGATGTTTGTAATCAAGATACAGTGAACAGACAAAGATAAATACGGTTGTCATCAGCACAAATCCGATGATTTCAAGTAAGAAAATATAGATGAGAATCATCCCTGCTACCACCAGCAGATTGATTACGTGCTTTTTAGAAATTTTCCGCTTTTCTTTATCAGCTTCTGTTTCATTTTTCTTATCAAGGTAGAGTAGTAGTGCAAAGAACAGTAAAAGGAATCCGAGTCCTTTAGGAATCACGTCTGCATCAATCAATGCATTTGAATAGACAGGCAGGTTAAAGCTTAAAAGCAGATATACGACTGCGATGAGCGCAACAACGAGTGCTGCTTTCTGGTTTGTTTTTGCCAGCATATCTGTGTTCACCTCATTTCTGTTAAAGGAGATAGAAGCACCTGAGTCCTTCTATCTCTCTGGAAGTTATTCTCTGGCAAGTCCAAGCTCATCAAGCAGTTCTTCCATTGATTCAGCTTCTTCATCAAGGAACGCTGCGTATTCTTCACTGTCCATATACATTTCGCCCCATCCGTACTTTTCACGGATCTCAGTCCATGCTTCTGAATCATTCAGTTCTTTGAATTTCTCTTCATAGTAAGCAACCGCTGCATCGTCCATATTCGGTGGTCCGAAAAAGCCTCTCCAGTTTACAAACGTCTCATCGATACCCTGTTCAATCGCTGTAGGGAAGTCTGAAAGCACTTCACCTTCGAGGCGCTCCTCAGAAGTGATTCCGAGCACTTTTACTTTTCCGGCACGTACCTGTTCAATCGTTTCAGCTACACCGGTTGTAAACACGTCAATACTGCCATTTAAAACTGAAGTCAGGCCGCCTGATTCAGGGTCTGAGATATACTTCATGTTTGCAACGTCCACACCTGCAGCTTTTGCAATTTTAACGAACTGCATGTGATCCATACTTCCCGGGGAAGAGGTGCCGACAACGCTGACACTCTGAGGATCTTCTTTCATATCATCAAATAAATCGTTCAGATCATCCCACTCAGCGTCCGCTCTCACGACAAATGCACCATAATCTGCAATCACATTTGCAAGTGGCGTGAAATCTTCATGACTGTATTCAGATTGACCGTTGAGCGGAACAAGCACCAATGGGGGTGAGCCTACAAACATATGGTGGGGACTTTCTTCCTGACCAGCCATATATGCCCATCCAACCGCTCCGCCACCGCCGGCTTTATTCACGACTGGCAGACGCTGATCAATAATTTCTTCTTCTTCAAATACCTGAGAGACCATTCTGGCTGTTGTATCCCAGCCGCCGCCAGGTCCCGCCGGTGCTGTAATTTCAATTGGCTGCGTTGGTGACCAGTTGCCGTCTTCATCTGTTGCGCCTGTTGAGTCGCTTCCACATCCTGCTACAGTGACCAAAAGCAATGTAGCTGCTGCTGTTCCAAAAATTTTCTTCATCATATTTCCCCCTTGTTTGTTTGTCGATTTATCCATCCTTTTGCGTAATGTTAAATGAGAATATTCATAATGTAACCGTTTACAATTTAACTTTCATAAAGAACTTTTTGGGCGTTTTGTTCATTTTGTTCACGGTGAGGAGGTTTGGGTTTGGGGCGAGGGGGGGAGGTGATATGTAATTGTATCATCGTGGGAGATATATGTATCATCGCTTTTAATAATTGCATCATCCTGTAAAATGATTGCGACATCGGTCTGAATACGTGGTGGAATTGTATCAGCCCTCCTGATAATTGAATCAGCGACGGACTTATTTGGATAATCCCGGGCATGAATTGAACGCCGCGCGTTATGCCAACAAATTGGCGGCAATAAAAAACACCTCCAACCCTGGAGGTGTTCAAACCAGATAATATTTCCGTTCAGGTCTGCCAACAATCCCATACTCAAGTTCAGCCTTTGCTTCACCCGATGAAATCAGATACTCAAGGTAGCGGCGCGCCGTCGTTCTTGAAGCGCCCATGTTCTGACCAAGTTCTTCAGCATTAATTCCCTGAATCTGCGTTCTCATCATATCTTTTACTTTTTGAAGCGTCAGCGGATCAATTCCTTTTGGTAAAAGGGTGGGTGGTGTTTCCTGCGGACGTTGATCTGAAAACATCTGATCAATCATATCCTGTGTGAGCTCATGATTTGAATCAATCAATCTTCTTCTTTTTTGAACCTTTTCGACTGCACTTTTAAAGCGTTCAAACGTGACCGGCTTCACGATATAATCAGCTGCACCGTAACGGACGGCTGGCTCTACGACTTCTTTTTCAGTTGAAGCAGTAATCAAAATGACATCTGTTCCGGGCCACCTTTCACGGATTTCCGGAAGAAGGGAGAGACCGGTTCTGTCAGGAAGATAGTTATCAAGCAGCAGCAGGTCCGTTTCTTCTGTTTCAAGCAGGTGAAGGGCTTCCTTTGCATTCAAAGCTTTTCCGGTTAATGCTGCGTGATCGATTTTTTCTAAGAACTGCTCATGAATTGAGGCGACCCGGAAGTCATCCTCAGCAATTGCAACTTTCAGCATGATTGTTACCTCCATCAGGATGTTTTCTTCTGTCTGTATGTCATCTCTTTTGGCAGATAGACTGAAAAGGTTGTACCAAGCCCGGGTGATGAATGAACTTCGATACTTCCGCCAAGGTTTTCAGCAGCCTGCTTCACAATCGCCAGGCCATAGCCTCTGTCTGACTGATCCTTTGTTGAATAACCTGTTTTAAAGACGAGGTCCAGATTCGTCTCCGGAATGCCTTCGCCGTTATCTTCAACCTCTATGATCATATCATTGCCGATATCTGTGATAAAAAGAGTGACAGCCGGATCAGATATTCCTTCTGTTGCGTCAAATGCATTATCGATCAGGTTGCTGATAATAGATGCTACATCGCTGAATGCCTGATTAGACAGCATTTGGAGACTGCTGTTTTCTTCTATATTGAAAATGATTTTCTTTTCGGATGCTTTTCCGCTTTTACCTAAAAGCAGGGCCTGAATTTTCGGATCTTCAATCTGTTCAAAAATGACTTTGTTCTGAAGGTCCTGCGCATCAGATTCAGCCTGAATCATCTCAATCGCTTCCTCATATTTCCCGAGCTGAAGCAGCCCTGACAAAATGTACAGCTTATTAGAGAACTCATGGGTCTGAGCCCGCAGATCCTCTGAATATTTTTTGACTTCAGAGAGTGCTTCAATCATTTTATTAATCTCGGTTCTGTCCCGGAAAGTAGAGACAACGCCTGTCACTTGTCCATCTTTAATGACAGGTGTTCTGTTAATCACGACGCTCCGGCTGCGCAGCGTCGTGGATACATCCCGCTGAGGCTCGCCACTGTTCAGTACGTCATAGACACCGGTATTAGGAAGAATGGTCTCGACTTTTTGGTTCAATACATTCTCATCCACATCTAAAAGGTCCATCGCGGACTGATTCAAAATCTTAATGTAGCCACCGTCATCTACAGAAATAATGCCTTCCTTAATGGAGTTTAAAATCGCCTGACGCTCCTGATAGAGTGAGGTCATCTCATGAGGTTCAAGGCCAAGCGTCATTTTCCTGATATTCCGGGCGAGCAGGTAGCTTGAGAGAATACCAAAGACAATCACAATCAGTGAAATGAGTGAAATCACTGAACCGCGCTCAATCGCGTTATCAATCACAGAAGAGGAAAGGTAGCCTACAGAAACAACGCCGACAATTTCTCCCTCAGCATTCCGGATCGGTCCTTTCCCACGGATAGAAGGCCCGAGCGTACCTTCTGCTTTAGATACATAAAACTCACCGTCCTGAAGCGCACGTAAATTATCCCCGCCAACCATTGATTTACCAAGTTTCTCTTCATCAGGGTGGGCGTAGCGTAAGCCTTCAGTGTCTCCAATGACAATAAAAGCAGCGCCTGTTTCATTGCGTATACGATTAATGAGCGGCTGCAAAATCGCAGATGGCTCATCCTGTTCAAAAGCATCGATTACAGTAGGCATAGCGGATACCGTCACCGCAAGCTGCATCGCCTGCGTCCCCATTTGCCGCTCGATCTGTTTGTATTCAATGACCAGAGAAATAACGAGAAAGACAAGCATCACCAATAGAATACTGACAATATTTAAACTGATAATTTTCGTGGTAAGTGAAAATCTTCTCCGTTTTGTTTTCATGACGTCCCCTTAAGAAAGCGCTTTTTTCTATTCTAAAGGGGATCAAGTATTTTTGGAAGGTTCTTAGAAAAGAAAAAAATCTTACCAAATTGTTATGGTAAGATTTTAGCGCAGTTCATTTGTTAAATGGATCCTGAAATCTTCCTCTCTCAAAATTGCTTTCTGAAAGTCATTCATTGATTTCGACAGTCTGATCTGATCAAGCAGCACAAGTCCATCAGCCAAGAATGAGATTTCAGTCCGGTTATCTTCAAGGTCAGTTGCGTACAGTGAGAAAGTCAGCACGTGTGGGGTGGAACCGCCTTTTTGACCGGCGTGTTTCAACCATTCACGATTTTCCTTTTTCTCCATGAGTGGTTCAAGCAGAGGATCGAGGTGACTGTGCACCTCTTTTGAAAAGAATGATTTACTGTTGAGCTTTTCCATAAAATCAGTGTACGTTTTCGCATTGGAGCGGGTTAGATGATCGGACCAGTTTTTCTGGGCAGGAGCAGTCAGGCATTTCAGGATCTGCTGCTTTTCCTGATCCGTGCAGGGCTGCTTCAGCCAGCGATCCAGGATCATAATCGTCATGTTCCTGTATTCCTCTTTTGACATATCACGAACTTCTGCGTTGGCCCCTTCAAGCGTCAGCTTCTGTTCAGTCGTCAGTGTATAAGGGACTGCAAGTGCTGCGACAAATGGGAAGATCGGCTCGTGATCTGTGAGGCCGGTTTCTTCAAGCGTCCGATTAATACGGTCCAGCCCAAGCCTGTGCATGAGGTAGTCTGAGTTAGCGTTAGAGCTGTAATGCATCATGCCTTCTGCTACCTGAGCAAGTGAAACCGGGTCCTGACGGTTGATTTCTTTTAGCCAGGCATCATGCGCACCACCATCGGTCCGTTTAAAATAAAACGGCTCGAGTGCTGAGAGGGGGATCTGCTCATCGGGGTCCAGTGTGCCTGATGCGGCCTGTTTTGCATACTCAACTGCAATCACCATTTTTGCTGTACTTGCAAGCGGAAGCATCAGGTCTTCCTGACGCGTTACGAGCACTTCACCATTGCGCTGAACTTTCAGCGAAACGGTCTCAGGGTGATCCTTGATAAATTGTGTAAAAGCGCGTGGTTTCATTTTTCTGGTTTTAAATCCAATGAAAAATGAGCTGCCCGCAATTAATAGGGCGATTAATAGGGAGACAATAAAAAGCCAGTTCACTTACTTCACTCCTGTTTTAGGGATTTCATCTATTTTCAATACAATGCTGATAGCGATCCCATACTTCTTCCTGCTGGTGCAGCACCTGACCGCGTTCTTTCTGCAGATTGCCGACAGCACGGGTAACTTTAGACTTCGTTTCTTCTACTTTACTGATTGAATCGTTAATCCGGCTGTGAATCGTCCATTCTGAAAATATATCATCAAGGAAGTAATCTGCAAAAGTGATAAATGATCCTCTTTCAACATCCATTGATTCAGTTGTTTCTTCTTTTACATCCTTCAGCTCAGCTTCAAACTTGCGAAGACTTCGCTGCGCGCGGTGCAGGGCATCTTGTGACTGGTCGAGATCATTATGCTTCATAGCCGTTACAATGATCCCGCCACCGAGGAATGTATCCCATGTCGACATGCCGTGAGCCGATTCCAGATTTTGAAGCGCAGTCTCAAGCGAAGATTCCGCACTGCGACCGGCATAAATCGCTTCATCAATTTCAACTAAGAGTGCATCAAGGTCTGCATAATGATTAAGGTGAAGGTCGATTTCACGTGCTGTTTCACTGTCATTCTGCTTAATCCAGCGTTCTTTTTCTGAGAGAAATGCTTCCCAGTCACTTTCAGCAGATGAGTAAGTTGAGAGATTTTGTTCCAGCTCAGCTTCATCACTCTTTAGGTCCTCGACCATTTGTTCATGCTCATTCAGTTTCAGTTCAGCCTTTGCTGCTTCATCATATTCTTTTTCGCGCAGCTCTTCATGCGTGCCTTTCCATTTGCGTACAACATTCACTAGAGAAAAGCGGTCCATCTTATGCAGATCCAGCTGTTCCTTTGACAGACTCTGCTCAAGCTCTTCCTTTTTCTTCTCATGTTCAGTCAGCTGTGAACGCACGTTTAGCAGTCTTTTCTCAAGCTTTCTTTTCTCATCCAGTTTCTTTCTCAGATCCAGCTGCTTTCTTTCAAGTGTCTTTTCCAAGTGAATCCCTCCAGAGGTTTGTTAATTAAGATACGGACCAGGAGGCTGGAAGTTCCGGGGAATTTATTTTTGGGATGCGTTATCATTTTTGCCAGGCAAGATGTATGATAGAAATTGTCAAAAGCAAGGGGGTATACGATGGATCAATTAATTGAAGAGATCTTAAAGTTAGTAAAAAGGAAGAATGAAAGAATTCTGATTGGTATTTCAGGACACGGCGCGGCTGGTAAAACTACTTTTACTCAGAAGCTGGGTGAGCGGATTGGCAGAGATCAGGTGAATATACTGAATACCGACCCGTATATTACTGATTCTGAAGTCAGAAAGAATACGATGATTACATACGAGTGGGTAGGTCATGCGCATACATTTAAAATGACGGCTTGTCACCCGGCAGCGCATCATATGCTGTCACTTGAACGGGATATAAGGATGCTAAAAAAGGGAATGGACCTTTATACACTTGATACGAAATGGCTGCCGAGTGAGCTGCTTTCATCTGAAAAGAAAGTAACAATTGCGGAAGGCATGAGCGTGGCTTTTCTGGAACAGTCATTATTTGATCTCAGCATCTATTTCTATACAGATGGGGACACGGAATTTTTGAGAAGGTCCGGCCGGGATATTAGTGAGCGGGGCATGGAGCTTGAGTATTTGAAGCAGTCGCATCATGAGCGGCGTGTGCAGTATGAGGTTTTTATGCATGGGTATCGTGAGGAGTTTGATGTGGTGGTGAATACGTCCGGGGATGGGTTTGTGATTGAAAAATTTGAGGATATGACCCGAGATTGAGTGGACGTGATCTGAGATTTCAGGAATGTGACCCGAAAATTTGGCTATGCAGGAAATGTGACCTTGAATTTTAGGAATATGACCTGAGATTTTCGGGATCTGACCTTAATTTCAGTGAATGTGACCCGAATTCGTATATGTACGATTGTGGAGTTTTTGAAGGGAGGGAAAATGATGAATAGAGAACTGATCAGGACTATATTGCTCATTTTATTGGCCGCGGTAGTGGTTACAGGTGTTGTCGTTTATTACACAGATAGACATGAATACAATCTGCTTGTTGCGTTTGTGGCTTTGATCTTGAGTGTGGCTGCCTTGATATTTACTTTTACCGAGAAAAAAAGAAAAAGGTCTTGAATCCTGTGTTGGATTCTAAGACCTTTTATTTTATAGGGTCATTTAGCCACAATGACAAAGCTATCAAGAGACTCATTCGTTCCCTCAACACCTAATATATCCGTGTAATTTTGAACAAGCGTCTGAATTCTGAAAGGAGCAGCTGAAAATTCTTTAGTAACTTCCATAGCATAATCAATTTCCCACTGACTATCCTGAAGATAATGAGCATCAACACCCAGTTCCTGCTCTACCTTCATCCCTGCGTCTTCTATCATTTTTCCAATCTCACTTCTCCCAAACAGATTTTGAATGTTTCCATCATTTGCGGTGAACTGGGAATACAGCGCTAAAATAGATGCAGCACAAAAATGTCCCCGCTGCGTGATTTTCTCAAACTGCATATCCCATTCTGCAAAGCACAGCATGTTACTGATTGAACGAATCCTTTTAAAATAGGCAAGCAATTGAGCGGGATCATGAAAATACCATGAGCAATGGGAGAGAACAACAGCATCGTACTGCTTATCCAGATTCATTTCCAGAAAGTCTGTTTCCAAATGAAAATCACTTCTAGCACCAAGCTTTGACTGATTAATCCGCTCATGTGCCTCTCCAAGTGTAAAAGGTGCTCCGTAGTCAGGAGGCGCGATATCAATAGCCGTCACATGTCCGCTTTCACCCACTGTATCTGCCAGCACAACAGTCATATCGCCCTGTCCGCAACCGATTTCGAGTACCTTCATACCCTTTTTAATTCCAAAAGCTTCGGCCAGCGCATAGCGATGCTGAAGCTGAGTCTGCTGGATTTGATCATTTTCAAAAAGATTATATTGTTTGATGAATTGCTGTACGCTGTTTTGTGACATGTATCTGTACTCCTTCAGTGTAGCCTTTTCAGTTAATTTATCATGAATGAAGGGGATAGGGGATTTTTTGTAGAAGTGATAGAAGACTTTACAGTAGAAAGGAATACTTACAATGACACCACAAGACACACTCCAAACCTACATAGAAGCGACAAACACGCACGATTTTGAAAATGTGAGACAGGTGCTGCATGAGGACGCCTTATTCTGGTTCACCAGCCAAACCTGCAGAACGCATGATGAGATACAGGCTTATTTTGAAAGTACTTGGGCGGTAATCAAAGAAGAGGTCTATTCGGCTGTTGATATCAGATGGCTGCATACAGATGAATCTTCTGCTACCTGCGTATACGTTTATCAGTATGAAGGTTTCTACGAAGGAAAGCGGATCTCCGGGAGCGGACGGGCGACAAATGTTTTCGCGAAAACAGATGGCGGCTGGAAGCTGATTCATGAGCATTTGAGTAAAATGTCGTAACATTTGCCCTGATGAAACGTAAAGTTACAAAGAGGTGAAAAGAATGTTTCTAAAAAGGATAGCTTTAAAGCGGGACGAAATAAAGCATTCACACCAATATCCATTTCATATTCCTGCGATCAGCACTTTTAGTGAGCTGGAGTTGAATAAGAACGTCACGTTTTTTGTAGGCGAAAATGGCTCAGGTAAGTCAACCCTTTTAGAAGCGATTGCGGATCAGTGCGGGTTCAATCCGGCTGGCGGTGGAAGGAACAATACATACGATCTTCATGCGTCAGATTCAGCGCTCGGTCCTTATCTCAGACTATCTTGGATGCCAAAGGTGACGAATGGATTTTTTCTTCGTGCTGAATCTTTCTACCAGTTTGCGACACATCTTGATGAAATGGCGCAGGATGACGGGCGAACCTATGCTTCTTATGAAGGGAAGTCGCTGCATGAGCAGTCTCACGGTGAATCTTTTCTGTCCCTTTTTGCGAACCGTTTTCAGCAAAAAGCGATCTATCTGCTGGATGAGCCTGAGGCTGCACTTTCTCCCCAGCGTCAGCTTGCTTTGCTTAAAATCATGCATGACCTTGAAAAGCAGGGGAACTGTCAGTTTATCATTGCGACGCATTCACCGATTCTGCTCGGTTATCCGGGTGCTGAGATATTAAGCTTTGATGATGGTGAGATTAAACCGATTGAGTATGAAATGACGGATCATTATCAGATTACGCGGTACTTTCTGCAGCACAGGGAGCGTATGCTTGAGCAGTTGTTTTCGGAGGAGGGTGAGGAAGAGTGAAGGATCAACAGAATCTTATAATCAGACGAGCGATAGAAGAGGATGCAGAAGGTCTCAGAGATCACGTAAAGCAGGTTCTGGCTGAAAATGCTGATAAGATGGGTACCTCACCAGCTGAGTTCAGTGTGACAGTCGAAGAAGAAAAGGAATGGATTCGTTCACATGAAGAGCGCGGGGTGGTGCTTGTGGCTGAGATAGGCGAGCAGATTATCGGCATGCTGAATTTCCGTTTGTCTTCTATGAAAAAGTTCAGTCACCAAGGGATTTTTGGGATGAGCGTACAGGAGGCTTATACGAACCAGGGAGTTGGACGGAAACTGCTCGAATCATTATTTGACTGGGCCAGACAGGATGGCAGAGTGGAGAAGATTTCACTAGAAGTGTTTGCGGATAATGAGCGTGCAATTCATTTGTATAAGAATATGGGATTTGAAGAAGAAGGGCGTAAGCGGAAGCACGTGAAGTTTGGTCCGGATCATTATGTGGACGAGCTGATGATGGGGAAGTTTATATGAGCAGCAACCAGAAGGTATAATCAGCCTTCTGGTTTTTTGATGTGCACACCAATAAAAAACGATAATCGCAACAAGCGCGGTCACATAATACCCGGCGTTTGCGTAGAGCTTCATCTTTTTAGATAACGTGTCCTGTTCGAGCTTTTTAATATAGAGGATGACAGCAAGCATCAGAATCATCAGAGCGAAGTCAGCTGCTCCATAACCATCCTGTGATCTGAGAATGAGTGAAATGAAGACAATTGCAGCGGCGATGTTGGCACCGATTATGATGATTGGGGAAGCTTTTTCGTTCATTGGAATCACTCCCTATTGTCAGACTTGTTGTATTTATTGTATGGCAAGGGTGAGGGGAAGTAAAAAGTGAGGATTGGTGAAGGTGCTGTAGAAAGCGGTTGGTGATGGGAAAGTGCTGTGACTTGAATGAAATGTATACAAATTTGAATTGAATATCAGGTGAATAGAAGGAATTCTATTACCTTTTAGAGGCACTGAAGGAAACGATTTAAATATTGATCGATAAAAATCCATGTTGAAGGAATAAAAAAACAAATTGAAGCAAAACATTCCAATTTGATGGAATTAGTATCAGCACTTTTATACCACCACCCCGGGTACGAAACCAAGGCACTACTTCCATCGCGATACCCCATTTAAAAAAGAAAAAACTGTGACAATGTGATGAAACTGTATTTCTGCAAAGTTTCTGCACATTCTTTGGGTAGATTAAGAATGAATCAAAATAACAGGAGGTATCTTCAAATGAAAAACAAATTAGTAATGGGCACGATGGCGCTTACTCTAAGTGTGATGCTTGCAGCCTGTGGCGGCGATGATGACATGGGATCAGGCGACATGAATGATAATATGGACGAAAACATGGATGAAAATATGGATGACATGGACCACATGGAAGATGAGGATTCAATGGAAGGTATGGATCACTCAGGCATGAACATGTCTGGCTCAGGCGAAGTGCCTGAAGGGTTAGAAGAGGCAGAAAACCCGACATTTGAAGAAGGGGACACTGCAATCATCACTGAAGCACATATGGAGGGAATGGAAGGTGCTGAGGCAACGATCGTAGGCGCTTATGATACAGTTGCTTACAGTATTTCTTATGACCCGACTGATGGTGGTGAACGTGTAGAAGACCATAAGTGGATCATTCATGAGGAAATCACAGACGCTGGAGAGGAACCTTACACAGAAGGTGATGAAGTACAGGTAGAAGCTGATCATATGGAAGGCATGAATGGTGCTACTGCAACAATCGATACCGCAGTGGAAACGACGGTTTATATGATTGACTTCACACTGGAATCAGGTGAAGAAGTAACGAATCATAAATGGGTCACAGAGGATGAATTATCTGCAGAATAACCAAAAAGCTGAGAGGCAACTCTCAGCTTTTTTAGTAGGACATTATTCTGATGGAATGATGTACTCAGCTGTCCAGCTGGTTCCGCCATCCACCGTCACGGCAGCTTCACCTTCTCCTGTAACTGCATAGATCTGTTCTGAATCAGAGGGGTTCACTGCCAGATACAAAACAGGCTCTTCAAGTGGTATCTGCCCTAATTCTTCATCCTGAGAAATGAACACCTGATTTTTAACTGTGTAAAATTGGCTTTCTGTATAGTGTGCTGCACTTGTTCCTTCACTGTTCTCTTTTAAAGTTACAGTCTCTCCTGCATCAGTGGACTCATAAAGGCCTCTATTTGTTAAAATTGCAATCTGATCCTGATGATCAGGGTGGGCGGACAGACCAAAAACTGACTCTGCTTCAAGACCTGAAAGCAGCATTGATGTCCAGTTGTCGCCTTCATCATCTGTATAATAAAATCCTGCTTCAAGTTCACTATTTCCATGCATCAGCGCGGTATAGAGGCGGCCGGTGTTTTTACCGGCTGACATATAGTGATAATCAGTTTCGCCTGAGAATACAAGCTGTTCAAGTGTTTCTCCCTGGTCAGTACTCTTCACAAGCCCGAGTGGATTTTCAAGGTCGCTTGAAGGTTCGGGATGTCCACTTGCATAAAAGCCTTCCTCAAATGCAGTAAAGCCCATATAATCATGGTTGTTGGTGGTCGAATGAAGCCATGTTTCGTCTCCTTTTTTCAAAAGCCCGTAATGTGTAGCGATCATGAGTTCCCCGTCTACATAGTCCATGCCATGTACGTGAGCATGTCCAGTATCTGCAGTTACTTCTTCGAAAAATGCTTCATCTGACGAGCACGCTGTCAACAGCACCACGCTGCTTAAAAGTCCTGCTTTTATTTTATCCACTTATAACCAACTCCCCATACTGTCTGTAAATGTTCTTCAACAGGAAAGCCTGTCTTTCTAAGCTTTTCCCGGAGGTTTCTGACGTGCGAATCGACTGTACGTCCATCTGTCCATGCTTCATATCCCCAGATAATCGATAATAGCTGTTCTCTCGAGTAGGCGCGTCCAGGGTTTTTCAGGAGCTGCCCGAGGATTGAAAATTCTTTTGGTGTAACCCTCAGCTGTTTCCCTTCGTAAGAAAGCTCATGTGAGAACTCATCCCAGACGAGCCCTTCATATTCAATTCTTCTGGCGAAATCGTCTGAGGTACGTCTGAATACCGCATGAATTCTTGCCACCAGCTCTTCCTCATCAAACGGTTTAACAATATAGTCATCTGCACCGTACTGAAGCCCTTTGACAATATCCTCTTTTTCATGGAGGGCCGTTAGCAGAATGATTGGGACGTCTGAAAATCTGCGAATCATACGGCACGTCTCAAATCCATCCATCACAGGCATCATGACATCAAGAATGAGCAGGTCGGGTTCCTCATTTTTTATTAGCTTGATTGCATCTTCGCCGCTTCTAAGTTTAATACATTCATAGCCGAGCGGTTTAAGGTATAACTCAAGCAGATCCAGCATTCTCTGTTCATCATCTACGAGTACGATCTTCTTCATCGGATACTCCTCTCAGGTCAATGGTGATCTTTAACCCCTGTGTTGTATTCTCAGCAAAAATTGAGGCATGGTGCGCGTCGATAATTTCCTTTGCGATCGCAAGCCCGAGACCTGTACCGCCAGTGTCTCTGTTCCTTGAAACATCCACTCTGTAAAAGCGCTCGAACAAATGAGGCAGCGCCTCCTCTGTGACTCCGGGGCCTTCATCTGTGATTTCAATTTTTTCATTGATAATGGAGACCTTTACTGCCCTTTGAGCGGGGGTATATTTCAGTGCGTTATCTAACAGAATAATCAATACCTGTTCCATCCGTTTTTGATCAATCCACTTAAAATAAGGCTTTTCAGCTTCAACCTGGAGGCTGATTTGTTTTGTTTCAAAAGCCGGCTGAATTCTTTTAATCACCGCTTTTGTAAATCCTGTTATTTCTGTCCTTTCAGGCTCTATTGTAAAGCTGTTTTCTTCTAGTCTTGCAAGCTCAAATAAATCCTCTATCAGCCGGTGAAGTCTGTCTGCTTCTTCATAAATAATCCTCCCGTAAGCTGAATCCTCTTTTTTCAATAACCCTGCATAACCTTTTATATAGGTGGTGGGTGTTCTGAGTTCATGGGCAATTGAAGTGAGGAAAGCTTTACGTGACTGCTGAATTTGATGCAGGTCACCGGAGATTTTTGTGATTGATCTGGCAAGCTCACCTATTTCATCATTTCTTTTTGTCTCAGGAACAGTCAGTACGTCGCCCTGACTAAGTTTCCCCGCTGCTTTTCGAATGGAAAGAAGGGGGCCTGTAATGAAATGGCTTAAGAAATACAGGCTGACCAACAGGAATAAACCCGTTAACAAGGCGGCTATGGCAAAGTGGTGGTTCAGCTCACTGATGAGCGATTGAATCTGGCGGGTAGGTTCAAGCATGATTACCTTTTGACCGTTATTTAAAGGGCTGACAGCAGCTAAAAAGGGTTCATTACGCCAGTCGTCCTCGACAATGCCCTCAGGTGCAGTTAGCCACTCTTCTTTAACAAATGTGTCAGCCTGATTGGACGCTGCCTCAGGTAATCCGTCTTCATTAATGATGACAACTTCGGTCAGGGCATTTTCTTCCATCATGACGACATGGCTCACTGTCGTAGCATTGAAATGATCCGCCAGCACATCCCGGTGGCTGTCGCCGCGCTGCTGTAATCTTTCAAGTTCATTCTCAACCTGTTGATCTACAAGGTGGTCATGTACCAGAAATAAAGAGATCGTCAGAATAATGGCGATTCCTGTTAAATAAAATAGACTGATTTTCAAAGAAATTTTATTCATATTCCTCCCACCTCATTTTCATATAACAAGTATACGCAGATTTTGTGCAGAAAATATGCAGAAACACAGGTTTTTTAATGAATTCAGCAGAATCTGTTTACCAATAATTTCATCGGGAAAGTATGTACTAGAACCTACATAAAGGAGGAACTACAGATGAATCAGCAATACCAGGATTGCCTTGAAGCGTGTATGAAGTGTCTGGAAGCCTGTAATCATTGTTTTGATGCCTGCCTGAATGAAGAGGACGTAAAAATGATGGCGGATTGTATCCGTTCAGATCGTGAATGTGCAGATATCTGCTCACTTGCGATTACTGCGATGCAGACAAACAGTCCGCATGTACGTGAGATTTGCGGATTATGCGCAGAGATCTGTGAAGCTTGTGCAGATGAGTGTGCCAAGCATGATCATGATCACTGCCAGCAGTGTGCAGAAGCCTGCCGCAATTGTGCAGAGGAATGCCGTAAGATAGCAGTTTAATATCAACGAGAAGCCGGCTGATGATGCCGGCTTTTTGTGTTGTTGAATAATTTGTTGTTAAATATTAAGTAATATATGGTGTTGAATTATGATATAATTCTGTTAATAGGAGGGATAAACATGCCAAATATAAAACCAGTTTCAGATCTGAGAAACTACAATGATGTCTTAAAAGATATCAGTGAAGGTGCTCCAGTTTTTTTAACTAAAAATGGACGTGGAAGGTTTGCGATTGTAGACATTAATGAATATGAAAAAAATCAGGCTACAATCAAACTTTTAACAGAATTATTAAAGGCAGAGAAGTCAGTGGAGAAAGATAACAGTTGGATATCAGGTGAGGATATCAAGAAAGAATTGGGGCTGAACGAATGAGAAATATTAGAATCAGCCCCATAGCTAAAAACGACTTATTGGAAATTGAGTATTATATTACTTCTGAATTTGACCACCCCGAAGCTGCCCGAAAAATACTTTCAGAGATCGTTCAGTGCTATGAAACATTAAAATCGCACCACTTAGCGGGTAGAGAGCTCTCCTCGAAGATTTTTATTCCAACAGATTATCGATATTTGATATGTAATGATTATTTGATTTTCTACAAATATGATTCTCAGTTTATATTCATTTACCGAATTATTGCCGCAAAAAGAGATTTTGTCCGAATTCTTTTTGACCAAAAGTGAAATTTATATTTATCCTTTTTCTAATAAACAGCTTTTGTACAGACCAGGAGTTACTTCACTTCCCCCTGAAACACGTAAGGCGCATCACCCTTCAGCAATTGCTTTAAACCACCTTTATAATAAGGCATTAATTCATCAGCCTCACTCAAACTTACCCAATTCACATTCGATACTGTTTCTGTATCCTGAATCTCAATGTCGCCATCCGTTATGCTGGCGGCAAAGGTAATGAAAATTGCATGGTGCTGATCTTTCATCATAAAAGCTTCATTCACAGTCAGAATGCGTCCGAGTTCAACATTCAATCCGGTTTCTTCCCGGGCTTCACGTACTGCTGCATCAGCCAGTGTTTCTCCAGGTTCAACTGATCCACCCGGTAAAGACCAGTTATCATATTTAATATTATGGACCACCAGTACATTTTCTTCTTTTTCATCAACAATCAACGAATACACAACGTCTACCCTTTTCATCATTCCACTCCTCGTCGTTTAATTTGTATTAAGTACAACTTCTACAATTTCAGGCCGGTTAAAAACTCTGAACGGAAAAAGACTGTTTCCAAGCCCCCGGCTGACAACCAGGCTGGAACCATCCACTGCGTGTACACCTGAAGTGTATTCAGGGAAGAGTCCCTGATTCGGCGCGACAAGCCCGCCGATAAACGGTAGTCTGATCTGTCCGCCGTGTGCGTGTCCCGAGAAAATCAGGTCGGGTTGATACTCACGGTAAAGTGAGAACCATTCAGGTCTGTGTGCCAGCAACACGGTAAATGGATCGCTCTCAGCTTCGTTGAAAGCCTGTTGGAGATTAGCGACAGTGGTGAAGGCATCTGAAGGAGAAGGGTCTTCAATTCCTGCTAACTGTATGCTGGTATTATTTTGTGAGATTAGCGTGGTTTCATTTGTCAGCACAGAAACACCTATTTCACTCAGCTTGGATTTCAGTCCTTTGTATTTCCCTGATCGCATTTCATGATTACCAGATACATAGTAAACAGGAGCAATCTGCACCATTTCATCAGCTAGTGTTAAAGCGGGTTCTTCATCATACCGTCTTTCATCAATAATGTCGCCTGTGATCACGATGAGATCCGGCTCAGAGGCTTTGACTTCATCAACAAGCCGCTGCTGATTCTGTCCAAAAGATTTGTTATGTAAGTCTGATAGCTGAAGAATCTTATAATCTTCAAAGGCTTCAGGTATGTTTTCCGCAGTGATTGTATAAGTGCTTTTTGTTAAACGATTATTCTGGTCATACAGAAAGAAGATCAGTATAAAAAGTGCGGGTAAAATCAAAAGCCATTTCTTTCGTTTCATGATGTCCTCCAGGTGAAAAGGTATACGGTTAAGTAACCATACGTTTTCTCACTTAAATTTTTCTAATGAATAAAATAGAGTATACATCTAAATTGCAGGAAATGAAAAAACGTAATACAATGTATGACAAAGGAAGGTGTTAAATATGAGTATGATTTCACTTCGTTTAGATGATGAAGATGAAAAGTTAATTAAGGAATACGCCCAGGCAAATAATATTTCTTTATCGGCGCTTTTCAGGGATGCAGTGCTTGAAAAAATTGAAGATGAAGTTGACCTTGCACTTTATAAGAAAGCAATGGCGGAGCACAAGCAAGCGCCCGATACAGTCTCATTTGATGAAATGATGGAAGAGCTAAATTCAGATGAAGAAGTATAAAGTTGAATTTGAGCGCAATGCTCGTAGAACACTTAAAAAAATGGATCCACATCAGTCCAGGATCATTATGGCGTGGATTAAAAAGAACCTTGTCGATACCGAAAATCCCAGGTTGCATGGAAAAGGGCTGGTAGCAAATCATTCAGGGGAGTGGCGCTATAGAATCGGGAACTATCGATTGATTGCAGACATTAATGATCAAACAATTACAATTTTAATATTAGAAATTGGTCATAGAAAAGATAGTTATAAATAAAAAGCTGCCGGTTTTGAAAACCAGGCAGCTTTTTCGATTAAGCAGCTTTTTTCTTCTCTTCAGTCTTATTAATGACATTTGATCCAACCAGATCTCCTGTCACATTCAGCATTGTTGCACCCATTCCAACAAGCACATCGATGGCTGCAAGCAGTGCAACAGCTTCCATCGGCAGACCGAGCTGTGCGAACACAGTGGCGATCATCACAATACCAGCGCCTGGGACACCGGCTGTTCCGATTGAAGCAAGCGTTCCGACAAGTACGACCATCAGCATTTCAGATAGGCCGAGCGGCTGACCAACAACATTGGCTGCAAAAACGGCTGATACAGCAATCCGGATTGCTGCACCGTCCATATTGATGGTGGCGCCAAGCGGCAGGCTGAAGCCGTATAAGCTTTTTGATAGCCCGAGATTCTTAGCTGCATTCAGTGTAAGCGGCAGCGTACCTGAGCTGCTTTGCGTGACAAAGGCTGTCAGCATCGGTGTTCTTGCCTGCTTGAAGAAAGCAGCAGGGTTGATTTTAAATAGCACCATCACTAAAATGTAGAGTGAAATCTGCACAGCAATCCCTACATACAGCACCATCACAACATTCCAGAGCTCAAGCAGAATGCCTGTACCCTGCGTTCCGACTGTATTTGCAACGATCGCAAATACACCGATCGGCACATATTGCAGCACGCCTCTTACGATGAACATTGTCGCTTCATTTAGTCCGTTAGCGACACTGTACACCTGTTCACCAAGTGCCTGCGTTTCTTCTTTTGAACGAAGATAAGAGATCGCAATCCCGAAAACAATCGCTGTAAAAATAATACCAAGCAGATTGAATTCAGAGAATGCCGTCACAATATTTGAAGGTACAATACTTAAAAGAACACTTACAATACCCGGATTTTCCGGTGCTTCAAATGTCTCACTTGTATCAAGTGTCATACCTGTTCCAGGTGAAAACAGTGAAGCGACAGTCAGCCCGACGATAATGGCAAGTGCTGATGTTGCAGCATAGTACAGAAACACCTTTCCACCCATGCGCCCAAGTGAATTCAGCCTGGTCTGATTCACACCGACAATCAGCGTGAATAAGATCAGTGGCAGAATTAAGAAGTTCAGCAGATTCATCAGCAGATCGCCAAGCGGAGTCAGAACTGACGCCTGTTCACCGAAAATAAACCCGACTGCTGCACCAATCACAAGGGCAATCGTGATCTTCAGAATCAATGAAGCATCCAAATAGCCCTTCCAAATCTTTTTCAATGAAATCCCTCCTAAAATCATTTGATCTATTTAACTTTTTAAAAGTCTATTAATCAGGTCGGAATTAAAGGTAATACAGATCGAAGGGTAAAGTCAAAGGAGTTGCTTACAAAAGGTTATTTGACCGTATCCTCCAGTGCTTCATTTTTCACCTCGAGTATATACTCACTCAGTACATGATCTCTGCCTCCGTGCAACTCATACCACTTTTTAATTCTCGCAATATGTTCACGATCATTTTTTATGTCAGTCTCAATCGCAATATAATCCTCATAGCGATCATATTCCCAGATTGCAAACACTTCAGTCGTGCCATCCTTCTGATCACGCATCCACCTGCCAACCAGGCGTGAGCCATGCTTCAGCTGATTTGGAAAGTTCGTCTCGTTAAAATGGTCATTGAATATCTTAATGAAATTATTTTTGATGATGTAATGCTTTCTTCTGTAGAACATTGCGTATACCCCATTTCTGGAAAATAGTACTCTCTCATATTATTTCTGTTAAAAAAAGGAGAATCCTGCATACGTAGAGAAATAAACTTTTGGAGCAGGAGGGGATGTACTTGTATCAGTACTTTAATGGCCTGGTAATCAGAGAAGGAACGAAGGGAATACCGGCAGAAGAAGTGGAGAAATTGTTTCAGGAAGCAGGCTGGTCGCGCAACATTCCTGACTGGCAAAAGGAAAAATTCACGCTGATCTTTGAAAACTCAACGTGGGCATTTACCGTCTGGGATCATGACAAAATGGTCGGGATGATCAGAGTGATTTCAGATCAGGTTATGGCAGCGAATATCATGGATCTTGTAGTGTCCGCTGATTACAGAGGACAGGGTCTTGCCAAAAAGCTGGTGGAGCTTTGTCTGCAAAAGCTTCCTCACGGTGACTGGTTTGCACACACTTCAGCAAATAACTTTCCGTTTTATCAGAAATGCGGTTTTGAAGTGAAGGACCTGTCTCAAAATGGGACATGTGCCTATTACGGTTACATCAAAGCGAGAGAAGAGGGACACCGTTGACAAGAGGATTAAAGTTCAATATTAATGAAGAATTGCTGAGTAACATTGAAAAATCAACTGGCCGAATTCATCAAATCGATTTGATTGATGATCAGGGATGGACTTCGACTGTACATAAAATATCAGCACAAAATGGGTTGTTTATTTTGAAAAGCTCATTTAAAGAAAAGTATCGTGAGTGGCTGAAGACGGAAGCTGAAGTATTAGAAAAACTTAAAGACCAGCAGGACATTCCAGTACCCGGTTTTATCAATTACATAGAAGAAAGTGGTCACAATCATCTTTTGATGACATATGAAAAAGGCATTACATTGACAAAAGCATTGAGAGGTGCAGGAAATCACGATGAAAAGAAGCAGCTGATGAAAAGCTTTGGAGAGCTGCTGAAGAGGCTTCATGAAACGAAGTCCACCCATTTTAATTGGAATGTAAATTGGATTGAGGGTGAATTGAAAAGAGCAGAACGGTATCTTGAAGCTGGAGAATGTGATGGTGACAGAACGCTGTTTGAAAAGCTCAGGGCTAATCCGCTTCCTGAGATCAGCCAGACGGTGATCCACGGAGACTGCACGACAGATAATGTGATGGTTTCAGATGGGGAAGTTTCGTTGTTTATAGACTTAGGCGGCATGACTGTTGGAGACCCCAGATATGATGTAGCGCTTGCGCTTCGAAAAGTGATGGCTGATATTGAGTTAACTGAGGCCTTTTATAAAGGGTATGGGAGATTTCGTCTCAGTTCTAAGGAGTTCAATTACCTTGAGAATGGGTTGTATGAGTTTTTCTAAATGGAAGGGGTGCAGTAATAGGTGTTTTTATCGTAGTCGTAGGGTTTGCAATCATGGTGTTAGGGTCCATTACGCCTGTCAGTAGTTTCATAGCAATTCCATTATTTATTGTTGTGACAGGACTTGGGCTGTGGCTGACTTACCTTGAAAAGAAGCGGCAGTTTGCAGCAATGAAGGAAGAATTAAGAAAGCAGAACTCATGGCTGGCCTAGCATGAGTTCTGCTTTTTATTGTTTATATAGTTGTATGAGCTGTTCAATTCCGGTACTACTAATCAGAACAAAAGCTCCTAAACTGACATAGCCAATCAACTTTTTATCTTTTTGAATTTCTTCAATCCCCATAACAAGCATCATTACACCAAGCGATAGCATCATCCAGCCTATTAGCAAATTGCTGCCTGTAATCAAACCATGCATTGCAAAGGCGAATGTCACTGCAGCAGCAGTAATTCTGATCAGCTTTAAAGTCATTGTTTCATCCCCATTCAACCAACCTTTTCTGTACATCTATTATAGCACACAGAAAATTCCATTTTAAGTCCTGTATTTTCGTGAAATACCTCCTATACTAGTAAAATAGGGAGGTGCCAGGATGAAAATTTTTCAAATAGAAAAAGATAAAGCGAAGCACGTAACGCATTTCGGCTCAGAATGTTTATTGAATCCCTTAATCTCGTCAAACGGAGAATACAAAACATCATTTGTCACACTGGAAGCAGGCGGCATCATTGGGTTTCATGAGGCAGCGGTTCCACAGTTAATGATGGTCATTAGCGGCTCAGGTGAGGTTTGCAGTGAAGACAAGAAGTATCAGCCGGTAAAGCAGGAGGATGTCATCTTCTGGGAGCGGGGTGAGTGGCATGAAAGCATTTCAGCACAGGGAATGACAGCGTTAATTATTGAAGGCCCTGCATTGAAAGAAAGCCACATTCATTTAAAAGAAACTGTCTGACGCTAAAATGTCATTAGAGATACTTGAGCAATGTTTAATGAATGTCACTGGAAAATCAAGTAACAGTTAATGATATGATAATAAAAGTAAATTTTAGTTATTGAAAAATATAATAAATTTAGGTTCCCTAATTTCACTAAACAGGGTTTTAATAGATGTTAAGTAAACCAAGTTTATTTATATGGGAGGGACCATTTTGAAATTAGGACTAAAAAGAAATGAAGTAAGGTTAGTGGATTACACACCTGAATGGGACGATGAATTTATTAGAGTGAAAAAAGAAATAGTGGAATATACAAACCTTGATGAAAGTCGGATTCAGCACATTGGTAGTACAGCAATTAAAAGGATGTCAGCAAAGCCGATAATAGATATTTTAGTAGGTGTTGAAGATTTAAGGATGGTTGGTAAACCATTACTTCAAAAATTCAGTAAAATCGGTTTTCTGAGATTAAAAGTAGATAGACCTGGAGAAATTATATTGGCAAAATTTACTAATGACACATACGACGAAAAGACACATATTATTCACTTGGTTGAATATCAAAAAAAACTATGGGGAAATCTAGTTTTCTTTAGAGATTATCTGAATTCAAATGAAACCGCTAGAAATGAGTATTTAGAGTTAAAAATAGATTATCTAAAAAAATCATCAAAAGGAATAAATGAATACACGGATTTTAAGGAAGAGTTTGTTAAAAGTATTTTTGAAAAAAGAAAAAGCCAAAAGTGAACGAAACCTTTTTACTGTAATTTAGTCTAACTTTAAAAGATCACCTGAGATAAGGGGGATAAGAACATGTACTGGGAAACGATGCCTGGATGGTTTTGGGCCATGTATTATGGGTTTCTCACTATTACCTTTTTTATGGCCGTGATTAGGATTGGGAGAAAGAGAAAGTTTGTGATGGAGATTCTTGTCTTGATTTTGGTATTTGCAATACCTGTTGTTGGACTGTTAAACAGCGCAACTTCTGTCAGGCTTGTAGAACAAAATGAATTTGAATTTTTTCTATTGCAACTTCAGCAGGGAACTTTCTGGACATTCTTTTCAATCGCAGGTTATTGCGTGATTTTGCTCTGGTGGGCCAGACTATTGATGGAGAAGCGTGTGGCGTCATCTGTATAGTGCAAGAAAAAATATCTAGAGCGCTATATTAAATCTTTCAGGTTTTTATAAAGTCATTAAAAGTCATATATCGCATATGGCTTTTTTTATATATAAACAGCAAATATTTATTGTTTTTCAATAAATAACATGCTAAAATTTTCTTAACTTCAGTCGTGATGAAGAATCATCTATTGTAATAAGTGAGAGGTGTCATTTATGAGTAAAAGTTCAACCATGTTTTTGAAGTTTGTTTTAGTTGTGCTCGCACTGGCTGTTCTGGCGATATGTGTGTTTGCACTGCCGGCACTTTGGAGAGGTGTGGCAGATGATGAGGTGTTTGGCGGATGGGTACGTGGTATTATTATTGGGATGTATGTATCGGGAATTCCTTTTTACTACGCGCTATATCAGTCGTTCAAACTGTTAAACTTAATTGACAGGAATGATGCATTCTCAGATCATGCCGTAAAAGCGTTACGAATGATTAAGTTTGCTGCACTGGCAGTCAGCGCCGTCTATACAGCAACGATGCCTTTCTTTTTCCTGATCGGCCAATACGATGATGCCCCAGGCGTGATTGTGATTGGAATGGTCATCATATTTGCATCATTTGTTGTAGCTGTATTTGCATACGTTCTCCAAAAGTTATTAAGAAACGCAATCGATATTAAAATAGAAAATGATTTAACAGTCTGAGGTGAACATACATGGCAATTGTCATTCATATAGACGTCATGCTGGCAAAAAGGAAAATGAGCGTAACAGAGCTGACTGAAAAAGTCGGCATCACCATGGCCAACCTGTCGATCCTGAAAAATGGAAAGGCAAAGGCGATCCGCTTTTCAACGCTGGAAGCGATCTGCAAAGCACTGGACTGCCAGCCAGGGGATATTATTGAATATGTGCCGGATGAGGATACGTGAGCGAAAAGCTGAAACTGCGATTGTGGTTTTGGCTTTTTTATTTGGCGAATAAAGTGTAGTCGAGCAGTAAAATTATTTATACGTCTCTCCACTTTAAAAAGGAATTGTGCTACAATTACGACAACTTATCTGATCGGAGGTGAAAGGGAATGAATCAATCTGCTGGCATGGCATGTGAAAAACGAATCAGCTTTCTGTATTTTTCACGTGCGCTAATTTTCGATTTTGCCAATTACGGGAGAGGTCTGTCCATTTTTAGCAAAATACGAAAATACACCAGCTGATGAACCATTCTTTTTCGCTATGCGCGGGAGGACTGTCTGTTGATCAGGCAGTCTTTTTTTGTCCAGCTCCAGGCGCTAGCTCCTAGGGTCATAAGCGACGGATCGGTAAAGGGGAACTACACCCATTTTCCAATCCGCGTCTTATGCCTGTCGGAGCTGAACGAGCGCCTTCCGCTTTTCTGCAATGCGTTCAAAAAGACGTATCCTCAGCTGAAAAACTGGAGGAACGGAAAATGTTATTAAAAGCAGAGAATATCGCCAAAATGATGGGCGGTAATATCATATTTGAAGATATGACAATTGAAGTGAAGGTTTCAGAAATACTTGGGCTTGTCGGACCGAACGGATGTGGGAAGACGACGCTGCTCAAGCTGTTGACTGAAAAAGAACCCGTAGATTCAGGGCGGATCATTAAAAAGAAGGGGCTCACACTGGGTTACCTTCATCAGATTCCATCTTATCCTGAAAGCTGGACTGGAAGTGATGTCCTGCTGACTGCTTTTGAAAAGGTGACAGCAGTTGAAAAACAGATGAAAGTAATAGAACAGGAAATGGCTGATGCTTCACCTGAGGAACTGGAACGCCTGCTGAATCAATATGGTGATCAGCAGGAGCAGTTTGCCCTTTTAGAAGGATATGAACGTGATTCAAAAATACAGACAGTGATTAACGGCCTGCAGCTTAACAGATTGGTGGAGTTACCTTTTAGAAACCTGAGCGGTGGTGAGCAGACGAAAATTATGCTAGGAGCCATTCTGCTTACCAACCCGGATTTGCTCGTGCTAGATGAACCGACAAATCACCTCGATATGGATGCGATTGAATGGCTTGAAGAGTTCATTAAAGCACATAAGGGAGCCGTTCTGATGGTTTCCCACGATCGTCACTTTCTCAACCAGACTGCAACCAGGATTGTGGAGATTGAGGACGGAGAGCCATACAGCTACAAGGGGAATTATGATGCATTTGTTAAAGCAAAAGAAGAGCGGATCATGCAGGAGTTTCATCAATATGAAGAGCAGCAGAAAAAAATTAAAAAGATGAAGGAATCAATTCGCAGGCTGAGACAATGGGCAAATGAAGCCAATCCGCCTAATGAAAAACTATTTAAAAAAGCGAAAAGTATGGAAAAGGCACTTGAGCGGATGGAACGTGTGAAAAAGCCTGTGACTGTTAAGAAAATGTCTCTGACTCTTGATGCAGCTGACCGGAGCGGAAAGGATGCCATTACCTTTGAAGCGGTTGGGAAGCGATATGATCACTGGCTGTTCAGAGATGTAAACCTATCTGTTAAATGGCAGGATCATATAGGGATTGTCGGTGGAAATGGTGCCGGAAAATCCACTTTGATCAAAATGATTACAGATGACGTAGAGCCTGATGAAGGGGTATGCCGCATTGGCAGTAATGTGAAAGTCGGGTATCTGTCACAGCTGTTTTCATACAGCGATCCTTCGATGCGTGTCATTGATGTATTCAGGGAGCATGTCTCGATGACAGAGGGAGATGCACGTCACGTACTTGCACGGTTTTTATTTTATGGGTATGACGTTTTTAAAAAGGTGAAGAACCTGAGTGGTGGCGAGCGCATGCGGTTAAGGCTGGCACAGCTCATGCATGATGAGATTAATCTTTTGGTGCTGGATGAACCGACAAACCATCTGGATATAGAGTCACGTGAAGTGCTTGAAGAAACACTGCAGCAGTTTGAAGGGACAATTATTGCAGTATCACATGACCGTTATTTTCTAAATGCTATTTTTGACCGAACGGCATGGATTGAGAATGGGGAACTGACGATTTATGAAGGAACTTATGAATGGACCAGAGAGAAGCGGCCGTTGCCTGTTACTGAGGAGAAAAAAGAAAAGTCGGTTCCGCCAGCGAAGCCTGCTGTTGAGAAAAAGAAACCTGATACAGAAGAGCAGATTGCAGAACTTGAAAAACAAATTGAGTCGATCGATCTCAAGATTGAGTCAGTCGGGGATGATTGGGAGTTTTATGAGCAATTGACGGAAGAAAGAATGAAGCTTCAAGCAGAGCTCGACCGGCTGTATGAGGTGTGGGTGATGCAGGAGTCTTAATAATGGGTAGCGGATTAGCGCACTGTCATTTACAATTAATTGAAATGGCGGTGCGTTTCTTTGATTAGAGGAGGAAGTTAAATGAATGATTTGAAAGAAACCATTTTATTTCATGAAAAAGAGCTGCTGAATAATACGAAAAGGTTATCACTTAGGGACCTGGACCGTCTGATACACGAGAACTTTTTGGAGTTTGGGAAATCAGGTGGCACTTTTAAAAAGGCTGATCTGATGACAGAAGTCGGAGCGGGAACAATTGAGGTAGAAGTTCTCGGATTCGATGTGAGGACACTATCTGAAGATACTGTTCAGGCGATCTATCAGTCACGCAATCAAGTAACTGGTGAGGTTGCTAACAGATGCTCGATCTGGAAGAGAGAGCAGGTTGGCTGGCAGATGATTTTTCACCAGGGGACAAAGGCTGTAGGAATGAGACTGGAAAATGAGTGAATGGATAGATAAAGGATTTCTGTTTCTTCAGTTCGTGGCAATCTTCCTGTTTTACTATCTAATTGCTCAATATATCGCAAACCGCTTTCTTCCTGTAGGTGGAATTGCAGGCTTTGGAGTTGCTTTTTTAGCGATTATTTTCATCTTATTCGCTACCCAATTAACGACTGTGAAAATAAAAGATATTAACCGTTCAAATCCATAAGGAGGCTCTTCAGTATATGACAAAAGTGATTTCAATCGCAGCAGTATCAGGTGGAGGGAAGACAACACTCGCAAAGCAGCTGCTGCAGTCTCTGCCAAATGCAGAGGCATTATACTTTGATGAAATAGAATTCCAGAAAGCGCCTGAAGATTTAACAAAGTGGGTGGATGAAGGAGGAGACCTAAAGGAATAGGGAATGGAACCACTGCTCATCGAAATTGAAAAAATCATCAATCAGACAGAAGCGCCATCTTATTTAATTCTTGATTATCCTTTCAGTTATTTGCAAAGCGACATTGCAGCATGTATTCATCACTCTATTTATCTTGATACGCCCCTTGATATCGCTATGGCAAGAAGGGTGTTAAGGGATCAGAAAACCCGTGAAAGGGTGAGTATCATGAATGAACTGAAGCATTATCTGACTGATAGCCGCCGTGCGTATGTACATATGGAAAGCACTGTTAAGCCTGATGCTGATCTAATATTAGATGGGACGAGGGATCCTGAAATGCTTGTTGCTGATGTTCTAAGTTACATGAAATAAAAAAATCCTCCCATTTATAGTTTCATGGAAGGATAGCGGGTTCAGGAAAACATGTTAGCAAATCTTCATTTGATGAATATGGACCATATTTTTTAATCTGATAATACCGCGTTGTGAAAGAGAATTACACCTGTTGGCAATGCTTCGATATTTTTAAGGTTTTGATTGATGCCGAGTAGGTTAGTTTGGTAGTACAGGAAATCGAATGGAGCTTCGTCTACGATGAGTTCTTGTGCTGTTTTGTAAATAGCTGCTCTGTCTTCATCGTTTTGTTCTTCGATTGCTGCATCTAGCAATTGGTCCAGTTCGGGATTCGCGTATGAATACCTTAATTGATTGTTCTCTGGTTTATTTGAATGCAGGATTGTAAAAAATCCATTATTGGCATCGCCAGTCGCATTGGATCTGCCGAGTAAAAAGAGTTCATGAGATCCAGCACCTGTGTAATCAACAAATGTTCCAAATTCCATGACTTCGATTGAAACAGATATGCCTATTTCTTCTAATTCAGCTTGAATATATGTAGCAATATCAATTCGTGTTCGGTCATCATTTACAGAAAGTTCCACATCGAAACCATCACCGTATCCAGCCTCTTCCAACAATTCTTTTGCTTCCTGTGGATCATAGGACAGACCTTCTACGTCAGCATAGCCAAAATCAGATGGTGCGAGTGGGCTAACAGCTGGTGTTCCATATCCATCTAAAAGAAAATCAACAATTTCATTTTTGTCGATTGCTTTAACGATGGCTTGTCGGACTTTTACATTATTGAACGGTTCTTTGTTGTGGTTGAACCCAAGGAAGTTTGTGTACACACTATCTATTTCAATCACATTAGTTCCTTCGCCTTGAGACACGCGCTCTACATCATTGGGACTAAGTGGATCAATGACATGAACTCCACCAGTTTCCAGTTCAGCAATACGCGTTGCATCTTCAGGAATCACTCTGAATGTTAAAGATTCAATCTCAGGTGCGCCTGCCCAGTGATCCTCGAAACGCGCTAGTGTAGTTTCTTCGCCCGGGATGGATTCTACAAGTGAAAATGGTCCAGTACCATAGGGTTTCTGTTGAATAACAGCACCTAAAGTCTCTCCATTTTCTACAGCTTCCTGATCTTCTGCAATGACTGCTGGACTAATGATGGAACCACCGAAATGAGCCAAATGTGAAGGGAGTGAAGCGAATGGATAATCAAGATGAAAACGTACTGTTTTATCTGATACAACTTCAATCTCATTGACCATTTCATATAAATAACTTGTAGGAGAACCAGTTTCAGGGTCTAAATTACGATCAAAATTAATCTTCACAGCCTCCGCGTTAAAAGGAGTTCCATCATGAAAAACTACATCTTCTTCTAACTGAAATTCCCACGTCACATCATCAATTAGTGTCCATTCTTTTGCTAAACTTGGAACAATCTCCAATTCAGCATTTTGTGCAACCAGACGGTCATATACATTAAATCCAACCTTCCAAGTCGGCACATCATTTGACGCGTGTGGATCAAGCGTCGAAATATCACTCCCTGTAGCAACAATAATATCGCCAGCAGGCAAAGAATCTCCGACCTCCTGAGGATTATTTTCTGAAGAAGTTTCCTCATTACCCGAAGCACAAGCGGCAAGTAAAACTGAAGTAAAAAAAATAACCATAAATGCTTTCTTCATTTTTTGTCCTCCCTAACCAATTACTTCTATCAATTAAAACAATCTAAATCCGACTAGTCAAGTATGTTTTAGTGGTGTGAAGTGATAAATTAGATTGATAAATGGAGAACAGGGGGGATACCTATCCGAATTAACTGCAGCCCGATCTGACCGACAGTCGCCTTTCGTATGTACATATGAAAAGAACAGTAAAGCCTGACGCTAATCTCATACTAGACGGTACGAAAAACCCTGAAGTACTTGCCGATGATGTTGTGAATTACATAAAAAAAGCCGACTTCAACTGAGTTGAAGCCGGCTCAATAAATAGGGGATATGGTTAGTTTGTCCACAAATTAGTTTTTTATACATACCTTACTGAGCTTTTAATCGATCTCCGGCAGACTCCATTTTCTTTCCGACAGGCTGTACACCAATAGCTTTAGATAAACCAAAAGCCGGCATCTTGTTATAAATTGTTTCATAGGTGCCGGGTGCAATCGTATAAGTCTCATGGAAGATCCACCTCAATCCTTCCGGTAATCATACCGCTCTCCAGGCACATCCAGCTCAACACCATTAATCACAACCGTATCCTCATCCAGCCACTCAATCTCAGCTTCTTCTTCACGATACTGCCAAGAAATATTTTTAGTCTTTCCGCTATCATTGGTCACAAGCTCACCCCGCACTGCATATGCAACGGTAGCTCCGCCATTTGTGAGATAGGCTTTTAGTGTATACGTTCCATCAGGAGACGTTTCTTCAGTCATGAATTCACCTTCAGTCAGCCTGTCCATACTATAAAAAAAGAAAAATATAAGCAGCGCGATTAATCCGAGGATTAGAAGAAATCCTGCCAATACACCAATGAGTACTTTCTTAAATACAGCCATGTTTATCAAGTGGAACCTCCGCTTATCAATGCATATTATTTATAATTCAATAATAATTTATTGATAATCAATAAACAAGTGGTTATAATGAATTTATTGGAAATATTAATTATTTGAATTCTGGGGAGGTGAGGTTGTGGGGTATTATTATTTCATTATTTTGTTCATCGGTATTTTCTGTATTTTTCGTACGGTGTACCAGGGTTATAAAGGAAAATCTTTATTACAGAGAAAAGTAATCATTACTGGTATAACAGGTGTTCTTCTTGTGGGATTGGCAATGTATTTGTTTACGCCAGGCAGCTCAGAAATGATCGCTGAGTTGTTGAATCTCAACTAAGGTTAAAAGTTCCCGTCTATTTTGAGATTCTATTCTTCATTCAAAATATGAGGTTATTGAAAAAGGGGTGCAGGATGAAAAAGATGATGCTGACTTTATTTGCTGTACTGTTGCTCATAGGCTGCGGGTGCACTGATGGGCTGGGAGAAGGTAACAACATCACGATTCACATCAAAAATAACTCCGATTTAAAATTATACGGAATGGAAATCAACATGCCGAATTCTTCACATACAGTATTGAATGCAAATGGTACGGAGGTTAGTAAGGGTGAAGATCTGGTCATTCAGCTTTTAAAGGATGATCTGATGATAGCTGAAAATAAAGCTTTTGAAGTTTTTGCGCTTACTGACCAAAGTGGCCGAAACCGAATCCTTGTTGAAAATCCTTACCAAATAGATTTCAAATCAGCACAGAGCTGGTATTTTGAATTAAACGGTGAAGGGGAAAAATCACTCGCACTTAAGAAAAATAGATGATCTGTATAAATACAACCTTCTAACATACACTTAAATTGGAAATAAATTTCTCCTTATGGTAAAATAATGGAAATATAAAGTCTGGGGTGAACGAAGTGGAAAAACTGGTCACCGGTCTGATTGTCGGCATCATTGTTTCTATTATTATAATCGATCATAAAGGCATTGCTTACCAGCTGGCCGGAATAGGGGAAACCAAGCCGACAAGTCTTGCGCAGCTAGATCTTACTTATGCGCTTAGCGTCGTACTCATCACCGCTGTATGCACAGTTGGTGTCTATTTTTTCAGTCATTACATAACGAAAAAACGAATCGAAGCAAAATAAAAAGACGCGCTGCCGGCGTCTTTTTGTGCTTTCTACCACTCATCTTCACGTTTTTTGTCCGTTTTCTTTTTTGCTATATAAAAAGCCAGTGCCACGAGTGGAATGAAAATAAAAAATGGAATTTGTATATGGCTTTGCGTAATGAATGCAAGCCCCAATAGAACCGCTGCACCAATGATCAGATACAGGCATCCTCTTCCGAACGTCTCCACAACCCTCAGCTCCTTTCTTGTGAAGGAGAACTTCCTAATAGTATATCGACTTCTTTACTGATCCGTTCCACCAGCACTCCAACAGATTCACTCCTCGCAAGCCTCGGACTCTGGCCTGACCACAATGACAGGAACTCACTGTTGTTTTGCTGCCTGGCAGCCTGCCGAATCGGTTTTGTCAGGCTGTTCGTAATCGGAAAGTCAGGCATCAGATATTGCTCCTGCTGCATCGCAAGTGTATATGAGTTCTGCAGTCCACGTGCCCATTTACCGGAGAAGGCGCGTGTCAGGATTACTTCATCCTCATCGCCTGAGAGGATCTTTTCTTTATGTAACGGATTTGCACCACTTTCTGTCGTTGTAAGAAACGCTGTCCCCATCTGCACAGCCTGTGCACCAAGCATCAGAGAGGCAGCTATTCCGCGGCCATCCATAATGCCGCCTGCAGCAATCACAGGGATCTTTACAGTATCAGCCGTCTGTGGAATGAGTGACATCAGCCCAATCATGCTCTCCTCCTGATGATGAAGAAAATTCCCCCGGTGTCCTCCGGCTTCGCTTCCCTGAACGGTTACCAGATCCATCCCGGCTTTCTCGCACGCGACTGCTTCACTGACAGTCGTTGCAGTGCCGATTAACACTGTACCATTTTCTTTAAGGCGTCTCACAATATCTTCAGAAGGGAGCCCGAATGTAAAAGAACAGACTGGAACATGTGTTGAAATAATCACTTCTATTTGCTGATCAAACGTTTGTTTTAACGCTTCATAGCTTTTGATAGAAGGGTCAGTCTGTTCTAGGTGAAGCGCATTGCTAAAAGGCTGAAGCCGTTCTTGAGCTTCTTGTACTTCACTTTCATTAATTGTAAAAGGGTTTGGTACAAACATGTTCACACCAAACTGTTTTGTTTCTTTTTGAATTTCAAGAATCTGATCATGGAGTTGTTCTGCTGACAAATAACCAGCCCCAACCATCCCGAGACAACCTGCTCTTGATGATGCAGTCACTAGAGCTGTCGTGGTCACACCACCAGCCATTGGTGCCTGTACAATCGGGTGCCGGATTCCAAGAAGCTTTGTACACTTATTTTGAATCATGTCATCACCTCTACCATTTTAATTCCAGTATACATGTGCGTAGTAAAGGAAGATACCCTGATGCGGCTGGTTTTGCATCATTGATCGATTAAGCGTTCAATGCACCGGAAATATGACGTCACTTATTACAGACGTTACGATATAGATAATGTGTAACTTAAATTTCGCAGTTTAGAATGAGGTGATCGAAATGAAAAGGTGGAGCGGGTTCATTATAATCGTTATCATAGTTACGGCGTTAATCATTTTAAACCAGACAGTGCTTGACCTGTCTCCTGAAAGAATTCGTAACTGGATTTTATCAGTCGGAGTGCTGGCGCCTATTTTATATATTGCGCTTTATACATTCAGACCGTTTATTTTGTTTCCGGCTTCCGTTCTTTCCCTTGCCGGAGGTTTAGCTTTTGGACCTCTATATGGCACGCTTCTCACGATGACCGGCGCAACAGCGGGTGCAGTTCTTGCGTTTATGTTTGCGAAAAAAGCAGGAGCAAAAAGGGTGGAGGAGAAGCTTGGTCATAGGGGAGAGAGGCTGCAGCACCAGCTTGAGCACAATGGGTTTCTGGTTGTCTTACTCCTCAGACTTGTGCCGATCTTTAACTTTGATCTGATCAGTTATGCAGCCGGTGCATCTAAGGTCCGGTTATTACCGTTTGCACTCGCAACCGTCATCGGGATTGTCCCGGGTACATTTGCGTATACATTTCTTGGGTTCAGCACAGTGTCAGACAGTGCGGAAACCTTTATCATTGCGGTAACGATTTTTGCAGTGATATTTATTATTCCGCTGCTGTACAGAAAAAAGATCAAATCCTATTTACAGGGCAGAGCGCAGGGAAATTAAGCTGATAAAAGCAGTTGCTTTAGATATCTGATGGGTCCTGATAAAATAAGAATAGTTATATTTATTAAGTCAGGCAGGGAGTCGTTATGAAAAAAATCTTAATTGTAATAAGTGTAGTTGCCATTGTGTTGATAGCAGGAATTGTTACTTATAATATTGTGACTGAAAAACCTAATCCGCAGGTGATTCTCGATCATACTGACAGTACCTTTGTTATGCCGGAATGCTTTGAACAGGATAAACCGTCGAACTATATCGAGCAGTCAAATATGGAGCGGGCAGAAGAGCTGAACTATAAGCCTGGCGGTTCCTGTACAGAGGCTGCAGTAGCTGGGGGATAGGGGATTAAAACCCGCTGTTTTCTCCGCCGCTCTCCCGGTGAATACTGGCTATATGGGTTGAATTGCTGGCAGGGTGCGCAGGTGGATGATCGTTAGCAGTATGCCTGTTTTTCTTTATATCTACAGGCCATTCATTCTGTTTCCGGCATCTGTTTTATCATTTGCCGGAGAGTGGGCATTTGGAGCACTATACGGCACACTTCTAACGGTTGCAGGTGCTATTACTTGCGCAACCCTAATCATTCATTTTTAAAATGAATGTGTGCTACTCTATATTGAAAAGGATGAACCTTCAAACAAAAGTCACTGAAGTACGTGCAGGGTGATACTTGTACAGAAGGTGCAATAGAAGAATAAAATTCAACCAAAAAAGTGTGCTCAGTATATCCCTGTATTACAGTAAACGAAAAAAGTGATTGCTGAGACAGGCTGGGAGTTAAAGTACCATATAAACCTCATAAATAAATGTGTAGGTGAATGAAAGTATTTCAGCTATAATAAAGGGACTAGCACTAACGATACTAATACCCTGTTAATGGATTCAGGACATGAAGCCTGAGTTTTAAGAAGGATGGCTGGAATGAATATTAAAAAATTCGAAAAAGATTTAGGTTCATTTGTTGGAAAGTTATTAAGAGATCACTTTGGAAAAGGACCTGGCGCGGTTTTTGCAACCTTAGCTCCTCCATACATTACGATTTATTTAAAGGACTTCCTTTCTCCAATGGAAAACAAATTACTTGATAATAAACAAAACAAATCGGTAGAAAAGATTAGAGACATGCTGATGCCTGCTTTGATTGAGGAAATTAAAGCATATGTCAAAATGTATACAGATCTCCAGATCAATGAGTTTTATTATGACTGGAATCTTGATAGTCAATCCGGGATGTTTATTGGTGTAGATTCTCAATTAGACCCTTATAATCAATCTTATGAAAATCAGGACAAAGTACATAATGAAATCATCAAGGTAAGTGAGGAAGCTCAAAAAGCTCCAGGGGAAATTTATTCACATCTTCTGAACCCGAGGACTTTAATTGTTACCCGTCACGATATTTTTATCGCAATTGAGAAGGAAATGATTAAATTAGGTTTTCAGGAAACGCTTACACTGGCGAAACGGGATTTGGAAAAAAGATATCTTGAAGAACACAAACAGAAACTCGAGAAATATCTGGAAGCAGAAATAGAAAATACTTTCGCTACCTGGAATTTTGATCTCGATAAAGGAATAATTACGTTTATATTAAAACCGCATAGTAAAAGGCAGCAATGAGCCGGGCGACAGAATCGGACGTAAGCCAAGAATAGGGAGAGGTTCCCTGTTTTTGGCTTTTTTTATTTTATTTTAAGGAGTGATGATCTAAAAAGGCAACTAAGCATGAATGAGCAGGGGGAAAAATAATAAATGCAAAAGTCGGAAGTGATTCATATCCATAAGGAAGATGATATCATTTTAGCCCGCCAAAACAGCAGAGAAATCGCCAAATCACTAAATTTCAGTGCTACCAATCAGGCAAGAATACTCACAGCTGTATCCGAGCTTGCGAGAAACATCTATCGCTATGCCGGAAGCGGGGAAATTAAGATGGAAGCAATTAAAGAGATAAACAAAACAGGACTCAGGATTGTGGCTGCGGATGAGGGTCCTGGGATCAGTGATATTACGAATGCTCTGAAACAGGGATACTCAACCTCAGGGAGCCTTGGCGCAGGACTTCCGGGCTTGAAAAGAATGATGGATGAATTTCAAATCGTATCTGAAGAAGAACGGGGTACTAAGGTGACTGTTGTTAAATGGCAACTAACTTAACGTGATTAACTAATATCTACTGTGCAAGGGGTAAGTTGTATTGTTTTTCACGCCATTTTTACTCCTCCTCAGAAATTTTACCATAAATACCTACTCATAATATTAATCATTTTTACAAAATCTATTGTTGATATTCCTTCGGGGATATTAAGCTTAAATCCTGCCCTAGAGGTGATAAACAATGAGTTATAAAGATCGGTTGGATCAGCATTCTCAACTTTTTCACCACAACTGGACAAGACCGAAGCGATCGCATTCCCAAGTGAATGGTCAGACTGAAATGTCCCAGAATACGTACATTTTAAAAAGGGATGTAAAGGCCCGTCAATCGTAATGAGGACGGGATCGGTCGGCTAAAAGCAAGAGGCTGGGACAAAAGTGTCACAGCCTCTGCTTTATATGAAAAATATGATTGATGGATGTATGAAAATGAATCAAAAAATACTCAGTGAAGCTCACAATTCTTTTTTCTTTTTCAATCCGGATCGCCACAGCGTAATCTCCAAAATGGCAATACAGGTCACAAGCCATGTCAATCCAAGTGATAAACCACCAATGACATCAGTGAAATAGTGAACGCCAAGCGGAAGACGGCTGAATGCAATCAGCAGAATGAGGATGCCAAGGGCGATATTAATGATCCATTTTCCAAGCTTATTCATCCGGCTTCTGATGATCAGGTACATAATAAAACCGTAAAAAACAATTGGTCCGGTTGAGTGGCCGCTTGGGAAGCTGTATCCGGTACCGTCATATTGCTCGATCAAATTCGGACGATCTCTTCCAAACAGCGCTTTAAGCCCCGTAATCAAAATTGAAATACCGCCCATGGCAATCACAAAATAAATAATTCTCCATTTTTTCCGGTTATAAAAATACCAGAGGACCCCAACCATGATGATGGAGCCGACAGTCAGTGCCCAGACTGATCCGAGCTCAGTGATCAAGGCGAAAAAGGCGGTCACACCAGGGGTAGCAATACTGTCTGCAAATTCAGCAGCCTGCTGGTCAATTGCGAATATTTCATTTTCCAAAACGTCTTCTCCGAGCTCAGTGAAAATGTAAAATCCTGCGCCAATGATAACGAGTGCTGTAACGATTAATATGTAAGTCCTGGCGGGGATCAGTTTGAGGGTTTCCAGCATATTGTGACACTTCCTTTAAGTTTTACACTATGCATTCCCCAGAATGAAAGGTAAGAAACGCAACAGGGCACAGTTACTGGATTAACCTGCGCCGTGTGATGGAGTGAAAGCAATGGTACCCGCTGACTGAAACACCTATTGTTCCTCCACCAGGAAAAATTGAGTCCCCACATAACCAGAAGTTTTTAAGAGAGGTACGGTGGGAGAGGCTGAGAAACAATGAGTGCGTTCTTGTCTGTGCAAAGCCCCCAACGACGCCTCCCGGACGATGAGGATAGCGTTCCCAGGCTCTTGGCGCTCCAGGATAGACATCAATCATGGCTTCATCAATGGCTGGATAATAATAACGGATCGTCTGCAGCATCTTTTCAGTGAAAAGTGTTTTATTTAAATCATATTGTGATTTCGTCTTCCAGCTTGCAAGGTTAATGTGAGTGCTGACTGTGAGCGTGCGGAAGCCTTCAGGTGCGCGCTTACGATCATTTTGATCTGAGACAGAAAGGAATAGATGATTTCCTTCATCATGACTGTTGCCTTCAGGACTCATTAGCTGCTGGAACAATGGAAAATCATCCGGCAGGTGCGTCTCATCAAGCGAAATATATAGCGTCATTGTCCCCCAGGTATCCTGTTTTGACCGATTTCTCAAACCGGGAGAAAGCTGCTCATATAAATTCTGGTTCATAATCTTAGGCAGTGCCTGAATCGGGGCGTTACAAATCACGTGGTCTGCAGTCCTGATGCTGCCACGATGATCCACGACTTCATAACGGTCCCCGGCTTTTCTGACCTCAGTCACACGTCTGCCAAGGATTGCTTCTGCTCCGTTGCGTTTTGCCGCATCTGCAAGCTGATAAGCGAACTGATAAAGACCTCCTTGTACATAATAAGCACCTTCATGATAAATATCGAGCGCGAGCACGCCCATCAGCAAGGCACAGTCTTTAGTCGTTGTTTGCATACTGTCGATCAGCTGACCATCAAGGAAATGGATAAAATCCTTACATTCAAGCAGCCGGTGCTTTTTAAGCAATGATCGGACTGTCTTGAAAAAGTCGGGTGTCAGTGTCACGTGAGTTGGCTTAAGTGAGGTTAACAATTCAAACGCTTCTCTACCTGTCTTAATCGGCAAAATCGGAAGCTTCTTCATTAACAAACGGATTTTAGCAGCCTTTTGATATACTTCGTTATAAAAAGCAGCAATCTCATTTGTGTAGGAAGGGAAAGCCTTCCGCATCGCCTGGACATGTTTATTTCGGTCAGCATAAAACGTCAGCGTGCGTTCACCGCGCTTAATTTTCATTACATCTTCCAGTCTGATTGCATCTGCTTTAATGCCGAGATGACGGAACACTCTGTCATGAATGCCACCCTTTTCAAGACCCATCCCAAGTGTTGCGCCGGATGCATACAAAAACTTATGGCGCTGAAATTTCCCTGCACAGCCACCCCATTCCCTTGATGCTTCTAAGATTGTGACACTTTTACCCGCCTGTGCGAGCAGCGCGCCGGCAGTCAGTCCGCCGATACCGCCACCGATTACGATGATTTCTTCACGTGCCATCTCGTCCAACTCCTTTAATTAAAAGCTTAATAATTGAGGAAGAGGAGTTCAATTTTGAATACGCTAAGTTGCTTTTGGATGGACCATCTTATTTCCAAGCCACCAGGTGATGATAAAGACGATCAGTGCAGTAATTTCGAGCCCAACGATATAGATGATGCCATCACCGAAAATAGACAGGGCAGTGTCAGAAGCAGGGGGGCCATTCAAAAAGAAATAATTACCGCCTGTCATTGTGTTCGCCCACCAGATGCCGAGCGCACATAGATTAAGCAGTGCAAGTGCGTACAGAATTGAGCTTTTCGGAAGAGTATAATGGTCACGCCTCAGCAGAAAAACAGCTGACAGCGGAATCGCCATATGCTGAATAAAGAACTTCCAGTAAAAATAGTGCGGGAATGCATATGCCAGATCAGGTGTTAAGAGAGCGAAAATAGGCGGAAAGATTGCAATATAAAAATAGAAATAAAAGATTGGTCTGTTTGGTTTAAATAATAGGAATAAGCCGAAAAAAGTGCTGAATGAACAAAGCTGGAGCGGCAGATAATTAGCAGCCTTCCAGATGCCGACTGACAGCGCCCAGATCTGATAGCTGAGCTCAGAGATGAAAAATATGCCGGCAAAGAGAAGCGTCCAGCGGTTGGTGTGTTTCACGAAATCACTCCGTAGAAATAATCTCAATCCGGTGATGGTAATGAGAATGAAGAGGGCGAGCATGATGATGTGTTCTGTTGAAAAGAGTATAAATCGTTCCTGGACTTCACCTGAAAACATGTGCTCACCTCGTTTAAGTAGTGACTTAATTTTAGCATTTAGATGGAGAAGTTGATATGTAGAGGAGTTATAAAGAGGTATTGTTTGGTTTGAAAAAGCATCAGGATTGCTTTTTCTGTTAACACAGAATGCAATCCTGATGCTTTTTTCTACCATTCTTTCGGTTCATAATCCAGTTCTTTAAACAACTGCGTACGTTCTTTCTTCGTCAGGTCACGCCACTGACCCACAGGCAGGTTATTCAGCTGGATATTCATAATCCGCGTACGCTGCAGGCGGTAGACTTCATAGCCGAGCGCTTCACACATGCGGCGGATCTGTCGGTTCATGCCCTGCGTTAATGTGATCTGAAAGTCGAACTTGGAAAGCTCAACGATTTTCGCAGGCTTCGTTTTTGTACCTAGAATCTTGACGCCTTCAGACATTTGCTTAATGAAGTCAGGCGTAATCGGTTTATCGACTGATACGATATATTCTTTCTCGTGTTTATTCTCAGGACGAAGGATCTCATTGATAATGTCCCCATCATTTGTAAGGAGAATCAATCCTTCAGACTCTTTGTCGAGGCGGCCGACATGAGAGATACGGAGCGGGTGGTTAACAAGGTCAATGATGTTTCCTTTTACACCTTTTTCAGATGTGCATGTGATTCCAACCGGCTTGTTAAGGGCAATATAGACGTTGTTTTTTGCAAGGCGGATTGTTTGTCCATTTACAAGAACTTCATCACCAGGCTCGATCTGCATACCGATTTTGGCTTTCTTGCCGTTCACCTTTACTTTGCCTTCTTCGATCAGGCGGTCAGCGCCGCGGCGTGATGCTTTGCCAGAGTCACTGATAAATTTATTTAAACGCATAGTGTCACTTCCTATTCAAGATTCGTTTATATAGTATAACAGGTTTGGGGTGGGGGGAGGAAGGGCGGCGGTTTGATCAGATGGTGAGCAGGTTCGACGTTCGTGGGGTGATGTTCGGTGGGAAATAACGTGTCTTCGACGGGAAATATCCCCGCATCGAGTTTTGATTGTAAGTGTTCGACGCTAAACCTGCCACCTTCAACACTTCGGGTACATTTACCTAAGTCGCTAAACCAAAAAAACCGGAAAGCGCACAAAGCGCTCTCCGGATCACAACTAAAACTTATTTCAAGTCAAAACGGTCAGCGTTCATCACTTTCACCCAAGCTGCAGCGAAGTCACGTACGAATTTCTCTTTGTTGTCCTCTTGTGCATACACTTCTGCATAGGCGCGAAGGATTGAGTTTGAACCGAATACAAGGTCGAAGCGGGTAGCTGTGCGTACTACTTCACCAGTTTGACGGTTGCGGCCTTCATAAAGATTGAAGCCAACTTCTGTCCACTTAATGTTCATATCAAGCAGGTTCACGAAGAAGTCGCTTGTCAGAACGCCTTTGCGGTCAGTGAATACGCCATGGTTTGTATCACCGTGGTTAGCGCCAAGGACGCGCAGTCCACCGATTAATGCAGTCAGTTCAGGACCAGTCAGGCCAAGAAGCTGTGCTTTGTCTACAAGCATTTCTTCAGGGCTTAGCGTGTATTCCTTCTTCTGATAGTTACGGAAGCCATCTGATTCCGGCTCCAGTACGTCAAAGCTTTCAGCGTCAGTCTGTTCAGCCGTTGCGTCGCCGCGTCCTGGTGAGAACAGTACGTTAACGTGTACGCCTGCATCTTTAGCTGCTTTTTCTACTGCTGCAGTACCACCAAGTACGATCAGGTCAGCAAGGCTGACTTTTTTATCAAGTCCGCTCTGGATGCCTTCGTATACTGATAGTACTTTTTGAAGCTGCTCAGGCTCGTTCACTTCCCAGTTCTTCTGTGGCTCAAGACGGATACGCGCTCCGTTTGCACCGCCACGGAAGTCAGATCCGCGATACGTGCTTGCTGAAGCCCATGCAGTTTTCACAAGCTCGCTTACAGTAATACCTGAATCAAGGATTTTCGCTTTCAGGTCAGCAACTTCACTGTCAGAAAGTTCATAGTCCACTTTCGGTACTGGATCCTGCCAGATCAGCTCTTCCTGTGGTACTTCAGGTCCAAGGTAGCGCTCTTTTGGTCCCATATCACGGTGAAGAAGCTTGAACCATGCACGTGCAAATGCATCAGCGAACTCGTCCGGATTCTGGTGATAGCGGCGTGAGATCTTTTCATAATCAGGATCCACACGCAGCGCCATATCAGCTGTTGTCATAAATGTTTCAACTTTAATTGAAGCGTCCTCGGCATCTGGTGCAAGATCTTCATCTTTAGGGTTTACTGGTCTCCACTGATTAGCACCTGAACGGCTCTTTGTCAGTTCCCATTCATATCCGAACAGCAGGTCAAAGAAACCATTGTCCCACTTAGTAGGGTTTGAAGTCCATGCGCCATCTACACCACTTGTGATTGTATCGCGGCCTTTACCACTGCCATGTGAACTGATCCAGCCAAGTCCCTGCTCCTCAACATCAGCAGCTTCCGGTGCAGGACCGACTTTTTCAGGATCTCCGGCACCGTGTGCTTTACCGAATGTGTGTCCACCGGCAATCAGTGCAACAGTTTCTTCATCATTCATACCCATACGGCCGAATGTTTCACGGATATCGCGTGCACTTGCAAGCGGATCCGGGTTACCGTTAGGACCTTCAGGGTTAACGTAGATTAGACCCATTTGAACGGCAGCAAGCGGGTTTTCAAGCTCGCGGTCGCCAGAGTAACGGTTGTCTTCTAACCATTCCTTTTCATGACCCCAATACGTATCTTCCTCAGGGTGCCATACGTCTGCACGTCCACCTGCGAAGCCGAACGTTTTCAGACCCATAGATTCAAGTGCTACGTTACCTGTTAACACAAGTAAGTCAGCCCACGAAATTTTGTTACCATATTTCTGCTTGATTGGCCATAGAAGGCGGCGTGCTTTATCAAGGTTTGCGTTATCCGGCCAGCTGTTCAATGGTGCGAAACGCTGCTGTCCAGTTGAGCTTCCTCCGCGACCGTCACCAGTACGGTACGTACCAGCTGCGTGCCATGACATACGGATGAATAGTGGACCGTAATGTCCGTAGTCAGCCGGCCACCAGTCCTGGCTGTTTGTCATCAAATCATGAAGGTCTTTTTTCAGCGCATCATAATCCAGCTTTTTGAATTCTTCTGTATAATTGAAGTCTTCACCTAGCGGGTTTGTCTTCTTATCATGCTGATGAAGAATATTTACGTTTAGTTGATTTGGCCACCAGTCTTTGTTCGTGGTACCAACTTTTGCAATCGTGATTGCACTTTCCTCACTTGATTTCTGACCAGTGAACGGGCACTGTTCAGCACCTGCTTTGCTGTGGTTCATATCATTGTTATCCATGAATTTATTCCCCTTTCTTTTTAAACAATAAGTAGTAAATAACTGTAATTTAACATTATTAAACTGAGAATAATGTTATAACCATTCTCAGATTATAATTATAATAAATTACTGACAAAAGTAAAAGCTAAAACACTTAAAAACTTTAAAAGGAAATTATTTCTATTAATAGAATGTTTGCAGTATAATTGTATAGTAAATTCAGATAATAATCACGAGATTAATATAAGGGAGGATGAGATGAACAAAATATTGTGGCTGATATTGTACGTTGCGGTTCCGGTATTCATTGGTTTATTTGTTATCCCGGCGATCCTGGGGTGGATAGGCGTTTCTGTTTCAAATTTATTTGGTCAGTTTTTTGATGAGATTGGGTTTTTGGCAGCGTTTATTTTTACAGCATTTTTCGTGGTGCTTACTGTTTTATGGGTGAGGTCAATTCTTAAAGAGTATAGTGTGAGATTCAGGAATGATCAATAAAAAAAGCTGCTGAGGGAAAATGCCTTCAGCAGCTATTACATGCTCTTATTGCTTCGCAGTTAACTCTTCTTCAAGTACTGCAAGACGCTTTTCAACTTCTTCACCAGTCAGGCCCATACGGATGCTGTAACGGTTGCGAACGTTCTTCGCGCACTCGATTGAGCAGCCGCCAAGATATTTCTCTTCGTTCTCTTCATGAGCAAGAATCTGCTTATTGCAATCAGGATTAGAGCAGTTAACATAGCGCTCACAAGGCGTACCATCGAAGTGATCACGACCGACAACTACGTGTTCAACCTGGTTGATCGGTACAGTCAGGCGCTCGTCAAATACATACATTTGACCATCCCACAGCTGACCTTTTACTTCAGGGTCTTTACCGTACGTTGCGATACCGCCGTGAAGCTGTGCAGCATCTTCAAAACCTTCTTTTACTAACCAGCCTGAGAATTTTTCACAGCGGATTCCGCCTGTGCAATACGTCAGCACGCGCTTACCTTCAAGCATGTGACGATTTTCTCTGACCCAGTTTGGCAGGTCACGGAATGTCTCAACGTCCGGACGGATTGCGCCGCGGAAGTGACCGACATCGTACTCATATGTGTTACGCGCATCAAGAACAATTGTGTCCTCACGCTGCATTTCTTCATAAAATTCCTTTGGTGACAAATAACGGCCTGTTAATTCATTCGGATTAATATCATCCTCAAGGCTTAAATTCACAAGCTCCGGACGAGGGCGTACGTGCATCTTTTTAAATGCGTGACCTTCCGACTCATCAATTTTAAATACAATGCCTTCGAATAAAGGATCATTCTTCATTGCTTCCATATAAGCATCTGTCTGCTCAATTGTACCTGAGCAAGTTCCATTGATACCTTCATGGGCAACCAGGATGCGGCCCTTCAGACCAAGATCCTTACAGAAATCGAGGTGCTCTGCAGCAACTGCTTCAGGGTCTTCGATTTTTGTATAGTGATAATAAAGTAGTATTCTGTAATCCATTTTTCTTCCACCTATCATATTATTTTGCAGGAATAACCTGATGGCGCAGAGTTGTTCAAAACTCTCCATCAGATATTATAACAGAGGTATGTACCTTTAAGGAAGAGGGAATGATTGTTTATCCTTGTACAACTGAGGTGCTTTGCTTAAAGTGTCATATTACTCAAAGGAATCTCTTTTCTATATGAAGAATAAAATAAATATCACATATAAAAGGGGATACAAAAATGAAGCCATCAGAAGCATTAGCACTTAATAAAGAGAGCTGGGAGCGCGAAGCATCCAGATTTTATGGTCGCGCTGCTCTTCCGGAGTACGGTCCACTGGCACCTGCTGAAACAGAACTCAGCTTATTTGAAGAAATCAAAGATAAGCGTGTACTCGATATAGGATGCGGCAGCGGACACTCATTGAAATACATGGGAGATGAAGGAGCAATGGAGCTGTGGGGGCTGGATCTGACAGCGCTGCAAATTAAAACTGCAACAGAAGTTCTACAGGACCAGACTGCATCAGTAAAATTATTTGAATCCCCAATGGAAGAAAATCCAGGTATCCCTGAGCACTATTTTGATATGGTCTATTCTATTTATGCACTGGGGTGGACGACTGATTTGAAGCGTACGCTGCAGCATGTTAACGGGTATTTAAAACCTGGTGGCACCTTTATTTTCAGCTGGGAGCATCCGATGCATGATCGACTGGTTTATGAGAACGGGAACTTTATTATGAGTAAATCGTATCACATAGAAGGACCGGAGCTGAATGAAGCCTGGCACAGCAAAGCGGTTATCCCGCATAGAAAATTGAGTACATATTTGAATACGTTAATAGCGTGCGGATTTGTAATTGATAGAGTTGTAGAGGAGGCTGTGTTACCGGATATACTGCCTGATGATGATCAGAAGTGGTATTCCGCACAAAAAGCGAGTTTAACACCAGCCACTTTTATCATCAAAGCAAGTAAAAAATAATTGATTGTGGAGGCTCTATGTATTCTTATTACGGTGAACTATGCACAAAAATGTATGAAGTGACGAAATCTGCAGCTGATGGAAAAGAGCTTGAGTTTTATCTGGCATATGCAGCGGATAAGGAAACCAGGGTTCTTGAGCCTATGTGCGGAAATGGAAGAATGCTAATTCCTTTTCAACAGCATGGGGTAAATATTGAGGGCTTTGACTTATCTGAGGAAATGCTTACTGTCTGCAGGAAGAAGGCTGAAAGGGTTGGTCTGACCGCGAATGTCTGGGCGGACCGGATTGAGGCATTTACAGCAGACAAGCCATATGACCTGATTTTTATTCCGGTTGGGTCATTTTCTCTGCTGCCTGAAGAGTTGATTAAACCAAGCCTAATGAATTTAAAACGCGCACTGAAACCGGATGGCAGGCTGCTTTTAACGATCGTAACTGATGATATTGAAATTGAAGAGCATGATCAGTGGGTTGAGACAAACCGTAAGAAATTTGGTGATGAAGAAATCGTAGAGTTCAGAAAAGTGGAGAATGATTCAACGACAAAAACGCTTACAACACAATTGAAATATCATCTGATCAAAGGGAAAGATGTTGTTCAGGAAGAAAGAATGAACTTCCCGGTACTGCTATATTCAGAGAATATCTTCAAACATATACTGATTCAAAACGGTTTTCAACATGTGACCATTCATTATGTGAAGGATGGAAGTGATTCTTTCCGGGTGTTTGAGTGCAGTATATGATTTTGTCGGATGAGAAGGGAGGTAAACGATAGTGAATCTTACTGGAATAGAAGAAGCCTATCTGAATTATCGTCACGGCTATCCTCCTGAATTGCTGAGAAGGTTAGTACAATATCAAATAGGTACAAAAGGACAGCACGTGCTTGATGTTGGGACTGCTAATGGATTATTTGCCAGAGATCTTGCGCGGAATGGATGTCGGGTGACCGGGGTGGACCTGTCTGAGGAAATGATCCGTCAGGCTGAGTTCATTAATAAAACGGATCAGTTGCCAATCAACTATATGGTCGAAAATGTAGAACAGCTTCCTTTCGATAACTCTGCTTACGAGGCGATCACAGCAGTGTTTTGCTGGCATTGGTTTGATAAAAAGAAAGCTGCTGCAGAAATCTTGCGCGTACTTTCAGGTGGAGGGAAGTTGGCGGTTGTTCATTACGATTGGCTCCCTGACAGGAGTGAAGTTTCTGGTCTGACAAGCAGAATGATCAGCAAAGTCCATGGTCATGTGAATCAAAAGCATGAAACAAATATGTTTCCTGAATGGGTACAGGATTTCTATGACAGTGGTTTTTCAAATGTTGAAACTTTCTCATTTGATGTAAATATCAGCTATACAATTGACAGCTGGATTGGAAGAGTGGAGGCGAGTCCTGAAATTGGCGGGTCTTTAAGTATAAAAAAAGTGAAAGAATTTAATAATGAGCTTAAGAAAGTAATCGAAAAAACAGGAAAAAATCAATTTGATATTTCTTACAGGGCGTTTTGCGTGGTGGCAGAAAAATAAGCGGAGTTTTAAATACTCAAGTGATAATGGAGGGTTCCCCTATGCTCACAGACGATTGGTTTACAGTCCAGAGAATTGACGCTGACACTTATGCAATCAGCGAATACGGTCACTGGGAAAAGGTACATTCTTTCTTACTGATTGGTGAAAAAAAGGCCGTTTTAATTGATACCGGACTTGGCATTGATGATATTAAAAGAATCACAGATCAGCTCACCGGCTTACCAATTTATGTAGTGACGACGCATGTACATACTGATCATATCGGTTGTCATAGTGCGTTTGAACATATATATGTTCATAAGGCGGATCAGAGATGGCTGGTGAAAGGGATTGAAGGGCTCTCGATCGAGCAGGTAAGAAAGGGAATCAGGAAGGATATTACTAAACCCGTTCCGCCATCCTTTGATCCTGAAACGTATGAGCCGTTTACTGGTGAGCCGACTGGTCTGCTTGAAGACGGGGATGTGATGGATCTGGGGAACAGAAAGCTGCACATCATTCATACGCCCGGGCATTCACCAGGACATATTTCAATCTTTGATGAAACAAACGGCTATTTATTCACAGGTGATATTTTGTATGATGAAACGCCTGTTTATGCTTTTTATCCATCAACCGATCCAGAAGCGCTGTTAGAATCATGGGAAAAGATTGCTGCGCTGAAAGGGGTAAAAAAGGTGTTTGGCTCGCATAATTCTGTAGGGCTGGATCCGGAAATCCTGCTCGAAGCGAAGAATGCGGCAATATTTTTGCGGGAGCATGATTTGGCGAAATTTGGGACGGGGGTTCATGAGTTTAATGGGTTTAGTGTGAAATTTTAAATGCAGGGGTCTGGTGGGCGACTGCTCGATTAGGTAATTGGTTCACCGGTCGGGATATATGTGACACCGCTCTGTGTAATTGATTCATCTCTTTTATTGATTGAATCGCCAAGGGGAAATGGAGTATGTAATTGGATCAGAGCAGGCGTTTTTCGTATCAGCGCTCACGTTATTTGGTTCACCTCTCAGGTTAATTGAACACTTTTGCCATCGCCGTAGAAGCATACTTTAAAACACTAAAAAGCCCGGAACAATCAAGCTCCGGGCTTCCTTTAAACTACATTACTCAGTAATTTCTACATCTTTCAGCTGATACAATCCGCTCGCATTCATCCAGAACCCTTCCACTTCATCCAGATGACCTGCAAGATAAGTCTGGTGCTGCAGGTAAATGGCAGGGGACAGTTCAATGAGGCGCTCCTGCGCATCTGCATACAGCTGTTCCTGTTCTGCCTCATCCGTTGTCTGGCGCGCGTCATCCAGGTAGCCGTCCAGCTGTTCATCCTGAATCATAAAGCGGTTGCCGGCAGCTCCGATCTGTGAAGAGTGGAACAGAGGATACAAGCCTGTATCTGCATTGGCATTTTGATTTGACCAGCCTAGAATGAACATATCATGCAAGCCTTCTCCGGTCTGTTCAAGGTAAGCACCCCATTCAAGCACTTCTACTTCAACATTTACACCAATTTCACTCAGTGCATCCTGAGTAGCGACCGCAATATCCATACGCTGCGGGTTATCGTTAGTCCAGATTGTTGTGTCAAAACCATCTTCATAACCTGCTTCTGCAAGCAGTGCCTGTGCTTCCTCAACGTTGTATTCGAGTCCAGGAAGATCAGCTGCATTTGGAATCACAGGAGCAAGGGGACCGGTTGCCACTTCACCGTATCCATCATAAATGCCGTTAATGATTTCTTCTTTATTAATCGCCATTGATACGGCCTGTCTTACTTTTGGATCATCAAAAGGTTCTTTTTCAGTGTTAAAGCCGATATAGTTTAACCCGACGCTATCCTGTGTTGCGAGTGAGGCGCCTTCCATCTGCTCAACGCGTGCCGCTTCGTTTGGAGCGAGCGGATCAATAATGTGTGCGTATCCTGTTTCAAGGTTGGCAACGCGTGTTCCGCCTTCAGGTACGATCTGGAATACAAATGAATCATAAGCGACTTCTCCGTCCCAGTAATCTTCATTTTTCACAAGCGTCATTTCCTCGCCAGGTGACCAGCTTTCAAACTTAAGGAATCCCGTACCGATCGGATTTTCATTGATGTATGCTCCTGGTTCACCGCCATTTTCAATTTCCTCATAGTCAGCTGCGATGGCTGCAGGACTGATAATGGATCCGCCCATATTTGTCAGATTGGCAAGGAGCGGTGCGAATGGATACTCCAAATTGAAGCGGACTGTATATTCATCCACGACTGCAACGTTATCAACCATTTCAAACTGAACAGCTCGCGGTGATGCAATGTCTTCATCGAGAATGCGGTCAAAGTTCGCTTTTACAGCTTCAGCGTTAAATGGTTCCCCGTCGTGAAATGTGATTCCTTCACGCAATTTGAACTCCCAAGTCACGTCATCCACCGCTTCCCAATCTTCAGCCAGCTGCGGTTGAATTTCACTGTTTTCATCAAGCGTAAAAAGTTTTTCATATACCTGAACCTGCATATTCGCAGAAGGAATATCATTTGTCATATGAACGTCCATTGAAACAGCATCAGACATAGTAGCAAGGATGATTTCGTCAGCACTTACACCTTCAGATGACCCTTCTGAAGAAGTGCTTTCATCACTCCCGCCAGCGCAGGCAGTAAGCAGTAAAAATGTAGATAAAGCAGAAACCCCAAGTATATTTCTTTTCAAAACAATAACCCCCTATAAATATCTTTAGATCTACGAAAATTTAGATTATTGAAATTATAGAGGGAATAATGTATAAAAATCAATAGATTCTGATAATTATTATTTCGGAATTCGAATAAAAGTGAATAAGTTTCATAGGAGTGCTAGATTTTGTATGATTCATAAGTCGAATTGCTATGTTGGTTTAACGCGATGAAGTGAGTTAGAATCTTAATTTTAACAAAAAAGACAGATATATTAATGCAATTATTTTATTCGTGGTCCCACGGCTCTTCGCCGGATAGAGAATACTTTTCAACCAGCAGCAAGGACATATAATTTTTCAGCCAGACTTGAAAAGGATCACGCTCTTTGTCGCATTCGAGATGGAGATGCTTGAGTGTAGGGACGATGTCTTCTGTTGCACCTGCATCAAATTCATACATCGCAACAGGGAGGTTAAGCTGATTAGAAAAAGGGAGCAGAACAGCTGAGATAACAGATCCGACTCGTGGGAGTGGATGATTCGTATCGGGGAGCATCATTCTAACTGCTTTTCTATTTTTTAGATTCACGAGGTAACAGCCATATGGATTAAGATCTTCTGCTACATAATAAAATCCCGGGACAACGTTTTGTGCTAAATGAAGCCATGAAAGAAATAGAGGGTGGCTTTTAAAGAAGACGAAATGGTTAAAGTGGAATTCAGTGAAGATATTGGATGAGGGGTTTTTACTCGCATCATTCAGCAGGCGCCACCAGTAAAATAACTGTGCTGCGTCATCTTCTTTTTCAGGGCGTGCTTCACAGGTTCTGGCAAACTTCAGAAAATCGGGGTACATACCAGCGACTGATTTCTTTGTAACGTACTGGTTCAATTGTTTAAAAACATGGGTGAAGAATTGATTACGCAGCTCTTTTGAAAGGGGATAGGCAGTTCTGAAAGTTTTGCTGTCAGCTCTGGCCTGTTCAAACAGTATTGCGTTGTGTTCAGTGGATTGTTTCATGGAATAACCTCGCTTTATATTAATCCTTTTTAATAAAGGTCACGTTAATGATTCTCTCCTTTGATTGGAGAATCCTGCTAAATCGTGAAATAATAGTACTAGAAAATTTAAAGTAACGAAGAGGGTGAACGATATGGGAAGGTTATTTTCTTCAATGTATGATCTTACGATGATACCTTTTGAAAAAGCAGGGTTTCAAAGGGTCAGGAGAAGCTTAATGAGTCACGTGAGAGGAAACGTGCTTGAAATCGGCTCTGGTACAGGCGCGAACTTCCCTTTCTATCAGAATGCAACCTATGTAGAAGCAATTGAGCCGAACCCGGAGATGATTGAAAAAGCTTCCGGAAAAATAAAATATGCCACAGTTCCGATTCAGACCTATCAGGCAAAAGCAGAACAGCTGCCATTTCCGGACCAGTCCTTTGATGCCATCACCGGCACGCTTGTCTTCTGTACAATACCAGATCCTGTTAAAGCTCTGGGGGAAATAAAAAGAGTGAGTAAGACCGGTGCGACCTTTCACTTTTTTGAACACGTAAAAGTCGATCATCAAGCTGCAGCCAAAGTGCAGGAACTCCTTACGCCTGTCTGGAAAGCAGTATGCGACGGCTGCCACCTGAACCGACCGACGATTCAGCTGTTTGAACAGGCTGGTTTTAGGGTGGAGAAGGTGAAGCGGTATGGCGGCGGGGTGTTTGTGGTTTTTGAGGGGAAGGTGCCCTGATCAGTTTTTATATAGAGGGATAGTGAGGATGCTTATGGAAATCAAAGGTTTTTTAAAAGGATTGTGTCACAATCAGTTATGGGGTTCAAGGTCATGAATGTGATGAACAGTATAAGAGATGACATCTTCCATTCAATAGAGAAATACTTTGAACTTAAGGTAGTTGATCACCAGCAGATTAAACTCGGATACAGAAATCTGAAGTGGGAGATTCATACTTCTGGTGAAAGTCTTTTTGTAAAGCAATACCATAAAGGCCGTTATCCCGAGCATTTAATACCCGGTTTAGAAGCTTCACTTCGCACACAGGCTAGGCTTTGGGAATTAAACCTTCCAGTACCAAGACCATATTCTTTTAAAGGTCAATATATGATCCATTCATCTAATGGGGAAAACTTCATGGTCACGGAGAAATGTCCGGGGAAGAACCGGGCTCCGGGCACATTAAATGAGGTCCAGATGTACAACCTTGGAAAGGCGGTCGGTGAGATGCATACCGCACTGGATACGCTTCTACCAGATTCAGAGGTTCTTCACTGGGATATTCGTTCTAAGGAAGACATGATTGAAGATTGGAATGAACGTTGGCAGGAAGCTGAAAGCGTGGGTTGCGAAAAAACACTCTCTTACTTAAAAGACCAATTCCTTGTTCTGGATCAAAATGACACAGAACAATTTTCAGCGTGTGAAGTTGGATGGAGTCACTGGGATTTATTTGTCGATAATATCCTTTTTGAGGGGGATGAAGTTTCCGCTATCCTGGACTTTGACAGGTTGAACATCGTTTACAGAGATTTTGATATTGCCAGACCTATCTTGTCAGGGTGTGTAAGTAATCAAAAATTAAATGTAAAATCTGCAATCGCTTTTGTGAATGGATTTCGTAAGTATCAGCCCTTAACAATAGAGAGGGTGGTCCGTGCATTAAAGCTGAACTGGTGGAGGGAAGCGGAGTGGTTGAGTGTGCCAAAACCCGGAAGGTCAGCTGTTCTAACAAGGTTTAATGATGAAAATAGGTGGGTTGCGACTCACTGGTATCAGCTTGAAGAGATATTTAGTGAAAAGTAAATCTTAAAAAGGGGCAAAGTCCATATGATTAAAGCGGTATTATTTGACCTGGACGGAACACTACTCGATCGGGATGCGTCGTTAATTCAGTTAATTAAAGACCAATATAATCGTTTTCCTGAAGCGCTTCACCACATTTCAAGAGATACATATATGAAGAGGTTTATTGAACTTGATGCTAAAGGGTACGTCTGGAAGGACAAAGTGTATAGTGAGCTGATTAGCGAGTTTGATATAAAAGACTTAAGTGTGAACCATCTGCTTCAGGATTATCTGAACCATTTTCAGCATCATTGTATTGGATTTGACAACCTTCACACAACATTAAAGAGCTTGAAGAACAGAGAGATGAAACTCGGTATCATCTCTAACGGGCGCTGTCAGTTCCAGATGGACAATATCAGGGGGCTGGGAATTGAACAGTTATTTGATACGATTCTCATTTCTGAATGTGAAGACCTGAGAAAGCCTGATCCAGAGATTTTTGAACGAGCGTTGATGAGGCTTGGTGTTAGTGCAGAAGAGGCGGTTTTTGTTGGAGATCACCCAGTTAATGATGTTAGGGCTGCAAATGGTGTGGGCATGAAAACGGTATGGAAAAAGGATGTTCATTGGAAAAGTGCAGAAGCTGACGTTGTGATAGAGGATTTAGAAGAGATATTGAAAATAGTCGGTTAATCTTAGGAGGAAGGAGATATCTGATGCTTGAACAGCTAAGAAAGCTTAGAGAAGAAGGGAAATATGAAGAAGCAAAAAGCCTGATGGAAAGACTACTTGAAAAAGACCCGGAGCAGGCGAATTATCAGTATCAAATGGCCTGGTGCTACGACAATCTAGGACTTGAGAAAGAAGCCGTTCCCCATTACGAACGTGCAATACAACTCGGATTACCTGCTGAAGATTTGGAGAATGCGTATCTTGGCCTGGGTAGCACGTATCGGACATTAGGAAGATATAAAGAAGCAGTTGATACCTTTGAAACTGCCATCACGAAATTTCCAAAGGCTGAACAATTAAAAGTATTTTACTCAATGAGTCTTTACAACCTCGGGAAACACCATCAGGCAATGGAAATACTGCTGCAGACGCTGGCTCACACAACTTCTGATGAAGCAGTTTTAAAGTATAAAAAAGCGATTTTATTTTATAGTGATAAGTTGGATGAAGTCTGGTGATACAGGGGGGACGGAGGTGTGTGTGTCGAAATGGATTAATATTCCATAGTGATACAGCAACCTCCGTCCCCTCTGTATCACTCCTCATATCCCATCACCACACCAGTCACCCCTCCATGCTTAAGCAGCCCAAAATCCCTGCTATCATAGCCGCGTCCCCAGTTATCAGCTAAAAGGAATAGGGAATCGTCATCAACAGTTACTGGCGGCATATCTGTTGAGAAGAACTCGTACCAGTCTTCAGTGCTGTAGTCATTTGAGTTATCTTCACGGTCGATTGCCAGTAATTCCTCATGTGTCATGCCTGTGCGATGGACTTCACCGTAAAACGTATCCAATCGTTTATCGTCTATATACACTTTCCCGTCCCTGATTTCCACTGTTTCTCCCGGAAGGCCAACAATCCGGGCAATCTGATCAGGTCCTGCCAGGTCATTTTGTACAAGTATTGAAGCGGGTGTCTCAAAGTACACCACGGTTCCACGAGTCAGGTGATAACCATTCGTTTCAACGACAAGCAGACGGTTATGAAAGGAGGTCATGTAATGATGATCACCGCGATCCATACTGTCCAGTCCCCATTCCAGGAGGAGGCTGGTTTCTGTAGGCTCAATCAAAGGGATGTCTTCTGGAGTATCAGGGTCAGTCATCATTTCTTCAGTTTGAATGGATGGAGGATCTGTTTGAGTCAGTTCACCTGCTGGATCAGAAAGCATTGCGATTGTAATGCCACTCACTCCTATCAATAAAATTGCAGCAGCCAGCCCCATTCTTATACGCCGGGTATGACGGGTAGTACGTCTCCCGGATCTGGAGATAACCCGATCAGCTAACTCTTCAGTAAACCTCGGTTCGTCACCAATCATCTTATCAATTTCTCTTTTGTATTCACTCACTCACATCACCTCCATATCAGTCCGGTCCAGCTTTTTACGCAGAGCGGTTCTTGCCCGGGACAGACGGGTTTTAATGGTACCTTCAGGACAATTCAAAATATCACTGATCTCAGCAACTGAAAATTCCTGATAATAATATAAAAGAATCACTTCTCTATAGTTGATGGGTAATGCCAGAATCGTTTCTGCCACCTCATTACTGGTTTGCCTATTTGTTAAAAGGGTTTCAGGTGTTTCGTGATCAGAAGAGGTGTTGAAAGCATTTCCTGCAAATAGGCTGATTCTGTTTTTCCAGCTTTTTAAATGGTTATGGCAAAGGTTCACGGTTATTTTGGAAAGGTACGTTTTGACCGACGCCAGCCCCTTATACTGATCAGATTTATGATAAAAAGTCACAAACACTTCCTGTACAATATCCTCTGCAGACTGCCAGCTTTTTACGTACATAAACGCAAGGCGAATCAGATATTCACCATGTGCATTCATACAAACCCTCAGCTCTTCCTCGCTCATCTTTTCCACTGGTCAGCCCCCTTTCTGATACTGTATAGACAAAACTTTTCAATAACAGGTTTCATTTTACTGGAACTTTTTATATCCAATAGATTCAACATAATTGCTTCTTACGTTATAATAAAAATACCAGAAATTACTATAGGACAGAACATTTTTGAAAAAGTAGTGTATGCAAAGTGCCAGGGAGGTTTTTTTAATGAAGGGGATGAAAATTCTCAGTACATTAGTGATTGCTATAGCAATATTCTTAGCGGGGTATTTCACACACAAACTAACAAATGAAACTGTTCAGGAAGTTTCCAGCGAAGTTCAATTCAGTTATCAAAGTCCCGAACAGCCAGAGCAAATACAAGTCAAACAGTCCTATACGAATGTCGAAGATCAAAACGTTGTTGATAATATCATGATGATCCTGATGCATAAAAAGCCTTCCAGCGAAGTGATGGACGTCGATCAGCCAGATATGTATATCAATGTTCTAAGTCCCAAACAACATACAGGACTGGTTGATGCGAGAGTCTGGTTTACTGAGTCAGGTGCTGTGATTGGAGACCGTGTGGGTGAAAGCTGGGATCAGGTTGAATTTTTTGAAGTAAACGAACAGGATGCGGATTATTTGAAGGAGCAGGGTGGATTTGAGGAGATGTGATACATGGGGACGGAGGTGTTTGTATCGAAATGGATGATAATTCCAAAACGATACAGCAACCTCCGTCCCCACTGTATCGCTCATATAAAAGGAGGAGCTCTCATGACAAAACAACAACTATCAATCCAAACATTACCGGGTTACTCACCGGATATCGGACGTCAGGTCTGGTGCCTTGAGGATGTGCGTGGAACACTTATTTCTAAAATCAGTGATTTAACGCAGGAAGAACTGGATGGTGATATTGAAGGGCTTCACTCAATTGGTACGCTTTTGTATCATGTTGCAGCGGTCGAAGCGGGGTGGCTGTATGGAGAAGTATTATGCAGGGATTGGGATGAGGAAATTGAAGCGCTGTTTCCTGCAGAAAGCTGGGCAGATGGAAGGCTGCTTCCGTTTAAAGGTGAATCTATTGAACAGCATATTCAACGTCTGCAGAAAGTCAGAGATACACTTTGCTTTCATTTCAAAAGGATGAGTGAAATCGATTGGCGAACGTCACGTGAGGTAGAGGATTATCACGTGACGCCTGAGTGGGTACTTCATCATCTGATTGAGCATGAAGCGCGTCACAGTGGACAGATTTTTCAGGCTAAGCGCTTGCTGAGAGGGAAATGAAAGTAGGGAGTAAGTATTAACGTTTTGCAACGGAAACACTTACTCCGCTACGGAAAGCCAAATTCCCGAAACGGTCTCATCATCCTGACTCCACAAAGTAAGCAAGATATTATTTTCCCGATCTACATAAACGGTCGCTTCGCCGAGCCCCATTTCGCTGTATGCATAATAATGATCTCCATACAACGCTCTTGCTTTAGCCAGGTTGTCACCGGTCTGTAAGCCGGATGATGTGGCGGCGTCAGCTTCTCCTGAAGAAAGTGAGAGAATGGTGTGCGATGGGTCTGTCCCTAAATGAAAATAATCTTTTGTTTGATAGCTGTATCCGTGTTGTTGTTTTCTTTGCTCAAAGTTTCCGATCTCCTCCAGCTGTAACTCCGATACTGCCTCGTATAAATGGAATCCGCCAAGTGCTTCCTGCTGAAGGGGTGTGGAGGGAACGAAGTAATGATTTGAAACCAATAACCACCAGCCGGTAAATGCAATGACTGGGGATGTGAGAATGACCGCTGCTGCTACCTTTGAATAACGAAGCACGATGGTACCTGCGATGAAGATAAATGCAGTAATAATAAGAAGTGACATGAAAAAAATCCTTTCTGAAAAGACTTTCAAACGATTTGCATCCTGTCAGATTACCTATTTCTGAACCTCCTGCTGCTTCTCGCGCTTCTCTCTTCCTTTATAAATAAAGTACATACTCCCCATCAGCAACACTAACCCCGATCCATGCATAATATCGTTGCCTAACGACCCAAAACTATCTACAGTAAGATTCATTAGAAAAATCCCTATTATTGCAACAAAAAAACCAAACGCAATTTTCATCCTACTCCTCCTGACGTTTTCCCTGATTCTATTGTAATAGAAGAATTAAGGTAATGAAATACCAGTTATGGAAGGTGTGATAAGATGAAGGAAAGGGAGTGTGAGGTAAGTGCTCAGATTCATTGATGACGTGGCAGGCGCAATCGCTGACTTTTTTAAAATCGTCTTTACTGGTTTTTGTTATCTTCTGGCAGGTGCACTCATTGTTGGCCTGCCCTTATATGCAATCAGCTTTATCTTTCATTACACCACTGGATGAGTAAAGGAGGTAACGCTTATGCTCTTCAAAAAAAGAAATAAAGAAATAGAAGTTGAACGTTTCGAGGTTAAGTCTGTACAAAATATTCCTTCTCTTGGAAGAGTAACAATTCTTGTCGATCGTGAGACAGGTGTGCATTATATACATACATGGGTTGGTACAGGAAGTGGAATTACGCCATTGCTAGATCAAAATGGTCAGGTAGTCGTTGAAAAACCATTTCGATGATCTAGAAAAGGGGTGAGTCGATGTTGAAATTTTTCGGATTGTTGTTAGCTGCCATTTTAATATTGTCAGGATGTTCAAGCCCAGAAGAATCACATTCATCTGAGGATTCTAAAGAAGTAACAGTGAAATCAGAGGATGATGAAACGTTAGCTGTTACAACTGATTTTGAAAAAGCAGAAATCCGCCATGAAGAGGATACGGGACTATTTCAGCTGGTTATGTATATGAAGGATCAAAGCATGATGGAGGATATGTTTGAAGAACGGATTGGTCAGGAAGTTCACTTTTATTATGGTGATGAGCTGATCAGTTCACCAAATCTTATGATGCCAATCGAAGGTAATAGCTTTACGCTTTTAGGAGATTTTGACGAAGAAACCGCTGAGCAGATTGTGGAGACAATTGAACAACAGACAGAGGAGGGACAGGAATGAACATTTCAGAACTGACACCATCACAGGCAAGGGAACTGATCAGAAAAGGGGAATGGTCAAAGCCGACTTCAGGTATGGCAAACGGCTACATTCAGACAAATCTGGCTGTACTGCCAAAGGAGCTGGCATTTGAATTCCTCTTATTTTGTCAGCGTAACCCAAAAGCCTGTCCAATCATTGATGTTATAGAGGAGGGCTCAGCCGTTGCTGCGCTTGCCGCTCCTGATAGTAATGTGAAAACTGATATACCGAAATACCGGATTTACCGCGATGGACATTTTACTGAAGAACGAAATGAAGTAACAGATATCTGGACAGATGATATGGTCGGATTTCTGATCGGGTGCAGCTTTACTTTTGAAGAAGCGTTGTTAAAAAACGGCATTCCAATCAGGCATATTGAAGAAGGATGTAACGTGCCGATGTATAAAACATCGATTGCGTGCGAGAAAGCCGGACGTTTCGAAGGGCCGACAGTTGTCAGTATGCGTCCAATGACTGAACAGCAGGCGATCAGGGCAGTGCAGGTAACAAGCCGTTTTCCATCCGTACACGGGGCGCCGATTCACATTGGAGACCCTTCTAAAATCGGTATTCAGGACATCAGCCAGCCGGATTTTGGAGATGCGGTTACTGTAAAAGATGGAGAGGTGCCTGTATTCTGGGCGTGCGGCGTGACCCCTCAGGCAGTGGCGATGCAGGTGAAGCCGAGTCTGATGATTACTCATGCGCCTGGTCATATGCTGATTACTGATATGAAAAATGATGAGTTTTCTATTCTCTAACCGATCCATGAACACTCTTGAAATCCGGGCATAAAATAGGTTATCACGTGTGAAAGGATTTGAGTGGATTGCATCATATGAATCAGCCTTATCAAATGATGGATATGCAGGGACATCACTGGTCATGTCCATGTCATGACCAACTGAGAGACCATGGACCCGAACCGTTTGTGACAAATATTCATGAAGATACCTGTGAAAATCATGCATTTCGCAGAGCACTCTGGACAGGTGATTGTCTTCAGGTAACGTTGATGAGCCTGATGCCCGGAGAGTGTATCGGGATTGAGATGCACCCGAACGTTGATCAGTTTTTAAGGGTGGAGCAGGGACAGGGCGTTGTTCAGATGGGTGAACAAAAAGATGCTCTGCATTATATGAGTCACGTATTCGATGATTGTGCAATCGTGATCCCGGCTGGCACCTGGCACAACCTGACCAACACCGGGTGTATGCCGCTCAAGCTTTACTCGATTTATGCGCCGCCGAATCACCCTCATGGGACTGTGCATCGGACAAAAGCTGATGCGATGGCAGCTGAGGGGGAGCATGAAAATCATTATTGATCAGAACTACTTAAGAAAAGCCGTGCTCGCGAAGCCGGCTTTTTTTAAGTGGGCTTAATGTGTAAGAATGGGGCGTTCAATTAGGGTGAACGGTGATGCAATAATACCGGGACATGATCCAATTAATTTGTCCTCTGATTCAAATATCGTCATCACAGACCGCGCTGATGCAATTAACCCGGGAGATGAACCTATTAATTGCAAAGGTGTCGCATATAACTGTATTGCTGATTCAATTCTTTGCAAGGCAGCTCACCCCCGCGCCGAAAAAAGACCGGAATCACTTCTCCTCATGAAAAATCTTAATCTGCTCCTGTGGCCAGACGCGCTCCTTCAGCAGGAAGCGTAATGCCTGCACTCTCCGGCAGGCGCGTAGAGAACATCAAATTCTCCAGCCACAGCACGTAGGTTCTGACAATCAGTTCACTGAAGCGCTTTTTAGATTTAAGTGAAGATAATTCTCTGAAGTATATGTCGCTCATTTCAAAAGGAACGATGCTTACCCAGGTCGGTCCCATGATCCATTTGCGGTTTCGCTGATTAACCAATTCACCACCTGCTCTCATCTTAAAAAACATGTACTGCGTTTTCTAACCTGAAGGTGCAGGGAATGTCGTTATGTTTTTTAAGAGACGCCGTTTATAAAAAACTCCACTGTCTCTTCTTCATCAGCTGTTAATTCCTTACCGTAAAATGCAGTCAACCTTGCATTGATCTGATCAATATCACGGCCGCACTCTTTCACAAGTGATGCAGTTTTTCGTAAAAACTGTGCTTCTTTTTGATACTCGGCCTTTGAGATTGGCTTGTAATGAGAAATCACATACGTTTCTGCATCAAACTGATCAAGGTGGTCCAGCAGCTTTAATGTCTCGTCCGCTGTATAGTGCCATTTAGGTGCGTACATCAGCGGTGCTGTGACGTCACCTAAAAATAACAGTTTTTCTTCTTTTACATAAATGACTGTGCTGTCTTTTGCATGGTCGCTGCCAACCTGCTTTAATACACAGGTTACTCCGCCAAGGTCTATCGTTAATTCATCTTCATATAGAATAGATGGCAGGACCACTTTGATATCCCGGTGATCCTGAAACTCTTCACGGATCGCATCTGCGCAAAATTGAATCTCGACGCCGGTCGCCACCCGCTCATCCAAAGACTGATCATCCCACTTAAAATCAACTAGCTCTTCCATCGCCTGCTTCGTATCATAGGAAGCAATTGCTGGTGCTGTTAATGCTTCGAGTCCGAAAATATGATCCCAGTGCCAGTGGGTAACAGCTGTCAGGTCAGGCAGTGATTTTCCTGCTGCCTTCAGCCGTTCTAAAAACAGTTCAGCATGTGCTTTTGAATTACCGCCGTCAATCATCAGAGTATGATGCTCACCTGTGACTGCCATCAGGATCGGTCTGTCAGTCGGTCCGACAGGTGTGAGATAGGTAATGCGGTCTGATAAGGTGATGAGTTGCTGTGTCATAGACGTTCTCCTTTAAATAAGACTTTACGTCAAGGATACCCTGTTTTTTTGAACAGCAAAAGAAGATTCTTTAATCGAATAAAGAGGTTAATTGTAAAATGAAATGCAACACCTGAAAATAGAAAAGCCATAGTGAGACCGTGTAACATTAATGTCGACTAAAACAATTAATACACGGAGGTCATCACTATGGCTCAAAGTAATTCTAGCACAGAACAGAAAACCTTTAAACATTTGTCCGATGCAGAAAGAGGAGAAATCTCTGCTTATCTAAACCTTGGGCTCTCTTTGAGACAGATCGCTAAAAGAACCGGGCGTCACCCCAGTACCATTTCCCGTGAGAGAAAACGGGGAACAGTTGTGCAGCTGGATACAAACAGAAAACCGTTCGCGAAATATTTTCCGGATACAGCTGCCCGTGTCTATCGGGAAAACCGTCGGCACTGCGGAGCCCAGTCTGTCACGCTAAAAGCCTGGCACTTTCTGCGTTACGCAGAGAAAAAGATACTTGAGGACAAGTGGTCTCCGGATGCGATTGTCGGTCACGCAACACGACACGAGGCTTTTAAAGACAGCTATATCCCAGCCACCAAAACCATCTATAACCTAATTGATCAGTGTAAGCTATCAGTAAGAAACATTGATCTGCCGCTGAAACTGAGACGCTCGACAAAGAAAACACCTGCACGGAAAAACAAGCGGATACACGGGAAGAGTATCGAAGAAAGATGTGAATCCGTGGACTCCCGTGAAGAGTTTGGGCATTGGGAAATCGATACGGTGCTTGGTAAAAAGTCTAAAGATGAAGCATTACTGACGCTGATTGAAAGGAAAACTCGTAAAGAGTTACTGGTCAGGATTTCGAGTAAGAGTGCTTCAGCTGTTCAGGAAGCTGTACGGACACTTCTCGCGCCTTACCAGGACAACTGTTCAGCTGTCTTTAAAAGCATCACAGCTGACAATGGTGCTGAATTCAGCGAGCTCGCAGCGTTCGAAAAGGAAAATATCGCCATTTATTTCTCTCACCCGTACGCCTCCTTCGAGCGTGGCACAAATGAACGTCACAATGGCATGATAAGGCGGTTTATCAAAAAGGGCCAGCCCATCCATTCTTATTCCGATGATTTGCTTGAAGAAGTAGAAACCTGGATGAACGAGCTTCCGAGAAAAATTTTAAACTATGAGACCCCGGCAGAAATGTTCGACCGGTGTGTAGCTTTGTTGGCCTAGGCCAACAAAGCTACACACCGGGGAGGTCCCCCTATGCTTTATTAGGGTGTTGCATTTAATATTGCAATTTACGAATCGAATAAAGATATAATAAAATGATAAGGAAATAATGGAAGGATGTCTGGATGAAAAAGAAATGGATTGTCATACCTGCAGTAATGGTTATATTAGTTGTCGTCATGTACGGTGCGGTCGGAAATTATTTTTACAATTATGCACTGAGTGCTAAGGATGAAAAAGAGTTTTTAGAAGGAAACCCGAATCTGGCTGAGAGTGAGGCTGTGATGGCTGAAGTGGCTGAGGCGCTTGATGAAGCGGACGAGGCGTTTGAGCAGGAGCACCAGCCTGAGAATCTTACCATCACATCAGAGGACGGGCTGAAGCTGTCAGCTGATGTATATGAAAATAAAGAAGCAGGTGACGCTTGGGCAATTGTTGCACACGGTTATATGATGGACGCTTCAGGTATGACCAGATATATTCGAAACTTTTATGATGAGGGATACAACGTCATTGCGCCTGATCTTCGCGGACATGGGAACAGTGAAGGAGATTATATCGGCATGGGGTGGCATGACCGCCTGGATATGCTGCAGTGGATCGATGAGGTGGTGAAGATTAATCCTGAAGCAGAAATTGCGTTGTTTGGCATTTCCATGGGAGGAGCCACTGTGATGATGACGTCAGGTGAAGAGCTTCCCCGGAATGTAAAAGTGATTGTGGAGGATTGCGGCTACACATCTGTCAGTGATGTGTTTACTTATCAGCTGGATGATCTGTTTGGATTGCCAGAGTTCCCGGTTTTAAATGCGGCAAATACGGTGACAAATATCCGTGCAGACTATGATCTATATGAAGCATCAGCTGTTAATCAGGTTGCCAGGAGTGAAACGCCAATGCTGTTTATCCACGGAGATGAAGACACTTTTGTTCCTTTTGAAATGCTGGACGAAGTATATGAAACGGCTGATGTAGAAAAGGATCAGCTGATTATTGAAGGAGCAGGTCACGGTGAGGCTGAAAAAGTGGATCCTGAAGCATACTGGAATAAGGTATGGAGTTTTGTAGATCAGTATATTGAGTAAGAAGAAGGGGATAGTCGCGTAAAACCAGAACTATATATAGAAGCATTGGGTTGTTCAGTCTGAAGGGGAGTGTTGTTTGTGAGTCCTAAAAGATTAGTGATTTTCTGGATCATCCCGAATATATTATTTTATCTCTCATTTATTGCTGCACTCATCTTTGTATTTACCCAATCGGAGGAAATCAGGGATGCAGGTCAGATGGGGATATGGGCACTGATGCTCGTAACACTGCTGATTATTGCAGTGTTGGGCAGCGCAAGAATTAAATACTGGTTAAAACGCTAAAACGCTAAAGAGAAGCCTGATTTTGTGTCGGCTTCTCTTTACGTTTGTCTGCGGCCTTTTACGATGATATAAAGTCCAAGGATAATCACTAAAAATCCTGCAGTCTGTATCGCGATATTGCCGGCTTGACTAACCTCATTAAATGAAAAATTCGTCAGTACAACACCAATGAAACAGATGAAAAGTCCGAGTACGAGTTTCATGAGACACCACCCTGTTTTTATTGCTTTATCTATCATACCATTGCTTTGATTGAGCAGCATATTGGTCCGATTAAATGAATGCTTTTTGGGTAAACAAGTCATATGTTGATTTTTACAGGAGGATGTTAAACATGAAAGTACTAGTAATTGGAGCAAACGGACAGGTAGGAAAGCATTTAACAAAAATGATTCAGGAAAAAGATCACTTTGAAGCGCGGGCAATGATCCGTAAAGAAGAACAGAAAGCATACTTTGAGGATCTTGGTGCTGAGACTGTGCTTGTTGATCTTGAAGGTGAAGTAGAGGATATGGTGAAAGCTGCTGAAGGCATTGATGCAATTGTCTTTACAGCTGGATCCGGTCCAAAAACAGGTCCTGATAAGACAATCACAATTGACCTTGATGCAGCTGTAAAAACAATCCAGGCTGCAGAAAAGGCAGGGGTGAAGCGCTATGTCATGGTCAGCTCATTTGATACAACGCGTGAAGAGATTCAGAATGCGCCTGAATCATTCAAGCCTTATGTAGTAGCGAAGCACTATGCTGACGAATGGCTTCGTGGCACCGGTCTGGACTTCACAATCGTACATCCCGGTGGACTGACAAACGATGAAGGTACAGGTAAAGTGCAGGCAGATGTAACTGTTGATCGCGGCGAAATTGCGCGTGAAGATGTTGCCCGCGTACTGCTTGCGGTACTTGAAAACGACTCAACGATCAGAAAAGAATTTCAGGTGATTGGCGGAGATACTGAGGTATCGGAAGCTGTGAAGAGTTTATAAGAGATAAAAGGGTGTCCATTAAAGTGGGCATCTTTTTTTGTATAAAAATGAGTAACCATCTTTTTCCTAAATGGATAAATATTCACTTATACCGCTAATATCCTGTTGCTCTGGGCGCTTTAGCAGAGTATAGTAAATAGCAGGGAAAATTTCGAGAATAGAAGGCGGTGAGGGTGAATGACTGTTCTGCAGATCGTGATCATCACAGTTGGTATTGTATTATGTATTGGTGGTCTGAATTTATGGCATTATCTCAGACTGAAGCAAAAATATAAAAAGCTGACCGATCAGCACAGGCAGTTCATTCATCTTGTTGAAACGCCAAACGATTTTATGTATTATGCGGATGTTTATCCGGTTGTGAAATTTAAATATTTGAGTCCGTCTGCTGAAAACTTTTTTGGAAAAGGAAGCAACGATCTGGCCTACTTAAGTCCGGAAGTCGCTTTTCAGGATATTCATCCTGATGATCAAATACTTTTGATGAAAAAGATCACCGGAGACATTGATTACAGTCAGCCCATTATCCAGCGATGGAAGGATCAAAACGGCAAATACAGATGGTTTGAAGAGTATGCAACCCCGATTTATGAAAATGGGAAACTCGTTTCACTGCAGGGCATGCTCAGAAATATCGATGAGCGGATTGTCCTGCAGGAAAAGCTTCAATACCAGTTATATCATGACAGCTTAACGGACCTTTATAACCGTACATACTTTAAAGAAGCATTTACAAAGCTGGATGAGGAAGAGTCACGCTCAGCGGGGATGTTGCTGTGCGACCTTGACCAGCTGAAATTTACAAATGATACATTCGGTCATTCAGTCGGTGATGAGCTGATTAAAAAGGCAGCTGCCCAGTTAAAAATTGCAACAGGTGACGCTGCTATTGCTGCAAGAATCGGCGGAGATGAATTTGTTATACTGATGCAGGATATTAATGAGCAGGAACTGTATGAACAGGTGGATCGGATCAGAAAAAGCTGCAGGGAAGCAGAGGTTTTTCTTTCGATCGGAGCGGCCTTTACTCCTGACTCTGGAGGAAGAATGACCGCGTTGTTTTCTGAAGCGGATCGTAACATGTACAAAGATAAAGAAATTAATCGTCAGTGCATATAAAAAGATGTGAAGGTGTTCTTCACATCTTTTTTTTCATTCAGCTTTTGGGAGTTTATCAACCTGATCGGAATGAAACGGTGAACCGGGGACTTCTTCAATAATGCTTAATATATTTCCATCCGGGTCTTCACAGTCAAAGTAATTCATTCCGCCAAAATCTCTAATTTCACTTACATGTAAGCCGTTTTCAGTCAATTGTGTATGTACGCTGCTGATATCATTTGCAATCAAATTAAAATAAGTGTTTTGTCCTCCTTGGCGATCTGTAAATGATGAAGGCTGAGAAGATCGAACTTCGATTAATCCCAATTGTACAGCGCTATCAGGAAAATAATACCCGGCACCACCTTCCCATTGCTCAATGGGCTTCACGTGAAAATGTGTTTCATACCACTTGGCAGAACGTTCAAGGTTTGTAACCGGAATAAAAACACTGCCGACTTTAAACATGTAACCAGCCCCTTTAATTAGCATTAAATTCCATATCATTGTAACATACAGGAAACTGTAATGGCTCAAAAAAGTCGTTAGAATAGACATATGATTTAACTAAGGAGAGATGACATGAAAATCGGTGTAATTGGCGGAGGTATGTCAGGGCTAATTGCTGCACGAAAGCTGCAGTCAGAAGGTCACGAAGTTGAAGTGATTGAAAAAAGCAGAAGTGTTGGCGGGCGGATGGCGACAAGAAGAATAGAGGAAGGTCAGGCAGATCATGGAGCGGTTTATTTCACAGTACGGGATAAAGCGTTCGATCATGAAGTGCAGCAATGGATATCAGCTGGTGTCGTAAAAAAATGGTTTGCTGATCCATACCCGAAATATGTTGCAGTAAACGGGATGAACAAGCTTGCAAAGCATCTGGCTGAAAATTTACATGTGCGTCTTCAGGAAAAAGTGGTGAATATCACAACTGAAGGAGAGAGAGTGAAAATCAGTGGTTCAGATGAACATTATTATGATGCAGTAATCTTAACAGCCCCGCTGCCTCAGGCGATGGAACTCCTTGAACAGTCTGAACTTCAACTGACAGAAGCTGATCGAAAACTGAAGTCCTGCATATTTGAGCCGGCTTTTGTCGGATTGTTCGAATTGGCCCATGATAGTCAGACAGGTGAGCATGGTCTGCTGGATCATCATCTGCCAGAAGGTATGTTAAAAATCGTAAATAACTTTGCAAAAGGTATTTCTAAAAAACCGATCTTAAGCGTATACATGACTGGTGAATGGAGTGATGAATGGTTTAATCAAGATGAAGATCAAGTAATAGATAACATTGAGCATCTACTCTTAAAGGAGCTAAAAGGTTTGGACATTGAGTCAAAGCAGTTAAAGAGATGGCGTTATGCACAGGCGAAAGAAGTGTATCCTGCGCATTTTTACAAGCTGAGTGAAGAGCCGGTGTGGCTTTGTGGGGACGCCTTTCTGCGACCTGATGATCCGTCGGGGAACACCAGGATTGAAAGTGCTTATCTATCGGGCTTGAGAACTGCAGAAAATCTGCTGATCAACACTGCCCTTTAGCTTTGACTGGCAGTTTGAACAGTTAAAGCATCGGGTTCGGAAGTTAACAGGTGATTTTCTATTAGTGTATATGGATGGGAATCCATTAGCATTGTTTTGAGATGAATGGGCATATTCACTTTTCCATAAGCACAGACCAATGGAAATTGAATCTCATTCACTGCGTTATCAATAATTCTTTCCAAATCATCAATCAGGTGGTGGGGTTCTTCCATCGAGTTCCACTCCACATGTGCCCACGAACGAAAAGCAGCATGGGCTTTTATGTATGGCTGAACAGTCTTTTCGAAGTACTCGGCAATCGCAGGTGGATGATAGCTGCCAGATGAAAAGTAAAAGTCAAAACTGTTAATGAAATGGATGAATTCCATATCCTTTTTTGATAAAAGAGTCTGGAGTTCTTTTTTTATTTGACGGTATATACGTTCATTTTCGATTAAGATAATGGTTTCTTCTGCCTTAACACTGTCCAGAATATAGCTGACTACGGTCTGTAAATACGTCTGAATTTCACTATAAGAATAAAGGACATGGACATTTCTTTTTGTTTCAATAAGGTCTGGAAGAGAATGTTTCATTTAATCATCCTTCCTAAATGGGGTTTCATTTTCCATTATACGTGAATGAAGTTAGATACACAAAATAATATTCCGAAATGCGAAATAGTGAATTGCGTGCAAAACATTTTATAAAAACCTCACCGAATTAACAGTGCTCTGTTATACTTTTTTATAATTGGAAAAGAGAGAGAAATGGAATGGAGCACCCAAATGGAAGGGGAATCACAATGGGTTTTTTGCTGATCTTTTTAGCCTGCGGATTTGCCATTGTGTTATCAGTCATGGCATTTGGACCTTATGGATTGCTGATCATTGCAGCACTGTTATCGGCGTTTATCGTAAAAGGGTACTTCCTTTTGTCGTCAATACATGATGAGATCTCACGTGAGGCAGTATCACCGGAACAAAGGTTCAAAGAAGCGACTGAGAAATATAAAGTGAAATAATAGACCTGACTGGGGTCTATTATTTTTGCTTTCATCAAATGATTTAAATTGAAAGGAGTGCAGGTATGAAAGTCAGAGTATCCCCATATAATCATGATTGGCCAACGTTATTTGAAGCAGAAGCGGAAAAAATCTCTTCTATTTTCAAGGAACAGCTGATTACCATCCATCATATTGGAAGCACCTCTGTAGCAGGACTTCAGGCGAAGCCGATTATTGATATGATGCCCGTGCTGAAAAATATTACTGCTGCAGATCGGTTGGCATTTAGAATGAAAAAACTGGGTTATGAAGCGTTAGGAGAATACGGACTTCCGGGAAGGCGCTACTTCAGAAAGGGGAAAGAAAAGCGGACGCACCACGTTCATATGTACGATCTGTCCAGTCAGGAGGAAATCTACCGGCATGTTGCAGTCCGGGACTACCTCAGAGCGCATCAGGAAGAAGCTGAGGCATACGGAAAGCTGAAACAAAAGCTGTCTAAAGCCCACCATGATGATATGGAAGCATATATAAACGGTAAAGATCAATTCGTAAAAGATCTGGAAAGTAAGGCAATGGAATGGAGATTGAAATACAAATTATTACAATGATTACAAATTGATTAAATCAATAGTTATACAGTTTATTGTATATGCTAAAAGATGTAAAATAGTGTTGAATATAGAATGAAAGGAAAATGATATGAGAATTGATCAGAAGGTTCATCCACAAGTTTCTGCGGTGCCGCTGTCAGTGGAAAAGATTCTGGAAGAATGCCCACCTGAAAAAGACTTTCGATTTTATCCTTCAAAAGAGTTACTCGAGTTATGGACTTCTACAATGATCTCACTTCTCAACACCTCTGTTTACCGCGGTTATGGACTCAGCATCAAAGAAGAACGCAAAATCTCAACATTAACTTCACATATCATTATTCAGGGATGTAAGGCATCCTATTTAATTTATCTCACTGCCCACGTTAGTTTCCAGTCAGAAAAATTTCTAAAAAAATATGCACGTCATATTCATCATTCAGCAAAAGAAGTGTTAAATATGATTGAGCTTGTGCGTCAGTTCGAAGCAAGATGCAAACTGGTGATTACCCGTAAAGCGAATATTGTCTACATGCCCTCAATCTCATACAGCGAATCTGCCTGTACGCTTGCAGACTGAGCACTGTTCAAAATCCTTTCAACTTTTATGGAAGGGTTTTTTCTTTTGGGATGAACGAAGGCTGGGATCTGACCCCGTCATTCACAATTCTGCTATACTTAATGCAACTTATTTTTTGGAAGGAAGACTCATGATGAGAAAATTATTTTTGGGTTTGGGTACGCTGGTTGTTGTGAGTGGTTGTACTGGTACGCAGGAGGAAAGTGAGAGCAGGGAGCTGACGGTGTCTGCTGCCGCGAGCCTTCAGGATGCGCTTGGGGAAATTGAGGTGCAGTTTGAAGAGGAGACAGGGATTGAAGTGACATTTAACTATGGTGGTTCAGGCAGTCTGAAGCAGCAGATCTCCCAGGGTGCACCTGTGGATCTGTTTATTTCCGCAGCTGAAAATCATTTTGATGAGCTGGTTGAAGACGGTTCGATCAGTGAGTCAGAGAGTGTCAGGTTAATAGGAAATGAGCTCGTGCTTGTTGTGCCGCGTGACGACTTTGAAGTTGCTACTTTTGAAGATGTAGCAGAGGTTGAAAGCTTATCAATCGGGACACCTGAGACTGTTCCGGCTGGGGCTTACAGCCAGGAAGTTTTCGAGGAACTTGGTATATGGGTGGATGTGCAGGAGCAGATTGTTTTTGCAAAGGATGTCCGTCAGGTCTTAACATATGTTGAATCAGGTAATGTAGAAGCCGGGGTGGTGTACAATTCTGATGCAATTGCAGGTGATCAGTTGAAAATCGCTGCAGTCGCTGAAGAAGAGTGGCATTCACCAATTGTGTATCCTGCTGGAATCATAGAGGGTGCTGACTATCAGGAAGAGGCCGAAACGTTTCTTGAGTATTTGCAAAGTGATGATGCGATGGCCATTTTTGAAGAGCTCGGTTTTAAAAGGTTGAACTAGCATATGCCAGTTGATTTTTGGTCGCCGCTCAGATTATCCATCGAAGTTGCAACGGTTGCGAGTCTGATTGTCCTGGTATTTGGGCTCGCTGCAGGGAGAATGATGGCAGTTCGCCGTTTCAGAGGAAAAGCCGTTGTGGAAACACTGTTTTTATTACCACTTGTGTTACCGCCTACTGTCGTAGGATTTTTGTTAATTGTGATTTTTGGGAGAAACAGTCCAGCAGGTCAGGTGATTGAATGGGTGTTCCGGCAGCCGCTTATTTTCACCTGGTGGGCAGCAGTAATTGCTGCCGTTGTTGTTGCTTTTCCACTGATGTATCAGTCGGCCAAAACCGGCTTTGAATCGATTGATAAAGAGATTGAGCATGCAGGGCGTGTGGATGGAGCCGGAGAGTGGAAGCTCCTCACTAAAATCTCTATTCCGCTTGCCTGGAAAGCAATTATTGCAGGATTCATCCTAAGTTTCGCACGGGCGCTCGGAGAATTCGGTGCAACCCTCATGTTTGCCGGCAATATTCCAGGCCGGACACAGACCGCCTCAACAGCAATCTACCTGGCGATTGAATCAGGAAATATGCAGATGGCCTGGCTATGGGTTGCAAGTATGGTTGGGATTTCATTTGTGATGCTTGTGGCTGTGCAGGGGCTTCGGAGCAGATAAAAAAGCATTCGTCTAAAGGAGGCGAATGCTTTTTTAAGGGAATATTTTTTGATGAAGGTAATCCTGCAGGTCTGTTCGATGATGCCACAGCTCGTTTCGTGCTTCTCTGGCTTCCTCATAGTGAGTACGCCTTTCATCAGCTGTTTCTGCTGATTGAAATTGATCAATGACTTCAGCAAGGTTTTCCGGGAATTCCCGCAATGTATCAATTGCTTTGTCATTATAACCAAGGTAAACAACTGTCCCCTCTCCGTGAAGCTTCAGCGCTTGTTTTCTCGCGTCATATTCACTCGCATCACCTTCTGAAAATCCGTTTTCAATCAGGGTTTCCTGATAGGATAAAAAACCGTCCAGGTGTTCTATGTAATAGTCTATGGAGATAAATAACTGGAGCTCGGTCTCATTTTTCTGTTCACGATATTGGTGGTACAGAAAAGCTGATAGAAGAATAAATAATGTCATGATAGGGATCAGCACTTTTTTAGAAAACAAAACATTGCTCCTTTCATATTTTATTTGATGATTGTAAAGGTTGTGCTCCTTATCATGGTAACATATTGGTAGAAATAATGGTTTTGATTTCCTGAAAAGTTAATAGATATGAGGTAAGGGGGAAATAAATGAGACACTCATCTAAAGCAATTATTATCAAAGAGGATTCAATCTTATTAACAACAAACTCAGACGATGAAGGTACATTCTACATTTTCCCGGGCGGCGGTCAGGAGGATGGAGAGACTATGCATGAAGCGTGCATTCGGGAATGTCTTGAGGAAACGGGATTGATTGTGAAACCCGGGGAGCTTTTATACGTAAGAGAATACATAGGTAAAAACCATGAATTTGCAGCATTTGATTCACATGTTCACCAGGTTGAATCATATTTTCACTGTGAGATTACCGGGAAAAACGATCGTCAGATTTTCTTTGATACAAATCAGACCGGTATTGAATGGTTACCGATCAGAGAGCTTGATCAATACAGAATTTACCCGCGGACTGTCGTTTCGTATATTCAGAAGTCTGATCAGTCATCCGTTTATTTAGGTGATGTTAATTAACTCCAAGGAGGAACGAAGATGGAACAAATCGGTACACTTAGCGTGATTATGCGTCATCCGGTTAAGTCACTGAGCGGCGAACAGGTGAATTCCACAAAACTGATGGCTTATGGTGTCTATGGAGATCGCAGTCATGCGCTTTTAGAGGAAGGCCGCTATCATACAGCAACTCAAAATTCAAAAATGGTGGGGTACAGCGCTGCTTTTGATGGAGAAGAGCCTTTGGAACAATATCCCAGGGTTTTGATCACAGCGCCGGATGGACGGACTTTTTACTGGGATGAAGATACCTGCCTTGATGAATTCCAGATACTTGCCGGCAAACCTCTGAAAAAAGAAGTCTACTCACCATCACTCGTTCCGCTGGGTGCAATTGAGGAAGAACATCTTTTGATTGTTAATGAAGCATCAGTAAAAGCGCTGGAAAAGGAAACAGGGAAAACCATCGACTGGAGAAGGTTCCGCCCAAACCTGGTTGTTTCTCTGAAGGACGATATTCCTTTTTCTGAAGAGCACCTTGCCGGAATAAAGCTTGCGATCGGATCCGCTGAAGTTGAAATTGTCAAGCCATGTGAGCGCTGTAGCATCATTAATATCGACCCGTCATCAACAGCCATTGACCCGCTTGTTTTAAAAACAGTTTATCAAAAGCATGGTAACAAATTTGGAATGTATGCTGCTGTGAGGAAGCCGGGCGTGATCACAGTGGGCGATAAGATTTTAGTATTGGAGTGAATATCAGTTATGAGTATCGTGCTGTTTTTTATTGTGCACCTGATCATCGGTTTGGGACTGGTATATTTCAGATCTAAACTGCCGTCTATCCTAATTACGTTTGGGATGGTCTTTCTAGTCATGAGCGCTCTATATTGGGGCAGGATCATGATTGATATTAGTTAATTCATCAGGAGGAATTTAAATGAGTGGTCTAAGTATAGGAGATATAATTTTTCAGCTTGTGATGTTCGGTTTTCTGGCATTATTCCTTGTTTCATTCAGTCTATTTATTAAAAGAATGGTCGTTACAAAATCAGTCCAGAACAGACAATCAGATGAAACAAATGAAAAACTGGATCGGATTATTACGCTGCTAGAGGAAAAGCAGGGTCAAAAATGAGATCAGAGCAGGAAATGATGTCGCTGATTTTAGGGTTTGCAAAAGAAGATGGACGTATCAGAGCAGTCTATATGAATGGATCGCGGACAAATTCACATGCACCCCGGGACATTTTTCAGGACTACGATATTGTTTATGTGACGGATGATATTTCAGATTTTGTAGAAGATCAGTCATGGATTCAGCATTTTGGAGAGTTAATCATGATGCAGCAGCCGGATGCGCTGGATGCCGGAAAGGGGCTTAAAACCGATCCGGGACGTTATGCCTTTTTAATGCTGTTTGATGATGCGAACCGGATTGATCTGTCATTTCAGTCAGTTGATTTTATGCAAAAGGTCTACCGGGAGGATTCGCTGACGATTCCACTTTTAGATAAAGACGGTATTTTACCTGATATACCTGAGTCGACTGACCGGGACTATTTTGTGAAAAAGCCTTCAGAAGGTGAATTTGATAGTGCCACAAATGATTTCTGGTGGTGCCTTCAGAACGTTGCTAAAGGACTCTGGCGTGACGAACTCCCTTATGCACACCATATGTTTGAACTCACGATACGGAGCGCGCTGGATCAGATGATTGAGTGGTGGATTGGCGGGCAGCATGAGTATCAGGTGTCTGCGGGTAAGATGGGGAAATACTTTAAACGATTATTGCCTGAGGAGTACTGGGCTATTTATCTGCAGACCTATGCCGAAAATAAATGGGATGCTGTAGAGGCGGCGGCTGAACTGTTTGGGGTGCTGGGTCGTTCAGTGGCTGATGAGGCAGGATTCCAATATCCAGGTGAGGATGAACGACAGATGCTTCGTTTTGTCAGGCGTGTACGCGAGTTGCCTGGTGATGCGGAAGAGGTTTTTGAGTGAATTTTGTTGGTCCAGGGGTGGGTATATTGGCATGATTTCCTGAACCACCCCAATAATCTCCTGAACCAGGTGGGTTTTCTCATGAACGACTGAAGTAATATCATGAACATGCCAGGGAATCTCCTGTACTTCACGTGTTATGTCCTGAACCAACAACGCCGACATTTAAAAACCTAATCCGCCATTAACCACTTTTCACTACAGCCATCCTGCGTACAGCCATTCTCATATTCAATGTATGAACTACAATCCCCACTACAATTAACCCAATCCCCATTGAAGCAATTCCTGATGGCAGCGGACTCGATAACAATATAGCTTCACCTGCAATCACAAACAGCACCTGTGTTGCCTGAGTCGCTTCAACCGCCGCAAGCTTGCCCTGGTCATGCCGCACACTGTTTGTAGCAATAAAGAACAGCGCAGTTGCAATAATACCTGAGCTGACGGCAACGATAAACGTCTGTATGACTTGTCCCGGTGAAGGCGGACCTGTCTGTACGAGCCCGATTCCGCTTAGGATGATCCAGACAGGCAGACTGGCCAGCGTCATACCGAGGATACGCTGAAATGAATCCATACGGTCACCGAACAGCTCCATCATTTTCCGGTTGCCAAGTGGATAACAAAAAGCTGCGATGACGACAGGCAGTGCACCGATCAATAACTGTGAAACACTGAGCTGATCAGCCTGCTGAACCTGTATCAAAATGACACCAGACAGGATGATGCATGAAATGATTAAAGCCCTGAATTGCACAGTATGTCTGCTCCCGTCAGACTTTAGAAAAAGAGGGGCCAGTAAAAGTCCAGCTACGATCGTAAATTGCCAGGTGCCGGCGACAAGCCAGCCCGGACCATAAGCGGCTGCGTATGTGAGGGGTGCATAAAATAACACAAATCCAACCACGCTCCACTTGATCCACTCGAGCGGACGTTTTTTCATTTCACGAAACAAATCACGCAGATTTCCCCGCATCCATACAATCAATATTAAAAACGGCACCATAAAGATAAACCGTAAAGAGGCACTCCACAGCCAACTGCCGCCACCTACTTCCATCGAACGATTCAAAATAAATGTCACTGCAAAGAACATTGAAGAACATATGCCGATCAGTAGAGCTTTCATTAAAACACCTCTTTGCATAGTCTATAAATGATATAATGTATACTATAATATACTTTTTGTTGAAGAGTGCAAGCACTATTTCAAATATGGAGGAAGAAAAATGACGCATGTGAGTCCTGAAGATTTTACAAAACAGGTTGGTAAAATACTTAGAAGACTGAGAAAGGAAAAAGAGATCACGCTTGAGGAAACGGCAGATCTGACCGGTGTCAGTAAATTGACACTTGGTAAAATTGAACGCGGGGAAGCGAACCCGTCCCTCACGATCATCTGGAAAATTGCGAACGGTTTACGTATCCCTATCTCATCCCTAATGGTAGAGAATCAGGAGGTTACCCTGCTTAAAAAAAGCGGGAACAGTGTCATGAGTGAAAATCACTCTTTAAAGCTTGAACCTGTTTTCACAACACAGGTACAGGGGTCGATTGAATCTCACAAAGGCTACTTACATCCTGACAGCATCTATGAGGCAGAGGCCCACCAGCCGGGAGTAAAAGAATATATTACTGTGATGGAGGGTGAAGTAGTGGTCCGTGTTGATGGAAAAGAGTATCAGCTAGAGCGCTTTGATTCCATCAAATTCAATGCGGATCAGCCGCACGCTTATATCAATCACTCAGAAGAGACTGCTGTACTTCATTTTGTCATGATTTATTCCCTTTGAAATATGGAAAATCAGTGAATAATCAGATTACTTACCCTCTATGTGCTATGCTAAAAAAAGGAAAACAAAGGGGTGTTTTGAATGAGCGATTTTGAGCAGCCGCCTAAAAATGATCTGATCGGTGATATTTTAAAGGATTATTCCAAAACAGGCGGCATGGATAATTTAAAAGGGTCCGGTGAAAAGATACCGAAAGAATATTTTTCGGGAGATACATTTCAGCATTTCCAGAAGATCGCAAAGGATGCAGGGTACAAACCTCACTGGCTGAAGCTGCAGCATGAGATCAGTGACAGATTGGGTGATTTGGAGACACTTGAGCCTGCGGCGCAGAAAAAAGAAATGGCGAAAATGAATAAAAAAGTAGCAGAGCATAATAAATCCTGTCCACCTCCTCTTCAGAAAATGCCTATTTCGATGAATGATTTAGAAGCGGCAAGGCGTATTTGGGGGTAAAGCAGTGTGGAGAATTGGAAAACTTATTGTACTGAACAGAATTTTCTTGGTATAGGGTCTACAAGAAAAGTGTATCGTGCCGGGGATAAAGTGATTAAAGTTCATCTGCATGCAATTGGATATGAGCAGTCCAGGCAGGAGTTGCTTATTTATGAGGAAATGAAGCGTCTTGGTTATGATGAATATTTTGCAGAGGTAACAGAGGTACATAAGGAATATGCAGTACAGCGATTTGCAGAGCCGCTTGAACTGCAGGATGCTCAGACGTATGATCTGCCGGAAGATGATGAACGGCTGACACATTCACATAAAAAGATTATTAGCTTACTTGACCGCGAGTTTGACAGTTTTGATCTGAAGGATAGCGGAAACTTTGGCATCAATAAAGCTGGCAGACTTGTATTGATTGATTACGGTATGACGAAGAAACGCTATGAAACTGAGTGGGTCCCGGAAGCTGATGCAGGTGTGATTCCGCAGATCTATTTTGAAGCTTGTACCATCTGCGGAGTGGAAAAGGAGCTGAGAATGTATAGTGATGCTGATCAGGATCGGCGCTGTGTGGCGTGCGGGAAATGATGATGAGTAAATTTACGATACATAAAGTAGATCCGGAAAAGGATTTACCTGATATAAGCATGCTCAGAGAAGAGAGTGTCTCAGATGGATTTCGCTTTTTAAGCAGGCTTGAAAATGATTATAAAGATGGTACGAATCGCTTTTTGCTGGAGGGAGAGGGTTTATGGTACGTCATGGACCCGTTTAATGAAGTGATTGCGATTGGGGGACTTAATAGTCAGGGATTTCTTTGTGGTGATTCTCATATCGGCAGACTCAGACGTTTCTATGTGAAGCGGGCAGAAAGAAGAAACGGTATTGGTACAATGCTCCTTCATCAGATTATCGTCGCGGCTGCGGATTCATTTGATCTGATTGTGCTGTTTACTGATACAAAAGAAGCTGCACAATTTTATGAGCGTCACGGTTTTTGAAGCCTGATACAGATGGGGATTTTTCGCACTGTAAAAAGTTAAAACGCATCCCCTAGTCCCTCATTCTTGATTGTTTTACTCGGAAATGAGATAACAGTGACAGGTCTGAAATTTCTGAAAAGGGAAGAGGGATTTTGATGTCAAAGAAGCCTGCTGAGATCAGCAAGGATGGTTCATTTAAAAGACAGGTAAACCGTTTTGTTACACCGTTTGGCAGTGGAGAGGGTGATCTGCCGGTTGAAAGCGGGCGATACAGATTGCTTTGGTCGGCTGCCTGTCCATGGGCGCATCGACAGGTAATCGTGCGCAGTGTGCTTGGACTTGAAGATGCAATCAGTGTTGGGAAAGCAAGTCCGCTCCGTCCGAGGATTGGCCGTGTGGACTGGGCGTTTACACTGGATGAAAATAATCAGGATCCGGTTCTTGGGATTGAATACGTGAGCGACGTGTACTTTAAGGCGGAGCCGGATTATGACGGACGCCCGACAGTCCCTGTCATGGTCGATCTGCAGACGAAAAAAGCCGTTAACAACGACTACTTTAAAATGACAAATTACTTTGAAACAGTCTGGCGTCCATTCCATAAAGAAAATGCGCCGAACCTGTATCCTGACCATCTGCGTAATGAGATAGATGAATTGAATGAAGTGATTTTTCATGAAGTAAATAACGGTGTGTATAAATGTGGATTTGCTCAATCCCAGGAAGCGTATGAAGCGGCATTTGATACGCTGTTCGAGCGTCTGGATGCCCTTGAGGAACGTCTCGCTGACCGCCGTTTTCTGCATGGGGATTTTATCACAGATTCCGATGTGAGGTTATATACGACGCTTGCCCGTTTTGATGCAGCTTACTATAACGGCTTTAACACGAACCGCAATCTGCTGCGTGAATTCCCGAACCTATGGGGTTATGCGCGCGATCTATACCAGACAGAAGGGTTTGGGGATACGACTGAGTTTGATGCGATCAAGGAGCATTATCATGTATCTATCACGATAAACCCTGATCAGTCAGAAACGCGTATTTTACCAAAAGGACCAGATCTGACAGTATGGAATGAGCCGCATGATAGAGAGAAGCTTGGGAAGTCAGATAAGTTTCTCCGGTTTGAGGGGTGAGAGGATGATCATTCGCGACGCAAGAAAAGAAGAGCTTTCATTTATTCGTGAACAGCGTGTAAAAGCTTATGAGGATCATACAGAAAAAGTGCCGGCTGAACATTGGGAAGCGCTGAAAAAGGCGATTTCATCTGACGCGGATCAGCAGGAAAATGTTGATTTAATTGTGGCGGAAGTAAATGACGTCATCCTGGGCAGTGTAGCTTTATTCCCTGCCAAAACAGATGCGTATGAAGGCTATGTGGACGAGATGGATTATCCTGAAATCAGAGTGCTTGCTGTTGATCGCAATGCACGCGGACAAGGGATTGCTTCAGCGCTGATTGATGAGTGCATCAGTCGTGCAAAGGCAAAAGGGTACGATGCGATTGGCCTGCATACAGGCTCCTTCATGGATGGCGCGATTGCTCTTTATCAGGGTAAGTATGGTTTTGAGCGGATGCCTGAGTATGATTTCGTGCCCGCTGATGATGGGATTGTGGTGAAGGCTTTTAAAAAGAAGATATAGATCGCAGAGAAAAGTCGGGAAGCCCCGGCTTTTTTGTTTGGGATAAAAAGGGTTTTTAGAGGTTCTGCAAGAATAAGTCAAGGTACAGAAAGGAGGAGTCAAATGAACGCGAAAATAGAAAATGCAACTTTTCATCTAATCGGGCTGACAGGAAAAAGTCTTTTTAAGGATTTTGGTCATGAAGTACCTTCTCTGGCTTCTAAGTTCCTCGGGAAAATAAGTGAAATTCCTATTCATACGGGAATAGAGGCTGGCATATATGAGCCATATGATGATACTAAACCTGAAGGAATATTTCACGTAGGGGTCTTAACAGGAGAGAGACCTTCTTCAGTTCCAGATGGGTTTACCTTGATTGAGGTTTCAGGACGTTATGCAGTTGGAACAGGAAAAATGGACAGGATCAGAGAGGTTCATCAGCAGTTAAATGATTGGATAATTTCCAAAGGGCATATCAGAATGAACAAAGACTATATCATAGAGACTTATCATCCTGAACCGGATGGAGAGCGAGTAACGGTTTATTTACCACTTCAACTCAGAAACCAGATCAATGACTGAGCGTCTAATTGAATAAAGGAATGATTGTGATGAAGCGTAAATCTGTCACTTTTATAGCGGGCATCATGGTTTTGTTCTTTTCTTTACCGCAAGATATCTATGCAACATCATGGGCTTATTCGTTTGTTGTGTGGGAAGGCTACGTTTATCAGGTCACTGATGAAGAGGTTGAACGAATTGAAGAGGAAATTGGTAAAGTAACTGCTTTTTCTGATATGGATCAGCTCCCCGGTAACTTCTCTAATGCCTACAGAGAAGGCACAAAATATTTTTCAATTGAAGGGACAGATCCTTCTGAAGCAATTGCAGTGGAAATCTCTGAGGATCTATATGTAAAAGCATATAAAGAACATGAATATCTGGTGAAAGGAATCAATGATAACACTGGTATTTCATTTAGCGGGTTGTTTCTCACCGGGCTGCTGGCGTTTGTCGGTGTGTCAGCTTATCAATTCAGAAAAAATATACGTAAAAAATCCTGATTGAACTAAAAAGCGTACCGATCAAAAGGTCCGGTACGCTCAGGATGTTGAGTGTTGTGCAGGAGAACATTGTTTGTATTGGTCAAGACCGACGCGTTCAATTCTCCAGAGAGATGATTCAATCGATTCAGGAGTTGAGTCAATTATTCTCATCCATGATCCAATTACCACGACTAGCATTCAGTCTGAAGCAATTAACAGAAGAGGTGTAGCGATTAATCTGAGCGCTGAACCATATATCCCACGCGCTGATCCAATTAAGTGCCTATCTTCCACACCCTCTACCCATTCACCTTCACCGTACGTCTCGATGCAGTTGATTGCTTTCGTCCGCGCGCCTTTTCTTCAAGTGCCGGTCCAAGCTGGAACAGCAGGACGCCGGCTGAAATTATCAGCACACCTAAAAACGATTGAAATGTAAACGGTACCTGTTCAAGTCCAAACCATCCGAGTGAATCCCAGGCGAGTCCGAAAAAGATCTGTGAAACCATCACGAGTGAGATCGCGCGGCTTGGTCCAAGCGATTGAACGCCCTGTGTGACACAGGCTACAACACCTACCCCGACCACGCCGCTGAACCAGAACCATAAGTCTGCATCAAAACGGAATAAGGCAGTCCCTTCAAATGCGAGTCCCGCTGAGAATGAAGCGAGGAACCCGAGTGCAAGTACAAGCATCGTTGTTGACCAGACGCTGACCTGCTTTTTCACATTTGCATTGAATGTATTTTGAAGGCAGACCAGTGTTCCGCCGAGTAGTGCAAGTAAAATGCCGATGACCATTAGAATGCCTCCTTTTCATAAATATTTTCACCAGCGAGTTCAAGGAGCGCATGGTGATTTATAATTTCAATTGAACCCCGTTTTTTCATGATCCAGCCGTCCTGCTGAAACTGCTGAAGCACTCTGTTCAAATGCCTGTAGCTCGTGCCGATCAGATCTGCAATATCAATCAGTGATGCAGAAGTGATGACGGGCTGCACAGGTGTCATTGAAAGAAGATAGCTCGCAAGGCGGACATCGACTGCATACAGTAAATTAAAATTCATCGTATGTGTCTTCATTTCAAACTTTTTCGTTACTGTATCGAGCAGGAATTGCAGCCATGGGGCATGCTGAGCCATTTCCTTTTTAAGGACTGAATAAGGAATTTCAATCACGGTTGTTTCCATCACGCTCTCAACCGTATTAATCAGCGGACAATCCCGTACATACTCAATATCACCAACGATATCTAGCGGTGTTTTGAATGCGAGAATGAGCCGTTTTCCTTCAGGTGTCAGCATCGAGACCTTCAGTTTGCCGTCTACTAGAAGGTGCATCCTGTCTGACTGTTCACCCTGTGAAAACAACCGCTGTCCGGCTGGATAGGTCTCAAGCTTCATTGCATCGCAGACTTTTTCGGTGAAAAGCTCATCAAGCTGATAGGTTTTAAGATAATCATGCAGCTTCTTTTTCATCATGCCTCCTAGATCTTCAGCACAATAACACCAAGAATCATGAGTACTACCCCAATGATCTGGGTTCTGCTGATATTCTTTTTGATCATGTCAAACCAGCCGAACTTATCAATGATAATCGCTGCCATAAGCTGTGCAATCAGGAAAATACCGATTGTGAGCGTGACACCCATCAGATGGACAGCGGTAATATTACTGAATAACACAATCGCAGCAAGTGCACCACCGGAAGCATAAAGCTTAGGCACCTGCCCGAGGTCCTTATAGGAACGGTCTCTTAATGCTATTACAATGAGGATTGCGAGTACAAATCCTGTCAGCTGCGTCATGGCAGCAGCCTGCCACGTTCCAATCTGATCACTGATCGTTGCATTCGCCACGCTCTGAAAGGTCAGAAAAAATCCGCCTGCCAGCGCAAATAGTACACCCTTCATTTTTTCCCCACCTTTCTGTCAGCTCAACTGTATAACTTTGTCACAGTTGTCAAAAGGACATATGTCCCAATCAGTGTGAAGGATCCAATAGAGGAAGTAAAGAGGACAGTTTAAAAGTTGGAAAAAAATGCTGTATACTAAAAGCAATTCTTCAACGAGGAGTGAAATTATGTCTAACGTGTATTTAATCAGACACTGTCAGGCAGAAGGGCAGGAAGCTGAAGCTGCTTTAACAGATGAAGGAACAAAGCAGGCCGAAGCATTAGCCCGCTTTTTTAACGGTATAGAAGTGAAGCGTATCATTTCAAGCCCTTTTAAGAGAGCGATTGAATCAATCAAGCCCCTGGCAGAGCGTAAAGAGTTAGACATACATATTAATCAGAACCTTTCAGAAAGAGTGCTGAGCACTGAAAATCTGCCGGACTGGCTTGATAAGCTTGAACAATCGTTTATCAATATGGAGCTTGTTTTTGAAGGCGGAGAATCAGCGAAAGAAGCTGAAGGGAGAATAGCTGAAGTGGTAGAGGCGGCAAGTGAAAAGGAAGGCATTACGCTAATTGTTACTCACGGTGGCATCATGTCCCATTTTTTAAGTAAATATGATGCCGGGTTTGGCTTTGGTGAATGGCAGAGACTCAGCAACCCGGATGTATATGTGTTTGATAGGAATAAGAAAAATGTGGAGCGTGTGTGGCGTGAATAAATCCTGGCACAGGGCCTTCGGTGTGTATGGCCTCTACAGAAAAGATCACAAACTGCTCGTGATTAAGAAAAGTCGTGGTCCATATAAAAACAGATATGATCTGCCTGGCGGAAGCCCAGAGAAGGGTGGGAGTCACTCTGAAACACTCAACCGGGAATTTACAGAAGAAACAGGGCTGGAAGTGCTCGGTAAAACCCTGATTGGCATGGTAGACTTCCAGCTTCCATGGGTGTGGCGTGAATACTCACACGTGCATCACACAGCTGTGTTTTATCAGGTGAACAAGGCTGATGGTGAGATTGAGGAGCCGGATCAGTTCGATGGACAGGACTCGCTTGGCACTTATTGGTTAACAGAAAATGAGGCGAATGAAGACAATGCTTCACCACTAGTGATTGAAGCGTTCAAATGGTTTGCGCTTGCAACAATATCAACTGAACCTGTCATATATGAAAAATGGCGCGTAGTTGAAAAAACTGAGGAGGCCCCATGGAATCAGAACGATTAAAAATCTTTAATGAGAAGCATCAATACATAGGTGAAAAAATGAGATCAGAGGTACATGAAAAAGGTTATTGGCACGAGACCTTTCACTGCTGGATTTTGGACGGTAATTCGCTATATTTCCAACTGCGCAGTGAGGATAAAAAAGATTATCCGGGGCTACTAGATATCACTGCAGCCGGTCATCTGCTGTCAGAAGAAACGGTCCGTGATGGTGTCCGGGAAATGCAGGAGGAGATTGGCATCCAGGTTCCTTTTGAACAGCTGCAGCCGCTTGGTGTGATTGAATGCGTAGCTGAGAGAGCGGGTTTTATTGATAAGGAATTTGCCCATACGTTTCTTTTAAAAGGGATATTTAATGAAGATGACTTTGACCTTGAGGATGAAGAAGTGTCCGGTATGGTCCGTACGGATATTGAATCATTCCGAAGCCTTTGCAGAGGAGAATGTGATGAGGTGAGGGTTGAAGGATTTAAGATACTAGGTGGTGACAAAATAAAAATAGATCAATCAGTTGGAATACAGTCGTTTGTTCCCCACAAAGCGGCATTTTACCTGACTGTGCTGGAGCGGATTGATCAGTGCAGATGACAGAAAATTGAAACCTTTTCACCATGAAGCACGTAACTTATGTAAGAGGTGACGAAAATGAACGGTCTTAAAATTACAATGACGGTGCTGCTTGGGGTACTTTTTCTTCTTCCGGGACAGGCTCTTGCAGTGGACTTTTCAATTGAGCGATCTGTGATAGATGCTGAGGTTCAGGAATCCGGCGATGTCTTTGTGACTGAAAATCATACTTACGAATTTGACGGAGAATTTAATGGCATTACCCGCTCGCTGATATCTAAGAATGACCAGCAGGCAATTACTGACGTGCAGGCTTTTGAAGATAGAGAGTCTCTAAATGTAGAAGCAGATGATAACTTTTACCGCATTTACCGTGGTGGTGAAGATGAAACCGTTACGATAACGCTGACTTATGTGATTGAAAATGGCGTAAGGGTCTATGAAGATATGGGTGAGTTTTTCTGGCCGTTTTTCAGTGAGGAAAATGAGTCGGATTATGAAAATATGGTGATTACTCTAACACCTCCAGCACCAACAGATGATGTGCTGGCGCTCGGCTACGATGAAGCTGAAGGTGCCGCTGACACTGATACGTCGGGGATCGTAACCTTTGATCTTGGACATGTTTCAGAAGGTGAAAATGGAGATGTAAGAGCGGCGTGGAATGCAGGAGTATTTGCAGCAGAAGGTACCGGGGAAATCCGTTCTGAGCTGATGACAGCCCTTGAAACACAGAAAGAAGAAGCTGCAGCATTTGCTGAAACGCGTGGATGGATTATGAATATAGGGATTGTCATTCTGGTGCTTGAAGCGATTTTGTTAGCTGTACTTTGCATCAAAGCATGGATCAGAGCGCGCAGAGTGAAGCGTGAAGCAGATGAAAAGCTTTCGCCAGACGGGCCTCCGCGTGAAATTCTGTCTCTTATGGGGACGATTTCTTTTAACTACTATCATATGATGACAGGGCAGGCCGTTAATGCAGCCCTTTTAGAGCTTGTGAGGAAAGGTCATGTCCTACAGGAAACAGAACGTGAATTCCGGATCGTGAACAAAAATGGACTGCTGGATCATGAGCGCATTTTAGTGGAATGGCTGTTTGACACGATTGGAAATGGAGAAACCTTCACTGTTGAGCAGGTAGAAGCGTTTGCTAAAAAAGAATCCAATCAGAAGATATATCAGGACTATGAGGCGAAATGGCATGCAGCCATTAAAGAGGAAGTGGAAGCTGCGCAGTTCAATAAGGATATCAGCACTCATCGTAAAATCGTGATGGCTGCAGCTGCAGTATTACTGCCATTCCTTGTGTTGTTTCCAATGTTTGATCTTTTACCAGGACTGTTTTTCGCAGTGCTGCTTGTCGGAGGGTTTGTGACGTATGTACTTGCTTATCATCCAAGAACGCTTGAAGGCGTCATGATCAATAGAGAGTGGCAGCGTGTGAAAAAGCATCCGGACACTGATCATTGGACCGAGGATGATCAAATGAGGGTGTACCTGTATGGAATCGGAACGAAGGATGAAAAGATTTCAGGACCAATTGAAAAGAAATTTGCAGGCTTCAATCCTTCTATGAACCATGGGAGCATGGATGTCGCCACGTTACTGTTATTATCAGTTGCTATTTCACCAGGCTTTGAGTCTGCTAATGCGCAGGCGTCAAGCACGTCTGCTTCATCATCAACATCGACCGGTTCAGCAGGCGGAGTTGGTGGAGGCGGCGGAGGGTCTGGTGCGTTTTAATCAAGACAAAGGAGTGATTAGATGAAGACAATCGGTATCGGAACAGGTCTTGCTTTAATTGGAATCATTCTGTCCTGGATCATTTGGGGGGCAGGAGAAATCTATACAATTCCAGCGGGGCTCGGATTTTTGTTTCTGATCGTGATGATGTTTTCTTCAGGTGCAATGGTGAGTGGCAGTGAGATGAGAGCGAATCTTGCTACAGAATCAGAAGAAGGGCGTAAAGACCGTATGGAGATGACAAAGGGGGCAGCTTTATTAGCGTTGCCAAACCTGCTGATTGCAGGCTTTCTGTACTTTTCGATTCATTAAGGTATAGCATCATTCCTGAAGGGTCATCCTAACTGCTGGATACGTTCATTAATAAAAGATGAGCGTTGAAAAGGAGTGGGAAGATGAATATAGATGGAGAAAATATCTTAAACCGGTATCGCAGAGGAATCGAAAGTATTCATGACCTTATGCCTTCAGCAGTACACGAGTATAATCAATTTACCGGAAAAGCTTTTGAAGCTGGTGATATTTCAAAATCTCAAAAGCACTTGATTGCACTGGCGATTGCAGTAAATGATGGCGATGAATCAAGTATTGCTTACCACATGGATCAGTGTGTCAGTCATGACTGCACGGATCAGCAGATACACGAAACCATGATGGTCGCAGCAGCGTATGGTGGAGGTTCTGCCATGAGTCATGGTGTCACAATGGGGCTGGAATTGCTGAAGCAGTTTCGGAGTCGATAAGAAAGAGCCTGACAGTCACTTAACTCACTGTCAGGCTTAATTTGTTATAAAGCATATTCTGTTTCCAGTCTTCTTATAGCCTCAATGGTTTCTTCCGCAGTGATTCGACGGTTTTTTAACACATGGATTGTTTCCTTTGAAATGGTAGACTGCTTTGCGATTTCATCAATCCTATGTGCAGGAATGTGAAGGTCATTCAAAGATACAGGTAATCCAATCTTTTTGTAAAAAGGTAATAAGCGATCAATCTCATTATATTTTTCCTCGAGCAGGAGCTGAACGAGAATACCATAAGCAACTTTATCACCGTGTAATGCGCGATGAGATTCAGGAGCGGATGTTAATCCGTTATGAATCGCGTGTGCACCCGCCACCCGACCGTATTGATCTCCAAATCCTCCTACCATCCCTCCGAGCATGATAATGGCTTCCGTAACACGGATGAAAGCTTCAGAGCTTACATTGTTCTCTGCATCTAATAGAGCCTGTTCTCCGTATTCGAACATAATGTCTGCGCATTTCTTCGCAGTAAAATGAGCTATTTCCAAAGCGGGCATCGGGTTTTGCATTCTGCCGATCTGCACGTCTGCTTCATACCATTTAGCGAGTGTATCTCCTATGCCTGCGCGAAGAAGCGGAGAGGGTGCAGCTGCGAGAATAACCGGATCTACTAATAGCAGGTCAATTCCTGCCGGGTGAATATTATAATGTGTCATCGTTCCATCATGTTTATAGATGACGCTGATTGGAGTCCACGGTGCACAGTTAGACGCCAGAGTCGGAATAAGCACAGTTTTCACATGAACTGCTACAGCTGCTGCTTTTGTAATATCAAGCACTTTTCCTCCACCGAGTCCGATGATCGCCTGAACATTTAATTCTGAAGCCAGAGATGAAATACGATTGATTTCTTCAATTGTACATTCATTGTTATAGAATTCATGATGGACATTCATTTCTTCAAGAGCCGGGAAAGCTTGGTTTGCTGCTTTCCACGACTCAATACCTGATAATAAAAGAATGCGATTAATGCCTCTTTCGGACAATTTTACTTCAAGTTCTGTAAGTGCATTTGGTTTTATCACATATTCAGCAGGGGCACCACGGACAATAACATCATTCACGTTACTCACTTCCTATCGGTTTTCCATCCATTCAGGCTTTCCAAAACCTTTGAAGTCTGAATCGATCGTTTCTTCAAATTCAGGGGATTCAACGATTTCAATTAAATCTTCTGCAAGTGCTGAATCTTCATTTTCAGCAGACACTGCAACAACGTTTCGATACTCATCCGGCATATCTTCAAGTGCCAATGCGTCAAGTAGGTTCATTTCAGCAGCTAAAGCAAAGTTTCCAGGTACAGCTGATAGATCGGCACTTTCAACAGCACGAGGTAATCCACCTGCTTCAATTGGCTGGAATACAAGGTTTTTCGGGTTATCCTGAATGTCATTTTCAGAAACAGTCAGTTCAGGTGCATCAGGGTCCAGTGTAATTAAGTTATGATCCTGTAGAACGAGGAATGTACGTGCTGCATTAACTGGATCATTTGGAATTGCGATCGTTGAGCCATCTTCGACTTCTTCAATAGAATCATACACGTTAGAGTAAATGCCCATTGGAGCAGTTGGAACCATAATCAGAGCTGAGAGGTCCATGTCATTCTCTTCTTCAAAATTTTCAAGGTAGATCGTGTGCTGAAACAGATTGGCATCAATATCTCCATTATCCAGGGCATTATTAGGCTGGATATAGTCGCTGAATTCAACAATCTCAACTTCATACCCTTTTTCTTCAAGACCTGGCTTAATTGCTTCATTCAGCATATCGCTGTATGGGCCAGCTGTACCACCCAACTTGACAGATTTTTCATCTCCTGTAGCTTCGCTGTCGCCTCCGCATGCTGCTAATGCAGTCACAGATGTCAATAATAGTACTGATAATAAACTCTTTTTCATTTCAAAATCTCTCCCTTTTCTTATCTTTTATCAATTGCTTTAGAGGTCCAGTCACCGATTTGCTGAATGAGTTGGACAAGTATAATGAGTATCACAACAGTTACGATCATGATCGTATTGTCGTATCTGTAATAACCAAATCTGATCGCAAGGTCTCCAATGCCACCTCCTCCGACTACACCTGCCATTGCAGAGTAAGCTACAAGGCTGATAATTGTCAGGGTAATCCCTTGGACAATACTTGTTTTGGCTTCTGGTAAAAGTACATCCTTAATAATCATCCATGGTGTTGCACCAACTGCTACGGCAGCTTCGATTACACCTTTATCAATTTCCCTCAGCGCTGATTCGACAATCCGGGCAAAGAAGGGGATTGCGGCAACGGATAATGAAACGCTGGCAGCAGCCGGGCCGATGGTTGAACCGACAATTATGTTAGTAAGTGGGATGAGTGCAACGAGCAAAATGATAAATGGAATTGACCTGACCATATTAATGACAAAACCGAAGCTGGATTGAACGATCCGATTTTCAAGAAATAGTCCTCTGTCAGTCACAAAAAGTAAAACACCAAGCGGCAGACCAAGAATGATTGCCACAGCTAATGCAATGCCGATCATATATAACGTCTGTCCAAAGGCAACCCAGATTTCTGGCATCAATTCAACCATTCGTGAAAACTCAAAGCCCATCTCTGATCACCTCCACCCGTGCGCCGCGCTCTTCCATATATGAAACAGCCTGGTCGATCGTCTTACGCTGACCTTGAACCTCCATCAGAAATATGCCGAGCGGCCGTTCCTGGATATATTCGATAGAGCCGTGTAGAAAATTACCTTTGATTTTAAACTGCTGAATTGTATCAGTGATGACACCTTCGCCGGCAACGTTTCCTCTAAAAAGCACTTTTAAGATTCGGCCTTTACACTGATCCAGAATCGCATCTGGTACATCAAATGACACAACACTTTTGATGAATTCTTCAGCGAGAGGTGTGTGTGGATTTGAGAAAATTTCATATACACTTCCTTCCTCAATGACCCGTCCATCCTGCATGATTGCCATTCTGTCGCAGATCTCCTTGACAACATTCATCTCATGCGTAATTAAAACAATTGTAATATCCAGTTCACGATTGATTTTCTTCAGTAATCTTAGTATTGAAACTGTGGTGTTAGGGTCCAGTGCGGAAGTGGCTTCATCACACAATAAAACAGAAGGGTTATTCGCAAGAGCTCTGGCGATTCCTACGCGCTGCTTTTGTCCTCCACTTAATTGTGCCGGAAAGACATCTTTCTTATCTGTTAAAGACACCATATCAAGCAGCTCAGTCACACGTTTATCGATTTTTTTACGAGGTGTTCCGGCTGCTCTTAAAGCAAATGCGATATTCTCAGAAACAGTTTTCTGGCTGATCAGGTGAAAGTGCTGAAAAATCATGCCGATTTTCAGACGTGCTTTTCTAAGGTCGGGTCCTTTTAACTTAGTCAGGTCTACACCATTGATCTCGATTTGACCACTAGTCGGTTTTTCGAGTAAATTCAGACATCGGATAAGAGAGCTTTTACCTGCACCGGAATATCCAACGATTCCAAAAATGTCACCTTCATGAATCGTCAGTGTTACACGATCTACACCGGCTACACTGCCCTTTTTAGTCCGGTATACCTTTGATAAATCTTTAATTTCAATCATGGCAATCTCCTTCAAAAAAATTGATCATAAAAAAGGTGCCTCTTTCATTCGGAAAGAGGCACCTGAAAATGGAATCGGGTTATCTTTCAGAATGAAATCATTCTGTAGGAATTGGCACCTTCCCAGCTGAAGCTGGGGGTTGCCGGACGTCATAGGGCCTGTCCCTCGGTCACTCTTGATAAGTTCCATATAAAGTTGTGTTAAAGATGAAATTAATATTATCGGGAAACCCGACTATTGTAAAGGGGGTTTGAAAAGTTTTTGTAATAAAGAGAAAAATAAAATATATGTAAGGGTTTTCATTATTGGAATGGCAGTATTTCATATTACAATGTATTTTAGAATAATAATTTAGTTAAATTTCTCAGGCAGAAGTATTTATCTGTAAATGTAAAAAAGACATAAGTCAAAGCTGATTCGGGTAAACCCAAAATAAACGAACCTTTGGAGGAATGACAAATGGACAGTATTATTTTTGATCTGGATGGTACCTTGTGGGATCCTCGGGAAACCGTGTTAACTTCATGGAATAGAGCAATTGAGGGCCATCCGAAAGCAGATAAGAAACTAACACTTGATGATTTGAAACAGACAATGGGAAAGCAGATGCACGAGATCTCACAAATCTTTTTCCCTGAGTTGAGCGCTGAGGATCAAAAGGAAGTCATGGATTATTTAACAGAGATCGAAATTCCCTATGTAGCGGAAAATGGGGGAGAGTTGTATCCGGCACTTGAAGATACGCTGATCTATCTCTCTGAAAAATACCGTCTCTTCATCGTGAGTAACTGTCAGGAAGGCTATATTGAAGCCTTTTATCAGTACCACAAACTTGATCGTTTTTTTGATGACTTTGAGAATCCGGGCAGAACAGGGCTTTCAAAAGGAGAAAATATCAAGCTCGTGATTGAACGGAATGGATTGAAGAGCCCCGTTTATGTAGGAGATACACAGGGTGACCGTGATGCCGCACGTAAAGCCGGTGTGCCGTTTGTATTTGCGAAGTATGGTTTTGGGAAAGTGGATGATTTTGAATATGAAATAGAGCGACTGACTGATTTAAAACGGTTATTCTAGACCGGTAAGCGCTCAGAACGGAAAACGCTTCCCGGCATGTTACACTGAAATCAGGAGATAATAGCCAAAGGAGGGATGTACGATGACGCAGCGCACAAAAGCAGGATGGAAGCTCGAGCAGACTTATACAAAGCTTCCGGACATCTTTTTTTCAAAAATGGAACCGAACCCGGTAGCAAGTCCTGAGTTATTTATATTGAATGAACCGCTCGCAAAAGAACTGGGTCTCGATCCGAATGTCTTGGCAGACGAAGAGGAGATCCTTGCAGGCAATGAAGTCCCTGAAGGATCTGAACCGATCGCACAGGCATATGCAGGACACCAGTTTGGACAGTTCACCATGCTTGGAGACGGTCGTGCATTATTATTTGGAGAGCAGATCACCCCGGCTGGAGAGCGGAAAGATATTCAGCTGAAAGGGTCGGGACGCACTAAATTCTCACGCGGTGGTGACGGACGGGCGGCGCTTGGACCGATGCTCCGCGAGTATATTATCAGTGAAGCCATGCACGGTCTCGGCATTCCAACGAGCCGAAGCCTTGCAGTGACGCTGACCGGTGAAACAGTTATGCGCGAGCGGTTGCTGACAGGTGCAGTTATGACGCGTGTAGCATCAAGCCATTTGCGTGTGGGTACGTTCGAATATGCAGTCAGACTGACGGAGACTGACAATGTTAAAGCGCTCGCAGATTATGCGATTGAGCGTCATTATCCGAAGGTGCTGGACACTGACAATCCATACCTCGGCCTGCTGAAGGAAGTCATGAAAAATCAGGCTGAACTCATTGCGAAATGGCAGCTTGTCGGCTTTATTCATGGCGTAATGAATACAGATAACATGACAATCAGCGGTGAATCCATTGATTATGGACCTTGTGCCTTTATGAATGAAAACGATCCGTCAACAGTATTCAGCTCAATTGATGTGCAAGGGCGATACGCATACGGAAATCAGCCGCATATTGGCGGTTGGAATCTTGCAAGGTTTGCAGAAAGTCTTGTACCGGTGATGCATGATGATCAGGAAAAAGCGATTGAGCTTGCTCAGAATGAAATGAATCAGTATAAGGATCTTTATTTTAACGCGTGGCACAGTGGTATGCTTAAAAAGCTTGGACTGTTAAGCAAAGAAGCTGATGATGAGAAGCTGATTGAGCAGCTGCTGAACCTGATGCACAAAAACAAAGCTGATTTTACGAATACATTCAGAAAACTGACGCTCGGTGAAGTGCCGATTGCCGGTGAAGAATTTGCTGATTGGCTGAAGCGCTGGAATGAGCGTCTTGAGCGTCAGGAGGCGTCACCGGAAGAAGTTAGTAATTTGATGAAGCAGCATAATCCAAATGTGATCCCGCGTAATCACCGCGTGGAAGAAGCGATTGCGGCTGCTGTTGAGCGTGAGGATTTGAGCGTGCTGAACCGCCTGCTTAATGTATTGCGGGACCCTTACGCGTATAGCGATGATCAGGCGCCTTATTGTTCGGGACCGGATCCGGATGCAGGACCTTACCGGACTTTTTGTGGAACGTAATAGAAATACACGAAAAAAGCTGCCTTTAGCGGGGCAGCTTTTTCGTGGAGATAGGAGGCAGGATGGCGAGTCTTTTGTCACGATCTGCGGAACAGGGGTGGTAATTTCATGGACTACCTTGAAAATGTCCTGAACTATGCCATTAATCTCCTGAACACCTCACGTAATCTCCTGAACCTCCAGCATCATTTCATGAACCAACCAACCTCCCCAACACCTCACCCCATCAACCGCTCAAAATAAACATCCATCTCCTCGGCCGTATAAGCCTTATCCTGTCTGAGCCACCACATATGGAGCATCGCAATCGTCCCTGAGTGGAATTCTGCATACATATCAAGCGGCACATCCAGTTTACCCGCTTCAGCGCTTAACAAAATCAGGTCCCGCTCAATATTCTTCTTAAAGGACTGCTGCAGCCGATTAGCCAGATACACATCATTCTGGTTTGCTAAAAACACATGCTCAAGCTCTTCAAGATAGTCAAGCTTCTGCATCATCGTAAAGGGCTTTGTCAGCCTGAGTGCTCTCTCAGACTCATCCAGCCTGTCATCAAGTCTTCCAAGCTCTACAATAAATAAGTCATATTTGTCTGTGTAATGAGAGTAGAACGTCGACCGGTGAACCATTGCATCTTCACAGATCTTCTGGACGGTGACATCTTCAAAGGTCATACCTGGTTTATTCAGTAAACGGATCAGGGAATCAAACAGCAGTTTCCTCGTTCTCTTCACTCGCAAATCTTCTTTTTTCATAGACATTTCTCCTACACTGTCGTTTATCTGTACATTATAGGTAAATTGATCATACAAAACCAGTAAAGAATCCTATATGATAAACTCTGTGATTTTTATATAGAAAGGATGATTCGAATGACAGAATCTTTTCAGCATATAAGAAAAGGTCCTATGGTAGCGGTTATGCTGATGGGTGCCTTTTTTGCATTACTAAATGAAACGCTGCTTGCAACGGCGCTGCCTGAGATTATGGTGCATTTTGATATTGGTGCGCATCAGGTACAGTGGCTGACGACAGCATTTCTGCTGACAAACGGAATCATGATTCCAATCTCAGCGTTTTTCATCGGTAAATTTACAACGAGGCAGATTTTCATCACAGCGATTACAGTATTTACGTTTGGTACGGCAGTCGCTGCTTTTTCCGATTCGTTCGCACTGCTGCTTGTCGCAAGAATTGTGCAGGCGATGGGTTCAGGTGTCATGATGCCCCTGATGATGACGGTGCTTTTAAATATCTTCCCGGTTGAAAAGCGTGGAACGGCAATGGGGCTGATGGGGCTTGTGATCTCATTTGCACCGGCGATCGGACCAACATTGTCCGGTTTACTGATAGAATATTATAACTGGCGGATGCTGTTCTACGCGGTGCTTCCAATTGCAATACTCACATGGATTATGGCGTTTATCTTTATTAAAAACGTGACGGAGCAGACGAACCCGCGTGTGGATGTTATCTCAATTGTGATGTCATCACTCGGTTTCGGCGGATTATTGTACGGTTTCAGTACAGGATCTGAGCGCGGATGGGATGATGCACTTGTCATTTCATGTGTAGCTGGCGGATTCCTGATTATCGGGTTATTCGTATGGCGTCAGCTTAGACTCCAGACACCTCTACTTGAATTCAGAGTATTTAAGAATAGAGATTTCTCGATTGGTTTGGTGGTTTCAGTATTTGTCATCATTGCGATGATCAGTGCGGAGACGATTCTGCCAATGTATATGCAAACCGCAAGAGGGCTGAGTGCGCTAGATTCAGGGCTCATGCTCCTGCCAGGGGCCATTGTAATCGGGATTATGTCCCCGATTACAGGGATTTTGTTTGATAAATTTGGTGTGAAAAAGCTTGCGATTCCGGGCATGCTGATTGTCGTTGTGACGACATTTTTCTTTACAACGCTTGATGCAACGACTTCAGTTACTACGATCACCATTGTATATGCGATCCGTATGTTTGGATTATCGTTTGGGATGATGCCTGTGATGACGCACGCATTAAACCAGATTCCTGCAAAGCTGAATGCTCATGGTTCAGCAATGGCAAACACAATGCAGCAGGTAGGCGCTGCGATCGGAACGGCGATTCTGATTACGATTATGACTCAGGCTTCACTTAACTTTGAGCCTGATATGTCCAATTATGCAGAGCTTGGCGCTGAACAGCTTGAAGCAGCAGTATCAGCTGATGCATTGTATTCCGGATACGGGCTGACATTTACAGTTGCAACCGGTATGGCGCTGATTGGCGCGGTGCTTGTGTTATTTTTAAAAGAGAGAAGAAAAGATGCTGTAAAAGCGGAGTCTGTTGAAGAAGAAAGAATGACTTCCTAATAAAAAGGTGTCCGGCGCTGAGAAATGCCGGACACCTTTTTAAAGTTATGCGCTCATGATTTTCTGAACCACTTTTAACGTCTTATCAATGTCTTCTTCTGCCACCCCGTTGTTCGTTACAAACCTGACAATGCCAGGCCCAAAGCCGCCTGCAATAATCCCATTTTCTTTCAAGTGCTCAAGAAATACTGCCGTTTCAATCCCTGAATCTGAAAGGTTCATCAGGATAATGTTTGTTTCCACTTCATTATCAATGACAACCCCTTTAATATTCAGGAGGCCATCTGCCAGTTTCTTTGCATTGGCGTTATCGTCTTTCAGGCGTTCTGCATTCTCAAGCGCAATTATCCCCGGTGCTGCGATCACGCCGACCTGTCTAAGCCCTCCGCCAAGGCGCTTACGCCATTTACGTGCATGTTGTATAAACTCATGTGACCCGGCAATAATGGAGCCTACCGGTGCACCAAGTCCTTTTGATAAGCAAAATTGAACGGTGTCAGTGTATTGCGCGTATTCTTTTACAGAAATCCCGGTTGCAGCCTGGGCGTTAAAGAGGCGTGCACCATCTAAATGAACCGGGACCTGATGCTTTTGCGCAATTTTATGAACGTCCTTCATATTTTCAAGCGGCAGGACTGCACCGCCCGCTTTATTATGTGTATTTTCAAGTGTAATCAATCCCGTCTCAGGTTCATGAATATCCGCACCGCGAATTGCAGCTTCAACCTCGGCCGGGTTCATTGCACCGCGTGCCCCTTTAAGTGTTTTGATCTGAACACCGGCAAGCGCGGACATTGCAGCGGCTTCATATAAAAACAGGTGAGCCTGTGATTCCATAATGACTTCCTGTCCCTGTCTGCAGTGAACGAGCCCGGCAATCTGATTTCCCTGAGTACCGCTTGTCACAAATAGCGCATTTTCTTTTCCAAGCACTTCAGCTGCCAATCTTTCTAAACGGTTAACTGTCGGATCCTCACCGTATACATCATCACCAACCTCAGCATCATACATTGCTTTTCGCATTCTTTCATTCGGTTTTGTCACAGTGTCACTTCGTAAATCAATCATCTGTATCCCTCCTGAAACGTGGTCTCTGTTTTTTAGCATACGCTGTTGGTTCAGTACGGGCAAGCAAACGAAATGTGAATTTCCATATGCAGGATTTTACACATGCTGTATAGAAGAAGACACTTTAACAGGGGGAAAGGGGAGGATACATATGAACAGTCAATTATCACAGGCATTTAAACAGTTTGCCATTGAACAATGTGAAGGATCAAGCCCTTTTTACAAAGCATTATCGTTAAATATCGCAGAAGATTCAGAGCTTCTTCAAATCTGTCAGGATGCCAGAGAGGGTCAGCCTGTACCCAATCTTCTTTTTGGTGCAGTGCAGTATTTGCTGATGAAGGAGCCTCATCATGTTTTGAGAGCCTTTTATCCGAGTTTGACGGAAAAGCCGGAAACAGGTCAGTCTCCTTTTCCAGCCTTTAAAGAATTCGTGCTGACCCATCATGAGCAGATCCGTGATTTGTTAAAAACGCGCCGTGTTCAGACGAATGAAGTGAGAAGGTGCGCTTATTTATATCCTGTCTTTGTCTCTTTATATCGGGAAGTTAAAAAGCCGCTGTCACTGATTGAAATTGGAACGAGTGCAGGTCTTCAGCTGTTATGGGATCAGTATGCTTACTCGTATGGTGAAGCGCTATATGGAAATCAGGCTTCAATGCTGACTTTATCAGCTGAAGTCAGAAATGGCCGCCTGCCTGATTTATCAGCAGGCATCCCACCGGTCAAAAGCCGGATTGGCGTTGATCTGAATATTAGTGATCTCACGAATGAAGATGATCGTCTCTGGTTAAAAGCGCTGATTTGGCCTGAGCATCATGACAGAAGGAGAAACTTTGATCAGTCTTCTGTCATTCTAAGAGAAAACCCGCCACAGCTCATAGAGGGTAATGGAGTCGACTTACTGCCTGAGCTCGCTAATCAGACAGAGCAGGATACGCTGCTTTGTGTTTTTCACACGCATGTAGCGAACCAAATGCCGGCACATGTAAGAGAAGACTTGATGGAAAAAGTTGAAGCGCTTGGTGACATGAGAGATACAGCACATATGTTTAATAACATCACAGACGGGAAGCTGCGAGTGGATCTGTATGTGGATGGGCGCTGTAAGAGATACGTAGTCGGGGAGACAGATGGACACGGCAGATGGTTTGAATGGCGCGAGGGAAAATGGCAGGGGAGCTGAATCTTTTTCAGTGCCGCGTCGTATATGAATGTAGGAGTGATCACGAATGCGTGCTTTAGTTCTGATTGTTGGCGGAATCCTGTTTATTGGTTTGGCAGGAGTACTGGTTTATTTTTCATATTTTCACGAAAGGATCGGTCCTGTTGGCAATGGCTTGGTAATGCTCTTTTTGCTGCTTGTAACAATCGCTGCAGCTTTAACTGGGCTGGCGTCTCTTTATATAGGCAGCTCTTTGTTGATGCAAAAAAGAAAAGCGAAATAGTCAGGGGTGTTCTTTTGAAATGAAAAAATTTGAATACCGGATTGAGTACATTGAAGTAAGGTCAAATTACCGGGAAGAGATAGAGCGCTATATCATTAATATGCTCAATAAAATGGGCAGCGAAGGCTGGGAGCTTGCAGGCGTAAACGGGACCATGCTTTATTTTAAGCGGGAGGTGCAGGGGTAGTGGCATATGAACAAAAAACGAAAGAACACGATGGCAGTGTAATTGAATTTATTGAAGCAGTGGACTCTCCTAAAAAGCGGGAAGATGCATACAGGCTGCTTGAGATCTTCGAGGAAACCTCAGGCTATGAAGCGAAAATGTGGGGACCAAGCATCATTGGTTTCGGTTCTTATCATTACAAGTATCCAACCGGTCACGAAGGTGATGCCCCGCTTGTAGGCTTTTCACCGAGGAAGGCAAAGATCAGCTTGTATTTTGCCACAGGAGATGCTGAGCGTGAGGTGCTGCTGAAGGATTTCGGGAAGCATACTTCGGGTAAAGCATGTGTGTATATTAATAAGCTTGATGATGTACATACGGACGTGCTGAGGGATTTAATCCGACAGTCCATTGAATTTTTACAAAAAACGTATCCGGCGGAAGGAGCAGATCAAACATGAATGAGGTAACAAAAAGACGACTGAAAGCCATTTTAATCGACTTAGCGGTATCAAGTGCTGTCACAGCAGGTGTTGAATATGCTTTAAGAAAGAAAATCAAAAATGAAGCCTTCCATGCATTAGTCACACCAACTGCAGTGATGTGGGGACTTGAACTCGCTCAGCTGAAGAGCTGCGGACAGACAGTCGGCTACCGTGCAATGGGGCTGAAGCTTGAAAGTGAAGACGGGTTCCCGCTAACGACTGAACAGCTGTTAAAGCGGATGGCATACCGTGATACTGTGGGTGGATTCAAATATTTTAAAGACAAAGAGGCGTATGAAGGTATTGATGGCAGAAGCATGGCGCATGACCGATATGCAGCTGTTGTTGTAAACGAGAAATAAGGTAATCAGACCCGCTTAATATAACGTTTTAATGACAAAACGAGTCAACGCGTTTGATCAGAGCCTCCCGGGGAATCCATAGTCCTTAGGAGGTCTTTTATATGAATAAAGTGAAAATATCGATCCTAGCACTGATTGTGCTTGCAGCAGGTGCCGGCGGACTATGGATATATGATTACAATACACCTGAACGCGGCGAGGAACTTGTGGCACTTGGAGATTCCTTAACCTACGGGATTGGTGACCATTCAGGCGCTGGGTATGCAGAAAATCTTGAAGAAGTCGTGAATAAACATCGCGATGAACCGCTGACAGTCTATAATTATGGAATACCGGGTCAGCAGACAGATGGATTGCTTGCCCAGCTTGAGGATGAGGAAGTGAAAGCCACGCTGAAAAACGCAGAGTATTTTACTGTATTTATCGGCACAAATGATTTGATCAAAACAAACGGTGGTGACCTGAATCCTTTATATGATGATCGTATTCAGACGGGTAAAGAGGATTATGAAAATAACCTTGAAGAGATCTTATCAATCATTCGTGAAGAGAATCCGGAAGCGCCGATTTTGTTTTTAGGACTGTTCAATCCCTATCCTGAAAACGAGGAAATTCAGCAGATTATAAATGACTGGAATGACTTAAGCAAAAGTATGGTGGAGGAATATCCACGCGTGAAATTTATCGCAACAGATGGCATACTGAAAGAGAAAAGCACAGAGTATTTCAGCGATGCCCTTCATCCGAATAAAAAAGGGTATGAACTGATTACGAAAAGAATGATTGAAGAATATGATTTTTAAAAGAAAAGATTGGGTTGGAATTGATATTTAAACCATCTCTAGATAGAAACTCATCTTAGTGTAGCGGAGTGTAAGGCGGTGACTCCGGGACGATTAGAGGGAAGCTGAGACCCCGCAAGGCTTGCCTGAGGAGGCTCAGCAACCTCCGTCCGGAAAGCGTCCGCCTGAAGCGCAGCGAAACGATTGAAGAGGCTGAACATTATATTAATGTCCCAGCCTCTTTTTTACGTCCGGATACAGGCTCATAAGCAGTCAGCAGTCCTTCATAAATTAACACTGTCTTTTCAGATTTCCTGAAGTCATCCGGTTCAACAAGTGCAGGAAGCTTATCCCAGAGTTTCACGCCTGCCCGGTGCAGAATCTCTGCAACAAATTGCGAGCAGAAGTAAGAGCCATGCGGTTCAAACGGCTCTTTAAAAGCCACACCGAACACACCAAGCAAATTATAAATCGTTTTGCGGTCCTTTTTTTGAAATAAACGAATCATTCTGGTGATTTTTTCGTATTGACGGGTAGTGATGGTCATTTCATATACAGCACAGGTGGTGTGAGGGAACTTTTTATAGGTGCCCTTCAGCACATTTTCCTGGACGAAACCACCATTAAAGGGGTTATTAGGATTTTTGCGGCCAAAGCTATATAATTGAATCAGCTCCCGGTCTAAAGAAAGGGAAGAATGATTGTAAGGCGCTTTTGTATAGCGTTTAATCGTTTTGGTAAAAGCGGTGCCGGTGTCTGTTAGTAGTATATAAATCTTTTGATCATCCAAAGAAGTTGTCACTCCCTTCAGGAAAGTTGAGGTGAAGCAGTTGAATGATGTGTTGCATTACATATATTTTATTTTCTTACTACTTATTTCGGTGAGTCTCGTTGTTTCAGTTATAACATACTTTCATAAAAGGAAAAATAAGGGCAGCGATAAATATGATGAATTAATGATCAGAACAAAGCTGTGGTGGGGTATGGCGATTATCTTTGTGCTTTCAATGGCTTTCCACCCGACGGTCTCGCTGATCTCACTGATGCTCTTATGCTTCCTGGCACTTCGTGAGTATTTTTCAATGCTTGAAACGAGGAAGCAGGATAGAAGAATTTTCATCTGGGCTTACCTTGCAATACCGTTAAACTTTTTCTGGATTTATATCGGCTGGTATGGCATGTTTATTGTTTTTATTCCAATCTATGTATTCTTATTCCTGCCGCTCGTAAGGATCTTCAGAAATGGCAGCGCCGGCTTTTTAAAATCTGTCAGCATGACGCAGTGGGGGCTGATGCTGCTTGTATTTGGAATCAGTCATCTTGCGCTCTTTGCGATGATGCCTGAGATTACAAGACATGACGTACGGATTGCTGAGCAGTACGGGGCATTGATGGTGCTCTATTTAGTCCCGCTCACGCAGGCAAATGACGTTATTCATTTACTTGTATCGAAGAAATTCGGTAAAAAGAAAGTATTGGCCTCCGCCAATCCTGATCTGACGTGGGAAGGGTTTATTGCAGGGATAGCGGGAACCGTTCTGTTATCTGTCATCATCGCCCCCTACATCACACCAATGTCACTCAGCTTCAGTATCTTTTCAGGTCTGCTCATTGCCGTAACAGGGTTCTTTGGAACAGTTGTGATGGCTGTGCTGAAACGCAACTTCTTTTTGAAAGAAACAGTGAATGGACGGGTAATTGAAAGTAAGACAATAAACAAGGTTGATAGCCTGACGTATACAGCGCCTGTGTTTTTTCATATGGTTTATTATTATATTTTTTAAGGCAGAAGAGCAGCTTTAAAAAGACAGCTATTTTGACGTTAAACAATAGAAAAAAGTATAATTAAAATATGATATTAGACAAGACAGGAGGGGTAAGCATGATGGATAAAAAGCTTGAGCAATACCCACCGTATATTCAGCAGGAATTATCCAAGCTGAATGACAAAATAGAGCCAATCACAAAACAGTTTTTAAAATACAGACTTTGGGGCACACCGCTTGTGATCGTATCTGTACTGAACCTGTTTTTAATCATACTGCCGTTTGGCGTATCAAGTGAAATTATACCGGCAGTTCTCCTGTTTGCTGTACTTGGCGCGGTTGGAATGGCATTGTCAAAAGAAGCGAAGTTAAAGCGCACGGAAGTCGTGAACCAGACTCAGGACTTTATGCTGAAGAGAATCGCAGAGAGCGATAGTGATTATAAGGATGAATACCTGAAACGTGTGAGAAATAATGCGTTGCAGGGTGTTGATCTGTTTATTGAGTTTTTACAGAAAGAACGGAGAGGAAACTGGGGGTAGAGGCTGATCATTGCATGTGACCCGAAATGGTGCGGATGTGACCTTAAATCGGCTTGAATGTGATCCGAAAATTTCATGATGTGACCCGAAAATGCAGGTTGAGCGGGAATCTGACCTGAGACTGGTTGAATGTGACCCGGAATTTTCCGGATGTGACCCTAATTTCAGCGAACGTAATCCGAAAAGCACACTCCAGGCCCACACCGAAAAGCTATCTCTAATCAAAAAAGGGTTTCCCCAACAATCCGGGGAAACCCTTTTTCACATTAGCCACTAATCGTAAACAGTCCTTCATTCTGCAGCAGACTCTTCATCGCTTTACGCCCTTCAGTTAAAACAGCCAGGCGCCATTCCTGATCTTCCGGGTAAAACATGGCTTTAAACTCATCAAGAATTGCCTGTCTGTCTTTTTCCTCCACGGCACCATCATGATGAAGTCTGTTCTCCAAAATGATCGTCATAAATTCACGCAAAGAAGCACTCATACTCGTTCCGAATGTACCGAACTCAAACAACGCTGAGAACAGATACGTATCCGGATAATGACGGTTTTTCATCGCATGAAAATGATGCGTTGAATCACCTTTTGTCACTTCTGGCGTGAACTGATTAATGTTTTTCATGCCATACGTGTTTTTCAGCTCTTTTAACGTCCGGCCGTCATCTTCACTCATCACCATGGTGACTTCATTTGTCGGTCCCAGCGCTGTATGCCAGTCCATGTGTATGACTCGCGGATATTCATATAGCAGCTTTTCCTGAATCGCCTGGAGAAACTGGGCGTTTTCCTCTTTTTCCTTACCGCCATAATAGACGCCTGTCGGAAATTCGTATTGGCCCATTCCTTTTGCTGTCGTAAGTCCGTTGTAACCTTCAGACACGAGTCCCTTTGCAAGTTTCGTCTGCAGGTCAATCCTTGCGAGACGGTAATTATCGATAATCCCGTTTGGCAGGAATACCTTCATTACATTTTCATAGTGTTCATTTACATCCTGCGGTACCTGTTCAGGGTCAACAAGATAGTTGCGGTTCAGGTCCACATTATTTTCTGTTACACGGCGGAAATTCCGCATGCCCCATGGATTCACAGCATGAATCAGACAGATGCCTGTGCGCTTCGGATCCATCTGATTCGCCATTTCCTGCACAAATACATCAAGCATCACAGCACCTGCATAGCCTTCAATCCCGTGCTCGCCGGCCGTCATCAGTAATACTCTTTCGTTCGTTTCTGTGCCTGGTGAATAAATCATATCAATTGTATTATCCTCTTCTTTACCAATCGGCCGCGTTGTCAGCTCTGCGTCAGGCCAATACAATCTGATTTTATCAAGATTGCTCCGAAAGGTTTCTCTGGATTGCTCATATGTATCCGGAAAATACTCATCAATGGTTTTCATGGTCTGCATCCTCTCCTGTAAAAGTTTATTATTTCCTGCTTTCCACTTTTCAGGATTTATAAACCACGGTACTGATGCAGACTCAGAAAGTCAGCGCAGGAATGACGAGGAAGTAAATTAACACCGTTACATAAAATATAGAGGGTAACAGCGTTAAAATCATGCCAATTACTTTGGTTTTGTTAAAAAACATCAGAATGGCGCCAATCAGCCAGACTGCGATAAATGTAAGAAATCCGGGAACGGGAAACAACTCATTTTCATAGTTTTCCCCGATAGCGCCTGAAGCTAAAAATAACGTCACCGGTACTGTGATGATCCCCGTTAATACAATATGAATCCAACGGAAAATTGAATAACTCATAGTCCGCTCCTTTTACATGTTTTCTTCTATTATTCACCGGATCCCTGTTATTGTAAATGAAGAGGCCCTGTATTTGGTGAAACTTAAATATATCAAGTACGTAATATAACAAAGGGGTGATCAGCATGAAAAAATATTTAATCTTTATAGGCAGTTTAATTCTTTTACTTGCTGCTTATCAAATCGGAACAGGCTTTTGGCTGACCTTTACATATGAACCTGGTTCAGGAACCCAGTCGATCGCTGAAAATATGCCGTTTGTGAATAGTCTTGTTGTACTGGTTTCAGCTAGTGCTGCATTTCTGCTTTCACAAAAAGTGGGGAGAAGAACAGCATGATCGGAGATATTCAAACAGAAGAACAATTGAGAGCATACTTAGGTGAGCCCAGCCAGCTTGTGCAAAATAAAGTGATTGACCACCTTGATGAGCATTGTCGCGCGTTTATCAGCAGGTCACCATTTTTGACCATTTCTACAGCTGATGAAACTGGATATTGTGATGCTTCCCCAAGAGGAGACGCACCGGGCTTTGTGGTCGTTGAGGATGATCAACACCTGCTGATTCCGGAGCGGCCGGGAAATAAGCGGGCGGATTCGCTATCTAACCTGCTGAAAAATCCACGTGTTGGATTGCTGTTTATGATTCCAGGTCTGGGAGAAACGCTCAGGGTCAATGGAGAAGCGGTTCTTGTAACAGATCCGGCTGTGCTTGAGAAGATGGCTGTAAATGGAAAGAATCCTCTTCTTGCCATTCGGATCCAGGTAGATGAATGCTTTATTCACTGTGCAAAAGCTTTCATTAGATCAGGTCTGTGGAAGCCTGAATCCTGGCTTGAAAAGGACAAACTTCCAAAGCCCGCTAAAATGATTCAGGCGCATGCAAAGCTGCCTGATCTGACTGAAAAAAGCGTGGAAGAGAAACTGAAAAACAGTTATGAGAATAAGCTGTATTAAAAGGTGAGCAGGCGGGATGCCTGCTTATTTTTTTATGGTATGTTACTGATGCTATTGTTCGCAAACACCGGGGGGCCGATAATTGGATCAAATCTCGAGATATATGTATCAGCGACTGAATTAATTGAATTATCCATTGGAGTAATTCAACCAGCGCCGATTTGAGTGTAGGTAATTGATACACCGCGACGAATAATTGACTCGCCATGGATCCACGATTGTATCACCGCCAGCCATAATTGAACGCTACGCCACTCGAAGCCCTCCTGGTCAGAAACAAAACTTACTAAACTTTCTCATAAGCAACCGCAAAAACTCCTGCAGGGCTTTCGTCTGAAAAGCCGACACACGAACCGTAGAGAACGTCCGCTTATACGGAAGTCCATCAACCTTAATCACTTTAAGTGTCCCGTACTCGATCTCTTTTTGAATCGCAAGCTTTGATAGCAATGTCAGACCGAGCCCGGATTCTACTGCCTGCTTGATCGCCTGTGTGCTGCTGAATGTCAGCATGCGTGCCGGTGTCATGCCGAGCTGTCTGAAAACAACTTCAGCTGCCTCTCGTGTTCCGGAACCGTGTTCTCTGCACACCCATAATTGTTCAGCCAGTTCAGCAGGATCCGCGGAATCAGTCTGCCTGTCAGCCGCTCCAACAACAACCATTTCATCCTCGGCAAATGCTTCAATGGTAAGAGATCTGCTTTCTTTTACATGACCTTCGACAATCCCGATATCGAGCTGATTGTTTTTCACGAACTCAACAATATGTGCTGTATTTCCGATTGTGACAACGGGTTCAACCTCAGGGAAAAGCTGATGAAGCTTTGCGATGAGCAGGGGCAGGGCGTATTCACCAAATGTGTAGCTTGCTCCGATCTTAAGTGGACCTGCTGCATGATTTGTCAAATCATCAACGATTCGCTGCATCCGGCCGTAAAGATTCTTGATTTCAATGCAATGCTGATAGACGACTTTACCAGCCTGATTAAGACGGACATATTTATTTGTCCGCTCAAGTAGTGTAGCGCCGATCTCTTTTTCAAATGATTTGATATGCTGACTGACTGCTGATTGTGTCAGGTGAAGTTGTTTTGCTGCCTGTGAAAAGCTCTGGTGTTCTGCAACAGCAATAAATACAGCGAGCTGCTGATCCATATCGGCCACATCCTTTTATCAGTAATACTTATAGTTATCATAATTATAATTAATTTTTCTAATCATACAACCAGGCGTATAGTATAGACTGGGGTGAGATGATGAATGTGTCTTCAAAAACAGCCTGGCTAACGGGCGTGTTATTTACATTTTTAATTGCGGGTCTCGGATATTTTCTGGCGATGGTGCCAGGGTTTGACCGTGCAGGACAGCTTGCAGCAGCCATTGTCCTCGCGGTATTTTACAGGCAGATCTTCGGGTATCCCGATAAATTAAGAAATGGGATTACCTTTTCAACTAAACGGCTGCTTCGTGCAGCGATTGTTTTATATGGATTGAAGTTAAATATAGAAATCGTACTGCAGGACGGATTTGGTTTGCTGCTAAGGGATGCAGCAGTCATCGTTTTTGCGATCGCAGCAACGGTCTGGCTTGCGAAGGTCTTTAAAGCAGATAAAGCGATCTCGATGCTTGTTGCTGTAGGAACCGGCGTGTGCGGAGCGGCAGCGATTGCGGCAGTTGCACCGATTTTAAAAGTGAAAGAAAAAGATACGGCGATGAGTGTGGGCATCATTGCGCTGCTTGGAACGATATTTGCGATTATTTATACGTTATTACGTCCAGTTTTGCCGTTATCGGATATTGAATACGGGATGTGGGCAGGACTCAGTCTTCACGAGGTAGCCCATGTGGCACTTGCAGGAGAGCCGGCAGGGGAAGATGGTCTTGCAATGGCGCTTCTCGCAAAGCTTGGGAGAGTATTTTTACTGATTCCGCTGTGCTTTATTCTGATGTACTGGATGAACCGGAAGTCAGCGGATTCTGCTGAAGCAAAAGTCAGCTTTCCATGGTTTCTGATTGGATTTTTATTAATGAGTATTGCTGGAACATATATAATTGGGCCTGTCATTCCGATCTCCACCGAAATACTTGAGTTTGTTTCAGGTCTTACAACATGGCTGCTCACAGCGGCAATGGTCGGTCTTGGGCTCAATGTAAGCCTGCAGGATATCCGCAGCCGTGCTATGAAGCCATTTTTAATTATTTTGGCTGTGTCTGTCGTGTTATCAGTATGGACGTTTTTTGTTGTTTAAACTTAAAAAAGGTAGTAGTTGGAAACCCTGTTCGTTACAATATACTGAACAGGGTTTTTATTTTGTTTGAAAGGCAGTGGGGGAAATGAATGTTCAGATGGAAGCAGCTGAAAAAATAACTGAATCTTTAAAAAAAGACCCTTTAGTTAAAGCAGTTGTGCTGAAGGGTTCGCTTGGGAGAAAGGAAGGCGATGAGTTTTCGGATCTGGATTTGTATTGCTTTGTGGATCCGGAGCATAAGGATGAATTTTTATTAAGAAGAGTGGAACACCTGGCAGTTTACAGGCCTATGCTTTTTCACGAAAGTCTATTTATTATTGCACCACAGATTATCACGGTTTACGACAACCTGCTGCATGTGGATCTTTTTACCGTCACTGAAGAAACGTTTAAAACAACCGATTATTTTACGGTTTTACATGATCCGGAAAACCTGCTGGAACAGTTTAAAGCTAAGCAGCATCTTACTTTGTCGGATGAAGAAGTAGAGATGCAGGCATTTGATATAGGATGGTTTTTATTTCAGTACCGGAAAGCGTGGAATAGAGGAAATGATATATGGGCTGTAGAGGCACTTCACTTGATGACGAAGTATCTGACGCGTGTACTGTTACATCGATACGCACCGCATCGCGCGCAGCTTGGCATGAAGGATGCGATGAGGTCACTGCCGGCGGAGCCTTTGCGTGCACTAACAGAAATATTGGAAACCATTACGCCTGAAAACCATGAGCGGGCCATGCGTAAGACCATTGAACTGTTAAAGGCTGAATCTCTCTGGCTTAAAGAAGCGCTTGGAGAAGAGTCTAAGGCATATCCATTTATTAAAAAGATGATTGAAGTGCTCGATGGGGAGCGTGTCAGCAGTTGACCAGGGTTGCACTGAAGCATTATTCAGACGGCTATCAGGAAGAGCTGACAAATTTTCTTCTATCAAAAGAGCAGGAGCAATTTACAACACTCCCGGCAGATCAATTGGTGCGTCTTACCGAGGAACAGACGCCGGTTGTGATCACGGCAGATCAGAAAGCAGTCGGCTTTTTCGTAATGGAGCAGTCCGAGCGCTTGAAGCATTATACGGACAATGAATGTGCGTATTTGCTGGCGTCCCTGTCCATTACCAAGAGCCATCAGGGAAAGGGCTATGCGAGACAGGCAATGGAGCTGCTGCCTGAATGGGTTGGAAAAGAGTTTCCTGCATGCAATGAAATTGTGCTTTCAGTTAACCTGAAGAATAGTGCTGCATTCAGGCTGTATGAACGAACAGGGTTTGAAGACACCGGCAGGAGAATAACGGGGCCTGTTGGAGAGCAGCGTGTGATGAGTTTGAAATTATAATATGATCATTTTCGCTAAAAATGGAACCACTTCTCTATTCAACCGTACATATAGTTAGAACATTCAAATTTTATTAGGGAGGATACATAATGGAATTATTTGCAGCATTATCGATTATTATTACAATTTTGATCGTGCTGGCGATCGCGGGAGCAGTTGTATTCATTTATTACAAAATCCGCTACCGGACAGCACGTTCAAATCAGGCGCTGATTATTACAGGGCCGAAGCTTGGGGATCCGAAAAAGGAAACGAATATATTTACAGACAATGAAGGACGTTCGATGAAAATTATCCGTGGTGGCGGACACCTGCTGCGTATGCATCAGACAGCTACACCGGTTGAATTGACATCATTCCAGCTGAAGCTGACGACACCGCGTGTTTATACAAATGGCGGAGTACCAATTGTCGCTGATGCTGTAGCGATGGTAAAGGTCGCTGATACACTAAAGGGGATTGCAAACTATGCGGAGCAGTTCCTTGGAAAGAAATCTGAAGAGCTTGAGGATGAAATCGCAGAAGTATTGAGTGCCAATCTTCGTGCGATCCTGTCTAAAATGACAGTTGAGCAGATCAATGAAGATCGTGAATCATTTAACAAACAGGTAACTGAAGTCGCACAGAAGCAGCTTGATGATATGGGATTCCGTATCACATCACTCGGGCTGACTGACCTGCGTGATGCTGACAGTGAGAATGGATACTTAGAAAACCTTGGACGTCCGCGTATCGCAGAGGTCCGGAAGCTTGCTGAAATTGCTGAAGCCAACTCTGAAAAAGAAACGCGTATCCAGCGTGCCAATTCAGATAAGGAAGCGAAGGAACAGGAGTATATGCGTCAGACTGAAATTGCTGCAGCGCAGAAGGATAAAGATCTGAAAGATGCAGCCATCAAAGAAGAAACAGAACGTGCTCGTGCGAAATCAGAGCAATCTTATACGCTCGAAAAAGCCAAGCTTGATAAGGAAGTTCAGCAGGAAGAATTAATGCTGATTGCGAAGCGTAAAGAAGAAGAGCTGCGCATCCAGCAGGTGGAACGTTCACGTCAGGTAGATATTGAAGAGGAAGAAAATAAGATCCGTAAAGCAAAAGCGGATGCCGACTACTACTCTGTTACGCGTCAGGCAGAAGCAGATGCAAGAAAAGCGGAAATCGACGGGGAAGCAAAAGCCCACATTAAACGTGAAGAAGGTCTTGCAGAGGCGCAGGTTATTTTAGAGCGCGGTAAAGCAGAAGCAGAGTCAAGACGACTGCTGACTGAGGCAATTGCTGAACATGGCGAAGTGATTCTTGCAGAGAAGCTGATTGAAATGCTGCCAATCTTTGCAGAGAAGGTTGCAAAACCGATGGAAAATATCGATTCAGTTAAAATTCTGGATACAGGGGGCGGCAATGGGGTTTCCTCTTACGGCAAGAGCGTGACGCAGACAATGATTGAGATCCAGGAGCCGTTAAAAGAACTGACTGGCATTGATGTATCCAAGCTGTTATCAGATATGGTGAACCGTGGTAACACGCATACAGTGGTGACCAATCAGGGTGAAAATCAGACAGCTTCAGAGGCTGCACCGGCTAAAGAAACAAATCAGACAACTGAAAAACCGTCTTCAGATGGATCAACTTCTTCTGAAGAATAAGCGTGTTAGAAGCAGTCTCATCGTGAGGCTGCTTTTTCATGGTTCTAAACAGGTTCCCTTCTGACCTTTTTTAGATATGCTATCACCGTTGTTTTCAGAGAAGCATAGGAACCAACCGCTGCATATCCATAAAACCAACCCATGAAAATACCTGCCAGCAGACTCTCACGGTGGCTGATAAAAATAGAAATTGACATTCCAAAAACTAATGCAATAAAAGGAACTGCAGGCTTTGAGAGTCTGAAAAATCTTTTTGTCAGTTGTGTCAAAATCATAATAACCGGAACTGCAATGACGGCGTCCCAAAAGTTTGTGTGGATCTCAGGAAACATACTCACGGCCTTTTTAGGATTCGTATGGAGTAATTTTATCTAACCTAAACATAAAAAATGCCGCGCTGCATCAGGCAGTCAGGCGGCAGGTACCTATACAAATTAATGATCTTCCTTCACAAAAAACAACACCAGCACCGACCCTGCAATCGGAATCCACGCCAGACCTTTTCTCTTTGCATCAGGGTAAAACCTGTGAATCGCATATACAGATAACCACCATAAAATAAACCAGTCCACCGTCATCACTGATACCAGACTGGACTCCATAAAGGCTTCACTGTACCCGGCGAGAGATACCCCCTGTAAAAGAGTAAGCAGATTACCAATAAAGATAATCAGCAAAAGGATCAGCCAGATTTTTGACCGCAGAATGCGCAGGATCCATCCCTGCGTTCTCAAATCCCGTTTTTTCGGCCGGTCGCCGAATGCAAACCATGGTAGCAGGGCAAACGCACCACCGGCAAATGCTGCGAGCGAAAACGGCCATGCAGGCCACTTCTGACGGTCATTGCGTAACAAAATTGTAAGAAAAACCAATGGGAAAATACCTAATGAGTTAAAAATCGTGAGGACAAGCGGATCAATGGCATCCAGGTTTCCTGAGAATACCTGCTCTATCACCGGGTCAGAACCTTCAGAGCCGGGAGCCAGGAAAACCGCATATACTAAGAGCAATAACCAGATCACGATAAATTTCATCTCATCACCTCTTTTTCATATCATACTTGAAAGAAGTGAAAGGAGGCGAACAATAGGCGGTTAATAGAATAGAAAAAATCCTTCCGCAAAAGCGAACGGATGTTAGATTAGCCACATTGAAAATTGTCCGTCAGCATATACATCAGCGTTTACACATAAAAGCCATTCTAAGTCCCATGCTGATTGAAATGAATCGAAAATCTGCTGCTGAGCCAACGCGCTCAGTAAAAATCAGAAAATGGATGAAAGACAATCTGCTAGTCAGATGAATACAGACTAGTTAAAAAGTCTACTTTTAGGGTTGACAGGCATATTTCCTTACTCCTCCTAAAATCATGTTATAATGCTATGAATGAAAGCGTTTTAATGACTAGGGGTGATGTGAATGGAAAATGTTAAACGATTATGGCAAAGGTCATGGGACAGTCATGACCGAATCAAAGAGCTGATGCTTTTTAAGCCGAATATGGGGCAGGATGGTCCAACAAGTGATGATCCTGACAGAATGGCAAAGGCTTCAGGAAAATTAACCGGCACGTACAGACAGCCTTCACCTGAGAAAAGAGATTTTTCTACAAAACAGAAGGTGGGTCTCTTTTTAGGGCCGCTGCTGTTTGTGATGCTGATGATGTTCTTTAACCCGGACGGTCTGGCGCCGGAAGCGAAAGGGGTACTTGCGGGAACTGTCTGGATTGCAACCTGGTGGATTACAGAAGCTATTCCGATTCCCGCGACTTCTCTATTACCGGTTATTCTGTTTCCGCTTGCTGCAGGAGTAGGAGTGGGGGAGGTTACACCGAATTATGGAGATCCACTCGTGTTTTTATTTCTTGGGGGATTTATTATTTCTTTAGCCCTCGAAAGGTGGAATCTTCATAAAAGGATTGCACTTAGTATCATTTCATTCGTTGGTACAAGTACAAGCGGCATTATGCTTGGCTTCATGGCAGCGACCGGCTTTCTTTCTATGTGGATTTCAAATACTGCAACAGCCATGATGATGGTACCGATCGGGACAGCGATCATTTTCCAGATGTCTTCATTAATCAGTGAAGGATCTGTTAAGAACGCTGAAGGTGAAAAGGATAAGTTTGCAAAAGGCTTAATGATTGCGATCGCTTTTTCAGCATCTATCGGAGGAATTGCAACGATTATCGGGACGCCGCCTAATACGATTCTGGCTGCTCAGCTGAGAGCAATCTATGATATTGACCTGTCATTTGCCCAGTGGATGCTCTTTGGTGTTCCATTTGCAGTGATCATGATTTTATTTGCCTGGGTTTACCTGATCAAATTTGCTTTTCCAATGGAGCTAAAAAACATTCCAGGAGGAAAAGAGGTTATTAAAAAAGAACGAGCTGCACTTGGGAAAATGAGTGCTGATGAAAAACTGGTTGCAGTTGTGTTTGGTGCGACTGCACTGGCATGGATTTTACGCTCATTTGTCCTGCAGGAATATGTAAGTCCTGCAATTGACGATACAATGATTGCCATTACAGGAGCACTCGTCTTGTTCCTGATTCCATCTTTTCAGTATCAGGGCGTTAAACTGATGAACTGGGAGACGGCGAAGAATGTGCCGTGGGGAATTCTGCTTCTCTTTGGAGGCGGCCTTGCGATTGCAGGAGGCTTCGGTGCAACCGGACTTGATGTTTGGATCGGTGAACAGCTCACAGTGCTGCAGGGTGTTCAGTTTATAGTGATCATTGCCGTTGTGTCACTGGTGGTTGTGTTCCTGACGGAGATTACATCCAATACAGCGTCAGCTACCATGCTGATGCCGATTATGGCAGCACTCGCAGTCGCTGTGGATGTTCACCCGTTTGCTGTAATGGTACCTGCAGCTGTTGCTGCTTCATGTGCATTTATGCTGCCGGTCGCAACCCCGCCGAATGCAGTTGTATTTGGATCAGGGTACCTGAAAATGATTGATATGGTAAGAGCGGGTATCTGGATGAACTTTGCTGCCACAATTGCACTGGTTGCATTTGTCATCCTGCTGCTGCCACTTGTCTTTGGGATCGACCTGACGTCATTCCCGGACGCATTGAGATAAAATAACAGCTGTCCTGAGAATGAACTGCGCCCTGTCAAGTAGACAGTAAAAAAGAAAAAAGGTTAGAACTACGCTACGGCCTGGTATCGATACTCCATCGGTGCCAGGTTGTTTAATTTTTCTTGATAACGTCCCTCGTTGTAAAATCGCATATATTGATCGATGTCGTTGACTAATTCTTCATAGCTCTTGTACGGTTTCAATGCATATTTCTCGCATTTGAAGTGACCGAAGAAGCTCTCTATCGGCGCGTTGTCGATACACTTCCCGACACGGGACATACTCCGCGTGATCCCTGCCTCTGTCGTGATGTAGCGATATTCTTTCGATGTATACTGCGACCCTCGGTCACTATGGAGTAGAGGCATTGCGTCTGGGTTCGCTTCGATGGCCGCCTTCAGCGTATCCATCACCAAAGGGTTGTTGTTGAAGTGACCGATCTTATAGGCTACGACAGACCCGTCGTACAAGTCCTTGATCACACTTAAATAAGCCTTGTGCCCAAGACCGTAATGGAGGTGTGTGATGTCCGTCACCCATTTCTGATTGGGCTGGCTCGCTGTGAACGCGCGATTCAAGATGTTGTCCTCGATGTTGACGTAGCTGGTCTTCGTACAGTAGCCGTTCGACCGGCGGATAAAGGATTTCAGGTCGAGCTTGATCATCAGACGACGGATCCGTTTGCGATTGTACTGCTTCTTGAACTGACGGTTGATGAACAAGGTGATCCGTCGGTAGCCTAGGATCCCTTGATGTTTGTTGAACATCTTCTTGATCTCCCCGAGTAGCCATTCATTTTCTTCCTCTTGGTCAGTCGGTGTATGGTTCAGCCATTTGTAGTAACCGGATCGCGACACGCCGACCAGCTGGCAAAGCAGTTGAATCGGTGTCTTCGTCTCCTCATGGTAATCATGGATCGCCTGGAACCGATGTAGATGACTGCCTATTCGCGCATTCTGTCCCTCCTTTCGATCTCCTTCAGCTTTTTTAAGAGGCCGTTCTCCGCCTCAAGGTATTGATTGCGATGGTCCAGTTCTTTGATGCGGAGCTTCAGTTTCTCTACTTCTGTCAGGTCCGGCTTAGACTCCAGGGATTTCCCGCGGCGATCGTGAAGTGCCGTCTCTCCGTCAGCCTGATATTTCCGTACCCATCCATAGACCTGTTGATACGAAACCTGATATCTCTCCGCAGCCCCGTGATAGTCAAGGTCGTGGGCGATTGCGAATTGGACGATCTCTATCCGTTCCTCAAATGTCGTCTTTCGTCCTCTGTTCATCTCTCTACTTCCTTTACTAGTGGATTTTATATCTTTTCCACTAGTGTAACGCTTTATCCACCTTCGTAAAACAGAGGAGGTTGAGATGTTGAAACGAGCACAGGTCTCACTGAGGCTACCGTGACCCGCCAGATAATAGTCCACTGCCTGTCGTTTCAATTCTTGGGAGTACTCTTTCCAGGTCTTCGATTCCTTTAATCCGTCGATTCCATCAGATTGATATCTACGGACCCACTCTCGGATGGTCGTCTGGGCAACACTGAATTCCTTAGAGACCACATTCGTCGGCTTCTTCTCATCTAAGACACATAACACCACTTTCAATCTTTCATCTAACATATGATTAGTTACTCGTTTAGACATAAAAATGCCCCCTTCATAGTAGTAGAGAATTTTTATTATTTCTCTGTCTACTTTGAAGGGAGCATATCAGAATACTGTCAGGCAGCTTTTTTGTATAATAGTATTAACACGATAAAAGCAGGGTGAAAATATGAATATCAGACCGCTACAGGAAAACGATCTATCGTCACTCGATGATATGATCCTGAAATGCCAGACAGCATTAATTTCAAATGAGAATGTAACAGACAAAGAATGGCTGATCGAAAAAGAAACAGAGCGTTTACGTAAAGTTGCAAGAAGAATCCTTCTATCTGATAAGGAAACCATGTTCGTAGCTGTAAAAGGCGGTCAGGTGCTTGGAACGATTGCCTGCATGACTCCTGGAGAGTTGATTACATGCGGTCTGGAACCTGAGGATGGGGTTTATGAAGTTGGCAGTATATACATACATCCTGATGATCAGCGTAAAGGAATTGGCCATGCACTTCTGCAGCATACACAGAGATGGCTGCTTGAAAAAGGTCATTCGAAATTTTATCTGGATGCCGGATTTGTCAGCTCTCAGACCTATTGGAAAAAGCGGCTTGGTGAGCCTGATATTTTGCTTGAGGATTACTGGGGCGGCGGTTTTAACCATATGATCTGGATTGGAAAATTAAAAAAATTAAAAAAATCTGTCACTCGTATAGACAAATGATTGCAAAATTTTCAGATACATTATAGAATCATAGAAATGGCTGGTGCTCTATTATGGAGCAGTGGCCATTTTTTATTTCCTTCTAAAAACCCCCTCATATTAAAGATTTCTGAAATAACAGTTCGTTTATCTATTATAAGTTAATAACCTTACAAACCCTTTGGTCTGATCATCTTTTCTGTTAGTTGGAAAGCAGTGATTGTATACATTCAAAACATCTTTGTTTTAGCAATATAATGTTCAAAGTTAAGTTTTCCAAAAAATTTAAAATAATGATTGACGGTGTTATTCCTTTGATTACGATTATTTATGGTACCAGTCTCAGACGGATGGGGGCATTTTCACCAACTCATTTTATCCGTAACCGCTATGGCGTGAAAGCATCGATTATTGCTGCTTTATTTATGATTCTTGTTTCAATCATGTATGCACTCGGTCAGATGACCGGGATTGCTGTTACATTTGAAACGCTGCTTGGAATTCCTTATATGACGGGGCTGATTGTTGGCGGTCTGATTATTGTCGGATATGTAACCATTGGTGGTATGGCTGGTGCGACAAATAACGCAGCGATTCAGATGGTGATTATCGCACTGATGTTTATCGTGCCGCTTGCAGCAATCATGAAGGCAGTAGGAGGCAGCGGATGGTATTTTCCGCCACTGCTTTATGCAGATATGGTCCCTGCGATGATGGATGCAGTGCCAACCTTCTTTGACTATCAATTTTCACCTAAATGGTATTTTGCGATCATTCCGGCCCTGACAATTGGAGCGCTTGGACTGCCTCACCTGGCCATGCGTGTGTATACTGCATCCAGCTTAAAAAGTGCGCGTTCAGCAATGGTATGGTTTGTGCCGGCAGCTTTTTATGATCACTTTTCGAGCGAGATAATGTATTGCAGCCCCTCGTATACACTTTTATAGATCTTCACTCTCCGCCCGAGACCAGTCATCTGAACGGCGAGTGATGGCGGCACACCTACAATCATACACTCCGTTCCGATCAGTCGCAGGCAATCAATCAGCTTCTGGAACTGGACGGTTGTGCTGTTTTCTTCATCGAAATGAATTTTGTTTACATTGATCAATGCATAATTAATTTGATGTGCTGCACATTCCTGCAGAACATCACTAACCAGCGCATCAAAGCGTTCATGATTAAATGTTCCGATTAATGGGAGCGCAATCGCATTATGCCAGACTCTCATAATGGGAGTCGATAAGTCTTTGATCAGCTTCTCTTTAGTGGCATCTTCTTCAGCTTTAGTTGTAACGTCCATTAACATAATGACGTAACCCTGCAGCATCTCATCAAGGTAAAGGGGCGTAATTACGATATCTGTCACGACGACCTCTTTAATTGTAATTCTTGCACGATGCGTATGGGTGATCTGCTGCATAACCCGCTGCTGGTAGCCCGGCTGTGTATGAAACAGGTCCATATTTTTGCCAATCATTTCCTGGCTGCCTGAAAGTCCATACAGTCTGGCCACATCATCTAAAAGATCAGCAGCTTTTTTGTTCATCCATTGTATGTGATAAGTGGGATCAGCCAGCAGAATGGTTTCTCCGATACTGTCCAGCGCATGCAGCGGGGATATGGTTTCAGGTATCGTTCCATATACAGTCATCATCTTCTCTCCATCCATTATTATATCGAGATTATTATACGCTACCTTGATCAATATGCATAAGTTAATATCGCACCCTACTCATTCTTCTTAAGACTTCCCCATAAAAAGAGATTTTCCTTCTTTTAAATCACTGTTAATTAAAAAATGTCCACCTTACGTATGACAAAGTTGAATTTTCTATTCATTGTTTTGTGTAAGTAAGCGCTTTATTATTAAATTAACAACATTACCTAAGCCAAAAAATATTAAGGAGGAAAACAAAATGGCGGAAAATAAGTCAGGTATTAAAGCAAAGATTCAGAAGTTTGGTTCCTACCTAAGTGGTATGATTATGCCGAATATGGGTGCCTTCATCGCCTGGGGGTTAATTACGGCATTGTTCATTCCGACCGGATGGCTGCCAAATGAAGATTTAGCGACTGTCGTCGGTCCAATGATTAATTATCTTCTTCCATTACTCATCGGTTTCACTGGTGGACACATGGTCTACGGTATTCGCGGTGGGGTGCTCGGTGCAACTGCAACAATCGGTGCCATCGTCGGAACAGATATTCCAATGTTCCTCGGAGCGATGATGCTCGGACCGCTTGGTGGTTTCCTGATCAAACAGGTGGATAGACTGTTTGAAGGAAAAGTAAAACAAGGTTTTGAAATGCTGATCAATAACTTTACAGCAGGTATTCTTGGCGCAATACTTACACTAATTGCTTACACAGGTGTTGGTCCAGTTGTACAGGGACTGAATCAGGTAATGGCTGCGGGTGTTCAGGTGATCGTGAATGCGAACCTGTTGCCACTGGCGAGTGTGTTTGTAGAACCTGCGAAAGTGCTGTTTTTAAATAATGCAATTAACCACGGAATTCTCGGACCGCTTGCACTGGATCAGGCAGCGGATGCAGGTAAATCAATCCTGTTCATGGTTGAATCAAACCCTGGACCAGGTCTTGGAATCCTGCTTGCTTATATGGTTTTTGGAAAGGGTATGGCAAGAGTATCAGCTTCAGGAGCTGGTGTGATCCACTTCCTTGGAGGAATTCACGAGATCTATTTCCCTTATATTCTAATGAAGCCGATCTTAATTATTGCAGCAATCCTCGGTGGTGCAACTGGTATCATGACATTCACATTATTTGATGTAGGACTTGTTGCAACACCATCACCAGGTAGTATTTTCGCTTATCTTGCAATGACACCACGTGGAGATTATCTTGGTATGTTAGCAGGCGTATTTGCAGCAACTGCAGTATCATTTGCTTCAGCAGGCTTTCTGTTAAAGTTCACTAAGTCTACTGAAGAAGATGGTGCACTGACAGAAGCAACTGAACGTATGCAGGAAATGAAAGGTAAAAAGAGCCAGGCTGCTTCTCATTTAACTGGAGGAGCTCAGGAGCCGGTAGCTGCTGATACTTCACTTGCAGGACTTGGCGAGGTAAAGAAAGTCATCTTCGCATGTGATGCCGGAATGGGCTCAAGTGCAATGGGTGCTTCACTGCTCAGAAATAAATTCAAGAAAGCAGAGATCGATATCCCGGTTTCAAATACTGCAATCAATCAGATCCCGGATGATGCAGATATCGTCATTACCCACAAGGACTTAACTGACCGGGCAAGAGATAAGCGTCCAGACGCAAGGCACATTTCAGTCGATAACTTCCTTGGCAGTCCAAAGTATGATGAACTGGTAAACGAATTAAAGAAGAATGAATCTGCTTAATTAATCAATAGTTTTAAAAGTAGCATGATTGATCCTGTACAGCTGACGATTGGAGAGTAAGGGGGCGACTCCTGTGGCAGGAAGGGTCAGGTGAGACAGAGCATGGCTCAGCGCCTGGCCATGGAAAGCGTCCCCCTGAAGCGGAAATCGACAGCCAATTTAAAAGAGCTTATTCAAAAGGAGGTGCCTGGGCGTGTACATGACAGGAAGAGAACGCAAAATGCTTCATATACTGCTGACCGCTCAGCACCAGTATACGACGCTTACAGAGCTTGCTGACCATCTTCAGGTGAGTCAGCGGACTGTCCAGCGTGAGATTCAGAAGCTTGAAGATATCTGTAATCATTTTAACCTGAAAATTGATAAACTGGCAGGAAGGGGCATGAGACTCACTGGTGACAGCGCAGATTTCGAAAAACTGGAATCTGCGCTGCTCCAGGTTCCTTCGTCAGAGCTTGATCCCGGAGAAAGAAAAATCCTGCTGCTTCATTATCTGATGAAAGAGAATTCAGTCGTAAAGCAGTCCGGCCTTGCAAGTGAATTCCAGATGACAAATGCTGCACTCAGCCAGCTGCTTGATGAACTGGAAGAGTTTCTGAATCCTTACGGGGTGACGATTATCCGGAGAAGAGGGTATGGCATTGAGCTGTCCGGTGATGAAAAAGCAAAGCGGCGATCACTTGCAAACTTAATGATGGAGGAGCTTGAGAGCTCGTCCATTTATTCAATTCACGAAGGCCAGCTTTTCAACCAGCGGACGCTTGATCACCGTGTTTTTTCAATTGTATCGAAAGAAGAGTTTGATCAGGTCGACAGGCTGATCAAATCAGAAATCAGTGAGCTTCCGTATCCATTAACAGACAGTGCCTACGTGTCATTACTGCTGCATATCTGCTTATCACTGGAGCGGATTCGTGCTGGTGCGACAGTTGAACATCAAGAGAAGCTGCTGGGTGAGTTAAAGCAGCTGCAGGAATATGAGGTTGCAAAAAGAATAACACACGTGATTTCAGATGCATTCAACCTCGAAATAGAAGAACAGGAAGTCGGCTATATCACGATTCATTTAAAAACAGCGAAGCGGCGCTTCCAGGAGCAGTTTGTTGATCAGCTGACTGATCCCGAGCTCGCAGTAACGGTGCATCAGCTCGTCCGTGCCATTTCTGACCGGATGAATGTGAATCTGATTGATGACCCTGATCTGATAGAGGGGCTGATCGCCCATATTGAACCGGGCATCCAGCGTGCGAAGGAAAAGAATTATACCTATAATCCGCTCACGAAAAGAATCAAAAAAGAATACCCGGAGCTGTTTGAAGCAGTCAGAGCAGGTCTGACAGAGGTGCTGCCAGCCTATGAATTTCCTGACGGTGAGATTGCATTTCTCGCGCTTCATTTCGGCTCAGCCCTTGAAGGCGTCACAGGGCCGGATTCATTAAATGTATTAGTCGTCTGCGCAAGCGGAATAGGAACTTCCAAGATGATTGGCAGCAGGCTCAATAAAGAGTTCGATGAATTCAAATCCATCACACTCTCAAGTATCAGTGAAGTAGAGAAGCATCTTGAAGAAACGCATTACGATCTGATTGTCTCAACAGTTGGCCTGAGTGGACTGGCAGAGGATTATCTGCTCGTCAATCCACTGCTGCCACAGCAGGATGCAGACCGGATCAGGACAGCGATCCAGACAATAAAGCCAATGAAAAAACCTTCAGCGCTGAAGCAAAAGCCGGATGATCCAGTCCCGTTTTTACACAGGCTGAAGCTGATGAATCAATACGCAACCTCAGTCGAACAAATTTTGAGACAGTTCAGGATTGAAACGGTTGATCTTAATAAAAAATTCGAAAAAGTATTAAGTAAAATAGATGCATCACTTTATGAAGAAGAGTTGATTCATAAAAAGGGGGCTGTCGCAAAAAGTCTGGCTGAGCGGGAATCACTCGGAGGGATGGCGATACCTGATACAGGCCTCGCCCTTTACCATTGCAGAGATCAGGCAGTGCGGCAGCCGGTCTTCAGGCTTTATGATCTGACATCGCTCTATATGTTAAAAGGGATGGACGGGGAGCCAACAGAAGTCAGCCGGTTAATTCTGATGATTTCACCTGCAGATCCGGACCATAAAGGTGCTGAGGTACTAAGCTCAATCAGCGGAAGCCTGGTTGAAGAGGCATATACGATGCACCTGATCAGAAACGGTAACCAGCAGGAAGTCTTTCAATTCCTGCAAAAAACACTGAACCAGTTTTACACAATAAAATCACATCAACTAATGGAGGGTTCATCATGAGTGAAATTTTTAAAAAGGAAAACATCTATTTAAATGAAAGTGCATCTTCTAAGACAGAAGCGATTGAAAAAGCAGGTCAAGTTCTCGCTGAAAAAGGCTATGTTGATGCTAATTACATCACAAGTATGCTTGAACGTGAACAGATTTCTACTACTTATATCGGTAATAAAATTGCGATTCCGCACGGTACTGAAGACTCTAAAAAGCTTGTAAAACAGTCCGGTATTTCAGTGCTTCAGCTCCCTCAAGGTGTCATGTTTGATGATAATGAAGTTAATATCGTCGTAGGGATTGCAGGAAAAGACGGCGAGCACCTTGAGATTCTGTCTAAAATCGCGATTACATGCTCAGAGGAAGAAAACGTGGAACGCCTGATCAATGCAAAATCAGAAGAGGAGATCATCGCCATTTTCGAGGAGGCAGAATAATGAAGGCTGTACATTTTGGAGCGGGTAATATCGGCCGCGGCTTCATTGGCGCTATTCTTCAGCAATCCGGCTATGAAGTGACATTTATCGACGTGAACGCTGAACTTATTGACCGACTGAATCAGGACAAGGCTTATGACGTGGTGCTTGCAGACGAAACGAAGGAATCATTTACTGTCACCGGCGTGAGCGGGATTAACAGTAAAGAACACCCTGAGCATGCGGCAGCTGCACTGGCTGAAGCAGACCTCGTCACAGCATCAGTCGGACCGCACGTCCTTCCTTTTATCGCGCCTGTGATCGCGAAAGGACTCAGTGCAAGAGAAGCAGGATCTGAAGTAAATGTGATTGCATGTGAAAACATGATTGGAGGAAGCGACCAGCTGAAAAGCGAAGTGGAAAAGCATCTGTCAGAAGATGAGGCGGCACGTGTATTCGCTGCATCAGGTTTCCCAAATTCAGCCGTTGACCGGATTGTCCCGATTCAGCATCACGATAATCCATTAACAATTGAAGTCGAACGCTATTTTGAATGGGTGATTGAAACAGCAAACCTGAAAGGCAGCAAGCCGGAATTAACAGGCGCGCTTTTTGTAGAGGACCTTGTACCGTTTATAGAAAGAAAGCTGCTGACCGTTAATACAGGTCACGCTTCAATCGCTTATAACGGCTTACTGAAAGGGTATAAAACCGTTAAAGAAGCAATGGACGACCAGGAAATTATAGACGTTCTTGAAGGTGTGCTGAGTGAAACGAGTACATTTTTAACAGGAAAGTTTGATCTTGATAAAGAACAGCATCAGATGTATGTCAGAAAAATTATTGAACGCTACAAGAACCCTTATATTTCAGATGGCCTTGACCGTGTAGGGCGGGCGCCATTGAGAAAGCTTTCAGCAGGAGACCGCCTGACATACCCGGCAGTCGGACTGGACAGGCAAAACATCGTGCCCGTGCATCTTGAAAAAACCATTGCAGCAGCGCTCACATTTAATATGTCAGAAGACCCCGAAGCCGTTCAGCTGCAGGAATGGATCTCACAGGATGGCCCGGCAGCAGCACTTGAAAAAGCCTCTGGCATTCAGGCAGGCAGCAGCATGAGTAAACGCATTATTCAGTATTATGAACAGGTGAAATAAGTGAGAAGACAGCATTGATGGGGTGCTGTCTTTTTTTGTTGAGCTCAGCAGGCAGTCTGCTGGATACAGGGGGGACGGAGGTCACTGTATCAATTATGCAGAATATGGGATAATGATACAGCAACCTCCGTCCCCGCTGTATCGCGCAGGTGAAAAAAATCATTACGTAAAAAAGCCGGTCTAGTGACCGGTTTTTCGTATATTGGCATATCTAATCTCTGTCAAATGTCCATTCGTCCTGATCGCGTTTTTCAGTCATTTCAACCAGCTTTTCAGCAATATTGTCAGGTGGAAAATGCGTGCCTTCTTTAACAAGTCCGTTAATCGTCAAAGTTCCGGCATAGATATTCTTTCCTTTCAATTCCTGGTGAATTGATATGGCCAGCGCTCTGAGTGCGGCTTTTCCGATTGAAACGGAAGTGAACTTTTTCATCGGCTTTACGCCAAGACCGCCGCCTGTAAACAGGATGGAGCTTCCTTCATTTAAAAAAGGTAGAACTGATTGATAAGCAACCAGTGCGCCAATCACATCCACCTGCAGATCACTGGCAAATTCAATTGGATCCATTTCTGAAGGGAGTTCATTTCTAAAAGTAAAGGCGTTATAAAGCAGTGCATCAATGCGGCCGAATGTATCATAGGTGAACTGGATTGCTTTTCTGATGCTTTCATTTGCAAGGACATTCCCCTGAACGGCGATGGCTTCAATGCCTTCCTGATTCAGTTCTTCAGTATAAATGTTAAGTTTTTCTTCATTGCGTGCGATCAACGCGACTGCATATCCATTTTGACCGAATTTCCTTGCTGCACTCAGACCGATACCGGGGCCCGCGCCAATGATACAAATCACTTTTTCCGCCATGATGTTCATCTCCTTCAGATGTCAAAAAACAAAAATTTCCTCTTGATCTGACTTTAGCACCTGCGGGATAGGGGGGCAATTTTGGGTGTGTCGTGAAGTGTGCCTATCAGGTGAAAATGCTCATCAAACTAAGAATAAAGTCATAAAATCATGTAAAATTCGACCTTGTTCGATCGGGTTCGCATTGACGAACAGAACAGCCTGTTTTATAATTAAAGACAGAATATTTAGTTAATTTATGCAGCGCTCATTCTAAGCCCAAATCGAAAGGAGAGGGAATTGTGGTACAGGGCACGCCGGGCATGAAGAAATCATCAACTGGTCTCCAGGAAAACGTGGGTGGTTTACTGGCTTATCTGGTAGGTTTTATCAGTGGAATTGTGTTGCTGTTAGTGGAAAAGGAAAATGAAACAATCAGGTTTCATGCGATGCAGTCGATCATTGTGTTTGGTGCAATTTTCATTTTGAGTATTGTGCTCAACTTTATTCCGGTTATCGGGTTTATTATTAGTCTGCTGATCGGTCCAGTAGCGCTTGTGCTTTGGCTTTTATTAATGTTTAAAGCTTACCAGGGAGAGCGTTATCATTTACCGATGGCGGGGAAAATGGCTGAGGATCAGATACGCAAAATGCATTAAAATCTCCTATTTATAGTACCTTCTATGGAAGGTACTATTTTTTCCATGTTTTCACAAAAATGATACAGTAGTCCATCCGACTGTTCCAAACGCTGATGCTGCAGTGAGAGCGATTTCTAATGGCTCTATCAATGATGCGGATATTTCTTTATGAGATACACTTGCAACGCAGCAGACGCGACCTTATGAAAGTGAATAATTAGAAGAAAAAAAGGGTGCGACATAAGTTGTCTCACCCTTTTTTCCGTTCCGCTGCGCTTCAGGCGGACGCTTTCCAGACGGTTGATGCTGAGCCTTCTTAAACTTCATCTAATCCCTCCAGAAATATGTAATAACAAATCTCTTATATGATTTGTTGCTATACGTTTCGGTTTGCGAAAATATTCTATGGGGGTGAATTTAGTATTTTTTTCTATTCATTCCAAGTTAAGAGATTTATCAATAAATTAATTGATTAAAACATGTGTGATTGGTGATTTACATATTCTTAAAATTAAGCGGATATAGTAAAATAGTATTAAGGAAGACAAATGTAAATGATGGATGAGCGATAAAAGGAGTGGTTCATGATGAATACAGATATCTTAAAAAGGAATCATGTCAGAGTGACCGGAAAAGGCAGGCAGCCAATTGTGTTCGCACACGGTTTTGGCAGTAGTCAGGTGGCATGGGAGCAGGTCGTGCAGGTATTTGGAGAAGACTACAAAGTCATTTTGTTTGATTATGTCGGCTCCGGAAATGCGGATAAAAGTGCGTATTCATCTGAACGTTATCACTCGCTTCATGGCTATGCAGAGGGTATGATTGAGGTTTGTAAAGCGCTCAATTTGAAAGATGTGATTGTCGTTGGTCATTCTGTCAGCGGGATGATCAGCATGCTCGCAGCCGGGAAGGAACCTGGCTTATTCAGACAGCTGATGATGCTTGCGGCTTCCCCGAGATATTTGAATGATACGGGATATCATGGAGGATTTGATCAGGAAAACATCGACGGCATGCTTGATATGATGGAGAAGAATTTCAATGAATGGGCGAAGTATCTTGCGCCTGTTGCGTCAAAAAATGAAGATCGTCCGGAACTTGCATTAGATTTTGAAAAACAGCTCTTATCAAACGATCAGACGATTGCAAGAGAGTTTGCTGAAGCGACATTCCTGGTTGATCTGCGTGAGGAGCTCAAGTACACAGAAGTTCCTGTGGTCGTGATGCAGCCGAGCGACGATACGGTTGTGCCGCATGAAGCTGCTCTATATCTGGCAGAAGAGTTTCCTGAGAGTGAGCTTGTGATACTGAAAGCAACAGGTCATAACCCTCATATCAGCCATCCGGAAGAAGTGGTAAAATATATTAAAAAGTATATTGCAGTAGAGGCGGTATAACGCAGGGGGGATGAGCATGGATACGCAGCTTTATTACGCACCATGCGGTTACATCATAACAGAGCTCGACGGGAGAATCCTCGAGGCAAATGAAATGATTAGTAATCTTGTTGGAGAAAGCAGCAGAGATTTGAAGCAGCGTCATGTAACATCATTATTCACGATGCCTTCAAGAATGTACTTTCAGACTTATTTTTCACCAATTATGTCAACACACAAAAAAGTGGAAGAAATGTACCTGACACTTCAAACGGCTGACGGACAAGTGCCTGTTCTGATGAATGCGCAGGAAAGAGATGATCAGTACGAATATGTATTTGTGAAAATGCAAACGAGAGACGATTTTGAAAATGAATTGATCTCAGCGAAACGCCAGGTAGAAAAGATTCTTGAAGATACAGATTATGCAAATGGAGAGTTACAGAAACTCCTTACTGAACTTGAGTATAAAAGAGAAGAAATTACGAAAGCTAACTCAAGGCTTGAGAATCTTGCAATGATTGATCCGCTAACAAGTGTGAAGAACAGGCGTTATTACGAAGACGTGCTGACAGCATTTTTAATCAGATTTAAAAGTGAGGATTTCACTTTTTCATATTTAATTTTAGACATTGATCACTTTAAAAACGTGAATGATCAGTATGGACATGCTGCAGGGGATCAGGTACTTCAGGAGCTTGCCAGGAGACTTGAGCAGGAAATTAGAAAAGAAGATGTGCTTGTCCGTTTTGGCGGAGAGGAATTTGTCATTCTGCTGACGGATATCAATGAAAGACTTGCATTGAAAATTGCAGATAGAATACGTGGCAATATTGAGAATAGCGAGTGGCCACACTGTCAGATCACCGTTTCGATTGGTGTGTCAGGTGTAAAACCGGCAGATACGAAGGATACAATCTTTAAGCGGGCAGATGAAGCGCTCTACTTCTCAAAGAAGAATGGACGGAATCGTGCCACATTAAATTAATGATGTTCTGTAGAAGAAAGCAGGAGAATCATCTTGCTTTCTTTTAGTTTGTAAAATATAATTAGTTACATAAAGTAACTGAAAGAGAGGAGTATCATCATGACATTTCATTCACCACCGGCAACCTTCGTGGAAGAGGTAGCGATTAACGTAACGGATCTTGGACGATCAGTTCAATTTTATACAGATATCATCGGATTTAAAGTGCTGTCAGAGAAGCAGGATGAAGTTCAACTGACAGCTGACTGTTGTACGTCTCTTCTGAAGCTGATCGAGCCTGAAGGCGCACGCTCAAAAGAACCACGTACAACAGGGCTTTATCATTTTGCAATTCTTTTGCCGACGAGAGGAGACCTTGCAGCAATCATTGAACATTTAGCTGCTCATAAAATTCAGCTTGGCGCATCAGATCATCTTGTCAGTGAAGCACTGTATTTATCAGATCCTGATGGCAATGGGATTGAAATATACAGGGACCGCGGGGAGGAAGAATGGGAGTGGAGTCAGGATGAGGTCAAAATGACTGTGGACCCACTTGATTTTGAAGCAGTACTTGGAGCGGAGCACGGTCACTTCCATCAGCTTCCTGAAGATACGAAAATGGGGCATATCCATCTTCACGTTGCGTCATTATCTGAAGCGGAAGCATTTTACCGCAAGCTTGGCTTTGAACCGGTATGCCGCTACGGTCAGCAGGCACTGTTTATTTCAACGGAAAAGTACCATCACCATATCGGCTTAAACATCTGGAATGGTGCAGGGGCACCGCCACCATCTGAAAAATCTGCAGGTCTTGTGCATTATACACTGATCTATCCAGATGAATCTTCACTTCAATCAGCAGTGAAAAACGCTGGCGCAAAGCAGGTAAATGAAGGATGGTTCGTACAGGATCCTTCAAGAAATGGCATTCTATTAAAAACAGCTTCTTCATGAGGCTGTTTTTTCATGGGAAAGTCCCATGTATAATAGTATAAAAAAGCGCAGGTGAATGAACCATGAAAACAATTTACTGGTCAGAGTTTAATAAGGGAAAAGATACTTATCAACTTGCCGCTACTGAAGGAAAAGTCTGTTATATCGGAGGACCTAAAGAAGGTTATGCAGTGCTTGAGAAGTGGACAGCAAAACAGTACAAGGGTGCGATGTTAATTGAAAGCACTGCAGAGATGCAGCCTTTTATTCATGAATTTGAAGCTTATTTTACCGGAGAAAAAAGAACTTTTGAGATGCCAATCGAGCCTAAAGGAACCCCTTTTCAGCAGGAGGTCTGGGAAGCACTGCTTGAAATTCCTTACGGAGAAACGAGAACCTATGCTGATATTGCAGCACGCGTAGGCAGACCAAAGGCCTTTCGGGCAGTCGGCACAGCGATCGGGGCGAACCCGCTGTTAGTCGTTGTTCCATGTCACCGCGTCATTGCTAAGAATGGCGGGCTCGGCGGGTTTAGTGCAGGCCTTGATGTGAAAAGAGTGCTTCATCAGGTGGAAGGCATTCAAATAAATGCATAATAAAAAAGCTGGCCTCAGCCAGCTTTTTTATTTTTTCTTCGCAGCTCTCAAAATCAGACTTAGTAAGAATACAAAAATAATTGCACCAATCAGTGCCGGAATAATATGAATACCTGCAATCTCTGGTCCGAAATTACTGAATCCGCCAAGCAGTTCGCCTGCGATCCATGATCCGATAATACCCGCAATAATATTTCCAATGCAGCCCATTGGTACATCCTTACCAAGAATCAGCCCGGCAAGCCAGCCGATTAGCCCACCTACAATTAAGTAAAGTATAAATCCCATTGTCATTCTCCTTTCCTGCACATCATCTTTTTTATACATACCCATTTAAAGAAATGAATATGTATAAGGGGGAGAAAAAAGGTCGGTTTTTATTTTCTGTAAGCGGATGGAAAGTGTCTGCATACACGTTTTGAAATCGTCTATGTTAGGATAGATGCAATCATATCTTTAAAAGAGGAGTATTAGGATGAAAGAATTAACTACTGATCAGTTTTATATAGTCATACCTCTTTTATCAGATGAAGGTTCTGTAGAAGTCAGAGCGGTGATAGAAGGCGTGAACGAGGGAAGGGTGTTTGTGGATCAGGTACAGGAACCGGCCTCTGCTGTTGTGTGGCTTGGGAATCTGGATGGCATTTTTGTGCTCGGTGAAGAAAGAAACCCCCTCTTCATATCGAAGCTCAGAGAATGCATTGATCTGGTGATTGGGCCTGCTTCAATCGCTGCCGGTGTGCATGAGGCTGAAGTGTTGTCCTATCACCCTAACTGGGATTTAGTACTTGATGACGTTTTTGGTGACCGGACGAATGAAAAGTGGGAGCAGTTCATTTACCGTTATCCTGCAAAAACCTGTAAAGCGCCTGAATGTCCGGAAGGCTTCCGGGTCGTTCCAATTGAAAAAGCGCTGACACAGGCAAGCAGCTTCAGTCAGTCATGTATTCTGGAGAAGATCTATACCTTCTGGTCTTCAGAAGAAGACTTTTATGAAAATGGTCTTGGGGTTTGTGTGATGAAGGGTCGTGAACTTGCCTCAATCTGTATGACGGGATTTCGTGCAGGAAATGTGCATGCGATCGATATTGAGACTTACAAGGCTTTTAAGAAAAGAGGACTTGGTACGATTGCAGCTAAAGCTTTTGTAAAAGAGTGCCTGGCGCATGACGCGGTGCCTTACTGGGACTGTGCTGCTGATAACGTGCCATCAGTCAGAACGGCTGAAAAAGCAGGCTTTCTGCTGCAGGGCATTTACAGAGGGATTGCATTTGAATTTGACCCTAAGCGGGTATTTCAGGTCAATACAAGACAGCAATAAAAAGAACTGCTTCTGATAAGGAGCAGTTCTTTTCTTATGAATGTAATTACCACTGCTGATAATAGTATGGGTACCCTCCATAATAGCCGCCATAAGGTGGGAATAGGGTACTTGCAAGCAGACCGCCCGCTAAACCGCCAAGAAAAGGTGCTCCCCAGTAAGGCCGCGGGCGTGGGCGGTAATAATTCGGTCTTCCATACGGACGTGGTCTGCCATAATAATTTCTTTCCTCATGAGCCATACGTTCAAAATCTGCAGGATGAATAAAATGCGGGTTCATGATCTTCCTCCTTAAGTCGAATTCTCTATATCATACGCGGAGGAAAACAGGTGGCATGGGTAATCATCATGAATCCATCAAAAAAACCGTGCCTATGCACGGTTTGGGTTATGATGCTAAATAAATAATGCTAAGACCAATTGCTGTCGTAATTAAGAAGCTGACATTACCAAGCATAAGCATGCTTTTGTTAGCGCCGGCTCTTTGTATATATGCTTTCACATAATCTGTTATGACCCAAAAGAAAAACAGGAATGAAATCGCAAAAATTTTCGGTTTTGGCGTTTCGTTTAAAATCAGATAGTAGCCAAGGACGCCAGCAAGAATAAGTCCGACATTGATCATAATAAAGTGTTTTGTATTTTTCACGGCGTGTATCCTTTCCTTTGACTGTTATTCAAAAGAATAACTGAAACATTATTATACGCCTGAATTTTATGAAGGACAAGGTGCTGAAGTAACTAAAGAGCTGTTTTAGAGGGATTCTGCTAAATTGTTCAATTTTGATTTTTGAAATCACAGAGTTTTATAGGATGACTCGCTCAATGTAAATTTGTAAAAGTTGATTCTCTTGTATAGGTAAGTTTGCAGAAGAGGTGTATAATAGGCATCATGTTTCGGAGATCGAATAAATGAAAGGTCTGATCATGATGAATACACTATCCGGTTCAAAACGGACGCGGCTCGCATTGATGCTTGGTGCACTTGGTGCGATGGGTCCTTTAACAATTGATATGTATCTGCCTGCCTTCCCAACGATTGCAGCAGATTTAATGACAAGTGCATCTTCTGTACAGCTCAGTCTGACCGCCTGTCTGCTCGGACTTGGTCTCGGGCAGTTAATTAATGGCCCGTTAAGTGACGTACATGGAAGAAAGAAGCCACTTGTGATTGCACTGATGGCTTATGCGATTGCCTCATTTGCCATTGCATTTTCACCAAATATATATGTGCTGATCGCACTGAGATTTCTGCAGGGGTTCTCTGCTTCAGCGGGCATTGTGATCTCCCGTGCGATTGTCAGAGATTCATATAGCGGGAGAGAACTGACCAAGTTTTTTGCACTCTTAATGCTGATCAGTAATCTGGCGCCGATCTTAGCGCCGATTGTCGGCAGTACCATTTTGCTGTTCACTGACTGGAATGGCATTTTTATCGTCTTAAGCGTAGTGGGATTATTGTTGTTTGCACTCATTACAATGCGTATGGAAGAAACATTGTCTGAAACATCAAGAGTACCGAGCAATATTGGTGCGACAGTGAAAAACTTTAAGTCATTGATTACAAATCAACAGTTCCTTGGCTACTCACTCGCACAGGGCTTTATGATCGCAGGGGTATTTGCTTATGTATCAGGCACACCGTTTGTCTATCAGAACATTTACGGATTTTCAGAGCAGGAATTCAGTTATTTGTTCGCGCTTAACGGAATCGGGCTGATTATTGGTACACAATCTGTCGGCCGGATGTCTCATAGATTTTCAGAAAGACAATTCCTGTTTTATGGTTTATCGCAGGCTGTAACGGCAGGAGCAGTTCTGACCATTACGGTTCTGCTGGATGGACCATTCTTCTTTGTGGCACTGCCATTGTTTTTCTTTGTTATGTCAATTGGAATGGTTGCTACGGCTTCCTTTTCATTGGCTATGCAGACGCAGGGACATATTGCAGGAAGCGCATCTGCATTTCTTGGAATGCTGCCGCTTGTCCTTGGTTCACTGGCTGCGCCACTGGTTGGTATCGCAGGGGAATACTCTGCCGTACCGATGGGCTTAATTATTTTAAGTGCAAGTCTGCTCGCACTTGTTGCGTACTTTGGACTGGCGCGCCGTGCTGAGAAGAAGGCGGATGAATTGTTTAGAGAAAGATAGGATGTAAAACCAAAAACCATCTGCCTAACCATTGGGCAGATGGTTTTTCTTCATTTCACAGAGTTCATGAACGTTTCCAAAAGGATCGGTGAAAGCAGCGTATTTACTGAAATCATTTTCATTGGGAACGGTATGTAAAAATATAACACCCTTACTCATTAACCTTGCCATGTCATTCTCGATATCCTGTGTTTCAAATACAAAAACAGTTCTGGCTTCTCTGGAATAATCACCCGGAGAAGTATCACGATCTGCCAGATAAAAATGAACTTTTGTACCTTCTGTCATCATTTCGAGATGATAGGAATCTTCTTTCACTAACGTCCATTTTAAAACATCACTATAAAATGATTTTGCAATTTGAAAATCAGTAACGAAGACCGTCAGCATATGAAGTTTCATGTAGCAGCCTTCTTTCTTCGTTCTGCATTTCTAACAGTCGCAAACGTAATCATGGCTCCTAAAAATAAAATCGTATTGATCGTCATGACAATTCCATCATAGGCACCATCAAATACGGAAAGATTGATAAGAAAAGAAAAATGCATGAATGTGATCAGTACAATCAGTATGTTCAATGGATTCATTCTTTCACATCCTTTCCAGGCTTAATACGTACAGTGTAGCATGACTATCAAACCATTTTCACTATGCTTATGGTTTAGTTAAATGCCAGTGTTGTTTCTGCACAGCTGGTGATTCTCGCTGCAGGGGACGACTCCTGCGGGCTCACTGTCCGGCCGCGGAATGCGTCTCCTTTTAGTGGAAATCATCAGCCAACTTATTGGAAGTCATATTTAATAGATTCATATTTCGTGTTTATTATAAGCACCTAAGTGAAATATTGGTAATAAGGAGTGAGGATAAAATGAAGAAAACCGCTTTGTTACTAATAGATATGATGAATCACATGGAATTTGAAGGAGGAGAGGACCTGCTGAAAAACACGATGCCGATGGTTGATCGCCTCGTTGCGCTAAAAAAACGTGTGAAGGAAAAGGATATCCCTGTTATCTATGTGAATGATAACTTTGATCACTGGCAGGACAATACAGATGCTGTAGTAGAGGAATGTCTGAACTCAAAAGGGAAGCCTGTAGTAGAAAAAATACGGCCTGAAGATGACGATTATTTTATTATCAAACCTAAGCACTCAGGATTCTTTGGAACACAACTCGATATTCTGTTAAAACAGCTTGAAGTTGAGCGGGTCATTATTGCCGGTGTCGCAACTGATATATGTGTCCTTTTTACAGCAAATGATGCACATATGCGTGAATATGAAATCTGTGTGCCGGAAGATTGCTCAGCAGCAGAAACACAGGAAGCACATGACAGCGCAATGAGAATCATTGAACAATCACTTGATGGCGATATACGTGCGGGTGAAAAAATCCCGATTGGGGAGTGAATACAATGGAAAATGAAACAGCGAAAGAAAAACGCGAACGACTTCAGCGTGAAGAGCTGAACCCTGAGACAAACACAACGACAGAAGCGCCATCAGAAAGGCCCGGCAGAACAGGAATTGGAGCAAAAGGTTATCTGATCATGCTGGCAGTTGTTATCGTTGCAGCCATCATCTATCTGCTGGTGTGAAATTTCAGATAAAGAACCCGCGCGAAAGCTGGCTTCACGCGGGTTCTTTTACCATTTCAATATGCCGCTTAAATCCTTATAAACTGCTTCAGGCGCCAATTGCAATTCCTCTACAGGAAGCCCGCTCCGGTTAATCCATGCAGTGTGAAAGCCAAAGCTCTTAGCCCCTGAAATGTCCCATCCGTTTGAAGACATAAATAAGACCTCTTCACGTTTTACCCCTGCTTTTTCAAGCGCATATGCATAAGCAGCAGGTGATGGTTTATACTGCTTGATCTCATCAGCACTAATCGCATCAGTAAATAGAGATTTCAGTCCTGAAAAATCCATCAGCGGGTCCAGCATATTTTCAGACCCGTTTGAGAGCACAATCAGTTCTTTACCCTGCAATTGCTGCAATACTTCTTCAACCTCATCATAATGCTTTAGCTGACGGTATTGCTCGAGCATATGCTCCACCTGGCTCTCATCAATGGACTGGCCGTTTTCTTTCACCGCATAAACTAATGAATCCCGCGTAACCTGGTCAAACGGCTTGTAGCGGCCCATTACCTGCCTGAGGAAAAAATACTCAACCTGTTTTTTTCGCCATGTCTGACTGATTGCTTCGCCATGGTCAGGGAAAAGTTCCTCTAATTCCTTCATGACTGAGTGAACATCAAATAGCGTGCCATAAGCATCAAATATGTAAGCTTTTATGTCCGGCATCCTGTATCATCTCCTTCCCATATATTTGCCCGATGATCAACTAAAATAACCCAAAAGTCCTGCAACTTTTTAAAACTTCATTCGTCTGTTAATTGAAGAAAAATTTTCAAGGAGAGCATCCATCATGAGAAAACCCGTCATCATCGCACTCGTCTTGTTTTTTGGTCTTGCAGGTATGATTTTCGCATCTAATCAGTTTGAAAAAAGCCGTGTTGCTACTGTTCAGCTTTGGGACGAAGACTTGCAGGTATATGAGGAAGTATCTATGGTGCTGAATGATCAACAGCAAAAAGATCTCAGAGCGGTGTTAAACAGCTCTGATTATAAACCCCGCCAATCCGAGATGGCCGTTGTCGCGGATATGAAAATTACATTTACATACGACGATCAGCGCAACGAAAGTATTTATCTGTGGAAAGAAAGCGGACAGTTCACAAGATTCACAAGTTCAGAAAAAGAAGGAACATTCATTCTGAAAGATTCTGAAGCGAAAAGGACAGTTGAAGAAATCCTGACACGCCAGGAGTGAAAGAGATGACCGCAGCTCAAAAAGGCATAACACCATTCGGTCTGACAATATTATCCGGGAAATATGAAAGTAAATAATCTGTTTTTGAGCGAAAGAAAATCCTGAATCACTCCGATTCAGGATTTTTTTCTTGATCTTTTTCGCCCATAAATTTCAGGGCAATTGCTGCGAATACATCACCTAAAATGGTGAATAAAGCGGCCACAATAAAACCTCCAATATGTCACACTGTATTTTCTTCATCATCACTGGACTGCTTATCAGCATACTGCCAGAGGAAGTAGACAATCCATGCTGCAATGACTGGTGACATGGCCAGCAGGCTTCTGCTTTCAGGCAATATGTAGAGCAGTACAATACTAAGAATAAACGTCGGGAGTACGAGCATCAGATATTTCACTTTAGGATCCATCATCATGTTTCCTCCTCTTGAATAAAATTATTATAACATTTTGACAATAGAATTTCGAATGGAAGCGTTTTCTTTTTCAGGTAGGCGCTTGGTGGTTCGGAGGTTGAGTAGGTGTGTTCGGAGAAAAACAGGTCATGTTCGAAAGTAATTCAGCCATGATCGGCGTATTATGTAATTTGACCTATTCTTCTATCAGGAAATCCAGAAATTAAATTCCTTTTTTAAACAATAAATGGTTAAATAGAATTATATAAACGATTCAGGAGATGACCTCAATGGTCTTGCGTCAAACACGTTTTTCAAAACCGGCACTCGCAATATTATTTTTTCTGATTACAACCAATATCATGCTTTATCAGCCTGCTATCCAAAGGAAATTATCTATTTCCCTTGAGCGTGGTGTCGTACTGGGTTCCATGATTGATTTACTAGTTGTGATGCCATTACTTGCATTTGCAGCATTCCGCATCGAAAAGAAGCATGTGATCGGAGTTTTACTATTAGGATTACTTATGGTCAAACTGCTTGTTCCTGCTTCTTTTCAGGAGATGGTCACCCCGGTTTTTTACACAGGGTTAGCTTTTGAAGGGCTATTATTAGCAGCTGAACTTAGTATTTTAATTCTTGTTTTATGGAAGCTGCCCATAATTAAGGAAAGTGTTCGGCAAGCGGAAGCTCCTCTTCTTTTTGCAGCTGTCCATGCAGTCTCAAAAAATCTTGGTCATTCATTTATTTTGCGTGTATTTGTGCACGAATTTCTCATTTTCTATTACGCGATTGCGGGCTTTTGGAAGAAGCCGTACAGTCATGCCGGTACAGTGACGATGCATAAAAAAACGAGCGTGATCGCTATTCACTTGATGCTCATTCACGCGATTATTCTTGAAACAATTGGTCTTCACTGGTGGCTGCACAGCAAGTGGCCTATTCTCTCTTTTGTCCTGCTCTTACTGAATGTCTACTCAATTCTTTTATTTCTGGCGGAGATGCAGATTGCCCGCTTAGTACCATTTGAAATTAAAAACGGAAAACTCTATGCTGCGCAGGGGATCCGCCAGCAGCTGACAGCTGAAGTTTCAAATATTGATTACGTTGAATGGACAGAAGTGACTCACAAGGACACACCATTGTTTGCTTATCAGGATTTTGAAAAGCCTGTTCCTCAGTTCACGATTTACTTTAAGGAGCCAGTTGAAATGAAACTCTTTTACGGAAAGACGAAAATGATTACCATAGCATCTTTTTGTGTAGATGAACCTGAAAAAGTAAAACAATTAATGGAGCGGTACCATGTTTAAAATTATTCTGATCCTGCATATTATCGGAGGTTTTACAGCGCTCGCAGTGTTTTTGATTCCGCTTGTTACGAAAAAAGGCGGGCGTATTCACCGGGTTTCAGGATGGATTTTCACTGCTGGTATGGCCATTGTCTCAATCAGTGCATTCTATATGGGAATCGCGAGGCTGTTAGACCCGTTATCTGATTCATCATTAAGGGCTTTTTCTATCTTCTTGTTATTTATCGCGGTACTGAGCAGTTCAACTGCCTGGTATGGGTTACGGGTGCTTCGTTTTAAAAAGCGTCGTACACGTCACAGAGCGTTTGTAGATTTTGCTTTTTCATTTGGATTACTGCTCTCAGCCGGGGCTGTATCGATCTATGGTTCTTCAACCGGAGATCCGCTGCTCAGCTGGTTTCCACTGCTTGGGATTGCGCTTGCAGTGATCCAGCTGAAGTACTGGCTGAGCAAGCCGTCCGAGCGGATGCACTGGTGGTATGAACATATAGGAGGCATGATGGGCTGCTCAATCTCAACAGTCACAGCTTTCACGGTTTTTGGTGCACCGCGTCTTTTGCAGGTGGAGTCTGTCAGTCTGTTATTATGGTTTTTACCAACAATCCTTTTAACGCCAGTCATCATTGCATTTACTGTGTACTATAAAAAGAAATTCGCTCCCCGTCCCGGGACGGAGGCAGCCTGAAAAGAGATCCTGTACACTTTGATTAAAAAATGGAGGCAATCATGGAACAGTCAGTTGAACGATTATTTTCACAGAAACGACTATCAGAAGCAGCATCACGTTTTCAGGCAGACGCCAGTAAGGCTAAGAACCTGAACGGCTTTGAGAACTATGTCTATGAGGTTTACAAAAGCGGAAAGCCCTACGTACTCAGACTGACCCACTCATCTCACAGAACAATATCAGAGGTTGAAAGTGAACTCATCTGGATTAATGACCTTCACAGCAGGGGCATCAATGTTTCTCTTGTGAATCAGTCAGTGAACGGAAATCTGGTGGAAGCGATTGAAGCAGAGGATACATACTTTTATGCCTGCCTGTTTAACAAAGCACCCGGTGCATCAGTCAAAATGGATGATTCGTTCTTTGACGTTCCTCTTTTTGAAAAGTGGGGAGAGATCACAGGTGAATTACATACAGCAGCGAAGGATTTTGACACGGCACGCATTGACCGTCCGCACTGGTATGATGATGATCTGATTGAGCTTGAAAAGTATCTTTCAGAACAGGATCAGCAAATCATAGAAGGAAACCGTGAACTCGTTAATCAAATCAGGCAGCTTCCTGACCAGAAGGCTGTCTACGGCTTAATCCACTCTGATATTCATATGGGTAATTTCTTTGTGCACGAAGGAGAGCTACACTTATTTGATTTTGATGACACCATGTATTTTCATTACATCAGTGATATCGCGATCCCGCTCTATTACATGACGCTCTGGAAAAACAGAGAGCTGCCGCTTGAAGAGCGATCGGCACAGGGAGAAATATTCCTGAAAGCTTTTCTGAAAGGGTACACACGAAAAAGTGGGATTAGCCAGGAGTGGATTGAAAGGCTGCCGCTGTTTTTGAAAATGAGGGATTATACACTGTATGGGGTTTTTCATAAGCAGGTGGACCTTGAAAAGGCGAGTGAGCGTGAGCAGGCGCTTGTGAAAAGTCTGCGTGAGCGTTTAATCAGCGGAGAGCCGATTGTAGAATTGGATTATGTGAAAATTTTTAACGAGGTTGGCCAGGAAGTCTGACTGAGAATAGAATATTTCTCCTCAATAAGGGTATGGTTACTAACAGAATCCATACATATCTGACAGGAGGAGAAGTTGATGAACAGAGGCGTTGTGACTTCATTATCAGCGATTGGGATTGCCCAGGCGCTAAAAATTGTTACGCATAAGAAACTAACAGGGAAATGGGAATTGAAGCCGCTTGTACAGACTGGCGGCATGCCAAGTTCTCACTCAGCGGGGGTTGCTTCGCTGGCGGCATATGTGGCTGCAAACAGAGGAACCAGACATATTGAAACCGCCCTGGCCATTGTCTTTGGAACCATTGTGATGTATGACGCACAGGGTGTAAGAAGGCATACAGGTGAAATTGCGAGACTGGTGAATGACCTAGAGGATCATTTTGAAATTATTTCAGACGATTACCCAAGTCTTCAATTTGAAAAGCGTGAGAAAGAGCTGAAGGAACTGCTTGGTCACCAGCCGCTAGAAGTGCTGGCTGGAGGGATCTTTGGTGTGCTTTACGGGGTGGCTTCAGCTAAGCTTGAAGACCGTAAGTTTAAAAAAGAAGAGCCAAAACCAATGATCGCCCGTGATTTTAAAAACGAATAACGTCAGCTCCGCAGCGATAGTTGTTTATAGTAAACAGCATATTCGCTGCGGTTTTTGTATTTTTACAAATATTTATCAAAAATCTACTTGCACTGAGAACGATTTTCATTTACTATCAGATGTGGGAAGGCAAAAGGATGGATTTTATGAATGGCAAACAATATTTCCTCAACGATTCTCTGGGCTATAAGCTGTTTCATGCTTCGAGACTCATGAACAGCCGGTTAAACCGGAATTTTAAAGAAAATGGTTTTAACCTTACATATGAACAATGGCAGATTCTTACGCGGCTTTATGAGCGGGATGGTCAGACACAAAATGACCTTGCAGCTCAAAACGAAAGAGATCAGGCGAGTGTATCGAGGCTGATCGATAACCTGGTTAAGCGTGGTTATGTGAAAAGGGAGGTTCACCTGTCGGACCGGCGTGTGAATAAGATCTCACTAACTGCAGAGGCGCAGCGCGTACAAAAAGATCTTGAGGCATTAGCAAAGAAAACCATCGCCCAGGCATCAGACGGACTATCTGAAAAAGAGCTTGCACAGATTTTATCAGCGCTTGATAAAATCAGATCAAATTTGGCATGAGCTTTTTTGCGTCAAACACTTGTTGGAACAAGTATTATTTTTGCTGCATTAGTTGTCTAAACAAGTATTTGACGGAGAGAAGACTCTCTCTTTTTTTAGACTACAGTGAGAATAATTATCATTTTCACTTTAAAGAAAGTCGGGTTCCAATCATGAAAAAACGATATCTGGCCAGTGCACTCGTTCTTTTCGCTGTAGGATCTCTGTTTGTCGGGGTTTCATCTATTTCCCCAATGGATTTATTTGATTTGTCAGAGGAACAGCTGCACGTTTTATGGAACAGCCGTCTGCCGCGTTTAATGAGTATATTGCTTGCGGGAGCGGGGATGAGTGTGTGCGGGCTGATTATGCAGCAGCTCTCACGTAATAAATTTGTATCACCAACGACTGCGGGGACAATGGACTCTGCAAGACTCGGTGTGCTGGTATCACTCATGTTATTTACCAGTGCATCACCATTGTTAAAAATGAGTATCGCATTCCTTTTTGCTTTACTCGGCACGTTTATATTTATGAAAATTTTAGACCGTATTAAGTTCAAGGATGTCATTTTCGTACCGCTCGTCGGTTTGATGTTCGGGAATATTATCAGCTCGATTACAACCTTTTTCGCTTATGAGCGGGATCTCATTCAGAATATGTCTGCCTGGATGCAGGGCGACTTTTCGCTAATCGTGACCGGCCGCTATGAACTGATGTTTTTAAGTATTCCTTTCATGATTGCCGCATACATATTTGCAAATAAGTTCACGATTGCAGGAATGGGTGAGGACTTTGCAGTCAGCCTCGGGTTGAAATACAGAACGGTTGTCAATACAGGCCTTGTGCTTGTTGCCTTTGTTACTTCATCTGTCTTGCTGACAGTCGGGATGATTCCTTTTCTTGGACTGGTTGTACCGAATATTGTCAGTCTCTATCAGGGGGATAACCTGAAAAAGAATCTGCCTCATACAGCAATGCTCGGGGCACTATTCGTTCTTGTCTGTGACATTCTCGGACGAATTGTCATTTACCCGTATGAACTGCCGATTAACCTGACCGTTGGTGTACTTGGTAGCGGAATCTTTGCGTGGCTGCTGATAAGGAGGCGATCACGTGAAGCATAAACTAATTCTCACAATGCTGGGTATCCTTGCTGTCACGATGATTGTCATTTATATGACGATCGCATCAGGCGGCAACTGGGATTATATCCTGCCGCGCCGTGGAATGAAGGTGCTTGCGATGGTCATTACAGCAACTACAATTGGAATTTCAACTGTCATGTTCCAGACCATGACTAATAACAGGATTCTCACCCCGAGCATTATGGGGATGGATTCACTTTATATGCTGCTTCAGACAGCACTTGTTTTTATTGTCGGGTCAGGCAGTGCGCTCATTATGACCCGCAATTTGAATTTTGTCGTATCCGTCCTGCTCATGATGGGTTTTGCCATGCTGCTATATAAGCTGTTGTTCAAAAAGGAAGGATCAAACCTGTTTTTCCTTTTGCTGCTCGGGCTGATCTTTGGAACATTTTTCTCAAGCATTTCAACCTTTATGCAGGTGCTGATTGATCCAAATGAGTTTCTGATGATCCAGGACCGGATGTTTGCAAGCTTCAACAATGTCAGCGCTGATCTTGTATGGGTGGCACTCGGCTGTATTGCAGCAACAGTGATCTGGATGTGGAAGGATCTAAAATATCTCGATGTCCTGTCACTAGGACGTGACCAGGCACTGAACCTGGGTGTGGATTATGAGCGTGTTGTCAGAAAGCTGTTTTTAGTGACTGCTGTGTTTGTTGCAATTTCCACTGCACTTGTCGGGCCAATTTTATTCCTCGGGCTGCTCGTTGCCAACGTCACGTATGAAGTCATGAAAACCTATCGTCACTCCTATCTGATGACTGCTTCTGCTTTAATCGGCATTATCGCAGTGATCGGCGGTCAGCTGCTTGTAGAAAGAGTGTTCAGCTTTACAACGACACTCAGCGTCATCGTGAACTTCATCGGTGGTGTGTACTTTTTATACTTACTATTAAGGGAGCGATCTTAAATGGTTTCAGCCAGTAATGTAGTGAAATTTTTCGGTAAAAAGAAAGTCGTACAGGACGTCTCAATTCAGGTCGAAAAAGGAAAAATCACCTCTCTGATCGGTCCAAACGGTGCCGGTAAAAGTACATTGCTATCGATCGTCAGCAGACTGATGACGTCTGATGCAGGTGAAGTTAAAATCGATGAGCTGGATGTCGCTAAATGCCGCGGCAGTGAGCTTGCAAAAAAGGTATCAATCTTAAAACAGGCCAACCATATGACACTGAAATTAACCGTCAGGGAGCTTGTCTCATTTGGACGATTTCCCTACTCACAGGGCAAGCTGACAGCTGAAGATGAACGCTTTGTGGACGAAGCAATTGCATATATGCAGCTTGAAGACATGCAGCACTCCTACCTGGATGAGCTGAGCGGTGGACAGAAGCAGCGTGCGTTTCTCGCGATGGTGATTGCACAGGATACAGAATATATCCTGCTTGATGAACCCCTCAACAACCTTGACATGAAGCATGCGGTTCAAATGATGAAGGTGCTCCGCCGCCTGGTTGATGAGCTGGGTAAAACGGTGGTCATCGTAATTCATGACATCAACTTTGCCTCCTGCTACTCAGACAATATTATTGCGATGAAAAACGGCCGCGTGGCCAGGGAAGGTACAGTCAATGACATCATCAAACCGTGTGTACTGAAAGAAATTTACGATATGGATATTAATATAGAAGATGTAAATGAAAATAAAATCTGCGTGTATTACGCTTAAAAGGACGGATCAGATATGAAAAAACTACTATTTCCAGTCATCGCAGGTGCACTCGTACTTGGTGCCTGCGGATCAGAAGAAAATGCTGAAACAACAACCGGCTCCGCAGCTGAAAAAGAAGAAATGACCATCACGCACTTATTAGGTGAAACTACAGTCGAAAAGAGTCCCGAATCAGTTGTCGTTTTTGACTTCGGCACACTTGATACACTTGATGCTCTCGGCGTTGAAGTGGAAGGTGTCCCTCAGACTAACATTCCATCTTACCTTTCAAAATACGAGGGAGATGACTATGAAAACGCAGGCGGACTGAAAGAGCCTGATTTTGAAGCGATCAATGCAATGGATCCTGATCTGATCATCATCTCAGGACGCCAGGCAGATCTTTATGAAGAATTCGAAGTGATCGCACCGACGATCTATATGGGCGTTGACACTGAAAACTATATGGAATCATTCGAGGAAAACGTCAATACACTGGCGGAGCTTTTCGAAAAAGAAGAAGCAGCTTCTGAAAAGCTTAACGAAATTAACGCGTCAATAGATGAATTAAATGAACAGGTCACTTCTCAGGACCTTGAAGCATTGGTGACACTTGCAAACGATGGGAAAATCAGTGCATATGGTGCAGGCTCGCGTTTTGGCATCATCCATGATGTATTCGGCTTTACCCCTGCAGATGAAACGATTGAAGTATCCACACACGGTCAGAGTATTTCATATGAATACATTGTCGAAGAAGATCCACAGTATATCTTTGTAGTAGACCGCGGCGCAGCAGTCGGCGGGGAATCGTCAGCGAAGCAGGTTGTTGAGAATGAATTCATCGAAGGCACACAGGCCTACGAGAACGGCAACATCATCTACCTTGATCCAAACTACTGGTACCTGTCAGGCGGCGGATTAGTGTCCGTTCAGGAAATGGTAAACGAAATTCAGTCAGGTATTGAATAAATCAGTCAGCTCCTCTGCAATGCAGGGGAGTTTTATCGTGGGTTCAAAAAAGATTCCACCTGAGATCTCTGTTATACTGAACAAAACTTTCAACGCTAAAGGAGTGTCTACATATGAAAACAGCATTAGTTACAGGAGCCAACTCAGGTATGGGGCTCACAACAACAGTTGAACTCGTAAAGCAGGGCTATCACGTGGTCATGATGTGCCGCAACACGCGCCGCGGAAAAGTGGCGTGGATCTCAGCGAAAGAGCAGACACGCTCAGAGGAACTGACATTAATGCAATGTGACCTCAGCAACCTTGAAAGCATCAGAACTTTTGCAGAGGAGTTCAAAAAGAAATTTTCGAAACTGGACGTTCTTGTTAATAATGCAGGGGTAGTTTCTTTAAAACGCAGGCTGACAGACGACGGCTTTGAATCACATCTTGGTGTAAACCACCTCGGTCATTTCCTCCTGACCAATCTGCTGCTGGATGAACTGAAAGCCGCGGAGCAGGGCAGAGTCGTAACAGTCAGCTCAGGCGCGCATAAATGGGGCAAAATCGATTTTGACGATCCTCATTTTGAAAAGGGCTATAACGTTGCAAAAGCATACGGTCGTTCAAAGCTTGCTAACATTCTTTTCACAAAAGCACTGGCAAAGCGTCTTGAAGGCACTGCTGTAACAGCCAATGCCGTGCACCCGGGCGCAGTTTCAACGAATATCGGCATTGACCGGAAAACTGAGTTCGGTAAAAGTGTGCATAAGGTGCTGAAGCCGTTTTTCCAGACAGCTGAAGAAGGCGCCGCAACAGCTGTATACCTTGCTGCAGCGCCGGAACTTTCGGAGGTCAGCGGGAAGTACTTTTACCAGATGGAAGAGATCGATGTGTCAGAGGACGCGTCAAATGAATGGCTGGCTGAAGAACTGTGGGGCTGGAGTGAGGAACGCGTGGGATTGTAAATAAGTTTGAGTGACCCCGTCTGTGTGGTGCAGGCGGGTTTTTCTTGTGTGTGGGAGGCGGCCGCGGAGTGAGTGAAAAGTCCCGAAGTGTCGAACAACCGGTGTTTTGTGTCGAAGTAGACTATTTAAAACGCGAACAATAGGGAGTGAACGTCGAACATTCATTATTTCCCATCGAACTTTAACTATTTCCCATCGAACCCCATGCTCTATTAGTCGATAACCCGATAAATTCAGAAAATTCCCCCAACACACTTGCAGGAATTCCTGCAAAAAGTTACAATGTAACTAGTTTATTGGTGCAAATCATTTTTTGGAGGCTATGAAATGCAGGATATACTGCAAAAATTAGAAAATTCTTATTCGAAACTAAGTGCAGGACAAAAGAAAGTAGCTCAATTATTTTTCGACAACCCGAGCGTCATTGCTTTTTCATCTGCACTGGAAGTAGGAAAAATGGTCAACGTGAGCGAATCGACTGTCATTCGTTTGACTCAGAAGATTGGGTATAAAGGTTATCCGGAAGCACAGCATCAGATTCAGCGAAAGCTTGCTGAAGAGCGTTTTTATGCCGACCAGAGTGGTCAGACAGAGAACCGGAGTGAGGATCAGGCATTTTTACACAGTCTGCTTGATGCGGATATTGCAAATATTGAAAAGCTCAAGCAATCACTGAAGGAAGAAGACCTGCTGAGGGTAGTTGATATCATCAGTCATGCGAAAAAAGTGTACGTAACGAGTAACCTTTTCAGCTACGGTCTTGGACATTTATTTACCCAGTGGATGAGTATGGTGCTTGATAACACTGAGATGCTGATGCAGGGTGATGTGCAGTATTATCAACAGCTGTCAAAAATGGATGAGTCGAATGTTGTCATTGTCCTCGCATACCCCCGCTACACAAAAAATATTATTGAGACCGTCAAAACCGCTAAATCCCAGGGTGCAACAGTGATTTCGATTACTGATTCAAAGGACTCTCCGGTTGCAGACCACTCAGATATTTTACTGGAAGCGGCAATGAATGCGAATTTGAGAATTGATTCATTTACTGCAGTAGTGGCATTATTAACCTCCATTATGAGATTTGTATCAGTAAAAGAGCATGAGAAAGTCAGTGCGAACTTAGAACGTGTTGAGAAAATGTACGAGAAAAAAGAAATTTTTTACCGTGACTAAAGGTTTTTAACCTTTAAAAATAAAACACAAAAAAGGGGAGCATTACTTATGAAAAAGAAGGTATTGTTTGGTTTATCATTATCAGCAGCAATGGTACTGGCAGCATGTGGAAGCGATGATTCAGCTGAAGATTCAGGTAACGCAGAAGGAGGGTCATCTGAAGCAGGCAGTGAATTCAATCTGCTTGAAGAGGGGCAATTAACGTGGGCATCAAGCGGGCTTTACAAGCCATTCAACTACGAAGAAGGTGGAGAGCTGAAGGGCTTTGACGTTGAAATCGGTTATGCGTTAGCTGAGAAAATGGGTCTCGAACCAAATCCGATTACAACACCTTGGGAAACGATTCTGCAGGGACTTACAAGTAACCGTTTTGATGCGATCATCGGCAGTATGGCGATTACCAATGAGCGTGCAGAACAGGTAGATTTCTCGGATCCCTATTATTACTCAGGCGGGATGATCTTTGTCAATGAAAACAATAGTGACATCACGTCGCCAGAAGACCTTGAAGGCAAGACAATCGGTGTAGTTGCACAGAGTACGTATGACGAAGCTGCACAGGAATACACAGATAACATTCAATACTATAACAGTGATGTTGTAGCACTGAATGATTTAACGATTGAAGGGCGACTTGATGCCGTTATTACAGCTGACGTAGTTGGTTATGAAGCGCAGGCACAGGGGCTTGAGATCAAAGAAGTCGGTGACCCGCTTTGGATTGAAAAAGCAGCTGTAGCTGTTAATAAAGATAATGAAGCACTACTTGAAGCGATCAATGAAGCTTTAGCTGAGATCGTTGAAGATGGTACGTATGATGAGATCTCAAATGATCTATTTGGACGTAACCTGTTAGAAACAGAAACTGAAGGCATTGAAATCTTAGAATAAGTCCATGAGAGTAGGAAGGTGTTAGTATGCCAGAGTTATTTGGAACACTCATTGATGTGTTTACAAGAACGCTTTCCGGCTTTTTGGACGCCACTGTCATTACCCTTCAATTAACAGCAGTCGGGGTTATCCTCGGCTGTCTGTTGGGGTTATTCTTTGCGCTTCTGAAATTGTCGAAAGCAAAACCGCTTCAAATGATCGCAAACTTTTATATTACTGTGATTCGCGGGACACCGCTGATCGTACAGATTATGTTTTTATATTTTGGAATCACTGAAATCATTACACTGTCCAACTTTTGGGCAGGGGCAATCGCGCTTGGTGTGCACAATGGTGCCTATATCGCGGAAATTTTTCGTGGCGCAATTCAGGGTGTGGATAAAGGACAGACTGAAGCCAGCTTCTCGCTTGGTATGACGAAGTCCCAGACGATGAAAAGAATCGTCTTCCCCCAGGCCCTGCGCCGCTCAATTCCACCGCTTGGCAACCAGTTCATCATTGCGCTGAAGGACTCTTCTCTTGTGTATGTCATTGGGGTAGCTGAATTATTCTCTCTCGCAAACAGAGAAGCTGCCCAGTCCTTCCAGCCGTTTGAAACCTATTTAATCGTCGGACTGTATTACTTAGTCCTCGTTATGATCTTCACATACCTGCTGAGATGGTATGAAAATAAACTCGATTTTGATAAAGACTAAGGAGGGTCGCATATGATTAAAGCGAAAAATATTCATAAATCATTTGGTGACCTCGAAGTATTAAAAGGCATTGATCTTGAAGTCCAGCCATCAGAAGTGGTTGTACTGGTCGGCGTCAGCGGATCCGGTAAAAGTACACTGCTGCGCTGCTTCAACTTTCTTGAAATGATCAATGACGGTGAAATTACGATTGATGGCACCACCGTGAATCATAAAAAAGACAACCTTTCAAAAGTCCGCGCAGAGGTCGGCATGGTGTTCCAGCATTTTAACCTGTTTCCTCATAAAACGGTGCTTGAAAATATCATCGAGGCGCCAATGCAGGTGAAGAAAAAGAAGAAGGATGCTGCAATCAAGCATGCCAAAGAGCTGTTGGCTAAAGTCGGGCTGTCAGACAAAGCTGATGTCTATCCAAATAAGCTCTCAGGTGGTCAAAAGCAGCGTGTGGCAATAGCGCGGTCGCTTGCGATGGAGCCTAAAGTGATGCTGTTTGACGAACCGACGTCAGCACTTGACCCTGAGCTTGTTACTGAAGTGCTTCAGGTTATGAAAAACCTCGCTGAAGAAGGCATGACAATGGTTGTTGTCACCCATGAAATGCGCTTTGCGCGCGAGGTGGCAGACAGAATTATTATGCTCGATCAAGGTGTGATCATCGAGTCGGCTGATCCGAAGACGTTTTTTGAGAATCCGACTAATGAACGGACGAAGCAGTTTATTCAGCTGGTAGAATAGAATAAAGTAAGTATAGTGAGGGCCGCTGCGCGGAGTCAGGATTTCTGGCTTTGTGTGGTGGTTTTTTCGTGATAGATGGATGGGTGAAAAGTACCGAAGTGTCGAACAATCGGTGTTTTATGCCGAACAATCCGTTTGAACGTCGAACGTGACTGTATCAAAAGCGAACATATATAATTTCCCATCGAAGTCAGGAAATTTCCCGTCGAACCAACCTTTCACCCCAACCGCCATCCCCACCAAAAACCCCAACTTCACTCAAACTTCACACAAAACTGATACAATAGCGTTATCATTTTAACTAAAGCAGGTGAATCAACAGATGTCCGGCTATAAAGTGTTAATCGTTGAAGATGAGCAGCCGATGAGAGAGCTGATTGCTTCTTTTTTAATAGAAGAACATTATGAAGTCGTCCAGGCGGCAAACGGGGTTGAAGCGTTGCAGCTTTTTAGGCGTGAGCAGCCGGATGTGATGGTTGTGGACATTATGATGCCGTTTATGGACGGCTTTGAGCTGCTTGAGGAAGTCAGAAAGGTGTCTGATCTCCCATTTATTTTCCTGTCTGCCAGAGGGGAAGAGCTGGATAAAGTGAAGGGACTGCGGCTTGGAGCAGACGATTACATGGTAAAACCGTTTCATTCAGGTGAGCTGATCGCAAGAATTGAGACAGTGATCAGACGCGCGGGCGGCAAGCAGTCATCGCAAACGATAACGTCAGGCTCTCTGACACTTGACCTTGATTATATGGAAGCAAAAATTGCGGGCAGACTTGTCACGCTGACCCGAAAAGAGTTCCGCCTGCTCGAGCTTTTAATAAAACATGAAAACCACACAGTGACCAGATCAAGAATGATGGAGCTGATCTGGGGGCCTGATTACCCGGGTTCTGAGCGGACAGTGGATACACATATGAAAACGCTACGGATGAAGCTGCCAGAAGAGAGCGGACGGATAAAGACGGTACGCGGTGTCGGGTACCGGTTGGAGGCGCCAAAGTGACATTTAGCAGAAAGATCCTACTATTACTGATTGGAAGCATTGGAATTACGCTGCTGGCAGCCTTCATTTTCCTTCACTTCACTTATCGTGACCTTTATTTATCAACGGTAAGAGAATCTGTTGAGTCGCAGGGACAGCGGACTGCCGCTCACTATCATTCTGGTGAGCTGACTGAAGAGATTATTGAAAAGATTCACTGGTACAATGTGGTGTCAGAATATGAAGTGGTTGTGGCAGATGATCTGGATGAGCTGAATCGTCTATTTCCATATGAAATAGATGATGAAATGCTTGTAGAGGCGTCTGATCGGGACGCCTTGCTCGCGGGTCAGTCGATGATGAAAGAAGGGTACGTTGATCATTATGGACGTCAGGTAATTGGCGGTGTACACCCGATTACAGACGGTACTTCAACGGCAGGGTATGTGTATATTTTCGTGCCGCTTGAAGGGCTTGCGCAGGTGTTTGGCAGCAGTATTCCTTTGTTAATTGGCGTTGGGGTATTGTTTTTCATTATTCTCAGCCTGCTTGTCGGCAGAATCCGGCAGTCGCTTTTCAGACCGCTTGCCTCGATTGAATCTTTTTCGAAAAAAGTGTCAGAGGGAGAGTATGAGAACCGGCTTGAAGTCAGACAGATGGATGAGATCGGACAGGTATCGGCTGCGCTCAATCAGATGAGTGAGGCGCTGCAGCATCAGGAGGACCGGCAAAAGGAGTTTCTCGCTGATATCATGCACGAAGTCAGGACGCCGCTCACTTACATCCAGGGCTATACAGAGCAGCTGAAAAAATCTGATCAGGATAAAGAGATCATCCTGTCAACAATCGAAAGTGAAGTGCAGCGGGTGAATTCTCTGCTATCCGATCTGGTTGAGCTGAACCGCCTGCAGGAAGGGTATGCGGAGTTTGACAGGCAGCCGATTGCAGCAGCAGACCTCCTATATGAGACAGTACAGGTTTTTTCATTACCGGCTAAAGATAGATCGCTCACTTTTAAAATAGAAGCGGATGAAGAGCTTGTGATGATACAGGATACGAAAAGGCTGCAGCAGATTTTTTATAATCTGATTGAAAATGCGGTGAAGTATGCGCCGGCGGGTTCGGTCATTACGCTTACGTTAAAAGAAACAAATCAGCAAATGAGACTGTCAGTGGAGAATGACTCAACCCTTTCAGCGAAGGAAAAAGAGCGGATCGGAGAACGTTTTTATAGAGCGGACCGGGACCGCAACCGTCAGACAGGCGGCACAGGTCTTGGGCTCGCAATTGTAAAAGAGCTTGTCAGACTGATGGACGGTGAATTTAAGATAGACCTGAATACACATGCATTTAAAATAGATATTAAAATGCCGAAAGAAGGACAGACCGTATGAAAAAATGGATGTTACTAATCGCAGTTTCTTTACTGCTTGCAGCTTGCGGCAGTGAGCCGGATGGGCCTCCTGTGAGCGGATTTACTTATACAGATCAGCATGGGGAAGAATTCAGCAGCAGTGAGCTTGAAGGCAAAGTATGGATTGCGGATTTTATTTTTACAAATTGTGATACCGTGTGTCCGCCTATGACTTATAAAATGGCTGACATTCAGTCTACCCTGAAAGAACAGGGGCTTGAAGCTGAGATTGTATCATTCAGCGTGGACCCTGAAGTGGATACGCCTGACAAGCTGGCTGAGTTTTTAGCTCAGTTTACAGAGGACGACAGCAACTGGCATATGTTAACCGGCTATGGGCAGGAGGAGATTGAAACTTTTGCGCGTGAGGAGTTTCAATCACTTGTAAATAAACCTGAGGACGCAGATCAGGTCCTGCATGGGGTTACGTTTTATGTAATGGATCAGGAAGGCAGAATCTTCAGCGAGTACAATTTTACCGAGGAAGGCGTTGTCGGTAAAATTACGGATGATGTAGAGGCATTACAGTAAGGCTGTGAATAAAATGTGAAGGTTAGGGCGACTTCACCTTCATTTCACATAAGGTGTTTATACTAAAGCTATTGTTGATGTAAAGGAGAAACGGATATGAAAAAATGGATGATCGGATTAGCAGCAGCAATGATGCTTGCTGCGTGTTCTCAGGAAGAGGAGCAGACGTCTTCGGATGAAATGCCGCAAATGGTAGAGGTTGAGATCTCAGTGCCTGAAGATGCGGTGCCTGGAGAAGAAACAGTCGTGCAGGCCGAAGTAACGCAGGGCGGGGAAGCGGTTGAAGATGCACATGAAGTATTGTTTGAGATCTGGAATGACGCTACCGGAACTGAAAGTGAGCGTGTAGAGGGTACGCATACTGAAAACGGGGTCTATGAAGTTACTTATACATTTGAAGAAAGCGTCTATACCGTTCAGGCACATACAACTGCGCGTGATATGCACGTCATGCCAAAGACACAGTTCCACGTAGGCGAGCCGACTGACGAACAGATTGCAGCGGCTGAAGAGAATGCTGAGAATCAGGAAAGCAGTCATATGGATAGCGATGAGGATCATGACCATTCTGAAGAAGACCACAGTCATGATGAAGAGGATCATAGCCACGACGAAGAAGAAGGTCACGACGGTCATTAAAAAAATGCCTGGTACGCAGCAATTGCTGCGTACCAGGCATTTTTTATGATTTATGCTGTTCCTTCTCTCTCAATTCAATTCTGCGGATCTTTCCTGAAGTCGTCTTCGGAAGCTCGGCAATAAATTCGATTTGTCTCGGATATTTATATGGTGCTGTCATATCTTTTGTATGATTCTGCAGCTCTTTTACAAGTGCCTCATCACCAGTGGCATCATCATCTCTTAGCACCACATATGCTTTTACGATGCTGCCGCGGATCTCATCCGGTGCTGCAACCACTGCACATTCACGAACAGCCGGATGCTTCAGCAGGGCATCTTCTACTTCAAATGGTCCGATCGTATAGCCTGAGCTGATAATAATGTCATCACTGCGGCCTTCGAACCAGAAGTAGCCATCCTCATCGCGGGATGCCTGGTCGCCTGTTAAATACCAGTCACCTCTGTAAGCGGCCTGTGTACGCTCATGGTCTTGATAGTATTCAGTGAAAAGGGCAGGGCAGTCTTTATGAACCGCAATATCCCCAACTTCTCCAGTCTTGGTCGGCTGACCATGCTCATCAATGATTTCAACGTTATTGCCAGGTGTCGGCTTACCCATTGAACCGGGCTTTACTTCCATACCTTGAAGTGTTCCGACAAGCAGTGTGTTCTCTGTTTGTCCGTAGCCGTCACGTACAATGACGTTAAAAGCGTTCTTGAATGCTTCAATAACAGGGCGGTTCAGTGGTTCACCTGCTGATACAGCGCTGCGCAGCTCAGGCAGGTTATATGAGCCTAAGTTTTCAAGCTTTGCCATCAGGCGGTATTCAGTTGGTGTACAGCAAAGCACGTTAATCTTTTCTTTTTCAAGGTATTCCATATAGGTTTCAGCATTAAAGCCTCCGTGGTAAACGAATGCTGTAGCACCAAGTGTAATCGTCGATAGGAATGGACTCCAGATCCACTTCTGCCAGCCCGGTGCCGCAGTCGCCCAGACAAGATCGCCTTCCTGTACGCCAAGCCACTCTTTTGCAGCAGTACGCACATGAGCATAACCCCATGCATGTGTATGGATAACCCCTTTAGGATTACCCGTCGTCCCTGATGTATAAGGAAGAAACGCTGTATCGTGGCGTGAAGTCGGCTCGCCGTCATAGTCAGTCGCCTGCTCACCGGCAAGTGATTCAAGCGACTCCCAGCCGCTTTCAGTGCCGCCGACGATGAATTTATTATGTAATGCATGAAGATCTTCATCAATTGCATTTACCTCTGAAGTTGTCTCATGAAATGCAATGACCCCTTTTGCATCTGAATGCTTCATGCGGTAAGCAAGGTCCTTTTTACGCAGCATCTCAGAGCAAGGAATCGCAATGATGCCGGCTTTCAGACACGCCAGATAGCTCATATAAGCTTCCGGAATACGCGGTAAAATGATCAATACTTTATCACCCTTCGTAATCCCTTTGCTTTTCAGCGCAAGTGCAAACTGATTCGTACGTTCTACGAGTTCCTTGTAAGAAACGTCACGTCTGTTCTGCCTGTCATCAAGCCATTTGATCGCAATTCTCTGATCATCTGATGCGAACTGATCCAGTTCTTTTGCGATGTTGTACTGCTCCGGTGCGATTAAATTTTCAGCATTCATACCCATTCCCCCGATCGTTATTCTCTGTTGTGTTTGGCGATTGAACGCTCGCTCAGCGCACGTTTTTACTCTGATTATTGTAAACGTTTACAAAAACATCCGTCAAGATCGTATTGGGAATTTTCAAGCAAATCACATCTGTAAAATAAATGAATCAGTGTTAAAATAACGATCGTCTAACTAGTAACAATTTAAAAGAGGAAGTGAGTGAATGGATCATTCTTCTGTCAGAAAACGCGATGGCTTAGAAGCCGTAATGAACGAATACGGCACAGCAGTCAAGCGGTTTATCTATACATACGTGAAGAATTGGGAGACAGCAGGCGACCTCTCCCAGGACGTTTTCGTCACCGTCTATGAAAAGTGGGAAACGTTCGAAGGCAGGTCGTCTATGAAAACGTGGATTTTTAAAATTGCAGCAAATAAAGCAAAGGATCACCTGAAAAGCTGGAATCACAGGAAAGTCAGTCTGTTCGAACACTCATTTGAAAATGAAAAAGCAAACCGGCTGTCACTTGAAGAAGAGGCTGTACTGAAGGAAGAGAAGCAGCACCTTTTAGCGATGATGATGGAAATGCCGGTGAAATACCGCGAACTCTTACTCCTTCACTTTGAACACGAACTGTCCTATCAGGAAATCTCGGATATTTGCAGCTTACCGGTTCCAACAGTCAAAACGCGTATCAGACGTGGTAGTGAAAAGTTGAGAAAATCCTACGTATACCAGGAGAGGAGGGGAACTGGTCATGAGTAAACATAAGTTTCCGGATCGACTGAACTGGCCTGATCAATCAGAATTTTCAAGTGAAGATAGGAATGCAGTGTGGGATAAGATTAAGCACAATGAGAAAAAGCGGTCAGCAAAATGGCTGCCTTACAGTCTGTCTGCCGTTGCAGCGGCTGCAGCGATCTTTTTAATCGTGCAGATCACGGGGGTGGAAGAGCAGGCGCCTGTGGATCAGCTAGAAGAAGTTGATAAGGTTGAAGAGGGCATAGAGGAAAGCGTTAATCCAGTTGAAGAACAGGAAGTTGATTTGAGAGATTTTGAAATTGGTGATGAATTAAAAGGATGGACTGTTACAGATATATATTCTTCTGAAGATAATGATGGGTATTCTTATGTAAAGTTTGATAAAACAGTTGATCTGACAGGGATTATCCAACCATATCCTGAAGATGCGTCCTGGCCAATATTTGTCCCTGATTCATCTGGAAGTGAGATATTTCCAATTGATTTAGAAGAGAGTCAGCTTAGATTGCAGAGAAGATTGAGTTTCTATGAAAATTACTTTGAATTTGAAGGTACGTCAAATGAGAGTGTGAAGCTGCGATTCAATGGTATATATATTTACTTTGATCGTGAAACAGGTGAGCATAATTCAGAAGCGCTTTTAGAAGTGCCTATTGGACCTCCGTACTTGCAGTTTGATGAAAGTTCTATTAAGGAGAAACCACTTTTTGATGGTGTTACAAATTCTTTGGAGATAGCAGACAAAGTAATAAATAACGAACTATTGCCGCATGAGCTCACCCCTTCAGAAATCGTAACTATATTGGATGGAATAGGTTATTACAATCAGAAGATTTTCTTTGCGACTGAGGAATTGCATGAAACATATCAATTGGTAGGAGAAAAGATATCACCTACGGGTCAAGGGTTACCTAAAGAAGCTTTGGTAATTGAGGTAACATTAAGTGAAGATCAGGTATATATAGGGATGATTAATGCCGGACAGCAATTAACAGAGTTATTTAGGTTTGAAAAACAGGAGAATATGTGGAAGATTACTTATCTTCACGAGGATTAATAGAAGAGAAAATCTTTTAGTGGTACGGACCTCTTCTCCGTGTTAAGATATTCTGGTAGATCTATAAGAAGAAGAGGTGCAATCTTGAAAAAAGGTTTTATTATAGGGATTTTTTATCTGCTTGGATTACTGCTGCTGTCATTTGGAATCAGTATGATGATCGTTGCGGATCTTGGCGTTGGACCATGGGATGCATTGTATGTTGGATTATCTGAAACAATCGGTTTTACGGTTGGGACCTGGGTGTTTATACTTGGAATCATTTTGATTCTGTTAAATGGATATTTGATGAAGAAAATGCCGGACTTTCTGGCGATTATTACGATTTTCCTGATCGGGGTATTTATGGACTTCTGGCTGCTTGTGGCATTTGCAGGAGTTGACGCATTGTCAATGCCGATCAGAGCAATGATGCTGGTTGCGGGTGTATTAATGATCGCGCTTGGTATCACATTCTATCTTCAGGCGAACTTCGCAAGAAACCCGATTGACAGCCTGATGATGGCAATTAAAATGCGTACAGGTAAAAGCCTGGCATTCTCAAAAACAATTATGGAAGTCAGCGTGCTGGTTATCGCATTCTTATTCGGCGGACCAATCGGACTCGGTACAGTGATTGTGGCATTTGGTATCGGAACACTGATCCAGCTATTCATCACGCCGGTTACAAATACACGTAAACGACTGACGAATGAAACGGAAGTTGTGCTTTAAAATCATGCCAAAACCTGATTTTAATAAACACTAAGTTTAGCGGAGCGTAAGGCGGCGACTCCGGGACGATTAGTTGGAAGCTGAGACCCCACAGCCGAAGGCGAGGAGGCTCAGCAACAACCGTCCGGAAAGCGTCCGCCTGAAGCGCAGCGAAACGTTTTAAAGAAGAGATGGGACACAATTGTCTCATCTTTTTTCATGCAATAAAAATTTTGAAAATTCAAATTTTTATGTGCTGAAAATGTTATAATAATGAACAAAAGGAGGCGTATTTCCCATGAAAAAGTTCGGGATTTTAGCAGCGGCTTCCATTCTGTTATTTTTACTTTTTCCTAACCAGGCAAAGGGGGTTGTGTCATTCGATGATGTGCCGATGGATCACCCGTTTGTATGGGAAATTATCTACCTTCATGAACAGGTGATCATCGACGGGTATCCTGATGGAACGTTCAGACCTGCGAACAATGTCACACGGTCACAGGCAATGAAAATGATTGGGGAGGGGATTTATCTTTACAAGGAGCAGCGGCCGACACCATTTAGCGATGTGCCCGCAGATGCTTATTATTCAGGTTACGTGATGTCAGCCCATGAGCTAGGCTATATTAATGGTTACAGTGACGGTACCTTCAGACCGCATAATCATCTGACAAGAGGGCAGGCAGCTTTAATTTTCGCCCGCGCATTTAAATGGGCAAAAGCATCAGCCTCAGAATTCAGTGATGTATCAGGTGACAGTGAGATGGCCAGAGCAATTGCCAAGATGAAAGAGCATGGTGTAACAACAGGTTATCCGGACGGTACTTTCAAGCCTTATCAGAATATTACCCGCGGTCAATTTGCTGCTTTTCTTGCCCGTGCGCTTGAGCCGACATTTGTTCCGCAATATGAAGCGCTGCTGGATACTGCAAATGACATTCTTGTTCACCTACAAAATGAAGAATTTGGTGAACTCCCTGCTTATATGGGAGAAGGGTCACTTACGTTTTGTCCTTATGCAGGAAATTGTATTGACCACGGAGGTGTGCAATTCACTGCAGCAGAGCTCGATGGTTTTATGGATGACCCGACCGTATATGACTGGGGAGATCAGGATGGATCAGGATTTCCAATTGAACTGACTCCGGCAGCCTATTACGATGAGTGGCTGATGGATGCAACATATGAAGAAAAATACCGGTATGACCGCTCAAAACATTTTTCAACACAGGAGCTGATCAGACAAAAGTACCCTGCAGGAAGAGTAGTAGAATATTACTTTGAAGGCACTGAAGAATTTGACTATATGGACTGGCAAAGTCTGAATCTTGTCTTTGAGAAAAACAGCAGTGGTGAATGGAAACTGATTGCAATCATTAACGACCGCTGGACGATTTGAAGAATATAAGAATGTTAAAGCCTGGTACAACTTTGTATCAGGTTTTTTTACAGTTATTTGTTATTGACTAAATATTCACATCACGTAAAATAAATACAAAGTACTATTTTTAGCTCGTAGGATTGGGGGTGGGAGGATGAAGCTTCAAACACAGACATTAGTCGTGATTATAGGCAGTATGTTTTTATTTTTAATTCTGCTGACCACATTGATTCGACCGATGTTGTTGTCAGACGCATTGGCTATGGATGAAGAAAGCATGTATAAGGATATGGAGCGGATTGAGAATGCGATCCGGCTGGAGCAGGACCTCCTCACCCGTCTGAATCAGGACTGGGCGCAATGGGATGATATGTACGAGTTTGCCACTGGAGAAAGGCAGGATTTTGTTGCTTCAAATGTAGATGAAAATACATTCATGAACAACCGGATCTGGCGCATGATCATTGTCAGTGAGGAGGATGAGGTGTTGCTGGACCGGAGTTATGGTTTAAGCGAAGAAGCAGACCAGCTTAGTGAACAGTTAAATCGTCTGACCCCCTCATTAAATAATTATCTGATCGGTGCTGAAGATTCATTTTTTATTGCATCTGTTCAGCGGATCCTGCCTACATCAGGGATTGGTGATGCTGCAGGAAAGGTTATTCTGGTGCGGGATATCAGTGGGAACTATATTAAGCGGCTTGGGTATGACCTGTCTCTTGATCTGACTGCAAATACCGGAGCGGGAGTTGAGGAAAACAGGTTTGTCAGAACGGTCAGTGAAGAGCGGATGGAGGGTCAGCTGACGATTCAGAGTACCAATGGAGACAGTCATTTGATTTTAACAATCGATAAGCCCCGCAGCTATTATTTGTCTAAAAGAGACGTCATTACAAATTTCGTTTTATATCTACTCGTACTATTAGCGGTTATTGCAATTGTGTTGTACTTCATGCTCGACAGACTGATGATTTCAAGAGTAACAAGTCTGTCAAAGCAATTAAACCAGATACGACAGACGAGAGAGATCAGTTCCAGAGTAAAGTGGAAGCTGCATAATGGGGATGAAATCCATCATCTTGGCCAGTCGATCAACGGCATGCTCGATTCCGCTGAAGAGTCTCACAGAGAAATCACTGACATGGCGCTTCATGATCAGTTAACCGGACTGCTGAATCGTTATGGCGTTATCGAAGCATTTCACAGATTAACGGATCATAAGGAAACGCATATTGCCTTTATGTTTTTTGACCTCGATGGATTCAAAAGGATCAATGACTCCCTCGGACATAAAATGGGAGACACGCTGTTAAGAAAAGTAGCGAACCGTCTGACTGAATTTGTTGATCATGAAAACGAAGTGATCGCAAGGATGGGAGGGGATGAATTCCTGTTGCTTGTACACAGTCCGGATCCTGAGCACCTGCAGCAGCGTGCGGCATATATGGTGCGGGAACTGAAGCAGAATTATAAACTGAGTGAGATCAAGACATTTGTCACATCCAGCGTAGGAGTCGCAGTCTACCCGGATGATGGGGAATCGTTTGATGAAGTATTGCAGGCTGCGGATATCGCTATGTATGAAGCAAAGCGGAAAGGGAAGAATCAGGTCGTCTACTACCACAGTCTTGCAGAGGATCTGGAATACAAAAACACCCTGACACTTGAGAATGATCTGAAGTTTGCGCTGAAAAATGGTGAGCTTTATTTAGATTATCAGCCGATCTATACAGGCTTTAAAGAGAGCATGACAGGTGTGGAAGCGCTGATCAGATGGGATCATCCTGTAAAAGGAAGGATTCCTCCTAACGTGTTTATTCCGATTGCTGAAAATGGAAGCTTTATCAGTGATATTGGAGAATGGGTGCTTGAAGAAAGTATTAAGCAGTCGGTGAAATGGCGTGAAAGTGGTCTTGGTCAGATCGGCGTCGCTGTAAATGTATCCAAGATGCAGATGAGAAACAAGAACCGCTTCCTTGAGAAAATGGATCTGTTACTTGAACAGTACCAATTCCCACCGGAACAGCTGCAGATTGAAATTACAGAAAGTGATATTTTCTTTTTCGACGGTGAGATTATTGAGTTCGCTAAAGAGCTGCGGGAAAAGGGCGTCAGAGTCGCACTTGATGACTTTGGAGTAGGGACCTCGACCTTATTTAATCTGAAAAATATGCCTGTCAATGTTGTCAAAATAGACCGATCATTTATTCAGCATGTGCCTTCAGAGGAATTTGATTGCAAGCTGTTAAAGGGGCTTTATCAGGTGCTTGAAGGAATCGGGATGTATGTGATTACAGAAGGTGTGGAAACAGCGGAACAGGCTGAGTTTATCAGACATCACAGCAACTCAAAAATTCAGGGCTATTACTTCGGCAGACCGATGAAACCGGAACAGATTGCACTATTAATGCAGCAGGAATTAGCTTATCAGCAGACAGCTTCTGATCGAAAATGATCAGAGGCTGTTTTTGTATCCAAATGCCTGAATCGAAGAAAAAGTGTAACTTTCCTGATCCTCACACGCACTAATGACTTTATGCCACTGTATTTGAGGAGAGGACCATGAAGAAGCTTTTACATTCATTTCATTTACCATTATTAATTTTCACCATCGGACTTGCTTCTTTCGGTCTTGTAATGGTCTATAGTGCAAGTTATTTTGTTGCACTCGAATCTACCGGGGATGCTGCTTCATTTGCAAAAAGGCAGGGATTATGGTTTGTGCTGGGGCTTGGCGTATTTTTCTTTGTTTCTATGTTCAAGTTCACTGCTTATAAAAAACTGATGCCGGTCATTTTAGCGGTCACGATTTTTGCATTGTTGCTGATCTTTATTCCCGGTATAGGAACTGAAAGGAATCAGGCGCTGCGCTGGATCTCAATCGGGCCGCTTGTCATTCAGCCATCTGAGCTCGCAAAAATCGCCATTCCTTTATACGTGAGTTTTTTACTGGTACATAAGAAAGATCAGTTACATGATTTTAAGAAAAGTATTTTACCTTCTATGATTATCGTGCTGATGATTGCATTTTTAATTATGCTGCAGCCGGATCTTGGAACGGTCATTTCACTTGCGGCAGGGTACCTTGCGTTATTGATTGCTGCCCAGGTGCCGATCAGGTATCTACTGTTATTTGGAGCAGGGGGTGTGCTGTCAGTCACCATTCTGGCCATTACAAGTCCGTATAGACTTGAACGGTTAACAAGCTTCAGGGCGCCATTTGATGATCCGGACGGGGCAGGTTATCAGCTGATTCAATCGTGGACTGCAATGGCAAACGGCGGCTTTACAGGGGCAGGCTTTGGGGAAAGTGTGATGAAGCTTGGCTATCTGCCTGAATCACATACGGATTTTATTATCGCGATTATTGCTGAAGAGTTCGGTTTTATCGGAACGGGCGGTGTTATTATCGCGTTTGCAGCTTTCCTTGTGATCGGATTCTCTATTGCAATGAAATCAACACATCCTGTTGGGCGAATTCTCGGAATCGGCATTACGATTCAGATTTCCACTCAGGCGATTATGAATCTTGCCGCAGCAGGCGGTATCATGCCGATCACAGGCATCCCGCTGCCGCTTGTCAGTTATGGCGGCAGCTCACTGCTGATTACCATGACGCTGCTCGGTATTTTAATGAACATTCATAGAATGACTTATAACCGGCAGGTAAGGGAAGAAGTTCAGGAAGCTGCTTAGGTCGACTAAAAAACGAGGCTGATGTTCCCCTGGAAAAAGGGGAATGACAGCCTCGTTTGTTTTACTATACTTCACGCCGCATCGCCTTCAATACGTCAATCTCAGTCGCACGCTTCGCCGGTCTTAAGCCGGAAAGCATTGTCACTGCCAGACAGATCACGACCGCAATCAGCACAAGGCTGAACGGAATCGATGAAAACTGCAGTCCGGCAGGTAGTTCTTCCTCAAAAGCAGCTTCAAGAATCATCGGCAGCGCCAGGTTGACACCGATACTGATGACATATGAGACTGCAATTCCAATCACCGCACCAACAAGCCCGATATACGTGCTCTCAAGGAGGAAGATTCTCTTGATGACTTTAGGGCTCGCACCAATTGCCTTCATAATCCCAATGTCAGGCGCGCGTTCTGTTACAGCCATTGTCATCGTATTGAAAATCCCGATTGATGCGATCAGTATCGCAATTGTACCGATAAAGATCAGACCGGCTTTTGCAATATTAAACAGCGTATTGATCTGACCCATTTCACTGACAATCGAATAGACGAAATATCCTTCTTCTTCTAGAGAAGTCATTACGCTTTTAACGGCTTCAAGATCATCTGCATAGACAGTCGCACTGTCATAGCCGGTATCTTCCTCCGCTTCAGCAGGGTCAGTCAGCATCGCTTTTGACGTGCCGGTAATGCCTTCAAGCTCGGCAAGCTTTTCATCAGTGATGTATACGCTCTGATCCCATGCCCACTCACGGCCCGGCTTTTCAAGCACGCCGGTCACTGTCACAGGAACCGTTTCAGTGATTTCCTCGCCATCTTCCATTCTTTTGAACTCAAGATCGAAACTCTGACCGATGATATCACCTGAAAAGCGCTGCTCAGGGATGAGGTGACCGTCTTCACCGTATTCCGCTTCTTCGGGGTTAATATCATCTTTCATCAAATTTAATGCAAAATGGTAGCCGACAGCGACTTCATCTCTTGCTTCCGGAACTGCGCCTTCACTTAATTCAATCCCGGCGTTATCCATTGAGGGGAAGTGGCTTTGAATGGTCTGTGTATTGATTTCATAACCTTCTGTTACATAGCGTGTTTCCTGTCTGATCTGTTTCTGACGTGTAACAGCATTCACGCCATCCAGCGTTTCAATCTCTTCAACATCTTCATTCGTCAGACTCTCTGCATTCCCATTCCCAGCGTCTTTACCTGCAACTTCAATCTGCGTAACATCAGGGGACTCGATTGTATCTTTGATGACCGTATCGTGCAGCCCGAACGCAACCGAGGCAAGTACGATCAGGAACGCTACACTCATCGCAGATGCAAGGATCGTCATAAATACACGCATTCGGTTTTTCTTCATATTCTGCCTGATAAAACGGAACTGATCCTTCAGCTTCATACGAACACCCCGCTTCGAATCAGCTCACCATCAGCGATTTCAATCGTCCGGTCGCCGATCTTTGCCACTTCATCATCGTGCGTGATAATGACAAACGTGATGCCGCGCTCTTTATTCAGCTTTTTAATAAATGCCAGCAGATCCGCTTCCGTTTCACTATCGAGACTGCCAGTCGGCTCATCCGCTAAAATCAGCGGCGGCTCAAGAATCAGCGCTCGTGCAATACTGACCCGCTGCTGCTGACCGCCTGAAAGTTCACTTGGATAATGATCCTTAAAGTTTTCGAGTCCGACAGTCTTTAGCATTTCAAGCGTCATCTGCTTTCTTGCCTGTTCAGACATTCCTTTTAAAATCAGCGGCAGCTCTACATTTTCATAGGCTGTCATACTCGGAATCAGCTGGAAGCTCTGAAAAATAAAGCCCATATTTTTCAGCCTGAAATCTGCAAATTCCTCTTCTGTAAATTCACTGACCTTTTCATCTAAAATGACAATTTCACCCTCAGAAGGACGGATGAAGCCGCTGATTAGATTTAATAATGTAGATTTACCTGAGCCGCTGCGGCCGATGATCGATACAATCTCACCTTCAGCTACGTGAAAGGAAATATCCTTCAATACATCAAGCCGTGATTGCTGACCCTTTTTACCCAGTGTGAAATGGTGGCTGACCTGGTTAATTTCGATCATAATAAAACTCCTTTTTCTCATTTTTGGCATAAATAAAGAAGGGATCCTGAAAACAGATCCCTTTCATTCAATTAGTCGAACTGTCTTGTGATAAATTCCGGTGCTTCAGACTCATTAATACCGAGGAAGCTGTAGCCGTCATTTACACGGTAGAAAATCACATAATCTCCGTAGCTATTGGAATCGCCAAGATCAAATAGTTCTTCGATTTGCTCCTGATCTGTGATTGTGATCATCGGAACATCTAACTCCTCCGGTGAGATTCTGTTTTCATATACAACGGTATCTACTTCCCGGAAAAATTCGTCGCCTTCAGATTTAGCAACCGTCACTTCTTCAAGGTTCTCAGGAAGAAACAGTGCATCACCGTAGCCGTTCTCATCCATCCACTCAATCGTATTCTCGTGGTCTTTTGTAATCCCTGCATGATAATCATATGGCAGGTTCATAGAGAACTGGAGTTCACCTGCAGACTGTGGACTCCAGTCAAGTGCCAGTTCCTCAGAAGGGAGAACCTCAAGATCAGCTTTCATTGCAGCGATCAGGCTTTCCATCTCTTCTTCATCGGCGATTCTGATTGGCTCGCCATTAGCATTTGAATAGAACAAAATATAGTTTAAATCATCTCTTTTTGTCGCTAAATACACTGGATCATACGCTTCTTTAAACGCCTGCGTACTTCTTAATTCAAGCGTCACTTCTTTTAAGAAGTCGTGGTTCACATTGTATTCTCTTGATAAAGTGCTGCCGTCTTCAAGCGTATAATCGATCGTCACCGAGCTCCAGTCACCTGATAATCTGTTGTACGTGTGATCAACAAGCTGATCGTGAACAGCAGTCACCATTTCAATCGCTTCAGGATCACTTAACGAAGGTGCCTGCATCCCTTCAATGTGCATATAGTTATTTCGTGAATTCGGACTCATAATTTCTACAGATTCAACTGCACTTGCTTCAGGCACCTTATTTTCATAAAAACCGGCTACAAGGTTTACCGGGATAATCAGCAGCGTAATCATGACGCCGTACAGGACAAATCCCTTCCACGGCCAAGATAGGCGCAGCGTTTTCTGAAGGATCATCTGTAATACGGTGTAGGCAATAAACGCACCAAGCACATACCCGACAACCGTCCACATAAAGCTGCCCTGCTGAATTTCTGTAAAATAAAAGCCTGAGATCAGCATGACAAACAGTGTCAGGCTATAGAGGAACACATAGCGGAAAAACGGAAACACAATCGTCTGATCAGTCGCTTCAGAAGGCCGCTTCGCATAAGCAAAGTAAGAGAAGGCTACAAGCGCAGCAGCAATTAGTGTATAGACCAGATACTCAAGGAGGCTGAATGGCGTCTGTGTTAATTCAATCAGTCTGCCAAAGAAAATCCCGTTCGTCAGCAGCGTTTCAGTATAAGTCGTCAGTGCCAGACCCTGCACGTAGTACTGCAGATTCGTCAGCGCAAGCAGAATAATCAGTGCCGGTACAATAATGACTGTATACGTCAGCGCCCCGTGCAGCAGCGCGTTCCCAACAAAAATCCCAATTGCAACTGTCAGAATAAACATAAACAGCATAATCAGATAAGACAGCCCGATCCAGCTGAAAATATCAGAAATCGCATAGAACTGATCAGTCAGGAAAGGATACAGTACAGCTGTCAGAATCCCTGTAATCACAAGCGGTACAAATAGCGTAATCGCCCCTGTAATATACACATTCGTCAGGATCGTTCCTCTTTTAAAAGGAAGACTGTGGAAGAAATCCGTTGCTGATTTATTCGTCATAAAGTTCAGCAGAATAATCCCGATCAGTACTGGAAATGAGCAGAATGCCATCAGCTGGAAAGGGAGGGAGAAGTCCATTAGTGGATTCAATACATCTCCATACATACTTGAATATCCTGCATAGAACTGATCATTTCTGAATGTCATTTCACGAATAAACATACTGAGCGGCAGCATAATCGCAAGCGCGAGTGATAAGAATACACCGATCCATGTAATTGCCCGCAGCTGCTGTCTGAACAGCCCTTTATTCCACAATAAGATTCCGGATTTCATAGCCAACACCTCCCAGCTCATAAATAAAGATTTCTTCAAGCGTCAACGGCAGCAGATCAAATATCGCCGGGTTGAAGCTTTTTACATAAGGTAGAATTTCTTCTTCGCGCCCTTTTACTATAATCAGCAGTACACTGCCGCGCTTCTCATAGTGCAGCACATCAAGGCCGCTCAGGAATGCATCTTTTTCAGGCAGCTGCTTAAAAGCGATCTGAAGCTTATGAATATCTGTCTTCAATTCATCCAGATCCCGTTCAAATAACAGTCCGCCATTATGCATAATCCCAACGTAATCACAGAAATCCTCCATCTCACGCAGATTATGCGAAGACACAATCAGCGTCAGCCCACGGTCCGCCACATCCTGCAAAATCGCATTCTTCATCTGCTGGCGTACAACCGGATCCAGCCCATCAAACGGCTCATCTAAAATCAGGACATCCGGCATTGCAGACAGGGTGAGGATAAATGAAGCCTGGCGCTGCATTCCTTTAGACATTCTCGTCAGCTTCTTATCAGGATTCATTCTGAAATGCTTAGTCAGCTGTTGAAACCTTTTTTCATTCCAGCGCGCATACACTTCTTTATAAAAGCCCGCCATATCATTCAAAGAAGTCTGGTGCAAAAAGTGCGGCTGATCCGGGATAAACAGCACATGCTGCTTTGTTTCGGGTGTTTCAAAAACCGCCTTATCAGCAATTTTTACTTCACCACTATCATATTTGTAAATGCCGGCAAGTATTTTAAGGAGGGTCGTTTTACCGGCACCGTTTGATCCGAGCAGTCCATAAATAGATCCCTTTTTCACATGGAGTGTGAGATTCTCAACAGCCTGCAGATCATCAAAACGCTTATTAACTGCGGTTGCCTGAATCATTTGTCACCCTCCCTTTCCGCCACTTCAATTTTTTGAATCAGATGAATGAGATCATCCTTCGATCCGCCCAAAAATAAAAACTCACTCACTATTTTTTCTAAGTCCTGTCTCAGCATCTCCAATCTCTCCTCATTCCCCTCATTCTGTAACGGTGCCACAAAACTGCCTTTTCCAGGAACGGAATAAATAAATCCCTCGCGCTCAAGCTCACGGTAAGCTTTCTGTATCGTATTCGGATTAATCGTCAATTCCTGTGCCAGACTCCTGACAGACGGCAACTGCTCATCCTGCTGCAGCAAATCCCGAATCATCAGCGTCTTCAGCTGATCCATCAACTGCTCATAAATCGGCACCCGGCTGCGCGTATCCAACGTAAACATCCGCACCCTCCTCCAAATATTAGTGTATTATCTGTACTACTTATTGTAATACGGTTGATACGCTTGGTCAATAGGGGGTTGGAAATATTTTTAAGCCTTTGATGCAGTTGGGAAACTGGGGGTTTGTTTGTGGGTTCGATGTTCAACATAGTGTGTTCGAGGGTAAACTGCGGGTGTTCAACGTTCATCGCCACATGTTCGACACTAAATTACAGTGGTTCAACACTAAATGGTGAACGTTCGCCACTTCGGGTATATTGACTCATAAAAAAAGCACCAATTAATTGGCGCGAAAGGGTTTCTTCATACGGTAAAATCTCTTACTTGTCTTATGGAACGGCTCCAGGCCGGCATTAATCATCAGGATTCTTGCTGTTCCGGGGCGTGCTAACTTCAATATTATGCGTGCCTGCTTATTCGCAATAGAATCAGATACAAAAGTGAGGTAAACAAATAGAGTATTCATATACGTCTCATCGTCAGGCTCTCCGCACACTGAGCAACGAAAGCGCCGTCCTGACCAAATACAGAACAACTCAGAACAATGATTACACCATACGCCGGGGATCAGCTGACTTTGATGAATATTGAACCTGTTGAAAGTATGGTAGATTTTTTCATTCACTGTATATGTTTTTAGTGATTCTGCAAGTTCAAGTAATGCATACGGATTCATTTTCCGGGGAAGGTTCGCCTCGCACAGTGTTCTCAATTTCATTGTAAATCTCTCAACGCGGCAAATTTCTTTAGGCAGAAGTGTCCTAGAACCGACAGCTTCTAAATGGACGCTGGGATGTGTGAATGGGATTAAAGAATAAATGGGGAGGTCAATGTTCATTTTTTTCAAAATCTTAGATAAACCTTTTTGGTGTCTTTCTGTTTGAAGTGAAGGGTGAGTGGAAGTAAAAATAGAGCCATCGGGTTCATGACGATACATCTGTTCGTTTTCCAGATCCAGCTTTACGTGTCCTTTTAAGTGCTTTGTTTCGATCGTTAATGCAAAAGAGGGTGTTAACACTAAGTGGTCGATTTGAATTGTTTCACCGTCATAAGGGAAAATCAGATTTAAACCAATCAGAAATTCATCAGATCCAAAAGGGAGCAGTAGTTGATCAATACGTTTTTCACCAAATTCACCAGCTCTGATGATAGAAGATTCTTTTAAAAGGGCGGCTTTAGCGGGATGATCATCCGGCAAATGTCTTGAGAGAAGTTCATAGGCATGCGCACGGATTGAGGGTTTTCTTTCATAAAAAATCAATAGTACTTCCTCCAATTCTATTTAGTTTCAACAAGCATATATGATTCTTATGCTAATTACACGAGTTTTTTAAAAGTATCATTGGATGTACTTTGTTGGGTAAATATACCCGAAGTGTTGAAGTTTAATTTTAAGCGTCGAACATTGAGCGATGAGTGGCGAAGATGGAGTGGTGAACGTCGAACATCGTGTGTTAAGTGGCGAACAGCCCATGTTAAAGACGGAACCCCCAACCCAACCCCCAATTTCCCAACTGCATCCCACTAAGTGCTAAAATAAACTCAACAACCCGAAAGCAGGTGACGTAATGGAGAAGGAGATTCAAATTGCAGAGGCGTCGATTCAGGAGAAGGAGCAGGAAGCGCGGGCGCATCACTGGTATCCGCGGTTTCATGTGGCGCCGCGGGCGTATTGGATGAATGATCCGAATGGTTTTTCTTATTTTAATGGAGAGTATCATTTGTTTTATCAGCATCATCCGTTTTCACCGGAGTGGGGGCCGATGCATTGGGGACATGCGGTGAGCAGGGACCTGGTGAATTGGGAGCACCTTCCTGTGGCGCTTGCACCGAGTTTGCGGGACGATGCGGATGGATGTTTTTCGGGCAGCGCGATTGAGGTGGATGGAAAGCTGGTTGCGATGTATACGGGAAATGTGTGGACAGGTCCGGATCATGATACGGATCTGAAGCAGGTGCAGATGATTGCGGAAAGCAGTGACGGCATTCATTTTACAAAATGGGAGAAGCCCGTGATCACTGAGGTACCTGAAGGAGATATTCACCCATTCCATTTCAGGGATCCGAAGGTGTGGAAACGTGATGGTACATATTACTGTGTGCTTGGGTCGAGGACGAAGGATCATATGGGACAGGTGCTCCTTTACAAGTCCAATGATCTTAAAAGCTGGGATTTCGTAGCCGTTTCAGCGAAAAAAGAAGAGAATGGAGGATTCATGTGGGAGTGTCCGGACTTCTTTCATTTAGGGGAGAAGGACGTTCTTGTGATGTCGCCTCAGGGCGTGAAGCCTGAAGGTGACAAATTTCATAATCTCCACCAGGCAGTTTATGTCCTTGGTGAGCTGGACTATGAAACCGGGAAATTTACACATGAAGATTTTCATATGCTGGATGCAGGTTTTGATTTTTATGCGCCTCAGACACTTGAAGATCCTGAAGGCAGGCGCGTGATGATCGGCTGGATGGATATGTGGGAGAGCGAGATGCCAACGCAGGCGCATGGATTCTGCGGGGCGATGACAATTCCGCGTGTGCTTGTGCCTGACGGTGAACGCCTGCTCGTTCAGCCGCTGCCGGAACTTGCTGAACTGAGAAAAGAAGAAATGTACGTTGAAAATGAACCCATTTCATCTAAACAAACGTTTGATTCAATCAGCGGCACATGCCTTGAGATGAAGCTTGAAGTCAATGTGAAGGATGCTGACGCGTTTAACGTAAACTTCCGTTGCGGCAATGACGAGAAAACGGTTCTGAAATGGTCCAGACAGGAATCAGCAGTCACACTCGACCGTACTGCATCCGGTGCAGGGGTCAGCGGGACGAGAACAGTGGAAGTGAAGGAGCAGGACCGCTTAACGCTCCATTTCTTCCTTGATCAGTCATCTGCAGAAATCTTTATCAATAACGGTGAGGCTGTGATGACGGCACGGATTTATCCGGACGAGACGTCAGACGGAATTGAGTTTGAAGCAGGTGGTGAGGCTGTGATTGAGCGGCTTTGGAAGTGGGATTTGAATTCAGCTTTTTCATCAAAAGGAGGAATTTAATTGTTATCCATCAACCCTGAAAACCAATCAGAACGCGACAACTATAAACTTCTGACAGGCGGAATCATTCCCCGTCCAATCGCGTTTGTCACGACTGAGTCTGAGACTGGCGTGCTGAATGCAGCGCCATTTAGTTATTTTAATATTGTATCTGCTGACCCGCCGATGATCTCGGTGTCAGTTCAGCGAAAAGCCGGTGAGCAGAAAGATACGGCACGAAACGCTGAGTTTAAAAAAGAATTTGTCGTCCATGTTGTGGATGAATCGAACGTGGAAAAGGTGAATCAGACGTCAGCCAACTTGCCGGCTGATGAGAGTGAAGTTGAACTGGCCGGACTGACCCCTGTTGAAAGTGAAGTGGTGAGTGTGCCTGGTCTGGAGGAGTCCAGATTCAGAATGGAATGTGTCCTGGAGCAGAACGTCCAGCTGGGCGGACATGATGGAAAGCCTGCCGCAGACTTGCTGATCGGTCGGATTGTGCGGTTTCATATTGATGAAGCGATTTATGAAAAGGGACGTATCCATGCCGATAAGCTGATGGCTGTGAGCAGGCTCGCCGGTAGTAATTACGCGAAGTTGGGTGAAGTATTTTCGCTGGAGAGACCGAAATAATAGTATTGATGATGACCGGGGAGCGGGGTGCTTGCCGGTTTTTTTGTGTTTTTTGGAAAAGTGATTTATAGGTCTTTTTACACGATACGTCGAACAAGACTGATTGAGCGTTGAACTATAGTCGCTGAGTGTCGAAACTTTCTGTTTGAGTGTCGAACAACATTGCTTAAACGTCGAACACCACATGTTTTGCGTTGAAACCACTCACCAGCAAGTTAATAGAACCAACTAAATGTAAAACCAACTTTACAAAATGACAAGTCTACTTAACAATTTAACTAACATATATTGGAGGAGATTAAATGGCGATCAGGAATCGGGTGAAGGAGCTCCGTGCGAGGGATGGACTGACGCAGGGCGATCTCGCTAAGAAAATTGGTGTCACTAGGCAGACGATTGTGTCGCTTGAAAAGGGGAGTTATACGCCATCACTTCTGCTCGCGTTAAATATTGCAGAAGTGTTTGGAGAACCGGTGGAAGCTATTTTCACAAAAGAGGAGGAAGTTCAGTGAAACGGGTTTTGATTGAAACGATATGCAGTGTCATTTTTTACGTGTTGCTCGCGGTAGCGGTTAGCAGTACGATTCATACGATGAAGGAAATTGATGATGGATATGAGGCGATTGCCGTTGATGACGTACTTGGAAAGTCTGTAGGAGTATCAACTGAGATGACAATCGGGTCTTCAGGGATCAACTTTGAGGCCGTGCAGGAAGTCACGGACGAGGAATCCGGAGAGACAGCGTTTGAAACAGTCAATGTATCAATGAGTCCCATTCCATGGCTGCTTTTGTTTATTTTCACGATTCCATGGATGATCTACAGCTATAAAACACGCGACCGCTCCAGATCGTTCAATGCATTTGCGATGAATATGACAGAATTTCAGGAATCAGATGAGCGGGAGATTCAGATTACACGGAGTGCAACGAAGGCTGCGTATAAATCAGTGGGGGTCGCTGTTCCACTTTTAATTGCAACAATGGTAATTCAGCCGTTCCTGTGGGACACACTGCCGGCATATCCTGTATATCTGCTTGCAGCAGCGATCATCATCCCAACCTTTGTATACGGTCTTGTCTGGATAAAAGAATACAAAAGGTAAAAAGTTGAGTGTGATTTATAAGAAGGAAGGATTTTTGACGAAAATCTAGAATAACTAAGGTATTACGTCTGAAAGGATTGAGTCAATATGATCCACATCAAACATTCACTGATCGGAGAACAAACGATACAAGATCTGGCTCATGATTATGATCTTCCACACGTCACGGAATGTCTGTTTTTAGCGCGCGGTCTGAACGATACGTATGTGCTGAAAACAAATGAAGATAATTATATTTTCCGCGTGTACCGTAAAGGGTGGCGTGAAGAGGATGCGATTTTATTCGAGCTTGAAGCGATCGAGTTTGCTCAACATGAAGGCATTCATTCATCCGTTCCTGTAAAACGGAAAGACGGGCATTATTTAACTAAAATTGAAGCGCCTGAAGGAACGCGTTTTGGCGTTATGTTTACTTATTCTAAAGGAGAACGTCCTGAAATTACGGAAGAAAACAGCGGCAGAATCGGCCGTGCGCTCGCAAATTTACACAATGCAACGGACAGATTCAAGCCGACTTACAGCAGAGGGTACGAACTGAACGTGAATCATTTATTAAAAGCGCCTGTTGCAATTATTATGAAGCGGCTTGGTCATGCGCTCACTGAAGAGCAGGAGACGTTGCTGCACGAAGTGGTCAGTAAGGTAAAGGAAGTGGCTGAAAATAAAGAGCTTTCCTATGGATTCTGTCACGGCGACTTCCATAATTTTAACTTCCATTTACATGATGGAAATCTAGAAGCGTTCGATTATGACTGCTGTGGTACAGGGTACCGGGCTTACGACCTGGCTGTATTCTGGTGGAACCTTAAAAATAATTATCCGCAGCAGGAAAAGACGTGCTGGCGCTCATTTTTAAATGGATATGAGAGTGTGCGGAAGATAGATGAAGTCGACAAAAAGGCTCTTCCATACTTTGTAGCTGCCCGCCGGATCTGGTTTATGGGTGTGCTCGCTGCAAATGAAGATGTCTGGGGTCGTGCGTGGATTAATGAACAGAATATGAATCACTTTTTCGGTCAGCTTGCATCAGATGTGCGAGGATTCAAGAGTGAATAGATGAAAACCCGCTGGATGGACCAGCGGGTTTTCATCTTTAGATATGCCAGGTGGAGGGGGAGGTCTTTTTACATGATTCTGAGAACCATCGAGATTTTTCTAAGAACCACCACCAACAACCAATAATCACTTCTTCAACAGCAGCCACACAAAGTAAGGAGCCCCAATAATCGCCACAATCACCCCTGCAGGAACACCGCCAGGCTCAATAATGTTACGCCCGATTGTATCAGCGACAAGCAGCAGCCAGCCGCCGATCAGCATAGCGAGCGGAATAAATAGCTGGTTACGCGGACCGACAAGTGATTTTGCAATGTGCGGTGCCATCAAACCGACAAACGCGATGCCGCCGGTGACTGATACTGCTGCTGCAGCAAGTGCCACGGCAGCGAGCATCAGAATGATCCGATCTTTATTCACGCCGACACCAGCGCCGACAGCCACCGGTTCACTTAAATTTAGAATGTTAAGCTTCTGCGCACTGAACAAAACAAACGGAATCAGCACAAGGAGCCATGGAACCATTGCCCACACAAACGGCCAGTCAGTTCCCCAGACACTTCCCGCCAGCCACGAAGCGATGAAGTCTACTTTTTGGCGGTCAGTAGAAGAGATCAGGACAACCATCAGCCCTGAGAGCGCCATCGAAAAGCCAACACCCACAAGGATTAGGCGAATCGGCTGAAGCCCTGTGCTTTTCTCGTATGCAAATAAATAGATCAATATAGCAGTAACGAGTGCCCCTGCAAATGCAACAGCAGGAATCATATAAGCAAATGAATCTGCTTCAAGCGGTGCGTACAAAAAAAATACAGCGACTGCAGCCCCGGCACCGGAGTTGATTCCGATAATTCCCGGGTCTGCGAGGTCATTACGCGTGATACTTTGTAAAACTGAACCGGAAACAGCGAGCGCCATCCCTGCAAGCAGCGTGATCAGCATACGCGGCAGTCTCAGTTCAAATAACACAAACTCATCCTTGAATTCCCCCTGGCCAAGCAGGGTAGGGAGGATACGACTGTAGGAAACCGATGAGTAGCCGAAGCCGATACTGACAATCATCGTCAGCACAACAATCAAAATAAAAGTAATCATTAAGATTCTCTGTTTTTTCAAAAGCTGCGGATCAATCATGCAGACATCGACACTCCTTTCCGTACAACGTATAAGAAGAAAGGAAGGCCAAGCATCGCAACAATTGCGGCTACAGGCGTTTCAAACGGCGCATTAATCAGCCGGCCGAATGTATCGGCAAACAGCATGAACGAGCCGCCGATCAGCACGCACATCGGTAAAATAAAGCGGTAATCCGTTCCGACAATCGCGCGTACAATGTGAGGGACAAGCAGCCCTGCAAATGCAATATTACCTGCAAGTGCAACGGCAGAGCCTGCAAGAAGCACAGTTAACACGAAAAACACTGCTTTTACCTGACCTGTTTTAGAGCCGAGTCCAACAGCGACTTCCTCGCTCAGACTGAGGATCGTCAGCTGTTTTGAGAATAAAACCGCAGCAATCATACCACCTGCAGTAATCGGAATCAGCAGTTCAAGCTGTGTCCAGGTGGTGCCGATCAGTCCGCCGGCAGTCCACTGGGCCACATTTTGAGAAAGCCTGAATGTCAGTGCAATCCCTTCTGAAATCGCAAAAAGAAACGCTGATACAGCAGCACCTGCAAGAACGACACGGATCGGTGAAAAGCCGCCGCGTTTCAATGAAGCAATCCCGAAAACCAATCCGGCTCCGACAGCAGCTCCGATAAAGCAGGCAATGATAATCCCCATATAATTAATCCCCGGTATAAAAGCAAAAGCAGCTGCAAGCGCAGCATTAGCACCGGCAGTTAAGCCGAGCAGACCAGGGTCCGCCAGTGGGTTTCTCGTCATTCCCTGCATAATTGCACCTGATACAGCGAGAGAGGCGCCAACGACAACAGCTGCAACTTCGCGCGGAAACCGGATTTCAATTAATACAAGGGAGGTGGCACTGCGATCTCCTGTGAAGGCAGCACGGAATACATCCCTAAGTGTTGTATCTGCAGCCCCAAATGTGACGGCTACTGTAAACATTGCGATCAGGAATATACCTGCAATGATAAATCTGAGCCCGATCGATTTTTTCTTATCCATTGAATTCACTCATTTCATGCGAAAAAAGGCTGCAGCATCTGCAGCCTTTTCCGGTCATTCATTACCTAAGAAGTTTTCCTCGAAGAATTCCAGCTGATATTCAAGCGTAATCGGATCGTTGAAATAGAACTTTTCAGCATCTGCTACAAACGCATTTCCATTTTGAACAGCAGGAATGTTTTTATACGTTTCTGTCTCCATAAATGAGTTATCAGCATCAGCAACGCGGCTGACGATCAGATAATCACCGACAAAATCAGGCAGTACTTCTGAAGATAAAGTATAGTAGCCAGGCTCAAGCGCTTCTTCCTGTACTTTTTCAGGCATGTTCAGACCCATTTCCTGATACAGAATTTCTGTACCGCGTGCCCAGTTATCGCCGAATACATAAAGCTGCTTATCAAAGTTTTCGATGACAGTAACTGTTGCATTCTCACCGATTTCAGCTTTGATTTCTTCACCTGTTTCAGCAGCACGCTGCTTGAAATCTTCTACCCATTCAGTTGCTTCTTCTTCTTTATTCAGTACTTTTCCAATTTCAATATGCTGCTCAAGGTAATCCAGTGCACCGTATGTAAAGGTCACAGTTGGTGCGATTTCACTGATCTGATCAAGGTTTGGTTCACTTGCAAGTCCGATAATTAAATCAGGCTCAAGCTCAATGATTTTCTCAATATTTTCAGCAGATACTTCTTCAGCGTCTCCGAAGTCATAGTTAGGACTTGAAGCAGACCATGAATCAACACCGACAATATCGTCATCAAGGTGAAGGACATTTCCTGCATATGTGGATAACACGACGATTCTTTCAGGATCAGCCGGCACCTCTACAGGACCGTTTTCAGACTCATACGTAATCGTTTCTTCTGCTGAAGAACCTTCAGCAGGCTCTGTGTTTTCAGAAGCTGAATCCTCGTCAGATCCGCAGGCTGCAAGTGCAAATGCAGCGATTGTAAATGGTAAAAGTGTTTTCTTCAGGCTTTTCATGTTCATTCTCCTCTATTGGTTCACTGCGATCTTTTCAGCAGCTTTCACTAAGTTATAAGTCAGACACATTGGTTTATTTGTAACAGGGTCGCGACCGATTGTTGCATCTATATTGAATACTTTTCTCAGGACATCAGGCTGGATGATTTCTTCACAGGTACCGGTTTTAACGATTTCACCGTCTTTCAGCGCAATGAGGTAATCTGCAAAGCGTGCAGCCTGATTCAGGTCATGAAGGACCATAATGATTGTGCGTCCCTGTTCCACGTTCAGGCGCTGCAGCAACTCAAGCACTTCAAGCTGGTGGGCCATATCAAGGTAGGTTGTCGGCTCATCCAGGAAAATAATATCTGTTTCCTGAGCGAGTGCCATCGCAATCCAGACGCGCTGGCGCTGACCACCTGATAGGGAATCGACGGCACGGTGCTTAAATTCAATCGTATCGGTGACCTCAAGTGCCCAGTTCACAATTTCAATATCTCTTTTCGTTAACCTGCCAAGGCCTTTCTGATGAGGGAAGCGGCCGTATGAGACAAGTTCTCCTGCAGTTAATCCGGCAGCGCTTTCAGGTGTTTGCGGAAGGATCGCCATTTTCTTTGCCAGTGCTTTTGTACCTTCCTCTGAAATCGGCTTACCATCTAAAATCGCATTTCCTGACTGATGGTTGATGATACGGGTCATTGCTTTTAAAAGTGTTGATTTACCGCAGCCGTTTGCACCAATAATTGTCGTGATTTTCCGGTCAGGAATCTCTATGCTCAAATCTTTTACGATTGTTTTCTCGCCATAACCGATTGATAAGTCCTGTGTATATAGACGCATATAAAGGTGCCTCCTATTTAATACGTATGATAATGATTCTCACTAGCAACAATCCAACTATAATCACCTGCTACAAAATTGTCAATGTCATTTCTGTGAAGCATATGCTACAATAATCAGAGAATTATAAATGAGAATGAGAATCATTAACTTATACATCAACGTTCACGGGAGATTTCAACTTGAAAATCAGGAGTGAAGATCATGGAGAAAAAAATATTTGACGTGACAATTATCGGTGGAGGTCCTGCGGGATTATACTCAGCATTTTACAGCGGGCTGCGTGGAATGACAGCGAAAATTCTTGAGTATCAGCCGCATTTAGGCGGAAAAGTAAACGTGTATCCGGAGAAAATGATCTGGGATGCAGGGGGCATGCCGCCTGTTACAGGTGCAAAAATGGTGGAGCAGATGGTCGAACAGGGACTCACATTTAACCCGGAAGTTCATTTGAATGAAAAAGTTGAGTCCATCAGTAAAAATGAAAACGGTCACTTTATCGTAAAAGCTGCGAGTGGAAATGTACATATTTCTAAAACGGTCATCGTAGCGGTCGGAAGTGGAATTTTAAATCCACAAAAGCTGCAGATCGAAGGGGCAGAGCGTTTTGAAGTATCCAATCTTCATTACACAGTGCAGTCGCTGAAGAAGTTTAAAAATAAGACGGTCCTGATCTCAGGTGGCGGAAATACAGCAATTGACTGGGCGAATGAGCTTGAGCCGGTTGCGAAAAAAGTATATATCACACACCGCAGCTGTAACTTCAAGGGGCATGAATCGCAAATCGGTCAGCTGATGAACAGCACAGCTGAATGTCTGTTGAATACACAGATCACGAAGCTGCATGCAAATGAGGCACACGATGCAATTGACCGTGTAGAGCTGACGCACAGCATTACCAATGAGTCGAGTTCACTTGAAGTGGATGATGTCATTATCAATCACGGCTATGAAATTGATGCTTCACTCATTAAAAACAGTGAACTGCCAATCCAGATGGTCGACGAGTATTTCATTAAAACGGAGTCCGGAGGAGGTTCAAGTGTGCCGGGTCTTTATGCTGCAGGGGATATTTCGAAGCATGATGGCAAGCTGAATCTGCTGATGGGTGCCTTCCATGATGCAGCGAATGCAGTGAACCAGGCGAAGCGTTACATTACGCCTGATGCAGGAGCAGCTGCGATGGTTTCTTCACATAATGATGTATTTAAGGAAAAGAACCGTGAACTGGTGAAAAATATATAGGTTGATGAAGAGGCTGGGACATATATTTGTCTTGGCCTTTTTAATCGTTTCGCTGCGCTACACTGGACTTTCGATAATCAGAAACCTGTTTTATCAATTATAATTTAAGTTAAACATGTAATTATCCACAATCCCTCCACCAAAAACCCGAATATTCAAGTCATCCACATGTGGATAAAGTAAAGAGGTTTCACTTGTTTTTTCAAGGATTTTTGGTGGATATGTGCATAACAGGTGTGAATAACTGATGAGCCTGTGCATAATAATATTCGTCTGATCCCAGAATTTATCTCTCATACATAAAAAATTGCCTGAAGAAAGCTCTTCAGGCAATTTTTTTAAATGCTGTTATTCTTGCTGATCCCGGAATCGTCCCGTACAAGGCCTTTCGTTTTTGCTTCGTGCAGCTGAGTTTTCAGTAGTGGATCATCGTGTTCATGATTGTTATAGTTATCTTTTTCATCTTTACCAGTCATCTTGTTCAGCACGTCTTTAACCTTTTCGCCGAAATCCTGATGCTTGTTTTCCATTGTGAAACACTCCTTAGGATTTTGCTTTTCATTTACCCGCTCAGCGGTTCGACAAACATTTGTCACATTTGAAATGAAGAAAACATTTCTGTCGCTTTTTGTTATGATAAAGAAAAATTGATCGGAGCGTTTTGTATGAAATTAAAGAAGAGGGAAGCAGCTGCAATCAGGTTCAGAGAGCAATTTCCGCATCTGCTGTGTCCTGTATGCGGGGAAAAGCTTGGTGTGGAAGAACTGATACTGGTCTGCGTGCACAACCATCAGTTTGATATTGCCAGGAATGGCTCGCTTCATCTATTAACGAAAAATATTAAAACGAAGTATACGAAGGATCTGTTTGAGGCGCGACATTATTTCATGTATGAAGCAGCGTTTTTTGAGCCTGCGATTGATGAGGTTATTACGTATTTGAGAACGAAGAAGCCCGGCGTCATTCTTGATGCGGGCTGTGGTGAAGGGACTCATTTAGCTCAAACGGTTGAGTCACTTGACGGCTTTACAGGCGTTGGGGTTGATCTTGCGAAAGACGGAATCCAGACTGCAGCGCGTTTTTATGAACAGGCGTTATGGGTTACGGCTGACCTTGCAAAGGCGCCGGTAGAAAGCGGGTCAGTGGATTATCTACTGAATATATTGTCACCGGCAAATTACCGTGAATTTGCCAGACTGTTAAAAGAGGATGGGGAAGTCATTAAAATTGTTCCGCGCTCCGGTTATTTACAGGAGCTGCGACGGCACTATTTTGGCAGCGGATATGAAAATGATGAAACAGTTTCTACGTTTTATGAGCAGTTCGATGTAATTGAAAAGATGACTGTGACAGTCGTTCAGCGGCTTGATCAGCAGGCGATCACAGCGCTGGTTCATATGACACCGCTCAGCTGGCGTGCTGAGCCTGAAAAAGTGGCATCTTTTAAAGCTTTGACCCAAACGGATATGACGCTTGATGTGGAAATATTAATCGGGCGGAATAAATGAAATGAATCAAAACCTTGAACAATTACAGGAGTGAGCACTTTTTTGCGTGAATCTGTGTCATACTGTATCTATCTGAAAAAGCTGATTAAAAAGGAGCGTCAACATTGTCATTTGTGATCCGTTTTGTTATTTACACAGCCATTTATTTTGTATTCTCAGCGCTATGGGACCTTGCACTTGCTGATCAGATTAACTGGGGACCAAACGCAGTCCAGTCTGTGATGTTTGGATTCTTCTTTACGATGTTAATGTGGTATTTTGAGGTTAAAAGACGTAAGAAGGAGCAGCAATCGTAATGAAAAAACGCGCAATGGGCGTCTTCATTGTTGTTTTCAGTCTGCTTGGTATTTTTGATCTGATTCAAAATGGAGAAGTGTTATTTCTCGTGAATATTGTTGCGGCTGCAGCTTTCGCATTTGCTTATTACCTGCTCTGGAAAAAGATGGGCTGGTATAAAGCGCCCGGGGAAAATAAAAGAACCTGAAACGGCTTTCCGTTTCAGGTTCTTTTAATGTCCAGCTCCAGGCGCTAGCTCCTCGGGTCACAAGCCACGCATCGGTAAACGGGAAAGGTCACCCGTTTTCCGCTCCGCGTCTTATGCCCGTCGCAGCTGAACGAGCGCCTTCCGCTTTTCGATGGTGTCCAGCTTCAGCAGGCAGGTCCTCGAGTCATAAGCCACCTTGAGAAAATGGGAAAGGTCACCCATTTCTCTCAGGTCGCCTTATGCTTGTCGGGTCTGAGCAAGGCGCTTCCGCTTTTCTTCTTGTCCAGCTTCAGAAGGCAGGTCCTCGAGTCATAAGCCACAATGAGAAAATGGGAAAGGTCGCCCATTTCTCTCATTGCGTCTTATGCTTGTCGGACCTAAACGCCTTCTTACGCTTTTCTTTTTGTCCAGCTTCAGGCGCTAGCTCCTCGGGTCATAAGCCACGCATCGGTAAACGGGAAAGGTCACCCGTTTTCCGCTCCGCGTCTTATGCCCGTCGCAGCTGAACGAGCGCCTTCCGCTTTTCGATGGTGTCCAGCTTCAGCAGGCAGGTCCTCGAGTCATAAGCCACCTTGAGTAAATGGGAAAGGTCACCCATTTCTCTCAAGGCGTCTTATGCTTGTCGGACCTGAACGCCTGCTTCCGCTTTTCTGTGTTCAGTTAATCCGTGAATGGATTGGATCACTGCTTCAAGCTTGGCTTCAATCCGGTGAAGTAAATACAGCGTCACAATGATTGGGAAACCAACATCACTGATAAAAGAAATCCACTGCTCCATTCCTTCAGCTCCTTTCGCAAAATTGAAAAGACGATCAGCCCTGAAGCCGACCGCCTTTTCTGATTAAACGCCTAATTCAACTGCTTCAACGCCTCTTGATACAACGCGTGCGCTCTTGATGCCTGTAAGCGCGCCTGATGGAGAGATAAACAGATTCTCATCAATCACCGCCTGCATCGCAGCCTGAACTGCTGCCGGATCAACCGGCTCAAGCGGGTTATCGACTGTTAAAGAAGCGTTTTTGCCTTCTTCAGTGATAAATACAAGTTCTAGTGTTTTATTCATGTAAGTTCCTCCTTTCTAAATTGATTTTGCTAATTAGATCGTTACAGCACCTGTTTCGATGTGGCCGATCTCAATAAGTGGGTAGCCTGATAGAGAAGCAAGTGCGACTGAAGTGTTATACATCTGTTCTGCCGATGCATTCAGGCGGACTCTGCTGTATGTCTTACGTTTTGTAAATGGCTTACCTGCTTCGTTCAGTCCTGCATCAAACAGCAGGCTGATTCTGACGTTGTCTGTAGTTACGCTTGGCATGCTGATCACCTCCTTTCACTCACTAGATCGTAAGTGGAGGGGGAAAGGGATACCCCTTTTTAAAAAAGTTGTCGGGTTTGGGAGAGGACGGGATAGCTTTCGGGTCAGATCGGGGAAATTTCGGGTCAGGTCCGGCATTTTTGAGGTCACATCGATCCATTTTCGCGTCACATCAGACAAATTCACGGTCACATCCACTCACCACGATCAAGCCACGCAAAAAAGCCCCCGCAACACGAGGGCTTTCACGTTCAACATCATTTACACAGTCTGCTCAGTCTTAATCGCCATCGCAGGACCGAAGAATTCGAAGTTAATCTTTTCAGCAGGCACACCGATTGAAGTCAACGATTGAATCACGGCCTCCATAAATGGAACCGGGCCGCATACGAAGAATTCACCTTCAAGGTTTGCTGCCTGCTTTAATACTTCAGCATTGATAAACCCTGTGAAGTCTCCATCAAGTCCTTCCTGTTCGTAGACAATATAACTTTTTCCGTTAGAAAGCTTTGATACGGTGTCTTGAACGTCCTCACCAAAAGCGCGAACGTCCTGATTACGTGCAGCATGGATAAAGGTAACTGGCCGATCTGCGTTTTTTTCAGCGATTGATTTTAGCATCGTATACATTGGTGTGATTCCAACACCGCCGCTGATCAAAGTAAGCGGGTGTTCCTCGTGAATATTGCAGAAGAAATCTCCTGCAGGTACGCTCAGTTCAAGAGTATCTCCTTCTTTTAACTCGTCATGAAGGAATGTTGATACGCGTCCATTTGGATCCATCTCTGCTTCTTTTTTAACAGAAATTCTGTAATAGTCAGGTGTATAGGCAGTAGACAGGCTGTATTGACGGTTCAGCAGATACTCATCACCCGGAATTTTCGTGCGGATCGTGACATACTGTCCAGGCTTAAATGCAGGCAGATTTTCTCCGTCAGCAGGCTTCAGGTAAAAAGAAGTAATTAATGAGCTTTCCTGTTCTCTTTTAGCAATGATAAAGTCTTTAAAACCTTCCCAGCCTCCGTCAGCTGAAGCGGCTTCATCATACATTTCCTCCTCGATTGAAATGAATGCATCTGCAATGACACCGTATGCTTCACCCCATGCCTGCAGGATCTCGTCAGTTGCGGCATCACCAAGTACGTCTTTGATCGCCTTCAGCAGATACTCTCCTACGATCGGATAGTGCTCTGGCAATACGCCGAGACTGCGGTGTTTGTGGGCGATTTTTTTAACGGCAGGAATAATGGCTTCAAGCTGATCAATATGAACAGCAGCTGCATATACCGTATTAGCAAGCGCTGTCTGCTGGCGTCCCTGCTTTTGATTTGCATGGTTAAAAATATTTAGCAACTCAGGGTGCGCTTCGAACAGCATTGAATAAAAACGGGTTGTGATTTCAGTTCCTTTTACTTCAAGTGCAGGGACAGTGGCTTTTACCGTATCGATTGTCTGTTGAGATAGCATGTAATCAATCACTCCATTAAAGATGTATTTTTAATATATCTTAATGATAAGGCATCTAATTTTAAAAGCAATATAGAAAATACATCTTTAATAAAATAGACACATCTAATCTTTCGTTTTGGCAGTCATGTGTCTTTATATGTATAATTAAATCTTAATCATAGATAGGGTGAGGTTAATGAAATTAACTTTATATACAGATTACTCTCTGCGCGTGCTGATCTATCTTGGCGCAAAAGAAGAGGGAGAGCTCTCTAACATTCAGGAAATCGCTGATGCTTATCAGATCTCGAAAAATCATCTGATGAAAGTCACACATGAGCTCGGCAAGCTGGGCCTCATTGAAACGATTAGGGGGAGAAAGGGCGGGATCCGCCTTGCAAAAAAACCTGAAGAGATCAATGTAGGAAAAGTGGTCAGAAAAACAGAGGATCATTTTGAACTGGTCGAATGCTTTCAGCCCGGCGGAGGAAATTGTGTCATTTCCCCGGTATGCGGACTAAAGCACGCACTTGCAAAAGCGTTGCAGGCTTATTTAAAAGTACTGGATGAATATACACTTGCTGATCTCGTGCATAATCCACTCGAGCTGCGCAGCCTTTTTCAGAATGATTAATAGACAAAGTCTCTTTTATGAGGCTTTGTTTTTTTATGATAAATAGGGTATAGGAATAAAGAATTATTATATAATAAAAGGACTATTATCATAATATAAGTGAGGGTATATGAATGCTAACATTTAAAAGAAAAGAAATTTCCCATTACAACGCGCCAATGACTTATCCTGCAAAAGGAGAGATTGCCAATACAAAACGAGAGTTCGCAGACAGACTATTTTTATATGGGATTCAAACAGGAACACGTGCAAAAGCTGCAGGAGCTTAGTCCTGTCATCACTTTCATTCTGGATGATATTCTGGAAAATGTGCTCGACCATTTAATGAAAAGCCCGGAGATGGCAAAGATTGCTTCAGAATCATCAACACGTGAACGCTTGAAAAAGGTATTTGCCGACTACTTCAGAAGCTTACTCAGCGGAAAACTGGATGATGAGTATTTTGCGATGCGTAAAAGAATGGGAGAAACACACAACAGATTCGGTGTACCGGTTACATGGTTTCTTGCAACCTATGCATCTTTCCAGACACTGCTTATTCCAAAAGTAGTAGAGAAGCTTCAAAAGGACCCTGACGAGCTGCAAAAATCACTTTTAGCGATTACACATGTGATGAACCTTGATTCACAGCTTGTAACAGACCATTATATGACGATCAGAATGAACGCGCTTGAAGAAGCCAATCAGCGTAATGAACAGCTGCAAATGGAGATTGCTTCTGTCAGCCAGGAAGTTGCAGCCTCTGTAACACAGGCTGAGCATACGGTGATCAGAACAAGTGAAAGTGCAGCGCAAATTTTAGAAGAAACCGGTCAGACAGAGAAGTCCAGCAAAAACCTTGTAGGTCTGGCAAAAGATAATGCAAAGCTGATGAATGAAATGGAAAGACAATTTGTTCAGTCTGCTGAAAAGGTAGGATTGTCAGTAGAAGGGATGAACAATTTAAAAAATACCTCTGAAGAAATTATAAAAATGACGCAGGGCATTGAAGCCATCGCTGACCAGACAAACCTGCTGGCATTAAACGCCTCCATTGAAGCGGCAAGAGCGGGCGAACACGGAAGGCTTTGCGGTTGTAGCAAGTGAGGTCAGAAAGCTTGCTGAAAATGCAAAGGCACTGAGCGGTCAAATTAATGGATTGATTGATCAAAACAATAAAGGCATTCAATCCCTCGTTGTACAGATGAAGGAACTTAATGAGGAAAACCATGCTTCACAGGATAATGTGAAACGGGTCAAAACCGGATTAACAACCTTCCAGGTGGAGATGGAAAACTACCTTGAGATGTTCGGCCGCAACAAAAAAGACCTTGAAACAATCGTAACCTCTATTCAGGAGATCAACGAAACAACAACCGGACTTTCATTGGCAACAGAACAGCTTGTGAAGAAGGCAGAGCTTAAATAAAAATAATTCTACTCTATGTGAAAACATAGTGCAGCGAAACGGTTAAAGACTGAGACACCTTCGTCCCGGTCTTTTTTCTATGCAAAAAAGCATCTGCTCTTGATTGTTAGTACCTGGATATTACCGGGTATACATATTAGATATGACGAATAAAAGGAGAGCGATTTTATGGGAAACAACAGACCGGTCGTTGCACTGACAGGGGCAACAGGTTATATAGGCGGAAACCTGCTTGAGCAGATTCAGGAAAAAGCAGATGTGATTGCCCTTTCAAGAAGCGGTGATGATAAAGAAAATACAGAACGTGTTACCTGGCGTTCTGCTGACTTCTTTTCGATGAAGGATGCTGAAAAAGCGCTTGAGGGAGCAGATTATGCGATTTACCTTATTCATTCCATGAAGCCTGCAGCTAAATTAACACAGGCGAAATTTGAGGATATGGACCTGATTCTGGCAGATAACTTTGCTCGTGCAGCGAAAAAGCAGGGAGTAAAGCAGATTATTTACCTGAGCGGGATTGTTCCTCAGAATGAAGAGCGCAATAAATTGAGCCGGCATTTACGCAGCCGTCTTGAAGTGGAAAAGGTACTTCGTGCATATGGAACGCCCGTTACGACCATTCGTGCGGGACTGATTGTCGGGCCAAAAGGATCTTCCTTCCCGATCTTATCCAAGCTCGCAAAAAGACTTCCATTTATGCTGCTGCCAAAATGGACACGTACCAAAACACATACAATTGCCCTGAAAGATGTGGTGGGGTCATTGAGTAAAAGTGTAGGTAATAAGGAAGTGGAGGACCGGTCAATTGATGTCGGAGGACCGGAAGTCATGACATATAAAGATATGATGATTCAGACTGCTGAAGTGATGGGCAAGAAACCGAGAGTGATCGATGTTCCGTTAATGACGGTCAATTTGTCGCGTTTATGGGTCATGCTTGTGACAGGCGCTTCTAAGGAGATGGTTTATCCACTGGTGGAAAGCCTTCAGCATCCAATGGTAGCTAAAAATAAAGTTGAAGGAATCAGTGACGGTCAGATCTCTTTTAAAGAAGCTGTTAAAACTGCTTTAAAAGAGGAAGAGGAATCATCAGGTGCACCGGATTATCTGAAACCTGATCCAATTGGAAAAGATGTCCGCTCTGTTCAGCGCGTCATGCTGCCGGAAGGTAAAAATGCAGAGTGGGCTGGTGAGGAATATATGGACTGGCTGGCTACGTTTGCGAAGCCGCTTCTGTGGACAGAGGTCGATTCTCATAAAAAGGGTCAGGTGTTTCTGCTCAGCAAAAATAAGCCTTTACTTGAGCTGTCATATGCCCCTGAGGAAAGCGATCAGTACAGGGCACTCTATAAAATAACAGGCGGCCGGTTTGCTTCGGTCACAGAAAACAGCCGTGGAAGAATTGAGTTCAGACAGATTCCTGACACGCAGGAATGTATCATTGCAATTCACGAATATGAACCAGCGATGCCATGGTTTATCTATAAATATACCCAGGCCAACGTACACCAGATTGTCATGTACCTATTTAAAAAGCATCTGGAAAGATTGATGAAAAGTGCACGTCACCATGAGGATTCCGGTGCTGAAAAAGAAGTCGTGGAAGCATAGGAGGGATTCAAATGTTCAAGCAGGGGTGGAAGCTCGTTTTGCTCATTATCTCAATCTTCTTCTTTTTCCTGGCAGCAGTCAGCCTGCTTTTAACCAGTGCAGAAGAGACCGCGTTTTTAGGCGGTGTATTCGGAACCAATATTCTGCTTAGTATCGCATTATTGTTTATGATTCTCTATATTGCTGCCAGGTTTAGAAGAAAGCTGCTGTGATTCGATCTGCAGCTTTCATTGCCCCAATCACATTTCTTGAAGAAGGACCAAGCTCAAGTTCAGCAAGTGGTCCCGAGACAAATAAATGATCGCACCACTCAAGCTGGTGATTGACAAGAGGGAATCCGCAGTGTGCGCACTGCAGGTTCTCTTTTTTGATTAGGTTAGCCAGAAAATCAGCAGACATGACATCAGGGGCAAACCCTGTTGCAAAATAAATCGTTCTGACCTTCAGCTGTTTTCCAGACTGAGTGATCAGAATAAACTGATTGTTCTTATACTCAATATCTACGATTTCATCAATCAAAAGACGATAGGCATCTTTTTTTCTGAAGTGATGAAGCTTTTGATTCAGCTCAGCTGGTATTGATCCTTTATGTCTTGTCTGCTGGATCGTCCGCCGCTTTTCCTCTGCGTTCATTTTACTGAAGCCATCCATATATTTTGGCCCGAGCCAACCAGGGTCACTGTCAAAGTCGTGCACCCTGTAACCGTGTCTGGTGATCTGAGTAACCTGCCCCGGAGATTGTTTAGACAGCTTAATCGTTAAATGGGCGGCGCTGATTCCACCGCCAACCACTGCTATCGGACCTTCTGGTGCTGCTTTTCTGTTATCAAAGACATGTGAGACTCGGGAAGGAGCCAGTTTTTTAGCTTTGTGACCCCATTCAGGTAAAAACAGCCGACGGTTTATCCCGGTTGCGATCACAAGGTTTTTTGTATAAAACCGGTCACCTTTTTTTGTCTGAACCATCCAGTGATCGCTTTCTCTGACGACTATGCTCATTAAACCAGTATGCCAGCTTTTACATAATGCAGTCTCCTCTATGACACGATCACAATGCTCGTTAAACAGATGAAGGGACGGCCGGCTGTATGGACCGTAAAAGTCGGTTTCAGTGCCGGCTTGTTTTCCATATTGCTTCAGGCTGAATGGTTTAATGTCCAGATGGTGGACCCCGGGTGAGCGCAGGTAGGGCATATCGATAAACGCTGTACGCTCCTTCCAGTCAGCAAGCGGCTCAGGGTTGGGATCAATGATTTTTAGTTGATCCGGCTTTATGATGTTTTGTTTTATAAGATGTGCAGCGATCGTACAGCCATGTATACCGCCCCCGGCAATCAGCCATTCAAACATGTTCTCACCTCTACCTCTATACAGTCAGCAGAAAATACTGGGAAGTGACAGCACCCGGGTGTCGCTTAACAGGTGTTTTCTCTTCCCACTTCAGACGTTTTAATTTCTGGTTAATCTGTTCATCAATATGAATTTCAATCTTTTTCATCCGCATTATGACCTGTTCAAAGGTCAGATCGAACTGCTGAGCTGCAAGTGTATGTGGGGAATGCTGTACAAGCTTTTGAAGAAACTCTTCTTTTGTTTCACATTGAGCAGCAATCTCTTCTTCAGCTTCAGTAACAAATGTATATAATGATTGATCAAAAGGAGAGAGGGATCGTACACAATCTCTCTCCAGAATCTCCAGTAAATAAGGGTTCATCAGACACACTCCTTACCAGCTTGATTTTTTAACCCCGGGTACCTGACCTTTGTGGGCATACTCTCGAAAAGCAATTCTGGACATTTTGAACTTTCTCATGAACCCGCGTGGACGGCCTGTTACTTCACAGCGACTCTTCAGTCTTGATGGAGCTGAATCTCTTGGAAGTTTTGCTAGCGCCGCGTAGTCACCGGCTTCTTTTAATTCTCTTCTTCTCTCTGCATATTTTTCAACAAGTGCCTGACGCTTTTTTTCCTTTACTACTTTTGATTTTTTAGCCATTGATAAAATCTCCTTTTTAAATCGTAACGATTACGTTTTATAAATGTAAGTTAATCATATCCTAAAATCGATTGCAAGCATAAAAAAATACCCTTTTTAAAAAGGGCAGAAGCAGTTAGAGGCTGAACACAAAATAAATCGCAAACAAAATCGCTACAATCAGCACGAATACGCCAAGCAAAATCACTGTATATCTTGAAGAATGGAATGATTGATTATTAATCGATCTAGCATTTTTAAAGTAAGAAATCATGGCAAGAATAATCGTTAGGATGCCGAGAAATACTGAAAAGAAGCCGATAAAGTTTATAAAGGAATCTGTGTTATAAGCGCCGGAGGTTTCAATTGTGTAGTGAAGGTTCGTGACCAGAAATCCGATTCCGATCAGTGCGATAGCAGTTCTGATCCAGGCAAGCATCGTCCGTTCATTGGCAAGGTGCTGCTGAATCAGTATTTTTTCAATATCAGGATCTTTAGCCATAAGGTCACCTCTTTTAATAGACTCAGTTAGTAAGATTCCCTTTTTAGCAATTAAAAAACAAAAACTCCTGCCTCAAAAGACAGGAGCATCCTTTATTCCTCATGCTTCATAAATGCCAGAAGTGCAAAGAGGAAAAAACTAGCCAGCAGTGTAACACCGCCGCCGATATATACGATAAAGTAAAATGGCTGTGGTACGTTGAAAATATCCAGGATCATTCCGGATGTTAATCCGATGGTTCCGATGATCGCAGTATACACGTGAGCAGTTGCAAGTTTTACTGACATGGGCTTAAATACACGGTAGTAGACCGCCCATGAGAATAATGACAGCCAGCCGACAACGAGGATGTGGGCGTGAGCTGCTCTGAAGGCATAGTCATAAGAGCCTGCCATGTGTCCACCAATCCCGGCACCGATTAAGCCGAAGATTGCGGCTGTTTTTAACAGTAAGTTACTGTGTTTTTTGTGCATGAAATTCCGCTCCTTTTTACATCATCATCCTCTTATTCTAACGGGAATCAGCAGCGGGTGCTATGAATCTATATGACAAATTAAAGAAAAATCCCCACTCCGGGTAAGAGTAGGGATGAGTCATTATGCGTTTTGGTGTTCCTTTACAGGGAACCAGCCTTTAGTATTTACAATTGCCTGCCATAGTGGTTCAGGGACAGTGAGTGTTTCACGGTCATCTACTGACAGTGATGTTCTGATCTCACTTTCACGTCCTGCTTCAACCTTCTGAATCCATTGCGGCTCTACAATGATTTCACGGCCGAGCGCGATAAGCGGCACGCCGCCTTCCATTGCTTTTTCCACATCATCTGGCGTATGAAGTGATCCAACGCCAATGATTGGCAGTTTGTCGCCGACGCGGTCCTGGATCAGCTGAACGCGTGATGCTGTATCAGAATCATCGCGCATTGATCCCTGATGGAAGTCCTGAACAGATACATGCAGGTAGTGAAGGTCTTCCTGTGCAAGACGATCTGTAAATGTCAGCGTGTCTTCCATTGTGATACCAGGCTCTTCACGTTCTTCAGGTGACAGACGATACCCAACGATAAATGATTCATCGCCGAACGCTTTTACCGTTTTATTTACTTCATCAATGACTGCAAGCGGGAATGTCATACGCTTTTCAACAGATCCGCCCCATTTATCTTCGCGTCTGTTCGAATGAGGTGAGAAGAACTGCTGAATCAGGTACGTATTTGCTCCGTGAATTTCCACGCCATCAAATCCTGCTTCGATTGCACGGCGTGTTGCATCACCAAATGCCTTAATGATTGTTTCAATTTCATCATTTGTTAGCTCGCGTGGTGTCATTGCCCCTTCACGTACAGGTGCTACAGCACTTGCACTTACTGTCTGATTGTCAGGAAGCAGTTCAGGCGGTGACATTCTGCCAGCATGGAAGATTTGTAAAATGGCTTTTGCTCCTTCACCTTTAATCGTATGAGCAAGCTTTTTAAGACCTGGGATCAGATCATCGCGGTGTGCACCAATTTCACCATGGAAGCCTTTGCCGTCATCCGTTACATTGGCTACTGCAGTCAGGACTGCCCCAACGCCGCCGGAACGGACGCGGTAATATTCAATCTCCTCGTCAGTAACTTCACCGTTATCCTTTGAAGAAAAGTTTGTCATAGGCGCCATCAGCACTCTATTTTTAAGCGTAATTCCATTTTTAAATGTAAATGATTCTAAGAATTTTTTAGTCATGATACTTTTCCTCCTTCATCGATCGAAAATGTCATGTCACGAGATCCATTATAATCGGTCTTTCGGGTAACTAAAAGAAACCTGCTCAGGTAATGTGCAGGTCAGCTTGATTCCCATTTTCTAAGAGAAGGAGTTGGATCGTATGCCCATTGATTTTTTCCATTATCAATATACAATCCGTAATGCAGATGCGGAGGGAATTTGCCACTCGTTCCTTCTTTTCCATAACCGGAGCTTCCGACGTAGCCAATCAGGTCACCGGCCTTTACAATGTCACCCTGCTTCAGCCCTTTTTTAAAGCTGGAGAGGTGAGCGTAATAGTGATAAACGTTGTGAATGTCTCTAAGTCCAATCCGCCATCCTCCATAATCGTTCCATCCGAGCGCTTCAATCTTTCCGTAAGTCGTGGCTAACACAGGCGTTCCGTAGCCTGCAAAAATATCAGTTCCTTCGTGCATTCTCCGTCCACCCCAGCCCCTTTTGCCACCCCAGGTAGATCTGTAGCTGTATAAATAATCTTTTTGCAGCGGAAACACATGGGTGTAAAGGTCGAGCGTGTTAAATTGCTGATATAGCTCAGCGATGGTCATGATCTGACTGACGGATTCTTTTCTTTCATAGTAAGCATTTAAAGCATCCTTAAAAGAACCATAGCTGTTAATATAATCTGCTAATGATCCGAAAATATCCTCTGGGTCGTTCGGGTCAGCCTTGCCGTCCCCGTTTGCATCCTGTCCGATTCCTCCAAAAAACCCGATGAAATAGGGTGACAGATTTGATTGATCGGGATGAAGCGGACCGAACCACCGATCCTCAGGGATGGTAAGAGCAAGCGGACCCTCTTTTTTCTCAATGTCCTGTCGGAGCGGCTGAATATTCCGCTCAAACTGATCAATCGCTGCAAGATAATACCACGGCACGCCCTGGTGATGATAGGCAGTGTAATAAGTCAAACGTTCGTTTAAAAGTGTCTGCCGGTTTTCCTCAGCCATTGCTGTTGAATAAAATAGCAAGAAGCTAAACGCAGCAGCTAAAAAAGTCTTCATATGGCTCACCTCGGAAGTAGTATATGCAATTGAGGTGAATTCAAGCGTGTTTTTTGCTTTAGGTTTGCGATGTTAGGGGTTGGGAGGATGTCGCTGTTTTTAGTAGAGATGTAGGAGTTTTGTTCGGAGTTTTCATGATACACATAGGGAGTTGCAGCAATCACGTGCTCAAGTTGTAGCAATCTTCACCGGTGTTGTTGCGATACACCAGGGTAGTGGTAGCAATCACATGCCAGCTTGTAGCAATTAGCTGGAGAAATTTGCTGTGTTGGTATATTTCCGCGTCTTATGCTTGTCGGGTCTGTTCAAGGCGCTTCCGCTTTTCGATATATGACAAGTGTCATATGTTATTCCTTACACTCATGACTTATTTTGTTTCGGGGAAAGCTTTATGATGAGGTCATAAGAGTTACAAAAGGAGGAAAACATGAGTAAACAAAAAACAGCAGAGCTGCGTAAAAGTGTCTCTCCTTACGAAAAAGCAGATATGAAAGCAAGTATTAGACAAATGATTAACACGATACCGCCATTTTTTATTTTATGGTTTCTGGCGTACCAGAGTCTTGAGATTTCTTACTTCTTAACATTAGGTCTTGGCATTGTTGCGGCAGGGTTTGTCGTGCGAATCTTTATTATTTTCCATGATTGCTGTCACGGATCATTTTTCAAAAATAAAAAACTGAATAACCTTGTTGGGACATTATCCGGGATTGTGACGATGTTCCCGTATGAAAAGTGGAAGCGTGAGCATTCGATTCACCATGCGACAAGTGGTAATCTTGATAAGCGCGGAACTGGCGATATCTGGATTATGACAGTGGAAGAGTATAAAAAAGCTTCACGGAAAGAGCGTCTTTCTTACAGAATGTATCGTAACCCGCTTGTGATGTTTGGACTCGGACCGATTTATCTGTTCCTTGTGACAAACCGTATGAATAGAAAAGATGCGCGTAAAAAAGAGCGTAAGAACACATATATTACCAATGCGTCAATTGTTGTTTTATACACGGGTATGATTTTATGGCTTGGCTGGGAAGCCTTCCTTCTTGTACATGGTCCAATCATGTTTATCTCAGGGTTCCTTGGGATCTGGCTGTTTTATGTACAGCACCAGTTCGAGGATTCTTATTTCGAGGATGAATCTGAATGGGATTATGTGAAGGCTGCTGTAGACGGAAGCTCTTTTTACAAGCTGCCACGTGTGCTTCAGTGGGTGACTGGTAATATTGGTTATCATCACGTACACCATTTAAGCCCGAGAGTACCGAACTATCATCTTGAAAAAGCGCATGAATCAACACCGCCGCTTCATCAGGCGACCACGATTACAATGCGTTCAAGTTTGGAATCAATTAAATTCCGACTGTATGATGAATCACGTAAAACATTTGTCAGCTTCAGCGAAGTGAAGAGACAGATTAAAAAAGAAAAAATGTCGATTGAACTTCGCCGCATGCAGACGAGATCTTAAATTGAAGCGCCTGGAGGGTTTATGACCTTTCGGGCGTTTTTTCAATTGTGCGGGCGCAGACGTTTCTTCTGATCTGGCTTTCATCCGTGCTATACTAAAATCGAGAGAAAGGCGGAATGCTTGTGCAGAAATGGTATAATATTTTCCCGCAAAATACAGGCTTGAATATATATATTTGGATTATCTTTTGTATGCTGCCTTTTTATTTTATTTTCAGGTCGTCCGGCTGGGTGGAAATTTCAGCCGGCGTCGCGATGATTCTGGTGTTTTTTGCAGCTTACCGCCTCACTTATTTAACAAAGGGCTGGGTGAACTACGTCTGGGTGGGGATTGCGATTGCGATCAGTATTGCGATGACGATTCTGTTTGGATTCGTGTACTTTGCGATTTTCCTGTCATTTATGATCGCAAGCGTCCAGCATAAAGTAGGATTTTTCACACTGTATGGCATTCTTGTCGGTTCTACAGTGATCACCGTCAACATTGCATTCTTTACGCAGGATCAGCTGTTTTTCACGCAGTTTCCATTCGTACTGATCAGTGTGATTGGTGTGATTTTGCTGCCGCTTAATTCTTACAACAGAATGAAAAGAGAGAAGCTTGAAGGGCAGCTTGAATATGCACAAAAGCGGATTTCAGATCTGATGGTCATGGAAGAACGTCAGCGGATTGCCAGAGATCTGCATGACACGCTTGGGCAGAAGCTCTCGCTGATCGGTCTGAAGAGTGATCTCGCTGCCAAGTTAATTACGGCAAATCCTGAAGGTGCTAAAAGTGAGCTGAACGATATCAATCAGACAGCGCGGACTGCACTAAAAGAAGTGCGTGAGCTGGTATCAGATATGCGCGGAACGAAGCTTGATGAAGAGGTTACCCATATCCGTGAACTGCTTCACGTGGCACAGATTAAACCTGAAGTAAAAGGTAATCCGGTGCTTGAGAATGTACCGCTTTTAGTGGAAAATGTAGTGAGCATGTGTTTGAAAGAAGCTGTAACCAACGTTGTAAAGCACAGCAGCGCCACGCGTTGTAAAGTCATGATTGAACAGCTTCCTAAAGAATTAAAAGTGACTGTTGAAGATAATGGGAAGGGCTTTACGCTCGACCGTTCAATAGAAGGAAACGGGCTAAGGGGCATGAGAGAGCGCCTGGAGTTTGTAAATGGAACGCTTGATGTAGAAAGCGGACTCGGTACAACCATTACGATTTGTGTGCCGACGATCCTGAAGCAGGTGTCTAAGGAGGAAGCGCTATGATAAAAATTGTGTTAGCTGAAGATCAGACAATGCTGCTAGGAGCGCTTGGCTCCCTGCTTGATCTTGAAGAGGATATTGAAGTGATCGGAAAAGCAAAAAACGGTGAAGAAGCCGTTGAAGTGGTCAAGTCACTGAAGCCGGACATTTGTGTTATGGATATTGAAATGCCACTGAAAACAGGTCTTGATGCAGCTGAAGAACTAAAAGATGAACCTTGTAAAATCATTATCCTGACAACCTTTGCAAGACCGGGCTATTTTGAAAGAGCCAGGAATGCAGGTGTTAGTGGCTATTTGCTGAAAGACAGCCCAAGTGAGGAACTGGCGCGTTCGATCCGTACCATTATGGACGGGCGCAGAATCTACGCCCCTGAACTCGTTGATATGGCATTAACAGAAGCCAATCCGCTGACAGAGCGCGAACGCGAAGTTATGGAACTCATCGCAGAAGGAAAAACAACGAAGGAAATCGCAGGTACACTCTATATCACGAACGGCACCGTCCGAAACTATATCTCAGTCATACTAGACAAGCTGGAAGTCTCAAACCGAATCGAAGCCATCTCCCGCTTCAGAGAGAAGGGCTGGTTTAAGTAATATCATTTGTTCCAGTGTAAAAGAAATAGTATTGTATTGTTCACTTCAGAGGTGAGCGAAGCGTAAGGCGGCGACTCCAGTGGGAGTAGACGGACAGGTGAGACCCCGCAAGGCGAAGCCTGAGGAGGCTCACCGCCGTCCCCACGGAAAGCGTCCGCCTGAAGCGCAGCGAACCGGTTACTATCACCATCATCAATTCCTACATACAAATGTGCTCAAACAATCCTAACACATGAAAAATCACGTATAATCATATATAATAAAAATAAATCTATATGTGAAATAATTCACAATATCGTCAATAATTAATGATCGGAGAGATTTGATCTATGAATCAACTTTCGCAATATGCGAAGCAATATAGAGGCACACAACTGCTGATGGTCCTGATCGCCCTTTTGACAGGAACTAGTATCATAGCACAAGCCTACTTTATCGTCAGAATTGTAGACGAAGTATTTTTAAAAGGGGCAGCCCTTACTGACGTTGCGCCGCTTTTCGGCTGGCTTGCCGCTTCACTCATTGCACGTGCCATGCTGACTTATGCAAGCGGTCGTACAGGCGCATGGCTTGCTGCAAAGGTCAAGCAGACAATCCGTGAAAAGCTGCTTGAAAAGTATGCCGGAAACCCGGTGCAGGCTTCACTTCAGGGACAGTCTGGACGCAAAGTCAGTGTGCTGATGGACGCAGTCGATGAGGTCGACAGTTATTTCAGTAAGTATATACCGCAGCTCACTTTAACGGCATTTATTCCGCTGATGATTATTATCACAGCGTTTTGGCAGGACTGGATTACCGGAACAGTGTTACTCGTGTCAGCGCCATTTATTCCATTGTTTTTTATCATCATCGGAATTAAAACGCAAAAGAAGTCTGAGGAGCAGCTTGAGCAGCTCTCAGCCTTTTCAGGGACATTCCTTGATACGCTTCAGGGGCTGACAACATTGAAGCTGTTTGGACAAGCGAAAAAGCAGCGGGATACAATCGAAGACAGCAGTCTGAAGTTCAGGGATGCAACGCTTGAAGTGCTGAAGATTGCCTTTATCTCGTCTCTTGCACTTGAATATATTTCAATGCTTGGTGTGGGGCTTGTCGCACTCGAACTTGGACTGAGACTGATTTACTTTGAGAGTGTCACATTTTTCACAGCATTTTTCATGCTTGTGTTGGCACCCGAATTTTACGTAGCGATCAGAGAGCTTGGAAATGCATTTCACACAGGACGCGGCAGTATCGGTGCTGCTAAATTGATTGATGAAGAGCTGTCAAAGGAAGAAGACCGTGTGAACTGGGGCAGCGAAAAGCTGTCAAACACGCAGCCGCCGCACATTCAATTTGACCAGACTGTTTTTCAATACAGCAAGGAAGGGTTTGGCCTCGGACCATTGCAGGCCGATATTAAACCTTATGAAAACATTGCGCTGATCGGAAAAAGCGGGTCAGGAAAGTCCACCGCACTGAATCTGCTCAGCGGGCTGATTGCACCAACATCAGGAGCCGTCAAAATAAATGGGAAAGATCTTTCCGATTATGAGGAAGAAAGCTGGTTTGATCAGCTCAGCTACATTTCACAGCAGCCGTTTATTTTCTCAGGAACGCTCGCTGATAATATTGCAATCGGCAGTAAAAAAGAGGCAACGCGGTCAGAGATAGAAGCTGCTGCTGAAAAAGCAGGCTTAACGCCGCTGATCGAAGCGCTCCAAAAAGGACTTGATACACCGGTTGGAGAAGGCGGAAGAGGACTTTCAGGCGGAGAGAAGCAGCGTCTTGCACTTGCGAGAGCGTTCCTTAAACAGCCTTCAGTCATTCTATTTGATGAACCGACAACAGGCCTTGATTTGAAAACAGAGCAGATTTTGACTGCTTCTATGGAAAAGCTGTCAAAGGGTGCAACAGTGATCACCGTTGCCCACAGACTCTATACGATCAGAAATGCTGACCAGATTCTGATGCTCGAAGACGGGCAGCTTAAAGTAAAGGGACAGCATCGCGAATTATTATCAGAGCCTGCCTATCAGGAAATGGTACAGGGAGGTGGCACAGATGCGTGAGCTTAGTATTGTATTAAGGCAAATTGCAGCTGAAAAGAAAAATGTCTGGTACTCCGTTCTGTTCGGTTATGTGGGCGGGGTGACGGCAGCGGGTCTTTTTGCAGCGAGTGGGTTTTTAATTTCTGAAGCTGCATTGATGCCCCCGGTCTATACGCTCACTTTACTGATTGCTTTTATTAAGGTGTTTGGTCTGGTGAAGGCCGGATCGAAGTATGGTGAACGGATGGTTTCTCACCGTGCGACATTTAACATTCTGGCCGGAATCCGCGTCCGCTTTTTTGAAAAGCTTGAACCGCTGGCCCCCGGTATTTTTCAGAAATTCAGAAGCGGTGATTTACTGGCGAGGATTACAGGTGACGTAGAAAGTCTGCAGAACTTCTTTTTACGCGTCTATTACCCGCCGATTGTATTGATCTTTGTATTCTTAAGTGCCATGCTTTTCACCACTTTTTATTCATTCTGGTTCCCGTTGATCTTTGCAGCAGGACTACTGTTAACAGGACTTTTGATTCCGGCAGCATTTGCAATGCGCAGACAGAAGATTGAAGAGAAAGTGAGAGAATCGCGTGCTGCACTTTCAACGGATACAGCTGAAGTACTTTACGGTTTCAGGGATTTAAAGATTTATCAGCAGCTTGACGAAAAGGGCGCATCACTTCACAAATCATCAGCTGCCTATATCGCGAATCAGGAGAAAAGCAGCAGTCAGAGTATGTTTAACCAGTCTGTCAATCAGGCAGCAGGACTGTTAATCTCATGGGTTGTACTTGCTGCAGGTGTCTATCTCGTGCAGCAGGAGCAGCTTGATGGGGTATTCCTTGCAATGCTTGTCATGCTGTCGCTGAATATTTTTGAAAATGCAGCACCAATGGCTGTGCTGCCACCGCATTTAGAAGACAGCAGAAAAGCTTCGTCACGTTTAAATGAAGTAACAGATATGGAACCTGTCACTGCATCAGAACCGTATGAAACACTCACGGATGAAGCGCCGGCGATCTCCTTCCAATCAGTTTCCTATACGCATGAAGGAGAGGAAAGGCCGGCAGTTGATGAAACTTCCTTTGAGATAAAAGCGGGTTCAAAAACAGCGATCGTCGGGGCAAGCGGCTCCGGTAAGTCAACGATCTTCCAGCTCCTGCTCGGCGTACTCAGAACGAATGACGGCGACATTACGCTCCAGGACCGGCCAATCCGTCATATTAAATCTGAAGACATCTGGGAAAAAGCAAATGTTGTCATGCAGGAAAATCACTTTTTCTTCGGAACGATCAGAGATAACCTTCACATCGCAAGAGAAGGGCTGACGGATGAAGAAATGCTGTGGGTGCTTGAAAAGGTTAAACTTTCAAGGTTCACACTTGATGACCCTGTACTCGAAAAAGGGGAGAACCTGTCGGGCGGAGAACGTCAGCGTCTGGCGATTGCACGGGCACTGCTCAGAAAACGCAGTTTATGGCTGTTTGATGAGCCGCTCAGCTCCATTGACAATGTGACGTCCGCTGAGATCATGCGTTACCTTGAAGAGCGCACAGAAGACGCGACAGTTTGCCTGATCAGCCACCAGCTGAATGGTCTCGAGAAAATGGACCAGATTATTGTGATGGACGGCGGGCGAATCACTGAAAAAGGGTCATACGAAGAATTAATGGCTGCCCGCGGTATGTTTTATGAAATGAAGAAAATTGAACAGGAAATTTTAGTGTAGAAAGCCGCCGATGAGGCGGTTTTTCTTTTTAGATCGTGTGGTGCAGGGCAAGGGCGGATGTCGGTGTTTTTGCTCGAGATGTAGTAATCCGGCCCGGAGTTGCCCTGATCCACCCGGGAAGTTGTCTCAATTTGCCGCCGGGATGTAGCAATACCGCCAAATGAATGACATATCCTCATCTGAACCAGGCTCAACATGACCAACTCCCCCTGCTCAAAATGCAAAATCAATGGTACGATAACCGTAGAATAGTTTACAGGAGACGAACAGACATGGCAGATTATTTTACTAGAAAAAAGCGTGAGATTGGCGTCAATCTGAATGAAGTGCAAAAGCAGGCTGTTCTCCATGGGAACGGTCCGCTTCTTCTGCTTGCCTCACCGGGGTCAGGTAAGACCACCACCATTATGATGCGGATCGGTCATCTCATTGAAGAACGCGGAATAGATCCTGCGCGGATTAAAGGTGTAACATTCAGTAAAGCGGCTGCCGATGACATGAAGCAGCGCTACAAAAGAATGTTTCCCACGTTGCCGGAAGTGGATTTTTCAACGATTCACAGCCTTGCCTTTGCAGTAGTGCGTGATTACCTCAGAAAAGAACATAAAGCCTGGCAGCTGATTGAGGGGCCGGTTGAAGATCCATCAGATTATACAGCGAATAAAAAGCTGCTGCTGCGCACATTGTTCCAGCGTTTTAATAAGGAAGCGATGACAGATGATCAGCTTGAGGAAATGTCCAATTATATCAGCCTGATTAAAAACAAGCTGCTTCCGAGAAAAAAGTGGAGCTCAGTTTTGTGTGAAGTGACAAACGCTGAACAGATTGCAGCCGAATATGAAGAAATCAAACGGAAAGATCCTGGGAAGCTGCTGCTTGATTATGATGATATGCTTACACTTGCGCTTGAAGCTTTTGAAAATGATCGAAAGCTTTTGAAAAAGTATCAGCAGCGGTATGATCACCTGCTGACAGATGAGAGTCAGGATACGTCACTCGTTCAGCATGCGATCGTTGAAAAGCTGGTTGAGCCTCATCAGAATCTGTGTGTCGTAGCGGATGACGACCAGTCGATCTATACGTGGCGGGCAGCAGAACCGCAGTATTTGCTTGATTTTAAAAAGGTTTATCCTAAAGCTGAAATTCTGATGATGGAGCAGAATTACCGTTCAACGCCTGAAATCGTAAACGCAGCAAACGAATTTATTAAACGGAATAAAAACCGTTATGAAAAGAACATGTTTACTGAAAACGCAGAAGGTGAACCTGTCAGTATTAAGGTGTTCCCTGACTATGAAGATCAGGCAGCATACTTAGCGCAGGAGCTTTCAAAGCTTGATGATTACAGGGATGCAGCTGTGTTATACAGAACGAACAGTTCATCTATTCTGATTATGAATGAGCTCGAGCGTGCGCGGATCCCATTTTATATGAAGGATTCAGATGTACGGTTTTTCAGCCACTGGATTGTAGAGGATATCCTTAATTTTATGCGCCTTACATTTAACAACAGCCGTACGGACCTTTTTGAGAAAATCTCAATGAAGTGCCTGGGCTATGTGACGAGACAGCAGCTGTTTGAGCTGAAAAAACAGCCGGAGGAAGGCAGTGTGTTTGACCGCCTGCTCAACCTCAGCTCGCTCAAAGATTATCAGCGAAAACAGATTAATGGACTGAAGCGGGCTTTTGAAAGAATGGAAGGCGGGGAACCTTACCGAGTGATTCGTCTGATCAGAGAGCAGGCAGGCTATGACCGTGCGCTTGAAAAAATGAGTGAAAACCTTGGCTTTTCGATCGAGTATTTACATGATGTGCTTTCAACACTTGAACAGATTTCACAAAAGGAAACAGGCATGGTTGCTTTTGCAAATCGCCTGAAGCAGCTGGAATCATTGCTGAAAACATCGAAGTTTAATAAACACGAAAATGCCGTTACACTTTCAACGCTCCACAGCTCTAAAGGTTTGGAGTTCAAAAAAGTGTATATGCTGGATCTGATTGCTGATGTGATTCCGTCTAAAAATGATGTGAAGGAACAGGAAAAGGGGAATAAGGATCCGATGGAAGAGGCTGCTCGCCTGTTTTACGTTGGTATGACGCGGGCTGAAAAGGAGCTTGAGCTGCTTTCCTACAGAAACAGAGCAGGCAGTAAAACGAATCCCTCACCATTTTTGCTGAGAGTCAACAAAATTATTAATCCGACTGAACAACAGCAGGTGGATGAGAGCAGAATTCCGCAAAATCCGAATGCTTTAAGAAGAGTATCTGACCTGGAAGTCGGTCGGAAAGTAAAGCACCGTGTATTTGGTACAGGGCGTATCGAAGGGTTCTCAGAGGATGGTCTTGAAATTAAATTTTCCAAAGGCACAAAGCGTCTGGCGCTGGACCTGTGCCTGACGATGGGATTGCTGGAGCCCGCTGAATAAAAGGACTGTCACCACACGACAGTCCTTTTTTCAATCTTTGCAGGAAATCACAGCAGGTAAATGGAAGATATAAGGGAGGGGTGAGAGCATGCGTGAAATAGTCGGAAAGTGTACTAGATGTGGAAAAACGGTGTATTGTGCGGATGGCTTCCTGGATGGAATTTATCATGAGAAGGACCTTTACTGTCATCCATGCTGGGAGGAAATGAATGATGAAGACAGCTGAACAGGCAGCAAAAAAAATTGCTGCAGCGAATAAAGAAGCTTCTCAATACGTCGGGTATTGCGGAACGGAAGCAGAAGAAATTGAAAAGACAATGAATGAAGAAATTGCAGAAGAACATATTTACTGGTCAGGAGAGGACCTTTTAATACTTGATTATGAGGATGGAGCGGGTGAAATGTGGGGGCCGTTTATTGATAGCAGCGCGCCTGACTGGTCACAAAGAGCAAACCGTCTGATGAATATGATCCCTGCAGAGACAGTACTTTATGGCTTTTACGGTCATGAAAATATCCGGGCAATCGAATGGATGCGAAGTCTCGGTGCTGAGCTAAAAGGGGAAGAAGTCATATTAAAGGCCAGCAGGTTCACGCCTGAAAAAAATGAAGGATCAATTCAGATCAAAACATTATCAGATCAGGAGTTCAATGAGTTCGAGAGCCTGCACAATCAGGTGTTCCCGGAGACATACTATGACGCAGAAACCATCCTGAAAAGAACCAATCCAAATCGCCCATTACTCGCAGCACTCGATGCCGGACAGTTGATCGGCTATATTTATGCTGAGTCAGATCCTGAATTTGGTGAAGCATCAGTGGAATACCTGGCAGTAAATGAAGCTGCGAGAGGAAAAGGAGCTGGCTACACACTGCTCAGAACCGCTATGCAAAAGCTGTTTGAAGAACAGCAGGTAAAAGAAATCAGCCTCTGCGTCAGCAAATCCAACCAAACCGCCATCAGACTTTACCAGCGGGCGGGGTTTTATATTGAAAAAGAACTGTTGTATTTTAAGAAGGATTTATCTATTTAAAAAGGTGAGGCGAAATTCGCCCCACCTTTAAAATCTTCTATTCATCCATCCCAACTGAAATGAACTTCGTCTCAAGAAACTCCTCAATGCCCTGATGACCACCCTCACGACCAAGCCCGCTCTGCTTAAACCCGCCAAACGGTGCTTCCGGAGCAGAAGGCAGACCATCATTTAAACCGACAATCCCAAATTCAAGCTGTTCACTGATTCGAATTCCCTTTGAAATATTTTCAGTGAACACATAGGCTGCAAGCCCGTAAATAGAATCATTCGCGCGCTCTATCGCTTCATCTTCCGTTTTAAAAGTCGTGATCGGTGCAACCGGTCCAAAGGTTTCTTCCTTCATACACAGCATGTCGTCTGTCACACCGGATAATACAGTCTGTTTGAAGAACAGTCCGTCGCGCAGCTCTCCGCCGGTTTCAACTGATGCGCCTTTTTCTTTCGCATCTTCAATATGCTTTTGCACCTTTTCAACTGCATCCTCGTCAATCAGCGGTCCAAGGTCCACGCCTTCTTCAAGCCCGTCTCCAAGTCGCATTGCTTCAACTTTTTCAGTAAAACGTTTTGTGAATGCGCCGGCAATCTTCTCGTGCACATAGATCCGGTTTGCGGAGACGCATGTCTGACCTGCGTTTCTGAATTTCGTCGCAATGACGCCGTCTACTGCTTTTTCAAGGTTAGCATCATCCATGACGATGGTAGGTGCGTGACCGCCGAGCTCCAGCGAGATTTTCTTCATTGTATCTGCTGCGCCTTTCATGAGTGTTTTACCAACTTCAGTTGATCCTGTAAATGTCAGCTTTCTGACACGTGTATCCTTAAGCCATGCTTCACTGATATCTGATGACTTTCCTGTTACGACATTTAATACGCCATCCGGAATCCCTGCTTCTTTCGCCAGCTGCACAAGACGGAATGCTGTCAGCGGTGTGGCGGTAGCAGGTTTAATTACAGCAGTACAGCCTGTAGCGAGTGCCGGTGCTACTTTTCGAGTAATCATCGCTGCCGGGAAATTCCATGGCGTAATGACAGCTGTAACGCCGACAGGCTGCTTATGAACGAATAGTCGTCTGTCACCTTTTGAAGATGGAATCGTTTCACCGTATACGCGCTTTCCTTCTTCTGCAAACCATTTAATAAATCCGTTCGCATACGAGATTTCTCCTGCAGCTTCCTTCAGCGGTTTGCCCTGTTCAATGGTCATTAAGCGGGCCAGTTCATCTGTATGTTCATCGATTAAATCAGCCCACTTCATTAATAGCGCACTGCGTTCGTACGTGTTGCGTTGTGACCAGTCTTTAAATGCATGATGTGCTGCATCTACTGCCTTTTTAGCCTCTTCAGTTCCGCCTTTAGGGACAGTTGCAATGGCTTCAGTCGTTGCCGGGTTGATTACATCAATTGTTTCGAGATCCTGTCCGGCTTCCTGACCATTAATAATAAGGTGATATGTATCCATATTAATCACTCCTGAATGTTTGATTTACTCTATCTCTACCCTGTTCATTTTCAGTTCAATCTAAAAGTGGGGTATACTATATATATTTGCTACACATGGGGAGGAAGCAATGGCTACTTACAATGTACGTGCGATCCATACTGCTAAAATTAAGGAACTGACATTTGGACGAAAAACATTTCCGAGTGCGCTCTTAAAGCAGCCGATCCAAAAAGAAATGTTTTTAACTTATACAGGTCTTGCTGAAGACGAGCAGACGCCTGAACACCACGGCGGAACTGAAAAAGCGCTTTGTTTATATCCGCATGACCATTACCCGTTTTGGGATGGGTGGATGGAGATACATGATGGGGCTGCGCTTTTTGGAGAGAATATTACCACTGAAGGGATACATGAACGCAACACGCATATCGGTGACAGGTTTGAATTTGGAGAAGCGGTGATTGAGGTTACAGAACCCAGACAGCCCTGCTTTAAAATCGCCGCCAGATACAATAAGCCTGAACTGATTGTCCGGATGAGGGAATCAGGCTTTACAGGCTTTTACTTCCGCGTATTAAAAGAGGGGTACATAAAGCCGGGGGATAAGTTGATATTGCTTGAACGCGATCCGGCCGGGGTGACGGTACAGGATGTGAACGAGCTGTTGTTTTCATCTGCCCCGACTGTTGAACACTACAATAGTGTGCTCGAAGCCGAGGCACTCTCAAAAACATTAATACCAAAACTAATTCAAAAACGTAATCAATTATAAGAAATCAGGTGAAATTGTGACACAATCCAATGCGTATATATGGCTCGTGTCCATTATGGTGGCATGGGGACTGAATGTAGTTGCCCTGAAAGTGTTAGTGGACGAATTTTCCCCGGTGGCAATGACTTCAATGCGCATTCTGACTGCCGGTGCTGTTGTGCTTTCAGTGATCGCACTGCAAAAGCAGCCGGTCATGCCAGGCGTAAAAAATATAGGCGTTATCCTGTTGATCAGCCTTTTTAATATTGTTGGCCATCATTATTTTTTATCAGTCGGACTAAAAGGGACGACTGCTGTTAATACCGGTCTGATTCTCGGTCTGATTCCGATTCTGACTGCCATTGCAGCAGTTGTATTCCTAAGAGCAAGACTGACATTGCTGAAATTTTTTGGGATTATTATCGGCTTTGCAGGTGTTTTTCTCGTCATGGCAGCAGGCAGCAGTGGAGATATTCAGGTAGCACCCGGTGACTGGTACATTTTGATGGCTGCAGTGACGCAGGCAATCAGCTTTGTTTTGATAAAAAAGATTTCAACTGACCTTAACGTGTTTGTCCTGACTGGCTGGATGATGGTGTTTGGGGCGGTTATGCTTGCTGTAATCAGTCTGTTGACAGAGCCGGGTGGTTACCAGACGTTAATGCAGGGTGAAGCATATCACTACATGATCTTTTTCAGTTCAGCCTTTATCGCCACAGGTATAGGACATATGATTTACAATAACGCAATTCGATTAATCGGACCGAGTGAATCGGCTGTATTTACCAATTTGAATTTACTGTTTTCAATTACAGGTGCCGCACTTCTTTTAGGTGAACCGATCTACTTGGGACAGATTGCCGGTTTTACACTGATTGTAGCGGGCGTGCTTGGAGGCAGTGGTTTTATGGATCATTGGTTCCAGAAAAAAAACATCCCGAAGCCAAGGTGAAAAAATCTCCCATACCAGCGAGCTATTCGGTGAATTAAAATCCACAATTGGCCGTGTATCCGATCAGGTTGAAAGTGTGACAGGCTCAATAAATGAAGTCATTCAGTCCACACAGGTCATGAATTCGTCTATTGAAAGCATTGCCTCTGTATCAGAAGAATCTGCAGCCGGCATTGAAGAAGTATCAGCCACTTCCCAGCAGTCTAGCGCTTCGATGGAGGAAGTCAACCGTAGTGCGCGTTCTCTCAAGGAGGAAGCAGTTCAGCTAAACGATTTGCTGAAGCAGTTTAAATTAGCGTAATAAAATATATGAAAAAAGCCGTTCAGATCTGAGCGGCTTTTTTCTGTAAAATTCCATATTTCATGCAGGTTACAACTACTTTACAGAGGGTAAAGGATAACACAGAAGGGAGGTCGTACATTGAAAAAGATATGGCTGATGTATGGAGACTATCTAGTTTTTATACTTGTATTATTAGTAAAAATGATCATCGTAGGACCTGCTACAGGAACTTACTTTGGTGTGAATTTATTTTTTGTCAGTCTTGGTGCAATTATACTTATTTCATTTTGGTCTCTGTGGATTTCGCCACGTATCAGAAGATGGATTTTATTTTATCTGAGTATACTAATGACGGTTTTGATTGCGTCTAATATATGGTACTACCGTTATTTCACCGACCTTTTATCCGTCGCATTAATCATTCAGATCCCTCAGATGGGTGCAGTTGGCGGCGGTCTTGAGGATTTGATTTATCCGGCAGATTTTCTGCTGTTTGCAGATATATTTATATGGGCGGCTTTATTATTGAAGGACAGAAAAAGAACGTTTTCTGACTATCCGGCTAAAAGAAGATCGAAGGCGGCTTTAATCGCTGCTGTGTCAGGAACTGTGCTGTTTTTTACACCGCTGGCAGTGAATGCGGCTGACCGGGATGAATGGCTCGTACAGGATTCATTAGGTAATATGCGGAATTACTTTAAGCTCGGGATGATTGGTCACCACATACTTGATATCGGAAGGGAACTGGATGATCAATTCATTGAAGAAAAAACGCTGAACCCTTCTCAGTTAAGCGAAATGCAGCGTTTCTTTGACAGTAATCGTGGATCAGCAGGTGAGACCCCTGTTGAAGGTAAGCCTAATGTCATTGTGATTCAGCTGGAATCATTTCAACATTCAGTGATTGATCAGGAAATTGATGGCCAGGAGATCACACCGTTTCTAAATGATTTTAAAGAAGAAGTCATGTATTTTCCTAACTTTTATCATCAGACACATCAGGGAAGAACATCCGATGCTGAATTTATCCTGAACACTTCGTTTTATCCAATGAAGGCGGGGTCAGTTTATACAAGATATCCCGATCATTCTTACGATTCACTGCCTGAAAAGATGGAATCCGCAGGCTATGAAACTGCGGCTTTTCATGCGTTTGAAAGAACATTCTGGAACCGCGATGAAGTATATGAAAACTTCGGATTTGATCATTTTTACAGTATTGAGGATTTTCCTGAAGGTGATGTGATCGGTCTGACATTGAATGATGAAGATTTCTTTTTATCCTCAGTCGACCGCATGCTTGAAATGCAGGATCCTTTTTATGCATTTTTAGTGGCATTAACAAGCCATACACCATATGATTTTCCCGAAAATAAAAAAGAACTGAAGCTTGATAGTCTGGAAGAAGAAATTATTCAGAATTACTATCATAATATTCATTTTGTCGATCGGGCATTTGGTTCAATGGTTGAAAAGCTGAAAGATGAAGGGATCTGGGATGATGCACTAGTCGTAGCTTATGGTGATCATGACAGCGGCCTGCAGGAGCCGGGGAGAGATATGGCTGAAATGGCTGAAGCAGAAACGACTGTTGATTACTTAAATCTTGGAAGAAAGGTTCCTTTATTCATGAAGCTGCCGGGAATGGATGAGGGCAGCGTGATAGAACAGACTGGCGGTCAGGTGGATATTGCGCCAACCATTTTATCCTTACTGGGATTGGACAAAGGGTATATGATGGGGCATTCTCTGCTGAGTGAAGATCCAAGGCTAACAGTATTCAGAGAAGGATCATTTGTTTATGACGGTTATTATTATAAAGCGGACCTCACCAGTGAGCGGGAAAATGGAGAATGTTATAACCTCGAAACAGAGGAGATGGCAGATCAATCAAATTGTTCACAGATGCTGTATGAAGCAGCTTCACATTTGAGAATGTCAGATACGATTATTAAGAAAAACGGTGTTGGTCAGCTTCAGGGACAAACGATAGAAGAATAGAAGGAGAGGAACATTATGAGTCAGTTGACAATGAAATCAAATGAAGCTTCAGAAGAGGTGAAACCATGGGTCCGACGGATGGGCAGATTTGGTTATATGTCTAAAGGAGCAGTGTACGGAATTGTTGGTATTCTTGCCTTACTTGCCGCGCTCGGTGTTGGGGGCGGGGAGACGACTGATACATCGGGTGCCATGCAGCAGGTTGCCTCACTGCCATTTGGAGAGATTCTGCTCTGGATTGTTGGCATCGGGTTATTCTTCTATGTCCTGTGGGAAATCGTGCGTGCCATATTTGATCCACAGCGTAAAGGAAATGACGCAAAAGGAATTGCGACAAGACTCGCTTATGCAGTCAGTGGGGTGATCTATGCCGGACTTGCACTGTCTGCCATACAGATTGCGATGAATGCAAGAAGTGGAGGAGGGAATTCTGAGCAGACCATTTCCGCGATGCTTCTTGGACAGCCTTTCGGACAGTGGCTTGTAGGTATATTGGGTGCAGGTGTTATTGTATTTGGTCTCTATAACATATATACAGGGTATAAAGAGAAGTTTATGAGCAAGCTGATCATAAAGGATATGAGTGAAAGTGAGAAAAAGCTGGCGCGTAAATCCGGAAAAATCGGACTGATTGCCCGCGGAGTCGTATTATCTATGGTAGGCTTCTTCTTCATTCAAACAGCAATGTCTGCGAACCCTGACGAATCAAAAGGACTGGATGGTGCACTCGGAGAAATCGCCTCCCAGGCATATGGTCAGGTACTACTTGGCCTTGCAGCCCTCGGACTGATTCTCTATGCAGTATACGAAATCATTCGCGGACGCTATGCAAGAATGAACTTTGGTAAGGGTGAATAGAAAAGCGCAGGCGCCTTGGTCAGACCCGACAAGCATAAGACGACCTGAGAGAAATGGGTGACCTTCCCCATTTTCTCAGGGTGGCTTATGACTCGAGGGTCTAGGCGCTGAAGCTGGACAAGAAGAAAAGCGTAAGCGCCTTGGTCAGACCCGACAAGCATAAGACGACCTGAGAGAAATGGGTGACCTTCCCCATTTTCTCAGGGTGGCTTATGACTCGAGGGTCTAGGTGCTGAAGCTGGACAAAATATCTACCTTCACCTTCGCATCACTTTACATCACCATGCAACTTAAGGTACCGTCATAATAGAGTCATAACATTTCAAGGGGGAATGGATATGCAATACCAGACAAGAGCAATCGTACAGGAATCGCTTGATGCATTAATGGATGACAAGATGTTTTTAACTGATCTTCAAAATGGACCAAGAAAGAAAGCGTTCTCATCTCTCGGAGCGGTCTTATCCACTCCAAACAAAATACATAAATCTTTTCTCAGAATCGTATTGGAAAAGGGTGAGATTGTCCGTATTCCGGCCTTCAGAGTTCAGCATAATAATGCGATGGGACCGTACAAGGGTGGGATCAGGTTTCATGAATCTGTAAACGAAGAAGAAGTAATTAACCTTGCTTTTCTAATGACCCTGAAAAATTCACTTCATGATGTTCCATTTGGTGGAGGGAAAGGTGGAGTAGTTGTTAATCCACGTGAATTTTCTCCAAAGGAATTGAATCTGATTTCTAAAAAATACGTCCAGTACTTTGCGGATGTCATAGGTCCTGATAAAGATATCCCGGCTCCTGATATGGGTAGCGGTGAACGTGAAATGGACTGGATGATGGGTGAGTACAAAAATATTAAGCCGGGTCAGCCTTACAGAGGGAGCTTTACCGGTAAAAGTGTGATTAACGGTGGCTCCCTTGGCAGACGTGAAGCAACGGGCAAAGGCGTATACTTTACATTCCGCTACCTCATGTCTGACTTTATCAAAAAGCAAAAGTCATGGCTTGAAAAAACCGGAAGTCCCTATGCTAAAACAGCACTGGACCTTTATGAAAAACCTTTGAAGGTCGCTGTGCAGGGGTTTGGTAATGTAGGTTCAGTTACTGCGCTGGAAGCTCATCAGTGCCAGCAGCTCCAGAATAAAGTAATTGCGGTAAGCGATCGGAACTGCACACTCTATAATGAAGATGGACTGAATATCCCGGCGCTTGTATCTTTTACGGAAACTAACCAGGGGGACCTTCCGCACACTGAAGATCAGCTGAGCGAAAGCGGCATTAAAGCTGAAATTCTTCATCGGGATGAAGTGCTGACAATGGACGTTGACGTATTAATGCTGGCAGCACTTGAAGAACAGGTTCATAACGGAAACAAAGAAAACATTAAAGCAAGAGTGATCGTAGAAGGTGCAAACGCCCCTGTAACGGCTGAAGCAGATAATTACCTGAACGAAAAAGGAGTGATCATCGTTCCGGATATTCTCGCCAATGCCGGCGGTGTAATTGTTTCCTATTTCGAATGGCTGCAGGGAAGAGAAACACAATTCTATTCAGAAGAACAGATCTACAAAAAGCTTTACGATAAAATGCAGGGAACGATGGAAACCATTCTCCCTAAATACTTTGGAGACCCGCATTCTCTACGTGAAAACTGCTATATCCATTCAGTCATGAAGCTTTCAACGATTCTTTATAAGCAGGGGAAACTGTTTTAAACAATAAAAAAAGGGCTGTCCTATGAAGCGATTCTGCTTCGTTTGGACAGCCTTTAAAATATGTGTAAAGGGGGTGAATTAGAGTGTTGCTATGCTGAATTTGGCAAACGCGAGGGGCAACCCGCTATATGCCTGACCTGTTTTCCGTACAGATCAATTAGTTTACTTTTGCAAAACCGAAACCTGAAGCGTAATCATCGCCATAACCAGCGCCGTATCCGCCAAGGATATCGTTAGCAGCTGCACGGTTTTGAAGGAGTGTACGCAGTTGCGTATGAGAGTAACCAGGGTTGGCAGCCCATACCTTTGCAGCAAGACCTGCTACGTGCGGTGTAGCCATTGATGTACCACTGATTGTGTTATAACCGCCACCAGGCCATGTTGAGTAAATTGAAGCACCTGGAGCTGAAATTTCAACGTCACCCTGCTGGATTACATAATCACCATCAGTTGCAGCGTATCCACGAGAAGAGAAATCTGCTACTCGGTATGTACCGTTTTGCTGACGATTTTCAAGAGCAGCTACTGCGATTGCATTTGTCAGTGCACCAGGATATCCGATAGAGCCCTGGTTTGGACCTGAGTTACCAGCAGCAGCAACAACTAGTACGCCTTTGCTGTAAGCATAGTTGACTGCATTTGTGATCAGTGAATCCTGACCTGCAGAACCAAGAGACATATTGATGACTGTTTTAGTTCTTGTAGCTGAAGCCTGGTCAGCTGCATGACGGATCGCCGCTGCGATATCATCTGAGTAACCTGATCCATTGTCACCTAACACTTTGTAAGCCCATAGATCTGAATCCGGAGCAACGCCGTAAATACCGGCTTTATCGCTACCGCCATCTGCAAGAGCAGAACCGGCTACGTGTGTACCGTGACCGTTTGCATCATTACAAGCGCCGTTTACAAGCGGCGTCGGCTGTGTGAAATCCTTACACTGTTCTACAGTGTTAACAAGATCATAGTGGCTTGTGAAAACACCTGTATCAAGTACTGCGATATTTACACCCGCACCACCTGAAGTAGTTGTCTGGTTAGGATTATTGTAAATCGCTTTAATTCCCCATGGTGTTTGCTGAGTCGGATACTCCCCAGCCATTGTTTCATACTCGCTTGCACGAACATCCGTTTCAAGCTGTAATTCCTGAACCTTTGTTACTTTAATATTTTTATTCTTCTGGAGTGCGTTGAACTGCTTTTCATTCATTTCAGTAGAAAAGCCGTTTTCGCTTAGTTCCCAGCGTGGTTCATACTTTTCTTTCAGAGACTGCTTTGCGTTCATTGCAGAAGGACCAGTTGCTTCTACATAGACTCTGAATGTTTCCTGACCGCGTTCCTGATCAGGTGCAGCGCCTGCAACTGAAGGAACTGATAAGCTTGCTGCAAGTAATAGACTCATAAGCATACTTCTTTTCTTCATTCTCCCGACTCCTTTTTTTCGTAATATTTTGTGAACAATTTCATCCTATCAGAGAAATCCGATGTTGTTTATCGGGAAAATTTTCTCGTATTCTGATACATGCTGAGGGTATTTTAAATAGATTAAGTGACCAAAATGTATAGTTTTTATGTAATTAAATCCATTATTTTTAAAATATAATGTCTATATCGATCTGAATTTACATAAAATAACCTTTATTTTTTGGGAAAATGTCGATAAAAAAGAAAAAAACGCTGAATATTCATTCATAAAAATATCGGGAATCGAAGGATTTGAGATTAAAATCTTTCATTTTAAAGCAAATGGGAACGTTCTTTAAGCATAATCGTATAATAGAGTAAGAGGATTTAAAGAGGGGGGATTAACTTGTTTCACACTAACAGGCCTGTGATTGAAGTCGAAAAGCCAATTTGGGCAAAAGCTTTCAGTCTGATTTCATTGATTTTATTAATTGCAGCCTCTATCTATCTGGCTTTGTCCTGGAATGACCTGTCTGATGTAATACCGATCCATTTTAATGCAGCGGGTGAAGCGGATGGCTATGGCGGTAAATGGAGTGCAATCATGCTGCCGGTAATCGGTTTTGTCATGTGGGGAGGTTTAACTGCGCTTGAAAGGGTGCCTCACACCTATAACTACTTGGGGAAGATCACAGAAGAAAACGCTGAAAAGCAGTATCTGAACGGTGTATTAATGATGAATGTCATCAAGAACCTCTGCGTGTTATTATTTGCTTATATTACATATGAATTGACTTTGATCGGCACTGGAGGAAATGCAAACCTGACAGCAGGAGTCATGCCTGTTTTTCTGACTTTGCTTTTCGTTTCCATGGGGTGGTTCATTTACAGGTCGATTAAGTTATCCAGCTTCAGGCGCTAGCTCTTCGGGACATAAGCCACACAGCGATAAAGGGAAAGATCGCCCTTTTTCGTTCCGCGCCTTACGCTTTTATTTGAGGAGGGGATCATTTGTTATTCAGCTTTTTCGGTGGAAGTTATGTGCCTGACTGGTTTTATATTGTTGCAGGTGTTTTAATGATTCTCTTTATGATATTAGTGTATTGGTGGACAGACACAGAGTGAACTACTCCCACCACTTACCACCCCTACGGGTCGCTTGAAGTGGGGGCTTCTCGACTTATCGTTGCTTTTATTAGCCAACGAAAAATGACCGAGCTAACCCTCTTGTTCCAAGAGTTTGTATCTCTTATTATTTAGACACTAGCTAATAAGAGAATGCCTTGTTTTTTTATATTGAGTGCTGAATTGACATCTCTGTCGAGATTTAGACCACACGAACAAGCGTACGTTCGAATGTTCATAGGCATTGGTCGGGTATTGCCACAATTCGAACAAGTTTTTGTAGAAGGGAACCATTTATCTATTTTGATCAGTTGTTTTCCTTGTTCTTTTAGCTTGTATTGTAAGAAGGAGATGAACATCCCCCAACCATTGTCAGCTACACTTTTGCCGAATTTTAGTGATTGTGACATCCCTTTCATGTCTAGGTTTTCAATGATGACGGCATCATAGGTAGTCACCAATTCTTTAGACTTGTGGTGGAGAAAATTCTTGCGTTGATTGGCGACTTTTTCTTGAATTTTGGCAACCCTGATGCGTTGTTTATTCCATTTCGAAGAACCTTTCTTTTTGCGAGAAAGTTTGCGTTGCTCTTTGGCTAGTTTTTCAAGCATTTGTCGATAGAATTTAGGGTAATTGGCTTTCTCACCCTCACTGTCAACAAACAATCCATGCATCGTAAAATCTAATCCAACCACATTTTGAATGTCTTTGGCTTCGATCTCCTTTTCGTACTCTGTCAAAATAGAAACATAATATTTCCCCGATGCAGTCATAGATAGGGTGCAAGATTTAATAATATATTCCGAAGGAATTGCTCGATGTTGTTTGATTTTGACATTTTTAAGTTTAGGTAACTTGATATGACCATCCAACAGCTCGATATTACCGTTTACGACATTGGTTGTGTAGCTTTGTTTATGTCGCTTTTGTTTGAATTTCGGAAACTTGGCATTCCCTTTGAAGAAGGCTTTATATGCCTTATCTAAATTTAATTGTGCGTTCGCCAACGCTAGTGAGTCTACTTCCTTTAGCCATTCATACTCCTTTTTGTACTTGGCAGGGGTGGGGTGTTTTACTGATTTCAATGCTTCTTTATCATCTTTTAGGTTTTCATAGGTTTCTTTTCGTTCAGCTAACATTTTGTTGTAGACAAAACGAACACAACCAAATGTTTTACGGATAATCAAAGACTGTTCCTCTGTTGGGTACAAACGAAATTTATACGCTTTGTTTTGTTTAGCCATATCGAATCACCTCACTTTATCCCTTGATTTTCGATATATTTTTTAACTACCTCAATAGGCGAACCACCAGTGGTCAACAAACAAAAACTCCTTGACCAAAACATTTCTTTCCATAGTTTCTTTCGTACAAAAGGAAATTCTTTTTTGATCAGCCTTGAACTGGCACTTTTGTATGCATTGATGAACTTTGATAGTTCAGTATTAGGATGAGCTTTGAACAAAATATGAACGTGGTCAACATCGTGATTCCATTCCACCAAAGTGATGTTGTATTTCTTACCCAAGGATATAAACTTTTCTTTTGAATAATCTGAAATGTTGTCATCAATGACTTTCCTTCTATATTTCACAACCAATACCAAATGATAATACATTAAGAACACTGAATGATTATTACTATCTAAATTCATTATTATATCAGCCCTTATACGTTATAAGACTGATTATACCATATTAACATAAAAGACAGAAAATTCTGGCTATTATCCAACCGAAATTCATCTCCCCCTTACCGTTGGGCTACGCCCTTCACACGCTTGAAGAGGGAGACTTCTTTCGAAAATTCGTTAAAAAAACCGCTCCGGGATCCCGGAGCGGTTTTGCTTTGATTGATTAGCCGTTTACACGAATTTCGTTAATGCCAGCGCCTTGTTCCATACCTTGTGCATGCTCAAGACCTTCAGTCACTTTACCGAACACTGTGTGCACGCCATCTAAATGAGGCTGTGCTTCATGTACGATGAAGAACTGGCTGCCACCAGTATCTTTACCAGCGTGTGCCATTGATAGAGAACCCGGCTGGTGACGGTGCGGATTGCCTTCAGTTTCACATTTGATTGTGTAACCGGGGCCGCCAGTACCGTTTTTATTCGGGCATCCGCCCTGACTTACGAAACCTGGAATCACGCGGTGGAAGTTAAGACCATCGTAAAATCCTTCGTTTGCAAGCTTTTCGAAGTTTTCAACTGTGCCCGGTGCTTCTTCCGGATAAAGTTCAAAAGAAAGTTTATGTCCATTCGTTAAATCAATATAACCTGTCTTTGCCATCGTTAAGCACTCCTTTAATGTTTAGTCCAATCCCTATTTTATCACGCAGTGCCTTTAAAGGAAAATTTCACACCTGATAGTTTTTATAGAAGTAATTAGGGAATTAAGAAAGGACTTACTGAATAAAGGAGGCTATATCATGATCATTGTAACTGCATTGAATCAATTTTTTACGACGCTTGCTTACAATCAGCTATTCATAGATATTTCAAGGAAAGTCGGGATGGATCTCGGCGGCTCACATTTTGTCGGTGGTGAAAAAACCGCTGATATGGTTAAACAGGTTAAAAAGCTTAACAGTAATGGTATTGGCGCAACGATTGACTGTCTTGGTGAATTTGTAAAGACAGAAGAGGATACACGGAAATATGTCGACAACTGCTTCAAAGCGATTCATGCGATCAGAGATGAGCAGCTGAATGCACAGATCTCACTGAAGCTTTTCAGTGTAGGGCTTGAAGTGAGTAAAGACACAGCTGTGGGTAATATGAATGAAATTTTAACAGAAGCAAAAAAATATGATGTATTTGTCACGATTAATATGGAAGAATACAAAAACTGTGAAGACATTATTTCCGTTTTTGAAACGCTGAAGGAAAAGCACGATAACGTAGGCATTGCACTGCAGGCGAACCTTTTCAGAACAGAAACGGATGTTGAAAGGTTGGACCGCTTCTCACCGGCGATCCGATTTGTTAAAGGAGCCTATATCGAGTCCCGTGACGTGGATATTAACAATAAATCCTACGTGGATGAGAACTATAAGAAGCTTGTTAAAAAGCATCTGCTGAAAGGAAACTACACGCAGGTAGCAACGCACGATAATGATATGATCGATTTCGTAAAGGATCTTGTAAAAGAGCATGATATTCCGAAAGATCAATTTGAGTTCCAGATGCTGCAGGGCATGAGAGAAGAAAAGCAAAAAGAACTCGCTGAAGAAGGCTGGAATATGGTTGTGTACGTTCCGTTTGGGAAAGACTGGTACACTTATTTTATGAAGCGGCTGGCGGAACGTCCGGCTAATATCGGTTTTACACTCATGTCTATGGCAAGAAGATAGTTTAATTTTGGTGAAAATGGGACAGCCTATTCATTAAGAATAGGAGGTCCTTTTTGATGAAAATGTACACGATTGGTCTTGTCATCAGTTTTTTTGCAGCTGCACTCGGCGGATGTCAGATGCTTCAGGAAAGTACAGTTCCTGTTACTGCAGTTCCGGCAATCGAAGCAAAAATGGTAGACAGTGATGGTAAAAATATTGGGACAGCAGTACTCAAGGAAGAGAAGGAGGGCGTATTGATTCAGCTCTCTGTCAAAGGACTCGAACCGGGAGAGAAAGCAGTCCATATTCATGAAACCGGTGTATGTACACCACCTGAATTTGAATCTGCAGGCGGCCACTTTAATCCAGCAGGAAAACAGCATGGATTTAACAACCCAAAAGGTTATCACGCAGGTGATCTGCCAAATCTTAAAGTCGAATCGGATGGAAGCATTGACCTTGAACTAATGGTAAAAGAACTGACGCTTGAAAAAGACAGTGAGTTTTCACTGCTTGATGAAGATGGCAGTGCAATTGTGATTCACGAAGGTCCGGATGATTATCAGACAGATCCTGCCGGGAATTCGGGTGCAAGGGTTGCGTGTGGAGAGATTAATGGATAGCAGCGGGGATGGAAGATGGCACTTTGTGTCGTCTTCTTTTTAGTGTTCTGAGCCAGAGCGTTCAAATAAATGTGGAGGTGTCGCAATTAATCAGAGTGGTGATTCAATTACTGGTACACCTGATCCAATTAACCGGTATGGAAAGCGGCTGTGATTCAATTCTGGTGAGAGGTCATTCGAAAAAAGCATGAGGTGTATCAATTACCCGCCGCCATGATCCAATTAACCATACCCACCATACCCAGACCACAGTGAGGTCCTCTATGAAGTATAGCTCCGTCCAGACCCACTTACCTAAATCACCGTTTTCCGTTATGCTTAATCCAAAGACACGATACGGAGAGGATTCTATGAAAGTCACGATCAATGAAATTGCAAAAGAAGCGGGCGTTGCAAAAAGCACGGTTTCCCGTTATTTAAACGGGGGCCGGATCAGTCAGAAAACGAGCGATAAAATCAGGCGCATCATAGAAGAACATAACTATGAGCCGAATTCATTCGCCAGAAGTCTGAAGTCCAAAAAAACCGGATTTGTAGGCGTAGTTGCACCTGCTTTAGACTCGTTCGTCACGTCCAAAATTCTAATCAGAATGGACGAAGAACTGCGGGAGCGTGGTTATACGACATTAATCAGCAACACCAGCCACAGCATTGAAAGAGAAATTGAAAGCCTGCAGAACCTTCAGCGTCAAAAGGTAGACGGAATGATCCTGTTTGCAACTGAGCTGACACCTGCACATTTTGAGCTGATTGAAACGCTGACTGTACCGCTGCTTGTGATCGGTCAGGAGACAGACCGCACGCACTGCATTGTTTTTGATGATTATCAGGCGGGTTATAAAATGGGGGAATACATGGCTCTAGCCGGGCATAAAAACATTTCATATATCGGTGTAGACGAAACGGATATTGCTGTCGGTCAGCGCAGAAGAAAAGGAATTGAAGATGGCTGCACGGAAAATGGTGCGGAGCCAATCCAATTTTTTAAAAGCGGCTTTGATTTTGACAGTGCTATGCTTGCAGCAGAAAAATGTCTGCGGAATTCACAGGCGTCTGCCATCATTTGCGCAACAGACACGATTGCTTTAGGTGCAATGAGGGTCATCAGGGAAAAGGGATATCGTATTCCTGAAGATCTATCAATCAGCGGGTTCGGTGGATATACAGTATCGAAAATGATTCATCCATCGCTAGTGACAGTAGAGTTTGACTATCTGGAAACCGGCAGGATGGCAGCTGCAACGATTGTTAACCTGATGCAGTCAGATGAAGTGGATCAGCTTCAAAGGCCGCATTTTACAATCCGAAAAGGTGAAAGTGTAAAAGGGAAAAAATAGCGCTTACAAAAAGTCTTGCATTTTTAGATATTCTGTTTTAAACTCAAATTATAGAACCGGTTCCACAACAATCGGTTCTTATAAAAAGACTGAAAATGGAACCGGTTCCACGATTTTTACATAAAACCGGCTCTGTCGAAAGGAGAAACTTCATGAGTGGAAAGCTTCAGAAATATGAACCAACCGTCAAAGAAGTCATTCGTCTCATAGGCGGCAAAGAAAATATCCAGGGAGCTGCACATTGTGCGACGCGACTACGGATTGTTACAGATGATCAGGACAAAATTTCAATCAAAGATATAGAACAGCTTGAATTTGTTAAAGGGGCATTCATTGCCGGAGATCAGCTTCAGATTATTTTTGGGGCTGGTACAGTAAACGATGTTTATAAAGTATTCCAGCAGCAGGCCGGAATGGATGATATGTCACTCAGTGATGTAAAAGGCGCATCCGCTAAAAAGCAAAATGCTTTTCAGCGTGGGATTAAAGCGTTATCAGATGTATTTGTTCAGATTATCCCCGGGCTGTTAGCAGCTGCATTATTAATGGGGATTACAGGGCTGCTCAGCCAGCCGGGTGTGTTTGGAGAACAGTCTGTTGTTGAGATGTATCCTTCAATTACAGGGCTTAACCGATTTATTCAGGTGATGTCGACAGGGATCTTTACGATTCTGCCGTTACTCGTTGTGTGGTCTGCCACAAAGAGGTTTGGGGGTAACCCTGTTTTAGGACTTGTGATTGGAGCAATTATGCTTCATCCGGACCTTGGAAATGCCTTTGATGTGGCGAGTGGTGCTGTTGATGCTGAAATGATCAACATCTTAGGCTTAAATATTGAGCTTGTTGGATTCCAGGGAGGAATTATTGTTGCCCTGTTGATGGGACTTGTTGTAGCGAAGCTGGATAACTTCTTCACTCGTGTTGTTCCTGACATGATTAAGTTATTCCTGGTACCGTTTTTAACTGTTACATTATCAGGTTTATTGTTATTTATTATCGTTGGACCGATCGGCCGTTTACTTGCAGAAGGATTAACATCAAGCCTGCTGTGGGGAACTGAAAACCTTGGCGTTGTTGGGTTTGTTATATTTGCGGGTATCCAGCAGGTTGTCGTAATTACTGGTCTGCACCACGTCATTGGTGCAGTGGAAGCGCAGCTGATCGCAGATACAGGCTTGAACTTTATTATGCCGCTGATGTCTGTCGCACTGATGGGACAGGGTGGTGCAGTGCTTGGTTACCTTTACCTGCGCTGGCACGATAAGAAAGCACGTCAGATTGGTATTTCTTCATTTGGATCAATTTTATTCGGAATTTCAGAGCCCGCATTGTTCGGGATTAACGTACGCTATAAATTCCCGCTGATTGCAGGCTGTCTTGCAAGTGCGATTGCCGGTGCTTATGTATTCTTCCTGAATATTAACGCACTCGGTTTCGGTGCAACAGCAGTACCGGGGATTGCGATTATTTCAACTACTGGCGGAGGCCACCTTCATTATGTAATTGCCAATGTAGCAGCACTTGCATTAGGTGCAGTATTTACAGCTGCATATGGAAAGGTGAAAAACCCAAGCTTTGACGTCTAAGAGGAGGACCAGTATGACCCGCTATTTTGAACCGAAATATAGAACAATTTTAGATGCTGAAGATGGAGAGCTTGAAGCGTTAAAAGCGCAGTCAGCTCAAGATGAGTGGAAGCCGTCCTTTCACATTCACCCTCAATATGGATTATTAAATGACCCGAATGGCCTTGCCTGGTTTAAAGGGAAATACCACGTATTTTATCAGTGGTATCCTTACGGGGCTTATCACGGAATGAAGCACTGGGCACACGTATCTTCAAAGGATCTTGCCCATTTTGACAGGCACGACACTGCAATTACACCTGTAGAGGATTATGAATCACATGGCGCGTATTCCGGCGCCTCTCTTCAGGTAGGTGACGAACTGTATTTATACTATACGGGTAATGTGAAGTATGGTGCAGAAGCAAGAGATGCTCATCAGTGTCTGGCGATCATGAATGAGAACGGCGAGATCCGGAAGTATGAGCACAATCCGTTAATTAAAAGTGTGCCTAAGGGTTATACAGGTCATGTAAGGGATCCGAAGGTATTTGAAAAAAACGGGCAGTATTATATGCTGCTAGGTGCACAGCGGGATGATCAGACCGGCGCTATTATCGTCTACCGCTCCCCTGACGCGCTGAACTGGACTTTCCTTGGTGAGCTTACAGTTGATATTGACCTTGCAGGTTATATGTGGGAATGTCCGGATTACTTTGAAGTCGATGGAAAAGACTTTCTGATCTTTTCACCGCAGGGAATTGAGCCTGAGGGAGAGAACTACCATAACGTCTTCAATACCATCTATGCAGCCGGGACGCTTAGTATAGAAGGTTTATCGTTCCGGGTGGATGAATATCATGAGCTTGATAAGGGTTTTGATTTCTATGCGCCGCAAAGCTTCGATGCAGATGGAAAGCGTCTGTTATACGGCTGGGCAGGTGTCGGGGAAGTAGAATTTCCGACTGACAAAAATAAGTGGGCACACTGCCTGACACTGCCGCGTGAATTAGTGCGGAAAGGCAACCGTCTTCTGCAGCGTCCAGCTGAAGCTCTAGAGCTTTTAAAAGGATCATCTGTTGCTGAAGGGGAGTTGTCGTCCGGTTCAGCCGGTATTGATCTTGCAGGCTTTAAAGCCTGGAGAGCAAAGCTTAAAATTGAGCAGGCAACTGACTTGCAGCTTGAAATGTTTGTCTCTGAAAATGAAAAGTTTACAATCACGTATGATCGGGCTGCTAAAAAAGTGATCACTGATCGTTCTGGAATGGTACATGTGACTGAACCGCAGTATGGGGCAACGAGAGAAGTAACACTTACAGAGAATCTATTTAACCTGGATATCATCGTTGACCATAGTATCGCTGAGATCTTTATCAATGACGGTGAAGCTGCTTTTACGTGCAGAGTATTCCCGTTAACAGAGGATAAACAGCTGAAAGTTACATCAGATATGGATATTTATTATGAAATCCATGAGATGAATCGCGGTATTGATGAATAATTTGATAGAGTCAAAGGCGGAAAATCCAATTGGGTTTTCCGTCTTTTTTCATTTGGAAAAAATGTCTGTTTACTGTGAAAGGAGGAGGAAATATATGTTACTGTTATAAGTAACATATACAACACAAGGTAAGGATATTTACGAGAGGAGAGATGAACTTGAAATGGTTCTCAGTGCAATTGAGCATAGCCATTACATTACTTGTCATTGCAACAGCAGGCACGTGGTATGAGGGCAGTGCGATCCGCGACCGTTCTTTTGAATGGGCTTATTCAACACCTGTTTCCCATATGATTCATGGAGAAATCCTGAATGTCAGACAAATTTCACAGCTTGACCACTTTGTCTACGCTGCAAAATTCCACCCGTTTCTCCCATTCATGATGATCATCAGTGCGTTATATATCGCTCTCTTAATTACTTATCGAATCGTACAGCATGATCTGAAGAAATGGATGATGGGTCTTGGGTTATCAGCAGCTGTTTTCATCATTGCCGGCAGTACACTCGCTGGTTCACCAACAGCAGGTGGCAATCTGTTCTTTTATTTCTTTATAGGATCAGGTGTAATTAGTTTGACAGGGGCTATCCTGTGTCTTGCTGTTCTGAACAGGTCTTACACAAAAGAAATCATCAGTTAAATCATTTTAGTGATGGAGAAGTACTGTTCAGGTGCTTCTTTTTCTTATGAGAATTTCCGTTATCAGATCCGTCAGTCGGGTATGGTGTACAAAGGAGGCTGATAAACATGGCATTTGATTATGATCTTGATTTTGACAACATTAACTTCAGAGAGCAGCCTGAACAATACAGAGTTGGCCGCGGTGAACAGGGCGTTCTTCTTGTAGAACCATATAAGGGAGAGATTTTACCTCACTGGCGGTTTAAAACACCTGACATTGCAAAGGAATCCTCTGAGAAAATCTATGAAATGTATTTAGATTATAAAGAAAAAGAAGACTTTGTCGGAATGGACATGGCACGCAAATTCCTGCAGATGGGCTATACGCGTTCAAGACGATATGCAAATTATAAGGGTGGGAAAAAGTACGATAAAAGCGGTGAAATCAATGATCGGGACATTGATGAGGAGAAGGCGGAGTCTGCTTCAATCTTTGAAAAAAAGTGGATTCAGGTTCGTGAGGATGAAGAATATCTGGCAATGAAAAAAGAGCATCAGAAGAAATACGGCTGATTGAAGTATTGAGAATAAAGTCCTGTTTTCTATTATTATAAAATTCTGAAAAAATAGTATGAAATATTCATGTGGTGCGTTATAATGAATATAAATATTTCGGTTGCTTAAGGGGTGTTACAATTGAATATCGCTTATTTCTCTCCAAGAGATACTGTAGTGAAGGCAAATAAAAATACACCGTTTTCTCCTGATGGAAAAAGGGGTGCAAATTCACCTGCTTCAGTCTCTGCATTAAAGCTGTCATTCAGTGACGAAGTCAAAAGAGCCATGAGGGCAGATGAGTTCAAGCTTTATTATCAGCCGCAGATCAATGTAAAAACCGGCGAATTATTTGGAGCTGAAGCACTGATCAGATGGCATCATCCGGACAGAGGTGTGTTATATCCCGATAGCTTTATTCCTCAGGCGGAATATTCAGGGCAGATTATTGATATTGAGAGATGGACACTTGGCCGCCTGTTCAGGCAGCAATCAGAATGGCAGGAGCGGGGAGAGAAGCTGACTAATATTGCTTTAAATATTTCGGGCAATCATTTTGTTCATGGTTCACTTGTGACTGAGACGGCTCATTTAACGCATAGTTATCAGGTTGATCCTGCTTTTATCACGCTTGAACTGACAGAAAGAATGAATACAGAGCTTGATATATGGGTTTCCCAGGTCAGCATGCTTCAGGATATTGGAATCAAAATATCTGTTGATGACTTTGGCACCGGGTTCAATACAATGGCTCATTTAGTTGAAGTGGATGTGGATTTTCTTAAAATTGACCAGTCATTTATCAAAAAGATGGCTTTAAATAACAGAGCACTTAAAGTTGTTCAGTCACTTGTACAAATGGCTGAAACTCTTGGTGCCGTCCCGGTAGCTGAAGGGATTGAATCCAGAGAAACGCTTGAGCTGTATCAGCAGACTGGCGGAGAGGTTGTTCAGGGCTATCATTACAGTCAGGCGATACCGGCAGAGGAGTTCCAGCATAAATATTTGTCAATCATAAAATAACGCTTATTGTCCTCTGGACAATGAAGCGTTTTTTTAAATCAGATCAATAAAGCAATGGCCAGCACAATTAAATGAAAGATTTGGTCTACCACTATTGTCAGCCATTTTTTTTCACTCGGTGGCGGGCTCATGATATGTTCGACCCACCATTGTACAATAAATTGTTTATCAATGAGAACATGTGTGAAGAAGACGAACAGAATAGCAATGAACGACAGACCACCGAATGCAAAAAATGCAATCATTGCAACGGTTACTGTATACACAGAGCAGTGTGTAATCAGGGCTGGCCAGCTATTTTTTTTACGTCCGGCCATCCAGCTTGTCTGAAATAAATAGTCCCCAATGAGATGGGAAAGAAATAAATAAGAAAATGGCGTCATTTTTCACCCCTTATAGTTCTTTAGTTCTATTCTTACGTTTGATATAATTAATATATCATAGAATATAGAAAGAAAATGATAAATCGTTAAAAGGGGACAGCGGGTATGAAAAAAAATTATGAGTCGTCAATTGACCTCCCTGCAGAAGAACTGCTGAAAATTATTTTTGAATTTGCTTCAAAACTCGCGCATGAAAATGATCTGGATCAGCTCCATTTATTAATGGCTGAAATGGGGAAAAGCCTGACACTTGCAGACCGCTGTACGCTTTGGATTGCAGATCATTCAGAGGGGAAATTGTGGACAAAGATTGCGCATGGAATTGACAGAATTGAAATTCCGATTGATTCAGGTCTTGTAGGTGCAGCTTATCATTCAGGTGAATCGATTTCGATTAAAGATGCATATACAGATAAACGGTTTAATCCTGCTGTTGATCTGAAAACGGGGTACCGGACATATTCGGTTTTGTGTATTCCCATCCGCAATGCAGAACAGGACATTGTCGGGGTTTATCAGGCAGTCAATAAGCAAAGTTCTCCTTCCTGTTTCACTGAAAAAGACAAAACTTATTTATCCCTCGCCGCTACTTATACAGGTCAGTCAATGGAAAAAGCAATATTATACTCTGAGCTGATCGAATCCCAGAAAGAAATGATCCTGACAATGGGGAATATTGGTGAAAGCCGTTCCCGGGAAACCGGTCAACACGTTAAACGGGTTGCAGCCTATTCATATCTGATTGCAAAAGGAAGCGGGCTCTCAGAAGAGGAATCGCGTCTGATTGAGCTTGCTAGTCCAATGCATGATATTGGAAAAGTAGCCACCCCAGATGCCATTCTAAATAAACCAGGTAAATTAACCGATATAGAATTTAAAATAATGAAAGAACATGCTGAAACAGGCTACAACATATTTAAGAAATCCAAAAGAAAAATCCTTCAGGCTGCTGCATTAATTGCAAGGGATCACCATGAAAAATGGGATGGATCAGGTTATCCTGCAGGCCGCAGCGGAGAGAGCATTCATCTCTATGGCAGAATCGTTGCGATTGCTGATGTTTTTGATGCATTAGGTTCTGAAAGACCGTACAAATCGGCATGGCCGACAAACAGGATCTTGGAGTTGATCCGGTCTGAAAAAGGAAAGCACTTTGATCCTGCACTGGTTGATGCGTTTTTTGACAATCTGTCAGCCATTCAAGACATCAAAAAACAGTACGCTGATCAAATATAAGCGAGGGATGACATGAAAGAAAAACTGTATGTTTTCAAAAGAGAGTACCCGGTACCAAGGCAGAAGGCATGGGAGCTTTTAGCTGACACTGAACATCTGAATCGTGTATCGGGTCTATTTCCAGTAGATTTTTCAGATCCTGCATTTAAAGATCAGAAGCTGTTCCGGTATGCCCATGCAAAAGCGATGGGAATCGTGCCTCTGAAATGGAGAGAACATCCTTTTGAATGGGTGAAAGAAGAGGTCTATTCTGTAGAACGGCGTTATGAAAGTGGACCAATCAAACTCCTGTTATGGGAGGTTGCAATGCAGGATTCAGAGACCCCGCTTGCTGACGGCACTTTCGGGACAATCGTGACAGGGACAGCAAGATTTACGCCTGCAAATATACTTGGTCATGCTGCAATTCCGCTTGCCGGTCTCAAATCGATTAAAGAAATTATGAAATATCTTGATAAATATCTCGAATCAAATGAGCGTAGCAATTATGAAGTTTTGCCTGTAAAGTCAGCACCGTCAATTGATCAGGAACGTCTGAAAGGGTTGTCAGCTCAGCTGTCAATGATACATTCTCAAGCTGATCAGACTGCACAGCTGTGCCATCATCTTCAATCGGCAGGTGATGATGAAATACTACACATGCGCCCTTATGTACTGGCTGACAAGTGGCAGTTTTCACGCAAAGAAATACTTGAGCTGTTTCTTCATGCAGTAAAAGTAGGGCTGCTGCAACAGGAATGGCACTTAATGTGTCCGAACTGCCGCGTATCCAAATCGACAGTCTCTTCTATGAAGGAAATAAAAGATCAGGTACACTGCGACCTTTGCGGGATTAATTATGAAATGAGCTTTAATCAATATATTGAAATGCAATTTTCTGTTCACCCCTCTGTAAGGAAAGCATCAGATCAAACGTTTTGCCTGACCGGGCCTGCTAAATCGCCACATGTCCTGGCTCAGAGGCGGATCGCACCAGGCGAGCAGGTGAAAATGCAGTATCCTCCTGCTGAAGGAAGCACAAGAGTCAGACTGTTAAAGCATAATGCCGTCATGGCGCAGGATATATCTGCAGAAAGTCAGACATACCGTTTTGATGGAGAAAGATGGAGCAGTCCAATAGCCTCTGTCAAATCCTCAGGAGGGGAACTGGCGATCTTTAATCAATCCAGTGAGGAAATTATTGCTGTCTATGAAACGACAGATTGGAATGAACAGGCGGTAACGGCTGCGGAGATAACATCTCTTCAATTATACAGAGACTTGTTCTCTTCAGAAGTTCTATCGCCGGATCAGCAGATTGGTGTTCAGTCTATGACAGTCCTCTTCAGTGATTTAAAAGCTTCTACAGCTTTATATGAAAAAGAGGGGGATGCAAAGGCTTATTACCAGGTAAGTGAACATTTCAGATACTTAAAATCACATATAAAAGTCCATAACGGGACTGTCGTGAAGACAATAGGGGATGCGGTTATGGCGGTATTTTACCGGGAAGAAGATGCGTGTTCAGCAGCCTTTGACATTCAGGAAGGGCTGGATCAGTTTAACCGCGATCAGCATATGCAGCTGACGATCAAGCTGGGCCTGACAACGGGACCGGTCATAGCAGTAAATGCCAATGATCTTCTGGACTATTTCGGAAAAACCGTCAACCTGGCAGCAAGAATACAGCAGAAAAGTAAAGGAAACGACGTGTTAATGCTGAATGATGACTATGAAAGAATGAATCTGGATGGCTATGAGTTTGAGGTTGTGAGAGAAGCTGCCGAACTTGCCGGTACATCGAGCATTCATCAACTGGTCCGCATTAACAGCATTATGAAGCGGGACAGGCAAACTAAAGAGGAGGTAATCAGTTGAACAAATTATTAATTGCAGACGATGAAGAAATTCTGAGAATGCTGATAGAGGATACGCTTGAAGATCTTGATATTGAAATAGATACTGCAGTGGACGGAAATGAAGCGTATCAGAAGCTAGCCAGCGGAGAATATAAATTTGTTATTCTCGATTACATGATGCCTGGCCTCTCAGGGCGTGAGGTACTTGAACAGTTAAACCAGGATATTAAAGATGACCTGCAGATTCTTATGCTGACTGCTAAGACGCAAAAGGAAGATCAGGAAGCGCTGAAAGCTGCAGGGGCTGATCATTTTATGGCGAAGCCTTTCAGTCCAGTTGAGCTGAGTGATTTTGTCGAGACGATGATTAAGGGTCACAGTTAAACAATGAAAACGCTGAGAAGTAAATACCTACTGATTGCAATCGGTGCTTTCATTACTGTCATGATCAGCTTTATTATTGCCGGGTTCTTTATCTATCAGCAACAGGAAGAGTTGCTTGATGAACAGCAGGCAATTTATGAAAAACAGGAAGCAGCATCTGAATTATCGGATGCATTAAATGACGTATTTTTCAGAGCTCGTGGCGTTTATGCATTTCAATCTGCACTTGAGCGTGAACGCCTGACTGAAGCCCTGAACAGATATCAGTCGGCTATTGACCGTTACAGCAGTATGGAATTAACGGGACAGGAGGAGCTGCTGATCAGTGATTTAACCCGGTTTATGGATGACTATGTAACTAACAGTCTTCCAACTGCGATTGCATTTGCGGACGCTGGTGATTTTGAGGGGCTGCGTGAGTTTTCTCAGTCAGGATTAAATATTTCTGTAAATGATTTTGTCAGTTACACAAAAGAAGTAGAAAGAGAGTCTGAGGAGCGCCTGGATGTAGTGTCTACACAATCAATTGAAAGTATGTTCTCGTCATTTCTGCTGTCACTATTGATTACAGGCATTCTGATGTTAGTCATGATTGTCATCCTGTGGAGATTAATTGCGTCTATGATCAGGCCGATTGAGAAATTACACATGGCTGCCACTGATATTCAGGAAGGCAGGAAGCCGGATATTGAAAAGTCTGACCGTAATGATGAACTCGGTGTACTTACCTCCAGCTTTATCGATATGACAGCTTTTCTCCAGCTTAATGAAGAGGAGCTTCATGCTCAAAATGAAGAGCTGATGGCTCAGCAGGAAGCAATGCATGAGCAGCAGGATCAGCTGGCTGCAACCCTTCTTGAGACGCAGGAAACAAAAGGGCGGCTAGAGCTTTTTAATGATCTGAACCGTGTATTATCAAGTACTTCAAACCGCTATAAGTTCCTTGATGAGATGATTCAGTATATGAACAGACTATATGCATTTGACCAGATGATGATGTATATGGCAGACCGCTCTGCCTACTCAGCAATGAACGTATCAACTGAAAAAATACATCAGATCCTTAATGCACCACTTCGTCAGGATGAAAGTGGCTTGAGGGTGCGTAAAAGGCTGGCGAGACCTGAAGAGGACAGCCTGGACTCTGCTAAAAGCTTCGTTTATGACCTGACAGCTGAAATTACCGGCGCTTCAGGAGAACTGATCGGGATCTTCAGAGCAAACCGGTTTGGCAGGCCTTTTGAAGAAAATGAATGCGAGGAAATCGAGGGGCTTGTTCAGCGTATGTCGATCGCATTTGAAAGGCTACTTGCGTTTGATGAGATTAAATACTCCAAAGAATTAACGCAGGATATGCTTGATAATATGACTGAAGGGCTGCAGCTTGTAAATCCTGAAAGATGGCTGGTTCAGCATAATCAAGCGTTATGCAGGCTGTTTGAAGTCGAACCATCCAAAGATGAAAAGATTGTATGCGATGAGTGGCTCGTAAGAATGATTTCACGTGTGAATGAAGAAGAGGAGATGCGCGCGTTCTTTGAAGCTGCAATTGAGTCAGCATTTGAAGGCACGCGCTCGATCAGGTATACGCTCAAAACTGAAGATGATTCATTAAAGGTATTCGATGTATATGGCATGTCTGTATACCGGGATAGACAGTGGACCGGAACGATCTTTGTACATCGTGATATTACAAAAGATTATGAAGTCGATAAAATGAAGTCAGAGCTTGTGAGTACAGTCAGTCATGAGCTGAGAACACCGCTTTCGAGTGTACTTGGGTTTGCAGAGCTTCTGTTAACAAAAGAAATGAAGCCTGAAAAGCAAAAGCGTTATATTGAGACCATTCATAAGGAAGCAAAAAGGCTGACTAATCTGATTAATGATTTCCTGGACCTTCAGCGGATGGAGTCCGGGAAGCAGGATTATCATATGGAAGAAATTAAAATGAATGAGCTTGTCATGGAAGTGCTTGAAAAAGTAAATATACCATCGTCTCATGCGCTGGTTATCAGAGATGAGATGGAAAACAGCATGATTAAAGGTGACAGGGAACGACTCACGCAGGTCATGACCAACCTGTTAAATAATGCAATTAAATTTTCACCGCAGGGTGGGGATATCACTGTGAGACTCTGTGCTGATCAGGGGAAGGCATCAATCATTGTAGAAGATCAGGGAATTGGTATTCCTTCAGAGGAAGTTGATAAGCTGTTCCAGAAATTCAAGCGAATTGATAACGGTGAAAACCGGAAGATTGGCGGCACAGGTCTCGGACTTGCTATTTGTAAAGAGATTGTGGAAAAGCATATGGGTAACATTTTTGTGAGAAGCGAAGAGGGTGAAGGCTCTGCATTTCACGTTGAGCTCCCATTGATAAAAGAAAATCAGAGTTATACGATTGCTGCTGAAGATACCATTCTTGTGCTTGAGGATGATCCAAGTCTGGCGCTTTTAATTGCAGATGAGCTAAAGTCCAGCGGTTTTTCCGTTGTGCATCATTTTCAGCCGGATCGTGCGGTTGAAGCATTGGCGAATCAAACCTTCACAGGGGTAATTGTTGATATCATGCTAGGAGAGCATCTGAATGGCTGGGATGTAATTGAACAAATCCGGCAGCAGCCAGGCAATGAAACCCTGCCAATTGTTGTTTCTTCTGCCCTGGATGCAGACCTTGAAAAAGTCCAGCGGTACGATGTCACACAATACCTCACAAAGCCGTACCCACCGGAAAAGCTTTCTGAAGTATTTAAGAAAAAATAATGTAATTAGTACGCCGGCTTAATCTTGAGCCGGCGTTTTTTAAATCAATATTTTAAAGAATATTCAGTTTACCTTTTTCAATTCCTGCCTGTTTCACGTACAATGGAAGAAACGGACAGCTGGAGGAATTACATGGCGACACATCACATAGAAGCATCAGACAGCGTACTTCACGGTTCGTTCAGCCCGGAGCACAAGCCGGTACTGACCATTGAAAATGGAGACAGCGTGACGCTGAACACGATCGGACTTGAATGGGGATTGAAAAATAAAGACGGCAGTTCAATGTCATTCCGCTCCCGCACAAAGGAGAAAAAGCCGGGGCATCCGCTTGTTGGTCCTATATACATAAATGGCGCTAAGCCTGGCATGATGATTGCGGTCAGAGTCAATAAAATTATCCCTGGGTGGTACGGGTGGAACGTTGGAGGCGGCGTTGAATCCTGGCAGAATCAGCAGGCGGATATTTCCTTTGAAGAGAGAACAACGTTAAATTGGGTACTCGATGCTGAGGCAATGACCGGTAAGACAACGATTGGCACAAGGGAATTTCAGGTACCGCTTTCTCCATTTATGGGGGTAATGGCAACTGCACCTGCTGAAAAAGGGATTCATTCAACGATCCCGCCGCGCTACTGCGGAGGTAACATTGACTGCAAAGAGCTGGTTGAAGGAAGCACAATTTATTTGCCGGTTGCAGTAGAGGGAGCACTCTTTTCTACAGGGGACGGTCATGCAGCACAGGGAGACGGCGAGATTTCAGGCACAGCCATTGAATGCCCGATGGATGAAGTCAGTCTGACTTTCACGCTGTTTGAAAATCAAACCATCAGCGGACCGCGTGCAGATACTCCATCAGGCTGGCTGACATTTGGTTTTGATGAGGATCTGAATAAAGCTGCCGGAATGGCGCTGAAAGAAATGGTGGATCTGATGCAGGAGCGTTTTCAAGTGAGCAGAGAAGAAGCAATTGCGCTTGGCAGTACAGTTGTTGATCTGCGGATCACCCAGGTTGTGAATCAGGTAAAGGGTGTACATGCAGTGCTGCCTCACGGGGTATTAGACGTAAAAGCAAGTGACCACGCAATTAAATAATGATTTTAAAGAAAAGCTATGTTATAGATGATTGTTTTTTCTGGACAGCTGGTGATTGGAGCGGAAGGGGGCGACTCCTGCGGAAAAACGATCGTGAAAGACCCCGGAAGGCAGTGGTTTTCTGCCTGAGGAGGCTTGAGCGTTCGTCCGCGGAAAGCGTCCCCCTGAAGCGGAAATCAACAGCCAACTTTAACAAAGTTTTAAGAAAAAGGGGAATGGCGATGCAGGTCAGACAAATGCAAAAGGATGAACACGGATTCTTTTTGGACATGCTGTATGAGTCAATTTATATCCTGTCAGATAAGCCTTCAAAAGAAGCGTTATTATCATCAGACGGTATGAAAAAGTACCACGAAAACTGGGGCAGACCTGGAGATGAAGTGCTTGTAGCAGAAGAAGATGGCGAGCTGCTCGGAGCGGTCTGGTACCGCCAATTCACTAAAGACAATCCCGGCTACGGTTTTGTGAGTGCTGACGTACCTGATTGGCATGGCGGTTAAAGCATCTGCAAGAGGGAAAGGGATCGGCAGAAAGCTGCTTGAAGAAATCATTGCACATGCGATGACGCAAGGGTATGAAGCGTTATCGCTCAGTGTAGATCCATTTAATCATGCTGCATATAAGCTTTATAAAAGCGTTGGTTTTAATAAAACCGGAACATCCGGTACCTCAGTGACGATGCTGGTTTCGCTGACAGTAGCGGATCAGAGAATCAGAGGATTGAATCAGACTGCTGCACTGAATCACAACATGTCAGAAGGGCAGAAGCAGTCAAGAAAGAACAAGCTGCTTGTTGGAATGGTCAGTCTATTCGCCGGGGTTTTACTGCTTGCTGCTTCATGGATCACTTCAGCTATTTATGCTTCCGGTGTTACGGAGTGGTCTACAAGCTACGGCAGATTCTATACAGCCATGTTTGAAACAAGTGGCATACCACTTTTACTTAGTCTGATCCTTGTGTTATATGGAATTGTGCTGATCGCTGCGGAAGCAGGGATCTGGCAGTCAGAGAAAGGGGAATATTAAATGATCAAAGTAGCAATGTTAAGCCGTTGGCACGTTCATGCGGATGATTACATAAAGGAAGCTTTAAATCACCCTGATATTGAAGTGGCGGCTATATGGGATGAAGATCAGAGCAGAGGGGAAGCCTGGGCGGAGGAGCAGGGCATTCCATTTATAGCGGAGCTTGAAGATGTATTATCAGATCCGGAAATTAAAGGTGTGATTGTAGATACGCCAACAAAGATGCATAAAGAAATCATTGAAAAAGCAGCGGCGCATGGAAAGCACATCTTTTCTGAAAAGGTGCTTGGCCTGACAGGACAGGAGTGTGAAGACATCTTTCATGCGGTTGATCAGGCAGGTGTGCACTTAATGCTTTCTCTGCCAAGGCTTTCAGCAGATTATTACCTTCTCGGACAACAGCTCGCAGACGAAGGAAAGCTCGGGAAAATCTCATCTGTCAGATGCCGGGTTGCTCATGATGGTGCTGTACCGAAAGACGGCGGAAATGGATGGCTGCCGCCTCATTTCCTAAAGCAGGAAGGAACAGCCGGGGGCTCTCTGATTGACCTTGGCGCACACCCGATTTACCTTGCTAACCGTCTGTGCGGTGAGCCGGTTGAAGTAAAAGCAATGTTTCAGCATGTATACGTGCATGAAGTGGATGATCAGTCAGCGGTGCTCGTGAGATATGAAAGCGGTCAGATGGCGGTGCTTGAGACAGGATTTGTGACAAGCGGGTTATTCCAGCTGGAGATCCATGGCTCAGAGGGTATTTATCTGGTTGAGGATAAAGCAGCAAGGTATAAGACCCTTGAAACAGGCGGTGAATGGAAGGTAGCAGCGCTGCCAGAAGGGCTTCCGAGCGCGATGGAGCAATGGGTAGCTCAGGTTGAAAAAGGCCAGATGCCATTTATCACAAGACAGGATATGCGCAGACTCACAAAAGTGAATGAGCTCGCCTATCAGCAGAGTTAATCAGACAGAAGCAAGGCTTATTATATCCTTGCTTCTGTTTTTCGTTTGAACGACAGGATAACAATGGACATCATTAACAGCAAAACGCCTGTCCAGGAAAGCAGTGATAGTGTTTCGCCAACAAGGATGACGCCTAAAAGAGCAGCTGTCATCGGTTCTGCAAGCGACAGGGTAACGGCAGTGGACGATTTAATACCTGTCAGCCCTCTTGCAAACAGCAGGTAAGCGAATGCAGTTGCAATAATGCCGATATAAAGGCCTGTTCCAATTCCTTCAGGCGTTGCAATCCAGCTCAGGTCAAAGAAGAAAAGAGCTGGCGACAGAATGAGCGCAGCAAGTGTGAATACAACTGCAGTGACAGTGTCAGGAGGATGTGTATTCAACAGCTCCTTGCTGACAATTGTATAAGTCGCAAAGGCTGTTCCAGCACCAAGTGCCAGCAGCATACCGATCGGATCAACCGTAATGGCTTCAGGGTTTGCAAATAATAAAATACACCCTGTAATGGCAGTCATTGTGGCAATCCACCATTTACGGTCAGGAATTCTTTTATACAACATCCATTCAAGCAGTCCTGCAATAACCGGTGCAGAGCCGATAGCCGTCACGGTTCCGACTGCGACACCTGTCATCAGCACCGCTGAAAAAAAGAATGGCTGGTAAAACGCCATGCATAATGCTGCAGCAATCAGTGACTGTAATGGCCAGCCGGACAAAGAGAAATTTCTCTGCAGCATTGAAAACAATAGTAGTGCCCCGCCGCCAATACATAATCTGAAAGCGCCAAACGCAACGGGGTGCGTACCTTCAGGCGCAAATGATTGAGCTGTTCCGGTCGTTCCCCAAAGGACAGCAGCAAATAATACAAAAAGAATAGAAGCAGATCTCATCAAACTCACCCGGATTTCCTTTTCCTCTCAGTATACGGGACATTGAGCCGATCTGTAAGAGGTGATTGAATGAAAATTGAAATGGAAAGAATCACATTAAGACCCTTCATAAAAGAAGATTTTGAAGAATATAAAAAGCAGATCAGCAGCAGAAAGCCTGCTCAGCATCAATATGATGAGGGTTATATTGACCTCAGGGGGTTTACCGCTGAACAATTTGAAGAGAAAATGATCCGCTTTAATAAATGGGCGGAAGACGATCATATTTATGTATTTGCAATACTCAGGAATGAGGATCAGGCAATACTTGGTCACGTTGATATGCTGATTTTACAGCGGGATGAGACACAATGGGCTTCAGGCGGTTACGCACTGAACAACCAGTTTTGGGGACAGGGTTATGGAACTGAGAGCCTCAGAGGACTGATCCGCATGGCTTTTGAAAAGCTGAACCTGCACAGACTGGAAGCTCAGATTAATCTCGATAATACAGCCTCAATCAAAACAGCAGAAAAAGCAGGCATGGCATACGAGTGTACGCGAAAAAAGTTCATTCATGAGAACGGGGAATGGACAGATCATTTAATTTACGTGATCTATGCAGATTGAAAAAAGCGCCTACGCGGCGCTTTTTTCTCTGTCTTTCTTATTTTTTCGAGTTCTTTTAACATCAAGCCAGATCCCGAGGGCAATAGCAATCCATAAAAATGGCTGATCAATGCTGAGCGGGGTATCGGTTTCTCCTCCGATCAGCTGCAAAAAGACAACCAGCACTGAAAAATAGATCGTGACCGGCAGACCGACCAGTTCGTCACGCTTTGAAGCTTTCGGGTCAAAGGTTACAATAGATACGGCTAAAAAGATGAAGAACAAAATAAACAGTACGCCGGATGTTAAAAATGGTGTGACATCCGGAAAGAAAAATCGCACAAATACCATTGAAAGCGCAGCAAGTGCGAGGATTGAGCTAATTCGGTTTATCCATAATTTCATCGTTCGTCCTCCTGGCATTTCTGTATTTAGTATAGAAGAAAAAAGGGTCAATACGCAAAAACTTTTCGCTTGACTATATGCCCCTGGGGGTATATTATAATCAATGTAAACTTTAAGAGGTGGTGTTGGAGTGGAATTTTTACTCATTACAGCAATCGTCATTGCACTTATTTCAATTTATAAACGCTATGCTCCGTTAAATGGTGTTGAATGTGTACCTGAAGATCAGATGGTTCAGTCTAATGTCATCGTCGATCTGAGACCATACAATGATTCAACCGTAAAAAGATACTCACCGTTTCAGCATATTCCCTACGCATATCTCAAACGATTTTATAAAGAATTGCCAAAAGAAAATATTCATGTCATTGCTTCAGACCAGGTAGACCTGAAGCTTGGCATCCGGTTTTTAAAAAGTAAAGGCTATCAGGTAAATAAAATGACCTTACTTCAACAGCCACAGGCTGGCATCGTCAAACTTAAAAAATGTGGAGGTTATTAAAATGAAATCAATTATGCCAACAGAAGTAGAACAAAAGTTGAATGGAAACGAAGAACTTCATATTCTGGATGTAAGAGAAGCAGAAGAAGTGAAGGGCGGGAAGATCCCAGGCGCAATGAATATCCCGCTCGGCCTGCTTGAATTCCGTAAGCAGGAGCTTGATAAATCCAGGGAATATATCGTAGTCTGTGCGTCAGGCGGCCGCAGTACAATGGGCACGCAGTACCTTGAAGGTCAGGGTTATAACGTGACGAATATGTCAGGCGGAATGATGAACTGGCAGGGGAAAACTGAATAATTTTGATTAAAAGCCCGAGACAAAATGTTTCGGGCTTTTAATCGTTTCACTGCGCTTCAGGCGGACGCTTTCCGCTCCGTTACACTAAAGTTAATTCATTAAGCGGTATTCAATTTTGACAATAAGATTTTAATAACTTTAATTGTTTCTAATACCCCTTCTTATAATCCACTTCATTCACACTCAGTTTTTTATCTTCTGTAAAGGACTTCAGGTTAGGAATCAGTATATCCTTAATCACACGGTCGTTGTAGTATTCGGTTGACCCTGCAGTGTGCGGTGTAATGATGACGTTATCCATTTCCCACAGCGGGCTTTCTTCAGGCAGTGGCTCTGTTGCAAATACATCGAGTCCGGCGCCAGCGATTTTACCATCTTTCAGCGCTTGAATCATCGCTTCTTCATCAATAATTTCCCCCCGGCCAATATTGACCAGAAAGCTTTCAGATTTCATCCTGTTAAAAGTTTCTTCAGTGAAGAGATTGTTCGTTTCTTTTGTCAGTGGCAGTGTAATCACGACATAATCACATTCAGGCAGAATGTCATGAAGCTGATCGAGCTTATACATCTGATCAAAGTACTGTTCTTTTTCACCGCTTCTGCGGAATCCGGCAACTTCCATTCCAAATGCTTTTGCAATCTTTGCCGTTTCTTTCCCAATGGCTCCGGCTCCTAAAAGGGCAAGCTTCTTCCCATGTAGCTCAAGCTTTAGACCTGCATGATGCCATTTTTTCTCCTGCTGCTGGCGGGTGTATGTATGAATATGTCTTGTCCAGCCAAGCATCATGGCAAAGATCGTTTCAGCAATCGGGAAGGCGTGCACGCCGTTTGCACTGGTCAGTTTAATATTGTGCTTTTCAAAATCTTCAAGTGGATGGCTGTCAATGCCGGCACTCCATGATTGAACCCACTCAAGGTTTTCAGCCTGATCGAGGTAAGGGGTCATTGCTTTTTTCCAGCCTGCTACAATGGATGCATTTTTCATATGAGGACCCCATTGTTCTTCATCTTTTCCCGTTACAATTGTCCAGTCTGGCGCGGCTTCTTTTGCTGCAGTTAGCAATTCCTCTTCAAGGTCATGCGCAATAATCAGTTTTTTCTCCATTTTAATTCCTCCTAAGTTTTGCTGTCATAATAGATAAATTCCACATTTAATGTCTCTTCAACCGTCAATACAACAAAAGAAAATTGCTTTTGCCTCCTTTTATCCGTCGGCGAGCCCGGATTCAATACCTGAAGCCCGTCGGTTGTTTTAAAAGATGGGATATGGGAGTGCCCGTAGATCAGCAGATCAATCTGATCGTTTGCGAAAGCGGCAATTGCTCTTTTTTCAGTAGTCATTCCTTTTCCATGTCCATGAACCAGGCCAATTTTATATGATCCTGCTTCTATTATCTGCTTTTCAGGAAGTGTCTTGATTAATTCTTCATGATCAGCATTACCGTACACACCTTTAACTGGAGCAAACTGTTCGAGTTCATGAAGAACATCAATGGTGTTAAAGTCCCCTGTATGCAGAATTAGTTCAGCAGACACTAATTCTTTTAATAGACGGGGTGGAAGAGACTTAGCCATCCGGGGCATATGCGTGTCTGACAGTACAATGATTTTCAAATCTTTCACACCTTTGATTTTTACGTGTTAAACTAACATTAATTATCAATCAATTCAGATGGAACGTAAAGGAGATCAACTTATGGAGTTATATCAGGGAGAAGCTGTCCGGAAAACTGACAACGTAAAAGTAAATTACGTGATGCGACAGCTAACAGACAATCAATTTGATGAATTCAAATCATTTCAGCATAAAATTGTGGACGGGCTTGAAGACCAGGTAACGCTTCAGCCGCTTACAAATGAAGAAATTCAATATATATTAGGTGAAGGCGGTATTCTCATCGGTGTATATGTCGAGGAGGAGCTGATTGCAGTTCGTGCACTGCTTTTTCCTGGCGATGATGAAGAAAATCTCGGCCGGGATCTTGGCCTTTCATATGAAGAACAGATGAAGGTTGTACATCAGGAAATATCACTCGTGGATCCGGATTACCGCGGCAATGGTCTGCAGCAGACAATGGCTAAAGTCATCATGCAGGAGCTCAAATTCACAAATCCATTTTTTGAACACGTATGCTGTACAGTCTCACCGGAAAACCTTCCAAGCATGCGTGATAAGTTCAGACAGGAAATGGTTGTTGTCGATGTGAAAAACAAATACGGTAATATGCCGCGATATATTTTTTATAAACCGCTTCAGCAAAAGCTTTTTGTCGATAAAGATTCATATATTTTTGTCAGAACAGATAAAACTAAAAGACAAAAAGATTTTATGGCTTCAGGCTACGTCGGCGTTGGAATCAGCAGAACTGAACTCGGCGTATGGCTTGCCATGGCAAGGCTGAAAGAATCAGTCTGAATGTTTAAATGAATATGAGAAGGGTAGACTTCTAAATATACAAAAACTTCTTTAGGAGGCTATTTAATCATGGCGCAAAATTATAATACAAAAAATGAAGGCAGCAGCAAATTATTTATGGGTGTATTAGTCGGTGCGGCAGTTGGCGCAGCAATCGCACTTCTGGACACAAACACAAGGGATCAGGTGAAAACGGGAAGTAAAAACATCGGTTCATCTACGAGTGGTTTCGTACGCAACGTAAAAGACAATCCTGGAGAATTCAAAAATGATCTTTCGGGACGCTTCCAATCAGCTGTATCTACACTGAAAAACGCAATGAATGAAGCGCAGTCTCTATACGAAAAAGTTAACGAAGACGTTGTGCCACAAGTGGAATCAATCCGCGAAAGCGCATCTGAAATCGTCGAATCAGCAAAAGAAGCAACAGAAGATGCTAAAGACATCGGCGGTCAGGTTGCAGATGCCAGCTCTGAAGTCAAAGAAGGCGTTTCTTCTCAGGCGGGTTCAACAGAGTCATCAAACGATTCAGTTGTCCAGCTGAATAAAAAGAGTCAAAACACAGTAGACGCAACACCTCAGGGAGATATTCCGGGCGAAGTTGGTCGCGATAAATAATGAACCGCCTAAAAAAAGGAACCGCTGAGGCGGTTCCTTTTTTTAGGCGGTTCATTGGGGACGGAGTTCAGTGCGCCACAATTAGAATCATTATAAAAATGAATCAGCTAACTCCGTCCCCGGTGTGCCATTCCCTACAAAAACAACAACCCTGCAACAGCCCCGGTCAACACGACTACCCACGGAGGCAGCTTCCAGAACACCAGCATACTGAACAGGAAGGCAGCTAGCACAAAGTGGATCGGCTCTAAAATTGAGCTTGTCCAGATTGGGAAGTAGAAGGCAGAGATTAGTATGCCGACTACTGCTGCGTTGACGCCCATGAAGGCAGCTTTCATTTTTGGGTTTGTTCTAAGAGCATTCCAGAACGGGAGTGCACCCAGAATTAACAGGAATGCCGGAAGGAAGATCGCTGCAGTTGCGAGCAGTCCGCCCTGCCAGCCGCCAATGACTGCACCGATATAGGCAGCAAAAGTGAACAATGGGCCTGGAACTGCCTGTGCAGCACCATAGCCGGCAAGGAATTCTTCTTCGGTGAGCCAGCCTGTTGGAACAAATTCACGCTCCAGTAAAGGAAGGACAACGTGTCCTCCACCGAATACGAGTGAACCTGAACGGTAAAAGCTGTCGAACATTGCAATCCAGTTTGCGTTCGTTATTTCCCGGGCAATAGGAAGAATGGCAAGAAGTGCAAAAAACAGTATCAAAAAGACTGCACCAAGCTTTTTAGATACCGGAAAAGTAAATGACGGGTTTTTTTCCGACGTATCTCCTTTAAAAAGAAAGAACCCGGCAATTCCGGCGATGATAATGACTACGACCTGACTAATTGTTGTCTGCCACAGCAATGTGACAGAGAGCGCGAGCAGTGCCATCGCTTTTCGCTGAAGGTCAGGCGTCAGATTCTTTGTCATACCTATAATGGCATGCGCCACAACTGCTACAGCAACGATTTTCAGTCCCTGAAGCCAGCCTGCATCTGCAACATCAAAGCTTGATACAATCATAGCGAAAATGATCAGAACGATGACTGAAGGCATTGTAAACCCGATAAAAGAAACGAGTCCTCCGAGCAGTCCGCCTCTCATCACACCGATACCGATTCCAACCTGGGAACTTGCAGGCCCCGGCAGGAATTGACTCAGTGCGACAAGGTCAGCATATGTTTTATCCGACATCCATTTTCTTCTTTCGATATATTCATCTCTGAAATAACCGAGGTGAGCGATCGGCCCGCCGAATGAGGTTAATCCAAGACGGAGTGAAACAAGTAAAATTTCAAGTAATGATCCTTGTCTTTTCATTTGAATCTCCCTTCTAATCTTTGATTTCCTTAAAGAGTTCGTACGCTTTACTACGCGCTTCTTTTAACACTTCTTCACCGCGGGCAGTCGCCGTATAGTATTTTCTAATATGACCATCAACTTTCCGCTCTTCTTTTAGTAGAAGGCCGTCTGCTTCCATTGAATGAAGAATAGGATAGAGTGTGCCGGCACTGATTTCATAGCCGTGCTCACGCAGCTCCTCAGTCATCCATGCACCATATATAGGATGCTCGAGTGCATGGTGAAGAATATGGATCTGAATAAATCCAAGAAACAGTTTTCGCAGTATTTTGTCATCCATACGCATGTCCCCTTTAGTGAAATCGTATTTCGATATCGTAAACCGATATTAAAATTTTAGCAGGGGTATGAGTGGTTGTGAAGGGATTGGTGTGGTTCTTAACATTAAATTTACAAAGTAATGTTTTGAGATGGCGGGTGAGCGTTGACAGGTAATTGAATCATCCTGGTCGATATATGGATGATGGCTTAAATTAATTGGTTCGTCCCGGTAAATAATTGAACGAAAGAGTGGCGATCGGGAATTTTTTGTATCAGCGCATGTGTTATATGGGACACCGCCTGACTTAATTGAATCATCTATATTAGTAATTGAACGCCCAGCTGCCAGCCGCAATGCCGAATATTATCAAAACAAAAAAAGCCCCCGCACTTACGCGGAGGCCGAAATTCTTTATTCGTTAGTTGATTGTGCCAGTCTCACTAACAGATGCGCGAGCTGGTGACGCTGATCTTTATCACCAAGCTTCCAGAGTTCCTGTAGAAGCTTTTCTTCACGGTTACGGGGTTCTTCATTTTTAGCCAGGTAATCTCCGACTCTTTCAGCACCCTTTGCAAGTGCTTCTTCGCCGAGGCCAAGTTTTTCACCTTTAGATACCTGATCACCTAAGTAATCTTTAAAGCGGTCAAAGCTCTGTAAAATCTCTTCTTTCTTTTCAGGCTCAGTCTGACGTGCTTCTTTTTCTACTTTGTTTTCGATATCCATGATAAAACCTCCTGAAAAAATTACTTGATGTTCTAGTAGATGGTTTCCCGGATTATATTCTTTTAAACATTTAAAAAATAGGAATTATATGAATTCTTAAGCCATTACCTTGTCGGGACATGCAATAACTGCTATCTTAGTAAAAAACTAATTTAAATGAAGGGGGCGGATCAGTTGCAGCAGGACCGATATTCACGACAGGAGCTTTTTAAGCCGATCGGGTCTCCCGGCCAGGAAGAACTCAGCCGGAAGCATGTACTCGTTATCGGCGCTGGTGCGCTCGGAACAGGGGCTTCAGAAGCGCTGGTAAGAGCCGGTGTTGGGAAAATAACTATTATTGACAGAGACTACGTTGAATGGAGTAACCTTCAGCGTCAGTCATTATATAGCGAGGAAGATGCGCGCAGAAAAATGCCTAAAGCGATTGCTGCAAAATACAGGCTTGAACAGGTGAACAGCTATGTGGAAATACAGGCAATCGTAGCGGACATTACGTACGAGGACCTGCTGAAATATGCAGAAAAAAGCGACTTAATGATCGATGCAACCGATAACTTTGAAACGAGATTTGTCATTAATGACGTTGCTCAAAAGTTGGCGCTGCCCTGGATTTATGGTGCCTGTGTCGGCAGTACGGGGATGAGCTTTACTGTGGTACCTGGTGTCACGCCATGCTTCAACTGTCTTTGGGAAACAACGCCACCAACAGGGCAGACATGTGATACTGCAGGCATTATCAGTCCGGCTGTGATGATGGTGACAGCGCACCAGACAGCGGATGCATTGAAAATCCTGACAGGGAATGCTGACGCACTCAGTGGAAAGCTCGTGACATTTGATGTTTGGCAAAACGATTATCAGGCGGTAGGCGTGTCGAGGCTAAAGAAAACAGAGTGTCCTTCTTGCGGGGAAAACCCCACTTATCCATATTTATCTATGGAAACAGCAATGAAGACAGCTGTTTTATGCGGACGGGATACCGTACAGATCAGACCTGCTGAGAAAAAAAGTGTAGATCTTGGGGATTTACATACGATCTTTTCAACACAGGGACTTCCTGTTCAGTACAACCAGTTTTTAATCAGTATCACTTTTGATCCTTACAGAATGGTGATCTTTAAGGATGGGCGCGTACTGATTCACGGTACGAGTGACAAGGGAGAAGCTAAAAAAGTCTATCATAAAGTCTTTAACTGAAAAAAGCGGGTTCCCAAATGTTTCTGAGGGAATCCGCCTTTTTATTATGGTTTTAAAAGTGCTGAGTTTTCACAAAACAATTAAGGGAATGGTAAGATTAATTAAGTATGAAAAATATATCATTAAAATCCATCAATATATTTGCACAGCTGATGATTGAAGTGGAAGGGGCGACTCCTGTGGCAGGAAGGGACGTGTGAGACCGAGCATGGCGAAGCCTGCGGGCTCACCGCCCGGCCACGGAAAGCGTCGCCCTGAAGCGGAAATCAGCAGCCAGCGTTAATGATGCTAAGCAGAAAGAAGATATGACCATGACCAAGATCATTTACTTTATCATTATCGTGACATTTATCGATACATTCATTCAGCTTCCGGTCATGACACCTTACGCAATCAGTCTCGGTGCTTCAGAGACGATGGCCGGTTTGATTATTGCTGTGTATTCAGCATTGAATGTCGTCGGGAATATAGCGGGCGGTTATGCAGTGGACCGATATGGCAGAAAGCCGGTTCTGGTGATTGGAACAGTGCTTTCCGCTGCGGTTCTCTTATTTTATCCGCTGGCACAGGACGCGGGTCAGCTGCTTTTAGTCAGAGCGGTTCACGGGGTCGTAAGCGGTCTGTTGATCCCATGTGTATTTGCGATTGCCGGTGACTATGCGGCGAAAAGAAGTACAAAGCCGATGGCGTATATTGGTGCCGGAATCGGAAGTGCAGCGATTTTAGGACCTGCAGCGGGCGGGATTCTTGCAGCCAGCAGTTTAACGGATGCGGTCTTTTATTCAGTGGCCGTTCTTTTTGCAATCTGTATCTGGCTTACAGTGAAGTATGTATCTGAGTCTTTCAGGGAAAGAGAGAGAAGAGTGGTTACAGGGGCGCCGATTATGGAGCTATTGAAGCATAAAAAGCTGCAGCAGGCATCACTTGCAGCATTTGCGCTGATGGTTAGTAACGGCACGCTTGCATTTGCACTCCCATTAAAAGCGGAGGATCTCGGACTGACGCAAGCCTCTGCCGGCATTTGGTTAAGTATATTCGGTGTCACAGCAGTCATTATTTTCGTGACAAAGCTCAATAAAATTTATGACCTTTATACGTCAGAAAAGCTGACAGCAACTGGATTGATTACAATTGGTCTGATACTCGGGCTGATTCAGTGGATCACGCTGCCTGTAGTCATTCCGGGCCTGATGTTCATATACGGGATTGGATTCGCTTTAATTTTTCCATCGATGAATCAGATGGTGACGGATATGTCCAATAAGGCAACAAGAGGCAAGGCGTTTGGGATTTTTTATTCTTTCTTTTCAGCGGGTGTCGTAGCGGGGTCAAGTTTAGCCGGCTTTGTCAGCGAAAAAGCAGGCCTGCCATTTACAGGCGGCGCTGCTTTGATTCTGACAGTCAGTCTGATCTTTATGGCGATTGGCCGGCTGCGTTAAAGTTTCACCTCAGGGCTTCTGTCCCGCTTGAAGTCCCCGTTTTTTCCACCGGTCTTCTCAGCAAGGAAAGTTGGACCGATCACCATGCCTTTATCAGAAGCCTTACACATATCATAGATCGTGAGTGCGCACACGGAAGCAGCGGTGAGTGCTTCCATCTCAACGCCTGTGCTGCCTTTTGTTTTGACTGAAGCTGAAATTTTCAGCTCATAGTGGGAAGTGATATCCCATTCAAAAGAAAGGTCAATGCCGCTTAAAGAAAGCGGATGACACATTGGAATGATGGTTGACGTTTGCTTGGCGGCCATAATACCGGCTACCTGCGCAACGGCAAGCACATCGCCTTTTTTGGATGTACCGTTTTGAATATGCTGGTAGATTTCTTCATTTACAACAATACTTGAATGCGCCACTGCAATTCTGACGGTTTCCTGCTTTTCTGAAATATCGACCATTCTGGCGCGACCCTGGTCATTAAAATGTGTTAAATCTGACACTGCTATCACCTCATCTAATTAATACACTCATTGTAGCACGACCTGAAAGGAGTAGATAAAATGGTAGAACAACGTAAGCCGATTCCCGTTGCTGAGGCTGTTCAGCGTGTGATCGAAAAAGAAGTCTTATCTAAAACTGAAAAAGTACATATAGAGAAAGCGCTTGGCAGAAGACTGGCTGAAGATCTAATCGCAACCCATCCGGTGCCGCCTTTTGATCGGTCACCCTATGATGGATTCGCCGTCCGTTCAGCGGATACTGAAAAAGCTTCAAGGGAGAACCCGCTGGATTTCAGCGTAACTGAAACGATTGGTGCAGGAGCTGTGCAGAGTGTACCGGTCGGAGCGTTTGAAGCAGCCCGTATTATGACAGGGGCAATGATGCCTGCTGAGTGCGATGCAGTGGTCATGCTTGAGCTGACGTCAGAGCCTGAACCAGGGGTCATGCGAATCAAGCGTTCTTTTAAAAAAGGCGATAATATTTCTTTTCAGGGTGAGGATGCAAAAGAAGGCACCGTACTTGTGGAGAAGGGCGCTCTTATTAACCCGGGCACGATTGCGCTGCTTGCAACCTTTGGATACGAATACGTCACAGTTGCTGCTAAACCTGTTGTCGGTGTACTTGCGACCGGGTCGGAGTTGCTTGAAGTAAACGAACCGCTTGAGCCCGGGAAAATCAGAAACAGTAATGCACTGATGGCAGCCGCTCAAATCGAAAGAGCCGGAGCGCAAGTGAAAATGCTCGGGAAACTTTCCGACGACCTTGAAGCGTGCTATCAGTCGGTAAAAGAAGCAATGCAGGAAGTGGACATTCTGATCACGACAGGCGGCGTATCTGTCGGTGACTTTGACTTTCTGCCGGAAGTCTATAAACGCCTTGAAGCAGAGGTGCTATTTAATAAAGTTGCGATGCGCCCGGGAAGCGTGACGACGGTTGCCCATAAAGACGGACAGTTTTTATTCGGGCTCTCTGGAAATCCTTCCGCCTGCTACGTCGGGTTTGAGCTCTTTACAAGACCGGTGATCCAGCAGATGCTTGGGAATCCAAAGCCGCACCTGCCTTTAGAAGATGCAGTGCTTGGGGCGGATTTCACAAAGCCGAATCCATTCACGCGTTTTGTCAGAGGGACGCTTTCAATCAAAAACGGCCGGCTTGAAGCAAGTCCATCCGGATTTAATAAATCAAGTGCAGTCAGTTCACTTGCTGCAACGAATTGCCTGATCGTCCTGCCTGGCGGAACAAGAGGGTTTACAGCAGGTGATCATGTAAAAGTGGCACTTCTTGAAACAGCTGAAAGCAGTGAAATGCCTTGGTAAAGCCAATTTTACAAGTTGTTGGCTATCAGAACAGCGGTAAGACGACTGTGATGAACCATTTAGTGAAGGCGGCTGAAGCGAGCGGTTTAAAAGCAGGGACGATTAAACATCATGGTCATGGCGGCAAACCTGACTACCAGGATTCTGAAAAAGACAGCAGCCGTCACTTTCAGGCAGGTGCTGCAATCAGCGCAGTAGAGGGCGACGGAGCGGTTGTGATAGAGTCGGAGAGCGGGTTGTCAGATTTAGAGAATCTGCTCACTTTTTACAGCACCCTCCCCCTTCATGTTATCCTTATAGAAGGATATAAAAGAGAGTCTTACAGTAAAGTAATTGTCATTCGAGACGAAGAAGATAGCGCACTGCTGGACCAGTGCGAAAATATAGAAGCCGTTATTACTGAATTACCGATTGACCGTCTGGATCTGAGCGTATTTACATTTCAGGACGTAAAAGGTTATACAGACTGGTTTAAAAACTGGTTAAAGGAAGGTGAAAGCGATGTTTGAAGTTACATCTGAGCCGCTGTCAATTGAAGCGATCTCACAGAAAGTAGTCCGTCCTGAGGCGGGAGCAGTCGTGACATTTACAGGAACAGTCAGAGAGTTCACTAAGGGAAAACGTACGCTGTACCTGACCTATGAAGCCTATGCTTCTATGGCAGAAAAACAGCTTAGAAGAATTGGAGATGAAATCGCTTCACGCTGGCCTGACGCTGTAACAGCGATTTCCCACAGAACCGGAAAACTTGGAATCTCTGATATTGCAGTCGTGATCGCCGTTTCCACACCTCATAGAAAAGATGCATACGAGGCAAATGAATATGCGATTGAACGGATTAAGCAGATCGTACCTATTTGGAAAAAAGAGAAGTGGGAAGACGGTGAAGAGTGGATTGGTGATCAGCTTGAAACCAGTGCCGGGATCCCTGAGAAGGAGGAAATTAAATGATTAAGGTAAACTGTTTTGCTCATCTGAAGGAGCTTGCAGGTGGTAACCATATAGAGATTGACCGTAAAGAAATGACAGTAAAAGAACTGCTTGAAGAAGTACAAAAGCAGTATCATATTCAGTCTGACAGTATTTTAGTGGCAATCAATGAGGAGTATGCGCTTCCTGAAGACCAGGTGACAGAGCGTGACACGGTGGCCCTGATCCCTCCGGTAAGCGGTGGATGAGGGTACTTGGAGCTGTCATGGCCGGCGGCGAGTCGCGGCGATTTGGTCGTCCGAAGGCCTTTGCCACATGGGGTGACAGCCGTTTTTATGAAAGGGCTGTGAAAGCACTTGAGCCTGTGTGTGAGGAAGTCGTGCTGTCTGTCAGAGAAGACCAGCTGAATGATTTTCATGACTTTACAGGAAAGCTCGTGACAGACCTTGCGCCGTATAAATCGTGCGGTCCATTAGGCGGATTATATGCCCTTATGTCACAAACAGATGCTGACGTCTTAGTCACGCTGCCATGTGATATGCCACTATTTGAGAAAGAGGACGCTGAAAAACTGCTCCATGCGTTTGCAAAGCATCAGGCACTTGTGCCGTCAGTTAATGGCAGGCTGCAGCCGCTATCAGCAATTTACTCATATAGCTGTATGCCGGTTATTAAAGCGCAGCTTGAAGAAGAAAACTTCCGCATGAGAAGTTTTTATGATCAGATTGACTGGATGGAAGTTCCGCATAACAAACTCGGAATCAGTGAAGAAGCCTTCAGTAACATTAATGACCAGGAGGCATACAGGCAACTGATCCAAGCACAGAGGAGGACAACGGATGGAACCGATTAAAGATTTTTATCAGCGGCCGCTGCATGATATCCGGATTTCCGTTACAGACCAGTGTAACTTCCGGTGCGGATACTGTATGCCGGCAGAAATATTTGGACCTGATTTTGCTTTTATGCCAAAAGAGCAGTATCTGACTTTTGAGGAGATTGAAAAGCTTGTCAGAGCCATGAGTGAAATGGGTGTTGAAAAGGTCAGACTGACAGGGGGAGAACCGCTCCTCAGAAAAGATCTGCCTGAACTGATTGAAAAACTGACTGCAATTGAAGGGATTAAAGATATTGCACTCACAACAAATGCAATGATGCTGCCAAAGCTTGCAGGAAAGCTGAAGGCTGCCGGACTGCAGCGTGTGAATATCAGTATGGATGCTATTGAAGAAGACGTATTTAAAAAAATGAATGGTAGAAACGTCAGCACAAAGCCTGTGATTAAAGGAATCGATGCAGCACTTGAAGCAGGACTTGAAGTGAAAATTAATATGGTCGTGCAAAAAGGTGTAAATGACGATCAGATTCTTCCAATGGCGCGCTACTTTAAGGAACGCGGCATTATGCTCAGATTCATTGAATTTATGGATGTCGGCAGCACAAACGGCTGGAAAATGTCATCTGTCGTTACAAAAAAAGAAATCATCGATCTGTTAAATGAAGAATTCGAAGTGGAGCCTGCCGACCCGAATTATTATGGAGAAGTGGCTGACCGTTATATTTATAAAGGAACGGATACCGAAGTCGGTGTGATCTCATCTGTATCAGATTCATTCTGCTCAACCTGTACGCGTGCAAGGCTGTCAGCAGACGGTAAAATGTATACGTGCCTTTTTGCAACACAGGGGCATGATCTGAAAGAAGCTGTACAGACGAAAAATCACAGTGAACTGGTTGAAGCAGTATCGTCAATCTGGCGCGTGAGAAAAGACCGCTATTCTGACGAAAGAACGGAAGAAACAGCGAAAAACCGCCCTAAGATTGAGATGTCTTATATTGGTGGCTAGAGGAGCTGAAATCATTTGCATGAAGAACATAAAAAACAGGCACCACGCTCAGTTGCCTGTAAAATCATCACAGTGAGTGATACGAGAACAGAAGAAACAGATAAAAGCGGTAAAAAAATGAAAGAGATGCTTCAGGCATCCGGTCATGCAATTGCTGCTTATGAAATCGTCACAGATGAAATCATCCTGATTCAGCAGGCGGTGAAGGCTGGACTCATGGATGACGGAATTCAGGCGGTATTAATTAATGGCGGAACCGGGCTCGCTGCACGGGATGTCACCATTGAAGCAGTGACCCCTCTATTTGAAAAAGAGATCACAGGCTTTGGTGAACTGTTCAGGTTTCTAAGCTATACCGAGGATATCGGTTCAGCAGCGATGATGTCGCGAGCGGTAGCAGGAGTTGCCGGCAGAACCGCTGTATTCTCAACGCCCGGCTCAACCGGTGCAGTGAAGCTTGCGATGGAAAAGCTGATCCTGCCTGAGCTTGGTCATGTGATACGTGAATTGAATAAGGACTAAAGTGAAACCGTGGCCCGAGGCTGCGGTTTTTTCTTTTCGGGGAAGTTGTCGCTGTTTTGTTCAAGGTGGTAGCAATCCGCGCTTGAGTTGTATCGATACACCCGGGAGCTTGTCCCAATACCCCGGGCGTGCGGTATCAATCTGGACTGAACTTGCACGAAACCTCATCCCCCGATCCCAATGCCTAAACCAAAAAATTTGTCTGAAATATGTCTTTTTTTAGAAAATCTAGTTTTACGAAACATTCAATAGGGTATTAATGAGGAGGTGCGAAAACTGAATATTTCTAAAAAAACTGCTTTCTGAGCAGAAATCCAATACGGGGGAGAGATCGATGTGTCAGGTCAAATTAACGTAACGATTAACGGCAAACCGGCTGTTATCAGTGAACATTTGTCTGCAATGCAGGCATTAGAGGATCACCAGACTGAAGTGCCGTCTGTTTGTTATCACCCGAGTCTCGGTGCAATTGAGACATGTGATACGTGTATTGTGAAAGTGAATGGTGAGTTTGTCCGTTCATGCTCTACACAGCTGAAAGAAGGAGACGCAATTGATGGCGTGTCAGCTGATGTTAAAGAAGCGCAGATCGTCGGAATGGACAGGATCCTCAGAAATCACGAGCTGTATTGTACAGTCTGTGATTACAACAATGGTACGTGCGAAATACATAACACCGTCAAGGACATGAAAGTCAATCACCAGAGCATGCCATTTGAAGACAAGCCTTATGAAGTAGATGATTCAAACCCGTTTTACCGCTATGACCCGGACCAGTGTATTTTATGCGGACGATGCGTGGAGGCGTGTCAGGATGTTCAGGTAACTGAAACACTGACAATTGACTGGACACTGAAAAAGCCACGTGTCATCTGGGATAAAAACTCTAAAATCAATGAATCTTCATGTGTATCATGCGGTCATTGTTCAACAGTCTGCCCATGTAATGCAATGATGGAAAAAGGGATGGAAGGCGAAGCGGGATTCCTGACGGGTCTTGCGAAAAACACCCTTCGTCCGATGATTGAAATTACGAAAAATGTAGAAACAGGCTACGGTTCAATCCTTGCCATTTCAGATGCGGAATCAGCCATGCGTGAAGACCGGATTAAAAAGACGAAAACAGTCTGCACATACTGTGGTGTCGGCTGCAGCTTTGATATCTGGACAAAAGACCGTAAAATCCTTAAAGTCGAACCTTCTGTTGATGCACCTGCAAACGGCATCTCTACTTGTGTGAAGGGTAAATTCGGCTGGGATTTCGTAAACAGTGAATCAAGAATTACGAAACCTTTAATCCGTGAAGGCGATGCATTCAGAGAAGCTGAATGGGATGAAGCACTGAACCTGGTTGTTTCAAAAATGAAAGAACATAAACAAAAGAGTGGCCCAGATTCAATGGCTTTTATCAGTTCTTCTAAGTGTACAAATGAAGAATCATATGTGATGCAGAAGCTTGCGCGTGGTGTCATCGGTACAAATAACGTGGATAACTGTTCAAGATACTGCCAGACACCTGCAACGATGGGGCTGTTCAGAACAGTCGGTCATGGTGGTGACTCAGGTTCAATTACTGATATTGCAAAGGCTGGACTTGTGCTGATTGTCGGATCAAATACGTCTGAATCTCATCCGGTTCTCGCTACACGTGTCAAACGTGCTCATAAGCTGCACGGTCAAAGACTGCTCGTTTCAGATATCAGAAAGCATGAAATGGCAGAACGCGCGGATCTGTTCTTCCAGCCAAAGCCTGGATCTGACCTAGTCTGGCTCTCAGCGGTGACGAAGTATATCGTTGATCAGGGCTGGGCGGACGAATCATTCCTGAATAACCGTGTAAACGGACTTCAGGAATACGTCGAGAGTCTGGAGAAATTCACATTGGATTACGCTTCAGAAGCAACCGGTCTGTCAAAAGAGACGCTGATCCAGATTGCTGAAGAAGTGCACAATGCGAAAACAACATCAGTCCTTTGGGCAATGGGTGTAACGCAGCACACAGGCGGAAGTGATACAAGTACAGCAATTTCTAATCTGCTGTTGATCACGGGTAACTATGGAAAGCCTGGCGCAGGAAGCTATCCGCTGCGCGGTCACAACAACGTACAGGGTGCCAGTGATTTTGGTAGTATGCCGGACCGTTTCCCAGGTTACGAAAAAGTTGCAGATGATGAGGTCAGATCGAAGTATGAAAAAGCATGGAACACAAAGATTCCTGCTGAACCAGGATTGAACAATCACGAAATGATCGATGCCGTCCATGAAGGCAGCCTGAAGATGATGTATCTGAAGGGTGAAGACATGGGAATTGTCGATTCTAATATCAACTATGTGCACGAAGCATTTGAAAAGCTAGATTTCTTTGTTGTACAGGATATCTTCCTTTCAAAGACGGCTGAGTTTGCAGACGTTGTTCTGCCGGCAAGTCCAAGTCTTGAAAAGGATGGCACATTTACAAATACAGAAAGACGTGTGCAGCGTCTGTATCAGGCACTCGAGCCGCTTGGTGATTCAAAACCTGACTGGGAAATTATTCAGGAACTTGCAAAACGTCTTGGTGATGATTGGAACTTCACACACCCAAGTGAAATCATGGAAGAAGCTGCTTCTCTTGCACCGCTTTATGCCGGTGTAACGTATGAGCGTCTTGAAGGCTATAAGAGTCTTCAGTGGCCGGTTGCTGCTGATGGTACTGACTCGCCGCTTCTATTCCTTGAAGACTTCCCGTTTCCGGATGGAAAGGCAAGACTGTTCCCGGTGGACTGGACGAAGCCGCTTGAATTTGATGAAGAATATGATCTTCATGTCAACAACGGCCGTCTGCTTGAACATTTCCATGAAGGTAATATGACATACAAGTCAGAAGGAATTTCTTCTAAGACACCGCAAGTGTTCCTTGAAGTGTCTGAAGAGCTCGCAAAAGAACGCGGACTCGAAGATGGCACACTTGTCAGACTGACGTCACCATATGGCGCAGTGAAGGTTGAATGTCTTGTAACTGACCGTGTGAAAGGGAAAGAAGTGTATCTCCCAATGAATGATAATGGGGAAGGTGCAATTAACTATCTGACCAGTTCACAGGCAGATAAAGATACTGATACGCCTGCTTACAAGGAAATCAGCGCGAAAATGGAAATCCTGAAGCCGAAAGGTGAAAGACCAATTCCTAGAACGAATCACAGAAACGGAAATCCTCAGCCGCAGCTTGGCGTCAGGGTGGATAAAAAGTGGGCACGTAAAGACTATGTGTTCCCTGGAGACCTTGTGAAACTTCGAAAGGAGGCGTCTAAGCGTGGCTAAAGCGACGAAAGTAATCCATCGTATGGAAATCAGTGAAGAAGAAATCCGACAGCGTGATTTTGAAGAAATCAAAACAAGACTCCTTGAAAATAAGGAAGCAATTCATGAGATTTTCGACATGATTGAGCACCTTCAAAAAAGAGGGGTGCTTGATATGGGCACCTCACTATTCGCTGAAGGTGACAAAGTACTTGATGTGATTGTAAAAACACTCGATTCAAAGGAAACAACAAACAGTATTAAAAACCTGCTGCTGATGGTAGGAACATTAGGCACACTGAACATGCAGCAGCTTGAACCACTGATTCTGAAAGTGAACGCAGGGATTGCCAAAGTAGCAGAGCTGGATGAAAAGCGTGAACAGGAGGGGTACTTCACCCTTCTGCGCTCGCTGAATGATCCGGAGGTAAAGCGCGCAATGGCAGTAGGAGCAGCGTTTTTAAAAGGGCTTGGTGTGAAGCAGGATGATTATGAAAGAACCACGCAGAAGCCTGAGGATCAGAAAATAAAAGAAGATCATGAATCAAAAGAAAAAGAGGACTGGAATGGTGATATTTTTACCACAGAATATCATGAGCTTAATGGTGGCCCGTCTCCTGTCAAAAATGAATCACGTTCCTCCAGTAAGAGCAGCTGGCTTGTGCCGGCAGGACTTGCTCTGGCAGCAATTCCGCTCTATTTCTTAAACAAAAAATCATAATTCAAACCCCGGGCACTCAAGCCCGGGGACAAAATGAGGGGGAACAACAATGGCTGAAAAAAAGCTTAAAAACCGCTGGCTGATTGCTGCGTCAGCGGTAGGTATTCATATTTCAATCGGTTCTGTATATTCATGGAGTGTATTTTCAAACCCATTAAATGAAAAGCATGGATGGGCAGCAAGTGATATTGCCCTGATCTTTAGTATCGCAATCTTATTTTTAGGTCTTTCAGCTGCTTTTATGGGGCACTTTGTTGAAAAGCATGGTCCAAGAAAATCCGGGATGATCGCAGCGATCAGTTTTGGACTCGGGATGATCGGGTCAGGATTTGCAGATGGAATCGGAAATCTGTACTTGCTGTATTTCTTTTATGGTGTACTTGGTGGTATTGGACTGGGGATCGGTTATATTACACCGGTTTCTACTTTGGTTAAATGGTTCCCGGACAGACGTGGACTGGCAACTGGTCTCGCCATCATGGGATTTGGTTTTGCTTCAATGATTGCAAGTCCGGTGATTGAAGCGTTAATTAACAACATTGGAATCTCAGGTACATTTTATTTGCTTGGTGCCATCTATTTTGTAATCATGTTCAGTTCTTCTCTCTATCTTGAGAAGCCGCCTGCAGATTATGTGCCTAAAGGTATGACGCAGGAGGAAAAGAAAGAAAAACAGGAAAACAAAGATACCGGAGACCTTGCTCAGCTGACAGCAAATGAAGCTGTTAAGACAGTCCGTTTCTGGGCACTTTGGATTATGCTTTTTATCAATGTGACTTGTGGGATCGCCATTATCGCAGTAGCATCTCCAATGGCTCAATCCATTGCAGGTATGACTGCGGGCGCTGCAGCAGTCATGGTAGGAATCATGGGTGTATTTAATGGTCTTGGCCGTCTTGGTTGGGCTTCAGCTTCAGATTATATCGGCCGTCCAAATACTTATACAGCATTTTTCGTGTTACAAATTGCAGCATTTGTTCTATTACCAAACGTAACAAATGCGCTTATTTTCCAGATTTTAATTTTCGTTATACTGTCTTGTTATGGTGGAGGTTTTGCTTCAATTCCTGCATTCATTGGAGACCTGTTTGGTACAAAACAACTTGGTGCAATTCACGGCTATATTTTAACAGCCTGGGCTGCAGCGGGACTTGTCGGACCGAGTGTTGTAACGAGAATTGAAGAAGCAACGAACAGCTATGCTCTGACGATGTATATTTTTACAGGTGCATTCGTCGTCGCATTAATTGTATCGCTGTTGATTCGTGTAAATATTAAGAAAATACGTGAAGAAAATGCTGCACCGGCTGAAGCAACAAGCTGATGCTGTCAGTCCGGGCTGCCAAAGCCCGGACTTTTCTTACTTGAAAGGGAGGATGCCGGATGAGTGCTGATTCCGTGAAAAAAAGAAAGATTTTAAAAGTAACAGATGGTGAGGCGGCTTGGGTGGAAGATTCAATCGTCACTGAGCAGGTGCTGACCATCAAACTGAATGGAGAGGAATTTGTCACTGTTGTCTGTTCTCCTGAATATATGGAAGATCTTGCTGTAGGATACCTGACAGCAGAGGGTGTCATCCGTTCAGCAAAAGATATCAGCTCAGTCAGGCTGGATCCAAAAGGCGGATTCATTCATGTAACAGCTGAACACCTCAATCCGCTCTATGGCTCACTGCAAAATAAGCGTTACATTACATCATGCTGCGGAGGAAGCCGTCAGGGGTTTGTTTTTGCCAGTGATGCAATGACGGCAAAAACAATGACGGAGCAAAGTGTGAAACTAAAACCTGAACAATGTTTCAATCTAATGCAAAAGCTGCAGCATTCCGCTGACACTTTTAAAGAAACAGGAGGCGTGCATAATGCGGCCTTATGCACTGAAGATGACATTGTCTTGAGCAGGATGGATATCGGTCGTCATAATGCGCTCGATAAAATATACGGTCACTGCCTGCGCAACGATATTTCTGTGAAGAATAAAGTCATCGTCTTCAGCGGCAGACTGTCTTCTGAAATCCTTCTCAAGGTTGCAAAGATTGGCTGTGAGATGGTCATCTCAAAATCAGCCCCAACTGAACGCGCACTGGATCTAGCCGAAGAACTGAATATGACCACCGTCGGCTTTGTCAGAGGAAATTCGTTTAATGTGTATACATGTCCTGAGAGAATTAAATTAAAAGAAGCGCCGGTTTATTAAAAAAGGTTGTCCAGTCATTGGACAACCTTTTTACATTATTCCGCCTTCAATTCATCATGGTCAATATACTGTACCTGATCTTCAAAAATCAGCTTTGTTCTGAAGCGGTAGCGGCACTGATCACTTTTGTCTTTTAAATGCTCAGGAATCGTATAAGAAAAAGGAATCTCCCTGAAAAAGTCACGGTCAATTTCCTTAGACATATAAATCGTTGTTGCAATTTCAACAGGTTTTTCATTTAAATGTTTTGGGTCAAACGCCATCAAGTCACATTCAAGACGAGATACTTTCTTACGCTTTTTCGGGCCCTGTAAATAAAACGTACCTGTAATAAGAGAACCTGGAATCAGTACATCCTGATCTAATACCAGATCAACCTTTCCCTTACCCGGAGATAACATATTGGCCAGCTTCTTAATCACGGTGTCACATCCTTTGAATACTATACGAATGATCTGCCTTACAGGTTTCACTTAATCATACCACCGGGTGTTGCTGCAAGCTTTTCACTGTTTTGCAGTCTGATAAACCTGATATAAAATACCCCGGTCATGATCAGTGAGAACAGTCCAAATATAATCACCATATAAGCAAGACCAATTAAATCAAGGAATAGCCCTGTCATGAGCAGGACAACCTGAAAAACGATCCGGTCAAGCATATTTCTAAACGAAAAGAATCTGCCGTGAAACTCTTTTGGAATTCGTGTCTGAAAAATCGTAGCGGCTGTAGGGAAAAAACAGCCGACTGCAAAACCAAATATAATAAATGCAAGAATCGTCAGGAACGGAATGTCAGCGAAAAACAAAATCAGCTGGGAAAGTCCGATGACGAAAGAAAAAGTAAATAAGATGCTGTAAGGAGAAAAGGCTTCTCCAAGCTTTTTAATGACAAAAGCACCTGCCATAAAAGCAATTCCCTCTGCAGTGTAAATCCAGCCTTTTATTGCAGAGCTGTCCTGAATCTCACTGATATTGATGACAACCAGATTAAACCCGCCAATAAAAAGCAGTGGAACGAGTGTTAAGATCAGCGTCATCATCACAATTGGTAATCCTTTGATGATTGGGAATACCTCTTTAAATCCTGCACTTCGCTTACCTTCAGAAGGCAGTTGCGCCGGCTGATGCTCTTCAATGACAAGCAGCCAGGTTAGCCCGAATAAGACGAGATAGGAAACGAGTGAGAAAATGTAAACGGTTGATAAAGGCAGCTGGACGACCAGCACGCCTGCGATTGCAGTACCCAGCACCCTGGATAATGTAGCAACATTCATATGAATACCATTCAGCTGAAGCAGATCTCTTTCCTTAACGACAAGCGGCAAAGCTGCCTGGAGTGCAGGGAAATAAAACGCTGCAGCGACCTGAATAAAAATTAAAAAGACAATCATCCAGATAATTGAATCCTGCTGGATGGCAATCAACATGAAAATCACACTGAATGCCCTGACAAACCCTGAAGCGAGCATGACTGTTTTTTTACGCAGCTGATCAATCAATCTGCCGGCAAGAGGGCCAATTAGTATACTCGCTAAAAGTCCTGCCCCAAGGATCAGTGATTTTACAAAGTCAGACGGGACCTTTTCCTGCATAAATTCCAAGTTTCCAATAATACCGAGCCACAATCCGACCCCTGCAATAAACTCACCTGCAAGCAGGATCCACACATTACGATTACGAAGCATAACGAACCTTCTTTCTGATCTATACCCTATGTAAAAAAGTATGGGGTAAACTATTTCGTTTGTCTATATAATAATTAGCATTTACTTTTCAGTTAAAATAAGAGAACATTATATGTAAAGATTCGACAACACCAGGGGGGAATAGTGAATGAAAGCTTATGAGAAACTTGGTTCGTACATACTTGAAAACAGACACGAATTAGCATTAAAGCTTGATGGGGGAAGTCCTGATTTGTTACTGTCGAAAAACGATGAAAAAAAACTAATCGACCTTCAAAGCGATCTGATTTCTTATATTGGCACAGCTATTCAGCGTAATGATGCTTCAGGTCTTGAGAATCAGGTGGTTGACTGGGCCAGAAAAACGGGAGAGTCAGCCGTTCAAAGAGGCATTGATCTTGATGATGGGCTCAGCATTCTTTCCCAGCTGAGAATGCTCGTCTGGGAACTGATGTCAGAAAAACAGAATGAATTCAACTTTACTGCTGAAGAAATTACAGCAATTAACTATAATATTGAACCTGTTATCAATAAAGCCGGCAGGGAATTCTGCATGACGTATGTCGAAGACTACCGGAAGTACATGAAAAAAGCTCAAAGCAGCGTCATGGAATATTCAGTGCCAGTCGTCGGATTAAACGACCATGTTGCTATCCTTCCATTGATCGGTGAACTTGATGATGACCGCGCAAAAATATTAAAAGATGTGGCACTTCATAAATGTATAGAATTGCGCAATTCCATTTTAATTCTCGATTTGTCAGGCGTTCCAACAGTAGACACCATGGTGGCAAACGAACTGTCCCAGGTCATTGATTCACTCAAACTGATCGGCGTCAAAACCATCCTGACTGGACTACGCCCCGAAATCGCCCAGGCCGTCGTAGAAATCGGAATCAAATTCGAAGGCATGACGATACGTAAAAACTTAAAAACTGCGATAGAAGGATTATCGATCTAACTGATTAAGAGCCTGGGACATTGTCCCAGGCTCTTAAATCATTTTGCTGCACTTCACTGGGGTTTTTATGTGTATGATCATCATTGGTTCAGCTACTATAATGGACTTTGAAAATCTACCTTTTTGAGAAGGGATACAAAAAGTTCATTTTTTACGTAAGACAATATTTATATTAAAACCTCAGCGCAGCGAAACGTAAGGCGGCGACTCCGGGACGATTAGAGGGAAGCTGAGACCCCGCAAGGCGAAGCCTGAGGAGGCTCAGCAACCTCCGTCCGGAAAGCGTCCGCCTGAAGTGAAGCGTAGCGATTCTGAAAGTCCAGACACCTTTTGTCATGAGCTATTTTATTCGAAAAAAGAACAGAAAAAGTCAATCACACTTCTTGACTTTATACCCCATTGGGTATATTATGAGTCATGTAATCAATAATGAACAAGCAAGGGAGGTTCACTTCATGGATTACTCAAAGCAATCTGTTCACCGGTTAAAAAGAGTAGAAGGTCAGCTTCGCGGCGTACTTGCAATGATGGAAGATGAAAAAGATTGTAAGGGTGTGATCACACAGCTGTCAGCAATCCGCACAGCCATTGACCGGACAATTGGATTAGTCGTAAGTGAAAACCTGGTATTGTGCGTCAGAGAAGCGAGAGATGACGATGAGCGCGAACCGGATGACGTAATCAAGGAAGCGGTGAACCTGCTTGTGAAAAGCAGGTAATTTTTTTGAAGAATAAAATACCCTATGGGGTAATAAATTTTAGGAGGATTATGATTCATGGAAAAGAAAAGAACAACGATTGTCTTATTCAGTGGTGACTATGATAAAGCGATGGCTGCTTATATTATTGCAAACGGAGCAGCAGCTTACGATCACGAAGTAACAATTTTTCATACATTCTGGGGACTGAACGCACTTCGTAAAGACGGAGATGTTGAAGTTCGAAAGAGCGTCATGGAAAAAATGTTTGGCAAAATGATGCCAAAGGGTGCAGATAAAATGGGACTGTCAAAAATGAATTTTGGCGGTCTTGGACAAAAAATGATTAAAGGCGTTATGAAAAAGCACAATGCAATGGAGCTGCCTAACCTGATTGAAATGGCCCAGGAACAGGATGTAAAGCTTGTAGCATGCACAATGACAATGGATCTATTAGGTCTTCACAAAGAAGAGCTGCTTGAAGAAATAGAATATGCAGGCGTTGCAGCTTACCTGGCAGATGCAGAAGACGGAAATGTGAATCTGTTTATCTAATCCTTAAAGGGCAGCCGGGAGGTGTAAGGTTTGAGTATTGAATTATTTATCGTATTATTTCTAATCGGATTTGTAGGTTCTTATATTTCCGGTATGCTGGGCATTGGAGGATCGATCATTAAATATCCGATGCTGCTTTATATTCCGCCGTTATTTGGTCTTGCGGCTTTTTCTGCGCACGAGGTGGCGGGGATCTCAGCTGTTCAGGTGTTCTTCGCTACAATTGGCGGCGTATGGGCATATCGTAAAGGCGGATACCTGAACAAGACACTTATCACTTATATGGGGGTCAGTGTGTTGATTGGAAGTCTGATTGGCGGTTTCGGTTCAGATGCGATGTCTGAAGCAACGATCAACACAGTGTATGGTGTACTGGCACTGATTGCAGCAGGCATGATGTTTGTTCCTAAAAAGGGCCGGGAGGATATTCCTTTTGATCAGATTACCTTTAACAAATGGCTTGCAGCAATTTTAGCATTTATCGTAGGGGTCAGCGCAGGGATTGTTGGTGCAGCAGGGGCGTTTTTACTCGTGCCGATTATGCTGGTTATACTGAAGATTCCAACGCGCGTAACGATTGCTTCTTCACTTGCGATCACGTTTATTGCGTCAATCGGAACGACAATTGGTAAAGTGACAACAGGTCAGGTTGATTATGTTCCTGCACTTGTCATGGTAGTAGCCAGCCTGATCGCAGCGCCTCTTGGTGCAAAGCTGGGTAAAAATTTGAATACAAAAATACTTCAGATTCTGCTGGCGTTGATTATTTTAGCGACTGCCATTAAAATCTGGCTGGATATTCTAATGTAAAACGGTCTGGTGACTCTGGAATTTTATATTCCGGGGAAGCCGGGCTTTTTTTTTGCGGAAAATGGGAGTGTAGTTATGTAGGTCAAATGGCATGATTTTATGAACTGTCTTGTTAATCTCGGGGAACACCATTGAAATCTCCTGAACACTAGAGTTAATCTTCTGAACCAACAAAGTAATTTCGTGAACAAACACTGAAATCTCCTGAACCCCCCGCCGTCCGCCGCCATCCGAAAACCTCTTGACAAAAAATAACTGTTTCCCATAAGATAAAGCTAACAAACAACGGAAGGGTGACCCGGGAGAATGTGGAACTAATTCTATTTTTGAAAACACAGATGAATGCAGTGATGATAGACAAACGCAACCAGTCTGTCTTCGTACTGATCATCCGTTTTCCAAATAGGATTAGGCATTTCTCATCGGGTTTATACGTTTCACGGCAGCTGCCGTGGTCTATTTGCGTACACCCATGCCTCCTATTCGGTAAACGGATAGGGGGCATTTTTTTGTCCCCGTCATGATGAAAACAGGGGATGATTTTATGACAATACTTTGCCAGCTTAAAGATATCAGTTATTCAGTCAGGGAAAGAGAGCTATTTCAGATAAATGAACTCGAAATCAGAAAAGGAGACAGGATCGGGTTAGTTGGAAAAAATGGATCAGGTAAATCCACGCTTTTACATCTGATCAGCGGACAGCTGAAACCGGACGCAGGAGAGATCTTCAGAAATGGGCATATCACACTTCTTCCACAGTTAAAAAATACAGACACCTTTCAAAGCGGTGGGGAAGTGACACAGGATTACATTAATCAGGCATTTGCAGAGGATCCTGAATTACTGCTTGCCGATGAACCGACTACAAACCTTGATGTAGAACGCGTGCGGACGCTTGAGCAGCATCTGAAACGCTTTAAGGGATCGATGGTGCTGGTTTCGCATGACCGGACATTTCTGGACCTGCTTTGTACAAAAATCTGGGAAATCAGCGACGGCAGCCTGAAGGAGTACAAAGGTAATTATCAGGATTACGCTGATCAGAAGCAGCTCGAAATAAGGCAGGCAGAAGCTGCACATGAACAGTATGAGCGGAAGAAAAAACAGCTTGAAGATCCCATCGAAGAAAAGGAGAAGCGTGCAAAACGTGCAACAAAAAAACCGACCGATGGTACAGCTTCAGTCGCTAAAAACGCAAAGCCTTACTTTGCAAAAAAGCAGAAAAAGCTCAGGCAGACTGCAAAGGCCCTTGAAACAAGGCTTGGGCAGATGGAAAAGGTGGAGCGCCCGAAAGAAGCGCCGCCAATTAAAATGACGCTGCCGAATGAATCTGATATGAAGGGAAGACCAATTATCCGATTTGAAGAACAAACCGTGAAAGCAGGCAGTAAAACACTTTTTGATCTTCAGCCTTTTTATCTGAAGGGTGGTCAGAAAACAGCGCTGATCGGCGGTAACGGGACCGGTAAAACAACATTGATCAAATTGATTCTTGCAAGGCATGAAGGGGTCACCGTTTCACCGGCAGTTAAATTCGGTTATTTCAGTCAGAACCTTGATATCCTGAAAGCAGATAAAACGATTCTTGAAAATGTGATGGAGGATGCCATTCAGACAGAAGACATCGTCAGAACCATTCTGGCACGTCTTCACTTTTACAGAGATGATGTTTTCAAGCCGGTTCACGTACTTTCAGGCGGTGAGCGGGTAAAGGTGGCGTTTGCCAAAATATTTGTGAGTGATTTAAATGTACTCATTATGGATGAGCCGACTAATTTCCTTGATATTGATGCGGTTGAAGCGCTGGAGGGACTGCTAAATGAGTATCGGGGAACAGTATTATTTATTTCTCACGACCGGAAAATGGTCGCAAAGCTTGCGGAAAGAGTGCTGGAAATCAAAAATGGTAAGCTTACTATTTTTGATGGGAATCTGCAGGAGTACACGCAGCATGAACCGAAAGAACAGAATGTCACCTCGGATGAGTTATTAAAAGTAGAGACAAAAATCACTGAAGTGTTAAGCCGTCTCAGCATAGAGCCGAGCGAGGAACTGGACCGGGAATTTCAGCAGCTGCTACGTAAAAAGCGTGCCCTGATTTCTGATTAAATGATACGTATCCGGGTATTGTAAAGATGTGACTTACATTCAGAAAGGGGTAATATCATGTTTCATTACACAGTGGAAACAAAGCAGTCAGTGGAAGAGGCAATGACAACACTTGAGAACAATCTGAAAGAGGAGCAATTCGGGGTTCTATGGCAGTTTGACATTAAAAACAAGCTGCAGGAAAAAGGGCTGGATTTTGACCAGACGTTCCATGTGCTTGAAGTGTGTAACCCTAAAGAAGCAAAAAATGTACTTGAACAGAACCTGCTCGCAGGCTATTTTCTGCCATGTAAAATGGTTGTGTACGATGAGAATGGCACAACCAAAATAGGAATGCCAAAACCGACCTCCCTGATCCAGATGGTGGAGGATGAAGAAATCAAAACACTCGCAGCAGATATTGAAGAAAGACTAATCGGGTGTATGGATAAGAGTGTATAAAACAGAACAAAGGGACGGCAGCGCTCTTTTTGCGCTGCCTGTTTTAATGGGGGAAGTATTGAATGAAAAGTCAAATAAGATTATTAATGGCAGAGGAATCAATGGTAAAGGAGCTGACATCTTTATCTTCAGAAGTGTTCAGACAGGAAGCCGAAAGATGGCTCGCTGCTGGAGAAAAAGATGCGAATATACAGCCGCCGGGATATGATTCAGAAGATATGATGGCTTACATGGTGACACACCTTGATACATATGGGATATACGAAGGTGACCGCTTAATTGGCGGAGCGGTTTTGACTATTCCTGCTTCCGGTTATGCGAGGATCGACCGGGTTTTTATACACCCCGGTCTTCAGGGGAAGGGTTATGGCAAAGCAGCCATTGAGCGGGTCGTTGAAGATATCAAACAGTCTAAAGAGGATCGTCATACAACGCTGACACTTTCTTATGAGCCGGAAAATACATTTGCGAGAGACCTGTATACAAAAATAGGCTTTAAAGAAGTGGCGGGTTTTATGGTTGATGGTGAACAGGTAGCCCGCTATTCGTTCTAACTCGCTTTTACGGGGCATATAATGCCTGGTGAAAGGCGGTGGGGTTTATGTGTGGCATTACTGGCTGGATCAGCTGGAAACGTCCGCTGACAAGTGAATGGGAAACGATTGAAAAGATGGTCAGGACCCTTCACAAAAGAGGTCCTGATGCTTTTGGCATCAAATCCATGCATCATGCTTTATTCGGTCACACCCGGCTGACGGTTATTGATCCTGCAGGCGGAGCACAGCCGATGAATATTAGAACGGAGTCGGGAGAATACACATTAATTTACAACGGTGAGCTATACAACACAGATGAAATCAGAGATGAATTAAAAAGGAGGGGTCACTCATTTTCATCGAGATCTGATACGGAGGTTGTACTAAGATCTTATATTGAGTGGAGAGAGGGCTGTCCGGAACGCTTTAACGGAATATTCGCTTTTGCGGTTTGGGATCACAAGCGTGAAGAGTGCTTTGGGGCACGTGACAGACTTGGGGTAAAGCCGTTTTTTTATGCGGAAAAAAAAGGAGAGCTGATCTTTGGTTCAGAACTGAAAGCCATCCTCGCACACCCTGACCAGCAGGCAATCATCACGCTTGAAGGGCTGCAGGAATTATTAAGTATGGGGCCGTCGCGCAAACCTGGAAGTGGTGTCTTTAAAGGAATTGATGAACTCAGACCCGCTTATGCATTTAAATATACAAGGTCCGGCTTTAAAAAGTGGCGCTATTGGAATGTAAAAAGCGAGAATCATCCGCACACCGAACAGGAAACAGCTGTTTACTTGCGGGAGATTTTTGAAGATACAGTCAGCAGGCAGCTTGTTTCTGATAAGCCGATCTGTACATTTTTATCAGGCGGGGTAGATTCAAGTGCCATCAGCGCTGCAGCCGCTCTACAGTTGAGTGAAAAGCTTCATACCTGCTCGATCAGTTATGAGGAAAATGATCTGCACTACCAGCCTGACCTTTTTAAGCCGAGTGATGACGGACCCTGGATTCAAAAAATGTCGGCACACCTTACTTCTATTCACCATGATCAGGTGATTTCGCAGGCAGAACTTGCCGGCAGGTTAAAGGATGCAGTGCGTGCCCGCGATCTTCCGGGAATGGCTGACATTGATTCATCCTTACTATGGTTTTGTGAGCAGATCAAAAAGGACTTTACGGTTGCGCTCAGCGGGGAATGCGCAGACGAAATCTTTGGCGGGTACCCATGGTTTCAGCAGGAAAAGCTACTCAATCAGGAAGGTTTTCCATGGATCACCTCTGTAAAGGAAAGAGAGGCGTTTATGCTCCCTGCATGGCATAAGAAGCTTGAACTTGGGCAATATCTGCTCGAACAAAGCCGCGCCATCAGAACAGAAACACCACAGCAGGACGGGGAAACAGCGCTCACACAAAAACGAAGGGAAATGGCTTATCTGAACATGATCAGCTTTATGACCACACTGCTCGACCGTAAAGACCGCATGAGTATGGCGGCAGGTCTTGAAGTGCGTGTCCCATTTGCCGACCACAGAATTGTGGAGTACGCATGGAATATTCCCTGGAGGATGAAGCAGCTCGGCGGCCGGGAAAAAGGGATTCTGCGTAAAGCACTCGAAGGTCTGTTACCTGACGAAGTACTCTACCGTAAAAAGAGCCCCTATCCAAAAACATATCACCCTGCATATACGGAAGCAGTTAAGACATTGCTTGAGGATCGGATTGCGAAAAGCAGCTCGGTTTTGCCTGAACTATTCGAGCGCAGCAAATTGGAGGAGTTGATTCGGACAGACGGTGCTTCATTCAAAGTGCCTTGGTTCGGCCAGCTGATGAAAGGACCTCAGCTGATCGCATATCTCGTGCAGCTTGATGAGTGGTTTGAGATGTACGGAGTTAAAATTGATGTGTAAACATGTGAAAAGCGGAAGCGCTGTGCTTCCGCTTTTTCAGGTTGTTAAAGATGCGTGGTGCGGTGGGCCGGGCGCGTTTAATTATGTCTGGAGATGATGGAATAAATTCATTTGCTGATACAATTATGCCGGTTGGCGTAACAATTATCTTGTGCCGGCCGGGGCATGTATCAATTAATTTTAAAGATGAATCAATTATCTATAGTGCTGATACATAAAACCCAGAAGGTGATGCAATTAATTGGTCGTATCCGCGTCGCTGTATAACAATAACACCGTCCCACTTCCACACATCACTCCAAAATCAACTGATAAAAATGCACATCCTGCCATTCTCCAAACTTATAACCCGCCTCTTTAAAATTACCGATAAACTCAAAACCAAATCGTTCATGCAGGCGTACACTGACTTCGTTTCCGCCCGTGATTCCGCTGATAATTGTGTGAAAACCGCGTTTTTTCCCATCCTCAATTAACACATTCATCATTTTCTTTCCAAGTCCATTGCCCTGAAAGCGTGGAGATAAGTAAATAGACAACTCAACCGTGTCTTTATAAGCCTCTTTATCGCGAAATGGACTCAGACTCCCATAGCCCGCAACTTCACCATCGATCTCTGCTGTAAAGAGCGGGTAGCGGTCCTGGTAGCGGCTGAACCAGTCTGTACGCTGCTCAATTGTATGTGGATTTAAATCAAAGGTTGCGACGGTTTCAAGCACCGCCTGATTGTAAATGTCGTTCATCGCCGGAATATCGGCTGCCTTGGATTTTCTGATGACTGTCATAATACCCTCCCGAATTTCACTTTTTTCTCTATCTTAAAACACTTCGCGAAAATTGAACAGATGTGCAGGGGAAACTGATGTCTGTAAGGAAATGGTAGTGTACAAATTTAAAGGAGGAATTCATATGAAAAATCCTATTCAGCTTAAAATTGGTGCAACATTTTTACCCGTAAAAGATGTTGAAACAGCACGGGACTGGTACTGTAACTTGCTAAGTATTGAGCCGACAGATGAGATTGTTAATGGACATTTATACGTCCTCAGACTGCAGGATGGTCACAATCTCGTGCTGGATCAGAAAATTTACAAAAAGCACCGCAGGCACCGGGCACCATTATTTCACTTTAATACAATCGATATTCAGGCAAGCTATGCGTATGTTCAGGATTTTGAAGCAGATAATATTGGGGAGGTCGAATTTGGGGAGTTCTTTACGTTTGAAGATCCTGATGGAAATGTATTGATGATATGCGAATGTGACAATGGCTAAGACCCCACTATTTCACAATTAGCGCATCCATAGAACTAAATATAAGCATACATGCATTTTCTGTCGAAATTAGGGGAAAGGATTGGTATCAGAATAAAGGGACAGGGGATGACACATGCTTATTCATTTAAATGAGTTAACGTTTATAACTGCTTATTATAACGATCCGGTAAAGCAGATAACGCATATTAGTTACGACTCCAGACAGGCAATAAAGGACAGCGTATTCTTCTGTCTGAAAGGTGAAAATTCAAATGGTCATAACCATTTGGAAGAAGCCATATCAAACGGAGCTTCAGTTATTATTGGAACGGATAAAGAACTGATTGAAAATGCAGCAGCCCGTTATCCAGACTGTTCATTTGCTGTTGTTGCAGATGACCGGGAAGCGCTGGCTCAGTTTGCGATTCATTTTTATGGTCAGCCTGATCGTAAAATCAAAACGATTGGTGTGACAGGTACAAATGGAAAAACAACTGTCGCTGCATTTGTAAAATCACTGCTGACGCAATGCGGGATTAATACGGGTTCGATTGGCACTAACGGCATTTTTGCCGCTCATGAAGAAATTATTTATAAAAAGAGCACGCCTACCACACCTGAAGCGTCAGATCTGCACGCTATTTTTAATGAGCTGATTAAAAGACAGGATGATGCAGTGGTCATGGAGGTTTCTTCAATTGCCATTGATCAAAGAAGAGTGGCGGGAATAGAATTTGATACCGCGATTCACACGAATATATCCACTGAGCACCTTGAATACCATAAAACCTTCGCAAATTACAAAGAAGCGAAAATGAAGCTGTTTGATCAGGCACACACGGCCGTCGTCAATATCGATGATGAGATGGGAAGAGATCTTGTCGCAAGGTTTAAAGGAGAACTGATCACCTGCAGTCTGGACCGTCATTCAGGAGCTGATCTGATTGCTGACAATTGCCACGTTTCTCAGGAAGGCACGATGTTTGAGCTGATCGTAAATGGTCAGTCTTATCTGGTGAATTCATCTGTCTACGGTAATTACAATGTGCACAATCTGCTGAGCGCAATCGGTACAGCGCTGCATCGTGGTCTGCAGCTTGATCAGGTAATTCCTGTATTGAAAAATATCGAAAATCCAAAGGGACGCTTTCAGGTGATCGAAGAATACGGCGGTCGTAAAATCATCATTGATTACGCACACACACCGGTCGCTTTAAACAGTCTGCTGATCGAGGCGAAAAAGCTGCCGCATAACAAAATGATCGCGATGATCGCAGGAATCGGTATACGTGATTTTAATAAAATGCCTAAAATGGCTGAAACTGCTGAAGGACAGGCTGACAGCATTGTCGTAACCGTTGATCACCCCGGTGACCATGATCCGGAAAAGGTAGTCAATCAGGTCATGAGCGGATTCAAAAAACCTTATGATCAGTCAATTAACACCTCTTTAACGAGAAAAGAAGGTGTGCTAAAGTCACTTTCCCAATCAGAAGAAGGTGATCTGATTTTATTAACGAGCGGCTGTATTAATGGCGCTCAAATTGTAAAGGGTGAATATATTCCTCACTCGGATGAAGACATTATCCGTGATTATTTTAAACGACTGGAAAAAACAAAAGTTCCAGGAATGGAGCAATGTAAATAATCAGGTCAAATGATATTGGGAAGTATTGTGAACATTCGCTCATTTTTTTCCTTCTCATCAAAAGTATGTAATAATAATGATAAATGACTTAAACAGGAGGATAAGAATGTGGCGCTGATATTATTTGATCTTGATGGAACCATCATCGATTCAACAGAGTATTTACTTCAGGCCCTGCATCTGGCAGTAGAAGATATGCCGCATATTCAGGAGCCGTCTAAAGAAACGCTTCAGTCTGCTTACGGTTTGACTGGAAATGCCTTTTGGGCAAAAGTTGTACCGGACGCTTCTCCCCAGGAAATTACGATCATCAGAAGGCGGAGAAGCGAATTCCTTGATCAGTTGGTAAAGGGAAAAGATCTCTTATTCCCGGGCGTTAAAGAAACGCTGCATCAGCTTAAGGAAGATGGCCATACGCTTTCAACTGCCTCAAACTGCGGTACGCACTACCTTGATATGGTCCTTGATTCCCAGGATATCAGACAGTACTTTTCAGAACCGATTTGTCTGGGTACGATTCATGGGGAGAAGAAGGGTGATGTCCTGGCTGTGCACTTTGAAAAGTTTGGAAAGTCAGAAGCAGCCTATCTGGTAGGAGATCGTTATTCTGATATAGAAGCTGCAAAAGAGCACGGGATCCCTGTGATCTACTGTACATATGGATTTGGCACCGATGAAGAAGCTGCTCAGGCAGATTACCGGATCAGCAGTATTGATGAGGTTCGTTCGATTGTTAGTTGAAAAAAAGCGGTCATTCCAGCTGGTGGAATGACCGCTTTTTTGTATGGATGAAGAGAAGCTGATAGGTTATTTCTATCAGCTTTGACGTTTAATCTATGACCTTTGGGTTAATTGCGTCATCTCTCTTGTTAATTAAACTTTTCTCTGTATCGGCCGGATATATCTATAATCTTTCTACTTTTATCTATGACCTTTCAGATGATTTCCATCACCTTTTTACTTATTCAAACGCCTAGCCATACCACGCTCCCATTTCGATTTTCCTTCAATACACAACAGGCCCCTCATCAGGCCGTTTCCCGCGCTTCAACTCGCGGATCGATAACCCGAACCGCATTTCAAAGTGTGGATAATCTTTAAAACCTCTAAAATCGCCGCCCCAGGTGAAGCCCAGTTCCTTGGCAATCTCCACTACTTCCATCCAGTCTGATTCACCATTTGCGTTCCCGTCATACTCTAGGTCCCAAATGACATCGTCCTCAATCTGAAGGGCGAAATCAATGGCGAGACCGTAGTTATGATAGGACTCGCCGCCTTGTGCGTAAGACACAATATTACCTTCTCGTGTTCTGCCCTGTGCGTAAATTTCATCCTGTTCTTCAAAGGATCTGAATCCGTCTGTAATGACAATCTGGATGTCCTGTTCAAACGCTCTCTGAACCAGCTCATCGCTTTTTTCCTGAACAACTGGGTGTAATCCCTGTGGCAGGGGGCGGTTGCGTAATTCTTCACGGTGCTCAAGTTCTTTATAGAACAGCCAACAGCCAATCGCTGCAATAAACAAAAACAAAATTAGTTTTTTCAATGTGTATCCTCGATCCTTTGACAGGTTGGACAATAATATAGTCTTCTTGAAGCGGCAACAATCTTTTCGATCGGGGTCCCATCAATCCGGCAGGACTGGCCTGCACGGTTAAATACCCAGTGTCTGTACTGCGGACGTCTTTTCCCTTCAGCTTTCAGACGGTTTGCAAGTTCAATGTCATTTGTAATACCACCTGTCTCGTATGATTGAACAGACAGCTGAATAATCGCGTCAGCCGCCGCCTGTATTTGCTCATCTGAACAGTCTTTTGGGCGGAGAGATGGATGTATTCCTGCTTTATATAAAATTTCGCTGCGCAGATAATTCCCGTTGCCTGCAACGAAGCCCTGATCAAGCAAAAGAGCCGTCCATCTTCTACCGCAGAATTTCTTACTGTTAATGCGTTCAATCAGCTGTTCAGGCGTCACTGAATCATTTAATACATCAGGACCTGCACGCTGAATAAACGGATGCAGGTGCACTTCCTCATCCCGCATCACTTCGATATCTGATGAACTGTACAACAGAGCAGATTTCTTTTCGTTATGAACGGCAAATCTGAGCTGCCTGTTCGTCTTTGGATAGTTGTAGGCGTTCCTGATCACCCATTTGCCGTAGAGCTGATTGTGGCTGTAAACGGTATAGCCGTTTGAAAAACGGATTAGCATTGCTTTACCGACAGTATCCACTTTTAATACGTCGGCCCCTGTGAAAAAATCTTCATAATCTTTCAGTTGTTCAAAAGCAAAGTGAACCTCCATGATTTTTCTGCCTTTTAATGCTTTTTCAACCTGATCAGCTGCACGTCTGATTTCAGGACCTTCCGGCATAGTTCATCTTCCTTTTTAAAAGCAGATTCGTTAATTCTCCAGCTGTAATTCTTCCCCATATCTCATAATTCGATAGGCGGCATAGCCATCACTGAATTTCCCGTTGCCAAAGTTAACTGGCAGGAGTGAAAAAGCAGCGAAGTATAATGAAAAATAGGAGTATTGATAAAAGAAAATATCCGGTCCAATGATGTCCTGCATAATTGAAATGTTAATCAGTAAAATAGAACCGAAATTAAAAATAACGCCCCCCAGATGGACTAGGGTATTTGTGAAGCGATTATTATATTTCAATGACGTATATTTACAAAATGAATCAAGAAAGTAAATACTGTGAATACTGATTCCGCCGAATTTAACCAGACATTTCCCTCTTCCTAAAGCGAAATTGGATGTGCCGCCAAAAATTCTGGCGAAAAACGCATGCCCCAGCTGATGTACAAGAGAAACGGTTGGAAACACAATTAAGAATGACCATAAAAAGGTCCATATATCTTTAAGTTGAAACATTTTAGCACCTCTAACATTATTTTTCATGTATTGTCTAGACATGTTTCCCGGGATATGATTCAGTAAACCTAAATGAAAGAATCAATTGGACAGAAGGGAAACAGTAGCGTACGATTGAAAAAATTGAATGTTAAAGGAAGATTAAGGAATGGACATCCAAACAGTTGTTTCGACGATCATTGTGATGGGTCTGATGATTGCAACAGGGTCATTATTTGCTCTCAGGGTCAACGTCACGAGTGAAGTGAAATCAGTACTCATACTATTAATATTAAATATTGCAGTCCCGGCTGTCATCTTAAATGGTGTTTTCAGTGTGGACCTGACAGGAGATGCTTTAGGAGAAGCCGGTTTAATTTTTGGAATATCAATTGTTTACCATACTGGTGCGCTTGTTTTCGTTAAAATTCTAACTGTTTTATTAAAAATACGCTCGATGTTTGGTAAAAAAATGATGATTCTTGGCGCGCTTGGTAATACGGGATTTCTCGGTATTCCGCTGGCTGCGACGATTTTTGGTCCGGCGGGTGGATTTCTTGCAGCCATTTTTGATGCGGGACTATCCCTGACCGTCTATACAGTTGTCATTTATCTGCTTCAGGCGGAAGGGAAATTTCATATCAGTCAGCTGAAGGCGGTTATTAATATGCCGGTTATTTCCATCGTCATCGGGATGATTGTTGCGCTCAGCGGATTCAGACCGCCTGGCATGATGATTCAGTTTGTTGAAATGCTTGCAGCACTTGCAGCCCCAATGGCCATGCTTTATGTTGGGATGCTGCTGCCTCCACTGATTAAAAGAGGAAGAAAAGTGCTTTTTCCGATGCTCTGGTTTCCGGTTACCGTCAGACTGTTGGTCATTCCACTGATCGTGATGCTGATTTTATCTCTGTTTTCATTTACAGGATGGACTGCCCAGCTGATTGTCCTGCAGACAGCCATGCCTGCAGCAATGATCACAGCCGTGCTATTTTCTAAATTTACGAGTGAAGAGGAAACAGCAATCGTTACGATCTTTGCTTCAACATTGCTGAGTCTGGTGACAATTCCATTCATCGCATGGCTCTTAATTTGATTTTTGGGTTTCTCTCGTTGAAAATAAGGAAAGATACTATTATGAGAGGAGCGATGATGATGACAAAATATAAAGGTTTCATTGGTACATACACCAAGAAGTCCAGCAAAGGTGTATATGAGATTGAGCTTGATACTGAAAAGGAAGAGTTGACGGTAAAAGGGGTGGCTGCTGAAAGTAAAAACCCTACCTATGTCAATATGGATGCAGAACAGGAGTACCTGTATACAGTTGCACCAGGTGGCATGGCGTCATATGAAATTGGGGATTCTTTATCCTCTATCGCTCATGTGGATGAAAGGGATGGATCACCTTGTCACGTAAGCGTCAGCCCGGACGGTGAATTTGCGGCATCAGCTACTTACCTTGATGGCACGATTGCACTATTCAACCGTGATAAAGAGACTGGTAAAGTGACTGAGCAGCTTTCATTGATCCAGCATGAAGGTGGAGGACCTCATGAGCGCCAGGATGCAGCACATGCCCATTTCAGTGGTTTTACACCGGATGGTAAATATCTTGTGGCAGTTGACCTTGGAACTGATGAAATCATTTCTTATACCTATCAGAGCGGTGAGTTAAAGCAGGCTTCTGTTTTTAATGCAGAACCGGGAGCGGGTCCCAGACACCTGACATTCCACCCTGAAAAGCCCCTTGCTTACGTGATGACTGAGCTGAGCAATGAAGTACTTGTGCTGGCTTATGACAGCTCTAACGGTGCTTTCAGACAGCTTCAGACAATCCCTGCGATCCCTGGTGATTTCAATGAAAACAGTCAGGGCAGCGCCATTCATATTTCTTCTGACGGCCGCTTCATTTACGCTGGTAACAGAGGGCATAACTCGATTGCTGTCTTTGCAGCGGATGAAGAGAATGGCGAGCTGACGCATATTGAATACGTGGAAACAGAAGGTAACTGGCCGAGAGATTTCGTATTGGACCCATCTGAATCCTTTGTTGTTGCAGCGAATCAGGAAAGTGACACACTCGTATTGTTAAAGCGCGACAAAGAAACCGGCCGCCTGACAAGCACTGGTGTAAAAGTCGAAGTGCCTGAGCCTGTCTGTGTGAAATTCAAATCAAAATAAAAATTTATTTTCCTCTGAAAAACTGCAGCCTGTATTGAGCTGCAGTTTTTCAATAGTAAATATTTTTGTCAATTTAAAGCTTTATTAAAGTCCATGATTGTTTTTTTACAGCTGATGATGGAAGCGCAAGGGGCGACTCCTGTGGAAAAACGGTCAAGATGCCGCAGAGCAGTGATCTTCTGCTCGTCCTGAACGGTCATCCGCGGAAAGCGCCCCCTGAATTGGAAATCATCAGCCAGTTTTTAGAAAGTCTAATTACAGCAAACAACATTTACTGTAAATGAATGATGTATAAAAAATAATTCTTTCTATAATATGTGGCTAATTTTAGATTACAATTTGTAAATCTCTACGTTACGCTAGGAAAAAGATTGAAAAATACAAAAAAAAATATATATAATAAAATCCTATTAGAATAAGGGATTCAGACAATATTGGCGTTTGTGGATAAAATTTCTAATTGACAAAACTACCTGTCTATCCATTATACTGAAAAAGTCCTCTGAACTTTTCATTTTATTGGTAATGAATGGGTCTGAGTAGAAAATTATACATATAGAACAAGAGAGAGAGGGTCTGCAAAAGAATGAGGATTACGATTGACCTTAAAGTAGTGCATGTAAAACCCCGGGTTAAGTCACATTTATCTAACGTTGTTCATTTCGTTGATGCTGCTAATAACCGTTTTATCTGGACGACAGCTGTGGATAAGGGTTTGACAGAAGGCGAAAAAGTAAAAGCACAAATCAGTGTGAACGAAGAGCTTTACGATGAAGACGGAAAATACGTCAGAATCAGTCACGTGGCCATTCTGGAAAGTATTTCCGACCTTAGCGCAACCACTTACACCAAGAAGCCATTCAGCATCATGGACCGTCCTGTTAAAAAAGAGGAAAAGAAAAGGGTGCCAGATCAGGAGCTGCTAAATAATATCGAGAAGACACTGGAGCTGCTAAGAAAAAAATAACGGCTATTTTTTTGCTGTTACATTTAGTAACTCGAAAGAAAAGGGCGCTAGTGCGCTCTTTTTTGCGTTGAGTCTGAATAATACTTCAATCACTGACGTAAAATTGGTAGAATAGAAGAGGCGTTTAAAATCACTCGAATAAAGGAGTAATCTTATGACTAAAGCATTGGTTTTTGGACATAAAAGTCCTGATACAGATACAATTACAGCGGCAATTGCCTATGCGCATTTAAAAAATGAAATCGGTATGGAAGCTGAGGCAGTGCGCCTTGGTGAAATCAACGGAGAAACGGCTTATGCACTTGAACAGTTCAATGCAGAAGCACCACGTCTGATTGAAAAAGCGGCAGGAGAAACAGACCGTGTGATTCTTGTTGATCACAACGAACGTCAGCAGAGCGTAAATGATATTGATGATGTAAGAGTTATTGAAGTCATCGACCATCACAGAATTGCTAACTTCGAAACAAGTGATCCTGTCTATTTCCGTGCAGAACCGGTTGGCTGCACAGCAACGATCCTACTCAAACTTTATAAAGAGCATGGCGTGGAGATTCCTAAAAACATTGCCGGCTTAATGCTGTCTGCTATCATCTCAGATTCACTCCTGTTCAAATCACCAACATGCACAGAAGAAGATGTCCAAGCAGCTAAAGAGCTTGAAGCCATTGCAGGTGTTAACACTGAGGAATATGGTCTTGAAATGCTGAAAGCCGGAGCAGATCTGAGCGGCAAAACAGCTGAAGAGTTAATCACAATTGATGCAAAAGTATTCGAAATGGGTGGTCAGCATGTTAAAATTGCACAAGTAAATGCAGTGGACCCGCAGGACATCCTGAGCCGTCAGGAAGAGATCGAAAAAGCTGTTGAAGCTGCAATCGAAGAAGAAAAACTTGCTTTATTCACAGTAGCAGTGACTGATATTCTGAACAGCAACTCTACCATTATCGTAAAGGGTTCTCATGTTTCACTTGTTGAAAAAGCATTCAACGTAACATTATCCAACCACACAGCGCTGCTTGAAGGCGTCGTATCACGTAAAAAACAAATTGTCCCTGTTCTTACAGAGACATTTAACGAAGAAGTTTAATATAATTGAAGTAGCCTGGGATTATGCTTCTCAGGTTATTTTTTAAATCGTTTCGCTGCGCTTCAGGCGGACGCTTTCTGCAGCCGGGCGACGCTCCTGATACCCGCAATTTATAAATGAGTTTTATGAAGAAACAATCAAGGGAATGAAAAAGCATGGAGGTGCTTTTCATGAGAATACCTGAATCACTCGCAAAACAGGGGAAAGAAAGAATAAAAGACTATCCCGTAGAAGGATTTGTCTACGGAGAAGGACCTGATCATCCCGTCATCATGCTCGTAGGTGAAGCACCGGGGGAAACCGAAATACATAATGGGATTCCATTCAGCGGAAGGGCTGGAAAAGAGTTGATGCAGTCACTTGAATTCCTCGGCCTCACGAGGGATGACGTCTATATTACGAGTGCTGTGAGAAGCCGCCCGTACAAATGGGGTCAAAAGAAAGACCGCAGCAGTGGAGAGATGATCGACAGGAAATATAACCGCACACCAACCGCCAGGGAGATCATAGCGCATGCGCCAATATTGGATTATGAAGTAAAACATGTAAACCCCCCACTGATTGTGACACTTGGAAATATCGGACTTCAAAGACTGGCCGGTAAAGATAAAAAGGTTACACAGGTACACGGACAGCTGTTAAAGCAGCCGGTTCAATTTTTAGAGAACCTGGATGACAGCCAATATAAATGGACAGAAGAAACCTATGAAATCTTCCCGACTTTTCATCCGGCAGCCATCTTTTATAACCGGAGTCTGGAAGAAAAGCTGAAAGAAGATTTGGAGAAGCTGAAAAAACTGATTGAGGAACGGGGACTGAAGCAAAAGAATTAGCTTAACAGGTTTCAAAGTATGCAAGCTATGGTATATTAGTAGAAACGAATAAGTCCCTAAAAAGGGGAGTAGCGACCTTAACGGGTCAATGAATCGTCATTACGGCAGGTTGACTGCTCGGTTCATTGAGCTCTGTAAACAGAACAGAGTACGCAAGACCTTTTTATGAGTACTCAAATTGATGAGCGCTCATAAAAGGGTCTTTTTTCGTTAACAGTATTTGAGGAGGAATTTCTTTGGTTTTTGTATGGTTTTTATTAGCTGCAGTCGTAACCGTATATGCGGCAATTAAATTATCGACATATGCAGATGTGATCAGCACAAAGACAGCGATGGGCGGCATGCTTGTCGGAACGCTGCTTTTAGCTGGTGCGACATCTTTACCGGAAGTGACCACAAGTTTATCCGCTGTAGTCATTGATAACCCGGATATTGCAATCGGAAATATGCTTGGGTCAAACCTGTTCAACCTATTTATTATTGCAGGCTTCGATTTGTTTTTCCGGAAAAAGCGTCTGTTTTTAGATGCGAGTAATAGTCATTTGCATACAGCAAGCCTCGGGCTGCTGCTGACTGTGCTGACGTTAGTTGCGCTTTATCTGAGAATTGATACCACATTTTTAGGGATCGGAATTGATGCGTTTATCATTGCCGGCGCTTATATAATTGGGATGATTATCATCAGTAAGCTGCCTGAAAATAGCGGCGGCGTTGAGCCGGCAGTTCCGGTTGAAGAAGATAAAGAAGTGGCAGCAAGCTTTTCAATGAGTGTGAAGCATGCTGTGATTGGATTTATCATTGCTGCACTTGTCATCATGGGCGCGGGTACAGTACTGTCGATCATGGGTGATGAGATTGCTGTTGTCACAGGACTTGGATCAAGCTTTGTCGGAAGTTTTCTAATTGCTGCGACCACGTCACTGCCTGAAGCTGTTGCTGTCTTTGTTGCACTGCGCCTGAAGAATGTGAACCTTGCGCTTGGATCTATTCTCGGAAGTAACATTTTCAACATGCTGATCATTGCAGGATCGGATATTTTCTACCGCGGGGGATCCATTTTATCCGCTGTGTCAGATTCTCACATTTATACTGCGATTGGTGTGACAGTTCTTTCAATCATTGTAATGTTCTCAGTTGTTAAGAAAAAGGCAAGCTCTACGTTTACGTATATCCTGCCTTCACTGTTAATTATCATTGGATACTTTGTTGTATCTTATCTGATTTTCACAGGTTCATAAGAAAAGCTCGCTGGATCAATGATTCCAGCGAGCTTTTTTTCTATAAGTATTCTTCATATCGTTTCTCCAGATAATTCTGGAACACTGTCATCAGTGAACAAATACCCCAGTAGATCAGCGCAACCACAATATACATTGTCATAAAATCAAATTCACGGCCGCCGACGATACGGGCGCGCTGGAAAATTTCCGGCACTGTAATGATGGCTGCGAGTGAAGTTGCTTTAATAATATCCAGATACACATTTGCAAGTGGCGGCGTTGCTGTTCTGATCGACTGTGGCAGAATAATGCCGTACATCGTCTGCCAATAAGTGAGTCCCAGTGCTTTAGAAGATTCCCACTGACCTTTATCCACTGAAGACAAGGATGACCTGATGATTTCCGCAATGTAGGCTGCACTGTTGATACTGAATGCAATCAAAGCAGCGTATAAAGCAGGAATCTGTACCCCGATCACCGGCATACCGAAATATAAGAGAAACAAAATAACAAGAATCGGCACGCCGCGCATAAAGGAAATATACGTACGTGCGGGCCAGCGCAGGACACTGAATTTAGATGTTCTCGCCAGCGCGATAAAAAAGCCAAGAACCAGACCGGCCGCCATACTGACAATAGAGATCAGCAGTGTATAACCGATACCTGACATGACAAAGGGAAGAGATTCCCAGGCCAGCTCAGGATCAAATAGTAAGTCCCAGCGGATTCCGTCCATAGCGACCGCTCCTTTCACTTAATGACTATTCTTCAAAATCAATATCAGGCTGCTGTGTAACATCTTCGCCAGCGAAGAACTGTCCTGAGATCTCAGAGATCGTTCCATCTTCAAGCATCTCTTCAAGAGTAGTATTCACCTGATCAATTAGCTCTTCATTATCTTTATTCATCACCAGACCTACTTCAGACGGGCTGTACTGCAGTTCAGGGTGAATGACAATGCCTAAGTCAGGAAATGCCTCAAGTGCAAGTGTCTGCAGGTAATAGTCATTTAAAATCACATCCGTGTTACCAACTGATACATCACGAAGATACTGTTCGTTTGTCGCATTATCATAGATGACTTCTTCAGCACCGTATTCACGTGCAAGATCCATATAAACTGAAGTGGCTGCACCTGCAGCGCGTTTGCCTTCTAAGTCTTCAAAAGTTTCAATCCCTGAAAGGTCATCTTCACGTACAATGGCTGTTCCGTATGAATATTTAATTGGTGTAGAAAAAGCGAACTGTTCAGCTCTTTCTTCAGTGATTTCAATATCATTTGATGCAAGATCAACCTGACCTGTATTAACAGCTGTCAGCATGCCGTCAAATCCGATTTCTTCCCACTCAACTTCAAGATCAAGACGGTTAGCAAGCTCTTTTACCACTTCCACTTCAAAACCAGTCAGCTCATCTGTTTCATCATCATAATATGAAGTCGGGAAAAGTGTTCCTGAAGTCGCAACCTTCAGTACGCCTTCCTCCTGAATGTCATCCCATGCAGTTGTTTCCTCAGATGCTGAATCATCAGAACCACAACCCGCAAGAACTGCTGCAGCTAAAAGAGCGGCAGAGATGGTACGAATATTTAACTTCTTTATATTCACGTTCGTAATCCTCCTTAAAATTAATCCTTTAAAAACATAGCATTTTAACAAATATGACACAAGGGTTAAATCGGCAGGAAATATCCGGATAGCGCTTACATAATAGGGGTATCTGAATTCAGAGGATTATGAGGAAAGTGTGAATGTAAAATTTGTTACATAAGAATTTGTGAGGTACTGATAGGTGAGGGCGTTCAATTACAGTCGGAGATGATTCAATTATGCTACCCGCTGATTCAATAAGTGAGAGGAATGTATCATTAAAAGCCAATCTGGTGATGACTGATTCAATGATCAGAAGAGATGTGCCAATTATCCAGACAGCTGAACCAATTAACTTTGTCTATGATTCAATGAACTCACGCCATTCCCTTACTGCGTGCGCCAAAAATCAAAAGAGCAATGGACGCCACCATCCACTGCTCCTTACTAAACCACTTATTCACCATCAAGCGCATCAAGCGGATAAACAATTCCCTGCTGCTTTCTGATCTGCTCCATCAGTTCAACCGTCCGAAGTGAAATATCGTGTGTATTAATGTCCGACTCGATTTTACCGGCATGCGCTGTTTTTATAAACTCTTCTATTTCATAAGACATTGAAGGCTTTAACTGCTCAACCGAGTGATCAATGGCGCCATCTCTCGTCAAAAGCGTCACTTTACCGGGTGAGCTGATGCGGTCGATGTGAATAGCGCCTTTTTCACCGGCAATTTCACTCGGAAGAAAGCTGTCAGCGATTTTGGAGTAACCCGCTGTGACATTCATTCCTTCATAAGATAAAAGGACTGCACCCTGACCATCCACGCCTGTATGAAGCACCGTGCTGTCTGACTGGATAGCATCAGGTGGACCGAAAAGTGAAATAATCGGATAGAGGGTATAAACACCAAGATCCATTAGAGAACCATTTGCCATATCAGGCTTAAAAGCATTCAGAATCTCGCCAGCTTTAAATTTGTCATAGCGGGAAGAATACTGACCATATTGAAAGCGGACCTGTCTGATGGTCCCGATCTCAGGCAGCAGTTCTTTTACCCGCTGAAAATTAGGCATTGATGTCGATTTCATTGCTTCCATCAGCAATACCTGATGTGTTTTTGAAGCTTCGATCATTTTTTCAGCAAGTACCTTCGTGGCAGTCAACGGCTTTTCGCAAAGGACCGGGATCCCTTTTTCAAGGCAGGTGATCACCTGCTCGTGATGAACAGCATTCGGTGTCGCAAGGTAGACCGCGTCGATTTCCCCGCCCTCACACATTTCCTCAAGAGATGTATATGCATGAGTCAGCTCGTGCTTTTTTGCATATGCCAGTGCTGTTTCTTTTTTTCGTGAGCAGACAGCCGTTATACTCGCCCCGTCTGCAGCAAGTGCTGCTTCTATAAAAGTATCTGTTATCCAATTCGTCCCTGTAACGCCAAATCTCATGACTCATCAATCCTTTTCATATCGTTTGCTCTCAGTGTACATACTAAAAGCAGAATATGCCAGTGCATAAAGAATGCGTCAAAATGTTCAAATTGGGGTATATGTATAAAGAGGTAAGCAATTCGTGAAACCATTTCAGTATTTATCCAGTATATAAAGTATAAGTTCAATTGAAGTAAAGGGGCTTTACAAATGGAGCAATTTATCTCTAATGAACAATTTAACGTGATAAAATCTCAGATTATCGGGATGCAGAGACAGGCAAATGTGACGTCTGATGAAGGTGTGAAGACTGCTGTGAAGGAAGCGGCAGAAGCAAAAGTACATGACGTGTTTGATCAGTTAACACAGGATCAGCAGAAGCTGATTTCAGGTGTTGCCTCACTTGATACAGAAGAGGAACGGACAAAATTCCTGAAGGACCTGACACCTTACAGAAAATCATTCCCGGAAGTGACACCGGCTGATTTACGCGGACTTTTTCCAAAGGTGAAAAAGCTTCATATCCCGAACCTTGAATCATTTGATTTCAGGGCACTGACCTATCTCGGATGGAAAGATATCGGGCAAAGTAAGCAGTATTTTGTGTATGTGCAAAACGGTGAATTAACAGGCATTCAGGGCAGGTATGTGATCTCAGCTCGTAAAGGGATCTGCAGTCTCTGCAATCGCTACGGTGATGTTGCGATGACAAGTATTCAAAATAAGCCCAAAGAATCAGAGGGCTTAAGATCTTATGGACAGTATATTTGTTATGACAGTAAAGAATGTAACCAGGCGATTCAGGACTCATCGCAGCTCGAAGCCTTTCTTGGACAGGTATGATAAAAAGTACACAATAAGTCAAAAGGGTGATTTGTATGGACACAAATGAACAAATCAAAAAATATCTCACAATTTATGAACAGCTCAGGAAGAAATACCGGTGGCGCGTAAACAGTACCTCGCTGATGATGCTCGCGGGTCAGCTTGCAACTGCTGAGAAGCCGTTTGAATTGAGCAGGCTGATCTCTTTGAATGAAAAAATTAAGAAAGAATCCAGTCAATTTTCTTATATTCAGTCAGCAGATCTGAGGCTGATGCTGACTGGACTGCTTGTATCAAATTTTGATGAGCCGAAAAATTCGTTTGATGACATGATGCTTGTCTACGAAAAATTGATAGAATCAGGTTTTTCAAGAAGTCCGCATGCTTATATTGCAGCCTACGCTTTATATGTATCGCTTGATTCCGTTACGGAAGAAGAGATAGACGAGCATGTAAAACGTGCTAAAAGCATGTACAGCGGAATGAAAAAGCAGCACTTCTTCTTAACGTCCCATGAAGATTACCCGCTCTCAGTGCTTCTCGCTGAAGAAGAGGGGGAAGAGGAAGAACTGCTTGATGATATGGCTTATTACTATGACCAGCTGCATATTGTACTGGCTAAAGGCAACAACCGTCAGTTCTTATCACAAATCCTTACATACGGGCGGCAGGATAACAGACAGCTGCTCGTACAAAATACAGTCACGTGGCTTGATGATCTTAAGACAAACAAGATCAAATTGCGTGGCAATCACTTGCCAATTGTCGGCGTATTGGCCCTTGCCGGCACACCTTCAGCACTGCTGAGTGAAGTAAAAGAAACCTATGATCAGCTGATCAGTATTAAAAGTTTTAAATGGCACAAAGACCTGTGCTTTATGACAGCTGTGCGGTTTGTTCTGCAAAAGAAAGTCAAGGAAAATAATGTGCTTGATGTCGGTCTTGCATCAACGATCGAATCTATCCTGCAGGCTCAGCAGGCTGCAGTACTCGCTGCCATGTCAGCCGGTGCTGCTGCATCAGCAAGTTCATCCAATCATTAATGGCTAAGGTCATGGGAAAGAGGAATGTAATATGAGATTTATTTGTCTGCAGCATATCTGGTACGACAACGCAGGTTACCTGGAAGAGTGGGTAAAAGCCTGGGGCTGTGAGCTTCATTATATAGATGCAAAAAAACCGGATGATTATCCTGTCCTGAAGGATAACGATGTGCTGGTTGTTTTAGGAGGTCCAAACAGCGTACAGGAGCTCCCTGAAACTGACTGGATGCAAAAAGAGGTTGATTATATTGAAAAAGCAATTAATGAAGAACGAAAAATCATAGGCATCTGTCTTGGTTCACAAATGATTGCACATATTCTCGGAACCGAAGTATCAACTCTTCCTAAGTATGAAATGGGGTGGGCAGAACTGAATTGGCACAATTCATTTCTGGAAGACTTTGAAGTGGGTCAGCTTAACATCCCGATGTTCCACTGGCACAGTGATATTTACGATCTGCCAAAAGGAACAAAACCGGTTGGGAAATCTGAAATTACCCCGGTACAGGGATTTTATACTGATCATATTCTGGCATTTCAATTTCACCCTGAAATGACGGTGGAAGGTATTCAGAACCTGATTGATCATGATGATCAGGAGATTGAAGAACGTGATAAAACAGTCGACATGGAAGGACCGAGAGCGGATCCGGGCTACGTCGAACAAAGTCATAACCGCTTTCAGCCGATCCTTGAGAAATTTCTAAATGTTCATGGTGAAAAAAAGATTGATTAAACACTGGACAAAGATTTGAATTGTGTATACAATAATAATGAGATTCATTCTCAATTGAAAAATCAAACGTCGCACTTATTATAAATGCCTGTAAACAGTCGTTTCGCACCGGCTTTTTACACTGTAGGCAATCAAGCGACACCCCCTCCCTTAGCTGCACGCTGTCTGACACCAGCGTGCGGTTTTTATGAGGTTGTAGTGGTGGGAGATGCTTGAAAAAAGAGTGGAAGGGCAGCGCGGTTTTCAGTTCATATCCGGAAAATTTCGGGTCAGTTACTGAGAATCCCGGTTCAGGTTCCCGGAATCCCCGGTCACATTGATTTCAAAGCCAGTGATTTCGAATCACATTCATCATTTGTTGGGTCACGTCCGTCCAATCCCGGGTCGTATACTCCTAATCTCAGGCCACATCGGTCTCCATCGCCCCTCTCGCGTCCCGGCAACAAATCCATACCACTTTTCCAAATTCTTTTCTGAAAAATCTTGCACATTTACTCAATATGATGTAGTCTATACAACAACTATTATTTTCAGACAATTTCATAACTTATCAAGAGAAGTGGAGGGACTGGCCCTTTGAAACTTCAGCAACCGGCAGTGCACGGTGCTAATTCCAGCAGGCGATCTGCCTGAAGATAAGAAGAACGTATTCAAAGACCTTCTCTTATCAGAAGGTCTTTTCCTGTATATACAGAACGATTTTGAAGGAGCTGCTTTTTATGACATCAATCCAAACCATCCTTGCTCAGCTTGGAAACAGAAGTGAAGAATCAACCGGAACCGTAAATCCACCGATTTATTTATCAACAGCCTACAGACATGAGGGGCTCGGACAATCAACCGGCTATGATTATACGAGAACGAAGAATCCGACAAGAGCCATCCTTGAAGAAGGGATTGCAGCACTTGAAGGCGCGGACCAGGGATTTGCTACAAGTTCAGGGATGGCAGCCGTACAGCTGGTACTGTCTTTATATAAACCGGGAGATACAATCCTTGCCTCTGATGACCTATATGGAGGCACTTACCGCTTATTTGATCATTACAGCGAGCATTATGGCATAGAGTTCGTATATGTTGATACAAACAATCCTGATGAACTCCTGCAGGCCTGTACGGAGCGGGTGAAGGCCGTCTTTGTGGAGACGCCGACAAACCCGCTGATGAAAATAACCGATATCAGGCAGGTTGCTGATTTTGCTCATGACAAGGATATTCACCTGATTGTGGACAATACCTTTTTAACGCCATACCTGCAGCGGCCGATTGAACTTGGCGCAGATATTGTCATTCACAGCGCAACAAAATACCTCGGTGGTCACAATGACGTACTGGCAGGTCTGGTTGCCGCTAGAGGTGATACGATTTGTGAAAAGCTTTTTGCGATTCACAACGGAGCCGGAGCGGTTCTCTCGCCAATAGACTCATGGCTGTTAATCCGGGGAATGAAGACACTTGCGCTCAGGATGGACCGTCATCAGACGAATGCTGCTGCAGTGGCAGCCTTTCTTGAAACGCAGCCGCAGGTCACAGACGTCATTTACCCGGGAATCGGCGGGATGGTTTCATTCAGACTGGAGCGCCCGGAGTGGATTGATCCATTTTTAAGATCAATTAATGTGATTTCATTTGCTGAAAGTCTTGGCGGTGTTGAAAGCTTTATTACGTATCCTGCGACCCAGACCCATGCGGATATTCCTGAAGCAGAGCGTGAGGATAAAGGGATCTGCAGCAGGTTACTGCGTTTCTCTGTTGGCATTGAACAGCCTGACGACTTAATTACTGATCTGAAACAGGCGCTTGAAGCAGCCGGAAAAGGAGGAGATCATGTATGACACATCATTTTGATACAAAACTATTGCATCAGCCATCATATATCGATAAGCAGACAGGGGCTGTGAATGTTCCCTTACACTATTCCTCGACTTACCATCAGCAGTCGATTGATGAATTCGGTCCTTATGATTACAGCCGTTCAGGAAACCCGACGCGCGGTGCACTTGAAGATACAATTGCTGATCTGGAAAATGGTCACTCAGGCTTTGCTTTTGCATCAGGCATGGCTGCGATCTCTTCTGCCTTTATGCTGCTTTCTGCAGGCGATCATGTACTCGTCTCAAAGGATGTCTACGGGGGAACGTACCGGATGATTACAGAAGTACTGACGCGCTTTAATATCGATCACTCATTTATTGATATGACTGACCTTGATGAAACAGCGCGCAATGTTCAGCCGAACACAAAAGTAATCTACGTGGAGACGCCATCCAATCCAACGCTCAACATAACGGATATTGAAGGCGTGGCAAAAGTGGCAAAAGCACACGGGTGTCTGACATTTGTAGATAATACGTTCATGACGCCGCTTTATCAGAAACCGCTTGATCTTGGTGCGGATGTCGTCCTGCACAGTGCAACAAAGTTTCTGTCAGGTCACAGTGATGTCGTGGCAGGGCTTGCCGCTGTAAAAGATGAGGAGATTGCTGCTCAGCTGAAATTCATTCAGAATTCATTTGGCTCAATCCTGGGTGTTCAGGACAGCTGGCTGCTGCTGCGCGGATTAAAAACACTCAGCGTCAGACTGAAGCAGTCATCTGATTCTGCGAGAGAGATTGCGCAATTTCTTCATCACCACCCGCTGATTGATGAAGTTTATTACCCGGGCTTTTCATTTCACGCAGGGTATCATATCCACCAGCGACAGTCGACGGGAGCGGGGGCTGTGCTGTCATTCAGATTGCCTGACAAAAAAAGTGCAGGCGTACTAGTGGAAGCAATGAAAATTCCAGTATTTGCAGTCAGTCTCGGGGCTGTGGAATCAATCCTCTCTTATCCGGCCACCATGAGCCACGCTGCAATGCCGCAGTCAGAGCGTGAATCACGCGGCATCACATCAGGCCTCCTGCGCCTCTCAGTCGGCTTGGAAGACACTGAAGACCTCCTCGCTGACCTGCGCCAGGCACTCGACAAAGTAGGGGCGTATCAGACGCTTGAGGTATAACAAATACAACTGCACCTTTAAATTGGGTGCAGTTTTTGTTTGCCTTCAATAATCAGTGGTAAAGACTTCTAAATACTTTTTAGGAGGATGACCAATGATTTTTGCACAGGATGGAATGAAAGATCAGCATATTTTAGTAACAGGCGCAACAGGCGGAATCGGCTGGTATACAGTCATAGAAGCTCTGAAGACAGGTGCCGCAGTCACAGCTGCCGGGCGTAATGAAGATAAACTGGGTGACCTGAAAAAAGAATGCCAGGAAGCAGGAATCGAAGCGAAACTGCTGATTGTCTCGGCAGATCTGAACGAATCTGAAGATAGAGAAAGACTGCTTCAAAAAGCAAAAGAGCATGCAGGACCGGTTACGGGACTCGTCAATTCAGCCGGCATTTCAGGAGGAGGACCAGTTGAAGATCTGTCTGAAGACGATATGCGAAAGGTAATGGAGCTGAACTACTTTTCAACAGTTGCACTCACGCAGCTCGTCTACCCTGAAATGAAAAATGCGGAGGCAGGTGCTGTCGTCAATGTATCTTCACTGTCGGGTCTTCGAGCCACACACGGAAATACTGCCTATGCCGCATCAAAATTTGCAGTGATTGCATTTACACAGGCGTTTGCCCATGAAGCAGCAGAGTTTGGAGTCCGGGTCAATGCAGTATGCCCGGGGTTTGTCGATACAGAGATGGGGCGTAATGCAATTCGCAAAAAAGGAAAGCGTGCAGGACGTTCATTTGAAGATCAGCTGAAAATTGTAGAAGAAGGCTTGCCTTCAGGACGTATCACACAGCCTGAGGAAGTGGCAAGAACGATTTTGTTTTTACTGTCTGATGCTGCTGAAAATATCATTGGGGAATCACTCAAAATCTCAGGTGGAGCAGTCATGAGATAAGGAGGTGGGACAGATGGAGCCGGTTCAGATTGTTGTTCTCTTATTGATCGGCTATATCGTCTTTACAATTGATAAACGGACGCAGGTATTCCCAAGGCCGCCTGTCTTAGTTGGAATCGGCATGCTGCTTTACTTTGTGCCCTTTTTTGAAGGGATTGAGCTGTCAGAAACAGTCCTTTATGAAATGATACTGCCGGCGCTGCTTTTTATTTCAGCATACAAGTTTTCAGTAGGTGCGCTGAAGACAAACAGCTGGGCGATCTCCATTCTGAGTACGGTTGGTCTGGTCCTGACGGTGCTTGGACTTGGAGGGGTCGTATATATGATTGCGGGGTTATTTGTGTCATTAGATTTTACAGAGGCATTGCTCATAGCAGCTGTTCTCACGCCAACTGATCCAGTCTCCGTCACATCGATTTTACATAAGTCTCTTGATAATGAAAAAGTCGGTGACATCGTAGAAGGAGAGTCGCTGATCAATGACGGGACAAGCTATGTGATATTCGCTACTCTCCTTTCAATTCATCAGGGACATGAAAGCTTTTCATTTTTCTCATTTATGGGCGAATTCTTATATGTTGCGATTGGCGGTGCGCTGATCGGTATTGTGTTCGGCTGGCTCGTCAGCAGGGCAGTTCATTTTACACACCATCAAGAGTATCAGGTGATGCTGAGTATCATTATGGCTTACGGCTTATTTTTGCTGGCAGAATCATTTGGTATTTCAGGTGTGCTGGCAACAGTTGCAGCGGGTTTAATGCTTTCCTGGGAATTTAACCGTATCAATAAAGAGGATCACTACCGCGAATCACTGGATCGATTCTGGGATGTAATCGAGCCTACGCTTCTTTCACTGGTCTTCTTATTGATCGGAATGACAGCCGTTGACTATTTAAAATGGGAATGGTTTGGAATTGCAGCCATTGTATTTATCCTGTCACTTGTGATCAGAACGTTGATCGTCGTGCTAACCGTCCAAAGCGTGCCCCCGATTAAAAAGAGTTTGTCCTGGCAGGAATCGCTGCTGATCTCTTTTGGCGGGGTGAAAGGGACGATGTCAGTTGTACTGCTGTTACTGCTTGACGCATCAGACGCAGGAGAAACAGGTACAGTCATGGCCATTTCCTTTATAGCTGTTTTACTGTCTTTATTGATTCAAAGTGTCGGTGTTCACCCCTTGGCAAAGCTCTTAAAGTCATAGCGTTTTGAAAACTGCACAGAAATTGTGCAGTTTTTTGTTGTGTAAATGAGGCGGGTCTTATGTCATGAAGCTGCGAACCACCAATGTTTTTCTAGGAACAACTCGTTTATTCTGAGGACACCAGTTGTTTTTCTAAGAACGCTCCCATATTTTCTCCGAACATGCCTTACCTTTCTAAGGACCATCCCAACAAAATATTCCAAACGCCTATTGCCGAAGATTACAAAATAGTATATAGTACATTACAACAGTAATGTACTATATCAGATGAAGGAGGTGACTGAGCTAATGCTGAATGCAGACAGTACGAAACCGATTTATATACAAATTGCCGAATGGCTTGAAACGGAAATTCTACATGAAAGATTTAAAGAGCATGAAAAGATGTTTTCGCAATACCAGCTGGCTGACCAGTTCAATATCAACCCGGCGACAGCTGCAAAGGGGCTCACAATACTTGCGGATGCAGGGATTTTATATAAGAAAAGGGGACTTGGCATGTTCGTGACAGAAGAGGCGGCAGAACAGATCCGCCACAGAAGAATCAATGAAACATTAGCAGCGCTTGTGTCAGATGTTGTAGCGGAAGCAGAACATCTGAACGTTAAAGAGCAGGACCTGATCCATATGATTCAGCTGGAGCAAAGTCGCCGGAAAGGGGAAACGTCATGACGGTTATTGAATGCAGGCATCTTGAGAAACGATACAAAAGCGGTGCCGGTGTGAAAGATGCTGATTTCATCATTCAGGAAAATACGATCACAGGCATTGTAGGAAGAAACGGATCCGGTAAAACAACCCTGATGAAAACGATCGCCGGTTACTTAAAAAAGACTGGAGGGGAAATCAGTGTGTTCGGTGAAACACCATTTAACAGCCTGAAAGTATCTGCCAACAGCATGTACCTGGATGAATACAACGTGTTTTCAACTGCACTGACGACAAAGGAAATCCTTCATCATCACGGCCGCTTTTACCCAAACTGGGATGCTGACCTAGCCAAAAAGCTTGCAGATTATTTTGCAATTCCAATGAATGTCGGCACGGATTATTTGTCAAAGGGACAGAAAAATACGTTCTTTGGCATCCTCGGTCTCGCAGCACGCTGTCCGCTGACGATCTTTGATGAACCGACAACAGGGATGGATGCTTCAGTCAGAAAAGATTTCTACCGCGCTTTGCTGAAGGATTACCTGGCGCATCCGAGAACGATTCTGATCTCAAGTCATCACCTCGATGAAATTGATGAGCTGATTGAAGACCTCCTTTTGATCGACGGTGGGAGAAGCATTCTTCACCTCCCGATCGAAGAGGTGAAAGAGTATGCGATGGCGGTTTCAGGTTCGGCCGTCCAGGTGAGGAACTGGTCAGAGCAGCAGGAGATTATTGCGCGTCTTGAAGAAAAAGGCGGATTCTCAACAGTCATTGTGAAAAATCATTTTACAGCCGCTGAGAAGGCAGCTGCACGTGATCTCAGGTTTACACCGGTATCTGCAAGTGATTTGTGTGTGTACCTGACGAGAAGAAATATAGGGGGGATTGATGATGTCTTTAGCAACAGTCAGCACGGGTGATGTGATTCGTCAGCAGGTGATCTATAAGTGGTATTCCTATACAGATCTGTTGCGCAGTCTGGTCCTTCTGCAGGTCATTGCAATTGTTTTCTCTGCACTCGGGACAGGGGGGGGGGAGCACGTCTGATGATATGTTTTCACTTGAAGTAACGACTTACTCTACAAACGTTGTATTTGTATTTACAGTGTTCTGGCTGCTTGTCACACCTGCAATGATTACTTCAAAAAATTATTTATATGAGGATTTTTCTTTTGTCACAACCCGTTTGATCACACAGATTTCAAATGCTATTTTCTTCACTGCAGTGACACTGATCGCCACAATTTTTACTGTGATGAGCGGGTACCTGATTTACATGATTATGTCTCTGGTACGTCCTGCGCAATACTTCCCGGGACTATCGACAATCGGATCACCTGGAGAGCTTTTCATTACAGGCGCAGGAATGTTTGGGTATTACTTAATGGCTGTTGCAATTGGCTCTTTATTTGGGACGTTATTAAAAATCAGCAAGTTGTTTTTCGTGCTGATCCCTGCAGTTTTGTTCTTTCCAGTATTTTTACAAACGTATGTACTCAATGAATGGCTCTTTAGCTTCTACGTTCAGGAAAGCTCCTTGCTGATCTTTCTGGTAAAGGCAATTGCAACTGCGCTTATTCTATACAGTCTAGCTATATTTCTGATTAATAAAAGAGAGGTGAGAGAGGCATGACGTTTCTTGTTCAGATAGTTCCAATTGCGCTCATGCTGATCATTTTAACGCTCTTTTTTAAAAGAAGAGAGCAGCTCAAGCCGAAAAAACCAAGAAAATCCCTGAGCCGTCTGCTGCGTACCCGCATGCTGTATTTTATCTATGCAGGCGTTCTGCTTCTAGCAATGGCAGCCTATTATATTTTGCCTGAGCCGGCGGAAGGTGTAGGTAAAGCAGTGCCTGAAGAGGAATCGCTCAACTACTATGTCGACCTGTATGACCCTGCTCAGCAAAACCGTTTTGACGAGATCGATCCGGAATTCCTGGTGGAACAAAAACAGTATGACTTTTCAGGAGACCGGCTGAATATACCGGCACCGATGTATGGCTCATCCTATGGAGATACGCTATTTGCCGTTACCAAAGATGAAGAAGTTGATGGTGAAGTTCTGATCGATATGTATGAAACACCTGTTGTATTAAATGGTTTTGATATTACAGATGCCATTAATAGAGCAGAAGTGAAAATTGCTTATGATACCTTGAATGTGGAAACACCGGTGGGGAGTGACCGTTTAAAGTTTAACCAGTTTAATCCGCCCGCGCCCGCTCAACAGTTCTTAAAAGGAGAGCGTGCAGATCTTGCTTCAGGTTTCAGCTTTGCATATGGAATACATGTAATCCATCTGCGTGTACCTGCACATATTGAAATCGAGTATGCGCCTGAGGCAAATGTAGTTGAATTCACCGCCCAATAAAATTAATATTCAGAAAAAGGTTGACTTCTTTTTTCAGACTCTTTATAATCCTCAACAAGAGCAAAACACAACATGTACTTACAACTTTATAACTCTTATCCAGAGTGGCGGAGGGACTAGGCCCTGCGATGCCCGGCAACCAACGTATCAAATCCTGATACGGAAAGGTGCTAATTCCTACAGATCTGAAAAGGTCTGAAAGATAAGAGGAGGATATATAACCCTCTTCTTATGAAGGGGGTTTTTTATTTTCCCCTTTCACCTTCATTCAGTTAATACTTCACTGCAAACATCCATCAACCCATTAAAGGAGAGATTTACTCATGACAAACAATCAGCCGCAATACAATATTGAGACACTATTACTTCACGGTGCAACAGAATCAGATCCGACAACGAACTCAAGAGCGATTCCGATCTATCAGACAACATCTTATACATTTGACAGCGCGGAGCATGCGCAGAATTTATTTTCACTTGCTGAAGAAGGAAATATATATACGCGAATCGGGAATCCAACGGTTGCTGCTTTTGAAAACCGGATTGCGCTTTTAGAAGGCGGGGTTGGTGCAGTCGCAACAGCATCAGGCATGGCAGCAATCACGTATGCAGTGCTGAACCTGGCAGGCGCAGGAGATGAAATTGTCGCAGCCGCAAACCTTTACGGGGGCACGTACAACCTTTTCGCACAAACGCTTCCAAGGTACGGTGTGAACGTGAAATTCGTAGATGGCACTGACCCTGAAAACTTCAGGAAAGCAATTGGACCGAAAACGAAGGCTGTATTTGCAGAAGTGATTGGAAATCCAAGTCTGCATGTGCTTGATACTGAAGGCGTAGCGAAAGTCGCACATGAAGAAGGTGTGCCACTGATTGTAGACAGTACATTTGCAACGCCATATCTGAATAAGCCGATTGAACACGGCGCAGACATTGTTGTCCATTCAGCTACAAAATGGATTGGCGGCCACGGCACAACGATTGGCGGTGTCGTTGTAGATGCTGGCACATTCAATTACGATAACGGACGCTTCCCGGATTTTACTACGCCGGACCCAAGCTATAACGGATTACGCTTTGTAGACCTTGAAGCTGCAGCATTTATCGCAAAGCTGCGCGTGAACCTGCTGCGTGATACAGGTGCATGCCTCAGTCCTCAAAATGCATTTTATTTACTGCAGGGACTTGAGACGCTGCATCTGAGAGTGGAGCGTCATGTGGAGAACGCCTTGAAGGTCGCTGAGTATCTTGATCAGCACCCTTCAGTTGACTGGGTAGAGTATCCGGGTCTTGAAAGCCACTCATCATATGCGGCTGCGAAAAAGTATCTGCCGAAGGGTGCAGGTTCGATTATCGTATTTGGCATTAAGGGCGGACGTGAGGCAGGCAGAAAAGTGATTGACCATACGCAGCTCTGGTCACACGTAGCGAACGTCGGTGATGCAAAGTCATTAATTATTCATCCTGCTTCAACCACACACGCACAGCTGTCAGGAGAAGACCTTGAAGCATCAGGTGTAAAAGAAGAGCAAATCAGATTATCAGTGGGAATTGAGTCAATAGAAGATCTGATTAACGATTTGAATCAGGCGATTGAAAAAGCGGCAGTACCCGCGCATTTGTAAGGGAGGAATCAGGATGGGAGAGACATTAACTGAGAAGGTCATGCATCGTGAAGGAACAGTCGATATCGGTTCTTTGATACTTGAATCCGGAAAAGTGATTGATGATGTCTCTCTCCGCTACGAGCGGTCAGGAGATCCGTCGTTACCCGTGATCCTGATCTGTCACGCACTGACCGGAACGCACCAATCGGTTGGAACAGCACAGGAACCTGGCTGGTGGCGTGGATTTGCCGGTGAACATGCTTATATTGATTTAACAAAATTTCAGGTGATCACATTTAACGTGCTTGGTGGTTGCAGCGGTTCTACCGGTCCTGACTCGCTTAATCCATACGGTGAAAAGTACCGCACTGATTTTCCATTTATCACTGTAAAAGATATGGTGAACGCACAATATCAGGCCTGTCTGAAGCTTGGTATTACGAAGCTCCACGGTGTCATCGGCGGATCACTCGGCGGTATGCAGACGCTTGAATGGTGCATCAGCTATCCGGATTTTATGGATAAAGCCGTACTGCTTGCAGCGACTCCATCGTTAAGCGATTACGGGATTGCCTTTAACCGGATTGGCATCCATGCCATTGAAAACGACCCATCCTGGAATAACGGTCAGTATGAAAAACCGTCAGATGTAAAAGGATTTGAGGTTGCCAGAATGGTTGGCCTTGTTACTTACAGAAGTCCTTACCTGTTTACAGGCAGATTCAACAGAGAGGAAAAAGATGTAGAGGAGGAGCAGCCATTTTATCAGGTGGAGTCCTACTTGAAATATCAGGGTGAAAAAATCACGAAACGATTTGATCCGAACAGCTACCTGACCCTGTTATATGCCATGAATCATCACGATATCAGCAGGCATCACGGCACTATACAGGAGGCAGCAGAGAAAATTAAATCGAAGCTGCTCGGCATCGGTTTTAAAGGGGATTTACTTTATCCACCAAATGAAATTGAGCAGTTCATCAGCTATGTACCTGAAGCTGACTTTCACGAGGTTGATACAGATTTTGGACACGACGGATTTCTCGTTGAATTTGAAAAATGGGGACAGCTCGTCAAACATCATTTTGAAATTGGACAGTGAAAGCTGTCCGTTTCTTTTAACAACAATTCTGAGTAAACAGGGAGGAATATAAATGAATAAATTAAATGCACTTATCTTATCATCAGCAGCAATCGGGGTCCTCGCTGGATGCTCAGCAAACGCCAGTTCAGATGAACAGCCGGAGAAAATTACGCTTGATTATGCATACTATTCTCCAACGAGTCTGGTACTGAAAGAGCAGGGGCTTGTAGAAGAAGCACTTGCTGATGAAGGAATTGAAGTAGAGTGGGTGCTCAGTCAGGGAAGCAATAAGGCACTCGAATTTTTAAACTCAAGAAGTGTTGATTTCGGTTCAACGGCAGGAGCAGCAGCACTGATCGCAAAATCAAATGGCTCTCCTGTGGAATCAGTTTACTTATATGCAAAGCCTGAATGGACGGCACTTGTCGCAGCCGAAGGATCGGACATTCAATCAGTAGAAGACTTAAAAGGAAAGAAAGTAGCCGCAACGCTTGGAACAGACCCTTACATATTCCTCCTTCGGGCACTTGAAGAAGCAGGGGTATCCTCAGATGAAGTGGAAATTGTGAACCTTCAGCACCCGGATGGCGCAAACGCATTATCTTCAGACCAGGTTGATGCATGGGCCGGACTGGATCCGCATATGGCAAGAACAGAGCTGGATACGAATGCTGAACTCATTTATCGCAATCCTGACTTTAATACGTATGGCACACTGAATGTCAGGTCAGAATTTGCTGAAGACTTCCCGGAAATTGTAGAAGAAGTCATTGCTCAATATGAAGCAGCACGTGAATGGACGATCGCCAACCCGGATGCTGCGGCACAAATTCTTGCTGAAGAAGCTGAAATGAACCTTGATGTGGCAAAAGCGAGTCTTGCCCGCAATGACTTTTCAAATCCGGTCATTGGAGATGAACATACTGAAGCGCTGATTGCAGCGGGTGAAGTGCTGCGCCAGGAGGAAGTCATTGATCAGGATGCAGATATTGAAGCGCTCGTTAATGAATTATTAAATCCTTCATTTACAGAAAGTCTGGAGTAAAGGAGGGAACGGCATGAAAAATAAATTGAACCTCATTGGACTCGGTCTGATTCTGCCAGTTGTTCTGGTTGCTGTATGGGAAGCAGCTGCCCGGCTTGGGTGGATTGAATCCTATTTGCTGCCGGCTCCGACAGTTGTGGTGACATCAATTATTGAAATGGCACAGGAAGGCACACTTTGGGCTCATGTTTCCATCACACTATACAGGGTTGGTGCAGGATTTCTGATTGGAACCGCAGCGGCACTGTTAGTCGGTGCAGCAGTCGGCTATTTTAAACAGGCAGAAAGACTGCTCGATCCAATCCTTCAGGCGTTCAGATCCATCCCGTCTCTTGCCTGGGTCCCATTATTTCTACTTTGGATGGGGATTGGTGAGCCTTCTAAAGTGACGTTAATCGCAGTCGGCGTATTCTTCCCGGTTTATTTAAATATCGTATCCGGTATTCAGGGGGTCGACAGAAAGCTGATAGAAGTAGGGAAAGTCTATCGATTCAGCTCACTGCAACTGGTCAGAAGAATTATTCTTCCAGCATCACTGCCATCATTTCTGGTAGGGATCAGAAGCGGACTTGGCTTAGGATGGATGTTTGTCGTAGCGGCAGAACTGCTTGGTGCAAGCGAGGGACTTGGTTATCTGCTGGTACTCGGACAGAATACATCATCGCCAGAGTTAATCATCGCAAGCATTATTTTATTTGCCGCACTCGGTAAAGGGACAGATGCTCTGCTCAAAGGAATTGAAGCAAAGTCCTTGAAGTGGCAGGATAACCTGCAAAATGCTCAGTAAAAGAGGTGACTGCATTGTTAACAGTTAAAAAAGCATCCCGTTTATTTAAAAACGGGACAGCGGGATTTAAGCATATATCCTTCACTGTTCAAAAAGGTGAAATTGTCGGTATTCTCGGAACGAGCGGCTGCGGTAAAAGTACGCTGCTGCGCGTACTGTCAGGACTCGAACAGGCATACAGCGGGACGATTCATTTAAATGACGGTAGTGGAAAAGGGGCCGGCGTTATTTTTCAGGAACCCCGGCTGATGCCGTGGCTTTCAGTAGAAGATAACGTGTTATTTGGATTTAAAAACCCTGCGAAATATCGTGAGCAGGCGGCACATTACCTGTCACTTGTAGGGTTAAGTGAATTTTCAAAAGCACTCCCCCGGGATCTGTCAGGCGGAATGGCCCAGCGTACAGCCATTGCGCGTGCACTTGCTTCAAAGCCGTCAGTACTTTTACTCGACGAACCATTCAGTGCACTTGATGCATTTACGAAAATGCAGCTGCAGGACTTGCTGCTCGATATCTGGGAAGAAGAAAAAACCACAATGGTCATGGTCACCCATGATATAGATGAAGCGCTACATGTGTGTGACAGAATCCTTGTGCTCAGCGGACAGCCGGGGGAAGTCGCGGCAGAGATCAAAATCAGCCAGCCGAAACCGAGAAGCAGAAGTGACTTAAGCCTTGCTTCTTATAAAGAAAAAATATTTTCGATCCTTGAAAACAGTCACACCGGGCTTCAAAAGTATTCAGTGCGATAAATTGCATAAAAACCTCCGTTTATTTTTGCTGTAAAAAAGGAATAACATACAAAAAGAGTAAAACGGAGGACTGGAACATGTTAATGGAACGAAAAGAAAATCATAACCAGGCCGGCTGTCAAAATGAATTCGGCCCACTTGAACGTGTACTTGTCTGTCCGCCTGCCTTCATGAAAATTGAAGAGGCAATTAATGAAACGCAAAAACATTTTCTAAAAGATAATATAGACCGCGAAAAAGCAATGGAGCAGCACCGCAATTTCATTCAGCTTCTTCATGAACACGGAGCGGATATCGTACAGCTTCCACCGCTTGCCGTGTACCCTGAACAGGTCTTCACCCGTGATATCGGCTTTACAATTGGTGATACAGTTTTCATTTCAACAATGGGGACCGAAATGCGCAGCGGAGAAGATAAGATTTTACAGGAGTGGCTGCAGGAATCTAAAATGAAATTTGAGAAAATCAGTTCACCTTCAATTGAAGGTGGAGACGTCATTACAGATGGTAAAAAAATCTGGATCGGAATCAGCAGCAGAACGACTGAAACTGCTGTCGAGGAACTTCGTAAAAAGCTTCCTGAACACGACATCACTGCAGTTCCATTTGATTCACAGTATCTGCACCTGGATTGTCTGTTCAACATTATTTCACCTGAAGAGGCGCTTATCTACAGACCTGCTTTTACGGATGAAATGATTGAGCAGTTTGCAGCACATTATGAACTGATTGACGTAACAGATGATGAACAGTTCACGATGGGACCTAACGTTCTCAGCATCGGACACGATAAAATTATCAGTCTGCCAGTGAACAAGGACATCAATAAGAAATTAAGAAGATTCGGCTATGATGTAATCGAATGTGATATATCAGAAATTATTAAATCAGGCGGCTCTTTCAGATGCTGCACGCTGCCTGTTAATAGAACCTAAAAATACCGGGCTGCCCGCTAATGGGCAGCCCGGTATTTTTTAGTTTTTATCTTTTTTATCTTCGTCGTCATCGTCCTTTTTACGATCAACGGTCCCCTGCTCAAACATATCCTGGATTTTTTCTTCTGCGTCGTTATTATTTTGTTCTTTCTTATTATCTTTATCTGCCATTTCTATCATCTCCTTAGATTTGTATATTACATATAGTTCCCGCCTGACAATGAATTAATCATATATAGAGGATGATTTGTCTTCTTAGCTATTTTAATTGAATTATTTAACTCAGCTGAGGATTGGAGGGGAGAGCGTAGACTCCCGCCCCAGGAAGGGACAGGTGAGACCATTCATGCGAAGCATGTAGGGGCTCACCGCCCGGGGGCAGGAAAGCGCAGCTCTCCCCGGAAATTCTCAGCGGTTCCGATATATATTTAATGGATAAAATACCTGAAAGTTCTGTCAATAATTGATTTACATTTTGAAAACGTATACAATACACCCATATTTAAGTTCAAACAAAGGGGATGTAAGCATGCATGTGCCATTAATTTTGACAGATTTTCTGGATAGGGCAGTCACGCTTTACGGTGATAAAACTGCAGTGATTGATGGGGATCGCGAACTGACTTACAAAGAAGTTGAAAAAAGAGTCAACCGTCTGTCACGCGGATTGAGAAGTCTGGATATTAAAAAAGGGGATAAAGTAGCTTACTTAACACCAAATTCGCTTGAAATGTATGAAGGTTTTTACGGCATTTATCAGACGGGTGCCATTATGACATCACTCAATACCCGTCTGAGACCTGACGATTATCTATTTATTTTAAATCACAGTGAAAGTAAAGTGCTATTTGCAGATGCAGAATTGTACAGATTAGTAGAGCCGATCAGAGATCAGCTTGAAAGCGTTCATACCATTGTGGTTCAGGGAGGATCTGCTGAAGGGTGCATTGATTATGAAGAATGGCTGATGACATTTACAGAAGAGTCATTTGACAGAGAGCCACTTGAAGAAACAGATATTGCATCCCTTTTATATACGAGCGGTACAACCGGTGATCCGAAAGGCGTTCTACTGTCTCACCGCTCAAACTATCTGCACGCAATGTCTACCATGCACCATCTGCGTGTGAGCGACCGTGATACGTTGCTGCATGTGCTGCCGATGTTTCACGTGAACGGTTGGGGCTCTCCATTTTATTATACGGCAAACGGGGCCACACAGGTCATGCAGCGAAAGGTTGATCCAAAGCAAATGCTTGAGCGCGTTGAAAAGCATAAAGTGACGATTATGCATATGGCGCCGACTGTGCTCAACATGGTGCTGCAGGAATCACAGCATACAAAATCAACATTTGATCATCCGCTTAGAATCGTGATCGCCGGTTCTGCACCACCGCCAGCATTTATCAGAAAGGTGGAAGAGGAGCTCGGCTGGGAATTCATCCATGTGTATGGGATGACAGAGATCTCCCCGCTTGTCACAACCTCACAGCCACGGGTTAATACACCGGCTGAAGATGAAAGTGCTTATGCAAGGTTAAAAGCCAAAACCGGTTATGAGCTGGTCGGTACAAAGGTCCGGGTGTTTGATGAAAATGGAGAAGAAGTGCCTCATGACGGGACAACCATTGGTGAAATAGCCGTCCGTTCCAACAATGTAATGGAGGGCTACTATAAAAACCCTGTAGCCACATCCGCTACAATCCGGGACGGGTGGCTGTACACTGGTGATATGGCAGTGATCGATGACCAGGGTTACATGGAAATCGTCGATCGCAAAAAAGACGTGATCATCAGCGGCGGAGAAAATATTTCTTCTATTGAAGTCGAAGCTGCACTATATGAACATCCAGACATTATGGAAGCCGCAGTCATTGCCGTACCGCATGAAAAATGGGGTGAAGTGCCACACGCAGTCGTCGTGAAACGGCCAGGCGCTGAGCTCACTGAAGAAGATATTGTAGCCTTTGCTAACGAAAAGCTTGCACGCTTTAAAATTCCAAAGAGCTTCAGCTTTGCAGAAGAGCTGCCAAAGACCGCCTCGGGTAAAATTCAGAAGGTTGTGCTGAGGAAGGAATTCTGGAAGGATAAAGAAGGGAAGATGATTAACTAGTATGGAGGACCGCTGGAGCCTGGGCTTTGGCGGTTTTTTCCTTTACGAGGGGCTCTAGTATAGGCAATTTATCAGCCAGCGTTCGGTGTTCAAATATGTGCCGAGGTGAATCGATTATGCTGAGTGGTGAGCCAATTATCAGGAGTGGTGATACAATTATGGGCAGATAAAAAAGCGCTGTATCAATTATCTGCAGTGCTGAACCAATTATGAACAGTGATGATTCAAATATCTGTCCCGATGAATCAATTAATGATTGTGATCAAGCCAGTTGCTGACGCGCTTACTGTGTCCATAAATCATTTCAATACAAAAACCCGCTGAGCTAGGCCTCAGCGGGTTTGTTTTATTTACATGATGTCCAGCTCCAGCAGGCAGATCCTCGAGTCATAAGCCACAAAGTGATAAAGGGAAAGTTCGCCCTTTTTCACTTTGCGTCTTATGCTTGTCGGACCTAACCGCCTGCTTCCGCTTTTCTATATTGTCCAGCTTCAGGCGCTAACTCCTCGGGACATAAGCCACGCATCGGTAAACGGGAAAGTTCACCCGTTTTCCGATCCGCGTCTTATGCCTGTCGGAGCTGACCAAGCGCCTTCCGCTTTTCTATGCTTCCTGTGCCTGAATCTGTAAATTAATCTTAATATCTTCCCCTACAAGAACGCCGCCAGTTTCAAGTGTCTGGTTCCAAGTAAGGCCGTAGTTTTTACGGTTGATTTTGCCGTCTGCAGTGAAGCCGACTTTCTGATTGCCCCATGGATCCTGACCTGAACCTTCGTATTCCACTTTGAATGTTTCCTGACGAGTCACATCTTTAATTGTTACGTCACCAGTCATTTCGTACTCATCTTCACCAGTCTTTTTAATGTTAGTAGAACGGAAAGTGATTTCAGGGTATGTTTCAACCTCGAAGAAATCAGCTGAGCGCAGGTGGTTGTCACGGTCCTGGCTGCGTGTGTCAATGCTGTTTACTTTGATTGTAAAGCTTACGTCTGCGCCAGTCAGATCCTGTGGATCAGCTGAAACTTCTGCGCTGAATTCATGGAAAGTTCCTTTAACCTTTGAAATCATCATGTGCTTAACTGAGAAATCTACACTTGAGTGTGCTGTATCTACTGCCCATTTTTTTGCTGTTGTGTTTGTCATAATAAAATTCCTCCTAATTTTAGAGTTACTTTTTGTAACTCGGTTGTTATTTGTGATTATTTTATCTCGAATTCGAGATAATGTCAACAACTTATTTTGATTTTTTTTCGTCATTAAATTCGTTGGAACACTTCTTTTTTTAAAAAATTGCAGATTTTTAGCAAATTGTCTCATTTAGAGTGAAATAAAGGAAGAAAGGGTAGTACAATAGATAAGGAAAGGGGAATGCATCGATGAAAAAAGATCAGTCAGAAAACAAAACATCGTCCAGATCTCCTTCTAAAGACTTCAGTGAAAGAAAAAGGGTGTTAACACCTTTCCGATTCTTTTTAATTGTTGCGATGATCAGTATCGTATCCCTGGGAAGTGTTTTTGGATATGAAATCTGGACTAATCAGAAAGTGACAGAATGGAAATCTGCAGGAGAGAATGCTGCTTTTTATAAAAACTGGGGTGAGGCGGAGCAGTATCTTGCGAGAGCTGCGAATGCCAGACCCGAATATGATTCTTTACGTGATAGTCTGAGAGCGGTCAGACAGGCTGAGTCTTTTGAAAAGCAGGTAACAAAGCTTGAAGATCAGCTCGAAAATGGGAACTATGCAAATATACAGGATGAAATTGAAAACCTGACCTTGAAAATGAAGGAAAATCAGAACGAGCTGTTGTTTGCTGAACAACAGCGCATGATTGATATAAAAGAAAAAGCTTTACTACTTTCAATAAGAGACGACTTGAATGAAGAGCTGTCAATCCAATCGCTTGCTGGTAAGCTGCTTGAAGTAAGTGAAATTGATGAGGAAGGTGCCTCAGAGCTTGAGAATCAAATTGTTGATCAGATTGCATCACTGTCAATCAGAGATGCTTCTGAAGAACTTTCGCTTTATCATTTCTCTGAAGCGCTGGATATTGTCGAGATTGGACTTGGCTATGCACCTGACCACGAGCAGTTACAATCATTTGAAGAAGAAATTAAAGCCCAGCGAAATGCTTATCAGGAAGAAGAATATACGCGTCTTGCTGAAGCGATGAAGGAAGCAGAGAGACAGGATCATTTTAACCGGACAGAGGCAGTTTCTGTAGAAGACTGGGAAGTGTCTGCAGAAGACGAGTTGATCAAGCTGACCGGTGCAGTGAAAAATAATGGCTCACGGCCAATCAGCTGGATTGAAATTTCCTGGAGTGTATTCGATGAAGGTGGAAATGTTGTTGCTGAAAGCCTAACGGTTGTGGATCCTGAATACCTTGTACCTGAGGGCACGGGCAATTTTACAGATGAAATTGAAGTAAGTGAAACATATGAAAAAGTGGAAATCGAATCAATTACATGGTATTTAGAATAGAGGTGAAGTATGAATAAAAAATGGACCGCGAGTCTCGTTGCGTCAATTTTAATGATTGGATTGACGCTTTGGGGCGGAGTGGCGCTTAAACAATACGTATCAGGCTCTATTAAGCAGGAGCCTTCTTATTTAATAACAGGAGGGCTGGATGCAGATAAGGAAGATTTCCTCAGTCAGCTTTCGATGACAAGGGAGGAAGCGCTTTTTGAAGCCCAGCAAAAGGTTATACAGATTGAGACACCGATTGGCTCGATCGGTTCAGGTTTTATTTATAATAATGAAGGGGCGATCGTAACCAATGCCCACGTTGTTGCCAACGCCTCGGAAGTCACTGTGATCACGGCGGATTCTGCACGATATACAGGTTATGTTAAAGGAATCAGTGAAACAACAGATGTTGCTTTAATTCAAGTGGATGAGCTTTCAGGGAGAGAGCCGATGCAGCTTGAGACTGAAAAAGAGGCACAACTGCTCGACCAGGTGCTTGCGCTCGGGAGTCCGCTTGGATTTCAAAACACAGTGACTTCAGGTGTAGTTGACGGAACGAACCGTTCGTTTGTCATCGAGCCTTTTAAATATGAAAATATTGATCAGTTTACTGCGGCGATTTCTCCAGGCAACAGTGGGGGACCTTTACTGAATGCAGACTCGATGAAAGTAATCGGGCTGAATTCAGCAGAAGAACCTGACCAGAACCTTGGCTACAGCATTCCAATCGCAGATGTAGTAGACCTGATAGATAGCTGGATTGCTGAACCGATGGAGGAGCTTCCAACCTTCGATCAATATGCTGATCAGCCCGCAGATGCAATTACGCCTACAATGGAAGAACAGGCCGCGTATATAGCCCAGTATTATCTCTCAAGCATTGAGTTTGGTGATTACGTGACCGCTTATTCTTTATTAAGCGTCTCAGTACAGGAAGAATTCACGTTTGCAGTATTTAAGGATCAGTTCCAAAACCTTTTATCCATTTCCCTTAAATCCTCTGATGCATTTGTTGTATCAGGTGACGTAGAAGTAAGGGCATCAGTTGAAAAAGAAGAACTGATTAACAATACACCTGAAAAAACCTTATTCAACTACCGCTTCCTGATCACAGAAGAAAATGGACAATACAAAATCAAGAGACTGGAATCGTCTGAGGAAGAGTAAACAGGCATCTTGACAATTTTGGAGTATTAAAGTGATGATCCTTAATTTATTTACACAAATCGAGTGCAGCGAAGCGTAGGGCGGCGACTCCACCGGGATGTGACGGACAGCTGAGACCCCGCAAGGCGAAGCCTGAGGAGGCTCAGCGCCGTCCCCGGGGAAAGCGTCCGCCCGAAGCGCAGCGAAACGATTGTAAAACACAAAAATGCCGGAACAACTAAATGTTCCGGCATTTTACTATTTAGCCATCCATTGGTCTGCCCAATGTTGTATCTCATCTAAAATAGGAGTAAGCGATTCACCCTTATCAGACAATTTATATTCAATCCGCACTGGCGTTTCCGGGTATACTTCACGTACAACGAGACCGTGCTCTTCCAGTTCCTTCAGACGTTCAGTTAAAATTTTATTGCTGATATGAGGGATCGGCTCTGCAATTTCCGAAAAGCGTTTCGGTCCATCAGCAAGTACACGAATAATCACACCGTTCCAGCGCTTGCCCAGAATTTGAAAAGCTTGTTCGAACTTCGGACATAGTGACATCGCAGCCATTACATTCCCTCCTTCTCACTGTATAGTCAATCTATTATACAGCAGGATTGCGCAATTCGCCACCGATCAGGATTGTAAAGACTCATAGATCTTCACATGTGCAAATGCGGCTTCAAGAATCGGGGTATCAATCCTGTTTTCTTTTCCTTTTTCAAGCAGCCATCCCTGCAGGTGAGAGGTTTCTGTCTGCAGTCCTTTTTCCATATCACGGAGCATAGAAGATTTCATTTCTTCTTTCATTTCCTGCATTTTCGTCATCTGCAACTCAGGAAGCCCGTCAGCAATTGGAGCGTCGATGGATTTCATCACAGCTGAGATTTCATTCAATAATCTCTCGAGAGTCAGTTTTGCTGCCGGAATTTGGACTGTCGGCCCAACAGGTGACCTCATCAAAGTGGTGATGCCGGACATGGCAGTAATAAATGAGTACTTATGCCACATATCCTGCATGATCTTCTCACTGAGCGTAAAGCCTGCATTCCCCCCTTCAAAGGACTCCTTCAGCTTTACGATCCGTTCGGATTGACTGCCGTCTCTTTCACCGTATATAAGGTCATGAATCGGACTTGATTGAATGATATGTCCTTCTTCATTCAGCGTGGTTTCGATAAAGCACAGCCCGCCAATGACCCGGTCACCGAAGACTTCAATTAATGGATCCATATGGGCAATCCCGTTTAACAGGGGCAGAATCATGGTGGTCTGGTCAACAAAAGGCTGAATATCTTTTATCACTTCTTCTAGATGATAGGCTTTCGTTGTAATGATAATCACATCATAAGTCTGCCCGCGATCTTCTTTAGTAATGAGTGCCGGTTTACCCGTGTAATTTCCATGGGGGCTTTCGATGATCAGCCCGATTTTTTCGAGCTGCTGTTTCCTTTTTTCCCGGACAAGAAAGGTAACTTCCTGACCTTTTTCCATCAGCCTGCCACCAAAATAGCCGCCGATACCGCCGGCTCCTGCAATCAGAATGTTCATGAACTGTACCTCCTCTAATATTCTTTTTCTATCATACGCTATCTTAAAGTTAAATTCGAAAAAAAGTATTCTTATTATACTGAAAATTGTTAAAAATTTCTTTTCATTTAGGATGAACCTCACTATAATGATGGTGTTGGCTTATATACATATGGGGGGGATTACGAAATGATCGGGAAAGGGAATCGTTTTGAAAAGGAGAATAAGCTTTCAGGTCTGTTAAGCAGAATTTTTTTAGTATCCGCTGTGTTAATGCTGGTTAACATGATTGCGCAGGTGATCATGTATGGGGTGCCGGAACTGACACTGATGAATGTTTTGTATAATACTCAATTTTTACTGCTTGTCATACCTGCTGTGTATTACAAAATGTCAGGTGAAGCAAAGTATTTTAAGGAATTGTCTGTTCTGGCAACGCTGCTTTTAGCGTTTATCTTTTATGCAAACGCGTGGGTGAATGTGCCGTATTTCTGGTTTGTTCCGCTCGGTATTGCAGCTGTCTATGCAGATGCGAAACTGATGAAGCAGTCATTGATTGCGACGGCTTTTTTACTTGCAGCAGCTCAGTTTGTTCATCTATACTTTGCTGAACCAATGATCGTGGAAACTTCTTTAGAGTACGCGATCCTGACAGGTGCTTATCATATTGTTCAATATGTACCGATTGCGATTATTTTATTGTACGCAGTAAAAAGAGCCAGTCTGAAAAATGATCAGAGCGTTGAACTGCAGGATCAGCTGAAGGCTGTATTAGTCAGTGTGGAAACGACAGCAGACCGGTTGGATCAGATGGTTAATCAGCTGACTACTCAGCTTGAAGACTCGTCACAATCAGTCACTTCAGTCAGCAGACAGCTTACCATGATGGAAGAAGCATCATCAAAATATAAACAATCCTCTGCAGCGGCTGAAGAAAACGTATCAGGCATCGTCACGCAGGTGTCAGATGTTTCTATCAGGTCTGAAGAGATGAATAAATTAACTGATGAAGTCATTCTTGCTGCAGAAGAAAATAAAGAGAACTTAAAGTCTACAATCAGCCAGATGGAGCAGGTGCAGCAGCAATCAGGTTATTCGGCAGAGACTGTTCAGGTGCTTGATGAAAAAACAAAGCAAATAGATGCTGCGCTGGATCAGATCACGGGTATTGCAGAGCAGACGAATTTACTTGCCCTGAATGCCTCAATTGAAGCTGCAAGAGCAGGCGAGCATGGAAAAGGGTTTGCAATCGTTGCAGATGAAGTCAGGAAGCTTGCTGAACAGTCCGCTTCAGTTTCTGTAAATATCAGAAAGGTTGTAAATGAAATATCATCCGCGAAAGAAGAAGTTGCCGCATCACTCATGGAAACCAGAAGTAAAATGGACGGCAGTATGGATGCGATCAATCAGACATCAGATGTATTTGAAATATTGATTAAAAAGCAGGAACAGTTAAAAGAACAATTCAGACTCATTCTTGAAGCGGCTAGACTTTCATCAGAGGGCGGCGCAGCAGTACAACAAACGATGAGGATGATGCAGCAGCATGCAGCTGACAATGATCATGGGATTGAGGATATTGTCAGTGCAGTCCATGAGCTTGAGTCAACATTTGATGAAATTGCCCAATTTGCACATGCTGTTAAAGACCAGGCAGGGTATCTGACTGAAGACCTGAAAAAAACATCTTGAAACCTTTTGGAGATTTTAACGTCTATTAGATGCAGAGGAAATTTCTTCTGAACTGAAAACAAAAGGAGAATGAACATCATGAAACAATTAATAACAGCTATACTCGCGATCATATTAATCATTCCGGCCTTTGGTACAGCGAGTGCCTCAGATCATAATACAGACGAAGGAATAGATGAAAGATTCGGTCTGCCGATCCTTGTACTCGGTGGAAATCTGGATGACAATCAAAAGCAGGAAGTAAGAGATATGCTTGGCGTGACTGATCCTGAATCAGTAGAAGAAGTTGTGGTAACAGGAGAAGACCTTGTCAGATACATTGAGGGTGAAGACAGTCGTGCGCGCATGTTTTCTTCAGCTAAGATTACACGTGAAGATGAAGGGCATGGACTGATCATTGAAAGAGTCAATCCTGAAAACATTACGCAGGTAACAGACACAATGTATGCAAACGCACTGCTGACAGCAGGAATTGAAAATGCGACAGTTGAAATTGCGTCTCCCGTAAAGGTTAGCGGTCATTCTGCACTTACAGGGATTTATAAAGCATATGAAGTTAGCGGTGAAGAGCTTGACACAGCTCGTCTTGAAGTGGCAAACGATGAATTGAATCTCGCAACTGACCTTGCAGAAGAAGAAGGCATTGATCAGGAAAAAGTCAGTGAACTATTGACTGAAATCAAACAGGCGATTGCAGAGCAAAACCCTGCTACGCGTGAAGATGTAGAGCAGATTATTAACGAACAACTGTCTAATCTCGAGATCAATCTGAGTGAAGAAGATCGTCAGCGTCTGACAGATCTGTTTGAACAGATGCGCAACCTGAACATAAACTTTGATAACGTATCTGAGCAGCTGAATGACCTTTCAACAGCCATTCAGGACCGCTTAAGCGATGTAGTAAATGACGAAGGCTTCTGGCAGGGTGTCAGAGACTTCTTCCAGGGATTAATTGATGCAATCTCAGGCTTATTCGGAGGATCTGAAGAAGAACCAATTAATGAATCACAGCAATAATGAGAAGGGCTCCAGGGATTTCCGGGAGCCTTTTTTTGTGCATAAATATCAAATTTGAACAGAATGTACAAAACGACATGTCAAGCAGCAAAATTAAATCTTTTTCCTGTATAGTCATGCGAAGGGAATAAATATACTTAATAGATTATAAATATAAAATTATTTGAATAAAATGTAGAGCTGAATGTGAAATGTTTCACGGGTGTAAATAGTGTGATGAAAGCTTATTGTAAATAGTGTAAAGACACCTGATGTAATTCCAATAAAACTGATAGGGATAACAAATAAATGCATCTAAATTACTGCAAATTTATTCAATTTGACTAAAAAATGACGATTGTCTATTGAAATCTTTCTGTAACATCGTATAATAAGTCTTATCAAAATTCAGAAAACTAAGTATATTAGAAAAATAAAAGAACGTGTCATTTTGAGGGGGATCATAATGAAGACTCAGGAGAAGGTACTGGATGTGAAAGGTCTCCGCGTATCGTTTTTTACAGACGAGGGAGAAGTACCTGCAGTAGACGATATTGATTTTTATGTCCGCGAGGGTGAGGTTCTTGGCATTGTAGGAGAATCGGGATGCGGAAAAAGCGTGACTTCCCTGTCAGTCATGGGGCTCATTCCAACTCCACCGGGGAAAATCATCGGCGGTGAGATAAAGTTAAACGGCGAAGAGTTGACCACAGCTTCTGAAAAAAGAATGAGGCAGATCAGGGGAAACGATGTGGCAATGATCTTTCAGGAGCCAATGACATCTTTGAATCCACTTTTCACAATCGGCAGCCAGCTGATGGATGCAATGCTTATACATAAAATGGGGAACAAAAAACAGGCAAAACAAAGATCGATAGAAATGCTGAAGCTTGTCGGACTGCCGCGGGCTGAGGAGCTGATGAATGATTACCCTCACCAGCTTTCAGGGGGGATGCGTCAGCGTGTCATGATTGCGATGGCAATGGTATGTAATCCAAGGCTTCTGATTGCAGATGAACCAACAACGGCGCTTGACGTGACGATCCAGGCTCAGATTCTAAAACTAATGAAGGATCTGAATGAAAAAATGAATACTGCGATTATGATGATTACACATGACCTTGGAGTAGTAGCTGAGACATGTGAACGGATTGTCGTTATGTATGCAGGAAAGGTTGTGGAAACCGGACCGGTCGTTGAGATCTTTAAAGACCCACAGCACCCTTATACGAGAGGGCTGATTCAGTCAGTCCCTGATATGCGTCACAAGAAGCAGCGATTATATTCAATTCCCGGGAACGTACCAAAGCCGGGATCGATTTTGCAGGGCTGCCGTTTTGCAGACCGCTGCGAATTTGCTTTTGACCGCTGCAGGCAGGAAGATCCTCCTTTATACAATACAGCAGAGGGACATTCGACAAGATGTTTCCTATTTGACGAGAAGGAGGAAACGGTTCATGACAACAGAAACACTGTTAAAAGTTGAAAACCTAAAAAAGCATTTCCCGATCCGGGGCGGTATTCTCGGCAAAGAAGTAGGATCTGTTAAAGCGGTGGAAGGCGTTTCATTTGAAGTGAAAAAAGGAGAAACGCTTGGCATTGTAGGAGAATCAGGCTGTGGTAAATCGACAACCGGTCGGATGCTGCTGAGACTGATCGAACCGACAGACGGCAAAGTCTACTTTGAAGGACAGGATGTAACAAAGCTCAGCGCTGGTGATATGAGAAAGCTGAGACGGGATATGCAGATGGTGTTTCAGGATCCTTTTGCATCACTGAACCCGAGGCACACTGTGGAAAAAATTCTTGAAGAGCCTTTAAAGGTTCACGGGATCGGCACGCCAAAAGAACGTAAGCAGAAGGTACGTGAGCTTTTAGAGATTGTCGGCTTAAGCAGCTACCATGCGAAGCGTTATCCACACCAGTTCAGTGGCGGTCAGCGTCAGAGAATTGGCATTGCGCGTGCACTCATGACACAGCCTAAATTAATTATCGCAGATGAACCTGTATCTGCACTGGATGTATCCATTCAGTCACAGGTACTGAACCTGATGCAGGATCTGCAAAAAGAATTCCAGCTGACGTATATTGTGATCGCTCATGATCTCGGTGTCGTTCGCCATATAAGTGACCGTGTAGGTGTGATGTATCTTGGCCGTATGGCTGAGTTGACAGACAGTGAAAAGCTGTATGACAAACCGCTCCACCCATATACACAGGCGCTGTTATCAGCGGTTCCGATTCCGGATCCGTTGTATCAGAAAGATGCAGTCGTGCTTGAAGGGGATATTCCGAGTCCATCGAACCCGCCTTCAGGCTGCGCATTCCACACAAGATGTCCTTTTAAAATGGATGTCTGCTCGCAAAAAGTTCCTGAACTGAGGGAACATGAACCTGGACATTACGTTGCCTGTCATTTATATACAGAAGAAGGCAGTGCAGCGGGTCAAAATAAACAACTACTTGAGGAGGGAAATCATGAATAAGAAAGCCTGGTTATTGTTTTTTGTACTATTACTTACAGTTTCAACAGCATTGTTTGGATGCTCGAGCGATGATGGTTCATCGGATGACGGCGGTTCAGGTAATGACGGCGGCGATGCAGCTGAAGAATCAAATGGGGACGCTCAGGATACGTTAGTATTCGGACGTGGGGGAGACTCTGTAGCCCTTGATCCGATCACGGTGACAGATGGAGAGTCATTCAAAGTAACAAAGAATATTTTTGAACAGCTTGTTGAGTTTGGAGAGCAGGACACTGAAATTAATCCTGGTCTTGCTGAAGAGTGGGAAGTTTCAGAAGATGGATTAACGTATACATTTATGCTGCGTGAAGGCGTAACGTTCCATGATGGAGAAGCTTTCAATGCAGATGCAGTTGTAGCGAACTTTGATCGCTGGGCAAGTGGAACAGAAGATAAGTTCTACTACTACAAGTCTATGTTTGGCGGATTTGGTGATGAAGAAGGTCACGTGATCGAATCAGTTACTGCAGTAGACGAGTCTACTGTTGAAATTAAGCTGAAGCGTCCACAGGCACCATTCCTTAAGAATCTTGCAATGAGCCCGTTTGGACTTGTATCACCGAAAGCAATTTCTGACATGAGTGAAGATGAGCTTGCTGAAAATCCTGTAGGTACAGGCCCATTCAAGTTTGTTGAGTGGAGAAGAAACGAGCGTATCGTGCTTGAAAAGAACGAAGACTATTGGAATTCTGAATATCCGAAAGTAAATCAGGTAATCTTCCGTTCGATTCCTGAAAACTCTGCACGTCTTAACGCACTTATGAGCGGTGAGATTGATCTTGCAGACGGAATCAACCCAAGTGATGCTGCACAAATCGAAGGAGATGAAAATCTTCAGCTGTTTGAGCGTCCTTCTATGAACATTGGGTACCTTGGGCTTACAGCTACACGTGAGCCATTTGATGATCCAAAAGTACGTCAGGCGATGAACCACGCGATTGACCGTCAGGCAATTGTTGATGCATTCTTCGAAGGACGCGCTGAAGTAGCGAAAAACCCAATGCCACCAGTAATTGCTGGTTACAATGACGACATTGAAGGCTATGAGTATGATCCTGAAAAAGCGAAAGAACTTCTTGAAGAAGCGGGTCTTGGCGATGGGTTTGATATGGAGCTTTGGGCAATGCCTGTTCCACGTCCTTACATGCCAGATGGTCAGAAGGTAGCTGAAGCAATTCAGAGCAACCTCGCTGAAGTTGGAATCAATGCTGAAATCGTTACTTACGAGTGGGCGACTTATCTTGAAAAAGCACGTCTTGGAGAAGCAGACGCATTCCTTCTTGGATGGACTGGGGATAACGGTGACGCTGATAATTTCCTTTATGTTCTTCTTGATCAGGACAACATCGGAAGCAACAACTACACTTACTATGAAAACCAGGAAGTACACGATCTGTTAATCGAAGCACAGTCTGAAGTTGACGAAGATACACGTAATCAGCTTTACATGGAAGCGCAGGAGCTGATTCATGAAGATGCACCATGGGTACCACTTGCACACTCTACGCCTCTAATGGCTGGAAGTGCAAACCTTCAGGGCTTCATGGCTCACCCAACAGGTTCTGACTGGTTACACACAGTTTCATTCGAATAATCCTGTAATACCTTTTGAAGGGGAAGGTGAACATTCGCCATTCCCTTTTCTTATGTAAGGTATTCTGGAAATTGGCGGTTGATTAAAGCTTCAGGCGGACGCTTTTCGTGGCCGGGCGGTGAGCCAGCAGACTTCGCCATAAGCCTCACTTGTCCCTTCCTGCCACAGGAGTCGCCGCCTTACGCTTCAATCAACCACTGTGCAGAAACATTAATTGACTTTATTAAAGTAATTCAAATCAACAAAGTAATCGCACAAACCAGCTGCCCCTTGGAGTATAGGACGTAGACTCCTGCACCAGGGAAGGGCAGGCGAGACCCCGGAAATGCGTAGCATTGAGGAGGCTCGGCGCCCGGGTGCGGAAAGCGAAGTCCTGTACGGAAAGGGGCAGCGGTCTTTTTTAAAATTTGTTTTACATACTAAAAACATCACGTTGAACTTTGAGGGGTGAGTGAATATGCTCCAGTATATTATCAGAAGACTGCTGCAGCTAATTCCAGTATTACTTGGAATGACATTTATCGTCTTCCTGATTATCCGCGCAATCCCCGGAGATCCTGCACTTGTCATCCTTGGACAGCAAGCGACTGAAGAGGCCGTCGCGGCACTCAGAGAATCTCTGGGACTGGATAATCCATGGTACGTTCAGTACTTTCAATACCTTGGAAATTTAATGACGGGTGATCTTGGGGAATCCATTCGTACAAGAACACCTGTAAATGAAGAAATCTGGCCTTATCTGGCTACTACTTTTGAACTTTCATTTTTTGCAATTTTAATTGCTGTCATCATTGGAGTGAACGCAGGAATTATTTCTGCCTGGTTCCAGAACTCATGGTTTGACTATACAGCAATGGTACTGGCGCTTGTTGGTGTATCCATGCCGATCTTCTGGCTTGGTCTGATGATGCAGTATCAATTTTCGCTGCAATGGGACTGGTTCCCGACCACCGGACGTGAAGATGTTCGTAATCCGGTCAATGCGATCACAAACCTTTACTTACTCGATACATTAATTCAGGGACGCTTTGATCAATTTGTTGACGTGTTACGTCATTTAATTATGCCGGGGCTTGCGCTGGCTACGATTCCAATGGCAATCATTGCCCGTATGACACGATCAAGCATGCTTGAAGTAATGAAATCTGATTACATTCGTACTGCACGTGCGAAGGGTGAGAAAATGTTCTGGGTTGTGTATAAACACTCTTTAAAAAATGCAGTGATTCCTGTCCTGACAGTAATCGGTCTGCAGACGGGGCTGTTACTTGGAGGAGCGATTCTGACTGAAACGATTTTCGGATTACCGGGAGTTGGACGGTATATTTACGAAGGGATTTCTTCCCGTGATTATCCTGTCATTCAGTCCGGTATTTTAATCGTTGCCTTTATCTTCGTCATGATCAACCTGATAGTAGATATTCTCTACTCAATCATTGATCCGCGGATTCGCTATAACTAAAGGATGCTAGACAGGAGAGGAGTGACCGGATATGGGTGAACCGGCTCGAAAGTTGGAACCGGCAAATAAGCCGCCTCAGGAGGAGACAGTATCTCCGTGGAAAGAGGCATGGAGAAAGTTCAGGAAAAATAAAATTGCACTGGTGGGTACCAGTATTGTCTTTTTCTTTATTTTAGTAGCGCTTTTTGCACCACTGATTGCACCGCAGGGAATCAATGAACAGGACCTGCCAAACAGACTGCAGCCACCGTCAGCAGATTTCTGGTTTGGAACAGATGACTTTGGACGTGATATCTTTTCACGTGTTGTGTATGGAGCAAGGCTTTCTCTGACAGTAGGATTTCTTGCAGTAGTAGGCTCAGCAATTGTCGGCAGTATGCTTGGCATCATTGCAGGTTATTACGGTAAATGGGTGGATACAATCATCTCACGTTTATTTGATATTATGCTTGCGTTCCCAAGTATTCTATTAGCGATTGCGGTCGTATCAATCCTTGGACCTTCACTGCGTAACGCGTTAATTGCGATTGCCATTATTAATATTCCAAACTTCGGGCGCCTGATCAGATCGCGCGTACTAAGTGTAAAAGAAGAGGAATATATTATGGCAGCAAAAGCGATTGGTATGAGTGACCGGCGGATTCTGTTTTCACATGTTCTGCCTAACTCAATGACTCCGATTATCGTTCAGGGCTCGCTCGCTGTTGCGACAGCGATTCTTGAAGCTGCAGCACTTGGCTTCCTTGGACTTGGTGCACAGATTCCGGAGCCTGAGTGGGGCGCCATGCTTGCAGCGTCAAGAGCACTGCTCGTACAGGCACCATGGACGCTGTTCTTCCCTGGACTTGCAATAATGCTTGCTGTACTCGGATTTAACTTAATGGGTGACGGATTGCGTGACGCACTTGATCCGAAAATGAAGACATAAAAAATTCCGCCGGAACCCCGGCGGAATTTTTTGCCTTTTATATTCTTTCTTTTTTCAGCAGGTCTCTAATTTCAGCCAGCAGTTCTGTCTGAGGATCAATGACCGGTGTATTCTCTTCTTCAGCTTCTTCCTTACGTTTAAATCGGTTGATCAGCTTTACAAACAGGAAGATCGCAAAAGCGACGATGATAAAATCAATGACTGCCTGAATAAAGATACCGTATGTAACCTCAGCGTTTCCAACTGTAACAGCGAGCGCTGAAAAGTTGACGCCACCCAGAATAATTCCAACAATCGGCATAATAATATTTTCTACAAGAGCAGTAACAATTTTTCCGAAAGCGGCACCGAGGACAACTGCAATGGCAAGTTCAAGGACATTTCCACGCATTGCAAACTCTCTGAATTCCTTCATCATATTACGCATTTCTCTGTTCACCTTCCTTTTTTGCTTATTATAACCCAATAGCCGGTAGAGTCATAGAAAAAGAAAAAACCGGCTGAACGATCAGCCGGTTACAGAAAAAGTTTCTTCCTGTTGTTTAATATACTCGATTGTGCGTTCATTGAATTCCTGAGGCTGATCAATATTACAGACGTGACCAGACTTGCGGATTGTTACATAGTTCAGTGAAGGATCTCTTTTTACAAGTGCTTCTACAGGAGCTCTGAAAAGATAATCTTCCTGACCCATCACAAAGAAAGTAGGAACGCCTTTATGGTCAAGCTGCAATTTCGCCAGATAAGGGTTGATCATTCTGGTTAATGAAAACCACTTAATAAACTCTTTCTGACACATCTTTTTTGCTGAGTTGACAAAAGCAAGACGTGATTCTTCATGGTCTCTGTTTGGCATAATGATCCATGCGAACAGCTTATAAAGAAGCATGTAAGGAACAAAACGCTTAGCCGTGCGACCGACCCAAAGCAAAAACTTTGTGCGGATATCAAGCTGGATAATCGCACCGCATAACGTCTGGGAGCGCACATACTGCGTGTATTCACTCGTAATCGTCTGAACCACGATTGTCCCGAGTGAGATCCCGATAAAATGCGAATGCTTGATTTTTTCTGCATCCAGTACATCAATCACTTCTTTTGCAATATCTTTAAATGTATCACCTTTTCTCCAGCGTCCCCGCTCAGACTGACCGTGTCCCCGGAGATCGATAACAAGTACATTAAAATGTTTTCTATATTCTTTAACCTGTTTGAACCAGATGCTTGAACTGCCTCCCGCGCCGTGAATGAATGTCACCCAGGGGAGGGACTGCTGTGAAAAATATGTTCGATAATGTAGCAAAGGGGCAACTCCTCTACAGACTTTTTCTTCTATAATATAAACACATTATGACTCTCATAATCAACCATTAAGAGGTTTCAAAGTATAGGTGTTTGTGCAGACTGCACCCCGGATTGAAGGCTGAACTGCAGGATGGACAGCTTGAATCTGATGAAAGATAGTCATGAATCGTCAGTTCAGTTCCACACTTTCCGCACAGAATTGCTTTTTCATCAAAACATTCAGCCGGCCATACCTGTCTATTTCCACAGCCGCTTTCCTCATGACAGCTGACACAGGGGAAGTACTGGCCGCAGCAGTAAAATTTGATCGCTATAATATCTCTTTCACTATGATAATGCGCACATCTCGTCTCGGAATCAGTAAGTGCACCGTACACTTGATGACCGTGAATAAATTGTGTCGGATTCATAAATTCACCTCGATAACTTTAGCTTACCATATGGAGCATTCTATTTTTATAGGCTTTGTGGAAGTTGGCTGGTGATTTCCGCTCCAGGGGACGCTTTCCGCGGCCGGGCGGTGAGCCCGCAGGCTTCGCCATGCTCGGTCTCACACGTCCCTTCCTGCCGCAGGAGTCGCCCCTTACGCTCCAATCACCAGCTGTAGAAGAAAAATAATTGACTTTTACAAATTGTCTTATAAAAGAGATATCTATATTTTTTGAGAGTTAAATCGTAGCAGATTATTAAGAATACGTTGTTGAAGTCACTAGTTAATATTAAAAAAGCCAAGCACTCAAAAAGGTGATATGATAGCGTTAACAAAAATTCAGAAGGTGATCTTATGCTTGTACTCGCAATGCTTGAAAGACTCGGTATTATCGTAACGGTTGCTTTCCTGCTGACGAGACTGCCGTTTTTCAGAAGGCTGTTTGACGCGCAGCTGCAAATTAACTTCAGGCAGCGGCTGCTGTTAGTCGTTGTGTTCGGCTGCTTTGGTATTATTGGAACGTATACAGGCATTGTTGTAAACCCTATTGATGATTCGATGTACAGGTGGACAACTGTATTAAATGAAGATGAGGCACTCGCAAACTCAAGAGTGCTTGGTGTCGTCGTAGCAGGTCTGCTTGGTGGCTGGAGAATCGGAGTGGGTGCAGGCATGATTGCAGGTGTTCACCGCTTTTTCCTCGGTGGTTTTACAGGTTTTGCATGTGGACTCGCAACCATTGTTGCAGGGGTGATTGCCGGCATTATTTCTAAAAAACAGAAGAAAAACCGGATTGTCACGCCGCAGGTTGCATTTATCGTAGGAGCATCAGCAGAAGCAGTTCAGATGTTAATCATTCTTGGGATTGCGCGTCCGTTTGATCTGGCGCTTGCACTTGTGCAGGACATTGGACTGCCAATGATTATTGCCAATGGAATCGGAACAGCACTATTTGTACTCATTATACGCAGTGTCATTCAGGAAGAAGAGCGGATGGGAGCTGTCCAGTCTCAAAAGGCACTCAGAATCGCAAATCTCACACTGACACATATGAGAAAAGGGTTAACGCCTGTGTCAGCTGGTGAAGTATGCGCGATTCTTTACAAAGAGATTCCTTCTTTAGCCGTAGCGATTACGGACCGGAATAAGATCCTTTCTCATATTGGCAATGGGCTTGACCACCATGGCACAGGGGAAGAGATCCGGACGGAAGCAACGAAATATGTGATTGAATCAGGTCAGGGGGTCACTGTCGGAAAAGAATCCATTCAGTGTGAAAATCCGGACTGTATGCTGCAGGCCGCTGTCATTGCACCGCTGAAAAGAAAGGATCAGACAATCGGAACGCTGAAGGTCTATTTTTCTTCAGAGCGAATGATCTCGCCGATTATGCTTGAACTGATCAGGGGATTATCGACATTGCTAAGCCACCAGCTTGAAATTGCAGACGGGGAAAAGCACAAAGAGCTTGCCAGGGAATCAGAAATAAAAATGCTGCAGGCACAGGTCAGCCCACATTTCTTATTTAATGCGCTTAATACAATCGTTTCTTTGATCAGAACGAATCCTGACTATGCGAGAAAGCTGTTAATTTCCCTTTCAGCATTTTTCAGGCAGAATCTGGCGGGTACAACGCGTCAGGTTTCAACGCTGAGTGAAGAGGTTGAGCATGTGAAATCATATTTATCCATTGAGGAAGCAAGGTTTCATGACCGGCTGGATGTCTATTATGAAATTGAAGATGAAGCACTTTTGGCGGCAGTACCGCCGCTTACACTTCAGCCGCTCGTTGAAAATGCCGTTAAGCATGGATTAAAGGGGAAAAGTGAAGACGGTAAATTGATTGTCAGAGCAAATAAAAAAGAAAACCGGATTAAAATAGAGGTTGAAGATAACGGTGAAGGAATTGAATCAGCCAGAATTACTTCGCTTCTTGAAAGTCCGGTTACATCAGAAAAAGGAACAGGGATCGGTCTGTATAATCTGAATGAACGCCTGGTTAAAATGATAGATGAAAAATCCAGGCTGTCGATTCAATCAGGGAAAGGGAAAGGCACATTAATCAGCTTTTCGGTCCCGTGCCCGAATGCGAAGCGTCTGGAAGAGGTGATGTAACAATGGAGATACGTGCAGTGATTATTGATGATGAGCCGCTTAGCAGACAGGAACTGCTCCATCTTTTATCAGAGCACCCTGATATTCAGGTGATTGGGGAGGCGCAGTCTGCTGAAAAAGCAATGGAGATGATCCTGACAAAAGAACCGGACGTATTGTTTCTGGATATTGAAATGACCGGCATGAATGGCGTAGAGCTTGCAGAAACACTTCAGAATATGAAAAAACCGCCGGCGATTATATTTGCAACAGCCTATCAGGATTATGCCGTAAAAGCTTTCCGTGTTGAAGCGGTGGATTATTTACTAAAACCATTCGACGAAAAGCAGCTGGCGCAGGCGGTTAATCGACTGAAAATGAGGTTGAAACCGGCTGAAGTAAAACCACCGTCTACAGGCAGACTGGCTGTTCAGAGTGAGGACCGGATTATTTATCTGGAGCCCGATGAACTTCTGTACGTATATAGAGAAGGGCGTGATACGTTTCTAGTCAGTGAAAAAGGAATGTATCCGACTAAATTATCGCTTAAAGAACTAGAGCAGAAGCTGAAATATTACTCATTTTTCCGGGTGCATAAAGGCTACCTTGTGAATATCAAAAAAGTTGAAGAGCTCGTCTCATGGAGTACCAATGTATTTGAATTGAAAGTAAGAAATAGTCAAAAGCTGATTCCAGTCAGTAGAAATTATGTAAAAGAGTTACGGGAAACGCTTGAACTGTGAAGAATCTCTTCATACAGTTCAGGCGTTTATTTTTACTTTTCAGTCTGAAATAATGTCACGTTAACCGATTCTTATCCAAAAAATGAATGAAGGCGATAAAATGTAAGCGGATACAAAATAGATGAGGGGGAAACATAAATGGTTACATTTCTCGTCGCAATTGCCATATTAATTGTTGGGTATTTTACGTACGGAAAGTTTGTAGAGAAAGTATTCGGGGTGAAAGAAGAACGGATGACACCAGCTTATGCAAATGCTGATGGTGTGGATTACGTACCAATGGATACAAAAAGAAATTCAATGATTCAATTACTGAATATTGCAGGCGTTGGTCCGATCTTTGGACCGATCATGGGGGCGCTTTACGGACCTGTTGCATTTTTGTGGATTGTATTCGGCTGTATTTTCGCTGGAGCGGTTCATGATTATTTAACAGGGATGATCTCGATCAGAAACAAAGGGGCCCACCTGCCTGAACTTGCGGGTAAGTTTTTAGGAAAAGCTTTCAGACATGTGGTAAATGCATTTTCAATCCTTTTACTGGTGCTTGTCGGAACAGTATTTGTGACGGCACCGGCAGCATTAATTGCAGACATTTCACCAGCTTGGATTACAATGGGCGCAATTATCGTCTGCATCTTCCTGTATTATATTGTCGCAACACTGCTTCCGGTTGATAAAATCATCGGACGTCTATATCCGATTTTTGGGGCACTGCTTTTGATCAGTGCAATCGGAATTGGTGGTGCACTGGTCGTTCAGGGGCATCCTATTCCTGAAATGACTTTTGAGAACATGCATCCGGCCGGACTGGCAGTATTTCCACTGTTATTCTTAACAATTTCATGCGGGGCACTGTCAGGCTTCCATGCAACACAGTCACCAATCATTTCAAGAACAACACAAAAAGAGGGCCAGGGAAGAAAAATCTTCTACGGCATGATGATTTTAGAGGGTATTATCGCAATGATCTGGGCAGCTGCCGGTATGGCGCTGTTTAACGGAGCAGACCTGAATGAAATTCTGGCTGCGGGCGGACCTGCTGCAGTCGTTAGAGAAGTATCGATTACAACACTTGGTGCAATTGGCGGAACACTTGCTATTATCGGGGTTATCATCCTTCCGATCACATCAGGCGATACTGCCTTCAGAAGTGCGCGTATGATTATTGCGGATTATATTAAAGTGGGGCAGAAGAAGATGTCAAACCGTCTGTGGATCGCAGTAACACTATTTGTGATTTCAGTCGTACTGACACAGGTTGATTTCAATCTGCTGTGGAGATATTTCTCCTGGGCGAACCAGTCAACCGCAATGATTGCCTTATGGGTAGGTGCCATGTATCTGGCACTGCAACGTAAAAACTTCTGGATTGCAGCAGTTCCGGCAGCATTTATCACGATGGCAACATTCACTTACATTTTGAACGCAGAAATTGGCTTCCGACTGCCGATCGAATGGGCATATGCAGGCGCTGCACTCATTACAGCAGCATCAATTGCAGCCTTCTTTTATACAGTTAAAGCCCGTCTTGCTGCAAGCGATTCAGGGCTCCGTCCAATCGTTGTGGACGAAGACCTCGAGCAGTCAGCATAATAAGTAAAATATTAATATAGAAGTAAACCTTCTTTTATCAATAAGAAGGTTTTTTTCTGTTCAAAATAGGAAATAACAGCTATATAAGTGCCTATTATTCATTGTTTTAGTTCAGAAAATTCTATATATTCAATAGAAGCAATGAAAGCGGAAGGAGAATCCGATGTCTCTAGCTGAATGGATATTTATCATTGTCAGTATCATATGGATTGGGGAATTTATATTCTTCCGCAATCGTGGCCCCGGAGAAGGCGATCCGCTTGAACAGAAATCCTTTTACTACATTCTCTTAAGTCTCCTTGGCATGATCGGACTTGCGCTGATTCTCCAGGAACTGAGAGGGTCCGGGGGAGAAACTTTTGTTACCTGGACAGGTTTGATTCTATTTGCAGCAGGTGTAGGTTTCAGGTACTGGGGCATCCTTCATCTGAAATCCCAGTTTACACGTCATGTAACGGTCAGGGAAGGGGACCAGATTGTCAGTACAGGTCCCTACAGCAAGCTGCGGCATCCGCTTTATACCGGTCTTTTTTTTATTGGGACAGGCATGACGCTATTTTTTGCCAGCATTATCGCAACACTTGCAGGAGCAGTTCTTCTGACGGTAACACTGTTAATCCGGATCCGCTATGAAGAGAAATTGCTGATTTCAAAGTTCGGTCCGGAATACGAAGAATGGATGAAGCGCAGATACAGGCTGATTCCGTTTATATACTGAAAAAAGGGAGTGGAAGTATGAAGAAAAAAGCAATCGTAGTTGGAGCAGGACTTGCTGGCATGTCAGCAGCAATTCGCCTTGCAGGTGACGGGTATGACGTAAAGATCCTTGAGAAAAACAGTAATGTGGGTGGCAAGCTGAACAAAAGAGAAGGAAAAGGATTCAGCTTTGATACAGGACCATCAATTCTGACAATGCCCTGGGTACTTGAGCAGCTGTTCTCAAGCGTTCATAGAAGAGTAGAGGATTACATAACAATTGAAAGAGTCGAGCCGCAGTGGCGCACCTTCTTTGAAGACGGAACGAAAATCGATGTAACAAGTGACCTGCCTGATATGCTTGAAGAAATGAAAAAGGTCTCCGGTGACACGTCCGCTAAGCTGACAGAGCTGATTCATTATGCTGAAAATATGTATGAGCTCTGTATGAAGAGCTTTTACAAATACAGCCTTGCTGACTTGAAGGACCTGAAGCAGCATCATACGTTAAAAGAACTGATGGCGATGGATCCATTAAATACAGTGGCAGACGGGACAAAAAAGCGCCTGAACAATAAATATCTAGAGCAGATGTTTAACTTCTTCGTCATGTATGTAGGGTCAAACCCTTACCATGCACCAGCGATTTTAAATCAGCTGATCTATGTGCAGCTCGGTCTTGGTATTCATTATGTAAAAGGCGGTATGTACAATATCGCTGAAGGAATGAAGAAACTGTTGAATGAGCTGCGTGTAGACATTCAGCTGAACACACCTGTTGATCACCTTGTGATTGAGGGCAAAGAGGTAACAGGCATCCGTACAGCCGACGGTACCCTTCATGAAGCGGATATTGTCGTATCCAACCTTGAAGCCATCCCTGCCTACCGAAACCTTGTGCCACGTAAGGAAGGTAAGAAGGAAGCGAAGAAGCTGAACAAAAAGTTTGTTCCAAGTGTATCGGGACTTGTCCTGCTACTTGGTGTAGACCGCGAGTTTACAGACCTGAAGCATCATAACTTCTTCTTCTCGGAAAATCCTGAGAAAGAGTTCCATGATATTTTTGAAAAAGGAATCCCTTCTGACGATCCAACCGTTTATATCGGAATCTCTGCACGCTCTGATGAAACACAGGCGCCAAAAGGCAAGGATAATCTGTTCGTACTGACTCATGTTCCACCTTTGAAAGAAGGAGAGCAGGGCAAATATGACTGGTCAGAATATCGTGAGCTTGTTATTGATAAGCTTGAAAGAAACGGGATGAAGGGACTTAGAGAATCAATTGAGTTCGAATACCGTTTCACACCTGAAGACCTTGAAGAGCTATATGGACCAAATGGCGGCTCAATCTATGGCGTTGCTTCAGATAAGAAAAAGAACGGCGGCTTTAAGATCCCTGCCAAAAGTGAGCTTTATAATAATCTCTACTTTGTTGGCGGCTCAACTCACCCGGGTGGCGGCGTGCCAATGGTGACACTATCAGGCCAGCTGACAGCTGATCTGATCAAAGAGCACGAAACGCAAAAACAGCCTTCGTAATAAACTGAAGTTGAAAAACTGTCTGTGATAACAGTGGAAACTGATATGGCAGACAGTTTTTTTCAATTAGTTATGTTAAAGCTGATTGTTGTTTTTGCATAACTGCTGATTGAAGCGTCCCTTCTCTCGCTGCAATCAACAGACAACTTTAATAAAGGTTTTCAATTAAAGAGAAAATATATTAAAAGGAAACAGGATTTTCCAATCGGTTGGAGAATATAAGTTGAAAAGGGCTTAGGGGATGATTCCAGTATGAGATTAAAAAAATCTGCCAAAATCGGACTAACTGTTATTTCACTTACCACCGCAGCGATTATAGCGGTGAATATCTTTGCTTCAATTCCTGAATATAACGCGAACAGTGCTTCAGCCTATTTAAAAAAAGAACTGGCTTTCGTGAACAATCAGGGGGAAGTAACTGATTCATATAAAGTCTACGGTGGAAATGAAGAAGAACTGTATATCTGGTATGCCTTTGAAGAGTTTCTGCCTGAAGAAAACGATACAGGTTCAGGCGCGTCGCTTGCTGTAAAGTTGCTGATGGAAAACGGAAGAATAACTGGACATGAAGTGCCTGAGGAAGGGGAACTATATGAAGACAGTATGAAGGAGTTGTTTCCGTGGCACGTCAGATGGCGTATGCCGAGTGGTGACGTCCCTTCATCAATAGAGAAGGAAATAGACATAAAGCAGGCACGCATGCTGGCAGCGCTTGAGGAAGCTGAAGAAGAATAATGATCATAGAAAAAATGCCGGGGGATATGTGCCCCGGCATTTTTAAATACTACTTCTCTTCACGTGCTTTTCTTTCCGCCTTCAATTGTTTGGCTGTCTTCAATTTAGGACGCGGAAATTCTTTTCGCAGTAAGGTAAACAATGTAATTATCATAAAGATTAAGATGATTGTAAATGGCAGGGCGGACACAAGTGAGGCTGTCTGCAGCCCTTCAAGTCCGCTGGCAACTAGCAGAACCGCTGAGATGGAACCAAGCAGCACGCCCCATACGATACGTACAACTAAAGGTGGGTTCAGTCCGCCACTCGTTGTCATACTACTGATAATATAAGTAGCAGAGTCTGCTGAAGTGATCAGGAAGGTCAGAATCAGCAGAACCGAAAGCACTGATAATACAGTTGAAAACGGTAATTGATCAAATGTTGAGAACAATGCACTCGTCACATCGTTATTAACAGCTTCTGCAATAGAAGTACCCTGGAATAAATCAAGGTGCAGTGCAGTACCACCGAATACAGCAATCCACAAGATTGCAATCGCCGGAGGAACAATCAGTACGCCAACAACAAACTCCCGGATCGTACGCCCTCTTGATACACGTGCAATGAATGCACCGACAAACGGTGACCATGCAATTACCCATGCCCAGTAGAAGATTGTCCAGTCGCGGACCCAGGTACCCTCTACATACGGCTGAAGACGGAGGCTGTAACGGACAAAGTTTGTAATGTAATCTCCAAGCCCAAGTACGAATGTTTCCAAAATAAATATAGTCGGTCCAACAAAGAATACAAATAACATCAGTACAAGTGCTGCACCGAGGTTGATATTGCTCAGCCATTTAATCCCCTTATCAATCCCGGTTGTTGTTGAAAGCAGGAATAATGCAGTTAACACTAAAGTAATCATCACTTGTACAAAAGCATTGTTTGGAATATCAAACACACTGTTCAATCCGCCGTTGATTTGTAATATTCCAAGCCCAAGTGATGTTGCAACTCCCATTACAGTTGCAATAACTGCAAGAATATCGATCGTCTGGTTCAGAGGCTGCTTCATTTTTCCTTCTTTAATCATTGGTGAAAGACTGGTTGAAATTAAACCATTTGTTTTTCTGCGGAACTGGAAGTATGCAATGATTAAGCCAACAATTGCAAACGTTGACCACTGACTGATACCCCAGTGGAAAAATGAATACGCCATTGAAAGTCTTGCAGCTTCCTCAGTTAATGGCTCCACTCCAGCTTCTGGAGAGGTGTAAAAATGGCTCATTGGCTCTGCGATTCCCCAAAATACAAGGCTCACACCAAATCCTGCTGAGAATAACATCCCGATCCAGGTGAAAAACGGATAATCCGGGCGTTCGTCATCTTCACCAAGCCTGACACGTCCATATCGGCTTAAGGCAAGGAAAATTAAAAATATTACAAAGAAGAATACTGCTAACAAATAAAGCCACCCAAACGATTGGGTTGTGAATCCGAATGCAGCATTCGCACCTGCGGCAAACTGGTTAGGTAAGAATGCTCCAATCAGCACAAGTGCAGCAATGATTGCAGCGGATATGTAAAATACCCTTCCAAGCGGTTTTCTTACTTCTTTCTCTTTTTTCATGTTGTCTCCTTTCGAATGTCCTGGTTATTTTGATCCGCCTTAGTGCTTAATTCCCTATATCTAAAATGACTAAACAGCTTATTGAAAAGTTTAAAATGGTGAAAAACAGTAAAAAGTAACTGTACAACATAAATGAGGCAGGTGCGGAAAATGACAGTTCCATTTTTTAAGCAGTTCAGCCACCCGGAGGGCAAAGCAGGAAAAGTGGCTGGTTTCATCATGTCAAAAGAAAACCGAAAACTCAACCGTTGGGCATCTGGTTGTCTGGATCTGCATCCCAGTGAACATGTCCTCGAAATTGGATTTGGCCCAGGGGTGTGCCTTGAGAATATTTTGAAAAAAGGGGTCACAGTAGACGGGCTCGATGCTTCAGCAGCAATGGCTCAGCTTGCTGAAAAAAGACTCAGAAAACAGCTTGAAAATGGGAAAGTAAGAATCATGCAGGGGATGGCAGAGCATATCAATCTTCCTGAAAAATATTATGATAAAATTCTTTCAGTTAATAACTTTACGATATGGGAAGACCCGGACCGGGCACTTGAAAAGTTATACTCATCTTTAAAAGAAGATGGCCGGATTGTGATTACGATGCAGCCAAGAGAAGAAACCGCAAGTCCGAATCTGACCAGAATGATGGGAAATGATATGTATCACCGTCTGGAGAGAGCAGGGTTTGAACACGTAACACTTACTTACCGGAACTTCTGGCCGGAGATGGCAGTAACTGCTGTCGGCTTTAAGAAGAAGAGAGAGAGTTAAGCCACTTCTCTGTTTTGGAAGGGGATTTTAATATAATGATGTTCTCTAAGTCCGATTGGCGCAGCTTTTCGAGCACTTTAGGTGCCTGCCGGTCGTTATAAAAATAGATCCATTTCAAAAAATCCAGATCGATCTTTTCTTCACAGCCCTCCGTCATATCCGGACGGCTTTTTCCATGGTACATCAGCCTTCGCTTAACCACGCGTCGCAGACAGATCCATCTCGGATAGTGAAGAAAAATGACCGTATCACATCGTTTCAGCCTCGTATCTAGCGTACTCCTGAAATTACCGTCCATAATCCATTCATCACCCGACATCAGCTCTTCAACTATCACCCGACATCAGCTCTTCAACTTCTGCCCTGAATGACTCCCGTTCTGAAGGCGTCCAGCCAGGTTTCCAGAAGATTGTATCAAGATGATGCACTGGCATCGAAAGCTTTTGTCCCAACTGCTTCGCAAGCGTAGACTTACCCGCTCCACCCGAACCGATAATCAAAATTTTTTTCATGAAAGGTGACCTCCATATCAAAATGATGGTTTTATTATAATCCATTATTATTGTTGCACAGCTGGTGGTTGGAGTGTAAGGCGGTGACTCCTGCGGCAGGAAGGGACGCGTGAGAACAGGCATGGCGAAGCCTGCGGGCTCACCGCCCGGCCGCGGAAAGCATCCGCCTGAAACGGAAACCACCAGCCAACTTTCAAAAAAACTTTCAAAAAACCGCTAGTCAATCATAGCGCTTTCAATTATAATGAACAAGAAGTATTTGGAAAGGGCGTGATGTATGATGAGAAACCTTAAAGAGATCATTGTTTCAATTGTACACAACCCGTTTGCCCATTTAGAGGCTTCCAATTAAGGAATAGGATCTTTCTGTTTAACATCAGAAGTCCGCGGGTTTGTGTACACACACAAATCAGCGGACTTTTTTATTTAGTTTTGGAAAGAAGAATAGTTGATTATGCAAAGCTGAAGCGGAAATCATCAGCCAACTTTCACAAAGCTATCTATTTAAAAACAGGAGGAACGAACATTGAATACATTAACGAAATTAGGATGGAACGAAAAATGGCAGGAAAAAGCTGGTCAATCAGACCTCACACCTGCGAGAATCATTACTGAATATAAAAATCTGTACAAAATACAAACAGACACATCAATCCATTTAGCAGAAGTTACAGGAAAATACCGGCACCAGGCGTCAGTGAGAGAAGATTATCCGGCTGTCGGCGACTGGGTCATGGTCTCACTGCCTTCAGGTGAAGGACATGCGATGATTCATCAAGTGCTTGAAAGAACATCGAAATTCTCACGAAAAGCAGCTGGTGATCTGACAAACGAACAAATCGTCGCAGCCAATATAGATATTACGTTTCTTGTGATGTCACTCAACCATGATTTTAACCTGAGAAGACTTGAAAGATATCTGATTACCGCCTGGGAAAGCGGTGCGAATCCGATTGTAGTTTTATCAAAAGCAGACCTCTGTGAAGATAGCGAAGAAAAAGCAATAGAAGCAGAGGCCGCTGCAATGGGCGTGCCAGTTCTTGTCACAAGTGCATACACCGGAACAGGACTCGATGAATTAAAAAGCCATATTGACGATGGGGTAACAGTTGCTATCATGGGTTCGTCAGGTGTAGGAAAGTCTTCCATCATGAACGCACTGATTGGTGAACAAAAAATGATGGTTAATGACATCCGTGAAGATGACAGTAAAGGAAAGCACACGACGACACACAGAGAGCTGATCATGCTCCCTGATAAAGGTGTGATCATTGACACGCCCGGGATGAGAGAGCTGCAGCTTTGGGAGTCAGACAGTGGTCTTTCGCAGGGCTTTCAGGATATTGAATCGCTTGCAGAAGCATGTCAGTTCAGAGACTGCAGTCATGAAACAGAGCCGGGCTGTGCAATCCGTGAGGCAATCGAAGAAGGAGGGCTTGAACAGGATCGTTATAACAGTTATGCGAAGCTGCAAAAAGAACTCGCTTACCTTGATAGAAAATCAAACAGACGTGAACAAATTTTAGAAAAGAAGAAGTGGAAAAAGGTCTCTCAGTATCAAAAACAGATTTACAAATAACCTCAACATTCAGCGCCACTCATCAGATTGATGGGTGGCGCTTTTGCCGACGGGATCAGGGGATGAATCGCGTTCCGTGATATAATGAACGTAAATAATAAGCCTTAAGGAGGCGTTTCCGGATGAAATCGATGTTTCAAAAAGCAATGGGTGAAAACTTTGAAAAGCTGCATCCATCCCTGCGGAAAAAGTATGCGTTGAACAGTTCATCTGACTATAAAGTTATTACCAAAGGAACCATGCATGAAATTAAGGGCGGGTCCAGGCTGGTACGAAAAGTATCTCATTTAGGTGTGAAAATGAATTTCGCTTTTCCTGAAAGGGGAGAAGAGATTCCTTTTTATATGGAGAACGCTGCATACCGTGACAGGCATGGCCGTGAAACGATGTCATGGAGACGCAGTTTTACATTCCCGGAAACAGTCCGCTGCTTTTATGACAAAATGAAAGAAGGGGATGAGCCGAACACGGTTGATAACTTCACTGACCAGTGGGGCGTTGCACGGCTGCCGCTTAATCTGAAGGCAACTAAAACTGGTGGAATGCTGTTAACTTCGCGTGACATGACCCTTCATATCGGAAAAAAATATATGAGGATCCCCAGACTGCTTGGTGTAAGAGCAACGGTTCTTGAGGAATACAATAAGCAGACAGAGCTTTTTGAGGTTCATATTCATATTTACCAGCCTTTATTCGGGACAATTTTGTCGTATAAAGGATCTGTGGAGATGTTATTTCCTACGATTGATGCCGGAGAGTAGAGGATGCTCTCCGGTTTTTTAATGGAAATGGCGTAGGTCTAATTACACGATTCCACGAACTATGGCAATTATTCTTTGAACCACCTTAGTTATTCTCCGAACATCAGCAAAAATTCCTCGAACCACCATCATCACAAGGTCGCATCTCGCAAAAAACCCGAAAAGCCTCGGCTTTTCGGGTTCCGTTCAAAAATTTATCTTACACCTGCAGTCGCTGCAAACGAAGTTGCGATCGGTCCATTCCATTCACTCATACCTGGTGTTACACGGATCAGGTTCTCGCGGCCATTTGATCTGATGTTGTCACATGCAGCCTGACTGCGTTTTCCTGACTTACAAAGCACATATACTGTTTCTTCCTCAGGAAGTGCTGCAATATAGTTCTCAACCTGTGCAAGCGGTACAGAGTGAGCGCCTGGGATGTGTCCGCCAGCGTACTCTTCAGGCTCACGTACATCAAGGATGACTGCAGGCTTTTCAGCGATAATCGCTTCAAGCTCTTCGTTTGTTATAGACTTCAGTTCTGTTTTTGGCACATACTGCTTCTTTTCAACGCGCTTAATATAATGCACCTGTACGTTTCCTTCTTCAGTACCTGACAGGTATTCGTTACCTGTTGATCTGCACCATGCCTTCATATCTGCAAGGGAACCCTGATCAGTCGTAGTGATTTCGAGCACTTCACCTTCCTGAAGGTTCGCCATTGATTTCTTTGTACGTACGATTGGCATTGGGCAAGCTAAGCCCTTTGCGTCTAACTTGTGATCTGCATGCATAAAATATATACACTCCTCGGTTAAAGTTGATTCATTCCGCCGCGAACATTTGCAACGTTTTTGAATCCTTTTTTCTTTAATATTTTCGCAGCCTGTGCACTGCGCATTCCGCTTTGACACAGGACAATCGTTTCTTTTTCAGGATCAAGCTTTGACGTCTGATTTGGCAGACTGCCTAGCGGGATATTGTCAAACCCTCTCATATTGCGTGCTTTGAATTCTCCAGGTGTTCTCACATCGATCCACTGGGAATCCTTTGTTTTTTTCATTGCTTTCAATTCATCCGGAGAAATGGTGCGTACACCCTTCGCCGGCATCATGCGCCAGACGAAGAAAAGCACGACAGCACCAATTAAAATCCATTCCATTAAGCTTACCCCTTTCTTAGTTCGTTACAACTTCTTTAGGGCGGTTATTAGACCATGCATTGAATCCGCCGTTTAAGTGTGTCACATCGTCAAATCCAAGTGACAGCATCACACTTGCAGCGATTGCTGAGCGTGCACCTGACTGACAGTGGATCAATACAGGCTTGTTTTTATCAAGCTCTTTACCTGCGTCGCGAAGGTGTCCAAGCATTTTGTGCTCTGTTCCTTCAATGCGTCCGCTGTTCCATTCAGAATCGTTACGGACGTCAATTACCTGATAATCAGTCTGATCCTTCTGCTTTGCAAACTCTTCAGTATCAACAGACTGATACGTTTCAGTTGCAACAGATTCAATCAGTGAAGGATCAGCCAGCTTTACTACATGATCTAAATGGATAGAACGCAGAATTTTCATTGCTTCTTCAGCCTGATCTTTTTCAACGACTAGTGCAATCTTTTCATCATAATTCACTAACCAGCCAGCCCAGTTTGGCAGCATTTTGCCAAATGGAATGTTAATTGAACCTGGAACAAGTCCTTTTTCAGCTTCTTTAGACTGGCGCGTATCAATCAGAATGTTGCCATCATGCTTGCTGAATTCTACAACTTCTTCAGCATTTTCAAACCATTCAACTGATGTTTCTTCTACAATTGCAGGTCCAAGCTTATTCACTTTCTTCATTTGAGCAAAATATTTAGGTGCTTCCGGCTGATCCTTCAGCAGTTCTTCAATAAATTTCTGCTCGTCATTTTCATTCAGTGCCCAGTTGAACTGTTTTTCATATCCGACAGTTGACTGTGGGACAGCCCCAAGTGATTTACCACAGGCACTTCCTGCACCGTGACCTGGCCATACCATCATGTGATCAGGCAGTTCTTTGAAACGCTGAAGTGATTTGAACATTGATTTTGCACCTGTTTCAGCAGTACCTGCAGCACCGGCAGCTTTTTCAAGTAAGTCAGGACGGCCGATATCCCCAACGAAAACAAAGTCTCCTGTGAAGATACCCATTGGCTTGTCAGCACCGCCGCCAAGGTCAGTTAGAACTAAGGAGATACTCTCTGGGGTATGACCTGGTGTATGCATCACTTCAAATTTGATATTTCCAATCTTGAATTCATCACCATCTGTCAGCGGCTGAACATCCAGATTGTCTGTATATTGATATTTCCAGTCATTGTCGCCTTCATCAGAAAGATAAAGTTTTACACCATGCTTTTCAGCAAGCTGACGTGCACCGGAAACAAAGTCTGCGTGAATATGCGTTTCAGTCGCAGCTGAAACATTTAGTCCTTCTTTTTTAGCATCTGCAAGAATTGGCTCTACGTCACGCGGCGGATCAATCAGAATCGCCTCACCTGTACGCTGGCATCCTACAAGATATGAATATTGTGCAAGTTTGTCATCAAAATAAGAACGGAATAACATATATAACTCCTCCTTGATCGTTTCACAGAGATTTTGTAATACCCTGTGGGGTATATTAGTATTAAATCATCTCCTGAATGTAAATGCAACCCCCGTGCTCAAAAAATTTGGTATTTACAATTTCCCCGAATCAACGTAAAATCATCCTTATGACATAATTCCGATAAGAATAGGTGGTTTTTAATATGAAAAAAACATTAGCAGTATCATTACTATTAACAGGTGTTCTTGCAGGTTGCGGATCTTCTGAAGAGGAAGGCAGCAATAGCTCGGCTGGCGATCAGAATCTCCTTGAATCAATTCAGGAAGAGGGCGTCATTACAGTAGGAACTGAAGGCACATATGCACCGTTCACTTTTCATGACGAGTCAGATACCCTCACAGGTTATGATGTTGAAGTAATGAATGAAGTAGCAGAGCGCATGGGTGTTGAAGTTGAATATAACGAAACACAGTGGGACTCAATGTTTGAAGGGCTGAACTCAGAGCGCTTTGACGTGATCGCCAACCAGGTTGGTGTAAATGATGAGCGTCTTGAAACATATGATTTCTCAGATCCTTATACACTTTCATCAGCAGTTGTTGTCGTTCCAGAAGATAACAATGATGTGTCTTCATTTGAAGACATCGAAGGAAAGCAGTCAGCACAGTCACTGACAAGTAACTACGCGGATATCGCAACGGAGTACGGCGCAGAGCTTGTACAGGTTGAAGGACTTGCACAGGCAATCGAACTGATCAAAACAGGCCGCGCCGAAGTAACAGTTAATGATAAGCTTGCGATCCTGGATTTTGAACAGCAGCAGCCGAATGCAGGTATTAAAATCGCTGCAGAAGAAAGTGACGTATCAGAAAGTGCATTCATGTTCCGTCAGGGTCACGAGGAGCTTGTAGAAGAATTCAATAAACACCTTGCAGATATGAAGGAAGACGGTACACTAACAGAAATCTCAGAGAAATGGTTTGGCGAAGATGTTTCTCAGTAATTTTATATTAGGAGCAGCTGACCCGCTAATTGACTGGGAGCTGTTTTGGTCTTCAATTGGACCAATGGTGGAGGGCGGAATCAAAAATACGATTCCGCTTACTCTTTTATCTTTTACTTTTGGTCTGATTCTCGCACTGCTCACAGCGTTAGCCCGGCTGTCAGGCAATAAAATTTTGTCAGGCATTGCCCGGGTCTATGTCTCAGCAATCCGCGGTACGCCGCTGCTCGTTCAGTTGTTTATCGTATTCTTTGGTTTACCGGACCTTGGTATCACACTCGATCCATTCCCAAGTGCGGTCATTGCCTTCTCTCTAAATGTGGGGGCATACGCATCCGAAATCGTCCGCGCATCAATCCTCTCAGTGCCAAAAGGTCAATGGGAGGCAGGGTATACAATCGGAATGACATACCCGCAGACACTGCGCAGAATCATCTTACCGCAGGCAACGCGTGTATCAATTCCACCACTGTCAAATTCATTTATCAGCCTGGTAAAAGATACATCGCTTGCTTCACAGATTCTGGTGGTAGAGCTCTTTCGAAAATCACAGGAAATCGCAGCCAGGACCTATGATTTTCTTCAGTTATACATTACAGCAGCCATCCTCTACTGGATCGTCTGCTTCGTCCTGTCACTCGTTCAGGACCGAATCGAGAAAAAACTGGATCGCTACGTCGCGAAATAAGGAGTGGAACAGATGCAGATTCAGGTACAAGATCTTCATAAATCGTTTGGGAAGCTCGAGGTACTCCGCGGGATTGACCTCGAAGTGCCTAAAGGAAACGTTGTCGCGATTATCGGTCCATCCGGCTCCGGTAAAACAACTTTTTTACGCTGTCTGAACGCCCTTGAAATGCCCAATCAAGGACTATTCGAGTTCTCTGATGGTTTCAAGCTCGATTTCTCAAAGCAGCCGAAGAAAAACGAAATCCTGAAGCTTCGCCGAAAATCAGGTATGGTGTTTCAATCCTATAATCTTTTCCCTCACAAAACAGCGCTTGAAAATGTAATGGAAGGGCCTGTCATTGTGCAGGGGCTTAATAAAGAAGAGGTTCACCGAAAAGCAGTCGCTTTACTTGAAAAGGTAGGACTCGGGGAGAAAATGGAACTGTACCCGCACCAGCTCTCAGGCGGACAGCAGCAGCGCGTCGGTATTGCACGTGCGCTTGCTATTCAGCCAGAACTGATGCTGTTTGATGAACCAACCTCAGCACTGGACCCTGAGCTCGTAGGCGAAGTGCTGAGCGTTATGAAGGAACTTGCAAGAGAGGGTCAGACAATGGTGGTCGTTACCCACGAACTGAAATTCGCAGAAGAAGTCGCCGATCACGTCATGTTCATTGACGGCGGTGTCGTTGTTGAACAGGGCCCGCCAAAAGAGATTTTGAAGGCACCGAAAGAAGCGAGAACAAAGCAGTTTTTGGACCGGGTGCTCAATCCGTCATAATATTAGAGAGAATCCCCGCGGCTGGTAATGGCTGCGGGGTTTTTTTGTATTTGTGAAAAGGGTGATGTGCCAGAGCAGCGGCTTTGGGTGCAGGTCAAATGACACTTTCTCCTGAACGTGGCTTGTAATCTTATAAACCACCGCTATAATGTCATGTACCCCAGTATTAATTTCCTGAACTCCACATGTAATTTCCTGAACCACCCATGAAATCTCCTGAACAACACCACCCCAATTCCCAAAATTCAATTGCTTTATCCACCGAATTTTGTGACAATATTACAATCTAACAGAACAGGAGCTGAGACGATGCCATCTGCAATCTTTTTCGATCTTGATGACACGCTTTTATGGGATAAAAAAAGTATAGAAACCGCACTTAAGAAAACAGTAATTGACGCGGAGGACCTGTACGGAACAGATCCTGATAAGCTGCTTGCCGCTGTAAAGGAAGCCGCCCCGCGCTTCTATCAGGAATATGCCTTTTACGATTTCACAAAAATGATCGGAATCAATCCTTTTGAGGGACTTTGGGGACAGTTTGGCGATCCGGTCCACCATACATTCAGAAAGATGGGGGCTGAGATAGCGGACTACCAGCAGCGCGTCTGGCAGGAAGCGCTCAAATCACAGGGCGTTACACAATCAGGTGACACACTGAGAGAGAAATTTATTACCCATAGAAAAAACTCACCATTTTTATATGAAGAAACGCTCGACGTACTGGATATACTAAAAGAGAACGTTCAGCTTGTCGTAGTCACAAACGGTGCCCCGTCACTGCAGCTTGAAAAACTGCGGATTACGCCTGAGCTTGTCCCGTATTTTGACCATATTGTGATCTCGGGAAATATCGGTGAAGGGAAGCCGGGTCAGGCTATTTTCGAGCATGCATTAAGGGTTTCAGAACAATCTGCTGAGGACGTCTGGATGGTTGGAGATAATCTGAAAACGGATATTCTCGGAGCAAACGGTGCAGGGATTCACAGCGTCTGGATTCAGCATGACCCATCAAAATCGCCAGGTGAAGGAGATGGCACACCTGACCAGACGATCAGCCGTCTGAAAGAAATATTAAATCTGCTGTGAAATTTTGAAACCTTTATGTGTAAGTTTCCGTAAAGTAGGGGATAGGGAAATCATACATATTACATTACTGGGAGGTAATCAGATGAAAAGAACAGCAGAAGGCGTATTGACGATTATAGGAATTGTTGTCAATTTACTGATGATCGTAGGTGTATTTTTAATTACTGCACTATTTGACGATCCTGCAATGCAGGCGGAGTTTGAAAGAGAAATGCAAAATGATCCTGCACTTGCAGATTCGGGGATTGACCCGGCAATGTTTACAGATTGGTTTGCAAACCTTGGAGTATTTTTTAATGTTGTAGTTATTATCAGTACAATTTTAAGTTTAATCGCAGTATTTGCAATGAAGCGTAATAAGAAGCCAAAGCTTGCAGGCGGATTACTGATTGCAAGTGCACTTGTTGTTGGACTTGGAACAGTATTTATCGGCTGGCTGCCGGCACTGCTATTCCTGATCGCAGGTATCATGTGCTTTGCACGTAAACCAAAAGTGGTGGAAGATCCTTATCAGCATCCAGATGATGATATGAGACCGCTATAATAAAAACGCGCTGTTCCCATAAAAGGGGCAGCGCGTTTTTCGTTACTCTTTTATCAGACAGCAGGTACGGCAGTTCTTTTTACCGGGCAGCATATATTTGTAGCAGCATGTACTTCTGACACGAGCATCCTCAAGCTGACGCTTCGCTTTAAAATGCTCAAGATGAGTAAATGGATTCGGCTCATCGCCGCCGAAGAAATCTTCTGAGACGATCTGTTCCCAGTGAGCGTCCCAGTCATGTTGTTCAAGACCTTTTAAGTCCGGGGCCAGACTCTTATAAAACCCTCTGAGGTAAATGAAAAAGTTTTCCCAAAGTACAATTTGTTTAATCTTACCGGCTTTTTCAACTGATTCAATGAGCGGCTTGGCCCAGTCAAAAAAGAGATTGCGCAGGAGTTCATCCCATTCTGTCTGTCCCTCGTAGCTATGAATATCACTTAAGTGTACACCGATTTGAAGGGGCGCATCCGGATCATGAACAAGCCTGACATTAGAAGCAGCCAGGTTCCATGCTGCACCGCTTTTATAATGGGCTAGTAATACACTGACGACAGTAAATGCAGTGCGCTTCATTGAAAGTGAGGAAGCAACCATCAAACGAGGAGCCTCCTGCAGTCTTTGAATATGTGCAAGATCTTCAGCGGCTGTCGTGGGATCAAACCACTCTGAAAGTTTCCATTCAGTTCTGAGTTCAGTGTCGGTAAATCTAACCGGATAAGCGTCCTCTATGTATAAAAACAGACTTTGCTGACTCATTGGTTCTGCCTCCAATCATGAATATACGGTAGGTGCTGATATATAAAGTGTAAATCAGTTTTAATGGGTATGTAAAGCAGTCGGCACACTGGGGACGGAGTTCAGTGAGTCGAAATTGGAATGATTACAAAAATGAATCACTCAACTCCGTCCCCGCTGCGCCGCCCAAAATAAAACACCCCCAAATGTTTTCTATTCCCCATTTCGTGGAAATACTAATACCATGACCAAAAAAAGGAGTGGAGCATTCATGAATCAGAAAGAGCTGAAGGACCATATTTTAAATGTACTTGAAAATAATAAAACAGGGACGCTTGCGACGGTAAAGAATAATCGTCCGCATTCGCGTTATATGACTTTTTATAATGAGGGGTATGTGCTGCATACGCCAATGAGTATTGATACACATAAAGCAGAGGAAGTGGATGAGAATCCGTTTGTACACGTGCTGCTTGGCTACGAGGGAGACGGCTATGCTGATTCTTATATAGAGGTGGAAGGAACAGCTGTGATCCGTGATTCTAAGGAGATTAAGGAAAAGCTTTGGAATGATCGCTTCAAGAACTGGTTTGAAGGGGCGGATGATCCAAAGTATGTGGTGCTTGAAATTGAGCCGACGTCGATCCGCCTGATGAATTCAGGGGAAGAGCCGCAGTCGCTTGATCTGGATAAATAAAAGGCTGCTCTAATCGTCTTTGTGGCGGTTAGAGTTCTTTTTTTGTAAAAGCATCATAATCACGATGCCCAAGCTGATGATAAATAGAATACCAATGCCAAACAGCACCTGAAATACCCAATCGAGTGCACTTTCCATCTTTAACCCTCCTATGGTGTGAAATTTACTTCTCATTCTAATATAATGAGAAGAGATGATAAAGCAGAACGGGGGACATACATAATGGAATGGAAAGTGAATCGTTTTGATGAACTGACGGCAAGAGAGCTGCATGATATTTTAAAAGCACGCGTCGATATTTTTGTGGTTGAGCAGAATTGTGCTTATCACGAGGTGGATGGATACGACCCTGAATCCTGGCACCTGCAGCTGAAGATTGATGGCAAGCTTGCTGCTTATGCAAGGCTGATGAAGGCAGGGACTAAATACAATAAAGCGTCGATTGGAAGAATTATTGTACTGGAGGAATTCAGAAGCCGAAACCTTGGCCGTCAGCTTGTGCAAAAGTCGATTAATGTGATGAAAGAGTGGGGCACTAAAGAGATTATGCTTCAGGGTCAGACTTATTTAAGAAACTTCTACAGCTCGTTCGGCTTTGAGGAAGTGTCTTCAGAATACCTTGATGACGGCATTCCGCACGTGGACATGCTGCTCACGATAGAATCTACAGAAAAGAGTTGAGATGAATGAGTGGTAAAAAAAGCGTAATTGCAATTGTTGCACTGGTCATTGTGATGATTATCCTGATTTTTATTCTGATTCTTAATTTTGATCCGGAACAATACGCATCAATAGCTCAGGCGCTTGGTACGGTACCGGAAAGTAAAAATCTCCTGTCAGCATCCTGACAGGAGATTTTTCAATATAGCCGCGGCAGCTATTTCATCATTAAGCGTTTTCTACGACTTTATAATTTTCATGCGAAACAACCGTGAAGTTTGTACCGTAATCTAAAAGTAAAGCGTCCTCTTCTGATATACTTACAATCACAGATCGTTCGAGAATTTTTGTTACTTCGCCGGTAATATCAAAACCGTGGCGTGTAAATTTAACTTTCTGTCCTACATTAGCCTGTGTCATATCAGCACCCCATATTCTTATAAAATAATTTGTAACGGACTGCATCCTATTATACATCAGCTGAGCCGTTTCTTTAAATCCTACGTCCATTTATTAGCTATATACCCCATTAGTACTTATGTATTCTACTATAAATAGTCCGAAATAGGGTGAAATTTCTGTAATTTTGCAAAAAAATCGCTATGACTTACGATAGAGCGATCAGTCTGATAGAATAAACGATAGCTGATTTAAAGCGGAGGCCTGTTTGTATGAAAAGTAAACGATCATTTTGGTTCACAGCCGGCGGATACAGCATTATTATTCTGCTGATGACACTAGCAGTCACGCTGAATATCTATCCGGGCGGCTATGGCTATATTTATGATGAAACAACACAGCAATTAACGCTTGAACGCGGAACGTTTGTAAAAGAAGACGTGACCGTTGAATTGAACGATGATAACACGCTCAGATATCTGCTCTACCAGGATGAAGTCAATCGTGCCATCCAGTCATGGGTACTGTCACTGACACTCGGTATCTTTGCTGTATACCTTCTGCAACGCGTGATCCCAACCTTTCAAAAGAGGAAAGAAGAGGGGTACAGGGTGAAGGATATTCTATACGCAGTGCTGCTGCTTATTTCGCTCGTGATGATGGTGTTACTGCTGACATCATTAAGTGGAAGTATTCAATATCTGGAGCAGGTGTTTAATACCGCAGCTTCTTAACGTCCCGCCTTGAGCGGGATTTTTCTTTTGGAGGAGGATGTTGGCTCAGAATTGTATGAGGGACAGGATGATATGGATCAGCACTGGCGTTAATTATTACATCACTCAGATTAATTGATTCATCTCCAGGTATAATTGAACGCGCCGCCGCACGCTGCTGTACGCTGCGCCGGACAGATTCCCCGGTATCCTGACTGAAAAACACGATGAAAGAAATGAATTTTCTGACAAGTTGTGATAGCATTAGACTATCTTGTATAGCAAAGCAGGTGAATAAATGCGTAAAAAAAGAAGCAGATCTTCAGGAGAAGGGCTCATAAATCTTACTTTCACGATCATTTACCTCACATACTGGTGGTTTATCCTGCAGGAGATTTTCGAGGGAGCGTCTCATTTTATTTACATAAGCATTGTTCCATTTATCGGGCTGATGTTTCTGCACTCTCTTGCCACGAAATGGCACGAGCGCCGCAAGGAAAAACAGCTTGTCCTAAGTGTCGAAAAAAGCATTGCGAGATACAAGGACCGGATCAGACCCGGTGCATAAAGCTGCCGACATGAGCCCGGCGCTTTTTTATATTCACTTGAATCGGGAGCTTACAATCAGAAAAGCGGCGCTGCATGCTCACAGCGCCGCTTTGTGTTACTGATCTATTATCTAGACTTCACCAGAAGCTGTACAGCTTCATTAATATAATCCGCTGAGTCTTCACCTTTTTCAGCGTTACGCAGACACTCTTCAAGGTTTCGTGCCACGATCAGACCAATTGTGCGGTCAAGTGCAGTGCGTGTAGCAGAAAGCTGCGTCACGACGTCTCTGCAGTCTTTGCCTTCTTCCATCATACGTAAAATACCCTTTATCTGCCCTTCAGCACGTTTCAGACGGTTAATTTGCTGCTTATCATATTCCATAATAGGATAAACTCCTTTAATTAAAATATATAACTAATTATATCGTATAAGGCTACTCGGGATTTGTAAAGAAGGATGCGTTTTACGATTGAATTGAAAAAGATGCCGGGTCAGCCCGGCATCACTTTCCTTATGATTTATTCATATACTGCTGCATATCTTTTTTGTGCTTTTCATCACGTACTACAATGATTGCATGAATCAGACCCGGAATGTAGCCGAGGATCGTCAGCAGAATGTTCAGCAGGAATGAGCCGAATCTGCCTGTGAATAATACCGCGAGTGGCGGCAGGAATATTGCGAGAATATAAAGCATATCATCATCAACCCTTCTCGTTTGTATACAGGATTATTCCCGTATAGCCGTTGTGTTAAACGGAAGTGCAAGGACGTAGGTGCTGTGACGGCTCACTTCAACCATATCTGATCTCAGGACCCCAAGCGGCTTGCTGTCTGCATGAATGCCATCAGCAAGGATATGCCACGGTCCTCCGGAATCAAGATGGTACTTCACAGGTCCGCCGTGTGCATTATGAATGACCGTAAAGCGCTCATACGGTCCTTCTTTTGTAGTGAGGTCATACGCAATTAATCTCTCATCAGTCGGATGGAAGTGCATATGTTCAATGATCTCTTCTTTTGTTCTCATTCTGAATGAGGGATGCGCTTTTCTGAGTTTAATTAAACCCTTAATAAACTCAACTGTCTGATGGAATTCTTCCCTTCTGTGCCAGTCGAGCTTATTAATCTCATCAGGCGAGCGGTAGCTGTTCTCAACGCCATACTTTGTTCTCATAAATTCCTGGCCTGCATGCAGGAAGGGAACGCCCTGAGATAACAGAATAATGGATGTCGCCAGGCGGTGCATCCGTTTATGGTCACTCATTGTGGCATTTGGCGTTGTGAAGCATAGCTTATCCCAAAGTGTATGGTTATCATGTGCCTCAGCGTAATTGACGACCTGCTCAGGCGAAAGGAACGTTTTTCTGTCATAAGGTACTTTCATACCTGCAGATACACCCTGCAGCAGGTGATACCTCATGCCGATTCTGCCGTTGATAAATCCGCTATCCTGCTTTGAAAAAGTATTCCCTTTTAAATGATCGCGCAGTGCATCGTTAAAATGTGCAACACCTTTCATCTGATCTGCCTGGTACTGATTCGCTTTTAAATGGTCAGGCAGTGCAGTTTGCAGATCCCAGCCTTCACCGAGCATGATAATGGCAGGGTCAATTTCATTGAGTGCTTCTCTCGCAGCCCTCATTGTCTCAACGTCATGAATACCCATCAGGTCAAAGCGGAAGCCGTCGATCTGGTACTCCGTTGCCCAGTATACGAGTGAATCAACGATAAAGCGTCTCATCATCGCACGCTCAGAAGCAGTATCATTTCCTACCCCGGTCCCGTTTGACAGTTTCCCATTACGGGCGTAACGGAAGTAATAACCCGGCACGAGCTGGTGGAAAGGGGATCTGGTTACATCATAGACATGGTTATAGACGACATCCATAATGACACTCATTCCGCGGTCATGGATGGCCTGAATAAGTGTTTTGAGCTCTTTAATCCGCAGGGAATGATGAGTCGGGTCTGTTGAGTAAGAGCCCTCAGGTGCATTGAAATGCTTTGGATCATAGCCCCAGTTATATTGAGGCTGATCAAGCTTCGTTTCATCTACCGTCCAGTAATCATAGAAAGGAAGAAGCTGAATATGTGTCACGCCAAGCTCTGCAAGATAATCGAGGCCGGTTGAGAAGCCGTATTCTGTCACGGTTCCCTGTTCAGCAAGGCCAAGGTATTTTCCTTTATTGAAAACGCCACTGTCATCGTGAATGGTTGCATCCCGGATATGCAGCTCGTATATGACGGCATCGACAGGAGACTCCAGTGTCCTTGTGACAGGTTTCCAGGAAGCTGGATTTGTTTTTGTAAGGTCAACGACTGCACTGCGCAGGCCATTCACGCTGACAGCTTTACCATAAGGGTCCTGGGTTTCACGCCACTCCTTGCCGACCCGGACGCGGTAAAGGTAGTGTGCACCCTCCCAGTCGCCGTTCAGCTCGATATGCCACGTGCCGCGCTCGCCCTCATGCATTTTATATAAAAAAACTTCATCATTTTTAAATAATTTAATTTCAGCCTGCCGGGCAGAAGGGGCCCAGAAGCAGAAGGTCGTTTGTTCCGGGGTATACTGTGAACCTAAAAAGCCATCATATTTAAACGTCTGGTCAAACTTTTTCGTCCGCATAATATCACCAAACGTCACTTCGCAATAACCGAAATGTGACAAATTCACCTTATATTGCTTCGTAAGGGACAGTCTGTTTTTCGTTTTGATGACAAGGCGGTTTGCAAGGTCTGAGCCTGCGTTATCCTTTTCAACCCGGACTTTTTTAATTTCTCCGCCGGTCAGTGAGACGTGAAGATTATCATGCTCCCAGTCAAAGGACAGGTTAGTCAGAACAGAAATCTCATCCCACTTATCAATTTTTGCGCTGATAATGCCAGGAAATACAGTCACGTCGTTCAGGTTTTCATAGATTCGTTCCATTCCCTGCATCAACCAGACTTCTGCATGACCGGAGGAATCAAAGGAGGTAATAAACCGATCATCAAAGCGTTTGCCTGCCCAGTCATTTTCCTCCGTACTTTTCCTTATAATAAAGCCGACACGCTTAATTTCTTCGGTACTCTGCAGTGCGAATTCAGCCGTTTTGCCATAGCTGTCCTCACCCGAGAATTCAACCATTTTACCGGTTTCACCTTCAAGCCAAACCCACAGATTCCATCCGTCATAATCCTGGTCATAGCGATGGTAATGAAGTGTAACGGTCACTTCTTTTAAAATTGGCGGCTGTTTTTCATAAGATTCTATTCTCACCATGGATATCAGACCTTTCTCTGGGGAGTACTGTTAAGAGTTTTGATTATTCAATCTCTTTTTATTCATTATACGGTACATTTGTGAAAAGAGGCACTTTAAGTTGTGAGAAGTGTGTAAAGTCCGGTGTAGGAGCGCTTGAACAGAGTACTGACTGACCGTATATCTTCTCCGCTAAAGGTCTGAATTTTGAAAAGATTGAGTACTGATACGTGGCAACCTGAAGAATATCGCTTAAAATAGGAGTAGCAGGATATTAAGGTTAGGGAGGAATTGTGATGAAAGTATTATATATTAATGCGAATCCGCGTACGAAAAAGTCAGTTAGTGAAGAGATCGCGGATACGTTTATAGAAGAACTGAAAAAAGCTGAACAGGGTGTGGAGGTTGATTATGCACACCTTTATGAAATGGATCTGCAGGAAATTGATGAGGATGTATTAGGCTCGTGGGGCAAGCATCGTACAGGAGAAGAATTTACAGAAACAGAGAAAGAAAAAGTGAAAAGAATGGACGATGTGCTGGATCAGTTTTTAGCGGCTGATTTATATGTCTTTGTCACACCATTCTGGAATTTACTATTCCCGCCAAGAGTGAAAACTTACATTGATTCACTTTGTATTCCAGGCAAGACATTTCGTTATACAGCAAGCGGTCAGGAAGGGCTGATCGAGGGTAAGCGTGCCGTCCACATTGAATCAGTCGGCGGTGTCTATAAGGGAACAGGGCTGAATTTCTCTGAGGACTACCTGCGTGAAGTGATGCGCTTTTTAGGCATTAAAGAATATGATTCAGTCGTTTGTGAAGGAATGAGCCAGTACCCTGATATGGCTGATAAGATCCTTGACGAATCTAAAGCAGAAGCAAGGGAACTGGCTCAAAAGCTTGCACGGCTTGAGTAGTCTGTTAATCCGGCGTGAAGAAGCGGATGACAAGCGGAATTTTAAAGACTTCCCCTTTTAACGCGTATAATCCGGCAATGATTGCAAATACGATCCACAATACAGTCAGCACGGTATTGATCACGAAGCCGATGCCTATGAAGAATAGAAATCCTGCAGCTGCCTGATACAAGAAGTAGCTGACAGCAAAATTTAAATAAACATAGCCATGCTCCCTGACAAAGGGGGCATCTCTTTTGATAAACCAGAGAATCAGCGGTCCGAAAATAAACGTAACGGTACTGGTGAAATAGATCATTGCTGCGACGAGCCGGTCTTCTGAATGCATGATCATACTCCTTTCAAGAACAGTCTGTGTAGCTAAGTATACGTTTTAGCAGCTAAATAAGTTTCAAAAAGGACCTTCTCCATCACAGGAAAAGGTCCTTTTCATTAACTGCTTCTGCCAAGCATTACTGCTGCGAAAAAGCCTGCAGCTAGTGTGATCATACAAATGATGATGTTACCGGCAGTCAGTGCAAGCCCCGGGTACACAACAAATAGTGAGCCGAATACGAGCCCGATAATAAATGCATACATCATGACCGGGTAACGGTTCAGCATGTAGCGGATCAGCTTACTCGTGAAGATAAAGCCGATTGCTACCCCCGCACCGATCAATGCAATGACAGGAATATTAAAATTACTCACAGCAGCAATCGCTGTGTTATATACGCCAATGACAAGCAGCAGGAATGAACCGCTGATGCCAGGCAGCATCATTGCAGAACTTGCCAGAATGCCTGCTCCAAATAGCAGTACCATATTAGGAACAGTTAAATTTGTAATAATCGCTCCGTCTTCAGAAGGGTTTGAAAAACCGATAATCAGTACAATCACTGCACCGGCAACCAGCATCGCAATATGCTTTCCTTTAAAGTTTTCTTTTGCATTGGATTCCTTCAGCAGGTAAGGCAGGATTCCGCCAATTAATCCGATAAAAAAGAAATAAGTAGGCTGTGGGTGTACTTCAAGCAGCCATTCAATCAGGTTGCTGAGTGCAATAATGGCAATACCCATACCAGCGCCAAGTGTAATTAAAAAAGGAAGGTGTTTTTTCCATTCTCGCGTTGTAATGCCGCTCAAAGCATTGATAAATTGATCGTAAATGCCAAGCAGAACGGCAATCGTACCACCGCTGACGCCCGGTACAACATCACTTGCACCCATCGCCATCCCGCGGAATATATTTCTCCAGTCAAACATACATACATGCTCCTTTTAGGTTGGTAAAATCAACAATATTCATTATACGGCAACAAACCGGTTTCGTCATGGCTGAAAAAAGGAAAGATATAGAGAAAACGTTCACAATTTTAGGAGGTCTGGAGAATGCAGAAAGCAATGCTGATTTTAAACCCTTCTTCTGGTAAAGAAGAAGCGCTTGATCATAAGGAATCCGTACTTGAAGTACTGAAAGAAATGAACTATGACATTACACTGAAAGAAACAGAGAAAGAAAATGACGCCACGCAATTTGCTGAAGAGGCATGTCATGAGCGCTACGATCTTGTGGTTTCAATGGGTGGGGATGGTACATTGAATGAAACCATTACAGGCCTTGCAAAGCAGGAATACCAGCCGGCGCTTGGTATTGTTCCATTTGGAACGGTTAACGACTTTGCGCGTGCGCTGAATATTTCAATGGATCCGGAAGAAGCCATCCGGCAATTGAAGACGGCTGAAACGAAGCGTGTGGATATCGGGCGGATCAATGACCGCTACTTTATGAATATTATTGCACTCGGCGGGATCGCAGAAGCGACTTTTGGTGTATCAGTAGAACAAAAAACAAAGCTTGGTCCGCTTGCCTATATGATCGAAGGGTTTAAAACGATCCGTGAGAAAGAACCCTTTGAAGCAGACATTACACATGACGGACAGAAATGGGAGGGTAATGCGCTATTATTTTTAATGGCACTGACAAACTCTGTCGGCGGGTTTGAAAAACTGGCACCGGATGCTGAAGTCAATGATGGCCATCTGCACTGCTTTGTGATTAAAGATGTCCCACTCTATAAGCTGGTCAGTATCATGACTGCGCTACTTAAAGGTGAGCTTGAAGAAGATGAGAATGTAGCGTATTTTAAAGCAAAAGAAGTACATGTGAATTCGGATAAGGATTTGATTTCAAATGTTGACGGGGATGAAGGAGCACACGTTCCTTTAACAGTAGAAGTGTTAAGCAGACATATTCCGATTCTGTGCCCGTCAGACGATCAGAAAGAATAACAGGAGGCTAACAATGATTAAAGCAATGGTAACCGGTGGATCAAAAGGACTCGGAGCGGCAATCGTCAACCATTTAATTGACCGTGACATTGAGGTGACTGATGTATCAAGATCAGGTAACAGCAGTCTGAAAGGTAACGACCTATACAACCATCAGCAGGTGGATATGACATCACTTTCTGAATCAATGAATTTCCTGAGATCCTGGACAGAAGAGCAGAGTGATCTGACAAAACTTTATCTCATTCAAAATGCAGGCACCGTTCAGCCGATGGAAACAGTCGGAAACATGGATCCTTCCGCAATCGAAACAGCAATTGCGCTTAATTATACAGCACCGGCAGCATGGGCAAACCTCGCTTTTAAATTGGCGGAGGAAAGAGGGTTTGAACTGGTCGTTGTCAACATTACATCAGGCGCAGCGGATAAACCGAATCACGGATGGAGTGTATACGGCAGTACAAAGGCGGCGCTTAATCTTTTCACTGAAACCGCAGCGCTCGAGCAGGGTGAACAGGGCCATACAATTATTTCCTACAGCCCGAGCATTATGGATACAGGTATGCAGGAGGAAATCAGGTCAACGGATACGTCATCCTTTGCAGCAGTTCAAACCTTCCAGCAGTATAAAGAGCAGGGGAAACTGCGCAAGCCTGAAGAAGTAGGCGGCGTCCTTGTTAACATTTTACTCGATGAAAAGCTTGTGAACGGTAAGCTTTATCATGTAAATGATTACCTTCCGCCAACGAAGTGAACGATTCCTGAAATGTTTTTTAATGGGAATGTAATGTGCTTTTTACGTTTTTAAATCCACCTTTTGGGTAAAGATAGATATGAACAAAATCGAATGACCTAAAAGGAGAGGACTATAATGAATTTTAAAAAATTTATGCAGGTTGGCGCAGCAGGCGTATTAAGTTTAGGTGTATTAGCAGCATGCGGTGATGACGGAGAAGAGATGGATCCAGCAGAACCAGGCATGGAGGAAGAAGAAGCACCGATGGATGAAAACACGGATGATAACATGGAAGAGGATATGGAGGATACTGGCGATGATGCTGAAGAAGACATGGATGACGCCGGTGACGAAATGGACGAAGAAACAGATGACATGGAAGAAGAAGACACTGAATAATACGATTAACCAGCTGCATCTGTCCGCTGAGACAGGTGCAGTTTTTTAGTTTCTCTTTCGTCTTTCGAAATAAAATGATAAGCTATAAGAAAAAGAAGGGAATACATATCATGAAAACACTTTTACTAACGGGTTTTGAACCTTTTCTCCATTTTAAGAAGAATCCGACAATGGAGATCATTAAAGAATTGGATGGTCAGGTAATTGGAGAATGGAAGATAGCAGGACGCATCATGGAAGTGGATTTTAATAAATCAGGCGATCAAGTGATTGATTATTATGAAGAAGTAAATCCGGACGCAGTGATCTCACTCGGACTTGCAGGCGGACGCACTCACATTACACCTGAGAGAATTGCGATCAATTGTAATGACGGTGAGAAAGATAACAGCGGGTATGTGCCGGCTGGCGAAAAAATTGCTGCGGATGGACAGGATGGTATTTTCTCCACACTGCCGGTCAGCGATATGGTGCAGCGTCTTCATGAGAATGGATATCCAGCGAGTATTTCCAATTCTGCAGGGACCTATCTGTGCAATCATGTGATGTACAGAATGCTCTATCACCTTCAGAAAGAAGGCAGAGATATCCCGGCAGGCTTTATTCACATTCCGGCATCACATGATATGGCAGTTGAATCAAGAAGACTTCCAAGCTGGTCACAGAGTGATTTGAACGCTGCGATCAGGCTGTGTATTGAAACAATTTAGTTATATTTGATCAAATAAGGCGCTGTAACTCCAAAGCTTAGAAGTAAAAGAGAGCAGCCTGTTTAGCTCAGACTAAAAAGAATAACAATTAGTCTTAAGAAATAAAAAGTGCCGGATCATTCCGAAGACTCCTGCGGAAAAACGATCGAGAGTGCCAGTGCACTTCTGGCCCGGAAGACAGTGGTTTTCTGCCTGAGGAGGCTCGAACGTTCGTCCGCGGAAAGCGAAGGAATGATTCGGCACGGTTTATGAAATTCATCAACCTTTTTCTATGCATTCTTAATCTTATTAATCCTTTGATCGCATTTATCCAGTGTTTCCTGGATTTCATCAAGAGATGCCACAAGTGCTTCGCGGTCTCTTTGTCTCGCAGCGACCATTCTGTCAATAGAATCTATCAGTGAAAGTACATGTTCTTTATTAAAAGAAGAATCTTTTTTCATAAAAAAGCCTCCATATGTTTGTTTATTTGGCTTTGTTAAATTTGGCTGTTGATTTCCGTTTCAGGGGGACGCTTTCCGCGGCCGGGCGGTGAGCCCGCAGGCTTCGCCATAAGCCTCACACGTCCCTTCCTGCCGCAGGAGTCGCCCCCTTACGCTGCAATCACCAGCTGTGCAGAAATAACGATGACCTTTAACTAAGCTATTATTAAATAGATACGGAGGCTTCTCTATTTAAAAGGGGGTATCAGGCAATTCTTTTTTGATGCATCACAATAGACAGTATAATTGCAGGTGCGACTGCGATACTCATACCGGTAAATGCGAGACCGGATTCAATGTCGTAGAGAACTCCGCCAACCTGTGTGAGCACGGCTGCACTGAGTCCCATGCCGAGTGAAGCATAGACACCCTGTGCAGTCGGGATCAGCTGTTTATCAACTGATCTGTAAAGGTAGCGTATAAATGCGTAATGCGCCAGACCGAACGTCAGTGAATGGAACAGCTGTGTGATCAGGAAAATCCAGAGTGACGGGAATAGACCGATCAGTGCCCATCTGACTACAGCTGCAATGGATGCGATGAAAAACATAAATGCTGCAGGTCTGTTTTTGAAAAACTTATCTGCGATTGCAAAGAACACAATCTCAGATAAAACAGCAATATTTAAAATAAACCCTATGTAGGCCGTTGATACGTTCAATTCCTGAAGGTAAATAAAGCCGTAATTATAGTAAGAAGCATGAGCACCCTGAATGAGGACACAAATCGTGATAACGAGCAAGAAACCCGGTGTTTTGAATACAGCTGCATAACTGCCGCGCTTAGGGCTGACTTTTTCCTGAAGTGCATCAGGCGCATATTGAAAAGCCCCGGCGATCATCATGACTGAACCGACAACCATAACAGCAAAGATAGAAGATTCCGTCCAGATTGCTGCCACAAGACCAACCACGATTAAACCGACTGTATAGCCGATTGAACCCCATGACCTGCTTCTGCCATAGTGAATATTGTCTGTACGCATCAACAATGAAGCGTTGCTCTCCATCATTGGTAATATATTTGGATAGAATAAACTGAATAAAATCATCACGAGCATCAGTCCGGCAAAAGAATCAACAGGTATAAAAAGCATGAGAATAATTGTTGAAATCACCGGCAGCGCCTTCATTAAAAAGGCGAGTGAGAATCGCTTGCTGAGCTCCGGGAATAGAAATAATGTTGAGAATGACCGTGCAAATAATCCGGCTGCAATAATCGAGCTTGCTGCTGCAACCGTCAGATCCTTCTCAAAAACGAGCCACCCTGTCCAATATGGAAGGAAAATACCCCAGGTGAAAAAGAAAGTAAAGAAATTAATAGAAAGCCAGGATTGTGCTTTCATCTGATCACGCTCCATTCGACAAATGAAAGTTTGCCATGAGCTAGTATAGCACAATTTAATAAAATATTAAGCCAAATAAAAACTGCCGGGAGCAAATATCCACTCCCGGCAGCTGATCAGTATTATACGGCTTTAATCTCTAAATCAACATCAATATTTCCGCGTGTTGCCTTTGAATAAGGGCAGAAATCATGTGCTTTTTTCAACAGTTCTTCAGCCTCATCCTGTGAGACGCCGCTCACTTCTACTTCAAGCTTCACGGAAATTTTCACACCGTCATCTTTTTCATCCTTGTTCAGACTCACATGCGCAGTCGTAGTGGAATCCACTTTTTTACCCGCATTTTTCGCCATGAGATTAAATGCACCATCGAAGCATGCTGAATAGCCGGCTGCAAATAATTGCTCGGGATTCGATTTACCTTCCGGATCCTGACCGTCACCTGGCATTGCCAGATCTAGCTGGATTAAATCATCTGAAGATTTCACATGTCCATTTCTACCATTCTTAGCAGTTGCAGTACTCGTCAAAATTGCCATCAATCTCATCTCCATTTCAAGTATTAATTAATTTTAACTACTCTTTTATGATTCACTATTAAGTGTGTAATTAAACATTCTTCTAAAGTTGCAAGTTAAATATAGTGTCTTCCAAGCGATAGAAATACCTCGTATGATTGAGCTAACATAGGTGAACGGAGCGTAGGGCAACAACCGTCCGGAAAGCGTCCGCCCGAAGCACAGTGAATCGGTTCAAAAGTAAATTCCAAATATTTAAAGACATTTCCCGAATTACTACATAGATCACTACTTTTTTGATAAACTGAAAGAATGTATAGAAACGCATGTAGAAAGGGACCTGAACAGCATGAGACTGGAAAATAACCAAAAAAAGAGAAGAACTAAATGGTGGGTCGCACTCGGCGCAACAGTCACAATTTTAGCCGGTGCTTCATTAGGCGCCTTGAGCGCATATAACTGGTCTCCTGAAGAAACAATCGAAGGCCTGTTTGGCACATCAATTCAACAATCATTTACACAAAAAAATCATGAAGAACGCAATATAGATGAAGACGTGAAAGAGATTACCAGAACAGAGAGTAATGAAGAAACGGAGGAACCATCAGCGCCGGAAGATGGCGCTGATGACAGTCAAACTGCATATCCTGATGAACCGGAAAGGACGCCTGAGACGATGGAAGAGCCTATTTATATAAAAGGAGTACTGATCGCAAATAAACAATACCCTCTCCCGACAGATTATGCGCCGGGAGAAGACCCGGAAGCACGTGCAGCATATGACGAGATGCAGGCGGCTGCCGCAGAAGCTGGTCAAAGCCTTGTCGCATTCAGTACATTCAGATCATATGAGTATCAAACTGAACTCTACAACAGATATGTGGAGCAGCACGGTCAAGAGGAAGCAGACCGCTTCAGTGCAAGACCTGGTTATTCAGAACATCAGACCGGACTCGGCTTTGATATCGGGGCTGAGGATCAGGAAGAACATTGGGCAAGCGATAGCTTTAAGGATACAAAGGAAGCAAAATGGCTCGCTGAAAACGCTCATCAATTCGGATTTATTCTTCGCTATCCGGCAGGGAAAGAGCACATTACAGGCTATCAGTATGAATCATGGCACTTCCGCTATCTTGGAGAAGAACTTGCTACAGAGATATATAACAGCGGGTTAACATTGGAAGAATATCTGGGTATTTAAATTAAATATTTCCTGGGAAATGTGAAAAAAGACTGAAGGGCATAGGCTGCCATTCAGTCTTTTTAACTGCCCGTTAATTCTCTTAGTTTCCCTAAACAAATTTTTCCGTTATACTACTATTCAGAAGAGTCAAATAATGGAGGATCTAAATGGGGAACAGGGTTTTGAAATTACTTATACAATGGGTGGCAGCGTTCGTTGTATTAATGCTTTTATTATTGTTGCCGAGAGACATGGAAATAGAGTCCGGACCATCAGGGGAATTTGTGGCTGCACATTATCAATACTCTGTCAGTGCACACGTTGAGAGTGTGAAAGAATTTCTCGCGCCAATATTGAATGGAGAAGGACTTGGTAGTGACCGGTATAACAGATCATTTTTCGGTCACGCGTGGGAAATGATGCAGCGCAGTCTGTGGCTTATTATTCCTGCATTTTTTATTAGTATTTTAGCAGGTGTCGCAAAAGGGGTATTTGATTTCAGGACGCGTCATGGAAAGAGAAAAGTTGTTGGGCTTCAAACCACATGGCTTGGACTATCTGTACCTGATCTTGTATTTATCGTATTTATTCAGATGACACTGATGTATTTGAATGTAAACGGCATTATCACAGGATTGAGTCTATACAGCGCAGGGAATCCGGAAGCTGTTGTGATGAACGTGATTTACTTATCCGTTTTTCCGATGTTTTATCTGGCAAATGTTACTTTCCAGGCACTAAGTGACGAGAATGGAGCAGAGTATATCAGGACGGCCAGGGCAAAAGGTGTTTCTTCTTATAAGTTGCTATACATACATATGCTCAGAAACGGACTGGCGAAAATTTTCGTTCACACAAATACGATTGTACTCTACTTATTATCAAATCTTTTTGTCATCGAGTATCTCACGCAATATAAAGGAGCTGCTTATTACTTTAAGGAATATGTCACCGTATCAACGAGAATTGTAGATGGGCAGTCACTCGGGCTGAACGAAGGGGCAATTGCCGCATTTACTTTCTTTTTCACGGTACTCATTCTGCTTGCCGGGCTGATCAGTCAGGTCGCAAGGGCATTTCTGCTCCCTCACGAAAGAGGTGGTGAGGGATGAATAAGCATCTGACAATTGGGAGCGTTATGCTTTTATTATTGCTCATTCTTACATTTATAGGACCGCTTTTACCTGCGGTGGATAGCGGTATTTCACAGGAAGGCGCACGTTTTACAGATGCGGGTATCGAGGTGCCACCTTTCCCGCCTTCAGCTGAGGATCCGCTCGGAAGCGACAGAGAGGGCAGGGATGTATTAAGTCTGATCGTTGCCGGGGCCAAGGAAACGTTTATGGTTATTTTGACAATTGTCATCATCCGCTTCCTCGTATCTGCAGTGCTTGGGATTGGAAGCTTTTATTCTCAGACAATCAGAGGGTTTCTCTCGATCTGGAGCCAGCTGTTTTCCTTTATGCCGCCAATCTTTTTTGTTGTATTCTTTTCAGGATTGCCTTTCGTGATCTTTTCAGAGCATCGTCAGATCTGGCTGATTGTTATCATTGCGGCTGTTGAGGTAGGCAGAACAGGTGATATGATCAAAACATCCATGGATTACAGTGCGAAAAAGCCTTTCTTTGAGGCAGGCATTGTAGCGGGCTGTTCACAGTGGACATTATTTAAAAGCTACTTCTGGCCGCAGCTGCGTCTGACCATTGTGACCAATTTTATCAGTGACCTGGGAAGAACGCTTTTCCTGCTCGCTCAGTTTGCGGTGATTGGTATATACCTTCAGAACGCATTCTGGTCGATTCGGGGCGGTGGAGTGGAGACAGTAAACAATTCATTTATTTGGCCGTCACTTTTTATCAATATACACCATGATGTATTCTCAGCTGAGTGGGTCGTTCTTTCAACTGTCACTGTGATTACTTTTACAATGATTACCTTCTATTTATTAAGCAGTGGAATCAGACATTATTATCAGAAAAAATACCATCAATCCGGATAAAAGGAGTGTCAATCCAAATGAAACTGTTAATTTTAGGCGGAACAAAATTTCTTGGCAGACATATTGCTGAGAGTGCAGTGAATAAAGGACATAATGTGACATTATTTAACCGAGGGCAAACGAACACAAATCTGTTTGCTGACGCTGAAAAGCTGACAGGAGACCGTAATGGAGATCTATCTGCTCTCGAAAAAGGTTCATGGGATGCTGTCATTGATGTATCAGGCTATACGCCATCACAGGTTAGAAAAACAGCAGAAATGCTAAAAGGAAGAGTAAAACAATATACATTAATCTCCACCATTTCTGTCTACGAAGATTATGCAAACGGTCCAGCCGTTGAAGGTGTGACGAAGCTCGCTGAACTCCAAGAAGAGACTGAGGAAGTGAACGGAGCATCATATGGTCCGTTGAAGCAGCAGAGTGAAGAGGTAGTGAAAGAGCTGTATGGCGATCATGCACTGATCATCAGACCTGGATTAATTGTCGGGCCTCATGATCCAACAGACCGCTTTACTTATTGGGTATGGCGTGCGCAGCAGGGCGGTACTGCACTTGCGCCTGGGAAACCTGAGCGGAAAGTACAGTGGATTGATGTCAGGGATTTAAGTGAATGGGCGATTCATATGATTGAGAATCACGAATCAGGCACCTATAATGCTGCAGGTGGTGATCCACTTCCCACAATGGAGAAGTATCTGGACACTGCTAAAAAAGTTGCGAATGCTGATGTTACATATCAGTGGGTAAGTGATAATGTGCTGACAAAACATGAAGCCGGACCATTTGTCGAAGTGCCATTCTGGCTGCCGGTCACAGAGCAATACCCGGATGGTTTTTTACTTGCGGATGCTTCAAAAGCGGTTGATAAGGGGTTAACCTTCAGGCCGCTTGAAGAAACAATCAGCGATACGCTGCTATGGTTGAACGAGCGTAAAGATCATGAGTGGCAGGCAGGGCTGTCAAAAGACCGGGAGCGAAAACTGCTGAATGAAAATTAATTGATTTTTCTGAAAATATGTTATAATGAGGTTAAATATCTGCGGGGGTGGAAAAAATGAACCGTATTTCGCGGGCGGGGTATATCTTCACGGCTTTGCATACGTTGTTTTTCCTTAACCTGACTTTTGACTTCATCATGTTTTACTGAAAAAAGAGCTGACTCCTTTAAAAGGGAATCAGCTCTTTTTCATAATTACCTTATTAAAACGGGGTGGTGATTGCAGCGAGAGGGGGACGCTTTCCGCGGCCGGGCGGTGAGCCCGCAGGCTTCGCCATGCTCGGTCTCACACGTCCCTTCCTGCCACAGGAGTCGCCCCCTACCGCTTCAATCACCAGCTGTGCAAAACTATAATTGTTTTTTTATACTGAATAATAAATTACAAAATTGGTGACAACAGCCTTGAAATCGATTCTTTAAACTTAATCAGATTCGAACGCTGCTGGTAAAGCTCCGGTGTCAGCTCTGTGCAGTCCTTCATATCCTCTTCAAATACCATTGCGAGTGAAGTAGCTGTTTCCTGATGATACAGGAATGCATTCACTTCAAAGTTCAAGCTGAAGCTGCGAAGGTCAATGTTGGCTGTTCCAACAGATGCTGCTTCATCATCAGTCACGAGTGTTTTTGCGTGAATAAATCCTTTTTCATAAATATAAATACGTGCGCCTGCTTTCATGAGTTCTCCTACATGAGAATAGGTAGCCCAGTACACAAACATATGATCGGGCTTATTTGGAATCATGATTCTCACATCGATTCCAGAGAGCGCTGCAACCTTCAGTGCATCGAGTAAGCTGACATCCGGAATAAAATATGGCGTCTGGATATAGACATACTTGTCAGCGTTGTTGATCAGCTTCAGATAACCGGTTTTAATCTGTTCCCAATCTGAGTCGGGACCACTTGAGACAATCTGCATGGACACGTCACCTTTTTGCGGAATTGGCGGGAAGTATACATCAGAATATTCGATATCATAGCGGTGTGATGCCTGATTCCAGTCCAGGATGAATCGTGTCTGAAGCGGGTGAAGGGCACTTCCTTCTATTCTTAAATGTGTATCACGCCAGTAGCCGAACCGCGCGTCCAGTCCAAGATATTCATCTCCGATATTAAAGCCGCCGATATACCCCACACGCCCATCAATAATCGAAATTTTCCGGTGGTTCCGGTAATTCAGCCTCGGGTTAATAATCGGTACCTTTGAAGGGAAGAACGCTTCGACTTCGCCCCCGGCAGCGCGCAGCTCCCGGAAGTACCGTTTTGTGAGACCGCGGGACCCCATGTCATCATAAAGTACTCTGACCTTCACACCCTGCTTCGCTTTTTTTACAAGCAGTTTGTAAAGCTCACGCCCAAGGTTATCACGTCTCAGGATGTAAGTCTGAATATGGATATGATCTTTCGCATGATCAATATCATCAAACAGCACTTTAAATTTTTCTCTACCATCCACCAGAATCTCAACCTGATTATCCTGTGTGAGGACAGCATCGTTGTTTACCAGCTGCATGTAAATCAGGTCCTTCATTTTTTCTGTTTCCTCAGATTTAAAATGAAATTTCCGTTCATGAATCGCATCGATCTGATAGCGGATCAGCTGTTCAATCCCGACTCGCTTTCTACCTTCCCAATTAAAAAGGTGTTTTTTACGAAGGCTGCGTCCAAATAGCAGATACAGTGCGAACCCTGCTACAGGGATAAAGAACAGAACCATCAGCCATGCCCAAGTTGCACTGGCATCTTTTCTTTCCAAAAAGATCAGGATCCCTGCAAAGACAAAGTTTAATATAAATACAAGTCCTACAAAAATTGAGATCCAGTCAAAGGAGTTAAAGTCCATATTCAGCCCCTGCCTATCTGTTAATTTCTTCTTTTATATATTATACGCATAATCAGACATAATCTCTAATAACGAATGACCGGAATGAAAGTTTCATTTCTCATTAATTTTCCTATTTCACAATATTTACAATTATTTGACTGATTGTTGCGTTAAAGTATTGAAATGTCTCTCAGTATAAGATACTTTTGATATATAAGAAAAAGAGCATTCAGACTTTTTTGTTGAATACCACATAGGGGTATGTTAAAATAAAAATGACAAGAATGCAGTGCAGGGAGGGAATGTGTTTGGAAGCTACTGAGCTTAACGAGCATACGCATTGTGGAAGTGAACGTAAGAGTCATCATTCAGAGGATATGAAGAAAAACCTTCAGACGCGTCTGAACCGGATTGAAGGACAAGTGCGCGGGATCAAAGGCATGATTGAAAAGGATACGTATTGCGATGATGTCATCACACAGATCGCAGCAACGCAGTCTGCACTGAACAGCGTATCAAAACTGCTTCTCGAAGGACACATGAAAAGCTGCATCGTGGACCGGATCCAGGAAGGTGACCTCGAGGTTGTTGATGAACTACTTGTCACGATGAAACGGTTAATGAAGAAATAAATCATAATCAGGAGGAATACAGCATGTCTCAAGTAACATTGAATGTAGAAGGAATGTCATGTCAGCACTGTGTAAAAGCCGTTGAATCCAACGTTGGTGAAATGAGCGGCGTAGATTCAGTCAAGGTTCACCTTGATCAGGGAACAGTAGATGTCGATTACCAGGAGTCATCAGTTACAGTCGATCAGATCAAAGACGTAATTGAAGACCAAGGGTATGACGTGAAATAAAGGAACGTGCGCAGTCAATCTGCGCATTTTCTTAAGTAATTAATATACCCCATATAGGTATGAGAGGAGGGGTCTGATATGGCTGAAAAAGAATTAAACATTACCGGCATGACGTGTGCAGCCTGCTCTACGCGAGTTGAAAAAGGGTTGAACCGGATGGATGGTATGGAAAAAGCAAATGTTAACCTGGCACTCGAACGTGCAACAGTTTCCTATGATCCTGATAAGCTGACGCTAAATGAGATTCAGGATAAAGTCTCAAGCCTCGGCTACGGTGTGTCGGTGAAAAGAGAAGAATTTGATATTACCGGCATGACGTGTGCAGCGTGTTCTGCACGTGTTGAAAAAGGGCTGAACCGTTTAGAAGGCGTGAAGAGTGCCACAGTCAATCTTGCACTCGAACAGGCAACGGTGGAGTACACAGAAGGCGTACTGTCTGTAGAAGATATTATTGGAAGAGTAGAGAAAATTGGCTATGGTGCAACCCGTAAAGAGGACCGTGCACCTGAGGAGGATCATCGCCAGACAGAGATTAAGCGCCAGCAGAAACGGTTCTTATTTTCACTGATTTTTGCAGTGCCGCTGCTGTGGACGATGGTCGGACACTTTTCATTTACCGAATGGATGTACGTACCGGATATGCTGATGAATCCATGGGTGCAGATGGCACTCGCTACACCGGTTCAATTTATTGTAGGTGCCCCGTTCTATACAGGTGCATATAAAGCGCTTCGTAACGGAAGTGCGAATATGGATGTGCTAGTCGCGCTCGGAACGTCGGCTGCATATTTCTACAGTGTGTACCTGGCGATACAGAGTCTATCAATGCCCGGACACATGATGGGACTTTATTTTGAGACGAGTGCCGTATTAATTACACTGATCGTACTCGGCAAGCTTTTTGAAGCGAAAGCGAAAGGCAGATCATCTGAAGCGATTAAAAAGCTGATGGGTCTGCAGGCTAAAACGGCTTTTGTCATCCGTGACGGTGAAGAAGTGGAGATTCCGCTTGAACGAGTAAAAGCAGGTGATCTGCTTGCTGTACGCCCGGGTGAAAAAATTCCGGTGGACGGCATCATTCGTGAAGGGCAGTCCGCTGTAAATGAATCTATGATTACAGGAGAAAGTGTACCGGTTGATAAAACAGCAGGTGACGCGGTCATCGGGTCAACAATTAATCAGCAGGGATTTCTAAAAGTGGAAGCAGTAAAGGTAGGCAAAGACACTGCCCTTGCCCAGATTATCCGTGTCGTCGAGCAGGCCCAGGGCTCTAAAGCGCCGATTCAGCGGCAGGCAGACCGGATTTCAGGGATCTTTGTGCCAATCGTTGTCGGGATCGCCATCGTTACATTTATCGTCTGGATTTCACTTATCTCACCTGGTGAAGTAGCACCGGCACTTGAAGCAACAATCTCAGTACTCGTCATCGCATGCCCATGTGCGCTTGGCCTTGCCACTCCAGTTTCCATTATGGCGGGCTCAGGACGCTCTGCTGAAGCAGGTATCCTGTTTAAAGGCGGGGAACACCTTGAAGCAGCTCAGGGAATTGATACAGTTGTGCTTGATAAAACAGGGACTGTGACAAAAGGTGAACCGGTTTTAACAGATGTAACGCCTTTAAATGACTGGTCAGAAGAAGACCTGCTGACTTTTGCAGGTGCAGCAGAAGCAGGGTCTGAACACCCGTTAGCAAAAGCAATCGTCAACGGTGTGCGTGAGCGCTATATCTCATTGCCTGAAGCAGCCTCATTTGAAGCGGTGTCAGGGTTTGGTATCCGAGCAACAGTGAGTGACAGAAAAGTGCTCGCAGGAACGAGAAAACTGATGAAGCAGGAAAACGTGGATGTTTCAGAGGTGGAAGAACAGATGCTTTCACTTGAAGAAAAAGGCCGCACCGCAATGCTGATCGCAGTTGACGGTCAATTAGCGGGGATTGTGGCAGTCGCAGATACAATCAAAGAGACGTCAAAAGAAGCAGTCGACCGTCTGAAGAAAATGGGTCTTAACGTGATCATGATGACTGGTGATAATGAACGGACTGCCCGTGCAATTGCACATGAAGCAGGAATTGAGGAAGTCATTTCTGAAGTGCTGCCTGACGAAAAAGCAGATGAAATTATTAAGCTGCAGCAGCAGGGACGAACCGTTGCAATGGTTGGTGACGGTATTAATGACGCGCCTGCACTTGCAACTGCAGATACAGGTATGGCAATCGGTACAGGAACAGATGTTGCAATGGAAGCAGCTGATATCACACTGATCCGGGGAGATCTGAACAGCATTGCAGATGCTATCATGATGAGCCGTAAAACGATGAAAAACATCCGCCAGAATCTGTTCTGGGCATTCGGATACAATACACTCGGTATCCCGATCGCGGCAATCGGACTGCTTGCCCCTTGGGTAGCAGGCGCTGCAATGGCATTCAGTTCAGTGTCCGTTGTATTAAATGCTTTGCGTCTTCAGAGAGTAAAACTGTAATTGAAAAAGCCTTTCAGCGAGATTTTTAGCTGAAAGGCTTTTTTGTTCCATTTGAATGAGTCGAAGACTGTATCTGGGCTGGGTGAGTGACGTGAAATCCCATTTGAGTGCTGTGCCAACTCATTTGAGTGCCGCAACGTGCCGTCCACGTTCATTTGAGTGACGTATCCGCTCAATTGGGTGCTGTAACACAACACTTGAGTACCGTCCCATCCGCTGCCACTGTCCCCACTATTCAATCAAGGCTGCGAAATATCACTCAGCGTATCGCCGGCTTTATCATCCGACTGCGGATTCACAGCAAGATCCCCAAGTGAGACAAGCCCGATCACCTGACCATTTTCAATAACAGGCAGACGGCGCACCTGGGCAGATGCCATCAGATCAGCTGCATGTTCAGCAGGAGTTTCTGGTGTGACATGGATTAATTCATGGGTCATCACCTGATCGACTGTCTGATTTTTATGCTCAGCAACTCCGCGGATCACAATGTCCCTGTCTGTCAGCATACCGGCCGGACTACCATTTTCATCAAGCACCGGCAATACGCCAATATTATGTTCCTTCATCAGTTCAGCTGCAGTTTCCACCGTATCGTTTACGTGGCATGTGTAAATCTCATCTGTCATAACTTCTTTGATATTCACTTGTTCCACCTCCAAATTTTGTACGCCATTATTATTTCACTGAAATGAATGTTTATGCACAGACGGTGTCATTTTGATAAATGTGTTGATTTAATTAATTTTTTTGATTTTTGAGGTTAATCTTTCTACTCAGGTGGTATGATAATCGTAATGAAACTTATTTAGAAAAATAAGCTCACAAATTAAAAATTGTTGAAACTTTATGAAACGATTATTCGTATATTTACTCATACAAACTCTATTGCGGGAGAGGTGCTCACACATGTCAAGAAACAGGGAAGGCATCAAGGAATTGATGACAAAAATGACTGAAGTAGGCGTTAAGATCACCACTACAAAATCACGTCTTGAAATACTTGAAGCTGTCAAGGAACCTCATCAGGTCTCAGGTACATGATCAGCTGAATGACGAAAGGTGCTCATTGATGGAGGACCTTTTTTTATTTGAGGATTTTTATCGCAATTTAAGGGAATATACATAACAAATCAGTAAGGCAGAGGAGGTGCAAAAATGTTTCAAAAAGCAATGCTCATTTACAACGGTAATGCAGGACAGCGTGACGCGGAGAAAATTCTGAGTCAGACAGCACCAATTCTGGCCTCAAAGATTCCAATGCTGTTTTTATATCAGACGCAAAAGCCGGGAGATGCAGAACATTTTTGTCGTCAGCACGGAGAAGAAGTGGAGCTGGTCATAATCATGGGCGGGGATGGTACGGTCCATGAAGCGATCAACGGACTTGCGCCGCTTGATAAAAGGCCGTGTCTTGCCATCCTGCCGGCGGGAACCTGTAACGATTTTGCAAGGTCGCTTGATATTCCACTGAACCTGAAGCAGGCTGCAGAGCTGATTGCATTTAGCGGTATGGAAAAAGAGGTGGACCTTGTCGCAACTAACCACCGTTATTTCAGTAATTTTTGGGGAACGGGGCTGATTGCTGCAGCTTCTGAAAGTATAGATGATGCCTCTAAAGGTATGTTCGGACGCTTCAGCTATTATATGAGTGCGCTGAAAACATTGTCAGAACAGGACCGGTTCAATGTAAAACTCGAATTCGATGATCGGGTAATCGAAGAAGAAGCAGTGATGCTTTTATTCATGAATGGAAAATCAATCGGTGCAACTGAATTCCCGATGGACTCCATTCAGATGAATGACGGGCTGATCAACATACTTGTCGTAAAAGAAGCAGGCTTTACGCTGCTAAAAGAAATTTTCACTGCCAAAACCTCAGTTGACTGGGAAGAGGATGAAACCACCATTACACAGTATAAAACATCCAGTTGCAGGGTAACGCTTAATACGACAAAAACCATTGACCTGGACGGGGAACATTATAAAGGAGATCACGACGAAATCACCGTACTTAAAAACCATATATCTGTGATTGTGCCGACGCCTGAAGCACAGTGAACCGGATTCAAATAAAAACGTGTTAAAAGCACTCAGCTTTTAACACGTTTTTTAATCCTCATCTTCACTTGAGAACATATAAGTGCGATGGTGGAATTTCATTGAGAACAATAGTCCAAGCGCAAACAGTGTACCAATCAGCGAGCTTCCCCCGTAGCTGATCAGCGGCAGCGGGATACCTGTAATCGGCAGCAGCTGAATCGTCATCCCGATATTCTGGAATACGTGGAAGGTAATCATACTGATGACACCTGCACACACATACACATTGAACTGGCTCTTCGTCTCAAGCGCAACCTTTGTTAAATGGTAAATCAGCAGGAAAAATAAGCTGACCACAATACTTGCACCGATGAAGCCATATTCTTCACCGATAACGGCAAAAATAAAGTCAGTATGATTATCCGGCACGTAGACCTGACGATCCTGATACCCTTTACCAAAAATTTCGCCTGAGCCGATCGCACTCATTGCAGTCGTCAGCTGGTATGCATCCCCTGACGCATAGCTGTAAGGGTCAAGCCACGAATAAATTCTCCGGAGCTGGTAGTCTTCAAAAAAGCGCTCCATTAAATCCCGTCTGAAAAGCACGAGGTAAATCGCCGTTGAAGCCACAACCGCTACAGATGAAAAAGTCGGCAGTAGCAGCTTCCACGTAATACCAGATACAAGAATAATCCCGACTGTAATTGCTACGAATACAAGCATTGTACCAAGGTCGGGCTGCTCATTGATCAGAACGAGCGGAATTCCGGAGACCAGGCCAATTTTTACAAGCAGCCACAGGTCACTTTTTAAATCTCTGTTCACAAAAGCTTCGTTGTGGGAAGCAACGACTCTTGCCAGCACAATCACTGTAAAAGTCTTCATAAACTCAGAAGGCTGTAATGTCCCAATGACAGGGAAGTTATACCAGCTATATGCACCGTTTCTATAAGGAACAATACTTTCAGGGAGCACAAGCAGCCCGACTAAAAGAACGATCCCGAATCCGTATAAAAACCAGGCCATTTTTCTATATTGATCCATGTCAAAATACATCATCATGCCAATTAGTACGAACCCGACAATATAGATCATACCCTGCCTGATTGCAAAGTTCGTGCCGACTGCAGCGTACTGACCCGTTGTCTGGGCAGAAGAAATCGCTAGTACACTAGCGATCATAAATAAAATCAACAGTGACGCAAGGGTCCAGTCAATTCTGTCTGAAAAGTGTTTATTTGTATTCAATCTATTCACCTGAATTCTAATTTTTCCTCTAATAAACAATGCTTTCAGCGTATCAGATTATTCACTGTTTCACAATTCACTAGAAGTCACAACGCTGTAAATTTAATCAATACTTTTGTCACAGCTGTCACAATTAATAGACGAATGAGCATCAGGAAAAGTTTCTTTTTCTCCTTTTTCAAACTATTTGATACAATGAGAAAATAAGAGGTTATTGTGAGGAGATGATGACATGAAAAACCAGGGCTGGATTTACCTTCACCTGAATACAGCTCAGGACTTTGCGATGTCCAGCGGTATCGATATGAAAGACTTTTATCATGCATTATCAGACAGAGTTCATCATCTGCTCCTTTTGAAGCATAAATTTGAGCAGTCTTCTTTCAATATGCATACGTATCTTGAATATGTGCACGAGCAGGAAGTACAGGATCTTATCAAAGATGACATCTCAGCTTACGGAGAATTTTGCTGGATTGATTTTGAGGATGAAGCAGGCGTGGATGAAATGAGTGCCCAGGAGCTTGCAGAGCTTTTATATATGGGGCATATGAAATATCACCTGAACATGCCATTTTACAAAAAGCTAAACAACCGGTTTGTTTATCTCTCAACAGAGGACGGAATGCTGAACCGTGTATACTACAAGGACTGGACAGACTTCTTTCTAATGATCGGTGAAGTCATTCCTGAAAAAATGGCAGGACGTAAAAATCCGAAACTGCTTCAATGGAAAAAAGAAAAACAGCTTCCACCTATTCCAAAGGAAGTTGTCATGACAATCTCGCATCTGCTGAGAGAAGGGATTGTCATTTCATTTCAGCATGGTGTCATTAATAAAGGAAAAGTCGAAGTGCCGGTGTGGGTTGCCGGTGATTATGCAAATATGGATGACCTGCAGGAAGATATGCAGAAAAAATATAAGAGAGAACCGTCAGCCGTGTTTTCCTATGACAGGAAGACAAAGGAATGGACAGCGGCGCTCTGAACACACAAGCACTTGCATCAGGCAAGTGCTTATTTTAATAATAAGGGAAGTTTGTAATACACCTGACAGAAAAACTGAGGATAAAAGAATAGTATAGAGCCCGGGCTAAAACTCGACTCGTGTTTGATAGATGAAAAACATTCAAAGAACAGGGTGATGATTGATATGAAAAAAAGTTATATCCTTTTAGCAGGACTGCTCCTTGCAGGCTGCAGTTCACAGCAGGCGGAAGAACAGGAAGATCTTAATCTCTCAGATTCATCGTGGGAAGATATTACTGAAACCGCAGCAGGAGAAACTGTGCGCCTTTATATGTGGGGCGGGGACACAGGTATTAACAGCTACATAGATGAGTATGCGATTCCGGCATTACAGGAGGAATACGACGTCACACTTGAACGGATTCCGCTTGATACGAATGAAATTATTCAGAAGCTGGAAACTGAAAAAAGAGCGGATCAGGATGAAGGGACAATTGATCTGATCTGGATGAATGGAGAGAATTTCAAGCGAGCAAAAGAAGGCGATCTTCTTTTCGGACCATTCGTTGATGAACTTCCTTCTTATCAGGATTACTATCAGCCGGAAGACTATGAATTTGATTTCGGTACAGCAACGGAAGGATACGAGGCACCATGGGGGAAGGTACAGTTTGTCTTTAACTATGACACGACCAAAATAGACAATCCGCCATCAACTTTAGATGAACTGAAAACCTGGATCAGCGAGAACCCGGGAAGGTTTACGTATCCGGAAGCAAGTGATTTTACCGGAAATGCTTTTATCAGGCACGTGATGCTTGGAGAAGCGGTGGAAGCAGAAGGATTACTGGGTGAGCCGTATGCACCGCTTGAAGAAAGCCAGGCAACTGCGATGTGGGATTATTTAAAGACAATAGAACCTGATCTGTGGAGAGGCGGCGAAACGTATCCTGCTTCACTTGAAGAACTTGATCGCCTGTACAGTCAGGGAGAAGTATGGATGACAATGGGTTATAACGAAGCGCGTGCAGAATCACTGTTGCGTGACGGTGTGTTCCCTGAGACAACTGAATCATTCGTGCTTGAGGATCCGGGTTCAATCGGAAATACGCACTTCCTGTCAATTCCCTATAACAGTCCAAATAAAGAAGCGGCAATGGCTGCGATCGACTTTTTCTTAAGTCCTGAAGCCCAGCTTGAAAAACTGCAGCCTGACTATTGGGGAGAAAGCTCACCGATCGATGTTGGCAGTCTGAGCGAAGAAGAACGCGCAGGCTTTGAAGAACTTGATCGTGGAAATACTGTGCTTGATGCAGAGGTGCTTGCAGAATCATATATCTCTGAAGTAGACGCAGGATACGTGGAATGGATTGAATCGGAGTGGCGCAATGAAGTGGCGGCAGACTAACCGGCTGATCCTTTTGCTGCTTCCTGCCTGTGCATTTTTACTGCTGGCGGGAGGGAGTCTGATTCTTGCTTTTATGGAAAGTGTGAGAGGAGAAACCGGATTCTCCTGGACCTATTACAGCGCACTTTTTGACAGACGTGAACTGATTGACAGCCTGCTCTACAGTATCCTGATTACCTTCAGTTCAACGCTTGTCTCACTCGTTATTGGTTGGCTGATTGTCAGAAGTTTTTATCTGCATATTGATGGCAGCGGAAAGTGGATGGTATGGGTTCCGATGCTTTTCCCGCATTTTGTGTGGGGCTATTTTGTACTGCTTTTACTCGGGCAAAGCGGACTCATTTCAACCTTTTTTGTGCAGACCGGTCTGCTTGAAGACAGCACACTCTTTCCGGTCCTCGTGCAGGATCAGTCAGGCATCGGTATTTTTATCACTTATGTATGGAAGGAAATACCCTTTGTGATTTTAATGCTGCTCCCTGTCTATCTTCAGCTGCCAAAGCAGTTTATGGAAGTCAATGCAGTTCTTGGCGGGAGCGGTGCTGACTGGTTCAAAACGGTCGAGTGGCCGTGGGTGAAACCTGTCATGTTTGAAACGGCGCTGATTATCAGCGCGTTTGTTTTCACTGCTTATGAAGTGCCGGGTCTGCTCGGTGTATCTTACCCGCAAATGACACCGGTGCTTGCATACGAGTGGTTTTACAGTGTCTCTCAGGATGAGCGCACAATGGCATTTGCCTTATTAATGTTTGTTGCGCTGATCTTTGGAACGATCTCACTCGCAGGCTTTGCACTGATGAATAAAAGAAGAATGTTGCTGTCAAAAAGCAGCCACCGTTACTAGGAGGGGACTATGAAAAAGAATCTTTTCTACATCAGCTGTCTGATCTTTTTTATCACCCCGGTTCTCATAATGGTGATTAAAAGTGTCACAACACCCTGGCGGTCAGGCATCGCGCTTGACTGGACGCTCCGGGGGTGGGAAGTCGTTTTTCAGGACAGCAGAGTCATTGAATCCATGGGGACAACGCTCTTCATTGCACTTGCTGTCGCACTGATTAATCTGCTTGCAGGCGTGCCAATTGCAAAAGCATTGTCTCATCGCTCATTCCCTTTAAAAAACACACTCGAAGTGATGCTGCTACTTCCGTTGTTCCTGCCGATTATGGCAGCAGCAATGGGCCTTCATATCACAATGATCCGCATGGGGCTGGCTAATACGTGGCTAGGTGTCACCATTGTGCACCTCGTTCCAACAATTCCATATACGATAAAAGTGCTAAAAGTGGGATACGACCGGATCCCCCAGGATATGCTGGGTCAGGGCCGGATGCTGAAAGCAGGCGCGTGGCACGCATTTCGTACAATCGAACTGCCGCTGCTGATCCCGAGTATCAGGAGTTCAATCTTTCTTACAGTAACGATTAGTGCGGGGCAATACGTCCTCACTGCGATCATTGGTGGAGGCAGCGTACTGACGATGCCAATCATCTATTATCCATTCCTACAGTCAGCTGATGACACGGTCATGGCTGCATTTTCAATTGCCTTCGTACTTATTCCGGCAGCGGCGATCATCATCGCAGAGGCAGTCGCCATGCTCGTTGCAGGAAGATCATTTATGAAAAGGAGGAGCATATTGTGAGTCACCCCTATCTACAGGTGAAAAATGTATCAAAAACGTTTGATGAAAACAGGATATTCACTGACCTTTCATTCTCCCTTCAAAAAGGGGAAATCCTTTCATTGGCAGGTCCATCCGGAACCGGAAAATCAACGCTTCTCCGCTGCATTGCAGGGCTTGATTATTTTTCAGATGGACAAGTAATGATCGAAGGGACTGACCTGTTAAATAAACCGGTCAAGCACCGGCCGGTCGGAATGATCTTTCAACAGGCTCTGCTTTTTCCGCATATGACACTGCTTGAAAATGTCGCTTATGGTAAAAAGATAACAGATGGAAAAAAGCATGCGAATGAGCTGGCGCATGATTATTTGAAAGAAGTGGGACTGGAAAGTCAGGTCCATCAATATCCGCATGAACTCTCCGGCGGACAGCAGCAGCGGGCAGCACTTGTCCGTGCCATGCTGTTAAAGCCGAAGCTGTTCCTTCTTGATGAGCCATTTTCAAGTCTGGACCCAGGTCTCAGGAAAGATTTAAGAGAGTGGGTCAGAGCTTTTTTGAAAAAAGAAGAAATGACCTCGATCTTTGTGACGCATGATAAAGAAGAGGCGATGCTGCTTGGTGACCGGACAGCAGTGATGGCAGAGGGACGCATCCAGCAGATCGGTCACCCCGAAGAGCTATACCATTCTCCGCGAAATGCCCTTGTAGCCTCTCTTTATTCTGATGTCATTGTCCTTGATCAGACGCGCTACTGTCCCGCTGAAAAGGCGAGATGGTCTTTAGAAAAAACACCGGACGGGGAGTGGTTTGCAGCAGAGTGGGTAAATGAAACATACCACTTCGGCCGCAGATATGCGCATGTTTTACTGGACGGCGGCAGCAGAATAGCAATTCCGGCTGGAGACCAACATTCAGCTTCAAAAGGATATGTCATTTTTCCAAAAGATGAGATCCGGTATTTTCAGGCACAATAACGCTTTATAGAGAGGGGGGCAGGGATGAAAAGGAAAACAATTACGGCGGCAGTGAGCGTATTAGTGATCGCGATCTTCCTGTACTGTTTCAACAGGACCTATCTGGATGTGTCACCGACAGATATTCAGCAGTGGATACAGTCCATAGGCTGGTGGGGGCCGGTGCTGTTTATCATCATTTACGCTTTCAGACCAATTATTCTGTTTCCTGCCTCTGTTCTCTCTATTGCAGGCGGTCTTGCTTTTGGAGCGATTTTCGGATTTATTTATGTAATAATTGGTGCTGTTCTCAGTGCAATTGTTGCCTACTTAATTGCCCGGAGATTCAATCATACTTTTATCAAAAAGATTCAGGATCCCCGCATACAGCTGGTCACATCCAAAATGGAGGAGAAAGGCTTTTTATATGTACTGCTTTTAAGGCTCGCGCCATTGTTAAACTTTGACCTGGTCAGCTATTCTGCAGGACTTGCTAACGTAAAGCTCAAAGCTTTTACACTCGCAACGATCATCGGAATTATACCCGGTACTTTTGGCTATATCTTTTTAGGGTCGAGCATAGCTGAAGGAGACATCAGAATTATTCTGCTTGGACTGACATTTTTTGCTGTCGTCATCACGATTCCAATCATCTACAGAAAGAAAATGGCTGTCTGGTTGGGCCTTCAAAAAGAAGATAATAGGGAGTAGGAGGTGTTGACGCTGCTAGATACATATGGAAGAAAATACGCAGAACCTGTGATTCGCAAAACAGCTGACCGTTTCCTCGCATTTGGCTGGACGGCCAATCAGGTAACCATCGGCGCATTCATCATTGGATCGGCTTCAGGCCTCATTTATTATCTCGGATTTCCGGTGATCGCAGTCATTGTCCTGTGGCTGTCCGGATTTCTTGATGCCGTCGACGGTTCAATGGCCCGCGCCACAAAAACGTCCCCGTTCGGCACAGTCATGGACGTCACCTTTGACCGCATCGTAGAGATCAGTGTCATCCTTGGCGTTGCATTTCTCTACCCGGACATCATGTGGGCCGCGCTGCTATTGATGGCATCCATTGTTGTTTCAATGACGATCTTCCTCACAGTAGGAAACGTATCTGAAAATAACGGGATCAAGTCATTCCGCTACCAGGCAGGACTTGCTGAGCGGACAGAGGGCTTCATTTTTCTGAGTGTCATGATGCTCGCACCATCCATTGTCTTATGGACCACCCTCGCCTTTTTGGCAGTAGAACTGTTTACAGCAGGTCAGCGGTTTATGGAAGCGAAGAGACTGCTGGGTTAAATGTGGAATGCGCTTAAATAGAATAAAAAACACTCGCACCACCGGTTGCCCGGATCATGCGAGTGTATTTCTATGCAAGCTGCTGCTCAGCATACTCTCTGTAAAGCGGATGCGTCTGGATCAGCTGTTGATGTGTCCCGATCCCTGTAATCCGTCCTTTTTCAATAAAAATAATTTTATCCGCATCCACAATCGTTGACAGCCTGTGCGCAATAATAAACGTCGTCCGCCCCTCCATCAGCCTGCTTAGCGCCTGCTGTACAATCGCCTCAGACTGACTGTCAAGACTCGCAGTCGCCTCATCCATCATCAGAATTTTAGGATCTCTCAGAAATGCTCTGGCAATCGCAATCCGCTGGCGCTGTCCACCTGAAAGCTTTACGCCGCGCTCGCCGACCTGAGTATCGAGCCCTTCAGGAAACTCTCTGATAAATGGTTCTGCATAAGCCATCGCCGCTACTTCCCACAGCCTGTCATCATTGATTGAATCAGCATTACCCAGTCCGTATGTTAAGTTATCACGGATTGTACCGGCCATCATCGGGCTATCCTGCGAAACGTATCCAATCTGACTCCGCCATGCATTCATCGAAAGATCCGTAATCGGTGTCCTGCCAATAAAAATGCCGCCTTCTGCAGGTTCATAAAAACGCTCCAGCAGACCAAACATCGTGGACTTTCCACCACCACTTGGCCCTGCAAAAGCAACCATCTCACCAGGTGCAGCGTCAAACGATACATTTGAAATGATCGGTTCACCCGCTTCATAAGCAAATGATACGTTTCTTACATGTACCGGCATTCCACTGATATCGAGATCCTCGCCTGTTCTGCCGTCCTCCGGTGTAAGATCAATAATTCCGATAATCCGCTCCGTCGCACCTTTTGCTTTTTGCAGCTGTGTAAAAAACATCGCAAATGACGTGATCGGAAAGACAATCTGAAACAGATACAGCAGGAATGCAACAAGCGAGCCCGTTGTCATTGACCCTTCCGCCACCCTGATCCCGCCGTAGCCGATAATCACAACAATGACAGCCATCATCACAAGGTAAATAAGCGGACCGACAATCGCAAAAATCCGCATCTCCTTCAAGCCGAACATCAACAGGTTTTTAATGCCGCCTTTTCCTTTTGAAGCTTCAAATGTCTCAGCATTCGACGCTTTCATTAATCTGATCTCACTTAACGTCTGCTGGATCTTTCCTGTGAAATCAGCCGTCTCATCTTGCAGCCCGCGTGAAATCTTAGACATCTGTCTGCCGAGTGGAATCATAATCCCCACTGTAACAGGGACAGATATCAGCATCAGAAGCGTCATCCGCCAGTCCATCACTAAAAGAATAATGACTGCACCAAAAATTGTAATAATGCCTGTGATAAATTGCGGGAAGTGCTGGGAAATCAAATCCTTCACAATCCCTGTATCATTCACCACGCGGCTCACAGACTCACCGCTTGCCTTCTGATCATAATAGCTGACAGGCAGGCGGATCATCTTCTCCCACATCTGTTCACGTAGTCTCGCTACAACTACCTGACCCGTATAACCGAGCAGGTAAGTCGAGCCGCCATCAATCAGCGCCTGCACAATAAAGACAATCGCAATTGCTGCGACCAGCCACCCGCTTAAAGAAACTGAAAAGCCATCGACCAGCTCACGCGTCAACAACGGAATGGTCAGTCCGACTAGCGTCGTCAGAATACTCCCGACCAATCCAAGCGTCAAAGCAAGTCTTGGGATTTTAGTTGATAAAATTAATTGAATAAAAGGTTTCATACCTGTATCATTCTGTGCCATAAGAGACTCCTATCTTTTCGAATTTTTTATGAAAATTATATCCTATTTCAATCCCTCAGGCTGTGTCAGAAGCATGTACGCTTTATTTTCACGGCTGCTGCCTGATAGAATAGAGAAAACGCTGAGGAGGAAATAATGAAAACAATTGTACTTGCCGGGGGTGGGCACACGCACCTTGAAGTATTGCGCCGGCTCACCGCTGAACGTGATACAGAAGTAAAATGGGTCCTCGTGTCAGCATCCCGCTATCATTATTATTCCGGTATGTTCTCAGGCTTTGCTGAAGGGCTTTATACCCTTGAAGATATCCGAATTGATCTGAAGAAAATTTGTGAAGATAAGAAAATTGATTTTATAGAAGAAACGCTTCATTCCTTTGATCCTGAAAAACGGGAAGTCGTTCTGTCATCGGGTGAAAAACTGCAGTACGATCGTCTTTCACTGGATATCGGCTCACATACGGCGCCAGGCAACATAGAGAGACTTGCAGAAAAACAGGTGCAGATCAAACCTGCGCATCTGTTTTCGGACCGGATTGAGGCATGCCGCAAAGCAAAAGAACTCGTCATCATTGGCGGTGGAGCAGCAGCCGTAGAAATGGCTTTTTCATTCAATCAGTGGAAGCAACAGAACGGCCGCAAGTATGACTGTGTTACAGTAATCGCATCGAGTGAACTGATTGATCAAAAATCGGATGCTGTGATAGAAACACTCTTTGATCATAAAGGCATCCATTTTTCAAAAAACGATACAGCTGTGAAAGTAACAGACCGATATGTGATGACTGAAAGCGGGGAAGAGGTTCCATATAACGAAGTCATCTTTCTTGGCGGAGCCCAGGCGCCTGCGCTTTTAGCGGAGTCCGGCCTGCCGGTTGATGATAAAGGCTTTATCAAAGTAAACGGCTGCCTGCAGACGACTGATGATAGCCGGGTCTTCGCAGCAGGAGATTGTGCTGCACTCACAACGCATCCGAATCTGCCGAAAAGCGGTGTATATGCAGTACGCCAGGGGGAAGTGCTTCATCACAACCTGATCGCAAGTCTTAAGCGCGAGGGGATGAAAGATTATGTGCCTCAGTCTCGTGCATTGATTTTACTTTCTACAGGAAATAAACAGGCATTGATGCTCTATGGAAAGTGGCGTCAGTTTGGCAGCTGGGCCTGGTGGTGGAAGGATTATATCGACCGGGGTTATATGAAGAAATATCAGTGAACGAATAGAAAAACCGGAGCGTGCTTCAGTGCACGCTCCGGTTTTCTGTTAATAAACAGGTTTTGGGTGGTGGGTATTTTGTCATAAAGCTTCGAACATGACCATTTGAACGCCGAACATGGGATGTTTTTCTCCGAAGATTGCACGGTAACCTTCGAACAACCGCGTTTATTTTCCGAACACCATGTGTTTTTCTACGAACCAATCACAAATTACCCAGCCTTCACACCAGCTTCATTCTTCACCTTACTACGCTTCGTAAAACGGTCAACAATCGAGCTGATCGCGCCATCTCCAGTGACGTTTGTAGCAGTACCAAGACTGTCCTGTGCAAGGTAAAGCGCAAGCATGAGTGAAGTCATCGCGCCCGAGAAGCCGAGCATTGATTCAAGCAGACCAAGTGAAGCTACAACAGCGCCGCCCGGGACACCAGGTGCTGCGATCATTGTCACACCAAGCATCAGAATGAACGGGAACATCTGTGTGAACGTTGCAGTTTCACCCTGGATCAGCATCACTGCCATTGCACAGCTGACCAGTGTAATTGTACTGCCGGCTAAGTGGATATTTGCAAGCAGCGGAATACAGAAGTCTGCTGTCTTTTCACGGACGCCCATCTTTTTAGACTGCTCAAGTGTAACTGGAATTGTCGAAGCTGATGATTGAGTACCAAGTGCTGTGAAGTAAGCAGGCATCATATTTTTCAGCATCGCAAATGGATTCTTGCCGTGCAGTGCTCCTGCAGTTGAATAGATTGATACAAGATACAGTATGTGCAGTGCAATAATCATAACGAACACCAGAAGGAATACATTAATAATCGCACTCACCTGTCCGCCCTGTGTCATATTCGCAAAAATACCGAATATGTGAATAGGTAGGAGTGGGATAATAATTTTTTCAATCAGTTTTTGAATGATTGTACGGAATTCTTCAAGTCCTTTTTGCAGGACGCTGTTTTTAAAAGCTGAAATTCCGATTCCAAGCACAAATGACAGCAGCAATGCGGACATAATGCCCATCACAGGTGTCATTTCGATACCGAAGTATCCCCCGAGCAATGCTTCTTCAGGATTCTCAAATGCTTGTGATGCTTGAGACCCTAAGAGAATGGGGTATAGGACTGTAGCACTTAAAAAAGCAACCAGACCTGCAATAACCGTTGATGCATAAGCAACTCCGGCAGTCAGACCAAGCGCTTTTCCGGCTCCGCGGCCCATGGCACCGATACCTGGTGCGATAAATGCAATGATAATTAATGGAATTGCGAATGACAGGAACCCGCTGAAAATATCATTAAATGTTGCAGCCACTCTGATCAGCCATTCAGGACTGATACTTCCGACAGCAACACCAAGTGCAATTGCGATTACAATACGGGGAAGTAAGCCAATTTTTTTCATCGTAAAGTCCTCCTGTTGTGTACAGTTGTATTTGATAGAAGGATTATAACGCGATGTATCTGGCTTGTTAAGGGGAAAAGCTTAAAAAATAATAATAAAATTATTTAGAATTATCTGTTTAATGAAGGGGTCTCAGCGTAAAAAGTAGGTTTTTTGTTATAGTAAAAAAACAAAAAATCGATTCATCAAACTCATTTCCCAAATCGCAAAACGTGATAAGATGGAGGAGTATGATTTTTAACATCGCTCTGTTAAAGTCAGTTGTTGTGTATGCACAGCTGTTGATTGGAGCGTAAGGGGGCGACTCCTGCGGAAAAACGATCGTGAGAGACCCCGGAAGGCAGCGCACTTTTGCCTGAGGAGGCTCGAACGTTCGTCCGCGGAAAGCGTCTCCCTGAAGCGGAAATCAACAGCCAACTTTAACAAAGTCACTAAACTAAATGATTTACATAGATAACCGTATTAAACAATTAAATGGAGGATTTTATAGATGAAAACCAAACTATGTTTACTGTTCGGCGGAAAATCTGCAGAACATGAAGTATCACTTCAGACAGCCAAAGCCGTCATTAAGGCACTGGATTTAACAAAATTCGAAATCGACCCGGTATTTATTACAAAAGAAGGTGAGTGGAGAAAGGGACCATCACTTTCTGCGCCGGTCGAAGACGTAAAGCAGCTGCAATTCGGCGAGCAGGCCGAGGTATCGCCTGCTGAAGGATTAACACACGTACCATCTGCACCTGAAGAAACGTATGATATTGTCTTTCCACTGCTGCACGGACCAAACGGTGAAGACGGGACAGTTCAGGGACTTCTTGAAGTGTTGAACGTCCCTTATGTGGGAAATGGCGTGCTCGCTTCATCAGCGGGTATGGATAAAGTCATTATGAAGAATCTGTTCAGAGACGCAGGCCTGCCGCAGGTCGACTACACATCCTTTATCCGCTCAGCGTGGGAGCAGGACAAAGAGGCAGCTTACGTGAAAACAGAAGATGAAATCGGCTACCCTTGCTTTATTAAGCCTGCCAACCTCGGTTCAAGTGTTGGTATCAGCAAATGTACAGATCGTGCAGAACTCGAAGCCGGATTTGAAGAGGCATTCCAGTTTGACCGTAAAATTGTCATTGAGCAGGGTGTGAAAGCGCGTGAGATCGAACTTGGCGTAATCGGCAATGACTTCCCGGAAGTATCAGTACCGGGTGAAATTGTCGCGAAAAAAGATTTTTATGATTATAAATCCAAGTATGTCGACGGAGATTCAGTCATGATTATTCCTGCAGAACTTCCTGAGGGGATGGCTGATGAACTTCAGCGCATGGCGAAAATTGCATTCCAGACAGTTGATTGCTCAGGACTGGTACGTGCAGATTTCTTCGTGACAGATAAAAATGAAATTTTCATCAATGAAATTAATACAATGCCAGGATTTACTCCTTACAGTATGTTCCCGCTTCTATGGGAAAATACTGGCGTTCCATATGCTGAGCTGATTGAAAAGCTTGTGCAATTTGGCATTGAGCGCTATGAAGATAAACAGAAACTAAAAACTTCAATTTAAGGAGAAGCCAGTCATGAAAAAAACTTTACAAGAAATTGCTGACATCTTAGAAACGGATGCTCCTTCACAAAAATTTGCGAGTGCTGTTGTTGAAGGTGCCAGCATTAATACATTAACCATTCAGCCGGGAAACCTTTTTGTACCGTTTAAAGGTGAGAGAACGGATGGTCACAAGTATGTCCGCCAGGCTTTTGAAAAGGGAGCGGGTGCTTCTTTATGGCAAAAAGGTGTGCCGGACGTACCGGTAGATTTGCCAGTTATTCTCGTTGATGATCCTGAAAAAGCACTTCAGAAGCTTGCAGCTGCCTATCGGAAGGAAAATCATTTTAAAGTTGTAGCCATTACCGGCAGTAACGGGAAAACGACAACAAAAGATATGATCGCAGGCGTTCTTTCCACTAAATTCAGCGTGCAGAAAACAGAAGGTAACTTTAACAATAATCTCGGTCTGCCTTTAACGCTGCTTAATATCAAAGAATCGACTGACGTTGCGGTACTTGAAATGGGTATGAGTGGATTTGGCGAAATCGAGCTGTTGAGTCAGATTGCAACACCGGACATTGCAGTCATCACAAATATTGGCGAATCACATCTTCAGGACCTCGGTTCAAGAGAAAATATCGCTAAAGCGAAGTTTGAAATCATCTCTGGATTAAATGAAAACGGCATCCTGTTTTACTACGGAGACGAGCCGTTATTAAAGAACCTGGTTGATCAGACTGAAGGCTTGAAATGCGCATCGTACGGCTATAAAGACACGAATGGTCTGTATCCGAGAAACACTGAAATCGATGATGCAGGCAGCCGCGTTCAGCTTGGCACTGAGGAAACCTGGGTATCGATCCCGGTCCTTGGCAGACACAATGTACTGAACGGACTCGCTACAATCCGTACAGCACTGCACCTTGGCCTGACGCTTGAAGAGATTGAAGAAGGTTTTGCTAAGACTGAAATGACATCCATGAGAATGGAGCGCGTTGAAGGGGCTAACGGCGAAGTATTTATCAATGATGCTTATAATGCGAGCCCGACTTCCATGCTTGCTGCACTTCAATTTCTTGAAGAAGCAAATGCAGAAGGGAAGAAAATCGCGGTGCTTGGGGATATGCTTGAGCTTGGTGAGCATGAAGAACAATTCCATCGTGAAATCGGTCAGAAAATCAATTTTAATGAAATCCCTGTGCTGCTTACATTCGGTCCGCGTTCAAGATGGCTGGCAGAAGAAGCAATTGAAAGAAGCCCGCTTGTATACTGGTTCGACCAGCATGCTGATCTTGTAGCAGAATTGAAAAAGCATCTTTCTGAAGGTGACATTGTACTTGTGAAGGGCTCACGCGGAATGGAGCTTGAAAAAGTGATTGAGGCTTTTAAATAACATACTTGATAAGCCGTCCTGTGGGGCGGCTTTTTGGTGCTTGTAGACGGTGTGATATCGTTCGCTGGTGCCGATACGGCAGTCGTTATGGCGGACAGAGCACTCGCTGCCGCTGACGCAGCACTCAACCCGGGTGTATCGCTACGTCAACGTGCAAGATACATACCTCACCAGCCGAAACACAGCATTCACTCTATGCAGATTCAAAACCAATGATTATGGGTATAAAAACCGTAGTAGTTTGAATGGAGGGAAGTCATGGGACAGACAGGATGCCTGCTGCTTCACGGATTTACCGGCGGCGCGTATGAAGTAAATCCGCTGGCAAGATATTTGAGGGAACATACGGACTGGATTATTTCAGTGCCGGTACTGCCAGGACACGGCAGAAATCTGAGACTGCATGAAACTAATGCAGTGGAATGGATTACGTATGCGGAAGAAGAATTGAAGAGACTATATATGTACTGTGATGAAATTTATGTCGTGGGCTTTTCCATGGGGGGACTGATTGCAGCTTATCTGACCATTCATTATCCGGTTAAAAAGCTTGTGTTACTCAGTGCAGCTGCACTGTATATCAATCCTAAACAGATTTTCAGCGATTTCAAAACAGTGCTTTCAGATACAGTTCGAAGAAGATTGAATGAAAATGAATGGTTTGGTCATTATAAATATAAGCTTTTTCATACACCAATACGCTCCACAACGGAATTCAGGCGGCTGGCCTCCTATGTCGTGCCGCTGCTTCCGAAAATACGAGTGCCTGTTTTCATTGCACAGGGGCAGATGGACGGGATCGTTCCTCCAAGAGCGGCAAGATTCGTCTATGATCGCGTCGGGACTTATCAAAAAAGATTATATTTATCAAAATCGTCGAAACACCTGATCTGCTATGGGTCCGACTGTGACAAGCTTTTTCATGAGATCGCTTTCTTTTTAAAACAGGAGAAAGTTCCCGACAATGGATGATTGTGTTTTGAAAATAGACATGATAAGATACGTAAGACATCTGCTACAATTAGCAATTAGCTCTCTTATTTATAAGAAGAGTGTGATACAACTTTTGAATGCGTAAAGCGGAATTTCCGCTACGGAACGAATGTGTCCTGCGTATTTTTGATGGTTGTCTTTAACCAGCATGAAAGACCAATTGAACGATTGGCATCTCTGACGCACTCGGCCTCGTACCGAGTTTTCTTTTTGGGGAAGAAATGCCCCTAGTTATTTTAACCGTTAAGGACAACGAATAAAGGCTGTCGCAGTCTTCTGAGCGATCTTAGCTATGTGTATGAAATGGATGATTCACAAAACAAAGGAGAATGAAGGATTTGACACTTTTTTCAGAACTACCAATTAGTCCAGTAATCCAAAAATCAATTAAACGTATGGGATTTGAAGAGGCAACGCCGATTCAGGCTGGCACAATTCCACTATCAGCAGAAGGTAAAGACATTATCGGGCAGGCGCAGACAGGAACAGGTAAAACGGCTGCTTTCGGTATTCCTATGCTTGAAAAAGTGGATACTAAATCACAAAGCATTCAGGGTCTGATTATCGCACCAACGCGTGAGCTTGCGATTCAGGTTTCTGAAGAGCTTTACAAAATCGGCAGCGACAAGCGTGTGCGTGTACTTTCTGTATATGGTGGACAGGACATTCAGCGTCAGATTCGCGCAATGAAAAAGGCGCCTCATATTATCGTAGGTACGCCTGGTCGTCTTCTTGACCACATTAACCGCCGCACGCTGAAGCTTGATCAGGTTCAGACGCTTGTTCTTGATGAAGCAGATGAAATGCTGAACATGGGCTTCATCGATGATATCGAATCAATCCTTAAAAACGTTCCGGAAACGCGCCAGACACTATTGTTCTCAGCAACAATGCCTGGGCCAATCCGTAAGATCGCTGAACGCTTCATGAGAGATCCTGAAGTTGTAAAAGTTCAGGCGAAAGAAATGACTGTTGAAAATATCGAGCAGTTCTTCGTAAAAGCGCATGAGCGTGAGAAGTTCGACGTACTTTCACGTCTGATCAATGTTCAGTCACCTGAACTTGCAATCGTATTTGGACGTACAAAGCGTCGCGTTGACGAGCTTGCGCGTGCACTTGAAATCCGCGGCTATATGGCTGAAGGAATTCACGGTGACCTGACACAGGCAAAGCGTATGAGCGTACTGAAGAAGTTCAAAGAAGGCCGTATTGACGTACTAGTTGCGACAGACGTTGCTGCACGTGGACTTGATATTTCAGGCGTAACACACGTATACAACTATGATATCCCTCAGGATCCTGAAAGCTACGTTCACCGTATTGGACGTACAGGCCGTGCAGGTAAAAAAGGTATGGCGATGACATTCGTTACACCACGTGAAATGAACTACCTTCGTGTTGTTGAACAAACAACGAAGAAGAAGATGGAACAAATGCGTCCACCAAGTTCATCAGAAGCACTTGAAGGTCTTCAGCGCGCTGCCGTTGATGAGCTGAAAGAAACGCTTAAGAAGAACAACCTTGAAGAGTATAAAGTACTTGCACGTGAGCTATTAAACGACGGTGAAGAATCATTGGATCTAATCGCTGCTGCTCTTAAGATTCTTACTAAAGAGCCGGATGAAACACCAATCGATATCACACCGGAGAGACCACTTTCTTCTAAAAAGAAATCATACCGCAAAGACGACAAAAAGTTCGGTAATCGCGGTGGCAACCGTGGCGGTAAAAGCGGCGGAGGCGGCGGTAAGCCTTACAACAGCCGTCAGCGCCAGCCAAAGCGTCAATCACGCGAAGGATAGAAAAGCGTAAGCGCCCCGTTTAACCCCGACAAGCATAAGATGCACTGAGAGAAATGGGTGACCTTTCCCATTTTCTCAGTGTAGCTTATGACTCGAGGGGTTGGGCGCTGAAGCTGGGCAAGATAGAAAAGCGTAAGCAAGCGTTTAGGGGCGTATGCGCTGGACTGAAGCGGATTGAGATAAAGGAAACACAGTGAACGAAGTGAGCTGATGTTGACTTGTCTTAAGGAGCTGAAGGAAGCGCGCTAGCCCCTGCCTGCTGAAGCTAGACAGCGTAAAAAAGCGTATACCAAACTTACACAAAACAGCCCAGGCGATCGCCTGGGCTGTTTTCTGTTTTCAAAGGTACGGGTACGGTTTGCTGTCGCAGCAATTAATTGAATCGTTGGCATAATTAATTGGTTGATCAGTCAGAAGAATTAAATCATCCCAAGAAATAATTGAATCATGGCCTATTTTTACGCCCGTAATTGATTCATCACCACCATTAATTGGTTCAGCGGTAACGATAATTGAATCACTTCCTCACGTAATTGAACGCACCACCCGACGCCTCACACCACTATTCTTCAAAGCTAAATTCCCCAACCGCAATAGAAAAACTGCCCCGGAACATCGCCCGGAGCAGTTTTTCTATTCACGTTCCTCAGATGTATATCTAACCCCATTCACCTGCAGCATGCCGTCAATTTTCGGAAAAGCGCTGATCATATGCCCATTTCTGACAAACGACAGATCCTCACCATCACTCATGTTAAATATAAATGTCTCATGTTCAACATCATCATTTGCTCTCAGCATGACCGCACTCTCAATGTCACTCCATTCATACTCAGTGGAAGTAATCGAAAGTAGTCCGTTGTGAATAATTTTTTCTTCTCTTAATATTGAATAGTTTGTCACGCTTACTACGAGAAGCAGTCCAGACAGGATTAAAGCGGTAAAGCCCGTTGCTTTGTATGCTTTTCCCTCTTTGTACATCATGAAGAAAAACAAAGACAGCAGAACGCCAAAGAGGCCAAACAGCACGTTAGAGATAATCGGTGTCTGAATCAAAATGATGTCCCCATAAGAGAAAAACAGATAGTGGAGTAAGTTTGGTCCGATAAATCCAAAAATAATTGCAGATATCAATGTAATTACACTAAGTACAATCCACATCATATTTCCTTCGTGAAATTCCCGGTTCATATAGATCCCCCTTACAATATTTACATGTCTACTATACAGAATATTTCCATAAAAAGTTTCACTTTTTCAAAAATTTACTGTGAAAACTTTTGAAACATATGTCCAGGGAGGTTCGTATGATAGAGTAGGTACATAAGAGACATTAGATAGGAGAGAATACGATGGGGAGACAGGAGCCTAAAATGAGAATTTCAGAACGGGCATTAACCGTCTGGAGATTATATGGCTGGATATCTGCAGCTTTTACACTGCTTGCAGGTGCTGGTGTTACTGCACTTGCTCTGATCTTCGACTGGTCAGTATGGTTCATCGTCGGCGCAGCGGCTGCATTAGTACTTGAAATTATATTATTTGTTTTTGTACTGCCGACGCTGAAGTGGAAGCGCTGGCGCTATGAAGTAAGGGAAGAGGAAATTGAGCTGCAACACGGGATTTTTGTGGTGACACGTACGCTTGTGCCGATGGTCCGCGTGCAGCACGTTGATACAGAGCAGGGGCCGATCCTGAGAAAGTATAGACTGGCAACGATCAGCATTTCAACTGCAGCGACACTGCATCAGATTCCGGCGCTTGATATCGATGAGGCGGACCAGCTGAGGGATTCGATATCTGCTTTAGCAAGGGTGGCTGAGGACGATGTCTGAGGAAAAACGCCTGCATCCAATTACCACTGTACTAAATGCACTGAAAACACTGAAAGAAGCTTTTATTCCCATTTTAATTTTAGTCTTTTTAAATCGGGGGGAAGCTGAATCGATTCTGGATTATCTGCCATTTTTCATCATGGGTGCGATGATCATTCTATTTTTATTCCTCGGTGTCATCAAATGGTGGAGGTTTAAATACTGGATTGAAGAGGGAGAGCTCAGAATTGAGCAGGGCCTTTTTGTAAAGAAAAAACGCTACATTCCCTTTGAGCGGATTCAAAGCCTTAATTACACGGAAGGCATTTTACACCGTCCGCTGAAACTGGTTAAAATCAAGGTGGAAACAGCCGGCAGTTCATCAAATCTGGATTCAGAAGCTGAGCTGACTGCGATTACAAAGCAGGAAGCAGATGAACTGAACCGGATCATCTCAGCTGCTAAAAAGAAGCTGAAGGAAGAACAGTCAGAACTGGTAGAGGGCGAAGAATTTGTTGAGCAGGAGCCAAAAGAGCATATTCTCTACAAAATGAGCCCGAAAGACCTGCTCGTTATGGCGACGACATCCGGCGGAGCAGGGGTCGTGATTGGTGGTATTCTCATCTTCCTCTCACAATTTGGCGAAATTATTCCATTTGAAGCAGTATTTGCAGAGCTCATTGACTTTGTAGAAGCTGGCTTCCTTCTCGCAGGAATTGTTGCCGTGCTTGTGTTCTTCGTTGCATGGGTGATTGCAGTCGGTCTGACATTCCTGCGCTATGCCCATTTTACGGTCAAGCTCGTTGATAAGGATATCGTCATTACCCGGGGACTGCTTGAGAAGAAGCAGACAACCGTGCCACTGAAAAGAATTCAGGGGATCACCTTTGATCAAAACGTCATGAGAGAACCATTCGGGTACACATCCGTCACAATCGAAAGTGCGGGCGGTTCAGTACTTGAAAAGGATTCAAACGCAATCCGTCTTCTGCCGATGATCCGTGAAAAAGAAACGTATGCGATCCTGAATCAGATTTTACCTGATTATCACTGGAAAACAGAATTTACAGGCGTGCCAAAGCGCGCATTAAAACGCTATATTTTCTGGAAAATGCTGTTTTCACTGGTGATCATTGGACCGGTATCCTATTTCTTTTTCCCGCTTGGTCTGGCTTCACTGGTCCTGATTCCGCTTGCCGTGATATTAGGATGGTGGCAGTATAAGACAGCCGGCTGGAGCGCATCGCGTGACCAGCTGACCCTGAAATTCCGCGGTATCAGCAAACAGATCGTTTACATGAAAAAGAAACGCGTCCAGTCACTTGAATGGACACAGACAATCTTCCAGCGAAAAGGGGACGTTGCTACAATACATTCAACGATCAAATCCTACACAAGCGGCAGTCACAGCAGCATTGCGCACATCGCAAAAGAAGATGCAGACCTGATGATGGACTGGTACAGCCCTGAAGCGGAAGTAAAAAAGGTGCACGAACCGGGCCTTGTGCCTGATACTAATACGCCATAGAAAAATACCTGGAGCATTAATGCTCCAGGTATTTTTCTATTCTCGACGGCGCTGCTGGAAAATGAAGAGACCGATAAAGATTCCTGCAATCAGTCCTGCAATATGCGCGGTCACGTTAATGTTTGAACTAAAGAATGTCATGACAACACTAATCACAATGATCGGCACCATTACCTGTCTGATTTCCATCGGAGCGCCCTGTTTATAAATAAGCCAGATTGCAGCATACAGACCGAATAATCCGAAGATCGCACCACTTGCGCCGACTGAAGAGTAAAACGGTGGCTGCAGCACCCACGTTGCTACGTTTGCAATAATCCCTGCAAGCATATATACCACAATAAACTGAACCGAGCCCAGCAAACGCTCAAGCGCCGGGGCAAATAGCACAAGTGAAAATGTATTAAACAACACGTGAAACAAATCTGCGTGCGCAAAAATCGGTGTAACCAGACGGTAATACTCACCCTCAGAGATCAAACCATTAATTCCGGCCAGCGTAAAAAGTACCTGATTGCCAAGCCCACCCGGAATTGAAGTCGCAATAAATACAAGCGCATGTATTAAAATTAACACTGATACGACAGGGTAAAACCTGATAAACTGTGATAAGCTTTCAGTACGTAAAAACAAATGAAATCCTCCCTGTAACTGATTATTTCTATCATACAGGATTCTATACGAAAAAGGTGACGCAGATGATTCATGGAATCGGCTTGGATATCGTAGAAATTGAACGGATCGCCACACTTTTAGACAGGCAGCCGAAAATCGCCCGGCGTGTGCTGACAGAAATGGAGCTCAAGCAATTTAATGAGCTGGGTGTGAAGCGGAAAATTGAATTTCTCTCAGGGCGCTTTGCTGTAAAAGAGGCCTACGCAAAAGCAATCGGCTGCGGTATTGGGCGCGAACTGTCATTTCAGGATATCGAAATTGTAAAAGAGCCATCCGGACGGCCTTTTATCAGCCACCCGGAATATAAAGTACATGTAAGCATTACCCATACAAAAGAATATGCCGCCGCACAGGTGGTGGTGGAGAAGGCAGACGCTTAGATGGGGCGTCTGTTTTTGTTTTGGGGCGGTTTTAGCTTTAAGGGTTTGGGAAATCTAATCCTCTTAATGCACTTGGGTAACAAAAGATTTAAAGCCTTTGACCTAAGTGCATATAGTCCCGGGGGAAGGCCCGGGAGCACAATATGGAAATGGTCGCGGAGTATGACGTTATTTTTTTACATTACCTTTTACAATATATCTATCACCTCTTTAATAAATTGGTACACCTTTTATTTTTTTCTTCGTCAAAGGCTCTGCACGTCGATTTTAACGGCACCTCCGGCAATATATCTATCACCTTCTGACTTAATTCCATCATCTTTTAAATGATTCGAACGCGCGCGCCATCCCACGCCAATCGAGCGCTATGTCCGCGCATCTAAAAACGTAAACTGGCGCTTTTCTAAGTCATACAAGCTCACTCAACCTCATACACTTAAAGTGCATTCGCAACGACGCTTAATGAGTGAAGGGGAGGAAACCATGAAGAAAATCGCTCTCTGTTTGATAACGGTCTTTTTAGTGATGCTGTTAGCTGCGTGCGGTGAGAAAACGAGGGAGGAAGCGGCTCAGGATTTAATGGACAAGGTGGAGAAGGCAGAAAGCTATAAAGCAAAGGCAAAGATGGTCTTTAGCACTGGTGAGACACCACAGGAGTATGACGTGGAAGTATGGCATATGAAGCCACACTTTTACAGAGTGCATCTGAAACATGCTGAAGATAAGCAAAGCCAGATGATTATCAGAAATGATGAGGGTGTATTTGTCCTGACGCCTGCGCTGAATAAGAGCTTCCGTTTCCAGAGTGACTGGCCTTCAAATGGCAGCCAGGCATATTTAGCGGAATCGCTTGTGAAGGATATTCAGGAGGACAAGGAAGCAGTATTTACTGAAAAAGATGGACAATATGTATTTGATACGAAAACAAGGTACAAGCATCAGCATATGTTCCCGCTCCAGCAGGTGACATTTGATAAGAAAACCCTCGCACCGACTGATGTAAAGGTGAAGGATGGAGAAGGGAATGTGAAGATTGAGCTGAGCTTCAGCGAAGTGGATTATGAGGCAACATTTGAAAAGAGTGACTTTAACCTTGAGAAAAATATGATGAGTGCGCAGCTTGAAATGCCGGTGTCAGGTGACGGTGAGGAAACAGAGGATTGGGCAGTTTTATACCCGACAGCTGAGATTGAAGGGACAGCATTAAAAGAGGAAAAGGAAGTCAAAACAGATAACGGAAGCCGGATGATCCTCACATATGAAGGGGCAAAAAATTATACGATTATCCAGGAAAAGCTTGATGCGGCGCCTGTGATGCTGACGACAACTGACGCGACCGGGGAAATGGCGGATCTCGGGTTTGCAGTCGGTGCGATGACTGAGAATTCGCTTGAGTGGACGTATAATGGGGTGAGTTATCTGCTCGCTTCACATGACCTGACGCAAGAGGAAATGCTCGAAGTCGCTCGCTCAGTTCAAGGGTCTATGATAAAATAACGGCATCCAAAACAGGAGGACATCCTGTGACAAGAGAAGGTGCCAGATGATGATGAATGAATTTCACCGTGATACATGGATTGAAGTAGATCTTGATGCGATTCAATATAATATCAGTCAGCTATCAATACAGCTGGAGCAGGACACAGTGATTATGGCGGTTGTAAAAGCCAATGCTTATGGACATGGCTACCTTGAAGTAGCCGAAGCAGCACTTGAAGGTGGAGCGGAATGGCTGGCAGTTGCATTTTTGGATGAAGCACTTTTTCTGAGAAAGCACGGCTTTACCGCTCCAATTCTGGTGCTTGGTGCCACACGCCCTGACGATGCAGGCCTTGCTGCAGCGCATGGGATCCGTCTGACAGTGTTCTCGGCAGACTGGATCAGGTCAGCACGGGAATTTCTTAATGATACTCTGAACATTCATTTGAAAATAGATACGGGTATGGGCCGTCTCGGCTTTACCGATCCGCAGGAGGTTAAAGAAGCAGAAGTGATTGCTTTTGATGACAAACACCTGCACATTGAGGGTGTCTTTACCCACTTTGCTACAGCGGACGAGCCGGACCGCACGTATGCTGATCAGCAGCATGAACGTTTTTTTAAGTTCCTGAATGCTTTTAAGAAAAAGCCGGAGATGATTCACGCTTCCAACAGTGCGGGCGCATTTCTGAGGGACAATTCCGCTTTTAATGCAGTACGCTTCGGTATTTCGATGTACGGGCTCGTCCCTTCTGGCGATATCCGCAGTGAGATGCCTGCGCCACTGAAGCCGGCATTATCTCTCTATACAAAAATGGTTCAGGTAAAAAAGCTGAAGCAGGGAGAAAAGGTCAGCTACGGGGCAACGTATACTGCAGAGCAGGATGAATGGATTGCCACGCTTCCGATTGGCTATGCTGATGGATGGATCAGGCAGATGCAGGGCTTTGAGGTGCTTGCAGGAGAACATAGGGCTGAAATTGTCGGTCGGGTCTGCATGGACCAGTGTATGATCCGGCTTCCGTTTGAAATGGAGGAAGGGACTGTCGTCACACTTGTTGGAGAAGGCTCAGGTGACCGGATCCTGCTTGATGACATCGCAGCGCATAATGGTACGATTCATTACGAATCTGCCTGTCTGTTCACTGCAAGAGTACCCAGAATGTATAGGAAAAATGGTGTAATTGGAAAAGTCTTTAATCATCTGAAGTAATCATTTTTGCAAAGAATTGTCAGATATTTTCCGAGAGTACCTTTCCATGTTCCTCTTTTAGTGTTAATATAAACATGGACTTGAATGATGAATGAACAAAAGAATAATTGTTTCACAAAAAATAGGTATGTATATGATGGTGGAGGTGTAGTTTGTGTCGGAATCCAGCGCAACATCAGAAATCTTGGTACGATTACCAAAGCAACTGCTCACAGAACTGGAAGCGTTTGCCGAACAGGAAGAATTAAGCTGCAGTGATTGTATTTATCGCGCAACAAAAGCTTATGTCCGTGACAGACGCCGGAAACAAACTCAAGATGCGATGCGCCGGGGCTATATGGAAATGGCGAAGATCAACTTGTCAATGGCTTCGGAAGCACTTCAGGCAGAGTACGAAGCAGACCATACCATTGAACGATTGGTAAGTGGAGGATAACGCTTTGATAGTGAAGCGTGGAGACGTATTTTTTGCTGACCTATCTCCCGTTGTCGGTTCAGAGCAAGGTGGAGTCCGCCCCGTTCTCATCATCCAAAACGACATCGGAAATCGGTTTAGTCCCACAGTAGTGGTCGCAGCAATAACAGCACAAATTCAAAAAGCTAAGCTCCCTACCCACGTTGAAATCAGCTCAAAGCGTAATGGCTTTGAACGTGATTCAGTTATTTTGCTGGAACAGATCAGAACCTTAGACAAACAACGACTAACAGACAAAATAACCCATCTGGATGACGAGACGATGGAAAAGGTAGACGAGGCGCTTCAGATCAGCCTCGGCTTGGTAGACCTCTAATGTGGAAAACGCTCTTGATGGAGCGTTTTTTCTTATGAATAGACCATTGCGCCTTACTCCTCTATAATAGAACACAAGTACGAAAAAAATAGAACGCAAGTACAAAAACAGAATGATAGGTTAGAGGTGAATTTTTTGTATAACAAGATTACCAGGCATATAGAAGAGCACCGCGAAGAGCTTGAACACATCTGGAAAGAAAGGCTGATCAATGACGCGGATTCACGCATCATCGACGTCATGCCCCAGCATATTTTTGAAACAACCAGCAGTGAATTGTTCGATATTATCCTGCTGAACCTGAAAGATAAAGAGAAAGAATACAAGGAAATGCTCAGACACTTTTCTGATAAAGTAGTCAGATTAGGCTGGCCGGTTGCACTTGTTGTAAAAGGATTGAGAGAATTTGTACATACCGTGCAGGAAAACTTAGTCCAATATGGAAGTATAGATAAAGAGAATGAAGGCGACTATCTGGAGCTGCTCGATAAATGGATGACACCAGTATCGAATGAAATTATCCAGACTTACGCTGAAACATGGGAGAAAACAGTATCACTACAGAAAATGGCGCTTCAGGAACTGTCAGCACCGCTGATCCCGGTTGTTGATCAGATTTCTGTCATGCCGCTTGTGGGCACAATTGATACAGAACGGGCAAGACTTGTAATGGAAAATCTGCTTGACGGAGTAGTCAGCCACCGTGCTGAGGTCGTGCTGATAGACATTACAGGCGTACCGGTTGTCGATACAATGGTTGCTCATCATATTATTCAGGCGGCAGAAGCAGTTCATCTAGTCGGAGCAAAATGCATGCTTGTAGGAATCCGTCCTGAGATTGCCCAGACGATTGTAAATCTGGGAATTGATCTGGAACGTTTTATCACGACAAGTACGATGAAAAAAGGTGTAGAGCTTGCGCTTGAGATGACAGGCAGAAAAATAGTGGAATTGGAGGGGTAAACAGTGAGAATTCCTATTTTAAAACTAAACGATTGCCTTTTAATTTCGATTCAATGGGAGCTGGATGATCAGACTGCCCTTGAATTTCAGGAAGATTTACTGAAAAGAATTCATGAAACCAATGCGCGCGGAGTTGTGATTGATATTACATCAATTGATTTTATCGACTCATTTATCGCAAAGGTGCTTGGTGATGTGATTAATATGTCCAGACTTATGGGTGCAAAAGTTGTCATCACTGGAATCCAGCCGGCAGTTGCCATTACACTGATCGAGCTTGGGATCAGACTTGATGACGTGATGACGGCACTTGATCTGGAAAAAGGTTTAGAGAAACTTCAACAGGAATTGGGGGACTGACCATATGGAAATCCAATCCTGTGTATCCATTCTGAATGAGTGGGATATAGTAGCTGCACGTCAGCTCGGTAGAAATGTAGCCAAAGAGCTGGGATTTGGAACTGTGGATCAGGCTAGAATTACAACAGCCATCAGTGAGCTTGCCCGAAATATTTACCTCTATGCAGGAGAAGGTCAGTTATGTATCGACCGGCTGAATGAAAATGGTAAAGCAGGGCTTAGGATTATTGCACTGGATAAAGGTCCAGGTATTCCGGATATCAGAAAAGTAATGGAAGACGGTTTTTCAACTTCAGGGGGTCTGGGTGCCGGCCTGCCGGGTGTAAGAAGATTAATGGATGATTTTAACATTGATTCTAACCCAGGTGAGGGTACAGACATCCGCGCGACGAAATGGCTCCGATAGGAGGGGCATTTGACGAATGAATAAACAGGAAACGCTTGAAGCGCAATACAGTAAAATTTTACAGGAATATATGAACAACCAGTCTGAGCAGGCTTTGTATGCTGCTCAGCAATTCAGCCGGACTGCCCTTGAGAAAAAAGTGCCGCCGGAGGAAATCATTAACATTCAAAAAAGTGCTATGCAGCAGCTAATGCCTGACCTCTCAGCGGAAGTCTGGCATTCTTTTGATATTCTTCTTGAAGTCATGACAGCATACGGATTCGCTTTCAGAGAACATCAGAGTTTACTGGACACTCAGAAAGAATTAAAGAATGAGATGGAAATTGCCTCTAATGTTCAGGATACACTGCTTGGTACTTCGGTTCCGACAGTAGACGGTCTTGAAATTGGTGCGCTGAGTGTTCCTGCAAAGCAGATGAACGGAGACTACTATCACTTTGTTCATGACGGAGACCATTCTGTAAATGTCGCAATTGCTGACGTAATCGGTAAAGGGATCCCTGCAGCATTATGTATGTCCATGATCAAGTATGCGATGGACAGCCTGCCTGAATACAGGAAGGATCCGAGCGCTGTACTTGAAAGTCTCAACAGGGTAGTCGAACAAAACGTAGACGATTCTATGTTCATCACGATGTTTTACGGCATGTATGAGCTGCGCAGCAATATTCTTCATTTTGCTTCAGCAGGTCATGAGCCTGGATTCTTCTACCGCCATAAAGACAAAGAATTCCTGGACCTCGAAGCCAGAGGTCTGCTTCTTGGTGTGGATAAAAATGCAAAGTACAAGCGCTATGAACAGGCTGTAGAAATAGGAGATATGGTCATCCTGATGTCAGACGGAGTGACAGAGTGCCGGACTGATGAAGGGTTTATTGAACGTGAAACGCTAATCTCCTATATAAACGAATACATTGAACTCCCGCCACAGGAAATCGTCAATAAGATATTCCGTGACCTGGAACGCCTTCAACACTTTCAATTAAGAGATGATTTCACTATCATTATTTTAAAAAGAACGAAATAGTTTTTTGTGAATCAAGTTTAATCGTTTGAAGTTAGGGTAGTTTACAAGTACGTCTTACGGAGATTCTGAGAAATTTTTCGGTATTTGCCGAATCTGGACACTAGATAAAAAGGTGGAACTAACATGAATATAAAAGTTGATATAACAGAGCAGACAGAAGAATTTGCGAAACTTGAAATTGCCGGTGAAATCGATGCTTATACTGCACCTGTCCTGAGAGAAAAAACGGAGCCGCTTTCAAAGCAGGATAATATGAAAGTGGTCGCTGACCTTTCAGAAGTAAGTTATATGGACAGTACGGGTATTGGTGTATTTGTAGGATTGTTCAAAGGGATTAAAGCAAACGGTGGACACCTTCAGCTTGTCGGTCTTTCAGATCGCCTGAAGCGCCTTTTTGACATCACAGGACTTGCAGACATCATGGATATTAATCCCGAAGTAAAAGGTGGAATGGAATGATGAAACCATTTGATTATATCGAAATGAAAATTCCCGCCAAAGCCCAGTATGTAGGTGTGATCCGTCTGACAATCTCCGGTGTTGCAAGCCGAATGGGTTTCACATATGACGACATTGAAGATCTTAAAATTGCTACAAGTGAAGCGATCACAAACGCAGTGCAGCACGCTTATAAAGAAAACGATGAAGGTGAAATCGTTGTCGGGTTCGCGCTGTATGAAGATCGCCTTGAAGTAATTGTGGCAGACCATGGCTCAAGCTTTGATTTTATCAAAGTAAAAGAAGAAGTTGGACCTTACAATGAGGGTTCACAGGCTGACATGCTCCGTGAAGGGGGGCTTGGTCTTTACCTGATCGAAAGCCTGATGGATGATGTGAAGATCAGTCAAAAAGAGGGTGTAACGGTCTTCATGACAAAGTACATTGAGGAAGAGCAGGTGGAGAGGGATGCGGAAACTGTCTCAACCTAACCAGCCGAGCAAAGACGAGGTACTCGAGTGGATCAAAGCCTATCAGGAAACACAGGATGAAGACGCACAGCACAAGCTCGTCGTTCATTACAAAAATCTTGTTGAATCCATTGCGAGAAAATACTCAAAAGGAAAGTCATATCACGAGGATATTGCACAAGTGGGCATGATTGGACTGCTTGGTGCGATCAGACGTTACGATGACACTTTTGGGAAAAGCTTTGAGGCTTTTGCCATTCCAACGATTATTGGTGAGATCAAACGATTCTTACGCGACAAGACGTGGAGTGTACATGTGCCAAGACGCATCAAGGAGCTTGGTCCGAAAATTAAAGCAACAGTCGAAGAACTCACAACTGACCTTCAGCGTTCTCCGAAAGTCAGTGAGATTGCCATGCATCTTGAGGTTTCTGAAGAAGAAATTCTAGAAGCGATGGAAATGGGAAAAAGCTATCAGGCGCTGTCAGTTGATCATTCAATTGAAGCTGACTCTGACGGCAGCACAGTTACACTGCTTGATATTGTCGGCAGCATGGATGATAACTACGAAAAAACCGATCAGCGGATGGTACTTGAAAAAGTCCTGCATGTGCTGAGTGATAGAGAAAAGCAGATTATACAATATACGTATCTTGAAAATATGAGTCAAAAAGACGCGGGTGATATGCTCGGTATTTCTCAAATGCATGTGTCCAGGCTGCAGAGAAGAGCAATCAAAAAACTGCGTGATGCGATCCAGGAAGAAAACTCACATAATGGTGAATTTACTTGATAGAAGTACTTGACCACAGTTTAGTAACAGTACACGCTGGACAGTATGCAAAAAGTGGACGGCAGGATTGCGGTGACAGCTATTTTTTTACTGCAACTGACGACTATTTCATCTGTGTAGTCGCAGACGGTCTTGGAAGCGGGAAATACGCCCATGAAGCTTCCCAGGCAGTGTGCGCTGCAGTTGAAGAAAATTTGGATGAAGATGTAGATCAGCTGATGGAAAGAGCCAATCAGTCTGTTGCGAAAAAAAGAGGTGCAGCAGTAGCGATTGTCAAAATCGACTACGCAGCCAAAACAGTTACATACAGCTGTGTTGGAAATATCCGCTTTTATTTTTACTCAGAACAAGGCAAACTGACTTATCCGCTGCCAGTAACCGGTTATCTTTCCGGCAGGCCACAGCAGTATAAGACGCAAAGCTTTCAGTATGAAGAAGGCGCATCTTTTCTCATTCATTCAGATGGACTTCAAATTACACGTGTACGACCGCTGCTACAGTCAGGACGTTCAATTGACTATATTTCAACCTATCTGGACTCAATTGTGTCAGATAGTGACGATACAACGTTTATTATTGGGAGGCTACCTTAAAAGGAGTCTTCTTTTTTTATTTGTTTTATCAAAGTTCATAGTTGTTCCTGCATAGCTGGTGATTGTAGCGGAAGGGGCGTGTGAGGCATAGGCGAAGGAAGCATGCGGGCTCACCACCTGAACGCGAAGTCCCCCCTGGAGCGAAAATCAGCAACCAGGTTTAACAAGGATTTTTTGTATGGAAAATGATCACCAGTTCACCATGTGGTACAATTAATCCCGGAACTGATTAATAGAAAGGCAGTGAATCGGATGGAACAGCATAAACAACAGATCACCCGTCTGGCAGCAAACATCTCAATTGATGCCGCAAAAGTTGAGAAAGTCATACAGCTTTTAGATGAAGGGAACACAGTGCCTTTTATTGCACGATACAGAAAAGAAATGACAGGTGCGCTTGATGAAGTCCAGATCAAAAATATCGCGGACAGCTGGGCTTACCTTCAAAACCTTGAAACAAGAAAAGAAGAAGTGCTTCGCCTGATTGAAGACCAGGGCAAGCTGACCGATGAATTAAAGCAATCCATCATAAAAGCAGATAAACTGCAGGCAGTAGAAGACCTCTACCGTCCATATAAACAAAAAAGAAGAACGCGTGCGACAAAAGCCAAGGAAAAAGGGCTTGAGCCACTCGCAACCTGGCTGTTATCCTTCCCGAGAAACGGAGACGTTGAAGCGAAAGCATCTGAATTCGTCTCGGAGGAAAAGGAAGTGCCAAATATAGAAGAAGCCTTGGCCGGTGCACGAGATATCATCGCTGAGATGCTTGCAGATGATGCGAAGATCCGGGAGTACATAAGAAATCAGACATTCAGAAACGGTAAAATCACTTCTGCTGTTAAAAAAGCAGAGCTTGATGAAAAAGGAATCTTCGAAATGTACTACGAGTATGAAGAGCCCGTTTCTAAAATTGTTCCCCACCGTACACTCGCACTGAACCGTGGTGAAAAGGAAGACGTGCTGCGCGTATCCATTCAGCCTGACCAGGAGAGAATCCTGTCAGAATTAAAGCGTAAGCATGTGAAATACCCGCAGTCTGTATCAGCAGAGCAGGTATCAGAAGCGATCGAAGACAGCTATAAGCGACTGATTCTTCCTTCTATTGAAAGAGAAATCAGAAATGAACTGACAGAGAAAGCAGAAAATCAGGCAATCCATATTTTCTCAGAAAATCTGAAAAATCTGTTGCTTCAGGCACCGTTAAAAGGCAAAAAAGTGCTCGGCGTTGACCCTGCTTACCGTACCGGCTGTAAGCTTGCAGTCGTTGATGAAACCGGAAAGATGCTTTATATCGGTGTGATCTATCCGCACACAACAAAAGATCCTTCCAAAGCTGCCTCGACGTTTAAAAAAGTCGTTAAAGACTTCGGCATTGAGCTTGTTGCGATCGGAAACGGGACGGCTTCACGCGAAACGGAACAATTCGTCGCGAACCAGCTGCAGGAAATTGACCAGGAAGTATATTACCTGATCGTCAATGAAGCGGGGGCGAGTGTGTATTCAGCATCTGATATCGCCCGTGAAGAATTCCCGGATCTCCAGGTAGAGGAAAGAAGTGCAGTATCAATTGCGAGACGCCTTCAGGATCCGCTGGCTGAGCTTGTAAAAATCGATCCAAAATCAGTCGGTGTCGGACAGTATCAGCATGACGTTTCACAGAAGAAGCTGAATGAATCACTGACATTCGTTGTAGAAACAGCCGTAAATAAAGTCGGTGTGAATGTAAACACCGCTTCATCATCACTGCTTCAATACGTAGCGGGGCTGTCAAAAACCGTTGCGCAGAATATCGTAAAAGCACGCGATGAAGCAGGGAAGTTCAGCAACCGCAAGCAGCTGAAGAAAATCCCGCGTCTCGGTGCGAAAACCTATGAACAGTGTATCGGCTTCCTTCGTATTGCAGAAGGTGAAAACCCGCTCGATCGGACAGCCATTCATCCTGAAAACTATCAGGATGTAGAAAAGATGATTAAACAGGTTGGCTTTGACCTGAATGCCATCGGTTCAGAAGAGCTGAAGCAGGCGATCATCCAGAAAACACCTGAGCAGTGGTCAGCAAATACAGACATCGGCATTCATACAATGAAAGATATTATTGAAGCGCTGATCCGTCCGGGACGTGACCCACGTGATGAGCTCGATAAACCGATCCTGAAAAAAGATGTGTTAAAAATGGAAGACCTGAAGCCTGGCATGGAGCTGCAGGGAACTGTGCGAAACGTAGTCGACTTCGGTGCGTTCGTAGACATCGGTGTCAAACAGGACGGGCTCGTTCATATTTCCAAACTGAAAAAAGGATTTGTGAAGCATCCGCTTGATGTCGTTTCACTTGGTGACGTAGTAACTGTGTGGATCGAACAGGTCGATGCAAAAAAAGGCAGAATCGCACTAACTATGCTGCCACCTGCACAACAGACAAACTAAATTGGAGGAAATATAATGGCTTTTTATATCATTGCTATTGCAGCCGCCGTAGCAACACTGGGTATTACTTTTAATTATATTGCTCACCTTGGGACCATCATCAAGACT
>NZ_CP085252.1:720000-1047500 GCF_044789845.1 Jeotgalibacillus malaysiensis
CCAGACCACCAGCTAAGGTCCCCAAGTAATCGTTAAGTGGAAAAGGATGTGGGGTTGCTTAGACAACCAGGATGTTGGCTTAGAAGCAGCCACCATTTAAAGAGTGCGTAATAGCTCACTGGTCGAGTGACCCTGCGCCGAAAATGTACCGGGGCTAAACGATTCACCGAAGCTGTGGATGAATCTCTATGAGATTCGTGGTAGGAGAGCGTTCTAAGCGCTGTGAAGTCAGACCGGAAGGACTGGTGGAGTACTTAGAAGTGAGAATGCCGGTATGAGTAGCGAAAGAAGAGTGAGAATCTCTTCCACCGAATGCCTAAGGTTTCCTGAGGAAGGCTCGTCCGCTCAGGGTTAGTCGGGACCTAAGCCGAGGCCGATAGGCGTAGGCGATGGACAACAGGTTGATATTCCTGTACCACCAACACATCGTTTGAGTAATGGGGGGACGCAGGAGGATAGGAGAGCACGCCGTTGGTTGCGCGTGTTTAAGCAGTTAGGCAGGAAATGAGGCAAATCCCGTTTCCGCGTAAGCTGAGCTGTGATGACGAGGGAAATTAGTACCGAAGTCTTTGATTCCACACTGCCAAGAAAAGCCTCTAGCGAGATGCAAGGTGCCCGTACCGCAAACCGACACAGGTAGGCGAGGAGAGAATCCTAAGGTGAGCGAGTGAACTCTCGTTAAGGAACTCGGCAAAATGACCCCGTAACTTCGGGAGAAGGGGTGCTCTATTAGGGTGCAAGCCCGAGAGAGCCGCAGTGAATAGGCCCAGGCGACTGTTTAGCAAAAACACAGGTCTCTGCGAAACCGTAAGGTGAAGTATAGGGGCTGACACCTGCCCGGTGCTGGAAGGTTAAGAGGAGTGCTTAGCGCAAGCGAAGGTGCGAATTGAAGCCCCAGTAAACGGCGGCCGTAACTATAACGGTCCTAAGGTAGCGAAATTCCTTGTCGGGTAAGTTCCGACCCGCACGAAAGGTGCAACGATCTGGGCACTGTCTCAACGAGAGACTCGGTGAAATTATAGTACCTGTGAAGATGCAGGTTACCCGCGACAGGACGGAAAGACCCCGTGGAGCTTTACTGCAGCCTGATATTGAATTTTGGCACAGCTTGTACAGGATAGGTAGGAGCCTTGGAAACCGGAGCGCCAGCTTCGGTGGAGGCATTGGTGGGATACTACCCCCGCTGTGTTGAACTTCTAACCCGCACCCGTAATCCGGGTGGGAGACAGTGTCAGGCAGGCAGTTTGACTGGGGCGGTCGCCTCCTAAAGAGTAACGGAGGCGCCCAAAGGTTCCCTCAGAATGGTTGGAAATCATTCGAAGAGTGTAAAGGCATAAGGGAGCTTGACTGCGAGACCTACAAGTCGAGCAGGGTCGAAAGACGGGCTTAGTGATCCGGTGGTTCCGCATGGAAGGGCCATCGCTCAACGGATAAAAGCTACCCCGGGGATAACAGGCTTATCTCCCCCAAGAGTCCACATCGACGGGGAGGTTTGGCACCTCGATGTCGGCTCATCGCATCCTGGGGCTGTAGTCGGTCCCAAGGGTTGGGCTGTTCGCCCATTAAAGCGGTACGCGAGCTGGGTTCAGAACGTCGTGAGACAGTTCGGTCCCTATCCGTCGTGGGCGCAGGAAATTTGAGAGGAGCTGTCCTTAGTACGAGAGGACCGGGATGGACGCACCGCTGGTGTACCAGTTGTCATGCCAATGGCATCGCTGGGTAGCTATGTGCGGACGGGATAAGTGCTGAAAGCATCTAAGCATGAAGCCCCCCTCAAGATGAGATTTCCCACACGCAAGTGGTAAGATCCCTGAAAGATGATCAGGTAGATAGGTTCGAGGTGGAAGCATGGTGACATGTGCAGCTGACGAATACTAATCGATCGAGGACTTAACCAATATAAGAAAGTGGAAGCGACTGGTCAGCTTTGAGAGCTGGTGGAAGCCTGAATGGATGAGACGTCAGTCTCAAACAGGCAGGGTGAAGCAGCCGAAAAGCTAGGAGCTGAAACTGGACTAGGTTGATTCTCGGCAATCTCCTTACTTTGATGAACGTATCCAGTTTTGAAGGCGCGAGCCTTTATAGTCTAGTGATGACAGCGAAGAGGTCACACCCGTTCCCATGCCGAACACGGAAGTTAAGCTCTTCAGCGCCGATGGTAGTTGGGGGTTTCCCCCTGTGAGAGTAGGACGTCGCTAGGCTTTATATCGTCGCGGGGTGGAGCAGTTCGGTAGCTCGTCGGGCTCATAACCCGAAGGTCGCAGGTTCAAATCCTGCCCCCGCAATTACCTTTGGTCCCGTGGTGTAGCGGTTAACATGCCTGCCTGTCACGCAGGAGATCGCCGGTTCGATCCCGGTCGGGACCGCCATTTAAGTTTCCATGACACTGGTCATGGTTATTTTTTTGTTTAAAGAAGAACCTTTTTCGTGTAAACTATTGATGATAGATGAAACTGACAGACTGACTCCGAGTGGGTGAGTCTTTTTTATTGATAAAGAAGTGAATTTAAAAAACGCTGTTGATTTCCGTGGAGGACTGCGCTTTCCGCGGCCGTGCGGTGAGCCTCCTATGCCGCAGGAGTCTCCGTCCCCACTACAATCCACAGCTTAATCTGTATTTTAACAGTACATTTCCGTTATACACTGCCAAATCAATGTACTTTACAACGAGGTGAATGGATTGAAAACATATGAATGGAGATCTTCTTCTTCTGAGGAGACATCTGCTTTTGCTGAAAAGCTTGGTGCTCTTTTAGAAGCGGGAGATGTGCTGACGCTTGAGGGTGACCTGGGTGCGGGGAAGACCACATTTACAAAAGGACTCGCAAAAGGTCTTGAAATTAAGCGGACGGTGAATAGCCCGACATTTACAATTATGAAGGAATACCCGGGGAGACTGCCGCTTTACCATATGGATGTGTATCGTGTGGAGGATGAGTTTGAGGACCTTGGGTTTGATGAGTATTTTAATGGTGAGGGCGTTTGTGTGGTTGAGTGGGCGCATTTGATTGCGGATCAGCTGCCCGAGGAGAGGCTCGAGATGTTCATTTATTATATAGGTGAGGCGTCGAGAAGGTTTGAGCTTGTGCCGAGGGGCGAGCGTTATGAATCATTATGTGAGGAGATTTTAGGATGATTGTACTTGCAATTGATACGTCGAATCAGCCGCTGTCGCTTGCTGTCATGAAGGACGGGGCAGTGATGGGTGAGAAACTGATTAATATAAAGAGAAATCATTCGCTGCAGGCGATGAGTGCGGTGGAGGAATTGCTTGCGTCGCTTGATGTGGCACCTGCTTCACTTGACCGGATTGTTGTGGCAAAGGGTCCCGGATCTTATACGGGTGTAAGGATTGGGGTTACGCTTGCGAAGACACTTGCGTGGTCTTTGAAGATTCCGATTGTAGGAGTATCAAGTCTGCTTAGTCTTGCATGGCCTGGAAAGTATTATGATGGGGTTGTTGTGCCACTGATGAATGCGAGAAGAGGTAATGTGTATACCGGGCTTTATGAGTATCGGGATGGCTGGCAGACGCTTTTAGAGGATCGCAATCTGGCGATGAGTGAATGGCTCGCACATTTAGCTGAGCGTGAAGAGAAGGTTTTGTTCTCGGGTGCTGATGTGGATGTGTTTTGGGAAGACATTCAGTCGGTGCTTGGTGAGCGTGCTTACCGTGTATCAGGTGATGAGGCTTATCCGCGTGCAGCTGTAATGGCGAAACATGCTGAAGGGCTGCCTGATGAGGACGCGCATGGGTTTGTACCGAACTATATTCGTCTTGCAGAAGCGGAGGCAAATTGGCTGAAAGAGCAGGAAAAGAAGAATGGATGAGATCCGCTTTCGCTGGATGACCTATGGGGATATTGATGCTGTGCTTGCGGTTGAGGAGGCTTCATTCAGTGCGCCCTGGAGCCGTGAAGCATTTGAAAATGAGATGACGATTAATCAGTTTGCGAAGTATCTGCTGCTTGAGGTGGACGGTACGGTTGCCGGCTATTGCGGGCTGTGGCTTGTGATGGATGAGGCGCATATTACGAATGTGGCGGTTGTACCTGAGCTTAGGGGTAGGAAGCTAGGCGAGAAGCTGATGGTGAAAGTAATGGATATGCTGCGCAATGAAGGGGTCACGATGATGACGCTTGAAGTCAGAGTCAGTAACAATATCGCCCAGTCGCTTTATGAAAAGCTTGGTTTTTCTAGAGGCGGGATCAGGAAAAATTATTATTCAGATAATGGAGAGGATGCATTAGTCATGTGGGTGAAGTTAAATGAGCAGTGAAACGTTGATTTTAGGGATTGAGACGAGCTGTGATGAGACTGCTGCATCTGTTGTAAGAAATGGAACGGACATTGTATCAAATGTAGTTGCTTCACAGATTGAGAGTCATAAGCGTTTTGGCGGCGTGGTACCTGAGATTGCTTCGCGTCACCACGTTGAGCAGATGACAATTGTGGTAGAGGAAGCGCTTGAGCAGGCTGAGGTCACGATGGATGAGATTGATGCGGTTGCAGTAACTGAGGGACCAGGACTTGTTGGCGCACTCATTATCGGGGTAAATGCAGCAAAAGCCATTGCGTTTGCGCATCAGAAGCCTTTAATTGGTGTGCACCATATTGCGGGGCATATTTATGCGAACCGTTTAATAAAAGAAATACAATTCCCGCTGTTATCGCTTGTGGTTTCAGGCGGTCATACAGAGCTTGTGCTGATGAAAGAGCACGGTTCTTTTGAAGTGATTGGTGAGACGCGTGATGATGCTGCGGGTGAGGCTTATGATAAAGTGGCGAGAACGCTTGGACTGCCTTATCCTGGTGGACCGCATATTGACAGGCTTGCACATGAAGGTACGCCTTCAGTAAAACTGCCGAGAGCTTGGCTTGAGGAAGGTTCATATGACTTTAGCTTCAGCGGATTGAAGTCTGCTGTGATCAATACGCTTCATAATGCTGAACAGCGCGGTGAAGAGATAGTTGTGAAAGACCTTGCTGCAAGCTTTCAGGAAAGCGTTGTAGACGTGCTGACAGAGAAAACGAAGCGTGCAGTTGAAGAGTATGGCGTAAAGCAGTTGTTGCTTGCTGGTGGTGTTGCAGCGAACAAGGGATTACGTGCACGTCTGACTGAAATGTTTGGAGAAAGAGAAGACCTTAAGCTAGTGATTCCACCTCTGTCACTTTGTACGGATAATGCAGCGATGATTGCAGCTGCCGGGACTGTGATGTATGAGCAGGGGAAGAGGTCAGCTTTGGATTTGAATGCGAATCCGGGGTTAATGTTATAAAGGTGAGGACGTCTGCTGAGAAAGCAGGCGTCTTTTTTTGTATAAATAAACCCCGGGGCGTACAATACAGTTAAAGAGAGATGAAACGGAGATGTAGCCATGGAACGAGATATTCAAGTATACATAGATAGTGAAGAAAAGCGTACCCAGCTTTATAAAAGAACGCTGTGGGTGGTTGTACTGTCGCAGATCTTTGGTGGAGCGGGGCTTGCTGCAGGGATTACAGTAGGTGCTTTGCTTGCTCAGAATATGCTTGGGACAGACAGTTATGCCGGGCTTCCGGTTGCGCTGTTTACACTCGGTTCTGCAGGAGCGGCGCTTTTAGTCGGGAGACTGTCTCAAAAAGCAGGAAGGCGGATTGGACTCGGAGCCGGATTTGTTACTGGCGGTTTAGGTGCACTTGGTGTTGTCGGGTCAGCAGTCTGGGATAGTGTCCCGCTGCTATTGATTTCATTGCTGATTTACGGGGCAGGAACTGCATCTAATCTTCAGGCACGCTATGCCGGGACAGATCTGGCGAATGATAAACAGCGCGCAACAGCTGTCAGTATCGCAATGGTTGCCACAACTTTTGGTGCAGTAGCCGGACCGAACCTGGTCGGTGTCATGGGAAGGTTTGCGGAATCTATTGGCGTCCCGGCTCTCGGGGGACCGTTCATATTAGCGGCTGCAGCTTACATTGCAGCTGGACTGGTGTTATTTATCATGCTAAAGCCTGACCCGTTGATAATCGCACGTGGACTGTCTGAAGCTTCAAAAGAAGAAACAGCACCTATTGAAACGTTTGATGTGTCCGGTTTGAAAAGAAGAGGCGTGATTACTGGGGCGGTAGTGATGGTGCTCACGCAGATCGTCATGGTCGCTGTCATGACAATGACGCCGGTTCATATGGGACATCACGGTCACACGTTAAGTGCGGTCGGATTAGTAATTGGCCTTCATATCGCAGCTATGTATCTCCCTTCATTAATTACAGGTGTACTAGTTGATAAGCTGGGGAGGACATTTATGGCGTCAGCATCAGGGATAACGCTGCTTGCAGCAGGCGTAGTAGGCGCACTTGCACCCGGAGAATCATTAGCAGGGATGATTGTCGCACTGATGCTGCTTGGACTCGGGTGGAACTTCGGCCTGATCAGCGGAACAGCAACGATCATAGATGCCACACATCTTTCAGTGCGTGCAAAAACGCAAGGATCAGTGGATGTCTTCATTGCATTATCAGGAGCGGCAGGCGGTGCATTGTCAGGAATGGTGGTTGGTGCTTCCAGCTTTTCGATTCTATCACTTGGAGGCGGACTATTGTCTCTGATATTAATTCCAATGATTTTCTGGGCAAGAGGAACAAAATCGATGAGAAGTGAAACTCAGCTGTAAAAAGCTGAGTTTTTTCTGTGGATAAGCTGTGTATAAGTCAGAAACAAGCTGTATATAACTCGGTGTGTCTTTTGTTGTGGATAATGTTAATAATTGTGTACAAACCTGTGGGTAATGTGCATAACTCTGTGTGTTGTCATCATTCTGTTACACTACGTTCACATTATATACATATTTGATTTGTAATTTTCACACAAATATAAGCAAAAAGTTATTCACAATTGCCTGATATTTCGGATATTGAAGGATGGGTGAGGATAAGTGGGAATCGAGGAGAATTTGGATGGGGAGTGGTTTGAGTTTGTGAAAAGTATTCTAGTTTTTGACAGCGGATTCCTGTTGAATCCCTGTATGTAAAATGACGTGATTTCCGGGACCACCTGCCAAATCTTCTGAAAGTCATGTGTAATCTCATGAACACTCATGATAATCTTTTGGATCACACGCCAAATCTCCGGAACACCCAATGTATTCTCCTGAACCACTAAACAAACTCCCAAAAAAACAGGAATCCCCAAAAAGGATCCCTGACAAAAACTCAAACCTCACTCACTCAATTCCTCCTCCAGCTCAGCCCACTCCTCAAGCAGCTGATCCATTTCAGCTTTTGCCTGATCTATGGCCTGGTTGGATTCCATCACCCGCTCATGATCCTGAAAAATTTCAGGGTCACACAACAGGTTTTCATGCTCTTCAATCGTACCTTCAAGCTCTGTGATCAGCAGCTCAATTTCCTCAAGCCGTCTGCGTTTCTTCCGCTCAGCCTTTTGCTTTTCCTTATCAAGCGCAAAGGCTGATTTATCAGTCGGCTTTTCAGCGGCAGGTGCTTTCTCAAGTCGCTCGCGTTCTTCAATTGCTGCAAGCTCAGCTATTTCACTCAGTTTCTCCATATAGTAATCATAGTCACCAAGATACTCAGTGCTGCCATCAGGTGACAGCTCGAGCACCTTTGTCGCAAGTCTGTTGATAAAATAGCGGTCATGCGATACAAACAGGATCGTACCAGGATAATCGATCAGCGCATTCTCCAAAATCTCTTTACTGTCGAGATCCAGGTGGTTGGTCGGCTCATCTAAAATCAGGAGGTTCGATTTCTGCATCATCAGCTTAGCAAGCGCAAGGCGTGCTTTTTCACCGCCGCTCAAAGTTGAGACAGGCTTCAGCACATCATCCCCCGAAAAGAGGAAGTTGCCAAGCACCGTACGGATATCCTTTTCATTTTTCATCGGATAGTCATCCCACAGCTCATTCAGCACGGTTTTATTCGAATGCAGCTCTGCCTGCTGCTGGTCGTAGTAACCGATGCTGACGTTCGATCCATATTGTATCTGTCCGGCAAGCGCAGGAATTATTTTTACAATTGTTTTTAAAAGGGTGGACTTTCCAACACCATTTGGCCCGATCAGCGCGATACTATCCTCACGTGTGACGGCTGCATTGATGTTACGTGAAACAGGTGCATCATAGCCGACAGAGAGATCCTGCAGCTTCAAGACGTCATTCCCACTTTGGCGATCAATCGAGAAGCCGAAGCTTGCTGATTTCTCATCCCCTTTTGGGCGGTCCATCCTGTCCATCTTTTGAAGCTTTTTACGGCGGCTTTGTGCCATTTTCGTAGTAGAAGCCCGTGCCAGGTTTCGCGCGACAAAGTCTTCCATCTTCGCGATCTCTTCCTGCTGCTTTTCAAATTCCTTCATCTCGCGCTCATAATCAAGCGCCTTCTGATCCAGGTAGCGGCTGTAGTTACCGTGGAATTTCTTCGATCGCTTACGTGAAATCTCCACAACCTGATTGACGATTTTATCTAAAAAGTAGCGATCGTGTGAAACGATTAAAATCGCGCCAGGGTAACCCTGCAGATAAGATTCCAGCCAGCTGAGTGTATCAATGTCCAGGTGGTTGGTCGGCTCATCGAGGATCATGACGTCAGGCTTGGTTAATAGTAATTTACCCAAAGCGAGACGCGTTTTCTGACCGCCGCTTAACGTCGAGATCGGTGTATCGTAATCAAATGACTGAAAGCGCAGTCCGTGAAGCACGGTTCTGATATCCGCCTCATACTGATACCCGCCGGCGTCTTTGAACTGAACCTGCAGCTCATCGTATTCGGTCACCACACGGTTATAGCGTTCCTCATTTTCATACACATCCGGATCCGCCATCTGTTGCTCGGCTTCACGCAGGCGTTTTTCCATATCTTTTAAGTAATCAAATACACTCATCATTTCTTCCCAGATCGACAGCTCGGATTCAAGTCCGCTATGCTGCTCAAGGTACCCGATCGACACGCCTTTTGGTTTATTAATATCGCCATTGTCATGCGAAAGCTGACCTGCGATGATTTTTAAAAGGGTAGACTTCCCGGCACCATTACGACCGACAAGTGCAATCCGGTCTTTTGTCTGGACTTCAAGCTTTATATTAGCAATAATCTCCTCTGCGCCAAACGACTTTGAGAGATTATTGACCTGTAGTAAAATCATTCGCTCACCTCATTTTTCTTCCTATCTAAGTGTATCGTACCAGCGTTGTGATAAGCAACGAACTGTCATTGTGAAAAAGATTGCATACTTTGCAAGCGGATACCTTAATGGTGTATGATACAATAGGGACTTGGATTGTATTTAAAAGGAATTTGTTGTGAAGTCTGTTCTTATATAAGTAGTTGTTTCGCTGCGCTTCAGGCGGACGCTTTCCGGACGGTTGTTGCTGAGCCTCCTCGCCTTCGGCTGTGGGGTCTCAGCTTCCAACTAATCGTCCCGGAGTCGCCGCCTTACGCTACGCTCAACGCTTTGGTAAGAAGGATAACTTTACAACAAAGTACTATTTTATAGTTTGATAAATGAGAGAGTAAGCTAAACAAATTAGATATACTCACTCAGCTGACCCTTGGAGTAGAGGACGGAGACTCCCGCCCCAGGAAAGGGACAGGTGAGACCATGCATGCGAAGCATGTAGAGGCTCACCGCCCGGGGGCAGGAAAGCGCAGTCCTCTGCGGAAAGGGTCAGCGGTCTTCATCTCAGCATCAACAACATATAGATTTGGAAGCGTTCACAGCTTCACTTTACATGCGGTGCCAGGCGCACTGTTGGATTTAGGGGGAGTACAGGAATGAGTCAGGAACAAATGAAGATTCCTCAGGCAACGGCGAAGCGACTGCCGCTTTATTACCGTTTTCTGAAGAACCTGCATTCATCAGGAAAGCAGCGTGTTTCTTCGAAAGAGCTGAGCGATGCTGTAAAGGTGGATTCAGCAACAATCAGACGTGATTTTTCTTATTTTGGTGCACTTGGCAAAAAGGGTTATGGGTATAATGTAGAATACCTGCTGTCCTTTTTCCGTAAAACACTTGATCAGGACGAAACGACAAAGGTTGTGCTGATTGGTGTCGGAAATCTTGGTACTGCGTTTTTACATTATAATTTCCTGAAAAATAACAATACAAAGATTGAAATGGCGTTTGACGCGGATCCTAAAAAGGCGGGAACGTCAATTGGAGAAGTGCCTGTATATGCGATGGATGACCTTGAGGAAAAAGTGAAGGCGAGCAATATCGAAGTCGCAATCCTCACTGTGCCGGCTGGTCCTGCCCAGGGAATTACTGACCGATTGATTGATCTGAAGGTAAAAGGAATCCTGAATTTCACACCTGCCAGACTCTCTGTGCCTGAGCATATGAGAATCCACCATATTGATCTTGCCGTCGAGCTTCAGTCACTCATTTATTTCCTGAAGAATTATGGAACAGATGACGTAGAAACGTCACAATTAGAAGAAATATAGAATAGCCAAAAAGCTTAATTTAATTTATGATAAAGGAAGAAAGAGGAGGTGCATGCATCATGTTACCAGGCGGAATCAGCCTTGCCGTGATCGCAGTCGTTGCATTATTAATTTTTGGTCCTAAAAAACTGCCGGAGCTAGGGAAAGCAGCAGGCAGCACCCTTCGTGAATTCAAGGATGCAACAAAAGGACTTGCAGATGACGACGATGACGTAAAAGAGACGAAGAAAGACGAAAAACAGCAATAATTACGGGATGGTGGCCATATGAACCAGCAAGATATGACCGTCCATGAACATATAGGTGAAATAAGAAAACGACTCATCATTGTAGTCGTTTTCTTTGTCATTTCGATGGTGGGAGGCTTCTTCTTAGCAGAGCCGCTGATGAAATTCCTCCAGTCTTCAGACGAAGCAGCATCGATGACATTGAACGCATTCCGGGTAACGGATCCTGTAAAGATCTATTTCCAGATTATCATGTTCACTGCGTTGATCATGACGGCACCAGTTATACTGTACCAGCTTTGGGCGTTTGTCAGTCCGGGTCTGCATGACAGGGAGCGGAAAGTAACCCTCAGTTACATTCCTGCATCCGTCATTCTGTTTTTATCAGGCCTTGCGTTTGCATATTTTATTTTATTCCCATTCGTTGTCCGTTTCATGATGAACCTGTCGAACAATCTTGAAATTGAGCAGGTCATCGGAATCAATGAATTCTTCCAGTTCTTATTTCAAATGACAATCCCGTTCGGCTTCTTATTCCAGCTGCCGGTGATCATGTTGTTTGTCACAAGACTGGGGATAGTTACACCAATGTTTCTGGCAAGCATCCGTAAGTACGCATACTTCGGACTGCTCGTCGTCGCAGCCTTTGTGACGCCGCCTGACATCTTCTCACACATGATCGTAACCGTACCGCTGATTTTACTCTACGAAATCAGCCTCTGGATCGCGAAAATCGGCTACAACAAAGCACAAAAAGCTGAAGCCGAGCAGCGTGAGCTAGAAGAACAGGAACGCAGGGAGCGGATCGACCGCGAGCTTGCGAAAAAAGAAGAGTTGAAGGAAAACAGCGGGGAGTGATCCCGGCTGTTTTCTTTTTTTGTTGGTGAGTTTGGTGGTGGTTCGGCGTTAAACATGGTTTGTTCGCTACTTATATGCTGCTGTTCGAGACTTACACCCGCATGTTCGACGCAAAACACACGGTGTTCGACGTATCTCATGCCAGGTTCGCCACTTCATGACCAAATACCCACCCCGCAAAGTTCCAGCACAAACAAAAAAGCAGCGGTCACCAGCCGCTACTTCTTTTCATTCATATGCTTCTTAATCTTAAAGTGGAGTCCAATCAGCCTGAGTCCCGCCCCGATATCATACGTTGCGAATGCAACAAACAGGTAGGCGAAGAAGCCCCAGCCGTTTTCGTTTACGCTGTTAACAGCGAAGTAAACGAAGAATACCCCAAGTATCAGATAGAAGATACCGTGTCCTAATGGAGATTTCATTTACAAAATTCCTCCTATTGCAAAGCGCCACAGTACGAATACTGCTTCATTCATTTCAATGATCCGCTGAATTTCATCAGCAAAGAAGAACTGCGTCATCACGACAAATGTGTTGATCGCCATATGCGCGATGATTGGTACGATGATTCGTTTAGTATATGCATAAAGGAACGCGAATGCATAGCCCATTGCAGCATAAATCAGAATATGGGTGAAGTCGAAGTGGATCACTGCAAAGATCAGCGCACTGATCAGTCCTGAGATGAAGAAATTATATTTACGATAGAACCAGCCGAAGATCACGCCACGAAACACAATTTCCTCTAAAATTGGTCCGATCACCGCAACCGCTACAGCTGCGAGCGGAACGTATGACAGTAAGCTAATGATGTCAGCTGTATTCTGTGATCCCGGATCAATCCCGATCAGTGACTCAATACCGACTGCAATCGCCTGACTGAAGAATGCCAGGAAAATCCCGATAAATGACCACAATGCCGCCATCCCCGGACCAGCCTTTTTACCTGGCAGATCCATGACGCCTTTGTTTTTATTCATGACAAACAGTATGACAATCAGCGCAAGCGTAAAGCTGATAAAGATCCAGTAGCCTGATATTGAGTAGAGCAGCACGGCAGGTTCACTATCTGAGACCATTCCGCTGATAAATAGTGCGAGTGGGACAGCGATAAATGTGGAAAGCTGCATAGCCACATAAGTGATTAATATAATGAGAAAGGTGCGGTTCACAATCATACTCCTTTGAAATAGATTCGTTCTGTTTATTCTACTATTGAACTACAGCACCTTCAATTGATAGCTACGATGTCAGACGTATTAAGTAGACATTTTGTGAATAGGGTGGGGAGGATGGTCTCCCAAAAGCCGCAGTCCCTCTCCATGCAGGACTTCGCTTTCCTGCCCCCGGGCGGTGAGCCCCTACATGCTTCGCATTACGTGGTCTCACCTGTCCCTTCCTAGGGCGGGAGTCTTCGTCCTGCATTCCGAGGGACAGCTGGAGAGTATTCATAACACTGTACATTTATAAATTTGGACAAGTCTACATATTAAAAGGGGGTTAGACTTTTCAATAAAGGAGAAATTACATACTTGATTCATCCGACTTAGCTGGCTCTTGTAGTGGAGGACGAAGACTCCTGCGGCATAGAAGCGACAGCTGAGACGGATTCAGGCGAAGCCTTAAGATGGCTCAGCACGCGGCCGCGGAAAGCGCAGTCCCAAACAGAAAGAAGCAGCGGTTCCCGAAAACAAATTTTTTAAAAAATTTAAACCCATCATACTTGCAAAAACGACGGAAATTAATTAAACTAATACTTGTGTTAGCACTCATATATATAGAGTGCTAATAAATGAAGAACATAATTCAAGGAGGTTGTTTCACTTGTTAAAACCATTAGGTGATCGCGTAGTAATTGAGCTGGTAGAGTCTGAGGAGCAAACATCAAGCGGGATTGTACTTCCGGATAGTGCGAAAGAAAAGCCGCAGGAAGGTAAGATCGTTGCCGTAGGTACAGGCCGTGTACTTGAAAACGGTGAGCGTGTTGAGCTTGAAGTGTCTGTTGATGACCGTATCATCTTCTCTAAGTACGCTGGTACAGAAGTGAAATACCAGGGCACAGAATACCTTATCCTTCGCGAAAGTGATATTCTGGCTGTCGTAAACTAATTCAATCATTTAAAAACATAACGAATTAAAAACACATTACATTCTGGGAGGAACCTTACAAATGGCTAAAGAAATTAAATTTAGTGAAGAAGCACGCCGCTCAATGCTTCGCGGTGTTGATCAGCTTGCTGATGCAGTAAAGGTAACACTTGGACCAAAAGGACGTAACGTTGTTCTTGAAAAGAAATTCGGTTCACCGCTGATTACAAATGACGGTGTAACGATTGCTAAAGAAATCGAGCTTGAAGATGCATTTGAAAACATGGGTGCAAAGCTTGTAGCTGAAGTAGCGAGCAAGACGAACGAAATCGCTGGTGACGGTACAACAACTGCAACGGTTCTTGCTCAGGCAATGATCCGTGAAGGTCTGAAAAACGTTACTGCTGGTGCTAATCCGGTTGGCGTTCGTAAAGGAATCGAAAAAGCAGTTGTGGCTGCGCTTGAAGAACTGAAAGCAATCTCTAAGCCAATCGAAGGCAAAGACTCAATTGCACAAGTTGCAGCAATCTCAGCTGCTGATGATGAAGTTGGCCAGTTGATCGCTGAGGCAATGGAGCGCGTTGGTAACGACGGCGTTATCACAATCGAAGAATCAAAAGGCTTCACAACAGAGCTTGACGTTGTGGAAGGTATGCAGTTCGACCGCGGATACGCATCTCCTTACATGGTGACTGACTCTGACAAAATGGAAGCAGTTCTTGAAAATCCATATATCCTGATCACTGACAAGAAGATTGGCAGCATTCAGGAAGTACTTCCTGTGCTTGAGCAGGTTGTACAGCAGAACAAGCCGCTTCTAATCGTTGCTGAAGACGTTGAAGGTGAAGCACTTGCAACACTTGTTGTGAACAAGCTTCGTGGAACGTTTAACGCAGTAGCAGTTAAAGCACCAGGATTCGGCGACCGTCGTAAAGCAATGCTTGAAGACCTGTCAATCCTGACTGGCGGTGAAGTGATCACTGAAGACCTTGGACTTGATCTGAAGTCAGCAAACATTTCACAGCTTGGACGCGCAGCGAAAGTTGTAGTAACGAAAGAAAACACAACAGTCGTTGAAGGCGCAGGAGATGCTCAGCAAATCGGCGCTCGCGTTGCACAAATCCGTTCTCAAATCGAAGAATCAACTTCTGAATTTGATAAAGAAAAACTTCAGGAACGTCTTGCAAAACTTGCAGGCGGTGTCGCAGTCATCAAAGTCGGTGCTGCAACTGAAACTGAACTGAAAGAGCGTAAACTCCGCATTGAAGATGCCCTGAACTCAACGCGCGCAGCTGTTGAAGAAGGTATCGTATCTGGTGGTGGTACAGCGCTAGTGAACGTATACAACAAAGTCGCATCAATCGAAGCAGAAGACGACGTGGCAACTGGTATCAACATCGTGCTTCGCGCACTTGAAGAGCCAATCCGCCAGATCGCACACAACGCAGGCCTTGAAGGCTCAATCATCGTTGACCGCCTGAAGAAAGAAGAAGTCGGCGTAGGCTTCAACGCAGCGAACGGCGAATGGGTTAACATGATCGAAGCTGGTATCGTGGATCCAACTAAGGTAACACGCTCAGCACTTCAAAACGCTGCATCAGTAGCAGCAATGTTCCTAACAACAGAAGCAGTCGTAGCAGACATTCCAGAACCGGAAAGCGGCGGCGGAATGCCTGATATGGGCGGAATGGGCGGCATGATGTAAAGAGGGGCAAAAACCCCTGTTACATCAGCTTTCATGAAGAAGGCTAGCCTATTTTGTAGCGATTTTGTAGCGCTAACGATTAAAATTTAATAATTCTTTCCGTAAAGCCTTTCATTGATTCTGAGAATTGATGAGAGGCTTTTACTTTTAGACTCTTAGTAATATGAGTATAAATAGTAACGGTTGTCTCCAGATCTTTATGCCCTAATCGATCTCTGATCATAATCAGATCATGGCCGGCTTCCACAAGTAGGGAAGTATGAGTGTGTCTTAATCCGTGAGTGGAGACTTTCTTTTCAATCCCTGATAATCTCATCAGCCTGGCGATCCGGTTATTGATCTGCTTTGGAACTTCAGGCAGCCCATTAGCTCTGGCAAAAACGAAATTTAAATCATGATAGTCCTGACCGATGAGAAACTTTTGTTCATACTGAAACAATTTGTGTTTTTTGAGGAGCTGCATGATTGATTCATCTACTTCAAGTGTTCGGATTGAATGGCGTGTTTTAGGTGTCAGGATCTTATATTTGTGCTGGTTATTTGTAGGGTTGTAAATCTGTTTGGTCACCTTCACCGTATTATTTTCAAAATCTAAATCATCCCACTTAAGAGCAATCGTTTCTCCTAACCTCAAACCCGTGTAAGCAATAAATGAAAAAATCGCGTAATCCTTATCCAGTCCTTTTTCACGAGCAGTATCAAGAAATACTGTCAGCTCATCTTTCTCCAAAAACATAACGTCACCTTCCTCAGACTCTATTTTTTCTACAGTTAATATTTCTTTTGGAATAATTACATGGTCCACAGGGTTTTTTAAAATGAGCCCATCTCTTTGTGCTGCTTTAAAGATCATACGAGCGCAGGTCATGATGCCTGAAACTGTGCTTCTGGCATATTCACGGGCTAAAAGGTTATCAACCAAATTTTGCAGATCAATCCGTGTTATATCTTTGACCTTCGAATAACGGAAAGCTTTTAATAAGTGGCCCATCTCATTTCTTCTAATACGAACACTTCCAGGCTTAGCGTTCATCTTTATGTAACCTTCGATCCAGTTTTCAGCTAACTCACCGAATTTGACTGATTTTGAATCCCACGCTAACCCCTTTTTTATATCCAATATTGCCTCATCCATGGCATCAAGCGCGGTCTTTCTTTTATCGAACCCGCCTTCATAATGGCGAATTGGCTTTCCGGTTTCCGGATCTATCCCATGATAAAATTGATAGGACCAGGTTTTACCCCTCTTATAAACTGTTCCCATATAAATGCTCCTCTCTGATTACATCATCTATATAACAATGATAAATCCTATTTGGCGCTCAGAATGACGACAATAAACTGATTTTGAAACATGAGTGACGAATTAACCATCACTCATGATCCATAGCAGGTTTTGAAGTTCGTCATCAGTTAATTAACAATTCATTTTCTGATCCATCATCAGGCATTTTGTTCCCATCAAAATCCCGGTACTCTAAAACTTCACAGTGCAACTCTCCGTCAATGTCGTACATTTTACCGATCAATGGTATATATTCTTGCTGACCATCTTTACTGTATTTTGCTGTTGCTTCGCTCATCTTCATGATTTTGTGTTTTGACATAGTAACCTCCTAAAGGTATCTGTAAATACGTTTCATTTTGAACTGGAACTGCTCATTTAACTCATGCTCTTGAACTTTTGATAAATGTTGATTGAGACGTTTAAATGCAGTATCTTCAGTAATTCCAAATGTCTTTGAAATGAGCGCTACTGCTTCATGCTTATAGTCAGCCTTACTGATGACCGGTTCCAGCATGAAAGAGGGGACTGCAGCTTGCAGCATAAATCCTTCAGCTTTCCACTCTTGATAGAGCATGTAAGGGAGAGGCATATTACGCTGGGTCCCCATATGCCACATTGCATGGCAGAGCTCGTGGCAGAATTCTTCAAACTGCTGCTGTTCTGATAAGCGCGAATCAATGAAGATGAAGCAATCTCCATACGTGTCCATGCATCTGCTGTTCGTTTCTTCAAGAATGAGGGACACACCTAGTCCTGAAGCGATCGTTTCCATGTTTAACTGTTCGGGTTTGATGATATTAATTGACTCGTACATCTCCTGTACGTAGTCTTCCAAGTGCGAAGTGGCTAATTTCACGGGAACATCCCCTTTCTTTATAGAACATATGTTCCCTTTTTAGTATAAAAGAAAACTCCCAAAAATGGAAGTGGGAGTTTATTTTTTGGTATAGAGGATGAATTTAAAGATCATATCAACGTTTCTAATTGATAAAAAAATTACATGAAAAGTTACAGTAAGCCACATGAAAATAAATATTAGAGCTATGGTTGTTTCTATTACTGCCTCAAGATTTAATATTTCAAATGTACTGCTTAATGCTGCAGAGAATATAATGTCAAATGATAAACCGATCACTATTATTATTAATTGAGCTACAATAGCGTATGAAAAGAATATTATCAGTGTTTTAAGTTTATTATCAGATTTGTTATTGAACAAAGTAACCAGTAAAGACTTGAAGAAGCTATTAGTCTGTTTTGGAATATCATCTTTTAGGTCAAGATCATCATCTGCTTTTGATATTTCGTTATTTAAAAAATCTTTATTGGTTGATGCAATTATAGCTAAGCTTGCTGTATTAAATCCTGCCAATATAGAGATAATCGTTACCGATAAACCATTTATGCCAGATATAATAATCAAAAACTCTCTTGGTATTTCTATAAAGTAATACAAGATAAGACATAAAGTGAATGATAATATTGCTGGTATAACTAAGTCGAATTTTAATTCAGAAGGGGTAGAGTGATCGATGTAAGACCTGAATATATTTTTAAGGAAAGATTCACTCTTTATTCTTTTAACTTTAACTTCAGTCTTCATTCGCCACCCCTCCTTCATTAAGAATATTTCTTACAGTGTTTAATTAGATCCTCAATAATCTTACTTTCATCTAGCTCACCATTTGAATTTTTTGTAGTGGTAATAAAATGCTTTACAGGCTTAACAGAAAATGAAGCAGAATCAGATTTTCCGGCATGATTATAACCACTAGCTTTTATATTTGACACCTTTTCTAAATCAATTACATTTTTAACGAATCTTTCAATGTGCTTCAAACTACTTCCTCTTCCGTTACTTTCCCAAGAGTAACTTACGTCTGTAACTTCTCCTAGCATGTCTTTATCATCGTAATCATCTTTTGTTAAAGTGCTAATTGCTGCATTGCTATCAGGTTTCTCAACAGAAGAAGTTACTTTAAGTTCTTTAGTAGTAGCGAGTTTTCTTAGTTGTTGATAAAAGCCTTCATCAACCATCGTTTCAATAGCGAAGATAAATTCTTTATAAATATGGTTTGGATGGTTATTTTTATTATATTTGTCAACTAGCGTATTAGCTAGTATTTGTTTTCTGTCGAAGTATTTCACAATTGTGTTCCTTGTTGCAACTTTAAAAGGATCCGATTGAATAATAAATACTCCTGTCTTTCTATTGATTACAAAATGAATACTGTTTCGCACACCTTGAGTTGGGTGTAGGTTCGCTACAACAGCTTTTGATTTAATATCAATAATGTCATTTTTAGTTCCGTATCTAGAAGTGTGAAATACACCTTCCAAGATATCTGCATCACTAGATTGTTTTATGGATATTAGATCGATAAATTTCTTTCCATCTGTGAATTCGCTATCAGTTCGCTTAATTATAGTATGTAAGAACTTCTCAAAAAATTTGTAGCTGTAGAAATCCTTTACCATATTGTTTTCATCAATGTTTGTGACAGGTGTTGAAATTTTGTAAACAAATGCAACAAGTTGTACTTTTTCGATACTCATAAGTTATTCCCCTTTACATTAAAAAATTTTAATTATTATTATGATTCACAAGCCCATCCATCTTTATCGCGATCCATCTTTCCTTGATAAGCAGCATGCCCTTCAGGTACACCGTCTGGATAGACTGTTCTTAAGTGTGTGCAGTTATCATAGAACTCTTTTTCTTGAGCAGGCGGTGTAGACTCAGCAGGAGTTTCTTCTGCCGGCTCCTCTGAAGGTGCTTCAACCACTGAACTGTCAAATCCATCTTCTTGAGCATAATTTTCAACTGACCAAATGCCTCGGCCGGCAGCCTTCGCTTCATCTTCGGCAGCTTTCAATGAGTCCAGGTGACGAGTGTTAGGAGGGTAGACGTAAGCGACTCGAGCAAGACCTTCACGGACCAACGTTTCTTGCACTGATACACCATCTACATATACATAAGCCAGCAGACGATCATAACGATCAACACGCTCACCAACATCAAACTCAATCGATAGCTGTCCGGAATTGATCAGCTGCTTATTACGGTCAGACGCTTCTTGGCCAAATGGCTGCTTACCCAACTGAGGGTGCTTCGTTTCCGGTGTATCGATTAGAAGGTAGCGGACAGAGTGTTCTTTACCGTCATAATTTACAACGGCAGTATCGCCGTCTACTGTGCGTACAAGCGTTACAGGAATGAGATCAGTGGTTCCTGCAGTGTTAGTGGAGCTGGCTTCTTCAACCTCAGCTGCTTCAGCAGCGGCAGCCTCTTCGTTGGCTTTCTTTTTTGTTGCGGCTTCTTCCTCAGCTTTTTTATCGGCTTCAGCTTGACCTCTCTCTTCAGCTTCCTTTTTGGCAGCGGCCTTTTCTTCAGCCTCTTTTTCAACTGCTAAACGTTCGGCTTCTGCGGCTGCTTCCTCTTCTTCAATACGTTTCTGTTCTTCTTCCTCTGCAAGGCGAAGTTCTTCAGCTGCGGCTTCTTCTTGCGCCTGTAGAACATCTTGTTCTGCAGAGAATTCTTTAAATTCATCTGATCTGATAAAGCCGGTTAAACTCAAAATGATTCCAAGGAACAAAACTCCTGCGATCGGACCAAATATTTTAATAGGGGGATGCTTCCTTAAAACAAACATCACGACAAATGCAATGACTAATCCAATGAGAGAAAGAAGCAAGATCGCCGCCAGCAAGAAAAAGAATATGTCCATTTTGAGTTCCTCCTAATTGTTTTGTTTATTCTTTATTAACAGGAATTTCAATGCTGAGATCATCACCGATGATTTCAGAGAATCCAATACGTGGAGCTAAAATATTCAGTTGGAGAGACTTTAAATCTTCAACTTTAGAGTTGTTTAAGATATAAGCATTGGTACCTTCTTGAACTACATTACCAAGAAATTTAGGATCAAAAGTTTCCGAGATCATCATATTAGGATCAAGTTGTTCTTTTGTATCAGTCACCAACTTTGCGGTAGGGAAGAAAAGAGTAACTTCTTCGTCACTTGTATTTTCAAAGTAACCGCCTATAAAGACAGCTTGCAGAACGTCTCCTACTTCCTTATTAACAGTTGAAGCGACATACTCATCTTTTATCTCAATTTCAGCTAAGGCTACACCGGGTATTATGTAATCGATCGGTCCAGCAGTTCCTTCAATTCCAGTAGGGTTTTTCTCATAGAGGAATGTCATCTTAAACTGATCATTCTCCTCCACCCTGTAATCGTTAGTATCTTCGTTTGGTTGCTTCTCTTCTGCAGCTTCAGCACTTGCAGGTGTTTCTGCTGGAGTTGTCTCATCGTTTGTTGCATCACTTTCAGAACACGCTACCAACACTAAGGATAAACAAATAAAAAATGCCATTTTTCTAATCAATTGTATTCCTCCTATAAAAATATATATTAGATAGATTTACCCATCTGATAGGTAAAAAAATAAAGCTCATTTCGAGCTCAAATCTCATGAAACTGGTTAAACAGCTTGGCAGGGCTTGGCACCCCGATCGAAAGGCTGTATGTAGACGTTTCTTTAAACTCACAGATTATAGCTTGGCAGTCTAGTGGCACAGCTGGGCACAGCGGTAAAACCCTTATGTATCAACGGTTTAAGATGTTTCGGTATTTAAGACTTGGCACCCCGATACATTTTCAATAGACTATTTTACCAATCATCAGGAGATATGGAAAAATATATCTGGCATAGCTTGGCACACCAATGAACCCTTGATATCACTGCGTTTCTACAACATTCAATTAGCAGGCTTGGCATAACAGTGGCGCAGCTTGGCACCCCTGACGAAAGCCGTCATATCAACGTTTTCAGCACTTCAAAAAATGAGCATTGGCACCATAATAAGAAGGAATAATAAATAATTAAATAATACTGCCTCTTTACGCGCGTAGGCGCGCGTGGCACTATTCTTTTTTCTTTTCACGATCTTGGTACAAGTAATACAAAGTTCTAAATGCTTCGATCACTTCACGATCACTCTCTGGCAGTTTTTTAAACCATGCACCTTCGACAGAGTTTGAAAAAGCTAAAATTGCACGATCCTCTTCTGATAACTGCGTCACTTTTTCAAAATCATCTATAACTCCTAAAAGGTAATCTGTAGAAACCTCTAAAGTCATCGCTAATTCTTTTAGCATTTCATTGGAAGGGGTGCTATATCCATTTTCGTAATTACTAATGGTTCCCTTGGACGTTTTGACTCTGTTAGCTAATTCTAGCTGAGTTAATTTTTTTCTTTTTCTGGCTATTTTCAATCTTTCAGACAGCATAAAATCAGCGTCCTTTCAAGGTTTGTACAAGAATATTGTACCATTAGTAAAAATATAAATATACAAAGTACAAGAAAATCATATTTTTTTGTTGACATATGAGTTTCTTGTACTTTATACTCTAAACAAGAAGTACAAGTTATTCAGACTTGGAGGTGACAAAATGAAAAATGATCGATTAATTCAAGCTCGTCTGGAAAAAGGATTTACTCAAGAAAAACTTGGAGAAATGGTTGGTTACACCAAAGCAACTGTATCAAACTGGGAAACAGGTTTTTCTACTCCAAGAACAAAAGATGCCATCAAAGTAGCAAGAATTTTAGAAAAGGATGTTGACCATCTTTTTTATAATCAAAAAGAACAAGATTCTCATACTCATAAAATCAGCTAGAAAGGAGCAGCCATGAACGAACAGCAGATTGATTACAAAAAGTACGACATGATGCTCCCTTCACAACATAGTGAGTATCTTCAGTCAAATGAATTCATCCTATTAAAGCCACTGGAGCAACTTGCAAGAATGCACTGTCGCAAGATTCAGGAAGTACTCTCAAGTGATCGCGATCAGATGGCTATGACAACTGCTAGTCGACTTAGAAAAGTTTTAAGAGATGGTGACATCCCCTCAATACCAGTTGACTTTCACAAGTTGGTTACTTTTCTCGAAGAATCCAGCCGAAGAAGGATTCAGCTTGAAAATACTTTAAAGGCTGATACAGATGGTTCTGCTCGTTAGTCCAGGCAGGGTTGTAGTCACTAAAATATGTTTTCATCTGTGCTTCAGCATTAGCAATGACATTGTTTGGATCGTATGAACTTATATCTCCATCTAAGCCAGTCCAGACATCTAATAAGCCAAAGAGTCTCACATCAATATGTATCAGTTGATGATAATACTCTTTCGTGAAATTCGACTTTAACTGTTTGTGAAGTTCAACTGCTTTAAGTTTCTCGGAATTGAAAAGCGACAATGTTCTTTCAGCAAATTTCACTGGATTATAACGATAAACTTCACCATCTTCATCATGATAAATGGCACCACCCAGATCAGTTTTCTTGAACTCGTTATAGTCACTTTCAAAACCGAGTGGAACGCTTTGTAAATCTAATTCCCACAAGTATTTTGTCATCAAATCAACCTCGCTTTAAATGTAATACCTAAATTTTAGCACGAGATAGAAAGGAGCAACCAAATGTACGAAGCACACGAAGTACTTCAGATTCTATTCTTCGGCGTTTTCTCAGCAGTTGGTCTGACAATCGTCATCATGGATGTCTTCACTCGTAAAGGTGATCGCCGTGGAAACTAAAGTCAATGCAGCTTTAACGCCGGCTCAAAAAAAAGTATTCAGAGCAATCATCCAGTTCATGGATCAGAATCATTATCCACCAACTGTGAGAGAAGTAGCAGACCTAGCAGGGAATTTATCTACTTCTACAGTTCATGCACACATGCAAAAGATCCGTAAGAAGGGATATATCGGATTTATCTCTACGAAACCTCGCGCTTTATGGATCAACGAGAGGAGCGAAACAGCTTATGAACAGCATTCAGCCAATCACTTATAACGATCAAAGGCTTTTAACAACACAACAGCTTGCTGAATCATTCGATACAGATACAAAAACATTGGCTCGCAATTTCCAAAGAAACGTTGAACGTTACCACCAGGGCAAGCATTACTTTGCTCTTACCGGCGAACAGCTTCGAGAATTCAAAGGGTCACGTCAATTTGACGATAACCTAAAATTCACTTCAATCCTTTATCTCTGGACAGAAAAAGGAGCTTGGATGTTAGCGAAGTCTTTAAACAATGATGTCGCTTGGGATGCTTATGAAACGTTAGTTGATGATTATTATCGGGTGCAGGCTCAAGTGAAGGTGTTATCACCGGAAGAACAGTTGCTGGCAAACATGGAACTAACGATTAAGCATTCAAAGAAACTGACTGACGTTGAAAACGAAATAAAGGTGTTGACTGACAAAGTGGACAATCAAATCACGCTTGATCACGGTGAGCAAAGACGGCTTCAAAAGGGCGTCGCAAAAAGAGTTTACGCTTTAACATCTTGTGAGGAAGATCGTCGAAAACTATTCAGGGAACTGCACAGAGAAATTAAAGACCGATTCGCAGTAGGCAGCTATAAAGATTTAAAGCGTAAGGATCTGCTTAAAGCTATTAACTATATCGACAACTGGGTACCTCGCCAAGTGTCTTAAAGGAGGCCGACAAATATGAAACTTGAATTTGAACTCAATCAAAAGGATCTGGATAAGCTCCAGGAGATGTTCAATGTAGCTCTTGATCAAGCACTTGAAAGACATGCAATCAAGCAACAATTACCACCATTACTTACAATGATTCAATTTATGGAACTCTTTGACATTAGCAGGCCAAAAGCAACCGAATTAATCAATCGTAGGGATTTTCCGGTCCTTCGCAGTGCCGGTCACCCAAGAATACCGACCAAGCAACTTTTTGAGTGGATCGATCGAAATACAGAATGGACTGTGAAGGAAAGCAATCACTTAACCAAGTCCATAGTTTAATTCTAGCACCATAAATGACCGTCATGTGACGAAAGGAGAGTGTATGAAAATGGCATATTACGAGCGCAATAAGCGCGTTGGAGATGTAGTTAAGAGTTACCGTAAAGACCGTTTTACACAAACAGAACTGGCTTTAGAGTCTGACATGTCGAGAAGTGGCTATGCAGATCAGGAGAATGGAAAGGTGCTTATGTCGAACCACGTTGGAAAGGCTGCGGTGAGGATGTTCGGAGATCCTTTTATGCCGGTTGAAATGGCTCAGGCGTTAACAGGAGTTGGCCCGGTGTATTTGGATGGAGAGAACGTTGACCTACACCGTTCCAGTGTAAAAGAAAAAACTCTTAAAGAATTGAGGGATGCACTTGATCACCTTGAAGAGAATTGTCTTGCTAAACCTTTATCCAATCTCAATGAACTTGAAAGAACAGCTGCAGAAAGAACCATTATGGAACTTGCGGAAGCAAAAACCGCCTTGACTCATATGATCTCGGTTCTATGTAAAGAGTTAAATCATGATGTCACAAAGGTTTGGCAGGATCATTATCAACACCTGTTTTCTCAGAAGTACATTTCGAAGGAGAAATTCAGGTTAGTAAGAGTGGAGGCAGTGAATTGAACATATTAGATTTTCGCAGAGAGGACATATTTCAGGCAGTCAATCATGAAATTGATTATGAAAATGCTGTAATTACAATGCAAAAAGCAAAGCAGAAGGGAAAGTTTGAGCTTGCAGGCTGTTATGCAAGAATTGCAAAGCAAAGCCTAGAGAAATTAGCAGAGCTGAAGAAGCGGAAAGAGCATGATGATAACCAGGAGCGCTTGATCCAGAGGCTTGAAGAATACGGCATGGACGTAACGGAGATAAAGAATGCAGAAAAATAGACCCACAGCTGGAACTACGAGTCTACTTAAGTCCTTTAGAAAATTATACAACTTAATTATAGCAGAAGGGTCAACTTTTACAAGAGGAGGCGTGTTGGATGAACTTTGACTGCAACGGTCAAAAAATATACGAACCAAGCCCAAATGACAGTGAACAAATTCACTTCATGTATGAGTGGCTGAAAGAACACTGTGCTTCACTTGCGGGAGCCTCGGCATATGAGCAAGTTCTTGAGCAATATCAAACTACCCGCATCGAGTGGGAAACAGAAAGGTTGAGATTGGTTTGAAGAAAATCACATTGGAGAAACTTCAGCTTACTAACTTTAAAGGCGTTAAGTCATTCACACTGGATGCTGCCGGCGGAAATGTGAAGGTGTACGGAGACAATGCAACTGGCAAAACGACTTTAGCAGATGCTTTCGTATGGCTACTGTTTGATAAAGACACACGTAACCAAAAAGAGTTTGGTATTAAAGCAGTAAAAGATAACAATCAGGTCATCCATGGACTGGATCACGAAGTATCAGCAGTCTTAAGAGTAGATGGTAAAACCGTTCATCTGTCCAAGCTCTACAAAGAGAAGTGGACCAAACACAACGGCAGCAGTCTTGAAAGGGTTATGACTGGACACACCACTAAGTACACTGTGAATGGCGTGCCTCAAAGTAAAGGTGAATACACAAAGTTCATTCAAGAAATTGCTGAAGAAGAAGTGTTTAAGCTACTGACTAACCCAAGCTACTTTAATGAGCAGTTGAAGTGGGAGAAGCGCCGCGAGATTCTGATGGAAGTGTGCGGTGATGTTACGGACCAGGACGTGATCGATGCAAACGAAGACCTTGTATCACTGCTCGGTGTACTGGAAGAGAGAGCGATTGAAGATCATAAAAAGGTAGTTGCTTCATCGAAAAAGAGAATCAATGATGAACGCGAGCTTATTCCAGTCCGTATTGATGAGATTCATAAAGGCATGACCGATCTTTCAGAATTGAATGAATCAGAAATCAATGATGAGCTGCAGTTCTTTAAAACTGAGATTAACAGGCTGGAAGATCAGAAGTCAGATATCAGAAACGGTGCTTCTGCAGCTGAGAAAAAGAACAAGCTGTATGCGCTCGAAAACGAATTGCAGACGATCAAGCATAATCATTCGAAATACATGTCTGATCAAACGCTGCAGGTTGAAAAGGTACTGAACGAAGCAAATCGAGCACAGCAGAACATCCGTTATGAACTACAAGACCTTAGCGAAGAAAAGAATCGACTGAATGGCAGAGTTCAGTTTATGGAAAACGAACGAAAGCAACTGCTTGAAAAATACCATGCAGTGAACGGTCAGGAGTTTGAATTCAGTCAAGAGTGTTCTTGCCCGGCCTGCGGACAAGACTTGCCAGAGGATAAGCTAACTGCAGCACGAGAGAAGTCACTTGAGCAGTTCAATCTTTCCAAGGCAAATGAACTTGATTCGATTAAAGAAAAGGGCATCAGTCTAAAAGCAGACATTCAAAAAGCTTCTGATAGAATCGCTGAAATTAATTCCACAGTTGAACAGCGACAGAAAGATCAGCAGATCGAGGCAGATCATATTGCTAAGTATGAGAGAGAGCTTGCTGCTATCAAAGACGGGCTTGTACCGGTCGAAGATGTACCGGCTTACCAAGAAAAGCTGAATGAAATCACTTCTCTTAAAGAAGAGATCTCGAATGCAAGTGAAAGTGTTACTGATGAAATGAATGAGATTCAAAGCAAGATCGACGAGTTGAAGTATCAGGTTGAGAAGCTGCAGGTATATATGGCGAGTATTAAACAGCAGGAGCAGGCTAAGGCACGTATTCAACAGCTTGAAGATGAAGAACGGAAGCTGGCAAGACGATTTGAAAAGCTGAATAAAGAAGAATTCCTGATGGATGAATTTGTCAGGACAAAAGTGAACCTTCTTGAAGAAAAGATCAATAGTAAATTCAAGCATGCTCGATTCAAACTGTTTAAAGACCAAGTAAATGGCGGCCTTGCTGAAACATGTAAGACGACCTTCAACGGTGTGGAATACGATGCAGGCCTGAACAATGCCGCGAAAATCAATGTGGGAATCGATATTATCAACACTCTGTCAGAGCATTATGGCTTACTGGTGCCGACTTTCGTCGACAATGCGGAAGCAGTAGTTGAGATGATTTCAACGAATAGCCAAATGATTAAGTTGATCGTTTCAGGGGAAGATAAAGCGCTCCGCCTGGAAGTTGAAAAGGAGACGGTTTTAATATGAGCGGTCGAATAAATCGAGTTGGCGAACAATTTGGACGTCTTACAGTAAAACGATTTATAGGGACCAATAAACACTGGCATGGAATTTGGGAGTGTGAATGCGTCTGTGGAAATATCACAAACGTACATTATTCCAACCTATATTCCGGAATTACTAAAAGCTGCGGCTGTTTGAAAAGAGAATCGACAATTAAAAGAAACACAAAGCACGGTTTGTCTGGAGGAGAAAAGAACGCAACTCGACTTTATAGAATTTGGCTGCACATGCGTGGTCGCTGTTTAAGCATAAAAAATCTTGACTATAAGCATTATGGAGCAAGAGGAATATCTATCTGTAAAGAATGGAACGATTACAAATCTTTCTATGATTGGTCTATGGAAAGTGGATATCAAGAAAATTTAACTATCGAGAGAATTAACAATGATGGGAATTATGAACCTTCAAACTGCAGATGGGCTACTCGTAAAGAACAGGCTAGAAACACTCGCATGACTATCTATGTTGAATATGAAGGAGAAACTAAAACTCTCTGGGAGTGGGCTGAAGTTCTTAAAATTAATTATCAAACTTTAAAAATGAGGCTTCATCGTGGTTGGACAACAGAAGAAGCATTTACAACACCTTTAAGAAATAGGAGGAAACAATATGTCAAACGAATTAGCAATGGTTAAAAAAGATACGGTCGATGTAGTCGCGTTGAAGGTAAGAGAGTTTCAGGAAAAAGGGGAGCTTAACTTTCCGACAGGTTATTCTCCGGAAAACGCTATGAAATCAGCTTGGCTCATGTTACAGACCATCAAAGATAAGACAGGTAAGCCGGCATTACAGGGGTGCTCAAAGGATTCGATCGCTAACAGTCTGCTGGACATGGTAGTGCAAGGTCTAAATCCTTCAAAGAAACAAGGTTACTTCATTGTCTACGGTAATCAGCTTACATTCCAACGCTCTTATTTCGGAACAATGGCCGTCACGAAAAGAGTGACCGGCGCGAAGTCAATTGATGCTGCTGTGATCTATGAGGGTGATGAAGTTGATTACGAGATGGAAAACAGCCGCATTGTGAACCTAAAGCATAAACAGAAGTTCGGCAATATCAACAAAGACAATGTTATTGGTGCATATGCAACGATCACGCTGCCAGATGGTGAAGTGTATAACGAGCTGATGACAATTGATGAACTGCGTAAGGCATGGAGCAAAGCGCAGTTCTGGGGCAAAGATCAGGATATTGAAAAGAAGGGCAGTACACATGATGAATTTAAGCAGGAGATGGCCAAGAAAACAGTCATTAACCGTGCTTGTAAGAAGTTTATGAATTCAAGTGATGATAGTAGCCTGCTGATCGACCACTTCAACGGCTCTGATGAACGCCGTGAAGAAGCTGAGCTGTCAGAAGAGATCAATGAGAATGCGAATAAAGAAACGCTCGATCTCGAATATGAAGAAGTCATTGATCCTGATCCGGAAGATAAAAAGGAACCGGAAAAAGAGAAAGAACCAGTCGCTGCCGCAGCAGACAGTGATCCGTTTTGATCGACATTAAAGTTCTCGGATCCGGTAGTAAGGGAAACGCCTATCACATCTCAGATGGGCGTACTTCTTTACTCTTGGAAGCTGGGATAAAGTTCCGAGATATCCAAAGAAAACTAAACTTTGAGACCTCTGATATAGAAGCCTGCTTGATAAGTCATGAACACGGTGATCATAGGGCAGGACTGAAAGATGTTTTGAAAGCAGGGATCAACACTTACATGAGCGCAGGCACTGCTGAAGCGATTGGAATGGATCATCACCGAATTAAGAAGGTTGAAGCGAAGAAATCATTCAAGGTTGGCACTTGGACGATCCTGCCCTTTGATGTAGAACACGATGTAAATGAGCCATTTGGTTTCATGTTGCAAAACGAGCAGGGTGAACGGCTGCTTTTTGTAACAGATAGCTACTATGTGAAATACAAATTCAAGGATTTAACGCACATCATGATCGAAACGAATTACAGCATGAACATCCTGAAAGAGAACATTGCTGAAGGTCGGGTGCCAGCAGTACTGAAGAAGCGATTAATGCAGTCGCACTTTAGCTTAGAAAACGCATTGGACTTCTTTCGAGCCAATGACCTATCAAAGGTCCAGGAGATCTGGCTGCTGCATCTAAGTAGCAATAACTCTGACGAAGAACACTTTAAGCGTGAAGTGCAGAAAGTGACTGGCAAGATTGTAAAAATCGCAAAGTAAAGGAGTTGTCTTTTTGAATAGGAAAATACCTTCAGCAAGACACCTTTCAGATGATTTGTACCGAGTTTTAGAGACTGTTCATGCGAAGCGTTCAAAGTCTATGGGTGAGGAAGAACGCGGCAAGTATGGCATGAAAAACATCGTGAATGTGAAGTTTAACAAAAAAGAAAATTGCCTACACGTTCATTTCGATGACGGCAACTGGTGGCACTACTGCCCGGATGGGACTTGGTACTAAACAAAAAAGCAAAGAAGGTGAACAACTTGAAAACACTGACTATGTTTCAGCAAGACGACGAAATTGTTTTACAAAGAATGAATGAATTTAGCGCTGTTTTTGAAAAGCGTTTTGATACATTAAGCGAATTCTTATCTTACCTGGAGACTTACAAACTCTTTGATCAGTGGAAAAAGTACCAAATTGGTGGAGATGAAGGGTTATTACAGGCTGCTGTTGAGTTTTTAGAGTCTGATGAGGTACTTCCGGAACCGGTTGAAGCAACTATCACTATGACATTGAGAGAATTTAAAAAGCTAGAAGGCTATCAGATTATGCTTTTTGATCTTCACAAGAAATTGTCATCAGCTGTAATCAACGAGATATACAACGATGACCTAGACGTGAACGAACACGAATTTGATGTCCAAAAGCTTCAGGAGATTGCTTTAGATCATTATCACGATTGCTGACACAGGATGTGAACTCAGGAGGGTGGAAAATGGATTACTTAGATATAGCCAAAAAGGAAATTCGTGAAAGATGGTTTGCGAATCATAAAATTAAACAAATTCAAGGTCAAGCTGGTTTTCAAAAGATTGTTTGGGGTGAAGAAGGTTCAAGTTTTTATCAAATCAATTACGTGTTATCCGGCAACATGGTTTTCATTAGCGGAGATTTAGGAACCGCTGCATACTCTTTAACTTGTTCCGCGACCATAGACAACATTGCAACCTCTGATCTATCTTATTTCACTGGAAAACTGACAGCTCACGAAAGAGATAAATACGAGTTTGATGAAAAATTAGCAAGAAACCAAATAAAAGAATACGTTCTGGACTGGTGTGAAGCTGAGAAGGTAAGTGAGCTGAAGAATGAAGATAAAGAGTTATTAAATAACCTTCTTTCAGAAACATCACAGTGGAGCAATTGCCAGCATTTTTCTACTGGCGTGTATGCGATCTATCAAGATTCAAATGTTGATTGGTTTGATGGTGAATCAGCTAGCTGCATTGCAGACTGTGGGAGCAGACTTTCATATTCAGTAATTGCTTATTGGTTAGGTTTGAAGATGGTTATTGAGCTTCTAAAGAATAAAGAGAAAACTGCTTAAATAGTAATTCGATTATTAAAATAATCAATCAAAACAGGAGGCGATCCGGTGGCTGGCGGGGCTTTTCAGATCAGTAGAGAGATATTTGATAACGATATATGGCAGGACCCGATTAAGTTCCGGATCTTCTTCTACCTTGTAGGAAAAGCAGTATTTGATGAAAGAGGGGTACAGCAGGCCGGGATCACATTGAAGAGAGGTCAATATCTGCGGTCGCTGTCAAAGCTTCAACACGATTTATCATACAAAGAAAACAATTCAGTGGCTGAAATTCCTTTGACGACGCTGAGAAGGAAGCTGGATGAATTGGAGAATGAGGGACGTATTGCACGAAAACAGGTCAGAATCGGCACGGTATTCACGATAAACAATTATTACGCTTACCAGGGCTTGCAGAATTACTCAAGGACTGAAGTTCAGGAGGAGAAACCGAAGCAGGTACCTTCTCCCCCACCTCAGTTAGAACAACCGAATAACTTAAACAAACAGCAGGAGCTCTTAAACAAGTTCATTCAGCTGAGAAACAAAGGAATAGAGACTACGCCGAAAGACCAGATGGCTGCTGAAAAGATATTGAAAGACATGCCTTTATCAGATGCGCTTCACTGGCTGGAAGAACGGTTTAAAGCATATCAACCAAAACACAGTTTTGATCAAATAAAAGCACTTGAGTATTGCGCCGGATGGATGCTGGATCGATACCAGGAATCACAGCACTCAAAAAATGGAGGTGGTACATATGGCGACAAAAAGCATGGCAGAAGTATTGGAGAATCTCAGGAACCGTCAATCACAGGAGGGCGCACCGGCCGTATCAGAAGAAAAGGTTAACTGCAGCAAGTGCCACGACAAAGGTGTAGTGATCTACAGGGTACATGAGGACACAGAATGGGAGGAATACCATCACACAGAAGGTAAACGGGTTATCACTTATCACAAACCGAGAGAAATGGTTTCAGAAGATGATTTCTTTGCAGGTAAGGTATGCGGTCCAGATCGAGCGCGAGAGTGGAGAATGACTTATTCAATTGTCTGTCAGTGCATGGTGGAGCGTAAAAAATCAAGGCTTCTCAAATCCAGCGAGATCACTGAAGAATTTAAAAAACTCGGTTTTGGCAATTTCCGCACTGAAGGTAAAGCGCCAGTTATTGCTGAAGCGAAAGAAGCTGCTCTTGAATACTACAAAGACTTCGAGGAGATCAGAGGCACTCGCTTTAACAGTATTGCACTGATTGGTCAGCCAGGGGCCGGTAAAACACATCTGCTCACAGCGATAGCAAATAACCTGATCTTGAAGAAGCTTGTGAACGTACAGTACTTCCCATATGTAGAAGGGTTCAATGATCTCAAGGATGACTTTGACAAGCTGGAAACCAAAATGAAGCATTTAAAGGATGTTGAGGTCCTTTTTATCGACGATCTATTCAAACCCGCCAGAGGAAAACCTCGTGCGACTGAGTGGCAGGTAGAGCAACTATATGCGGTCATCAATTACAGATACCTGAATCATAAACCGATCATGATTTCTTCAGAGCTTGATGTGGATCAGATTATAGATATTGATGAAGCACTGGGTACCCGAATTTATGAAATGTGCAGCAATTATACAGTGGTCATCAAAGGTGATCGCAAAATACTGAACCATCGATTGGAGGGGTTATAGAATGTGCGCTCATTGCAACGGTGAAGGAGCAATCCATAAGTTTCACACATTTGGCTACGAAACGATTCCTTGTCCGAATGAAGTCTGCCAGCAACGCAATCTGAGAGAATACGAGGCTAGCAGGAAAAGAGTTGCTGCTAAGCTTCGAGAAGCTGAGAAGCGGTTCGGTGTGAAAGTTAGTGAAATGTAATGGATACATTTCTTCGAAAAGTACTTGAAGAAGCTGAACGATTAGTAAAGGACTCAGCTAAATATCCTGAACTTTCAAAAATAATTAAGCAAAAGGGGCGATCAAATGTTACTCAGACAAGCAGTTAATCAATCACATGCAATTATGGCACAGTCATTCAGGCAGGAACTACTGGCAGCAGGTATTACTGAAAACAGAAAAGGCATGCGTATTCAGGATTTAGACTACTACGAGCTACGCAACATGGTTGCGATTAATGCTCTGAAGAAGTAGGAGGGTGGACATGGGGGATCTGATTGGATTAACAGTTGTGAACAAAGAAAAGCAGCAGGGCATCATCTTATCTTGTAAAAGAATCTGGCAGAGTGAAAGGCTTTATAGTCAATTTCTATAATCCGTCACAGGGTTGCTACTTCAAGCAGTTTGCTAGTTTTTATGAATTACAAAGTGTTAGAGAATCCGAAATTGATCACTGTGAAACGCATTTAGATAGCGAATCGCTTTATGATCTGCGCTACATAAACCGGATTCTTGCAGTGAGGACGAATGATAGAAGCTGGTATGAAGAACAGTTTAAGTAAGGAGGAACAAAGATGAAAGATGCATGGGTGTTGCGTTTGAAAGAGGAATCGAAAGAAGAAGACATGAAAGGTGATTACTATCTCAGTGATGATGAAGTGGATTTTCTCACTAGAGATTTAAGTGAGGCGACAATCATTTCTAATAAAGATAAAGAAATTGAAAGCATGAAGGTTCATGAAGAAGTGATGAATAATAAATTCGGCGATAGTGCTGTAGTGAACTTCGGCTACACGAACATTATGAAGAATTTTGATTTTGTAGAGGTAGTGATCGAAGAGGTGGATTAAACATTTGACACATTACGCGAAATAAAAAAACTCGTATAAACGAGTTTTAATTGATCATTTGTTTTATCTCAGAAAGGTTTTGAGTAGCTTTTTGATAATCCATATTAATCCCGGTTAAAAATTCAAAAGTAGGATCTCCAAATGATTTCATTTTCAATAAATAAAAAGTTGATGGTTTCTCATTTTTTATAATGGCCATTATTTCTGACGTAGGAAGGTTTATGGACCTAGTACGAATTCGTAAGAAGTTTTTTAAAAACATTTTTACGGTTAATACTTCATTATTTTCATCCTTAATTTTTATCATTAGTCTATCAAATTTATCTAAAGCTTCTTTCAAATCAGGTTCATGATATGCCATTTCAAAACTCCTTTTTAAATGTAGACTGATTAATACCTATTAGCTTATTTCTTATTAATCACAATCAGTTTTAGTTATTGAATCAGTTAATAGCTTTATGTCGCTAAGAATTAAGTCTTTGATTCTTGTGTCGGTACATTTGTAATAATCGTCAACCAATCGATTTAACTCGCAGTATATAAGTAACATTGAATCTTCCTTTATATAGTTCGTTTGCAATCATTCAATTATAGGTCATATGGCACTTGAAGGGAAGAGATTTTTAAAATAAAAACTAAATTTCGATAAAAATACCGAAGAAACCACGTTTTAAAGGAGGAAATGGTGAGATGGGTGGAACAACCTTCAGTATGTCATACAAATAGTTACATGCTACTAAACACGCATTGAAATATTACATGATGCGTCCAGGTATAAGTGAAGCGGATAAGCAGAGCGAACAAGCTCTGCTGGAGAAAGTACAGGGAGAAATTGCTTTGATGAAGGAACGTTATCAGATTAGCGGAAAAACTCATAAAAGCCCATCTCCATAGGTATAGCCCATATATAAGCACCTAGCAATGCAGCTGCAGTCACTAGAAAATTCAAAATCGATTTTGGCAGCATACCAAAAATCAAACGGGCTATACCTGCAGTAATAAACATAGATACAAACAAAATAATAATCGGCCATACAAATTGCATTGAATTAAAATCTACACCTTCAGTAATATCCATACCGTTTCTCCTTTTATTGAATAGTTAAATGTTACCACTTTAAAAGGAGATTTTCACTACAAATTTCATTGGAGTTGTCTTTATGAGGAAACCAAAGTACGGAAACAAAAAAGTCGCAGTGGATGGAATCAATTTTGATTCTACCCTGGAGGCTCGGTATTACAAGCAGCTGCTGTGGGCGCAGGAGCATGAGGATATATTGATGTTCCGCATCCAGCCAGTGTATATGCTGCAGGAGGGTTTCGAAAAGAACGGTGTTAAGCATAGGAGAATTGATTACATTGCAGATTTCGAGGTTCATAGAAAAGATGGATCTATTGAGGTCATTGATATAAAGACGACCGGCACAAAAACGGAAGTCTTTAAGATTAAGCAGAAACTATTTGAAAAGAAATACCCACATAAGTTGATCTTACTTACATACGATCAGCGCGAAGGTGGATGGATTGAGCTGGATAAGCTGGAAATGGCATTACGGATGCGACGGAAAGCACTCAAGAAAGGATGATAACATGTGCCGGATTGTGACAGAGCATAAGGCTGAGGGAACTGATCGTGAATTACTTGCAGTCGTAACAGTGTTTGAAGAAGTCATTAATAAACAGGCAGTCAAAAAGCTTAATAGATTTTCACATAAACGATTAGTGCTGATTGATCGGGCAGAGGTATATGAGGTGAAGGCATGAAGCGGATTTTAAATTATCCAGGTAGCAAGTGGAGTATGGCCAGTTGGATTATTGATCACATGCCACAACATGAAGTTTACCTAGAACCATTCTTCGGATCCGGAGCCGTCTTTTTCAATAAAGCACCAGTGAAGATTGAAACAATAAATGACCTTGATAGTAGAATCGTAAACTTGTTCCGAGTGATTCGGGATCATCCTGAGGAACTCTCAAGATTGGTAGCTTTTACTCCTTTATCAAGAGAAGAGTACAAACGCAGTTATGAAGTACATCCGGATCCACTTGAAGATGCTCGGCGTTTTTTAATTCGTTGCTGGCAGGCGATCGGAGCAAAGACCTCTGACATTACGGGATGGAGAGCTTCAATATCAGCAAACAGTCCAAATAATACAAAGCAGTGGGATGCAATACCTGCAGTTATTACAGAAGTGGCCAGTCGATTGAAGAACGCTCAAATAGAGAATCAGAATGCACTGCAATTGATTCAGCGCTATAACCGAGAGAACGTACTAATTTATGCGGATCCTCCTTATGTAAGGTCTACACGTACAAATCGGCATTACGCTCATGAAATGGATGAGCAGAGTCATATGGATTTACTAGAAGTTCTTAGAGATCATGAAGGACCAGTCATTCTATCGGGTTATGATTGTGAATTGTATCAGCTGTATTTAAAAGATTGGAAGGTCGAAGAAATGATTGTATCTGCAGAGGCTGGTGCAAAGAAAAAGGAAAGTTTGTGGTTGAATCCGTTTGCTGCAGAGCAAATGAGGCAGATGAGTTTGTTTGATATTAAATAGTAGTGGTCCAAGGGCTAGTGTTGTAGGCTCAGCAACAACACCTGTTGAGTGCATAACCATACTGAATATTTTGAAGTGTGACTACATTACATTGATGGCTCTTAGCAACATTGGTGACTGTATCGATTACATCAAAAAAGCCGGAATCTCTCCCGGCGCTAAATAAAAACTCGACACTTTTATTATAGCACGGGAGGGAATTTTATGAGGATGAAAGATCTAAAAATAGATGGTAATGGCTGTCTTTATATTGATATAATGGAACTAGATAACTGTGCTGTGATTATTGATAAGGGAAAAGCTAAATATTTTAAACTGGTAGAGCATGGCGAAGCTGTTATAACAACTCATCAAGGCAAAGTTAAAAGGGTGAACTATAAAGAGGGGGAAGAGTTTTAGGATCTCCACTTCATTAGTTTTAAGGGAGTCATTACTTATGAATGAAAAAAAATATTTTACTAAACAACATTTTACTAAATATATTGATATTCAAAGTATTAGCAAAGAATTTAATAATACTCTTTATGAATGTAATGTTTGTAAAAGAACTCAAATTACATTAGCAAATGATCTAATCATACATTACTCTAAGTCCGACTTGCTTAAAATGGCGAAAGATTTAGAAGAGAATTTAGAATACGCAAAGTATAAAGCCCAAATATCTTTACCTATCTATGCTATTTGCACTTCACTTTTAATTGCTTTATACAGCTTACAAGAAAAATCAATTTATATTCTATCTGCTTTTGTGTTTGGAATATTATTAACATCTTTTTTAATTTTTAATAAGACGATTAATAATGATTACCAACGTAAATTCAGATTGAAGAAAATTTTCTCTGTCGCTTTAGAATTAGTAAATAATGAATAGTAAATAAAGCTTAAAACAAAAAAATTAAATAAATCACATAGAAATCAAGAAATTTGTTAAATGATTTCATGCTAGTTCTACTAGCTTAGTTGTGTATCAAAAGTCAAAGTAGGATAAAACAGGTGAAGTTTGAAGAGGAGGGAGGAATTTAAATTTTTAACGGTGTTAGTACCTTTACAATATACTCATTATTATTAATTATAGTTATTTTGTTTTCAATAATAATTACAGATAGACCTTCACTCTTTTCCGAAAACCAAAATTTGATTTTCGACAGTAACTTTTTAGGATCTTTTTCCGCAGCATTACTAACAGGATTAATTGCTATATGGGTAATGAGAAGACAATTAAAATATGATGAAGCAAAAGAAGAAAGAATTGAGAGTAAAAATTTTTTGAAAGTCCTTACTCTTATTAAGAGCAAGGGAGAATCTTTCCACAGTTCTGGAATATTAATTGTAAGTTTTTATTATGAAGATAACCATATGGTTAGAGGTTCTTTAAAACTTTTGAAAGAAATTAATGCAGAATTTAATTCTATTGATCATGGAAATGTACCTCAGGAGTACTATGAACAATTTATTTCTCTGATCACCTATCAAAACAATATTTTGAAGAATATTCTAGCAGGCATCAACAAAACTCATGGAAGTGAAGGTAATAGTGAGATGCTAGATGAGTATAAAATAATGATTGAAAATTTCATTCTCTTAGAAGATGAAGTTTCGAAGAAAATTAAATAGTCCTACCAGCCCACTGGAGGACACAGACCGAGAGCATAGTGCTCTTAGTTTGTGTCCTCTTTTTATTTGAAAAGGAGATGATCAGATGGACCAGAAAGCGAAAGAGCAGTTGAAAGAATTTAAAAAACGGTTTAATCAGGATGCAACAGTTAAGAAGCCTAAGAAAAAGAAAGGTCTGTCTGATCGTGATCTCCGGGAACTGATGGGAGTGGACAGACCTACATACAGCAGACATAACGGGGCAATGCGTCAGCGATAAGATTTCTGAGGGGGAATGGGTTCATGAATAAAGAGCAGATTAGTAAAACATTGAGAGATTACGCTTGGATGATGAATAGTATTATGATGATCGAATCTGATTTAAATCAACACGATTCCAAGGTGACTGCTCTGTATGGCTTAGAGGCTGCTATGCCTAAAGCAAAAGGAGATCCATCTGATCCGGTATCTAAGGAAGTATGTAGACGCGAAAAGAAATGGAACCGACTTGAAAGGTATAAGAATCGCTGTGGATTTATTACTGACCGCATGCACCGAATCACTGATGACCGAGAGCTTGAAGTGCTACATCTCATTTTAGATGGCTTCTCCAATAGAAAGATTGCACGACATATGGGCTTCAGTCATACTCATATCAAGCGCATACAGGATAGTATTGTAGATAAATTAGATGATGATGGGAGGATAGCTGTATGAACATATATCATGAGATTGATCAAAACATAAAACGCTTTATCAATGATAACTGGAAGGTCACTGCTGTAGTAATGACACCGGATTACTTAGAGGCTATAGAAAAACATAACCCTGTATCAATGCCTAAAGAAGTTGAACCTGAGATCATGGGGATTAGAATTAAAACAGATGAAACCGTGAAACACCTTCGATATGAAGTAGAACCCTTGGCATAGGTTCCATATGTTCCACTTGTTCAACATTTTATTTTTGTATAAAAGCCTGTGTAAAATGTGGGTAGGTCGGACGGTCCGAAGTGAAGCGCACATATCAATGTGGTGAACGGACTAGGGAAACCTTAAGACCTTTAACTGCTATGCGCTACTATGGTTGGTAAGCCATAGCAAAAATGCTTCAAAAGCCATTCGATTCCGGATGGCTTTTATAAAAAATCTGTTCGCGTTTAAATTGTATTAAAATGAAATAATTGGAGGAATAATAAGTTTTTCGTCGAAATAGATCTTAAATACATGTGGAGGTGTTTCAATGGAAAAAGATGTTGAATATAAGAAAACAATAGAAATAGTATTAGAAAAGCATTTTAACAACTACAGTTATTCGAATTTCAATCCACTATTGGTATTGAAAGATATTTTTGGTGAATATGAATATGTCTTCTCCGATACAATTTATGCTCGACATCCTGATGGTGAAAGATTTTACGTTATTCATGGTAATTTCATCAGCGAAGTTTGGCGAAATCAAGGTAAGTTTAAAATCAAATCAAGTCACTTATCCGGTGCCGAGTTAGATGTTACAAAAGAACATCAATTTCACAGTGGATTTGAATTAAACATTCATTTAGCGAATCAAGAAATAATTACATTTAATGCTCGTTCAATGTTTGGAAATGAAACTAATCAAGTTGTTGAAGATCACGCTCAACTATTTGAAGATATTTACCGACACATCTTAAAAGTTGCTTAAGCATCCTTCGGGGTGTTTTTTTAGTGGAGAAATAAATCATCAATGAGAGTGATAGACATTAAAAGGAATTCAGTAATGACGTTTGAGACTGCAGGCAGAACGTGGTCCGGCAGATGTCAGATTGTCATGGATGATTTAAGAGAAGAGCAGCTGTTCAGCGTGCGGGGCTTCCAAGGCTTTCGCTATCGATTGTAGTAGGCTTTCCAAAACAAACAATACACCTTGGGGGTGGCGGCGGTGATATGACGTGGCTGAAAAGTACGTAAAAGCAGAGAACGATTATGTAAGCGGCATGAAATATAAAGATATTGCTGAAAAGTACAACGTTTCACTGAACACAGTGAAGTCTTGGAAAAAGCGATATGGCTGGTCGAGAGAAAAGGGTGCACACAAAACAAAAGGGGTGCACACAAAAAGAGAGACCAGGGGCGCACCCAAAAGAAATCAGAATGCTGCAGGTCACGGGGCGCCAGCTAGAAACCAGAACGCCTCAAAACACGGTTTCTTTTCTAAGTTCATGCCTGAAGAAACACTTGAGATCATGGACAGCATGAATGAAAGTTCTCCTGCAGATTTAATGTGGGATCAGATACAGATTCAATATGCTGCTATTATCCGAGCGCAGAAGATCATGTTCGTTGAGAGTAAGGGCGAGATGATCAAGGAGCTTAAACGGAGTAAAGAAGAGTCGAATGAATTTGCATCTCTATCAGAAGAAGAGTGGGAGTTCCAGTTTGCTTGGGATCGCCATGCTACCTTCCTAAACGCTCAATCACGGGCCATGGCAGAATTGCGTTCAGCTATTAAGCAGTTTAACGAAATGGCCCATGAGGATGACGAGAGAAGACTTCGCTTAGAGCAGATGACACTCAACATTGAAAAGACTCGAATTGAGACAGAGAAGATCCAGAACAAGGATAGTGAAGGTCCTATTGAAATCATGATCAGCCGAAAGAAGCGTGATTCCTGATGGTTGCTATCCAAAAGGAAGTTAACCCACACTTTGAAGATTTCCTTTTCGACTGGAATCAGAAGTTTCAATTCTTAGTTGGGGGCTATGGCAGCTCAAAGAGTTATCATGTAGCTTTGAAAATTATATTAAAGCTACTTGAGGAAAAGCGAACGGGTTTAGTGGTCAGGGAAGTGTATGACACTCACCGTGATTCAACCTTTTCTTTACTAGAAGAGATCATTGAAGATCTTGGCTTGAGCCATAAGATAAGATGTATGACATCACCAATGCAAATCAAATTCCCTAATGGTAGTAAGATCATTTTCAAAGGGATGGATAAGCCGGTTAAGTTAAAATCGATCAACAATATCTCATTGATTTGGCTTGAAGAGTGCTCAGAGATCAAATATGCAGGATTTAAAGAGCTTTTGGGACGTCTCAGACATCCGACATTGAAATTGCACATGATCTTATCGACTAACCCGGTAGGAGAAGATAACTGGACGTTTACACACTTCTTTAAAGATGATCGTAACAAGCGCCTTGTACTTGATGATCAAGTGTTATATGAGCAACGTACTGTTGTCGTAAAGGACACCTATTATCATCACTCGCAGGCAGATGACAATCTGTTTCTGCCTCAATCATATATTGATCAGTTGGATGAACTGGCTGAATATGACCCTGACCTTCACCGTGTAGCGCGGAAAGGTCATTTTGGCGTTAATGGGGAGCGGGTGCTGCCACAGTTTGAAGAACGGCCGCATGAAGAAGTGATGGATACTATTAAAGGCATAAAACAAAAACTTCTTCGCAATGGCATGGACTTTGGTTTCGTTGATTCATACAACGCTTTAATCAGAATGGCGGTCGATCATGAAAAGAAATACTTATATATCTACTATGAGTATTACGACAAAGGCAAGACGGATGATCATACAGCAGATGACCTTGAAGATCTGATTCCTAAAGACATCGAGATTGTTGGGGATTCAGCAGAGCCGAAAACGATTAAATATTATAGGCAACGCGGCTTCAACATGAGGGGATCATATAAGTTTTCAGGTTCCAGGTTGCAGTACACGAAAAAGGTCAAACGTTTCAAAAAGATTATCTGTTCTGATCAGTGTCCGAATACTGTATTCGAACTGAAAGACTTAACTTATAAAGTGGATAAGCAGGGCAGGATCATTGAGGATGAATTCAAGATTGACCCTCATACACTGTCTGCTATTTGGTATGGGCTTGATGATTACGATGTAGGTGATCTCAAAGACACGACAGCTGTTGAAAGAGTTAGAAGCGATAAACGTGAAAGACCTGTTAGAAGGAGGGGATAACGCATGACTCAGCAACAGAAAATGAACGTCAGGGTAATTAAAGCAGATGCAAGTGCATCTACAAAGAAGCTATATGAGGACAGCTTTCTGGATGCTTACGGTAAAGACATCATTGAACCTCCTTATAACTTGAAGGAACTGGACTTAATAGCTGAGTATTCAACGATTATGCAGCAGTGCATTGATGCTTATAAAACGAACATTGTAAACTTTGGTTTTTCTCCTGAGTATTCATTTGATTATAATGCGGATGAAGTTACTGATGAAAAGAAAAATACTGCGGATTCTCAATGGACTCAGCTAGAAGAGTTCATTAAGTACATCCACTATGATGAGCCAGCAGAAACAATCTTTGATTACGTAATTGAAGACCGGGAGAGCACTGGAAACGGATATATTGAAGTTTTAAGAGACGGATTGAACAGACCTTCTGGAATTGAACATGTGAAAGCTGTCGATATGAGAGTCTGTGCCTTCACTCCTCCTGAAGAAGTGAAGATCCAAGTTGAAGAAAGAGGTCAGCCAAAACAGATTAAGCGTTGGAGAAAGTTTCGAAAGTACGTTCAGATGGTCGGTACTCAGCGAGTTTACTTCAAAGAATATGGGGATCCAAGAATCATGGATTCTCGGACCGGTAAATTTGATGACAACACTCCTGAGAATCTCAGGGCAACTGAGATTGTTCACTTTAAGATTGGTTCAGGGGTTTATGGTAAGCCGCGATGGATCGGTAACATTGTGAATGTTTATGGTGCACGTAAAGCTGAAGAATTGAATCTTCTTTACTTCAAACAAGGTAGACATATTCCAGCTGCCATTACCGTCGAAAATGGAATGTTATCTGATGAGTCCTACACTCAACTGCAGGAGTACATGAATGGTCTTGAAGGTAGCGACAATGCCCATAAGTTTCTCCTATTAGAAGCAGAAGGGCTTGAAACTACAAGTGATTCAGGACAGGAGTCTCCTGCTAATGTAAAGGTGACGATAAAATCATTAGCCGAAGTCCTGCAGCAGGATGCCTTGTTCCTTGAGTATGATGAGGCATCAAGGAAGAAACTGAGGTCATCATTCAGACTGCCGCCTCTCTATACCGGTGAAGCAGATGATTATAATCGGGCCACTGCTGACACTGCAAGGAAGATAACTGAGGAGCAAGTATTTCAGCCGGAGCGGTCAAAAATATTCCGAAAGCTAAATACTCTGTTTCTTCCGGACTTGGATTTATCGTTGGTTAAGCTCGTTTTAAAGGGACCAGACTTCAGAGACCCTATCGAGACAGCGAAAGCACTTTATCCATTGATCAGCGCAAAGGCTCTATCTCCAAATGACTTGAGAGACCTTGCTGGTAGAGTCATCGGTAAATCACTTGAAGAGTTTCCGGAAGAAGAGTTTGACCGTCCTTACATGGGACAGAACGATGGAAATAATGAGGCACAGCCACTCAATACAATTGCTAAAAGTAAGAACAGCTCAGATCAACTGATTAATATCATGAAGGATATGAGAGATGTTTTAGAGGGGCTCAAACAATGAGTAAAATAAATCAACTGATTCAGGACATTAATGAATTCATTCAAAAGTCATCTGACAGTTCAATCAGTGATGTTACAGCTGATTACCCTGGAATCGAGTTCTTAGATGAACAGGTTGAGCAGTTTGAGAAGAAAGTGGCAAAGCTACTCAGGAATCAGAGGAAATACTTCATTGAAGCACTTGCAGCGTTTGTATCGAAAGACGAAGATACAGAAACGCTCGGTGCTTTTCTTTCGTTCGTACAGCAGAATCTATTTGCTGAGGATGAGTTTGCACAAGAATTTGGAGAAGAGGCTGCTGCATTTCTTTCCACCACGATCAAAGATCTAACAGGGTTAATGATGGATTCAATTGATAAGGATGTGCAATTTGAAGTCTTATCTCAACGGACTGTCACCTGGATAGAAGAATGGTCAGAGGACTTGGGAGAACTAATGCAGTTAAATTCCCATAACGCAGTTGAAAAGATTCTCTCTGAAGCTATACAAAACGGTGATTCAATCGCGGATATTGAACTGAAACTAAAAGACCTTCCAGAGTTTGATCGAGCAAGAGCAAGACGTACTGCAATCACTGAGGTATTAACTGCTTCGAGTAGATCACAATGGGAGTCTTATATGCAGAGCCCGGCGGTGATCGGCAAGCGATGGAAGCACAGTGGTTCTAAAGGAATTAATCCTAGACAGAACCATATGGAGCTAGACGGCACCGTAGTTGGCGTGGATGAACTGTTTGTTATACCTGGTAGCGGTGAGACTTGTCAGTATCCAAGAGATATTTCTCTCACAGCCAGAGAAAGAGTGAATTGTCACTGCGCTCTTGGACCGGTTACTGATGAGAGCATACTGGGGCTAACTAAAGAAGAGAAAGAAGAGATCCGGCAACAGGTATTGCTTGAGTTAAATGCTTAATTGGAGGAGGTAGCTTATGTGCAGCACTTTTAATAAAATTCAACGTACTTTGAGAGGGGGTGAAAAACAATGCCAAGAGAATTAAAGAACGCTCAGATCACTCATGTCAGCTACGTGGATAAGGGTGCCAATCAAAAGAAATTCTTCATTACCAAGTCTGAAGAAAATCCTGACTTCCAGAAGGAAGTGAAGATCGTATCCAAGTCAGATGAGCAACAATTGGTTTACGGAATTGTGTATGAACCGGACGTTGAAGATTCTCATCAGGATTACATGACTGCTGAGGAGATCGAGAAAGCGGCTCACGGCTTTCTAAAGGATGCGCGGAACATTGACACTCAACATGACTTCAACGCTGGTGTAGGTGAAGTGGTAGAGTCCTATGTTGCGCCTGCTGACATTGAAATGAGCGGCGAAACGATCAAAAAGGGTTCCTGGATTCTAGTTACTAAAGCTAGTGACGATATTTGGGAGCAGATTAAAAAAGGTGACATTACAGGGTACAGCATGGCCGGTACAGCTGAAGTGATCCAAAAAGAAGATAAGCCTCAGTCGTCATCTAAAGGTGATGAAGCGGGGCTTTTTAATTTGCTTAAAAACTTCTTCGTTGGCTCTGATCAAATCAAAAAAGGTGAAGTTCAAGAGAAATATGATCGTGATCGTCGAAGAAGAGAGTTTTGGGCAGCTCAGGACGCACTGAACACTGTCATCTTTAATTGGGATGACTGGGATAGGGAGCTCGAAAAGGACCCTGAAAAGATTCGAGAGGCTCTTGAAGATTTCGTGAATATTGCTCAGCAGGTGCTGCTGGCAGAAGATCTGATGAAAGAGCTTGGAGAGCCCCCGGAAGAAATCGAAAAGGCCGGGAAGAAAATCTCTAATGCCCGCATGAAAAAAATTAACGCTGCTTTTGATGCCTTAAAAGACTTAAAAGCAGAAGTTGAATCCGAGGAGGAAGAAGAAGTGAAAAAAGAAGATATTGCTAAAGCAGTAGAAGAAGCAATGAAGCCGTTAAACGATCGACTGGACGCAATCGAAAAGAATGAGAACAAGCAAGCTGATCCGGCTGAGGATGATATCAAAAAGCAGATTCAGGATGCTGTAGCTGCATCAATCAGTCCATTGTCTGACCGTCTTGATAACATCGAAAAAGCTCGTGGGTCATCTCAGCAAAGGCAAGCTGACCCAGCACCGACTGAAGAAGTAACTAAGGGCTATGCCCGTCTATTCCAATAAACTTTTTGCAATAAGAGAGGATGGTATAAATGCCGACAAATCAAGAACTATTAAACAAGCAAGATCAGGTTCAATCTATTAAAAAGAACCTGGATATTCCGATGGGAGTAAGTGACGCTGAAGCGTTCCTTGTTGATACCGTCAACAATGCTTCAACACTACCTAAACTTAATCCTTTATTCAAAAATGTTCCTGCAGGTAATATTGATGTGCTTTCGGTTGGACGTCGCAAACTACGTCAGGCAGGTAAGAACGATTCGCCAACAGGTACAGGGGCAATTGGTGACCGCCAGATTCCATACGCTGTTAAAAAGGTCAAGTGGGATGAATGGTTACAGAATGATGATGTGTACTACTCACTGACTGGCCGTGGCGACAATGTTGAACAAAAAGTAATCACTATGATCCAGCAACAGTTTGGTGTTGACCTTCAGGATCTGATTTTCAATGGAGACACAGCTGCCACTGTTGATGATGGGGCAGGCGGAACTACTGCAGATCCGTTCCTATCAATCATTGACGGCTTCGTAAAGAAAATGAAGGCTTCAACGAATGTAACGGATCTTGCTACAGAAGAACCAACGATCCTAGACTTTGTAAATCACATTCAACTGCTGCCTGAACGCTATAAGAGCTTCCAGGATATCGCTTGGTTTATTACTCAAAAAACCAACGACAAGCTTGTTGCGATGGTTTCTAACCGCCAGACAGGATTTGGTGATGCTGTCCTTCAGGATGGAAAAATCACTCGTCTTGCAGGTTATGAAGTGGAAGTGGTTTCTGAGTTGCAGAGCGGTTTTGCGGCACTTACTCCACGTAGTAACCTAAAGCCAGTATTTACACGTCAACTTCGTTACATTCGTACTGCTGATGGTGCAACTGCAGCTGCTAAAGATGCAACGTACCATGTACTTTATGGATATCTTGATGCGGTTGTACGAGAAGTACCTGCAGTAGCATACATGACTGGCGATAAACTATAAAAATCGAACAGGAGGTAAAGATCATGCCTTACATTCAATATAAAGAAAAAACAGGTGTCCTTCATGTAGGTAAGGGGCGCTTTTTTTATGCCGGTATTCCGGTAGAAGTGACAGTTGATGAAGAGAAAGAGCTGCTTAAAAAGCATTCTGCACTCGAAAAGACTGAACCTGAGACAGACACAGGTTCAGGACAAAATCAGAATGAGGATGACGCTGACAAGCATACTGAAGCTAGTCTGAAAAAGCTTTCTGCTGATGAACAGAAAGCACTCATTGAAGAGTTTGAAGGCGACGTTGAATCTACAAAAAATGCTGAAGAGAGAATCGCACTGATCCTTAAGCTTCAAGATAAGGAGTGATCGGCTTATGCTGCTCACTCCTACTGAACTAAAGGAGAGTACTTCATTTGATACTGTCAAAGAACGAGAGGAAGCATTGCTCGCTAATGACATTATTGAAGCGGAAGTAGAAATCCAGTCGATTGTTGGGCATGATTTCAGCGGACCTGAGTATGAACCACTTCCTCAAAAGGTCAAGCTAGCCATGATTAAGATGGCTCAGTTCTATGCATTGATTAATAGTGATGAGTCCATTATCAAAGGCTTTGTATCGGAGAAGATCGGTGATTATTCATACACACTCGCTAACGGTTCTACATTAAACAAGCCAGATGTTACAAGCTTGCTAAGGGACTTCATCAAACTTCCGGATCCAGTGCCAGAAGGACAGGGATCGGTAAAGCTAAGGATGCGATCATTATGAGTTATGAAAACCTCTTAACGGATCGTTGTGACATCTATTATTTAAAGATGAGTGATCGTGAGGCTGTGTTTGGAGTTCCTGCTGATAATCTTCAAAAAGATTACAAGTTTGATGAGCTTCCCGATTTAAAAGATGTGAAGTGTTATTTCACTGAAAACAATCAATCAATCTCACAAGCTGATCCTGAAAGGTCAATCTCACAATCATTTAAGGTTCACTTTCAAAAACATATTGCGTTGAAAGTGAATAGCCGAGTGATTTGGAATGGGATTGCATACAGAATGCAGGTTCCTAGAATGATTAAAAATCATCACCAGGAAGTCCTTGTAGTAAGGGAGGTCGAACGTTTGTGAAGGTTAAAGGATTGAGAGAATTTATTAAAAAGCTTGAAGAAGCCGAAAAGAATTTATCTGATGAGATGCAGCTCTGGCTGGATGCGAGTGGAATGGAGTTCCTAGACATCATACAAGATGAAATCATTCGAACCGAGACGGTTGATACTAGGCGGTTACTGAACTCTTTCGATAAGGGCGATTCAGAAAACGTGTGGAACATATCAAAAGGTGGTCTTAGCCTTGAAATCGGAACGAATGTTGATTATGCGTCTTATGTTAATGATGGGCATAACACTGTTTCATTATCATCTGGCAAAGATCGCAGGTGGGTGCCAGGCTACTGGCAAGGGGATCGCTTTGTATATGACCCAGGTGCAGATACTGGCATGCTTTTAAAACAACAGTGGGTGGATGGCTCGTATTACTGGGATAACGCATTGGCCATTTTTGAAAAAATGTTCAGTAAGAGCATGGAGCGGCAGCTTGAAAAATGGTTAGGGCAGTTTTAGGGGGGGATGATGTGAACGTTGAAGTAGGTTCCATTATGAATCGGTTTTATAGCTTGTTTCCTTGCAAGGTTTATACAGAAGAGGTTCCGGAAGACTTCGAGATTCCATCGATGTATTTTCCAGAGCCTTTTTCTTTTGGCGGAGGAGACACGAACATGACCTTTCTAAAGACGTACAGCCTTAACATCAAGCTTTTTCATCAGACAAAGCAAAAAGCTTACTCTGAAGCTGAAAAAATCGCTACAGCCATTGAAAGAGCAAGAAGTGTTGTCCCCATGGTCGATCCTGCAGGAGTACTTACAGGTGAGTATCTTCGAATCGGCAGAATTGAAGTAAGAGGAAGCGGCCCTGGAGTGGCAACGATCGTTGTGAACTGGGATAGCCGTTATCACTATGACCGGGATCCAGTCCCTAGTCTTGAAAACTTTGACCTTGAAGGAGGCTTAAAAGATGAGTGATGAAAAGAAGACAACGGAAAAAGAAACTAAATCAACTGTTAGCAAAACTGCTGCAGAAACAAAATTTGATCTATACGAGCTCCGCGCTCACTCAAAAGAATTATTCGGTGTGAAACCCGAGGTATTCGATGGGGCAATGAGCAAAGTGAAAGTAACTCAAATGACAAAGACTGAAGCCAAACAGCGAATCAGTCAGATGTTAAAGAAGGGGGTTAAACAATGAATGGCGGAACATTTACTCCAGGCGTTGAAAAAGAACGCGCTGGCATATACTTTCGTTTTACATCTGCGGCTCAGCAACGATTAAGTGTTGGAGTCAGAGGCACAGTGGCATTGCCGGCTGTTTTAGGTTGGGGACCATCCAAACAATTCATTTCAATTCGTGATACAGAGGATATTGAAAAGAAGATTGGCTTATCACTATCTGATCCGAGCATGCTTCTGTTGAAAGAGGCAAAGAAAAAAGCACAAACTGTTCTTCTTTATCGTGTTAATGAAGGGTCCAAAGCTTCGGCAGACCTAACAGCTACAGCCACTGCAACAGCAAAATACGGTGGATCAAAGGGTAATGAAATCGTGATTAAAGTGGCTGAGAACGTAGTGGACTCTCTTAAAAAGGATGTCACTACATTCGTAAATGAAAAGGCTTTTAATCGTCAAACCGTGACAGATGCAACTGAGCTTGTATCTAATGACTGGGTAGACTTCTCAGGCGCTGGCGCGCTTGAAGACAGTGCCGGTCTATCTCTTACTGGCGGAGAAAATGGAGAGCCAGTGGTGCTTGATTATACTGATTTTCTTGAAGCTGCTGAGACAGAGTACTTCGATGTGATTGCATTGCCAGTAGATGATGAAGAGGAGCTCAAAACAACATTTGTTTCCTTTGTGAAGCGAGTTCGTGATCAGCAGGGGCAAAAGATTACTGGTGTCCTACCTAACTTCGCTGGCGATTATGAAGGAATCATTAACGTGACAACTGAAAAGGTTGTTTTAGAAGATGGTACTGAGCTATCAGCAGCTGAACAGGTTGCATGGGTAGCAGGAGCTTCTGCCGGTGCATCAATTACTCAATCACTCACATTCATGGAATATGAAGGTGCTGTTGATATCAGTCCACGACTTGGAAATGATGACATCATTGATAAGCTGAAGAATGGTGAATTCTTATTTACTCATGATCCTAGGGAACGCTCTGTTTCTGTCGAAAAAGACATTAACTCATTTACATCGTTTACAAATGATAAAAATGAACGTTTTTCCAAAAATAGAATCATCAGAGTGCTTGATGCAATTAACAATGATATTCGTAGAGAGTTACGCTCACTAATCCAAAACCGTAAAAATAACGGTTTGGATATCCCTGCTAATAATGATGGAGTACAGATTGTTACGACCCTTGCGACAGTCTATATGAATGCACTGCAGGATGGTAGTGCGATTCAAAACTTTAACTCTCAGAATGATATTCAAATCTCTATTAATGAAGCTGGTGATGGTTTCTATATCAACATGGGTGCTCAGCCAGTGGATAGTGCAGAAAAATTCTACTTTGGTGTAGAAGTACGATAATTAGAATCGGAGGTGTAATGAAATGAGTGGTAAATTCAGAGCGGGTAATGCGATTTCCGGAAAAGAAGGGCGTTTGTTCCTTGATGGAGAAGAGTTAGCGTATATCAAGACATACGAAGCTACAATTGAAAAGAATAAAGCTGAGGTGCCGATCATGGGCCGTCGGATGACAGGTCATAAAACGACTGGCGCTAACGGTACTGGTACAGCTACATTCTATAAGGTGACATCGAAGTTTATTAAAATCATGATTGATTACGTAAAAAATGGACAGGATGCCTACTTTACAATGCAATCTGTATTGGATGATGCGAGTTCAGGGCGAGGTACTGAACGTGTCACACTTTACGAAGTGAACTTTGACAGTGTTAAAGTAGCTGGACTAGATGTTGAATCAGATGCACTTGAAGAGGAAATTCCATTCACGTTTGAAGACATTGATCTTCCAGAGGAGCTGCGAGACGACTTTAACTAAGTCGTCTTTTTCTTTTTTGAAATACAAACAAAAAACCATTATGAGGAGAGATTTGAATGACAAGAGATATGAGCTTTTTCATGCAAGGTAAGGCAGAGGTAATTGAAGAACAAGAGCACGTTGTTTCAAAGCGTTATAAAGATGAAGACGGCAAAGTAATTCCGTTTGTATTCAAGCCACTTGCAACAGAACGCATTGAGCAAATCGAAAAAGAGTGCATGAAGCCTGTTATGCAAAAAGGAAGGAAAGTCGGGGAGCGGGTCGACAATGGTCGTTTTATGGCTAGAATCGGTGTGGAGTCCACAGTGTTCCCAGATTTCAAAGACAAATCTTTACTTGAATCTTACAATGCTGTTGATCCGGTTGAAGTATTGAAGAAAGTCCTATCGATCGGTGGAGAGTACACAGCTTTTATGAATGCTGTTCAAAAAGTGAATGGTATGGATGAAGATTTTGAAGACATGGTTGAAGACGCAAAAAACTAATAAAAGCCGGGAACAGAGATGCAATTTATCTGTATTTCTGTATGCACGAGCTCCATTACTCCCCGGCAAACTTAAAAGAGCTGTATGATGCACCGAAAAACTTCAAGGCGATGCTATATGCAGCGATAGATTATAAGCTCGAGAAGCTTGAAAAAGAAGCGAATAAAAATAAATAACGAAAGGAGGAAAATGAATGCCGCGCTTAACCACTATATTTGATATTCAAGATCGTATGAGCCGCAAACTTCGGTTGATTACCGGCAACTTGGAAAAGGTTGAACGAATTACAAGTAAACCCATTACGATATCTCTAAATGACCGTGCTACTCGGCATGCAAAGCGGATTACCAAGTTCATTCGCTCTGATATTGCAAAAACGCACAATATGGTCATTACAGGAAGAGATATGGTGACTTCCAGAGTGCTTCGGCCAATCAGTTCATTTATGGAAAGAAGAATGCCTAGAACTCATACGATGATTATTCGTGGAATGGACCGAGCTACACCTGTATTTATGAGGATTCAGCGGTTATCTAAAGGTTTATTTAACAGTGGATATAATTTAACGATTAGAGCAATGGACCGGGTAACGCCAGTCATCAATCGTATAACAACCTATGCAAAGGCTGCCTTTCATAAAGGGTTCACTTTGTCTGTAAGAACATTAGACCTGGCAACTACCGGATTACGTCACATTGCAAATTATGCCCGATCTGCTGTTGGGCGTACTTACACTTTGACAGTGCGTGCTTTAGATCTGGCATCACGACCACTCAGGGCCATAAGTAATCTTGCGACTTCTACAGTTGGGATATTAGGAGCTGCAGGGGGCGTTTATGGCGGAGTGGTAGCACCACTTAATATGGTGATGGATAGACAAGGAACTGAAACTGCATTTGAAGTGTTATTGGGCAGTGCTGAAGATGCTCAGAAACGTGTCGCTGAATTGACGACATTTGCAGGACAGACGCCTTTTACCCGAGATGAGATATATAAGTCATCCAGGTTACTTGAGACGTTCACAGGCTCAGCATTATCTACTGGCGAAGGGTTAAAGCTTGTTGGTGATGTAGCAGCAGGTACACAAACAGATTTTCAGGAAACAGCAATGTGGTTCGGTCGACTCTATGATGGATTGAAATCAGGTAGACCTGTTGGTGAAGCGACGATGCGTCTTCAAGAAATGGGGGCAATCAGCGGTGAAGCCAGAGCGAATCTTGAAGAGTTAGCTGAGTCAGGAAGAGATATTTCTGAAGTATGGCCAGAAGCTGCCAGAGAGTTTGAACGTTACAGTGGAATGATGGATAAACTGAGCGATAATCTCCAAAACTTATTGCTCGGTGCTAAACAGTTTTTCGTGCAAAATATGATGATGCGTTGGGGTGAAGGACTAGAGAATGCACTTAGTCCAGCATTACAGGCATTCAGAGAATGGCGCGGAGAAAATAAAGCGGCGATCGCTGAAATGGGAAATGAATTTGAGCGAATGGGTGAGAAGGCTGCTAAAGCATTTCTTAACCCAGTATCTGCAGCAGGTTCATTTTTAAGCGATCAATTTAAGATTCTCTTCCCGGTGAATGACAAAATGCGTGAGATGGCTGTTCATGATCCTGAGATAGGAAGAATTGTCGCTCAGCAGGACGGCATGAGCTTTGAAGCTAGAATGGATATTGTCATTGATAATACGAAAGATGCGTTCGGTCAATGGTGGGAGAATACAGGTCAAGGTCAGTTAAATAAGGTTGCTGGCAAGATCGGTAGTACCTACGGTGGAATCATCAACGGTGTGGTCAATGGTGTCTTTGGAGCTGAAAATGAGTCTTCAGGTAACGCATTTGTGGATGCTGGCATGGAAGCAGGTAAAACATTTGCTGATAGTTTCATTGATGCTTTGGACCCTGTTTCTTTAAGTGAAAGAATTGGTAAGAAGATTGCTGAGATTAATGTTAATGCAGGTAAATCAGCTTGGGGCAAGATCACTGGCAATGAGGAACTCGCCGGTTCGGGATCCATTGGTGGAGCTGTGCTTACGAATCTACTTTTTCTTGCAGGAGCTTCAAAGCTATTAACGACTTTTGCGCCAGTTGGTAAAGGTTTGAAAGGTGGCTTTGGTTTAGGTAAGAAAGCATGGGGCAAGATGTTTGGCAAAAAGGGTGGGACAGATAATGTTCCAAGCTCACCTAAAGGTCCTTCAATGTTTGATAGAGCCAAAGGGTGGCTTCCTTTCGGAGCTGTGCCGGATATCGGAGAAGGGAAAGCGCCAAAAGAAGGCATGTTCGGCAAAGCTTTAAAGAAGGTGCCGGTATTAGGCACTGGTTTAGCGGCAGCCGGGTTAATGGCTACACCAAAGGAAATGTTACCCGAAGCGGTAGGCTCTCTTACAGGAGGAATGGCAGGTGCTTCTGTCGGTGCTGCTGTAGGATCAATCATCCCTGGTATTGGGACGTTGATTGGTGGTCTCATTGGTGGAGTACTTGGTTCTATTGGTCTTGGGAAAGTTGGCGAGTGGCTCGGGGACCTTGATTGGTCTGGAATCGGTCAAACACTTTCAAATGGATTCTCTTCTTCAGTTGATTGGCTTAAAGAGTTTTCAGCAGATATCGGAGAGTCCGTATCGAATGGATTCAATTCAGCAATAGACTGGATCGTCGAATCATGGAACAGTTTCACAAGCTGGATGAACGATAGTGTTTGGACACCAATACAAGATGCTGCTAATAGTGCGGCTGATTTCGTTTCGAATAAATGGGGTGAATTCACTTCCTGGTTTGATTCTAATGTGTGGACGCCAATTAAAAATGCCGGTATCAATACCATGAACTTCTTTGTTGGATTATTCGTCCTGACAAAGGCCGGGATCCTTGGTGCATGGATTGTTGTTAAAACATGGTTTAACGAAAACGTTTGGACACCAATTAAGGATTATGGCAGCCAGGCGATTGACTTCTTATCAGAAAAGTTCACTCAGGGTAAAGAGTGGCTGCAGGAAAAATGGGGACAGCTTTCTACCTGGTTCTCTGAAACGGTATGGACACCTATTAAAACAGCAGCAATCATTACTGGTGTATTCATTTATACAAAACTGCTAGAAGCCTATATATGGGTTAAAGAAACGTGGAATCAAGCGTGGACTTGGTTTGAGGAAACGGTTTGGATTCCTTTAAAGAATAGCGTGACTTCAGCTGCAATGTGGACGTGGACCAAACTTCAGGAAGCATGGACATGGATCACTGAAACATGGTCAGCGGCTTGGACATGGTTCGAAACAACCGTATGGATCCCTCTTAAGACTTCAGTTACATCTGCAGCATTGTGGTTGTGGACTAAACTGAACGAAGCTTGGGTTTGGATTCAAGAAACGTGGACGGCTGCCTGGACTTGGTTTGATACGAATGTATGGACGCCTATAGAAACAGGAGCAACTGAAGCGGCTGACTGGATTTGGACGAAACTTGAAGAATCTTGGGGATTTGTTACTGAGACTTGGAGTGCGGTTAGTGGTTGGTTTGAAAAAAATGTTTGGTCTCCTGTTGAAGGAGCTGCAAGCAGAGTAGCTGAATTTGTAAGTGGAGCATTTGAAACAGCGGCAGAAAATGTAAAAACTTTGTTTGGTGGTATTGAAACTGCTTGGAATACTGTTTCTGGCTGGGCTTCAAAAGGAGTAGGAATGCTCCAAGAAGGATATGGTTCCGTCACTCGGTTAGGCGAAAATGTAACTGGTAAATCACCTAATCGGGCAGCAAACAACTACCGCGGCGGACTTATCAACCAGAAGCAACTTAGCTGGGTAGGTGAGCGCGGCAAAGAGTTTATTATCCCGGTCGATACTTATCAGGACCGTGGTAAGAGATTACTTGGTCAAGCTGCATCTGCTTTAGGAATGACTGTTAATGAGCCGGGTAGCGAAAATGTATCTGCTAGCCGTGCGGCAGTGGTTCAATCATCAGGATCAGGTAGCAAGTCAGTGAGCGTTAAGAAAGAAGTTAATGTCAACCTTCAGGGGGACCAGTACTTTTCTCAAGAAGAAGACTGGGACACTTTCAAGAAAAAGGTCAGAGAAGCAGTTGAAGAAGCGATAGACGATGATGAATTCGAAGAAGGAGGCGTTTACGTTGGCTAAAAGTAAATATGAAGTCTGGCTATCATGGCAGAATCAGAAAGAGAAATTGCGATTGCCAGTGCTTCCTTCCCGGATTCAAATTAACAATACAGCTAAAAATACATCAATTGATCTTGCTGATTTCGGTGAATTTACAAAAATTCAAGCTGCATCTGCTGATGTGATCAACTTTGCATCATTCTTCCCGGCGAGTGGAGGGTCAATTGTGGAATACGATAACCCTCCTTCTCCATGGGAGTGTGTGGAAACAATTAATCGCTGGAAAAAGTCAGGACGTCCGATCCGATTGATTGTGACTGGAACACCAATTAATTATGCTGTCTCAATTGAATCCTTTAACATCGTCGAAGGAGACAAGGATATTGGTGATATTGATTTTGATATTTCGTTAAAAGAATATATCTTTGTCACACCAAAAAGGATTGAGATTAAACAGAATAAGCCTAAAGCAGTTAATAACCGTCCTTCTGATGTTCAAAAGTCTAAAACTTACACAGTGAAGAGCGGAGATACACTTTGGGCCATTGCTGGACGCGCTGAAACGTACAGCAAGCATTCAGATTGGACAAAGATCTGGAATGCTAACAAAAGCATGCTTGTAAAAAGAGATTCCAGAAACCTTAAAAAGCCGGGCCACTATATTTTCCCGGGCCAGAAACTGGTGATCCCATGATAGAACTGTATATTGTGAGACAAAATGAAATGGTACAAATTCCAGTGGAATCAGTTACCTGGTCTGGCCAACGCTTTAAGGCTGCTCGTAAGATCGATGTCAGATGCTTAAATCGTACTGTGAATGAAGGAGAAACCGTCATTTTAAAATGGCGAGAAGTAGAGCTCTTCCGCGGTATTGTTTTCAAAAAAGGAAGATCTAAAGACACTACTTTAACATTCACTGCATATGACCTGCTTCAATATCTGCTAAAGAATAGAGACGTATATATTTTCTCGAATAAAAGAGCAGATCAAATATTAAGCAGAATATGCAACGATTTTCAAATCCCAGTGAGCTCTATTGCAAATACGGGTTACGTCATTAAGTCGCTACCCTTCATCAATGAAACTTCTCTGTATGATATCTGGCTAAAAGCGATGATTGAAACTGAGAAACAAACAGGCATACGGTATAACCTGAAGTCTGAAAAAGGAAAGATAAAGCTTGAAAAAGTTACTTCCCCAAGCGGTCTTTGGGTCCTTGAAACAGGTAACAACATTGAAAATTATTCTTATGATACGTCGATCGAAGACACCGCCACTCAGGTTAAGGTAGTGTCAGGAACTGAAGAAAATAAACAAACCGTTGTGATTAGCGATAATGATGGGAAGCAACGTTTTGGGACACTTCAATATTATGAAAATGTACCTGAAGAATTAAACAAAGCTCAGCTTACAGAGAGAGCTAATAATCTTCTGGCTGAAAAGAAAGGCATAGCTGAAAATTTAATCGTTGATAGTTTGGGAATTCCCTCTTTAACGTCAGGGATGATGGTTCAAACGAAGATTGATGACTTAGGGATCAACCGTCAATATTATCTTGATGATGACATCCACACCTTTGCAGGCAGTTCTCACACAATGAATGTAAAGCTGATAAGGAAAAACGTTCTGCCGGAGGTGGTTTAAGTGAGTCTGAAGCAAAAAATGTTAAAGATCGCTGAGCAGGCCCAACATGCATCAAGCCCAGTTATGCTAGTGAAAGGTGAAGTGGTTAGTCCGCCGCCAAACATATCTGTCAGATTAAAAAGCAATTCAAAACTTGTGATTCCATCATCTATGATAATGATTGCAGAGCATCTCAAAAACCATTCCCGGCAGATCCGTGTGAATGGGGGAAGTACTAATACTTATGAGTTTATGGACGAATTAAAGAGTGGTGATAAGGTAATGGTTGCTTCCATACAAGGAGGGCAATCATTTTTTATTATCGACAGGTATTAAGAGAGGTGAATAAATGTGAGTTTGTCACCGGAAATTGAAGTGAATGCTGATCAGCCTATAGAAGTAGAGACATCTTATACTTTCGAAATCGATTTTGAGACAAATCGTTTAACAGGGAAAATGATCAACGGTCTGGAGTCAATAAAGCAGTTTGTTGTGCTTGCTATTAGAATTCCGAGATATGCCTATCCAATATTAAGTTCGAACATTGGAGCGGAAATAGAGGCGCTGCTTGCTGATCCGGATACGACTTTAGATTATAAAAAGATGGAGTTACCCCGGTTGATTACAGAAGCATTGATATATGATGAGCGAATTGATAGTGTTTTAAATTTCAATATCGATCATCAAGAAGACTCTTTTCATGCATCCTTCACAGTTCATTCAGTAGAAGGAATATTCGAAGCGGAGGAGGTGTTCTGATGTATGAAGAACAGACTTTCGAAATGATCATGGAAAGACTCTTGGAGCAAATCCCTGATGAAATAGATAAAAGGGAAGGTTCGGTCATCTGGATGGCGCTTGCTCCGACTGCTGCTGAACTTGAACAGGCGTATGTTCAATTAAAACAAATTGAAAACCTTACATTTGCTGATACTGCAGAAGGTGAATTTTTAGAAAGACGTACCAGGGAATCGGGCGTTAATAAAAATGGTGCAACGATTGCAGTTATTAAGGGTGAATTCAGAGACAGTAGTGGTGCATTAATGGATATCCCAATCAATTCTCGGTTTTTTATTGATGACGTCTACTACATTGCTGCTAAACGTATTTCCGTTGGTGAATATGAACTTGAGTGTGAAGAACCTGGCTCAATTGGCAACAAATCGTCAGGTTCTTTGCTTTCGTTGAATAACATCTCTGATTTATCTACTGCTAAAATCGAAGGAATCATCATTGCTGGAGCTGACGAAGAAACTGATCCTGCGCTTTACTCAAGGTTTATAAATGTAGTCAATGAACCTGCATTTGGTGGCAATGTAGCAGATTATAAGCAGAAGATTAACTCCATTACCGGGATAGGTGGAACAAAAGTGTTTCCAACCTGGCAGGGAGGCGGAACAGTTAAGTGCGTTTTAATTGCAAGTGACTTCAGTTCACCTTCACAAGAGCTGCTTGATCAGATTCAAGGTGAAATTGATCCGCCTGGTTTCGAGGGAGATGGTATCGGCTGGGCTCCAATAGGTCATGTAGTGACAATTGAAGGGGTTGCAGATCAATCTCTAGACATTACTACAACCGTCAGCTTAAAAGATGGCTTTACTTTAAATATGATTGAGGCTTCGGTTAATGAGTTGATTGAGAGTTACCTTTTGTCTTTGCGAGAATCTTGGGAAGAAGAAACACAATTGATTGTGAGAACTGCTCAGATTGAAGCAAGAATACTCATGGTTGAAGGAGTTATTGATGTAGCTGGAACACAAATTAATGGTCTGGAAGAGAATCTGACCTTAAATGATAATATTCCAGTGCTCGGGACGGTGATCATCAATGAATGATGCTAGGTCAGATTATTTGCCAACCGTTATTAATAACATCTATGAATTTCGTGAACTGAATCACTCAAGGTCTAATGAGTTTGAAAGGCTGCAAGCTGCGCTTGATCTGCTTTTAGATAGACAGTTTATTATGACAGCTGATTCACATGCGATAAAGAGGAACGAGAAAATCTTTAAAATCAATGCCAATGAACAACTTGAGACATTGGATTTTCGCAAAGTAAGGCTCATTAATAGGAAGTCCACAAAACCACCTTTTACTAAAAGATACCTGCAACAGAGGATGGACTTCTTACTTGGTAAGAGTAGAGCAACAGTTGAAATAGATCATGGAAACTTCATTCTTAGGGTTGTAACAACGATCGAAAACGCACCAATTTTTACTGAGGTTGAAAGAACAATTCGTGTAACCAAGCCGGCAAATATGATCTATCAACAACAAACATCAATAGAAAATAATATTCAAATTACCGAGTCGATTTCAAAGCAGTCTCTGACAAGGAATTTAAGGCTGGGTACCACTTTCAGAGTTGGTGTTAACCCATTTACGGAATCTGAAGGGGAGGAGATTGTCACATGATGAACCCTGACTTCTTGAATAGTCTAGCTACCTACACACATTCAAAAATTGAGAAAGTCGTCATTAATGAAGTTCATGAAATTATTGAGTTTGAAGTAAAGAGCCAGCAGAGCAATGAGGTTAAGGTGGAGTATCTGGTGCCGTTCAACTTGGTTGAAACAGTGACCAAGATCGAGTTGAAAGATCAGAGTGATCAGGTGGTTACAACTAACAATGTATTTGTACCTATCACTTCAGATACGCTATTGAAACATAACTTTTTAATACAAGAGGGGTGATATAATGTCAGGTTTTACACCTAAAACTAATTGGCAGTACGACGAAGTTGTTACCGAGCAGGATTTCAATAGAATCGAACAAGGGATTGCAGACGCGTTGAATAATTTTACGACTCATCTATTGGAAGATAATCCGCATGATGTTAACAGCGAGCAATTGAATCAGTTAAGTAACAACTATGCATTAAACTCTGATCCACCTTCTAACTATCCGCAGGGCTTATCGGTTTTTAAATTATCTAGTACAACTGCGGGATTTCCTCATGCATACGGTACTGTTTTAACAGAAAGAGTTGGTAATTATACAACTCAGACATTTACGGGATCAACAAATAAAAAGCACTTTAGATTTTCTTCATCAGATACAAGTTGGACTGCTGGGTGGGCGGATTCAGAAACCACCACAGGAGCACAGGGAAAAGTAGACGCACACGCAAACCGAAAAGATAACCCACATGAAGTGTCAAAATCTCAGGTGGGGCTGTCAAACGTGGACAATGTGCAGCAAGCAAGTAAAACAGAATTTAATACACATAATACTGATTCTGCCCGTCATATTACATCAGCGGAGCGCGCAGCATGGAACGCAAAAGAAACGCCATCAGGTGCTCAAGAAAAAGTAGATGCGCACGCTGATTTAAGGAACAATCCACACAACGTAACTACTCAACAAGTGAATCATATGGGTTCCTATACAAGAGATTCGAGTGATCCGGCTGGTGATTATCCTTTGGGAATTTCTGTTCTGTCTGTCGGACCCGGGGCGTCGTATGGTAATTGGCCATCTTATGGAACGGTCACCACTTACCGATCTTACTCTAGTAACGGTGGGACTTATCAAACATATACGCCTTATAGCGATGTATATGGGAACGGTCAATACATGGTCAGGTATTGGCAGTATCAAGGCACTGACTGGGATGAATGGGAAGTGTTCGAGACCACCGACGGGGCTCAATCAAAAGTAGACGCACACGCAAATCTGAAAAACAATCCGCACGCTGTCACTAAGGCGCAGGTGGGTCTTGGCAGCGTGGACAATGTTCAGCAGGCCACGAAAACAGAATTTAATAGCCATGTTGGAGACAGCGTTAAGCATATCACATCAGCTGAACGTACATCATGGAATGGCAAAGCAAGTGCTCAATCTGTGGCCGATCTGGACAGTGAGCTTACGACGCATCAGGCGGAAAAGGCGTCTGCCGCAGAGCTTGGCCATGTATTGGGTAATACAACAACAGAGGGCAAATTGCTAGCTGATAGTGTGCCTATTACAGACGCAGGAAATCTATTTTCCGCAACCGATGTTGAAGGAGCAATGAGTGAGCTTTTTACAAATGTCAGTGACGGAAAAGATTTAGTCGGCGGGGCTATCACTGACGTTGATCCGAATGTTGTAATTCCTGCCGATCCAACTTTTAAACAATTAGCCACAGGTGTTGGGCAGATTAATACCGGTAAGAAGTGGGCGAGCGGTGAAATTAATGAAATTACTACCGACAGAATGTACACAATCAACGGTTTAGATTTTAGTCCTTCAAAAGTGATAATAACTGCATCAGGAATATGGTCAGGGTCAGGGACATTTTTTATGGAGCTTATATCTAGTGAAAATGACTTATATACAGGGTATCAAGTTCTAGGCAAAACATTATATTGGTCATCGTCAGGTATACAAAGTAGCGATACTAACACAACTGTAACTAACGATGGTTTCGTTGCTTACGTAAGGATAATAAGCGGGAATATTAAATGGTATGCATATGAATAGGAGGAGTTGAAATATGAATTCATTAATTATTTACGATGATAACGGAAAAATATTTTCTAATGTAAAAGGAGACTATGCGCTTCCGCAAGGCGGTATTCAGTATTTAGAAGTGGAAGTTCCTGGAGGTAAGAAAATAGTTGGTGTCGATGTTTCTGTTTCGCCACATCAGGCTATTTTAGCGGATATTCCACCAACAGAAAATGAGCAATTACGCCTTGAAATGGCTGAATCTAACGCTGAAATGTTTGAATTAATATTCGGTATGAATGGAGGCGTTTAAATGTTTACTTCTCAAAGCCGAATTGTTCAAGATTATGTTCTATTAATCAAGGAGGGTAGAAGGACAATAGATCAAGTGCCTGACTATCAAAATTTGCGACAGGTAGTTTCAGATGTTCTCGCTGCTTAAACTTTTCATAATACAAACTAAGGAGATGTTGAAAATGACTTTTACAACAGACAGCGCAATTGCAAACTCATACGCTATTTTAATCCTGGCAGGGCGTAGAACAATTGACCAAGTGCCCGATGCAGGAAATTTACGGACTATCGTGGTTGAGATTTTAACAAGTGAGTAATTAAACACTCGGAATCTTATGCGTCGTAAGCATACCTGGAAATAGGTGTGTTTTTAATGTGAAAAAAAGGAGGAGATACCAATCTTTTGTTGAAATAGATGATCATACCAAATTAGAAAGGGAGTTAGTATTATGATCGTTGATTTTCAGCCAGGAGACATTATTGATGAAAGATTAGAAGTGATTGATGATATCGGCGGCGGAGGGTACGGGAAGGTTTTAAAAGTAAGAGATATTAATAATGAAGAAGTCTTTGCGTTAAAGTATTGCACTTCAGAAGATCATGAAGATATTAGAAGGTTTAATAGAGAAATTCGTATTATGGAAGGTATTAAGCATGAAAACGTAATTGAAATTTTGAGTTCAAATGTAGAACATTCACCTCCGTACTTTACTATGCCGATTGCAAATAAATCCTTAAGTAATATGCTTACAGAATTGCAGGGGGATACAGATAGAATTATAGAAATGATGGGGAAAATCTCTACTGGAATTGGTGCAATTCACTCAAGTGGTCATACCCATCGTGATATAAAACCTGATAATATTCTAGTTTTTGAAGATGGACGAGTCGTCGTTTCAGATTTAGGGTTGGCAAAATTTAATGTACGTGAGTCGACAGTATTGACAAGGTCAAATATTTACATGGGGACACAAGGATATATACCTCCTGAGTTTATGCAAAGTGCCGGAACAAAAAATGCAGACCAGCGAGGGGATATATTTCAACTTGGAAAAACATTTTACGAATTACTTTCAGGTTTGAATCCTATCGTTTTAAATCCTCAGTCAGTACCAGTTAACTATTGGTATGTTATTCAAAAAGCGACGCGGGACGACCCTAATGAAAGGTATCAATCTATTGGTCAATTTTATGATGCTATTCTGGATGCTAAAAGAGCAAGCGATCCATCATTAGACATCAATTCACAAATTGAACAATTATTTTCTGTTGCTGATGAAAAATTAAAAAACAATGAATATGATAATGATAACCTACGGAAAATACTGCAATTAATATTTAGTTTGGAAGATGAAGAAGATGTTATTGCGGTATTTAACAAAATTCCAAACAAGCTTTTAACAGTTTACTCAAGCAATTTTATCTCGGAATTTGAGCCTGTTTTAGAGGCTTACTCTAAAGCTCTCGCACTAGAATCTGGTGGATACATGTTCTCTTTTGCTGAGACTGTATCAACTAAAATGGTTGCAGTTTTTAATGCAACTAGTTCACCAAACTTAAAAAAACTTTCAGTAGTTTCTACGCTTATAGTCTCAGTTAAACTAAACCGATATGCAGCTATGGATGACTTTGATTTCATGCTTAGGAAATTAAAATCAGCTAAAGCTGAAGATGCATATGCAGTAGCAAGTGGACTTCGTGATGAAATTTCCCTATACGAATCAGTTTATAGCAGAGTGCCTAAAAAAGAATTGCATCCAGCAATTCAAGTTGTATGGGAAGCGACTGAAAAACTTATTAATGAAAGGCAATACGATTACTAAATGAGAAAATATTTTCAAAGGGGAGTATAGTTAGTGAATTCATTCAAGCTTGTTAAGGGAATTGTGGATGACACAATCTTTATTAAAAACTTTGATTTAAGAAATGGTATACTAACTGGTTCTTATACTAAAGGTGGGGAAGAAGCAGTGTTTAACCTGCATGGAGAAGAGATAGAAAAATTTCTTAACGGCATCACAGTTATGGCAAATAAATAAAGACAGACAAGAGCATCTCAATTGAGGTGCTCTTTTATATTGTACATTTTTAAATCTACTACTTTTAGGGGGCGCTTATGCAATTAGCACAGGAGATCGCAAATTCGCAGGCTGTCTGGGCAGTCTGTTGTATTATTCTTGCCGCAGCTGTCATTCGAGAAATGAGAAAAGAGAATGTTGAGCGAGAAAGACAACTTCAGACTGCAAATGACGTGGCCAGAGCAGAAGCAAACCGACGTGAAGAGCGTTTGCTTAATCATTTAGATAGGTCAAATGAAATACAGCAGGAGACATCCAGAACGCTTCAGTCAATGCAATCCACCTTAGTGACAGTGGAAAATCGTGTAGATCGAATGGAAAAGAAACTATATCGAAAGAAGGTTGATGAAAATGAATGAAGTAAACGAAGTAATGAAAGATGTACTTGCTTTTGGAACTGTGCTATTACTGATTATTCTTGCGTTAGTTGAACTCGCTAAAAGATCATTTACGATTAAAAAGAATTTTGTACCTGCTCTTGCAGTTGTCGTGGGTCTCTTTATCGGATTTGCTGCTATTCCTTTTATTGACCTTGATTTGACATTAAGGTTATGGGCCGGTGGACTGGCAGGACTATCAGCTACGGGGTTGTTTGAGATTTTCAACTTCAGGGACGGGGTGACAAAAGTTGAGTAGAGTATTATTACAAACGCTTATTGACCGTAGTGTGCGTAATATGGGTGCTGTCGTACCTCAAATTCGTACACTTGCTGTTGAATTAATCACAAGATCATACCGTGAAGGAATTAACGTTCAAATCAGCTCAGGCTATCGTTCCAATACTCAACAAGCCTCTATATACGGAATGGGTCGACCAAACTACTGGTGGAATGGAAAACACTATGGCAATTCAGGCAGCATCGTATCAAACGCTCAGCCAGGTCAATCTGTTCATAATTACGGTTTGGCTATTGATTACTTTTTAGTCTCAGATGATGGTTTAAAAGCAATCTGGGTAGTCAACGCACAATGGCGCCGGGTAGCCCAGATTGGAAAAACATTAGGCTTCACATGGGGTGGAGATTGGAAAGGGTTTGTGGATGCACCTCACCTAGAATATACAAAAGGATTGACCTGGGTAGACCTTCAGGCAGGTAAGCGGCCGTCATTCGGAAGTGTACAAGCAGCTGCAGAACGTGATTACCTCGAAAACGGCGATGAAGGTGTTGCAGTAGAAGAAATGCAAAAACTGTTGATTGCTCTTGGTTATAAGATCACAGCTGATGGCATATTTGGACCAGCAAGTGAAACCGCATTGAAAGCTTTTCAGTCGAGTAGAAAACTGTCTGCAGATGGCGTATATGGCCCACAGTCGAAGAAAGCACTGCAGGCAGCCGTTAAACCGCCTGCAGTACCGGGGGCAACAGCACCAACTAAAAATGATCCTAAGGAGGAAACCATTTTGTTCAAACCAAATAGTCCTACATTCAGGAAAGAAACCGTTAAATTATTCGAAGATGCTCACACAGTAGGTATCTTCAGTTCAAGAGAGCATGCTGAGCAGACCGAGAAAGGTGATATTTCTGAGTCAGATGCGATTGGAGCGATCGCTACTATTCTAAATCGCGTTGGTTTTCTCGTAGATCCTGAAGCTAAAGTGTACCCTGCTCATGCAGACGCTCAAGAATGGGCAAAAGAAAAAGGCATTTCAAATGGAACTCGACCGACACTTCCAGTTACGAGACAGCAGGCATGGCAAATGTTTAAAAATTACGATGAATTGAAATAAAAAAATCCCCTGCTTTAGCCGGCAGGGGTTCTATTACTTTCTATACATCTCACGTATTTGAAATTCTTCTCGATCCAATGTGGTACACATACTACACTATCCTCTATGTACTGGCACAGACTAAATATTTCATCAATTGCATTGCCAGGACCAGCCTTCGATTTCTTGATATCCAATACAAATATATAACGGTCAAAACTCTTTTTCTTAACCTTGAAGTACAGTAGAATCTCCTTCTCCTCACTGGTGTGCTCCTTAAAAGACACTCGATAATTACGCAGAATGCTCAGAAGCATCTTTGTTTCCTGCCAATGAGCTGTTGACTTATAAGTATTCAATTCATTCTTCTCCAGTCATTTACTACAATCTTACAATACCTTCATGAATAAAAATAATAAAAATTAACAAATATGAATGGATGATATACAATAAGAACATAAGTTCGTATAATTGTTATTGGAGGAGAATTAATTTATGTATAAGGATGATCCGGAAGTTCAATGTTTTATTGAAAGTTTCCGTGAAAAGTACGGAGATACAACAGGAGTTTTTCATATAAATTATGCTGAACCTGAAAAGCCTGAAATAGAGGACCATATGGCAGAGATAATAATTTTAAATATTCAAGAGGCCATAGAGTTCCAGGTGGTAGTGAAGATCTCTATTTTCAAAAACAAAGAAGAAATAAGTCTTATTGGAACACCGAAAGAAATTAATTATGAAAAAGGCAACATAATTTTGACGAGCGCAGCTGAACAATCGAAAATTTTATTTGATGAAATAACAGGTGTTGATTTTATATAAATGGAGGAGTTGTCAGATAATACTATGAAATTTATGGTATGATTTAACTAATTCAGGGTTCATATTTGAGGTGAAGTAAACTAAATGGAACGAAAAAGTAATATTTTAGCGATATCTATTCTATTTTCAACATGCTTAGCAATTACATTAGCATTCAATATTTACGATAATTCTAAAAAGAAAGAAGAAGAAATATATTATTTACTTTCTGCTGTTCAATTGGTTATAAATAATATTGAGACTGATTTAGAGAAGCAGTACGCTATACTGAATTCAACTGACTTTGAAACAGAAACACAAAATTATAAAGGTTCAGTGCCGGCTATTTTAGATTTATCTAATGCTGCTGCATATATGTTTAAGACAGTAGATGATGTCGAGGACGCAGAGGATTCTTTTATTGAATTAAATAAAGATTTGCATGTACATTATCAGTATTTTACAAATGCTAATGATATAGAAGAAGCAAAAAGAGAAAACGAGAATATAACGATAACTTTAGAAAAAATTAAAGAACTAAGGGATTACCTAGATAGTATTAACAAGATTGACGAACCATATTAACAGAGTAAAACATGAGTATGATCAAAAGTGAAAATCTAGTACTTTGAACTATTTGATGATCGCGTTACTCAATAGCTTTAATGTAGCAAATCTGTAGCTACAAATAATTAACGTGGATTTATGCAGGTTTTCAAAAAACACACATTATATAGAAGAAACTAATAAAAACGGATTCAAATTTACATGTATGAACGCTCATTTACCCTGGTGATATATGGGCGGCATGATGTAAGGTCGTCCCCCAAAAAACGCCAAACCTTTATAAATAAAGGTTTGGCGTTTTTATTTTCCACTCCATTAAAATTTCCTATCTCTAAAACAAACTCCATCCTACTCTAATGGTTTCCCCAATAAAAAACCTTGTCCTATATGGACGCCTAACATTTTGGCTATTGCCAAATCCTTTTCATCTTCTATATCTCCCAGAATCAATTTCATCTTTTTTTGCTGACAAACCTCTAACATCATTTTAACTTCGTTTTGCTTTTTATCTGAATTGAATAGCCCTTTAGAAATGGATTTGTCTAATTTTACGTAGTCTGGTTCTAAATCAATAACAGATTTCAATGATGTCTCTTCTATACCAAGATCCTTAATAGCAATTCCATACCCTTTTTGTTTTAATATGTCTACGATTTGCCTGAATGAACTCAAATCTAATACTTTTTCTGCTTCACTAATTTCAAATATTATTTCTGAGGATCTGGTACAGAACTCATTTAGATCGTCCAGAAATCCAATAAACAAAGGGTTCATTATGGTAGAGGGGTATACATTTACAAACAATCTATTGTTTCTTATCCAATCTGTATTTAAAATATTGTAAATGGAGCAAGTGTCTAATTCATACAACAAATTGTGCTCAATTGCAGATTTGAAAAGCATCTTGGAGTTATCAACAGAATGAAAGCGTAAGAGCGCTTCGAAACCAACCTGTTTCCAATCCTCCATACAAAATAATGGTTGTAAAACATGGTGGAATTTTTTTTCGCTTACAATATTATTTACTTCATCTTTTTTTAACACGATGAAACCTCCTGACAGATGTATAAACTGATATTTCCACACAATTAATACATCTTTTATGATTTTAATTTCCAAAAAGCAAAACTGTATAAATTGAGATTAGTACTGTAATCTCAGGTGTAATTTGATAAAAATAATTGAATTTTGAGGTGCCTATTATGATGAATCTCCTCAATATAAATGATAAATTTTCTATAGCTGCCGATAAAAAACTTATCATTTATATTAAAAAAATTTATCGCATTTTTATCATTAGAGTACAGGAGGTTGGAAATCCCTGTTTTTACAGAAACTTTGTAAAACATTTTACTCAATAGCACGTTTTAAAGTATACTTGGTATGTTCGAACATAAATAGTACGCACCTTTAAAGCATATAGTAATAAAAAGTATACTAATGGATAACATAAGGGGGAGTGAAGTGGATGCCGAATTTGGGGAATAAAACCTTTAACTGTGAAAAAGAATTAACACTTTCAATAATCGGTGGTAAATGGAAAATGTTGATTTTATGGCATTTAGGTAAGGAAGGAACAAAACGATTTGGTGAATTAAAGTCCCTTATACCAGGGATTACCCAGAGAATGCTTGTAAATCAATTACGTGAACTTGAAGATCATTTAATCATACACCGTGAAGTGTACCCTGTCGTTCCACCAAAAGTTGAATACTCATTGACTGAGCATGGTAAAAGTCTTATACCAATTCTGGATGTTATGTATGAGTGGGGTAAAGATTATATTGAGAATGTATTGGATAAGGAAACGGAAGCAGAAGATCCATCAGCTATTTAGTAAAAAAAGCTTTGAACAGTGATTTTAAATATCACTGTTCAAAGCTTTTTTATTTCAGATCACAACTTGCTCTTATTCAGGAAGAAATAATCAGGATACACATATAAAAGGGGGAATGATCGTCCTTGCATTTAACGATCGATTAGCTGGAATTCCTTTCTTTTCAGTGCATACTTTGTAATTCCAGAATAAATTCATACCCAAAGTAAAAGCTAAATCCAATCAATAAAATTCCGGCAATAATAGAAACCCATTTTATAGCTTTTTGATTAAGTAATTGCCTGCTGTAATGCACAATAAAGGATAGAGCAACGTCATGAATTAATATGCCAACGATAATACCACTTGCGACAAATAAAAAAGAATTGAAAGACTGTTTTTGTGTGATCGTTGAAGCAAGTACCGTTCCTAAAATACCCATCCATCCGTATAATCGTCTATTAAGATAGTATACATAAGAATAAAACTTAAGATTGGTATGATGCTTGAAGAGATTTTTTATCCAGCCTTAGAAACATCACTTGAAGTAGTGTCGAGCCATATTTGTGAAGATGACTTAATGACCTTTCGATATTGATGTATAAACTTTTGAGCTTTGAGCAATATAAACTCGTTTAGGTTGTAACATCTAGAGCTACAAATAATTTTTTTGTCGTTGTTAAAGGTCATTATTGTTTATACACAGCTGTTGATTGAAGCGGAAACAGGCAGCCAACTTTAACAGAGCAAAAATCTTACACAGGAGGCTGGTTTCATGAGCAGAAAAATACTCATAGTTTCAGGAGATGCGGTAGAAGCACTGGAGATTTATTATCCCTATTACCGTTGTTTAGAGGAGGGGTATGATGTCACGATTGCTTCTCCTGCAGTGAAGAAGCTGTATACGGTTGTCCATGATTTTATAGAGGGTATGGAGACATTTGTGGAAAAATCTGCTTACGCTCTTCAATCTCATGCCGCATTTACAGATATTAGCCCGGAGGAATTTGATGGCCTCATTATACCAGGAGGTCGCGCACCAGAATATATCCGTATGAATGAAGCCGTGGCCCCTATTATCAGTCACTTTTTCAAGGAAAATAAGCCTGTTGGAGCAATTTGTCACGCGGCTCAGTTACTGAGTGTAATCCCTGAATTGATGGAAGGAAGAGAATATACAGCCTATCCTTCCTGCAGACCTGATGTATTAGCCTGCGGAGCAAAATACATCGACGAACAGGTACACCTTCACCAAAACCTTGTATCGGGTCAAGCATGGCCAGATCTGCCGGGATTTATGAGGGAATTTCTTACTTTGCTGAAATAGGTGCAATTCCAATTGAATGGGTAAATGAATGGCAGCAAGGGGTTTCCTTCTATTATATAGAGGACACCTCTTCTGTATGGGTTTGTGATACCGGTCAAATCAAAAGGATGAATGTTTTTTCAAGCCATCATTTTTGTCAATATACATAGGCTACGGTCGCTAGCCAATACTGCTGACTTTTGCATCCTAGTGATGTAAACTCTCTTATATTAATCTATGAAAAGAAAGGTACTACAAAAAAGCTTAGAGCCAAATAAAATGTTCAAGCTTTTTTGTAGTACATGTTTTAAGGTTTTCTTTACAATATTTGAACGATTTTCATAGGGATCCCTTAATCTTTAAGAAACCACCTGTTCCTGAACAGATCCTTCGGTTACTTTTGGTTTGATAAAAATAATACTTCCGATAAATACAGCTAATACATTAAGGAAGAGGGTCAAACCTATCACACCAGCGGCGTGGAGAGATTCATAGAATAAGCCGTTAATGACAATCAGTGCTACAAGAATTGTCAACACACCGCCTCCTTTTACAGAGCGGTTGTTGATGATCTTCCAATTTCCATAGTTGAAAACAACGGTAAACAATACCATAACGAGAATGTTGACGCTCATTCCTACCCAAACCGGGTGAATGTTCAAGAAGAAATCAGCAGGGTGCCAATTGCTCAGGTGATACCAGGTTAAGCCTGCTGCAAACCCGCCGAATAGCGCTCCGAGGACGGCCCGCTTTGTAACAAGCGGCCAGAATAATGCAGCGACTACAGGTGCAAAAGTGGCAGAGTTTCTCATTGTCCATGCAAGTACGTTCCACCAGGCGGCTTGTTCAGTACGCAGGAAGCCGAAGATAATCATAAGTCCTGTCAACAGCAGCAGCGACCATTTTGTATACTTAACGAGCTGTTCTGGAGAAGCGCCGGGGAAAATGGCGCTTCCGACGTCTTTACCAAGACTGGTTGCCCCTGAGAACTGACAAGGCGCTCCCCATCCGAGAGCACAAGCCCAGATGCCTAAAAAGAACAGGCCAACCAGTGGTGCGGGCAGTACTTCCATTAAATATTGGGGAAGTGCAACCAGTCCCATACTGGCGTCAGGAACGACCGCAGCGGCAGACAAACCAAACAGGATACCTAATAGAATAAAAGGTACACTCATTATTTCTGCTACGAGTAAGCCTTTGCGACCTTCCTCAGGTGTTTTACAAGATAAGGCCATCTGAAAAGCAGCTTGCGCTAAAATTACGTTTACTAAGAAAGTGGCAAACCATACAAGGATCACTTGAAGACCAGCGCCTCCCCAATCAAACATGTTCGGCTGATCGGCGGCAAGTTGCTGCAAGCCGGAGATACCCGGGTTGATAAAGAATGCCACAGTCCCAATTATAAACATGATGGCAAAAATAAACGTGTTCATCGTCTGTGTAAATGCTATAGCCCACATACCCCCTGATTGTAAATAAACAAATAGTAAGAGGGCTGTAAAAGCGATGGATAGGGACAACGAAACGCCAGTAAACACATGAAAGGCAGAAGCAAAAGCAATAGCTGTAGCTACGGACCACATCGGAAAGGCAAACGCCGTAATCACGCCCGATAAAGCTTTAGCACGTCTGCCGAATTGATCACCGATTAATCCTGTAATCGTGACAATTAACTTTTCACGGAATGATTTGATTAATAATAAGGCAATCAGTAAGACTTGTATTGTTTCTGCGATCCCGTACCAAATTGCTGAAATTCCTGTCAGGTAGGAAAGCTCAACGATCGATATGTACGTAGAACCTGAGAAGAGTCCGGTAATACAAAAGGCAACCGTCCACCATCTGAACGTCCTTCCTCCAACAAAATATTGCTCGCCGCGGCTGGCTTTACGTTTCGCTATATTACCGACAATGATGAGGGCGAACGTATATAGTACGGCCAGTGAAATGACCCATAATCCGTATGAACTCATATTTTCTCCTCCTCTTTGAATGTCCAGATTACTTCAATTTCTACGTCTGCATCCATAAGCAGGTTGTAAGCCGGACAGTGTTTTGAACGCATTGAATAAAATCTCCTTTATTTACTTCTTCCTCGGTAAATGTAACGTAATGCTGAATTCTTCTGTGTTTGCTGATCTGCCATTTAATTTTCCCTCCATCCGAAATTAAAAAAACCCTGCTACTTTTCTGTAAGAAAAATAGCAGGGTTGATTTGAACGTCCCGACTCTTATCTTTCAGACAGAAAGTGTCTGCTGGAATGAGCACCTTGTTCTAAAAACAGGTTGCCGCGGGATCACAGGACCAGGTTCCTCCACCGCTCTCGATAAGAAAATTATGAAATTAACGACTATTTTACTTGTATAGCTAACAGTGTGTCAACCGTATTTTAAAATTAACATCATGTTCTGCAGAACCAGCGACCCACGATACCTGGTGAAGAGGTAAGGAGTATTGGAGAAGTCATTGATGGTTATTACCTATATATCAAAAGTGTTGAATAGGAATAGGAGTAAGTACATACTTGCCTGCTTTTGAACCTGCAAAGGAGGAGCCTATTCTTATAAGATCTGAATACCAGTACGTCCAGGCCGATTGGCGAGTTTTGAAGGAATTTAGCTGCTTTCCCACGAACTATATTGGGATGGTACTTACTTGAACGTACTGTAAGAGACAAATGAGGAGCTGATTATCCTTTCCTATGTATTCAATTCATAGCAAGGCATGTATTATCGATGATCAATGAGTTAATTACATCATGAAGAACTCTTATCTTAACGTTTACTCTTATACTGACCCCAGGGATATTTATACCCAAGTTGAACACAAGATGCGGATCTTATATGTAATATTTTGTAAAACAACTGAAAATTAATAAGAATTCTAAGAGTAAAAAGTGATAAATTGAAACATACATGCAAATTTGTGCAATAATATTTAAAATAATTAGAAAATTATAAAAACAATTAAAATCAAATAATAAAAAGCAAAATAATGAAACTGTTCCTTAACGAAGTCTACTAGGATTTAAGAAGAGGGGGAGAAAGCTTGGCTGAATTGCTGATTGTTGATAATGATCAACTAGCTAGACGAGAGATATGTACGATAATAAAAGAAAGCAAATATCACTTCTTATCTATATATGAGTCAAGTACAGTTCAAAGAGGCCTGCTCCTTTTGAAGCAAAGTCAACCAAGTGCCCTTATTATCGATCTTTCATTACCTGATATGGATGGAATTAAATTCGGGAGAACAGCACTTCAATTATATCCCACACTGCCGGTAATTGTCGTCACTCAGCTGAAGATGTTTGAGTTAGCTCAAGATGCGATTAACTCGGGTTTTTCTTCCTATTTATTGAAACCGCTTTCAAAAAATGAATTAATTGAAACATTTGACCGGGTACTGGCTCCAGAGATCAGTTCGGAATTAAATAACGGAACCAATAAACAATCAGGTCAGTTTTTATCAGATATCAAGAATCCAATCGAAAGCACAATCCAGTATATTCAACTGAACTACGGCGAACAGCTGACATTAAAGGGAATAGCCGATCTTGTGTATTTGAGTCCTTCTTACTTCAGCCGTTTATTTAAAGAAGATACTGGAATGACATTTGTTGAATATTTATCATTTGTCAGGGTGCAAAAAGCAAAAGGAATGCTTCGGCTTTCTTCTTTGCCAATTGAAGTGATTGCAAACAATACCGGTTTTGCAAACTCAAGTTATTTTGCCACAGCATTCAAAAAAATTGTAGGAAAAACACCGAGTGAATATCGGGAACAATTTCACTGGAAAGCAAGTGCATCTTTAAAAGCTTAAAGCGGGAGGTGAGTATATCATGATTGCCATTCAAAAGGAAATACAAAAGTGTCTACAAAACGGATCAAATGGTGTAATCGGAACCATTATTTCCACAGAAGGCTCTACCTATCAAAAAACAGGCGCCAAATGCTTCATTCATGAGGATGGAAAAATCACTGGACTTTTAAGCGGCGGATGTGTTGAAGGGGATTTGAAGGAATACGCTTTTCAAATATTAGAATCAGGAATTCCTAAAATCGTAGAGTATGATTTTCAGGATGAGGGTGATCTTGTCTGGGGTCTTGGATTAGGATGCAACGGCAAAATGGATATTTTTCTTGAGCCTTTTCTTCCAAAACGGGGAAACGAAAGAGCCGTCAGTATTAATGCGTATTATAAAGCTGCGTTAACTAAACCTATGCACTGTATAACCATTATTGAGTCTGCTGAACAATCATTAGTCGGAACCAAATGGATGATTGATCCTGACTCGGAAGAATTTCCTGAAATAGAAAATAAGGACATCCTTATTGACTATTTACATCAGCGGGAAACGCTGAAAAATGGTCGAAGCATGATAGGGGAGAAATGTGAACTCCAGGTTTTTTATGAATGTACGACCCCGCCTCCGCAGCTTATGATTTTTGGAGCTGGACCTGATGCCGTTCCAATTGTGCGAATGGCGAAATCTTTAAATTGGCAGGTTACGGTACTGGACTACAGACCGGCATTTGCCACAGAAGAGAATTTTCCAGATGTGGATCGGCTGCTCATTTATCCTGCTGGAACAGCTCCTGAGATTGAGCTTAACAGGAACTCCTATGTCATTTTAATGACGCATAATTTTTTGCAGGATCAGCTCATACTGGAGCAAATTTTTACTAAAGATGCAGCGTACATCGGCCTGCTTGGTCCAAGAAAAAGAACGAATGAATTAATTAAAACGAGTATGGGTCTTAAAATGAATACAGAAATTGATAACATCCACAGTCCAATTGGCTTGGATATAGGCTCAAAGACGCCTGAAGAAATCGCCTTAAGTATAATAGCCGAAATCATGCTCGTGTATCGCGGGGGAACAGGTTCAAAGCTCAGTGACGTGAAATCACACCCTTTAGTCGAAACTAGGAGTGGATGTGAGGTGGTATGGAATACATGAATCCAAAGATTTGGGGGATTGTCCTTGCGGCAGGCTTTTCAAGAAGGATGGGAACCGCTAAAATGCTCCTCCCTTTTAAAGAGAAATCGATCTTTCGGCATGTGATTGATCACGGCTTACATTCACAGTTATACGGAATATCTGCCGTAGTGAATGCTGATATCCCGGAGCTTATAAAGGAAGCTTCAGCTGTCGGAGGCATTCATACTATTCTTAACGATCGTTCTTCTAATGAGATGTCCCAGTCGATGAAAAAAGGGCTGCAATCTGTACCTGAGGATGCGGACGCAGCCATGTTTTTACTCGGAGACCAGCCATTAGTAACAGCAGACGATATTAATATCGTCATAAGAGAGTACTATTCTCAGAAGACCCGGCCTTTGATTGTACAGGCAAGCTATGAAAATCAAAAAGGACATCCGGTGCTTTTCAGTAGATCCTTGTTTCCTCCATTAATGATGGTTACTGGAGATGAGGGTGGAAGATCTGTTATCCAGCAATATCAACAACAGGTTTATTACGCAACGATGCAAAAGAAACTGGCTCCAGATATTGATACAAAAGCAGATTATCAAGCATTGCTTGGGGAGGAGGTCTAGCAAATGGAAAATGTAGTTGGAAAACCAGTTCCACGTGTTGAAGATGCAAGATTATTAATGGGACAAGGAAAATATATAGACGACATCGGAACGCCGCCAAATACTGCACATATTGCGATAGTAAGAAGTGCATACCCGCATGCCAATATACAATCCATCCAGATTGAAAAAGCGCTGGAGGTTCCGGGTGTAAAAGGTATTATTACTGGAAAGGACGTTGTTCAATATTTAAACCCGTTTAGTGTGGGGGTAAGTGCTCCGGTCAAATACTATCCAATTGCGGTTGATAAGGTTCGTTATGTTGGAGAGCCGGTAGCGGTCGTCATTGCAAAAAACCGATACATTGCAGAGGACGCAGCTGAATTAGTGAAGGTGAAATACGAAACGCTTGAAGCGATTGTTGATATCGAGAAATCAATGGACGACGATGCTCCTTTATTACATGAAAACGTAGGATCTAACATTGCCAATCATCGAAGCTTCCATTATGGTGACGCACATTCTGCATTCAAAAACGCAGACCGTATTATTAAGCATAGATTCAATTTTCCTAAGTATTCAGCTACACCTGTTGAAACATATGGAATCATTGCACAGTATGAATCAAGCTCAGATCAATATACAATCAACGCAAATTTTCATGGACCATTTGTGATTCAAGCGGTCATGGCAGGAGCCTTGAAAATTCCCAGCAACCGTTTAAGAATCATTGTGCCAAAGGACATTGGAGGCAGCTACGGAATTAAAGCGGGAACGTTCCCATATATGGTTCTCTGTGCAATCGCAAGCCGCATTGCAGGATGTCCTGTTAAGTGGATTGAAGATCGCCAGGAACATCTATCTGCAAGTTCAAGTGGAACGGACCGTGTCACCTATATCGAAGCGGCAGTTCAAGAGGACGGAAAGGTTTTAGGCCTTAAAATGAAAATGATTGATAATGTCGGTGCCTATATCCGTGCCCCTGAGCCTGCCTGTTTATATCGAACCCATGCGAATACTACAGGCGCCTATGATATCCCTAATCTGATGGTAGATGGATATATCGTCATGACGAATAAATTGCCGACTGGACTGATCAGGGGATACGGAGGTCAGGAGCTTTATTTTCCGCTTGAGCGGATGATGCAAATGATTGCGCTTGAGCTTCAATTAGATCCTGCTGATGTGATCAGAAGGAACTTAATCAAAACAGAAAAATTTCCTTATCAAACAGCCTCTGGAGGGATCTATGACAGCGGTGATTATGAAAAAGGGTTTGAGCTTGCTTTAGCAACAGGAAAATATACAGAATTTCGTGAGAAGCAGGAAAAGGCAAGAAAAGAAGGCAAGATTTTCGGTGTCGGTTTGGCGTGTATTGTTGAACCTTCGGGATCAAATATGGGCTATATTACGATCGCGCTTACGCCTGAAGAAAGGGCAGCCTCGCTGCCAAAGTCAGGCTGTGCAGAAGCGGCCACGATCTCAATGGATCCGATGGGAAATGTTAATGTACGCATAAGTACAACACCATCAGGTCAGGGACATGAAACCGTAGCTGCTCAAATCGTAGCAGATGTTCTGCAAATCCCGGGAGAACAAATTAATGTGGTTGCTGAATTAGATACGGCAACCAGCGCCTGGTCCATTGCATCAGGAAGTTATTCCAGCCGGTTTGCTTCTTTAGGGTCAAGTGCCGTCTATTATGCGGCCCATAGAGTAAAGGAGAAAATTCTTAAAATAGCAGCCCATCACCTGCAAACAAATAAAGATGATCTTGAAATTGAAAGCGCTATAATCCGTTCAAAAAGTAACCCGTCAAAGAAATATTCCGTGAAAAGAGCAGCGGGTTCCGCACATTGGAATCCGTTATCTCTTCCTGATGGAATGCAGCCAGGAATTTATGAAACGTACTACTATACTGCATCCATCGCAGAGCCGCCGGATGAAAATGACTTAATTAATTCGTCCATTACTTACGGTTTTGTTGCTGACATGGTCACAGTTGAAATCGACCCGGAAACGGCTGAGGTAAAGATTCTGGATTATTTCACCATTCACGATGCCGGAAAGCTATTAAATCCATTAATCGTTGATGGGCAAATTTATGGCGGTCTGGTCCATGGGCTTGGTGGAGCTTTGTACGAAGAACTTGCTTACGACGATAAGGGTCAGTTTTTAACAGGGTCATTTATGGATTATTTATGTCCAACCGCGCCTGAAATACCGAACATCACGATTAAGCATATTGAAACACCATCACCAGTTACACCGCTCGGGGCGAAGGGCTTGGGTGAAGGAAATACGATGAGTGCCCCAGTAGCAATAGCTAATGCGGTAAGTGATGCACTGACACCTTATAACATTGTGATTGATTCATTGCCATTAAGCCCGACAAAAATATGGGAATTACTTCAAAGTGCTAAGGTGAAAACTACTTAAAAGAGGTGAACAATAATGGATGGAAAAGGAAATGTCACATTAGAGGCAGGAATTGAAAGAGCTTGGGATGTTTTGCTTGATCCAAATGTACTGGAAAAATGTATTACAGGCTGTAAAAAGCTTGAGCTGATCGGTGACAACAAATACCAGGCCGATCTTGCTGTTGGGATTGCCGCTGTAAAAGGAAAATATGATTCCACGATTGAAATTGCGGATATCGAAAAACCAAACCATTACAAGCTTATCGTACAAGGTGAAGGCGGACCGGGAAATGTGGAAGCTGCCGGAACGATTGATCTTACACCGATCGATGAAAATACAACAGAGCTTTCCTATTCATACGAGGCAGAAGTAGGCGGCAAGGTGGCGATGATTGGACAGCGTATGCTGGGCGGAGTAGCTAAGCTGATCATCCAGGATTTTTTCAAAAGGCTTGAAAAAGAATTGAAACGAAATGAAATGAGTGCTTGAAGGGAGGTTAAACCTTGAAACCGCCAAAATTTGATTACTATCGTCCAAATACTGTGGATACCGCACTTTCATTACTAGAGGAATCAGGTTTTGATGGGAAAATTATTGCGGGTGGACAGAGTCTGGTTCCAATTATGAATATGAGATTGGCTTCACCTGAGTGTCTAATCGATATTAATCAGCTGCATGAGCTGGATTTCATCGAAGCTGATGATGACAAAGTGAAAATTGGAACGCTAACACGGCAAAGTCGGGTAGAAGTATCAGACCTGATTAAAGATAACATTGGTTTATTGCATGAAGCGGTACCATTTATCGGTCATCTTCAAACAAGGAATAGAGGCACGTTTGGCGGCAGTCTCGTTCATGCTGATCCAACAGCGGAAATTCCACTTGCTTTAATGGCATCTGGCGGAACTGTCCATATTGCGTCTGCTGATGAGACGAGAGAAGTTCAAGTAGAGGATTTTTTTGTGACATACCTGACGACGGATGTTATGCCTACTGAACTTTTGACAGAGGTTCATATTCCGATTTGGAAAGGAAGAGTGGGATTCGCATTTGATGAAATTTCCCGCCGTCACGGTGACTTTGCAATTGTCGCCTCAGCTTGCCAGCTAACACTGGATGATCATAATAAAATTTCTAATGTCCGTCTCGTTTTGGGAGGTGTTGAAGCCGTCCCTCTACTAGTGGAGGGAGTAAATGAGATTATGATCGGTGAAGAACTGTCAGATTCTCTTTTAAACAAAGTAGCTGACATCGTGACAGGCGTTGTTGATCCTGAATCTGATCTTCATGCTTCTGCAGACTATCGAAGACATCTTGCAACCGTCTATACAAAAAGGATTTTACAAACAGCATACAATCGGGCCAGGAGGTGACCGGCATGGGAACACATTCTATTAGACTCACAATCAACGGGAAACAATATGTTGAAGAAGTAGAGTCCAGAATACTTTTAAGTGATTTTATCCGTGAAAATTGTGGACTGACAGGCACACATGTCGGGTGTGAACACGGGGTTTGTGGTGCTTGCACCGTCATTGTAAATGGCACGGCGGTAAGAAGCTGTTTAATGTTCGCTGTTCAGACAGACGGGGTGGACATTCAAACAGTGGAGGGGCTGAGCCATGATGGTGAATTAACACCATTACAGCAAAATTTTAAAGAATGCCACGGGCTGCAGTGTGGGTTTTGTACACCTGGAATTCTAATGTCTGCACAGGATTATTTAGCCAAAAATCCTGTACCGTCAACAAAAGAGTTAAAAGAAATGCTTTCAGGACATCTCTGCAGATGTACAGGCTATGATGGCATTTTGAAAGCCATTCAAAAAACAGTTGATGAAAACAAACAACTGACCTTTACAGAAGGGAGTTGAAACTATGAATCTATCAACCATGTTTGAATTTGCAGTCGATCGTCATCCAAATCGAATCGCAATTGTTGAAAAGGACAAGCGATATACTTACAAGCAGCTGGACAAGGAAATTATTAAGGTTGCTTCATCTCTCCAAAGGATGGGGATTCAGCAACACGACAGAGTGATGGTTGTGTTGAAAAATAGACTTGAAAATGTCGTGATATATTGGGCTAGTCAAAAAATAGGTGCGGTTTATACACCGATCAACCATCGTTTAACTGCCAAGGAAGTTGAATACTGCGTGAATGATGCAGAGGCAAAAGCGGTTGTGTATGAACGTACAAGTCAGGATGCCGTTCTGAAAGCAACGTTTAGAGAAAATCCGATTTTAATCGGTTTGGGAAATGTTGATGGAGCCGACATTTTTTACAATGAACTGATAGATAGAAGCGTTGGCAGTTACAATAAGCCGGCTATTCATGAGGATGATATTGCGTTAATGCTCTATACATCTGGGACGACTGGACGTCCAAAAGGCGTACCAAGAAGCCAAAAAAATGAGTACGCCGCTGCGGTTGCACATGTGATTCAAAATCAATACTGCGACGGGGAGAGCACATTAGGGACGATGCCACTGTACCATACAATGGGAATACGTTCGTTGTTATCCATTACCTTACTAAACGGAAAATATGTGGTTCTTCCTGATTTCGATGCAAAAGAAGCACTGGAATTATTAAGCAGTGAAGAAATTTCGTCCTTATACTTAGTTCCAACCTTATATCATGATATTTTATGTCACCAAAGCTTTGATCAATATGATTTAAAGAAACTGCGTAAAATCGGCTATGCAGGAGCCTCGATGACTTCTTCATTGACAGAAAAATGTGTGGAATTATTAAAACCTGATGTATTTATTAACCATTTTGGCAGCACTGAAATCTACACGTTTACGATTTGTTCAAATGTAATCGAAAAGCCGGGATGTGCCGGCAAGGCCGGTTTACAGCAAAGCATTCGTATTGTGAAGGCTGACACTGATGGAGGCTCTCTTCCAGATCACCAGGTTGGCAAGGGTGAAATTGGGGAAATCATTATTTCCCTTAGTTCAGATGAAGCATTTAAAGGCTATTGGAACAGACCGGAAGCAACTCAAAAGGCAATTCGTGAAGGATGGTATTTCACTGGGGATTTAGGTGTTATGGATGACGACGGAGATCTGCATGTAGTTGGAAGAGTTGACGATATGATTATCTCTGGAGGTGAAAATATTCATCCGCTGGAAGTAGAGGACGTTCTCTCTAAACATGAAAAGGTGTCAGAAGTTGCTGTTTGCGGAGAAGAGGATGAGCGGTGGGGATTTATTGTATGCGCTTACATCGTTCCGAAGGATCATTCGATTTCTGTCCAGGAGCTTGATGAATATTGTAAAAGCCATCCTAAGCTTTCAAATTTCAAAAGACCGAGAAACTATGTGTTTGTCAAAGAAATACCAAAAAGTCCTGTCGGTAAAATTCTTCGTCGCATGCTCCGGGACGGAGAATATGAATTATTCAATAACGAAAATAAAATAGTAGGATAATTAGGAAGGGGAATGATCCATGACAACAAATACTGCGTATGATCATATTCGGGTAGAAAAAAATAGTGAAAGTAAAACGGCAACGATCATTTTTGATCGGCCCGAAAAAATGAATTACATCAGTATGCTTGCTCGGGCTCAATTTGCTGAAATTTTCACTGAGCTGGATAAGGATGACAACGTTCGTGTCATTATCATTAAAGGAGAAGGGGATAAAGCGTTTAGTGCTGGAGGGAATATTCAGCAATTTATGGATACTCACCCTGAGGAACTGTCCCGTTTAAGAGTGAATGTAGCAGCACCAGAACGTTCTCCTAAACCAGTAATCGCACAGCTTCAAGGCTATACATTTGGGGTAGGTTTTGAGATTGCTATGGCCTGCGATTTTCGAATTGCAGCAGATGATACGCTCTTAGGGCTGCCGGAAATGAACCTGGGTATGATCCCTGGAAGCGGAGGAACACAGCGTGTAGCAAAAGCAGTTGGACTCACGAGGGCGAAAGATATGATTATGAGAGCAAGAAGAATTCCTGCTGACGAAGCCTATCAATGGGGATTGCTGACCAAGGTGGTTGCAAAGGGTGACCTGGAATCAGAAGTGAATGCACTGGCGAAGGAACTGACCAGGTTTTCACCTTTAGCACAGCGCGTAGCGAAGGAAGTACTTCATGCTGCTGAAGAAGGACCGCTTAGTACAGGTCTTGAAATTGAAGGAAGAGCTTACGGAATGCTAAGATGTACGGATGATTTTAAAGAAGGTGTAGAGGCCTTCTATGAAAAGAGAAAACCAAACTTCACAGGTAAATAATATTTGGTATAAACCCTACATTTTTTGTGGGGTTTATATTGTTGTGATGGTCATTCGGGTCAAGGGCGCTTGATACTGATTTATAGAAAGGGTGAGATAGGTGAGTAAAAAAGATCATGTTTTCATGGTGAATGTTAATTGTAAAATATGGTGGATTTTTTGTAAATTTAAAGACATATCGAAAATTGAGGCCTATCAAAGAGTGGAGAAGGTGTTAATAGATAAAAAAAATTTAAATTCATATGACCTCTATTATTTAGGAAATTTAAATTATGAAGATATGGACCCTGAAGTGGCAAATCTATTACCTCTTTATGAAAAATATGAAACAGTGTGGATCTTAACAGATCATCCTACGGTCTCACAAGAAAATGACAGTTGATTACATATAAAAAATGCTTTAACATACTCCTGCTTACCAAAAGACTTTAGTGCATAATCACGGCAATATAGTCAGTGATTATGCCGCTGTAATAGATATAAGATCTATTAAAAAATACATTTTAAATGAACGATCATCTTTAAAAGAAGATTATTTTACAATTAAAAAAGCAGGAATTTAAAACAAAAAATACCTGCATGAATTATATTAATAGTAAGAAAATTAATATAATTGAGAATTATCAGCATATTAATTCATTCATTTAAAAAGGATACACAATCGATATATTGGATTTATAGACTTTTTGTATATCCAAAAATTTTTATGCAACAAAATGTAATCGCTTTCAAAAAGATGATAACTCTATCGTTCACACATAAATAAACTGTGAATGAACTTTTTTATAGAGCTTTAAAACTTTTATATTTTATAGTGCTTTTTCTCTGCAGCTACACACCATATTCTCTTTCAGAGTAATTATGGTTAGCCTTAGTACAAAATAAAAAAGGGGGAGAATGAATTGAAAAAGTCTTTATTTTCTGCAGCAATTCTTTGTTTACTTGTTCTGTCTGCCTGTGGTTCAGAAGGTTCATCAGGGGAAGCTGAAGGATCTAGTACAGGTGATTCTGAAGACACCATTTCATTACGGTTAGGACATGTAACACAAGATACACATCCCTATCATTTAGCGGCTGAAAAATACGCTGAATTAGTAAATGAAAAAAGTGCAGGAGAAATTGAAATCGAAATTTTTCCTGCACGTCAGCTTGGCGGTGATGTAGACATGCTTCAAAGTATTCAAAATGGATCACTTGATGCAGGGTTTATTACAACTGCTGTATTCAGTGGCTCTACACCAGTACTTGATGGGCTTCAATTGCCATTCTTAATTGACAGTTATGATGTTTTCGAAAAGACGTTGGAAACAGAAACGATTCAAAAGATGCTAGACAGTTTAGAAGATATTAATGTAAAAGGTCTTGCAATCAATGAAAGTGGAATCCGTCATATTGGAAGTAATGTATCACAAATTCAATCTCCAGATGATATGAAAGGACTGAAGATTCGTGTAGCAGAAAGCCCGCTTATGACGGATATATTTAATGAGCTGGGAGCGAGTCCTACACCTATGCCTTATGGTGAGATTTACAGTTCACTACAAACCGGGGTTATTGATGCGCATGAAGCAAATCTTCCAGCTTATCTAGATGAAAAATTTGATGAAGTAACGGAGTATATTACGTTAACAGGGCATTTTCCTTGGCCAAATGCAAATATTATTAATTTAGATAAGTTCAATTCATTATCTGAGGAGCATCAAAAAATCCTGGAAGAATCAGCAAAAGAAGCATCAAAATGGATTATTACTGAACTGAAAACTGTAGACGAGCAATCCATCGAAGAATTAAAAGCGAATGGTGAAAATATCGTAGAGTTGGAAAATAGAGAGTTATTTGTTGAGAAAGTTCAGCCTGTCTATGACAAATATGCTGAGAACCACGAATTAATAAAGGAATTGATCGAGGAAGTGAATAACATTAAGGAAGAATAAAAAATGTTCGTTTTCCCTTAATGCAGATCAATTCTTTATCAGAGAAATAAATAGGTTAGAATGCTCCTAACCTATTTATTTCAAGTTTGATTTTTCCTTGTACATGAAATAAGGCGGTGAAAAGGTTGAATAGGGTCAGTAATCTTATAAATGGAATATCTATTAAAATTATTACGATTTTAGGCATCATCATGACATTAACCATTATCGTTCAAGTAATCTGTCGGACATTTCTTGGATTTTCTATCTATTGGAGTGAAGAACTGGCAAGATACTGTCTCATTTGGATTACATTTATCGGAGCCGCTGTAGCTTATCGAAACGCGGACTTGGCTGTATTGGATCTGCTAGATCAAAAAATCAGCCGGAAGTCAAAGTGGATTTACAAGCTAATTATACAAGTGATTGTAGCGAACTTTATAATTGTTTGTATATATTATGGTTTTAAACAAGCGGCAAGCCCAAGTACGGTCAATGCTGTCTCACCAGCATTAAGGTTACCAATGCAATATATTTATCTTTCAGTTCCTGTTGCTTTCTCCATTATGTTCATACATTGGATTCGATCTGTGATAGAAATTATTACAGATCGAAAGGGGAAGAGTGAAAAATGTCAATTATCATAGCGTTCTTTATCCTGCTTATCCTGGGTGTGCCCATCGCATTTGTGCTGGGTTTGTCGAGTGTATTTTATATGTTTTTTACTGGAAATATCGATTTTTTACTAAGTGTTCCCCAAAGAATGATTGTGGCTGCAGATAATTTTAGCTTAATGGCCATTCCACTCTTTGTTTTAGCAGGAGAATTAATGAATTATGGTGGAATTACTAGAAGACTAACTGATTTCGCCCGATCATTGATTTCTCATCTTCGTGGCGGACTGGCGTATGTGAATATACTAGTCAGTATGTTTCTTTCTGCCATCATTGGTTCAGCAAATGCGGTAGCAGCTATTCAAAGCTCGTCAATGGTTCCTGAAATGAGAAAGGACGGCTATGATAACGAGTACTCTTCAGCGGTGACAGCTGCTTCAGCTATTATTGGACCGATCATCCCCCCGAGCATGGTATTTATTATTTATGGTGTCTCAGCCGGAACCTCCATTGGGGCTTTGTTTTTAGCGGGGATCATTCCCGGTATCCTTTTAGGAGGTGGTTTCTTTTTACTTTCTTATTTTTATGCAAAAAAGAAAAACTTCCCCACTCGAAAGAGATCTTCTTTACAAGAAGTGATTAAAATGTGGCTAATTGCCATTCCAGCCTTAACGATTCCCTTATTTATTATAGGAGGAATCATTTCAGGCAGCTTTACACCGACTGAAGCTGGTGCTATTGGAAGTTTAATTGCTTTTTTAGTGGGTAAGTTCATCTATCGAGAAATCAAATGGAAATATATCCCTTCTGTTTTTAAGAAAACAGGCATGATTACTGCTTCTATTATGATCATTGTTGCTTGTGCCAACATTTTTGGATGGACTTTGGCAATGGAACGTATTCCACAAGTAATAGCGGAATCTATTTTATCTATTTCCACCAACACAATCATTATACTGCTTATTATTAATCTTCTTTTACTAGTGGTCGGTATGTTTTTAGAGCCTATTGCCGCCATTATTATTGTTGTTCCTGTCTTACTTCCGGTAGTGCTTGAGCTTGGAATTGATCCGGTTCACTTTGGTTTAATTGTTTGTTTGAATTTAGTGATCGGGTTAATTACTCCCCCCGTTGGGATTGTATTGTTTGTTGTTTCAGGTATAACAAAAATTTCAGTTCAGCGTTTAAGCCAATCTATTTTTCCTTTTGTTGTAGTCGCAGTTATTGTATTGCTTGTAATTACATTGGTTCCAGAGCTAGTAACTTATCTTCCTGAGAGATTTCTATCTCAGTAATGAATTTAAAGCGTAGAGTGGTAACGAATTAAATTAGTAAGATAGAGAGGTCATGATATGAAAAAAAAAATTGTCATCGGTATGACTGGAGCAAGCGGGGCAATTTATGGAATTCGTTTGATTGAAGCACTTAATAAGTTAAATATCGAATCCCATGTTGTCATTAGTTCAGCCGCAGTTAAAACCATTCATCATGAAACGGACTACACCATAAACCAGGTTGAGTCTCTATGCTCCCACCTGTATGACTCAAATGATATAGGAGCAACAATTTCAAGTGGTTCTTTTCTCGTTGACGGAATGATTATCGCTCCATGCTCGATTAAAACACTCTCCTCTGTCGCAAATAGCTTTAACGATAACTTGATTACACGCGCGGCAGACGTTTCATTGAAAGAAAGAAGAAAGCTCGTTTTAATGGTGCGGGAAACACCACTCCATCTTGGACATTTAAAATTGATGCAAACTGTTACGGAAAACGGAGCAGTTATTCTGCCTCCAGTACCAAGCTTTTATCATCATCCTAAATTGTTGGACGATATAGTGGCACAAAGTGTTGGAAAGGCTTTAGATCAATTCCGGATCGAGGCAGATTTATTTGAAAGATGGGGCGGACTGGAAGAAAATTAGGGAAGGATGAATGGCTCATGATCGTAAAAACAGATGCGGTAAAAAACTATATTGATGGAAGTTGGCAAGCAGCTGCAAAAGGAGAAACCATGGAGTCTTTTAATCCCGCTACAGGAGAGCTTGTCGGAGTCGCGCAAAAATCAGGTCTTGATGATATTAAGTTGGCAATTGAAGCGGCTAAAAATGCCTTTGAAAATGAGGATTGGAAATACAATTCCAGCAAAAGGTCTGATGCCTTGATGAAGTGGGCGGCAAACCTCAGTGAACACAAAGAAAGAATAGCAAAGCTGTTAACACAGGAAAATGGAAAAACCTTGAAGGAGTCGCGAGTTGAAATTGGGGCGTGCATTGATACATTAAAGTATTTCGCTGGTATGGCACGCAGCGTGTTCGGGAGGTCAATCAACCTTTCAGAAACGGCTTATGGAATCATTGATAAGAGTCCAATTGGTGTAGTGGGGATTATCTCTCCCTGGAATTGGCCGGCTATGCTGATGATTCGTGAGGTGGCGCCTGCTTTGGCAGCTGGCAACACGGTTATTTTAAAACCGGCGAGTCGGACACCCTTAGTCAGCGTAGCGGTAGTTGAGCTAATCGAAGATATTGCAGAATTTCCGCCTGGTACAGTTAATATCGTGACCGGACCTGGAGTTTTAATCGGCGATGAAATTTCTAAAAATCCTGATGTTCAAGCGATCAGCTTTACCGGTGATACATCGACGGGTATCCAGCTTTCAAAAATTGCTGCAGATAAAGTAAAGAAATTGGCACTTGAGCTTGGAGGGAAATCTCCAAATCTCATTTTTCCTGATGCTGATTTAAAAAAAGCAATACCCACTGTCATCAAATCCATTTTTATTACAGCAGGTCAAATGTGTTTTGCAGGAACAAGGTTGCTTGTCCATGAATCAATCCATAGAGAAGTAGTGGAAGAGCTTAAAAGAGAAACAGAAAAACTGCGGGTTGGAAATGGGAATGATGACGAAGTTGACATGGGACCAGTCATTTCTGGATCTCAATTAAAAGAAGTGTTGGAATACTGCGAGGTTGGCAGAAAGGAAGCAACGCTTGTCACCGGAGGGAACCAGCTAAAAGGCGAAGATTTTGATAAAGGTTTTTTCATCGAGCCGACAATCTTTGATCATGTTCCACTTGAATCCAAAATATGTCAGGAAGAAATATTTGGACCTGTTCTTGTTGTTCAATCATTTAAAGATGAAAAAGAGGCAATTCAGCTGGCAAATGGGACGAGTTTTGGCCTTGCAGCGGGTGTATGGACGAAAGATATTAATAAAGCAATAAGAGTGTCTAAGAAGATTGATGCCGGTACGGTTTGGATTAATACGTATAACAAGAACTATCCTCAGACTGAATTTGGCGGATATAAGGAGAGCGGCTTGGGTCGTACAAGAGGGCTGGAAGGATTATTTGAATACATGGAAACCAAGCATATCAATATTGATTTTGAAGATTAAATGAAGGGTTTGGTGTGATACCTTATGCATTCATCATTTATGTTTCATTTGCCAACGAAAGTATTTTTCGGTAATGGGAAAATAGAAGAGTTAAAGAATTTACCGTTCGAAGTGAAAAGAGCTTTTATCGTTACGGATAAAGGCGTTTTAAATGCCGGACTGATTGATAGCAGTACCCAGCAGTTAATAGCAGCGGGCATTTCCTATGAAATATATAGTGACGTGGAACCGGATCCAAGTGTCGAAACAGTAGATAAAGCAGCCATGGCATTTCATGAGGCTGACTGTAATCTCATTATAGCCATTGGGGGTGGAAGCCCCATTGATACCGCGAAAGGCATTAGAGTAGTAGCAAGCAATGGCGGGTCAATCAGGGATTATGCAGGAAATAATATGGTTAAAAAGGCGGCAGACATTCCTTTCGTAGCGATTCCGACTACGTCTGGAACAGGCAGTGAAGTGACCATCTTTGCGGTGTTTTCAGACTGGACTGAAAATCGTAAAGTCACAGTTGTAAGTCCGCATCTCTCACCTGATATCAGTATTGTGGACCCGATGCTTACGATTACAGCACCACCATCCATTACAGCAGCAGCGGGCTTTGATGCTTTTGCACATGCGGCAGAAACATTTGTATCTAGAGCCGCTCAACCTGCAAGTGATGCACTGGCATTATCTGCAATGAAAACAGTCAATGACTATTTACGCCGTGCGGTATTTGAGGGGCATGATGGAGAAGCAAGAACTAAAATGGCTGAAGCAAGCCTGCTTGCAGGTATGGCTTTTAACCAGTCATATCTTGGGTTAGCTCATGCAATAGGCAGCGCGATCAGTGGCCATGCTCATGTTAGTCATGGTGTTTCCATAGGCCTTTTACTGCCGAGTGTGATGGAATATAACCTGGTTTCAAGAATTGATAAGTATCATCAGATAGGGAATATTCTGTTTGATACAAGAAATCTTTCAAAAAGGGAAATGGCTGAAAAAATTGTAGCTGAAGTGAGACAGCTGAGAGACGATCTCCTATTGCCGCGGAGGCTGAAAGATGTGCAGGTAAAAGAAGAACAGTTAAAAGGAATTGCAGATGACTCGATTAAGAGCGGAATGTGGAAGTTTAATCCGCGTGAAGCTTCTGCAGATGATATTCAGCAATTATTAAAGCAAATTTTTTAGGGGGGAGTTCTATGCAAAAAAGTAAATCGCTCAGAAGCTGGCTAGGTCATTTAAAAGAACTGAACCAACTTGCTGTTGTTGATAAAAAGGTTTCATTAGAGTTTGAAATTGCAGGGATTGTGAAGAAGCTCGATGGGACGAAAGCGGCTTATTTCCCCAATGTAAACGGTTATCAAATTCCTGTTGTAGCTGGAACCGCAACAACAAGAAGACAATTTGCTGATGCACTTGATATAACAGAGCCACAACTAAATGAAAAATTTTTAGATGCATTGGAGCATCCCATTCCGTGTAAAGAAATTCCGAGTGAAGCAGCACCTGTCCACGAAAATATTATTCTTGGGGAAGCGGTTGATTTACTGGGGTATTTTCCTATTCCTATTCATCATGAAAAGGATTCAGGCAATTACATATCAGCAGGGCTTTCCATAGCCAAGGATCCGACCTCTGGCAGTCAAAACGTATCCATTCATCGCCTTCAGGTTTCCGGGAAAAACAAATTGGGCGCGCTTATCCTTCCAAGACATTTGTACAGCTTTTATAAAGAAGCGGAAGAAAAAGGACAACCCCTTAATGTGGCCATCGTCATAGGTGTAGATCCTGTCACGGTTCTAGCCTCACAGGCAATCGCTCCGCTCGGTCAGGATGAAATGGAAATTACAGGAGCCTTAAAAGGAAGACCTGAACCGGTCGTTAAGTGCAAGACGATCGATGTTCTTGTCCCTGCACACGCTGAAATTGTTCTAGAAGGCAGAATACTTCCCAATGTACGCGAGCCTGAAGGACCGTTTGGTGAATTCCCCAAATACTACGGACCGAGAAGCGATAAAGAAGTGATCGAAATTACGGCAATTACCCATCGTAACAACCCTATTTATCAAACGATTGTAGCAGCAAGCTATGAGCATTTATTGCTGGGTGGGATTCCACGGGAAGCGAGCCTGCTGCAAGCGTTAAGAAATACTGTACCAACAGTGAAGGATGTTCATCTAACATTAGGCGGAACATGCCGTTACCACTTAGTTATTCAAATGAAAAAAAGAAATGAAGGAGAAGTAAAAAATGTCATTATGGCTGCATTCGCTGGACACTATGATGTAAAACATGTCGTCGTCGTGGATGAAGATGTCGATATATATAACTTGGAAGAAGTCGAATGGGCGATCGCAACAAGGTTCCAGGCAGAAAAAGATCTAGTGGTGATTAACGGGGCTCTTGGTTCTAAGCTTGATCCATCAACTGATAATGGAGTTGGCTCCAAGCTTGGCTTTGATTGTACTGTGCCATTAAACAGTGAGCCAATGGAATTTGAAAAAATTCAAATTCCTGGGATGAAGGATTTGGATATAGAATTATACAAAAATCAAGATGTACATTCAATTGAAGTGGCTTCCGAACATTTTAGAGAAAGAGATTGATCTATTAAGCTCTGTTTATCATAGAAGCTGTGGCTAGATATTTATTACATGAAAAAATTCGCGAAAACGAAGGAGGATTATAATGAGTATCTCAGAAGAGCGGTTGAATTATGAAAATGTGGATCAGGAGCTGGATCGAATTCAGGATTTGAAACAGGAGGATAGAAGAAAAGCGGATGAGTTGGCGTACTCTCTTTATCGAATGGCGATACGATTTGGGACGTGGGATCCTTTGGAAATAAATTTAACTGAAGACAAAAAGCATTTTGCAGAGATGGATAAACAAAAAAGAGATTATCTCATTCATTTTTGCACCGGCTTTTGGAATGCAGAGGAAAATGTTGCTCTTCAATTTTGTCCATGGGTGATGGTCGCACCCTCCACTTATCAGCAAGCATTTTTAAGTACGCAGCTGGTGGAAGAGTTTAAGCACACGGAATTCTTTGAACATTATTTTAAAGAAGTAATTGGAGTTGAACGTGAAAATAAAGTGCAAAATATTGTGCACGATAGCCTTGATCCAAGAGGTAAACAGCTTATTCAAGCAATAGACGCAGGACCAGTTGAACGGGAAGCAGCGATGGTGGAAGGACTCGTTCATTATCAAGGTGTGATTGAAGGCGTTCAGGCAATGGTGGGGTACGATGTTTTTCAAGCGGTTTGGGGGCAATATGATCTTTTACCTGGATTAAAGGAAGGGTTTAAAAACATTAAAAGGGACGAGGGACGCCATGTTGGTTTTGGTCTTCGTATGTTAAAGCAATTTGCCAAAAAACCAGAGCATGCTGAGCGAATTAAAGAGATTTATACGGAGTACCTTCCTGCTATGCTGACACGTTATGACCAACAAGTAATCGTCAATGGGGACGAGGTGGAAACGCCAATAGAGGTTCAAGGTAAAGATCGAATTCAAAATATGTTTGACCGCAGATTAAAAGACGTACTCGGACAAACGGTCTGAACTTCAATTTAAAATCCTGCCGAAAAATCACTTGACAATATTTAACTATTTAGCAGATCATAATTTATTAAAGATGAGAGAGTAATATTTTAAAACACTGAATTTTCTGTATATTATATGATATAAAATGTAAACGCTTTCAATATAAAAGGGGGCATTAAAATGGTAAAGACAAAAGCTGCTGTTACTCACGGGAAAGGGGAACCATTTAAGATTGAAGACATTACAGTTGATGACCCAAAAGCTGGAGAGGTGCTTGTCCGAATTGAAGCTGTAGGAATTTGTCACACAGATTTAATTGTGCGTGATCAATATTACCCTGTTCCTTTGCCTGCTGTTTTGGGACATGAGGGTTCAGGCGTTGTTGAAAAGGTGGGTCCTGGAGTAAGCAGTGTCCAGCCTGGTGATCATGTTGTTCTATCATTTGCTTCCTGCGGAGATTGTGTGAAGTGTAATAGTGGAAACCCTTACGCCTGTGATCGATTTTACGATTTAAACTTTGCAGGTACAATGGGCGATGGGACATGCAGATTGCACCAGCATGACAAAGATATTTCCAATTTCTTTGGTCAGGGAAGCTTTGCTCATTATTCCGTGGTCTCAGAAAGAAATGCTGTTAAAGTACCAAAGGATGTTCCACTGGAGCTATTAGGACCATTAGGCTGCGGGATTCAAACAGGAAGCGGGGCCGTTCTTAATAAGCTGCAGCCGAGGGAAGGATCGACTATCGTTGTTTTTGGCTGTGGTTCAGTAGGCTTAAGTGCCGTTATGGCTTCGAAAGTAGCAAATTGTACAACCATCATAGCTGTTGATCTGCAGGACAGCCGATTAGAAATGGCGAAGGAGCTTGGAGCCACACACACGATTAATGCGAAAGACGTAAATTCGGTTGAAGAAATTCAACGTATTACAGTGGGCGGTGCGGACTACTCAATAGAAACAACCAGCAGCCCAAAGGTTTTACGACAGGCGGTTGACTGTCTTGCTACATTAGGAAAGGCAGTTGTTATTGGTGCACCTCCAGTAGGCACAGAAGTTAATTTAGATGTTAATACGGTTTTATTTGAACGTTCGGTTATGGGTGTCTTATTAGGTTCAGCCGTTCCCCAAGTGTTTATTCCGAAATTAATTAATCTTTATAAACAAGGAAAATTTCCATTTGACAAGCTAGTAAAATATTATAATTTAGAAGATATTAATCAGGCAAGTGCAGACTCGGAATCAGGTGTAACCATTAAACCGATATTGAAAATAGGTTGATTATTTAAGGGAGGGAAAACGAATGACTGTTAAGACAAATCAATACTCTGAATGGAATAAGCTGATGATCAATGGAAGCTGGAGAGACGGAGCGAGTGAAAAAATTTGTACAGTAACGAATCCCTATAATGATGAAGTCCTGACAACCTTTAACTATGCAAATAGAGACGATATCAATGAAGCATATGAACATGCCGAAGAAGCACAAAAAGAATGGGCAAAAGTTTCTCCATATGAAAAAATCGCGCTGTTAGAAAGAGCGGCTCAAATCGTACAGGATCGAAAAGAAGAACTGGTGGAATTGCTCGTAGCTGAAACAGGAAGCTCGCAAATTAAAGCAAGCGTCGAAGTAGACTGCTGTGTTGCCGATATTAAACTAGCCGCAACGTTTCCTATGATGATGGGCGGGGAAATTCGTCCGTCCGCTATTCCTGGTAAGGAAAACCGTGTATACCATAATCCAGCAGGTGTTGTAGGAGCAATTACGCCTTGGAACTGGCCAATGCATTTAACAATGCGTGTAGTTGCACCGGCAATTGCTACAGGGAATGGGGTTGTATTGAAGCCGGATCATCAAACTCCAATTTCTGGCGGACTCGTGATTGCACAAATCTTTGAAGAAGCTGGACTTCCTAAAGGGCTTTTAAATGTCACAGTAGCGGATCTTGAAGAAATAGGCGACCAATTTGTCGAGCATCCTATTCCCAGTATTATTTCCTTCACTGGCTCTACTGCTGCCGGAAGACACGTAGGCTCCCTTGCCGTAAAAAATGTAAAAAAACCAGCCCTGGAGCTTGGCGGTAACAATGCATTTATCGTATTGGATGATGCGGATGTTGATCAGGCAGTAGCTGCTGCAACATTCGGCAAATTTTTTCACTCAGGACAAATTTGCCTGGCGATTAACCGTATTATCGTGGACAGAAAACTATATGATTCTTTCACAGAAAAATTCATAGCAGCAGCCAAGAAGGTAAAAGTAGGAAATCCACTTGAGAGTGATACGATTATTGGTCCGATGATTAATAGTAAACAAGTGGACCGCGCATTGAAATTTGTTGAACAAAGTGAGCGTGAAGGGGCGAAAGTAGTCTACAGAGGAAGTGTAAATGGAAACGTAATGGAACCAATTATTCTTACTGATGTAACAAATGATATGACAATCGCACAAAATGAAGTATTTGCCCCTGTTGCGTGTATTATTCCTGTTGATAGTGAAGAAGAAGCAATTCAAGTTGCGAATGGTTCGCTATTTGGACTAAGCGGGGCAGTATTCTCTGACTCACTTGACCGGGGAATTAATGTTGCCCATCAAATTAAAACAGGTATGATTCACGTTAATGACCAATCTGTAAATGTTGAAGCTAACGTACCATTTGGCGGAGAAAAACTCTCTGGTATTGGCAGATACTGCGGTGAATGGGCATTTGAAGAATTTACAACAGTGAAATGGATCTCGGTTCAAAAAGAGCCTAGACAATTTCCATTCTCTTAATAAATAGCTTTGTTATAGTCCATTGTTGTTTTTGCACAGCTGGTGATTGAAGCGTAAGGCGGCGACTCCTGCATGAGCGACGGTCAGGTGAGATCCCGCAAGGTGAAGCCTGAGGAGATCGGACAGGGCCAGAAAACGGCCCATCCATGTGGAAAGCGTCCGCCTGAAGCAGTATTGGGTACCAAACTTTAACAAAGCCAAATAAAAGGCGACTTTTCTTAGAAAAGGTCTTTTTTCTAACTCTGCTGAACTAAGAAATACTTGCTCGTTAGAATCCTTCATCGAGTGAGATGTAAAGGATTCTAAGGAGTTTTTTTATTAGAGAAAACAGAAACTAAAAAAAGTGTGCGATTAGCAAGGTATTAAATATAAGATATTGAACAAGTCAAGGTGGTTATGTATTTAACTTTTAAGAGGGAAATACGTTTTCGCAGAGTAAATGATAGAAAAAATCTAAGTATTTGTTCATAATATTTTTCCCGACGGACACGATAAGACAAACGATGATTTATTGATTGGTGGTCGGGAGAATGAAGGTATTGTCTATGATTCAGCCCTGGGCAAGTCTATTTGTCCTTCGGGAGAACGAATTTGAAACAAGGTCATGGAGAACAAATTATCGAGGCCCGCTGGCCATTCATACAAGTAAGAAAATTGATAAGGCCGTCTGCAGGCATGTGGCGATCCGTTCGCTGCTCGGTAAGCATGGATACACAGAAGAGACCCTTCCAACCGGGGTAATCATTGCTGTAGGGCGGCTTGAAAATTGTCTGAAGGTAACTGAAAATAATCAGACATCAGCAGTCCTCGAAAATGGACAAATCGTATCAGGAAATGATTATTTTTTGGGAGACTTTAAAGTAGGGGGATATGCATGGGAGGTTCAAGACATGAAAATCCTGAATGAAAGTATTCCAGCAAAAGGTCAGCTTGGGTTATGGGAAACTGATTTATTGTGAAAGGCGATGGAGATAAACAATATTTCACTTGCATATAGAAAAAACGGGTTAAATTCCATACTGTAGTGACTTTAATCGAGAGGAAGATATAGTGATCTTTGGATTTACAAAGGCTTTCCGCCAAGTGAATGAAACACAAACAAAAAAGACTCAAACCATCTGAAAAAATGATTTGAGCCTTTTTTATCGCGGTTTTGTGCTGGTTTTATCCCAGTCTCATCTTATGAATTAAATTAATCGTGCACCACCATCAATATCAATAACGGATCCAGTTGTAAATCCATTTTTTGCTAAGTAAACGTAAGATTGCGCGATGTCTTCAGGCTGTGCAATGCGTTTTACAGGAAGCTGGTCAGCAATTCCTTTGAACATGCCTTCACGTTGATCTTCCGGCATTCCTGCGTATATCGGTGTATCTACAATACCTGGTGATACAACATTTACGCGCATTGGTGATAGCTCAATAGCCAGTCCTCTTACTAAACCATCAACCGCAGAATTAATTGCTGCTAATGTAGATGCTCCCTGAGGTGGGCGTTGACCATACACGCCTGATGTAAGCGTGATGGAACTCGCATCATTTAAGTAAGGGAGGGCGGCAAGAGCCGTAGCATATTGACCCCAGAACTTACTGTCGAATGCTTCTTTCGCACTTTCAACCGGCAACTCTTTAAATAGTCCCATTGTTCCTTCACCTGCAGTGATTACCAAGTGATCAAAATTCCCTGTCTTCTTAAAAAAGTTAGCTACACTCTCGTCGTTACGAAAATCCAGCTCGTATCCTTCTACATCCTGACCCAGCAAATTCTTTGCCTCATCAAGCCTGGCAGAAGAACGGCTTGCAACTACTACTTGAGCAGATTCTTCTAAAAATGCTTTGGCAGTAGCCAGGCCGATCCCTGAAGTACCACCGACAACAACAATGCGTTTTCCTTGTAATGACATGAGATAGCCTCCTGTATCATCAGTATTTTTAATTGACAACAAGATGTTTATTTCCGAAAAGGACCTGATTTATTCTTCAATTTATGCCTTTAATGCTTGTTGAACCAATTTTTTCAATGGTGTTGGTTGTCCAATAAGGTTTGTTAAATCATTAGAAGTTTTATTCGTTTCCCCAGCTGCAATGGAATGGTAAATACCTGCAATTAGTTCAGCTACTGGTGCAGGTAATCCAACATTGCCAAGGTAATCCTTCATTTCATCAAAAGAAACCTTTTTATGTGAAACTTGTTTACCTGAAACCTCGGAAACAACTTCAGCCAGCTCATCGAAAGTCCAAGGTGATGGGTTGACAAGGTTGTATGATTTGTTTTCATGTCCTTCTCCCGTTAATACAGCAGCAGCAGCTAATGCAAGATCTTCACGGCTTACGGCATTTAGCTTGCCATCACCTGTGTTTGTTACTAATTCACCAGTTGCCACTGATCCAGCTAAGCTTTCATCAATGAATACATCTGAATAAAGTGAATTACGCAAGAATGTATAGGGTACGCCAGTTGAACGAATCGCATACTCTGTTGCCATATGGACATATGCAAGTTCGATTTGAGATGTTTCACCAAATGCATAACCTGTGTAAGCGATGTGTTTTACACCAGCATCCCGGGCAGCCTGGACAACATTTGCATGCTGGCGGATACGAAGAGTATTATCTGAATCCGGTCCTGAAACAAAAAGAACTTTTGAAGCACCTTCAAATGATGTTTTCATCGACTCATAGTCCATATAATCACCATGACGGACTTCTACTCCCAGTTCGGCTAACGCATTCGCTTTTTCTACATTGCGAACGCTCGCGATCATTTCATTTGCTGGAATAGTTTTTAATAGTTCTTGAATAACACGGTTCCCATAATGACCTGTTGCACCAGTAATAACGATTGACATGTAAAATTCCTACCCTTCTATTTGCAGATTATTTCAAGAGGTCTTAGTGTAACCAGTATTGTTACAACTAGTATAAAAAAATAGCTCTAAATAGAGCCGGTTTTCTCTTTAAGTTCAGACACCAATTGTTTGAGTGTGACTTGATCCAATTCGTGCTCCATGGCAGATTGTGCCTGCAGCATCTTTGTCCGGAAAACAGACTCAATATTTGCGCCTACCGGACACCTTGGATTGGTTTCATCATGACAATTGAAAATATTTTCATTATCTGCAACTTCAACTGCTCTATACACATCCAGTAAAGTAATCTCATCAAGTTCCTTTTGTAAATAAGTACCTCCTGCACCGGCACGTACATGCACCAACCCGGCTTTCTTCAACATCCCAATAATACGGCGAATAATGACGGGGTTCGTATTGACGCTTTCAGCAATGAAATCGGAAGTACATGAAGTTGGACTTAATGCAATCAGCGATAAAATATGTACAGAAATGGAATAACGGCTGCTAAATTTTTTCATACAAGTCACCCTCTCGATGTAATCATTATAGTTACAACGGATAATGGAAGTCAAAGAATTAGTTTGAAGAGAAGAAATGGGGAAGTGTTGAGAGTGTTCAGGGTATTCTTCCGGACCTGTGGGATCTGATCAATATTATATTAATCATTTTATAACTTTACCTTCATAGAGGTGGGTTTTTTGAGAGAAGCCTTGTTCTTTAGACCCGCCTCTCCAAATGAGACAGTGATAAAAGACCTTCTTAAGTAATGAGTGTAAAGCTTGTAAGCAACAATTTGATTATTAAACAAGTTCACGTGGTGATTTCCGGTTCAGGGAGATCCTTTCTAGGGCCAGGAAAAGGAGTTCCACCCTGGAGCAAGGATCATCAGCCTTACATAAACAACAATGGCCTTTAACAAAGCATTTCAAAATAAAAATCTATAATATTTTCTTAATCGTAAATAGATATATTAATCAAATCATGATTTTCCTCTATATATTCGCCCCCCTATTCCTGTAAATGAAAATGTGATATCTCATATTCTTTTATTTAACAATATTTACGTAAATAATTATTTTTAATGATTAAAACTAAAATCAATCCTTTAAGAAAAAGGATTTAACAAAAATTAACGGTTATATTACGCAAAAAAATCAGAAAATTAGTTTGACAGCGCTTTCAAAAGGTGCTAGATTTAGTCATAAGATTTACGATATAAAATTTACGTAAAGGAGTTGGCGAAATGAAGGTTGGTTATATGACAAATTCATTCGGTCTTTTGATTGGCTCAGGCGCAGGTGTTACAAGCGCTAAAGATATTCGGTACGAAACGATTTGTAATGATGAAGACGTTATTAAAACAATTAGCAGCTACGGATACAGTAGTATCGAGCTCTTTGATGGGAACCTTGAAAGGTTTGAAAAAAATCGGGAAGAATTTAAAGGATATTTACGTAAATATGAAATTGATCTGCTCGGAGTTTATGTAGGCGCAAATTTTATCTATGAAGATTCATTGGAAGATGAACTGTGGAGAATCAATTTGACTGCCGAGCTTGCAGCTGATTTTGGCGCTAAGCACATTGTATTGGGGGGAGGTGCTGTTCGGGCGAAAGGAAACACAGAGCAAGACTATGTGTTATTAGGACAGGGATTAGATCAAGCAAGAGAGATTATAGAAAAGCATGGATTAATAGCAAGCTACCATCCTCATTTGGGGTCAATGGTAGAAACTCCTGAACAGATAGACAAAATATTTTCATTAACATCGATTCCTTTCTGTCCGGACCTTGCCCACTTAGCCGCAGGGGGAGGTAATCCTCTAGAAATAGTGAAGAAATATTATGAACGCATTCACTATATTCATCTGAAGGATTTGAAAGACTCCGAATTTGTTCCACTGGGACAAGGTACGTTAGCACTTGATGATATTATCCAATTTTTAAAGAGCAAGGATTTTAATGGTGAGTGGCTAGTAGAGATTGATGGATTTTCTGGTGATCCTGAAGAAGCTTGTAAAATTTCATATGAATTTTTAGAAGGTAAGCTATAAAAATATTTTTAAAAAATATAAATAGATAGGATGATATTTTATGAAAAAGTTAAATGTTGGATTGATTGGTGCAGGTTTTATGGGAAAAGCTCATGTTGTGGCCTATTCTAATTTACCTAAATTTTTCTGGCCTGCTCCAGCGGTACCCGTATTAAAAACGGTTTGTGATATTGAGGAAAGTATAGCGTCTGATGCTAAGGACCGATTCGGTTTTGAAAAATATACAACGGATTGGAAAGAAATCGTTAATGATCCCGATATCGATATTGTGAGTGTGTGTACCCCAAATGATTCGCACGCAGAGATCTCGATCGCGGCTTTACGCGCAGGAAAGCATGTTTTATGTGAGAAACCAATCTCTAATAGTTCAGCAGATGCAAAAGAAATGGCTGAAGCTGCAGAAGCAGCAAAAGAAAATGGAATCATCGCGATGGTTGCTTATCAATATCGTAGAGTACCTGCACTTGTGCAAGCTAAAAAGTTTATTGATGAAGGATCGATAGGTGAGATTCTTAATGTCAGAGCTACTTATTTGCAAAGCTGGAGCGCTGATCCGTCTTCTCCATTATCGTGGAGGTTCCAGAAAAAACATGCTGGAGCTGGAGCATTAGGAGATATTGCAACCCATGTTATTGACATTTCACAATACTTAGCAGGTGATATTTCAGAGGTCGTATCTTCTGTGAAAACATATATTAAAGAACGTCCGGTTCAAGAGGGTGGAGTCGATTCATTAGGAACGATCAAGCTTGATGAAAATGCAAAAAAAGAAAAAGTCGATGTAGATGACGAAGCATCTTTCCTTGTGAATTTTGCGAGCGGGGCAGTTGGCAGTATAGAAGCAACACGAAATGCATGGGGAAGAAATAACTTTCTTACAGTAGAAGTTCATGGAACAAAAGGATCCATTTTATTTAACTATGAACGATTGAATGAGCTGGAGGTTTGTTTTTCAGATGATCCAGATGATCGTAGAGGATTTAAAACAATTTACACAGGTCCTGCTCATTTTTATGGTGAGGTCACATGGAATATTCCAGGGATGAACATTGGCTATGGTGAACTGAAGACAATTGAATCCTATGAATTTATCAAAGCCATCGTATCCGGTGAACAGCCTTCTACGTCATTCGCTGAAGCTTATAAAGTGGACAAGGTAAGTGACGCTGTAATGAAGTCATCTGAGTCGAGAAGCTGGGAAAAAGTAGAGTAAGAGTTTAGTCAAGGGGATGGGCAGTTTTAATGAATGAAAACACTAAAAAAGGGGCGTGTATTTAATGAGAAAAGCTAAACTTGTATTAATGTTTTTACTGCTGTTGGTCGTTTCAGTAATGGTCGCTTGTGGAAATGATGAGACTGCTGGATCAGGTGATGATACAGACGTAACGCCAGTAGAAGATCTGGAAGTAGAAATGGATGGACCGATTAAGATTAATTCAGATATTCCAGAAGGCTCGGAGATTTTTAGTGAGGGGCCAAATGGAGAAGAAGCAGTTTCTGCTCATACAATCGAACTGACGGAAGAAGAAGTTGCAGAGATTCGGGAGGGTGATTATACCGCTGCCATTTCTATGCACTATGCAGGGAATGATTGGTCCCGGGCGCAAATAGATGGATTAGAATCAACGTTTGCAAAGATGGGAATTGAGGTTTTAGCAATCACAGATGCTCAGTTCAGTGTGGAAAAGCAAACCTCAGATCTCGAAACACTTCTCTCTAGACAACCAGATATTCTAGTGAGTATTCCAGTCGATCCTGTCTCAACGGCTAGTGCATATCAAAGAATTGCTGACAGCGGAGTAAATATCGTATTTATGGATAATGTGCCAGACGGATTCGTTCATGGGGAAGATTATGTAAGCGTTGTCTCGGCCGATAACTACGGCAACGGAGTAGCTGCGGCACATGCAATGGCAGAGGAATTAGGCGGGGAAGGTCAAATTGGTGTTATTTATCATGATGCAGACTTTTTCGTGACTGGTCAAAGAGTCGAAGCCTTTGAAACAACAATTGAAAACGAATATCCAGATATCGAAATTGTTGATAGAGCTGGAATTGCAGCACCTGAAGACGGTGAAAGTGTAGCTAGTTCTATGTTTACACGCACAAGTGATTTAGATGGACTGTTTGTCGTGTGGGATGTTCCTGCAGAAGGTGCTATGGCGGCTGCCCGGACTGCCGGTCTGGATGATCTTGTTATTACGACAATCGATCTGGGGTCAGGCGTTGCAATAGACATGGCAGCAGATCAGAACCTTAAAGGAATTGGTGCTCAATTACCTTACGATCAAGGTGTTTCTGAAGCCATTCTTGCTGGATATGCATTATTAGGGAAAGAGGCTCCATCCTACGTTGCTGTACCTGCACTGTCTGTTACAAAAGACAATCTTTTAGAATCATGGAAGTTAGTGTATAACGAGGAGGCGCCTGAAGAAATTCAAAGTTACTTTGACTAAAAGCTAAGGAGAATAAAAATGAAAACCTTAACTGTTGGAATGATCGGTGGCGGATTTATGGCTAAGGCTCATTCGATGGCCATGGCTTCGGTCAATATGTTTTTTGACGATGGTGTATTTTTGAAACGAAAAACGATCGCTGATATTGATGAGGAATTAGCCAGGAATGCTGCAAGAAAATTAGGCTTTGAGCAGTACACCACAAATTGGAGAGATATTATAGAAGATCCTGAAATTGATATAGTAGATATCGTTACGCCGAACAACATGCATGAAGAGATGGCAATTGCAGCTGCAAAAGCAGGAAAACATATTATCTGTGAGAAGCCGCTTGGCAGAGATGCTCAGGAAACAAAGCGTATCTTAGAAGCTGTTGAAGCTGCAAACGTAAAAAATCTAGTGGCATTTAATTATCGAAAAACGCCCGCCGTTGCTTTAGCTAAAAAGTATATTAGTGAAGGCTCTATAGGGAAGATCCTTAATTTCAGAGGAACCTATTTACAAGATTGGTCTGCAGATCCTGCATCGCCACTTTCATGGAGGTTTCAAAAAGAAATGGCTGGATCTGGTGCGCTGGGAGATATCGGTACGCACGTACTTGATTTTGCTCATTACCTGGTAGGAGATATCGACCAGGTAATGGCTACAACGAAAACATGGATTCCAGATCGTCCTATTCAGAAGGGAACGGTCGATACGCTGGGAAATAATAAGTCTGAAATTAAAGAGCTTGGTCATGTGGATGTCGATGATGAATTTTTAACGTTATTACGATTCAGTAATGGTGTAATTGGAAGTATAGAAGGAACAAGAAACGCTTGGGGAAGACATAACTTTCTAACTTTTGAAATACACGGTGAAAAGGGTTCGATCGTCTTTAATTATGAACGCCGTGACGAACTGCAAGTATGTTTTTCGGAGGATCCGGACGATCGAAGAGGTTTTAAAACGGTCTACACAGGCGCTGCACATCCTTACGGAGAAGGATTATGGCCGATTCCGGGACTTGGCATTGGCTACAGTGAAGTGAAAATAATTGAGATGCATGATTTTCTCCAGGCGATCATGACTGATAAAGAATGTGAACCGAACTTTAGAGATGGACATAAAATTGCAAAGGTTACTGATGCAATTCTGGAATCTTCACGCTTGGATAGATGGGTTGCGACTAATCTCAGCGAGTAGATGAAGCGGAAAATTCCTGTATGGAAATGTACTTCGACTCTCTGCAGATGACTTACGATCCGCTCATTCCATGGGATTATTAATCAAAGAAAGGAGAAATGGATATGGCGGAAACCATTCTCAAGATGTCGAATATTGAGAAATCATTTAACGGTATAAACGTACTGAATCAAGTTGATTTTGAAGTGGAAAAAGGTGAAGTTCACGCATTAATGGGTGGAAATGGCGCTGGGAAATCAACGTTGATGAAGATCTTAACGGGCATCTATGAATTAGATGGAGGAACGATCGAAATTGATGGAAAAGAACATATTCTAAAAAACACTACTGATGCAGAAGATGCGGGCATATCCATGATATTTCAGGAATTTAGTTTAATTCCTAAGTTTTCTATTGCGAAAAATATATATTTAAACAGAGAACCTCGAAACAAATTTGGGATGATTGATGATAAAAAAATGGTGAAGGACAGCGAAGCGATTATTAAAGAGCTTGAGTTGAAAATCCCTCCCAGGGAAATCGTCGAAAATATCAGTGTCGGTTATTGGCAAATGACAGAAATTGCAAAAGCCTTATCAAAAGGCACGAAAATACTGATAATGGATGAACCGACTTCTACATTAACCAAGACAGAAACGGAAGTTCTATTCAGGATTATCAAAAAATTAAAATCATCAGGCATTACGATCATTTATATTTCACATAGAATGGATGAAATATTTCAAATTTGCGATCGTATCACTGTACTGAGAAATGGTAAAAACGTTGTGACAAAAAATAGTGCGGACATGACCATGGAAGAAGTTATTAACTCTATCATAGGTGGTTCCATGCGGTCATCCTTTGAGTGGGTAGAGCGGAAAACATCAGATGACCGTAAGCCGCTATTAGAAGTAGAAAAGCTGAAGTCGGGTAATCGTGTAAAAGATGTAAGCTTCACGCTGTTTGCAGGAGAAATTCTTGGCATGGCAGGCTTGATGGGAAGTGGACGATCCGAAACAGTCAGGGCTATATTCGGAATTGAACCAATTGAAAGCGGAAGGATTCTCGTCAGGGGAGAACACGTGAATATACATTCTCCTGATAAGGCCATTAAGCTGGGTCTGGGACTTGTTCCTGAAGATCGTCGTTCACAAGGGCTTGTTCTGGGGCATTCAGTAAAAGAGAATACGATATTACCAAGCTTGAAAAAGGTTTCAAAGAAAAATCTCATCCAAAACAAAATCGCTAATGAGAAGGTTGAAAGATTAGTCGCTAAGTTGAAAATAAAAACAGATGACATTTACAAAGAAGCTTCTTTGCTATCAGGAGGAAATCAGCAAAAAATTGTATTAGCTAAATGGCTTTTGAACGATACCGACATCTTAATTCTGGACGAACCTACCAGCGGTGTCGATATAGGTGCAAAAACAGATATAATCGAAATCATTCGGGAAATTGCTGATTTAGGTAAGGCGGTACTTGTTATTTCATCTGAAATGACTGAGTTGTTAGCAATGAGTGATCGAGTTCTCGTCATGAAGGATGGGGTCGTTACAAATTCATTAGAACGCAAACGCATTGAAAGCGAGGAGGAAGTTGAACGTGCCATCCAAAATGAGTGATACACTGAAAAAGTTTGACTGGAGACAAAACATTGTCTATATTGCCTTTGTTTTAATTCTGATTTATTTTTCTATTACCTTGCAGGATTATGGATTTTTGACCCCGGACAATCTGTTAAATATTGCACGTCAAACTGCAATGATTTCCATTATGGGAGTGGCGATGACGTTTGTTATTGCATCTAAAGAGATTGATTTATCAGTAGGTTCCGTAGCTGCATTATCAGCTATTACGACTGCATTAACGATGCAGGCGGGTCTCGGAATGTTTGCTGCTATCTTTGTAGGTTTACTGACAGGCATATTGATCGGTTTTATAAATGGTTACTTAGTGACAAAAATTGCTATTCCCAGCTTCCTGGTAACGCTGGCAATGATGATGGTAGTAAGAGGTTTGGCAATGTGGATTTCGGGTACTGCCCCAATACCAATCATGAGTGAACATTACATTTTCTTCTTTGGATCAGGAAACGTGCTAGGTATACCAATTCTGCTTTTCTGGACAATTGTCATTGCCTTTATTGGTCATTTTCTGCTAAGACATTCTGTTTTTGGCAGGCAGACGCTGGCAACTGGTGGGAATGAGACAGCTGCAATATTTTCAGGAGTAAAAACTGCACGCATAAAAATGGCTGTTTTTATGGGTACTGGTGCCATGGCTGCTTTAGCAGGCATGTTATACGCAGGCAGACTTCAAGCTGGGCGCTTTACATTTGGTGAAGGAGATGAGCTATCTGTCATAGCTGCTGTCATCTTAGGTGGAACAAGCCTGTTTGGTGGTGTAGGAACCGTTGTTGGTACTGTCATCGGCTCCATCATGATTGGTACAATAAACAATGCACTTATTTTACAGGGACTAGACGTCAGTCAGCAAATGATGGTTCAGGGAGCTATAATCATTTTAGCTGTTGCGTTTGGTCGTAAAACAAAGAAAGTTTAGTCTTCGATGACGAAAGTATTTGAAATAAGGCTGGCGTATTACGCAAGATCTTATAGAGTTTTCGCAACGTCCATCAGAGAATGAACTGATGGGCTTGCTTCGTTTTATAACCATATAGAAAGTTAATTGAAAGTACAACTATAATGTGAATCCTGTATTTATAAGTAATTATATCGTATAATTGGAAACGGAGTCTTTTCCTAAAATAATGATGGATGAGGGTCCATTATTACTTTAGGAAAAGACTTAATGTGATTATACGTGAGTTTTGTAAATTGGAGGTCAGAAGAATGGCTACCATTCAAGATATAGCAAAAATGGCTGGAGTATCAGTTGCAACGGTCTCGCATGTTGTGAATCAAACAAGATACGTTAGCCCGCGCACTGTAAAAAAAGTTGAGGATGTCATCAACTCAATGGATGAACTGCCTAAATTTATCGTAAAAAAACAAAAGGCAGCGCGTTTAAATGGATCTAAAAATGTGTTTATATATGTCACAAATGCATCTAACTTTTTTCAGTCACAGCTCGTAAAAATATTAGCTTCCGAAGTATCTAAAATAGAAGGTGCAAAGGTTGTTACAATCTATACCGATGATGTTCATGAAGCACTGAAAAATAATCAAATAGTAAACACCGATCATTGCATAGGTCAAATTCTTTTAGTTAATGACGACATAAAGAAATCGCTTAAACCACACCCTTCTATGAACGGAATCCCTATTATCCTGGTTAGTGAGAATCACTTGAATATTACGGGCTCTGACACAAATAGCATCAGTCAAATTGTGTCAGACACATACAACGGCTGCTATCATGCTGTAAACCATTTTGTGAATAATGGTCATGAGAAAATAGCCTTGCTAAATAACGGTGATCAAACACTTGCGAAAAATAATTCAATCTTACGTGCCTATAAAGAGGCATTGGAAACAAAAGGTATTGCAATGAACGAATCCTATATATCTCGTGGTTTAATGAATGAGGACTCTATAAGAGAATATCTCCATGCGTTATTTTTCGGATTTGATCCTCCATCTGCTATGTTTATTACAAGTGAAAGTGCATTGATCAGTACACTTAAATTCATGAGCAGCAATAACTTAAACTGTCCTGATGATTTTTCTATTGTATGTCTCAATGAAGCCAGCTGGTTTGAATTATTTTCTCCACCAATAACCTCTGTGAAGCAAAACGTTGAAGTGATCGCCAAAAAAGTGCTTGAAGTAATCTGCATGGAGGAAGACAAAGGTTCATCACCTCCTTTAAAAGAGAATTTAATGGCAGTGATTCCTACCAACCTTTCTATCCGCTCCTCTACTGCCGGAATTGCCAGAGGACCATTTGGAGAAAAAGCATCGGGTGTTGATGTGCTGGAACTATCTGTAAAAGAAAAAAATGAAATCAAAGAGCGTAATTTAACAGCAGTCATTTCCTTTCACTATATGGGTGCCGCTTGGATGGAACTCCATGAACAGGGTATAAAGAACGTGTTTCTGGAACTTGGAATTTCGTTATTAGCTATCACTAATGCCCACTTTGATCCCGACATGCAAAGCAAGCAATTGCTGGGGTTACTGGCACTGGAACCGGATATTATCATTGCAATGCCAGTAGAAAATAAAAAGACGTCAGCGGCCTTCAAGAAAATCGCTAAAAGTAATTCAAAACTTGTCTTAATTACAAACGTTCCTGATGGTCTCACTCCTGAGGATTATGTAAGCTGTGTCTCTGTAAATGAATGGTCCCATGGAAGAATTGCTGGAAGTGGCTTAGGCAATAATATGAGAAAATATAATAAGAAAAATATTGGCATGCTTGTTTTTGATGCTGACTTTTATGCAACGAACCAGCGGGATTCTGCTGTGAAGCAACTTCTGCTTGAAGAGTTTCCTGATTTAACAATTAAGGCTGAGATTGGCTTTAAAGATGAAAATGATATATATCAAAAAACAATTGAACTATTAGAAAAGCATACTGATATTGAAGGGCTTTATATCTCGTGGGACGGTCCTGCAATGAAGGCTACTGAGGCACTTATGAGCATAGGAAGAAGCGACATGATTATCGGAACAGCAGATTTAGATTACCCTCTTGCGCTGAAAATGGCCAGGGGAGAATATATTAAATCTGTAAGCTCCCAGCGGCCGTATGAACAGGGGCAGGCAATAGCTCTGGTTGCAGCAAATGCTCTTTTGAACAAAACAGTACCTAAATTCATCGGGGTTGAGCCATTGGCAGTATCAAATGAAAACCTGATTAAAAACTGGAAAACAATCTTTAAGGAAAATGCGCCTGAAGAAATGGTCGATTTGATTAAAAATAACCGTTATCTTTGATAGTGTTTTTTAGGATAGAATTAAATACATTAGAACCTAAGCCCTTCAGAGAAAATTTGATGGGCTTAGATTTTTAATTACCTGCTTTACAATTTTCCTTGCCAATCGAGCAATTATATCTTTTTTGTGTTGCTAGTTCTTGAAATGTTTATAAAAGTGTTGTTTGTTCACGATGTTCAGCTTCACGAACAGCTACTTTATCATAAGACTTTTATTACTTGAACTTCATACGAATATATATTTATTTAAATCGCTATGTTAGAGATCATTGTTGTTTCTACACAGCTGGTGATTGGAGCGTAAGGGGGCGACTCCTGCGTCCGGCCGCGGACAGAGTCCCCCTGAAGCGGAAATCAACAGCTGGCTTTAATAAAGCCATTTTAATAAGGATATCCAAAAAATAATAGCCTAATTGATTGGAGTGAAGCCAGTGTTTATACATCAGCCATTTGATGAATTCTTAGGTCTTCAATATGAAAGAACTGATGAAAAAAGCGTTAAAGTGACTTTACCTATAAAACAACTGTACATAAACAGTTCAGAGGTGGTACATGGAGGGATCATATCATCCCTAGCTGATGTAGCGATGTGTAATACAATTGGGGCTGATGAAAACAATATACAAAAAGTAGTGACAGTAGACCTTAATGTAACCTTTTTAAAAGGAGCAAAAGGTGATTTTTTATACGCGTATGCACATGCAGTAAAGGAAGGGAGAAACCTTACGCATGCCGATTGTTTAATTTATGATGAGAAAGACCAACTGATTGCAAAAGCTAAGGGAGTGTTTTTCAATCATTCTTAAAACATCTTATATATGAACGTACAACAGAACGCAATTAAAATATAGATCTCTGAAGGACTGATCAGAGTCAGCATGCCGATATATTTGAGTGCTGCGTGAAGATAAAGGGTTAGGTCAAATAAGAAAAAGTACGATAAACCGCCAGGAATACTTGGCGGTTTTTTGTAATGGCTGCATTTTATGACAGTATAAACGATCTGAATCTGACCATAATAATAACGGTGTCTATACACGATCTAATTAGGGGATTGATGTTTATGTTTAGAAAAAGTAAGAGTACAGGGGTAGGGAATAAAATAGAAAAAAGTACAAGAAAAACTAAAAATACTCCTATCACACTAGAGGGTCTCCGTGAACGCGTTGACAATATGGACGACGCTAAAATAATCGAACATCAAACTCATAACAATAAGTTATTTGTATTGATATACGTCAATACATTGATTGATCTTGCAAGGGTAAATGAAGCTGTAATTGAACCTTTAAAGCGCTGTACGAATGAAAAGATTTCAGATTGTATTTCTGTCTCAGAAATTATAGATATTTCAATGTTGAAAGAGGCTGAAAAGAAATTGATGCTTGGGGCAGTCCTTATTTTTGACATCACTGAAAATCAATTATATGCTGTCAATCTTAAAAATCCAGCGGGACGTGGGATAGAAACCTCTGAAACAGAAACTATTCTTTATGGTACCAAAGACAGCTTCACTGAAAACTTAGAACAGAACATGATGTTGATCCGTAGAAGACTCCCATTAACAACCTTAAAATCAGAGAAATTCACGGTAGGGTCACAAACGGAAACAAAGGTTATTTTAATGTATATTGAAGGGTTAACGCATCCGGATTTCATTTCTATTGCCAGGGAAAAAATCGAGAGTATCAACTATGATCAGATTCTTGACTCATCCCAATTAGCAGCGTTTATGGAAGATCATCATCACAGTATGTTTCCACAGTTTCAACAGACTGACCGTCCTGATGTATGTGCTTTCTCCTTAGGCTCTGGAAAAGTGACCATTCTTGTGGATAATACGCCTTTCGCCCTGAATGCCCCGATCGGCTTTTTCCATTTGTTTCAATCACCTGAAGATTATATTAATCGCTGGGTCGTGGCAAGTTTCCTGAGGCTCTTAAGGTATTTTAGTTTTATACTCTCCCTGCTGATGGTTCCAGTATATGTAGCTTTAACGACACATCATTATCAGATGATTCCCTTACAAATACTATTCGTCCTTGTGGATACGAGAAGTCAATTGCCACTAACTCCATTTTGGGAATCGGTTCTGATGTTGCTGACACTTGAAGTCATAAAAGAAGCAAGTCTGAGAATGCCTACCAAATCTGGTCAAATGTTAGGTGTTATCGGTGGTATCGTCGTTGGACAAGCCAGTGTAGAAGCAGGGTTCGCCAGTCAGGTTTTAATCGTTATTGTTGGTATTTCTGCGATCGCTTCATTTCTGGTGCCCAATTACTTGATTACCAAAGCGAGCACATTGATTCAGTTTATCATATTGGTCCTTGCTTCTTTTCTTGGAATAATGGGTATTTTCATGGGTATCATTATACTTTTTGTCCATTTGAATGCACTTACTTCCTTAAGACAACCATACCTTGCACCAGTAGCTCCTTTTTATGGAAAGGATTGGCTTGATTTATTTATCCGTGGACCATTACATTGGATGAAAATAAGACCAGAGGCTCTGCATCCATTGCAGAAATGGCGTTATAGCCGAAGGAGATGATACCTTGAGTGGATTTTCTTTGTTTGAGAAAACCTCTTCGTTTAACGGTGTTTATGCCACCTTGATGGTGAACAGAATGCAAATGTTATATTTTGTGATCATCTTGCCTGTATTTCTTATATATCCCTATATGATTTGGGTGATCATCATCGTAGGATTACTATCACAAATCAGTATTTTCATGTTATCGAAATGGTTTAATTCGATTTACGCATCTAAAGGGTACGAAGGGTTTGCAGAACTTTTTGGTGAGCGGTCAGTACGGTTACTGGCTTTCATCGGATTGGCATTTATCTTATTAAAAATAACAGTCATAACGCTTGGATATGTAGAAATAACACAGCATTTCATCTTTCCTTCCCTGAATACGAATTGGATGATTCTATTCATTATACTTATTTGCTGGTATGTGGGTTCACATGGGATGGCTCCTACAATACGATTCGTCGTCGTTGCTTTTTTAAGTACAGCGTGGATGATTTTGTTATTATTCAACTTCCTCTTTCAACCTGTTAATACGATACATGATCTGTTTCCGTTAATACCGTATGAATGGACAATGGAATCATGGAAAGGTGTTCTTTTTATTTTTTCAGCCTTATCTGGACCAGAATATTTAGTTTTACTTGCACCCTGGTTCAATACGAGAAAAAAAATCCTTAAATACATGACAATTGGAAACGCATTCACCATTTTTGAATATGTGTTTCTGTTTATTGCAGCTCTGTTCTTTTTCGGATCAAATTATCTGGAAGAAAGCAGATTCCCGATGATGGAAATGATGCGTTATCTGGAATCTCCAGTGTTTGAACGAATTGATATGGTGTTAATCTCTGTTTATTTAATTAACTTTGTATTTGCCATATCAATCTTCACGTTACTTTTTTATGGTGCGGCACGGATCACTCTGAAGAAATCAAAAGATCAAACGACTAGATCAGGGTTTGCCATTTGCTGTGGTATTTTATTCATTTGTTTATTTATTTGTAATGAATTGTTGTGGAAAAAGGTAACGAATCAAAATATTTTGTTAGAGCTGGAGATATGGGCAGGCGCACTCACTTACTTATTAGTACCATTACTTCTATTCACCTCTTTAAAGCGAAAGGGCCGGGTCTAGCATGAAAAATAAACGTAACAAAATCATTTTCGTCATTTTTGTTAATATGCTCGTTTTATCCGGCTGTTCGCCTATTGTAGAAAAGAATCTGGTTGAAGAAATTGCACCTGTGACTTTTTGGTCGTTTCAGAAAGGGGAGGAGAAGAACTTCAGAATGAGCACTGTCATACCCCCCCTTGTAAAAGAAAAGAAACGCCTTTTGACTGTTCAGGTCGACTTGTTAAAAGAAGGTATGAAGGGTTTCAATCTAAAATATTATAGAGAATTGAAAGTTGGTCAGCTCCGGATGCTGTTGATCAGTGAGGAAATTGCAACAGAAGGGATCAGTCCATTGATTGATACGATTTTGACAGATCCTGATATTTCTAAACGTGTGTATCTGGTCATTGTAAAAGGGGATTTTGATGAGTATATTAACAGTCAACTTGGCGTACAGCAGGACCTGGATTATTATCTCTATCGGATGTTCAAGCATTACGATAATCAAGGAAAGTTGACCATTGTAAATTTGCATGAATTTATGAAAGCTCTTCATTCACCAGCGCATTCTCCAGTATTGCCTGTATTTGAAGCGAGTAATGAAAATTTCCAATATCTAGGTACTGGTATTTTTAAAAATGACAAATTGATTGAAACCACGAATAACATGGAAGAACTAATATACCAGCTTATCGACAACGATCACTTTTTAAAGTATTTTCCAATCCGTGACTTATCTTTTGTGCTGGGTCATGTGAAAGCAAATGTCCAATTGAATATGGATCAGGCAAATTCTGAACTGACGCTCAACGTCCAATTGAACGGACGGCTTGATGAGATTGCCCGGGAACATGGTTCGCTCACCCGGGATGCACTTTCAGGATTAGAGTCGGAAATTGAATCATATTTGGAAGAACAGACTACCGGGTTTTTAGAAAAGCTTCAGGAGAATAAAGTCGACCCTTTACAATTCAGAAAACTTACCTTGAGACCTTTCTCAAAACCTCTTGATGAAAAAGAATGGTCAGACAGATGGGAGCAGATGGAGGTTAAAGTCGATTATGATCTTAAAATCCAGCCGCTAACAGATATCAAAAACTGATCAATCCATCTCTCGTAAGCGAACGAAAACAATTGCGCTCCGAACGTAAAGAGCGGACGAAGCTCATGAACATTTCAGGAATTTACGTCTAACTAATTATGAGTGTGATGCAGCATAAAAGGTTCCGGTCATCAAAATTCGATGACCGGAACCTTTTTTCACTATTTTCGGCTGGTTATATCCCTGCATCTTTTATTGCATAAAACATACAATAATGCGCCTATTAAACTTTAAAGTTCAAAGCTGTAATGGGCACCCTGTAACAGACAGGAGATTCACGTTCCACTGGCGATATTCCATAAGCTCTAAGGTTTCATTGAATACGACGTGCGTATTAATGGAATAATAACGATTATTCAGGAGGTGAAGTCATGGAGAAGAAAAGCTTGGGTAATCACGAAACGATGGAAACGCATGAAGTATTAAACCTGAAAACCGTAGGCTTATTGAAATCAAAACTTATGCAGGGCATTTGTTTCGATAATGATTTAAAAGCATTAATGGAAAAAAATGTTCAGCAGTCAATGGCAGCGATAAATGAACTTAGAAAGTTTTATAAAGGGGCAGGAACCAATTATATAAAATGAGGTGAAAAAAATGGAAATGGATTATTTGGATCCCCAGGGAGCTGAACATATGCCGGAAATGGCAGATTCAGGTATTGCGCTTGAATTCCTGCTTTCAGTTAAAGCGGACATTCATACGTATTCCGTTGCGCTAACTGAAACATCAAACCAGAAGTTAAGAGAGACATTATTCAGGCAAATGAAACTATCGATTGATTTACACGCAGAGCTATCTGAATTGATGATAAACAAAAACTGGTTATATCCAAACGATCTCAGTAAGCAGGCAGAGCTGGATCTTAAATCTGCCGACGTTGCCTTAGCAATTGCCGGAATGAATTTATTCCCAAGAGATACGGATAGACTTGGAATGTTTGCAACGCCTGATAAATAATGGAGGTTATAGAAAAATGAAAGCTGTGACGTACCAGGGAAATAAAAATGTACAGGTTAAAGAAGTAAAAGATCCGAAAATTAAAAATAAAGATGATATTATTGTAAAAATAACAACTTCCGCTATTTGCGGTTCTGATTTGCATTTGATTCACCAGATGATCCCCAATCTGCCGGTTGATTACGTAATAGGCCATGAACCGATGGGGGTAGTAGAAGAAGTTGGACCGGAAGTAACAAAAGTGAAAAAAGGGGATCGGGTCATTATTCCCTTTAATGTGAGCTGCGGGCATTGCTGGTATTGTAACAATGACATAACCAGCCAATGTGATAATTCAAACCCTCACGGTGAAATGGGTGGTTTCTTTGGTTATTCAGAAACAACCGGTGGATTTGCTGGCGGACAGGCTGAATATTTACGTGTTCCATATGGAAACTTTACTCCATTCAAAATACCGGAGAACTGCGAAGTAGAGGATGAAAAGTTAGTGTTACTTGCAGATGCGGCCTCAACAGCATACTGGAGTGTAGATCACTCGGGTGTCAAAGCTGGTGATACTGTCATCGTTTTAGGATGTGGTCCAGTAGGTCTCCTGGCTCAAAAATTTGCCTGGTTTAAAGGTGCTAAGCGGGTTATTGCGGTCGATTATCTTAATTACCGGCTCAAGCATGCGAAAAAAACCAATAAAGTGGAGATTGTAAATTTCGAAGACCATGAAAACGTTGGCGAATATTTAAAAGAGATAACAAAAGGTGGAGCAGATGTCGTTATTGATTGTTCAGGTATGAGCGGTAAGATGACGCCTCTTGAATATCTTGCAGCCGGAATGAAACTTCATGGTGGTGCGATGGGCGGGCTTGTCATTGCATCCCAGGCTGTACGTAAAGCCGGGACCATCCAGATTACCGGTGTTTACGGGGGACGTTATAATGGTTTCCCTCTGGGGGATATTTTCCAGAGGAATGTTGACATTAAAACGGGCCAGGCTCCGGTTATTCCATATATGCCTTTTCTTTATAATCTGATCTCTGAAGGAAAAGTTGATATTGGTGATGTCATTACACATGTTCTTCCATTAGACCAGGCGAAGCATGGATATGAAGTGTTTGATACCAGAACCGATAATTGTATAAAAGTTATTCTAAAACCTTAAATTTAGTGAATCTGAGATAAGTTCCTATGAAAATAGATTTTTGTTCTGGATAGCAGTTTTGGTATAACGTTTGTACAATATGCCTTGATGGTGGATGCTTCCATTCTAATGGAGCACTGATTTGTTCCGGGGTATAGTGTGAAAGAAAAAGGAAAATAAAGTGCCTGCCCATTCCGCGGAATGAGCAGGCACGTATTTCATTATGTTTAAGGATTTGTTGACCACATGCCAGCTGTTTTAATGAAAACACGTGGGTTTAATTTAAGCTGTGAGACCATCAATTCAGCAAGATCTTCTGGCTGCATTACATTTTCAGGGTTGCCGCTGATAAGATTTGTTTCGATTGCCAGATCAGTAGCAACTGTACTTGGCGTTAGTGCAGTAACGCGGATGTTATGCTTTCTTACTTCAAGCATAAGTGATTCCGTTAATCCAAGCACGGCAAATTTTGAAGCACTGTACGCGCTCATTACTGGCGCTCCCTTTTGACCGGCAGAAGAAGAAACATTGATGATATCTCCTGCTTTTCTTTCAATCATATCTGGAAGTACGGCTCTGGTAGTATTGTAAACACCCATTAGATTAACATTAATAATATTTTCCCATTCACTTGCTGAAAGCTCAAGGAATCCTCCAAACTTAGCAATTCCAGCGTTGTTAATGAGGATGTCAATTTGACCTAATTCAGATTTGATTTGATCGGCTGCCTGCTGAATAGCTTCAAGATCAGTAACATCTGCAACAGCTACAGAAGCATTAACAACGAGTTCTTTCACTTCTTCCGCTACTTTTTCAAGATTTGAGAGAGTTGTTCCCACTAATCCAACATTAATTCCTTCTTTTGCAAAAGCGATGGCAGTTGCCCGGCCGATGCCTCTTCCTGCTCCGGTAATTAATGCATTTTTTCCATTTAAAGAACTCATTTTATCGCCCCTTATCCAACTAATTTCAACACCAGACTATTATAGTCAATTTCAGATAAAAAAGCTGAACAGAAAGACCGGAAAGTTTAAGAGAACTTTCGATCTTTCTGTTCAGTACAAATATTTAATCATTCAAGGTTAGCGTGCTTTCCGTACATCGTATTGGAATCGAGTCCTTTTTTCTCCATGAAGCGTAAAATAACCGCATCGAAAAATAGTAAAAGGGTTTGTTCGAAAAGTGATCCCATTGGCTGAATGGTTGTATAATCACTCGTGGATTTATCTTTAGGAGAACCAGGCATTTTAATGACAAGGTCCGCTAACTTTCCAATAGTGGATTCAGGAGAGATGGTGACAGCAACAACTGTTCCACCTGTGTTTTTCGCTTTTTCAGTCATTGAGACTAAGCTTTTTGTTTCTCCTGATCCGGATGCAATGATAAGAATATCATCTTTTTCCATATTTGCTGTAACCGTTTCTCCGACAACATAGGAATCTAATCCCATATGCATCATGCGCATCACAAAGGATTTGCCCATGAAACCTGATCTTCCAGCTCCTGCTACAAAGATTTTCTTTGCTTCAAGGATTTGATTGACCAGCTGTTCAGCTTGTTCATCAGATAGTAAGTCTGCTGCTCGACTTAACTCATCAAGGATTTCGTTAAAATATCGAGTTGTCTGCATAATGGTTGATTAACCCTGTTTGATTAGTTCTTGCATTTTTGCAGCTGCAGCATTTTTATCTTCCTGTCCAGTAATACCGCCACCAACAATGACAAGATCTGGTTGGGCTTTGATTACTTCTGGGAGAGTTTCTAATTTAATTCCGCCTGCAATCGCAGTTTTTGCATTTTTAACAACGCTCTTAATCGTTTCAAGGTCTTTGAAAGAGTTTTGGCCCTGGGCTTGAAGATCGTAACCAGTGTGAACGCAGATGTAGTCTGCGCCAAGCTCATCAAGTTCTTTAGCGCGAGTTGCAATGTCTTTTACAGCGATCATGTCAACAAGGATTTGTTTGCCTTGTTTTTTCGCTTCTTCAACAGCACCTTTGATAGATGCATCTTCAGCAGCACCAAGAATTGTGACGATGTCAGCTCCGGCAGCAGATGCCTGGCTTACTTCGTATCCAGCAGCATCCATAATTTTAAGGTCAGCTAATACTGTCAGGTTAGGGAATGCAGCTTTCATTTCTTTAACTGCTTTCAGTCCTTCGTTGATCACAACAGGAGTACCAATTTCTACTACATCAATATGCTCTTCTACTTCTTTAACCAATTCAATTGCCTGTGGAATATTTACAAGGTCTAATGCCAGTTGTAATTTCATCTGTACAACACTCCTAAAATTTTTTTGTTGCAAGTAGTAATATACCCAGAGGGCTGATATTACCTTCAAAATAAGAACGCCAATTGTTTCCTATCCCTGCACAATCATAATCATAAGCCCTATAATATCATTTTGTAAGTACGCACTTTTTATTTACATAGTGTATAAAAGTATACTATTGGATGTAATAAGGCTGGAGGCGAAACAATATCTTCTTTGGAAGGGAAAATGTTAATGTATGAGCCGAGTTGTTTGACTAACGTACTGTGTAGATTGTAATAATATTTAAGTACCTTAAAGTATTTCTTGTTTAAGATCTTACAAACAGTATTCTGAAAGGAAAGGAAGTTTTTTATGCCTACATTATTAGATTCGTTTCAAATTAAAGGACTTCACTTGAAAAATCGCATGGTGATGCCTCCAATGTGTCAGTATTCCGTGACGGAAAAGGACGGTAAGCCGAATGATTGGCATTTTTCACATTATACAAGCCGTGCGATTGGCGGCGCGGGACTGATCATCATGGAAATGACAGATGTAGATCCTGATGGAAGAATCACTGACTATGATCTTGGTCTCTGGTCAGATGATCAAATTCCAGCATTCAAAAAAATTATAGAAACAAGCCAGGGTTACGGCGCAAAAGTAGGAATTCAAATTGCGCACGCTGGCCGTAAAGCCGAAGATGCGGCAGTACCTGTATCTTCATCAGCGATTCAATTTTCAGAGCAGTACAAGGAACCGCGTGAACTGTCTACTGTAGAAGTGGAAGAAATGGTTGGAAAGTTTGAAGCAGCATTTAAACGTGCGTTAAAGGCTGGTGTTGATACAATTGAAATTCATGGTGCCCATGGATACCTGATTCATCAATTCCAATCACCACTGACAAATAAACGTACAGATAAATATGGTGAAGATAAGAGTTTATTCGGCGTAGAAATCATTAAAGCTGCCCGTCGGGTAATGCCTGAAGACATGCCGTTGCTCTTTAGAATTTCTGCAGTTGAGTATGCAGAAGGCGGTTATGATCTGGACTATGTGATTGAATTGGCAAAGCGTTATAAAGAAGCTGGTGTCGATGTATTCCACGTTTCTTCCGGCGGGGAAGGAGAAAGTGGCCCTGCATCAAGCGGACCTGGATATCAGGTTGATTTATCTGAAGGAATTAGAAAAGCACTGAATGTACCAACCATTGCAGTAGGCAGAATGGAAGATCCTGTGCTAAGCGATGAAGTCATCCGTGAAGGAAAAGCGGATCTTGTTGCGGTTGGAAGAGGTATGCTGAGAAATCCTTACTGGGCGAATGAAGCGTCTCTTCAATTAGGAGGAGATCCGCTTACACCGGTTCCTCTGGCAGCAGCGTACAGTATACGATAAGAAATAATTTGTCATTGAAGCTCCCTCAAGCTATTGGAGGGAGCTTTTATGTGTAGATTTTTTAAAAGGTTCTGTTAACTTGCAGGTTGATTTACATTCACTTTCTGCAAGCGGTCCAAGGCTTCTCAGCTCAATTGCTGCTTGTTGCGTCCCGCATTTATAGGAGGGATTACACCCGAAACAATAAACATCCTGACGAATTAAAACATGATTTTAACACAGCATGTTTTAAAAAAACGCATAAAAAATTTTACATTAATCGCACAACCCTTCTTTAAAAAACCTCTCTGCGTACGTTCATTATTCATCTTCTCCTACAGTATCTTTTTTCACACTATGTTCCTTTTTTATCATTAGATATATATAAAGTGCGTACTTACATAAACGAAATATACGTATTATACTTATTCTCGCGCAAGTAATTGCTGAAATAGGGAATGCTAATGCCTGTCTGTAAAGAGAAGAATGGGATAAAGATTTTCAAAAGACGAAAATCTTTAAAATATTGGGCTGTAAAAATGATCAAGCGGGGGAATGTAAGGTGGAGTCAATGTCATTTGTATTGTTTGGAGCTACTGGAGATTTAGCAAAAAGAAAAATATTTCCAGCTTTATATAATTTATTTCTTGATAAGAAAATGCCAAAGGCCTTTTCCGTTATTGGATTAGGGAGATCATCTTTATCTCATGATGAATTTCAAACCCATGTTGAAGAGTCAATTAAGGCATTTTCAAGACAGACGATAGTGGAAAAAGAGGAATTTGATGCATTTATTAAAGTGTTCCGTTATCACCAGATGGATGTAACAAAGCCTGAAGCCTATAAAAATTTGCTTACATTTATTCAGCAGAGAGAGGAAGAATTAAATCTTCCTGAAAACCGCCTCTTTTATTTATCGGTTGCTCCTGAATTTTTTGATGATATTGCCCTAAATATTAAAGAAAGTGGCTTAGGATCAACGAAAGGCTGCAAACGCCTAATTATTGAAAAGCCGTTTGGTCATGACTTGGAGTCTGCCCGCGATCTTAATACTAAATTGAGCAGAGCATTTAAAGAAGATGAAATTTACCGTATTGATCATTATCTTGGAAAACCAATGGTTCAAAACCTGGAAACACTGGAATTCGCAAACCCGGTCCTTCAGGCGATTTGGAATAAAGGGTACATTGCGAATGTACAAATTACTGCAAGTGAAATCGTAGGTGTGGAAGATCGGGCAGGTTATTACGACCAGTCCGGTGCAATTCGTGATATGGTACAAAATCACATGCTTCAAATGCTCATGATGACAGCCATGCATCTGCCCGAGAAAATCAGTGCAGATGATATTCGCGACGAGAAAAGAAAAGTGATGGAATCTTTACGTTTATTATCGAAAGAAGAGGTCGGAGCTCATATCATACGCGGCCAATATGATGCAGGAGAAATTAAGGGTGAGCCTGTTGTTAAATATACAGAAGAGCCGGGTGTTGATACTTCTTCTACTAATGATACATTTGTTGCTGCACGCTTATGGATAGACAATGATTTCTGGGAAGGGGTACCTTTCTACATCCGTACAGGAAAGAGGATGAAAGAAAAATCAACACGTATTGTTATCGAATTTAAAAACACATTAAAGGATCTTTACGAAACAGAAGATCAAAAGACTGCACCGAATTTATTATTCGTTCATATCAGTCCGAATGAAGGAGTATCGTTCCAGATTAACAGTAAAAACCCATTGAAAAATGGCATGATCGAACCTGTAACAGCTGATTTTTCACCGGTTACAAAAGAAGTGCCTGAAGCCTATGAAATATTGCTGTTTGATGCATTGAAAGGCGATTCAACATTTTTTGCGCATTGGGATGAGGTAGAGCTGTCGTGGAAATGGATACAGCCGGTGTTGGAAGCGTTCGAAGAAAATAGCATTCCGCTTCAATCATACAAGGCGGGATCAATGGGACCTGAAGCATCAGACAAACTGCTGCAGGAACAAGGCTTCCACTGGTGGTAAAAATTGTTCTTTCAACGTAAGAAATCAAGATTGCAGAGAAATATAAAGAGGGACAAATAGGTATATTTTAGGAGGGATTCAACATGAAGGTTGGATTAATTGGCTTAGGAAAAATGGGATTGAATTTAGGGCAGAATTTAATTGACAATCATCATGAAGTGATTGCATTTGATGTGAATCCAGGTGCAGTTTCAGAAATAGCTGACTACGGGGCAACTGGTACGTCAAGCTTAAGGGAGCTTGTTGAATCACTTGAAACACCGCGTGTTCTCTGGGTCATGGTGCCTCATGCTGTCGTTGACTCCGTGCTTACTGAAGTAAAAGCATTTTTAAGTGAAGGCGACATTGTGATTGAAGCTGGTAATTCTCACTATAAGGAGTCGATTCGCAGATACAATGAGCTAAAAGAGATCGGCGTGAGCTTTATGGATGCAGGAACATCCGGCGGAATGGAAGGAGCCCGCAATGGGGCATGCTATATGATCGGCGGCGATCCTGAAGCCTGGAGCGTTGTAGAAGCAATTTTTAAAGATACCGCTGTTGAAAAAGGATTCTTATATGCTGGTAAAGCGGGAAGCGGACACTTCCTGAAAATGGTTCATAACGGAATTGAATATGGCATGATGGCGGCTATTGGAGAAGGATTTGAAATATTGGAGAAAAGTGATTTTGATTATGATTATGAAAAAGTTGCAAGCGTCTGGAACAACGGATCCGTTATCCGTTCCTGGCTCATGGAACTGACTGAAAATGCATTTTCTAAAGATGCCAAATTAGATGATATTAAAGGTGTCATGCATTCTTCCGGTGAAGGGAAATGGACTGTTGAAACTGCACTTGAGCTGCAAACAGCAACCCCTGTTATCGCGATGTCGTTATTAATGCGTTATCGTTCATTGGACAATGACACCTTTACTGGAAAAGTAGTCGCTGCATTGCGCAATGAGTTTGGTGGACATGCAGTGGAAAAGAGCGGGAAATAACAGCAGCAAAATTTTAGACAGGCAGCTTCAGTCATAAAACTGGCGTTTCTCAATGAAAGGGGGATGGAAAATGTCTATTTCGTTTGATTATTCAAATGCATTGTCATTTATGAAGAAAAGTGAGGTAGAGAACTTAAGTGAGTTTGTAAAAGTCGCTCACAATATGCTTCATGAAAAAAAGGGACCGGGCGCTGATTTTTTAGGCTGGGTGGATCTTCCTCTTAACTATGATAAAGATGAATTTGCACGAGTTAAACAAGCCGCTGCCAGAATTAAAAGTCATTCTGATGCGCTGATTGTGATTGGGATTGGCGGTTCTTATTTAGGTGCAAGATCTGCCATTGAAGCGTTATCCCATACGTTCCATAATCAAATGAGTGATAAAACGCAGGTTTATTTTGCGGGACAAAATATCAGCTCAACGTATATTTCTCATTTGTTTGAGCTATTAGAAGGTAAGGATATCTCTGTTAATGTGATTTCTAAATCAGGAACAACGACTGAGCCGGCTCTTGCATTCCGTATTTTCCGCGAGTACATGGAGAAAAAATATGGAAAGGAAGAAGCAAAAAAACGTATTTTCGCAACAACTGACCGTGAAAAAGGCGCGCTGAAAAATCTTGCTGATAAAGAAGGGTATGAAACCTTTGTTATCCCTGATGATGTAGGTGGACGTTATTCAGTGCTAACACCGGTAGGGCTTTTACCGATTGCTGTAGCAGGTCTGAATATTGATCAAATGATAGCAGGAGCAGAAGCGGCTGCCCGCAAATACAACAATTCAGATCTATTAACAAATGAAAGCTATCAGTACGCTGCTGTTCGAAATGTTCTTCACAGAAAAGGAAAAGACATCGAGCTGCTTGTTAACTATGAGCCATCTCTGCATTATATTTCAGAATGGTGGAAGCAGCTGTTTGGAGAAAGTGAAGGTAAAGATCAGAAAGGGCTATTCCCTGCATCCGTTGATTTTTCAACTGATTTACATTCAATGGGTCAGTATGTACAGGAAGGTAAGCGTAATCTGATTGAAACCGTTCTGCAGGTAAAGAAGCCCCGCATTGAATTAACCATACAAGAGGATACAGAAAATATTGACGGATTAAACTTTTTAGCTGGCAAAACAATGAATGAAGTGAATAATAAAGCATTTCAGGGAACATTACTGGCTCATATTGATGGAGAAGTGCCAAATCTCGTTATTGAATTTGATGAAATGAATGAATTCACATACGGAGAAATGGTCTACTTTTTCGAAAAGGCTTGTGCCATAAGCGGGCATTTGCTCGGTGTAAATCCATTTGATCAGCCTGGAGTAGAGGCATACAAGAAAAATATGTTTGCACTGCTTGGGAAACCTGGATTTGAAGCTGAAAAAGCAGTATTAACGGAGCGGCTGTCTAAATCATAATGCGTTAAAACATTGTGAATATGGAAGGTATACTTTGTATACTTATTATAATTTTGTGTGGTATAAGCAATAATGTTATGTATATAACGTCCTGGATGTTATATTTGTACCCGCGTTATAAAAAAGCGCGCTGCAAATATTAATAATAAGGATCATCGCTCATTTTTTTGAAGAGGAGAATAAAACTTATGAATCGTTTTACAATACCCAGAGATGTATTTTATGGAGAAGGATCAATTGAAGCACTAAAAGATCTTGAAGGTCAAAAAGCTACGATCGTGATCGGTGGAGAATCGATTAAAAAATCCGGCTACCTTAATAAAATTGAATCTAATCTAAAAGAAGCCGGCTTTGAAATTCAGCTGATTGAAGGAGTAGAAAACGATCCTTCTGTTACGACCGTTGTAAACGGAGCGAAAAAAATGGAAGAATTTCAGCCGGACTGGATTGTCGGTGTAGGCGGAGGTTCTCCCATTGACGCAGCAAAAGCGATGTGGGTGCTGTATGAAAACCCGGAGTTAACATTTGAACAAATTAAAGCACCGAACCCCCTTCCTGTATTACGCAAGAAAGCACGCTTCGCTGCGCTTTCCACAACAAGCGGAACGGGGACGGATGTGTCGCCGTTCTCGGTTATCACAGATCGTGACAAAGATGTGAAATATCCGGTTTTCGGCTATGAAATCACACCGGACATCGCGATTGTCGATCCAGAGTTAACCTATTCAATGCCGCCAAACATTGTAGCGTACACTGGAATGGATACAATCACGCATGGTATTGAAGCTTACGTATCCCTCGCGCATAATCCGTTTACCGATCCATTGGCTTTGCAGTCTGTCAAAATGGTCGTGGACAACGTAGAAAAATCATACGCAGGTGACAAGGAAGCAAGAGGCGAAATGCATTATGCCCAGGCGATCGCTGGCATGGCCTTCTCAAATGGCTTCTTAGGAATAGTTCACAGCCTGGCGCATAAGAGTGGTGCGATCTTCGGTATTCCCCACGGTTTAGCGAATGCACTTTACCTGCCATATGTGATTGACTTTAATAAAAAGGCAGACAGCTCCCGTTTTGCAGAAATCGCAAGAATGCTTGGACTTAAAGGAAATACAGATGATGAGCTGATCACTGCCCTAACTGAAGAAATTCGCCGCTTGAACCGTTCAATGGATATTCCATTAACGCTTGAAGAATTCGGCATTGATCAAAAAGAATTCGAAAAAAATCTGGATAAAATGGCAGCAGGGGCAGTTGAAGACCCTTGTACACCAGCTAATCCACGTGAAGTAACAGCAGAAGATCTGAAAAAGATTTATGTTGCTGCCTTTAACGGTGATAAAGTTGATTTCTAATTGAACATGAATAGAACTGTCCCGTACGTCAGCCATCTTGGCCTGGCGGATGGGGCGGTTTTTTTATTTGGGGCACAGAGGCCGCAACCATGTGTAGAAATTGCCTCTGATAAAGGGAACGTTTTTTCAGGTGGAAGTCACTTTCGGATGGTTCGAAAAGAAATAGCGTGAATGCAAGGTCAGCCAAATTACTGGCTGACCTTATTTAAGTGATTCGAGGCAGATAGAGATTGTATAAATTGCAGAGATTTCCTGATTATTTTTTCTTTATCATAATCCATGGATGCAACATGGTAGGAGTTGTCTAATACATGCTTTAATTTAATGTCTGACTGAACACGCTGAAGAATGAAATCTGTGTTTTCAGGCGGTACGACATGATCGATTGTTGACTGGAAGCATAAGATTGGATTTTTAACTAATGGCAGATTTTTCTTAACAACATCCATGTATGTTAACAGTTGCTGATAGGCGAATGCAGGAACTTTTGGATAGGTGATTTCTGTTACATCGGGATTTTTAATATCCGGTTTGCTTTCATTTATATATTTGGTGGGTGGGATGTTCTGATAAGGAGACATCGCCGGAACATGGATGGCTGGGTTGATTAATAAAATTCCATCAATGTCTTTATAATGACTTGCAAGGTCTAAGGTCAATGTTCCACCCATAGATTGGCCGATCACGTAAATTCTCTCGCAGCGTTCTTTTAGATCTAAATAAGCTTTTTCAAGACTGAGATACCAATCGGAAAATGAGCAGTGGGCGAGATCTTTATAGTGAGTGCCATGTCCTGCGAGCCTTGGTGCTGAGATTGTGTATCCCTGCTGGGCAAATACTTTGCCAATATATTCTACGCTTTGGGGTGTTCCTAAAAATCCATGACAAAGCAGGATGCCGATCTTGCTGCCTTCATACAGAAATGCATCTGCGCCGGTAATGACTGGATACGCTTCTTTCATGAGATTCTCCAACTTTCTCAATAACTTCAACGACCTTTAATCCGTAAAAGTTAGTATTTATTAGTGGTATTTAACAATATTAATTCATATCTGTCAACTAGGAATTAAAAGACAGGGCAGGATTGACAGGATGAAAAAGTATTTTTCAGAAAATATATTGTAACGATTTAACTAAATCAATGCCTGATTTCCGGCTGCACAAGTTTTTATTCTTATTATAATAGAAATAAGAAGACACAGGATTGAGGTGTTCAGAGAATGACTGATGATAAGAAACAGGAGTTTTATGAAGCATTGCTTGAGAAGAATTCAGCATACGATGGCTTATTTTTTGTAGGGGTAAAAAGCACAGGCGTTTTTTGCCGTCCAACCTGTCCGGCAAGAAAGCCGAAGTTTGAGAACTGTGAATTTTACCATACGGCTGAAGAGGCGCTGCTGGCTTCATTCAGACCCTGTAAAAGATGCTCTCCGCTTTCTCATCCAAACCAGGTGTCTGAGCTTGTGCAAAAACTGGTGCAGGCTGTTGAGGAAAATCCGGAGAAAAAATGGAGAGAGAAAGATTTCCGGGAATTGGCTGTTGATGAATCAACAGCGCGCCGTCAATTTAAAAAGCGTTTTGGGATGACGTTTGTGCAATATGCACGTGCGAGACGAATGGGTCTTGCGATGAAGGAAATCAGATCCGGCAAGGCAATGATTGATGCCCAACTGACTACAGGCTATGAATCCAGCAGTGGTTTTAGAGATGCCTTTTCAAGAATTATGGGAGATGCTCCGGCGTTTGCTAAAGACAATCATATTCTAAAAGCATCCTGGATCGATACAAGGGTTGGACCAATGGTCGCCATTGCGGATGAAACCGAGCTGTATCTCCTCGAATTTGTGGATCGGCGCGGTCTTGAAAAAGAGATTGAAGTACTGAGAAATAAAACCCGATCAGCGATTATACCGGGGAAGACCAAGCCCATTGAATCAATTCAAAAAGAGCTGGATCTGTATTTTAAAGGTGACCTGGTCGAATTTCACACACCAGTCAGGCTGATCGGGACACCGTTTCAACTGATGGTATGGGGGAGGCTGAAGGAAATCCCCGCTGGTGAAACACGTTCCTATACTGACATTGCACGAGAGATTGGTAAGCCGACTGCTGTGCGTGCAGTTGCGAGAGCCAATGGGTCAAATCAGCTGGCATTGATCATTCCGTGTCACCGTGTGATCCTCAGTGACGGTTCAACAGGCGGATATGCCGGAGGAACCGCCAGAAAGAAATGGCTGTTAGAGCTGGAAAGTGAAAGTCATTGGGTGAGCAAGTGAATAATAATTGCTAAAAGAAGTTAAAGGCTGAACTTTAGCTTCTTTTTCATTTGCCTGAACCGATGCCGAAGCCGGGGTGTTTGGCTTTGTACTTGCACCTGACTTTGAAGAGTCACAGCTTGCTTATGCCTACTACACATATGAAGGTGATGATGGACGTTTTAACCGCATCGTGACGCTTCTTTTAGATGGAGAGTTGTGGAGCGAATAGAGCGTGCCGCTTGATCAGATTCCGAGCGGGAATGTGTATCATAGCGGCAGGCTGAAAATCGGACCGGATGATAAGTTGTATGCGGCAACTGGAGATACTTCTGACGCTGACATTGCACAGGACACAGCGTCGCCCGGTGGTAAGAATCTGAGTTAGTATTACTGTTACCCTATGTTGAATAAAAGTTCCAAACAATTTAAGTCATAAAGAACACATATCAAATAGCTGCTCTAGGATGCGGCATTAGGTCTCTTTTCTTATCTTTCCGCTCTATAAATACAGGTAATGCATTTATAAAGATAGAAGCAACCGTCAAAACATACAATCCCCATTGATAATTAATGACTTCCCTGACAGCTGACCAATCTTCTCTGCTGGCCTGATCTGCTAAAAGGCTAATATGTCCACAAATTGTGAGTGCTGTGAATGATAACCCTGCCACCATTGCGAGTTTGTAATCTTTTCCTGCTGAAAATAAGTAAATGTTGAGTAGTATTGCTGCGCTTGCAATAAGTCCTAATATTAACCACATAATAATACCCCCATACTTTTCTGTTATTAAACCCTTTAAATAGTAAAAAAAGTTAATTTCAGCTTATCATATGTTTTGCAACTAGGATAAAGTTTCCTTTAATTATTAGTAAGAAAACCTTAATATGTACGCTCATCTCTTGAAACGATTAAACCCAAAAAAAAGCAAGAAGGTATCAAATAATACCTTCTTGCCGCTACATTTAGTCTCTATAACCTCTTAACTCTTATTCCGCGTCGTCGCTCATATTAAACTCAGATGAAGGTCGGGGTGTGATAGGATCCAGACATACAATACCGCAGAAGCAATTTAGGTCGACTGTCAGACAGATGCCGGTTGCCTGCAGGTTTCTGATGCTGTTTCCAGGGAAGAAATCGCAAATTTGTGTTCCGTCGCCTGATGGTCCAGGAGTAGATCCTCCCATTGTAATTGGAAGCAGCAGCTCCAATTGGACACAGCACTTATCCTTCTCTCTGTCTTTGTCATTATCCACAAACTTTTTCGCACGGAAGATTGGTGTCTTGACACATCTTAAAGCGGTCATTCCTGATCCGCCGACAGGAGATCTGAACACCCCGCTTCCGATAAACGGTTCGCAATCACCTTTACAGTAAAGTGCAAAAGGCACTGTAGTAGGCCCATTGCCATTAACCGTCACTGGGGACAGCAGATTTCTGATTGCCTGATCACAGCCCGTTGAACAGCACCCACCCGTATTAACGCCAGCTACCTTATCCTGAACTCTCACAATCTCGCGAACAATACCACATACACATGAATCATTTTTTCCGCAACACATTAAAAATCTCTCCTTTTCATAATTGTTGTTGCATTAATATGTATATGAACAGGAGTGACTAAATGCCTGTACAATAGCCTTGCAGAAAAAATAAACGAGATCATTTTTTATAAGTTCGGATTTAATAGTGAAATTGGAAGTTAGCTTTCTCTGAAAACCTGTTCCCTGTGTTGAACACAACTCTCTAAGAAGCAGGTAAAACGCTCATTCATGTGCTTTCTCAAATTTAAAAAGAAGCTGGAGAGTTTCCATAATCCCTTTATCTTAAAAAGAAAGACATCCGCTCGAATATGACTAGATTTAAGTAAATAGGAATATTACGTAGTGAGAGAAAATCCCAGTTGTACACCAAGCAGAATTGAAACCCAAGTGATAAGGATAGAGGTAAACAAAAATATCCCGAGATTTTTACTTTTAAAAACAAACAATCCAAGGAGAAACCCTAAAACCCACATAGGTAAAATCACAAAAAACTCCGTGGCCACCCAAGTCTCCTAAGTGTAGTTCTCTGCTATATTACCTCCAGCAAAAAAGTAGATATAAGTATGGCGATTAAACCACTGAAAATTGTGTTCAGGACATATGTGACCTTTATTTTTTTTGAATAATTCCCCCTCTATAGCATGTGCGGACAAAACTGTATTAAAATTTCATAAGTGAAAACGCATGGATATAGCCTTAATGAAACAAGGTTTATTGGTTATATCGTGAAAGCAGATAATCTAAAATTATCATCAGTCTAATAAGTTGGGAATAAACTCCTTATTGCTATTTCAATAGCTAATAAAGGCATCTCAGTAATTTCCAAATTCTGATTGTCTATTCACCCGGCTTCATTTAATATGAAGAAGGAATAGTCAATTAGGAGGATGTTACGATGAGTTCGGTTTCGATGAAGGAGCGGATCCATACGCTGGATATTATCCGTGGATTTGCGCTGTTTGGGATTTTGATTGCGAATATGATTTTGTTTAAGACACCTGTATTTACGGATATCAGCGGTTTAGTAGAGGGGAACCGCCTGCCGGAGGGTGGAATGAATGCTGCATTGACGCTGTTGACGGCATTTTTTGTAGACGCGAAGTTTTACCCGATGTTTTCAATGCTGTTTGGTCTCGGGTTTTACATTTTCTATAGCCGCCTGATGAAGCGTGGATTGCCGGCGAAGAAATTATTCAGGTGCCGACTGGTGTTTTTACTGCTGCTTGGACTTGCCCATCTCACATTTATCTGGTCCGGGGATATTTTACATACATATGCCATTACAGGTTTCCTGCTTCCGTTTTTTGTTGAGCGTTCAACAAAGACGATTAAGATCTGGGCGATATCTTTACTTATATTTGGTCCTTTGTTGATGACCGCGCTGATGCTACTCAGCAGTGTAAGTGTTCACTTTATGATTAGCGGGGGAATGGATACACTGGAAAATTTGCATGCTTCTTCAATTCTCGCGGCTTCTGTGATGGCGGATGGCAGCTTTGGAGAGATTTTGGCATTCCGTTTTAGAAATGAAGTAGTGCTGATTCTGGCACAGTTCATGCTGTTAGTACCGACGATTTTGTCGTTATTTCTGATCGGGCTGTATTTAGGAAAGACGGGTATGTTCACTGATATCGAAAATAATATTCACCGCTGGAAGAAAGTCATGTGGGTTGGACTTGCTGTCGGAGTACCGGTTGTGGGAATTTCTTTAGTAATTGACTACAACGTGTTTGGATGGCCAACTTATCTGACAGGACCAATCGCCACAGGAATAAACACGGTTGGCGGACCATTCCTGATGTTGTTTTATGTATCAGTCATCGTACTCGTCACCAGGAAATCATCTGTTGAAAAAATGCTGATGCCATTTGCTTCAGTTGGCCGGATGGCGCTGACTAATTATCTAATGCAGTCAATCATTGCAGTGATCATCTTCAACGGTTATGGCTTTGGATTATTCGGTCAGGTATCGAAAACGCAGGGTGTGCTGATTGCCATTGCCATTTACAGCGTGCAGGTTGTGTTGAGTCACTTGATCATGCGTCACTTTAAGCAGGGGCCAATGGAGTATGTGTGGAGAAAGTGGACGTATTCGGGTGGGGAGAAGCATTCGAAGGCGGCTTGATGGTTGATAAATGAGAGGTCGGTTCTGCAATTGATTTATAATCGCAGAATTGACCTTTCAAATATATAAAAATAAATATTGTAGATCTTTGAGCTAATACATAGTTTGTTTTTAGACTTAAATGATCTGCAGTAAGCGTTCGTAGAAGCACGGCTAAGATAAATCTATATTTGAGAGGTGATTTTTTGGATTTAAGCTACCACGAGTACGGGGATAAAACTGCTCCTTTAATGGTATTTCTACACGGTGGTGGAGTGAGCAGCTGGATGTGGGATAAACAAATTCAATATTTCAGTCATTATCACTGTATGACAATCGATTTGCCGGAACAGGGGACAAGCAGAAATACTGAAAACTTTTCAATTCATTTAAGTGCAGAGAAAATTAATAAACTGATAGAAAAAATAGCAGACGGTAAAGAAATTGTTGTCATTGGCTTCTCTTTAGGGGCGCAGGTAGCGATTCAGATGCTAAGTGATCATCCGAATTTGATCAATTATGCATTCATAAACAGTGCATTAGTCAGACCTAATGTCATGATGAAAAGAATGATCAAACCGTTTATTAAAGCACTTTATCCATTAGTAAAAATTAAATCATTTTCAATACTTCAGGCTAAAACGCTCTACATTGGTGAAGAATACCTTGAGACGTATTACAAGGAAAGTTCTCAAATGAAGTCTGATACGCTTGTTAGAATTCTAGAAGAAAACATGTCATTTAAAATACCTGACGGATTTGCTAAAGCAGAGAGCAGAATATTAGTTACTGTCGGTGCAAAAGAAAAAGCAATGATGAGAAATTCAGTGGTCGACTTAGTTTCAAGTAACTCGAATTGCACAGGGATCGTCATACCTGATGTTGGGCACGGCATATCGCTGGTAGATCCTGATTTCTTTAACCGGATGATAGAAGAGTGGATACAGGACGCTGCTTTGCCAAAAAATGCGGTAACGTTAAAATAATGAAGGTCTAAAAAATCCGGATTTCTGGTGCAAAAGATGAAAGCAATACACAAAAAACAACCACTATTGACACCTGAAACAAATTAACGTATTTTATTATTAATCAAATATCCGAGTGATTACATTTATCTTTGATGATGGAGTGGGTTTAAGCAGGCCGTTGAACGTGTGTTGGCGGAATGAAGAAATTCTGACAGGTTGTCAAAGCTTGAATTAGAATAAATCGGTTTATGTCCATGCTAAGGGATTAGTCTGGGGATAAACCGATTTTTTGTTTAGAGGGGGCAGGAATGGTGATAAAGGTGACTAAGACAAAGGGCTCAATTGAAGCGGAGATCAGCAAGGCGATCACCCAGTGGGAGAAGGATTTTCTGGGGAGGGGCTCAGTGTCTGTAAAGGCAGATATTTTAAGGGATATGATCATTGTTTGCCTGAATGGTGTATTGACGCCTGCCGAATACCGTGTGTGCACTACGCATGACGGGATGCTATCGATTAAGAAGACGCGTTCTGATCTGGTAGAGTCCGGTATTGAAATGCTGAAGGAGATTGTTTTTGATATAACGTCAGTAGAAGCTATAAGCTTTCATACGGATATCAGCTCCGTCACAGGGGAGCGTATTATGGTGTTTAAGCTGAATGAAAATCTTGAGAAAAAACTGAATGAAAAATAAAGAGGGAGTTCTTTAAAAGACATGTTGTCTGTTAAAGGAAAACCGGCCTTTCCATACGTGCAGTGCACGTTGAAAGTGCCGGTTTTTTTATTGGATTCTTTTAGGTTGAGGAGGAAGAAAGATGAATGAAATTGTGATTCAGAATTTAATGTCACCCGTTGTCCTGTTTTTTGTACTGGGGATCGCCGCAGCACTTGTGAAATCTGATCTGGCTTTTCCGAAGGCGCTCAGTGATGCGCTAAGCATATATCTGCTCATTGCAATTGGATTGAAAGGGGGGATTGAGCTTGCAAATTATTCAATTGAATCAGTTTTCGCACCGATTTTAGGGGCTTTATTTCTCGGAGGCATCATCCCATTGATCACGCTTGGTGTTATGAAATTGATCGGGATGGATTTGAAAAATGCAATCGGACTTGCGGCCACATACGGCTCCATTAGTATTGTGACGTACGGAGCGGGCGTTGCCTTTATGGATCAGACAGGCACAACCTATGAAGGCTTTATGAATGCACTTGTTGTGTTGATGGAAAGTCCTGCAATTCTAGTGTCTTTACTACTGCTTAGGGTACTGGAGAACAAAAAGGAGCTCGCCGTTTATACACAGCGTGCAGGGTTTGTTGCCTTTCCTTCAGGGGTGATTGATAAAGAAGTAGTCAGGGAAAGTCTGTTTGGAAAAAGTGTTCTTTTGCTGATGGGGAGTCTTGTGATTGGGTGGATGCTCGGAGAAAGTGCGATTCCGGCTGTGAAGCCTTTGTTTATGGATTTATACGGCAGTATTTTAATTTTGTTTCTGTTAAATATGGGGCTGATTGCCGGTCAAAGACTACCTGAAATGAAGAAGTATGGGGTGAAGCTGCTGGCATTTGGCATGATTGCGCCACTTGTGTTTGGCATTATGGGTGTTCTGGTTGGAAATCTGATTGAATTGTCAATCGGAGGAACTGCACTGATGGGCGTATTAGCAGGCAGTGCATCCTACATTGCTGCGCCTGCAGCCCTGAAAACGTCAGTTCCGGAGGCGAATCCTTCTATTTATCTCGGTCTGTCTCTCGGGGTCACGTTTCCGTTCAATTTAATCATTGGAATTCCAGTTTATTTTGAAATCGCAAAATGGATTCAATAAGAGGAGGAAAAACAAATGAGAATGCTTGATCGTGTTGATACACAAAAAGTGCTGGTGATTACGGATTCCAATATGGGAGTTGAGTCGTCTTTAACAGGGATTACGCAGCGGGAGCAAGAGGAGCTGCTTGTCTTCAACAGCTACGGGGCACTGATTTCCCAGCCTTATGGATGTCTCATGAGAAATGTGATTCTTGCTATTTATCAAGAAGAGATTCATGACATTTATATTGTGGCAGAAAAAGCGCAGCAGTATGACCGGGATCACCTGCTTGAGAAAATGAAGGAGGCAGGCGTCACAGATCACATATTGAAAACGCTGAATTACCTTGATGCCGTCCAGTACGATGTAGTAAATTGGCTTGCGGGACCGTCTGATGTCTATGAAGCAATGCGAAAAAATAAAGAGCTAATCATGAAGCATCCGCTTATTCCAGGGACAGTGAATGTTCGTGCATTTTTAGTAGACCGTGATTCGGAGGGGATTGAGGAAGTTATTTAGGAATGAGAAAGTAGAGGTCAATGAACTTTGGGGATTTTGTGAAAGAAGCTTGTTAAGGATGCCCGTAAACTATTAAGTGTTGCTGAAAATATTCTTTAGCGTTTTTAATGATAGTCATTTGCAAGTAAAATAGAGCTCAGAATCTATACAAATTACTGTGTTTTAGTTTCTGAGCTCTATTAATATATAACTACTATTTATTTGCCCTTTCAATATCATTAACGAAAGTCAAAAGAGAACGACAGTCCGAAAAGTGATGAAAGGGGAAGTGGATCTGGCAGCTCGTGTGCGAGAGGTTTTTAAAGGACTTGATGAAGTTGCACAAGGTAAAGAAGGTATCCTTACGCAGGAGAGGGCGGCAGTTGAAGCGATTCGGCATCTGTTTCTGGTCAATGCGGGACTTGTCTATGAAGCCAGTTGTAGATACTGATGGAACTCTTAACGCAGCTGTACTTACATTCTCTAAAATTAGTGGTACAGGTAACGAAACTGTAACTGCTGATACAGGTGCTTTTAATAACTTAACTTATGTTGTAACAGTAGCTGATGAAATAGTTGAAACTACCTCTGAGGAGTTGTTGCCAGAATTTGTTTCTAACACAATGACTGCTTCTGATCGTGTAGCTCCTACAGTTAACGGAGTTGAGAAGTTAAATGCCTTTACTGTATGAGTTAGATTTTCTGAGCCATTATCAAGTGCAGGTAACTGGACGTTTAAATTTGCTGATAATAATGATGCAGATGTTACTCCAAACCTAACTAATCTTGATCACGGTTATATTGATCTTACTATTGGTGCAGGAGTGGATGCTGATACTGTAATTAATGCAACTATCGTTGGTGCTTCAGACTAGGAGGAGCTTTATGTATTGCTCGTCTATGGGGGCCGTTGGAATCCTGATTGCCTTGCTGAGGTTCAAATATTACATCAAAAATGCAATCAGCTAAATACAAAAACAACCAGTTATCCTACAGGGATAACTGGTTGTTTTTATTACAGAAGTTCTTCAGCAATCAATTTATACGAACGTAAGCGATCCATATAGTCATGAGCGATCGTAACGATCATGAATTCATCATTGTGGTAGATTGATTGGAGCTGTTCAAGCTGCTCCCGTACCTCTTGTGGATTGCCGATGATTATTTTGCGCCGCATTTCTTCAATTTCTTGTTGTTCTCCGCTTGTATATGGATAGCGTTCGGCTTCCTCTAGTGAAGGAACCCCTTCGCTGCCTACCCCTTTTGCCATTATTAATTTCCAAAGAAAACCGCTCTTTGCCAAGTGTTCAGCTTTTTCGGTCGTTTCTGCACAAATGGCAGACACTGCTATGATCGATTCTGGCAGTTGGGATGAACCCGGTTGAAAATTTTCCTCATAGGTTTTAAGGATTTCCGGCCCATCTTTATCGCTCATGAAATGACCGAATGCATAGGCGCTTCCATTCTCTGCAGCAAGCTTGGCACTTTTGATGCTAGTCCCGAGAAGCCATGGTTTAGGAGAAATTTCCGGAAGCGGTGCTGCAGATACTTTTGAATACATATGTTCTTCCGGAAAATCATCTTTGAGGAAATGCAAAAGTTCTTTAAAGGATTCCGGCATCTTGTAAACATTTTGCAAAAAATTATCAGAGAGAGCCATCGTCACTTCCGCTGATCCGCCGGGAGCCCTTCCGATCCCTAAATCAATTCTGCCTGGAAACAGAGTCGCCAGCATATTATAGACTTCAGCAACCTTGTACGGTTTATAATGCGGAAGCAATACCGCCCCTGCCCCAATGCGGATTGTTTTGGTGTGTGCCCCAATATAGCTCAGCATCACTTCAGGCGCAGAACAGGACAATCCGGAAAAATCGTGATGCTCGGCAATCCAATAGCGCGTGTACCCGAACTGTTCCCCGCTTTGTGCAAGCTCCATGGAAGCCTGCAAAGCCGTGGCTGGTGTATTGCCAGCGGATACAGGGGATTGATCCAGGATGCTTAATTTCAATGGATTTTCCCTACCCAATTTCAATCAGCTTCAGACTGAATAGCGATGAAGAATTTTCATCCGCGAAATCAGCCCGAGAAGTAGAGTAATTGTTGATGGTTCCTCTGAAGCTCAAATCGAGTTCAGGAACCTTTACATCAAATGTATTTTTGTATAAATGGACCGTAACGTCGTGGTACTCAGTCCCGCCTCTTACTTCGAAATCAAACCGAATCGTCTTTGCTTCTTTTCCGGAGCTGTTTGTGGAGACTCCCTGTTCAAAACCAGTTACTTTCAAAGAAAAATCGTCCAAAATCACTTCATTTACCATTAAAGATCCCTCCTCTATATTTACCTAAGTTTGTCCATGTTAGCATTCGCCGCAAACATTGAACAAACTTTCTGCTTCATCTATTTAAAGCATTCGAAGACACGATGAAAACCACTCATGAACATAACCTTTTACATAAAGTAAGAATAAGCACTCTTTCTTTCATCAATTTATATTTGTCACATTACTAAACTAGGTATCTCCTGTATAGTTAAAGCAATAACTGTAAAAATGAACGCTACAAACAACCAAGGGGGAATTCACATGCGTAAAATCATCCTATCAACCGAAAGCGGCGCTGATCTGCCGAATGATTTAGTTGAAAAGTACAGCCTGCAAGTTGTTCCGATGCACATCATTATGGACGGAAAAGATTATCTGGACGGCTCTTTACCAGTCCAGGACATCTATGATTACTATGACCGCACGAAGAAAATACCTTCCACAACAGCCACGAATATTCACGAGTACCAGGAGTTTTTCACATCAATCAGAGACAAGTATCCTGACAGCACCATCGTTCATATCGGCTATACATCAAAGGCATCCTCATCCTTTCAAAACGCAGTCATCGCTGCAGAAGAATTCGAAGACCTCCACCTGATCGACGCGCTAAACGTAACCGGAGGATTAGCAGCAGTTGTCTTATATGCCGCTGATTTACTGGAAAAAGAACCTGACATCGAACCAGCACGCTTAATCGAAAAAATAGAAGCAGTCGTCCCAAAATCAAAACTCGCTTTCATCCCAGGCAGCCTGGAGTTTCTAAAAGCAGGAGGCCGCGTCAGCAATATGGCTTCCCTGATCGGTGGACTGCTGAAAATAAAGCCATGTATCGAACTAAAGGACGGAAAGCTCGTCTCCACAAAGAAATACCGCGGGAAAATGATCGGGGCGACTGAGAAGCTTTTTAATGATTACTTAAAAGAATTTGATATTGATCGAGAGCAGCTTTATCTGATTTATTCGATTGGACTTGATGAAGGGATCAAGCAGCGGATGGATGAGGTTGCGAAGGAGAATGGATTTAAAAACGTGAGATGGATTCAGGCTGGCGGGATGATTTCGACGCATTCGGGACCTGGAGGATTTGGGGTTGCTGGGTTGAAAGAGTAATGGCGGTTAACGCTAAAGAAGTAGTAGTAAACTTCAATTCTGCTGTAAACCCAGATTCATTATTCGATGATGAAGATGCTGGTACTCTAACTGCTGGTATTGTATCAGTAGATGAAATTGGTGCCGATACAGAACTTTCTGGTGGAGTAACTGGAGAATTAAGTGAAGATGGCGAGACATTGACACTTACTGCAGCTAACTTCTTTGAAGGTACTTATTCTTTAACAGTTTCTGATGATATAACTACGACTGACGGAGAAGCGTTTGAAGCATATTCTACAACATTTGAAATCACGGATGAAACTGACCCAACAGTTACAGGTGTAACCGATGGTAAATCAGATTTTGGCTCATATAAGTAACACACCGAAAGAATTGATTGAATATACTCAAGCTCAAGGCATTCTTGTGGAAGCTTATTCACCTATTGCCCACGGAGAATTTTTAAAAAATCAAAAAGTTGTAGACATCGCAGAAAAATACGGTGTTTCTGTACCTCAATTAAGTATTCGTTATGATTTACAGCTTGGTCTTCTTTCGCTGCCTAAAACTGCAAATCCGGAACATATGAAAATAATGCAGAAGTGGATTTCGTTATTTCTAAAGAGGATATGGAGTTTTTGAAAAATGTGGATACCGTCAAAGATTACGGTGAGGCAAGAGTAACGTTCATTATGAACTAATCAAATAAAAGTCTCCCTATTCGAAGAATACTTTTGTTTAGAAATTATTTAACAATCAGGCCGCAATCATTGTATATGATTGCGGCTTTCTTTCAGCCAAATAATAGAAGCAAATTCAAGCATTTTACAGATCAAATTAATGCACAGTTCAAGAAAAACGGTGAAAAAGAAAACTATAATTTTCATATTGAAATATAAGATGAAATTTGGTTGGTGCCGGTACCAAGGCTTCATTTTAAATGGAATGCACCTCTAGAAAGTTGTTCTTTTCTCCATACAAAAACCCCCACCAATTGGTAGGGGACTATAGGTTAATCGCTTTTTCATTATTACCTCTCACACGCTTAATGTCTTCTTTTGGTGGTGAACCAAACATGCGCGAATATTCACGGCTGAATTGTGATGGGCTTTCATAGCCTACACGAAATGCAACATCAGCAGCATCTGCTGACTCAGATAATAACAAGCTGCGAGCTTCTTGTAATCTTAGTTGTTTCTGGAATTGAATGGGGCTCATTGCTGTAACTTCTTTAAAGTGCCGATGTAGCGAAGAAACGCTCATATTTGCTATATCCGCAAGCACCTCAATTTTTAATGATTGATCATAGTTCTTCATAATATGTTCAATTACATCACTGATTAGATGGGTTGAACTTCCTTCTATTGCTATTTGCTTCAGCATACCTCCATGTTCTCCTTGTAAAACCCTATAGATGATTTCTTTTACAATAAGAGGAGCAATTACCTTTATGTCTTGCGGAGTATCTAGCATACGAACTAATCTTGTTACCGCATCTAGCAAAGAGGTTTCTATTTTGCTGACATACATACCACGTTTAGAATTTTCCTTCTTATCGACACCCATTTCGTATTCACGTAACACCTCCAATATTTCACTTGGTGTGAATTCCAGTTTGAGAGCCAGATAAGGCACTTCAGGAGAGGCTTCTGTAACTTGTCCGGTAATTGGTAGGTTAACCGAGGCAACAAGATAATCGGCAGGACTGTACACATAGCTCTCCTGTGCGAGCAATACCTCCTTGCTACCTTGAACGATTATGCATAAGGAAGGTTTATAAACACCGTAACTTGGGCCTATCAAATCAGAGAAACGAGTGAACGATAAAAAAGGAATAGTAGTTGGATGAATTCCATCATTACCTGTGTGACTCTCAATGATTTGGGTTAATTCAACTCGTTGTTTATCAATTTGTGTGGACATAAAAAACCTCCTTGTGTCCTCATTGTTTATTCAATACTAATACATATATCCTCAAATTGTAAGTTGTGTGAGAGGATTAGGCAATGATTTAGTAGGATTAGTATAATGGTTTCTTATTTTCTTGTTGCATAATAAAGGAGTCACAGTTTTTATTCTCACATTTACGCAATAGGTTAAGGAGTTGAATCAGTCATGAAGAAACGTAAATTAGGAAATAGTGACTTAAAAGTTTCCTCCATTGGACTTGGATGCATGGGTATGAGCTTTGGTTACGGTCCTGCTTCGGACAAGAATGAGATGATTTCACTTATTCACGAGGCAATAGACCGTGGGGTTACTTTCTTCGATACTGCTGAGGTATATGGTCCATTTGTCAATGAGGAATTACTTGGGGAAGCCCTTGCTCCATTCAAGGGGGAGTGTGTCTATCGCTACTAAATTTGGTATCCAACTACAAAATGGCAAACAGGTTCTCGACAGTAAGCCAGAGCAAATTAGGCAATCTTTTGAAGGATCGCTCAAACGGCTTCAGGTTGACACCATTGACCTTTACTATCAGCATCGAGTGGATCCGAGTGTTGCGATAGAGGAGGTAGCCGGAATAATAGAAGACCTAATCAAGGAAGGGAAAATTAAACATTGGGGACTTTCTGAAGCAGGGATGGAAACGATTCGCCGTGCACACGCAGTTCAACCACTTACTGCCATTCAAAGTGAATATTCAATGATGTGGAGAAAACCTGAAGATGAGTTATTTCCTACCCTTGAAGAACTGGGAATCGGGTTTGTTCCTTTCAGTCCATTAGGAAAGGGCTTCCTTACTGGGACAATAAAGAAAGATGCAACGTTTGGTAGTTCAGATTTCCGTAGTGTTGTTCCTCGCTTCAAACCTGAGAATATAGAAGCGAATCAGGTGTTGGTGGATCTGGTAAGTAAGATTGCTGCGGAAAAAGAAGCAACGCCAGCTCAAATTGCACTTGCATGGGTACTTGCCCAAAAGCCTTGGATTGTTCCGATTCCAGGTACTCGGAGATTGGATCGTCTAGAAGAAAATCTTGAGGCAGCTAATATTGAACTGAGACCTGAGGAGATCATTGACTTAAATGATGCTTTATCTAAAATTGAGATTTTGGGAGATCGCTATCCATTGGAATATGCAAATAGGGTAGGTAAATAAAAGACACTTAAAATTTAATAAGCATCACTTTGAATGAAGTCAAGAGGATTCGAAAAGGAATGATATAAATTTGGAACAAACAATTATAGATCTTTCCAAGAATAAATGGGACTGGATGATGGAGAGGCAACTAGACGAATTAAATAATCTCTTTCACGAAAAAGCCGTCTTCGTTCATATGGGAGCTACATTTTCTAAAAACGAGGAAACAGATGTAATTAAAAACGGATCTATCGTTTATAAGGATGTAGATATACAAGAAATATCCGTTCAACTAATTGACCAAACTGCCATTCTTCTAAATAAAGTAAGCCTTGTAGCTGTTGTTGGCGCCACTGAAGTGACAAATCCATTTGTTGTTACTGAAGTCTATGTACAACAGGAGGATCAATGGAAACTGGCATCAATGTCCTTCACAAAGCTGTTAGCACCATGAATTAGTCATTTATATACGTCCAATGTCTCTCAAGTTTGAAATTTTGGAGACGGCAGAATACATGAAAAGAATGGGGAAATCGAATTAAATAAAAAGGAGCATTCCTGTTAGGAGAGTTTTCGGGGTCTTGAACAAAAAAGAGCCCTCTTGGTAGGATATGGGGTGTCAATGCACAAAGAATTGACCCCTAATTTGTTACCAAGGAGGACTCCACCATGGATTTTATACAAAATCACAAAATTAATCAAGTCACCGAAAACACACTCGTTATTGGAATGGATATCGCAAAACGGACACATTATGCCTGCTTTGTTGATGATCGTGGTCGAATGTTGAAAAAGCCATTCGCCATCTCCCAGTCACGTGAAGGATTTGAAGGGTTTTATCATAAAGTACTAGAAGCGATGAAAGAGTTTGATAAAACAGAGGTGCTGGCTGGTATTGAACCTACAGGTCATTATTGGCTGAATCTCGCTTACTTTCTCGCTGACAGAGGGATTCCCCTCGCCATGACAAATCCGATGCACGTCAAGCGCTCTAAAGAGCTTGATGACAATCTGCCAACCAAACACGATCGCAAGGATGCATTGGTGATTGCGAGGCTATTGAAAGATGGACGTTTCAGTTATCCGCGGATTCTGAGGGATGCCGAGGCAGAGCTTCGCACTGGTGCCACACTAAAAGGACATCTGACTGAAGAACTTGGGTCAGTCAAGAACATGATGATTCGCTGGCTTGATCGTTATTTCCCTGAATTCAGAACGGTTTTCCCGTCGTTCGGGAAGATGGCGCTCGCAGCGCTTGAACAGACCCCTTTGCCACAAGATGTTCAGGGCAAAGGTCTCGAGGAACTACTAACCCTTTACCGAAAGGTAGACGGATTATCTTCTCCTCAAAAGCCAAAAGCAGCTCGTTTGATAGAGGTAGCTAATGACTCAATTGGGATGACGGAAGGCTTAGCGATGGCCCGTATGGAAATTGCCACGCTGGTTCGCCGTTTTCGGCAGCTTCTGATTGAAATAGAAGCTGTCACTGCCTCTCTGACAGAGATGGCACAGTCCTCAGTTGAGTATGAGTGGCTTGCGAGTGTAGATGGTTTAGGTGATGCCACGATCGCTGAATTAATGGCTGAGATCGGCAGCTTTTCTCACTACCAGGACCCACGCCAATTAATAAAACTTGCGGGGTTAACACTGAAAGAGAATTCTTCCGGTCAGCATAAAGGTCAAAAACGGATTTCAAAACGTGGAAGAAGCAAGCTTCGTGCCCTTTTATTCCGCGTCATGATGCCCATGATTAGGCACAATCAAGCATTTAAAACGTTACATGACTACTACACAACACGACCTGAGAATCCATTGCGTAAAAAGCAATCAATCGTTGTACCTTGCGGGAAACTCTTAAGAGTTTTACATGGGATTGCGACAAAACAAAGAGTGTTCGATGAGGCGATTATGATGAAGGATATCCCAGTCTTGAAGGTTTCTGTAGAGTAATGAACCATTCTGACTCAGCCTAACAAAGGATGACACGGAGAAGCTGGCATCATTCATTCCATTCGACTATGAGTCCCTAAAGGAGCATAGCCGGCCTCCGCCTTATGATTAGACCGAACGAAGGAATGTTGGCACACAGATGCCCGGAGACATGGGAGGGTACGTCATCATAAGTATTGCGGAGATCCATTGTGCATCGCATATTTACCCCCACTACTACCATTTCATAACAGTAGTAGCCGCGAAGCGTATCTCATGTCTGTAAAATCAAAACAGCATTTTAAATTACTGTTAATCAACGTGTCAAAAAAATTTTTTTGACACCCCATAAACGGCTCAAACCGTTTGTATAACAACATTTTAAGAGGGAGGAATTTTTTATGGAAAAAGTTATTTTAAACAATGGTGTTGAGATGCCAATACTCGGTTTTGGTGTTTTTCAAATTCAAGATAAAAAAGAATGTGAACAAGCTGTATATGACGCAATTATGGCAGGCTATCGTCTAATTGATACTGCTGCCTCTTATCTAAATGAAGAAGCTGTCGGCAGAGCTATTAAGCGGAGTGGTGTACCAAGAGGGGAATTGTTTATTACTACGAAATTATGGGTGGATGACACAGGCTATGAACGCACAATGAAAGCATTTGAAAAATCGCTAGAAAAATTGCAACTGGATTATTTAGATCTTTACTTAATTCATCAACCATTTGGTGATGTTTACGGTTCATGGCGTGCGATGGAGGAATTGTACCGTGATGGCAAGATAAGAGCCATTGGAGTTAGCAATTTCTATTCGGATCGCCTAACTGATTTCATTATTCATAATGAAGTGGTTCCTGCTGTAAATCAAGTGGAAACGCATGTTTTTAACCAGCAAATAGAAAGTGCTAAATTGATGAAAGAGGACAATGTTCAAATCGAGTCATGGGGACCGTTTGCTGAAGGGAAAAATAACATGTTCCAAAACGAAACTTTAGTTTCAATTGCCGAAAAGCATAATAAATCCGTCGCTCAAGTGGTACTACGTTGGTTAACACAAAGAGGCGTCGTTGCAATTCCAAAGTCTGTGCATAAAGAAAGAATTATCGAAAACATCAATATTTTTGACTTTGAATTAAGCCAAGAAGATATCGAGAAAATTGCTACTTTAGATACAAAAGAAAGTTTGTTCTTTTCTCACAGAGATCCTGAAATGGTGAAATGGATCGGGACTCGTAAACTTGATAATTAATATTCTTTCCGCCTAAATACTGTTGTTTATTAAGGTGTTAAATCCATAGAAAAAGCGTGTGAATTAATAACACACGCTTTTTTTATATACAGTGACGCCGGATCCCACAATATGCTTTGGGAATGACTGGTCTATCATGTGCTGATTTTTTGTAGATATTTTTGAATTCCTCCCTGTCCTGAAAACGATTCTGAACATTCATAAGTATTTCTAGGATAGGGAATCTTTTATTACTAGCTGGATTGACTGCTTTGAAAATGGTTTATATTTTGAGCTTGTTCTCGGACGTATTGCCTTGGCTTTAAGAATAGTTAGTGAGAGGAACCTCCTGGATGGGAAGTTCTTTTTTGTTGTTATTTAAATGCTAGTAGAATGACATAGTAAGAATTTTCTATAAATAGATTGTGTCTGAGGGCAATATTTGAAATAATTGGTATTGATGAGATTAGTGAAGTAACTAAAGAATAGGCTATAGGTATTCGTATAACTTAATTCGACTATAGGAGGGGTAACATTGAGTAAATCATTCATTGAACATCTTCATTACATAAGAATTCCAGTTAGAGACTTAGAGCAGTCTGTACAATGGTACAAAAATATATTGGGTTTCAAGTTACTAACGATTACTGAGGATCCATTTGCGATTTTCAAAATTAGTGAGGGACCTCAGTTAATCACACTGGTCCCAACTGAAAATGAAACGTTTATTCATTTTACAATCGACAATAAGTCTGCCTTCAGCCTCGGTTTTGCCAGCCCTGAACTAGAAGCATTTCACCAGCATCTTATAGACCATGGTGTTCAGGTGGAGGACATACAGGAAGATCAGGGCCATGCTTATTTCATTTTTTATGATCTGAATGGTAATAAGCTTCAGGCGCATTGGTGAACTAAGTCTTGTCACTTAAAAGAGTGAACTAATCAAAGCCTAAAAAATATAATCGGGTGTTTTATATTTTTAAGATGAAAGGAAAGGAATTTAATTGTATAAAATCTATTGTACTGACCGCCTTGTCTTAAAACAGCTTGATTCAAATGATGCAGAATTAGTATTAGATTATTACATAAGAAATAAAGTGTTTTTAACAAGGTGGGAAGCAGAAAGAGAAGGTGACTTTTACACGCTAAAGATGCAAAAACTTCTACTGGATCAAGATATTGAATCTTACAAAAGAGGTAGTTCGATAAAATTTTGGATATTTAAAAAAGAGGATGAAGAAAAGGTGATTGGATGTATTTCTTTTCAGAATATCCTTCGAAGTATTATGCAATCTTGTATTCTGGGGTATAAATTGGATGTTTCGGAAACCGGAAAAGGGTATTTGGGTGAGGCGTTGAAGAAGGCGATAGGTGTGATGTTTTCTGAATATGATTTACATAGAATAGAAGCGCCGGTAATGCCTATAAATACTTCATCAATTAACGTCTTAAAGAGACTGGGCTTTGTGAACGAAGGGATAACAAACAAGATGATGAAGGTTAATGGGGCGTGGAAAGACCATATCAGGTGGTCTTTATTGAATCCGGATCATGAGTGACGACTGTTTAAACGAGGTGAGATCAATTAATTTTAGTGACCTAATCGCAAACGGTAATACGGCCAGCATTCATTTAATAGATCATAAGGTATACAAGATATTTAATAAAAACCTTCCCTCAGATGAAGCGATACGGGAAGCAAGAAAGCAGCGCTATGCGTATGCTAGTGGATTACGCGTGCCACAGGTCTTTGATGTTGTTGAGATGAATGGTCAACAATGCATAGTGATGGAGCATATTCAGGGAAGAACGCTTGGAGAGCTTGCTTTTGAAGAGATGAATCAAATGGAATCTTATTTGAGAACTTCAGTCGGGGTGCAACAGCAAATCCATCTGGTGAAAGCAGACTTCATAGATCCGATGCTGTTCAAGTTACAAAGGCAAATTGAATCTGCGGACTTCTTAAATCATATTCAGAAGGAAGCTTTGGTGAAAAGGTTGAGCGATCTATCAGGAGAAAGTCAGCTTTGTCATGGGGATTTTCATTTTTATAATCTGATCAGTTCAAATAATGAAATTGTTATTTTAGATTGGATAGACGCAAGCGCGGGAAATCCGGCTGCAGATGTGTATCGTTCTTACTTGTTGTACACGCAGGTATCAGACCAAATAGCAGAACTTTACCTGAATCTTTACTGTGAAACGAGCAGCATTCCCCGGGATGAAATAATCGAATGGGCTCCTGTGATTGCAGGGGCGAGGCTGTCTGAACATGTCCAGTCTGAAAGTCCTGAACGCTTATTGGAGATCGTAAATAGATTCTGTTGAGTGACAGGGAAGTTTGATTGAATGGGCACCTGATTTTTTGTCACCTGAACATAATTTAAGTCATATTTCAAAGGAGAGCATTACAGTGACAACTATTAAAACTACAGCAAATATACAATTAGCGATCTTAGAGGAAAAGCACAAAGAGGTTCTGGCAGCCTTTCAGCTTCCAAAAGAACAATTACAGTTTACAAGCCTGCCCTTAGAAAAACTGAATAATCCACAAGTTGAAAAGACCGCATGCCATGTTGTGATTCTTCTTGATCATGAGCCTATCGGCTATTTTGTATTAGAAGAAGGAGAAAAATTACAACGTTATTCCAGTAATCCGCATGCGAAATTACTTACATCATTTTCTCTGGATTCAAAACATCAGGGAAAAGGCTATGCAAAGCACGCATTGCAATTACTGCCTCAGTTCGTGAAAATGAATTTCTCAAACATAGACGAAGTTGTTCTTGGTGTAAATAAAAGAAATCAAGGTGCAATAGGACTATACCGCCGGATGGGGTTTCAGGACAATGGAGAAGAGTACCTGGGAACTAAAGGGCCGCAGCATATTTTTTATCTAAAGCTGACATGATGGTTTTGATTTTGAATGGAGGGAAGGGCAAACATGCAGTATAGAGAAATACTAAAGCAGTCATTCATTCTTTTAGGTTACAGTGCGCCGGGGAAATGGGACAAGGAGTCGGTTCATCCTATACCTGAATTATTGATCCAATCCTTTAAAGAGTTCGGCAGTAATCATTCACATATTACAGGCGTCTGCCTTCCCCCGAGAAGTGACCATTATTTCTATACGTGTGGAATAAGTGATTCCTCCCTGTCCTGAAAACGATTCTGAACATTCGAAAGTGTTTCTAGGACAGGGAGTTTTTCCAAAATAATAGACTATATAAAAATAGAGTTCAGGACCTATACACTTTATTTGTGCTTCAGGTTCTGAACTCTATTGATATTTAATTTCTATTTGGCTGTTCTTCCAATATAATTAACAAAAGTTAAAACGAGAACTACAGAAAGTCCTATTAAGAACCAACGCAGAACTATAGGTTCAACAAATGAAATTATAACGGCAAATAAAATACCCATTATTCCAAGAGCTATAACAAGTCTAGTTCCAAAATTCATCAATCCATTCCTCCCTCTTAAAATGTTGTTATACAAACGGTTTGAGCCGTTTATGGGGTGTCAAAAAATTTTTTTTTGACACGTTGATTAACAGTAATTTAAAATGCTGTTTTGATTTTACAGACATGAGATACGCTTCGCGGCTACTACTGTTATGAAATGGTAGTAGTGGGGGTAAATATGCGATGCACAATGGATCTCCGCAATACTTATGATGACGTACCCTCCCATGTCTCCGGGCATCTGTGTGCCAACATTCCTTCGTTCGGTCTAATCATAAGGCGGAGGCCGGCTATGCTCCTTTAGGGACTCATAGTCGAATGGAATGAATGATGCCAGCTTCTCCGTGTCATCCTTTGTTAGGCTGAGTCAGAATGGTTCATTACTCTACAGAAACCTTCAAGACTGGGATATCCTTCATCATAATCGCCTCATCGAACACTCTTTGTTTTGTCGCAATCCCATGTAAAACTCTTAAGAGTTTCCCGCAAGGTACAACGATTGATTGCTTTTTACGCAATGGATTCTCAGGTCGTGTTGTGTAGTAGTCATGTAACGTTTTAAATGCTTGATTGTGCCTAATCATGGGCATCATGACGCGGAATAAAAGGGCACGAAGCTTGCTTCTTCCACGTTTTGAAATCCGTTTTTGACCTTTATGCTGACCGGAAGAATTCTCTTTCAGTGTTAACCCCGCAAGTTTTATTAATTGGCGTGGGTCCTGGTAGTGAGAAAAGCTGCCGATCTCAGCCATTAATTCAGCGATCGTGGCATCACCTAAACCATCTACACTCGCAAGCCACTCATACTCAACTGAGGACTGTGCCATCTCTGTCAGAGAGGCAGTGACAGCTTCTATTTCAATCAGAAGCTGCCGAAAACGGCGAACTAGCGTGGCAATTTCCATACGGGCCATCGCTAAGCCTTCCGTCATCCCAATTGAGTCATTAGCTACCTCTATCAAACGAGCTGCTTTTGGCTTTTGAGGAGAAGATAATCCGTCTACCTTTCGGTAAAGGGTTAGTAGTTCCTCGAGATCTTTGCCCTGAACATCTTGTGGCAAAGGGGTCTGTTCAAGCGCTGCGAGCGCCATCTTCCCGAACGACGGGAAAACCGTTCTGAATTCAGGGAAATAACGATCAAGCCAGCGAATCATCATGTTCTTGACTGACCCAAGTTCTTCAGTCAGACGTCCTTTTAGTGTGGCACCAGTGCGAAGCTCTGCCTCGGCATCCCTCAGAATCCGCGGATAACTGAAACGTCCATCTTTCAATAGCCTCGCAATCACCAATGCATCCTTGCGATCGTGTTTGGTTGGCAGATTGTCATCAAGCTCTTTAGAGAGCTTGACGTGCATCGGATTTGTCATGGCGAGGGGAATCCCTCTGTCAGCGAGAAAGTAAGCGAGATTCAGCCAATAATGACCTGTAGGTTCAATACCAGCCAGCACCTCCGTTTTATCAAACTCTTTCATCGCTTCTAGCACTTTGTGATAAAACCCTTCAAAGCCCTCACGTGACTGGGAGATGGCGAATGGCTTTTTCAACATTCGACCACGATCATCAACAAAGCAGGCATAATGCGTCCGTTTTACGATATCCATTCCAATAACGAGTGTGTTTTCGGTGACTTGATTAATTTTGTGATTTTGTATAAAATCCATGGTGGAGTCCTCCTTGGTAACAAATTAGGGGTCAATTCTTTGTGCATTGACACCCCATATCCTACCAAGAGGGCTCTTTTTTGTTCAAGACCCCGAAAACTCTCCTAACAGGAATGCTCCTTTTTAATTATGGAGTCTGAATATAAGCATATCTTATTTCGCTATTCCATTGTACCCCTGCTACAATTGGTTTTGCATTATAACTACCATACATACCAACGATCCAAGTAGTAACCCCGATTGCTATTGCCCACCCTATACCAGGAATTACAATACCTAAGAAAATAGATCCGGCTGTTACTGTTCCACCAGCTATGTTCCCCACTACAGTTTTACTTAACCAAATTTCAGCACCCCACCATTTAAGATACATTCTGTTATATCCATTATAGTCCCAAGCAGAAGCTATACCAATTTGTCCTTCTGTATAGGCTTGATCTGCTTCGATGTTTAAATCGAAATCATACCCTAGTTCTTCTGCTTGTTTTTGAACTTCTTCGTCACTAATTTCAAAAATAAATGTATCATTATTTATCTTTTTAAGTTTATTATTTGTTTTTAAATATTGATTAGTTTCTTTTAATTTTTCTTTTACCAGAGCTAGGTCCTGTTTTGAGATTTTGTCTTTTAATTCTTTGTGATCAACGATTTTATATGAGTTCCCCTTTAACTCAATATGCTCATTAGTCACTTCAATTAACTCATCTGACAATTCCATAGGCAATTCTTCAGCTGTAGCAGCGCTCATACTTGGTGAAATAGTAAAACTAGTCACCATAAATATTGCTAACAGTGTTAAAAAAATCTTCTTCATTTCTTTTCCTCTTTTCGTGTATGTATTTTGTACCTCTAAACCCTAACATACTTATTGAGAAATTGTTACCATATATGTTTATTAATTGGAAATTAAGTGTGTAGGTAAGTATGCTAAAACCCACTTATGGTGGATGTTTTAACTCATTAAACCCTTTTGAAAAAAATTGAGAAAAACGATTAGAATTAAAAATAACCGTCTTCAATGTTCATATAATCACTATCATTATAATCTGAATTATGAGTCAGATATCACCAATTATGTATGCGTTCGAAACTTCATTTTTCTTTGGGTATGTAAAGAACAAGCAAATAGCACACACCTTATATGTGCTATTTGCTAAATAAAAAATTCACAACCCTGAGAAAGATTTTGAACATTCACTACAAATGTATATTTAGAAGCATAAAATAAATAATTCTTTATGACTTCTGAATTAGTATTAGTTATTTTTAAGTGATACTAGGACACGGAAGATGTTCAAAAAGAGAGCAACCAATGGTTGCTCTCTTTTTATATGTTATTTATAATAATTACTCCCTGTCCTGTTCATAGGTGTTTCTGGAGCAGGAGAGTTTTATCAATTACTCTAAATTACTTACCGCATAGTCAGCTTCTTCTTGCGTAAACTGTTCACCGTATTCAGAAACCAACTGATCGCGAACTGCCTCTACCGACATACTCATATCTTCCTGATAAGTCTTTGCTTTTTGAAGTGCATTTTCATTCCAATCAGCCTGGATATGATCAATTGCATATTGAGCTTCTTCTTCTAAAAATTGTTCGCCGTGTTCTGAGATAAGTTGATCAAAAATTGCAGCTTTAGACATATGCATTGTTTCAGAATAACTTTCAGCTGATTTTAAGGCGTTTTCGTTCCAATCAGCTTCAACGTTATCAATTGCATATTGGGCAGCATCTTCAGGGAATTGCTCACCGTACTCAGATGTCAGTTGGTCAAAAAGACCAGCTTTTGACATGTTCATCGTATCACTGTACATTTGGGCTTTCGTTAAAGCAGACTTGAACTCAGTTGAGACATCATCTTCAACAGCTTCCTCTTCCACTGGTTCTTCAGTTGTTTCTTCAGCTGAAGCTTCCTCAGTCGCTACTTCTTCTACAACCTCTTCAGCGACTTCTTCCGTTTCTTCCGCAACATCCGTTGCCACTTCTTCCGTATCACCAAGGTTTGCAATTGTGCCAATGACGAAAATCACTGCAATTGTAACAAACCACCAGCGTTTGTAGATTGGCTTCTTTACTTTATCTTTTTTAGCCATTATGAATCCCCCTATTAGGTATAATTTGGTTCGCATCCAATTCTACAGCAAATAATGAAAAATAAAAGACTTTATTCCTTATTTTATTCCAATATTTTTACTGATCTTAAAATAATCATTCTAAATGTCGATCTAAAAGCTTTATTGCTAATTTATATTCAAGTAATATAATTCTTTAAAAATATTAATTATACAAATATTAGAATGTCCATATAAAGTCCTACTGAAGTATGTTATTGTAACTGAGTGTTAAAATTAAAATACATAAGTGAGTGGGGGATTTATTACAATATGCAAAAATTTAGTTATCTTTTACTATTATTAACTGCAATGCTTACAATATCAGCTTGTTCTTCTGAAGAAGATACAAGTAATGATTCTGGTGAAGGTGAGGAAAACACAGAAGAACAATCTGTAGAGGTTGATAAAGGGCTGCTTAATGTTGAACTAACACTTCCAGCGTCAATGTTTGAAGGCGAAGATATCGATCAGGTAATCGCTGATGCAAAAGAAGATGGTGCAAAAGATGTAACGAAAAATGATGACGGTTCTTTAACCTATAAAATGTCTAAATCAGATCATAAGGAAATGATGCAGGAAATCGAAACGGGTTTAGAAGAATCACTTAATGACATTGTTGAAGGTGAGGATTTCGTTTCTATTAAAGATATTTCTCACAATGATTCTTTTGAAGAATTTACTGTCACAGTAGAAAAAGAGACTTACGAAAATAGTTTTGATGGGTTTGGTATTTTAACTTTAGGAATGTCCGGCATGATTTATCAGGTGTATGACGGGGAGGATATGGACTCAGCAAAAGTCACAGTTTCTATTGTAGACGAGGCCACTGGAGAAGAATTTGATACCTACGTTTATCCTGATGATATGGAAGGCATGGAAGACCTAGAGGACATTGAAGATACTGAGGGTGAATAACAGTATCTTTAGATTGCATTATAATGAACAAGTTAAAACGTTAAAGCGATGAGAAAGAACCTCATCGCTTTTTTTCTGCATCATTACTCTCCAAAAGAAGGCGCAAATCCAAACCTGATTGAGTGAAACAACAGAACATAGACTGCACTAATTGCCAAAACACTAATTGGAATGAACCTCGGCCATCCACTCTCCTTATTTAAACTCCAGGCACCAAATATGAGACCGAGTGTAGCTGTGACAGGAGTAAATTGAATAATTACAACAATAGCGCCCAGTCCGTTACTTTCAATCACCATAGCGGTTAACAGGATAAATTAAGTGATCAGTAGTAACAACACAACAAAGGATATTTTTCCGGGTAGAGAAACAAGCATCACGTCATTCCTTCCATCATTAGTTGTATGTCCTGATTTTTGAATTCCTCCCTGTCCTGAAAACGATTCTGAACATTCGAAAGTGTGTTTAGGACAGGGAGCTTTTCGCTACAAATTGATTGATGGAAAAATGAAACACTATATATATTTAAAGCAGGACTCCACCACATGTGGAAGTCCTGCTTTTTAAAATATGATATGAACTCTGAGTCAGAGTTAACAGTGTGTCTATTCTTTAACCTATATCTTATCTGGTATATGTGATAAAATAAATTAACAAATATGTTAAGTTATCAGAAGTGTTGCTTTTGAATATACTGATAAAGAGAACTAGAATCATGGACTTTAATAAAGATGGTCTTCTGCCACCAGAGGATTATAAATTGACCTTAAATGAGCTGAGAAGTTCAATTCTTGTTCGAGGACCGCAAAATGACCTGCCATGGGATGTAAAGTGGAGATTGTATTTAGTTGATAATTTAGAAGCATTGGTTCAGCAATTATGGGATGTAGGCATAGAAAATATTTATATTGATGGATCTTTTGTTGAAGAAAAAGCTCATCCTAATGATATTGATGGATATTTTGAATGTGATTTAAAGGAATTAGCGTCAGGTGAACTGGAAAGAAAACTAAATGCACTGGATCCTTATAAGATTTGGACATGGGACAGCAGCAGTCGCAAGTCATACAAGGGCTTCACTAAAAAGCAGTTACCTATGTGGCATAAATATCGAGTTGAATTGTACCCGCATTTTGGTCAGCCTTCAGGTATTTTAGATGAATACGGTAACCAGCAGCAATTTCCTGCGGCTTTCAGAAAGACAAGGGATTCTTTTCTTCCAAAAGGGATTGTAAAAATTATAGATTAAAGGTGGTGCGCAGTATGATTAAAACTGAATCAGCTTACAAAAAGGCATTAGAGAAACTTCAGGAAGATAAAGACTTTATTCAGAAACAAAGAAAAGTGCTAGCAGACATGGACCTGACAAAAGAGCAGGTGGAGAAAGCGCTGCAGCCAGCGATCACTTTTCATGAACAATTGAAAGAAGAAGTCATCTATTATGAACGGATCAAAAGAGGAGAGTTTGAGCCGATTATCAATTTTCATAACTTAGGGAAATCTTTAATTGCCTATCGTATCTATCTCGGTTTGAGTCAACAGGAGCTTGCAGAGCGTTTAGATGTCTCTGCTTCGCAAATTTCCAGAGATGAACGAAATGAGTACTATGGAGCAACCCTGGAAAGGCTTCAACAGGTGATGGAAGCGATGCAAATGATCGCTAAAACGGAGATTCAGTCAGAGAATTTGTTGATGGCGTAGAATAAAAAGGCTCTGATCAGCTTTAATTGATCAGAGTCTTTTTTATTTACTATTAAAACAACCGACCCTCCAAAGCCGCAGCATACCTCTCCGCCGACCGCTGTACAGCAATATCCGCCTGCCCGGAGACTTCTCTGTGAAATGCATTATACAATTCACTAAACTTCAAAGGCTTCAGTTTTAGAGCAATATTTCTTACTGTTTCTGCCGGCAGCGGAATCATATTAGGGTAACTGTACATAAAGCTGACCCACTGACGATCTGCAGCGACTTGAATGATATCACCCGTTAGCAGAACAGCCTCGCCGTCAGACTTTACCCAATGCAAAACAGAGCCTCCATCAAAATGTCCGCCGAGTCTATAAAGTGTCAATCCTTCTGATAGCTCAAGCGATTCACCGCTCCAGTAAATGATGCGATCGCTTGACTGCTGCACCCATTCTTGGTCATCTTCATGTATGTAGATAGGACAATTAAACGCTTCAGCCCACTCAACCTGAGTTGTGTAGTAGTGAGGATGTGAGAGCGCAATTGCGTCAAGTCCGCCTTCTTCATTTAAAAGGGTGATGGTCTGATCATCTATGTACACCATACAATCCCATAAAAGTCTGAATCCCTGTTCTTCTACTATGTATACCGTTTGTCCAATTCCGAATTCAGGACTTGTTGTGACACTCTTCAGGCCTTTTTGCTCCTCAACAAAGTGATTTGAGTATGTGCCAGACTGTTGCATCTTCTCCAAAGTCGTCCACTGCTGCCCGGCAGGAGGGACGTATTGTCTTTCTTCCTCACAAATGACACATTCTTCTGGTGGATGTGAAGATGCAGGGTATTGTGTGCCGCAGGTGATACAGATGTATTTCTCCATTGTTAATAACCTCCAAATTTCTTCATGTCTAATCCATTATATGGGTTTTTGGTTAAGAATATAATGTAAGATAAGGGTAGGATTTACTTTTTACATAAATCAATTATCTGCTGGTATGAAATGTGCCAGTTAGAGTAAAGGGTACTTAAACGCAATACCTGAGTTTCTCTAAATGAAAGATTTCTGTACTGTATGATTTAATGAAAAATTGTTTTCTCTCATAACGAAAAAGGGGTGTAGACATGAAGCAGCATATTCAAATGATAATGGGACACATTGGTTATTTCCTAATTGGATATATGGCTTTGAGAGCTTTATTGATTCAAAATGACAAGATAGGATTTGCAATATTATTTATCGGTGTTAGTTTATTGATAAACTATGTTGATTCTTTTGAGAAAAAACAAGGCACTCCTAAATATAGTGCTCACATTAAAATTACGTTAAGTCTGGTTTTTATTCTTTCAACTTTAACGATGGTTTACTAAACGAAATACAATACAATGCAATACTCCCGGCACGCTTTATTAAGATTAATCTTGTTGAACTTACGGGTGCATTAATATAGTAAGATTAACCGCCTTTTTTGTTGAACTTCGTATTAAACAAAATCAGTAGATCAGGGGGATTCTTTATTATGGAAAATCATTCTTTTCGCAAATTTCTTGAATTTTATTTAGAGGTTTGGAGAAATTCATCATTAACAGACTTGAAAAATATAATTTCCAAGGATTATAAAGCAAGAGAGATTTCAGGTGGCGAATTAGTAAACTTTGGTTATGAAGAGTCGATAACTGGTTGGGAACAGGGCTTTAATTTCTCAAAAGAAAAAGAAAATAAATGGGACGTAAATGAAGTTTCGATCATTCCTTTACGAGAAGGTGAAGTTATGGCTATCCTGTCTGCTACTTTAATGATTGGTGGGAAGCAGTTAGATCATGTCAGCTTATTTTTTCAAACGTGTAAAAAGAAAGAAAACGATGATTGGAAGTTGATAAGAAGTTACATAGAAACAGGAGTTGCTAATGAAAACATTAAAAAAATACAATTCAACTAACGGGTGCGTTTGTTCAATATGAGCAGCTGCTTTCTTTCTATTTAATAAACTTATTTAACTTAACGAAATTGTGTGGGAATTGTAGCTTACACAGGGAACATATTAATACAATGATTAACGTCATTTTTTTAGGGTTGGTTGCAACCGCTCAAATCATTTTTTACAACATCAATTTATAAAAAACAGGATGCTCATGATAGCTGAGCATTCTGTTTTTATTACATACTTTTATCTATCTTTTTCTTTCTTCTGCCGACCTCCTGATTAGCGGACCGGAAGAAGGAATATCCCATTAATAATATGACAACTGAAAATGGAAACGCTGCAATAATCAATACATTCTGCAGACCTTGTGTGCCGCCAAAGTAGACAATAATAGCAGCCATTGAAGAAAGTGAAAGTCCCCAGAGAATCTTAACAGGGCCTTCCGGATTCATGGAGCCGGATGTAGATAACATCCCGAGTACAAATGTAGCAGAATCCGCTGATGTAATGAAAAAGATTGCAATGACCACGATTGTCAGTAATGACATGAGTGTGCCAAGTGGATAATGCTGCAGTGTTGCAAATGTAGCCGTTTCAATTGGGAATGACGAAATCTTTTCGATTCCAAGCTGTTCCAGATTGATTGCTGAGACACCAAACACTGAGAAAAAGATAAAGCAAACGATTGCAGGTACAAATAGTACACCAAGCATGAACTCTTTCACAGTACGGCCTTTTGAAATTCTGGCAATGAAAATACCAACAAACGGTGACCAGGAAATCCACCAGGCCCAGTAGAATATCGTCCAGGCTTTAATCCAGGATTGATTTTCTTCATTAAGAGGTGCAACTCTTAAGCTCATATCAAAAAAGTTTGCAATATAACCTCCAAGAGAATCTGTAAACATATTGAATATGTATAACGTTGGACCGACAATCAATAAAATGATCATTAATAAAAACCCAAGAAGCATGTTTATGTTACTGAGATATTTGATTCCTCTACTGACACCAGACCATGCTGAGAAAATAAATAAAGCTGTAGAAATCGCTAAAATGATTAATTGAACTGTAAAATTACTTGGTGTATTAAATAAAAATGCCAGTCCCTCATTGATTTGAGCGGATCCAAACCCAAGTGTTGCAGCGACGCCGACAACTGTTGCTACAACTGCAAGCGTATCAATAATCGTTCCGGGCATACCGTTCATTCTTTTTTCTCCAAAGACAGGTATGAGTGTGGCACTGATCAGTCCGGGATATCCTTTGTGAAACTTGAAATAAGCAAGTACAAGCGCGACGATCGCATAGACAGCCCATGCGTGAACACCCCAGTGGAAAAACGAAAATTGAAGCGCTTCTTTGATTGCCTGACTGCTGCCTTCTTCAGAAATCGGACTTGAAGTAAAAGCGTGAGAGATCGGTTCAGCTGTAGTCCAGAACACAAGTCCCATCCCCATCCCCGCACTAAACAGCATCGCAAACCATGTAGAAAGCTTAAATTCAGGCTGATCATCAGACTTCCCTAATTTAATATTTCCAAACCGTGAAAATATTAAATACACACAAAAAATCAGCATGATCATAACAATTAATAAGTAATACCATCCAAACCAATTAGATAAAAATCCTGTTACTTCTGCTGTTATTGTTTGAAGATTCACCGGTGCGAGTACACCCCATAATACAACAATCAGACACACGCCTAATCCATACCAAAAAACTGTTGAAACACTTCTCATAAATTCACCTCTTATTAAATTTCTATAGCCATGATTGGCACAATATCATGGTTATAGACCAATGATACTATTACATACCCTAATGACCAGTTGCAAATCCTATATAAACTATACCCAAAGGACATATCTATATACCAAAGTAAGATATACATTCTCTTAGAACGATTTTGAATGTCCGATATTATTTTATATTTTAAAGTGTAAAATGAATGATTTTATATAACTTATGAATTTCAATTAATTTGTAGTAGTTGTTCATAAGAATCATCCGTTCAAAATAGATTATTTCCTACAATTTATGATTAATAAACTTACTATAATTAGGAGAGTGATATAGATATTGTGAATTCCTCCCTGTCCTGAAAATGATTCTGAACATTCGAAAGTGTGTCTAGGACAGGGAGTTTTTCATGTACTGTATTTTTTAATCAATAATTGTTTTCTCTTATAGCGACAAAGGGGTGTAGATATGAAGCAGGATATTCAAATGGTAATGGGATACATTGGTTATTTTCTAATAGGATATATGGCTTTGAGAGCTTTATTGCTTCAAAATGACAAGATAGGATTTGCTTTACTATTTATCGGTATGAGTTTACTTATAAGCTATGTTCATTCTTTTGAGAAACAACAAGGTACCCTAAATATAGTGCTCACATTAAATTTACTTTAAGTCTGATTTTTATCTTTTCAACATTAACGATGGTTTACTAAAGAGCTTCTGACATTTTATAAAAAATGAAATGGGTATCTGATTGAGAAGTAACTATTTGGAGGTATCAAATGCACTCACCACCAAAACATATCATCGCAGTCTCAGCGAATGTGGTAAATGATCAGGGACAAACACTGCTGGTAAAAACTCATTTAAGACCTGACACCTGGGAAACTCCCGGAGGACAGGTGGAGCCTGGTGAACCACTTGATCAAGCATTAAGTAGAGAGGTCCTGGAAGAAACGGGACTGGTGATTTCGCCAGCTGGCATTACGGGTGTTTATTATAATGTTACAAAGCACTTACTTGCTGTTGTCTTCAAAGCAAAATATATAAGTGGAGATATTAAAATACAGCCCGAAGAAATTAAAGAAGCCAAGTTTGTTGAACTTACTGAGGAAAACATCGGTCAGTATATCACCCGGCCAAATATGCAATCAAGAACGTTAGATTGTATGAAAGCTGAAAACGTTGTGCCTTATGAAACGTGGGAGGTTACTCCTTATAATTTGTTAGGCAGACTATCTTAGTTCTATATAATGAAACTGAAATTGGAAGGTGAATGAATGTTTATAGTAAATGTAGAGGCAGCGATTTATAAAGATAATAGATGGCTGATGATCCGACGCAGTGAGAAGGAAGAGCATGCAGGTGGCGGGCTTGCTTTTGTTGGAGGTCAGGTGGATCAGGAGGGTTTTTCTTATGATATTCTGGAGCGAAGTCTTGAACGGGAGGTTTTTGAAGAGATTGGGATCAAAGTTGAGGTCGGGGAGTATATGAACAGTTCCTCTTTTGTTACTGATTCCGGAAAGCACGTTGTGGATATTGTCTTTCTGTGCAGATATGTAAGTGGCGAAGCTTATGCGAAAAGCAAGGATGAAGTGGACGATATTTACTGGTACACGCAGGAAGAACTGCACGGACAGCGGGAATTACCGGATTTTTTGAAGAGGAATCTTGAGATGGCTTTTGTGAAGGCAGCCGCTGTTAAGCTGTAAGTCTATGTTGAAAACAATGCTCACACATTTTTGTTACTACATAATTCCGCTAATTTGTGTTGAACTGTAATTAAACAGGTAACGTTCGAATTTCAGGAGGGGAAGCGATGAATAAGATAAGTAGCTCGACACTTATAATCACCAAAAATGAAAAAATTAATTACATAAAAGCATTAGAGAACAAATTCAATACACCTGCTACGGTGATATCTCATGAATAACAACCGAATCCTCATCGCAGGCGTATCTAGCGGCGTTGGCAAAACCAGCATCACACTCGGACTAATGGCAGCTTTCATGAAAAAGGGGCTGACTGTTCAGGGGTACAAATGCGGTCCTGACTACATAGATCCCGCTTATCACACTGCGATCACGAATCGTTCTTCCCGGAACCTGGATAGCTGGATGCTCAAAGAAGATGTGATGAAGGAAATCTTCGTCAAAGGAAGTGAAGGTGCGGATATTTCGATCATTGAAGGTATGATGGGGCTTTATGACGGCGAGTCACCAACTTCTAATCGGGGATCTGCTGCAGAAATCAGTTCTTTACTTAAATGCCCTGTCATTCTGGTCGTTGATTGTTCAGCCATGGCCAGGAGTGCAGCTGCGGTTGTTAAAGGGTTTCAGCATTTAGATCCGGATGTGAACATCGCTGGTGTCATTGCCAACAGAGTGGGAAGCGAAGGTCACTTCAAGCTGATCAAAGAAGCGGTGGAGCAGGAGTGCGGTATTCCGGTCTGCGGTTATCTGACTGAAAATGAACAGATTCATATGCCGGAAAGGCACCTTGGTCTAGTCCCGTCAATTGAACGCGGTGAACTGAATGAACAGCTTGAAAGGTTAGGGGAGGCAGTTGCAGACACAGTTGATCTTGACCAGATTCATCAAATGAGCAAACAGCCACCTGTGACAACTGAGAGCTCATTGTTCAAACAATGGAGTTCCATAAACGTTAAAGTAGCGGTTGCCTATGATCAGGCGTTTAATTTCTATTATCAGGAGAACCTTGAATTGATTGAATCATATGGCGCTGAAGTCATTTACTTTTCTCCATTAAAAGGTGAGTTACTTCCACCTGAAGCAAATGGGCTTTATATAGGTGGCGGTTTTCCGGAACAGTTTTTAAAAGAACTGGCAGATCATAATGAAGTAAAACAGTCGATAAAAGACGCAGTTGAAAATGGCCTCCCGGTTTTGGCGGAATGCGGCGGGTTAATGTATTTGTCTGCATCGATCACGAATATTGAAGGCGAAACATATTCAATGGTCGGAGTGCTGCCAGGTAAAACGAAGATGCAGTTTAATATTGCTGCGATCGGCTACCGTGAAATTACAGGTGCACCAGGTAATAAGTTTTTTATGGAAGAAACGAAAATACGCGGGCATGAATTCCACTATTCGACCTTTAAGCCTCACGAAGAACTTCCAGCTGCTTACCATGTGAGCAGCAGTTTTGGTTCAGGAGAAGAGGGATACTTATATAAAAATGTAGTGGCCGGATATACACATATTCATTTTGCATCTAATCCTGAAGTGCTTAAGAATTTTTTGGGAGAATGTAAATGAAAACAATGATCTGAGTTTTCCCCTTTCTTCTACTGCACCTGACGACAGGATTTCTGATTCATTCTATCGAATATGTACTTTATGCGAAAATATCTGAAAGGGGCAGATAGAATATGAAAACACGTGTGACGGAGATTTTTGGAATCAGATTTCCTATTATTCAGGGAGGGCTTGCTTATCTTGCATGTGCTGAACTCGCAGCAGCCGTTTCGAATGCAGGAGGACTTGGACAAATTACGGCGGCTACTCTCGGTACACCTGACAGGCTTCGGGCGGAGATTAGAAAGGTCCGGACAATGACTGATCAGCCATTTGGTGTAAATTTTGCAATTGCGAAACATGATAATGGTGGAAAGTATCAGGCGTTACTTGAAGTGGCTATTGAGGAAAAGGTGCCGGTCATTTCTTTAACGGGAGCGAACCCTCAGCCTGTATTCGAACGGATTAAAGGAGAGGATATCCGGACGCTTGTACTTGTTGCAGGAGTCAGACAGGCGCAAAAAGCGGAGGCGTTGGGAGCTGATGCAATAATGGCGGTCGGTCAGGAGGGCGGCGGCCATTTAGGGCGCGATGATATTGGTACAATGGTGCTGATTCCCCGCGTTGTGGATTCTGTATCAATTCCTGTACTGGCAAGCGGCGGTATTGGAGATGGAAGAGGTTTGTTGGCTGCCTTTTCACTTGGTGCAGAGGGGATTGAAATGGGAACCCGATTCATTGCTACTCAGGAGTGTATTCACGCAAATGAAAAGTATAAACAGGCAATTTTGCAGGCGAAAGAAACGGATACAGTGGTGATCAAAAGAACACTGGGTTCACCTGGACGAGTCTTGAAAAACGATTTTGCAATGAATATTATTGAGCGTGAAGAAGAAGGCGCAACTTATGAAGAGCTGAGGGATGTTATCAGCGGGGAAGCGAATCTTGAATATATCTATGATGGAAATTTGGCAGGTGGCTTCGGCTGGGCCGGACAGGTGATTGGTCTGATCAACTCAATCCCTTCAGTACAGGAGTTATTTAATGAAATGATCACGACGGCAGAAGCAGGGCTGAGCAGAATAGAAACTATAATGGGAAATAGAACTTACAGTTGAAATCATATTCAAGTTTAAAAACAATTGCTACATTATTTCATTGCCTGGTATAACTTTGTGAAATTGTGTGGGAATAGTATGTTGAATAGCGGGAAGTCAAATGTGATTTTAAACAAGAAAAACTGCAAAAGATGGGGGCCCTTGCAGTTTTTTCTCTATTTATTCGTAATTCGTCGCAATCTCTTCCTCGATTTTACCTACACCTTCTTCAAGCGCTTCAGCCGGGTCATCACCCTGCATAATAAAGGTCAGTGCATCGGCCATTGGCTGCCAGACAGCTGATAGCTCTGCGATATTCGGGAATGGACGTGCACGTTCAAGCTGTACTGCAAAGCCTGCAAGCATTGGATCTTCTGTGAAATCCGGACTGTTCAGGATTGCTGTATTGGCCGGAATCTCTCCTGTTGCTTCAAATGTTTCTTTTAGTGACTCCTCACTCGTCAGGTGAACGGCAAGGTCTGTTGCTTCCTCAGGAAATTCTGAGTAGGAAGAGAGCATCCAGCCTTTAGTGCCAAGGAATGTTTCAGGGTATTCCCCGTTTTCAAGCTCTGGAAGGGGAGCGGTGCCAAGGTCATCTCCAAGTGCTTCTTCAAAATCATATCTTGCCCAAGGTCCATTAATAATGGCACCAGCCTGACCGTCCATAAATAATCCATTCGCTGCATCAAGCGTAATACTAGATGGTATGTATCCGCTTTCAAACCAGCCCTGAATTAAAGATGCGCCTTGTACTGACCATCATTGGCAAGACCAACGTCATCTTTTACATAACCGTCACTGTCTTCATTAAAAATGTAGCCGCCATAACCGGCCATGAAAGGGTAAGAGAAGTAAAAATCATTTGCCGGATAAAGGAATCCAAACTGGTCATTCGCATCATCAGTCAGATCAGCCATCGCAGCTTCCAAATCCTCAACAGTTTCAGGCGCTTCCGGAATCAGAGCTTTGTTGTAGTAAAGTGCAAGGGACTCAACAACTGCGGGCAGACCATACAATTCACCATCATAGCTGAGCGCTTCAAGTGAACCTGCAGAATATGTATCAAGAATTTCCTGATCCACTTCAACAGGATGGACAAGCCCCTGAATAGAAAGATTTCCTACACCAGGCTGATAAAAAAGGTCAGGTCCATTTCCTGAAGGTCCATCAAGCACGATCGCTTCCGTCTGATCATCCTGGGGCATCGAGACAACCTCAACAGGAATACCGGTTTCTTCAGTGAACGCTTCAACCTGTGACTCAATTGCACTTAATTCAATGTCAGGTGCCCATACTAAAAGACCCTCAGACGCTGCATCAGATGAAGAAGCGGTGCCCTGATCCTCTGAACGCTCAGGTGCACAGGCTGATAATACTAATACCAATGACAAACTCCCGGCAGTTAACTTTAATTTATTCATCGTATATCCTCCAAACATCATAGTGTTAAAGCAGAACAGCGGAGAAATTCACCTCCTTAAAGGTATAGTTAATCGGTTAACCATCTATAAAATATTCAACAAAAGTTGTTATATTTCTTTTGTTGAACCACGTACCACTAATTCCACTGGCAGTTGAATCATCGTGTTACTGTTATCAGATTGGTGCTGGTGCTCAATTGACTGAATCAGCTGATCAGCAGCGATCGACCCTTTTTCAAAAATATTTTGCCGCACGGTCGTTAATTCAGGCGTGATGTACTGGCTGATGGCCAGGTCATCAAAGCCGATGATTGAAAAGTCATCAGGCACTGAAACGCTGTGCTTGCTTAGGCCCTTCATTGCACCGATCGCGATATGATCAGAAACCGTTACAGCAGCTGTACATGAAAGCTGCTGCTCGACAAATCTTACGCCCCAGTCATACCCATTTGAAAAAGTAAGATCCTTCAGTTCAAAAACCATGTCTTCATTTGCGTTTACTTGAAACTCTTCAAATGCCCGCTGAAAGCCTGCAAACCGCATCTGCTCAACTGAACTGTCCTGCAGAGAGGTCGCTAAAAATGCAATTTCCCGGTGACCAAGCTCAAGCAAATGCTTAGCAGCAAGATAACCGCCAGCCTCATCATCAATTCTCACATTCACATATTGTTCAGCGTGATCCTCGTAAATATCAATACAGATAATAGGCAGATCTACTTTGCGGATCACCTGAAAGAGGTCGTCTGAAAGCGACCCGATCAAAATCAGTCCATCCAGATTTCTTTTCTTCACCCAGTTAATACACTCAACAGGATCCGTCACACCGGAAATCATCGTATCAAAGTGATGCGCTCTCGACACACTCTCTACACCGCTTAAAAAATGATCGTAATACTGATTATTTTCAAATACTGAAGCAGGGGCGTTGCTGATAAAAGGTGCCACAACCCCAATTAAATTCGATTTTTTCTTAGACAGACTGATTGCTGTATAGTCCGGATAATAACCAAGCTCATCAACCGCTTCATGCACCCGGCGAGAGGTTTCCTCAGATACTTTTTTTACATTATTTAATACATAAGACACCGTAGCTCCGGATACACCGGCAGCCTGGGCCACATCCCGAATCGTCACTCTATTCTTCATAAAACCTCCGTTTAACCGGTTAACTAGTTTTATTTAGATTATTTTATTTAGTGGGGAAAGTCAATATGAAATGTAAGGGTTTTCATTTGAATGTAAATTTTATTGAAGATAGATAATTTTTAAAGCTTAAAAGGATATAGAATATTCCGAATAAATGTGCTAAGTTCTTAATTGAATGCAGAGGGTGGGGATGAATATGTTTTTTTCATTGAGAAATAGACTTTTTGTGATTTTCACGATTTTATTAACCATACCTTTTTTAGTGCTATCTATTTTAATTCCCGCCTGGTTAACTGATTCAATCAAAGATCAAACAAGGGAATTATCAGTAGAAGTAATGGATCAATATTCTTTATATATTGAGTCTATCGCTACACAGGCTGAAGACATTGGTAAGCAAGTACTGCTTAATGAATTAACCCAGGAATGGTTAAGGGTAAATAGGAATCAAGAAGCAACTGTCGGAGAGAAGTTTTTAGCTGAGACCAGCCTTGAATCTCAATTAGCTGCAATGATGATTAATAATTCTAATTCAATGTCGATCAATGTTTTTTTGAATGATGGTGCAACGGTTTGGGGAGAAGGATTGAGTTGGACATCTGAAAACTGGTATAGCAAGTATTTGAATGATGAACGTATTTATACGAGTGCGCATCTTGACTCTTTCCAGCAATCTACTGAAATGATCAACATGCAGGTCAATAGCTTTCTGGTGCCTCTTTTTGATTTGAACACGATGATGAACGGAGGCGTCATTAAGGTCAGCTTTCCAACTCATATTCTGGAAAATGCCCTGAATAATCAGGCAGTCGTTCAAACAGGTCATACTTACTTAGTGGATTCGAATGCTGAAAAGGTATTGAACCAGCAGATTCCTTCTGAGAATACAGATTTAAGTGAAACAATCGGAGCGATCAACCTTTCAGATCTGGAGAAAGGCATGATTGAGCGGGTGGAAGAAGGAGAAAAATTTCTTATCTTTTATCAAAAACTGCCTTTTGCAGATTGGATATTGATTAACGAAGTAGCAGAATCAGCGCTGTTTAGTGAGGTTGACGGTCTGCAGCGGACACTGTTATTCATCTCATTTGGCATATTTATCTTAACCATGATTGCGTCTTTTATTTTCTCATCAACGATTATCCGCCCTGTGAGCGGATTAACAAAAGCAATGTCTTTTATTGAACGCGGGGATTTCAGTGGAGCTAAAAGTGTTCTTCCCTCAGCGCGGTCAAGTAAAGACGAGGTCGGTTATCTGATTCATGCAACTGATCATACAATAGACCAGCTTAATAGAATGATTGAAACAGAGTATAAAGCAAATCTCAGGCGTAAGGACGCTGAATATAATGCTTTGCTGCTGCAGATCAATCCTCACTTTTTAAATAATACGCTTGAGATTATCGGAAGTCTGGCCCTGCAGGATAAGAACAGGGAAGTCATGAATGTAAGTGTGGCGTTAGGTAAGATGCTTCGATATTCCTTAAAAACAGAACATAAAGAGGTACCGCTCGCTGAAGAATTGATGTATATAAAAAGTTATACAGACATTTTAAAAATACGATATGGTGATCAGCTGAAGGTAATGATTGAAGACGACAGCAACGCACTGGGGTTACTGGTTCCTAAGTTTACTTTACAGCCGCTCGTTGAAAATGCAGTTAAATACAGCTTCACTCAAAATCATCATGCTGAAATTGAAATCAGGATAACTGATCAAAATCATAAAGTGATCGTATCTGTCTCAGACAAAGGTGAAGGAATAAGAGAGGATTTAATTACAAGCTTAAAAGAATTTGAGGAGAATGATGTACTAAAAAGTAAAGGTAATAGCATTGGATTGCGTAATGTAATTGCCAGGTTAAAGCTTTATTTTGGCGAAAGGTTTAACTTTGACATAAAGTCCACACCAGGACTTGGAACGGAAGTTTTACTTTATTTCTATACAAATGAGGGGGGGGGGGAAATGATGAAGGTCATGATCGTAGACGATGAAATCCAAATCAGAAAAGGCCTGTATTTGAAACTCAACTTAACAGATCAGCATTGTGAAGTCATTGGTGAAGCCTCGGATGGGAAGGAAGCGCTTGATCTGCTCGCTTCAAATGCTGCCGATCTTGTGATTACTGATATGAGAATGCCAGTGATGGATGGTCTTGCGTTCACGAAAAAATGTAAGAAGCAGTATCCTCACATCAAAATCATTGTCCTCTCAGGCTACTCGGATTTTGAATATGTGAAGAATGCGATGAAAGAAGGGGCGAGTGATTACTTACTCAAGCCGGTGTCACCTGATGATCTTGAAACCACCCTCAGCAAAATGAAAAAAGAAATAGAGCATGAAAAAGTAGAAAAGCAGGAACTGAATAAAATAAAAAGAGCAGCGAGATATGCTTTTGAAGATGAACGAACCAAGTATCTTCTGTATGCAGCCAATGGGGAGTGGCTGAATCAGGAAGCAGTGGGTGAACGGCTGAAGCAATTGCAATTTAACGAACTGGCAGACCCGGATGCAGTGATCAGGATCTTAACAATTGAAGCAAGAGGGAAAGATGGAGAATCCTCAAGACCTAAAAAGCTGTGGGAATCGTTCAGATTATTATGTGACGAGATCAGCAGTCAATTCGATCAAATCTGGCTGTTTGAGAATCCGGCTTACCCATCTTTGGTCCATGCGGTCAGTCTATTACATCAAAGGGATGAACAATCCTTTATAAGAAAAATACAGGATCAATCCAAATCACTGCTCAATCTATACACCGTGATTGGCGCAGGGGAAAGCGTAACCGGCTTTGACAAAATGAAGGATTCGTATATTTCAAGTCTGCTTGCATGGAGTCAATCCCCACTTGAGACAGGTGACCATCTGTATAGAGAAGATCAGCACAGTTTGCAGGGGACCGGACTATCACCGGAATTTGAAAGAATCATGATGAGTGCAAGTGAGCAGGGCGATGTAAAACCGGTTTCGGATCTCATCAAAAAAGAATTGGTTAAGTTAGGTCAGCATTCAGCTTATTCGTTCACAGTGGGTGCCAATCGAATCCTTTTTCTATTAGGAACCATTGTTCAAAAGTATGAATTAAAAGATCCATTCATCTCCCAGTCTATCTGGTTGTGTCAGCAGGAAGTTCGTCAGATGACAAATTATGTAACAGTGATGAATTCCATTATTCTTGTCTCTGAAACGATTACGCAGGCTGTTCATTCAGTGCGTTTTTCAGGTTCAAAGGTGACGGATTCAGTCAAGCAATACCTGGATATGCATTATGCTGAAGATATTTCTCTGTCAGTGCTCTCTGATCTGTTTCATATGAACGGGACCTACTTATCAGAGTTATTTAAGCAGCAGACGGGTCAGAACTTTACAGATTACCTTGTAAAAGTAAGGATGAAAAAAGCTGCAGATTTTTTAAAGGACCACCGCTTAAAGATTATTGATGTAGCTGAACTGACAGGGTACTCAAGTGCAGGATACTTTAGTACAGTGTTTAAAAAACACTATGGCTGCTCGCCTGTTGAATACCGCAGGCAGCAAGATGCTGGTTCTAATGACAGGGAAGTGGATTGATATGAAGAAAGGGATTCTATTTTCAGTCCTTCTTGTTCTGGGTATATGTATAACGGTTTTACTGAATAAAGATTCAGAGAATGAAATGACGATCACACCTGTCACTGACACAAGTGATCAGACCATATTAACTTTCTGGAGAAACTATGGAAACGTAGCTGAAAATCAGGCATTTGAGTTAATGATCGCGTCTTTTGAACGGGCTCATCCGAATATTGATATAGAAATGAACGCCATTCAGTATGGAGATTATGAAATGAAGCTGCGCACTGAGATAGCAACAGGAAAGCCGCCTGATTTAATGCTGATTGACAGTCCGAACCTGGCACTTTATGCGAGGATTGGCGTGCTCCATCCATTAACAGATGATGTGATGGAAGAGCGACTGGACAAAGATCTTCCGCCAGCTCTTCTTGAAGGGGTAAGCTATCAGGATGAAGTCTATCTTATGCCCCTGGTACAGCCTGGGGCGGCGCTGTATTATAATCGTCACCTATTCCGTGAGGCGGGTATACCTTTTCCGTCAAAAAACCCTCATGAGCCAATGACGTGGAATGAAGTGCTGGAAGCTGCCAGGAAAATCACAGATCCTGAAAAAGGGGTCGTTGGAATTGACCCGGCGCAGGGTTTTCCCGGAGGAGAAGCGCCTTCTTATTTCAAGTCGCCAATCATTTGGCAGTTTGGAGGAGAATTACTCAGTCCTGATGGCTCGACAGCCAATGGATATTTGAATTCTCCTGAATCAATTGAAGCACTGACATTTTATAAGGATTTATATCACCGCCATGATGTGGCTGAAGTTCAGCTTCCGCCTAGAGCTTTTGAGAACGGGAAGATTGGTATGACTGTTTATGGTTCCTGGGAATTAAGCAGGCTTAGAGAAACGGATCCGGAATTTAAAATCGGAGAAGACTTTGATATTGCACCGCTTCCTAAAGGGATTGAACAAGTTGCACCAAATGGAGGATGGTCAATGGGCATATCATCGAATACGCAATATCCAGATGAAGCATGGACGTTCATTTCCTATATGACAGATTATGAAGCAATGAGAATCTATGTTGATCAAACTGGTGAACCGCCGGCACGGCAATCGATCGTACAATCCTTTCCGGAGTTTCTTGAGTATCCTGAAAATATTTTTCTGACACAGTCTCAAATTTATTCCAAAAGCCGTCCAGTCACACCAGCTTATCCATTTCTAAGTGATGCGGTAAAAACACTTTTTGAGGAAATTGTGATAGAAAACGCAGAAGTAAAAGAAGCTGCCGATCGAGCGGTGAGTAAAATAGACAGTGGTATTCAGGAGCAAAACAAGTACACCAACGATATTTATTTATTTCCCCAGTAAAGGTCCGTTCAGCGGATCTTTTTTTCGTTTAAACAACCCGAAAAATATGAAAGTCAAATTCCAAAGATTTTAAAATAGCCTCTATTTTTTCTCTGTTATATTGAAAACAACTTATGAAAACGCTTTCTAAATAGGGGGGATACAATGCAAAATGCAGCCAGAGAATTACAGGAAGAACAGTTTCATCAAAAACAAAAGGAGCCGGCAAAGCGACCAGATCATCAGCCAGGAAAAAAGAAAAACAAAAATCTACAATATATCAAAAAGAATTATCTGCTCTATCTTTTTATCGCCCCGGCCATTATTTTGACGGTCATTTTTAAATACATCCCGATGTACGGTGCGGTGATCGCTTTCAAGGATTTCAGCCCTATGAGAGGGATTTTAGGAAGTGAATGGGTAGGTCTGAAGCATTTTACAGGGTTTCTAACATCACCAAACTTCTTAAATATATTTATGAACACGTTGAAGTTGAGCTCCTTTGAATTGTTGCTCGGGTTTCCAATACCAATCATTTTAGCTTTAATGCTCAATCAGATCAGGAGAGCTAAGGCTAAAAAAAACATACAGCTGATTTTATATGCACCGCATTTCATTTCAGTAGTGGTCATTTCCGGAATGGTTTTTTTATTCCTCTCACCAACAGGACCGATTAATTCTATCGTTTCTCTTGTGACAGGAAATACTTATTCTTTAATGTCAGACCCCGATGCCTTCCGCTCAATTTATATTATATCGGGCATTTGGCAGGGAGCCGGCTGGGCATCCATTATCTATGTAGCTGCTTTAGCGAACGTAGACCCGCAGCTTCATGACGCAGCGAAAATTGATGGAGCTTCTCTTTTAAGAAGGATCTGGCATATCGATCTACCGGTATTAAAGCCTGTTATGGCTGTCTTATTCATCCTTGCAGCAGGCGGTATTATGGCAATTGGTTTTGAAAAAGCTTATTTGCTTCAGACATCTATGAATATCCCAGCATCTGAAATTATTCCAACCTATGTGTATAAGCTTGGACTCCAGGCGGGAGATTATTCATTTGCAACTGCAGTCGGATTGTTCAATGCAGTCATCAATGTATTCCTTTTAGTCTTTGTGAACAGTGTAGTGAAAAAACTAAATGAAGGCGAAGGTCTCATGTAGAAAGGGGTAATTAAATGAATTTGACGAAAAGTGACCGCTTACTTTTAACGCTTAATAAAGTGCTGCTGGTTGTTGTCTCACTGCTGGTATTGCTGCCATTACTTTACGTATTCCTGTCTTCATTTCTCCAGCCAAACACCCTTTTAAATAAAGGGCTAATGCTTAGCTTTTCTGATTTTAGTCTTGATGGCTATACAAGGTTATTCGCAGATGGCACCATCTTAAGAGGATTCTTTAACTCTGTTTTATATGCCACCGGATTTACGTTTGTCACCGTAGTCGTTAGTATTCTTGCGGGATATACGCTATCGCAGGATGGTCTGGTCGGCAAAAAAACCATTATGATCTTTTTCATCGTGACGATGTTTTTCAATGGAGGCTTGATTCCAACCTACCTTCTTGTCAGAGATCTTGGCATGCTGAATACGGTCTGGGCAATCATTCTGCCAAACGCCATATCAGTATGGTTCATTATTTTAGCAAGAACTTATTTCAAGGCGATTCCAAATGAGTTAAAAGAGGCTGCCAGAATAGATGGTGCTTCTGACTTCATGATTTTCCTGAAAATTATTCTTCCATTATCCAAGCCGATCATTTTTGTACTGGCGCTATACGCATTCATCGGCCAGTGGAATGCGTACTTTGATGCAATGATCTATCTCGAAGACAGAGAGCTGTATCCGCTGCAACTGGTCTTACGATCGATCCTGATACAAAACGAAGTCCAGCCCGGCATGATTGGCGATCAAATGGCCAGAGCCGAACTTCAGCGGATTTCAGAAATGATCAAGTACTCATCTATTGTGATCGCCAGTCTTCCGCTGTTAATCATGTACCCGTTCTTCCAGAAATACTTTGAAAAAGGTGTCATGGTCGGGTCATTAAAATAATATAAATGGGGGTTTTATGAATGAAGAAGATGTTGAAAGTAATGATGCCGATTGCTGCTGGGGCACTGATCGTATCAGGATGTAATTCGGGGGGGAATGCTTCATCTGAAGATTACGGGCTGTCTGATATCACGTTTCCATTAGAGGAAGAAGTCACGCTGAAATTTATGACTCAGAGTTCTCCAATTGCACCTGAAGATCCGAACGATAAGCTGATCTTACAGCGGATGCAGGAGGAAACAGGTGTAAAGGTTGAATGGACCAATTATACGTCTGATTCCTTTGTAGAGAAACGGAATCTTGCGATGGCGAGCGGGGAGCACCCTGACGCGATTATGAATGCTGCACTGAGTGACAATGAACTTCTTAACCTTGCAGAAGACGGCAGTATTATTGCAGTCGAAGACCTGATCGAAGAACATATGCCGAACTTACAGGCGGTACTTGAGCAGGCGCCTGAATATAAAGCAATGATGACTGCACCTGATGGTCACATTTATTCTTTCCCGTGGATAGAAGAACTCGGAGCTGATAAAGAAAGTATTCATTCAGTTGATGCATTCCCATGGATTAACCAGGGATGGCTGGATGAACTGGGTCTTGAAGTACCAGAGACAACAGAAGAACTGAAAGAAGTGTTAATTGCCTTCAGAGATAACGATCCGGCTGGTGATGGACAGACCATTCCAATGTCTTTCATTATCAATCATGGTGGAGAGGATCTGTCATTTTTATTCGGATCATTTGGTCTTGGAGATAACTGGGACCATACTGTTGTAACGAATGATGGAGAGGTGAAATTAACAGCTGCTGACGAAGGTTATAAAGAAGCAATGAAGTTTTTCAATGAGCTATATGAAGAAGGCCTGATGGATGTAGAAGCTTTTGAACAGGACTGGAATACGTATCTTGCAAAAGGAAGAGAAAATCGCTACGGGCTCTATTTTACCTGGGATAAAGGAAATATTACCGGCATGAATGACCAGTACACATTAATGCCTGCTCTTGAAGGGCCGGATGGTCAAAAGAACGTTGCCCGCACAAACGGTATGGGCTTTGACAGAGCGAAAATGGTCATAACAAGTGCGAATCAAAACCTGGAACTGACAGCTAAATGGATTGATCAGCTCTATGATCCAACACAGTCTGTCCAAAACAACTGGGGAACATATGGTGACACTGAAAAGCAGAACATTTTCGAATATGATGAAGCAGCATCTATGTTAAAGCATTTACCACTTGAAGGAACTGCGCCTGTGGAATTAAGAGAAGAAACTTCAATTGGCGGACCGCTTGCGATTTTGGATGAGTATTATGGAAGTGTAACAACGAAACCTGAAGATGCAGCGTGGAGACTTGACCTGATGAAAGAAGTAATGGTGCCGGATATGACTGCTGATAACATCTATCCAAAAGTATTCTTCCCTGCAGAAGATCTTGAGCGTCTGGCTGAAGTGGAAGCAGATCTGATTCCTTATGTAGAGCGAAAACGTGCAGAATGGATCACTAACGGAATGGTTGAAGATGAGTGGGAAGAGTATCTCGCTGAACTGGAAAGACTGGGCTTATCAGATTGGCTGGAAATTAAGCAGCGAGGCTTCGATCAACATACGGAGGGAGGAGCATGAGTTTGACTAAAGTGAATCCCTCAAGACCTTACCTGCATTATGCGCCTGAAAAAAACTGGATGAATGATCCTAACGGGCTTGTGTTTTTCAACAATGAATACCATCTGTTTTATCAGTATCACCCTAATGGCACTACTTGGGGGCCAATGCACTGGGGACATGCAGTAAGCCGCAACCTGATTGACTGGGAAGAGCTGCCGATTGCATTGTACCCTGATCATCATGGCACAATTTTCTCCGGAAGTGCAGTAGTGGATTGGCACAATACGACTGGTTTCTTCAATGATGGACCAGGGCTTGTTGCGATCTTTACGCATCACAAAGAAACAGATTCAGGAATTGTTCAGTCCCAGAGTCTTGCATACAGCACAGATTCGGGCAGAACATGGATAAAGTACGAAGGAAATCCCGTGCTGAGCCATCCGTCGAATCCGGATTTCAGAGATCCGAAGGTATTTTGGCACGATGAGTCTGATAAATGGGTGATGGTACTGGCTACAGGTCAGACCATCTCCATCTACTCATCACAAAACTTAATCAGTTGGGTATTTGAAAGTGAGTTTGGTACAAATATCGGTTCACATGAAGGCGTGTGGGAATGTCCGGACTTGTTTGCTCTGAAAATTGAAGGAACACAAGAAGTAAAGTGGGTCATGATTGTCAGTATTGGTGACGGTGATGGACTTGCTTATGGATCCCGCACGCAGTATTTTACAGGGTGGTTTGACGGAAAAGCATTTATCTCAGAACATAGTGAAGCAAAGTGGCTGGATGATGGACGGGATCAATATGCAGGTGTCACATTTTCAGACATTCCGGAAGAAGACAATCGCAGAATTCTGATCGGGTGGATGAGTAATTGGCGTTATGCAAATCAGGTTCCAACTGAAGGCTGGAGAAGTCAGATGACACTGCCGCGTGAACTGACTTTAAAGGAAATCGAAGGAAATACAAAGCTGATTCAGCATTTCCCGGAAGAACTTGATACCTGGTTCAATCATACAAATCAGATCGAAAAAACTGTAGGTTCAAGCGGGCTGAACATTGATGTTGAAAAGGGGCCGATATATTTGGCCTTGAATACACAATGTCCAAACAGTGGAGAACTCCAAATCTCATTGAATTATTCTGATCAGACATATACTGTCATTCAGTTCAATTTTAACGAGCAGAAACTCTCTCTTAAGCGTTCGAAGTCAGGAGAAGTCAATTTCTCAGAACTGTTTTCAAAAGATCAGGAATTATTCTTCAGAGATATGACAGACCTTCAACTCACTATGGTTATTGACACATTTTCAGTGGAATTACTTTTGAATGATGGAGAATATGCATTAACAAGTCTCCAATTTCCTGATGAATCCCTTAAGAATATTAGTCTTAGGATGGATACAGGAGAAGTGTCAATGAAGGGTGTTATCAAACAATAAGTAAGAACGAATCTGGGTTGATCTCAGATTCGTTTTTTTTATCTTTTTATATGGATGATTCATCATTTGTAATATAAAATAAATCTTTATTTTTTATTGCAAATGCAATAAATATAATTTAAATTAAATGTATAGAAAAATATTGTATATGCAATAAAAAAGGAGGCCCTTATGACAGAAATTTTACGTGAAATAGGAATGATTGCCCGGGCTTTAGATTCTATCAGCAACATTGAATTCAAGGAATATGATCTGACAAAAGGTCAATATTTGTACCTGATTAGAATATGTGAAAACCCTGGTGTTATTCAGGAACAGATCATAGAAATGATCAAGGTGGACCGTTCTACTGCAAATCGTGCAGTTCAAAAACTTGTTGATAATGGGTTTGTTGAAAAAAGAGAAGATGAACATAATAAAAAGATTAAGAGACTTTATCCCACAGACAAAGGAAATACGATCTATCCATTTATAAAGAATGAGAATGAGTATTCTGAGAACATGGCGTTGAATGGATTGTCAGATGATGAAGTAGAAGCCGTACAAAAACTATTGCAGCGAATTAGAAAAAATGTTGAAAAAGACTGGGATTTCGTTAAGAAAGGCAATAAACGAAACTATTAATCCATGACAGGAAGTGTTGAATTTAAAATGGCTACTATGATAAGAGAATGTACGATGGACGATTTACATGAACTTCAGAAAGTTAGCATTGAGACATTTACTGAAACATTCAAAGAACAAAATTCTCCAGATCAATTAAAATCATATTTAAAGCGTGCCTATCAAATAAATCAGTTAAAAACTGAATTAGATAATCAGTTTTCACAGTTCTATTTCGTATATTATGATTATGAAATAGCTGGTTATTTAAAAGTAAATGTTCAGGACGCACAAACAGAAAATATGGGTGCTGAATCGCTTGAAGTTGAAAGAATTTATATAAAGAAAAAGTTTCAGAAAGCCGGGCTTGGAAAACAATTGCTTGATCAGGCATTTGAAATAGCCAGCGATCAAAATAAAGAAAAGATTTGGCTGGGAGTCTGGGAAGAAAATAAAAACGCAATTGGCTTTTATAAGAAAAAGGGATTTGTAATAGCGGGAAGTCACTCCTTCTTTATGGGTGATGAGGAGCAGACTGACCTGATTATGGTGAAGGATCTTTAATGATAATTCGAAAGGTGGTGATGTCATATGTATATTCCAAAACACTTTAAGGTTAATGACTTCAGTGAAATAGAAGCATTTATTAGAGAACATTCATTTGGAACGCTTATAACCACAAAAAAGGGCAAACCTATCGCAACACATTTACCAATGCAGTTATGCAAAAAAGAAAATAAGTATTATATTACAGGGCATATGGCTTATGGGAACCCTCAATGGAAAACATTCAAAACCTGTGAAGACGTCCTGATAACTTTTCAGGGACCTCATGCTTATATCTCATCATCATGGTATGAAAAAGAAAATGTGCCCACATGGAATTATCAGTCTGTCCATGTATATGGTAAAGCATATATATTAGAAGAAAAAGAATTAAAAGATGACCTGACCTATTTACTTCAAAAATATGAAAAACATCGTCCGGATCCTGTCTTATGGGATACGCTTTCTCCTTCATTATTGGAAAAAGAATTAAAAGGAATTGTAGGCTTTAAGGTTCAGGTAAATGAAATACAAGCTGCCTATAAAATGAGCCAAAACAGAAATAAAGATGATTACGAAAACATCATTATGCAATTGCAGAATGAAGGAAATCCGGAATCGAGTAAAATGGCTGAGCGAATGAAGAGTAAAAATTTGAACATGAGAGAATGATAATTTTAAAGATGATTAGGCAAACAAGGGGGATTTTAATATGAACGAATACGGCACTTTACATGAATCAGATGGTCGCTATGTTATAAAATTTGAACGAGCTTTTTCTCAAAATATATCGGAAGTTTTTCGTATCCTTACCACGCCTGATGATTTTGCTCAGTGGTATCCATTTGCCACAGGGGAGATGGATCTCAAACCTGGTGGTGAAATTGGCTTCGATGATGGAGAAGGAACAACTTACAAAGGCGTTATTACAGAAATAGAAGAGCCGGTACTTTTTGGTTTTAATGAAGAAGGGGATCTGATAAGGATCTCTTTAGAACAAAAAGAGAACGGTTCCCAAATGACTTTTATTCATACTTTTGATGACAGTGCCTGGGCAGTTAATACTGCTGCAGGATGGCATCGCTGCCTGGACGTATTTGATCAAATTATTAACGGGCATCCAGTGGAATGGAAAGAGAATGCCACTGAGTTAAGAGCGTATTATCAAAAAGCATTTAATAAAAATGAATAGACTGGGTCAACACGAGGTCTCACTCCGTAACCCTGCTAGCATAACGATAACAATAGCAATACCGTGGTAAACACCATTCTCACCGAATTTTATTCATTTATATAACCAAACAAAATCGTGTAAGAATTGTACCTGACACAAAAAATGTTTCAAAAACAAAGCCATCGAAGATTCTTTTCGATGGCTTTTCTATATCATCATTGATATGTACTACATTGTTTTACGGCTAGACGTTCGCTGTTTTCTCTTTTGGGATTCATAAATTAATTGATCCAGCTCCCGACTTAGCTTCAGGGTTTCTGTGTGCAAGAGACCTCTTAATATGCCGCTCTTGATCATGGCCTCGCGTTTATAAAGAATATTAACCTCTAATTCACTTTCCGATTTGTTCATGTCATTAGCTCCTTAAAAGTTAGACTTAATAATGAAAAGCGGAAGAACAGATACAAGTAGAGTGGATACCAGCTCAAAGCATGTGTGGAGATAAAGTTATAAATCTTCAATAGATCTTTTTGATAGAGCACATACTTATATTTCAATATATCTATTTTCCTAATTTTAGATTTTCTTCTTTCAACATTCTACAAATTTTTACAGAATTATGTGGCAATTTGTAACAATCAATTTTTAATGTTTCTATTTGCCACATTCAATCAATCATGTGCGTTTTTGTGATTTAATAAAATATTATTAAATGTTTGTAAGCGTACTTGAATAAGACAAATATCATGAGGGTTTTAATCAGGATGGAAGTAGCCGTATGTTTTATTGGAGATGAGGGAATGAATGACGGAAACGGACTTTTTAATGGTTAGGGGATTTGGGATAGAATGAAGCGGAAATGGTTGATCGAACTTAGGAAATCTAAAGAGCTTACTCAACAAAAGGTTGCAGATAAATCTTTCATTGATCGGTCTTATTATTCTCAGCTTGAAAATGGTTTGCGCGACCCCAGTCCATCAGTTGCTGAGAATATCGCAAAAGTATTAGGCTTTAACTTTCTGAGGTTTTTTACTGACTATATCTATTTTGGTGACTTCAGCTCCGCCTCGAAAAAAACGGTACATATAACGCATGATGGGTTTTCTTATTTGAAATCCAGAAAAGATGGTTATGTAATGTATCATTATAGCAGCAATGAGGCATTTTATAAAAATACGATTAAATTCATCCATTCAAAAGTAGAACAAAATGTTCATTGCATTATCATAGACCAATACATAAATTACTCAAATGTTTTTAGTGAGTTAAAAAACCTGCTTCCGAAAAGTAAGATTGAAAAATATGTTCATTTCTTTCATCATAATATCAGCACTGAAGAGCTTCCTCAGCACTTTTTTACATTTATAAATGAACAAGTAAAGCCTGACACATATTTTAGTATGTGGATCAATGATCATACCTCAGACAGAAAAGATTCTTTTCACTATATTAAATCCTTTATTGAAACCTGTGCCAAAGAACTGAATGATTACGAGTGGCTGATGGTAAGTTCATTTGAGGCAACCAAGGTAACTGCAGATGAATACATTAAAGTCATGAAGCTATTTCACTACATCATGACCGATCAGGATCTGGTTTTGTCACCATTTTATAGTGAACATGCTCAGATGTTATCTTTATTTAACCGTCTTGAAGATCAGGAGTCTTAGGTAATATTTATGTCATGACAGCAGTTGTCACCAATGATGATACAATCTCTTTCATACTAAACCGGGCAGTGACAAATTGTCGCTGCCCGGTTTTTAATATTTTTATGAATTTTAAAATGAGGGAAACAAAATTGATCATATGTGGTATTAAGATCGTGAACCTTCTGTGAACCACTTGAAATTCGATCCGGTTTGTTTTAAAGTGGATAAATAATATCTATAATAGATAATTAACATCTACATTATATAAGAGGTGACTGTAATGAAATTAACAAACGGTGTAGAACAGGCCATCTGTATTCTGGTCCTGCTTGCCACACAGGAGAAGCAGATTCCTGTCGCAACGGATGTCGTCAGTAAAAAGCTGGAGGTATCTCCTTCCTATTTAAAAAAGATTATGAGAAAGCTGGTCGTTAGAGGCATCATCAAATCCGTCCCGGGATCAAAAGGCGGCGTAACGCTGGCGAAGGATCCGGCAGCCATCACAATGCTTGATATTGTGGAGGCGATGGAAGGTGAGATGAAGATGTTTCCTGATCATGGACTCATTGAGAAGGTGTTCAATGACAGTGAAAATGCTGGCAGGGGTCAAAAGATTATCAGAAATGTATTTAATGGTGCGGATCAGCAGCTGATTGAATACTTTTCTTCTATTACAGGAGAAGATTTGCTCAAACAGGGCTTTGGTGATATGCAGACGCCGCATCTGGACTGGAATGAGCTGACGGAAGACAAAAAGAAATCAGGTGAATCGAAGTGAATATGTTTAAGTATGACTGGCAGTCTTTATTGAAAAATAAGAAGATGCTTGGGACTGCAATTGTCATGATGTTTATTCCGGTGATTTATGCCGGTATCATTTTATCTTCATTTTGGGACCCATTTAATCAGACAGATCATATGGCTGTTGCAGTGGTCAATGAGGATCAGCCGGCAGATGTTGAGGGGACTACACTCTCGATAGGTGAAGATCTCGTAGATGAACTGAAAACAAATAAAGACTTTGACTGGCACTTTGTCAGTAAAGCAGAGGCTGAAAAAGGGTTTGATGATAACGACTATTATATGATGGTCGTCATTCCGGAGAACTTTTCATCCAATGCAGCGACTGTAATGGATGACGAGCCTGAAAAAATGAAGTTGAACTATAAAATTAATCCTGGGCGTAATTATTTTATTGAAAGTATCAGCAGCAATGCGGCAGACAGTCTGAATCAAAGCATTTCAGACCGTGTGACTGAAAGCTACGTGAAGGTGCTGTTTGATCAAATCAGTGGGCTCGGTAATGGGCTGGCGGAAGCAGCTGATGGGTCAGGTCAGCTTGAGGACGGCACCAATACAGCGAAAGACGGTGCTGCTGAACTGACAAAGCAGCTCGCGAAACTGACTGACGGGACGCTGACATTTCAGGATGGTGCAAGTGAGTTAAATGTTGGTTTGAAGCAGTTTGCTGATGGTGTGAATCAGTTGAACACTGGTGCAGCAGATCTCACAGATGGCATTCATCAGTTTGCTGATGGGACAGGGGCGCTTGCTACGGGTGCTGCAAGTCTTCAGGAAGGTACCTCAGCTTATACAGCAGGCGTTGCGCAGGTTGCAGAAGGTGCCGGTGGACTATCTGAAGGAACTTCTCAGCTGAATGAAAAGTCTACGTCACTCGTGAGTGGAGCAAATGATGTCGCAGCCGGTGTGAATGCAGTCGATGAAAATATAAACAGAGCACAGCAGGAGGGCAGTGCACCGCTTGCAGCAGGACTTGAGGAAATGCGCCAACAGGCATCTGCTCTAACTGACAGGCAAGGACTATCATCGCTTGTTGATGGCATAGGCGAATTACAGGATGGCATGTATCAGCTGTCAGAGGGAAGCAGTAATCTGACAGACGGTCTTACGCAAATGCAGGAGCTGTCCACAGCACTGAGCCAGGCAATTAAAGTAGGAGATATGGAGCAGGCAGCCGCACTATCAGATCAGATGGCTGCACTTAACCAGCAGCTGCTCCCTGGTGCTGAATCTCTTGAAAATAGCATTAGTGGGATTGCTTCAAGTGGATCTGACCTGAGAGCGGGACTAAGCGATTTTGCTAATCAGATTCCTGCATTAATCAATGGTTTTAATCAGGCAGCTGATGGGGCTGGGGCCCTGAATAATTCATTGGTCCAGCTGGCAGATGGGACGGGTACACTTGCAACCGGTGCGGAAACATTAAAAGAAGGAACCGCTGCTTATACGCAGGCTGTGGAAGAAATCAATAACGGCGCTGCTGAACTTGCATCAGGTGCGCAGGCACTGAACGGGAAATCCGGTGAATTAAGCAGTGGCGTGCAGCAGCTTGCTGAAGGCTCAACTGAATTGAATCAAAATACCGGTGCACTGGTTGATGGATCAGACAGACTGGCATCAGGCATTGGTGAGCTTGCAAACAATACACCTGCACTCACAGAGGGTTCAACGGCACTTTCATCAGGCGCAGCAGATCTCTCTGATGGGGCAACAAGGCTCACAGATGGATCGCAGGATCTTGGTGAAGGACTGTCTGAACTCAGCAGTGGAACAGCAGAACTGGCTGCAAAGCTGCTGGATGGAGCAGAGGAAGCAGGCAGCGTCCATGCAGATGATCAGACGTATGCAATGATGGCAGCACCTGCAGAAACTTCTGTTGAAAAAGTATCTGATGTTCCAAACTATGGACACGCACTCGCACCAAACTTCCTGTCAATCGGCCTTTTTATAGCTGCACTTGCATTCAATATGATCTTCCCGCTCGGTCAGGCTAAGATTCTTCCGGCATCCGGCAGGGAGTTCTGGTTGAGTAAAGCAAGTATTGCAGCTGTGCAGGCGATCATGAGTGCACTGATTCTTGATGCGATCGTGATATACGGACTTGGTCTTGAAATTGATCATATCGGCCTCTTTATTGCGATCTCAATTGTTTCGTCTCTGGCTTATATGTTCCTTGTCACACTGCTCGTCGTGGGACTTGGAAATCCGGGGCGTTTTATCGCAATGGTTGGACTTGTTGTGCAGCTGGCAGCAAGCGGCGCTATGTTCCCAAGAGAACTGACAGCACCATTTTTCGAAGCAATCAACCCATATCTGCCAATGACCTACGTGATTTACGGCTTCAGAGAGGCGATTTTCTCTGCAGAAGGTATGTATGTGTATGATTTGAGCGTTGGTATTTTAGTGGCATTGGTCTTATTATGTAATGTGCTGTTGTGGCATGTGTTTTCGAGGAAGGCAGATCGGCTCGAGGCGGCACATGTAACAGTAAAAGTAAATTGACATTACCCATGAAATCAAAAATACCCGTACCATTCAGTCGAATGATGCGGATATTTTTGTATCTTTTTATCCAGAAAAATTTAACATCTCACTCCGTAATCCTGTCAGCATGACTATAAATATTCAAACTGTTCCCTCTGATAAACCCGCACGCCGTTATCCCAAGATCATGTGCAAGCTCAATCGCAAGCGTAGTAGGCGCTGATTTTGACAGCACGATCCCGACACCGATTTTAGAAACCTTCAGCAGCACCTCAGATGAGATCCTTCCGCTGAAGACAATGACTTTGCCCTTTAGCGGAATCCGGTTTTTCAGGCAGTGACCATAGATCTTATCAAGTGCATTGTGGCGCCCGATATCAGAGTGGGCGATGACGATATCATCTGTTGTGCAGAGGGCCGCGTTATGCAGCCCGCCTGTCTTTTGAAAATCCGTAGAGCTTTCCTGCATTTTTTTCATGAGACTCAGACAGTTTCTAACCGGAATGGTAGATTTTTTAGCAATCGTTTTAGCTGTTTTCACGTCATTCTGGAAATAAAACTGTCTACTTTTGCCGCAGCATGAGCCGATAAATCGCTTCGAGTGGAATTCTTTGCCGGCAGGGGTTTTATTCACAAGCTCAGCGTATGCAAAACCGCGATCCTCATTGATCTCAAGCGACTCAATTTCATCCACTCTTCTGATCATGCCTTCTGAAGCGAGAAATCCGATGACCAGCTCCTCAAGGTGTGAGGGGGTGCAGACCATTGTCGCGAATTCCTCACCGTTCACATAGATCGTCATTGCGTATTCGGTTGCGATCTGATCATCTGTTTCACTCAGCGATTCACCGTCATAACGGATGATCGTTCTCTGCTCCATCACTTCTTCATTCACCGTGATCACCTCGTTAGTTAGCTTCTGTTTCAAGGTCGTCAATGCGTTTTTCAAGATACTGAGTATCCTTGCGAGCGTTGAAACGCTCAGCCTTTTCAACCGTTACGGTAATATTGTAATCAGGAATTCCTGCGTACTTTTCATAGCGTCCGCGTGGAAGCAGGAAGTTACCTTCAGGGAAGTGCACTTCAAGATTTCCTTTTGCAATATCAACGAACTTCGCACGGCCCTGGAATACGCCGAATCCATTGTAGACAACAATGCCTTCGCCTTCAGCAATGCTGAGCCTTCTTCCGTCCTCAGCGTTCATCAGTACGTCATAGCGTCCCGCATTGTTAAACGGATCCTTTTCTTTATACACCATTGAGTTGAACTGCTTTCCACGGCGTGATGTGACGACAAACTGTCCGTCTTTTTTGCCGAGATCAGGAATATCAACAGAGATCAGATTCCCTTTACCGTCAGGGGTCGGGCAGATACCGTCTTCACACAGCCATGCGCCGCCCCATTGGAATACATCTCCCTGCTTTTTCAAATGCTGAACGCCATCATAATTTGTGTTTGCTTTTGCAATTTCATCGCGGATGGACTGTCCATCTTTAAAGTCAACCAGATGGGCTGTTTCAGGCTTCACGCGTTTTGCAAGGTCGATATAGATCTTCCATTCAGCGCGCGCTTCCTCCACCTGATTTTTATTGCCTTCAAGCTCAGGTGAGAAGTAGACCATACGTTCAGTCGACGTACTCGTTCCGCCGCCTTCCTGTTCATAACGCGTTTTGGCAGGGAGGACGATGACGGCTTCTTTTGCGTCAACGAGCGTACTTGTATTTAAAATGATATCCTGATGCACGCGGATATCGAGTTCTGATAATGCCTGTTCAACAAAATCCGGGTCAGGCATTGTTTCAAGGAAATTCCCGCCGGATAGATAATAGAGCTTGATTTTACGCTCGTGATCCTCAGGCAGTACGGCATTTTCAAGCGTAACGCCGACAATATCACCCTGCCATTTCGGAATGTCAAAGTTCCATAGTTTTTCCATGCGCTCAATGTTCGCATCGTTAAAGTCGCTGCCCGGCAGTACGAAAGGATCAGCGCCCATTTCACCGCTGCCCTGAACAGATGAGTGTCCACGGAATGGCATTAGACCGGCATACTCGCGTCCAAGATGACCGCGCAGCAGGGCAAGGTTTGCCACCTGTGAAATGTTATCTGTTGCAAAAGAGTGCATCGTTAGTCCGAGCGCCCATGCATAAACTGCATTTTTGCTGTTGGCGAGCAGTGTTGAAAGCTCAATAATTCGCTCTTTTGGCACACCTGATGATTCAATGATGTCTTCCCATGACTGATCCGCCACTGTTTGCTTGAGTTCTTCATACCCATTCACATGCTCCTGGACGAACGAGTGGTTAATTGCTGAGCCTTCTTTTTCCTGCTCCATTTCAAACCAGTGCTTCATGATCCCGTGCATAAAGGCGATGTCTCCGCCGATATTGACCTGATAAAAGTCGTCTGCAATTTTTGTTCCAAACATCGCCGATTCCATATTCGAAGGCACCCAGTAATTGTCCATTGCAGGCTCACGGTACGGGTTAACAACAATGATCTTTGTGCCTTTTTTCTTCGCTGCAAGCATGTATTTCGTTGATACAGGTGACGAGTTTGATGCAACGCTTCCCCAGAATAACAGGACGTCTGTTCCGATCCAGTCAAGATAGTTAGATGTGCTTGCACCTACGCCAATCGAGCGCTTCATTGCTGTTTTACTCGGTGAGTGACAGATTCTTGATGCATTGTCGATATGGTTTGTTCCAAGAAAACGTGCTACTTTTCCTGCCACATAGTAGGACTCATTCGTAATACCGCGCGCAGTCAGGAAGAATGCATACTGTTTTGGATCAAGCTTTTTCATTTTCGCTGCAATGATATCCATTGCCTCATCCCAGTCCAGGCGGGAGAATGTCCGCTCGCCCGGTCTTCTGATCAATGGATAGGGGATGCGTCCGAGTTCACGCAGCTCTGCACTTGAATACTTCCGCAGCTCATCAATGTCTGCGTGCAGAATGTCGGGCTTCACTGCCGGCATGGTGTTCAGTCTGAGTACATTCAGGCGGGTTGTGCAGACGTGGGGGCCTTTCAAGGTCTGGTCGTAAAGACCGGATACGCCAAGCGCACAGCCATCGCATACGCCTTTTGTAATGATGGATGTTGCATAGCCAAGGTTATCACGGTTTTTCCATGCGATTTTTGCTGTGTCTGTAAAGTGGTGTGGTTTAATTTTGCCGACGCCGAACGGGACTTTGCTGACCCAGAGTGACGGATCAGGCTTTTTCGAAATTTTTACCGGTCCCGGATGCTGTGTTTTTCCCATTTAAATCATTCCTTTTTGTTTTTGAATTAAAAAAACCACCTGAAATACCGCTCAAGTCTGAACGGTAATCCCAGGTGGTTAGTCTTTAACAGGATCGCTGCCAAGTGCCAATCCACATTCTATGAAATTATTTCTCTCGCAATTTGTCTTCAAGGTTTTCATCGAAAATGAATATGGACATGCCTGCATCTTTTTCTATATTGATGTCCACATACAGATCAACGAAATTTGCGCCAACCAGTTCTTCCATTTCAACCGGTCTGTGTTTTTGGTAGAGGTCTTTGACCATTTCGGTTCTCGCTGCGCGGAGCATCTGTTTTCCTTCATTTGCCCCTGCGATGAACTTTTCAACTGGTGAAAGGTTTCCTTCCATTTCACAGATCGCCCAGTTTTTACAGAATGTCGTCTTAATCTGGCTTGGGCCTTTACCCATATGACGCTTTCTGAATGCTCTTACAAGGTTACTGAATTCCGCTTCGTATTTACCCAAAGTTGCGACAATCCCTCATCATTTATTTATCTGTATTTATATTTATTATGATAGCACCGAAAAGAAATGTACACCAATTTTTTTATCCGGCGAGCTTGTCTGCTTCCTTCGCGCTGTTCTCACGCTTCAGTTTGTTAATATCCATTCGCGTCAGGAATGAAATGACAAGTGCGACCAGAAATAGTGCTGCAAAGAAGTTCAGGCTGTTTGCGTAGCTTCCTGTTGTATCCTTGATCCATGCGGCAAACAATGGTCCTGCAAGGCCGGCTGCTGCCCATGCAGTCAAAATGTAGCCGTGAATCGCACCGAGCTGCTTTGTTCCGAACATGTCTCCTATATATGCTGGGATGGATGCGAATCCACCGCCGTAGCACGTGTAAATCACAGCAAGCATGATCTGGAACAGAATCGCTTCAGACGTCAGTGGCAGCATGAAGAATAGTGCAGCCTGCAGAACGAAGAATGTTGTGTATGTATTCGTTCTGCCAATGAAGTCAGAAACGGACGCCCAGCCGATTCTGCCGAGTCCGTTGAAAATACCAAGCGCACCGACAAGAATTGCTGCTTCTTCAACTGAAAGACCGATACTTTCTTCAGCAAGTGGTTTTGCGGCAGATAAAATAGCGATCCCGCACGTTACGTTAATAAACAGCATCAGCCATAGGAAATAAAAACGTTTTGTTTTAATTGCTTCGTTTGCCGTGAGCTGAGAAAGATCCTGTGGTACTTTTTTCTTTTTGCCCGGCTTCTCAGCGTTAAAGCCCTTTGGTGCCCAGTCAGTTGCCGGACGTTCAAGATAAAGTGATGACAGGAACATCACAGCAAAATAAACAATACCCAGAGTGAAAAACGTGCCTGCAATCCCGATGGATGTGATCAGACTGTTCATAACAGGACTTGCAATCGCTGCTGCGAATCCAAAGCCCATGATGGCAAGTCCAGTTGCAAGCCCGCGGCGGTCAGGGAACCATTTGACGAGTGTGGAAACAGGGGCGATATAACCAACCCCAAGTCCGATCCCGCCGAATACCCCATAGAATAAATAGAGCAGCGGTAATGAGCCAAGCTGAACCGCAAATCCTGAGCCGGTTACACCAATTCCGAAAAATACAGCTGCGACAATCCCTGATTTTCTCGGTCCGTGCTTTTCAACAAAGTGACCCATAAAAGCTGCTGAAAGTCCTAGGAAGAGAATCGCAAGACTGAATGTAAGCTGCACCTGACTCGAGCTCCAGCCAAATTCATCAATGAGCGGATTTGTAAAATTACTCCAGGCGTAGACTGAGCCGATTGAGATATGGATCCCTACAGCTGATAAAGCGATGAGCCAACGGTTTTTTGTCTTCTTCATCTTTCAAACTCCTTTAATCTTTTTTTGACATTAAAAAACGCCACAACGATTTCCTGGCAATAGTGCCCGGAAAAGTGTGACGGTAGCTAAACATACAGGTTCGCTGTATATAACCACTATGATCCTTAAAGCGCTTTCAATTTTCAGCTGGCAGCGGAACAGGATCGCTATTCATATCAGGCTGAGATTTGAGGGGCTCTAAAGAAAGTTCAAAAATTGTTCATAAATTTCTGTTTTATATTATTAGAAATGTCGGATAAGGTCAAGGGTTTTTTGAAAAATAGTCGTTTCATGCGCCGGATCGGCATCTGAATTTTAATTCGACAGGATTGGAGTGTGAAGGAAATTTTTTTCACTTAGTGGAATTTACCATTCAAAAAATATTACCATCTGACGATAATAGCTTTAAATACATATGAATAGGTGGAAAGAGAATGAGATTCAGCTTAAGTTCCAAAATTAATGCATTAATGATCGGGACGATTTTGTTTGTCACGATTTCCCTTGGTGTTCTCGCAGTTTATCAGATTACATCGAGTATCAAGACATTTGCAATTGAAAAAGCCGCACACGATTTAAGTATGAGTTACAGCTATATAGATGCTGCATATCCAGGAGACTGGGAAATACGTGATGATCAATTATATAAAGGTGACTTGCTTGTTAATGGAAATAACGATCTTGTTGATAAAATCGGGGATGATACCGGCGATACGGTAACTTTTTTCCAACAGAATACGCGTGTAGCAACGAATGTCATGAGTGATGGAGAGCGGGCGGTTGGGACTACTGTCTCTGATGCCGTGGCTAACGCAGTGCTCGAGAACAGTCAGACATATTATGGTGAGGCAAACGCTGCCGGAAACATTTATCAGAGTGCTTATATGCCGCTTGTTAATGCGGGGGGAGAGACGATCGGTATTTATTACGTTGGTGCTCCTCAAAAGCTGATTGATGAAACAATCTCAACATTTTTGAAAACGCTCGCTATAGTGGTTGGAATCATCCTTGTACTCGTAATAATTACGGTTTATTTATTTAGCCGCCGTTTGAAGAAGCGGCTGAGTACTGTAGCAGGAGCGATCAAAATGGCCGGGGAAGGTGACTTTACGCAGGATGTGACTGATAACGGAAAAGATGAACTGACTGATCTTGCTGAGAGCTACAATAAAATGAGAAGCAACCTGGCTGGTATGGTACTTGAAGTTTCTCAGATTTCTGAACAGGTCGCTGCTGCTTCTGAAGAGCTGAATGCAAGCTCTGAGGAAACAAGTTTGGCAACAGAAGTGATTTCACATACAATACAGGAAGTTGCTACAGGTGCTGAGGATCAGTCAGACAGTGTGAGTAAAGCAGAACAGATGATGACTGATGTGACAAAAGGCGTCCAGTCGATTGCAGCAAGCTCTGCAGATATTTCAAATAAGAGCAGTCATGCGACAGATAAGTCGCGTGAAGGGGATCAGATGGTGGAAAAGACATCTGAGCAGATGAATGAGATCCATCATTCCGTCTCACAAAATAGCAAAGTTGTTCGTTCACTTGCTGAAAGATCCAAGCAAATCAGCGAGATCTCCCAGGTGATTTCTAATATCGCTGACCAGACGAACCTGCTTGCATTAAATGCTGCCATTGAAGCTGCAAGAGCAGGGGAGCATGGAAAAGGGTTCGCTGTTGTAGCAGATGAAGTAAGAAAGCTGGCAGAAGAATCACAGCAGTCATCAGCGCAGATCAATCAATTAATTACTGATATCCAATCTGATATTGCCCAGTCGACCGCATCATTTGATCAGGTTACACAGGACGTTGACGCGGGTCTTTCATTGATCCAGCATACGAGAACCAACTTCAGTGAGATCATGGAATCGATGGAAAACATCCGCGAAAGCATTACATCCATGAATGGATTCGCAAAAGAAGTATCTGAACATACGATTAATGTGAACGGGGCAATCCGTGAGATCACCACGATTTCACAGCAAAACAGCGACCACTCACAAACAGTAGCAGCCTCAGCAGAAGAGCAGCTTGCTTCAATGGAGGAAATCAGTTCATCTGCAGCCGTTCTATCGAAAATGGCGGTTGATCTTCAGGAGCAGATTTCGGTGTTTAGAGTTAAAAAATCATAGTAAGGGAGCCGCATCGTTCAATTAAATGATGCGGCTTTTTATATGATCTATTAAATTCATTAAGGGATGTTATTTACTAAGGCATCCTTATTACTTTCTTATGATAAACCACCGACAAAATCCTATAGGTCAAATACAGTACCATCAATATAATGATCGGTGTGCTAACCTTGTGGTGATAACCTGATATATATAGGTGTTGGAAATAAATAGTTGAGTAGGTGGTTATTGAGTTGCAGGTTCATTAATCCCAGTGATTAAAAACAATCTGACCGATTGTAGCAGGATTCCAATAGGCAACCTGCTTAACTTCAGACTTTTTCAGATTCCATTGTTGTAAAAGTTGCTGATCATACCTGCTATTTAAATTGTCTGTGTCCAGTATTTGATAAAATAAAGAGAATGACTGATGGACATCAGGCTGGTCCATAAACACTATATTCCTGTATTCGATTGCCGAAGCACATGCAAGATATGGATAATGTTGATTAAGTAAGATATAAAAATGTTGTCGAGCAACTTCAACATAGGCATAATGAAAATTTGAAGGGTAGTGAGACGACTGTAAATCAATTAGCTTACCATTGTTGTGAAATACAAAATCAAAACATTGTTTTTTGAAGGTCTTTACATCTACTTGTGGCAGTGGACTGGTTATTGAATCGTAAAAACCAGTTACGCCATCAGGAAGTTTCATTTTGGGTTCACCGCCTATCATGATTGTAGAAATTAATGCTATCTATCAAAAATTAATATAGTAAGAGGTGAAAACCATTTGGGGACAGGTGGATATATAAACATTGGGATCGTCTTTAATCATTCCAGGCAACTCCTGGAAGTCTTTGATTCTATAAAAAATGAACTGATAGAAAAAGGAAGCAGTTTTAATCATGTTAAATATAGCAAAGACATTGATGGATTTGAATGGGTGGAGCAACAAATTAAAAACAACGTGATTCATCAGAGTAGTTTTACAGGCTATTATACTAAGTTTATATTGTCAGGGACTTTTTTAAATGTCGGTATTCATGAATTGAGTTTGATCATTCATAAAGAAGATCAATTCTTTGGTTTTCTGTTTGGAATTAACTGGGAAGATGTTTTCGCTCGTCATATACTGAATACGCAAAGTGAAATGGTCGACTGGTTAATTGAGTTGTATCAGAAAGTTCCATATGGTTATTCATTTATCGGTCATGAGATTGAAATTGAGAAGCATCCCAACGATTTCAAAACACTAATGATAAACAATCACTCATATCCTGTAAGTGTGATTCCGGTTAAAGGCAGATTAAAAATTTATTATGGTGAAAATGCAATTGATGGTCTATCGGATCAGGAACAGAGGATAGAGTTTATCTGACCCTCAAAAATCAGATAAACTCATACTCTCCCTTTCTCACTAAACTCAGAAAGATGCTCGACCTGATTATAATCCCTGATCCGCCACTGATCTTCCGAAAAATCAATCGTCGTAATCCCGCCGTTAATCAATCTCGTTTTTCTCGAACCGATCTCACCACCTGAAAGCATAGAGAGAATTGCACCGATCACTGCTCCGTGGGCAACGAGCAGGACATTTTTATCCGGATAGTTCTCATTAATTTGCTGAAGTCCTTTCAATATCCGCTCCTGCAGCATATCGGCCGTTTCCTGATTTGGATATGCCTTATCAGGATATGCAGCCATTCTTTCCTCGCGCGTCATACCTTCTGCATCCCCGAAATACCGCTCTGAAAATTCATCCATCACAACCAGTGGGAGATGCAGATCCTCATTCATAATCTCTGCAGTCTTTTTTGCTCTTTGAAGCGGACTTGTAATCAGTACATCCCATTGTCCAATTTTTAAAAACTGGCCGCATTGCTGTGCCTGCAGTACCCCGGTTTCATTGATTGGAATATCCGTTGCACCCTGAAGTCGTCCTTCTGTGTTCCAGTCTGTTTCCCCGTGTCTGATGATCGAAATCGAAGTAATAGCACCCATCTCCTTTTTAATAAAAAACCAATCAGCTTTTCAATAATTTCTTGTTACTCTGCCTTCAAAAGCTAACTCAATATCTGCGTATTCTCCTGTCGCCACAACCAGTCTCGTTAACATGTTTTCCTCTGCAATAGAGTCGAGGTAGAGGTGGGGCTCTTCTTCCTGATCTATATGGGATTTCATCTGATAAAAATCCAGTGCTTCTTTTATAAAAGTATAAAGATTTCCCTGAAAGCGTTCTTTTGCAAATTGTTCAAAGTTCATGTGTTTCTCTCCTTAACATGAAGTCAATCATTTAGTGCAATTGTATAGGAAATCTGTCACCAGTTACAAATACTGATCTTTTTTCAGGTAGTTTATATTGCGTTTATATTCGACCTGTAGACTTCCCTGTGAAGACGAAAAAGGAAGTGACAAGATGAATAAGATTTTACAACCAATCACTGATTTCGTGTCTACACGAAAAGGAATGTGGACCACATTGATCACATGGGTAGTGCTTGCAGTCGTATTAAGTGCGGGGCCGGCTGCATCTGAATACCGGAGTGCAAGCTTTCAATCGCTTCCGGATGACGCGCAAAGTATCATAGCAGAAAACAAAGTGGCAGAACTGTTCCCTGATGACCAGGCCACACCCGGAATTCTTGTATTTGATGCCGGTGAAGAGATACAGGTTTCAGATGTGCAGGCGGTACTTGATGAGATCAAGGAGGCAGACCTGACCGGGGTTCAGGAAATCATGGATCTATCCGTCCTTCCACCCCAGGCACTGGAAGGCTTCTTCTCGGAAGACAGTCAGACATTTATCTTCCCGATCGAGCTTGAGCCGGGAATTGGGAGTGATAAGTACAGCGAGATTAATGATGAGATTCTCTCGATTGGTCAGACATATGGGGAAGAGCAGAACGTTTTTGATTTTTATGTGACAGGACCTGCAGGGATCGCAGGTGATACGTTAAAATTGTTTGAGGAAGCTGATTTTGTTTTACTGCTTGCGACAATCGGGATTATCTTAGTTCTACTTATTTTAATCTACCGTTCACCGTTGCTTGCGGTTATTCCGCTGCTTGGAACAGCGATCGTCTATCAGGTCACAAACCAGCTGATCGGGCTGCTTGGAGCAGGCGGTCTTGAGATTAACAATGCAACGACTTCAATTATGAGTATTCTGCTGTTTGCTGCAGTAACAGATTATTCTCTGTTTGTCTTCTCACGTTTTAAAGAAGAGCTTTACCAGCATGAGAATAAGCATACAGCGATGGCGGTCGCGATGAGAGCGACAGGAAAGCCGGTTTTCTTTGCCGGGGCAACGGTACTGGCTGCGATGCTTGTTCTGTTCATGGCGGATTTCCATGACTATCAGAACTTTGCACCTGTATTCAGTACCGCGCTTGTGGTGATTATTTTAGCGTCAATTACACTGGTACCGGCCTTATTTACCTTGTTTGGCCGTAAAGCCTTCTGGCCAAAAGTACCGCATTACGGCAGACAGCCGAAGCAGGAAAAAGGGTTGTGGGCACGCATTGCTGAACTGGTTACGCGCAGACCCTATGTGTCAGGCGGAGCGGTGCTGGCATTACTGGTCGTCGCTTCACTGAATCTATTTAACCTCGAATATGAGTTTGATATGGTCAAATCATTCCCCGAGAATTTACCTTCCCGGGCCGGCTATGAAATTGTAGAGTCTCAGTTTGATAAAGGTCAGCTGGCTCCGATGACGGTTGTAATGGAGGGGGAAGAAGGGTTAAGTGAAGATGCGCGTATGTCGTTTGAAGAATTTCTGGCAAATGAGGATACAATTGCTTCATTCCGTCAGGCAAATGGAACAGAGGATGGTTCAGCCGTTAGTTATTCTGTTACGCTGTCATTGAATCCTTATACAATAGAGGCAATGGCTGCTGTTGAAAAGATGAGAGATGAAACAAGTGGATTTGAGCATGCTGACGTCTATTGGTCAGGCATGACGCCGAAATTAATAGATGAGCAGAATGTAAACAATCAGGATATTATTAAAATTGTGATTGCAGAAACATTGTTAATTATCGTACTGTTATTTTTCATGACACGCTCATGGAAAATGCCGCTTTATATGATGGCAACGATTCTGCTGTCATTTACGGCAGCGCTTGGGATTGGAATTTTTGCAGTTAATGTTTTATTTGGCTACGAGGCGATCAGTACACGTGTGCCGCTATATGCATTCATTTTCCTGGTGGCGCTTGGAATCGACTATAATATTATATTGGTGTCACGTTTTATAGAAGAACGTCAGAAGGATGCGATTTTGCCAGCTTTAAAACGTTCAATTGCATCAACTGGCGGTGTGATTTCATCAGCTGGTGTGATATTGGCGGCTACATTTGCTGCATTAATGACAATGCCGATTGCTGATTTATTTGTTTTTGGCTTTATTGTCGCGATTGGGATTTTAATTGATACATTTCTTGTGCGAGGTGTGTTACTGCCGGCACTGATTCTGTTTTTTGAAAAGGAAAAGACGACTAACGTATAAAAGGGAGCGAGCTTCATGCGCATTTTAGTAGTAGATGATGAACTTCATATCCGGCAGCTCATTGCCATTCAACTGCAGCAGGCCGGCTATGAAGCGGTTCTCGCAAAGGATGCGCAGGAGGCACTCTCTTATCTTGAGGATGAAGAGGTCAGTGCAGCGATTGTGGATGTAATGATGCCCGGGATGACCGGCTTTGAGCTGACACGGATTTTGTCTGAGGACCTGGATATTCCGGTAATTCTCGTGACAGCAAAAGGGCAGCTCGAGGATAAAGAGGAAGGTTTTCTTGCAGGATCAGAGGATTACCTTGTGAAACCTTTTGAACCAAAGGAATTGCTGTTCCGGCTGCATGCGATTTTACGGCGGTATGGAAAAGCGCAGCGTAATAAAATTCAGCTTGCAAACGTCGTACTCGACAGGTCAACGTATGACGTCACCATAAATGATGAAACGCTGATCATTCCAATGAAGGAATTCGATATTCTGGCTGTGTTAGCTCATTCATCCGGACGGACAATTCCAAGGTCTGTTATTCTGAGAGAGGTGTGGGGGGATGAAGAAGGGAAACATGAATTTTCATTGAACACCCACATTACCCGTCTGCGTGAGCGGCTGAATCAATACGGTGCAATAATCGAGATTCAGACGGTTCGCGGCATTGGCTACCGGTTAGAGGTGACGGGATGAAGACACTTTACCGGCAATTTATACAGACGAGTTTATTGTTTTTAATTCTGAGTATTGTGCTTGGCGTCATTTTAACGAACGTGTATTATGTATCTTTTACGAAGCAGGAAACAATTGACCAAAACCTGGAGCGTGCGCAGGAGGTTGCTGTCACACTTGAGCAGATGCACGGGGATACTGCTGCGCTGGAGCCATTTTTAACTTCAGTGGCTAATCTCGGCTATCAGATTGCGCTGCTTGATTCGAATCAGCAGCTCACGACTTTTGGTGAACCGTTTGAGGATCTTACACTAACTGAGCAGGCGGAGCAGGTGATGACAGATCAGCAAACCTATACAGGGGAAACATCCGGGCTGTCCTTTTTTATGACCAGTCATTTCTCTAACCGGCTGGATAATACGGTTGGTGTTCCGTTTGAAGTGGATGGTCAGCAGTACGCGCTCTTTTTGCGTCAGGACATGAACCTGCTGTCATCAGATATTCATACGCTGCTGCTGGCATTTCTGCTATCCATTGCGGTTGTCAATCTGGCAGGTATGTTCCTGATGGCCAAACAGCTGACGCGTCCGATCAGTCTGCTGCATCAGGCAACAAGGGAAGTCGCAAATGATAATTACAGCCATACGCTTGCGATTTCAAGGCCGGATGAAATCGGAGAGCTTGCAAACAGCTTTAATGAAATGATCGACCGGCTGAGGCAAAATGATGAATCGCGCAAAACGTTTATTACGAATGTCTCACACGATCTGCAATCTCCTTTAATGAATATAAAAGGGTATGCCGAGCTGATCTCCGCTAAAGCAGCGGATGGGTCAGATGAAAGAGAGTATGCTGAAGTGATAGAATCAGAAGCGAAGCGTTTGTCGGGTCTTGCGAAGCAGCTGCTTCTTTTGAGCTCGCTTGATCAGCCGGCTTATCAGCTGAAGGCGGATCAGTATGCTTTGGATGATCAGATCAGGGAAGTGATCAGGCATTACAGATGGCGGCTTGAAGAAAAAGAGCTTGATGTCAGCTTGAAGCTGATGAAGGTGCAAGTGCACGCGGACCGGGAGTTAATGAATTATGTATGGGACAACCTGATCTCTAATGCGATTAAGTACTCTCCTGCCGGCAGTTCAATTCATATTGATTTAGAGAACGAAGACGGGGTCTCAGTTGTCGTTGAAGACAATGGGTCGGGGATCTCAGCAGCTGACCTGCCGCATATAACAGAGCGGTTCTACCGGGCGGATCAGTCGAGAAACGAGGAAGGTACAGGGTTAGGTCTTGCGATTGTGCAGGAGATTGTGAAGCTGCATACAGGGAAGGTTGAATTTGAAAGTGTAGAGGGAGAAGGTACGAAGGTAAAGGTGTACCTTCCGAAATTTGAGGAGGAGTAAGGAATGGAAAAGAAATGGGGATTGAGATTAATTCAAATCTCAGCAATCTTTGGTTTTATCGGAACGTATCTTGGCTCACATATGGCCGGTGTAATGGATTACTCACTGCGACCGATCCACGCGCACATTTTGTTAGTGGGCTGGCTGTCAGTTTTCGCATGGGGAATCTTTTATCAGATCTTTGAGATTAAGTACAAAAAGCTGGTGACGATTCATTGTATCTCAGCCATCATCGGCGCAATTGGATTGACTTCAGGTATGTGGTTTTATAACCTCAACCCGTTAAATCTAGGTGACACGTTTGTACTCGTGTTCTTTATTGTTGGGGGAACGATTTTATTAATTGCGTTTTTCCTGTTTGCGGTTGTGACGTTTTTTACAGTGCCACGGGTGCAGAAGCAATAGAGTTGGAAAAAGTCTCTGAGAAGGAAGGTTCTTCTCAGAGATTTTTTTATTTGTCTTGTACCTGTGGAATGTGTCTTCATTAGGTATTGCATCCATTATATGGTTTACGGGTATAGAGTAAACTATAAGTTGTAATAAGGGGGCGTAAGAATGAATCAACTTATTCAATCAGGGTTGAAGTTAAGTGACTATGCCATTGCAACAATGCTCGGAACCTTTATTGGGATTTTTATCGTTTTAGGAGAGCTGAATCTGACGTTTGTGCTCATCTATCTTGCTTTAATTGCTTTAATTGTGGCAGGAAATGCGATTTATATTGCTTCAAAAAAGAAATAGATGAAGAGAAATGTCGATTAAATTTTCTCTGGACTTTATGCTGAGGTGAGTTTTAAAATTCTAAGTGGTTTTTTAAATGATTCAGATTTCTCCTCCGAATAAATGAGATATGAAAACAACAAACAATACACCTGCCGGAATAGAAAGTAACGAAATATATTTAATTAGCCCTTTTTCTTTCTTAAGGAAAGCTATAATGCCAAATGTTATGCCAGTCAAATAAATAGCAAAACCGATTGGAATAGCTAACATAGACCATTCTCCAAAGGTTATGTTGAAAGGTGGAAAGATCATATATGCTATAAAAATTCCGGTAAAACTTAGTATAAGAGAATACTTACTATAGTTCATTTGCAATTTCACCCCTTCTGTCAATTTACTGCGAATTTAAAGTATTACAAGAGAAGTAAAGGCATAGTCATTCATAAATTGAATGGCATTGCCTTTACTTCTCTATATTTTTGTCTTCCAGCTTTAATTCAATCTGTTCCAGCATTGCAATCTGCCTGTCCTGTTTATCCAGAATCTTATCTGACAGCTTTTCCAGCGTCTTCGTGATCGACCATAAAGGCCCTAAAACAAGCACAAAAATAAAAATATACATTTAGCCACCTGCCACCGCTTTCCATGTTGATCTTTTCAAAATGTAACAAATGTATGGTTATGATACAAACTCCCTTAAAAAATTGAATAAAATTAAAAGCTTGATTTTATTTAGTTTCAATTATATACTTAGTTTCATAAAGTTACTTAATGTATAAAAGAGTGTTCAACAGGCTCCGATTATAAGAATGTATAAATCAGTGTTCTTGAATAGTCAATGTATAAAGTAACAGGAATAATGAAATCATAGGTGGTGAACATAATGGGTTTTTTAAGACATTTATTTGGACATCGAAAAGAGGAGGAATTACAAATGACAAACGGTAAATTAAAGATTGGTATCATTTTAGGGAGTACACGTGAGGGTCGAGTAAGTCCACAGGTAGGAGAATGGGTAAAAGGCATCGCTGATCAGCGCAATGACGCAGACTACGAAATCGTAGACATCGCAGATTACAACCTGCCGTTCCTTGGTACAACAGATGGTACTGAGCCGGGCATTGCAGCATGGAATGAGAAGCTGGACAGCCTTGATGGGTTTGTATTTATTGTTCAGGAATACAATCATAGCATTTCAGCTTCGCTTAAAAACGCAATCGACTTCGCGCGTGAAGCATGGTACAACAAGGCTGCAGGTATTGTCAGTTATGGTTCTACAGGTGGCGCTCGCGCAGCTGAACACTTAAGAGGCATTATGGCAGAAATTAAAATCGCAGATGTGCGTACACATCCAACACTTTCACTATTCACTGATTTTGAAGGTATGAGCAAATTTACACCGCAGGAATTACACCTTGTGAATATCAACGCAATGCTTGATGATGTACTCGCATGGAGCGGGGCTTTAAAGCCACTTCGTCTGCCAGTAACAGCTGAAGTAAAATAAATGAATGCTATCCCTGTGCCTGATTCCATCAGTTTTTTATCTAGCTGAATGGGAACCTGAGGTACAGGGATATTTTTTAAACCTCTTGCATTTAACAATCTCCTGAGATATCCTTAAACCATTATCTGAATGTCAGATGATTCTTATAATTTCATAGCATCATTTCAGGTGTCAGCAGAGTCTTTGCTGACATAATAGGGAAGTCCGGTGAAATTCCGGCACGGTCGCGCCACTGTAAGGGGGGAGCTTCTGATCAGCCACTGCACAATGCGGGAAGGGATCAGAGGTGTTGAAGCCAAGTCAGGATACCTGCCTGTTATGAATACGCTAATCACCTACGCGTTATAGGGAGGAGTGTGGAGACAGTGATCAACTCTATATGGTTCGACACTGGATAATTCTGCCTTCTTCCTCTTTTCCTCACACGGAAAAGAGGTTTTTTAATTGATGAAACTAAAAGGGAGGCAATTGTATGACATTGAAAACTTCTTCAATCGGTTATCCGAGAATTGGAGAGAACAGAGAATGGAAAAAAGCACTTGAACGTCACTGGAAGGGTGAGATCTCTTATGATCAACTGGCCAGAGAGCTAAAAGAGATCAGATTATCATCTATTAAGAAACAGCATGAAGCAGGCATTGACCTTGTGCCGGTCGGGGACTTTTCAATGTATGACCATGTGCTGGATGCCGCACTATTGTTTGGACTGGAGCCTGAAAGATTTCGTGATCTTCCGAATCAGGAAAAGCGCTTTGCCATAGCAAGAGGAACAAAGGAATTGCCGGCAGCTGAAATGACGAAATGGTTTAACACAAACTATCACTATATCGTGCCTGAGCTGAATGAAGAATCTAAGCCTCAGCTTCAGCACAATCATCTGCTGGAGTGGTACCTTGAAGCAAAAGAAGAGCTTGGAATTGACACGAAGCCTGTACTGATTGGTCCGGTGACGCTTTTAAAACTAAGTAAAGGACAATTCGATCAGCAGAAGTTACTGGATGGGCTGCTGGTTGAGTATGGGAAATTGTTAAATGAATTAACAAAGGCAGGTGCATCTTTTATACAGCTTGATGAACCTGTCTTAGCACTGGATCAGGATGAGCTTGTCATGAATGATATCAAAAAATCCTACCAGACATTAAAAGAAACTGCACCGGAAGCGAACATCTGGCTGCAAACTTATTTTGGTTCAGTGGAAGGTCTGCATCATTTATACGATTTGCCGGTGGATGTCATCGGACTGGATGCAGTGGATGGCGAAGAGAAGTTGTTGGCGCAGCTGAAGGCGAATCATTTCCCGGGTAATAAAAAATTGGCGCTTGGTGTGATTAATGGACGGAATGTGTGGAAGGCAGACGAGAAACGTGTGAAGAAAGTAGTTGAACAGGTACTGGAATCAGTTGAGCAATCCCGTTTGATTCTTCAGCCATCCTGCAGTCTGCTTCACGTGCCTGTCACATTAAAAAATGAAACAGATCTGGCCCCTGACATTATTCACAAGCTTGCTTTCGCTGATGAAAAGCTCGTGGAGTTAAAGCGGTTTGCATCGCGTCAATGGAGTGAAGGAGAAAGTGCAGACCGCGAAGTGACAGGAGCGCCAGTATTGAATGTGCCGGACAGAAGGGTCCCTTACGAAGAGAGGGTTAAAGCGCAGCAGCATTTTAATCTTCCACTGTTTCCTGTGACGACGATCGGTTCTTTCCCGCAGTCCCTGGAGCTAAGACAAAAAAGACGGGACTGGAAAAAAGGGCAGCTGGCTGATGAAGCATTTCAGCATTTTATCAGAGAACAGATTGCAAAGTGGATCCGCCTTCAGGAGGAATTAAACCTTGATGTGCTTGTGCACGGTGAGTTCGAGCGCAATGATATGGTTGAATATTTTGGCGAGAAACTTGAAGGGATGGCTTTTACAAAAAACGGATGGGTTCAGTCATATGGCTCGAGATGCGTGAAGCCGCCGCTGATTCATGATGATATCTGGTGGGAAAAGCCAATGACGCTTGAGGAAACGGTATACGCCCAGTCTCTGACCGACAAGCCGGTAAAGGGAATGCTGACAGGGCCAATTACAATTGCAAAATGGTCCTTTGTCAGAGAAGATCGCCCATCTGAACATGTTTTTTACCAGCTGGCACATGCAATCCGTCAGGAAGTGCTTTCTCTAGAGAAAGCAGGAATCCGGATGATTCAGGTGGATGAACCTGCAATCAGGGAGGGGCTGCCTTTAAAGAAAGCGGATCAGGATGACTATATTCATACCGCTGTAAAAGCATTCAGAATTGCTACTTCAAGTGTCCAGCCATCTACTCAGATTCATACGCATATGTGTTATTCCTCTTTTGAAGACAGTATGCCGATGATCAGTGATATGGATGCAGATGTAATTTCAATTGAATTTTCGAGAAGTCATGGTGATTTACTGACTGCCTTTTCAACACATGGCTATCAAAAAGGGATAGGACCTGGTGTCTATGATATTCACAGCCCACGGATCCCTTCGGTCGAAGAAATGACGGCGCAGCTTCATAAAGCTTTATCCGTACTGCCTGCAAAGCTGCTGTGGGTGAACCCTGATTGCGGATTGAAAACACGCAGCGGACAGGAAGTACTTGAGGCGCTCGAAAACATGGTTCAGGCAGCTGAACAGGTCAGAGCAGAAACGCTGGAGAGAAGCCGGTGATGCGTTTAACAGGGAAGCCCGTCAAACATTCAAGAACGGTTCAGACAAGGCTCGTACTGCCGCCTGACACCAACCATCTGAACACGATTTTTGGCGGAAAAGTCCTGGCCTATATTGATGAAATGGCAGCTCTATCAGCGATGAAGCATGCAGGCGGGGTCGTAGTGACAGCGTCAATCGATTCTGTTCACTTTCGCTCATCCGCAAAAGTGGGAGATCTGCTGACACTTGAATCATTCGTCACTTATACAGGTAAAACATCTATGGAAGTGTATGTGAAAGTGGAAGTTGAGCACGTCGCAACAGGTGAACGGACACTGACAACCGAGTCATTTCTGACGATGGTGGCAGTAAACGCTAATAGTGAGCCAAGAAGCGTTGAACCTGTCCTGCCTGAATCAGAAGATGAGATCAGGTTATTTGAATCTGCAAGAGTCAGAAGGCTGCAAAGAAACAGCTGATTGAAAAGCGGTTGACGCTGCGGCAGTCTCTATACTGCCGCAGCGAATACTGTCTATTAACAGGAGGATAGGTAATGGAAGCACATAAAGATATTTTTAAATGTACAGAAAGCGGAATTGTATCAAATGACAAGCATACGGGATTTTGGGCGTATGCAATTTTTAATAATAAAGACCGTCAGTTATCTTATTTTCATCTGAAGAACCTTGAAAGTGGTCAGATGATTGGGCCGCTGATGATGTCACCTGGCGATCCTTATGCCCAAATTAAAAGCGTTATTAGTAATCATAAAAATGTCACTTCAGTTTTTGCGATTTGATGGTTTGGGTTCAGAAGGCTGGCCAATCGTCTTTTTTCTGTCCGGTTGGATTCAATCTGGTTATTCAGTTGCCGTGTATCCCATGACTTCATTTGTTTCAGGATCAACCAAAATATTCGGTGTACCATTCGTCAGGTTTTCTTTATTTTTGAAGATCACATATAATGCATCTTTACCCCTGTATGCATCCTCTAATAGATGATGACTTTCATCAGCTGTAATTTCTCTCACTTCAGCACGCTTCCAATCCCCAGCGACAGTATCATCCCAGCCCTGATTTTTCAAAAATGTCCAGGCTGCCTCTTTCGCCTCAGGATAGTGATCAGGATCGCTTTGAATTTCTTGTGAATCACTTGAACAACCAATGAGGATGACGGCCGTGAGTATACTTAATAATAAAAACCACAGTTTCTCTCCCATTCAAAATACCTCCTTTAACAGTAGACGTTTAGGATTCACGTAAGTTCCGCTCAAAGAACAGTTATAAAATAAAGGTTGAGTTAAGAGATTTGTTTTGAAATAATTGGTATTAATAGATTTGTGCGGTAGAAAGGAGGAAAACAATGTCTAAACCAACTGTAAAATACACTCGCCATGACCGGATTTCACACAATGTTGATGCTGCGTATGACATCGTTTTTGACCGGTGTACGCCTGTTGTGAATGGCACCCCACGGGATCAGGAGCAGCTGTTGATGAGATATACGAAAAATGGCAACACGATTAATAATGCGCCTGCTTTTAATGAGATTGATATGATGAAGTCAATCGTGAAGCTCTACCAAAGTGATTTGATCTCACTTGAAGCGAAAGAGATTTTAAGAAAAGGTATTGAGGAATCTTAATTTTAGAACGTTATATATAGGGATTTTTGTAATTAAGGAAGGGAATTTAATATGAATAAAGTTGTCAAAGCCAGCATGAGAGAGTTAGATAAGATTGATGAATTTTTATCATTCATCTTTCGCCGTCTCTGAACAAAGCTTCGCTCAAATCTCAAACTCTACCGAAACCCAATATTTATCGTAATCCCCGGCTTTTCTGAAATCCAGTATACTTTTGATCAAACGATACTCCCCTTTTTCAAGCTCCCCATAAAAGCCCGTCCAATCCACTTCCCACTCCTGCGTAGAAGATGGGGGAAGTTCATATCCAATGGAAGTAAAGCCATAATCCCCTTCTATGATTACTGGCAGCTCATACCACTGCCCATCAATTTTTTCCTTCAGTAAATAATCAGCTCCGTACACGATGTCTTTTTTGGATTGGTTTTCGAATAATACAGTCATACCTGAAGGAGAAAGTGTGCCTGCTTTTTTACTCATGAATACACCATCAAGTGTGTTCAAGTTTTTGTAGCTTGTAGGCTTTAAATCGAGTTCATTAGCAGGCTTCTCAGATAAATGCTGGCAGCCTGACAGGATTGTATAGATGATGATGCAACTGCTGAAAATTAAAAAGACCTTTTTCAATTGATTCACCTCTTATTAAATAAGACGTTAGTGAAGTGAAAGGGTTGCAGATTATTTAATGGGTGCTAAGTATTTATTTCTGCTGGTAATAGAAAATTGTAGTTTTAACTATGGAACAGAATTCTGCTATAAACATCTCCACACATATTTGAATACTCAGTTATTTTGTTAGGAAAACAGCTTCAAAAAACGGCTGCATCATACGCTGAAATTTCAACGTCACTTTCCGGGAGCAGATCCCTTTCCAGGCTGGATCAATCTATATTTTCCCATTTTATCCTGTAATAAATATCGCAAATCAGCATTTATTTTTAACCGTCTTATTGCTAAAAAGAACATTTGTTCGTATAATTTTCTTAAAAGTGGGTAATAGTATAAAAAGAAACTTATGCTGAACAGGAGAGTGACGGTGATGGAGGTTGACTATTCGCTTGAAAAGAAAAGGGAAATTCTTTGTGTGGATATGCGAAGCTTTTATGCAAGCTGCACGGCAGTGGAACTGGGCCTGGATCCTTTAACATGTAAAATTGCAATCATCGGTAACCAGGAGCAAAAGGGAAGTGTCGTGCTTGCTGCTTCTCCGCGTGCAAAGAGTGAACATGGTATCAGAACCGGCACAAGACGTCATGAAATCCCCGACATACATGATCTTCAATTAATTGAACCGGATATGGGGCAGTACCTCAGGCTGTCCACTGAAATCACGAAGATTTTTACAAGGTTCGTTCCAAAAGAAAATATACACGTCTACAGTGTGGATGAAAGCTTTATTCAGGTGGATGGCACGTCTTCATTATGGGGAGGACCGCACGCTGTTGCACGAATGATCTCTGATGATATGATGCGTGAATTTGGTCTGCCATGTGCAATCGGTATCGGACCAAATATGCTGATTGCCAAGCTCTGTCTTGACCTGGAAGCGAAAAAGAAGGGTATCTGTGAATGGACGTTCGAAGATATTCCAAAGAAACTCTGGCCGCTCCAGCCTCTTTCAGCAATGTGGGGGATCGGCCGTCAGCTTGAAAAAAGGTTAAACCGGATGGGGATTTACTCAATCGGTGACCTTGCCGCTCACGACCTGAGCCATCTTGAATCAGTGTTTGGCGTGATGGGGAATCAATTGTATTATCACGCACATGGAATTGACCGCTCTGAGATCGGCGCACCAATTATTCAGGGACAGGTGAGCTATGGAAAGAGTCAGATTCTGCTCAGAGACTACAATAAAATAGAAGAAATTGAAGCAGTGCTGCTTGAAATGTGTGAGGAAGTAGCAAGACGGGCGAGGAACAAACATTTAGGCGGCCGGACGATTCATTTGGGTGTCGGCTACAGCAAACGCACACCAATTAAACCATTTCACCGTTCAAAGTCACTGGATAAGCCGACTTCGATTACGATGGAAATTTACGAGGTGTGTCTCGAGATCCTTCATGAAAACCTGCAGCCATTTACAGTCAGAAAGATTTCTATTTCATTAACCAACCTTGCAGACGATTCAGCTCTGCAGCTGGATCTATTCAATCCCGGCCGCGAAAAAGTTCACCGGCTCGGCTACGTCATGGATGACGTACGTCAGCGCTTTGGCTCTACGGCACTGCTAAGAGCCATTTCCTATACAGAAGGCGGTACGACGAGAAGAAGATCGAGATTAATCGGTGGACATATTTCGAAGAAGGAATCGATGAGTTGAGGATTGATTGAGTGCAACATATAAATGACTTTGCGTTTGTGCTTATATTGTTTGTTAAGATAGCACCAAAGAAAAAGAGAAGTTAAAAAGAGATTTCGTGATAAAAAATATTTTGTTAAAGCCCATTTTTATTCATGCACAGCTGGTGATTCTCGCTGCAGGGGGCGACTCCTATGGCAGGAAGGGACAGGTGAGACAGAGCATGGCGAAGCCTGCTGGCTCACCGCCCGGCCATGGAAAGCGTCCCCCTGAAGCGGAAATCACAAGCCAACTTTAATAGAACCATAAAAAAGCAAAGTCCGAATAAATACGAACTTTGCTCAAGAATTTAGTAATCCTGCAGCAACTCAACCGCCTCAACAATCTCCTCATAAGGCACATCTACAGACATCTCATATTGCTCAAGTATCCGGTCACCAACCATCAGATAAAGGGACGTACTATGCACAAACTGATCAGATCCTTCAACCTGAGCAGCAGGGGAGAGAAATCCTCTGTTAGCAAACAGCTCAACGTCTTCCTGTTCATAGCCCGATACGAAATCCCACTTGGCAAAATCCACTTCAAACTGCTCTCCGTAAGACTGCAGAATTTCAGGTGTATCACGTTCCGGATCAATCGTGAAAGAGACGAACTGATAATCCAGATCTTTCTCATCCAGCTGGTCCTGAAGCTCTGACATATTGTAAGTCATCGGCATGCAGACTGTATCACAATTGGTGAAGATGAAAGCAGCAAGCCAGATCTCATCCTCCATGTCATTTGTGTGGAAGGGTTCTTCGCTTTGATTGACTGCCTGCAGATCAGTGACCTCCCCATTTAAGGAAAAATGTTCATCCAGGTTAACCTCGGATGAACATCCCTGCAGGATCAGCAGTGCAAAGCATACTGTGATCCATTTTTTCATAGTTACTCTGCACTTCCTACCTGTGTATCCTGTGAAACGACGAGCTCATCAAACTCCGGCTTCTCTTTCAGGAACTGCAGGTCGTGAGAAGAGTCGGCAAATGCCTGAATGACTTCTGCATCTACTTCAGTTGTGTAAGTTACGCGTTCCCATGCACTTGCAATGATTGACTCATCCATGCGCTGGTTTGTGATTTCTTCGATTGAATCAATTGCAATGGTTTGTGCTTCTTCAGGATTTTCGTCAATAAATGCAATGCTCTTTTCATGTGCTGCTGTGATCTGATCAATCAGTTCACTTTCTTCTTCAATCAGCTTACCGCTTGTCACAAGGACAGTATTCGGTAAAGTTGTTCCATAAGCAATCTCGTCTGTATCAACGATCACTTTTGCTCCAGCTGCTACAAGAGTAGATGCCCATGGCTCCGGTACAGCTGCAAGGTCCACTTTACCTGATTCAAACATAGCTTGATACTGAGCCGGGTTACCAGTTACATGCTTGAGTGTTCCGCCTATACGCGCTGAAGTAATACCCTGTTCTTTCAGGAATGTTTCCATCTGAACGTCATGCGTGCACCCGATACCAGGTGTAATAAATGTATGGTTTTCTAAATCCTCTAAGCCTTCAATCCCACTTTGCTCACTTGCAACAACGACTGTACCACCTGATGAAGCGCCGGCAAGGATTTTAACATCCGCACCGTTAGCGTAGTTGTTCATTACTGGACCAGGTCCAACAAACCCTGCATCAATATCGCCTGTTTTCAGTGCTGTCATAAATGCACCGCCGTCAGGGAATGTTTTGTATGTGACTTCCACGCCCTCACCAACTGCTTCTTCAAAATACTGCTTTTCTTTTGCAATCATCGCAGGAACGTGGTCAATATTAGGGAAGTAGCCGATCACGACTTCATCCTTGCTTCCTGATGAGCTGTCTGACCCACATGCTGATAACACCAGTATTGCTGCCAGGAAAAATAGTGCACTAAGATTTTTTTTCATTCTTTTCGCCTCCAATAAATTATTCTGTTGCCAGTCCCCATTTTTTAAGGACTTTCTTTTCAACACGCTGGAAAAACAGTAAGTCAACAATAATCCCAATTAACATAATCATAAGCATAATCGCAATAACGCGGCTCATATCTCCAAAATCTGATGCGAAACGAAGTGAGTAACCGAGTCCGGGACCAGTGCTGAGCAGCTCACCGGCCATCAGAGCGCGCCATGCAAATGCCCACGCAAGGCGGATACCGGTTACTGCATAGGGAATAGAAGCAGGAATGGTCACTTTCCGGAATAACCTGAAGCCTCTGTAGTTCATCGTCTTTGCAGCTTTTATGAAAAGCGGGGGCACATTGATGATCCCCGTGCGGACATTAATCGTCATGACAATCGTTGCTCCAAGTACAACAATGAAAATAACAGCCATTTCATTCAGACCGAACCACATAATCGCAAGCGGCAGCCACACGATACTTGGAACAGATTGCAAGGCGAGAATCAGAGAGCCAAGCGTCTCATCGGCTGTTTTTGATTTCGCTAACAGGACACCAAGTAAAAGTCCGAGTAACAGTGCAATCGCAAGACCGATAAATAATCGTCTAAAGCTGGCGACAAGGTCATAGACCAATGTAAGATTGCTGAAGCCTTCATATAATGAAGCAAAAACATCTGTCGGTGCCGGCAGAAGGGATGGGGAAACATTAAAAACATAGACAGCACCCTGCCAGATAGAAAATAGTAATACGTAAAAAATAATGCGTTTAACGGCTGGCTGCATTTTTCTGCTCCTTTTCCGTTACCTTATCAATTTCAGATTTCAATAACGCCTGTATTTTTTCTTCATAATAGAGAAGCTCTTCCTTTGATTGAGAGCGGGGTCTCGGGAAGTTCAGTTCAATCACTTCTAAAATCGTGCCGGGCTGCGTGCCCATGACAACGATCCGGTCAGAAAGCTTTAATGACTCCGCAATACTGTGAGTGACAAAAAGAATGGTTTTCTTCGTTTCAAGAAAGATTTTCTCTACAATTTCATGCAGTCTTGAACGCGTCTGCTCATCAAGTGCGCCAAACGGTTCATCCATCAACAGTAATGCCGGGTCCATCGCAAGCGCCCTTGCAATGGCCACACGCTGCTGCATTCCACCGGAAATCTCGTGTGGTGAATGCTTCGTGTATGCACCCAGCTGTACCATTTGTAAATACTGATGCGCTTTTTGCTGTGCTTCCTTTTTAGACATATCCGGTAAAAGAGGAAACATGACATTCTCCTCAACTGTCAGCCACGGAAACAATGCAGCTTGCTGGAATACCATGCCGCGTTCTTTGCCGGGGCCTTTAATCGTTTTACCTTCAAGCTCAATTGACCCTTCAGTCGCATGCGCAAGTCCGGCGACAATCGATAACAGCGTAGACTTCCCACAGCCTGATGGACCAAGGATCGAAACAAACTCGCCTTCTTTTACATCAAGCTGAATATCTGAAAGTACAAGCTCAGTCTTTCCATTGTTCGTAAAAGACTTATGTACGTTATTCATTGATAAAAACACAACATCACCTGCTTATCTCTCTAATCCTATTAGTTTAATCGGAATTGTATGTAAAGTATATCGGAAGAAAATAGAAAGTCAATACTTTTTCATTTAATTCTTTAACGTAGTGGTGGGGTAGAGGGAAGCTGCAAGTTAACTGCATTGACAGGATTAATATATGCAGAGGTCTTTCATCCGGTGAAAACTCCAGGCAGATCACCTTCACTCTTCCATTTTATGAGAATATAAAATAACATTTAATTTTACCGACTTTTAACCGGTAAAAAGTGATTGTAACCGATTTCAAACGCTGATATCTTTTATTCACAAGATAAATAACTGAATCAGCAGTTAACAAAAGGGGTGATTTTACTTGGCAAATATTAGAGATGTAGCAAACAAATCCAAGGTATCTATTGCAACGGTCTCGAGAATACTGAATGGCGATAAAAATCTGGTCGTACTCGATGAAACGAGAGCGCGGGTGCTGGCTGCGATTGAAGAACTGGAATATAAGCCTGTCGGAGGACGTGGAAGAAAGAAGCAGCACCAGGTCATTCTTCCGAAAAGAAAAATCGGCTTACTGACATGGAATTCTGAAGAAGATGATAAAGCGGACCCTTATTTTAAAGAAATTATGTATGGCATAGAAGACAAGGCAAAAGAATTGAACATGGATATTGCGATTACCCGTCGATTAAGAGAGTGGAGGCGGGAGGATCAGCTTGAAAAGGTGGATGGGGTTATTGTCATCGGAAAATCCAGCGCGGCTGATATAGCAGGAATCTATCAGGGCCAGAACATTGTCTTTATTGATCAGAGTCCGGAAAAGCACAACTTTGATTCTGTAAGGCCTGATCTTGAACAGGCAACAGAAGAAGCACTGGAACATCTGATGTCACTTGGGCACAGGAGTATCGGATTTATTGGCGGCAGAGAATTTAAGGAAAGAACTTTATCCAAGAAGCTTGAAGTTCATGATGCGCGCTTTATCTATTTTAGGCGATATATGCTCGAACGTAATTTGTACAGAGAGGAATACACGTTTCTCGGTAATGATGATGTAGGGGACTGGACCACGAAGGCAGGATATGAGCTGATGAAAAAAGCGATCGCCCAGAAGCGTCTGCCCACAGCATTTTTCATTGCCAGTGATCCGATGGCGATTGGTGCGATGCGTGCCCTACATGAAGCAGGCTACAGAGTGCCCGAGGATGTGTCGCTCGCAAGTGTTGATGACATTGATTTTGCACTATATGTGACACCGCCTCTGACAACAACGCGTCTTTTCAGCCGTCAGATCGGTATGTCGGCTGTGCAACTGCTGAAGGAACGGATAGAAGGCAGAGAAGTTCCGCTTAATGTCACTGTATCAACAGAGTTAAAGGTCAGACAGTCAACCGGAAAAAGAGAATCTTAACATTATATACACATGGAGGAATCAGAATGAAAAAATCAGCATTTGTATTATCAGCAGCAGCGGCAGCAGTACTTGCAGCATGTGGAGGGAACGCCGGAAGCAGCGATGGGGATGTCACACTGGAGTTCTTTCAGTATAAGCAGGAGGCAGTCGGTACGTTTGATGAGCTGATTGCAAAGTTTGAAGAGGAAAATCCGGGTATCACAGTCGAGCAGAATAACGTACCGGAATCAGATACAGTGCTTCTGTCCCGTCTAACACAAAATGATATTCCGGATGTGATGAGTGTCAATGGCGGCGTAATGTACGGAGAACTTGTCAGAGCAGGTGTACTGACTGAAGTGACTGATCATAAAGTGCTTGATGGCATCAATGATGAATATTCAGATATGATTGCGCGCATCGCAGGTGATGAAGTGGAAGGGCATTATGGCTTTCCGCATACAGTGAACGCAAACGGCGTCATTTACAATAAGACAATGTTTGAAGATCTTGGACTTGAAACACCACAGACGTGGGATGAATTTATAGAACTCGCTGAAGAAATTGAAAGTGCGGGGGAAACACCGTTTTACTCCACATACGGGGAAGCTTGGACAATCCTTCCGCCTCTGAACAGCCTGGCGTCTAACATACAGCCTGAGGACTTTTATGAGCAGCTTGCATCAGGAGAGACAACGTTCTCAGATGAGTACGGTGAAGTTGCAGACAAGCTTCAACAGCTGCTTGAATACACAGATAATGATGTGTTCGGATCTGACTACAGCAGAGGAAACATGGAATTCGCACAGGGAGAGGCTGCAATGTATATGCAGGGAATCTGGGCAATCGGACAGGTGCAGGAAGCAAATCCTGACATAGAGCTTGGCGTCTTCCCGCTGCCTGCAACGAATAACGCTGAAGAAAACAGACTTGTATCCGGTGTGGATCTTGTTTTAGCTACAGCTGCAGATGCGGATCATCCTGAAGAAGCGCAAATGTTTGTTGAGTTCTTACTTGAAGAGGAAAACCTGCAGTTCTACATTGATCAGCAGCGTCTGTTCTCAGCAGTAGAAGGACCTGAGCAGACAGATGAAGCGATCAGTGAACTGCAGCCGGTATTTGAAGAAGGCAGAATCACTTCTTTTGCTGACCACTACTATCCTCAGGGATTTGGTATCGACACAATGTTCCAGAACTTCCTGCTTGAAGGAGATAAGGAAGCATTACTTGAAGAACTGGATTCAGAATATGAAAGATTAGCAGGTCAGTAATGAGTAAGAGAAGGGTTCACAGCCCTTCTTTTTTATCAAATGAAAGGGGCAGTAAAATGAAGAAAAAGCCTTCTGTATATGTCTGGATGCTGCTTCCGGCAGTCATTCTGTTCTTCAGTTTTCATACACTTCCTGTACTTCAGGGGATCTTTTACAGTTTCACGAATTTCAGAGGTTATGGCGTGTGGGAGTTTGTCGGGTTTGATAATTATGTCAGAGTATTTAATGACCGCAATGCGCTGAATGCATACGGGTTTACATTTCAATTTGCAATTGTCTCAACCATTCTTGTGAATATTATCAGTCTTGTTATTGCGCTTGGACTGAATGCAAAAATAAAGTTTCATAAAACGCTGCGCGGGATTTACTTTATGCCGAATATTTTAAGTATCCTGATTGTCGGCTTTATCTTTAACTATATCTTTTCAATCTTCATTCCGGAGATTGCTGAAAACACCGGACTGACTAGTTTGACAACGAGTATTCTCGGAAGTCCGGATCACGCGTGGATTGCAATTGTCATCGTAGCAGTATGGCAGGCTGCAGCATTTAATACGATTTTGTATCTGGCCGGACTTGCCACGATTCCGCAGGACTTATATGAAGCTTCTGCGCTTGACGGGGCCAGCAAATGGCAGGAATTCTGGAAGATTACATTCCCGCTGATTGCACCGTTTTTTACAATCAACATGGTGCTTGCGATGAAAAACTTCCTGATGGTGTTTGACCATATCGTTGCGTTAACAGGCGGAGGGCCGGGGCGCGCGACACAATCAATTTCACTATTAATCTATCAGGACGGGTTTGCCGGCGGACAGTTTGCCTACCAGTCTGCTAATGCGGTCATTTACTTTATAGTGATTGTAACGATCTCAGTATTCCAGATCCGCATTCTTCAAAAACGGGAGGTGCAGCTGTAATGAAAATTGGTAAGACGAATTGGCCGGTTACACTCCTGCTGATGGCAGGAACCATTTTGATCCTGTTCCCGCTCTATATAACGGTGGTCAATGCATTTAAAACGCCTGCCGAAACAGCTGAATCGATCCTGGCGTTACCTATTGAATGGACATTTAATAACTTCACAACAGCCATTGAAATGACGAATTTCTATAATGCGTTTGGCAACAGCTTTTATATCACGATTGTGACCGTTGTTTTCACTGTGCTGACCAATTCACTTGTTGCTTATGCGATTGCACGGAATATGCATAAGAAAGCTTATAAGTTTCTATTTTATTATCTGGTCAGTGCGATGTTTGTGCCTTTTCCGATTATCATGCTGCCGATCGTTAACCAGATGAGTTCAATTGGCCTGATGAATCAGAATGGACTGATCCTTCTTTACATCGTGTATGGTCTGTCATTCAATGTCTTTTTATATGTCGGTTATATTAAAACGATTCCAAAAGAGCTTGAGGAAGCGGCAATTGTTGACGGTTGTACAAGATGGGGTGTGTTCTGGCGCATTATATTCCCGATGCTTTCACCAATCAATGCGACTGTGGGGATTCTGACAGCGCTGTGGGCGTGGAATGATTTCCTGCTGCCGCTTGTTATTCTGAGTGACCGTGGAGACCATACGCTGCCGCTTGTGCAATATGTCTTCCAGTCACAGTTTGCAACTAACTATAATCTGGCGTTCTCATCTTATCTGATGGCACTTCTGCCTATGCTGGTACTATACCTGTTCCTGCAGAAGTGGATCATCAGTGGCGTCACACAAGGAGCGATTAAATCCTGATGAATCATTTATCAAAAAAAACCACTGGGATCTTTATCAGTGAGGATGAAAAAACATTTCATCTTCAGACAGAGGAAACGAGTTATATCATTGAAGTGTACAGGGAATATGTGACCCATTTGTATTGGGGGAAAAGAATTGAACATTACAACGGATTGATGCAGCACCGCTTCAGGGATCGCGGCTTTTCAGCGAACCCTGACGGCAGTGACAGAGCTTTTTCACTGGATACACTTTCACAGGAGTATCCGTCTTACGGACATACTGATTTCAGAGACCCTGCTGTTCATCTTCAATGGGCGGACGGGTCAACCGTTTCAGATTTCCGCTTCTCAGATTACAAAGTAATCAGTGGCAAACCTGCACCTGAAGGACTGCCTCACGTATATGCAGAAACAGAAGGAGAGGCTGAAACGCTTGTGATCAGGTTGAAAGATCAGCTAAGGGATGCAGTGATCGAGCTTTCTTATACTGTCTTTGGTAAGCGTAATGCGATCACCAGAAGTGCACGTATTATCAATGAAGGTACATCATCTTTCCGCATTCAGAAGTGTGCGTCAGTGAATATTGATTTTAGAAAAGACGATTTTGATGTAATTAATCTTCCAGGTGCCCATGAAAGGGAGCGTGACATGGAGCGATCATCTCTTGGCAGGCATGCACTCTCGCTTGAAAGCCGAAGAGGATCAAGCTCTCATCAGCAAAATCCTTTCCTGACCCTTGCTGAAAAGGGGGCAGGTGAAGAGCACGGGGACGTTTATGCTTTGAACCTGGTGTATAGCGGAAGCTTTAAGGCGATTGCTGAAGCAGATCAATTCAGGAATACTCGTGTCAATATGGGGATTCACCCATTTGATTTCAGCTGGCTGCTTGAAGCGGGAGAAGCATTTCAGACTCCTGAAGTAGTACTTGTCTATTCTGATCAGGGTCTCGGTAAAATGTCGCGAACTTTTCATCAGCTGTACAACAATCATCTGGTAAGAGGTGAACATAAAGGAAAAGAAAGGCCTGTTCTCATCAATAATTGGGAAGCAACTTATTTCGATTTTACTGAAGAGAAAGTTAAGGAAATCGTACACGCTGCAGCCGGTACAGGCGTTGAACTGTTTGTACTGGATGATGGCTGGTTTGGTAAAAGAGACCATGACAGGGCTTCACTCGGTGACTGGATTGTGCACCAAGAAAAGCTGCCGTCCGGACTTTCCGGGATTGCAGATGAAGTCAATCAGTCTGGAATGAAGTTTGGTCTCTGGTTCGAACCTGAGATGGTATCGCCTGATAGTGAGCTGTATAGAAACCATCCGGACTGGTGCCTTCACGTGACGGACAGAAGGCGGTCTGAAAGCCGGAATCAGCTTGTATTGGATTTTGCTAATCCGGAGGTCAGAACAAACATTATTGATCAGCTGAAAGTAATTTTATCAAGTGCCAATATTGAGTATGTAAAGTGGGATATGAACCGCAATATGACAGAGATCGGTTCACCTTCTCTGCCGGCAGACAGACAGCGTGAAACTGCTCATCGCTATATGCTTGGTCTGTATGAGGTCATGGAGGAAATCACTGCAGCATTTCCGCATATTTTGTTTGAAAGTTGCTCAGGCGGTGGCGGCCGGTTTGACCCGGGCATGCTTTATTATATGCCTCAGACCTGGACGAGCGATAATACAGATGCAGTCAGCAGAGCTTCCATTCAGTACGGCACAAGCCTTGCGTATCCTGCAAGCGCAATGGGTGCACACGTCTCAGCCTCGCCGAATCATCAGACCGGCCGCCTGACGTCATTAAAGACGCGCGGTTATGTCGCGATGGAGGCGAACTTTGGTTACGAGCTTGATGTTACAAAAATGACTGAAGAAGAATTATCTGTGATGAGCAATCAGATAAAGGCGTACAAAAACATGCGTGCAACCGTACAGTTTGGCGAACTTTACAGACTGCAGAATGTTCATGAGCACCGCTGCTATGCCACGATCAAAGTCAACGGGGATCAATCTGAAGCAGTATTTCTCTATTTACACATTCTGAATGAAGCAAATGGTCCTTTAAAGCGTGTGAAATTAAGAGGACTGGATCCTCACAGCAGCTATTACGTTGATGGGCTTGATGCAGTGTATGACGGAGATGAACTGATGAATGCGGGTGTACCGGTTCCTTATCCGGAGGGTGATTTTGATAGTGTGTTATGGACACTAAAGAGAATGAGTAGTTAGTAGAAAGCGAAGCAGGGGCGCGGCCTTTGCTTCGCTTATTACTTTTTGTGTGCTGTGGTATTTAGATGGAGATTATTATCTAATGTGAGTTCAAATTGTTTTTCAAGCACCTGATAGATCACATCAGGCAGGTCATGACATCAATGGTCGAAGGATCACTTCGTCAAATGGGCAGTGATGACTGGGAGAGGTCGGAAAAGAGTTCGTCAAAGCGAATTCTATGCAGCGTTTTGGTAAGCCGGAAGAAATCGGCTATCTTGTTGCCTTCCTGTTATCAGATCAGGCTGACTTTATCAACGGAGCAGTGATTCCGATTGATGGCGGACAGTCTTATAAGTATTAATAAAGAAGACAGAGCCGGGATCGAACCGGATCTGTCTTTTTAAATGAAGTATTTCGTCTTCAACGCTTCAAGATGGTGCAACTCATGTCCGGCAGATACGTATACCAGCGCCCGGGCTGAAAAGACGTAATCACCTAAGCGACCCTTATTCAGCCAGTTTTCATCTTTTACATTTTCACAGGTTGTGATCATCAGCTGACGAGTCTCCCAAAAGTATTGAATTAACCGGTGAACTGGAATCGAATCATATTCAAAATGCTGAATGGATTTTTCCCTCTCGAAAAATGGAAGAGAGTCTTCAAAACCTCTTGTAATCCTGAAAATGCGGTACAGCATATTCATTTCATTATCAATCATATGGCCGAGTACTTCTTTTGCATTCCATTTATCCTCAGCATAGCGCTTATGCCAATCAGCAGAAGGAACAGACTTAAGGAATTCATTTGTTGTTTGCTGATGAAATTTTAATATATCTACTACATTTCCATCAGGAACACGATCAATATATGGTTCAAAGGGTTTGGCATATTCGGTGCTTTCCGGTCTGATTAGCATTTTTATCATTCCTTCCTCTCATCCATACTGATCAATTGTTAAAAACTAATCAAGTATAACCGCTTTTCCATCTTCGCGCAGCTTCTTTAAGGAAGCGAGCATATGATTGATCTGTTCATCTGAATGTCTTTCCCAGACACCAAGTTCAGCGACAATTTTCAAAGGAGACTTAGACCGGTAAGAACGTGTCGGGTTACCGGGGAACCTTTTGTCTGTCACGTTCGGATCGTTTTCAAAGTCACCAAGCGGTTCAACAAGATAGATTCTTTCCTTTGCATCAGACGCAGCTAATTCGGCACCCCATTTAGCGGCTTCAAGGGTCGCTGTGAAATAGATATAATTCGACTTTTTGTTCTGATAATTTGACATGTACTGTGGTTCCAGCAGGTCACCAATCTTTAATTCAGCTTTCGTGCCATGAAAGAAAGGACCGCGATCCAGAATATTTTTCTGCTCAACCATCTTATAGTACCTCCTATGCTTTTGGCTGTGTATAGAAGAGTATAGGGCAGTTTTTTCGAAAAGAATAGACTGCAAATGTGAAAAGAACAGTATTATAATAGAAGTAGAGAGATGGATGAAAAATGCGGCTTTCCAGGATAAGGTCGGGAAAGCCGCATATTCATTTTGCCTGTTTTTTACTGAGTACGGTAACCGTCGATAAGACCAGCACCATTCCAAGCGTTTGCAGGATCGTTAAATGATCGCCAAGTAGAAGCACACCAAAAAGTGATGCTGTCACCGGTTCTACCATCGCAACCATTGAAGCAGTCGTGGCTGTCGTATGACGAATTCCGATTACATACAAGATAAACGAAATACCTCCACCGAGAACACCCAATAAAATAAACCAGCCGATATCCCCTGATGTAACTGCTTTCGCAACCTGTTGTTGATCAGTAATCAGAAAGAGTATGATACAAAACGTGAAAAAGGCGATTGTTAATGATGTTTGTGGCTTTCCTATAGAAGAAGCATTCTTAAAGCCGAAGATGAACAAAGCATAGGATAGTCCTGCAGCAAGACCGGCTGTTGCTCCGATGGCACCAACAGAAATCGAACCCATATCATAGGCACCTGTAAGAAAGAAAATGCCGACCAATACGCTGCCGATACATCCCCACTTAAACCACGTCGAGCGTTCAATGCGGAATATAAAAGAAATCAAAAGGACAAAGATTGGCGCAGTGTACATTAAAGTAGCAGCGACAGCCATACTTGAATCCTCTATACTCAGAAAATAGAAAGTGAAGTTCCCTGCAACGCCAACACCTGCAAGGACTGATCATAAAACCATTCTCTTTGATAAAGCCCCGCTATGCTTGAATTGAAAAAGAAACCAAACCGAGAAAAAGATCAATCCGACAGCACCTCTGAAAAATGAGATGACAGTTGGATCCCATCCTTTTTCCATCAATATGTCTGCGATTCCCGTTCAAGCTCAGCATCAGACTTATAGTTTAATAGCTTTGCAATATGTATAAATCCATAAATCAATACAGCTGAAATTGTCCAGCTTAGCACCTGCCTGAGTACAAGTCCTTTATCAAATGCTTCAACACCATAATTCATGATCAGCCAGACTTTAATTGACGCAAGCAGGATACCCTGAAAAGCAAAGCCAAATGTGATCAATTTAAAAATAAAAAGAACTTTCTTTTGGTAAAATTCCTGTTTCAAAATCTCTCTGTCTCTTCCGCGAAGCTCCATAATATCAACAGCAAATAACAGGTACAGCGGCTTATTGATAACGATACTGATGAGTAAGAGAAGAGAGAGTGCAAAGCTGTAAATCACACTGTTCCAAAGCATCTGCATCGCTGATCCTGCAAGTACATCAATCAGTGTACCGATCGCAAGCGTAACGATTAAATAAATACCCAGGAAATTCACTTTTTTCAGGATCATAAAACGGATGACGCTATAGATAAACCCCGGCACGGTTGAAATGAGCATGGCGTAGTAGTCGCCGATATACTCTCTTGAACCGTGCCAGATCACAAGTGGAAAAATAATGTAGCAGATTAAATCCCAAATAATGATGTTTTTATTCAATTTAAAGCCTCCAGGTTTTCGGATCTAAAGTTTACAAGTTATAAGGCAATTCTAACACATTTTTCCACAATTGAAGGATGTTATTTCAAATCGTTTACCTTTTTAAAAACGGGGGTATGGAAAGAGGATATTTTCAGTGGATTGAATATCAGGATATCTATTATGAAGAGGAAGGCATGTGAAGAACAAGTGGATATTAATCAATATCTGGTGAAAAGTAATCAGAAGGTGAGCCTTGAAGAGTATGCAACGAGAGAAGATCACAATATAAAAGAGGATGAGCTTTTAGATGATATCCTGCCCAAAAGTATTGATAAGCTGAAGGAGTTACACTGGCGTTTGCATGCTGAAGAAAAAACGGGCATTGTGGTGGTGCTGCAGGCGATGGATGCTGCGGGGAAGGATGAGGCGATCAGCTATATCTTTTCAAACCTGACGGCACAGGGTCTGAAGACTGCTTCATTCCAAAAGCCTTCTGAAACTGAACTCAAGCATGATTACCTCTGGCGGATTCGTGAAGGTCTTCCGGCAAGAGGACAGGTTGGCATTCTGAACAGATCACACTATGAAGAAGTCATTGCACCAAGGGTTCACAAAGACAAATTAAAAGATGAAATGTATCCTGATGATATGACAAAGGATGAAGTATGGCCAATGCGCTATCGTCAGATTAATGATTTTGAGCAGCACCTGACGGAAAATGGATTTAAGGTAATTAAATTCTTCTTCAATATGTCTAAAGAAGAACAGAGACAGCGGCTCCTTGAACGTCTAAAAAACCCGGAGAAAAACTGGGAATTTTCTTATAATGATATTAAAGAGCGCCGCCACTGGGATGACTATCAGGAAGCATTTGAAGATATGCTTGAGCATACATCTACTGACTTTGCGCCGTGGTATGTGCTGCCTGCTGATGACGAATGGTATTCCCGCTACATTATTACGGAGGTAATGGTAAATTATCTAAAGGAAATAGATCCCCAGTTCCCTGAGCTTTCGGATGAGGATAAAGAGAAAATGGATGAAGCGATTGAAGAGCTGGAGAATGAAAAGAATTAATTAGATAATAAGAGATTTCAATTATTTTTAAAAAACGCTACCCGATTTTTAATTTGGGTAGCGTTTTTTAATATTGCTAGTCCACAATCACTACCCCCAAAAGCACTGCAAATTGAATCGCCTGTTGCGTCGAAACTTTACACCCCTTTAAATCCTCAAGTGAAAGAATGAGTGACTCAAATGTGGATGTGCTAATATCAACAGTCTTCAGGGGAGTCCTTTCAAAATTTGAGCTGTTCAGATTACACTTATTATATTCAACCTTCTTCAACACACATTCATAAAAATCAGCGCTTTCCATTGCACAATATTCAAATTTCACTTTTTCCAGCTTCGAGCTGCCAAACGCAGACAAATTCAAAATTGATTCTTCAAAAAGTACATTCCCCAGCCTGGAATCAGTCAGGTCAGTACCGGTGAACTTACAGTTATTGAAGGTGACCCGGTGAATAGAAGATTTGCTTAGATTGGCGTTAGAGAAATCGCAATTTTCAAACTGCACGTCTGTCATGCTGATCGAAGTAAAGTCCGTTCCATTAAAGCGGCAGTTTTTCAGGATCATTCCAGACAGATTTACTCTGTGCAATTCCTCATTTTCAAAGTCAGTATCGCTGATCAGACAGTTGTCGAGCTCCGGATAGTCTTCATGAAAAATATCTTCAAATTTACTTTCAGGAAGTTCCCGGCGAATTTTTGGTGGATCGAGTTTCATCGAATGACCTCTTTCAATTCATTTATACGTTAAGTGTATGGAAAACGGGTGTGAAAAAACAGGCTATCTTTTTTAGAGGAGTTGTGTGCAAAGTGTTCAAGTGAACGTTTAAGAAAAATTTTGCTTCTTCTGGATACAGTCATGTCAAAGCTGCGAGCGGATTCATTCTTTTTGACGAACATGACAGATGTTTACAAAACATCAAGTGAGGAAAAGATTGGTATCTCAACATTGAAGGAGCTGGATGAAATGGATATTCAAAATCGACAAAAGGGCGGTCAGCCGGGGCAGACACAGGCAGAACAGCCTGGCATTGAGTCGAAGATGGACCCTCGTCCACTTCAACCACTAAATTATAAAGGCAGTGAAAAGCTGACTGGCCGTGTAGCGCTGATTACCGGTGGAGACAGCGGAATTGGGCGTGCTGTTGCAATCGCTTATGCAAGAGAAGGAGCGCACCTGGCAATTAATTATCTGGAGCAAGAGCAGAGTGATGCAGATGAAACGAAAAAGCTGATCGAGGAAGAAGGCGTGAAGTGCCTGCTGATTCCTGGAGATGTGTCAGTAGAGGAGACGTGTAAAAGCTTAATTGATAAAACAGTAGAGCACTTTGGACAGCTTGATATATTAATCAATAATTCAGCCGTTCAATACCCAACTTCAAACCTTGAAGACATTTCATTTGAACAGTGGGACAAAACGTTTAAGACGAATATGTATTCAGTCTTTCATATGACAAAGTTCGCTTTGCGCCATTTAAAAGAAGGCAGTGCGATTATTAATACGACATCAGTTAATCCGTATAAAGGAAATCCGCAGCTGATCGATTATACATCTACAAAAGGTGCAATTGTCGGCTTCACACGCAGTATGGCAGCGAACCTTGCCGACAGAGGCATCCGAGTGAACATGGTGGCGCCGGGACCGATCTGGACACCGCTCATTCCATCTACATTTGACGAGGAAAAAGTAGAGGAATTCGGTACAGATACATTAATGGGTCGTCCGGGTCAGCCGTCTGAGCTTGTCGGACCTTATGTGCTGCTTGGTTCTGATGACGGATCTTACATGACCGGTCAGTGTATCCATGTGAATGGCGGGCAGATCATGTCGTCTTAATTCGTATAGATTTATTTGAAAAACCTTTGGCTTGAACAGGCCAAAGGTTTTTTTATGGAAAATTTTAAAAAGAAAGTTGCAAAAAATAAAGGTTAGACATATACTTATATACATAACTATATAACCATAAAACATAAGGCGGTGATTTACTATTGAGCCACTCACTGAATGACAGTAAGCCGATTTTTATACAGATCAAGGAACGAATTGAGGATCAGATCGTGAATGACCAGCTGAAGGCACACGAACAGATTCCTTCTACTACTCAGCTGGTAACCTTGTATAAAATTAATCATTTAACTGTCGCCAAAGGTATAAACCTGCTTGTAGATGCAGGAATGATTTATAAAAAACGGGGTGTTGGTATGTTTGTTGCAGAGGGGGCAAAAGAAATGCTGATGGAACAAAGAAAAGAAGGGTTTGTGGATCAATATATGCTGCCTATGCTGCAGGAAGCAGAAAAACTTGGGATATCTCAGGAGGAATTAACTAAAATTATGGAACAGTTGAAAGGACGTGATAAACAGTGACGGCTAATATTCTGATTGACCAGGTATCTGTTAAATATAAAAAGTTCCATGCGCTGGACCAAGTATCGCTGAAGCTGGAAGGAGAAAAAATCTATGGGTTAATCGGACGAAATGGTGCCGGGAAGACAACGCTTCTTTCACTGCTTGCATCTTTTGCAGAACCGGATGAAGGAGCGATCCAGGTGAATGGACAGCCGTTATTTGAAAATGCCGAGCTAATGCAGCAGGTAACGTTTGTTTATGAAAAAGACTTCAGAGAAGAGTCTGAAAAAGTAAAAACCTACTTGAACGCAGCTGCTGAATATAAGCCGGATTATGATGCTGAATATGCACTGGAATTAGTGGGAATCTTTAACCTTCCTCTGAACAAGCCGGTGTATAAGCTGTCAAAAGGCATGCAGTCAGTACTGAACGCAGTCATCGGGCTTGCTTCACGCTCACCCATTACGATTTTCGATGAAGTCTATTCCGGGATGGATGCACCGACACGTGAAATCTTTTATCAGCAGCTTTTAGAAGATCATGCCCGTCACCCGAGAACGATGATTCTATCTACACACCTCGTATCTGAAATGGACTATCTGTTTGAAGAAGCAATCATCCTTCACAAGGGAAAAGTGCTTTTGCATGAGCCTGTTGATGTTGTGCTTGAAAAGGGAGCATCTGTGACTGGCGCCGCTGATCTGGTGGATGAATTTGTGGCCGGAATGAGTCAGATTCACACACAAAAACTCGGCGGGACAAAGTCAGTCATGGTGATTGATCCGCTTACTGAAGAACAGCTGATCCGCGCGTCACAGTCAGGGCTTGAAATCGGCCCTGTCTCACTTCAGGATCTATTTATTCATCTCACTAAGGAGGAGGGGCAGCATGGACCAAAGTAAACGGAAAGACTTGAAAATTGCTTTTAGTATGACCTTCATGCAGTTTGGCTGGTCAGTGTGGATGATTGGTATTGTGCTGTTACTGTTCATTACCTTACAGGTCTTTACTGATTTTCAGGTCATATTAAATAATGAAGAAGTAGCCTTTCACGGGTTTATTCATTTTATAGAAAACCCGTTTAAGATTTTCATGCTGGTTGTTGGTATTCTGTCAGTGCCAAAGTTCTTGAGCTGGTTTGTGAAAACAGGTGTTACCAGAAAAGACTATTTCACTGGCACTGCCGTTGCGGCTGCAGCACTATCGGCAATCTTTATGGTCATAGCGGTTATTGTTGCCGGGATTGAACAACTGATTGCACCTGTTGAGTTCGTGACCTATTTAGGTGAAGGTGCCTCATGGTTTCTGATCTTTGTTGTCTATACGTTAAATATTTTTGTCTATTATCTTGCAGGCTGGCTCATCGGGGCCGGGTATTATCGCTTTGGCGGCTGGGGATTGCTCTTATATATTGCCGGAGCACTTGGACTGATTTTTATGATGGACCTTTTATGGACGAATCAGCTGGAGACACCGCTGCATGCATCTGAAAACATGCCAATATTTATTTCGTTCAGTGCAACACTTATTTTAATTGGGATTTCTCTCTGGGTGATTCGGATGAGTACGAAGCGAGTGAGGGTAAAGCTGTAGGCAGCGTTTTAGTTATAAACGGGTCTGTACGGGCTCTCAGCACACTCCGCTCCATGGGTGAATGTTGTAAACTCTCCAGTGACGTTGGTATTTTCGCGATCGACGTAGCGATACACCTGGGTTGAAGCAGGTATTAGCGGAGTTGACTGTCATGAAAACAAAATTGACGCAGGTGAGAGACCGAACCACGTTCACTATACTAATCCTGACTGGTCCTTCACTCTGTTTACCACATCTCTCAGCGGGTAGAGTCTTTATATTAATCTAATCTGCAGAAGAGGTGTTTCAAAATGAAAAATGATATTACAATTAAGCATAAACTCGGTCTCGGAACAGCACCGCTCGGTAATATGTTCAGGGATGTTCCTGAAGAGGAAGCAATGGAGACGATTCAATCAGCCTGGAATGAAGGAATCCGTTATTTTGATACTGCCCCGTTTTATGGAGCAGGACTGGCAGAGATCAGACTTGGAGAAATCCTGTCTTCTTATAACCGTAATGAATATCTTTTGAGCTCCAAAGTCGGCCGTCTGGTCCTGGATGAAACGGAAGAAAAAGAAGGACTGTTTGAGTACGGTAGAAAGAATAAAATTCAGACGGATTACACGGAGGACGGAACACTCAGATCCATTGAAGACAGCCTGAAGCGCCTGAAAACGGATCGTCTGGATATGGTATATGTGCATGATATTTCACCAGACTTCCTTGGTGATGAGTGGGTGACAAAGTTTGACGAAGCGCGTAATGGTGCTTTCAAGGTACTCGATCGCCTGAGAGATGAAGGTGTCATTAAAGCCTGGGGAATTGGCGTCAATACAACAACGCCGATCGAGGTGGCACTTGAACTTGAAGAGGCGCACCCTGACTTAAGTCTGTCAGCAACACAATATACGCTGCTTCAGCATGAGCGAGCACTTGAACGGATGATGCCGCTTGCTGAGAAAAGTAATGGCGGACTTGTTATTGGATCTGCATTTAACTCAGGCGCGCTGCTCGGTGGAGACCACTTTGACTACCAGGACATCACACCTGAGATTAAGGAACGCGTGAATCAGTTTAATGAAGTAGCACTGAATCATGGTGTGAAGCTGAAGGATGCTGCACTGCAGTTTTCAACAGCACATCCGGCAGTAAAGGCTGTGGTGACAGGTTCTACAAGACCTGATCGTATTAAGGAAGACCTTCAGGCTTTAGGAGCGGAGATTCCGGCTGCGTTTTGGGCTGAGCTTATTGAAAAAGGGCTTGTATCACCGAAAGCGACAATTCCAGGTAAATAAGATTGAATAGTACGATGGACTGAGAGTCCCGGTTTTATACCGGGGCTTTTTTCTTTTAAATGAAAAGAGGAAAAAATATTAGAGTTTTGAATATTCTTTTTGACGAATATTCTAAATGTGATATATTTAATGTAAGAAGGTGATTGTCATGTCAGATAAAAATTACATCAAAGTATTCCAGGCAATCGCAGATGAAAAACGTCTTGAGATATTAAAGCATCTGCAGGGAGGCGCTAAAACAGTCGGAGAAATTGCTGAAGCTTTAAGCTACCTTCAGCCGCAGACTTCAAAACATTTAAAAATCTTACATGAAGCAGGTTTGGTCCGTGTGGAGGCTGTTGCAAACAAGCGGTTTTACCATTTAGAACAAAGCGGGTTTATGGCATTAAACGATTGGCTGTCAACATACATTCAACAATGGGACGAACAGCTCGACAGGCTGGATGCATACTTAAAAGAGGAGGAATAATAAAGATGAATGTGAAAACAGAGGGGACCAAACTGATCATTGAGCGTATTTTTTCCGTGTCGCAGGAACGTCTGTTCAAAGCCTTCACGACTTCAAGTGAACTGGAAGCCTGGTGGGGACCAAAGGGATGGAAGACGACAAACAAGCGGTTTGAATTTGAGACGGGTGGACATTGGCACTACTGTATGAAATGTGAAGATAAAAGCCAGGGTGATTTTTACGGAATGGAATCCTGGGGGCTGGCAAAATTTAAGGACATTCACACTCCGGAGCGATTCCTCTATGAAGATCAGTTTTCTGATGAAGAAGGAAACGTGAATTCTGATCTGCCAGGCATGGATATTGAAGTTGCTTTTCTGCCTGTTGATGGTGGCACAAAGCTTGTCACCACCACATTCTTTGATTCGGTTGAATCACTTGAAAAGGTAAGTGAAATGGGCATGGTCGAGGGAACAGCCTCACAATATGAACGTTTGGAAGAATACTTGAAGTGATCAGTCACAGGTCGTGATTAAGCCAGATGGCGATTAGAATATTCATATTGTGAAATGGACCGGGATAAAGAAGTGATATCCCGGTCTTTTTTAGTTTTGTTAAAGTCTGTCGTTCATGCACAGCTGAACCGGGATCATCAGAGCAAACGTTAACAGCGTTTTTCGAATAAATGATTCTGTTTACCCTGAGATAATATTTGTTCAAAGTCAGATGAGATTTTGTCAGGACGAGAGAATGCGATCATCAGATGAACTGAATTGTGTTAAAATTGTCTGCAGTACAGGCATAAAAAAGGGGCCAGCTTATGACAAAGATTCTGATTGGACTGCTTCTCGTATTTTTTAAACTCAACATTAACTTTCTTGATATTAGTCTTATATATTCTTTCACCAATCTGATTGGCTACACACTGATCTTTTTCGGAGTGAAGGAGGTTGGGAGAAGATATGAAGCGGTGGGAAAAGCGCTGCCTTTAGTAAGTTTTATGATTTTTCACAGTCTTGCTTTTCTGATTTTAAATGTCACCGGGAACTCACCACTGCTGCTTCCGCTTAATTCTTATTTAGCCGTTATTTCCTATGTGGGGCTGGCGTTTGTCATTGCAGGAATGTTCATGGTTTACGTCATCATTTCCCGTCTAATTGAAGATCTGGAGGAAGAGATGGGCGTTACCTCTCATACCAAACGCTTAAAGAAACTTTGTGTAATAATGATGATTGCATTTGTTTTATTGGGAATGTTTTATTTTCTGTTTTCAACACTACCTGGAATCTCACAGATGTTAATGGGTGTGTTAATCATGCTGCAGATCATATTCCTGATCGAGTTTTACAACACTTTTTTAAAAAGCAGTAACAGCACAGTAGCTGAAAGGTAGAGCAGGGATAAACCCCCGCTCTGCCTTTTTTGTTATAATAGAAGTGTAACAAATTCAGAAACAGAGGAGAGAATCGCATGAGTAATAGTAAAGCGAAAAAGCAGCGTCTGCACGCGCAGAGAAATGGCAGGTTTGACGTTGAGATGAAGCGCGGAACCCATGCTGATATCAGCACACATGTCAGAAAGACGAAAACAAAAAAGGAGAAGCTTGATCAGATGAGAAATAAGCACAAAAATTCAACGTCAGGGTGGAGGGTAGAAAAAGCTGCCTGATGGAATAAGGAAGATTTAAAAACAGACCCGGTCATACCTAAGTTCTGACCGGGTCTGTTTTTTCGTGTGAGTGCTCCACATGTCCGGAGTTCGTGTGCTGTGTTCTATCCATCGAGGGAGTGATACGCCCGGATTGAGTGTTTTATACTCCAATTTGAATGTCGTGACCCAGCACCGGAAGTAAAAACCGCCTGCACCCAGTCATTCAAACGGTCATTTGAATATTATATTGACATCAGCTAGTTTCCACCCATACACTATAAATAAACAATCAAACAACTATTTGAATGAGGTGAAAATATGGTTAAATCATCGAATCAGCCGTCACAGGATACATGCGAAACGTATTGCTTTGATGAAGCAGTTGTGAATCGGGTACAGCCAAAAATCGCTGAAGCAGAAGGTGTGGAGCTGATCTTTAAAGCGCTGGCAGACGCTACCCGGGTAAAAATTACGTATGCGCTCACACTAGAAGAGGAGCTCTGTGTCTGCGATATCGCCAACATTATCGGCTGCTCAACGGCGACTGCCTCACATCACTTGCGACTGCTAAGCAATATGAAGCTTGCAAAATATCGTAAAGAAGGAAAATTGGTTTTTTATTCGCTGGCTGATGATCATGTACGCCAGCTTGTGTCGATCGCGTTAGTTCATGCGAATGAGGAATAGGGGTGTTTGACGTGCAGAAAACTGAACAGGAAATAAAGACAGGATGCTGTTCGAATAAAGCTGAAGAACCTGAACAAGCGACAGATATTGGTGATATAAAAACTTTCAAAGTGACCGGCATGGACTGTCCGTCGTGTGCTTTAACATTAGAAAAAGGTCTGGCAAAAACAGAAGGGATTCAGTCCGTCAAAGTCAATTATGCTTCCGGAAAAATGGCTGTTGGTGCTGTGAATGCTGATATTTATGAGGCGGTTCCGGGATACGTGAAGAAGTTCGGCTTTGAAGCAGAGCCGGAGCGGAGTAAAAAAGATGCTCACGTTTATCAGGTAAGCGGAATGGACTGCAGCTCATGTGCAGCAACGCTTGAAAAACATATGTCTGGCAATCCTGGTGTCCAGAGCGTAAGAGTCAACTTTTCAACCGGGAAAATGCATATTGCCCATACACTGACTGATGAACAGGTCGTTAAAGAAGTGCAAAAATCCGGGTTTGATGCTACACCGGCAACACTTCGAAATCAAAAGAAAGAAGATCAAAAAACAGTTAAATCAATTCCTGTAACAACGATTTCCGGACTCCTTTTAGCGCTTGGGTTCATCGGGTCCTTCACTGCAATTCCGGAATGGCTGGTGACAGTATTTTACGCAGCTGCCATTGTAATCGGCGGGTATAAACCTGCCAGAAGTGCATTCTACGCAGTAAAAAGCCGCTCGCTTGATATGAATGTACTGATGGTAACTGCAGCAATCGGGGCAGCACTGATCGGCGAATGGTTTGAAGGGGCAACAGTCGTCTGGCTGTTTGCACTCGGAAATGCACTGCAGAACCGGTCAATTGAACGCACAAGAGATTCAATCCGCAGTCTGATTAACCTGACACCGTCTGAAGCACTTATTAAAACAGATGGCGGGACTGTTGTAAAAGATGTCGAGGACGTTTCAATACATGACATTATGATCGTTAAGCCCGGTGAAAAAATCCCGCTCGATGGTGAAATCACTTCCGGCATGTCAAGTCTGAATCAGGCGCCGATTACCGGTGAATCGCTTCCTGTTGATAAAGTGCCTGGTGATAAGGTATATGCAGGTACAGTCAATGAAAGTGGTTCTCTGGAAGTAAAGGTGACAAGACTGTCAGAGGATACGACCATTGCACGGATCATCCATTTAGTAGAAGAAGCGCAGGAGAAGAAAGCGCCGACGCAGGCTTTTATTGACCGATTCGCGGCTGTGTATACACCAATCGTTTTCGTCATGGCACTGCTGGTGATGGTCGTGCCGCCGCTTGTGGGGTTTGGGGCATGGGGAGAATGGTTTTACAGGGGACTTGCGCTATTAGTCGTTTCCTGCCCGTGTGCGCTTGTTATTTCAACACCGGTTGCGATTGTATCAGCGATTGGAAACGCTGCACGAAACGGCGTACTGATTAAAGGTGGTACGTTTCTTGAAAAAGCAGGTGCGATTAAGGCGATTGCTTTTGATAAAACAGGTACGTTAACTGAAGGAAAGCCGAAAGTGACTCAGGTGATCGCACTTGAGCGTGACAGTGTAACACTTGTCAGTATCGCTAAAACGATTGAAGAGCACTCCACGCATCCAATTGCACAAGCTGTGATCAGCTATGCAAATGAACGAAGTATTTCATCTGAAGCCGGCAGTGGTTTCAGTGCAATTGCCGGAAAAGGTGCAACTGCAATGATTGATGGTACTGAATATTTTGCAGGGAAACCGAAGCTTTTTAAAGAAATGGGTATTTCAACAGCACATATAGATGATCGGATTAGCCAGATGCAAAATGAAGGCAATACGCTTGTCGCAGTCGGTACACGGGATCAGATCCTTGGCTTGATCGCAGTCGCTGACACTGTCCGTGACATTACGGTCCGTTCAATTGAACAGCTGAAGCAGGCCGGCATCGGTGAAATGGTGATGCTGACTGGAGATAATGAAGGAACGGCGAAGAAAATGGCTGCTGAAACCGGCGTGGACCGCTACTTTGCCGAGCTGATGCCTGAAGATAAGGTAACGGCAGTGAAGAGGCTGCAGGATGAAGGGAAGCAGGTGGCCATGGTAGGGGACGGCATTAATGATGCCCCGGCGCTTGCGACTGCTGATCTCGGCATTGCGATGGGCGGCGCTGGAACTGATACGGCAATGGAAACAGCGGATATCGTGCTGATGGCTGACAACCTTGAAAAGCTGCCGCACACGATCCGTCTGAGCAGAAAAGCGCTCACAATCATCAAGCAGAATATCTGGTTTTCACTGATCACAAAGCTTGCTGCACTTATGCTGATTTTTCCGGGGTTCCTGACGCTGTGGATGGCAGTATTAAGTGATACTGGTGCAGCGCTGATTGTGATTTTGAATAGTATGCGGTTGTTGAGGATGAAGTAAGAGGGGAGCAGATCCGGTTTTGGGGTCTGCTTTTTTCATGGCAGTATCAGCGCGTTCAATGACGAAGAGTGCTGAATCAATTAATCACGGAGATGAACCAATTAATCCGGCCGGTGAATCTATTATCGGCCGTCTGACTGGTCATGACTCAATTAATCTTTGCGGTGGGCCAATTAACCAGAGTGCTGAACCGAACATTCCGTTCCATGATTCAATTATAAGACCGTCCCACCACCCTAAAAAAAGCGACCACATCACTTCATTAAAAGTGACATGATCGCCCCCTCAACATGATCAGCTCTGCTGCGCCTGATACACTTCCTCATAAGGCTGCACCACAATAAACCCATTTCCTGAAAACTTCATCTGCACAGACTCTCCGCTGCCTCTGCCGAAAAAGCTTTTCAACTGAACATCTGTGACAAACTCCGGCTCAAGATTACCAGACCAGGCAACCGTTGCGTTCGGGTCTGTGAATACCGGCTTGTTCGGCGTGACATGTAATGTGAGCGGTTCATAGTGTGAGGTAAAGGCAACCAGCCCCTGACCTTCAAGCCGAACGTTGAACAATCCGCCAGCCATCATCCCAGCCACTCGTCTCATTAATTTAATGTCCCAATCCAGCCCATCCTGAAAAGCTAGCAGATCATTTCCATTAATAAAAATGCTTTCACCTTCAAGGTAGAGGACTGTAATCTTCTTACCCATATCCGCAATATACAACCTGCCCTGGCCATTGGCTTTCATCAGCTGAGCTCCTTCACCACTAAAAGCCTTCTTTACGAACTTACCCAGCCCATGCTCCAGCATCCCTTCACGTTCAAATTTAATATTACCATCATAAGAAATCATAGATCCTGCTTTCGCCCAGACTTTTCCGTTCAGATTGACCTCAAGCATACGGTCAGTTTCGAGTTCAAAAAAGTCACGCGCACTATCCTCCTGCTGTGTTTCCTGTACAAATTGTCTGATCGAGTACTTTGACATTAGAATTCCTCCTTGGTTTGGATAATCATTCATACGGCTGATTGGAGGAATGGTTTCAAATACATGGGAAAGTATCGGCTCCAAACCTGTATAAGTGAAATGGTCTGTATGATTGATTACGTTAATATATTCATATGAAGAGCGCAGTTTTTCGACGTTAAGATCGCTGATAAAATCAACCTGTCAGGTCTGAACGTCAAATCACGATAAGGAGTAAAAATGATGAAAAAAGCAGGAGTCATCTTATTATTGCTGGTTTTACTGTCCGCCACAGGATTCGGTTTCATGAAAGCTGTACAGGCCAGTGTTGAAAAAAGTGTCATCGAATACCTGATCACTGAAAAGAACATTTCAGAGGATGAGATCCTTGTCAGTGAACCCTTCATCGCCAACCTCCCGGGTGAAAAAAACTGGATGGTCGGCATCAGGTTGAAAAATGATGAAAAAACCTATTATTACTATAGAAGTAACGGTGAAGTCCTTTTAGAGTCATATTCAGAAAATGGCATAGAGACTGTTGAGTAAGAGGGAGCGAAGTATGGGGTCTGACCCTGTACTTCGCTTCACCTGCTAAAACAATACCCTCACCTTCACTAGATCAATGATACTTCCGTCTTTTGCACTTCTTGCATAGACCCACAGTTCTCCTGTCTGAGCGGTCGGGTTACGGTCAAATTTGATCGGGGCGGAGTAGGTACCAAAAGCAGGTCCACCTTCAGAAGCCTGTATCGGCGCTTCGTTGGTGACGGTCGTACCATTTGCGTCTGCGATTTTATATAAAATTGCGCCTTCAAAAGCGCGTGCGAAGCCGGAGAGCGTTGTGCCCCGGCTGATTTTTGTACCCGGAAGCGGACTGAAGACGACGATATTAGCTGATGAGGGGAGCGGGATCAGAAAACGGTAGCCCTGAAAAATCACGTCCGGTGAGAATCCCGGCCGCTGTTCATTTGCTTTTAGGATATCGGAAAGCGGAATTCCGAACTGAGCCGTGATTTTGTTCAGCGTATCACCTGATTCAACCTGATAGACAAACGCAGGAATGAGGAGTCTGTCATTTACGAAAATCAACACGGGGTCTGCCAGCTGCGGGTTAATACCGAAGAGTAAATCGACAGTTGTTGAGTAACGCTGGGCAAGTCGATAAAGATTATCGCCTGGCGCAATCACCTGGTTCGTCTGATTTATACCCAATCTTGTTACGATCAGCACCTGCCCCGGGAATATCAGTCCGGGATCTGTAAAAGGTGGATACAATGCATTGGCAGTTTCGATGTCCATCACGCTGCTGCCAAATCTGCGCGCAATTGAAAACAATGTATCACCGGGCTGAACAGTATAGACGAAATGTGTACCACTGACCACTGGCATATCTTTCACTCCTTATTGAGTCAGGTCCATATTCTATTCAGGATATGTAATACCATAATTTGTTATGATAAAAATATTAAAGGTTATAAAAGGGGATGCCTCATGAAAAAATGGACCGGTTCAGCAGCTATCTGCCTGAATGAAAACAATGAACTGCTCATGGTGAGAAGCTTTGGTTCTGATGCCTGGGCAGTTCCTTCAGGTGGAATTGAAGAAGGCGAGACGCCGGAAGCGTGTTGTGTGAGAGAAGTGATGGAGGAAACGGGGTATGAGGTTGAAATTATCAGGCATTTGTTTTTAAAAGAAACAACGATCGATGATTTTGAAGTGCAGACAAATTATTTTAAGGTTAAAAAGATCGGGAAAAGCAGCGGGATTTCAGATCCAGACAACCTTATCGAAGAAAAAGCCTGGATCTCTGCATCAGATATGAAGAACCTGAAGCATGTTTACCCTGAAGATAAAGCATTTTTAACAAAGGTAATGAAACGCTGAAATGAACATTACGCTGTGCTTCTGGTTTTGGAATATGTATAAATCGCTCCGATGATTAGTCCGGCAATGTTTGAGCCAAGCATTACCAGGTGATAAACAGACTCTGAGCCTTGTGTCAGATAAACTGAATATCTGATCGTGTTAAATGTTAAAAGTACAAACAGCAATAGTGTGATTTTACTCATTAGTCAACCTCCTAAATATCGAGTATCGCTTGAATCGTTCATTATACATACGAGTAAAAACAAGGTAAGTTTCATATATCCAGTAAATTCCCACTTATGATTTGTATCAAGAACTCTTATGTTAAACTGACCTAAATGCCAGGTTAAGGAGTTTTTAGATGGTACTCAGAGGATTCATCATGATCGCAGCGATACTCGTGCTGATAGCTGGATCTTATAGCTTTAATAATGAACCCAGCCAGTTTTCGACTATCTTTTTAGGAGTATCACTCAGCAGCCTGTTTTTGCTGGTCGGGTTAAAAGAGTGGCCGAAGGAAAAAGGAAAAGTAGCGGGCGTTATTATGTTTATTGGGGCAGTAACGGTTTTTATTCAAATGGTCAGCATAAGTATAGGGAACTGATCACAAAGGGGAATTAGATGTCTATGCGAAAATCAAAGACTGTCACCTGGCAGCCTGAAGGAATTGAACATTTGGAGGGGAAGAATCCGAGCTATCTTTTTCTGAAATCAATTAAAGTAGACCCGAATTTCCTCGAAATCCTGATCAGAGATTTTAAGGGGCACTCCATCCGAATTGTGTATGATCAGGCATGCGCTGCTGACTATGCAGTATGGCATTTCGAGTATGATACGCATGACGGGAGAATGGACCTGAGATATGATCTGGATGTCCAAATTCCGGATGATCACAATCATACAATCCCTTATTTTATGAAAACCTACCATGCCCCGGAACTTGAAATCTACAAGCGCAGTATCACACTCGCAGATGCCATTCCTCGTGCAGAAATTCACATATATTCTACGGTTAATGAATTTTTCAGGGTAATTAGTGAGTATGATCCGAAAATCACGATTTATGAAGGTTAACTGATTTTAACCTTCTTCTCCGGAACCTTTATCAAACCGGTTAAAAATCCATTTGTAAATTAAATAATAAATCACCGCAATGGGAACGGCTGTTGAGAAATAAATAATCCCGTTCACAAGCCCATCCTTGGGTATAAACATACTATGGTAATACGAAACGATACTGCCGGTAATCAGGATATAAAGCACTTTTAGAATTTTCAATGACACCATCACTCTCTTTTAGGTAAACTCAGTTATCGCTTTGTATGTAAATGTATTTTCTTAATCACCCTGATCTGCCCGCGGTGGTTGATCTCATCCTCCATCACATGATACCAAAACCAGTAGTTGTTATGGGACACACCATTATCCCACTTACCTTCTTCAAACAGCCATTCCTCATTTTTTGAGCTTAAAATGGAATATGTTTTTTCTCTGGTTTCCTGCAGAATATTCAAGTAATACTCAAGTGGCTGATTTCGGATCTCGCGGCTTGCTTCAGGTCCAAGAAATAGTGCAGTCTTCCATTTTGAAAATTCCTCTCCGTTTAAATCTCTGTTTTTATGTGTAATGACCTGATGAACAAAATCCACTGATGCAATGTGCATAAGAAGTGCACCTATTGAGTTTGCGCCGTCGTAAGCGATGAAATCAAGGTCATCCTGGCTTAGGTCTTTGATATCTTCAAGCAGGACAGATCTTGAGTAATCAAGCATTGCAACCAGTTCACCAATTCTACCTTCAAAATCTTCTTTTTGTTTAATAGTAAAATCCATTGAAAGCCCCCTTGAAGTTTTCCGTATATCTAATCTTAACAGTAAAAAAATGGAGAACAAGGCTGATAGACTGAGAGGATAAATGCTATAATAAAATTAAGCATTCATGTAAACGAACAGTGTTTCCTGTGACATAAACCTAAAATTAAGGTATAGTAAATTTACTACATGAGAGGAGGGTTGTTAAAAATGTATTCAGTGAGACTACGCCAGCAAACTTTGAACAATCAGTAATTTCATATGTTCAAAGGCTCTGTTTTCATAAACGGAGTAAACGGGATAAGTCTGCACATTTTTAATAACCTTCAACGGATCAATTTTAACGCTGAAGAAAGGCAGATGAGGTCTGTCTTTCTTTTTGTATATCAAGGGAGACATTTTTTAGTGTACCCGTTTACCCGAAACCCGCAGAGCAGTCTGCGGGTTTTTGTGATTACATTCCTTTCATTAATAAAAAAGGAAGTGTTGTCATGGAACGACTGGTATTGGAATTAAAAGAGATAGAAGTGACGTTTTTAGATAGAATCATTCTGGATATAAAAGATCTCCGTGTTCATCAGTTCGACAGGATTGGTATCGTTGGAAAAAATGGAAGTGGGAAAAGTACGCTTCTAAAGCTGATGAATGGCGGTTTAAAACCGGAGCGGGGAAGCATTAATCGAAAAATCGAATTCGGTTATTTCGAACAAAAGAAAGCACCTTCTGTAAAAGAAGGAACTGATTATAAATTGCTTGGACAGTTGCAGGTTCCTGATCATCAGCATGAACTGAGTGGCGGTGAGCAAACAAGACTAAAGCTTGCGCAGCTTTTATCAGATTACCATGAGGGTCTCCTGATTGATGAACCAACTACTCACCTTGATAAAACAGGAATTGATTTTCTGATTGGTGAGCTGAGGTATTATTATGGTGCACTGATATTGGTCAGTCATGATCGCTATGTACTTGATCAGTTGGTGACAAAAATATGGGAAGTATATGATGGACAGATAACCGAATATACAGGTAACTACTCTGACTATGAGAAACAAAAGAAAATTGAGTGGGAACAACAGCAGGAGAGACATGAAAATTACGTCAAAGAAAAGCAGCGACTACTTGCAGCGGCTGAAGAAAAAATGAAAAAGGCAAGTAAAATAACACAAGCAAAACAATCAGGTGGAAAAAAAGAAGCTTATTCCAATGCGAACCGAATGTATATGACAAAGCAGAAGGATACAAGTCAAAAGGCGGTTCAAAAAGCTGCAAAAGCGCTTGAGAAAAGAGTTGAGCAGTTAGAGGAAGTCACTCCAGTGGAAACAGAAACGAGCATTCAATTTCCACAATCCGAACAGCTTCAGCTGCATAATCGTTTTCCTATTATGGCAGACCAGCTGACATTGAATGCGGGGGATAAAAACTTGGTTGAAAATGTAAGTTTTCAATTTCCACTTGGTAAAACAATTGCGATTAACGGATTAAATGGATCAGGTAAATCAAGTTTGCTTGAACATATTGTGCGACATGGGGAAGGAATGACAATTTCACCAAAAGTGAAATTCGGAGTATTTGGTCAGCTTAATTATCAGACAGTTGGAGATGAAACTGTGCTTTCTTATATGAGAAAAAACAGTGACTTTGAAGAAAGTCATATTCGCGCTATTCTACATGAAATGAATTTCTCAGGAACTGATCTTATAAAAGAGGTCAGTCAATTGAGCGGAGGAGAAATAATCAGACTTCAGCTATGTCAGCTTTTCGCAGGGGCATATAATGTGCTTGTTTTGGACGAGCCTACTAATTTTCTTGATCTGAGAAGTATGAAAGCGCTCGAAAAATTTCTTCTTCAATATAAAGGGACAGTACTGTTGGTAAGTCATGACAGGGAGTTTGTAACAAGAGTAGCGGATACAGTATATAAAATTAATGGGAAAAATATTATTAGAGTAAAATAACAATAATTTGGAGGTAAGGTAGATGAAACAATCAGAGATGATCAATTTAGCCAAACAAAAGGGGCTGATTTTATCAGAAGAAGGCTTCAAAGTGAATGAATCCGGCGTTGATTTCAGAGTGGCACATGCGACAGATCTGCAGGGCGAAAAGTGGATTTTACGCATTCCGCGCCAAAAGGAATCAATGAGGCATGCAATTATTGAGAAGCGTGCACTCGATATTTTAAGTGGAAACGTCACTTTCCAGGTGCCGCGCTGGTCCATATTTACAGATCAGCTGATTGCTTATCAGCAGCTTGACGGTGTTCCGGCCGCAACAATAGATATGGAGCAGCAGGCATACGTATGGGAACTTGATGAGCAGAATCCGCCAGAGGCGTTTTACCTTTCGCTGGGGAAAGCAATGGCTGAGCTGCATACATTGGATACTGAGTTACTTAAAGATGCCGGTATCACAATCATTGAAGGAAAAGATATGAGAGAGGCAATGAAGAGAAGAATGAATCATATCAAACAACATTTTGATATTCATCCGGCGCTTTGGGAGCGCTGGGAAAAATGGCTGGCAAATGAACAGATCTGGCCGGAACATTCAGGTGTCAGACATGGCGACCTGCACCCGGGGCACATTTTGATCAATGAGCAAAGCGAAGTGACGGGATTCATTGACTGGACAGAAGTTCGTGTGGATGATGTAGCAGCCGATTTCACAGCGCATCTGCAGATTTTCGGGAAAGAAGGACTGCAAAAGCTGATTGATGCTTATAAAAATGCAGGCGGCCCGACGTGGTCAGGAATGGCTGAACATATTGAAGAAGTAAAGGCCGCCGGTCCGATTGTCGTTGCTGAATATGCTTTATTATCAGGGCTGGCTGAGATGCATGAGATGGCCGTGCACATGCTTGCTGCAGGGGAATAACACATAAATGATGTGTAGGTAAAAGGGACAGGGACTTAATCCACTGTCCCTTTTAATTAGGACATAACAATTTTTTTGAATCGAAAAGGTAGATTGTGTCGTCAATAGGGAAGCATATTTATAGGTGTCGAATTTCCTGTGTATTTACATTCACTATCCGGGAAAATGGTTACTTTTTGGAAATGTTTGATACCATATACATAACGAATCAACTTGGGGGTCTTTGATGAAAACAAAACTGGCAGGATTAACAGCTATGCTGGCAGCCGTCTTTTTGGCAGGTTGTCAGGATGAACCGATTACACCGGAAGAGCGTCTGGGTGAATACGTATCGCACTGGAATGAACAGGATTTTGATGTGATGTTTGAAGAATATTCAACAGCTGAGTCGAAGGAAACTTTTACAGAAGAGGAAATGATCGATTACTGGTCAAAAGTCTACGGTGATATCGAGATATCGAACATTGACGTCTCCATGGTGGAAATTCCGGAAGACAAAGAGTGGCCTGAGGATGAGCCAGCTGAGATTGGGGTCAGTATTGCATTTGACACATTCGCAGGGCCGGTTTCTTACAGTAAAAATGTAACGCTCATTCATGAGGAACGTGAGGAAGAGATGAACTGGTATGTGGACTGGGAGCGTTCATTTATTCTGCCTGATCTTGAACCGGACGATGAGATCCAAATTTCATCTACCCAGGGTGTGCGCGGCGAGCTGTTTGACCGCAATGGTAATCCTCTGGCGATTAATGGTACGGGCTACCGTGTAGGTGTGATTGCAGGGGATGTGTCAGATGAAGCTAAAAGTGAACTTGCTGAAGCGCTATCGATCACAACTGAAGAGATTGACAGCGAGCTTGAGCAGGGCTGGGTGAGCGATGGTTTATTCGTGCCTATCCAGGATTTGCCGCGACCTCAGGAAGAATTATTAAATGGGCTGGGTAACCTAGAAGGTGTCGATTATCAGACCGTCGATATGAGGGAATACCCATATGGAGAAGCGGTGTCTCATTTGACTGGTTACATCGCACCAATCACCGCTGAACAGCTGGAGGAAGCTGAAGGTGAAGGGTATACATCTAATGATTTGTATGGTCAAAGAGGTCTTGAACAATTGTTAAACGATCGTCTCCGGCCAAAAGCAGGCGGCATCATTGCGATTAAAAAAGGTGAAGAAGTCACTACGGTTACTGAAAATGCTCCGGAAGATGGAGAGAGCATTACGCTAACCATTGACGCTGAACTTCAGCGCACAGCTTTTGAAGCAATGGGTGGTCAGCCGGGTACAGCTGCAGCAGTGGATCCAGGGACAGGAGAGACACTTGTTCTGGCCAGCTCACCCGGTTTTGATCCGACTGCATTGGCGCTTGGTATCGGACGTGAAGAACTCGCGGAAGACCCTGATCAGCCAACGTTGAACCGTTTTTCAGCAGCTTATGCACCGGGGTCAACCCAGAAAACCATTACTGCTGCAATCGGATTAGAAGCAGGAACACTTGATCCGAATGAGGGGATTACGATAGATGATGGCTTAACATGGAGTAAAGACGGCTGGGGTGACTTTCAGGTGACGCGTGTATATGAAACAGAAAATCCGGTTGATCTGAATAAAGGTCTCGTCTACTCTGACAATATTTATTTTGCCCGGATTGCACTTGAGATGGGAGCAGAAACGTTAATTCAGGGCCTGGAATCCTATGGATATGAAGAAGAAATGCCGTTTACTTATCCAATGACAGATTCACAGATTTCAAATGAAGGTACAATCGGCTCAGAAGGGCAGCTCGTCGATACATCATATGGACAGGGAGAAATGCTGACCAATATTCTGCACCTCGCTTCTATGTATGAAGTGGTGATCACAAACGGTACAATTATGAAGCCGCTTCTGCTGGAGGAAGAAGAGCCTGAAGTCTGGAAAGAGGGGCTGCTATCTGAGGAAGATGCAACACTTCTGAGGACGGATCTGCGTGAGGTAGTGACTGAAGGCTTTGCACAGCCTGCAAATATTGAAGAAGTCAGCATCGCGGGTAAAACCGGAACCGCTGAACTGAAGCTTGCAGGCGAAGAATCCGGGAAAGAAAATGGGTTCTTTGTCGCTTACGATCAGAACAATCCTGAGTTTGTCATGGCTATGATGATTGAAGGGGTCGAAGATAAGGGCGGCAGCACATATGTTTCTGAACTTGTGACTGAGGTGTTTTTGAATCAATAGGTTAGTTGGGAGGCGCGGTTTTTGCGCCTCTTTTTTTGTGGGAAATGTAGAGGCGGGACAGACCCGGGTCTACATTCTATTGAAAATATTCAATGTAAAAAACCAGACCCGGACGCTTACCAGGTCTGGTTCTATTAATGCGCCATCATCTCATGCGCAACCTCTTCACCATCCATATCTGATGGATAATATGTCGGCCAGTTCACCACTTCATCGAGTAAAGCATCCCGATCATCGCCCCAGTACAAATGATAGTGATGCGAATCTGTCGGGGAAATGCCATGGTCACTGAACTGAATGTAAGCTGGCATTGCGCCTTCCTGTGTTTCTTCAAGCTTAAAGACATAGCGTACGCCGCGGTTTCCTGCTTCGTAATTCAGGACTTCATATCCATCATAAATGTAAACACCTGAAGATTGTTCGCCGTCTTCATAGAATGTGAATGTATCGTCCTCAATGACAATTCGGTCCACACCGGTTACATAGCCCTCAGTATAGTACTCCTTGTATTCCTCAGCTGATTTGTCGCCATCTTCAGCTTTGTGTGCAAATACTTCATCCAGTGTTCCATCCTGAAGGTAAGGATAAACTGACTGCCAGTCACCTTCCCAATCAGATAACGGGCGATCTTCTATCTGATCATCTTCAAAGTAACCATCATAAATTTTTTGTGCTTCTTCATCATGCTCATGACTGTGATCGTGTTCGTGGCCATGGTCGTGACTATGATTCTCCGGCTCTACAGCGGGTGCCGCAGAAAGTGCAATGTTCAACTGCTCAAGATTACGTTTCATAAGAGAAAAATAATCTTCACCATTTCCAATATCCTCATCAGTCAGAACGGACAGGTTATGCAGCATAAGCGTTTCTGCACCAATTTCCTCTCTGATCACTTCAGCAATTTTAGTAGTAATGTTCTGCTCAAAAAAGACATGCTGCAAGCCATACTTTTCAGCTGTTTCTATCATTGTCTTTAACTCTTTTTGAGAAGGTTCCTGCGCCGGACTCAGGCCTGAAACTGCAATCTGATGAACACCGTAAGCTTCTTCCCAGTACCCGTAAGCGGCATGCGATACGATAAAATGATTACCCGATGCAGCTTCAATTCCAGCTGAGAATTCCTTGTCCAGTGATTCAAGTTCAGTCTTCAATGACTCGAAGTTTTCTTCAAATAACGCTTTGTCTTCAGGCTGCATATCTGTCAGTAAATCCTTAATATTTTCAGCCATTTCAATCGAGCGGGCCGGGTCCAGCCAGACGTGAGGGTCATAATCCCCGTGAGCATGATCGTGCCCATCACCATGGTCATGATCATGCGCGCCTTCACTCAATTCAATGTCTTTGGTTGCTTCTGCAATCCTCACATCTTCAGTCTCCACAGCCTCAGCAATGCTGTCCGCATAACCTTCGAGTCCTGCGCCATTCATAAGAAATATATCTGCTTCAGCGATCGCCATGACGTCTTTTGAAGTCGGTTCATATGTATGTGAGTCAGACCCGGGTGGGAGGATGGAGCTTACTTCTGCTTCATCACCGGCAATACGTTCTGCGAAATACTGTAACGGATAGACTGTTGTAAAAATGGAGAGGGGATCAGCCTCAGCTGAATCAGCAGACGAAACCTCGCCATTTTCATCATTACTATTCCCACACGCAGCAAGTACCATAACACTTATTAAACTTAATGACATAAACCTTTTTTTATACATTGTTTGCCTCCTTTTTAAATCACAATGAATAATATATCGTAATCATTACGATTTGTAAATAAGAATGGTTACGATTTGATGGGGGTTGTTCTTTTGAGTATTGAATATGTCAGATGGTTTTTGTTAAGGGAAGAGGTAGGCGGGGCTTGATTACGTCAGCTTTTAGAATATATCTATCGGCAATCTCATTATTCAATCATCAATTGCATGGATTCCATCAGCAGTGGTTGGACGGTGGAGAATTCCATCATCAATCAGTATGATTCAATCAGCAATCGGATTTATTCCATCACCTTTTCAAGAATTCGCCACCTAACGACGCCCACGCACCAAACAACGCTTTGCACCCCAGCCCACCAACCCCAAACTACCAATGTCCCAACTGCATACAAAAAAGGCAGACCCGCGTCTGCCTTTCATCATCGTGCATCAAATTCCTTCTTGATCACTGCAAGCCGCTCAGGCTCTGTCAACAAACGGTAAGCAGTCAACGCTAACGACTTCGCGCCAAGAATCAACCCTTCATCACCAGCTTCAGATCTCGCTGCCTCACGAAATTCATCTGTATGCAGAACAAGTTCATCCGGTCCGATCTTCACGTAAGGATGAATTGTCGGGACCACATGACTGATATTACCTGCATCGGTCGAACCGATTCCGCCGTGAACCTTTTCAGGGAAAATACCGCCAAGCGATTCATAGACTTCTTTGTAGACATCATCAAATGAAGGTGTTGGAATCAGGTTATCCACCTGATTCTGAAATTCAAGAACATTTACTTTTGTCCCGGTTGAGAGGGCAGCACCTTCAGCAATCGCCCGGACTTTTTCTGTTACTTTATTTAAGTTTTCTCGCTCGGCCGCACGGATATAAAAACGTGCTTTGGCGTAAGCGGGGACAATGTTTGGTGCATCCCCGCCATGCGTAATAATGCCGTGGATTCTTACATCAGGTGTAACATGCTGTCTGAGTGAATTAATGCCATTGAAAAGCTGAAGTACGCCTTCTAATGCATTTGCACCGTCATGCGGCGATGAAGCAGCATGTGCAGGTCTGCCGATAAATTCAAAATCAAGTGGGTCAACTGCAAGGCTTGTCGTTGTCAGTCCATTACGGTAAGAAGGGTGGATCATCATCGCTGCATCCACATCTTTTAAGTAACCCTCACGAACAAAGCTGCCTTTTGCACTGCCGTTTGGTCCGCCTTCTTCAGCAGGTGTACCAAGAACGACAACTGTGCCACCGGTTTCTTCTATAATAGAAGCTACACTAACGGCTGCGGCGATGCTTGCCGTGCCAATAATGTTATGGCCGCAGGCATGCCCGAGTCCTGGAAGTGCATCGTATTCTGCTAAGAACGCAATAACCGGTCCCGGCTTGTTGCCTGATTTAGCAGCATAAAATCCTGTTTCGTGACCGGCTACGTCTTTTTTAACAGAAAACCCTGCAGCTTCAAGATGGGCAGTCAGCTCTTTTTGCGCAAAATACTCTTCATTTCCGATTTCAGGACGTTCGTGAATCCGGTGGCTGGTTGCAAGATAATGCTGTCTGTTCTGATCAATATGCTGGAGAAGATCCTGCTCAAAATTGGTCGAGATACTCATACAAAGCGCCTCCTAGTAATTTGTAAGTTCTTCTAGTGAAACAAATGTCGGAATCATTCCACCGTTATATTCGTCCTCAATGAATTGTGCAACATCTTCCTGCTGATAAAGCTCTCCAATACGCTGATACACTTCATTGTCCTGATCTTCAGTACGGCTTGCGATGATATTAATGTAAGGTGTTGCTGTATCACTTTCACGGAAAATCGAGTCGTCAACAGGACTGAACCCTGCATCCACTGCAATCCCGTTATTAATAATTGATGCATCTACATCAGGCAATACGCGCGGTGTCTGACCTGCAACGATCGGTTCGAGTGTGATGTTTTTCGTGTTTTCTGTAATATCTTCAGGTGTGCCTGTTAAACCGGCATCATCGCTTAGTTCAATCAAGCCTGATTCTTCAAGAAGCAGTAGTGCACGTCCCAGGTTTGTCGCTTCATTTGGTACGGCAATGGTTGCGCCATCCGGTAATTCTTCTACAGAATCAACTTTTTCTGAATATAGCGCCATTGGTGCAATTACTGTAGAAGCAATTGGTGAAAGATCCAGTTCACGGTCCTCAATGAATTCATCGAAATAAGAGATTGTCTGGAAAGCGTTAAGATCAATGTCTTCTTCAGCTAACGCAATATTTGGCTGCACATAATCCGAGAAGCTGACAATTTCGATTTCAATATCTTCTTCTGCAGCTTTTTCAGCGACAAAATCCCAGATGCGCGTATCTGATCCGCTGACTCCGATTGTGACTGTTTCGCTGTCACCGCCGCATGCTGCGAGAAGTGTAGCTGTTGATGCAAGTACAAGTGTTCCAATTGTTTTTTTCATGTTGATTTCCTCCAATTAACTACGTCTGATTTTTTTAGATACGATATTTCCTGTTGTCTGAAGACCCTGAACCATCACGACCAGTATGCCGACTGTGATCAGCATCACGGCTGTATCAAAACGCTGGTAACCATATGTGATTGCCAGATCTCCAAGACCTCCGCCACCAACGGCTCCAGCCATCGCAGATGCGCCGACTAGTCCGACCGTTGCAATCGTGAGTGCCAGTACAAGTGAACTGAGTGCTTCCGGAATTAAAAATTTGAAAATAATCTGCCCCGGAGTTGCACCCATTGCTTCAGCAGCTTCAATGACACCTTTGTCTACTTCAAGCAGTGAGTTTTCAATCAGTCTTGCAATGTAAGGTCCTGCATAAAAGACAAGGGGCACAATTGCTGCAGCTGTACCAATTGAAGTCCCGACAATTAATCTTGTAATCGGTATGATGGCAACCATCAGGATAATAAATGGAACTGATCTGAATACGTTAATGACTGCATTTAAAACATTAAAGACAGCCAGGTTTTCAAGTAAATGTCCTTTTCGCGTCACAACAAGCAGAATGCCGAGCGGGAAGCCGATCAGTGATGAGAAAAGGAGTGAAAATCCAACCATCGCAAGTGTTTCCCACAGTGCTTCAATAATCTGATCTGTATTAACCAGCATGCTGTGCCACATCCTTTACATAAACGTTTTCCTGTTGAATATAGTGAAGTGCTTTCTGGATATCAGACTGCCTGCCATCAAACTCAACAATGAGGTTGCCAAATGGAATTTCCTGCAGCTCAGTGATATTGCCAAAGAGCACATTTACATCAAGGTTAAATTGTCTCGAGACCCGTGAAAGGAGTGGAGACCCGGTAGATTGACCGGTATATTGAATCCGGTACACATTTTTAAAGTTCTTTTTCTCCAGTTCCTTCACAATGCTGTCAGGCAGTTGGTCGTTCATCACTGACCGGACAAAACGTTTCGTTGTCGGATGCTGAGGGTTTGTGAATACCTCAAACACTGTGCCTTTTTCTTTAATAATTCCTTCTTCGATGACGGCAACTTTATCACAAATCTCACGGATCACTGTCATTTCATGTGTAATGATTAAGATCGTAATGTTGTACTCTTTGTTGATTTTTTTTAACAGATCCAGAATAGACTGTGTCGTCTGTGGATCGAGTGCCGATGTTGCTTCATCGCATAAAAGAATGGATGGATTCGTTGCAAGTGCACGGGCGATTCCGACACGCTGCTTTTGACCGCCTGATAATTGATCAGGATATTGATCTGCTTTATCTGCAAGTCCAACAAATGCGAGTAATTCCTCAACACGTTCACGAACCTTTTCTTTCGGCTCGCGTGTCAGTAAAAGGGGAGTAGCCACATTGTGGTACACCGTTTTGGAATTCAGCAGGTTGAAATGCTGGAAGATCATCCCGATATCTTTTCTAATCGTTCTGATTTCCTGTTTTGAATGCTGATTTAAGTCTTTTCCATGGATCAACACTCTTCCTTCTGATGGTTGTTCAAGCCAGTTTACGCAGCGAATCAGTGAGCTTTTTCCGGCCCCGCTGAAGCCAATCACCCCATAGATTTCCCCTGTTTCCACTGTAAGGTCAATTCCTTTTAACGCATGAACCGCTTCTTCGCCTTCACCATACGTTTTCTTCACATTCTCAAACTGTATCATCGGAATCCTCCTTTAAATATAAGTTAACTGGGAAATTTAATCGGATTTAATCAAATATCCTTCCCCGGCAAGTGTTTAAGGAATAAAAAAACCTCTTCCTGATAAACAAGAAGAGGCTGCATAACGCAAACACTCTTCTCATCTATCAGGCATAACGCCTGCTGGAGTTGGCACGGTGCTTACTAAGTAAGTCCGCTGCCGAGGTATCAAAGGGCCAGTCCCTCCACCTCTCTGGATAAGAAGAAATCGTTCTATTCAAATGATGTTCCTTACTTTACTATGCTGGAAAAGGGAAGTCAATAGATGTGAAGAATATTATTTTTAAAAAGTTTTTATAGTAAAATTTTCACAAACACTTAGATTAAAGAATTAAGTGCATAATGATCTATCTATACAGTAAATAATTGTGGCCAAAAACATAGAAAATTAATTGTTCAAGGTGAGGAGGAGTAAAATTGATTAAATGTATGATATTTGATTTTGATGGCCTGGTATTTGATACAGAGACTAGTGAAATTGAATCATTTAAAAAGCTGTACAGAAAATATCAGCTAACGTTCCCTATTGAAAAGTGGATGGAGGGGATCGGAAGCACTTTGAAGTTTGATCCATATGAATCCCTTATGTTGAGCTTTCCGGAAGTTAATAGAGAAGCGTCTCACTACACTCTGATTTTTCTCAAATTAGAACTTGTTTCTTACATACACAAGCTCAAACCGCTCACAAACCAACATGATATCTTCCGTATACGCAAGTCCGACCTCACTCAATTCTTTTCTGAAAAAGCGCTCATGTGCTTCTTTCCAGTAGCTGTACGTTCTGTCACCTTCACCCTCTGCAATTGCAAATTCTTCAGGGACTTCATTCATTGGCATAAGATCCACCTGAGATGTGCGGATAATTGCTAAAGGCTCATCCTTACTGCTGAGAATAATGCTGTAATCATCTACTGCCGGCAGCGGTTCATTCTCAAGTTCATAGAAAATAAGGCCCGAGCAGGTTGCTGTTTTGATCCCGTCAATAACTAACTTCGCCAGGTAATCAGGTGTCTCACCAAATTGCCAGGCAGTCACTGATGATGGCTGTTTTTTACACTGAGCGATCCAAAAATCATTCCAGTATTTCATTGATGCTGCATTCATATTCATTCTCCTAAAATTTCAACATTCAGATTAATTATAGCATTATAATGTTAATCGCGTTTTGGGGACAGGCTTGAAAAGCTTCAGGTGAAATCTGTCCCTGCCGTGTACATATGATGTGCACACTAACCTCCGTCCCCAGTATGCACATGAATACTCATCAGTGCACATGTTCCTTCTGATGACAGCACATCACCGTCTCATCATGCGGATGCGCCTCATCCTCAAGCTGAATGGTCACGTGACCGATCTTTTCATGAGCAAGTTTATGTTCAATTTCCCGCAGCAGCTCCTGACATTCATTGATGGAAAGGGTGCCGTCTACAACTGCGTGGCAGGAGAGGGCGTTATTGCCGCTTGTGATTGACCAGACGTGCAGGTCATGGATGTCTTTGATCCCGCTGACACTATTAATTGTTGCAATCACCTGCTCCAGGTCAACATTTTCAGGTGTGCCCTCCATCAGGACGTGGATGGAATCCTTCGACACGCGCCAGCCGCTGATACATACAAGCACTGCGACAATCACGCTTGCAAGAGGGTCTGCCCAGCCCCAATTAAAGAAAATAATCAGCAGAGCGGCTGTCACAGCACCGACTGATCCAAGCAGGTCACCAAGCACATGAAGAAATGTGGCACGGAGATTCAGGTTATCTTTTGTATCACCTTTACGCATCAGCAGCCATGCCACTACAACGTTGACAACCAGCCCAAGTGTAGCAATAACCAGCATTCCTGTTGACGCAATTTCCGGCGGATTACTAAAACGCTGAAAAGCCTCATAAAAAATATAGAGTGCAATCAGTACGAGTGTTACACCGTTAAATACAGCCGCTAAAATTTCAAAACGTTTGTATCCATATGTTTTATGACGGTCAGCCGCTCTTTCTCCAAGTGTAAAAGCAAGCAGTCCAACACCGAGTGAAATTGAATCACTCAGCATATGGCCGGCATCTGAAAGAAGGGCGAGACTATTTGTCAGAACCCCCCCGATAGCTTCGATAATCATGAAGCTTGTTATGATGATAAAGCTGATTAACAATGCTTTTTTATTCGATGTATGCGCATGATCATGTCCGTGTCCCATTATCATTCCTCCATCATACTTAATGGCGAGCGTGCTTAATCATCTGTTCAAGTATATTCATTACATGTTCGTCATCATGTGAATAATATAAGGTCGTGCCTTCACGGCGATACTTTACGAGCCTGAGGTTTTTTAAAAATCTCAGCTGATGTGAGACAGTCGATTGCTTCAGACTCAATGCTTCAGAAATGCCGTTTACTGAGTATTCATTCACAAAAAGCAGGTGCAGGATCCGTATTCTTGTCGGATCACCAAGCGCTTTAAATGTCTGTGAGACGACAAACAATGTTTCTTCATCAAGGTTATTCACGTGATCTGTATCCAAAAGAACACCTCCTGTATCGTTATGTGTATATATGATTATATATTCATACATTAAAATATTACAGAAGCTTTGTCAATGAGATTGAAAAAGGTACAACCTTGTATACCAGGCTGTACCTCAAAGCTATAGAAAAAACAAAATATATCCCTGCAGATAAACCTGTACCATCAGATAAAACGCAATGGCAAATTTATAATTGAATAAAAAGCTGTTCTTCACAATACTTAAACCGTTTACCGAACTCAGCACAATTGTTGGCAGGATCAGTGGTGAAATCATGATAGAAATCACACTTCCTGAAGTAATCCCAAGCAATACAATTTCAGGCGGATAGGGCACTTCGACACCCTGAAGAATTCCTGATACAAGTACAATAACCGTCAGGGGTCCAAGTCCGATAAAACCAAGGATTATGACGACAAATGGCAATACCCAAAGGAAATTCAGAAACGGGATGGCGTCTGAAACTAAAAATAAGCCATCAACGATATACTCCCCGTACCCTGACTGATTCACTGCATCAATTAAAAAACCGGCAGCGAGCAGAATAGAGAATTGCTGCGCTTTGTCCGGGACACCTGCCTTTGCATATTCCATGCTGTTCTCAACAATTTTGTAAGGCTTTTGACGAATGACAAAGTTCACAATGACCCACACAATGATCACAAGTGGAATAATGAGCAAAAGACTCGCACTCCAGATGGAATTGATCAGAAAAATAGAGCCAAACAGAGAGACGAATAAGAAGATAAATTCCCTCACTTCCCTGTTTCCACCGGGCTGCTGATGTCCTGCAATTTTAGCAAGCTGTTCCTGAATACCTGCGGTCAGATCCACTCCATATCTCCGTTCCCTGATAGATGAAGTGAAGACAGACAGCAGAATGCCGGCAAATGAAATGATAAATCCCTGCAAAATTGATAGTCCAAGTGACGCACCAAGTGCATCCACTGCGAAAATAAAGCTTGGAATACTAATGACCCACATCGTCGTTAAGGCAAAACCGCGCAACAGTCCAGTCCCTTTATAATTCTCCCAGGCCTCACCGTGCTGATCGCTCAGAAAATTGTTGATCATGCCATAGACCATTGGAATGGCGCCGAATAATAAAAAGTAAGAAATGATCTGTGTAATCATCAATATGCCAAAATAAAACTTCCTGCTCGTATTCAAGAGCTTTTGAGCAAAATGAATGACCGACTCAATATAAGGTTTTTCATCAAGCACCCAGCTGATAATCGGCACAATTAACAGCAGCGCAATCAACCCGCTCATTACAGTAAACCCTGACACGCTTGCCTCTAAAAGAGAGGTTCCTGCTGAAACATGTATGACTAGCGCAATGACCAGCAGCATCAGTGAAATCGATGCCTGTTTTAAAGGCAGAAAAAAATAACCAATGATAAAAGCTGTCAGACCGAACAGAGATAGCGGCGTTGTCAGTGTACCAGCCTGCGTCATTGAAACAATAAAATGTGTAAGGACATATAAAAGAATAAAAAGGGTGTAGCCCCATTTAGCGGATTGTCTCATCAGTCATACTCCCGTCAACGGTGATATTCATGATCAAATCGTAACATATCGCATAGAATACAATCTTATCCGGTGATTCATACTGCAAAGATTTAACTTCTGAACTTCACAATAAGTTAGTTGGAAATGGTAAAATAGGAGAAGTACTTTCATGTGAGGAGGCATATATGGCGCGGGATATTATTAGATTTGTAATCATTGCACTGATCATTTTTACACTGTATCGATTCAACATTCTGAAATTCAATACAACCTCTAAAAAGTCTAAACAAAGCAATTAGCAACTGATTGTTACATACAAAAACTCAAAGGGTTAGATATTTTTGGTTTTTTCCTTAAGAAAAATATGCACTACTTGATGCATTATAAAGTTGATATATCTGAAGGATCAATGGAATTGGCTTTCTTTGAAAAGTGGAAGAATTAAATATTCAGCAAAGTTTTCAGGGAGAATGATTCAGGTGTTATTGAATTTGACACCAGGCGCCGGTTGCATCGATGGTCGATAGAAGGGGAGAAAGCCAGAGAAACATGCAGGATGAGATTTGAAAAAAGGGGAGATAAAAGAAGATGAGTGAACAATCTGAACTAAAAAAACGTATTGAGGATAAATATAACGAGCTTAACTTTTCAGGTGTCGTGTATGCTGTTGAGGGTGAAAGTACGCTCATTCAATCAGCACACGGTTTCGCAGACAGGTCTGAAAATAGGGTCAATAAAATAGATACGCGATTTGGAATCGCTTCCGGCTGCAAGATCTTTACCGCTGTAGCGATTTGTCAGTTAGTTGAAAAAGGGGTAATTAGTTTTGAGAGCCGACTGGCTGATTGTCTGGATATTCATTTTCCACATTTTGATGAAGAGATTACAGTGGAGCATTTGCTGACCCATACTTCAGGTGTGCCGGATTATTTCGACGAGGACGTGATGGATGATTTTGAAGAACTCTGGATTGACCGACCGGTTTACCGGATCGATTCCCTTCAAGCGTTTCTCCCGATCTTTCAAAACGAACAGATGAAGTTTAAGCCTGGTAGGCAATTTCACTATAATAATGCAGGTTACATCCTTCTCGGACTGATCATTGAACAGCAGACAGACAGCATTTTTACAGACTATATTGAAAGTGAAATTTTTAAAAAGGCCGGGATGACAGCATCAGGTTACTTTGAACTTGATCGGCTTCCTGAAAATACTGCGCTTGGATACATTGATCATCCTGAAGATCAAACATGGAGAACCAATATCTACTCCATTCCCAAAAAAGGCGGGTCAGATGGGGGGGCATTTACAACTGCAGCAGACATGACAGCGTTTTGGAATGCACTGCTTGGTTTCAAATTGCTACATGAAGAAACAACAAAGCAATTGCTGACTCCAGCGGTTCATGTTAACGAGGAACTTCATTACGGTTATGGGATATGGCTGAATCAAAAAGATCATCATGTATATAAATATCACGTGATGGGGTACGATCCCGGGGTCAGCTTCAGATCTGCTGTATATCCGGATCAAAACAGAATGGTGACAATTCTTTCAAATCACGAAACAGAGCCTTATGATATTTTAGAAGTGATTGAAAAAGGATGAATTTGATCAAGGAAGGGAAGGTATGAATGGAGACTGCCCGAACGATACTTGAAAAAGTAACAGAATCAGATCTTGAAGATGTAAAGCGTCTTTATAAAGATCCTCTGGTAAGAAAATATCTCGGTGGTGTCCGCGAAGAAGTAGCTGTGTCAGCTGTAGGGAAAGACTTCTTTCAGTCAGACGAAACTTCCTTATACCTGACAGTGGGGGAGAGGGATACGTCTGCATTTATCGGACTCGTCTCACTGGACCCTCATCATGACGGGGAGGATATCGAAATCTCCTATCAGCTAATGCCGGAATGGTGGGGGAGAGGACTTGGAAGTGAAGTAGTAGAGGCGGTACTGAATACTGCATTTAATGAGATGAACCTGACAAAAATCGTTGCTGAAACTCAGACTGCGAACCATTCGTCCTGCAGATTGCTGGAAAAAGTGGGAATGACGCTTGATAGGAAGGTTGTCCGGTTTGGCGAGGAACAGCGTGTATATGTTATTCAAGTATAGAAAAAACCGTTCTCTGCTGATGAATCAATAAGCAGAGAACGGTTTTTTATTATATATTTGTTTGTCTTATACTTCATTTTCAGAAAACTTTCTTCTCATCACGATCCTGAGTACTTATCATTGCAGCTTCCCTAAAATCAGCCTGTCTCAGTGAAACGATAAAATGTGTAAGTACATATAAAAGGATAAAAGGATGTAGCCCCATTTAGCAGTTTGTTTCATCACAGATACTCCCATCTGCTTCGTGTTATGTGCACAGATATAGTAGAGCGTGTGGATAATCTTTTTTTGTGGTTCCTCTATCAGGAATTTGCACAATAATGATGTAAGGGAATTCTATATAATAGACATTCTATTTAAGATAAGGGAGGGGAGTTTTGATGAAGGCAGTACAAGTTGCTGGTTACGGAGATACAAATCAACTGAAAGTAGTGGACATTCCAATACCGGAACCAAAAGATAATGAAGTATTAGTAAAAGTAAAAGCTTGTGCAATTATTAATACAGAAATCTGGATGAGAGAAGGCGCTTATGGCACGGATGAAAAATCCGGCTGGCGTCCTGAGGGGGTTCAGTTTCCACGGATTCCGGGATCTGATATTACAGGTGAGGTTGTCAGTGCCGGCAGTCAGGTCGATCAGAATCTGATAGGAAAACGTGTAGTGCTGTTTCCTTTCACTTCAAGTGGTGAAGAAGGTACAGAACATATCTCAGAAGACATGTCCTTTATTGTTTAAAACTTCTTTAGACGTTTTGAAAAAAGGCGGTAAGTTTTGTATCTCAGGTTCTGCAGGCGGCCAGCAGACGAGCCTGGATTTCAGAACGCTTTATCTGAAGCACATTACGATGTACGGCTCTGTGCTTGGGACAAGATCAGAATTTAAAGAGATGCTGCAGGCAATTTCAGAAGGAAAGATCATACCTGTGATTGATAAGCGCTTTCCACTGGAAGAAGCGAGGGAAGCGCAGACATATTTTAAGAATAGAGGGAAGCTTGGGAAGATCGTGCTGATCCCATAGAAAAACCAAATGATGTTCATAACAAAACGCCTGAGGGACACTGTGCCTCAGGCGTTTCAATAACTTCGTACTCAAAAAACCTTTTTCTCATCACGATCCTCTGTAATCAGCATGACAGCCTCTTTAAACCGCTGCGCGTGAATAATTTCCCGCTCCCTTAAAAACCTGAGTCCATCATTTAAATCCGGATCATCCGACTGGTCAATGATCCACTGATAGGTGGCGCGTGCTTTTTCTTCAGCTGCGATGTCTTCGTAGAGGTCAGCGATCGGATCGCCTTTTGCCTGAATGTAGGCTGCTGTGAACGGGACGCCTGCTGCGTTATTGTAAAAAAGGGCGTTGTCATGACTGACGTAATGCTCTGCAAGTCCTGCTGCACGGAGCTGATCCGGTGTAGCATCTTTGGTGAGCTTATAAATCATCGTTGCAATCATTTCAAGGTGGGCGAATTCCTCTGTCGCAATATCATTTAACACGCCAATCACTTTATCCGGAATCGTATAGCGCTGGTTCATATAGCGGAGGGCAGCAGCGAGTTCGCCATCAGCGCCACCGTATTGTTCCATTAAATATTTTGCAAGGGTGGGGTTACACGTGCTTACTCTTACAGGGTACATCAGCTTTTTTTCATAGCTCCACAAATCGCATACCTCCTAAAGTAAAAGTGGAAGGAGCTTGGTCAGCTCTGACAGGCATAAGACGCGTAGCGAAAAAGGGTGCTCTTTCCCTTTATCGCTAGGTGGCTTATGACTCGAGGACTTGCCTGCTAAAGCTGGATAAAAAGTACTTAGACCTGCCATGGCCACGGGGATTCAGCCCATTCCCAGTGCTGGTGCTCCTGTGTAGGCATCCCGAAACGCAGCGGGCCATAACAGGCTTCAAATTCAGTCTTCAGCCTGCAGCTGTAAGCACTGTAGTAATTATATTGCTGAATGGCCTGCGCATCATCGGGGTGAGTGTTGAGGTAAAGCACCAGTTCATAAATCACAAAATCAATCGCCTGTATTGCTTCAAGCTTCGCGTAATATTCTTTTGGCAGCTGTTTTTCCATTCTGTGAACCTCCTTTATTTACGGTAGGGGCTCTCGTAGTAATCAAAAAACGGTTCCCAGAGCGTACCTTTTCTCAATGCTTCTAAAGGTGGGAACTGGGGGAAATCAGGCGGCTGGAATCCGATAAATAAGTTCGGCGGTGTAACAAATACCTTTGGGCCAAGCGGCGGGCAGGGATCGAACATTCCCCTGAAAGGAAGATAATATCGTCTGAACGGGTTATTCGGTTGAGACATAGCTGTCCCTCCTGTGGATTCAGATTACCTGAAGAGTATATGCAGGCGGGTTGAGGAGTAGAAGTGGGAGAGCGCGGATGATTGGTTTGGAAGTGTAGTTATTGTGCCGGGGTCCGGATGTATCAATTGTTGTCGGAGTTGTAGCGGTTAGCCTGCAGGGTGTAGCGATACGCCGGGGAAGTTGTAGCAATTCAGGCGGAGGTTGTAGCAATTCCGCCAAATGAATGTCAGATCCGCTGTCCTGATTGCAGCGCCAGCCCCACTTAAGATCAAAAAAAGAACCGCCATCCCAGGCGGTTCTTCGTCAATCAATTATCGCTGTTCCAAACGCGCAATACGCTCATCAAGGTCAGGGTGAGTTGAGAATAATCTCATCACTCCTCCTTTACCACTGATTTTCATCGTGGCAACAGCTGAATCATCTGTATGATCTTTTACATTTGTACGACCTACCTGTGCTTTTAATGAACGCAGTGCGTGCGCCATTTTATCGTTACCGGCTAAGTCGCCGCCACCACGATCAGCGTGGAATTCGCGGTGTCTTGAGTAGGCACTCACGACTAAGCTTCCGAGAATTGAGAATAGAATCTGGAAGATAATAATAGCCGCAAACTGCACGATAAATTGCAATTCAGGACGGACAAAACGGCTGAGTACAATTGCGACGATACGCGCAAAGAATACAACAAATGTATTCACGATACCCTGAAGCAACGTCATTGTCACCATGTCTCCGTTTGATACGTGCGCTACCTCGTGGGCGATTACACCTTCAACTGCATCATCATCCATGTTATCTAGAAGTCCCTGTGATACAGCTACAAGTGACTTTTTCTTTGAAGGACCCGTTGCAAATGCATTTACTTCAGGTGAAGGATAGATTCCGACCTGAGGCATATGCGTTAAACCGGCAGCACGAGAGAAGCGGTGTACCTTTTCAACAACTTCACGTTGCTGTGCAGTCAGACTGCCATCCGGATCGAGCACCTTTACCTTCATCATCCATTTTGCCATCATTCGTGACATCGCAAGCGAGATGAATGACCCTGCGAAACCTACGAGGATACTGAATAAACCAAGTGAAACGAAGTCAATTCCAAGCCCTGGTCCGCCTGTCTGGAATGAACCGTTGATTCCTGTATATGAAACAATGAGTGACCATACAATCACAATTGTCGTCATGACGAGGATGTTTGTTAATAAAAACAATAAAATTCTTTTGCCCATTTATGCGCCTCCTCTTACATTAGTTTGTGATAATTGTAACATAATTTTCTCTGAAAAGCGTGACAAAAGAAAGGCGAAAAGTTCCTTCATTAAAGCGATTCATTTATTTATGTGAAATGCGGTCGGTACAATAAAATTAAGAATTGCAAAAGAAGGAGTTTTAAAAATGAATAAATGCAATTCTGAAGCGGAATTAACTAATAAATCAAACAATACAAAACGCTATTGTAGTGGCAGCGCTTACCCATTTACACTGATCTGTGAATTGAATCACAAAATTTACACGGAATTCAGGATGGTGACGAATGGAACAGTCTACAATAGAGAAATTATTAGGTGCAGCGACATTGAAGAGAGATCTGTTAAAGGAGCAGCCGAATCATTATATGGTGCGTGCAATGCTTGCAGGCATGTACGTTGGAATGGCCGTTGTCATGGCATTCCGTCTGGCACAGCCGTTTTACGAGGCAGCATCACCGGCAACTTATTTTATTAATGCAATCTTCTTCGGCGTTGCTTTTTGCTTAATTTTATACGGAAAAACGGAGCTGTTCACATCAAATACGATGTATATGGTCGTTGGCGCCATGAAGAAGAAAACGAACTGGATGGACACACTGCGTGTATGGGGTGCCTGCTATCTTGGCAATCTGGTCGGTATTTTATTTTTCACAGGATTGATTATTATGACCGGCTTATTTGCGACAATGGATCCATCAGAATCGTATCTGATCACTGTGGCTGAAAAGAAAATGAACCTGCCTTATTCTGAAATGTTCTTCAGAGCAATCCTTGCCAATTGGCTTGTCTGCCTGGCTGTATGGATTCCGCTTCAGGTAAAGGAGGACATGTCTAAAATTGTGCTGATGATTCTGTTCGTCTTCACCTTCTTTATCTCCGGTTATGAACATAGCATTGCAAATATGGCTTTATTCTCAATCGCATTGACAGCACCTCACACTGCGCTTGTGACAATACAGGCAGCGGTTGAAAACGTACTGATCGTGACACTTGGCAATATTGTTGGCGGCGCATTCTTCGTCGGCGTACTCTATACGTATTTGAATTCAGCTAAAAAAGAAAAAGAACTGACGGCAAAATCGTCTGCTAAAGCATCAGCTCCTAAGGCTGCTTTAGAAAAATAAATATTAAAGGACTGTCTTTACCCGGTGGAAACTGAGTGAAGACAGTTTTTTTTGTGGATTGAAATATTTTACAAAGGTTAAAAGGATTTTCGGTGGTTTTATTGAATCATAATCTTTAAGGAGTTAAGGCAGTTCGAAATGAGGGAACCAATTGAATCCAGCTGAAGTTATTAATTTTATGATTGCAACAGTCATTATTTTTCTAATGATCGTGCTTACGTGGATGATTTTTAAAAGGAAAAGAACCATTGCGCTATCAATTTCGTCGCTGCTTATCATTGGACTAACAGCAGGATATTTTTATTACCCAACCTATAAAGAACAGACGCATGCCAAACGGTATAGTAAATTGATGACCTTCCTTGAGGAAACGTATCCCGAAGGAAATTTTAGTGTCAGGCCTGAAGTTTATGAAGAAGGTGTTACTGTCGGAAGGTTTGATGTCGCTCATACAGATACGATGTACCTTGGCGTTACAATGCAGGTGGATCACGACGGTCAGGTCTCCCAGACGAGTACCTGGACAGACGGCAGCACGCCGGAGCAGGAGGAGCTTTGGCGGGAGCTACTCTTTTTCCATGGGAGTGAGTACACTTTGGATAAGGAACTGCCTGAGTTAAAAAAGGTTGATCAGTATTTCAATGGTGAGTTAACTGTTTTTGCAGTTGATATTAATGATACCCCTGCCATCGCAGTATATGAGTATGATCAGGGGAATTATGGACTATTAGCGTTTGCAGAAGGTATAAAAGATGAATATGTACAGATAGAATTTGAGGGGCAATTGTTTATCTATGTTAATGAAGCTTTTAAAGAAAGTAAGATTGATCTTTTAAACAGTAGTGAACTCTTAAATATTTCTAATCAAAAAGGAAAACTGATCGTTGTAAGATAAATGAATAATATCTTTACCAGAGGGAATTTCTATCTATATCAATAGAGGAATTCCCTTTTTTGCCCTCAGCCAATTCTTTTCCCCGTGATTCAATTCATTTAACCCTCTAAACACTCATGACCTCCGTTAAAAAGGTTTGTATAGACCCACTTAAGGGCAGTCTGATAGGATAATGAAGCTGCAACAAATTTGCACAGGTGGTGTGATTATATGAACAATCGATTTAAAGAAGCTGAATTTGCCACATGGGTCGGGATCGTGGCAAATACGCTGTTAACAATATTAAAAGGTGTGTTCGGTTATATTTCAGGGAGCCGTGCACTTGTCGCAGATGCGGCGCACTCTGCATCAGATGTTGCGGGATCAGTCGCTGTACTCGCAGGACTCCGAACAGCACGAAAGCCGCCGGATGATGATCACCCGTACGGTCACGGAAAAGCAGAAAACATTGCAACGATTATTGTCGCAATTCTGCTGGTTGTCGTCGGCGTAGAAATCGCTACTTCATCTGCAAGTGTATTTTTAGGAGAAATTCCCGAAGCGCCGGGCACGATCGCACTCGCAGTGATTGTATTTTCTATTGTCGTAAAGGAAATCTTATTTCACTATAAAAAGCGGATTGCCAAAAAGATAGACAGTTCTGCACTGATGGCTGAAGCTTGGCATCACAGATCAGATGCACTCTCATCAGTTGCTGCTTTTCTTGGTGTGGGAGGAGCGATTCTCGGTGAAAGACTGGAGCTGACTTTTTTACTTTATGCCGATCCAATTGCCGGACTTGTCGTTTCGCTGATTGTTATTAAAATCGGTTTCTCTCTGGCAAAAGAAGCGGGCTCCATTATGATGGAGCAGGTACTGGAAGCTGATAAAACCAATCCATTTATAGAAACTGTAATGGCAACACCAGGTGTGAAAAGAGTGGACGAACTATTAGCCAGAACGCACGGGCACTATATCGTTATCGATATCAAAGTGAGTGTGGATCCATATATTACAGTAGAAGAAGGGCATCGCATTTCAAAAAATGTAAAACGAAGACTCCTTGAGCGGCACGAGGATATTAATAATGTGCTGGTTCATATTAATCCTTACAATGAAGAGTAATTTCCTTTCACAAAAATGTTCATACAGCGCATGATCAGAAAGAATAAGGGTATCGGTAATGTAGGTTCTTTATTTTGGGCGATTTTGTATTAAAGTTGGTTACCATCAGAGAAAATATGCTAACGTAAAACAAACGGATCTGTGTCATACCAGCTTAATGAACGAAAGGAGCACGTCTCATGGCTGTGATCGAAACAGATGTACTGATTATCGGAGCAGGACCCGCAGGCCTTATGGCGGCAAATGTCATGACAAAACGGGGCATAGACTATATTTGCCTGGAGAAGAAACCGGGGCGTTCAGTTTTATCAAAAGCACTCGGTATACAGGCGAGATCACTTGAACTATTTGAATTCCTTGGTGTAAATAAACCATTTTTAAAAAGAGGATATCCAGGTCCTGGCGCAAAGCTTCACCTGGCCGGCAAACATCCATCTTACGTTGAAATGTATCATATTCAAAGCAGATATCCCTACCTGCTTATTATCCCTCAGGATGAAATTGAAGAAATCCTTGAGAACCACCTGAATGAAAGAGGCGGTCAGGTTTTCAGAGAACATGAAGTGCTAGACGTCACGCAAAAGGACAATGGTGTCTATGTGACGGCTGTTCACAATGGCATCATGAAAACATACTTTGCTAAATATCTGCTTGCCTGTGACGGAGCGCACAGTAAAGTCCGTAAAGAACTGGATGTGCCTTTTATCGGAGAAGATGAAGGCATCACATTCTTTACAGGCGATGTAGAAGTCCCTGACATGAAAGAAATCCATATAAACCTTCATTTAAATGACAGAGGAGCGGCTGCATTCTTCCCGTATAAAGATGGAACCTACCGGGTTGTCGGGTTTGACAGAACGAGACAGGGCGGTCCGCGCAAACGCGAAATGAAGCTTCATGAACTTCAGACCACACTCGATACCATTTTAGACAATCCCTATAAAGTCCAGCATCCAAAGTGGCTCGCTTACTTTGGCACAGCGCACAGACAGGTACCGAACTACCGCGTTGGGAATGTATTTTTCGTTGGAGACGCAGCACATGTCAATAACCCTCTTGGCGGACAAGGCATGAATATCGGACTTGAAGATGTAGGAAATCTCTGCTGGAAGATCGATACTGTGTTAAAAGGATACGCCGGCAATCCATTCCTGGATACTTATCATGAAGAACGAGCACCTGTGGCAAGGGAAGTAATCCGGAACACAACAATGGAGCTGAAGCTGATCCATATGAAAGGGCTGCTTGGCAAAGCAAGAAACTGGTCAGGAAAAGCAGTGCTGACTCAAAGCTGGGTTCAGTCCAGATTCGCTAATGCCCTTTCACACGTTCATAGTGACTATGATAAAACGCCGATTAACCGTTCGTTTAAAGATCAATCCCTTTCAAGAAAAGCAATCCAGGCAGGTGAGCGTGTACCGGATCAGATTCTTTTCAATGAAGGTACAACAGATGAACGGCTGTACCCGCTTATCCAGCGAATCGGTTATGTGTGCTTGATCTACATTGACTGTTATGAACAGGATCTGATTGATTACGCATATGATTTCACCCAGGAAGCGAACCGTGCCTTCCCGGATATGCTGAAAGTCTATCTCGTCGCACGTGGCGGTACAGTCCTTACGGAGCGGGACGAGCTGCCGATTATCTATGACGTGCACCGCGATCTGGATCAGAACCTCGGGATGCAAAAAGGCAGTACGCTGTTCATCCGTCCTGATGGCCACGTCGGTTTTCATGACGGCTCGGCTGATGTGAGAAAAGTGATGGCGAAATTAAAGCGGTATTTTATTTAAATAGTAAGTTACTGAAGAAGCCTTGATTGCGGGGCTTCTTTTTTTGTGGCTGGGCGGGCTGGTGAGGGAATGCGGCAATTTTGACGGGTAAAGCGGCAGCCTGGCTTGGGATAGCGGCAAACTCCCGGGTGTATCACGACAACTCCGGCATGTATTGCAGCGACCTTGGCGAAAACACCGACAACATGAGTTAGCAGCCGTGCATTTCAGAAGCAGAGTACTAATTTCTCAAGCACGTTAAAAATTTGTTGCCTGCAGGCTTTCAAATGACCACAATCGTTTCTGATTTTTACGTCAGTACAAAAAGAAATAAAATAAATTCTAAAAAAGATTCCGCCTTCAAACCCAGTCATATCAGCGGATTTTAAAGCAGGAAAAATAAATAAAAAACTTTTTTAAAAAAAGTGATCCAAAACAAAACTCTCTTCGTTAGCTCTCTGAAATCAAATACATTACAGAAAAAGGAGAGTTAATCATGAAAAACAAAAAATTACTTAAGAGAATTGCAGCACCGGTACTTGGTCTTTCATTAATCGCACCAACGACTGGACTCGCAGAGCATCATGAAGCAACAGCTACTACACCGGCATCAGATCTTCGCTCAACTTTGGATCAGTTACTATCAGAACATTACGTTTTAGCAGTAAATGCGATGGTGAAGGATTACAACGATGCACCTGATGAAGAGCAGGCATATGCAGCACTTGAACAAAACGCTTTAGACATGACACCAGCCATCGAATCAATTTATGGTGCAGAAGGCGCACAGCAATTTGAAGACATCTTTGTTAACCACAATGATTACTCACCGGACTTTGTGGAAGCAGCAAAATCAGACGACGCTGACTTAAGAGCAGCAGCAGAAGCGGAAGTTGAAGAATTCACACAGGAATTTGGCGGTTTCCTCGCAACAGCAACTGAAGGGAATCTACCTGAAGAAGCGGCAGTAGAAGTACTGGTTGCACACGAACAGGACGTTATTAACGCTTTTGACAGCTATGTAGAAGGTGACTATGAAGCTTACTTCACTCACTTCATGGAAGGCTATGACAGAATGTTTGATATCAGTAAAGCACTATCTGTCGCAATCGTTACACAAATGCCTGACAACTTTGAAGGATCAACAGCAGATGCACCAGCAGCTGATTTGAGATCTACTCTGAACAACCTTGCAGCCGAACACTTTGCACTTGCAGTATTGAGCATGCAAAAAGGTGTAAGCGGTGCTGAGGATTATGACTTTGCAACGTGGGCTGAAGACATGCATACAGATGAATTCACTGCAGCAATCGGTTCAATTTATGGTGAAGAAGGCGCAGCACAGTTCAAGCAGCTTTGGACTGGAGAGCACATTAATGCTCAGGCTGACCTTGTCAGTGCAACAGTAGCAGGTGACGAAGAAGGAATTGCCGCTGCGAAAGAAAGCCTGTCAATGTTTACTGAAGAATTCGGCATGTTCCTTGCAACAGCAACTGAAGGAAATCTTCCTGAAGATGCAGCGATTTCTTCTCTGAAAACTCATGAAGATCAGGTTGTAAAAGCGTTTGAATCATATGTAGCTGAAGACTACCAGACAAGCACTGACACGTTCCGTGAAGGATATGCATTCATGTTTGGTGTAGGTGAAGCACTTGGTGATGCGATTGTGAAGCAGATGCCTGATCAGTTCGCAGCAGACGTACCGGCTGATATGCCTAACACTGGTCTTGGTGGCGCTGCTGAACAGCAGACACCGATAGCAGTATGGGTAGCTATTGCAACAGCACTTTTTGCCGCAGCAGGATTTGCTGTTAAAAAGAATATAGCTAATCAGGAATAACAGTCTCATTGAATAGGCAGAAGAGTGGTTTATACCGCTCTTCTCTATTCATATAAATGGAGGTATGAAGCCATGAAGAAAAAGTTTTTTGTGCTCATAGCGGCAGTGGTTCTGCTTAGCGTGGTCAGTTATCAGACCATTGCAATGAACCAGACAAAAGAAGACGAGCCTGAATCAGCTTCAGCAAATGAAACACAGAATTTGAAAGAAGAAATTGAAGAAGAGACGGCAAAACAGACTAAGGCAGTTGCTCATCAGGGAGAAGAGTTTGTTCTTCTTGACTCTTTAAAAAAACGTCAGGCAGAGCTTGAAGAACAACTAAAGATTCAAGAAGAGGGAATTAATCCTGCCCGTATCCAGATTCCGAGTCTTGATATTGATACCGGTGTAATCTCGGTAGGACTTCTTGATAATGGTGAAATGGAAGTACCTGAAAAAACAGAGGTCACAGGATGGTATAACCGTGGAATACAGCCCGGGGCAATCGGTAATTCTGTCATAGCAGGTCACGTCGACAGCAAGGAAGGCCCGGCAATCTTTTTCTATTTAAAAGATATTGAACCCGGCGCAGAGATTATCGTAACAGATGAAAACGGTGTGGAATTAACATTTGAAGTGAAAACAAAAGAAAGCTATGCAACGGATGAATCTCCAATCGAAAAGATCTTTGGTCCATCTGATACACGAAATCTGAATATCATCACTTGTACTGGCACATTTGATCGCGAACAGCATTTATATCCTGACAGACTGGTTGTCTACACAGAACTCGTATCTGAAGAAGAGCCGTCTGATCCGCTAAAAGTGACTGAAGCACCTGAAAATGTAGAAGTTGAAGCAGGGTCAGTTACATGGCACGCTGTCCGAAATGAAACAGTCATTGGCTACCGTGTCTATAAAAAGTCAGAGCAGGATCCGCGTTTTGTCCATGTAGCAAGTGTGTCAGCACATGAACGGAAGAACTATTATGATCCGGATGCATCTGACGGTGATCAATATTATGTGACGGCTGTTAATCTGAAAAATAAAGAATCAGCACCGTCGAAAAAGGTAGAGGGGAATTGAGATTTAACCGCAAAGCGCTGGGGACGCTTTGCGGTTTTAAGGTTGTACGGAAGGTAAGCTGAAAGTCCCGAAGTGTCGAAGGTCATGTGACGAGCGTCGAACAGCACAGGTTAAGTGGCGAACCGTTCGGAGTAAACGCCGAACCAGACAGCTTAAAGCTCGAATACCATCATCTGAACGTCGGACCCCCGCATCACGACACGACCACGCTCATTCAAACAAATCACTTCTCCAAATAAGAAAGCCCCTCGTTCACAAAACTGTTAATCAGTACCGCGAGCTCCTGAGCAGGCTGATCCAGATCGTCAGCCAGCCATTCTTTAATAACGTGAATCGCCCCACTGACAACAAAAGTACTTAAATACTTCGATTCCACCTGGCGGATGCCGTTGTCGTTCATCAGATTATTCATCATATAAAGTCTTGTAAGCTCCATCACTTTTTTCTCAAAAGCCGATGAGCCATTTGGACTGAGCAGCGCCTGAATAATATTTTTATGTTCTATCATATATTCCAGGATTTTTTCAGTAAGCTGGAGTGCTTCTTCATCAATTTCTGTGCTGTAACGCTGAAGGTAACGATCCATATCCTCAATGATTTCCTCTTCGATTTTATGTAACAGGTCAAAATGATCCCGGTAGTGTGTGTAAAAAGTGGAGCGGTTAATATCAGCGATTTCGCAGATTTCCTTCACAGTCACTGAAGAAATCGCCTTTGTCCCAAGCAGCTGAATAATACTTTCTTTCAGTATTTTGCGCGTATATTTTTTACGGTGATCCAGTTTTTCAGACATTTTGATTCCACTCCTTAACTTAAATGACGTCAGCGTTTCTGCACAGCTGATGATTGTAGCGGAAGGCGGTGACTCCTGCGGCAGGAATGGACGTGTGAGACCGAGCATGGCGAAGCCTGCGGGCTCACCGCCCGGCCGCGGAAAGCATCCGCCTGAAGCGGAAATCAGCAGCCAATTTATATAAGCTTATGTTAAACCTTTGTGAAAATCCAACACATAATAGACATTGTGTTGGGTAACTGACAGAACGAAACAGACTGTCTGTTGAATACCCAACACTGTGTCAATATAATATTAAGGTGTATGAAAGTGCTGTGCAAGAGAGGATGACGCTTTATCGACTGGACGTCACAGGTTATTAAACGTAAAAAAAGTATCGTAATCATCTTTTTTATACTGACGATTATTAGTGCGGCAGCCCAGTTTGCTGTCTCGGTTAATTACAATATGGCAGATTATCTGCCGGACGAAGCACCGTCGATTGAAGCGGTAGACATCATGCAGGAAGAATTCGATGAGCCTATGCCGAATGCAAATGTGATGATTAAAGACGTCACCATTGCTGAAGCGCTGGATATAAAAGAGCAGTTGGCAGAGATTGACGGGATTTCAAGCGTTACCTGGCTTGATGATGTGATGGATCTGACGGTTCCGCTTGAAATGGCGGACGATGAGATGCTGTCGTCTTATTATCAGGACGATGCGGCGCTGATTTCGATCACGATTGAAGAGGAACAGGAAGTAGCAGTTACCAATGAAGTGTATGATTTGATTGGTGATGAGGGCGCACTGACAGGTGAGGCAGTGACAACTGCAGTTTCCCAGCAGATGGCAGGAGACGAATCCATGTATGCTGCACTGCTGCTTGTGCCAATCATCATTATCATTTTGATTTTATCAACGAATTCCTGGATTGAACCGGTATTCTTTTTAACAGCGATCGGTGTATCAATCCTGATCAATCTTGGAACAAACATTTTTCTCGGGGAAGTTTCATTTATCACACAATCAGTTGCCCCGATTCTCCAGCTCGCCGTGTCGCTGGATTATGCAATCTTTTTACTTCACAGCTTTTCTGATTACCGTAAAAAAGTTGATGATCCGGTGACTGCGATGAAGCTTGCAATGAAGCGATCTTTCCCGGCGATTATTGCCAGTGCTTCAACGACCTTCTTTGGATTTATGGCACTGACCTTTATGGAATTCGGGATCGGATCGGATCTTGGGATCAATCTTGTAAAAGGTATTTTGCTAAGCTTTATCAGTGTCATTATTTTCTTACCGGCACTGACGCTGATGTTTTATAAATGGATTGATAAAACGCAGCACCGTCAGTTCATTCCTGATTTTAAGGGTGTCGGTAAACGTGTGATTAAGCTGCGTATTCCGAGTTTAATTTTAGTCATGCTGCTGATCGTCCCGGCATTCCTCGCGCAAAGCAATACAACGTTTATTTATGGAGCGGGTGAGCATCCTGAAAATACGCGTGCAGGACAGGATGCGATCGCAACAGAAGAGATTTTCGGCAAAGAGACCCCAATGGTTCTGCTTGTACCGGCAAAAGACCGCGGGACGGAAGAAGAGCTTGTCAGGGAGATTGAAGCACTCGACAATGTCTCAGGTGTGATGTCTTACGTGAATGTAGCGGGTGCCGCGGTTCCGCCTGAATATCTCGATGAATCAGTCACGGATCAGTTCTACTCAGAGCACTACGCGAGAATTACGATTTTTGCTGAGACGGAAACTGAAGGAGCCGCTGCCTTTTCACTGATTGAAGATGTGAAAGAGAGAGCTGACAGCTACTATGATAACGCACACCTGCTTGGCGAAAGTGTGACGCTGTATGATATGAGAGAGATCGTTCAAAAGGACAATACGTTTGTGAATATCATGACGGTTGTGACGGTTGCACTTGTTCTGTTGATTACATTCCGTTCTCTATCAATTCCGGTTGTCCTCTTAATCACGATTCAGGCTTCAGTCTGGATTAACCTGGCGATTCCATACTTTACGGATGCGCCGCTTGTCTATATCGGCTACCTGCTGATCAGCACGATTCAGCTCGCTGCAACGGTGGATTACGGCATTCTGTTTACAGAGAACTACTACAAGCTCAGACAGGAAATGACTGCGCTTGAAGCGATTAAAAAGACGATTGATGAAAAGCTGTTTGCCATTTTTGTATCAGCTTCGATCCTTTCAAGTGTCGGATTTATTCTCTGGATTACATCAACAAACCCGGTCGTCTCATCAATCGGACTACTGCTCGGACGCGGAGCACTGCTGGCCTTTATCATGGTTGTCTTTGTACTGCCGGCACTGCTGGTCATTTTCGATAAAGTCATTGAGAAAACAACGTGGAAAGCAAACTTTTATAAGGGGAAATGACAATGAAATTTAAACGCACAAGCGCAGGATTCGCAGCATTTCTACTTGCGATGCCAACCCTCCTTGTCTCAGCGGAAACACAGAATACTGCTGAAGACAAAGAATCGGTGGGAGAAGGCGCTTTTGATAAAAAAACAGAGGTCGTCTATGCAACACTTGATGCTGCAGGTGATCAAAAGGATCTTTATGTTGTCAATAACTTCACTGTCAGTAACTTTGGTAAAATTACAGATTACGGAGATTACACAAGCGTTCAGAACCTGACTGACCTGACACCGATCGAGCAGCAGGCGCATCAGATCATATTGACTGCAAAGGAAGAAGAGTTTTATTACCAGGGAAACCTTGAAAACCGGGCGCTGCCATGGAATTTTGATATCACTTACTCGTTAAACGGTGAAGCTGCAGATGCCGATTCACTGATTGGTCAGGACGGCAAGCTGGATATTCAAATCGATTCTTCTAAAAATGCTGACGGTGAAGAACTCTTTTTCAACAATTATATGGTTCAGATCACGATGACAGTTGACGCTGAAAAGTTCAAAAACATTGAAGCGCCGGACGGAACAATTGCAACTGCCGGTAAGAACAGACAGGTGACATTTACCGTGCTGCCTGAAAAAGAAGAAACCTATACAGTCAGTGCAGATGTAACGGACCTTGAAATGGAAGCCATTGAAATTGCGGCCGTACCGTCATCGATGTCCATTGATGAACCGGATACAACAGAAGTAAAAGAAGAAATGACATCACTTTCTGATGCCACTGCTGAAGTGAATAACGGCGTTGGTGAACTGCAGACAGGAATCACTGATCTGAATAATGGTACAGCAAGCCTGTATGACGGATCAGCACAGTTCCAGGATGGCATCAAAGAGCTCTCGCAAAATGCAGGCGGATTAATAGAAGGATCGTCTTCGATTCAGCAGGCATTAAATCAGATGAGTGAATCTGTAGGAGCGGGTATTGGCGACGTTGATACGAGCGAATTCAGTGAGCTTCCAGGCGCATTCAGGCAGATCGCCGGCGGACTTGATGAAGTTGGAAGCGGTCTGACAAACTTAAGCGGAAGCTATGAGCAGGCTTACCATGCACTCGATCAGGCCATTGCGGCAATACCGGAACATCACGTGAGTGAAGAGGAAATCGCAGCACTTTATGAAAGCGGAGCAGATGAAGCAACAGTCAATAAGCTCGTGGAAAGCTATCAGTCCTCACTTGCAGTTAAAGAAACTTACAGACAGACGCAGGAAGCATTTGCATCTGTGCCTGGTGCACTTTCAGGAAGTACAGGTGCTTTAGGTGAAATGAGTGGCAACCTGTATTCAATTGCAGACCAGCTTGAAAACGGACTTGCAGCAACCAATATGGATGAATCACTGGGTCAGCTGCAGCAGGGACTTGCAACGCTCGCAGCAAACTATGCAGAATTCCATTCAGGACTAAATGAATATACCGGCGGCGTCAGTCAGCTTGCAGGCTCATACAGCGAGCTGCACAGCGGACTTGGCAGTTTAACAGGCGGCACAGACGAGCTTGAAAATGGTGCAGGCGCTCTTTACAGCGGTACATCAGAGCTCGCCTCGGCTACAAGTGAGCTGCCGGATCAGCTTCAGGAAGAAATCGATGCAATGCTGAGTGAGTTTGATAAATCAGATTTCGAGCCGGTTTCATTTGTTTCTGATGAAAATAAAAGTATTGAATCTGTTCAATTTGTCATTAAAACAGATAGCCTGAAAAAGGAAGATGCAGAAGAAGCGGAAGTGGAAGCTGAGGAAGAAAAGGGCTTCTGGGACCGTTTGGTGGATTTGTTCAGATAACCGGCAGCGGTTCGTAGGAATACAGTTGATGTTCGGCGGTAAATACGTGGTGTTCGAGGTTTAGCCGAGGATGTTCGAAGGTAAATTCACCATGTTCGCCGTTCAATCACTTACCTTCGACAAACCATGCAAAATGACCTACCCGGTATCCATCATTCAATAATTGAAATGAAGCTGACAGGCGCAATTAGCCTGTCAGTTTTTTTAATTTAAAAATCTTGTCACAGCAGCTTCTTAGTTTACTTTTAGAACATTTGTTCGTATAATAAAAGTAAGAGGAGGAATGATCATGAAAGAGAAATTATTCCGCTACTGGCAGCAGGGACTCACAGTTAAAATGATCTATATGAAAAGTGATGGCGTCTGTTCAGAAAGAAGAGTCCTGATCAGAAAACTTGGTGACACGTCATTTACAGCCTATTGTCTGAAAAGAAGAGCTGTGCGGACATTTCATTATGATCGCGTCCTATCTATTAAGCCAATGATTAAAAAAGAAAAGCTGATTATCTGAGCATTTAAAAGAGTCCTCCCGGAAGCTGGTGCTTCGAAAGGACTCTGAATTTACATATATTAATTCTCTCTTTCTTCTTCCATTCTTTTGATCTCTTCATAACGCTGACGCTGTCTGTAGCCGTAAGTTGAAGAGAGAACAACCTCCTCGTCCTCAAGTGCTGAACCCAGCGCGCCGATAATTGTAGCAATACTGGTTGCAGTCCATGCGATATAAAAATAATTTACATAGCCGACATCAGGTGATACCTCAGACTGCAGCAGGCCCATTGGTATAAAAAGAATCACAGCAAATGAAAACAGGGTAAATAGCAGCATGTAATAAAAGCATACGGCTGTAAATAGCGTAAAGAAAGTTGTGGCATTATACAGCTTTCTTATGTGTGAAGCTTTTGTCGTTACTTTTTTCTTTTCCCACAGCTGATGTGCAGAAATGATCCAGAACACCATGGCAAGAATGGATATAATTGAAAGTAACAACATACGCCAGATGCTGTATTCATTGCTCAGCATCCAGAGTGTAGGGAAGACAAGCGCATAAGCTCCTGTTGTAAATGCGAGCATAATCACTTTTTTAAATGATGAAAACATTGCCCATGGCTTATTCGCCCGGACCATTCCGGTTAACAGTCTAAAAGCACTGCCGAAATATGAATTGACTTTGAATCTTACATCAATGTATTCTGTGTCCTCAGGCAACTCCCTTTTAATCGGGGAAATTTTATCAAATCCTTTTCTCCCCACTAATCTTTTTGGATTTCTTGTCTTTAAATCTTTATTTTCAGTCTGATCCTTCTTTTGCAGGCGCTGCTCAGCCTTCTCACGACCTTCCTCAGAAGAAGTATAAAACATTTCATTGACCAGCTGCAGGATCGAGTCCCGGACTCTGCGGGTAAGCGGAACTGCGCCAAGACCCGGCAGACTGATTAAAGCAATGTGTGCCTCCTCATACGCTTCTGCAATAATCGCTTTTTTTCCATCTAACAGTGGAATATCTGTAATAGCCACTGTAAAATCCCATTTGTTTTCATCTCTGATTGACAAAATTGATTTTATGACTTCCTCAGACTGATCAGTTCCACCTGTTAAAGAATCTATCAGGCAATCAATATTCCATTTGTATGTATCATCAACAAAATAAGCAAGCAGCTCCGGTAGCTCAGCCTTCAGCGAATCAATTAATTCTCTTGGATAGCCCGGTGCTGAAATTAAACCCACCGTGTAATTAGGTCCGCTCATTTTCTCACCCCGCCAATTTTTGTATGTCTTACTTCTTTAACCTAAAATGATCAAGTTAAAAACTATCATTTAAAATTAATTAAATATCAAATGGCTATTGACCTTCACGTTACGTAAAGCCGTATGATGGATTTGTCAGGAGGGGGTAAGATGGAATATACAGTTCAGCAGCTGGCAAAGCTGTCCGGTGTAAGCGGCCGCACTCTGAGATATTATGATGAGATCGATCTGTTAAAGCCTTCAAGAATCAGTTCGTCAGGCTACCGGATATATAGCCAGAAGGAAGTGGATCTGCTGCAGCAGATTCTCTTTTATCGGGAGCTTGAGGTGAGCCTTGATGAAATCAGGCGCATCATTTACCACCCGGACTTTGATCTTATAGCAGCTTTGCAGCAGCATGTTGAAAAACTGCAGAAAAAACACGTCCGTCTTGAACAAATCATTTCAACCGTGCAAAAAACGATTGAAAGTAAAAAAGGAGGCACTCCAATGGCAGATCAGGAGAAGTTTGAAGGGTTTAAGAAACAGATGATTGATGAGAATGAAAAGAAGTACGGAAAAGAAGTGCGGGTACAATATGGGGATCAGGTAGTAGACGACAGCAATGCAAAAATGATGGGATTGTCTGAAGATGACTTCGAACGAATGAATGAGGTTGAAAAAGCATTTTTAGCAGAGCTGAAAAAGGGATTCGAGACTGGCGATCCAGCTTCACCAGAAGCACAAAAAGCAGTCACGCTGCATAGAGAATGGCTCAATTTCACGTGGCCAAAGTATTCTAAAGAAGCACATGCCGGTCTTGGTGATATGTACGTAAGCGATGAGCGGTTTACAGCTTATTATGATCAGTATGTTGAAGGCGGGACAAAATTTTTACGGGATGCGATCTCTGTGTATGCCGGAAAATAATAGGTGACTGAGGGTGGGACAAAAGATTGTCTCATCCTTTTTCTCGTTTCGCTGCGCTTCAGGCGGACGCTTTCCGGACGGTGGTTGCTGAGCCTCCTCAACGCTACGCGTCTGCGGGGTCTCAGCTTCCCACTAATCGTCCCGGAGTCGCCGCCTTACGCTCCGTTGCACTTAGATTTTAATCAACATATTGTTTAACTTAACAAAATAGATTGTTTTGTCCCAGCCTCTTTTTTTCTCTTCTAAAAAAACACAATGACTTACATACAAATCATATACTTTACAGAAAATTTAGCTTTTTCCTAAAAAGAGAGTTGTTTTTTTCAACAAAGTATAATAAAATTACTGACATTATGAAAACCAACTAAGTTTATCAGAATTAGAGGGATTGGAGGCTGTAAGTTTGAGTGATTCGGTAATTAATATCAAAAACCTATCTAAAAGTTATCCGGGTAAAGATAAAAGAGAACTTGTGCTGGAAAACATTCAGTTTGAGATTAAAAAGGGAGAAACAATCTCAATACTCGGTCAAAGTGGGTGCGGGAAGAGTACGCTGCTGAATTTAATAGGCGGGTTTGAAACACCGGATACGGGAAGTGTAAATTTTAATGGAAATCAGGTGACTGCCCCGGGAAGAAATAGTGTGATGCTGTTTCAGCATTATGGGCTACTGCCGTGGCGGTCTGCTCTGAAAAATGTTGAGCTTGGTTTGGAGGATTTAAAATTAAGTGCTGATGAACGGAAGCAGCGTGCAATGCACTATCTGGAGATGGTGGGGTTGGGTGATAAAGCTGACCGCTTTCCACGTCACTTATCAGGAGGGATGCAGCAGCGTGTTGCAATTGCAAGAGCGCTTGCCATAGAGCCTGAATTGCTGCTGATGGATGAGCCGTTTGGTGCGCTTGATACATTTAACCGCTATTATCTTCAGGATGAATTGCTGAAGATCCAACAGCAGGCTAAAACGACTGTTGTACTGGTGACGCACGATATTGATGAAGCCATCTATCTTTCTGACCGGGTGATGGTCATGCGCTCAAATCCTGGACATATCCAAAAAGAAATCAAAATTGATTCTTATAAGCCGAGAGACAGAAGCGGCAGTGATTTTCAGTATTACCGGAAAATGATTTTAGAGGAGTTTCACCTGGCAAGCTCTAAGCCGCCAATTGAATATAATATCTAGATGGATGAGGGAAAAGAAATGAAACGTAGTAAATTATTTGTACTTAGTCTGCTTTTAGCTGTATCAATGGTACTTAGTGCGTGCGGAAGTGAAAGCAGCGGTGGGGATGGAGAGAAGCCTACAATTAAGCTTGGCTATTTACCGATTACTCATGCAGTACCTCTTTTTATTGAAGATCAGATGAACGAAGAAGGGGATTACCCATTTAATATCGAGCTCGTCAGATTCCCCTCATGGCCAGATCTGATGGATGCATTGAATACCGGAAGAATTGACGGGGCATCTGCACTTGTGACAGTTGCGATGAGAGCAAAAGAGCAGGGGATTGATCTGAAGGCAGTCGCACTCGGACATCGCGATGGAAATGTATTGATTGCAGCAAATGAGATTGAATCAGTTCAGGATCTTGCAGGAGAAACATTTGCTGTTCCACATACGTTCTCAACTCATAATGTTCTTTTATATCAAATGCTGAAAAGTGAAGGTATGGCATATGAAGATGTGAATGTCGTTGAGATGCCGCCAGCTGAGATGCCAGCCGCACTTGCTGAAGGCAGAATTGCCGGCTATGTCGTAGCGGAGCCTTTTGGTGCGCAGTCAGTCGTACTTGAAACAGGAAAAGTATTATACCAGGACAATGAAGTATGGCTGAATTCTGTGGATTGTGCACTGATTCTTCACAATGATTTTATTGAGGATAACGAGGACATTGCTCAGGCGTTTGTGAGCAGCTATGTGGAGGCAGGCCATAAAGCCGAATTGAAGGACGATCATGTAAAAGAAATCTCTTCAGAGTATATGGATGTGAATGAAGAAGTAATGGACTTATCTTTTGAGTGGATTTCTTATGATGACCTGAGAATTCCGGAGGATTCATATGAAGAGTTGAGAGGTTACCTGATTGAGATGGGTTTGACTGACAACCCGCCAACATACGAAGAATTTGTTGATTCTACTCTAATAGACGAAGCGATGTGATTGGATGAAGTGGTTTAAAAAATCTGGAAACGTTTTGATAGGCGCAATCATTATTATTTCAATTTGGCAGCTGACAACGATGCTGACAGATATGCCGGAAGCACTTCTTCCGACACCGTTGATGGTTGCGCAGGGCATTATCAGCCTGATTGCTGATGGAACATTTTTTGAACACCTCAGTGTGAGTATGATGCGCTTTTTAGCGGGCTACTTATCAGCCGTTGTGCTGGCTGTTCTGCTTGGACTATTTCTTGGGAGAATGGAGAGACTCTGGGCAGTCATTGATCCGATAGTGCAGGTTTTAAGACCTGTATCACCGATCGCCTGGTCACCATTTATTGTTCTCTGGTTCGGAATCGGGAGTGCGCCTGCAATAGTGATCATCTTTATTGCAGCATTTTTCCCTGTACTCCTGTCGACTGTTTCAGGGGTGAAAAAGGTAGATCAGACATACCTGAAGCTCGCTCAGAACCTTGAAATCAGGCAGCCTCAGCTGATGACGAAAATCATATTTCCGGCAGCATTTCCCTCTATTGCAAACGGGCTCCATATCGGGTTGGGGACTGCCTGGATTTTCCTTGTCTCAGGTGAAATGGTAGGCTCTCAATCAGGACTTGGCTATTTAATTGTTGACGCAAGAAATCTGTTGAGACTCGACCTGGTTCTTGCAGGGATTATATTTATTGGCATATGCGGCTTGCTCCTTGATAAAGGCATCAGACTGTTTGAAAGGTGGATTGAAAAGCAGTGGGGCGTAGTGCCGAATGATCAGAAGTAAAGCCTGAGACATTTTTGTCCCAGGCTTCACTTTTCAGTCCACTTCAACTACTGACAGCTCGTCAACATTTTCATTACAGTGCGGGCAGTAATAGGCGATATTCACTTCTGTCTGACACCTATCATGGATCAGCTTCTTATAGCACTTATCTAAATGTGATCTTCCCCATAGAATAATGGAGTTAAAAACATCTTCAAGCGCTTCTCCACTCTCAGTCAGTTTGTACTCATAACGGGGTGGATGATCCGAATATAAAGAAGCTGAGATTAACCCACTGCTTTCAAGATACTTGAGGCGATCTGAAAGAAGATTGGATGAGATTCCGTTCAGTTCCTTTTTTAATTCACTAAACGTTTTGTGACCGACCAGAATTTCATGAACGATTAATAATGTCCAGCGATCACCGATTATGTTTAAGGTTTGGGCAATATTACAAGGCAAGTCATATGTGGCTTTCATTGTTGTCCCTCCAGGCTTTTTACAATATATAGATCATAACATATTTAAAATTTGTAACAAGGTTGATTTTTTGAACTTAGTATAATAATATAACCCTAACAGCTAAAGCTGATTATTTTCATCGGAATTATTCATTTTTAAAAAAGGAGCGGATAAAATGAGTTTATATCTAGTGGAATCAACGTTAAAAACAGCAATCAGTCAGAAGGAAGATTTTGAAAAAGAAGTGTCATCTTTGAAGTCTGCATTTGCCTCTCAGAACATTAACCTGATTGAAGTTCAGGTGTCTAAAGACTTCAGCCGAGTATTCTACATTTTTGAAGCAGAAGCAGCTGACCAGCTTGAATCATTACTAAAAGAACATGACCTACAGATTGATCTGTTAAAAGAAGTCAGAATCGTCGGGAAAGATCTTGATGAAGTGAAGAAGGAAGCAAATAACGTGAATTACCTTGTTGAATGGAACCTTCCTGAAGACCTGACGATGGATCAGTATTTAGCGCGCAAAAAGAAAAATTCAGTGCATTACGCAGAAGTACCGGAAGTATCATTTGCAAGAACGTATGTATGTGAGGACATGTCTAAGTGTCTCTGCTTTTATGATGCACCGGATGAAGATGCAGTTAAGCGTGCACGTGAAGCAGTGAATACACCACTTGATTCAATTACAGAAATCAACAAGTAACAATCATCTCCGGGTATGGAGTCCCGGAGATTTTTCACAGGATCAATCAGACAGGAGGCAGACACATGCTGAAGGAAAGCACTGAGGTTGAAAAGATTGTCAGACCTTTAATTGCAGATAAATTAAAACCTCATGTAAAGAAAGTGGATGCAGAAGCATTTTACGCAGAAGAATATTTAAAAAGCCTGGGCGGAGCCGGTTTATTGAATTCTCCGGGTCATGTAGCAGCGGAAGTCGTTGCGAAAGAAATGACAGTGGTAGAAGAAACGGCAAAAAGCTGTATGACAACTGCTTTCAACCTCTGGTGCCATTTAGCTTCTTTGACATATGTGCGAAGCAGTGCAAATAAAGAGCTGAAGGATAAACTGCTGAGACTGCTTGAAGATGGCTCTACGCTTGGAGCAACAGGGCTTTCCAATCCGATGAAATCCTATGCAGGTCTTGAAACACTCCACCTGAAAGCTGATAAAACAGATGATGGATATATCCTGAATGGGAGCCTGCCCTCAGTGTCTAACCTCGGCTCAGACCACTGGTTTGGCATAGTCGCCTCAACTGATCAAGGCAATGAGGTAATGGCGCTCGTCTCATGTGGAATTGAAGGATTAATAATGAAAGAAAAAGCAGAATATCTCGGTGTGAACGGCAGTGCAACATATGCCTGCCAGCTCAAAGACGTTCATATCCCTTCGACATATATCATTTCAGAAGACGCATCAGAATTTGTTAAAAAGATTCGTCCATACTTCGTACTTTATCAGATCCCACTTGGATTTGGTGTGACTGATGCCTCCATCAAATCGATTGAAAAAGCTTCAGCAAAACAAAATGGAGCAAACGCCTATCTATCTGTACAGGCAGATGAACTCGCCGAAGAGCTTGAGAAGCTGCGTAAACGTGCAGATCATTTGGTTAAAGACATTGACTGGTCAGAGATTTTAAAGGTTCGCCTTGAAGCAGTTAAGCTGACTTTAAAAGCCGTACAGGCAGATATGCTTCATAACGGCGGTCCCGCTTACCTTCAGAAAAGCCACCCGGCAAGAAGGCTCAGAGAAGCATACTTTTTTGCCAATCTTACCCCCACTATCAGACATCTTGAAAAAATGCTCGCGAACTAATCAAACGTCGTCAATCGGCGTTTTTTTATTTGTAGTAAAATAGAAACAGTAAAGCATTTTCAGAAGGGAAGGATATATATGATTACATGGAATGAAGAAACAGTGATCAATGCTAATATTGAACATGTGTGGGAATTATTTAAAGACAGGAACATTAAAAGGATTATGCCAAAGGTCATTTCACATGAACTTGTGGAGGGTGAGGAAACAGCGGCTGGCGCAAAGCATCAGCAGACCTACGGTGAAGGAAAACGTGTTGAAACCTATATTGTACATACCCTTGCCTATGAAGAACATGAGGAAGAGAAATATAAGAAGGTTAACTTCGTATTGGGTAAAGCCTTTGACACGACATTTTCATTCAGACTGCTAAAAGAAAATGAGGAGCAGACAAGACTCATCTATGAAGGGGAAAACAAAGGAGCTAACTTTGTCGGGAAAGCGATGCTGAAGCTTGCCGGCAAAAAGCAGGATAATAAAGTTGTGCTCGAGTTCCTTGAGAGAGTAAAGAACGAAGCTGAAAGCGTCTGAAGTGTGATTGAATATTCTCAATTTAACTGATTCTGTTGACTTATCCGACTGAATCACTTATATTTCTACAATCATTAAAAACTTTATAACATCTTCTTATGATGAGAGGCGGAGGGACTGGCCCTTTGAAGCCTCGGCAGCAGACTCGCCATTTGAGTACTGTGCCAATTCCAGCAGGCGTCTGCCTGAGAGATAAGAAAAGCTGTTTGCTTATTCAAGCCTCTTCTTTTTCTTATTGGAGAGGTTTTTTTGTGCCCAAAAACCTCTCCAATGTGTACTTCAACCCGAAATGGGTACATTTTGCAAGACCAGGATACGAGACTATTTCAGGAGGCTATGAGAATGAATCAGGAGAATATTCAGAGCAATCCGCTCGCACTTATTCCGTTTGGCGTATTTATTTTACTTTTTATCGGATCAGGTATTATAACAGGAGACTTTTACTTCATGCCTGTATTGGTTGCGTTGTTTACAGCGATTTTAGTCGCCATGTTGATGAATAGAAAAACAGATTTTCAGACGAAAACAATGCAACTGGCTAAAGGCGGGGGACATCCGAACATTATTTTAATGGTGGTGATCTTCCTTTTAGCCGGTGCGTTCGCTTCAGTCGCAGAAGGTGCCGGTGCTGTTGATTCAACGGTTAACCTTGGACTTTCACTGCTGCCGCAAAATCTGCTGATTGTTGGTCTGTTCGTGATTGCATGCTTTATCTCTATTTCAATGGGGACATCTGTTGGAACAATTGTGGCACTGGCGCCAATTGGACTCGGACTGTCAGAGCAGACCGATATCGGCGTGGCGCTTGCGATGGGTGCAATTGTCAGTGGTGCAATGTTTGGTGATAACCTGTCAATCATTTCTGATACAACGATTGCAGCAGTCCGTACGCAGGGAACAAAAATGAAGGATAAATTTAAGGTCAACATTTTTATTGTTTTACCTGCAGCAATTATCACAGCGATCATTTTCGGTGTATTGACTAGTGGTAACAGCGCTTCTCTTGATGGGGATAACCCGTATAATTTAGTGCAGGTACTGCCTTATCTGGGCGTATTAATTTTTGCTGTTGCCGGGGCAAATGTGATTCTTGTTTTACTCGGCGGAATCATTTTTGCAGGAATTGTTGGACTGGCGCTCGGCGAGTACGGCTTTATGGACTTGATTGGACTGATTGGAGACGGCTTTACAAATATGCAGGAGCTTGCGATGATCGCAATTCTGCTTGGTGGACTTGTAGAGCTGATCAGAGTAAATGGCGGAATTGAATTCCTGCTTCAATCAGTAACAAAGCGCGTGAAATCAAAAAAAGGTGGAGAAGCAGGGATCGCCGGTCTCGTTGGAACAGTAAACCTTGCTACAGCTAACAACACCATTTCGATTATTACTGCAGGACCACTCGCAAAACAGATCGCAGATGAGTACGGAATTGATAAACGCAGATCAGCGAGTTTACTGGATATTTTCTCAAGTTCAGTGCAGGGCGTGATCCCATACGGCGCACAGCTTCTCGCCGTTGCAGGTGTCGCAGGGATTTCCCCGGCTGAAATTGTACCGTACTGTATTTACCCGATTCTGATTGCACTTGCCGGTGTAATAGCGATCGCGATTCAGTTTCCAAGATTTAAAGAGAAAAGTGCATAGTTATTGGTGTAGTGGAACACCCCGATTCAGTGGAGATGCTGCGTCGGGGTGTTTTTTGTGTGCGAAAGGAAGTTGGCGTAGGTCAAATGACACTATTTCCTGAAAGGCATTTGAAATTTTATGAACCGCATATGTTATCTCCTGAACAATGCATGTTATCTCCTGAACCAGTACCTGCACTACACACAACCCCCCCACCAAAAACCCCCTTGCAAAATCCACCCTCATGTAATAACATTGAAAGCACTTACATATAAGGTCATCTGATGACCTTATGACACTAATGCAGAACAAAGGGATTTTACGAAAAAGGGGATGGTTGTGATGGCGCTTGGGACGCTGGCACTGTTTGCTTTAGTGCCGATTTTAACAGTATTGGTTTTTCTCGTGGTGTTGAGGTGGCCTGCGAAGTATGCGATGCCGCTTGCGTTTGCTGTAACAGTAGCGATGGCTTTATTTGTCTGGGATGTACCGGGTAACCAGATTGCGGCTGCGAGTACAAAAGGGGTCGTAACAGCACTTGAAGTGTTGTTCATTGTATTCGGTGCCGTACTGATGCTGAATACGCTAAAGGAAAGTGGTGCAATTCAGACGATTAGACAGGGGTTTATTGATATTTCACCTGATAGGCGGATTCAGGCGATTATTATCTGCTGGCTTTTCGGTTCATTTATTGAAGGGGCATCAGGTTGGGGAACGCCTGCAGCTGTACTTGCGCCGCTATTAGTGGCAATTGGTTTTCCTGCGATGGGGGCAGTTATGGTAGCACTGATTATCCAGTCGACGCCGGTTTCTTACGGGGCTGTTGGTACACCGATTCTGATCGGGGTGTCATCAGGGCTGACAGGATCAGATGCTGTAAATGCCGAGGCTTCAGCGCTTGGCGTGAATTTTAATGAATACATACAGATGATCGGCGGTCAGGTGGCGATTTTTCATGGCATCGTCGGACTGCTGATTCCGCTTTTTATGGTCATGATGCTGACATTTTTCTTTGGAGAGAAGAAATCTCTGAAGGCTGGAGCGGAGGTATGGAAGTTTGCATTATTTGCAGGACTTGCTTTTACGATTCCTTATGCGCTTGTGGCAAATCTGCTTGGTCCTGAGTTTCCGTCATTATTTGGCGGGCTGATTGGTCTGGCGATTGTGGTGCCGGCTGCGAAAAGAGGATTTCTTTTACCGAAAACGCAGTGGGATTTTCCACCGGAGTCTCAGTGGGACCCTGAATGGACGGGTTCGCTTAAAGCAGACAGCTTAAAGCCTGCCAACGTTTCACCTTTTAAAGCATGGTTCCCGTATATTCTGATGGGGCTTCTGCTTGTGTTAACACGTTTTGGCACGCTGCCGTTTGGCAATTGGCTGAAGACACTTGAGCTGTCTGCATCCGAAGTATTCGGCACGCAGATCTCAATTGTGAGTACGCCATTATTTTTACCGGGATTTATTATGATATTGATGTCTATTATGGGGTATTTCCTTTACAGTATGAATAAGGAAACTTATGGAACAGCTGTAAAAAATACGACAGTAATGATTATCAGCGCTGCACCGGCACTACTTTTTGCGGTCCCGATGGTGCAGGTATTTATTAATTCAGATGTTAATGCAACAGGATATATGAGTATGCCCCTCGTGCTTGCTGAAGCGGTATCAGCCATGGTGGGTGAGAACTGGCCGCTTGTGGCACCTGCTATCGGGGCACTCGGTGCGTTCGTTGCGGGAAGTAATACGATCAGTAACATGATGTTTTCCATGTTCCAGTTCGGCACAGCTGAAAATGTCGGCCTGACCCCGGGCATCATTGTAGCGCTTCAGGCAGTCGGCGGTGCAGCAGGAAATATGATCTGCGTGCACAACGTAGTAGCAGCATCTGCGACAGCAGGACTGATCGGAAAAGAGGGTGCACTGATAAGAAAAACGCTGATTCCGACTGCTTACTATGTCATCTTTGCAGGCGCAATCGGGTATATCGCATTAAATGGACTTGGCTTTAACATCGGAACAATGATCGCAGCGCTCGTTGTATTGACTGTCATTTCGATCATTGTAAAAGGACTGCGTGAAAAGGATACGTCACAAGTTGAAGTCAGACAGCAAAAATTTGGAGGTTGATTGGATATGAAAGTTTCACTTTTTATCACATGTTTAGCGGATGTGTTTTATCCGGGGGTTGGGAAAGACACAGTTGAGGTACTTGAGCGGCTCGGGTGCGAGGTGGATTTTCCTGAAAAGCAGACGTGCTGCGGACAGCCGGCATTTAACAGTGGCTACCACAAGGATACAAAGAAAGTCGCAAAGCATACAATCGAAACTTTCTCCCATTCAGATTACGTCGTGCTGCCATCCGGTTCATGTGCGTCCATGATTCATGAATATCATGAGCTATTAAAGGATGAGCCCGAATGGCAGACACGCGCTAAAGCTTTATCGGAAAAAACATACGAATTCACGCAATTTCTCGTTCACGTGTTAAAGGTTGAAAAGGTGGATGCCAAGCTTGATGCGAATGCGACGTACCATACGTCATGCCATATGACACGCCTGTTAAAAGAAAAGGAAGCACCGTTACGTCTGCTTGAAAATGTGGAAGGACTCAATCTTGAGACCCTGCCAAACAGAGAGGCGTGCTGCGGATTTGGCGGAACTTTTTCAGTGAAAATGGCGCAGATTTCCGAGCAGATGGTGGATGAAAAAGTACGTCACATCGAGGATACGAAAGCAGAAGTATTAATCGGCGCTGACTGCGGATGCCTGATGAATATCGGCGGACGCATTGAACGGAAAGGCAAGCCTGTCAAAGTGATGCATATCGCACAGGTACTAAACAGCAGAGCGTAAAGGAGCTGAATGAAATGGGCGTAAAAATAGGAGACCCGGATTTTAAAAAGCGGGTGGATAAAGGCTTAAAGGACACATTTATGCGTGATGCAGTTTCTTCAGCACAGGAACGTCTGAAGAATGCAAAAGGGAAAGCCGAAGAAGAGCTTGGCCACTGGGAAGAATGGCGTAATCTTTCTGAAGAAATCAGAGCACATACGCTTGAAAATATTGATTATTATCTGCATCAGCTGAGTGAAAACGTCAGTAAAAACGGCGGGTCTGTCTTCTTTGCCAAAACTGCAGAAGAAGCCAACCACTATATTACTGAAGTAGCTAAAAAGAAAAATGCAAAAAAAGTGATCAAATCAAAGTCAATGGTGACTGAGGAAATCAGTATGAACGAAGCGCTTGAGAAGGCAGGCTGTGAAGTGATTGAGTCAGATCTAGGCGAATATATTCTGCAAATTGATGATCATGATCCTCCGTCACACATCGTTGCGCCTGCACTTCATAAAAATAAAGAACAGATCCGTGATACATTTCGCGATAAACTCGGTTATACGAACACATCCAATCCCCAGGAGCTGACGCTGTTTGCACGTGAGCAGCTGAGAAAAGAGTTTCTTGAAGCGGATATTGGCGTCACCGGCTGTAACTTTGCAGTTGCAGAATCAGGCAGTATTTCACTTGTCACGAATGAAGGAAATGCGCGTCTTGCAACAGCACTTCCTAAAACGCAGATCACAGTGATGGGAATGGAGCGCGTTGTGCCGACATGGGAAGAGCTTGATATTTTAGTCAGCATGCTGTGCCGCAGTGCAGTTGGTCAGAAGCTGACAAGCTATGTGACCGGACTGACAGGTGCAAAAGGGGAAGGCGACCTTGATGGACCGGAAGAGTTCCACTTAGTAATCGTTGATAACGGCCGTTCAAAAATACTCGGTACTGAATTTCAGGCGGCGCTTCACTGTATCCGCTGCGCAGCGTGTATTAATGTGTGCCCTGTGTATCGGCACGTCGGCGGCCATTCTTACGGCTCCATTTACCCGGGACCGATCGGCGCAGTGCTGACACCACTTTTAGAAGGATATGAGGATCATCAGGAGCTCCCATATGCCTCAACCTTATGTGCAGCCTGTACAGATGCCTGTCCGGTGAAAATTCCGCTGCATGAAATGCTTGTTATGCACAGACGTAATATTGCTGAAGAAAAGCGTACAACGTTATCTGAAACGCTTGCGATGAAAGGATTCGGTATGGTTGCAAGTTCACCGTCACTTTTTAATATGAGTACAAGAACGGCACCGTTTATGCTGTCTCCATTTACAAAAGAAGGTTCGATTAAGAAGGGGCCGGGACCGATGAAGCCATGGACAGATGTCAGGGATTTCCCTGAAACAAGTAAAGAGCGGTTCCGTGACTGGTTCAAATCACGTGACGGGAAAGGAGACGCACAATGATACAAAACCGTGAAAGTTTTTTATCACACGTGGCAGAACAGCTTGGACGCAAGCCGCGTACGGAAGGTGTAGTAAGACCTGACTATAAGCATAAGCCGCATTTGGAAGTCATGAAGGATTATTCAAAGGATCAGCTTGTCGAAGTGTTAAAAACACAGTGTCTGGCAATTCACACTGATTTTAAGGAGACAAAAAAAGCAGATCTGTCTGAGGTGATCGACCAGGTGCTTGAAGAATATGATGCCAAGTCAGTTATAACGTGGGATGACCCACGTTTTGAAGCGTTTGGTCTGAAGGACTTTCAATCGAGAGAATCAGTCGATGTGTGGCGTGCTGAAAACGGCAGTGATTCAGTAGCGCTTGCTGAAAAAGCAGATGTCGGCATCACATTTTCAGATTATACGCTCGCTGAATCAGGTACGGTTGTGCTGCTGAGTGAAAGCGGTAAAGGCAGATCTGTCAGTCTCTTGCCGACTTATTACATTGCCATTATTCCCAAAAGCACGCTTGTACCGCGTATGACGCAGGCAACGACTGCAATTCATCAGATGGCTGAACGTGGCGAGCGCGTGCCGTCATGCGTGAATTTTATCAGTGGCCCGAGTAACAGTGCTGATATTGAAATGAGTCTTGTAGTAGGTGTTCATGGACCGATCCGTGCGTGTTATATTCTTGTTGATGATGAATAAAGAGCAGGACCGGCTGAGACAGAAATCAGCCGGTCCTGTGCTATAATAAAGACATTAGAATCAAACGGGGTGCAGGTCATGGCGTTTAAGCAGGTACAGACAAAAAAGATATCAGAAGTGATCCGCGAACAGCTGGAAGAGATGATCCGCAAGGGGGATTTCAAACCGGGGGAGCGGCTTGATTCTGTTGAAAAGCTGGCAAAGGAATTCAACGTCAGCCGATCGGCCGTCCGTGAAGCGCTCAGTGCACTGCGCGCAGTCGGGCTTATTACGATCCGGCAGGGTGAAGGCACGTTTATTAATAAGTTTGACTTCTCTGAGCTGATTGCGCCGGTTGCAGATACATTTATTTCAAAGCAGGAAATGCTTGAACTATTTGAGGTGCGGAAAATTCTGGAGGCAGGTGCCGCAAAGCTTGCAGCTGAGAACCGAACGGATGGGCAGTTAGCTGAAATGAAAAGTGCACTCGTTGAAATGGATGCAGCAGAAGGCAATCAGGATCTCGGTGAAAAAGCAGATGTTAAATTTCACCTGGCAATTGCCGGGAGTTCAGGTAACAACCTGCTGAAGGATATGATGCACCAGATGGCTGAGACGCTGGGGAAGACGATGTATGAAAGCAGACGGATCGCATTGTTTGCTGATCAGGAGCAGTTTCACAGGCTGCAAGTTGAGCACCAGGCGATTTTTGAAGCTGTGAGCAGCCGGGATGGTGAAGAGGCTGAGCGTGCTATGCTAGAGCATTTGAGAAATGTGGAGCAGACACTGATTGATTTTCACGGGAATCAATAGCTAAGCTGCAGCGGCATAGTCCGCTGTGGCTTTTGCTATGTTATGCAGTCTCTTTTAAGCGTTGTAATAGTTTAAGCACTCTTTCATAGCATAATAAATAAAGCGTGCTATGAGAGGGGTAAAATGCTTTTTAAAAAGAGCATCGCAATTATGGTTGGAAGTTTCATGCTGGCGGTCGGAATAAACGGTTTTTTAGTGCCGCATCATCTGCTTGACGGTGGTATGATTGGACTTGCATTAATTGCACATTACTATTTTGATATACAGGCGGGCCTGGCAATGATTTTGTTAAGTGTGCCATTATTTATTTATGCCTGGTTTTTCAAAAGAGCGTATTTTTATAACAGTCTTCACGGATTATTCGTTTCATCTCTGCTGATTGACTGGCTGTCACCGCTTAGAACATTGTTACAAATGCCTATTCTTCCGAGTGTCATTGCAGGTGGATTGTTAATCGGGTGTGGCATTGGACTTATGCTGAGATTTGATACGAGTACGGGTGGTACGGACCTGCTGGCTCATATCATTTCTAAAGCGTCTTCGATTAACGCAGGAATCGTTATATTTATGATTGACGGAATGGTTGTTATTATTGGATATCAGGCGATTGGACTGCACACATTTTTATATTCCTGTGGTGTCATCACCATTGTCGGTGCTGCAACCGCAATAACTGTGTACCGTAAACAGAACGAATAACTTGCCGGTTTTTGATAAAATGTCATGAAATGAACTCTTCCTTGCCAAATGATTATTTTTCAGGTAAGATGTCATTATTCAATATATAGTATTAATATGTTTTTTATGTAACTACATATAGTGTTGCCGAAAGATAAGATGCGAATGTTCGCTTAAAAGGGAATCCGGTGCGAATCCGGAACTGCCCCCGCAACTGTATGTGCTGACGAAATGGACAGTCCACTGTATAAGAGAGCTTTCTAAAAGGGTGCTTATATGGGAAGGGTTCAGAGTAGAGTGACGCACGAGTCAGGAGACCTGTCTTATTTTTTGTTTTCATTTCTTCGGGGTGTGAGGAAAGAAACGATGGCTTTATCAGACAGGTTCCATGTGTGGACTATGCTCTTATAATGCAAATCGTTTTATCTAACCGCCTATTCCGATAGGCGGTTTTTTCTTGTTCTTTTAACCTACAAACAAACAGAGAAGGTTATTGGAGCATAATCCTGCTGCAGGCACAGAGGGCGAAGACTCCCGCCCGGGGACAGGAAAGCCTAGCCCTCTGTGTTGGCATCGGCGCCAGAAAATACATTTAATAAAATCGGAGGTTCTCAAAATGACCACACAAAAACCAATCAATCTTCATCAGACGCTGCAAACGATCAAAGACACAGCAGTCAAATACAAGCTCGATGCAACTGAACTGATGGACCAGCTCACACAAAGAGAAGACACTGCACGCGACTTTGCCATGCACTATGCGCTGAACCGGGTCGCAATGGACGCACCGGACTGGACGTACCTTGCAGCGGGACTCTACCTGGACGAACTGTATGACCAGGCAGCAGCTAACCGGAATTATGATTCCACGCAAAAATACGGCAGCTTCTATCAGCTGATCGAAACACTGATACATAAAGACATTTACACAGAAGAACTCAATACTTATTCAAAGGCTGACATTGAAGAGCTTGGATGGGAAATCACACCTGAGCGGGATCACCTTTTCAACTATATCGGTCTGTTCCTGCTGGCTGACCGTTATCTGGCCCGTGACCATGAACGTAACCTTTACGAGCTGCCACAGGAGCGATTTATGATCATTGCGATGCTGCTGATGAAAAATGAAGCCCTTGAAAAGAGACTGTCACTCGTAAAAGAAGCGTACTGGGCGATGAGTAATCTATTCATGACGGTTGCAACACCGACTTTATCAAATGCCGGAAAAAAGACGGGGCAGCTTGCATCCTGCTTTATTGATACGGTGGAGGATTCGCTGGATGGCATTTACACAAATAACTGGGATATTGCACGGCTCAGTAAGGACGGTGGCGGAATCGGCGTTTATTACGGAAAGGTAAGGGCGCTTGGCTCTGATATTAAAAAGTTTAAAGGGAATTCTTCAGGCGTTATTCCGTGGATCCGTTTATTAAATAACACAGCTGTCAGTGTGGATCAGCTTGGTCAGAGACAGGGCGCTGTTGCAGTGTATCTGGATGTATTTCATAAAGATATGATGAACGGCTTTCTTGATCTGAAAACGAATAATGGGGATGAAAGAAGAAAAGCGCACGATATTTTCACAGGTGTATCGATTCCGGATTTATTTATGCACAAGCTGCAGGAAACGAATGAGTCGGGCCGCAGTGTCGGAGAGTGGCACACGTTCTGCCCGCATGAAGTGAAAACTATTATGGGTTGGAAAGACGAGCAGGGGAATCCTCTTGGTCTGGAGGATTTTTATGATGAGGCTGACCGCAAGTATTTTACTGAGAAATACGAAGAGGCAGTAAACCATCCGCTTTTACCGAGAAAGTCTTACCGGGCAATGGATATGATGGCGCGCATCATGGTGTCACAGCTTGAAACCGGGACGCCGTATATGTTTTACCGTGATGAAGTGAACCGTCAGAACCCAAATAAAATCACAGAAGGCCGGACGTCGATTTATTGCAGTAACCTGTGTACAGAAATTGCACAGAACATGTCAGCGACGACAATTACAAAAGAATATGAGGATGAAGACGGAAATATTGTGATTGTACGCAAGCCTGGTGACTTTGTCGTCTGCAATCTCTCATCTATTAACCTTTCACGCGCTGTCAAAGAGGATGTGCTGAAGAGGCTCATTCCAATCCAGGTCAGAATGCTGGATAACGTCATTGATCTAAACAATATTACGGTTGGTCAGGCGCAGCGGACCAATAGGAAATACCGTGCGATCGGGCTTGGTACATTCGGCTGGCACCATCTGCTCGCACTTGAAAGCATCCAGTGGGAGTCTGAAGAAGCAGTCGACTATGCGGATAAACTCTATGAAACAATTGCATTTGAAACGATCAAAGCATCGAATGCACTTGCTGAGGAAAAAGGTTCTTACAGTCAGTTTGACGGATCAGAATGGCAGACAGGCCGCTATTTTGAAAGAAAAGGATATCAGTCAGAAGAGTGGCAGTCGCTTCAAAAGGATGTGCAGGAAAAAGGGATTCGCAACGGCTGGCTGATGGCAGTTGCACCGAATTCATCCACGGCAAAAATCGGCGGGTCAACCGACGGGATTGATCCGATCTATGCGGTTGAGTACGCAGAAGAGAAGAAAAATTTCAAGTTTAAAGTTACAGTGCCTGATCTGGATCACAAAACCTACAGCTATTACAGAAAGAGCCGTCATGAGCTTGATCAGCTGTGGAGTATCAGACAGAATGCTGCGCGTCAGAAGCATGTGGATCAGGGCATCAGCTTTAACTTTTACGTGAAGCATACGATCAAAGCAAAAGAGCTATTGAATATGCATATGGAAGCCTGGAAAAACGGGCTGAAAACAACATATTACGTCAGAAGTACATCACAGGCTGAGATTGAAGAATGTGAAGCGTGCCACAGCTAAGGAGGAAGAAAGATGACACAGACACTGAAGAAAATGAAGCTGTTAAATCCAGAGCATCCGAATAAATCAACGGGCATTATTAATGGTGAGAACTCAGGGCTTTTAAACTGGAATGATATTGCGCACCCGCAGATGTATGATCTGTATCAGACACTGCTATCAAACTTCTGGAAAGCGCAGGAGATTAATATGCAGGATGATATTAAGCAGTGGGATCAGCTGAGTGAAATAGAAAAAGATATATTCCTGCGAATCAATACACAGCTTGCGTCACTCGACAGCCTGCAGACGCCGACGATGAATCAGGTGATGGATTATGTGACAGACTCAAGCTTTAAAGCCATTTTTGCTGTCATTTCGCAGCAGGAAGCCGTACACAATGAATCGTATTCTTATATTCTGAGTTCACTTGTCCCTTTGAGCGAGCAGAATGGACGCTTTAATGAGGCGAAGTCAGATCCGATTGTGAGAAAGCGTAATGAATATATTTTAGAAGCATATGAGCAGTTCAGAGAGGAGCCGACGCCACAGCATCTCTTCAGGCTTGCAGTGAACTCTATTAATCTTGAAGGTATTTATTTTTACGCAGGGTTCGCATTCTTTTATCATCTCGCACGTAATCAGAAAATGCTGAAGACGAGCACGATGATCAGTTATATTCAGCGTGATGAGATGCAGCATGCATATTTCATGTCACAGTTTATCAGAATTCTATTAGCTGAAAACCCTGAGCTGAATACGGCTGAAAATATTGATTATATCTATCAGTCGATCGGAAGAGCAGTTGAGCTTGAAAAGGAATGGTCGCGTGATATTTTGGCTGAGATTGACGGTATTGACCTTGCTGAGTTTGAGCAGTACGTGGAGTACCTGGCGAATAAACGTTTAAGGCAGCTAGGGCTTGAGAATTCATTTGAAGAAATCAAAAATCCGATGCCATGGATTCAGGTCTTCAGTGATGAAATGATGAATGAAACGAAGTCGGATTTCTTTGAGCAGAAGTCCAGAACGTATACAAAGGTGTCGTCATCAAACGGATTTGATGAGCTGTGAAGGCGCTGGTGGTGTATGCGAGCAGGACTGGGAATACTGAGCAGCTGGCATGCCTGATTAAAAAGGAAATTGAAAAGGTTGTTCCGGAAACTGATTTTATGAGAGTGGAAGACTTTCATACAGACCGGTTGCCTGATTATCCGATATGTGTGATTGTTACTTATTCATGGGGGAATGGAAATCTTCCGAGGGAAATGAACAGTCTGTATGAAGCGATTGAGCAGCAGCCAACTTCGTCTCTTATAACAGGCGTTGCGGGAACCGGTGATCAGTGTTATCCCTATTTCTGCGGAGCGGTTGACCGGTTCCGGGATATGCTGTATGTGCATACAGCGCTTGCTGTTACATTGAAGGTAGAGCTTGCACCACAGCAGTCAGATGCTGAGAAGTGCCGTATTTTTAGTGAGAAATTAGTTGGCAGAGCAGGAGTTTTAGTCCAATAAACCAGGCGTATGAAATCTACCTTGATTTCATACGCCTATTTTCATAGTAGTAGAGAACGGGTAAAGCATGATGAAACCGGAAAGGATGTTACTACGTATAGACAATAAAGGATGGTGCATAATCAGTGGAATCGAGAGCTTATCTGGAAAGTGAATTAAATCGGATTGAAAAGTGGGAAAAGGATCAGGGCGGCGGATGGTTTTGGGATAAGCTGATGCGACTGCCTTTTAAAGTGTTAGACAAGCTGACGCCAAAGTTTATTCAGAAAAAAATCGGCGTGCTGCTGGATGAGATCGGCAGCTTTATTCAGACTGGCGGCCGTTATCTTGCAAGTGAAAAAAGAGTCTACCGATTTTTTGAAAAGACGACTGGCCATCGCATTCAATCAAAAGATGACTTTCAATATGTTCCGCTCGAAGATATGAAAAAGGCATCACAGAAGGTAGCGAACCGGATGAAAAATACAGCAACCGCGCAGGGTGCAAGCACAGGTGTTGGCGGTATCTTCACACTGGCAATTGATATTCCGGCAATCCTGACGCTGTCGCTTACGACACTTCAGGAAATTGCACTGATACACGGCTATGATCCGAATGATAAAAAAGAACGCATCTTTATTATCAAATGCCTTCAGTTTTCAACATCTGACGTTGTCGGGAAAGAAGCGATTTTAAAAGAACTCTCAAACTATCACCAGGGTGCAAAATCAGATGATGTCATCTCGCAGATTCAGGGATGGCGTGAGGTCACACTTACATTTACAGAACAGTTCGGCTTGAAAAAATTGCTTCAGATCGTGCCGATTGCAGGTATTCTGATCGGCGCACTCATTAACAGAACAATGATTGATGAGCTTGCAGAAACCGGTACGATGCTTTATCAGAAGCGTAAGATTATGGAGCGGATGGAGGAAGCGGCATAGGGTGCCCAGTCCCGAGTATAGCGCACCTCGCTGGCTAAGTGATGACGTTCGATCCATGTAATACAGCACTCAATTGATGAAATACGACGTTCGATCCAGAGAATACAGCACTAAACCCGGGTGTATAGCTACTTCAATCAGAAAAACACACACCTCGCCTGCGGGTTTGTCATCACTGCACCACCCCTCTTGATGCTTTTTAAGAAACAGTGTTTTTGTTTCTCAAAGGCATAAAGAGTGTGGGTGCAGTTTTTATTTGTCTTTTTACTTTATATGCTGCGGCAGTCCCCCGTAATAAATCAGCCTATCTACCTTTTGCATTCCATCCAAAACTCTTTTACACTAAACGCATAACCAGATACTGGAGGCAAAATGATGAAATCTGTGCACAGTGATATTCTGCAGTTTAGAGGAACGCATTACGATTTTGGCGTTTTTCAGGGTGAGATGCTAAAGGACTCACTCACCGTTAAAAATAGAGAAAAGCAGTGGAAGGTAAGGATTCCACGTTTTACAGTGAAGGAAGCGGAAGTAAAGGATGCCATTACGAAAGTGGCACCAGGTATATGGGATGAGCTGATCGGACTTCGTGATTCACTAGAGTGGCCGATGGAGCGCGTCATGATGGAGTTTGGCGGGTACCGGACAGATTATAAACGCTCGGGCTGCTCAATTTTAACAGGTGATAATTATCTGATCAGAAATTATGATTATATGCCAAAAACCTATGAAGGACGCTACAGCTTTTTTCAGCCTGCTGATACAGGGTATGCGATCGCAGGGCCAACCCAGCGGATCACGGGAAGAATGGATGGCATGAATGAGCACGGGCTTACGATGGGCTACAATTTTATGCATCGTAAAAAGCCTGGTGACGGGTTTATCTGCTGTATGATTGGCCGTCTGATTTTAGAGGCGTGCGCCAATGTAGATGAGGCAGTTGCGATGTTAAAAGAGATTCCGCACCGCCATTCGTTCAGCTACACAGTCCATGACCGGAGCAGCCGGACATATGTGATTGAGACTTCCCCTCGCGGCGTTGCAGTGCGTGAGTCAAATGTATGCACGAATCATTTTGAAATCATGAAGGAAGAAAACAGAAACCATCTTGTTGATTCAATGAAACGGATGGATGCGATGAACAATCATCGCGATCAGCTGAAAACAGCGTATGATGCATTCCGTCTAATGAATGATTCTGATAAGGGTGTGTTTTCGGATCTGTACAGTCAGTGGGCGGGAACGATTCATACAGCCGGTTACCTGCCTAATGAAATGAAAACATGGTTCGCACTCGGTGGTGACCGGGAGCCTGTTGAATTTGATTTTGCGAAATGGCTGGATGGGGAAGATGTCCTGTTTGAAAAGATTACTGGAAAAGTAGATACAGATATTCCATTTGTGCACATGGACGAAGGAGCTTACTGGAGCGCAGGGAAGAAGAGAGTTGTGAAATAAAGTGAAGAGGCTGGGACAAAACAATCTATTTTGTTAAGTTAAACAATATGTGGATTAAAATCTAAGTGCAGCGGAGCGTAAGGCGGCGACTCCGGGACGATTAGTGGGAAGCTGAGACCCCGCAGACGCGTAGCGTTGAGGAGGCTCAGCAACCACCGTCCGGAAAGCGTCCGCCTGAAGCGCAGCGAAACGAGAAAAAGGATGAGACGATCTTTTTTTGTCCCACCCTCTTTCTGGTTATTGAACCGGTCTTGGCAGCGTAGAGCTGGTGAGTCAAATAATCAGAGCGATGAGCCAATTAAGTTGAGAGCAGATCCGAATATGGAGTGAGGTGAGTCAATTACCCAGACCTCATAAGTATTATGTTCAATTATCCGGAGGGCTGATCCAATTAATCACCGTTATGATACATAAAACATCAGCTTTGAGCCAATTAAAGAGCGGAGTCCTGCCAGGCTATCCACCGCACATGATCCAGCCAAGGTTCAGCCCCGGCCGGCCGCATTCAACTAAGCGACTTCTCAAGACCTGCCAGCCCCCACCTCAGCACGTCCTTATCCTCCGTGTTTTTTGCATAACGCACCAGCACCGTCATAATAAAGACAGCTTTAAAACGCGCAAGCTCCTGTGTACGCTCATCAACTTCACCATATGCATTAAAGAATAACGTACGAACCTCAGGCGTCATACAGGCATACCCGACAGACAGATCGACAGCCGGATGACCGATATGTGCATCTCCCCAGTCGATAATCCCAGACAGACGCCCATTACGTACGATCATATTTTTCGGATGAAGATCTCCGTGCAGCGGCGTGTTGCCGGACACATTTTCCCATTCCTCCAGCTGTTCAATGTAATGAATGAGTTTTTTGTATAAAAGCTCTGGTATAACCGGTGCAGATTGTGATGCAATATCATGAAAATGATGTTTACGGAGTTTAGTAGACAGGCGTTGCAGGTGATCGGGATCTGCATCTATCTCTCCAACAGGGAGCGTATGAAGTTTTTTCAGGAAATTCCCGAGTTCTTCAGCATGCTGGTGTAAAAGATCCGTGTCAGTTTCCTCGGTTAACACGCTTCCCTTCACATTTGTAAAGCCGACGTAAGGATAATCATCACCTTCAGCCTCCTGATAAAAGACTGGCTTTGGATATTCAAACCCTCCATCGAAAGAAATTCTGTCCAGACTCTTCAGCATTCTACTTTCAAACTGCATCGCTTCATAGCCGAGCTGTCTGCGTGGAAAACGGAAGACGAACTCCCCATTTACTTCATAGACCGTATGATCAAAGCCTGATCCGCAAGCTTTGACTCCAACAGGTTTTAAAGAAGGAAAATCACACTCAATTTTCTCCTTCGCTTTTTCCAATGATACCGGGTGCGTTGCTTCCCATGGATTCATATCAATCACTCATTTCTTTCGCTATGTTTACCATCATACAATGACTACTAAAAAATCAGAAGTGGGTCACAAATATTTCTAAATTAAAGTGTACGTCAATCTGCTGAAGGGAATAACAATCTTTAACATACATATGTAAGGGGAGAAGATGATGAGTGTAACAAAATCTAAAAATATTCAGCAGATGTTTCAGGATATTCGTGCATACAGTGAAAAACTGGTGGCTGGGATGGAGATTGAGGATTTTATTCTGCAGGCAGACACATTTGTCAGCCCGACAAAATGGCACCTGGCTCATACGACCTGGTTTTTTGAAAAGTTTATTTTAACTGAGTTTGTGGAGGAATATGAGCCTTTTAATGAACAGTTCTTCTATCTGTTCAACTCGTATTATGAAACGGTGGGGGCGTTTCATCCACAGTCGAAGCGCGGACTGATTTCACGTCCGACTGTGCAAGAGACGCACAGCTACCGCAGGCATGTGAACGAACAGATCAACCAATTGATCGAGACAACCGAAATGACAGATCACTTATGTGAACTGATTGAAATGGGACTCCAGCATGAACAGCAGCATCAGGAGCTGATTCTGATGGATATTAAATATAACCTTTCATTTAATCCGCTCTATCCTGCGTTGTTTGAGCAGAAGGCTTCACAGGGTGGCAAAGCTCCTGAGCTGACATTTACACCATTTGAAAAAGGAATGACTAAAATCGGTACAGATGCTGAGGAGTTTGCTTTTGATAATGAAACGCCTTGTCATGATGCATATCTGAACGGCTGTCAGGTGGCAAATCGCCCGGTGACAAACCGCGAATATCTTGCGTTTATTGAAGACGGAGGATACGAGCGGGCTGAGCTGTGGCTGTCAGATGGCTGGCAGCAGGTAAAGAAAGAAAAGTGGCACGCACCACTTTACTGGCTGAAAAAAGATGATGATTGGTCACACTTTACACTCAGCGGTCTGCAGCCGGTAGACTGGGAATCGCCTGTTACGCACGTCAGCTATTATGAAGCAGATGCTTATGCGCGCTGGGCAGGGAAGCGGCTGCCGACAGAGCAGGAATGGGAGCACGCAATGAAGGGTGAAGAAATACAGGGGAACTTTATGGACAATGACCGCTATCAGCCGGATGATTCATACAGCGGCGGTCGGTTTGAAAAAGCATTTGGTGACGTATGGGAGTGGACGCAGAGTCCCTATACGCCTTACCCGCGCAGTAAACCGCTTGATGGGGCACTTGGTGAGTATAATGCGAAGTTCATGTCGAATCAGATTGTGTTAAAAGGCGGTTCATGTGTAACGCCGCTATCTCATATCAGGCTGACTTACCGCAATTTCTTCTATCCGCATATGAGATGGCAGTTCAGCGGGATCAGACTGGCAGATGACCCGGTGGAAAATATCAAACCATTTTAACTTATGAACCGGCTCACTGCACGCCAGGCGGAAGCTTTCCGCGGCCGGGCGGTGAGCCCCTTTCATGCTTCGCATTCCAGGGTCTCACCTGTCCCTTTCCGCCGCTGGAGTCCCCGCCTTCTGCTCCGTTCGCCTCAAATTTCTATCTGTCATTATTTTTGTTTAATTTATTTCATTACTTTACATATTCTGCGATTAGTCTTTCATCCCGCCTCCCACATCTTTTGATGCAATTGACACCCTGTTATTGTGTTAGTACAGAAAATTTATATAACAGATGAATTCTGATTTATCGCTGTTAAAAAAGGGTTGAACACGATTACACAGGAATTTAAAAGTTGCTGTATCAGTTTGAAACAGATTCTGTAACACAAATTTATTTTTGCGTTATGGAAATGACTGTGATACTCTTTAACTGACAATTTCATTAATTTATTTACTGGGGGAGCCGAGTGGCTGAGACAGTCTTTTGCTGAACCCTTTGTACCTGATCTGGATGATGCCAGCGGAGGGAAGTATGCTTACATAGTTACGCGTACAAGCCACTTCCTTTAAAAGGCAGTGGTGTTTTTTTATGTAATTGCTGAAGGGAGGCAGACGATGAGAGAAACGTGGTATTTTCTTGATTCCGGATACGGCACGCCAGCATTTAATATGGCGATGGATGAGGTGCTGATGAATTGGCACAGTGAAGGAAAGATTCCACCGGTGCTGAGATTCTACGGGTGGAAGCCTGCCGGTATTTCAGTCGGCTTTTTTCAAAAGGTCGGTGGCAGTATAGACCTTGAAAACGCAGAAAAATACGGTGTTGAGCTTGTGCGCAGGCAGACCGGTGGCAGAGCTGTTCTTCATGATGATGAGCTGACTTACAGTGTGCTTGTATCTGAAGAGCATCCGGCCATGCCGAAATCGATAAAAGAGGCTTATCTTGTGCTGTCTAAGGGCATTCTTGAGGGCTACCGTGCGCTCGGGATTCCGGCTGATTTTTCAATTCCTGAAGAAAAACAGAAGCAGGCAGGATCAGCCGTCTGCTTTGAAGAGCCATCATGGTATGAGCTGATGGTAGATGGGAAGAAGGCAGCAGGCAGTGCACAGACGCGTAAAAAAGGTGTCATTCTACAGCACGGCTCCATCCCGATTTCAATGGATATAGAGAAGCTGTTTGACTTGTTTATTTATCCAAGTGAAAAAGTAAAAGAACGTGCACGGCGTGCATTTACCAGCCGGGCTGTTGCGATTAATGATGTACTTGAGAAACCTGTCACATTTAAAGAAGTGAATGATGCATTTAGAGAAGGGTTCATAAAAGGGCTTGATATTGACCTGGAACCTTTTACACCGCCAGAAGAGATGTTAAGAGAAGCAGCAGAGCTTGAGGAGAAGTATAAGAGTGAAGAATGGATTTATAAGCGGGAAGGGAGACAGAAAGTATGACGAATGCAAAAGAACATGTACGTAAACCCGAATGGTTAAAGGTAAAGCTGAATACGAATGATTCATATAAAAAGCTGAAGAAAATGATGCGTGAAAAGAAGCTGAACACAGTGTGTGAAGAGGCAAAGTGCCCGAATATTCACGAGTGCTGGAGTGAGCGTAAAACTGCAACATTTATGATCCTTGGTGATACGTGTACACGCGCATGCCGCTTTTGTGCAGTTAAAACCGGACTGCCGAATGAGCTTGACTGGGGTGAGCCGGAACGTGTGGCTGAGTCTACTGAAATGATGGGCTTAAAGCATGTCGTTGTCACAGCAGTTGCCCGTGATGATTTGAATGACGGTGGCGCTGCTGTATTTGCAGAAACAGTGCGTGCAATACACCGCCGTCTGCCTAGCTGTACAGTTGAAGTGTTACCTTCTGATATGAAAGGTGATTATGAAAGCCTTCATACACTGATGGATGCTGAGCCGGATATTTTCAACCACAATATTGAAACGGTCCGCCGTCTGACGAAAAGAGTACGTGCGCGCGCTATGTATGACCGTTCACTTGAACTGCTTGCACGTGTAAAAGAAATTGCACCGAATATCCCGACAAAATCAAGCATCATGGTAGGCCTTGGTGAGACGAAGGAAGAGCTGATTGAAGCGATGGATGACTTGCGTGCACACAATGTAGATATCCTGACACTTGGTCAGTATCTGCAGCCGACGAAAAAGCATCTGGATGTTGTACGTTACTACCACCCGGATGAATTTGCTGAGCTGAAGGAAATTGCCCTTTCAAAAGGCTTCAAGCATTGTGAAGCCGGCCCGATGGTGCGTTCTTCATACCATGCAGATGAGCAGGTAAGTGAAACATCTGCACAGCGCCGGATTAAGTATTTAAAGGGCGTTGAAGCAGACGGCAGAACAGTTGATAATCTGCAGTAATAATTGAATAGAATGAACACCCACTGGGGGAGTCGGTTAAACCGGCTGAGACGGACTGTTGTCCGGACCCTTCGCACCTGATCTGGATCATACCAGCGTAGGAAAGTGGCCGTATATGCCATTCTTTTATATACGCCGCTTTCCAGAGAAATTGGAAAGCGGCGTTTTTTGTTTGTATTTGTAAAGGGGGCTGATGATTTCCGCTTCAGGGGGACTTCACGGCTGGGCGGTGAGCCAGCAGGCTGCACCGTGCTTTGTCTCACCTGTCCCTTCCTGCGAGCTGCCCCTTTCCGTTCCAATCATCAGTTGTATAGATTCAATGAATGACTTTAACAAAACTTGTTTAATCGGACTCTGGAAAAACTCATCTTATGAAGGAGGAAAAAACATGACATTTTGCAGTGAAGTAAGAGAAGAGTGTAACGAACTTTGGGAAGCAAGCTTTCTGCACCCATTTGTAAAAGGAATTGCTGAGGGGAGTCTGCCGCTTGATGTATTTAAGTTTTATGTGATGCAGGATGCGTATTATTTGACTCATTTTGCAAAGGTACAGGCGATTGGCGCTGTGAAAGCGAAGGATCTGAAGACGACAAAAAGCTTTGCACACCACTCAGAACAGACTTGTGCAGCAGAGCTTGCGCTGCATGAATCCTTTATGGAGCTGCTTGGGGTAACGGAAAAGGACTGGGAGAATTTTGAGCCGTCTCCAACCGCTTATGCATATGTGTCTCATATGTACCGTTCAGCTGAAGGGGATCTGGCTGATGTGCTTGCAGCGATCCTGCCGTGCTACTGGCTATACTATGAGATTGGTGAGCGCCTGAAAAATGAAAAACCGGATCATCCGATTTATCAGAAGTGGATCGAGACGTATGGGTCTGAATGGTTCGGTGAGCTTGTAGAAGAACAGATTAACAGAATGAATGACCTGGCAGATGGTCTTTCTGATGAAAGGATCAGAGAGTTGAAGACTCATTTTAGAAGAAGCAGCTATTACGAGTTGAACTTCTGGGAGCAGGCATGGACGATGGAGAGCTGGACAATAAAAACGAAGGAGCGTGTGACACATGATTAATCAATTGAGAGAAAACAAACCACTTATCCATTGCATAACAAATTATGTGGTCGCAAATTTTCAGGCGAACGGTCTGCTTGCACTTGGAGCGTCTCCTGTCATGGGGGATGAAGCCGGGGAAGTGGAGGAGCTGGCGTCTATTGCGGATGCACTTTCACTCAATATAGGCACACTTAATAAGCGATCAGTAGAAAGTATGATTCTTGCAGGTAAGTCAGCAAATAAAAAAGGGATTCCGGTCGTACTTGATCCTGTGGGTGCGGGTGCAACCTCTTATCGACTCTCAGTCATTGATCAGATCTTAAAAGAAGTGAAGGTGTCAGCAATCAGATGTAATGCAGGGGAGCTTGCTGCCATGATGCGTAAAGACTGGTCTGCAAAAGGTGTTGATGCAGGTGAAGGTGATGCTGATCTGACTTCACTCGCAATAAAAGCCGCTCAGACATACGATTTGATTGTAGCCGTTACAGGTCCAGTGGATATTGTGACAGACGGTGATATTGTGCATGAGATTCAGGCAGGACGTCAGGTCATGTCGTCTGTTACAGGAATGGGCTGCTTACTCTCAAGTGTGACAGCAGCGTTTTTGACCGTCGAGCAATCAGTCGAGGCTGTAGCGGAAGCTGTTCAATTTTATGGTGAAGCCGGTGAAAATGCGGCTGCTGTGTCATATAGCCCTGGAAGCTTTAAAACGGCTTTTATAGATGCGGTGTATTCAATGAATGAAAGCAAGTTTCAAAAAGGAGGGTCACGATGAAGCAGGTACTGACCATTGCAGGATCAGATTCAGGAGGCGGGGCAGGCATTCAGGCTGATATTAAAACATTTCAGGAGCTGAATGTGTTTGGCACATCGGTCATAACGGCTGTGACAGCTCAAAATACACTCGGTGTAACAGATGTTGCACCGGTTCCGGTTCGCAATATTGAAAAGCAGCTGCAGGCAGTCGGTGAGGATTTTGAGATTGCTGCACTGAAAACCGGAATGCTCTTTGACGCTGAGACTATTCAGACGGTAGCAAAATATATTAAGCACTACAAGTGGCAGCATTTGATTGTAGACCCGGTCATGATAGCCAAAGGGGGAGCAAGCCTGCTGCAGGAGGAGGCGAAGGAGTCACTGATTGTACACCTTCTTCCGCTTGCTACAGTTGTGACGCCTAATATTCCTGAAGCGGAAGCGTTGAGCGGGATCAGTATCTCCGATGAAAAGACAAGACGTGAAGCTGCTGAAAAAATACTTCAAAGTGGTGCGCAGGGCGTGCTTGTCAAAGGGGGACACAGTGAAGATCCGGACTTTACTGAAGACTTTTATCTTGATCAGCACGGCGGTTCATTAGTGCTGAGGTCGTCACGTATTCCGACGAAGCATACGCACGGCACCGGTTGTACGTTTTCAGCAGCCCTTACAGCAGAATTTGCTAAAGGACATTCCATTGAGGATGCTTTCCTGACAGCGAAACAATTCATTCAAAGTGCCATAGAGCATTCATTAAATATAGGGGCCGGTCATGGACCCACAAATCACAGTGCTTACCGTCAACACGCACAAAAGGAGCTGATCAGATATGTTCACTAATCCTTCAGTTTACTATATTCTCGGCACACCAAATGCAGGGCTGAGGGATCCGCTTGAGCTGCTTGAAGAGGCACTTAAAGGAGGCATCAGTCACTTTCAATTAAGGGAGAAGGGGCGGGAGGCACTCACTGGTCAGGCATTAAAGGATTTTGCCGTGAAATGCCAGTCGCTATGCAAAGATTATGATGTTCCTTTTATCATTAATGACGACGTTGAGCTCGCCCTTGAAATAGGTGCAGATGGTATTCATGTTGGACAGGAAGATGCTAAGGCATCAGCTGTAAGAGCCAGCGTAGGAGACAGGATGATACTCGGTGTTTCTGTTCATTCAGTTGAAGAGGCGGCTGAAGCCATACAAAATGGTGCTGACTATCTCGGTATGGGACCGGTCTTTGGAACGAAAAGTAAGTCAGATGCCAAGGCTCCTTCAGGTGTGACCAAAATTATTCAGGTGAGAGACCGGTTTCCTGAAACGCCAGTGATCGGAATTGGCGGTATTACAGCTGACAATGCAGGACCTGTCTGGGAAGCAGGGGCTGCAGGAGTCGCTGTCATTTCAGCCATTACAGAAGCCGTGAATATTCAGGAGGAAGTACGAAGAATCACAGCCTCTTATAAAGGAGGATTTTCATGAATACAAGAAAGCTAGTCATTATGGCGATGTTCGTTGCCATTGCAGTAGCAGGTTCAGCATTTGTGTCTTTCCCAGCCGGTGTTGCGAGAGCTTATCCGGTCCAGCACGCAATCAATGTCATTGCTGCAGTGGCATTTGGCCCGGGACCAGCTATCGTGATTGCTTTTATGACGGGACTCGTTCGCATTCTGACCGGTACAGGTTCCCTTCTTGCCTTTCCGGGAGGCATGATCGGGGCAGCGCTTGCCGGACTTTTTTATGCGTGGAGCGGCAGGGTCTGGATGGCTGCAGCTGGTGAAATAATTGGTACAGGTATTCTTGCATCACTTGTTGCAGTGCCATATGCAGCGATTCTGATGGGAACAGAAGCCGGCGCACTCTTTTTTATGCCGGCGTTTTTAGTGTCGAGTATTAGCGGGGCGACGATAGGATTAATTTTATCATCAAGGATGAAAAAAATTCCAAAATCTTTGAAAATATAAAAAGGTTTTTTTTCATATATGTTTCCCTTGCTATGACTGGATTTCCTGGTAATCTTCCATATTTATTAAAAAAAATTGGCATTTTACCCTTTTCAAACATACCCAATGATCGTATTATAATAGTAAAAAAAGGAACTAAATTATGCCATATTCAGACTCTCTAGCAATGCAAAATATTATTAATGCTGTTGATCATCACTTAGCCGTAGCTTTCATAGATTTCAGTGGCCGCTTTGAATATGTAAATGATAACTTTTGTAAAGCTACTCAGTATTCAGAGAAAGAATTGATCAACAATCATTATTCTATTGTTCTTCATGATTCTCATGATAACAAACAGTTGATTAACGCTATGAAACTGATCAGAGGAGGTCAGATCTGGCAGGGGGAGATGCTGAATAAAAAGAAGGATGGGTCACCATTGTGGGTAAACTCCACAATTGTGCCAATGCTTGATCGGGAAGGGAAACCTTTTCGTTACTTTACGTATAAGATTGATATTACAGAAAAGAAAGAGATGGAAGAAAAACTGAAAACAGTAGAACGAAAACTTAGGCTGTCTGTCAGTGAAACTAATTATCTTAAATATGTACTCGATCAATCGTCAATGGTTACGATGATTGACCGCGATAGAAATATTCTCTACGTAAACGACCGGTTTGCTGAATTAATGAAGCGAAAGCCACTTGATATCATTGGAAAAAAACTTGATGAGCTAAATGCCAGAGCTCATCCCGATTCTTTTTATGATGAAATGTGGGAAACAGTCTTTAAAGGAGAAGTCTGGTCAGGAGATGTTCAGACCAGAAATGTAGACGGTGAAGCCAGGTGGACCAGTACAAGTATTTTTCCAATGCTCAATGAAGCAGGTGAAGCCTACCGGTTTATTTTTGTGAGTCAGGATATTACGCAGATGAAGGAAGCTGAGCAGCTTGTGCTCCGTTCTGAAAAACTGTCTGTCTTAGGAGAGCTGGCTGCGGGGATTGCCCATGAAATCAGAAATCCGCTGACCTCATTAAAAGGATTTACCGCACTGCTTGAAGAAGGTGAAACGGCCACAGATAAAAAGGCATATATATCTGTATTAAAATCAGAAATTGACCGGATTGAATACACAGTAAATGAATTAATGATGCTTGCGAAGCCAAAGAAAACAGAAGTAAAACCTGTTGCCATTGAAGAACTTGTGCAAAGTGTCTGCGGGTTTCTTCAGCCGGAGCTTTCAATGAAAAATATAGAGTTAAGCTGCGATGGACAAAACCCGTCTGCTGAAGTCATGTGCGAGGAGAATCAGATCAAACAGGTCGTGATGAATGTCCTGAAAAATGCAATTGAAGCGATGAAGCAGGGGGGGCGTGTTCGTGTTTCATACCGTTATGAGGAAAAAAGAATGGCGATAATCATCAGGGATGATGGGGAAGGAATGAGTGAAGACCTTCTGAAGAAAATTGATACGCCTTTTTTCACCACAAAACAGACTGGAAACGGTCTTGGTATTCCGATGTGTCAAAATATCATGAAGCTTCATCATGGAGCGATGAATATATCAAGCACACCTGGAGCCGGAACAACAGTAGAGCTTGTATTACCGTATTAAAAAAACGTTCAGCTGATATAACATAGCTGAACGTTTTTATTTGTACTGATCAGTAAAGCTGATTGTTTGTCTGAATAATAACTCCAGGTCAGATGGATCTGTCACCGCACGGATCATAGCATCTATATATTCAGTCCGGTCGAGCTGGTCATACTGCCACTCAATTCCTTTTGAGCGGGCATATTCATGAAGGAACGAGCGGATTGTCCGGCCATTGCCTTCACGAAAAGGATGAAGCATATTCAGCTCAGACTTGAAATAAGCGAGTCTTTCAGCAACAATATCAAGCGTGCTCCACTCTGTTTCTTCAGCAAGCTCCCTGAAAATCTGTTCTGCATATGAGTCCAGAAACTGTGCCTGACAAAAACGCGTATTTCCTTTCATCAGCTGGACGGTACGAAACTTTCCCGCAAAAGGATAAATATCCTGAAAAAAATGACGATGCAGATCTTTAAAGCTTTGAATATCAAACGAAGAGACCTTGTATTGCTTTCTCACAAATTCAGCAGCACGTAGTGAAAAGGTCAGTGCTTCAGCTTCCATAAGTGATTCTTCATTTTTAACCCCAAGCAGATTGTACTTCAGCAGAAAATCATCATTTTCACTGCTGATATACTTATCCACGTGACAGGAGGTCCTTAATCACTGAAGGTGTAATCGGCTTATCTGCATTAATCGTCTCCAGTACTTTCTCCTGTAATCCTTCATTAAGAGACAGGTTTTCAAGATGCAGATTCTTCATGATCCTCTTAAACTCCGGTGATTCGATTTTGACATCTTTCATTCAGCGATTCCCCCACCTTTTATGAATTCCTATACGCTTATTATACCACGAAAAAGCCGTCAGATAAGCAAATTCATCAGCCAATCCGGCTTAAAATCCGGTTAATGATAATGAGTGAAATAAAGGTAGTGACAACTCCTGTCATCATACCCGTAACCTGGGCTGTATCAGCTGCGATGCCATTTGATAATAGGGCGTTTTCACTGAACTGGTAAACAAAAAAACCAAGCAAAACAGATATAATCAGGTTGGCAACGCTAAACCCGACCTTAAATGACAGCGGCCTGGAATCAAAGGCGCCCATTGTTTCTTTTAAATAAGCCTGCGCTTCATCGAGAGAGGTGTATTCCCCGACGATTTCCTCTTCACTGTAATGATGACTGTTTTGTGATTTTGAACTGAAGAAGACAAAATACTTGCCATCTTCTTTACGGATATCGTATTTATGAATGCCGACTACACCTTTTTTAGTCACTCGTTTTGTTCTTGTGCGTATATGTTCCATTATAGACCTCAAATCCTCCGTTTAATTTTCTATCTTATAATCGTATCACAAATATAAAAATCGATAATACTCACATATTTCTATGAAAATATTTTTCCATATTGTAATTTTAAAGATGATCGGCTAATATTTAGAAATGCTTTACAATTTCATACATATATAGGGGGAAGATCGTTGAAACAACAGAGAATTAAATCAGAATGGGAAACAGTTTATTTTATACTGTCAGCCATTTTCAGTGCGCTGGTCTATATTGCAGCAGCTGTTTCTATTATCGGAATCGGCATTGCGCTTGCTGTTCTTGCCGTTGTGCTTTTTACAAATGCATTAATGCTTGGCTCGATCCGGGGGAATGGCGTAAGAGTCAGTGAAAGACAATTTTCGGATGTCTACGAGCGTGCGGTTGTTTTGTCTAAGGAAATGGGGTTAAAGAAAGTGCCTGATTTCTTTGTCATTCAGTCAGAAGGTGCACTGAACGCTTTTGCCACAAGGTTTTTCGGACGCAATATGATTGTGCTTTACTCAGAAGTATTTGAACTCGCAAGACAGAATGGACAGGAAGAGCTGGACTTTATCATTGCGCATGAGCTCGCTCATATCAAACGCAATCACATATGGAAAAACATTCTCGTACTGCCTGCGCAGTTTGTGCCGTTTTTATCTCAGGCATATAGTCGCTCATGTGAATATACGTGTGACAGAGAGGCTGCGTATCAGATCGGGGATGCCGGTGCTGCAAAGCGTGCGCTGACTTTACTTGGTGTCGGGAAGGTGATGTACCGTGAAGTGGATGAGGATGCGTACCTTGAGCAGATTCATTCAGAGTCAAACGGGGCTGTATGGCTGAGCGAGGTGCTTTCAACACACCCGCTTTTACCGAAAAGAATTTTGTCAGTCGAACGCTTTATGAATCCTTCGACTACTTACAGATACACTCAGCAGCCAGGCAGAATCGTTCTTGGTGCAGGACTTCTGTTTGGTGGGCTTGCGGGTGCGTATGTGGCAGTCATTGTTTCAATGACATTAGCAGGCGTTGTATTCGCTTCGTTACTGCCGGATGATTTATTGGCAGCAGATGATCCGTTTTATGAAGAGTACGCTGAAATGGATATGGGCATGACGCCATTATTGGATGCTGCATCAATGGGTGAAACAGATGAAGTGGCTGCATTGATTGATGAAGGCGCTGAAATAGATGCAGCGGACAATGAAGGGACGACTGCTTTACTCTATGCAGCTTATAATATGGATCCTGAGATGATGAGATTGTTACTTGACGCCGGAGCAGATCCAAATGCAATGGATAATTATTCAACACCGCTGATGACGGCAGTCAGCTATGAGGACCGGGAGTCAGCAGCGTTATTGGTTGAATACGGAGCAGACCCAGACATGGAAGACCCGAACGGCGATACACCTGCTGAATATATCAGTGTATCAACAGGCCAGGACTTTGATACATGGCTTGAAGAGTAAGATGGAAGATGAGACAACTGCGTCTCATCTTTTTTTGATGAAATAATGATTTGCGTACCAGAATGAATCCCTTATGGTAAAATGAATGAGTATTCATTACATTCAGACAAAGGGGATATGAACATGTCAGAAGTGTGGTCAAGAATGACAACAGCAATGAACGCTAATCCGGAACCAATTCAGAATGAAAACGTACGCTATGAGTTTCAGCTGAAAGAAGGGGAAGCAAAGCAGCTGGTCTTAAAGCATGGGGAAGCATCGATTGAAGAAGCTGGAGCAGCTGAGCCGCATTGTACATTGAAGCTGAGTGAAAAAGACTTAGTGAAAATGATTGAAGGGGACCTGAGTGCGTCAGGTGCGTTTATGTTTGGAAAGTTAAAAGTTGATGGGAAAATGGGCTATGCCCTGAAGCTTGAATCATTATTGAGTGAGTATACGTTTTAACATTTCTTCAAAGCTTCAAAACGAGGAGGCTCACTGCTGTCCACCTGATGTGCAGCGAGCCCGATTCATTCAATTGCTCTGTCACACAACCTCAAGACCAATCACCTGATCGAAGGGGATGGTCTTTTTCATGTGGTCAGAGGTTGTCATCAGTAAATAGCGCTGCTGGTAATTAACTAATGTGATGATTCCGTTTACGCTGTCACGTCTGTTATGTTCAAAAATTTTCAGGTCAACCTTCTGACGGAATTCCAGTGCCTCCTGAATGCCGAGAAAGATCATGTCAAACATCTGTTCATCGAGTTCGGGTTTTGTTTCCTGTTCCATTTCTTCGTAAAAGTCCTTGAGCATTTTCACATGTTCAGGCAGCATCATCGAAGTCCACTTAATTGTGCCGCGATCTTTATTCATTTTGTTCACGCCCCTTTCCAACATTATAGGAACGTTTGTTCTGTTTTGTAAATAGGTAAGTGATGGATTTTAGAAATTTGATTGAAGTGAGGGGCTGAAAAATCGATATGTTTTCTTATGAATCGTTCCGCTGTGCTTCGGACGGACGCTTTCCGGACGGTTGTTGCTGAGCCTCCTCGCCTTCGGCTGTGGGGTCTCAGCTTCCAACTAATCGTCCCGGAGTCGCCGCCCTACGCTTCGCTGCACTAAGAGAGTATTCAATATGAATAATTAATAAAAGTTAATATCTTCATACCTCACAACTATATTCCACTAGAAAACCACTACTTTAAAAAAGTCTCTATAATCCTCCAGGTGAAAGTCGGCCGGTTTATCGTTTTGGAACAGGCAGGTATACATGCCGAGCTGTTTTGCCGGGATAATATCAAGTTCACGGTCGCCGACTGCAAGGTCGATGTGGTGCTGGTCATGCAGGTATTTATATGATGCAGGATCGGGCTTTCGTGGGAATCCGTGATCAGCTGTTACGATTTCGGAAAAGTACTTTGTGAAACCGTAATAATCAAGTACTTTATAGGCGCCTTCCTGATCTTTATGCGTCATAATCACGTTACAGTCAGCCTGCTTCAGTACTTCTTCAACGTGATCAAACGGCGGCATTTCCCCAGGGCTGATCGAGCTGATTAAGTCGTTATACTCCTCAATTTGTGATTCAGTCATTCGAAACGTTGTGATTGCATGAGATGCAGAGATTTTCAGCTCTTTATAACAGTCAGCCTCAGATACTTTCCCGCCCAACACATGGCTCATCCGCCTTGCATAAGCCGGATAGGTGTTAAATAGTGTGCCATCATAATCCCAGAGTATATTCATATGTAACTTCCTTTCTATTCATGAATGCTGTTTCACGTAAATATTATCACATTGTAGAAGGTGAATCTTTTTTCATAATTTTGTTTAAAATAAGAAGGACTTAAGTCTCTATTTGTCGAATCGATTATGATATGGAGGTGCATATCAATTTATGAAGGAACAAATTTACCTGTTGTTCATTGCCACAATATTTTTCCTGTCTGGATGTGCCCCGGAAGAAAGTGCAGTAGCTGATATTGAAATGAAAAGTAACGAAGAACTGTCTGTGATGACTGATTCATTTACCCAGGATGACTTTTACAATAAGCTGAGCCATGTGATGGAGGAGGCAGAGAATTTTGAGGCGGAAGGTGATCTTGAAAAGTGGATTATCAGAACGCTTTCTGAAGAAGCGCTGTACTATGCTGAAGATCTGACAGAAGATGAGATTATAGTGATTGCAAAAGAACGTTTAACTGAAGATCAGGTCTGGAAAGAAATTGCTGAAAAGAAATACGGCGTTACTGTAAGTGAGGAAGAGTTAAACCAGTATATTGATAATATCACGCAGTCATTTGAGTCGCCGCTCCAGCTGGCTTATGCAGATGTGCTTGGTCTGACGGTTGAGCAGTTGAACCATGGGTTTGATCTTGATGTATATGAAAAGAATCTGTTGTGGGAAAAGCTCAAGCCAAAGCTCGAAGAAGAGTATGGAACGAGCGACAGCAATAAGCTTGTTGAAAGATACAATGAGGAAGTAAGTGAAGGGAGCAGGTAAATATTTCTTATCTTTGGATTGATTTATTCATGAAAGCCGCAATGTTAGCCGTACTGCTGCTCCTTTTGTTTTTTATTTTCAGAAAGGATCACAAAAAACTGCTGATAGTCATCATGACATATTTTTCTGTGTTATCTATTGTATTTTTGATCGGCCTATATAAGATCAGCAGTGACTATCAGCTCTTTGATAGCCCTGTTGACGGAGGGTTTGCTGTGAAGTTCAACTGGGTTGCTACATTCGCTTATCTTTATATCATTCCCCTCATTATCCTGTTTTCAAATAAAGGATTTAAATGGGTAAACAACAGGTTTCAGCATACCGCCTTGCGGATCGCAATGAAAATGCTGCTGATCGCAGCCTTTATCGCTGGCGGATACATAGGAATGTTCGGATTTGTCCTGACCTATTACGGATTTGCGCCTTAAAAAACTGTCTCTGCGTTCATGCAAAGACAGTTTTTTAAAGACCTGTAATTGAGACATATCCTGCAACGAAAAACACAAAAATAGATACCACAATTGATACGGCGCCAAAAAAAGTTTTGTTGTCTTTTAATCGTTCGATGCCGGTAATTAACAGCAACAGTGCAAGCGGAAACATGTAAAACGGAACGACAGAACGGTCGCCTGTGAAAAAACTATAGGCTGCAATAATAATGACAATGCCGCTCAATACACTTGTGATCATTTTGCTCATTTCAAACACTCCCGTAAAAGATTCACTAACTGATCTACGTTTTCAAAGCCGTTCAGGTTTCGCTATTTTGAAACACTTCTGCTTTAAATCCGTATAGTTTAAAAACGAATGGAAAGACGGGGTGCTGATCATGAAAAAGTGGCGGGAGAAAAGAGCAGACAGATCGAGAAAACGCAAAGCAGAAGGGAAGTACAGCGTTTGGGATGTGGTGGCAGATATTCTGATCTGGGTTCCGGAGCTGATCATTCTTCCGTTTCGTCTGATATACTTGCTGTTCAAATTGTTTGGAAAAATGTTCAGGGACGGATTTGATTCGATTTAAATGTCAGGTGTGAGTAGTAATGGAATGGTTTGAGAGACCGTATACGTTTTTTATATTAGGTGCTGTAGTGATTGGACTGGTCTTCAGTCAACTTGACGGAGCGGGTTCGTTTGCAGAAGGGCTCATTCTGCCGCTGCTTGCTATTATGATTTATCTGACGTTTTTACAGATTCCCTTAAAGGATGTAAAGGCTTCGTTTGGAAATAAAACATTCAGCATAAGCGCTATATTCATCAATTTTGTATGGACGCCCTTTTTTGCCTGGCTGCTCGCGATCGTATTTTTTCCTGATCAGCCGGCGCTTGCAATCGGACTGATCATGCTGCTCGTTACGCCATGTACGGACTGGTACTTAATCTTTACAGGTGTAGCAAAGGGGAACACAGCCCTTTCAGCATCGATTCTGCCGCTTAATCTGATCCTGCAGATTATTCTGCTGCCGGTTTACTTATTAATATTTTTTGGAACTGGTGAAACAGTGGAAGCGGCCTACTTGGCTGAAGGTGTAATATGGGTATTATTCCTTCCACTCATGTTCGCAATATTGACGAAAAAATTATTAAAAGGCAAACGTCTGATTAAAGCGGATCTGCTGCAAAATCTTCCTGTTATGTTTCTGGTACTGGCTATCATGGCCATGTTTACAGCACAGGGGAGCATGCTTCTTGAAAATACAGGGGTGTTTCTGCAGATCCTTCCGCCGCTCGCCATCTTTTTTGCTGTAAACTTTTTTATCAGCCGTAAGACAGGACAGCTGTGCAGGCTGCCTGCAGCAGACAGGGTAAGTCTGACAATGACTACACTTGCAAGGAACTCACCGCTCGCACTTGCCATTGCAGTCGCTGCTTTTCCGAATGAACCGCTGATTGCACTGATCCTGGTGATTGGCCCGCTTATAGAATTGCCGGTGCTCGCGCTGACAGCTAAAGTACTCTTGAGAATAAACAGCAAAAAATGATATAAAAAAGCTCCCGGAGATTCAATGGCCTCCGGGAGCGTTACATTTAACATAATGAATCTTTTGGTTTCGGGTTTTTCAATCCGAAAAACGGTCTGATAAACAATGCAAGTCCTGTACCAAGCATCGCCATCACAGCCCATACCCAGCCGTGAAGACTGAAGGATGCAATACCGCCGAAGTATGCACCGATATTGCAGCCAAAAGCAAGTCTTGCTCCGTAACCCATTAGCAGTCCGCCAATGATTGAAGCGCCGGCAATACCAGGCTTAATTTTACCAGGCTTGAATGCGCCGGTAGCAGAAGCTGCGATAAATGCGCCAAGAATAATACCAAAGTTCATCACGCTTGTTGAATCTGCAAGAATCGGGTTTTGAAGCTGTTCTGCATTCGCCTGCCAGTATCCCCATGAAGCTACATCTACGCCAAAGAGCTCCAGAAATTTAGAACCCCATAATGCAAATGCTGATGTAATGCCCCACGGTGTACCTCTGACAGCCAGTGTTAAAGCATTCAGCAGTGCCAGAATAATAGCTGCAGCCAGTAGCGGCCATGATCCGCGGAAAATCTTTTTAAAGCCGGTTGTTGTCGGTAATGGTTTCATTGCGGGTGAATTTTTCTTTGTTGCAATAAACTTTAAACCGAAATAGATCGCTGCAAAAAGCGCCATCTGAACAGCCCATGCACCGAAGAATCCGAGATTAGTAGATTCAGCGAGTGAAAATGGCTCGGCTGCCCATGTTTCTTCCATCCAGTAATTAAAATGATAAGCACCAAGTACTGAACCTGCTATAAAGCTGAGCAGTGTCAGAATCATGGATGAAGATCCGCCGCCAACAGAGTACAGTGTACCTGAAGCACATCCGCTACCAAGCTGCATCCCGATCCCGAAAATAAATGCCCCCAATAAAACACTGACGCCAACTGGCGATACATAGCCTGTTGGGGCTGTTCCGGTAAAGCTGAATCCGGTACTTAAAATGAATGCGAACAAAGTGGATGCGACAGCAAGCATCACCATATGTGCCTGAATCCCCTGCGCATTCCCGACAGACATTAACCTTCTAAAAGCAGAAGTGAAGCCAAATCGTGCATATAATAACGTCAGTCCAAGTGCAATTCCAATTAGAAATAGCACGCCCTGAACAATATCAGTTGTATAAAGAATGACCGCAAAAAGTGCAAGAGCAGCGAGAATGCCAAGTAAAACAAAAGGCTTTTGCATCGGTGCAAGGTCTGTTACAACCGTTGTGCGGCCGCGTATCCATCCTTTTGGTGTGTCCTGAACCTGTTGTGTCATATTGAAAACCTCCAATTCCTATTTGTAAGATAGGGATTAATTTAGCACAGGTTGTATCAGGATGTAAATTTATAAGTTTTGAGGTCAGTCAGGGATATAATCCCTGGAAAAATATATTTCATAATACCTTGCATTACAAGTTACCTAAATGTATATTATTTATATACCTTGTAATACAAGATAATGAAATGGCGGGATGCTGATGTCACAAACACAAATGATGAAAGGGATCCTCGATGGCTGTCTGCTCGCCATCATCCGTGGAAAAGAAGTATACGGGTATGAAATGGCAGAGCGGCTGAGTGAATATGGATTTGGTGAAGTGAGTGAAGGAACGATTTATCCGCTCCTGATGAGAATGCAGCGTGAAGGGCTCGTTACTTCAGTGAAAAAAGCATCGACAGCCGGTCCGAAGAGGAAATACTATTCTCTCACTGAGAAGGGGCACATAGAACTCGAGGCGTTCCTTGAAAGGTGGAAAAGGTTAGAGAAGAGTGTAAATGAAGCAATCAGTCAGGAGACAAAAGAGGGGAGTGAAGGCAGTGCCTAACTTATCGAAGGAAAGCCGCAGATTTATTGATGATCTCAGACTTTATTTGTTTTCATCAGGTAAAAACAGTGAAGAGATCAATGAAATTGCTGAAGAGCTTGAGGTACATCTGGCAGAAGCAGAGAAAAACGGTAAGCCGATAGAACAGGTAGTAGGGGAATCACCGAAGGAATATATGGAGATGATCTCAGGTGAAATGAAATTCGATAAAAAAGCGTGGTTGAAATACATTCCACTCATTATTTTTGGTGCGATTTCATTTTCAGTCATCGGACAGTTAATGGAGAATATGAGACTCAGCTACAGCTATGCAATGATCGGTGGGAGTATTGTGGTCAGTATTCTTTTCATTCTGCTGATTTTCGGGGTTTTTAAATATACTACAAGCAGGCAGGTCTCAAGGGTTAAAGAATTCTTTTTTATCATGATACCGATCTTTGTGAATATGGTTTTGTTCATGGGTCTTGTATTTTGGGATATGTATACAGAAATGCCGGGAATTGAACTGGGTGTAACAGCAAGTATGTCAGTGGGTGTCATTTTACTTGCGATACTGATTTGGATTTCTGTGTGGGCGAAAACAGCAGTGCTGCCGGTTATGCTTGCTGCTGTCCATGTGCCGGAGCTGTTACTCAGAATGACTTCTCTTGGTCTGGAAGCGCGGCTGATTACCGGTCTGCTTATGACTTATGCGGTGATTGGTCTGTATTTCTTCTATACCGTTAAAAAGATGAAAAAGGCTGAGGCTGCTGCGGGTTGACCTTTGCCCGAACGGTGGTAGTGCAGGTGTGGTAATTGGCTCATGGCTGAGTATAATTGGTTCATCGACCGGGATAATTGATTCATCTGTCCGGTTATATGTATCATCGCTTTTTTGAGAACGCATAATTGATTCGCTGCTAAGCATAATTGAATCATGCCGGCACTTAATTGGTTCGCCACTTCATATAATTGAACGCCAAGGCCCGTGATCCGTTGCTCTATAGCCGCTCAGCAGCACAAAAAAGTTCTCATCCAACTTAAAAGAGGATGAGAACTTTTTTACTCTTTCTCCAGATGAAAACCAAGCTTCGTCAATGCACGCTCAAGGTTTGTTTCAACGTCAAACTTTGTAAAATCAATCTGTGACTGGTTTGCCTGCAGTGCTGTTTCAGGACGAATACCTGTCAGGATCGCATGCACGCCAAGCAGGTTCAAAAGATTCACGATTTTAAGAAGAGAACCTATGACAAGGTCATCTACTTCAATAATACCTGAGAGATCAATGATCAGATGCTCAAGTTCCAGCTCCTGACTTCTGCCCAGTGTCAGCTCGATGATTCTGCCGACCCTGATCTCATTGATGCTGCCGATTACAGGGAGAATCGCCACACCTTCTGTAATCGGAACAATAGGCACTGATAAATTATCTATCTGCTTTTGTGCACCATCAAGTTCAAGCACATAAGACAGAAGAGAACTCATCGTTTCAAGTAGCTCCATTTGCTCTTCATTCAGATCAAAAGGCTTTGTATCAAGGCCGCAGATCGTGCCATAATTTTTCCCGTCGGCAAAATAGATTGGAATGCCAACAAAGCTGCCGCTGCCAAGATTTTGTGTCACAGTAAGTTCTTTAGTCGTTTCATGCTGCGTAATATCAGGTATCCAAAGCAGCTGATTGCCATGATCCACACTGACTTTACAATATGTATCTTTAAATGGGAGCTGTTCACCAGTCTGAAGTAATTCTTCATCCTTGTTAACGACCTTTACAATTTCGTTGACCTGCTGATCGTTTTTTGCAATAAATAGCGTGTTAATATCCAGTAAACCAGCCATCATCTGCAAAATAGAATCTGCCGCTTCATCAAAATTTTTAAATGTAACTGTATTTATTTGATTCATATGTGAGTCCTTTCTATGTACAAAGTCTGGGGTCTAAAGTATTCAATTCCCTTAATTAAAGTAGCATAAACTGATTCAGAAAAAAGATTTTTGAAAAAGTTTTATTAAAGTTGTCTGTTGATTTCCACTTCAACGGGACGCTATCCGCGGACGAACGCTCAGGCCGAGCAGAAGATTACTGCTGTGAGGGGTCTTCCCCGATCTTTTTTTCCGAGGGAGTCGCCCCCCTTACGTTCCAATCACAAGCTGTGCTGAAACAGCAATTAATTTCAAAAAAGGTTAAAAAAATAAAACTGCCTCAACGAGCGGCTTATGCCGGTCATTTGAGGCAGTTTTGCTTGTTATCCCTGATGTGCCATCTCTTTTATCTGATAAAGAGGCGGCGGGATTAACCAGCCCTTTTCTTTGCTGAGACGCAGGGTTTTTGCGGCAAAAGCCACTTTTTCTGTGTGAAATTGTGCAAACATAAGTCCCACATCTTCACGGATACATTGGGCGATCATCTGACTGTCAGCAGTCATCGCTGTCCCTGTACTTGCCGCAATGGATGCGATAATTTCAGGGTCCTGAAAGCGTGCGCCGTCCGGGATCTGATCAATACTTGCTTTTGCCCGGGCAGGTGGCGATGGAGGTACCTGAATCTGATGCTCGATAAGCAGCTCCTCAAGCTGACGGGCATCACTCTGCCCCATTTTGATCGCTTCTTCAATCAGCTGTCTTAATTCACGGTCTCCGGCATGGTTTAAGAGAGTCTGATTAGCAGCAATCGCTGACTTTGCCTTTAACAGCGCAGACCATACCCCATAGATTTCCCCGTAGTGTAACGGTTCGTTTTTAGGTGCTCCACTTAAAATTCCCATGATGATCCCCCTTTGCAAAATTGACTGAATCAGTCAAAGGGTAGTATGCGCTTTAAAGGTTTAACTATTCAGTTTCGGGTAGGTAGTATAGGACAGTAAATTTTGGAGGGATACGATGGATCAGATTAAAGCACTTATTTTAAATGCGTCACTAAAAGCATCAGAGGAAGAATCAAATACCGGTTACATGGCAAAAGAGGTAGCGGAAATACTTAAGAATGAAGAAGCAGAAGTTGAGATCATCCGCCTGGCTGATTACAATATCGCTTTTGGTATTGATACTGACATGGGTGGAGATGATCAGTGGCCGGAGATTTATGAAAAAGTGAAGGAAGCGGACATCGTCATGATTGGAACGCCACTATGGATTGGCGAGAAGAGCAGTCTTGCAACGGTAGCAATGGAACGATTGTATGGCGGAAGCAGTGACACAAACGATAAAGGACAGGCGATTTATTATAATAAGGTTGGCGGTGTGCTGATCACAGGAAATGAAGACGGTGCAAAACAGGCAGCTGCTTCAGTACTGTACGGCTTGTCTCATATCGGTTTTACCGTGCCTCCGAATGTAGATGCCTATTGGGTCGGAGAAGCGGGACCGGGGCCATCGTATGTAGAAGCAGAAGGCTATAAGAGTGAGTTTACACAGTCTCATATTCAAATGCTCGCCTATAACACACTTCACCTTGCAAAGATTTTAAAGGAAAACCCGATTCCTGCAAAAGGGAATACAATGTAACAGATCATGGCTCCTATGGGGGCCTTTTTAAATGGATTAGGGTAAACTGCTTCTGCCTGCAGAGGTCTTGCTGTAAAATAAGAAGTCAGAGTAAAAGCAAAATGAGAGGGCTGATCTTGTGAATGATTACAGCGGATTAGCTGAAAGCGTCATATTTAACGGGGATTACTCGGTGTTACACGCTGCATCTGAGTGTTCACTGATCGGCGTTGGCAGAAGTGCAGCAGTATTTAAGATAAAGGGTCAAAATAAAGTGATGAAAGTATTCTTTCCCGGGCATGAGAAAACCGCTAAAGAAGAAGCGGAGATCTATCATCTGCTTGCAGGAAGTGAATTTTATCCGTCCGTTTATGATTCAGGTGATAACTACCTGGTAATCGATTATGTGGAAGGCAAAACTTTTTTTCAATGTCTGTCAGAAGGGATTGTCATTGAAAAGAAGCATATAGATGAAGTCGATGAAGCGCTTGGAGTAGCAAGAAATAGAGGGTTAAAGCCTTCTGATGTGCATCTGCGCAATATTATTTTAAAGCCTGATGGCCATGTTATGATGATTGATCTTGCGCGCTTCAGACAGGATAAAGTGTATGACAGGCAATGGGATGATCTGAAAAAAGCATGGAAATACTATCACAAATCCTATTTCCCGAAAAAAATACCTGCTGCAAGTTTAAATGGGGCTGCATTTTTATATAAAAATTTATGGGAAAAAGCAGTTAGCAGGCTGAGGGCCTGACAAATTCCCCAGAGATCTGATCTGTTGCCGAGAATGAAATTGAAACATTTCCTGCTGTAAAGTTAAGTAAGATTAGAGAAAAAACTTGAACTTTGTTAATATAAAAATCATAGGATTAAATACATAAAAGCAAAGGTGATCTCATGAAAAATAATCACAGCATTAATATTGACGGGCTTCAATTTGACTGGGATGTAGCGAAAGGAGAATTCCTTTTTGAACAGGAAGACGCTGTTTTATTCTGGATTACCAGTGCAATGAAGGAATTTTTCGACACAATTGAAGAAATCTCCGGGGAAGAAGCGTCTACACTTGTATTTGAAGCAGCAGGTTTCAGACAGGGAACTGTTGTAGGAAAATACTTTGAAGATTTGAAGCATGTAAATGTGGAAGAAGCTGCTGAGTTGATTACAACCACTTATGCATCCGCGGGCTGGGGCTATGCACATATTGAAAATCTGGATCTTGAGTCAAAGACGTTAAAGGTCAGACTAAAAGACAGCTGGGAATATAAAATCAATAAAGCACAGGGGAAAAAGCGGAGAGGGAATTTCCTGCCTGCTCATTACGCAGGTATTTTCAGTGTGTTCTTCGGACAAAATGTGTGGTTTAAGATAAAAGAAGATCAGATTGTCGGAGCGGAGACAACTGTGATTGAATATTTCCCTTCAGATATCACGATTACCCAAAACATTCATGCGCTTTCAAGAAAAAAAGAATCTCAGCAGATCTTGCAGCTTGAAGCAATGGTAGAGGATAAAACGAGAGACCTCAAAGAATTAATTAAACAGATCTCATCACCGATCATCCCGGTGCTTGATGGAGTCGTTGTTGTGCCGCTGCTTGGTAAGTATGATCAGGAGCGGGCAGAGGAGCTTGTTTATAACACATTAAGTAAGCTGCCTTCCTATCAGGCGAGCTATCTTGTTCTTGATCTGACAGCACTTGATGACAATATCGATCAGCTGACAACGAGCCTGCTTGAAAAGATCAGCGGGGCTGCAGGTCTGATTGGTACGGAAACCGTGCTTGTTGGACTGTCAGCAAAATTGAGTATCACCATTACAGAGTCGGGAATAAATATTTCTGATTTTCACTGCTTCCAGACGCTTCAGCACGGGATTTACTATGCGCTTAGCCAGCAGGGGAAACAAATTATCTGACGAAAAGCTTCAGCGGTTGCTGGAGCTTTTTGCGTAGGTGAGCATCATGTTAAGTGACTTGTGTCTTTACATTAGTAAAGTTAGAATGGAAGTATCTGTTCGATAAAGGAGACTAAGCTGATGACAAAACGTGCTTTGATTAACATTGATTATACGAATGATTTCGTTGCATCTGATGGTGCATTAACCTGTGGTGAGCCGGGCCAGGCGATTGAGAAGGAAGTGGTCCGCCTGACGAGTGAGTTTCATCAGAATGGGCATCTTGTTGTATTTGCCATTGATCTTCATGAGGAAGGTGATCCGTATCATCCTGAAACAAAGCTTTTTCCACCTCATAATTTACGTGGGACGGAAGGAAGAAATCTGTACGGGGAGCTTCAGAAGTTTTATGATATGATTCAAGATGATGAAAATGTGATATATATAGATAAAACACGTTACAGTGCTTTCGCCGGGACAAATCTCGAGCAGCTGCTGCGTGAACGGGGCATTACGGAAGTGCACCTCGTTGGTGTGTGTACAGATATTTGTGTATTGCATACAGCAGTGGATGCTTATAATAAGGGATTTCAAATTGTTGTGCATAAGAAAGCGGCAGCAAGTTTTAATCAGGCCGGTCATGAATGGGCGCTTGATCATTTCGTTTCGTCGCTTGGTGCGGAAGTAAAGTAGCGGTAAGGAGATAATCGTTTATGGATACATTAGGAAACTACACTGATGACAGTCTGATGCTGCATACAGACCTTTATCAGATCAACATGGCAAAAACATACTGGGAGGACGGCATGCACGAACGCACTGCCGTTTTTGATCTTTACTTCAGATCACTTCCGTTTGGCAATGGATATGCGGTTTTTGCAGGGCTTGAAAGAGCGCTCGATTACTTAACGAACTTTAAGTTTACGGAGTCAGATCTGACATATTTACAGAATGAAGCAGGCTATGAAGAAGATTTTATTGCATACCTCAGAGAACTCCGCTTCACAGGGACTGTAAGGTCAATGGTTGAAGGGGAACTTGTATTTGGCAATGAACCGATTATGCGTGTTGAAGCGCCGCTTGTGGAAGCTCAGTTAATTGAAACAGCGCTGCTTAACATTGTGAACTATCAAACACTCATTGCAACAAAAGCTTCGAGAATTAAACAGGTTGTCGGTGATGAAGTATTGATGGAATTCGGAACACGCCGTGCGCATGAACTGGATGCAGCCGTCTGGGGAACACGCGCTGCTTACCTCGGTGGATTTTCGGCTACCAGTAACGTCCGTGCCGGTAAAATGTTTGGATTACCGATTGCAGGAACACATTCCCATGCAATGATTCAGGCTTACCGCGATGAATATACAGCGTTCATGAAATATGCCGAAACACATAAAGATTGTGTGTTTCTTGTCGACACGTATAATACGCTTAAATCCGGCGTTCCTGCAGCGATTGCTGTAGCAAAGGAAATGGGTGACCGGATTAACTTCAAAGGTATCCGTCTCGACAGCGGTGATATTGCCTATTTATCAAAAGAAGCACGTAAAATGCTGGATGAAGCAGGATTTAAGGAGGCAAAGATTATTGCTTCCAATGATCTCGATGAATATACCATTCTCAACCTGAAAGCACAGGGGGCAGTCGTGGATATCTGGGGAATCGGCACAAAGCTGATCACAGCCTATGACCAGCCGGCGCTCGGCGGTGTTTATAAGCTGGTGTCGATTGAAAATGCAGACGGGGAAATGATCGATACAATCAAAATTTCAAGTAATGCTGAAAAAGTTACAACTCCCGGCATGAAACGGGTGTACCGTATTATTAACAGGGTAAATAATAAATCAGAAGGTGATTATATCACGCTTGAAGGAGAAGATCCGCAGGCTGAGGATCACTTGAAAATGTTTCATCCTGTGCATACGTTCGTGACGAAATTTGTGACGAACTTTGAAGCGCGTGACCTGCATCAGACAGTGATTGAAGGTGGACATATTCAGTATGAACTGCCATCACCTGAGCAGATCAAACAGTACCTTTCTGAGAACCTTGGACTGTTATGGGATGAATATAAGCGTTCAATGAATCCTGAAGAGTATCCGGTCGATCTCAGTCAGAAGTGCTGGGATAATAAGATGCGAAATATCCAGGAAGTAAAACAGGCAGTCAAAAATGCACAGTCAAATAATGTTATGAGGTGATTTTTATGGGAACATTACAGGACCAGATTGTAAAAGAAATGGGTGTAAATCCTGAGATACACCCGGAAGAAGAAATCCGCAGAAGCATTGACTTTCTTAAGGAATATGCAAAAAAACATACATTCCTGTCGTCGTTCGTCTTAGGAATCTCAGGGGGACAGGATTCTACACTTGCAGGAACGCTTGCCCAGAAGGCAGTGAATGAATTAAATGAAGAAGCAGGTGAAAAGAAATATTCATTTATTGCATTAAGACTTCCCTATGGTGAACAGGCAGACGAAGATGATGCAAAGGATGCTATTGCATTCATGAAGGCTGATGAAACGGTCATAATTAATATTAAGCCGGCTGTCGATGCGAGCGTGACAGCACTTAAAGAAGCAGGCGTGAAGCTGAGTGATTTTGTAAAGGGAAATGAAAAAGCCAGAGAGCGTATGAAAGCGCACTATGCTGTTGCTGCTATGCGTAACGGCGTCGTGATCGGAACAGACCACCCTGCAGAAGCTATTACAGGTTTCTACACAAAACACGGAGACGGTGGTGCGGATATTCTGCCACTATTCAGGCTGAATAAAAGACAGGGGAAACAGTTATTAAAACATCTCGGCGCCCCTGACCACTTGTACATGAAAGCTCCGACAGCAGATCTTGAAGACGATCGTCCACAAGTTTCGGATGAAGAAGCACTCGGTGTGACGTATGATGAAATTGATGATTACCTTGAAGGTAAAAAGGTAAGCGAGCAAGCACAAAAAACAATCGAAAATCATTATCTGAAGACGCAGCATAAGCGTCACCTGCCAATTACGGTATTTGATGATTTTTGGAAATAACGGTTAGTTTCAGCAAGGCTGGTCCATAATGGTAATAGCCTCTTTTTAGCCCTGCTGATTCTCAAGACCGGGCTGGAGAAGCAAAACTTCAGCCCGGTTTTTGTATGGGCGGAATATCAGGCACGTGCCGATAGTTGTAAGTGGCACTTATTTCTATTATTCTAAATAGAGTGTCTATTATCAATAGAATAAAGGTGGAATCCGCCTTACATGTATAGAGAATTAAATTAGAAATGGGAGGGAATACCATGTATCACCAGAAATTAGAACAGGTGCTTTATAATATCGAGCGTGTCATGATCGGGAAAAGGACAGTTGCAGAATTAAGTCTTGTATCACTGCTTGCTCAGGGTCACGTATTACTTGAAGATGTCCCCGGCGTGGGAAAAACAATGATGGTGCGCGCGCTTGCCAAGTCAGTAGGTGCGAAGTTTACCCGCATACAGTTTACTCCTGATTTACTTCCCTCAGATGTAATCGGTGTTTCTATTTACAATCCTAAGGAAATGACATTTCAATTTCGTCCGGGTCCGATCATGGGGAATATTGTTCTTGCAGATGAAATTAACCGTACCTCCCCTAAAACACAGTCATCACTTCTTGAAAGTATGGAAGAAGGCAGTGTAACAGTAGATGGCTTTACTCATAAGCTGGCCAAGCCATTTTTTGTCATGGCTACCCAGAACCCGATTGAATACGAGGGTACTTATCCACTGCCGGAAGCCCAACTCGACCGTTTTCTATTAAAAATGCAGATGGGGTACCCGGATGCAAAAGAAGAAATGGAAGTGCTGAACCGCCTCCAATTTGCACCTCCGATTGATGATCTGCAGCCGGTCATTACGCTTGAGGAACTGCAGCATCTTCAGGAAGAAGTTAAAAAAGTAATGGTAGATGAAAAAATAAAAGAATACATCGTAGATCTGGCTGGAAAAACACGTGATCATGCCAATGTCTATCTCGGAGTCAGTCCGCGTGGATCGATTGCGCTGATGAAATCATGTCAGGCCTATGCAATGCTGCATGGCAGAGATTATGTCCTTCCGGACGATGTTCAGTTTCTCGTGCCGTATGTTTTCTCACACCGAATGATTCTTAAATCTGAAGCAAGATATGAAGGGATCGAACCGGAAGAAGTGATTGAACGGATTCTTGCACGGACGAGAGTACCTGTTCAGCGGATGGCAAAGTGATGAAGCTCCAGATTCTGCTTAGTGTTGCAAAAGTTTTACTTGTGACCGTACTGCTGGTTGGAACGTTTTCATATGCCATGTTTCAGGGCGGTTTTGTCAGCTGGTTTCTATTTTACAGCTTCCTGCCGTTTGGTCTGTATTCACTGATGATGATGGTGTACCCGTTAAATGATTTTAACGTTATCAGGGTAATCAAATCAAGGGAGCTGAAAGCAGGAGCGAATGTTGCTATCAGAATCCACCTGAAAAGAACATTACCTTTTCCTCTTTTTTATCTTGTGGCAGAGGAACATATCAAAGGGAATGTTTTTCAACAGGGTCACACAGCAAAAAAATTGGTACATCCATGGTTTAAAAGAGAAATTGTTTTAGAATATGAGATTCAGAACATTCCGAGAGGTGAACACACATTTGAAAATGTTGAACTGAAAACGGGTGATTTTCTGGGTCTTGTACAGAAGTCAAGCCGGCTGGAACAGCAGCAGACGGTCCTGGTCTACCCTTCGCATATCGTGCTTGATTACCAGCCGCTTCAGGCAAGGTTTGATCAGGGCGTGTCATCTTCGAATGTAAAGATTCAGCAGGATACAACGCTTGTAACCGGTGTGAGGGATTATGAGACAGGTGACCGTGTGTCGTGGATCCACTGGAAATCATTTGCCCGTACAAATGATTTGAAAACAAAGGAATTTGAAGAGCGGAAATCACATGATGTGATGGTCGTGCTTGACCGGACGCCGAGTCAGGCTTTTGAAGACATGGTGGTACTTGCAGCTTCTGTGATCAGGGGTGTGATCAGAAAGGGTGCGCAGGCAGGCTACTTTTCAAAAGGAGATGGTGTTCAATTTGCACCGCTCAGAAGCGGGGAAAGTCATCAGAGACAGATTGATTATTACCTTGCTAAAGTGAAGCCTGATCAGGAAAGCAGTTTTGAAGCGGTGTTAAAACAAAATGCGTCCGACATTGCAAAAACGTCTGCACTGATTTTGATTACATCCAAACTGACAAGAGAAAGTATTGATGAAATCAGCAAGGTGTCAAAAAACAGTCAGGCCACGATGATTCTTTTTGTGAAGCACCCTTCAGTCAGGCTGAGTCAGGAACACAGGCAGCTTGCGGGGCTTGCAGCGTCAAAAGGAATTGTCTTAAGAGAATGCGATAAACGTCAATTCGCATCTGTCTTTAAGGAGGTGAAGCAGGCGTGAAAACAGAATTTGGGTGGAGCGATGTAGCAACGCTGATTTTGTACGTGCTGAGCTTCTTCCTCCTATGGGAATGGCTGAGACCTGTCGAACAGATCACGGAAACAGCCAATGTACATTTTTTTGTGATATTCGCAGGCCTGTCACTCCTGTTGTATTATTTTGAAGTAAACTGGGTTATTTCCGGGGCAATAAAAACAATTTTTATCATCGTTGTCCTGCAGTCTTTATATTTTGATGTCCCATTGGTTGGGGAAGGGGAATGGATTGGAGACTTCACTTCATCTGTTGGACAAAGTGTTGTCATGACCATCCAGCAGAACTGGGGCGGAGTATCAGACCTGTTTCGCAGTTTGTTGTTTTTCGTGTTGTTATGGCTGACTGCCTATCTGATGAATTACTGGCTTGCGATTCGTAAGCAGATGTTTTTATTTTATTTATTTACCGTCATCTATATTACGATCCTGGATACGTTTAGTCCGTATGATGGCAGTATGGCCATTGTAAGGGTCATTTTATTCGGATTTTTACTGCTTGGCTTGCTTGGTCTGCAGAGAATGGCAGATCAGGAACGGATTACTCTTTCGATGAATCAGGTACAAAGGTGGCTGCTGCCGCTTGCGATCTTAATTGCTTTCAGTTCCGCTGCTGCTTATGCGGCACCGAAAGCTGAGCCTGTCTGGCCGGATCCGGTACCGTTTATTACCTCATTTGGTGAAGGAGCAGGGTCCGGTACCGGGGGCGTGAACCGCCTTGGATACGGTGTGGATGACTCTGAGCTTGGCGGATCATTTATAGGAGACGAAACAAAAGTATTTGAAGCAACCGTTGAGGGAGATCAATACTGGCGGATCGAAACGAAGGATACGTACACCGGAAAAGGGTGGGAGCAATCGAGAGAAGCAGACAGCCTGACACCATTTACTGTGGGCGAGTTTTTGCCACTGACATTGGCTGAAATTGATGAGGAATCAGAGCCGAAGACTGTCGCAATTGATGTGGACCTGACATATGATCACCTGGTTTACCCTTATGCACCTGATAAAGTCATTAATGCAGATGCGGATGAGTTCCGCTTTAACCCTGTAAGCGAAAAGATTACTTCTTTCACTGGCGGGGAAGTAACAGAGCTTGGTGAATATGAATGGGAATTCCGTGAGCCGAGATACAGTCTTCAAGCTCTGAGAAATACAACCGGTCCTGGTCAGGGCTCACCTTCAATGGAACAATATCTTCAGCTGCCGGAAAACCTGCCGGAGAGAATCCGAGAGCTGACACTTGATATCACTGAAGGTGAAGATAACTGGTATGATAAAGCAAAAGCGGTTGAAGGTTATTTTTCAAGAAGCGGATTCATCTATGAACAGGAGGACGTGCCGGTACCTGAGGGCGACGAAGATTATGTCGATCAGTTCCTTTTTGAAACGCAGCGCGGTTATTGTGACAATTACTCAACATCTATGGTTGTCATGCTGCGATCAATCGACATCCCTGCCCGCTGGGTAAAAGGGTATACAGGTGGAGAAGTGATTGAAAACCTTGGAGATGGCCGTTCGATCTATGAAGTGACAAATAATAATGCACATTCGTGGGTTGAAGTCTTTTTCCCTGAAATCGGCTGGGTCCCGTTTGAGCCTACTGTATCGTTTTCAAATAACATTTCTTTAAACTATGACCTTGATCTTGATTCAGAAACAGACACACCTGAAACGCCGGAAGAAGCGGAAACGCCTGAACCGGAAGTGCCGGAACCACTTGAAGAAGATACGGGCGCTGCCGGTAGTGTGGATGATGAAGGGTCATCAGGACCGGGCGGATTTGAAGCATTCAGAAACTTTGTGGCAGAAAACCGGATGATGATATTTTTAGTCAGTGTCTTGTTGGCGATCACAGGAACCGTTCTTTACCGAAAAAGAAACAGTTGGATGCCATATGTGCTGATCCGTTACTACCGTTCGCAAAATGGCAGTGAAGTGTATCCGAAAGCCTACACTTCCCTTTTAAAACAGTTGAAACGTTACGGGCTTCGCAGAAAAGAAACCCAGACGCTGAGAGCCTATGCAAAAGAAGTGGATAATTTCTTCGGCACGCACGAAATGAGTAAATTAACAGACCAGTATGAGCGGATTTTATACAGAAGTGAAGATCCAAAAGACAAATGGTCAAATATGCGTGAATTGTGGGAAGATTTAATTAAAAAGACAACCGGTTGACCGGGCATGTGCAAGGCGTTAAAATAGTGAAAATTAATGACAGCTTCATAATACCCCTTCATATATGTCCGATAATATGGGTCGGATGTTTCTACCGGATCACCATAAATGGTCTGACTATGAAGGCGGTCTTTTTAATTGGTTGTTTCTTTCAGGAACCGCTGACCCTTTCCGTACGGGACTCCGCTTTCCGCGGCCGCGCGTTGAGCCTCCTCAGGCTTCGCCTTGCGGGGTCTCACCTGTCGCTTCTATGCCGCAGGAGTCTCCGTCCCGTACTGCAAGGGTCAGCTCAGTGTAATGTTAGAACAGGTAACTTTTGTAAACAGCCAATTAATAAAAGAGTTTGAGACTTCAAATATGAGTCTGATCCTTTTATAAAATAGACCGTCTTGTAAAAACGCTTGAAGGGAAGAAGAGGATAACTCTTTTTCGTACAGGCGTTTTTTCTATTTTAGCTTTGTTAAAGTGTAATAAAGTTTGTGCACAGCTGGTGAATGAAGCGTAAGGGGGCGACTCCTGCGGCAGGAAGGGACGTGTGAGGCCATGGCGAAGCCTGCGGGCTCACTGCCCGGCCGCGGAAAGCGTCCCCCTGAAGCGGAAATCAGCAGCCGTCTTAGCAAAGGTAACTATTTTGAAGGTGTAAAAGGTTAGATTTAAAATAATTGAATGAGGTGACCATCCATGCTAGGTAAAGAAGAAATGCATGATCAGGAAATGATCGTTGTACTCGATTTTGGAAGTCAATATAATCAGTTAATCACACGCCGTATCCGCGAGTTCGGTGTGTATAGTGAATTACATCCGCATACGATTACTGCTGAGGAAATTAAGGAACTGAATCCTTCAGGGATTATTTTCTCAGGCGGTCCGAATTCTGTATATGATGAGAATTCATTCCGTGCAGATGAGCGAATTTTTGACCTTGGCATACCTGTGCTTGGTATCTGCTACGGTATGCAGCTGATGACAATGCACTTTGGTGGAAAAGTTGAAAAGGCGAGAAATCGTGAATACGGGAAGGCGGACATTCAGGTTCAGGAAGCAAAGGGTCTGTTTAAGGATCTTCCGCTTACGCAGTCAGTATGGATGAGTCACGGAGACCTTGTTGTTGAAGCGCCGCCATCATTTGACGTGGTTGCGACAAATCCTTCATGCCCGGTTGCATCAATCAGCAACGATGAGCAGAAGCTCTATGCAGTCCAGTTCCACCCTGAAGTACGTCACTCTGAATACGGTAATGACATGCTGAAAAACTTTGTATTTGATGCATGTGGCTGTAAAGGTGACTGGTCAATGGAGAACTTTATTGAAATTGAACTTGAAAAGATCCGTCAGGAAGTCGGCGATCGTCAGGTGCTTTGTGCACTGAGCGGCGGGGTTGACTCTTCAGTCGTAGCTGTACTGATTCATAAAGCAATCGGTGATCAGCTGACTTGTATCTTTGTTGATCATGGTTTGTTGCGAAAAGGTGAAGCGGATAGTGTGATGAAGACATTTGCTGACGGCTTTAACATGAACGTGATTAAAGTTGATGCACAGGATCGTTTTATGAATAAGCTGAAGGGTGTATCTGACCCTGAGCAGAAGCGTAAAATTATTGGTAATGAATTTATTTATGTATTTGACGATGAGGCGACAAAGCTGGATGGTATTGATTTTCTTGCACAGGGAACGCTTTATACAGATATCATTGAAAGTGGTACTGCGACTGCGCAGACGATTAAGTCTCACCACAATGTTGGTGGTCTTCCTGAGGATATGCAGTTTACACTGATTGAGCCTTTGAATACACTTTTCAAGGATGAAGTCCGTGCACTCGGAAGCGAGCTTGGTATTCCTGATGAAATCGTTTGGCGTCAGCCTTTCCCTGGACCGGGTCTTGGTATTCGTGTCCTTGGTGAAATCACAGAAGAGAAGCTTGAGATTGTTCGCGAATCAGATCATATTCTGCGTGAAGAAATCAAAAAGGCTGGTCTTGACCGTGATATCTGGCAGTACTTCACTGTATTACCTGACATCAGAAGCGTTGGGGTAATGGGTGACGCAAGGACGTATGATTACGCAATTGGTATCCGTGCAGTTACGTCAATCGACGGTATGACTTCTGACTGGGCAAGAATTCCATGGGATGTGCTTGAAAAGATCTCAGTCCGCCTTGTAAATGAAGTGAATTCAATTAACCGCGTTCTGTATGACGTAACGAGTAAGCCACCAAGCACAATCGAATGGGAATAACGAATATTACCATTAATTTTTATTAATAATGTTCGTATTTTGTATTGACGCTTCAAAGAGGCATTGATACAATAACATCATCAAATAAATAATTTTTCGTCGTATAACGTCGGGGATATGGCCCGAAAGTCTCTACCAAGCTACCGTAAATAGCTTGACTACGCAGGTTTTTTAAAAGTTCTCTATGAACTTTTCTCAATCCTTTTAGTCATCCCTGAGCGACGAGTGTGCGCTCGGGGATTTTTTCGTTATACTTCGTATTTTTTCGGAGGGAACAGTTGTGAAGAAGTATTTTCAGTTTGAAGAATTAAACACGAATTACAAGCGTGAGTTCATTGGAGGGTTAACAACTTTCCTTGCAATGGCATATATCCTGGTCGTTAACCCGTTAACACTGACGCTCGCAGATATCGAAGGGCTGCCGGATTCAATGAGAATGGATTACGGAGCAGTATTCGTCGCTACTGCACTTGCTGCTGCGATCGGGTCACTTGTGATGGGTCTGCTCGCGCGGTATCCAATCGCACTTGCACCGGGTATGGGGCTGAATGCATTCTTTGCTTATTCAGTCATCCTGACGCAGGAAATTCCCTGGCAGACAGCTTTGACAGGCGTTTTATTTTCAGGACTTATTTTTATGGTATTAACTGTCACTGGTGTGCGAGAGAGAATTATTAATGCGATACCAAATGAGTTAAAGTTCGCAGTTGGAGCAGGTATTGGACTTTTCATTACATTTGTAGGTTTTCAAAATGCCGGTATTATTGTCGGTAACGATGCAACGCTTGTGGCGCTTGGAGATCTGACAAACGGAAATACACTTCTTGCGGTGTTTGGTATTTTTATTACAGTTATTCTGATGACACGAAAGATCAAAGGTGGGATTTTCTTTGGTATCTTGATCACAGCTGTTGTAGGAATGATCGTTGGTCTAATTGATCGTCCAAGCGGTGTGATTGATCCGACACCACCGAGTCTTGCGCCAACATTCGGTGCAGCGCTTGAACCGATCTTCTCAAGCCCTGGTGATCTATTTACGATTCAATTGTTAGTCGTCATTTTAACTTTCCTTTTCGTTGACTTCTTTGATACAGCAGGGACGCTTGTTGCAGTAACAAATCAGGCTGGTCTGATGAAAGATGGAAAGCTGCCACGTGCTAACCGTGCACTATTTGCAGATTCTACAGCAACAGTATTCGGTGCAGTACTTGGTACATCAACAACGACATCTTATATTGAATCTTCTGCAGGGGTAGCAGCAGGGGCGCGTACAGGTTTTGCTTCAGTTGTGACAGCAGCACTTTTCATTTTATCCATTTTCTTCTTTCCTTTGTTAGAAGTCATCACAAGTGCAGTCACAGCACCAGCTTTAATTATCGTTGGTGTACTCATGGTATCGGCACTTGGTAAAATTGACTGGACACGCTTTGAAATCGCGGTCCCGGCATTTTTAACAATCATTACAATGCCGCTTACTTACAGTATCGCTTCCGGTATCGCAATCGGATTTATCTTTTATCCAATCACAATGCTCGTATTGGGCAGAGGGAAGCAGATTCACCCTGTGATGTACGGGTTATTTGTAATCTTTGTACTTTACTTCATCTTCCTTTCGTAATAAGCTAAAAGGGCTGTTTCCGATTTACTCGGACAGCTCTTTTTTAAATCAAATTAAACGGGCGGATGTGATAAACGTGAGCTATGTAGTGAAAAAAATACTGAATAACAACGTGTTGATTGCTGAATCAAATAGCTCAGAAGTTGTCATGATCGGCAAGGGTATCGGCTTTAAACGGCAGACCCAATCGACCATCAGCGAGCAGGAGGTTGAGAAGCTCTTTGTGCTTCGTGATGAAAAGGAGCAGGATCAGTTTAAGAAGCTGCTTCCTTATGTTGAAGAGGATCTGTTGAAGGTTATTATTTCCTCAATCGAACTGATTCGTGAACGTACTCAGACGTTTTTAAATGAGCATATACATGTCGCATTAACAGACCACCTTGTCTTTGCGGTGAACCGGTTGATGAGAGGGATGTCGATTTCAAACCCATTTCTTTTAGAAACGAAAGCGCTTTACCCTTATGAATATGAAATTGCAAAAGAAGTCGTTGAACTGATTAATGACAGAGCACATATTTATCTGCCTGAAGGGGAGATTGGTTTTATTGCACTGCATATACATAGTGCAATGCTGAACCGGAATGTACATGAAGTGAACACTCATTCACAGCTGATCGGCAGACTCGTGCAGCTGATTGAAACGCAATTTGACGTTAAGCTTGATAAAGAGAGTATTGATTATATGAGGCTTGTGAGACATCTCCGTTACACTGTGGAACGGGTTGTCAGAGGTGAAAAAGTCGATGAGCCGGAAAAAATCGCTTTGCTCTTGAAAGAAGAATATCCGATGTGCTATAATCTCTCATGGAAACTGATAAAAATTATGCAGCAAACATTAAAAAAACCTGTGTATGACGCAGAAGCGGTCTACCTGACCATGCATCTGCAGCGTATTCAGACAAAAATGAAATAATACATTTACGTGTTACTGATTCGATCAGGCATGAGTAAATGAAGAATGTCCCGTATAACGGGATACGTGTACCTACGCGTTCTTCTTTTACTCATGCCTTTTTTGTTTGCTGTGTAACACAAAAAGGAGGAAACAGTATGTTTAAGAAGTTTTTTGGTCAGCTTCAGAAGATTGGTAAAGCACTTATGCTGCCAGTTGCGATTTTGCCTGCTGCCGGTCTGCTATTAGCATTCGGTAACGCACTGCAAAATGATACGCTGACAAACCTTGCGCCATTCCTGACCAGTGACTGGATTGTCATGGTAGCAAGTGTCATGGAGAACTCAGGTGGAATTGTTTTTGACAATCTTCCATTACTATTTGCAGTAGGGGTAGCGATAGGTCTTGCTGGGGGTGACGGTGTTGCCGGGCTTGCAGCGATCGTTGGTTACCTGATTATGAATGCCACAATGGGTACAGCACTTGGCCTTGAGCTTGGTGACGTAACAGGCGAGGGTGTAGATCCTGCCTATACATTGATGCTTGGTATTCCAACACTTTCATCAGGTGTATTCGGTGGTATTATCGTCGGTGCGCTTGCCGCTTATATGTATAACCGGTTCTTCAACATCGAGCTGCCGACTTATCTTGGTTTCTTTGCCGGTAAACGATTTGTTCCGATCGTAACAGCTGCTTCAGCAGTTGTATTAGGTCTTATCATGATCGTTGTTTGGCCGCCTGTACAAGAAGGGCTGAATGCATTTTCAAATCTGATGCTGAATTCAAATCTTGCCGTTTCAGCATTTGTGTTTGGTGTCATTGAGCGTGCATTAATTCCATTTGGTCTGCACCACATTTTCTATACGCCATTCTGGTTTGAATTTGGTACTTATGTGAACGCAGCTGGTGAAACTGTCCGCGGGGATAACTCAATCTTCCAGGCTCAGATTCGTGACAATGTTCAGGATCTGACTGCTGGTACGTTCATGACAG
>NZ_CP085252.1:1052500-1210000 GCF_044789845.1 Jeotgalibacillus malaysiensis
CGTGTTTAAGCAGTTAGGCAGGAAATGAGGCAAATCCCGTTTCCGCGTAAGCTGAGCTGTGATGACGAGGGAAATTAGTACCGAAGTCTTTGATTCCACACTGCCAAGAAAAGCCTCTAGCGAGATGCAAGGTGCCCGTACCGCAAACCGACACAGGTAGGCGAGGAGAGAATCCTAAGGTGAGCGAGTGAACTCTCGTTAAGGAACTCGGCAAAATGACCCCGTAACTTCGGGAGAAGGGGTGCTCTATTAGGGTGCAAGCCCGAGAGAGCCGCAGTGAATAGGCCCAGGCGACTGTTTAGCAAAAACACAGGTCTCTGCGAAACCGTAAGGTGAAGTATAGGGGCTGACACCTGCCCGGTGCTGGAAGGTTAAGAGGAGTGCTTAGCGCAAGCGAAGGTGCGAATTGAAGCCCCAGTAAACGGCGGCCGTAACTATAACGGTCCTAAGGTAGCGAAATTCCTTGTCGGGTAAGTTCCGACCCGCACGAAAGGTGCAACGATCTGGGCACTGTCTCAACGAGAGACTCGGTGAAATTATAGTACCTGTGAAGATGCAGGTTACCCGCGACAGGACGGAAAGACCCCGTGGAGCTTTACTGCAGCCTGATATTGAATTTTGGCACAGCTTGTACAGGATAGGTAGGAGCCTTGGAAACCGGAGCGCCAGCTTCGGTGGAGGCATTGGTGGGATACTACCCCCGCTGTGTTGAACTTCTAACCCGCACCCGTAATCCGGGTGGGAGACAGTGTCAGGCAGGCAGTTTGACTGGGGCGGTCGCCTCCTAAAGAGTAACGGAGGCGCCCAAAGGTTCCCTCAGAATGGTTGGAAATCATTCGAAGAGTGTAAAGGCATAAGGGAGCTTGACTGCGAGACCTACAAGTCGAGCAGGGTCGAAAGACGGGCTTAGTGATCCGGTGGTTCCGCATGGAAGGGCCATCGCTCAACGGATAAAAGCTACCCCGGGGATAACAGGCTTATCTCCCCCAAGAGTCCACATCGACGGGGAGGTTTGGCACCTCGATGTCGGCTCATCGCATCCTGGGGCTGTAGTCGGTCCCAAGGGTTGGGCTGTTCGCCCATTAAAGCGGTACGCGAGCTGGGTTCAGAACGTCGTGAGACAGTTCGGTCCCTATCCGTCGTGGGCGCAGGAAATTTGAGAGGAGCTGTCCTTAGTACGAGAGGACCGGGATGGACGCACCGCTGGTGTACCAGTTGTCATGCCAATGGCATCGCTGGGTAGCTATGTGCGGACGGGATAAGTGCTGAAAGCATCTAAGCATGAAGCCCCCCTCAAGATGAGATTTCCCACACGCAAGTGGTAAGATCCCTGAAAGATGATCAGGTAGATAGGTTCGAGGTGGAAGCATGGTGACATGTGCAGCTGACGAATACTAATCGATCGAGGACTTAACCAATATAAGAAAGTGGAAGCGACTGGTCAGCTTTGAGAGCTGGTGGAAGCCTGAATGGATGAGACGTCAGTCTCAAACAGGCAGGGTGAAGCAGCCGAAAAGCTAGGAGCTGAAACTGGACTAGGTTGATTCTCGGGAATCCCTTACTTTGATGAACGTATCCAGTTTTGAAGGCGCGAGCCTTTATAGTCTAGTGATGACAGCGAAGAGGTCACACCCGTTCCCATGCCGAACACGGAAGTTAAGCTCTTCAGCGCCGATGGTAGTTGGGGGTTTCCCCCTGTGAGAGTAGGACGTCGCTAGGCAAACTGAGTCTTCCCCTGAGTGGGAAGGCTTTTTTGTGTTTAAGAGGATAGAATCCTAACGGAATGAAGGGCTAAGTTGCTGGTTTCTCAGGCGCATTCAGAATGAAAAGAATCGACCGTTAATGGTGTAGTTTTCAGAAAAGAAAATTTAACCACCAATAAAAGCAGTGTTACTTGCTTTAGTTCCCGATGCGCATCCAATCATACAAAGTAAAATTACACGTATATGGTAACCCTAGATGATATTTAAATTGAGCTAAACTCGTTTAATGACCTGGTGAACGGGTATTTTAATATAGTGTAAGAAGATAACATCCATTACTAAAAAGGTGGTATGTATACGATGAGTAAAAGTGTATTAATGGTATTAACGAATACGAGTGAAATTGATAAGGATCATCCGACGGGACTATGGTTGTCTGAATTCGCTGAGCCTTATGTGGAATTTAAAAATAACGGCTATGAGGTTACAGTGGTGAGTCCTAAAGGGGGAGGGATCCCCATTGACCCAAACAGCTTAGATGATAGTGAAAATCCTTCAGAGTGGAAGGAAGCAGAGGCAGAGCTTCAGAACACTGAGAAGTTATCGAGCGTTGTATTTGAGAATTTTGATGGAGTCTTCCTTCCAGGTGGACATGGTACGATGTTTGACCTGCCAAATGAGCCGCAGCTTCAGGATGCGCTGGCACATTTCGCTGAAAATAACAAAGCGATCGGTGCAGTATGCCACGGGCCTGCAGGATTTGTAGATGTACAGCTGTCAGATGGCACGTATTTGGTAAAGGATAAGAAGATGACTGGTTTTACAGATGAAGAAGAAAAAGAGACGGGTCTTGACTCATTGATGCCGTTCCTGCTTCAGTCTAAGCTTGAAGAACAGGGTGCACATTTTGTTGCACAGGGCAACTGGGCTGAACATGTACTGACTGATGGAAAGTTTGTTACAGGACAAAATCCACAGTCCAGTCAAAAGGCTGCAGAAGCATTTGTGAAAGTAATTTAATTGATATCAAAAGGGCAGATCCTAGCGGGTTTGCCCTTTTTTTATATCAACTTTGAGAAAATGTGATTGAAACCATTTTACTGGAAGGTCGTATACATAGATAAGGAGGGGTTAAAATGTTTATCATTATATCAATCCTGATCATTAGTACTGTGCTTTTCCTCTTATTTAACTGGCTGATGGGTTATAAGAAGGGAAACATTATCATTGATTTTGATAAACGTTATTTCGATTTCAATGAATACACTGAAGCGATTAAAAAGAAACTTGAGGACGACGGAAGAGAAGTTAATTATAAAGGAAACGGAAAGTTTCAGGTCGACGGAAGGGATTATTTGTTTATCGAGAGGAATGTAAGTATGGGTGGCGTGCCGGTGCAGAGGATAATTTTGAAGCTTGATGAATGATATAAGGCAGTAAAAAAGGAGCCTCACTGAGACTCCTTTTTTATTATAGCAATTGTTCAAATACCTTTTGTACTGCTGTACCTTCTTCAAATGACACGAGATCAGCAGGCTGACCTGTTGTAATTGCGTGATGAAATGCAGTTAAAAGTGAGCTGGAAGCTGAAACTGAGCGTTCCTGAATCAGTGCAAGTTGTTGCCCGGGGGTACCATATTTAAGTTCAGCCCATTGATCAAGGGATATTATGCCTTTTGTGCCATAGATTCTGTAAGTCAGGTCATCTTTCATACCAATTCCGCTATGTCCATTAAGTAATAGTGGGATATGACCGGCGGTTCCAAGTGCAATCACACTTGTTTCACTCTCTTCTTCATTTTCTGGGTAGAGTGTTTCATTTGCTGAAATGATGATTTTGCCAAATAATTTGTTCGTTAATTGAATAAAATGTGGTGTGATCTCTCTAATGAATCCACCTTGCTCACGCTTTGCGATCCATTCATTTTGCTGCCAATAACGCGGCCATGTCTCAAAACGCATTGTCAGTTCGATTCGCTGGATGTCGCCAATCTTTGAAAGCTTTTCTTTTAATCGTGCGACTTCATTACTGTAGTGGAGTGGAAAGTGTATTGCATTGACTACATTTGCTGCTTTGACAGCCTCAGTCATTTCTTCTGCTTCTTTTATTGAATTGGCAAGCGGTTTTTCGCAAAGTATGGCGATACCGCGTTTTGCGGCTAGAAGTGCATAATGATGATGAAATTTAGGTGGAACAGCTATGTATAAGGCATCGAGCGCACCGTATTCAATCATTTCTTCAGCATCTGTATAGTGAATCGCTTTAAGTTGATGCTGTTGTGTAGTTTCTTTCATTAAATTTTTATTGACGTCACTGATTGCTGCAACGGTAAAGCCCTCATGTTGTTCAAATGACGGGATCAGCCGCTGTCCTATAGCACCAAGGCCAATAATTCCAATAGATAACTCTTTCATGATCTTCACTCCTGTACGTATGATAAGACAATTATATCACTTAGACATACGAAGTAATGAAAAGTTCATGATTTGAGGCGAATTGTCCTTTACATTTTCAGTTAAGGCTAGTAGGATTGCTTTTAGGATTTGAAAATATCGGAAAAGAGGAGAATAAAGTTGCTTGAAAACAGCTTAGTAATGGTAGCGATTATTTTTTCAATCAATATTTTCTATGTATCGTTTTTTACCATTCGTATGATTTTAACGTTAAAAGGATACCGCTATTATGCTGCAGGCGTCAGCATGGTAGAGGTCGTTATATATGTTGTAGGTCTTGGACTTGTCCTGGATAATTTAAATGAGATTCAAAACCTGATTGCATATGCAGTAGGTTATGGCCTCGGGGTAATAATTGGAATGAAGATTGAGGAAAAACTAGCGCTTGGTTACATTACAGTGAACGTGATTACAACTGACAACGGTCTTGAGCTGCCAAGAAAGCTGAGAGAACTCGGCTATGGGGTGACAGACTGGGAAGCAAATGGTCTCGAAGGAGATCGTTTTGCAATGCAGATCTTAACACCAAGAAAATATGAATTAAAGCTTTATGACAGAATTAAAGAGATCGATCCAAAGGCATTTATGATATCATATGAACCAAAAGCGATTCACGGCGGCTTCTGGGTGAAGAGTGTGAGAAGAAGAATGTCTCAGGAGGAAAAGAAAAATGAGCAAAAAGTGGTTTGATGTTGAGGAGCACGAGTCAATTGGAGACTGTCTCGACAGAATGGCGAAAGAAGGATATATGCCGGTTAGAAGAATGGAAGAACCGGTATTTAAAGAAGTAAAAGATGGATCTTCTGTAAAACAGGAGCCAATCAGACAGAAAATCAGGTTTCAAGGTCAAAAAAGCGAACAATGAAATGTTCAGAAAATATAATGTTCGCTTCTGGTGTTGACGTTCTGGTGTCAGCTTGTTATGATGATTACGAAATCAATTGAATGAACGGCCTCATATAAAATCGGGAATATGGCCCGAAAGTTTCTACCCTGCACCGTAAATGACAGGACTATGAGGGAAAGAGTCAGGCTACCCGTATATTCTGCAGGTCCCCCTGACATAAGTCAGCAGCTTTCCTTCATCTTTACTAATGAAGAAAAGCTGCTGATTTTTTATTTACTTACTAAATTTACCTTTCTTTAATTTATGAGATTCAGCTGTTGATTGGAGTGGAGGACGGAGACTCCCGCCCCAGGAAGGGACAGGTGAGACCCCGGAATGCGAAGCATGAGGAGGCTCACCGCCCGGGGGCAGGAAAGCGAAGTCCTCCACGGAAATCCACAGCGGTTGTAAAAGAAATAAACCCGGATGGAGTGAGAGGATGTCAGCACTGGTTAGCGTCATTATGGGAAGTACGTCAGACTGGCCATCAATGAAAAAAGCATGCGAAAAACTGGACGAGCTGAAAGTACCTTATGAAAAGCTGGTAGTCAGCGCACATCGTACACCAGACCTCATGTTTTCATTTGCAGAACAGGCAAGATCACGCGGAATCAAAGTAATCATTGCAGGTGCAGGCGGTGCAGCCCATCTGCCTGGTATGGTAGCAGCGAAAACCACCCTGCCAGTAATCGGCGTACCCATTCAGTCAAAAGCGCTGAACGGACTGGACTCACTGTTATCAATCGCGCAAATGCCAGCTGGTGTTCCTGTTGCGACAGTTGCAATAGGGGATGCCGGTGCAGCAAATGCAGGTATCCTGGCAGCGCAAATGCTTTCATCATTTGATGAAGAATTGGCTGATAGAATTGCTGAGATGAGAAAGAAGAGTGAAGAAAAAGTACTTGAAAGCAGTGGTGATCTCGTATGACTAAAATGATTCTCCCGCCAGCAGTCATCGGCATTATCGGCGGCGGTCAGCTTGGCAGAATGATGGCACTTGCTGCAAAGGAAGCAGGCTTCAGAGTCGCAGTGCTTGATCCTGCTGAAAACGGGCCATGTGCGCAGGTTGCTGATTACACGATCCAGACCGCTTATAATGATGAAAAAGGCCTAGCAGAACTCGCTGAATTAAGTGACGTCATAACATACGAATTTGAAAACATAGACTATGAATCTTTAAAACATTTAGCAGTACAAGCACATGTACCTCAGGGTGCTGAACTCATCAGAATCACACAAAACCGTCAGTTTGAAAAGGATACACTTACAAAAGCAGATGTACCTACTGCTTCTTATAAAATCGTAGAAAACGAACAACAATTATATGATATGATAGGAACGTTCGTTTTTCCGATGTTATTGAAGACAATTACCGGTGGATATGATGGTAAGGGTCAGGTAAAGATTGAGAGTGAAGATGATCTTGCAGAAGCAGCACAGCTGATTCAAAACAATGGTACATGTATATTAGAAGCTTTTGTTGATTTTGACTGTGAGATCTCAGTGATCATTCACCGCAACGAAGCAGGTGAAACCGTGACACAACCAATTGCTGAAAATATTCATGAGCATCAGATTCTGCATACCTCCATTGTGCCTGCTAGAGTAAGTGAAAAGGTAAAGGCAGATGCGATCAGGCTGGCTGAACAGGTTGCTGATCAACTTCAGCTTGTTGGAACGCTCGCAGTTGAGATGTTTGTCGGGAAAAATGGAGAGCTTTATGTAAATGAACTTGCACCAAGACCGCATAATTCAAGTCACTATTCAATAGAAGCAAGCTCTTCATCACAATTTCATCAGCATATCAGATCAATTGCAAACTGGCCGCTTGCACCATCAGACCTTTTAAAACCGGCTGTGATGGTCAATTTACTTGGTCAGCATGTTGAACCGGCTTTAAAAGCCATTTCAGAATATCCGCATTGGTCACTTCATTTATATGGGAAAGACGAAGCGAAAACTAACAGGAAAATGGGGCATATCACAATACTGACAGATGATATTGAAAAGACGCTGACAGAAATTGAAGCATCAGACGTCTGGACCCCTGCAGTCAAGGAGGCACAACGATGATTGAACGTTATACGCGACCTGAGATGGGTGCGATTTGGACTGAACAGAACCGCTTTGAAGCATGGCTTGAAGTTGAAATTCTGGCATGTGAAGCATGGTCAGAGCTTGGTGATATTCCGAAAGAAGATGTAAAGAAAATCCGTGAGAACGCATCATTTGATGTTGACCGCATTAAAGCAATTGAAGAAGAAACGCGTCACGACGTGGTGGCATTTACAAGAGCGGTTTCTGAGACGCTTGGTGATGAAAAGAAATGGGTACATTATGGACTGACGTCAACAGACGTTGTTGATACGGCACTTTCTTATCTATTAAGACAGGCTAATGAAATCCTGCTTGCAGACCTTGAACGTTTTGTTGATATTTTAGCGGAAAAAGCAAAAGAACATAAAGATACAGTAATGATGGGCCGTACACACGGTGTCCACGCTGAACCGACGACGTTCGGACTGAAGCTTGCACTCTGGTATGAAGAAATGAAACGTAACCTTGATCGCTTCAAGCGTGCAGCAGATGGCGTTGAATTCGGAAAAATGTCAGGTGCTGTTGGTACTTATGCAAATATCGATCCATTCGTTGAATCATATGTATGTGAAAAGCTAGGCTTAACACCTGCACCGGTTTCAACTCAGACACTACAGCGCGACCGCCACGCAGATTACATGGCAACACTCGCACTGATCGCAACTTCAATTGAAAAGTTCGCTGTTGAAGTCCGAAGCCTGCAAAAGAGTGAAACGCGTGAAGTGGAAGAGTTCTTTGCAAAAGGGCAGAAAGGTTCTTCTGCAATGCCGCATAAACGAAATCCGATCGGCTCTGAAAACATGACAGGCCTTGCACGTCTGATCAGAGGATATATGCAGACCGCATATGAAAATGTTCCATTATGGCATGAGCGCGATATCTCACACTCATCTGCAGAACGCGTGATTTTGCCGGATGCAACAATTGCACTGAATTACATGCTGAACCGTTTTGGTAACATCGTTAAAAACCTGACAGTATTCCCTGAAAACATGAAGCGCAACATGGACCGTACACTTGGTCTGATCTACTCACAGCGCGTATTACTCGCACTGATCGACAAAGGTCTGTCACGTGAAGAAGCATATGACACAGTTCAGCCAAAAGCAATGGAAGCATGGGAAAAGCAAGTCCATTTCCGCGAACTCGTTGAATCAGAAGAAAAAATCACTTCAAAACTGTCACCGGCAGAAATCGAAGACTGCTTTGATTATACGTACCACCTGCAGCACGTAGATACGGTGTTTAAGCGTATCGGCCTGATTTAAGTAAAGCGGCGCGGCGGGGACGGAGTTAACTGTTCCACTTTTAGAATCATTCTAAAAATGAATCACTAAACTCCGTCCCCAATGTGTCACCTAAATAAAGTAAAAACCCAAACCGCTGCATCGCAACATCAGCGGTTTACACATTAAATAATCCCAATATTCCGACATTCGAAAGGATGAAATCCAATTGAAAAAAGAACAGCTTCTCTACGAAGGTAAGGCAAAGCGACTGTATCAGACAGATGAAAAAGACGTTCTATGGATTGAATATAAAGACTCAGCGACTGCATTTAATGGTGAGAAGAAAGAAACAATCGCCGGTAAAGGCGTACTGAATAACCTGATCACCAGTCTTCTTTTTGAAAAATTGAAAGCTGAAGGCATTGAGTCCCACTTTATCAAAAAGATTTCTGATCATGAGCAGCTTGTGAAGGCAGTTGAGATCATTCCAATTGAAGTGGTTGTCAGAAATACAGTAGCAGGAACGCTTGCGAAGCGGATTGGTCTGGATGAGGGAACAAAGCTTCCGAAAACAATCGTGGAGTGGTATTACAAGGACGATGATCTCGGTGATCCGCTCATTAATGAAGATCACATTGAAGTACTCGGACTTGCTTCAGCAGAAGAGCTGACACTTTTAAAAGAAAAAGGACTTCAGGTAAATGAAGTCATGACTGCATTTTTCAAAGAAATCGGTCTTGATTTAATAGATTTCAAGCTTGAATTCGGCCGTGATGAAAATGGACAGGTGCTGCTTGCTGATGAGATTTCACCTGATACGTGCAGGCTTTGGGATATTAAAACGGGTGAGAAGATGGATAAAGATGTGTTCAGACGGAACCTTGGAAGTCTGACAGAAGCTTATGAAAAGGTATTAAACCGACTGGGAGGCGTCAAATCATGATAAAAGTTAAAGTTCATGTAACGTTAAGAGAGAGTGTACTTGATCCGCAGGGAACAGCAGTAAAGAATTCACTTCATGCAATGGATTATCACGAAGTGCAGGATGTACGAATCGGAAAATACCTTGAGCTGTTAATCGAACCGTCTGATCGTCCGATTGAAGAAACAGTGAAAGAAATGTGCGAGAAGCTGCTCGCAAATACAGTTATTGAGAACTATGAGTTTGAAGTGGAGGAGGCAGTTACACAATGAAGTTTGCGGTCATTGTATTTCCGGGATCAAACTGTGACATTGACATGTACCATGCAGTAAAAGATGAGCTTGGTGAGGAAGTTGAATACGTCTGGCACGATGAAGCTGACTTGAGTCAGTTTGACGGCGTATTACTGCCCGGCGGATTCTCTTATGGAGATTATCTTCGTTCAGGGTCAATTGCGCGCTTTTCAAATGTGATGAGTGAGGTCGTGAAAGCGGCTGAAGCAGGTAAGCCTGTCCTTGGCGTATGTAACGGATTTCAGATTCTGCTTGAAGCAGGACTGCTGCCGGGTGCCATGCTTCGTAATCAGGGGCTGAAGTTTATCTGCCGTCCTGTCGAACTTGAAGTTGTCAATAACAAAACCATATTTACACAAGCCTATCAGGAAAATGAGCGGATCACAGTGCCAGTCGCACATGGCGAAGGGAATTATTTCTGTGACAAGGAAACATTGAAGCAGCTTGAAGCAAACGGTCAGATCGCTTTCCGTTATGCAGATAACCCAAATGGCAGCCTGCTTTCAATTGCAGGGATCACGAATGAAAAAGGAAATGTGCTTGGGATGATGCCTCACCCTGAACGCGCAGTGGACGAGCTGTTAGGAAGTGCAGATGGACTTAAATTGTTTCAATCAATCGTAAAACACTGGAGGGACTCTCATGTCGTTAATGCTTGAACCGGCACAGCAGCAAATTAAGGATGAGAAAATCTATCTCGAAATGGGTCTGACTGATGAGGAATTCAACCTTGTAGAGGGTATCCTTGGCAGATTGCCTAACTATACAGAGCTTGGATTATTTTCAGTGATGTGGTCAGAGCACTGCAGCTATAAAAATTCAAAGCCTCTTTTAAAGAAATTCCCTGTAACAGGTGAACAGGTACTTCAGGGACCGGGAGAAGGAGCTGGCATTGTTGATATTGGAGACGGCCAGGCAGTGGCATTCAAAATCGAGAGTCATAATCACCCATCTGCCATCGAACCTTACCAGGGGGCGGCAACAGGCGTTGGCGGCATTATACGTGACGTATTTTCAATGGGAGCTAGACCCATTGCGATACTCAATTCCTTACGCTTTGGAGAACTGGATTCTCCTCGTGTTCGGTACTTATTTGAGCAGGTAGTGGCAGGAATCGCAGGTTATGGAAACTGTATCGGGATTCCGACAGTCGGCGGCGAAGTACAATTTGACAAATCTTACGATGGCAACCCGCTTGTCAATGCAATGTGCGTAGGACTGATCAATCATGATGAGATCCAGAAAGGTCAGGCAAAAGGTGTCGGCAATACTGTGATGTATGTTGGCGCTAAAACGGGCCGCGACGGGATTCACGGAGCAACGTTTGCATCTGAAGAATTGACAGAGGATTCAGATGAAAAGCGTCCTGCAGTACAGGTAGGGGATCCATTTATGGAAAAGCTGCTGCTTGAAGCCTGCCTTGAACTGATCAAAAATGATGCGCTGATCGGCATTCAGGATATGGGTGCTGCAGGTCTGACAAGTTCATCAGCTGAAATGGCAAGTAAAGCAGGTTCAGGTATCGAGATGAATCTTGACCTTGTTCCTCAGCGTGAAACAGGTATGTCAGCTTATGAAATGATGCTCTCAGAATCACAGGAGCGTATGCTGATCGTCATTGAAAAGGGACGTGAAGCGGAAATTCAGGAGCTGTTCCATAAGTACGATCTTGATGCAGTAGCGGTCGGGACGGTAACAGACGATAAGCGCCTTCGCCTTGTTCATGAAGGAAATGTCGTAGCAGATGTGCCGGTTGATGCGCTTGCTGAAGATGCACCTGTGTACCATAAGCCTTCTAAAGAGCCTGCTTACTACCGAGAATTCCAGGCGATTGAAAATGCAGAGCCTGAAGTTGAAAATGTTGAAGAAACGCTGCATGCACTTTTGAAGCAGCCAACGATTGCAAGTAAAGAATGGGTGTATGATCAGTATGACTATCAGGTACGCACAAACACAGTTGTAACGCCTGGATCGGATGCAGCAGTCCTTCGTATCCGCGGCACTGAAAAGGCGCTTGCGATGACAACAGACTGCAATTCACGCTACCTGTATCTTGACCCTGAAACAGGCGGGAAAATTGCAGTGGCAGAAGCTGCACGTAATATTGTCTGCTCTGGCGGACGACCGCTTGCGATTACAGATTGCCTGAACTTCGGAAGCCCTGACAAGCCGGAGATCTTCTGGCAGATGGAAAAATCCGTGGATGGTATGAGTGAAGCGTGCCGGGTGCTGAATGCACCTGTCATTGGCGGAAATGTATCACTATATAACGAAACGAACGGAACAGCAGTCTACCCGACGCCGGTAGTCGGCATGGTCGGACTGATTGAAAACCTTGAACATATTACAACGCAAAGCTTTAAACAGGCTGGAGATGCTGTGTATCTGATTGGGGATACAAAAACTGAATTTGGCGGCAGTGAGCTGCAAAAGTTGACTGCAGGAGAGATTTCAGGTAAAGCACCTGAGCTTGATCTTACAACAGAGCTTGATCGTCAGGAAAAGGTACTGGCAGCAATTAAAGAGGGGCTTGTACAATCGGCTCATGACCTTGCTGAAGGCGGGCTGGCAGTAGCACTTGCTGAATCAGCATTCGGCTCAGGCCTTGGTGTAACAGCTGAAACAGAAGGATCTGCAGTAACTGAACTTTTCAGCGAAACGCAGTCAAGATTTTTAATCAGTGTGAAGCCTGAAAATCAGCAGGCTTTTGAAGCACTGACAGGCGCAAAGAAAATTGGAGAAGTGACAGCACAGCCAGTATTAAAAGTTGTGCATAACGGAGCAGCTCTTATTGACCAGCCGGTTGAAAAATTTGAAGAGAGCTGGAGAGGAGCAATCCCATGCTTGCTGAATTAAAAGGATTAAATGAAGAATGTGGCGTCTTCGGCGTCTGGGGCCATGAACAGGCTGCACAGATGACGTATTACGCACTTCAGAGCTTACAGCACCGTGGTCAGGAGGGAGCGGGTATCGCTGCGACTGACGGGGAGAATTTAACTTTTTCCAAAGGTGAGGGGCTTGTGACTGAAGTATTTACCCAGGAAATGCTTTCTGAACTGAAAGGACACGGCGCAATTGGTCACGTCCGTTATGCAACAGCAGGCGGCGGTGGTTATGAAAATGTTCAGCCACTCGTCTTCCGCTCACAAAGCGGCACACTGACACTTGCCCATAACGGGAATCTGGTGAATGCAAACCAGTTGAAGCATCAGCTGGAGCGCCAGGGAAGCATTCTTCAGACAACTTCTGATACAGAAGTGCTTGCCCATCTGATTAAAAGAAGCGGGTATGCATCACTTGAAGAGCGTGTGAAAAACGCACTGACAATGTTAAAAGGTGCTTATGCATTTGTTATTATGACTGAAACAGAATTAATGGTTGCCCTTGATCCGCACGGTTTAAGACCCCTGACACTTGCTAAAGTCGGAGACGGCTATGCAGTGGCATCTGAAACATGTGCATTTGATATTATCGGAGCAGAAGTCATCCGTTCAGTAGAACCTGGAGAGCTTTTAATTATTAATGATGAAGGTATTCGATCAGAGCGTTTTTCATATGCGACAAACCGTGCAATCTGCTCGATGGAATACATTTATTTCTCACGTCCGGACAGTGACATTGACGGAATTAATATTCACTCAGCAAGAAAGCGACTAGGCAAACAGCTTGCAAATGAGTTTCCGATTGAAGCTGACGTAGTAACAGGCGTTCCGGATTCAAGTATATCAGCAGCAATCGGCTATGCTGAGGAAGCGTCTATCCCTTATGAAATGGGACTGATTAAGAACCGATATATTGGGCGGACATTTATCCAGCCGTCACAGGAGCTTCGTGAGCAGGGCGTTAAGATGAAGCTGTCACCGGTAAGAGGTGTAGTAGAAGGCAAGCGTGTTGTCATGGTTGATGATTCAATCGTCCGCGGGACAACAAGCCGCCGGATCGTAAAAATGTTAAAAGAAGCAGGAGCTACAGAAGTACATGTCGTGATCAGCTCACCGCCGATTAAGAATCCGTGTTTTTATGGCATTGATACAAGCAGTCATGAGGAACTGATTGCATCTAAGCATTCAGTTGAAGAGATCCGCCAGCAGATTGGTGCTGATACACTATCATTCCTGAGTGTAGAAGGCCTAGTGAAAGCCGTTGGTCGTGAAGATGAAGGTGAGAATCGTGGACACTGCCTGGCCTGCTTTACAGGAAAGTACCCAACCGAGATCTACCCGGATACACTTCATCCTTATGAAAAAGAACTAGCGCATTAATACAAATGAAATTTATATGATAAACGATAGAATGCAATGAGTTTATGGAGAAGTTTTCTTAAGATCCACAGCGTAGATCGTAGTGGAAGGCGGCGACTCCAGCGCGAGAAGCCGGACAGGTGAGACCCCGCAGGCGCGCAGCGACGAGGAGGCTCACCGCCGGCCGCGCGGAAAGCGTCCGCCTGGAACGAAGATCGTACGCCAAGTTATTAAGTCCAACAGCGTATTCAAGGAGGAACATTCATGTCTGATGCCTACAAACAGGCCGGAGTTAACATCGAAGCAGGATACGAAGCAGTAGAACGGATGAAAAAACACGTTAAGCGCACAGAACGCGCAGGCATCATGGGCGCATTCGGCGGATTTGGCGGCATGTTCGATCTGTCGGCACTGAACTACAAAGAACCAGTACTGATCTCAGGAACAGACGGCGTCGGTACAAAGCTGAAGCTTGCATTTGCCATGGACAAGCACGACACAATCGGCATCGACTGTGTGGCAATGTGCGTAAATGATATTGCCGCACAAGGTGCAGAGCCGTTGTATTTCCTTGATTACCTTGCAGTCGGTAAAGCTGAGCCTGAAAAGATTGAGCAGCTGGTAAAAGGAATCGCGGATGCATGTGTGGATTCAGGCTGCGCTTTAATTGGCGGTGAAACTGCTGAAATGCCGGGAATGTATGAAGAGGATGAATACGATATGGCTGGATTTGCAGTAGGTGCAGCTGAAAAGAGCAAGCTCATTACAGGTGAAGCAATCAAGCCTGGAGATGTATTAATTGGACTGCCATCCAGTGGAATTCACAGTAATGGCTTTTCATTGGTCCGCAAAGTCCTTCTTGAACAGCAGCAAATGCAGCTGACTGATCGTCCGGATGGCTTTGAACACACACTTGGTGAAGTGCTTCTGACACCGACCCGTCTGTACCCAAAAGCAGTAAAAACAGCGCTCGCAGCTGGTGAGGTCACAGGTATGGCGCATATCACCGGTGGCGGATTCTATGAAAACCTCCCGCGTATGCTGCCAGAAGGTACATCGATTGAAGTGATGAATAACAGCTGGCCGGTGCTTCCGGTGTTCGATCTCATACAAAAAGCAGGAGAGTTTTCAGATCAGGAAATGTTCAGCGTGTTTAATATGGGAATCGGTTTTGTATTTGCAGTCCGACCTGATTATGCAGCAGCGGTTCAGAGAAAACTTGCTGATGAAGGTGAAGAAAGCTTTGAGATCGGCCGTGTGACAGCTGAAAGCGGAAAGAAGGTAACAATCTATGAGTGAGATCAAATTTGCTGTATTTGCATCAGGAAATGGAAGTAACTTTGAAGCAATCGCACAGGCAGTCCGTGACGGCAGATTAAAGGCTTCACTCGTTTTACTTGTAACAGACAAGCCTGGCGCGTTTGCAGTCAATCGTGCAGAAGCGTTAGGCATTGACGTCTGTGCACTGAACCCGAAAGACTTTTCGTCAAAAGCTGAATATGAGACAGCAATCCTTGAAATGCTTCATGAAAAAGAAGTAGAATGGCTGGTATTAGCAGGGTACATGAGACTCATCGGTTCAGTCCTTCTTCAGGCCTATCCAAAACGTATTGTCAATATTCATCCATCATTGCTTCCTGCTTTCCCGGGGAAGGATGCACTCGGACAGGCAATCGACAGCGGTATGAAAGTAACCGGTGTGACAATTCATTATGTGGATGAAGGAATGGACACCGGTCCTGTGATCGTACAGGAACCATTTAAAATTCCTGACGGATGGGAAAGAGAAGAGGTTGAAAAGGTGATTCACGGCATTGAACACCGCCTTTACCCTGAAACACTTAACCAGCTATTTGCTGAAGCATTGGAGGAAACAAAATGACTAAACGTGCATTAATCAGTGTATCTGAAAAAGCAGGCATCGTAGAATTTGCGGAACAGCTGCAAACACTCGGCTATGAGATCCTGTCAACAGGCGGAACAAAAACACTGCTTGCTGATAATGGAGTTAAAGTAAAAGGTGTCGATGAAGTAACGGGTTTTCCTGAAATTTTAGAGGGACGTGTGAAAACTCTTCATCCATCTATTCACGGCGGACTGCTTGCCAAGCAGGATCAACCTGATCACCAGCGTCAGCTTCAGGAGCAGGGAATTGAAGCGATTGATCTCGTCTGTGTGAATCTGTATCCATTCCAGCAGACAATTGCAAAGCCGAATGTTTCATTTGAAGATGCTGTTGAAAACATTGATATCGGCGGGCCGACCATGCTGCGTGCAGCTGCTAAAAACCACGCATACTTAACGGTTGTTGTTGATTCAGAGGATTATGAAATGGTCATTGAGGAATTAAAAGCAGGTGGTGTTTCACCTGAGCTTAAAAAGCGTCTCGCTGCAAAAGTGTTCAGACACACAGCAGCTTATGATGCGTATATCGCACAATATTTAACGCAGGAATCAGGGGAGGAAAACCCTGAGAGAATTACGGTTACTTATGAGCGTAAGCAGGATCTTCGCTACGGTGAAAACCCGCACCAGAAAGCAGCATTCTACCGCAACCCGCTCGGTTCTGAGTTCTCAATTGCTCATGCGCGTCAGCACCACGGGAAAGAGCTTTCCTATAACAATATTAAAGATGCAGATGCAGCACTTCAGATCGTGAAGGACTTTGATCAGGCAGCAGCTGTTGCAGTGAAGCATATGAATCCATGCGGTGTCGGAACCGGTGACAGCCCTCAGGAAGCTTTTCAGAGAGCATTTGAGGCAGACTCAACGTCAATTTTTGGCGGGATTGTCGCATTTAACCGAGGTGTAAATAAGGAAACGGCTGAAAAGCTCGCTGATATTTTTCTTGAGATCATCATTGCACCTGCATTTTCAAAGGATGCACTTGAGATTCTCACGAAAAAGAAAAACATCCGCTTGCTGACTGTTCCGTTTGACCGTCACTTAAAGCATGAATATATCTATACGTCAGTGGAAGGCGGTCTGCTTGTTCAGGATCAGGACCGTTACACGCTTGAGGATGCAGATCTGAAAGTCGTTACAAAGCGTGAACCAACTGAAGAGGAATGGACAGCAATGAAAACTGCCTGGAAGGTGGTGAAGCACGTTAAGTCGAATGCGATTGTTGTTGCTGAACAGCACATGACGCTTGGAATTGGCGCAGGTCAGATGAACCGTGTCGGCGCAGCTAAAATTGCGCTTGAACAGGCAGGTGACCGCGCACAGGGAGCTGCACTTGCTTCTGATGCCTTCTTCCCGATGAATGATACGGTTGAAGCGGCTGCTAAAGCCGGTATCACTGCGATTATTCAAACGGGTGGATCGATTAAGGATGAGGATTCCATTAAGAAAGCTGATGAGTATGGCATCGCCATGGTCATGACGGGTGTACGCCATTTTAAGCATTGATTAGCATGAGTGAAACTTTTCTATTTGTGTAAGAGGTCCATGTCAAAGCCGCTTACAAAAAATTTTTAGCCGGCTTCTTTTTGAGGCCGGCTCTTTTTGAAACTTTTGTATAAAAAACAATTATTGATATTGCACAGCTGTGATTGGAGCGTAAGGGGGCGACTCCTGTGGCAGGAAGGGACGTGTGAGACCGAGCATGGCGAAGCCTGCGGGCTCACCGCCCGGCCACGGAAAGCGTCCCCCTGAAGCGGAAATCACAGCCGACATTAACAGAGCTAAATATAATTTCAGGAGGAATACAAATGAATGTACTTGTAGTTGGACGCGGAGGACGCGAGCATGCGCTTTGCTATAAATTTTATCAGGATGCTTCAGTCAGTAGAGTGTTCTGTGCACCTGGAAATGCCGGGATCGCAGCACATGCTGAATGTCTGGATATAGAAGAAACAGATCAGCATGCATTGGTATCTTTTGCAAAGGAAAATGACATCGCACTCACTGTAATCGGTCCGGAGCAGCCGCTTGCTGAAGGTCTGACGGATCTGTTTTTAGCAGAGGGGCTGAAAGTGTTTGGTCCGACTCAAGAAGCCTCTGCAATTGAAGGCAGTAAAGCATTCGCAAAAGAGCTGATGAAAAAGTACAGTATTCCTACAGCAGGTTATGAAACGTTCACAAGCTTTCAGGAAGCATCTGATTACATAAAGAAAAAGGGAGCTCCAATTGTCATTAAAGCTGATGGTCTTGCAGCTGGTAAAGGGGTTGTTGTAGCAATGACAGAAGCCGAAGCGCTCGAAGCCGCTGAAGGTATGCTTGAACACAATCGCTTCGGTGCATCATCTGCAAAAATTGTTGTAGAGGATTTTCTGGATGGTGAAGAATTTTCATTTATGTGTCTTGTGAATGAAGAAACGATTATTCCACTTGCACTTGCGCAGGATCATAAACGGGCCTATGACAATGATAAAGGACCGAACACAGGTGGAATGGGTGCTTATTCCCCAGTTGCCCATCTGCCATCAGCAACTGAAGACAAAGCGATGAATGAAATTATCAAGCCGGTTGTACAGGCAATGATAAAAGAAGGGACTCCTTTTACAGGTGTATTATATGCTGGATTGATTCTGACTGAGGACGGTCCTAAAGTGATTGAATTCAATGCGCGTTTTGGAGACCCGGAAACACAGGTGGTTCTGCACAGAATGAAATCTGACCTTGCACAGCTGTTACTGAATCTTTTAGAGGATAAAACTGAAGAAGTAAAATGGAGCGATCATACAGTTGTTGGTGTAGTGCTCGCATCAGAAGGCTACCCGGGATCCTATGAAAAGGGACATTCTGTTGAATCTATTTTGAATGCAGAGACATTTTTCTACCATGCAGGCACAAAAAAAGTAGATTCACAAATTGTGGCTGATGGAGGAAGAGTGCTTCTTGCAGCGGGTTCTGGAAAAAATGTTGAAGCAGCGCGGGATCAGGTATATGATGCGCTTAACCATGTTGATGCAAGTCACTTTTTCTATAGAAAAGATATTGGCAATAAAGCATTAAATAGAAGTTAGAATTTTCCGTAAATATATTCAATTTGGAGTAAGTGAGAGTATTTAGGAGAAAAACATTCTTTTTGTACCTGTATAAAGCAATTTTCATACTTGTGATTCCCCAGTTCTGACATATAATGAGGGTACGGTAATTCTCTATAAAGAACAACGGGGGGGATGAAATGGTACGAAAAGAATGTCCTAAATGTATGAGGTCATCTTATAGCAGCAGCACTAGAGAAAACTGGATTTGTCCGGTATGCGGTGAAGACCTTACTACATATCCATCTCTCAGAGCAATCTCTTATTACGAACTGAATCAGCATTTTCGTCAATCTGCTTACCAGCATTCGGCAAAATAAAACAAACGTAATATTGTAACATAAATTTAATGTTGAAAAAGTCAGAATATTTAGGTAAATAGGACTATTTATTTGCTACTATCCTAGTGATAATATAAGTTCATAACAGAAATTATACCTAAACTCAAACTTTAAGTCCCGGAAAGATCCCAGATGCTGCAATCGCTTTGAGAGAACAGAAAAAGGCAAACCATCTGAAAGGGTGGGACGCAAAGCTTACGGGTCTAAGGCCAATAAAGAGACAGGGGAGCTATGACGGCTGAGCCGCCTGAAGTACTGTAGAAAGTATTTTAGGAGGGGAATGTAAATGGGTCGTAAAAACGAAGTGGACGTAGAATGGATGGCGCTGATTGAGGAGGCTGTACAAGCAGGAATTCCGATGGAGGATATTAGAGATTTCCTGGAAGGAGCAGGTTCTACCAATTGGAGGAGGAATGATTTAGTTGTTGGGTAAGACATACATTAATCTATAAAATAGCCTGTGCAAAGCAATTATGCTGCACAGGCTATTTTTGGTTGATTCTCCATTTATTAAATTCAATAAACTCTTTAAACTGTTCCTTAGAAATACCTGATTCCATTGCTGTTTTTGCAAGGTTTACCCATTCGCTGTCAACATTTATTTCGTCACTATCGGGATCGAGCAGAGAGTTGACCGTCACACCAAGCACTGGTGCGATTTTTTCTAAAAATTGAATAGATGGATTCTGTTGAAGATTTCTCTCGAGAGAGCTGATATATGATTTAGCAACGCCTGCCTGATCAGCGAGTTCAGTCAGCGACATTTTCTTTTCTTTTCGTAAAGCTTTAACGCGGTCTCCGATCATAACAATCACTCTCTTTGCTTAAAATATTGTTATCTAAATAATATCATACAAATAAAAAAAGACCACTATTAACTGACTGTGTAAAAACATTTTTTCTGAATATTCTTATCAGTTGCCTGCAAATACATATAACATAGAGTTTCCATCTAAATACAAATTATCATTATGTATTACTTTATAAAAAAATATTTTCTAACATTATTATTAGGAAAAAATGTATTTTGTTAAGATAATGTTCACTTGTGCACAAGTTTAAGAAAAAGTCACAATTCTTTTGTGCGGTGACGCGTAAAATATGGTAAGCTTAATGAAACTTTTAGAGGAACTATTGGAGTGATGAGAGTGGGACAGAGATTCCCGTGGAAGATCAGTCATTTAAGAGACCATACTTCCATCTTGGAAGGGACAAAATCACCTGATCTTGTACTTGCAGATACGAATTATTTGAACTCAACCCTTCATCAGTGGGTGAAAGGGAACGTATGGATATATCAGGATAGAATTATTTATACAGGGAGCGACATGCCTGAAAGTCTGAATGGAACTGAAGTGCTTTATCTAGAGGATAAGTGGATTGTGCCAGGTTATATTGAACCCCATGTTCATCCTTTTCAGCTCTATAATCCACACAGCTTTGGAGAATATGCAGCAAAGCGTGGGACAACGACTTTTATTCAGGACAATTTAATGCTCCTTTTATTATGTGACAAAAAGAAAGCGCTTCCTTTTATGCAGCAGTTTAAAACGTCACCACTCACTTATTATTGGTGGAGCAGGCTGGATTCACAGACAGAGCTTCGTGAAGAAGAAGAAGTTTTTACAAATGGAGAAGTCCTGTCATGGCTTGATGATCCAAGTGTATTACTGGCTGGTGAACTTACTTCGTGGCCTAAACTTGCAGGGGGAGATGACCTGTTACTGAGCTGGGTGCAGGAGGCAAGGCTGCGCTATAAGAGAGTTGAAGGTCATTTGCCTGGTGCTTCGGAGAAGACGATTGCAAAAATGTCATTGCTGGGTGTAACAGGAGATCATGAGTCAATGTCAGGGGATGATGTATGGAAGCGCCTTGAGCAGGGGCTGGCTGTAACGCTCAGACATTCTTCGATCAGACCGGATCTTCCGAAGCTGATCAGTGAATTAAAGGAGCGGAACCTCCATTCATTCGATTCACTGATGATGACAACAGATGGATCAAGTCCATCCTTTTATGAAAACGGCGTCATGGATCAGTTGGTCAGGATAGCGATTGACGAGGGTGTAGAGCCAATTGAAGCTTACCATATGGCTTCCTATGCTGTTGCGAAGTATTACCGGCTTGATTATATGCAGGGAATGATTGCAACCGGTCGCCTTGCTACATTAAATATATTGAGTGATCCTTTAAACCCGGTACCAGAATCAGTGATGTCAAAAGGTGAATGGATTTTAAAAGATGGAGTAGAACAGGAACCGGCCTTTACTCCGGACTGGTCAGAGATTAATCCGCTTAAAATTGACTGGGAGCTTGAGGCAGATGATCTGCAATTTTCAATGCCGTGTGGGATCGATATGGTAAACAATGTGATTACGAAACCTTACTCAGTTTCCATTGATGCGGGTGTAAATGAGCTTCCGCGCGATAATGATGAAAGCTTCCTAATGCTTGTTGACCGCTACGGTGAGTGGAAGATCTGTACGCTAATTAAAGGATTTGCTAATAATCTTGGCGGACTTGCTTCCTCATTTTCAAGTACAGGAGACATTTTACTGATTGGTAAAAGTAAAAAAGATCTGCTTGATGCATTTAAGAGAATGAAGGAAATGGGTGGCGGCATAGTGCTGATTGATCAGGGGGAACTGCTGCATGAGATTCCTCTGCCGCTGGGCGGTGTCATGTCTGATCAGCCGATGGAAATAATAATGAAAGAAGAAAAGAAACTGCGCAGTGTGCTGAAGGAATGCGGATATGCGTTTGATGATCCGGTTTATACTTTGCTATTCCTTTGCTCCACTCACTTACCATATTTAAGAGTGACGCAGCGTGGAATCTATGATGTGAAAAAGAAAACGGTACTCTTTCCAACGATAATGCGTTAAAATGTAAAAGAGTCCTATTTTTAGCTGAGCACACGTTTGCTCTTGCAATACTTTTAAAAGGAGCTGTAACTGTCTGATGCAAATCGATAAGTTAAGAGGGAAGGAACTGGACCAGCTATGTGAAGCCGTTCTTTCGCTTAAAGACAAAGACGAAGCCTACCGATTCTTTGATGACTTGTGCACAATTAATGAAATACAATCTCTTGCTCAGCGCCTTGAAGTAGCACGTATGCTGCGTGAAGGGAATACCTATCATAAAATCGAAACACAAACCGGTGCAAGCACCGCAACCATTTCACGCGTAAAACGCTGTCTCAACTACGGCAACGATACCTATGCAATGGTCCTTGAACGCGTTCATCAGAGTGATGATGGCGGGGAAGATAAAGAGTAATATTTTTGAGAGGGTAGGACAATGAGTCCTGCCCTCTTAATCGTTTTGCGCATATTATCATTAAAACTAACTAAACTGCTGAACGAGAAAGATATTGTATTAAGCTACACATCATTTTGGTGAAATAAAAGTGCAGCGAAGCGGAAGGCGGCGACTCCGGGACGATTAGAGGGAAGCTGAGACCCCGCAAAGCGAAGCTTGAGGAGGCTCAGCAACCTCCGTCCGGAAAGCGTCCGCCTGAAGCGTAGCGGAACGAGTAAGAGGGTGAAACAACATTTGTTCCATCTTCTTTTTTAATACTTTCTAACTTCATTCCCTCATCCCTTTTAGAGTCACTTCTTCGGTGCTATAATAGTACGGATAATGAGTGTTCGAATGGAGGATTTAGGATGTACGATGTCCGGGAATGGAAGCATGTATTTAAACTGGACCCTAACAAAGAAATAACAGATGAAGCACTTGAACTGATTTGTGAATCCGGCACGGATGCAGTCATGGTTGGCGGATCTGATGGTGTGACACTTGAAAATGTGCTCGATCTGATGGCGCGCGTGCGCAGATATACTGTACCCTGTGTACTTGAAGTTTCGGTTCTTGAAGCGATTACCCCGGGCTACGATCTATATTTCATACCGACCGTTTTAAATACAGAAGACCCGAAATGGTTCAAAGGCCTTCACCACGCAGCAGTGAAAGAACATGGTGATCTGATGAACTGGGAAGAGATTCTTGCAGAAGGCTACTGCATTTTAAATCCGGACTGCAAAGCAGCGTCTCTAACGGGAGCGGATGCGGCCATCAGTGATGATGAAGTGATTGCCTATGCACGAATGGCTGAGCATCTATTTTCACTTCCGATTTTTTATATGGAATACAGCGGAACATACGGAGATCCGGCGCTTGTGAAAAAAGTCAGCGGAGAACTCGAGAACACAGTCCTTTTCTATGGCGGGGGCATTAAGAACGAAAAACAGGCCAAAGAAATGGCCGCTCACGCTGACGTCATCGTAGTCGGTGATATCATTTACAGCAGCTTAAAAGAAGCGTTGAAAACAGTTTTAAATTAGAACATATAAAAAGACAGGTAAATTTCTGCACAGCTGATGATTGAAGCGTAAGGGGGCGACTCCTGCGGAAAAACGATCGGGAAAGCCCCCGGAAGGCAGTGGTTTTCTACCTGACCTGAGCGTTCGTCCGCGGAAAGCGTCTCCCTGAAACGGAAATCATCAGCCTATTTCAAGAAAGTACAGATTAAAGTTGTCCGGAAAAAAAGTCCGGGCTATAATAAGAACAAACGTTCGAGGTGGTGCGACGATGCAATTCTTAACAGATCGTCTGCTAAACGGGATGAACCCTGAGCAGGCAAAAGCAATTAAAGCAACAGATGGCCCGCTGCTGATTATGGCAGGCGCGGGTTCCGGGAAGACTAGAGTACTGACACACCGGATCGCGTATTTAATGATTGAAAAAGGTGTAGCGCCTTACAATATTCTGGCGATTACCTTTACCAACAAGGCTGCGCGTGAAATGAAAGACCGAGTGGGAAGCATACTTGGCGGAGCGGCTGAGGATGTCTGGATTTCAACATTTCACTCCATGTGTGTGAGGATTTTAAGAAGAGATATTGATAGAATCGGTTATAACCGTAATTTTACGATTCTTGATTCAACCGACCAGCAGTCAGTGATCAAGCGTATATTAAAGGATAAAAACCTGGATCCGAAAAAGTTCGATCCACGTGGTATTCTTGCTGCAATCAGCTCAGCGAAAAATGAGCTGACAACGCCTGAGCAGTTTGCGAAGGACGCAGGCAGCTATTTTGACCAGACGATCAGTGAAGTATTTACTGAATATCAAAAAAGGCTGCGCAAGAATTCAGCGCTGGATTTTGATGATCTGATCATGCAGACGATTCATCTATTTGAACGCGTGCCTGAAGTACTTGAAAACTATCAGCGTAAATTTCAGTACATTCACGTGGATGAGTACCAGGATACAAACAGAGCGCAATACATGCTAGTCAAACAGCTGGCTTCACGCTTCAAAAATCTTTGTGTAGTCGGTGACTCAGACCAGTCGATTTACCGTTGGAGAGGCGCGGATATCACAAATATCCTGTCCTTTGAAAAAGATTATCCAAATGCGAAAGTGATCCTGCTTGAGCAGAACTACCGCTCAACTGAAAAAATCCTGGACGCTGCGAATGCAGTCATTAAAAATAATCCTAACCGTAAAGCGAAGAATCTCTGGACAGATAATAAAGGCGGACAAAAAATCACGTACGTCCGTGCTGACAGTGAGCAGGGTGAAGGACAATTCGTTGCCGGTAAGATCAATGAACTGGTCCGTTCAGGCGTGAGAAAGCCTTCTGACTTTGCGATTCTCTACAGAACCAATGCGCAATCACGTGTTATGGAGGAAGTACTCATGAAGTCCAATATTGAGTACACCATTGTCGGAGGGACAAAGTTCTATGACAGAAAAGAAATCAAAGATATCCTCGCCTACCTCAGGCTTGTTGCCAATCCGGATGATGATATCAGTCTGATCAGAATTATTAATGTACCAAAACGCGGCGTAGGTACGACTTCACTCGATAAAATTGCAAACTACGCGCGTGATAACGAGATGTCGATGTACAATGCGCTTGAGCTTGCAGATTTTATCGGCTTAAGCGGCAAAGCTGCAAAGACAGTCCTTGAGTTCCGTGATTTTATTAAGAACTTTACACAGATGCAAGAATATTTATCAGTGACTGAACTGGTAGAGGATATTCTTGAAAAGTCAGGGTACCGTGAAGCACTTCAGGCCGAAAAGACAATTGAAGCACAGAGCAGGCTTGAAAACATTGATGAGTTCCTGTCTGTAACAAAAGAATTTGAAAAAGCGAGCGATGATAAGAGTCTGATTGCGTTTCTGACAGATCTTGCACTGGTTGCAGATATTGATCAGCTCGATAAAGATGATGCTCCGTCTGATGCCGTTACATTAATGACATTGCACTCTGCAAAAGGTCTTGAGTTCCCTGTTGTTTTCCTGATGGGGCTTGAAGAGGGCGTATTCCCCCACAGCCGCTCACTGATGGAAGAGGCTGAAATGGAAGAAGAAAGACGCCTTGCATACGTTGGGATTACACGGGCAGAAGAAGAGCTGTTTATTACAAACGCTCAGATGAGGACGTTATTCGGACGGACAAATATGAACCCGGTCTCAAGGTTTATTGCTGAAATTCCAGCTGAGTTGCTTGAAGAGCCGATGAAAAAAGAAATTTCTTCAGGCAGCAGAAGCTTCGGCTCACCTTCAAAACCACAGCCGAGAAAAAGTCCTGTCAGACGCCCTGCACCGCGTAACACCGGAGGCAGTGATCTTGGATGGAGTGTTGGAGATAAAGCACAGCACGGTAAATGGGGCACCGGTACAGTTGTCAGCGTAAAGGGTGAAGGGGATTCAATGGAGCTTGATATCGCATTTCCAAGCCCGACCGGCGTTAAACGCCTGCTTGCGAAATTTGCACCTGTTAACAAAGTGACATAAGGAGTTGAGCCTGTGAGTCAGACCATAGAAAAAAGAGTACAGGAGCTGCATGAGCTGCTGAACAAGTACAATTATGAATATCATGTTCTGGACAAGCCTTCAGTTCCTGATGCTGAATATGACCAGTTATTAAATGAACTTAAAGAAATAGAAGCAGCGCATCCTGAGTATGCAACATCTGATTCTCCGACTCAGCGTGTAGGTGGCTCGGTGCTTGAGCAATTCTCTAAGGTTACACACCGTACATCGATGCTAAGCTTAGGAAATGCCTTTAATGAAGATGATCTCAGAGACTTCGATCGAAAGGTAAGAGAAGTAGCCGGTGACAGTGCGATGTACAGCTGTGAGCTGAAAATAGATGGCCTTGCTGTTTCTCTCAGATATGAAGATGGCCTATTTGTCCAGGGTGCAACTAGAGGAGACGGTTCAGTAGGAGAAGACATTACAGCGAACCTGAAGACAATCAGGTCAATTCCACTCAGGTTAAAAAAGCCGCTTTCCATTGAAGTCCGTGGTGAGGCATTCATGCCGAAATCCTCTTTTCTAAAGCTGAACGATGAAAGAGAAAAGAATGAGGAAGCACTTTTTGCAAATCCAAGAAATGCAGCGGCGGGATCACTCAGACAGCTTGACCCGCGTATCGCTGCTTCAAGAAACCTTGATATTTTTCTCTATGCGATCGGTGACCCCGGCGATACAGGTGTCAGATCTCAAAGTGAGGGAATGGAGCTCCTTGATGAAATGGGATTGAAGGTAAACCCCGAACGGAAAATGTGCAGCTCCATTGAAGAAGTGATGGATTATATTCATGAATGGACTGAAAAAAGAGCAGACCTCTCCTATGATATTGACGGCATAGTCATCAAAGTGGATTCACTTGATCATCAGGAAGAGCTTGGCTTTACTGCAAAAAGTCCAAGATGGGCAATTGCGTACAAGTTCCCTGCAGAAGAAGTCGTCACGGTACTTCGAGACATTGAACTGAGCATCGGCAGAACAGGTGTCGTTACACCGACTGCGCTGCTTGATCCGGTCAGAGTAGCTGGTACTACGGTGCAGAGAGCTTCACTTCATAACGAAGATCTGATCCGTGAGAAGGATATTCGCATTGGTGACCATGTGGTGATAAAAAAGGCTGGAGATATTATTCCTGAGGTTGTCAGCGTGATTACTGACAAACGTACCGGGGAAGAAAAAGAATTTCATATGCCAACGCATTGTCCAGCCTGTGAAAGTGAGCTCGAACGTCTTGAAGGGGAAGTTGCACTGCGCTGCCTGAACCCGAAATGTCCTGCCCAGCTGCAGGAAGGACTGACTCACTTTGTTTCAAGAAACGCGATGAATATTGACGGGCTCGGTGAAAAAGTCATCGCCCAGCTTTATCAGAGCGAGCTGATCGAGGATGTAGCAGACCTTTACCGGCTGACAAAAGATCAGTTAATTGGTCTCGACCGGATGGGTGAGAAATCAGCAGATAATCTGCTGAATGCCATTGAAGCATCTAAAAATAATTCAATGGAAAAGCTGCTGTTTGGACTGGGCATCCGTCATGTTGGTGCAAAAGCAGCCAGAACGATTGCTGAGCATTTCCGGAATATTGATGCACTGAAAGTAGCAACTGCTGAAGAATTGTGTCAAATTGATGAAATTGGTAACAAAATGGCCGATGCAATCGTCACATACTTTGAGAACGAAGAAGTACTCGAACTAATTGAAGAACTACGTGAAAACGGCGTTAATTTAACCTATACAGGTCCTGTGAAGAAAAAAGCAGAAGACATTGATTCTGCTTTTGCAGGAAAAACAATTGTCCTGACAGGTAAATTGGCTCAATTGACACGCGGGGACGCAAAAGAGAAAATTGAATTGCTTGGTGGAAAAGTAACCGGCAGTGTGAGTAAGAAAACGGATCTGTTAATCGCCGGAGAAGATGCCGGCTCCAAGCTGACTAAAGCACAGGACTTAAATATACCGGTATGGGATGAAGACCAGCTGGTAGCAGAAATCACAAAACAAGAGGTGTAGCAGTTACATGAAAAAATGGTTAGCCGCTGCGACGGGTACTGCATTGCTGATGAGCGGCTGTATGCCGTCTTTTCAGCAGGAAGATGAAGTTGTGCAGGAAAATGCCCCGGAAAACAGTGAAGAGCAGACGGTCATTATCCCTAACTTCCAAATATCTGATGAGTATTATCGTACATTACTGCCATATGAAGCATCACCATCAAGAGGAATGGTTGTAAATAACCTGAACACAAACTATGATATCGCAGAGTTTGAAAATGGCTTGATGCGCGTGGCACAGCAGAATTTCACACCTGAGGATTATTTCTTTCAGGCAGGCCAGTTCCTCGAAAGTGATACGATCTCAAGCTGGTTAAACCGCGAGTTTACAGATGAACAGCTTGCAGAATACGGAATGGAGCCTGAAGAAAATATCGGGTTGAATCCTGTTGATAACGGGGAAGGAACCAGGGCTGAAAGAGCTGAGAGAAGCCCGATTTACCTGGCCCACATCCTTGAACATAACTACTTTGTTAAATCAGCTGAAGATGAATCAAAAGTAAGGCTTGGCGGCATTGTCATTGGCCTTGCGATGAACTCAGTTTATTATTACAACAACGATGGTGACCCGTATGGTCCGACATTTGAAGAGAATATTTCTCAGAGCCGTCTGCAGGAGGAAGGGCAGGCAATTGCGGCAGAAGTTGTATCACGTATTCGTGCAATGGGTGCTGAGGATCCTGAAAAAGCAGAGCTTGCTGAAGTGCCAATCACGGTTGCGCTCTTCAAACAGGAGCCTAAAAGTACTGTGATCCCGGGTAACTTCTTCGGTTATGCAACAGCGGACAATGGAAGCAATGAGCTTGGCGGATGGAATGAAATGAATGAGAATTATGTATTATTTCCATCTGAAGAAGCAAGAGAAAGCTACCGGAATGACGAGACAGCCTTCCTGAACTTTAAGCAGGATATTGAAACTTATTTTCCTAACTTCAACAGTGTCATCGGTACAGGTCTATATCGTGGAGACCAGCTGGCACACTTGAAAATTGATATTCCGATTCAGTTCTATGGAAAATCAGAGATTGTCGGCTTTACACAGTATATTGCCGGCAGACTGATCGATCTGTTTCCGGAATACTTTGATATTGAAGTGAGCATCACATCCATTAACGGACCTGAGGCACTGATAATTAAAGAGCCAGATGATACGGAACCATTTGTTCATATTTATGAGCAGTAGGTGACGGGGAAGCAAATCGCTGCGTCACACATAGCAAGAGCCCGGGACTCATCATAAAAGTCACGGGCTCTTTTTTCAATTATAAATTCCAAATCTCATCCGCATACTGCTGGATTGTCCGGTCGCTTGAGAAGTAGCCGGAGCGCGCAATATTATGGATACTTGAAGTCAGCCAGCGTTTACGGTCCTGATATGCATCAGAAGTCAGCTGTTGGGCACGTACATACGCGTCAAAATCCTTAAGTAGGAAATACTGGTCATTTTCCATCAGCAGTGAATCAGCAATCATTTCAAAATCATAGAAGGTATCAGGGAAAAAGCCGGAAGTGAACTGATCAATGATCTTTTTAATTCTCGGGTCCCCGTGATAGTAATCGTATGAATGATAACCGCCGTGCTTTTCATATTTCATTACTTCCTGTGCAGTCAGTCCGAAAATGAAAATATGCTCCGGTCCAGTCAGTTCTTCAATCTCTACATTGGCGCCGTCTAATGTGCCGAGCGTCAGTGCGCCGTTCATCATAAATTTCATGTTTCCGGTACCGGACGCTTCTTTACTTGCTGTAGAAATCTGCTCACTGATATTTGTAGCAGGAATTATCTTTTCTGCAAGAGAAACTCTGTAGTTTTCAAGGAAAACAACTGTCAGATAATCCTTTGACACAGGATCATAATTCACAAGGTTCGCAACTGAGTGAATCAGCTTGATGACCTTTTTAGCATAATGATAGCCAGGAGCAGCTTTTGCCCCGAAGATAAATGTCTGCGGATGCGGCTTGAATGAGCTGTCTTCCTTCATTCTGTTATACAGATGCATCACGTGCATGATATTTAATAGCTGGCGTTTGTACGCATGAAGTCTCTTAATTTGCACATCAAAAATTGAGTCAGGATTTACTTTGATGCCATTTTTCTCATGAATCAGGTCAGCCAGGATGCGTTTTTTATCATGTTTGATCTGATCCACTTCATCCTGGAATGACGCATCATCAGCAAACTTCACAAGATCATTCAGCTTACTTGTATCCTTAATCCAGTCTGTGCCGATCGCGTTATTAATCGCGTTTGTCAGTTCCGGATTTGCCTGCAGCAGCCATCTTCTATGCGTGATCCCGTTCGTTTTGTTGTTAAAACGGTCAGGGTAAAACTCATGAAAGCTTTTCATTTCACGCATTTTCAAAATTTCAGTGTGGAGTCTCGCAACACCATTAATGCTATGACTTCCGACAATTGACAGATGAGCCATTTTTACAAAGCCGTGGGCAATGACTGCCATTGATTCAATGCGATCCCAATCGCCGGGGAATGCTTCCCAGAGTTCCTCGCAAAATCTTCTGTTGATCTCTTCGATAATCAGATAAATACGGGGGAAGAGAGGTCTGAACAGGTCAATTGACCATTTTTCAAGCGCCTCGGATAAAATCGTATGGTTCGTATACGAAATCGTTTGAGTTACAATACTCCATGCTTCCTCCCAGCCCATACCTTCTTCATCCATCAGCACACGCATTAATTCAGGAATCGCAAGTGCCGGATGCGTATCATTAATATGGATCGCAACATGCTCATGAAGCTCTGTCAGGTCGTCATGGTCTTCTTTATAATCGCGCAAAATACTTTCAAGGCTGGCTCTGACTAAGAAATACTGCTGCTTCAATCTAAGAATTTTACCATCATCAGACATATCATCCGGGTAGAGGAATTCAGAGATCTGCTCAGTGTCACGTTTATACTGCATATAGTCCTTATGAGGAGGGAAGTGCTTAGAAGGCTCAGCCCCCCAGAGACGAAGCGTGTTCACACGGTCTGTATCATAGCCGATAACCGGCATATCAAATGGCACTGCAAGGACTGTTTCAGCCTTTTCGTGCGTGAAGATCATCTGACCGTTTTTCTCAGTCCATTTCACTTCTCCCCAGTAGGGCACTTCAACAGCCAGATCCGTTTTTCTTACTTCCCAGACGTTCCCGTTGCGCAGCCATTGCTCTGGAAGTTCAACCTGATAGCCGTTTACGATTTTCTGTTCAAATAATCCATGCTTATAGCGGATCCCGTGACCATGCCCAGCCATCGAGAGAGAAGCCATGGAATCAAGGAAGCAGGCAGCAAGACGCCCTAAACCGCCATTACCAAGACCGGCGTCAGCTTCAGCTTCTTCAAGTTCACTCAGATTAATGCCAAGGTCACTTAATCCTTCATCCACCAGTTCTTTTACTCCAAGGTTCACTAAAGAGCTGACAAGCAGCCTGCCAAGAAGGAACTCAATTGATAAATAATAGACTTCCTTATGGTCGCCTTTACGGGAGTCTTCATTCGAAGCAATCCAATTCGTGCTGACGTATTCCCGCACCATCATACCTAACGTCTGATACTGGTGCTGCTGCGTAGAATGTTCAAATGATAAACCGCTTGATTGTTCAAGCCGCTGTAAAAAGGCTGCTTTAAATGCTCTTTTATTTTGGAACATGCATTATTTCCTCCCTTGAAGTCCTTTATAAAGGTCGTAATATTCTTTTGCAGAACGTGCCCAGCTGTAATCACCTGACATCGCATTTTCCTGCAGAATCGGCCAGACTTCTTCATTGTTAAAATATTCTAAAGCGCGTTCAACTGTATGTTTCATATCATGTGCATTGTATGCGCTGAAAGTGAATCCGTTGCCTGTATGATCAGTTTCATGCCATGAGTGGACTGTATCATTTAATCCGCCGGTTTCACGTGCAATCGGGATTGTTCCATACTGCAGTGAAATGAGCTGACTCAGCCCGCACGGTTCAAATAATGAAGGCATCAGGAAGAAGTCTGCCCCGGCATAAATGCGATGGGCGAGCGCTTCACTAAATCCGATGTATACACCGGTTTTTTCCGGAAAGGCACTTGCCAGGTAATTAAAGTAGCTTTCAAATTCAGGATCCCCACTGCCAAGAACAATCAGCTGCATATTCTGCTCATTTAATAATTCATGCATTACACGTTTAACGAGTGACAGACCTTTTTGTTCAGTGAGCCTTGTGACCATTGCAACAACAGGTACATGCTCAGAGACAGGCAGGTTAAATTCCTTTTGAAGGGCAGCTTTATTAATCCTTTTATCATCAAGCGTTTTAAAGGAATAAGGCTTTTCAATATATATATCTTTTTCAGGATGGTAGTAATCGGTATCAATTCCATTTAAAATCCCGCTCAGTTTAAATGACTGATCACGTAAAAGACCGTCCAGTTTTTCACCGAAGAACGGTGTCTGAATTTCATCCTTATAAGTCGGACTGACTGTCGTGAGGGCATTTGCACTCAGCAGGGCACCCTTCATAAAGCTGACAGCTCCGTAGAATTCAAGCTCTCCGGCTGAAAAGTACTGCTGATCAAGATTCAGCAGGTCACCAATTACGCTTTCAGGGAATAATCCCTGAAACTGCAAATTATGAATCGTAAAAACTGTTTTAATATTTTTATAAAACGGATACGTTCTGTACTGTCGGTCAAGCAGGAATGGGACCATACCCGTATGCCAGTCGTGCGCATGAATTACATCAGGCTTGAATGGAATAAGCGGGAGTGCATCAAGCACAGCTCTGCTGAAAAATGCAAAGCGCTCACCGTCATCAAAGTCTCCATAGAGGGTATTCCGCTTGAAGTAGAACTCATTATCAAGCAGATAGTATGTAATACCGTTATGCTTTAATGTTTCAATCCCACAATACTGGCGTCTCCATCCCACATTTACATAGAAGGTTTTGATCTTTTTAGCTTTTGAAAGCAGTTCATCAGAGATCGTTGAATACTTCGGCAGCATGACCCGCACATCTGCGCCAAGTTTGATTAACTCTTTAGGAAGAGCCCCGGCGACATCGCCGAGGCCTCCTGATTTTGCAAATGGTGCACATTCAGATACCGCAAATAATACCTTCATGATTGCACCACCGCCGCTTCACGCACACTGCCTTTACGAAGCACAAGCGGCTGTTCAGCTGTTCCTTTTAATGATGTGCCGTCAAGCACTCTTACGTCTTTGTCTAAAATAACGTATTCCAGAGAACAGTCTATACCGATCTGCGACTTCTGCATCACAACGCAGTTTTTCACTGTAGAACCTTCACCGATTTTTGCAGCTCTTGATACGATGCTGCTCTCTACGCTTCCACGGATATCCGCACCGTTAGCGATCATGGCATTACGTACTTGTGCAGTAGAGCTGTATTTCGTTGGCGGCTCATCCTTTACCTTCGTATAAATTGGACGTTCCTGCGTGAAGAGCTGGCTCCACACATCATGACGCAAAAGGTCCATTGAATACTTAAGATAAGCAGGGATTGAATCAATGATCGCTGTGTAATCTTTATGTTCATAAGCCCCGATCTTATAATTATGAAGCGGCTGCTTTACAACGTCTGACACACTGATGAACTGTGATCGGCGTCTTGCTTCGATCAGTTCGATCAGAAGTACTTTACTGATTACATAGATCTCAAGAGATTTTCCGTTATGCTGCACCTCAGTAATATCATAATCATGAATTAAGTGTTCAGCTAACGCTTCTTCAAAATCAATATTTGCAATCACGTAGCTGCTTGCAATGACGACGTAATCCTGATGGCTGCGCTTGAAAAATTCAATGTGCTGTTCAAGTCTTGAAAAAGACCCGATGCATGTTGTTTCATCCGGTTCAAAGTAAGGAGGGAAGAAGAAGAGACCATCTCTTTTTCTATCCATATCCCAGTTCTTACCTGATCCGATATGGTCCATTAATGAACGGTACTGGTGCTTCGGGAAGATCGCTACGCTGTCCACACCTGAATTCACCATGTTCGAAAGGACGAAATCAATAAACCGGTAGCGTCCTGCAAAAGGAATAGAGGCAACAGAGCGGTTTAAAGTTAAATCCTGAAGTCCACCCATTACAGTGGCTGCGTCAATTACTCCTAATAAACGGCTCATGCTGTCACGTCCTTTCTTAATCTTTCCACGAGTTCTTCTGTGACAAGGATGATGTCATCATCGCTGTGTTCCGGAGTAATTGTAATACCAGCCGGAACTTCAATATCACCTGGTACGATTGCACGTTTGATCGTCACATTCTTTCCGATTACCGCATCAGGCATAATAACTGATTCATAAATATCAGCACCTTCACCAATTGATACTCCCTGGAAAATAACTGAGTGAGATACCTTACCTTCAATGACACAGCCTTCATTGATCAGTGAATCCGTCACTTTAGATGTTGTTGCAAGATATTGAGGCGGCTGATTCGGGTTACGTGAATAAATTCTCCATGAATGGTCAAACAGGTTCAGACCCGGATTCTCTTTCAACAGGTCCATGTTCGCTTCCCACAGACTCTTCACTGTACCAACGTCTTTCCAGTAGCCTTCAAAAGGATAAGCCATCAGACGCTTACCTTCATTCAGGAACAAAGGAATAATATCTTTACCAAAATCATGTGAAGAATTTTCATTCATGTTGTCCTGGTCAAGATATTTCTGCAGGGATTTCCAGTTGAAAATATAGATTCCCATTGAAGCCAGGTTATTTTTCGGATCTGCAGGTTTTTCATCGAATTCAAGAATCTCAAGATCATCATTTGTATTCATAATGCCAAAGCGGCTGGCTTCATCCCATGGTACTTCAATAACTGAAATCGTTGCTTCAGCTTCGTTTTGAATATGATAATCAAGCATTTTTGAGTAATCCATTTTATAAATGTGATCTCCGGATAGTACAAGCACATATTCAGGATCATATTGTTCAATGTAGTTCAGATTCTGATAGATCGCATTCGCTGTCCCGCTGTACCATTTCACACCACTCGCTTCAGTGTATGGAGGAAGTACTGTAACGCCACCGTTGCGTCGGTCAAGGTCCCATGCGCTTCCAATTCCGATATAAGAATTCAGTACGAGCGGCTGATACTGTGTCAGCACACCAACTGTATGAATCCCTGAATTTGTACAATTACTAAGTGTGAAATCAATAATCCGGTACTTACCTCCAAAAGGTACTGCCGGCTTGGCAATTTTCGTTGTAAGGGAATGAAGGCGGCTTCCCTGTCCTCCTGCCAGTAACATCGCTACACATTTTTTCTTAACCATCATGTCACACTCCTCATTATTTTTTTGCCGGCTTCCAAATCGTGATGCCAAGCGGTGGGATCTTCATATCAAGAGATTGCTTTCTGTTGTGAATCGGATTTTCTTCAGTTACTGCTGTCTGATTTACATGATTCGTTCCGCCGAAGTCCTGCCTGTCACTTGAAAACACTTCTTCCCACTTACCTTCAAATGGAGCACCAATCCGGAAATGATCATAGCTGACATTCGTGAAGTTACAGATCACCATCAGCGTGTCGCTCTTTCTTTTGCCTCTTCTGACAAAAGAATAAATACTTTGTTCTGCATTATCTGCATCAATCCACTCAAAGCCCTGCGGATCATGATCAAACTCATGTAATGCTTTTTGAGCCTGATAGAAACTCATTAACTCTTTAGTAAAAACGTCTGACTGGGCATGTGAATCATAATCTTTCAGGAACCAGTCAAGACCTTGTACATATTTCCATTCATCAAACTGAGCAAATTCTGCACCCATAAAGAGCAGCTTTTTCCCCGGGTGTGTAATCAGGTAGCTGAGCAACAGACGCCACTGAGCGAACTTTTCCCAGTACTCACCCGGCATTTTATGGAGAAGCGAACGTTTGCCATGTACCACCTCATCGTGTGAAAGTGGCAGAATATAGTTTTCTGTATATGCATATACAAGTGAGAATGTCAGCGTGTGATGATGGTGTCTGCGTTCAAAAGGAGGATACTCCATATAATCGAGCAGATCATTCATCCAGCCCATATTCCATTTGTAGTTAAATCCAAGTCCGCCTTCATGTACAGGCTTCGTTACACCTGGCCAGTCAGTTGAATCCTCGGCCATCATAAGAAACCGCGGATTTTCATTAAAAACAGCTTTATTTAATTCCTGAAGAAATTCAGTCGCGTACGGGTTGGCTGTTTCAGGCTCACTATTCGCCCAGTAAATAATATTTGCCACTGCATCCACTCTCAGGCCGTCTATTCTAAAAAAGTGCATCCAGTATAGTGCATTAGAGATCAGGAAGCTTCTGACTTCACCTTTTGCGAGGTTAAAGTTTGCAGTACCCCATTCAAGATTTTCACGATCATTAAATGAGTCATACTCATATAACGGCTGCCCGTCAAACATATACAGTCCGTGAGAGTCCTTACAGAAATGTCCTGGTACCCAGTCGAGCAGGACACCAATGTCTTCCTGATGACAGCGGTCAATGAAATACATTAGATCGTGCGGCGTGCCAAAGCGGCTGGTAGGGGAGAAGTATCCGGTACCCTGATAGCCCCATGAAGCATCAAGCGGGTGTTCAGTTAAAGGAAGCAGTTCAATATGAGTGAATCCTCTTTCCTTTACATAAGGAATTAATTCATCAGCATATTCTCTGTACGTAAAGTAAGAACCATCTTCTTTTTGCTTCCATGAATTTAAGTGAAGTTCATAGATTGCAAGAGGTCTTTCATAAATTGGTCTTCTCTTTCTGACGCGCTGGCGATAAAGCTGATCGCCCCATTTGTAACCGGAGAGGTCATAAACGACTGAAGCAGTCTGTGGTCGCAGCTCAGAGTGAAAAGCATAGGGGTCTGATTTCATAATCAGGTCTCCGGCTGCTGTTGTGATTGCGTATTTATAAAGCGCTCCCTCTAAATCCTGATCAATGAAACAGCTCCAGATGCCTTCATTATTAATTCGGGTCATTTCATACCTGTCAGGTTTCCAGTCAGTAAAGCTGCCTGTTACAGACACTGACTGTGCATGAGGAGCCCAAACGGTGAAGCGTGTGCCGGTCACCTGCTTTTTCTGTTTTACGAGATGAGCGCCAAATATAGCGTGTGCATTATAAAGTGTACCTTCATGGAAAAGGTGTATGTCAAAATCACTAATTGTCTGATCCATGTGCGCCATCCTTTCTCATTAAATTCGTCTATATAATTTCAACATTACCATATAAAACTCCTTGTTTTGTCGAAACTTAGATAAAAATTTAGAAAATTCAGAAGTAAGCGATTACAATATTTTCTTTTTGCCCAAATCCTGAAAAATAAAGGTAAATTCAAGCATGTATAAAAAATTGCTTACTCAATACTGCATAATTTTCCCTCAATAGAGCGGCTTGAAACTAAGATTAGAGATTTAGTTCTGTATAATTTAAAATGATTTAATTGTAATAGATGACGGGGGAGATGAGAAAGTGACCAAATAAGCAGTGCAGCCTGCTGAGGTAATAGAAAAAACGGCTGATCACATTGACCAGCCGTTCTATAAGGAAATTATTTATTTGATTCAACTTCGTGTACTTTTTCGAACTTGTCATACCCTTCACGTACTGGTTCACGTGAGTTATCTGACATCAGGCTGACAACAATGATTGCAAGCGTACTTAAAATAAAGCCTGGAATCATTTCATACAGCCATCCGCTTAGTCCGAATACATATACCCAAAGGATAACTGTAACCGCACCGACAAGCATACCTGCAAGAGCGCCCCAGCGAGTCATACGCTTCCAGTAAAGAGAAAGCAGGATAGCAGGACCAAATGCTGAACCAAAACCAGCCCATGCGTTACTTACGATATCAAGGATCGTGCTGTCAGAATCAAGTGACAGAATGATCGCAATTAATGCAACTAATAGAACTGAGATACGTCCAACAAGTACAAGCTCCTTATCAGAAGCACTGCGCTTCAGGAACGTGTTGTAGAAATCCTCTGTCAGCGCACTTGAGGTTACAAGCAGCTGAGAAGATACTGTACTCATAATTGCCGCCAGAATCGCAGCAAGTAAGAAACCTGAAATTAATGGGTGGAACAATACCTGAGAAAAGAAAACAAAGATTGTTTCAGGATTCGCAAGCTCTCCACCAGTGTTAGCGATGTACGCAATACCAGTTAACCCTGTTAATAATGCACCGATAATGGCAACGATCATCCATGTCATACCGATACGGCGTGCATTTTTAAGCGACTTTACATCACGGATCGCCATAAAACGAACGATGATGTGCGGCTGACCAAAGTACCCAAGACCCCATGCCATCAAACCGATAAACCCAAGGAATGTTGTGCCTTCAAAAAATGAAGTCAGCTGCGGGTCAATCCCATTTAATGTATCAAACGTAGGTCCAATACCTCCAAGCTCCATAAATGCAACAATTGGTACAAGAATAAGTGCTACAAACATGATTACACCCTGTACAAAGTCAGTCATACTAACTGCCAGGAATCCACCGAATAAAGTATAAGCAAGGACAACCCCTGCAGTCACAAATAGACCAACTGTATAGTCCATTCCAAATGCACTTTCAAATAATACTCCACCAGAAACCATACCTGAAGATGTATAAACAGTGAAGAAAATAATGATGACAATTGCGGATACGAAACGCAAAATCTTTGTATCATCTACAAAGCGATTCTCAAAGTAATCAGGGATTGTAATTGAATCGTTTGCCACTTCCGTATAAGTTCTTAAACGAGGTGCAACAAAAAGATAATTTAAATATGCGCCAATGGATAAACCAACCGCAATCCACATGCCCGAGAGTCCGGATACATAGATCGAGCCTGGTAGACCTAACAGCATCCACCCACTCATATCAGATGCGCCGGCTGATAGTGCTGTAACACTTGGTCCAAGCTTTCTGCCACCCAGCATGTACTCTGATAAATTACCGGTCGATTTTTTATAGGCATAATAGCCAATCGCCAGCATACCGATGAAATATAATGCGAGAGATATATATACCTCAAAGCCAATCTCTACAGCTTCCACCAAATCTCCTCCTTGTAAAATGAATTTTTTGTGTCAAATGTTTCATGACGCTTACAGTTGAATAACCTAACAAATATATTCAACCTGTTCAAGTGATATAAACAGCATTATATCAGCATAAAAAGCTGTCATCCTATTAAGCGCAAGGGATAGAGCATGATTTGAAAAAGATTAAAGTAAAATAATTCTGAAAATTAAATCATACTTTATTTTAATCTGAAAACAGAAATTTTGGCAAGTGAAATCGCCTGAAACGCTGATATATAAACGTTCGGACATGGAAGAAACATCCTGAAATGGAGACTAAAAAAGGGATGATATGTGAATTTGTGCACAAATAATGACCTGAAAAGAGATATTTTGTATAATGGGTGTATGATAAAAGAAAGGGTGATAGTATGGCACAGGGAAAGAGTGTTGATGACTATATTCAGGAAGGAATATATGGTGCCAGAGAAACTTTGCCAGACGAAAGAAGAATGTTTTTAACTTCAATTAGAGAAAGAGTGGAATTTGCGCTCCTCCAAAACCAGGTGCGTGAATCAGATGTGTACCCTGAAATTGAGCAGGCCGTTAAAAAACACCGTGATTTGAAGATGTTTTTAAATGGAAATATGAATTACCGTTTCTTATCAAAATATATTCAATTGGCAGACCGGTATAAAGTGTCTTATCAGGTCGTAACAAATAAAGAACACAACTCTGAATATGGGCTGGTATTGTCTCATTCAGAAGCAATTGATAAAGAAGAGATTACGCTTCCTAAAAGACATGCAGATAACGGGGCTGCTCCATCATTTTGGGACCGGCTGTTCCGTTCATAATACGTTTCTTCTATTTAAATATGGATGATCTGGGTACTGCGTACAGTAAATGAAAAAGTTGATACAGCCAATCGGCAGGGGGATTAAGGTAAAGTTGCCTGAGACCCTGCCTTTTTGGTATGATAAACAGTATTGTGAGTGTTCGAACATACACGGAGGTGAGTCACAATGACAAAGATTACAAAAGAAGAAGTTAAACACGTAGCGCATTTGGCGAGACTGAATATTGATGAGCAGGAAGCAGAGAAATTTGCAGAACAGCTCGGCTCAATCATCACATTTGCTGAACAGCTGAACGAGCTTGATACAGAAAACGTTGAACCGACAACGCATGTGCTCGATATGAAGAATATTTTGCGTGAAGATAAGCCTGTTGATGGGCTGCCACGTGAACAAGTACTAAAAAATGCACCGGATCACCAGGATGGACAGGTGAAGGTGCCAACGATTTTAGAATAGGAGGGCAAAAGATGTCTTTATTCAATCACAAGCTGGCTGATCTGCATGATCTTTTACATAAAAAAGAGATTACAATTGCTGATCTTGTCCGTGAATCATATAAACGTATTGAAGAAGTAGATGATAAGGTGCAGGCCTTCCTGACACTTGATGAAGAGCGTGCACTTGCACGTGCAGAAGAGCTTCAAAGTAAAATGGGCACTGACGAAGGCCTTCTTTATGGAATGCCGATCGGTGTCAAAGATAACATTGTTACAAAAGAGCTGCGCACAACAGCAGCAAGTAAAATTCTTGGCAACTTTGATCCGATATACAATGCAACGGTAGCAGATAAACTTCATGCAGCTGACGCAATCACAATCGGAAAGCTGAACATGGATGAATTCGCAATGGGTTCATCAACAGAGAACTCTCATTTTGCTAAAACGAAAAATCCATGGAACCTTGATACTGTTCCGGGCGGTTCTTCAGGCGGCTCTGCAGCAGCAGTAGCAGCTGGTGAAGTACCATTTTCTCTTGGATCAGATACAGGCGGATCAATCCGTCAGCCGGCTTCATTCTGTGGAGTAGTTGGACTTAAGCCAACTTATGGCCGCGTGTCACGCTTTGGTTTAATTGCATTCGCATCTTCACTTGATCAGATTGGACCGATTACAACAAACGTAGAGGATAATGCCTATCTATTAGAAGCGATCGCAGGGCTTGACCCAAATGACTCTACATCTGCTAACGTCAGCGTTCCTAAATACCGCAGTGCACTGACAGGTGACATTAAGGGATTAAAGGTCGCTGTACCAAAAGAATATCTTGGTGATGGTGTAAGTGAAGAAGTACGCCAGTCGGTCCGTGAGGCATTGAAAGTACTTGAAGGACTTGGTGCTACAATTGATGAAGTATCACTTCCCCATTCTAAATACGGCGTAGCAACTTATTACCTGCTGTCTTCTTCTGAAGCATCAGCTAACCTTGCGCGCTTTGACGGTATCCGTTACGGGTATCGTGCTGACAACGCTGAGAACCTGATTGATCTTTATAAAAAGACGCGTGCTGAAGGCTTCGGTGACGAAGTGAAGCGCCGCATTATGCTTGGAACTTACGCACTAAGCTCAGGCTATTATGATGCTTACTATAAAAAAGCACAAAAAGTACGTACATTAATTAAGCAGGACTTTGAAAAAGTGTTCGAAGACTATGATGTCATCGTAGGACCTACAACGCCAACGCCTGCATTTAAGATCGGCGAGCAGATTGATGACCCGCTGACAATGTATGCAAATGACATCCTGACAATCCCTGTGAACCTTGCAGGTGTACCGGGTATTTCTGTGCCTGCTGGACTTTCTGAAAGTGGTCTGCCGCTTGGTCTTCAGATCATTGGAAAGCACTTTGATGAAAGCACTGTATACCGCGTGGCACACGCATACGAGCAGGCAGCAAATCATAATATGAAGCCGGAACTGTAGGAGGGAGAAAACATGACAAACTTTGAAACGATTATTGGACTTGAAGTACACGTAGAGTTAAAAACTGATTCAAAAATGTTCTCTCCTGCACCTGCGCATTTCGGTGCGGAGCCGAACACTAATACAAACGTTGTAGACCTTGGATACCCTGGCGTGCTGCCTGTGATCAACAAGCGCGCTGTTGACTGGGGTATGAAGGCTGCAATGGCACTGAACTGTGAAATTGCTGAACATACGAAGTTCGACCGTAAAAACTATTTCTATCCGGACAATCCAAAAGCTTATCAGATCTCACAATTTGATCAGCCGATCGGCGAACACGGCTGGATCGAAATTGAAGTGGACGGCTATAAAAAGAAAATCGGTATCACGCGTCTTCACCTTGAAGAAGATGCAGGGAAACTGACGCACACAGACAAAGGGTATTCACTTGTTGACTACAACCGTCAGGGTACACCGCTGATTGAAATCGTATCTGAGCCGGACTTAAGAACGCCGGCGGAAGCATATGCTTATCTTGAAAAAATCAAGTCAATCATTCAGTACACAGGCGTTTCTGACTGTAAAATGGAAGAAGGATCACTTCGCTGTGATGCGAACATCTCACTTCGTCCGGTTGGCCGTGAAGAATTCGGTACAAAAACTGAGCTGAAAAACCTGAACTCATTTAACTTTGTTAAAAAAGGGCTTGAGTTTGAGGAAAAGCGTCAGGAAGAAGTACTATTATCAGGCGGATCAATCCAGCAGGAATCACGCCGCTTTGATGAGTCTACAGGCAAGACGCTATTAATGCGTGTCAAAGAAGGCTCTGATGACTACCGTTACTTCCCAGAACCTGATCTTGTATCCATGGTGATTGATGAAGAGTGGAAGGAAAGCGTTCGTAAAACAATTCCTGAACTTCCGGATGCACGTAAAAAGCGCTATGTGGAAGACCTTGGTCTGCCGGCATATGATGCAATGGTGTTGACGCTTACGAAAGAAATGTCTGATTTCTTTGAACTCACTCTTAAGCAGGGTGCAGATGCGAAGCTTGCTTCTAACTGGCTGATGGGTGAAGTATCAGCTTACCTGAACGCTGAGCAAAAAGAGCTTGGTGATACTGCACTAACGCCTCAGGGCCTTGCAGGCATGATCAAGCTGATTGAAGATGGCACAATTTCATCTAAAATCGCAAAGAAAGTCTTTAAGGAACTGATTGAAAAAGGCGGAGATCCGAACAAGATTGTAAAAGATAAAGGTCTTGTACAGATTTCTGATGAAGGTCAGCTGCTTGGTTTTGTGACTGAAGCACTTGATAACAACCCGCAGTCGATTGAAGACTTTAAGAACGGTAAAGACCGTGCAATTGGTTTCTTAGTCGGTCAGATTATGAAGGCATCAAAAGGACAGGCAAATCCTCCGATGGTGAATAAGCTGCTGATGCAGGAGATTAAGAAGCGATAATATATTTTGGGAGAAACGCACTTTTGGGGTGCGTTTCTTTTTTGTGGGGTGGCGTGAGGGAAGAGCATTAAGATTAATTGATTCACCTCTCAGGATATAAGTATCAGCGCTTTGAATAATTGGATCAGCGGCATAGTTAATTGATTCAGCAGCTTTAAATCCCGAATTAATTGATTCAATCGTTCTAATTATTGTCACAACGCTCCTGCGAATTGAATCACTTGGCGACATAATTGATCGCCACACTTCCTGCACATTTTACAGGCAGTTCACTCGAATAAAAATCCTCATTATGAGATGCTTAAAATTGAGGTGATGAACATGACGAACTTAAATGAATGGTTTGAAAAAGGACTAACAGCTGAAGCTTATCAGAATCAGATGGAATCACATAAGGAAAATATGTCTAAAGTCTATGAACTGTTCTCTGTTCCGGCTGAAGATGAAGCGTTTTTTAAGCAGTTAAAGGCTCAGAACTTGCGAGCGATTGTATTGACTGAAGACTGGTGCGGGGATGCGATGATGAATAATCCCGTGCTGTTAAAGCTCGCTGAACGTTCAGGTATGGAAGTCAGATTTATCTTAAGAGACAGCAACCTGGATCTGATGGATCAGTACTTAACAAATGGCAAATCCCGTGCGATTCCGATTTTCGTTTTTATTGACGAGTTAGGTAATGAAGTTGCGAAGTGGGGGCCAAGAGCCGAAAAAGTGCAGGCATTTGTAGATGATGTAAGATCCAACCTTCCGGCAAAAGAGGATCCAGCCTTTAAAGATGGTCAGCAGCTGATGATCAAACAGCTGACGGCAGCCTATACAGAACGTGAAGATTTCTGGGAAGAAGTTTATAAAGAACTGAAAAACAAGCTCACTATGGTAAAAACCGTTAATTAACGGTATGATGAGAGTAAGCCTTACTTGTGGGCTTATTCTTTTTTGTTTACATACAGTGAAAAGTGATTATAATTTTATAGTATGCTTATTATATAAAAGGCAGGCTGAAAATCATGAAACGAGCTAGAATCATTTACAATCCGACTTCAGGACGTGAGCTTTTCAGAAGACACTTACCGGAAGTATTAATGAAATTAGAACAGGCAGGCTATGAAACATCCTGTCACGCAACAACTTGTGCAGGCGATGCGTCTGTTGCAGCTGCAGCTGCTGCAGAGCGCGGATTTGACCTGATTATCGCTTCAGGCGGGGACGGGACGCTCAATGAAGTTGTCAACGGACTTGCTGAAAAGCCGAATCGTCCGAGATTGGGTCTTATCCCAATGGGTACTACAAACGATTTTGCACGTGCGCTTCATATTCCAAGGGATATTGAAGATGCAGTCGACATCATTATAAAGGGTGATACGATCCCTGTTGATGTTGGCAGAATGAATGATAAATATTTTATTAATATTGCCGGCGGCGGACGTATCACTGAACTGACATATGAAGTGCCTAGTAAGTTGAAAACAGTACTAGGGCAGCTGGCATATTACTTAAAAGGAATTGAAATGCTGCCATCATTCAAACCGACAAATGTCCGGATTGAATATGATGGAAAAGTATTTGAAGGAGAGGTCATGCTTTTCCTGATCGGTCTGACAAATTCAGTCGGCGGATTTGAAAAGCTGGCACCGGATTCTTCTATTAATGATGGTTTGTTTACATTAATGTTTTTAAAGAAAACAAACATGGCAGAAACCATCCGTGTCATCTCACTTGCACTTCGCGGTGAGCATTTGCATGATCCTCATCTTGAATATGTAAAAGCTAATCATATTAAAGTCACTTCTCAGGAAACGGTTCAGCTGAATCTTGATGGAGAGTTTGGCGGGCTGCTGCCTGCGGAGTTTCAGAATCTTTATCGTCATCTGAATGTCTGTGCACCGCTTGATAAGCTTCGTAAAGAAGACCGTGTGGATGAAGACAAAAATGTTGTGCTGAAAAACAGTATCATTGATGAAGAAGATGAAGTGAGAAGTGATCAATAAGAAAAGACCGGGCGGTTAATCGCTCGGCCTTTTCTTATTGGATTGCTTCAATCCAGTCCACAGCATTATCCATGTCTGCTGCAAGCTTTGATGCTTCTTCAATTGGACGCCATTCAAAATGGAATTTCAGACCATCATCTTTGCCGTCACTTTCTACTGTATACTCCCACTCATTCTCCACCGGACGTTTAAGTGCAAGGTGGAAAAAGTTACGCTCATAATACTTTGAGCGGTCCTCTGAATAATACATCTGTTTATGAAGTTTTCCCTGTAATTGTAGTTCATCTCTCTTCAAACCGGTTTCCTCTTCAATTTCACGATAAAGTGCATCAATTAGCAATTCATCGTCTTCAACGCCGCCGCCAGGGACCTGGAGGCCTGCTTGTGGATGATCCTTTTGCGAAAAAACAAGCAGTTCAGTCTTCCCGTCGATTTCCCGCGTGATATAAGCGAGTACTTTCTGTTTAACAATCTGTCCCATATCGCTTCCTCCTTAGTTGGAATTTTTAGAATAAAAAGAATAGTTTCTCCATTCTACACACCTTTATTTAAAAAATCAAGGTTATTTTGGTAATTTAATATATACCCCTTATAGGTTAAGGTTAAACCTATAAGGGGTTTATTTTTTAAATGAGAAAATGTTTCACTTGGAACCGCAGAACCTTTCCGTGCTGAACTGCACTTTCCGCGGACGAACGCTCAGGCCAGGCAGAAGATCACTGCTCTGCGGGGTCTTTCACGATCGTTTTTCCGCAGGAGTCTCCGTTCGCCACTACAAGGTTCAGCTGAGAAGTCTTTCGGAAGTTAACGATTATTTTAAGTATACGAGTAACAAGGGATAATATATGCTACAATAATGGGCAGCGATTCTAACGAAGAGGGCGATTAACTAATGACAAAAAAGCAGGCTTTACCTGTAAAGAAAAATGATACTGTAACTGTGACAATAGAGGATTTGACGCATGAAGGGCATGGTGTTGGGAAGGTAGACGGTTACCCGTTGTTTATTCCGTTAACGCTTCCTGATGAGCAGGTAAAAGTGAAGGTCCTGAAAACGACGAAGAATTTCGGTTTTGGTAAGCTGGTTGAGCTTGAGTCTGTCAGTGAACATAGAACGGAACCCCCGTGTCCGGTTTATGACACGTGTGGCGGCTGTCAGCTGCAGCATTTCAGCTATGAAGGGCAGCTTGCTGCAAAACAAAAGCAGGTGCGTGATGTACTTGAACGAATTGGTAAGATTAAAGATGTACCTGTTCATCCGACACTTGGTATGGAAGATCCGTGGCGCTACCGGAATAAAAGCCAGATCCCTGTTGGCAGTGAGAGCGGCCGCGTGATTGCGGGCTTTTATGCTACTCGTAGTCACCGGATTGTGGATACGGATGTCTGTGTGATTCAGGAAGAAGTCAGTGACCGCGTGATGAACATTGTGAAGACAGGAGCAGAACGCTTTGGTATCCAGCCATATGATGAAGAACGCCATAAAGGTGTGCTCCGTCATGTAGTTGTCAGGTATGGCCGGACTTCAGGCGAAGTGATGGTTGTACTAGTAACGAGAACGAGGCATCTGCCTCACGCAGAGGATTTAACGGCTGTCCTGCGTGAAAAAGTGCCGGGACTAAAATCAATTGTTCATAATATTAATGATCAGCGGACGAATGTCATTTTGGGCAACAAAGGGCAGACAATCTGGGGCAGCGATGTCATTTATGATTCAATTGGCGAAGTAAAGTTTGCGATCTCTGCACGCAGCTTTTACCAGGTCAACCCTGTGCAAACAGAGGTACTTTATCAGAAAGCACTTGAGTACGCTCAGCTTACAGGAGAAGAATCCGTTATTGATGCCTATTGTGGAATTGGCACGATCTCACTCTTTTTAGCGCAGAAAGCAAAAAAAGTGTTTGGCGTTGAGATTGTCGAGCAGGCCATTGAAGATGCAAAAGCAAATGCAGAGCTGAACGGTTTTACAAATACTGAATTTGAAGCGGGACCGGCAGAAGAAGTGATTCCTGCCTGGCATAAAAAAGGTAATCAGGCTGATGTGATTGTGGTGGATCCTCCAAGAAAAGGCTGTGACCAGGCACTGCTTGATACAATGCTTGCGATGAAACCGAAGCGCATTGTGTATGTGTCCTGTAACCCTGCAACGCTTGCGAGAGATCTGAGAATATTAGAAGACGGCGGGTATAAGACGCAGGAAGTGCAGCCTGTTGATATGTTTCCTCAAACTTCGCATGTGGAGTGCGTGGCGTGGCTTGAGCTTTCGAAATAAGTTTTAACAGGAGGACGATATGGAGGCAAATAGAAAATGGCTATCGATACCAGAAAATATTAGGAAGCAGCTGATCTTAAATGTATTTTGCTCAAATTGTCTGGATGCTGTAAAGATAAAAGATTTTGTGATTAAGCCTAATCCGGCTGGCGTTGTGCTTGAAGGCAATTGTGCGGTGTGCGGAAATGGTGTGGCAAGAGTAGTCGAAATAGAAGAGTGAAGAACAGGAGATCTGAATGAATAACTATAAATTAACAATCCAGTATGACGGTGGAAGATATAAAGGTTGGCAGCGGCTTGGAGATAGTGACAACACGATTCAGGGGAAGATTGAAAATGTGTTAACAGAGCTCGCAGAAGAAAAGATTGAAATCATTGGTTCAGGGAGGACGGATGCGAGTGTACATGCGCTTGCCCAGATCGCCAATTTTAAAATGCGTAAACACGCGACGGAAGATGAAGTGATGCAGTATTTAAACAAATACCTTCCTCATGATATCAGTGTGACTGATGTGACGCTGATGCATGACCGTTTTCATTCACGCTATAATGCGAAGGATAAAACGTACTTGTATAAGATTTGGAACGAGCAGTACACACATCCTTTCATGCGAAAGTACAGTATGCATGTGGAGAATAAGCTTAATATTGAAAAAATGATAGAGGCAGCTCAATATTTCCTGGGTGAGCATGACTTTACATCTTACTCCAATGCAAAGTCGAAGAAAAAATCATTGGTGCGTGAAATTTACTCACTTAAGATCGATGAAAATGACGGCTTTATCGAAATCAAGATTCGTGGCAATGGATTCCTGTACAACATGGTTAGAAAAATTGTCGGGACCTTAATTGAAGTTGGATTGGGGGAAATGGAAGCTGCTGCAATCCCCGGCATTCTTGAATCAAAAGAAAGAATTCAAACAGGCCGTATGGCTGATGCAGAGGGGCTGTACTTGGAGAAGGTTGGTTTTTAGACCACGCTGCTTCAAATGAACATCAGCAGTTCGATCCACCTATCTAGCTCGAGAAATTAATATCATTATATTTTTAAGCATTCACTTTACTATAGTGAGTGCTTTTTATTATACATTTATGCAATCGAACATACATGATCTGGAAGGACCATAGATTTTATGAACGGGGAGTGATGTATACATTAGGGAGGGGATCGATTGAAAAAGCTCAATCCAGATCAGTTATATGTTGAATTCAGAAATGGTGTAACGATGACTGAACCAATCATAGACCGTAAATATACATTAACACACTCCGACATTACTGCAGAACTTTTTCTTACAATTGGTCTGCAGTATGCTTTTGAAAAGATTAATGCCATGAGGGATGAAGTGCTTGCAGAATGGATAATAGCTAATGGATGTCCATTACTATACGTATATGTTTATGTTGACGGAGAATTTGGTCCGGCAGTTACTGCTGTGCGTGATGCAATTTTCAGGCGTGAGCTGCCTTTAGCTTTGGAGGCAATCAGGTATGGAGATAGAAAATTCTTTGCAGCTCATCCAGCGTTAGATAGTGCACCGATATGGATTCATTTTGATTCAACAAATTCACTGTACAACAAGTTTGAACACTGGGGCACTCCTGGTGATTATATTTAAGTTGCTTCTGAGCTCATTAGAATTTATCGAAAGTATCCTGGTTAATAGACGATCCACAAAGTCTTCCTTCAGGATACTTTTTTGATGGCTCATAAAAAACTAATAAATATATTGATTATCAATAAAAATATATTTATAATCATATTAAATATAATGAAATTCAATTAATTTGAAATAGAAAGGTGATGGGTGGATGAATCAATCAACAGGCATTTCACATATAGCAGTCATTATGGATGGAAACGGTCGCTGGGCAGAGAGAAGAGGGCTGTCGCGGACAGATGGTCATGTCGAAGGGGTATCGACAGTCGTAAAAATTGTGAAAAGAGCAGCTGAAAGAAACGTGCGGTACCTGACGCTCTATACGTTTTCAGCGGAAAACTGGAAGCGGCCGCAGAAGGAGGTTGAATTTATCCTCCAGCTGCCGAAGAAGTTTCTGTTTCAATATTTACCGGAGCTTATGAGAAACAATGTAAAAATCAATATACTCGGTGATCTGCAGCGGCTCCCGTATGGCACACGTGAAGCACTTAAGCATGCAGTGAAAAAGACGGGTAAAAATGATGGGTTACAGTTGAATTTTGCTTTGAATTACGGAGGAAGGCAGGAAATTCTAAAAGCCTTTGAAACGATGAAAGAAGAAAACACTGAGTTTACTGAAGAAGCAGTTTCAAAATATTTATACACGAATGAGATGCCTGAGCCGGACCTGCTGATCAGAACAGGCGGAGAGAAAAGGCTGAGTAATTTTCTGCTTTGGCAGATGGCGTATACGGAATTCTATTTTTCTGATGCACTCTGGCCAGACTTTTCAAATGAAGAATTTGATCTGGCAATTGATGAATTTAATGTAAGACACAGACGTTTTGGTGGTTTATAAGCGGACAGTTTAATAAAGGGAAGGCACAACAGACTTGACCTGAAACGCGTTTCATCCTTTACGTTCTATTTATCAGAACATAGGGAGGGAACGCGTATGTTGTTTTTACCAGTATTATGTGCAATTGTTTATGTAGCTTGTCTGACCGGTTCAAGGGTTAAGCCGGAACAGGTTCAGCCAATTGAATCCATAGAGGATTATTTTCGATGAGGTGAAGATATGGCCAATATTCGTGATGTAGCAAGGATCGCAGGTGTGTCTGTCACGACTGTATCAAGGGTGTTAAATGAACATCCATATGTGCAGGAGGATAAGCGGCAGGCAGTACTTGAGGCGATAGAAGAAAGCGGATATGTGAAAAATATGAATGCGGTTAATCTGAGTACGGGAAAAACTGGAATGATTGGGGTGGTCATGCCTTTTACTGACCATCCCTATTTTGCCGGGCTGCTTAAGGGTCTTGCTGAGGAAGCTCGTTTTCAGCGTAAAAAACTTGTCCTGTTTCAGACTGATTATGAGAGGGAGCAGGAGATCGCAGCGCTTGAAATGTTAAAGCACAAGCAGATTGATGCATGTATTTTCTGCTCAAGGTCCAGTGAATGGAGAATGATAGAACCATACCAGACATATGGACAGATTGTGATGTGTGAAGAGATTGAGGAGGAAGTTTCTTATACATTTATTAATCAGTATCAGGTGTTCATGAACGCGCTGAACTACCTTGATCAGAAAGGCTATAAGCGTATCGGCTATTGCATCGGCAGGCGATCAGGTACCAATAGTCAGGCAAGAGAACGTGCTTATATGGATTTTTTGAAAAGTAAGCATCTGCCGTTTAATGAGGAGTGGATTTTTGATAATTCCTATCATGTCCAGGACGGCGAGCGGGTGTTAAAGGAGATTAGCAGCTTAGTGCAAAGACCTGATGCACTTTTAGTAACAAATGACCAGACAGCAGCCGGTATTTTGATTGCTGCTGAAAAGATGGGTTTTAGTATACCAGAAGACCTTGGTGTAATGGGATTTGATAATCATCCAATAGCAGAGATGCTTTCCATTACAACAATTGCTCTGCCTTTAGAGAAGATGGGGAGAAACCTGTTCAAACAGTCGCTTCAACAAAATATTTTAAGAAAAGAAGTAAATGTCAAGCTGATTGAAAGGAAGACAATATAATAACAAGTCTCCTGAAACCATTATATTAATTCTTAAATATAATAACAATTAAATAAAAATCATTCTAATTAGAAGTTTAATCCAATTACAATTTGGTAATAATAAAGTGTATGAAAAAATAAGTAAAGGAGGAATATTCTTGAATAAAAAAAGAGATGAAATGACAGGTACTTCTGTAGATGGTGCCGGGAATTCAAATGATGAGAGAACAGGAACCGGTGAATCAAAAGAATCATTAACCAATCGCCAGGGCCACCCCGTTACTGATAATCAAAATGTGAGAACGCTGGGGAACAGAGGACCAACCACCTTAGAAAATTACGATTTCCTGGAAAAGATTTCTCACTTTGACCGGGAAAGAATACCGGAAAGGGTGGTTCACGCCAGAGGTGCCGGAGCTCACGGTTACTTTGAAACCTATGGCAAAGCTGGAGATGAAGATGTTTCTACATACACGAGAGCAAAAGTTTTTCAGGGCAAAGGAAAGCAGACGCCTGTTTTTGTCAGGTTTTCGACTGTAGCTGGAGCAAAGGAGTCTCCTGAAACAGCTCGTGATCCAAGAGGGTTTGCTGTGAAATTTTATACTGAGGATGGAAATTGGGATCTTGTAGGAAATAACCTGAAGATTTTCTTTGTACGGGATCCAATCAAATTTCCTGATATGATTCATGCGTTTAAGCCAGATCCAGTGACTAATATTCAAAATCCGGAGAGAATGTTCGATTTCATTTCCCAGTCTCCTGAAAGCACTCATATGGCAACATTCTTATTTTCACCATGGGGAATTCCGGCAAATTACAGACAAATGCAGGGTTCGGGCGTTAATACCTATAAATGGGTTAACGCTGAAGGCAAAGCTGTATTAGTAAAGTATCACTGGGAGCCGCTAATTCAGGGCATCCGCAACCTTACTCAAAAGGAAGCGGACGAAATCCAGTCGAAAAATACAAGTCATGCAACACAGGACCTGTATGAAGCCATCGACCGTGGTGAGTATCCGGAATGGGAGCTTTGTGTACAAATTATGAGTGACGATGAACATCCGGAGCTCGATTTTGATCCGCTTGATGATACTAAACTATGGCCAACTGATAAATTCCCGTTTCTTCCGGTCGGAAAAATGGTGTTGAATAAAAATCCGGAGAATTATTTTGCTGAAGTTGAACAAGCCTCATTTGGGACAGGTGTTCTGGTAGATGGACTTGATTTCTCTGATGATAAAATGCTTCAGGGAAGAACATTTTCTTATTCAGATACACAGCGCTACCGTGTTGGAGCAAATTACCTTCAGCTGCCAATTAATGCGCCTAAAAAGCGTGTGGCCACAAACCAGCGAGACGGGCAAAGTACTTATTATGTGGATACACCGTCAGGCAAAAATCCACATGTAAATTACGAACCGTCAGTCTTGGATGGACTTAAAGAAGCGGATCGTGAGGGTAAGGATCATCAGCCTCAATATAACGGTAAGCTTGTCAGGGAGGGCATCGACCGTCCTAACAACTTTGGACAGGCGGGTGAAACTTACCGCAATTTTGAAGAGTGGGAAAGAGAGGAGCTTATCAGTAACCTCGCTGATGCCCTGGCTGTGTGCCACTCAACGATTCAGAAGACGATGATTGAGCATTTCACTAAGGCGGATAAGGAATATGGCAGACGTGTTGAAGAGAAATTGGAGCAGGTAAAAGCTCAGATGGAAAATCAAAATAACGAACAGCAGACTGGAACTGCTGACAGTGAAAAAGCAATTTACAGCGCTCAAAGAAAAGGGCATAAAGCTGATCCTTATTAAAAAGCAAATCCCCTCTCGACACATGAGAGGGGATTTTTTTGTCCAGCTTCGGAAGGCAGTCCTTCGAAACTTAGGGAACATGGGTAGACCGCTCATTATATCTCATGATCGTTAAGAGTGCCCGCCTGTCTGCATCTTATTGATTTAAAAACAATTTCTTCCTGTATAAGTTTTTGGTAACCTCTCATATATGCAGGAATAAGGCTTCGGTTATATGGTTTAGAACATTCTCAATTGAGAAAAAATTCCTTTGACTTCTGTGTAAAAAGTAGGATAATAAAACTAAAATCGTTAAAATGGGTCTTTTGCTTTGTATCACAATTGGATAGGAGAGGGGAATATGGATTATCTGGTGCAATTTCAGTTGAACGTTTTTGCCTTTGCCATATTGATTATCCTGTATATCATCGTAAAGATGAGATCAAAAGTGGAAACTTTCAGTAAGAAACTGCTGATCTTAATCATGATCACAAGCGCAATTGCGATGATACTGGAACCGGCTACATGGATTTTTGACGGAATGCTTTTTCCCGGTGCATATTTACTGGAATACAGCACGAATTTTTTCCTGTTTCTCGTTGGACCTGTCCTTGGAGGATTGATGCTTTCTTATGTGGATTATCACATTTTCAAAGATCCGAAACGAATTTATAAAAAAGGGTATTATCAGCATTTAAGTGTGATCACTTTTCTTGTCCTGCTGGTCAATATGGTTTATCCAATTTATTTTGATGTGGACGCTGCTACAAACAGTTATTCAAGTGGAGTATTTAAAGAAATTCACTATGTGGTACTTGCCAGTTTTTATATTTACATGATTTATTTTTTATTTAAAAACCGTAAAAAAACCAGCTCATATATCGTTAATATATTTCTTGGATTCTTCTCTTTACCGATTATTGGAATGGTCATTCAGATGGTTGATTCCAAGCTCTACTTTTCCTGGACATCAGGCGTGCTCGGTATTTTGGTCGCCTACATATTCCTTGAGTCAACTTCAACTGAAGAAGACTTCCTGACAAAGCTTTATAACCGAAGAAGTACAGAAGTGTATATGAAGCACCTGAAAGAAGCTGAAAAAACGTTTGGTATTATGCTGATGGACTTGAATTACTTTAAGGAAATTAACGATGAACATGGTCATCATAAAGGAGATCAGGTTCTTGTAGGCTTTGCCAATATACTGAAAAAATCATTTCAGCAAAAAGGGCTGATTGCAAGGCTCGGCGGAGATGAATTTATTATTATTTTTGAAGGCGGACACATTAAGCCTGATCAGATTGCTCAGGAAATCCGCCGTCAGCTGAAAAAACAACATGACCCCATTTTGACATCACTCAGCTTTAGTTACGGATATGAATTATATGAGCATCATCAGTCTTTAAATGATATGTATATGACTGCTGACGAAAAGATGTATAAGGATAAACATGCTTCTAAAATGATTCAGGAGCAGGGGAAGATGATCTAAAAAAAGAGGCCTCGGCCTCTTTTTTTAATACTATCTGATTGCAGAAAAACCATCCATTAATTCACTGAGATTCTTTTGATAATCCGCTGTTTTTTTCACATTTTGAATGATCAGTCTGCTGTTAGGGAAGGTTGGCATTCTTTCCATGCTGTAAGACAGGTCCTGCTCAGGGACATCATATGTCAGGTTCTTCGCAAAGAACTCAAAAAATGAACTCATGACAATGACAGTCAGCCACTCACCGGCGCAGCGGTGTCCTGTATGATGATCTCCCCCGCCCTGAGGAATAAATGAAAACGGGCTGCCTTTCCAGCCGTCAAACCGTTCAGGAATAAAAGAATCAGCCTTTTCCCAGCTGTCAGAGTGACGATTCGTTCCGAAAATGTCTAATACGACGAGTGTATCCTTTTTAAATTTATATCCTTTAAACTCAAAGTTCTTTCTCACTTTAGCAGCCATGGCAGGAACAAACGGATAGAATCTGCGGGTTTCCTGGGCAAACATGTGGCTGTATTTAGGGTGGTGCTGAAGCTTTTTAACTGTCTCCGGATGCTCATGCATCGCAAGTACACCGAAAGTCAGAAAGTAAGCAGTTGCCAAAAGCGGTCGGAATGAATTACTTAATTCCACAGCAGCCGTCCCATTATCAAATCTCTTTCCATTGTTCTCTCTATGGTGAGCCATTATATAGGCAGCTGTATTGGGCGGTGGATTCATTTTACCTTTCCTGACGCCTTTTATGATCTCCTGCAGCCATGCTTCATGACTGTCACGTGCTTTTTTTCCATCTTTAAATCTTGATAGAGAACCACCGAATGAATCGATCATTTCAATCATTTCACGTGTGCGCTGCTTCACTTCATTCTCTTCAAGTGGAACACCTGCCCACTCACAGCCGGCTCTTGCAAGAATCTCCTGCATTTCATCAAAAATAAAAACCTCATCCGCTATTTCCCACTGACTCACCTTTGCATCCAAATGTTCAAGCGCCATTCTTTTTAAATCCTCCACCCGGTCAGGTGTGAACATCGAAAGAAATGTACGCTTCCGGTTCCTATGTGCTTCACCGTCCATCCCGTGCAGGCTGCCATCACCAAACAGTGACATCTTAAGCGGCTTTGGCATTGCATCCTCACGCTTAAATTTTTCTGTGTCATAAAATAGTTCGGAAGCTTCTTCACCAGCCATACAGATTGCTTTTTTACCAAGCAGTCTCGTTTCGAAAATATCCGAGCCAAGCTTTTCACGCTGATTTGGGAGGAAATAGAAACCCTCTTTTATTAATGAAAGTGAATTGTCTATCCCTTTAGCGCGGGGCACAGGCTTTTTAACGTCCATTCAAAGCAGCTCCTTTTCAAAAATTCATTATGTATATACTCACTCAATTACCCTTACAGCTTTGGGATAAACGCTGCCAAAGGTCACTTACTGACAGAAATAATATGGTACTGGCGCGATGAGTCGTGTAAAAAAATCATTATTTTGAAACCAAATGTATGATTCTTTGGTACGATAAATAAGAAGTTTTTTTAAGGAAGGTGATCATTGATGTCAACTCTACTGTCAAAAATATACGAGGGCTTCATGATCATACTTGTTATCTTTACGATTACAACGTTATGGAGTGACCAGCCCTACAGTTCAATCACAAACTGGATCGTGTGGCTGATCTTTTTTATTGATTTTGCCGTAAGGTTTTTCAGATCAGATTCAAAATGGGGATTTATAAAGAAGCACCCGTTTTTAACGATTGCCATCATCCCGCTTGATCAGTTTTTTCAGGCTGCGAGAATCGTCAGGGTCATTTACCTTTTCCGAACTAAAACGATTACCAAGCACTACGTTCAGCCTGTGATCGATAAAGTCAGTAACGCTTCAAAAATGATTTTGCTGGCGGGTGTGTTCGGCTTATTTTTCATAGAATCATTACTCATCTGGCAGCTCCCGAATGTCATTACAACTTATACAGAAGCACTCACCTTTATCTTCAGTCAACTGCTGTTTTTTGGCCGCCGCATTTATGAAATAGAGTCTGCACTCATGCATACCTTTGTGATTATCAATTCTATTATCGGTGTGATCATGCACGGAATTGCGCTCCAATGGCTTTTTAATAAATTTGATGATACATTTGCCGCTGTTAAAAAGTACATGAAAGATAAAGTATCGCCATCGTGACGTTTTAAATTTCCTTCAACTGGGAACAAGTGGGGTATGACTTGTATACAGGAGGAATTTACTTATGAGTAAGACGATCTTTATCACCGGTGCAGGCACAGGCCTTGGCAGAGGCGCTGCACTGGGACTTGCCAGAGAAGGACATAAAGTGATTGCGACAACAGAACTGACTGCTCAAAAAACAGATTTAATGAGAGAAGCCGATGAACAGGGTCTTGAAATGGAAGTGTTCAAGCTCGATATTACGAATCAGCGTGACCTGGCAGAAATCACTAAGCATGATTTTGACATTTTCGTAGCTAATGCAGCGATCAATGAGGGTGGACCACTCGGTGAAGTGCCGATGGACCGCTTCCGTGCATTATTTGAAGTGAATGTATTTGCCACTCTTGAATCTGCACAGCTTGCAGCCCGGAAGCTAGTGAAAAAAGGCAGCGGTAAAATCGTCTTTTTGAGCTCAATGGCAGGGATCTCCGCTACACCTTATGTTGGTCCGTATACTGCAACAAAGCACGCACTTGAAGGCATCGCACAGACAATGAAAGCCGAGCTTGAAGAACACGGAGTGAAGGTGGCTACGATCAATCCAGGCCCATTTGCAACAGGCTTTAACAAACGCAGTGCCGAAGAAAAGTGGAAATGGTACAATGAAAACGAACATTTCACACGTAAAGAAGATATGATCGAGCAGGAAGAAGGATTAAAAGAGTTTGACCCGGAAGACATGATCAAAAAAATGATCGAAATTATTCCAGCAGATCACCATAAATTCCGAACGGTTTATCCGCAGGAAACGGAAGATCAACTGAAGGAAACGCAAAAAGAGCGCTGGGATATGGAGATATAACAAATAAAGCAGCTGACATTCAGCTGCTTTTCTGTGCGCTAAAACCCTATCTGCGTTAAACTGTATATACAAACTAAAAAAGGTAGGATGAATAATGGAAAAAAGTATTATTTTCTTCGATATCGATGGAACATTACTCAACCACGACAAAAAACTGCCCGCTTCCACAAAAGAAGCAATTTTTAAACTGCAGGAGCTTGGCCATGAAGTCGCCATCGCTACAGGGCGTGCACCATTTATGTATGAAAGCCTGAGACAGGAGCTTGGCATCCGCTCATTTATCAGCTATAACGGTCAATATGTTGTGTTGAATGATGAAGTAATTTATGCAAATCCTCTTAATGCAGATGCACTTGAACAGCTGACTGCAACCGCGGTTGAAAATGAACATCCGGTCGTATACATGGATCATGAGGATATGAAAGCCAACGTCCGACAGCATGCTTATATTGAAGAAAGCATCGGGACATTGAAAATCGGTATGGAACCGACGCATGATCCTGATTATCATGTGGATCGTCCACTATACCAATCCCTTTTATTCTGCGAACGCGGGGAAGAAGAGCAGTATAGAGAAACATTTAAAGACTTTGATTTTATCAGGTGGCATGCTTATTCAGTTGATGTCCTGCCAAAGGGTGGTTCAAAGGCACAGGGAATTGCCAAAATGATTGAACAGTTAGGCTATCCGCCTGCGCGCCAATATGCATTCGGAGATGGTCTGAACGATATAGAAATGCTGACTGCTGTTGGGAACAGTTTTGCGATGGGGAATGCGTTAGAGGAAGTTAAGAAATCTGCTAAATTTGTGACGAAATCTGTTGAGGAAGATGGTATTTTGCACGGATTGAAAATGGCAGGACTGATTAAATAGAAAACCATCCGGCGCGTGGACGCCGGATGGTTTTTAGTATGTGCGGATTGTATAGGTCTTTTGGCATGATCTCCTGAAAGGTAATAATAATCTTCTGAACGATGAAGGTAATCTCATGAACAACACTGTTAATTTCCTGAACCACCACAAAGACTACCTCACTCCTCACCCGACCAATACGCTTTCACCGACTCATTAAACTTCTTCAGCAGACGGCCAAACTGCTCGCGTTCTTCATCGCTCCAGTCATAAAGCAGTTCATCGACTTTTTCACGACGGATCTTCTGATATTCCACCATTTCACGCTGGCCGGCTTCAGTAATCTCATATAAATAGGATCGTTTGTCCTTTGGATAGGGTACTTTCTTGATATACCCCTTTTGATCAAGGGATGCAGCCTGTCTGCTGACAGTGGAAATATCAAGCTGAAGTTCTTCAGAGAGGCCTTTTACACCTGCGGGACCATATGATGAGATTTGAAATAATAGCAGATAAGCTGCCCTGACGAGATTTTCTTCCCGTTTGCTTCTGGACACTGATGCAATTCTTCTGGAGAGAACAGCCATTTCGAGCTCGATTTGTGCTAATGATTCTTCTTTCATGTATATACCGCCTTCAATTCATTTTAAGCAAGTTTCTTGCCACCTATTAGTTGTATGATACAATCATATAGTTGTATAATGCAAATACTTAATTCGTTTTACGAAATTTAACAGACAGAAAGAAGGAAATCAATATGGCACATGCAGAAAGTCAGCCTGCTGCCGGGGCTGGTATTAATAAAGTTCCACTGCTCATTGTGTTGATCTCAGGGGCTTTTGTTGCAATCTTAAATCAGACGCTTCTGGCAACTGCGATTCCTGTGATTATGAAAGATCTTCAATTGAATGCGTCTACTGCACAGTGGCTGCAGTCAATCTTCATGCTGGTAAACGGGATTATGATTCCAATCACTGCCTTTTTAATTGAAAGATTTACGACGCGAAGATTATTTCTTACGGCAATGGGATTATTCGCATTAGGTACGCTCGTCTGTGCGATCGCACCAAACTTCGGATTCCTGCTGACAGGCCGTGTCTTACAGGCATCTGGAGCCGGGATTATCATGCCGCTGATGCAGACAATTTTGTTTTTGATTTTCCCCATAGAAAAAAGAGGACAGGCAATGGGTATGTTCGGTCTTGTCATTGCATTCGCACCGGCAATCGGTCCGACATTATCAGGCTGGATGGTAGATCAGTTCCCGTGGAGAAGCTTATTTTATATCATTCTGCCAGTCGTGATCATTGATATCATTGTTGCTTATTTTATTTTAAAAAATGTAACGAAACAGACTTTTCCGAAGGTGGATCCGATTTCAATTGCGCTTTCCACACTTGGTTTTGGTGGATTATTGTATGCCTTCAGTACAGCCGGCAACAGTGGGTGGGCAAGTGCCCATGTGCTGATTTCACTGGCTATTGGTCTGATTGCACTGCCGATTTTTATTACAAGACAGTCTAAGCTTGAACAGCCAATGCTTGAGTTTAAAGTATTTCGTAATAAAATCTTTACGATCACGACAATTATCGGAATGGTTGTATTTATTGCAATGATCGGTGGAGCAGTTGTACTGCCACTACTGATGCAGAACATGCTTGGGTTTACAGCATTTGAATCAGGGTTAATGCTGCTACCGGGTGCAGTGCTGATGGGACTGATGAATCCTGTATCAGGAAAGCTGTTTGATATGTTTGGTGCAAGATGGCTGGCAATTACCGGCATGGCACTGCTGACAATTACAACCTTTATGTTTACAAACCTGACAACGGAGACAACCTTTACGTATTTAGCTTCTGTGAATGCTGTCCGGATGTTCGGGCTGGCACTTGTGATGATGCCAGTTACGACTGCAGGACTGAATCAGCTGCCGACACGTCTGATTCCCCATGGGACAGCGATGAATAATACGATGCGTCAGATTGCCGGTGCGGTCGGAACAGCGCTGCTTGTAACAGTGATGTCAACGGCTGCGATCCCGTCACAAGGAATGGAAGGGATGGTCCATGGGGTAAATATTTCATTTATCGTGGCAGGCATCACGGCATTGATCGGGCTGATTCTCGCTTTCTTTGTGAAATCAAAAAAAGAAATCGATCGTGACATAGCAAATGAAAATCGTGCTTAAAACAGGACAGTGCTCAAGGAGGGCACTGTTTTTTTATGCTTAGCTTTGTTGTTTTTTCACAGCTGATGATGGGAGCGGGAGGCAGTGAACTTTTGCCTTAGGAGCCTTGAGCGTTCGCCCGTGGGAAGCGTCTTCCTCTCCCTGCAATCGACAGCCAATTAAAAGAGAGCTTTATATTAATGTGTAACCGGTTTTCAGTCTGGAAATATAGGGTAGAGTCAAACATCATTGATAAATGGAGGAAATCAAATGGTATTAAAAAGTTCAGGACTACTGACAAAAGAAGATATGGAAAATCACGAGCAGCTGCCGGATTGGCTGATTAAAGAATATAAAACATTTGAAAAAACGGTACTTGACCCGACATTCCCCTGTTATTTTGGCATGAAAGGCCAGCGGAAAGGGGAACTTCGCTATGCATACATATCACAGGATGACTGGACCAATCTACCGGATGCTGTAGGAGAATTTCTCACGCTGTTTAATGAAGCGACAAAAATAAAGCATGGTCTGTTTATTTTTGTTGAGCCATTTGAAGAAGAAGGAAAACTCGATGAATATCGTGCACAGTTTTGGGATATCATTCAGTATCTCCATGACAAAGATACAGTTGAATGGCCTGAGGACCACCCAAGAGATCCTGAGCATTTTCTATGGGATTTTCATTTTAAAGGTGAGCCGATTTTTGTATTTGGGAATGCACCGGCCTATAAACAAAGAAAAACGAGAGATCTTGGGAACAGTCTGGTACTCGGTTTTCAGCCCCGTGCTATTTTCCAGGGACTTGAAGGAACCGAAAAAGGTGGTATTATGTCCCGCGAAAAAGTCCGTGAGCGCGTAGAAGCATGGGACCAACTGCCAAAGCACCCTGATATCAGCCACTACGGTGACCCTGAACACAATGAATGGAAGCAGTCATTTATCGGAGATGATATTGAACCGATCACTGGTAAATGCCCGTTTATGCATAAGGAAATGAAAATACACTCATGAAAGGAGCCGGCATGATGAAAAAGTGGAATACAAAAGATGTGAAGTGAACGCTGCCTGAGAGATTAGCAGATGCACATAAAGGAACATATGGCACTGCGCTCATCGCAGCAGGAAGCAGATTCATGCCGGGAGCTGCTGTCCTTTCAGCAATCGGGTGTATGAGAAGCGGAGTAGGAAAGCTTGAAGTCGGTACAGAGGAATCAGTCATTCCATATGTGATACAGCACCTTCCCGAAACAACGTTTGTGCCGGGTTTTTATGAGCGGCTTGATAATCTGTCATTTGATCAGTACCGTGTACTAGCTGCAGGTCCGGGGAGAGAAGCGGATGATGAGACTGAGCATACGGTAGAAGCATTTTTAAAAACGGAATTACCGGTTATCCTCGATGCCGGAGCATTAAGTAAAAGAAGCTATCAAAAACGTAAATCACCCGTCATTTTAACCCCTCATCCAGGTGAATTCCTTCGTATTTCCGGATGTGAAAAAGAAGAACTTGAGCAGAATAGACATTCAACTTTGAGTCGCTTTGCCACAACTGCAGGCGTTACAGTTGTTTTGAAAGGTAAGCAGACACTCACTGCATTTCCTGATGGAGAAGTCTATGAAAACACCACAGGCAACAGTGCATTATCCAAAGGTGGAACAGGTGATACTTTAACCGGTATGATCACAGGAATGATCTGCTGTCATGAAAACTGGAAGCACGGTGTTTTAAACGCAGTTTATCTACATGGAGCCTGTGCAGACGAGTGGATTAAAACAAAGTCAGCACACACGATGCTTGCTCATGAAATTAATGATTTGCTACCTGAAGTATGGAAAAATCTTGAGTGAAATACAGTTCATGAACAATTTGTGAAATAATGAACAAACTATTGCAAGTGTTGAAAACATGCTTTATTATAAAGGTATCAAATAAATGTGAAACATTTCACAAATGAAGCAACAGTAAACAGCACTTATTTTTTTAAACTAACTTGTGAAAAGTTTCACAATAAAAAGGAGAGTTTTACAATGGGTGAAAAATGGTGGAACGGTAAAGTGGCTGCAGGAATTTGGACAGTATTAAGAGTCTGGCTTGGTGTTCAATGGCTTCAGGCAGGATGGGGTAAAGTCACAGGAGAATTCGATGCGACAGGTTATCTGCAGGGGGCGATTGCAAAAGCGGGAGGGGAAACACCAGTGGTAGCCGGATGGTACGGAACATTCCTTGAAACATTCGCACTGCCAAATGCAGAAATCTTTAACATACTGATTCCCTGGGGAGAACTATTTGTCGGATTAGGCTTGATTGTTGGCTTACTTACAATGCCGGCATTAGTGGCAGGTGCATTCATGAACCTTAACTTCCTGCTTGCAGGAACAATCAGCACAAACCCTATACTGTTAACAGCAGCCGTACTACTTATGTTCGCAGGCTACACTGCAATCCGCTTCGGCTTAGACAGATGGGCAGTGCCAATGGCAAAAGAAAAAGTGACAAGACGTACTTTGAGAGAAGTACACGCATAGGAAAAGGAGGAGCTGAAGGGTAAAAAAAGCCCTTCAGCTTTTTACTTTTAGATAAAGTTCGGGATGTCTTCGTCTGGCATTAAACGTTGACAAGAAGCATTGGCATTAGCGTACTCGAGCGGAGATGTTAATTGAATCAGCGGCGAGATTAATTGAATCAGCAACGCGAATAATTGATTCACCTCTGGGGTTAATTGAAGCGATCGTAAGTTTGAGCAAGATAATTGTAACAGCGAATGAATGAATTGGGACACCAATTCATTTAATTGGATTAGCAAACTCATTAAATGAACGCCGCCCTTAGTCCATTCCCCGCTCTGAATCTTACGCCTGTAGGAGCTAAAAGAGTGCCTTCTGCTTTTCCACGTTTGTCCAGATCCAGGCGCTAGCTCCTCGGGATAAGCCAGCTTGAGAAAATGGGAAAGGTCGCCCATTTTTCTCAAACCGTCTTATGCTTGTCGGACCTGAACGCCTGCTTCCGCTTTTCTCTTATGTCCAGCTACAGGCGCTAGCTCCTCGGGACATAAGCCACGCATCGGTAAACGGGGAAAAGCACCCGTTTTCCGCTCCGCGTCTTATGCCCGTCAGAGCTGACCAAGCGCCTTCCGCTTTTCTACATTGTCCGGTAAGTCAACATCGGCTCACTTCGTTCCCCGTGTTTACTTTATCTCCGGTGCCTCAGTACAACGTTCATTCTTTTTTGACAAATGCTTCTACTGTTGCAAGTCCAATTCCTGATGCGCAACCGGTTACAATTGCAGTCTTTCCAGCTAAATGTATCATCATTTTTCCTCCTTAAAATTGACTTCATATCTTTTCATTCGACATAAATTTCCAGCTTCCTTCATAAGGTGTAAATTGTTTTCATATTGTAATAATCAGGTAAGTGATTTGCCTTCTTTTCCTAAAATCAGTATAGTGAAAAGGCAGACAGTTATTGAATGAAAGAGAGTGAAATATATGGGACGTAAGTGGAATAATATTAAAGAGAAAAAAGCAGCTAAGGATGCAAATACGAGTCAGGTATATAACAAATTTGCGAGAGAGATTTATGTAACAGCTAAGCAGGGAGACCCGGATCCGGAAGCAAATACAGCACTTCGGATGGTGCTTGACCGTGCAAAAACATATAATGTGCCAAAAGCGATTATTGAAAGAGCAATTGAAAAGGCGAAAGGCGGGGGCGAAGAGAACTATGATAGCCTGCGTTATGAAGGTTTTGGGCCTGCCGGTTCAATGATTATTGTGGATGCACTGACGAACAATGTGAACCGTACAGCTTCTGAAGTACGCGCAGCTTTTGGTAAAAACGGCGGCAACATGGGTGTGAGTGGATCAGTATCTTATATGTTTGATTCAACTGCTGTATTTGGTGTTGAGGGTCAGTCAGCAGAAGAGATTCTTGAGCTGATGATGGAGAATGATATTGATGTGCGTGATGTACTTGAAGAAGAAAGCACAGTCATTATTTATGCAGAACCTGATCAGTACAATGCGGTTCAGCAGGCATTAAAAGAAAATGGGATCACTGAATTTACAGTGGCTGAACTGACGATGCTTGCGCAGAATGATGTCGCAGTATCAGAAGAGGATCAGGAGCAGATTGAAAAGCTTCTTGGTGCCCTTGAAGAGCTTGAGGACGTTCAGCAGGTTTATCATAATGTAGATATGAATTAAATGGAGGGACGGAAGACCACTAAGGTCGTCCGTCTTTTTGAGTGTGGCAGTCTGTTATTACTTCTCTACTTCATAAGTGATCTGGTGCTTAAATGATCCGGTGTATTCTTGGCAGGCGTTTACCGTAATACGGAGCACTTTATCGTAGACGAAAGTCAGAGAAGATCCGCCCTGTACAGTAGTGACAACCTGGTCATAACCTTTTCGGAAGATGGTCACGATGATCGCGTCCGTACTGAAGTTTTCAATTGTTGCCGCTATTGTGACTGGAAGAGAGTCCGGCTGAGTATCATAGATCGTGTTGTATGGTGTGTATTTGTTTCCGGCAAATGGTGCACAGTTTTCAAATAGCATCAGTACATGTTTGTCCGGGCGCGGACGTTTAGGGCAGTCGCAGTCGCATTTTCCAATAGAACCAAGTGGTTGTTTGTAGTGGTTTTTACAAGTCATTCTTTTCACCTCCTGATAATAGAATATGAATTTAATAGAGTTCGGACAGGGCTTCTATTAAAAAATGCGAAACACTATGAGAAACAATCTAGGGAAACGAACTATTTATCTATACGATAGGTGGGTATGTTATGTCCAATGTCCTATATAAGAAAAAAGACATGCGTAATATATCATATAAAATTTATTGGAAAAATAAGAAAATCAACTCTGGGAAAATATCCTTAAATGTCTGAATATTATATATGTTCGATATTTTTAAATAATGGAAGGAGTGGATGATAAAAGTATTACAGTGAAAAATTTGAAAGGGGAAAAAGGATGAAAAAGAGATCGGTAAAATCACTCATTTCAACATTGGTACTAGTGTTATTATTATCAGCATTCGGCACGGGGGCTGGGGCAAACCAGGCACCAAAAGATGCAGACAGCCTGGCTCAGCTTAAAGGGAATTTCAACTTTCAATCCGGTAAAGAAACAACGGTTATTGTGGAATTAGAAGAGCCTTCAATTGCAGAGGCAAAGTCGAGAGGCGTATCACAATCAAAAGGAAACCTGAAGAATAAACGCGCGGAAGTTCAGTCTGACGTGCTTGATCAGATTTCAGGTGCAGAAATTCATAATGAATACGATACAGTATTCTCAGGATTCTCACTAGAGCTATCTGAAAAGGATGTACCGGCTTTACTATCTGTTGAAGGTGTAAAAGCAGTTTATCCAAACGTTACATACACAGCATCAGTGGTAGATGAAGCAACACCGGTTTCACAGGATAACCTGAAAGCTGAAATGTTCGACAGTGCCCCGTTTATCGGTTCTGACGAAGCATGGGCTGAAGGTTTTACCGGTGAAGGTGTAACGGTTGCTGTCATCGATACTGGTGTAGATTACACTCACCCGGATCTTGCCCATGCATTTGGCGAATATAAGGGCTATGACTTTGTAGACAATGATCAAGATCCACAGGAAACACCGGCAGGAGACCCTCGTGGTGCATCAACGCTTCACGGATCTCACGTAGCCGGAACGGTTGCTGCTAACGGCGCAATTAAAGGTGTGGCACCTGACGCTACGCTTCTTGCATACCGTGTGCTTGGACCTGGGGGAAGCGGTTCAACTGAAAATGTAGTAGCAGGTATTGAAAGAGCCGTGCAGGACGGTGCAGACATTATGAACCTTTCACTGGGTAACTCATTGAATGCACCTGACTGGGCAACTTCTATCGCACTTGACTGGGCAATGGAAGAAGGAGTAGTTGCTGTTACTTCTAACGGTAACAGTGGTCCAAACAACTGGACAGTCGGTTCGCCTGGTACATCACGTGAAGCGATTTCAGTTGGTGCAACACAGCTTCCTTACAACGTATATTCTGCGTCAGTTGATACTGCAGGAGATGCAGAATTTCCATCAGCTAAAGTGATGGGCTTTCCGTCAGATGAAGCGATCCTTGGATTAAATGGTCAGGAGCTTGAATTCGTATATGTTGGACTAGGTGGTCCGGCTGATTTTGAAGGAAAAGATCTTGAAGGTAAAATCGCACTGATTCAGCGTGGAAACTATCCATTTGTTGATAAGGCAGACAATGCAAAAGATGCCGGTGCAGTTGGCGCCATTATATTTAACAACGTACAAGGGGAACAGCCTGATGTTCCTGGGATCTCTCTTCCAACGATCAAAATGAATAATGCAGACGGACAGAAAATGCTTGCTGAACTTGAAGCAGGAAATAACACTGTTACATTTAGCACAGCATTTTACCGTGAAGTAGGTGAGTCAATGGCTGGATTCTCTTCTCGTGGCCCAGTAGTAGACACATGGATGATCAAGCCTGACGTATCAGCACCTGGTGTGAATATCGTCAGCACAATCCCAACGCACAACCCGGCAGCGCCACACGGTTATGCAGCACTTCAGGGTACAAGTATGGCAGCACCGCACGTAGCGGGCGCAGCAGCACTCGTCCTTCAGGCAAACCCTGACTGGTCAGTAGATGATGTAAAAGCAGCACTGATGAATACGGCTGCTGAAATCATTGACCCGGCAACAGGCGAGCCTTATGCACATAACTCACAGGGCGCAGGAAGCATCCGTGTCGCTGATGCGATTGCAACTGATATCCTTGTAGGAAATGGCAGCCATTCATTTGGCAAGTTCGTTAAGTCAAATGGTAAGCAGGTCGAGCGTAATCATTTTGAAGTAAAGAACCTTTCTGACAAGAAAGTGGATTATTCGTTTGATGTAGACTTTGGAGAAAACAACAAGGCAATCAAAGTTATGACAAGCGGTAATACAAAAGTAAATGCGAACAGTTCTAAGAAGATTAACCTGAACGTTCAGGTTGATGCATCTAAGCTTGAGCCTGGCTATTATGAAGGCAGCATTACTGTATCAAACGGTAAGCAGACGGTAGACGTACCAACGATTCTATTTGTAGGCGAACCTGATTATCCTCGTGTAACAAGCATGGGTGTCTACCAGGACGGAGATGTATTCACAATTGAAGGGTACTTCCCGGGTGGTGCAGAAGTCGTTGATTTGTTTGTATATGAATCCAATGAAGCTGGCGCACCAGTAGCTTATCTTGGTGACATTGCACTCGTTGAAAATGTTGAAGCAGGATTCCAGACATTTGCCTGGGACGGTAAAGTAAATGGGGTTAATCTTGAGGCAGGAAAGTACTATAATGTCTATGCTTACGCAACATTAAAAGGCAAAACAGATCTTGCAGGAGCAAACTTCCTGATGGAATAGTATTTAAAGAAATTTGAACAATTGATTTCATTAAATGAGAAACTTAAAAGCTTATTTATGAAATCTTAGTGTAGCGGAGCGTAAGGCGGCGGCTCCTGCGGGGGAAAGGGACAGGTGAGACCGTGCGGCGAAGCCGGAGGGGCTCACCGCCCGGCCGCGGAAAGCGCCCGCCTGAAGCGCAGCGAAACGATTAAAGCGCCTGTGACAAAATTGTCTCAGGCGCTTTTGTTAATAATTAGTCCATGCCCTGTCATACATCTCAAGCAGAATCGGATCAATTAAGGTATTAGGCTGATAGTCAAAAGGATTTCCACGGTTATCAGTCATATCACGATCGATGTCTTTACCGAACGTTCTTAAGCTTTGCAAGGTTTCTTCATCTAAAAACTCCGTCTCAACGTTGAATGTCATTTTATCTAAAGCCTCAGAATCCTCGCGTTCTGCAAAAATAAAGCCCCAGTCACCAAAGCTTGGTACATCCACATGAAGATTTTCAGCATGCAGACCGGTTTCCCTGACCGTATGATCAATCGTCCAGTATACTTCTGTTGCAAAAGTCGGACTCGTCGCCTGAATCATCATCGCTCCGCCGGGTAAAAGGGAATTACGAAGAAGCTGATAAAACTGAAGTGTATACAGCTTGTTAAGTGATTCATTATTCGGATCAGGCAGGTCAACGATGATCACATCATAAAATTCATCAGTCTGTTCCATAAATGAAAATGCATCTTCATGGTGAACCGTTACACGCGGGTCACTAAAGGAATCTTCATTTAGCTGCAGCAGATCATAATTCGATTCTGCGAGGTCAACCACTGCAGGATCGAGATCTACTAAATCCACTGATTTAACGTCATTATATTTCCACAGCTCACGTAGAACGAGTCCATCTCCGCCACCAAGCACTAATACATTTTCAGGTGAATCAGCGGCTTCAACAGCAGGATGGACAAGTGTTTCATGATAGCGGTATTCATCCGTTGAGCTCATCTGAAGCTGTCCATCTAAAAACAGTCTGACATCGCCGCGCTCTTTAGTGAGAATGATCTGCTGATAATCCGTCTGCTCATGATAGATGATCGGATCACGATACAATTTCTGTTCAAATGAAAAAGCCATTTCCTCTCCCCAGAAAATGCCGGAAAAGAGAACAAGAAAAAATCCAATGCCTGCTGTGAGGTGAAGTCTGAATCGCTTGATTTCTTTTCTAAAATAAAATAGGACCCAGAGTGCAACGGCGACGTTAATTAAGCCGACCATAAAAGCCGATTTTACAAGGCCAAATTCAGGGCGCAGGAAAAATACAAAAAGTAATCCGCCGATCAGACCGCCGGCGTAATCAGAGAACAAAACCCTGGCAGTACTTTTACGCAGTGTAACGCCGATATCATTTGCTTTCCTGATTAAGATGGGAAGTTCAAGTCCGGTTAATCCGCCTACAATTAAGGTGATCGAGTAAAGAAATATGGCATCAGTTCCATCCGGCAGGAAAGCTGTTACGCCAAAAAATAGAAAGGTGGAGAGTCCGCCAATGATGCCAATTGCATATTCGATCCAGATAAAAGAGGGGATCAGATTACGCGTAACGCGTTCACTGATTGAAGCCCCAATCCCCATTCCAGTTAAAAAAAGTGAGATGGTGAGCGTATACTGCTTCACACCATCTCCCAGGATATAAGAGCCTGCAGCTCCAAATAATACTTCAAATATAATACCGCATATCGAAACGATTCCTGAAGCCCAGTAGATCGTCTTACTCTGTTTGATGCCCAGATCATTCATCGTCTTCATGGTGAAGCTCCTAACCGTTTTAATTATGTAATTGATGCACCAATTACAAATGCAAGTCCAACTGATACACCAAAACTGATAATCCCGACTGCAAGGTTACCTTTATGAAGCTGCTCTTCAACCGAGAATTTTCGAGTGAATGTTTCGAAAAGTAAATAACCGATCATCTGCAGCGCTACGCCAAGTCCACCCCAGATCAATGTTTCCCAGACTGCGAAGCTGTGATAGATCGCAAAAGCAAGAATAATGCTGATACCGATAATTTTTCCGCTGATTGATAGTGCAACTGCTTTATTTCCCGCAAGGATTTCATCCCAATCCTTATATTTCGTCGTGATTAGTTCAAATACTGCAACCCCAATCAGGATGACGACAATCGCAATTGCAAAATACATAATCGTTAATAAAAATGGTTCCATTTCTTTTGCTCCTCTCAAAATAGATGTTATTTTCCGAATCCGATGCCGCCACCGCGGTTACTTGATCCGCGAATTGTCGGTGTGGAATTTTTGCCTACATAAGAGCCTGCTGAATTATAGCCGCCATAGCAGCGCTCAGGGTTCAAATTACATTGTCTGTTACGTGAGTCATACCAGTTGTTACCGAAAATATTTGAGATCAGACTTGCAAGAAGGTATCCCTCAAAGAAGCTTGGACCGTAGTTATTACGGGCAAATTCTTCTTCTGCCACTTCAATCAGTGTGGTTTCCGGGTCCTCTTCAGATTCAGTCAGTGTCACAAACACATTGTCATAGATGAAAATCTGTTTCCCATTATTAATGTCACTCATTTCATCAGGAGTTTCATGGTTTTGAAGCTCCTCAGAAACTGAGGCGAGATCTGTATTGTCCGCCTGATAAATCCTTGCATAGCGGTCACTGTTTTCTGCGCTTTCTACTGTATCGTATAAAGTGTATGTAGTGCTGATATAATCTTCAACGCCATCCTTAAAAATAGAGCCGCCACTGCTTCCGCATGCAGCTACAAACAACATAACAGCAACAATCATGACTGACATGATCGACCGTTTCATATTCTCACCGTCCTTTCTGAATGGATTTATTTAGTACCTTACCGCAAAAGAAGGGCCTCGGTGACAATTACTGTCACACCGGCCCTGGCTGAAATTACTCTTTACCCATTTTCTTTTTAAGTGCAGCAAGCTCATCATCAACGCTGTTATCAAGCGCATCAAATTCATCATCCAGACTGCGGTTAGACTGGTGAAGATCCTCACTTGTTTCAGCTTCCGCTTCATACTGCATCACTTTTTCTTCCATTCTTTCAAAGCCGCCGCGTGATGCATCGTTGTTGATTCCTGAAAGTGTTCGGTTCATCTTCGTACGTGTTTTTGCAGATTCTGCACGTGCTTTCAGTGAATCTTTTTTCAGTTTCATTTCATTGTATTCTTTTTTCATCTCATCAAGCTTTGTTCTTAGAACTGCAACGTCTTCTTTCGCTCTTGCATATGAATCCTCAAGAGAAGTTGCCTGGTCTGCATGATTCTTTTTGTCTTCAAGCGCGCGGCGTGCAAGGTCTTCATTTCCAGTTTCAATTGCCTTCATTGCCTGCTCTTCACGCTTTTTCATCATGCTTTCAGCGTCTTCAACTTTCTTTTGAAGCATTTTTTCGCTGGCGATCTGCTTAGCAACTGCAGTTTCTACCTCGCGGATATCTGCTTCCATTTCACGCATGAACTGATCAAGCATTTTTACCGGATCTTCCGCCTTATCGAGCATGGAATTCAACTCTGATCCTACTACTGTTTTTACCCGTTTAAAAAATTGAAACATGATTCATTCCTCCAATTAGTTTAGTGTGATCCTGCAATAATTTTAAGTTCATATTCTTCAATACTGTAGCCTGTACTTGCTTCTATATCGCCGCCCCAGATCTCTACAGATAATGCTTTTTCGTCATCTTCATCATAGTATTCAGCGTATTTGCATTTAACACCGTCTACATTCTGACTTCTGCCTTCACCTTTAACAATTGCTGAGCCGGTTTCATCAAGGTAATACATTGTGCCTTCATACTCAATTTCTTTAGGCAAAGGCTCCTGAAGCTTCAGTGTTGATTTTTTGTAAATGCCGAGTTCGAGCTCATCATCCATTTCAACCCCGAGCCAGATTACTTCCTGTACACCCTGAAGCTGATAGGCTGACCATTTGAAGCCGTGATCATTATATGATAGCTTGCCGACTACTTCATAGTCCTGAAGGTCATAAGTGACGATATCACCGATTTTCAGGTTATGAACGGTTCTGTCCGTAACTTCAGGTCGCGTTTCTGTTTTTCCGCCAAACAGCCGCTTGAAAAAGCTCATCTGTTCATCATCCTTTTTTCTATGTCTTTCCTGCTACAATACCTTATACGTGTGAAAATATAAAAGGTTTCCGCTTTTAAAAATAAAAGCGGAAACCTTTTTACTTAAGAAACTTTTTCACCTGTAGTGTTTTGGTCTTCTTCTGCCACTGCGGCCTCATCATATTCTTCATTCTCAGATTCTTCTGAAGAATTCAATTCATGGTGATCAGGGTATTCTTCTTCATATTCATTCAATGACGTTTCACCCGGAAGTTCAAACCTTGCAATCAGTTCCTGGAGTTCTTCTGCCATACCTGTCAGAGCAGTGGCAGAGGATGTGACTTCTTCCATAGAAGCGAGTGTCTGCTGGGCAGCAGCACTGACGCTTGCAGAGTGATCATTTGTATCTTTGGCAATGCCGGTCATGCTGCCGACCGTTACAGTCACCTCATCTGATTTTGCAGCGATTGCCTGTGCAGTTTCGTTCATCTGCTCAATCTGGGTGGTCATTTGTTCAACAGAGCCGACAATCAGCTGGAATTTTTCCTGCGTTGCCTGTGCTGCATTGATACCGCGTTCAACCTCAGCTTTTACCTCATCCATTGTTTCAACAGACCTTGATGAATCCTTCTGCATTTCAGCGATCAGGTCATTAATCTTATGAGTGGAGCCTGCAGATTGTTCGGCGAGCTTTCTCACCTCATCAGCAACGACTGCAAAACCTTTACCGTGTTCACCTGCACGAGCCGCTTCAATTGCTGCATTTAATGCCAGGAGGTTTGTCTGGTCGGCAATGCCTCTGATTACATCTAAAATTGAACCAATTTCGTCTGTACGTGAAGACAGGTTCTGAATGGCCTGATCGGATTCACCAACGCGGTGGCTGATTGATTCCATATTTTGAACCGTGTTTTCAACTAATGTGCCACCTTCATTTGCATGGGAAAGGGACTCATTTGAATAATTTTCAATGACATTTGCACTTTCAGCAATTGTCTGGATGCCGACTGTTACACTTCGAAGGGACTCAACGCTTCTGTCAGCAGCGGATACCTGATTTTCAGATCCTCTGGAGATTTCTTCAATCGAGCCGGCCGTCTGTTCTGTCGCTCTCGAAGTTTGTTCAGCGTTGGCAGAAAGCTCTTCAGATGAAGCGGCAACCTGTGCAGAGTTCAGCGAGATCTGCTGTATTAGGTTTTTCAGATTATCCTGCATCGCAATGAATGAATGCTGCAGCTTTGCAATTTCATCCTTACCCTTCATTGGAATGGGCTGATCAGTCAGGTTACCGTCAGCTACGCGTTCAGCCATCGCAGTCATAGACTTGAGTGGCTTGGTGATGCGGGACGTCAGAATGACCCCAAGTAGGATCGCAATGAGAAAGGCTGCCCCCATCATAACCGCTGAAAGTGTACGTGCCTGTGCGATAGAGGCATTGGATTCGAGCAGTGTAGAGGAAATGTCTTCATTGATCCGGTCAATCATCTCATTCGCCTCACCTGCAAGCTGATTGGCAAGCGGTGTCATCGTACCGGTGGCTCTGACTCTGGCAATGTCAGGATTTGCTTCAAAAAGAGGAAGCAGGTCTTCACCTATTGTCAGCATTTCGGTATTTTTATTATTGATGGAAGAAAGAAGCTGCAATGACGTTTCGTCAGTAATGAGTGATTCAATCCGTTCGCTGATTGCTTCAGTTTCTGCATTTAATTCGTAAAATGTATCAAGATAAATCGATTGAGAAGATAATAAAAACCCTCTATATGTACTGTTTTGCTCATGAACCGTGCTTTCAAGTTCAAGTATGGCGGCTCTTGCTTCAAAAAGTGACTCAGTGACATCTTCAAATGTCTGGCTCATTGCCCTCATATTGATATAAGAATAAACGCCTGATGCTGCAAAAATTAATGCAACGACTAGAAAGGCAGATACCAGCTTTTGACCTACGGACCCCTTCATCATGTCATCCTTCCTCCAATTTTATAGGTATAAAGTATTGATCATTTCATCATAATATTAGGTGAATATGTATTTCGAGTCAAGAAAAGATTTTGACGATTCATGAAATTTGCATAATAAGGTCTGTATCATCTGAAGTGATGTGAAAAATAAAGCTAGCACAAAAAAAGCAGAAACCCTGATCAGGATTTCTGCTCAAATCATCCATGTCATTAATTTTCCTGCGCATCCTGCCAGTGATCGCTGCAGAATGCTTTAACTGTTTCCAGCTCTTCATCTTCAAGCTCAAAGTCCAGGACCTGACCATCACTGCTTTTGATCAGATCATATTTCATTAACTGTTCTTCACCGTCTTCGATCTTGTATAGCGCTTTAATGCTGACGTCGCCATCCTGAAATAGCTCATCCTCTTCATCTTTTGCAAGCTCAAGCATGAATTCAAAACGGTCCCCTGTCAGGATACCGAATGTATCATTTATTTTTTCAACTGTATAAGTAGTTATGTTCATATATACATCCACCTTTCATGTGTTATTGTTTCAGTATACATCAAAGCGGTAATGGTATGTACGAAAGGGATAAATGAGGAGGTATAAAAAATGAAGTTAAATGCTAAAAAAGTGATTGCACTTGTGAGTGATGATTTTGAGGACCTGGAACTATGGTATCCGGTTATGCGCCTGAGAGAAGAGGGAGTAGTCGTTCATATTGTCGGTGAAAAGAACGGACATGAATACATTGGGAAGTATGGTGTACCTGCTGTAAGTGATTATGCTTTTCATGAAATCAATGTAGAAGAATATGATGGTATTTTAGTTCCGGGCGGGTGGTCTCCGGATAAATTAAGACGCTATAAAGAAGTGATTGATATGGTTCAGCACATGAATCAGCATCAGAAATTGATTGGTCAGATCTGTCATGCAGGCTGGGTATTGATTTCAGCAAATATTTTAAAAGGTGTGAATGTAACGAGTACACCTGGTATTAAAGATGATATGACCAATGCGGGCGCCATCTGGCATGATGAAGCAGTAGTAACAGATGGTCACATTGTCTCGAGCAGAAGACCACCTGATCTGCCGGCATACGGAAACGCACTTGTAAAAGCGCTAAGTTAATCTGAATAACTGAAACACCTGGACGATTTTACTAAAAATTGTTCAGGTGTTTTTTAAAATGTATAATCCTTCCCAAGCGTATTGAAAGGAATTTTTGATATAATTAAATTATTGCACGATTTAAAGGAGTGAGTACGTGGATTTTACGGTAGATGGTTTAATTTTTCTAATGGCTGCCATGCTGATTATCGGGGTTGCCGCTACGAAGTTTTCTTCACGTCTGGGTATGCCCTCTCTGGTTCTCTTCTTAATTGCTGGTATGCTTCTCAGTGAATTTATCTTCTTTGAAAATACCGAATTTGTTCAGCTTGTTGGGATATTAGCACTTATTATTATCTTATTTGAGGGTGGTACACAAACCAGCTGGCAGAGTATCAGACCGGTTGTCGGTGCATCGACTTCACTTGCTACTGCCGGAGTGCTGATTACTTCCGGAATTGTAGGTGTAGCAGCGGTATGGATACTTGATCTGTCGTGGCTGGAAGGTTTACTGCTCGGTGCCATTGTCGGTTCAACAGATGCAGCAGCAGTATTTTCTGTACTTGGTACTAAAAACATAAAAGCGAAGCTGACTTCAACGCTTGAAGCGGAATCCGGTACAAACGATCCAATGGCTGTTTTTCTGACAGTGATGTTTATTGAATTAATTCAGGTGCCTGATACAGGTTTCTGGTCTATGTTTTCAACGTTCCTGATTCAGATGTCAGTTGGACTTGTTGCGGGTCTTATTCTCGGGAGATTCACCGTGTTTGTGATCACGAGAATTAATCTTGATGCATCAGGTTTATACCCTGTGCTGGCATTATCTTTTGCAATATTTACATATGCTGGAACTACTTTTATAAATGGAAGCGGACTACTTGCAGTTTATGTGATGGCAGTAGTAGTCGGGAATTATGAAATACCTTACCGTCATTCAATCTTAAGATTTAATGAAGGCTTTGCATGGATGATGCAGATTGTAATGTTCATCATGCTAGGACTGCTCGTTTTTCCAAATCAGTTGATTGATGTGATTTGGCAGGGAATCCTGCTATCAGTTATTCTGATGCTGATTGCGCGGCCTGTTGGCGTATTCCTTAGTATGATTGGAATGAAATATAATGTAAAAGAAAAACTTTTCATTTCATGGGCCGGATTAAAAGGGGCAGTACCGATCGTATTGGCAACATATCCGATTGTTGCGGGTGTGGAAAATGCCATGCTGATCTTCAATACAGTATTCTTCGTTGTGCTTACTTCTGCACTGATCCAGGGCGGAACACTGTCATGGCTTGGTAATAAGCTGGGTCTCTCAGGTGAAGGGAAGTTGCAGAGTCCTTACAGTCTTGAGCTGATTGCCCTTGGAAAAACAGAATCTGAAATGGTCGAGCTGACGATTCCGGATGATGCAGCTGTAGCTGGCAGGAGCTTATCAGAAATCACATTGCCAAAATATACACTTATTACGGCGGTTATCCGGAACGAAAAAATTCTTACACCAACGGGCGTCACCAAACTAAAAGAAGGCGACACCCTATACGTCCTTACGAAAAAGAAGACCCGTGATCTCGTCAAAGTCCGCTTTTATCAAAAGAAATGGGTAGCTGAAGAGACAGTGGAAATAAAAGAACCGGATACTGGTGAAACAAAAGAGTCAGGCTCATGAGCCTGGCTTTTTTATATATACAGTTGTAGATCACAAGTTCAATTAACCGCTAAGCTGAATTAATTAACCATAGGCACGAGCCAATCATCTTGACCGGTGATTCAATTCCCCTTCAATAGGGAATAGATGATGCAATCATGTTATGCGGTGTATCAAACATCTGGCGCGGTGACTCTATAAACCCGACTGCTGATTCAATTAACTTCCTCACTCAGCTAAAACTCTCTGAAAAGTGGCAAAATTATGGTACAGTACGTATAGGTATTTCGAGTCTCAAATGGTCTGGAAGGAAGAATGCGTATGACAAAGATCACTTCATTTTTAACACCATACAAAATCGCTATCATCATTGCACTTTTACTTATGCTGACTGAGCTTGCCGTTGAGCTGGTTCAGCCTTTAATTATTTCTTATATTATTGACCAGGGGATTCTTCAAAATGATTTGTCTGCTGTAATGATGTGGGGAGCGATCCTTATCGGGTGTTCACTTGCAGCATTTGCAGCAGGGGTGACGAACTCCTTTTACTCTTCTCACGTCAGCCAGAGCTTCGGCTTTGATATCAGGGAAGCACTGTATAAAAAAGTGCAGGATTTCTCTTTTTCAAATTTTAGTGTATTTCCAACATCTTCGCTCATCACAAGACTGACAAATGATGTCACGATGCTCCAGAATACAGTGTTTATGAGTCTGAGAATTATGATGCGTGCACCGCTGCTCGTGATCGGGAGTGTCATTATGGCGCTGCTTGTTAATCCGATGCTCGCACTGGTGCTTGTTATCTCGGTTCCGGTCCTTATCTTATTTTTAATTATCATTATGAGTAAGGCGGGAAATTTGTTTAAGTCTGTTCAGGAACGTCTGGATCATGTGAATAACGTGATGCAGGAAAACCTGATCGGGATCCGCCTAATAAAAGCTTTCTTAAGAGGGAAGCATGAAATGAAGCGGTTCCGTCAATCCAGTGAGCAGCTGATGGACAAGACGGTGTCAGCACTCCGTCTGATTGAGGTTACCATGCCAGTGATTCTGCTTTTAATGAATATCAGTATACTCGTGATTCTCTGGTTTGGAACCGTGGAAGTGAATACAGGAGGAGCGAGTGTCGGGGAAGTAGTGGCGATTGTGAACTATGCAACCAGAATGACTGGCGCACTTTCAATTGTCACAATGATTATCATGGTTTTCTCTCGTGCAAAGGCTTCAAGCACCAGAATCAGTGATGTACTGAACACAGATATCGACCTTTATGATCATGTATCAAGCAAAAAATTTACAATCAAAAAAGGTGAAGTCTCATTTGAACATGTGAGTTTTACATATCCGGAGACTTCTATGAAAGTAATTGATGATTTGTCATTTACAGTGAAAGCTGGTGAAAGAGTATCGGTGCTTGGAGGAACAGGTGCAGGTAAATCAACGATCTTTCAGCTGATTCCACGATTATATGACGTCAATGAAGGAACGATCAGAATTGATGGACACCCGATCAGCGAAATGACGTTAAAAAACCTGAGAAATCAGATTGGTTTTGTTCCGCAGGAAGCAATGCTCTTTACCGGCACGATTCAGGAAAATATTAAGTGGGGAAATGAACATGCCACTTTTGAAGAAGTACAGGAAGCAGCAAGGCGCGCTCAGATTCACGATACTGTGATGAGCCTGCCAAAGCAGTATGACACCATTCTCGGTCAAAAGGGTGTGAACCTTTCAGGCGGACAGAAACAGCGATTGTCTATTGCACGTGCGCTCGTGAAAAAGCCTGTCATTTTATTACTGGATGACAGTACGAGTGCACTTGATATGAAGACAGAGGCAAGGCTGCTGCAGGCGCTTGAAGAGCTGTCCTGCACGACGATTATGATTACACAAAAGATCAGTACGACGATGGCATCAGACAGAATTCTGCTGATCGAAGATGGAAAGCTGCTTGATGAAGGTCATCATGACGAGCTTGTGAAAACCTCTGAGCTTTACAGAAAAATTGTGGAATCTCAGGCGGGAAGGGAGGCATTGCCATATGCTGAATGAAATCAGACGTCCTTTTCAATATAAAAGGAGATCCCTGGAGGAAATTGAAGAAGCCGGAGCAGGGGCAAAAAAACGTAAAGCGGATGACTTTACAGGGACAGTGAAGAAGATCTGGCATTATCTAGCGATGAATAAAGTAAAGCTTTATCTTGTGCTTCTGATGGTACTGATCAGTTCTGCAATGGCGCTTCTTGGTCCTTTTCTGGTCGGGATGGCCATTGATGATTACATCGTCTCAGGAGATACGGACGGGCTGCTGCAGCTGATCTGGGTGCTGGGAGCGGTATACATCGTTTATTCTTTGTCTATGTGGTTTCAGGCGATGTGGATGGTCAGAATTGCGCAGCAAACCGTATTTACAATGAGAACGCAGCTTTTTAATCACCTTCAAAAGCTGCCGATTCCTTTTTTTGATAAAAGGCAGCATGGCGAATTAATGAGCCGTGTAACAAATGATATGGAAAACGTCAGTTCAACACTGAACAGTTCAGTGATTCAGATCGTCTCAAGTGTCCTGACTCTGGTCGGAACAGTTGGGGTGATGCTTTATCTGAGTCCGCTGCTTACACTAATTACCGTTCTCGTGATACCAGCCATGGTTTTTGGACTGAAATGGATTACAAAAAGAACGGGCAGACTGTTTAAAGAACAGCAGCGCAACCTGGGTGAAATAAATGGGTACATTCAGGAAACGCTGTCAGGTCAGAGAATCATTAAAACTTTTTCACAAGAAGAACGTGTGATTCATCAGTTTGAAGAGAAAAATGAAAAGCTGAGGCTTGCGGGTTTCTGGGCACAGACATTTTCAGGTTTTATCCCGAAGCTGATGAACTTCCTGAATAACCTGAGCTTTGCTGTGATCGCGCTGATTGGCGGGGTACTTGCGTTAAATGGTTATATTACAATCGGGGTGATTGTGATCTTCGTAGAGTATTCGAGACAGTTCACAAGGCCGCTGAATGATCTAGCTAACCAGTTTAATACGTTATTATCTGCAGTTGCAGGAGCTGAGCGGGTATTTGACATTATGAATGAAAGTGAAGAGAGGAAAGATGAAAAGAATGCCCGTGACCTAAAGAAGCTTGAGGGACACGTTGCGTTTGAAAACGTCGCTTTCTCTTATGAAGAGGATGAGCCAATTTTAAAGGGCATCTCATTTAAAGCCTCACCCGGTGAAACGATTGCACTGGTCGGTCCTACAGGTGCCGGGAAAACGACCGTTATTAATCTTTTATCTCGCTTTTATAATCCGACCGGTGGAAGGGTACTGATCGATGGGATAGACATAACTGAGATCAGAAGGTCAAGTCTGAGAAGTCACATGGCTTTTGTTCTTCAGGATTCAATTATATTTCAGGGGACAATCCGTGAAAATATCCGTTACGGAAAGCTGAATGCTTCAGATCAGGAGGTTGAAAAAGCTGCAGCCATGGCGAACGCAGACGGCTTTATTAAAAAGATGCCTGACGGCTATGATACAGTGCTTAAGGCAGACGGTGAAGGAATCAGTCAGGGGCAGCGGCAGCTGCTTGCAATCGCAAGAGCCATGCTTGCGGATCCCGATCTGTTAATTCTTGATGAAGCGACTTCAAGCATTGATACCGTAACAGAAATCAAGATTCAGGAAGCGCTGGAGGTGCTGATGAAGGGCAGAACGAGCTTTGTCATTGCACACAGACTGAACACGATCCAAAGCGCTGATCAGATTCTGGTGCTTAATAATGGTCAGCTGATTGAAAAAGGAAATCACGAGGACCTTCTAAAGCAAAACGGGTTTTATGCAGACCTGCAGAAAAGCCAGCTGAAAGAACAGCTGCTCAGTTAATGCAAATAAGGAGACCTGGATAATAATGATCCGGTCTCTTTTTCTATTCCTGCGTAAATTCAATGAAAATGGTACAATAATAAGCAATGAGATGAACGGAGAGTGGAAAAGATGCTTGAAAAAACACTTACAAAATGGAATGAAACAGGATTTGTGAAAATGACAGCGGTACAGGAAAAGGTAATTCCTCTGATGATCGAAGGAAAAGATGTCATTGCTGAATCACCTACAGGTACAGGGAAAACACTTTCTTATGTACTTCCTCTGATTGAAAATCTTCATGCTGAGCAAAAGCTTCCGCAGGCTTTAATTCTTGCCCCGTCTAAAGAGCTGTCGATGCAGATTTTTGATGTCCTTCAGCAGTGGGGGAAGGATGCAGGTATGAAATCTGCCTCGATCATCGGTGGCGCAAACCCTAAAAGACAGCTTGAAAAGTTAAAAAAGCAGCCTCATGTGATCGTCGGTACACCAGGACGTATTCTTGAGCTGATTAAACAGAAAAAGCTGAAGACGCATGAGATCAAAACAGTCATTCTAGATGAAGCAGATCAGCTTCTTTTACCGGAGCATATAGAGTCAATTGGTCAGATTATCAAGAGTACACTTGCAGATCAAAGACAAATGGCGATGTTCTCTGCGACTTTACCGGAAGAAGTAATTGAAGACGGCAAAGGGATCATGAAGTCCCCTGAAATTGTGAAAGTCGGACGTGAAGAAATTCAGCAGGGTGATGTGCGCCATCAGTATATGATCTGTGAAAATCGTGAAAAGATCGATATGATCAGAAGAATGGTCCGGATGGATTCCATGAAACAGGAAAAGTCACTGGCATTTATGCAGGAAGTGCTTGATGTCATGACAGCAGCTGAAAAGCTCAATTATAAAAACCTTGAGATCGCTGTATTGCATAGTGATTTAACGAAAGAGGAAAGAGCTGCTGCTATGAGGAAGTTCCGTAAAGGTGAGCTTCCGCTTCTGCTGGCGACGGATCTTGCAACGAGAGGGCTTGATATTGAAGAAGTTACTTATGTGATTCATATGGATGTTGCTGAATCACTTGATCAATACATCCACCGCTCAGGCAGAACTGGCCGTGCAGGAGCAAAAGGAACAGTACTTTCGTTCGTTACACCAGGGGAAGTGAAGAAAATTAAGCGATATACAAAAGAACTCGGGGTAGAGCCTGAAGAAGTAACGATGTACCGCGGTGAGTGGCAGTCTGTCTGATCCCTGAAAGTGGAACAGTTGACTTTCAATAGCAGAACAACGAGAATCTGTAAATAAGTTAGACACTCGAAAATATGAGGAGTGATCATATAATGGAAACCGTAACAGATTTCACGCATGTACTGCTTGATGGAGATCAGGATAGGGCATGGGAATATGTGATACGCGAGGTCGAAAAAGGTACTTCTTCGGAAGATATATTTTATAAATTATTAACACCTGCAATGGTGGAAATTGGTCAGAAGTGGCAGGAGAACGAGATTTCAGTTGCAGACGAGCACCTTGCAACAACGACCTGCGACTTTACACTGGCACGTTATAAGCACGAAATTCTTTTACCGAGAATTAAAAATAAAGAACAGGATCAAGGAAGAGCTTTATTTTTCTGTGTAGAAAAAGAGGAGCATGACCTTGGCATTCGGATGATTGCCCAGATCTTTGAGGAAAAAGGCTATGAAGTCCGGCTGATGGGTGCAAACCTGCCAGTAGAGTTTGTGTTAACAATGGCAGTGCACTGGGAGCCGGATGTGATTGGAATGTCAGCAAGTATGCTTAAGCAGGGTGAAAGAGTTCCCTCATATATTCAAAGACTGATGGAGCGTTTTGAAAATACAGAGCTGCTAATCGGCGGCCGTTTTCTTACATTACCGGATCGTCTGTTAGATAAAGCTGACGACTCCAAAGTAACGATCATCCAGGAAGGAAGCGAGCTGACTACATGGTTATCTGATCGCGCTAAAGGAGGAAAATAAACATTGATCCATCTTGATGCCATGCCAATGCCTGTGGTGATCATTGATCATAAATTAAACATAAAAGAAGCTTCAGTCAAAGCACTGAAACTGCTTGGAAAAGCCCCTTCATTCCTTGACTGGGTTGATGAGGAAAGCCGGGGAAAAGCCGTTAGATTTATACAGGATAAGCATGTAGAAAAGTTAGAATTAAACTTGGTCACGGCGGAAGGAACAATTTCACTTTTTACCATTTTAATAGAATGGGATAAAGAGCAGGCAGCTTTAGTTCTTCAACAGGAAGATCATCTGATCGTTCAACTGATGAATAAAGTAAAAGAGCATCAACGCCGTCTTGAGGAAAGTGACATGGAACTGATTTTAAAAAAGAATGAGCTGGAAAAATCATTTATGCGAATTAGTGAATTAAGTACCGCAGCGATTCATCTGACTGATGAAATCGTTTTGATTCCGATTGTTGGAGATTTAAATGTCACGCTCATTCACAATAATCAGGAACGGATTTTAGAAAATCTCTATGCAAACGATATTGATGAAGTTATCATTGATCTTCAATCAGTAGGATTAATCGAAGATACCGGTGTGAATGAATTAATAAAAATGATTAAAAGCTTTTCACTATTTGGAACAGATTGTACAATTACAGGTGTTAAGCCAGAGCATGCACCATATCTTCATCAGATTAAAATGATGCAAAAGCTTACTTTCATTAATAATCTTGAGGATAAACTTTCCCGGATTCTTTACTGAAAGTACGTGAAGGAGAAAGAAGGATTGACATGAACAAACAATTTGCAGTACTCGGACTGGGCAGTTTTGGTGGACATCTGGTTGAGGAATTCCACGAAATCGGTGCAGAAGTGTTTGCGATGGACCGCAATGCAGAGTTAGTAGACAAATACTTTGATATTGCCACACATGTCATCCAGGGAGATGCACAGGATGAACAGCTACTGATTCAGGCTGGAATCAGAAACTTTGATCTCGTTGTCGTATCATTCGGTGAAAATATAGAGGCAAGCATTTTAACGACAATTATTTTAACTGACCTTAATGTCAAGGAAATCTGGGTAAAAGCCTCCAGTCTTTATCATCAGAAAGTACTTGAGAAAATTGGTGCAACACGCGTGATCCGTCCTGAAAAGGATATGGCGCGCCGGATTGCCCACAGACTGGCATCCAAACATTTTATAGATTACGTCGAGCTGACTGAAGAGCATTCAATGGTTGAAATAAAAGCAACGCCCAAAATTATCGGTAAAACAATTGCCGCGTTAAATGTGAGAAACCGCTTCGGCTGCAACATCGTCGGGATCTATAGAAACCATGACATGATTGTATCGCCAAGCGGTGATGACCGTATTGAAAAAGAAGATGTGCTCATTGTGATCGGGGAAAACCGAAAGCTTCATCGTTTTGAGAAGCAGGGTGTCTGATGATTAACTAAAAAGATCCGGAATCTCTCCTATGAGGTTCCGGATCTTTTAAATCTTTCTCCTGATATTACTTCTGCTGTCAGTAGTTCACTTTTACAAGGCTTCAGCAGTTTTTTTAGAGAACCCTTATCTTCTTCAGGGTTGAGCCACTGATCAAAGTTGTTCCGCTCCAAAATCACAGGCATTCTATTATGAATATCAGCCATCAGATCATTCGGTTCAGTCGTTATAATCGTACAGCTTCTGATGATTTGATCGTCATAGCGCCATGATTCCCAAAGACCGGCAAATGTGATCGGATCCCCATCACGCCTTTTGATCTCAAAAGGCTGCTTTTCTTTTTCTGATTTTTTCCATTCGTAAAATGATGTTGCCGGAATCAGGCACCTTTTTGATTCAAATGCTTTTCGAAAGCTTGGCTTCTCAGCAACCGTTTCAGATCTTGCATTAAACGTTTTATAACCGATCTTTTCATCTTTTGCGAAAGGGGGAATGAGTCCCCATCTGAACGAGGCGGGATAACATTTTCCGTTTAACTGCACAACCGCTGCAGCCTGCTGACTCGGTGACAGATTCCGATTAGGTGAGTAGAGAAAATCCTCTCTCATTTCAAACTGATAATACTGCTGCAAATCATACATTGCTTCTACTAAAGAAAATCGTCCGCACATGCTTCATCTCTCCTTTACATGCATTCTAACAAAATATTGCGAAGATAGAGAAGATTACAACTTATTTCCTTTTAAAGGTAATTGGTTGATTTATTTCGATATACGAATCATACTGGAGTCCTACATACATATTCAGGAGGGTTTTCCATATGAAGAAATTTTGGTTAGTATCTGCAATGGCAGCGGCACTTATGCTTGCAGCCTGCTCAGATGATTCGTCAGAGCCTGCAGAAACTGAAGAAGCGACAACAGAAGAAGCTGCAGAAGAAACAGAAGAGTCGTCAACAGAAACGGAAGAAGCAGCTGAAGGAGAAAGCACTGAACCGGAGCTTTATCTCGTTGGGGATGAGGTAATATCAGGTGACCTGACAGTAACTGTTACTGATACAGGTGTTGCTGAACAGCTCGATGACACAAATCGTGTTTATGAAATCAAAATGACTGTAACAAACAACGGTGAAGAAGAGGTATCTTTATCGTCAGAAGACTTTACACTGACTGACCTGACAGATGAAGAAAAAACGGCTTATGGCGATGTATCTGAATGGACAATCGCTGCAGGAGAATCAGCTGAAGGCTCATTACAATATGAATCAGCAGCAGCAACTGCATTCAAACTTTTCGGCACAATCGGTGAAGAAGAAGTTGAATGGAGACTGCCTGGGATTACATCATTAGATTAAATCCTTTTCCGGGAATTAAAGAAGAAACTCTATCATATTTTTTAACAACTTAAGTGTAGTGGAGCGTAAGGCGGCGACTCCTGCGACAGGAAGGTCCTGGTGAGACCCCGGAAATGCGAAGCATTGAGGAGGCTCACCGGACCGGCCGCGGAAAGCGTCCGCCTGAAGCGCAGCGAAACGATTAAGAAGGCTCGAACAATTATGTTCAGCCTCTTTTTTATACCAAATCATCTACCTAAATGTATTTTAATCACTACTCCTATTGACATAACAGCCTTCTTTCTTGTAAAGTTGTCATAATTAATTGAATAGCGTGGATTCTTATCAAGAGAGGCGGAGGGAACAGGCCCGTTGAAACCTCAGCAACCTACACATATGTGAAAAGGTGCTAAATCCATCCTGCAATCATGCAGGGAAGATAAGAAGCTTAGTAGTCTAAAGCCTTCTTATCTATGCTGATAGAAGGCTTTTTTGTTGTCCAGCTACAGGCGCTAGCTCCTCGGGTCATAAGCCACGCATCGGTAAACGGGGAAGTTCACCCGTTTTCCGCTCCGCGTCTTATGCCTGTCGGAGCTGACCAAGCGCCTTCCGCATTTCGATACATCAGGAAGGGTGAAAAAATGAACTTACTCGAAGAAATGAAACAAAGAATTCTGATTGGTGATGGTGCGATGGGAACCCTCCTGTATTCATATGGTTCAGATCAGTGCTTTGAAGAGTTAAATCTGTCACATGCAGAACATATTCAGCAGATTCACCAGGCATACATCGATGCAGGTGCTGATGTAATACAGACGAATACCTACGGAGCGAATTATCATAAGCTTGAGCGCTACGGACTTGAGGAAAAGGTAAAAGAAATTAATACTGCTGCTGTCAAAAATGCTAAAGCTGCGGCGAAAGACAATACTTTCATTCTCGGTACAATCGGCGGGATCAGAAGCTTTCGTCCGCAATCCATTGACCTGAATGAAATCAAGCGGACATTTAGAGAACAGCTCTACTGTTTACTGTTAGAAGGAGTAGACGGGTTGTTATTTGAAACGTATTACGATTTTGAAGAGCTGGCGGCGGTCATTGAAATCGCCAGAAAAGAAACGGACCTGCCGATTATTGCGCATATTTCAGTTCAGGAGCCTGATGTGATGCAAAATGGTAAACCGGTTGCTGAAGCACTGCTTGAGCTTGAACAGCTTGGAGCTGATGTAGTCGGACTTAATTGCAGACAAGGCCCTTTCCACATGATTAAGTCTCTTGAACAGGTACCTCTTCCTGAGAAGGCTTATTTATCCTGTTATCCAAATGCGAGTCTGCCATCTTACTCAGAAGGCTCACTTCAGTACAGTAACAATGCTGAGTATTTTGGAGAGGTTGCACCTGCATTCAGAGAGCAGGGAGTCAGGCTCCTTGGAGGATGCTGCGGAACGACACCGGACCATGTAAGAGCATTCAGTCAGGCGCTTAAAGGACTTGCCCCGATTACTGAGAAAAGAGTGGAGAAGGCAGAAAAAATTGTGCTGCGCTCAAGACAGAAGGACCTTCCTGAGCCGCTCACTGATATTGTAAGAGAGCGGAAATCAGTCATTGTTGAACTGGACCCTCCGAAAAAGCTCTATACCGATAAATTTATAGAAGGTGCAAAAGCACTCAGTGAGGCCGGTGCGGATGCCGTTACACTTGCTGATAACTCACTTGCAAGCCCGCGTGTCTCCAATGAGTCACTAGGCTATCTGATTAAACAGCAGGGCGTCCGTCCGCTTGTTCACCTGACGTGCAGAGACCGTAACCTGATCGGGCTTCAAAGTCACCTGATGGGACTTCACACGCTGGGTCTGCATGACATTCTGGCTGTTACAGGGGACCCGACAAAGGTTGGGGATTTCCCTGGCGCAGCTTCAGTCTATGACGTATCCTCATTTGAGCTGATCGAAATGATTCAGCAGTTGAATAACGGCATGTCAATGTCAGGAAAAGATTTAGGTGAAAAAGCTTCATTTACAATCGGGGCTGCATTTAACCCAAATGTAAGGAGTGTAGAAAGGGCTGTACAGCGTCTGGAAAAGAAGATCTCAGCAGGCGCGGATTACTTTATGAGTCAACCGGTATTCTCTGAGGAAAAGCTGATTCAGACGGCTGAAGCAGTAAAGGATCTGGGGAAACCTGTATACATTGGCCTGATGCCGCTGACAAGCAGTAAAAATGCTGACTTCCTTCATAATGAAGTGCCGGGCATCAAATTAACTGATCAGGTAAGAGACCGGATGGCAGCAGTGTCCGGTGACCGTGAAAAATCATATCAGGAAGGGCTTGCGATTACGAAGTCACTGATTGATACGGCGCTTGATCTATTTAATGGCATCTATCTGATCACGCCATTTATGCGCTATGAAATGACAGCAGAACTAACACGCTATGCCAATGAGCAGGCGGCAAAGCGAGGAGGAAACCAACGTGCGCACATTATTCAATGAACAGCTTAAAAAAAGAATCCTGATTATGGACGGTGCAATGGGTACGATGCTTCAGGATGCTAATCTGACAGCAGAAGATTTTGGCGGTGAGGACCTTGAAGGGTGTAATGAAAACCTGAACCGCACGCGTCCTGACCTGCTTGAAACAATCCACGATGCCTATTTTGAAGCAGGCGCAGATATCGTGGAAACAAACACATTCGGCAGTATGAGCGTTGTCCTTGAAGAATATGATATCGCTTCTGAAGCCTATGAGCTCTCAAGACTTGGTGCTGAAATCGCTAAAAAATCAGCAGCTAAATGGTCAACAGAAGACCGTCCGCGTTTTGTTGCAGGCTCAATGGGACCTACGACTAAAACGTTAAGTGTTACTGGTGGGGCGACATTTGAACAGCTGAAAGATTCATATGCAGAACAGGCAAGAGGCTTAATTGACGGCGGAGCAGATCTCCTGCTGATTGAGACAAGTCAGGATTTATTAAATGTGAAAAGTGCATTTCTTGGAATTCAGGATGCCTTTAAGGTAACGGGCAAAGAATTGCCGTTGATGATCTCAGGGACGATTGAGCCGATGGGTACAACACTTGCTGGTCAGACGATCGACTCTTTTTATATCAGCGTTGAACATATGAACCCTGTATCAGTCGGATTGAACTGTGCAACAGGCCCTGAATTCATGCAGGATCATATCCGTTCACTTTCAGAGATCAATCAGTCATATGTCAGCTGTTACCCGAATGCCGGACTGCCTGATGAAGAAGGGATCTATCATGAAACACCTGAAACACTTGCTAAAAAGTTGAGCGGCTTTGCTGAAAAAGGCTGGCTGAATATTGTGGGCGGCTGCTGTGGAACAACGCCTGCTCATATTAAAGCCATTGCTGAAGCGATGGAAAAATATGAGCCGCGAACGCACAAGCCTAAAAAAGAACATACTGTATCAGGTATTGAGCCATTAATCTATGATGACCCATCGATGCGTCCACTGATGATTGGTGAGCGTACAAATGTCATCGGTTCACGTAAATTCAAGCGCCTCATTGCAGAAGGGAAAATTGAAGAGGCCTCAGAAATCGCACGTGCACAGGTGAAAAAAGGTGCTCATGTCATTGATATCTGTCTCGCTGACCCTGACCGTGAAGAAGAAGCGGATATGGAAGTCTTCATGCAGGAAGTTGTGAAGAAAGTGAAAGTGCCCCTTGTCATTGATTCGACAGATGAAGCGGTCATTGAAAAAGCGCTGCGCTATTCACAGGGGAAATCAATCATTAATTCAATTAATCTTGAAGATGGACTTGAACGCTTTGATGCAGTAGTGCCGCTTGCTAAACAATACGGCGCTGCACTCGTTGTCGGCACGATCGATGAAAAAGGGATGGGGGTTTCAGCTGAAAGAAAGCTTGAAATTGCTGAACGTTCCTACAAAATCCTGACCGAAGATTACGGTGTTGACCCGACTGATATTATTTTTGATCCTCTGGTATTCCCGGTTGGCACAGGGGATGAACAGTATATCGGTTCAGCTAATGCCACAGTTGAAGGAATCCGCCTGATCAAAGAAGCTTTTCCTGAAACCCAGACTGTGCTCGGTGTCAGTAACGTGTCATTTGGTCTTCCCCCGGTTGGCCGTGAAGTGTTAAACGCAGTCTACCTGTATCACTGCACACTCGCAGGACTAGATTATGCGATTGTGAATACAGAGAAGCTGGAGCGTTTTGCTTCGATTGATCCTGAAGAAGTAAAAATGGCTGAAAAGCTGTTATTTGATACAACAGATGAAACACTTGCGGCATTCACAGCATTCTACCGTGGCAAAAAGAAAGAGACATTATCTGATCTGCCTGATATGACGCTTGATGAGCGGCTTGCTTATTATGTTGTGGAAGGTACAAAAGAGGGGCTGCTGCCTGACCTTGACCTCGCACTAAAGGAATTTGATGAGCCACTTTCTATTATTAACGGGCCTCTGATGACAGGAATGAAGGAAGTCGGCAGACTCTTTAATGACAATCAGCTGATTGTAGCTGAAGTACTCCAGAGTGCTGAAGTCATGAAAGCAGCAGTTGCCTTCCTAGAACCGCACATGGAGGCATCTGATGAATCATCATCTAAAGGGAAAGTCATTCTTGCAACTGTAAAAGGTGACGTGCATGATATCGGTAAAAACCTAGTTGAGATTATTTTAAGTAATAATGGCTATGACGTGGTCGACCTTGGCATTAAAGTAACACCGCCTGAATTAATCGAAGCCATTGAGCGCGAAAAGCCGGATATCGTCGGTTTGTCAGGACTACTCGTTAAGTCAGCACAGCAAATGGTGATCACAGCAGGCGATATGCGTGAAAAAGGTCTTGAGGTTCCAATCCTTGTCGGAGGCGCAGCGCTGTCCCGTAAGTTTGTTGATACAAAAATCTCCAATCATTACGATGGACTTGTGCTGTATGCAAAAGATGCAATGAATGGACTGAGCCTGGCCAACCAGCTGCAGGATGAGCTCGAGCGTGCAAAACTGAGTGAGGAAATCTTTGCGAAGCAGGAAAAGCTTCAGTCCCAGGAACCAAGACCGGCTAGGGAAGCAGCAGTCAGTGTCCTTGAAAAGCCGCCTGTGGCAGAAGCTCAAGTATTTGTACCGAACGATACGAAACGTCACGTGATCAACTCTTATTCAGTCGCTCACGTTGAAGCGTATATTAATATGCAGATGCTCCTTGGTCACCACTTAGGTGTAAAAGGAAAAATCTCAAGATTGCTTGAAGAAAAAGATGAAAAGACGCTGATGGTAAAAGAAACAGTGGATCGCCTGATTGAAGATGTGAAGCGGGAAGGACTCATCACCCCGGCTGCTGTCTATCAATTCTTCCCGGCTCAAAGTGAAGGGAATGACGTCATTATCTATCACCCTGAAACCGGTCAGGAGATTGAACGTTTTACATTTCCGCGTCAGCCGAGAGCACCATACCTTTGTCTTGCAGATTATCTCCGTTCAAAAGAGAGCGGCGTAATGGATTATGTAGGATTCTTTACTGTCACAGCCGGCAGAGGGATCCGTGAAAAAGCGCAGCAATATAAAGAAGAAGGCAGGTTCCTGGAAAGCCATGCACTTCAGGCGCTCGCACTTGAAACAGCAGAAGGATTCGCAGAATTGCTGCACCAGCAAATGAGAGATCGCTGGGGCTTCCCGGACCCTGTTGACTTCACGATGCAGGAACGCTTCAGTGCCAAATACCACGGTCAGCGTTTTTCATTCGGTTATCCGGCATGTCCTGAGCTTGAGGATCAGGAAAAGCTCTTCAAGCTGATCAGCCCTGAAGAAATCGGCGTTCAGCTGACAGACGGCTTTATGATGGAGCCTGAAGCGAGTGTGTCAGCGATTGTGTTTGCGCATCCTGATGCGAGATATTTTAATGTGATGTAATTGTGCGTTGTGTGTGGGATGGTGGTTCGACGCTCGTTCGCTGGTGTTCGGCGTTTGAGTAGGCATGTTCGAGAGTAAATGCGCGGTGTTCGCTGTTAACGTAGTGATGTTCGACGTTTAACAGGTACACTTCGACACTTCAGGACTATTGACTCACCACCGAAACATGTTTTAGCCAACCAAAAAAGCCGGGGATTTGCTCCCCGGCTTTTCGCATGTCCATCTATTAAAGTTCCTCCGGCCTCGCACTCGGTACCTTTACAAACGATCTGCGCTTTTTTAGCAGCGCATGAATCGTTAATAATTCAAAATAAATATAACTTTTATCAGGCAGCTCTTCTTCGTCCGTCTCACCCTTGAGCTCATGCCGCAGCAGCGCAAGTGCATCTGCATCCATCGGCTCCTGTTCACCGGTTCTGATAATCCGGTTGTTCAGCTGTGAAATGAGTGTGCGGACTGCCTGTTTTTCTTCAACAGACCATTCAGGTGCATCATCTGAAGGCAGTGAAATCAGATTTGCTAAATGAAAAGACAGCTGTCTCAGCAGGTAAATCTTTTTTTGCAGCGTCTGGATTTCGTTCATTTCCTCCCGTTTATAAGAATGATAGTGCCATTCCTGAAGCTGAAATCTGCAGAACATATCTGCCCGGTCTAGCTGAGTACGCAGCTGGTTGGATGCGGATTCAAGATTCATAGGTGAGTTTTTCTGATCCAGCAGCTCATTCATTCTTTCAGCAAGCAGCTGGGTGAGTTTAGCCTGTGAATCAGAAATGAGTGAAATGATCTGATCCTTATATTTTGGCGGCATCAGTAAAAAGTTAACGAGTGTGGAAGTTAAAATGCCGATTCCTGTTGTGCCAAGTCTTTTAACAAATTCAAGCAGAAAGTGATCTTCTGTCCCTGGAATCATCGCAACCGCAGTCAGTGTCGCAACCAGCATTCCTGCATCAAGCTTCAGTTTATAACAGATCCAGATCGTCAGCACTGCCGAAATTGTATATGTAATCGCCGTATCCCCGAGCAGGAAGGTGGCGAGCATCGCAATGGAGGCCCCGATCGCAGATGCAGGGAAACGGATTATTCCCTTTTTGATTGAATCGGCAGCTGTCGGCTCAATCGTTACAATCGCTGTAATGACAGCAAAAACAACTGGCAGATTAAACAGCTGACAGATCAGCGCAGTTAAAAACACTGCAACACCTGTCTTTAAAATTCTGCCGCCGATAAATCTTCTTTTTAACCATTGCATATGATCCAGGAACCTCCTTTTTTAGTAAATTAGACGTGTTATAGTATAGCATACAAAAAGTTGGGGAGATGACATGATTCAGAATATAAGTTACAATGTTCATAGATGCAATTTCCACAAGGGGAGCCATATAGGCTGAGAGTGAACGGATTTGTTCAGACCCTTCGAACCTGTAAGTTAATGCTTACGCAGGAATGTGGATGGAAACGGACTTTTCAAGGGTCTCTGGGTTTCTATCCCCGGGACCCTTTTTGTATGGAGTGGCCCGTTGAATTCCCCTCTGTGCGAGCTGCATCGATTTCGCAAAAGGAGGAAGACATATGGAGCGTAAAAAGTTATTATTTTTAGTGGAGGTTGCGATTTTTTCAGCAATCGGTATTATCCTTGACCAGTTTTCATTCAGTCTCTGGCCACAGGGTGGTTCAATCAGTTTTGTGATGGTACCAATTATCCTGATGGCATTTCGCTGGGGCTTAAAAGGTGGTCTGTTAACAGGATTTCTTGTAGGTCTGCTGCAGACAATGTTCGGTGCCTATATTATTGATCCGGTTCAGGGGATTCTTGATTATCCGCTGGCATTCACTGTGATTGGATTTGCGGGTCTCTTTGCAGGTGTAGTGAAGCGTTCACTTGAAGAAGGCTCAATGAAAAAAGCTGCCGTCTACATCACAGCTGGTGTATTCATCGGTGCACTTCTGAGATTTATCTGTCATTTTCTTGCCGGCGTGATCTTCTTTGGATCGGGCAGTGAAGGCGTACCGGCATGGCTGTTCTCACTTGGCTACAACGGTTCATACATGGGCCCTGCGTTCATCCTGACATCCATTGTCCTTGCGACACTGCTGATCTCAGTACCAAGAGTCGCAACGAACCGTCAGATGACAAGTGCCTGATAGGCTTAAATAACTGGTTCATTTACGCTTCAGGCGGACGCTTTCCGGACGGAGGTTGCCAAGCCTCCTCGCCTTCGGCTCAGGGGTCTCGGCTTCCCTCTACTCGTCCCGGAGTCGTCGCCTTACGCTGCAATGAACCTAAATTTAATACAAAAAAGAAGATGACTTTTGACAAAAACGTCATCTTCTTTTTTATTTTCAGTCTAGATATATTCATCACTTACTACAAACGTGATATGTACTTTACTATCTTAAAGGAAGACATATATAGTTTAATCGGAGCGTAAGGGGGCGACTCCAACGCGAGAAGCAGGACAGGTGAGACCCCGCAGGCGCGAAGCGTTGAGGAGGCTCACCGCCGGCCGCGTGGAAAGCGTCCCCCTGAAGCGCAGATTAAACGGTTATTCAAGAACTAGCATCTTTCATGCAATCCACACCATACATATGATATAGTGAACCATTATAAAGCAAGGGGAGAATCGGAATGATCGTAAAAACGAACGAAGAATTAGAAGCGCTGAAAAAAATCGGCGCAATCGTTGCTGAGATCCGCGATGACATGCGTGCAGCAACTAAGCCCGGTGTAACGACCGCTGAGCTTGATGAAATCGGTAAGCAGAAATTTGAACAGTACGGTGCCATTTCAGGCCCTAAAGGTGAATATGATTTCCCTGGCTATACATGTATCAGTGTAAATGACGAAGTTGCGCACGGCATCCCTGGTGACCGTGTCATTAAAGAAGGGGACCTTGTGAATATTGATGTTTCAGGCTCTCTGGATGGTTACTTTGCTGATACAGGCATTTCATTTGTTGTAGGTGAGAATGCAGCGCTTGAAAAACTGTGTGCAACAGCAGAAGAAGCTTTTACACTGGCGCTGAAAAAGGCAAAAGCCGGTTCTAAAAAGAGCCAGCTTGGGAAAACTGTTTCACGTGTTGCCAGACAAAACGGCTATCGGGTCATTACGAATCTGACAGGACACGGTGTCGGAAAGTCTCTTCATGAAGCACCGGACCATATCCTGAACTATCATGATCCGTGGGATAACGAATTATTAACAGAAGGTACGGTCCTTGCATTTGAACCGTTTATTTCATCAGGGGCTGACTTTGTTGAAGAGCAGAATGACGGCTGGACGTATAAGACACCGGATGGCAGCCTAGTGGCACAGATCGAGCATACGATTGTAATCACAAAAGGCGAGCCTATTATTCTAACTGAATCTAAAAAAGCATAGGAAAAAGGACTTGTGACGATCACAAGTCCTTTTTCTTATAATTGAATTTCCTTCGCTTTTTTACGCTGCTGCATAAAAATCGCAGCTGCAAGCAGGAAGAATGACAGGGCTGTCGGGACAGAAATCCATGATGAGATTAATAGCATCACAAGGACCCCCGTTCCTCCAGGCGTGGGATTCTGTGTGGCGATCTGATCAATCTGCAGCAGGTAATAAGCTGAAATAATGAAGGTGAAGATCAGAAAGACCACGTTTGTGATCCAGAGCCATTTAACATTTTTTCTTAAACCGAAAACGATTGAAATTGTCATTAGTATTGGTCCCACGAGAAGTGTGATCAAAAACATTGCGAATAATAATTGCCCGTCCAACATAAAACCTCTCTTCAAAAAATCTTCTTTCACTATTCTAACCTATTTGAGAGGGAAATGCCCCGGTCATTATTTAAAAGTTAGTGTCCTGCTGCTGTAGCTGGATTTTTTCTTTTTGCGGAAAACGAACAGGCCGATAAAAATCACTGCACTGAGCACATAAGCTGTGAATACGACTGCAGATTCTTCACCTTCATTCTGTACACCGATCCCGATAAATGCCCATATAAAAACGAGCGGGTAAATCCAGTCGCTTTCTTTGTAGCGGATCCCAAGCGCCAGTGCTGTTGAGATCAATAGCAGGGCAATAGTCCATATTGGTGATGAGATGCCGAGCCCATCCCAGCCGGCTTCATTCAAGGTGTAAGCCGTGTTGGCAACGGTTGCTACACTGACCCAGCCCATGTAAACAGAGAAGGGGAGGATGTCAAAGAAACTGTACTTTGTTTGCTTGATTTTTGCGTAAATAATAATGATTGAGATGAGTAAGCCAACAATCACCGCGACTGATACAGGAAAGAATTCATAGTGCCACAGCAGAATCCATGAAATATTTAAAAGGCAGCTGATCTGAAACATAAAGGAAGTGGATTTATAGACTTCTCTTTTTCTCTGAGACTTAAAAGCACCTTTTAATACCCACAAGCCAAGCAGTATGTAGATCAGTCCCCATATAGAAAACACATAACCGGCCGGTGTGAATAATACATTCAGCCGATTTGAAATTTCGCCTGTGGTCTGTCCGTTAATCGGAAGTATGTTTGCCAGTGCATTAACGGTAATGACAGCTGCAAGCGCAATGAAATTGAGCCAAAACTGTTTCATGTTAAAACCTCCTGTCTGTGTTCTATTCCCTTCAAACAGAAAAAAATCCTTCAGACGAGCTGGTTTTTTACAAGCGTCATTTTTAATTGCAGATAGCTCACTTCCTCAGGCAAAGCCTCTTTTAACGCCTTAAGCCCCGGAACGTCCACTTGTTCTCTTGTGGACAGAATTAACTGTTCGGTTTCTTCATCAAACCACTTCTCAAAATCAAGCGGGTGACCTTCTTCAAATGCCTTTTGCAGATGACGCTCAATTGTTTGCGTTGTAAGTGCTCGGAGTTTTGCAATCTCTGAAATAGTTTTCCCGTCCTGATATAACTCGTAAGTGAACAGGTGACTTGGCTGATCAGGGTCTGCAGTCACTTCAGGCTGCTTTGGCGCCTGAGACTGGTCAGGTGCCGGGACCATGTTTTTGTTTTTGCCATGCTGTTTTGTATAGGCTGCAATGACTTCTGTAAACGGTGTTCCGTACGATTGAAGCTTTCGTTCACCGACCCCTTTGATGATGCGCATCTCAGCTTCAGTTTCCGGATAGTGCTGGGCCATTTCACGGAGTGTCGCATCTGAAAAGATTACGTAAGGCGGAACTGCATGCTCTTTTGCAAGCATTGAACGCACTTTTCGCAGCTCTTCAAATAGTGGCTCATCATAATCAGCCTGCTGCTGATGAAGCTGAAATCCGGATTTGAGCCAGACTGCCTGCTCACCTTTTAACACGGGAACCGCATCCTGCGTTAATCTTAAAATCGGGTACTGACCGCCTTCTAATGCGAGGTAGCCTTCAGCAATTAGTAGCTGAATCAGTTCAGTAATCTGTTTTTCTGACTTCTGGCTCATCAGTCCATATGTGGTGACCTGATTTAGACCGCCTTCTAACAGTTTTTTATTGCGTGAGCCCTTCAAAACTTTTGAAGTCATTCCTGTTCCGAAGCGCTCACCCATTCTTTTAACCGTTGAAAGGATCATTTGAACTTCACGCGTACGGTCTGTTTTCTCGCGGCTGTCAAGGCAGCTGCTGCAGTGACCGCAGTCCGCTGTCATCTGATGATCCTCAAAGTATTCAAGAATAAAGCGGGGCAGACAGCTGTGACTGTGACAATAGTTGATCATCTGCTGAAGCTTCGCATATTCCTCATTGCGCTTTCGTTCGTTTGCAATGGATTGTTCAATTAAAAATTTCTGAAGCATGGAATCCTGCGGGCTGTAGAGGAGGTAACAATCTGCAGGCTCCCCGTCACGCCCGGCACGACCTGCTTCCTGATAGTAGGATTCCATGTTCATTGGCAGCTGATAGTGGATGACAAATCGCACATTACTCTTATCAATCCCCATGCCAAATGCATTTGTCGCAACAATCAGCTTCGCTTCATCATAAATAAACTGACGCTGCGCTTCATTTCGATCATCCTCTGACAGTCCGGCATGATAGCAGACAGTACTCGCATTCTGCTGATTCAGCCAGCCAGTCAGCTGATCCGCTTCTTTTCTGGTAGCGGTGTAAATAATCCCTGTCTCATCCTGCTTTTCTTTTAAAAAGCTTGTTAAAAATGAATGCTTGTCAGCACCCTTTACAACGTGAAAGGACAGGTTATCACGTGCAAAACCTGTGTTAACGATGTGGTGAGGATCAATGGACAGCAGATCAGTAATATCCTGAATCACTTTATCTGTTGCAGTTGCAGTGAGTGCAGTTAAAACAGGTAAATTTGGCAGCAGTCTGATGGTGTCAACGATTGTCCGGTAGCTTGGACGGAAATCATGACCCCACTGGGAAATACAGTGCGCTTCATCAAAAGCAATCAGTGACAGGTCGATATCTGAGATTGCATTGAAGAAGGATGCGGAATCAAACCGTTCAGGCGCTGCATAGACAAATTTATAGCGCCCTTCACGCAAGTTCTGCAGGCGCTCTCTCGTTTCGGCAGCAGATAGTGTACTGTTAATATAAGTGGCGGAAATGCCGTTCTCATTTAATGCATCAACCTGATCTCTCATGAGTGAAATCAGTGGTGATATGACAAGTGCTGTTCCCTCCATGACTAGGCCGGGTATTTGATAGCAGAGGGATTTCCCTCCGCCTGTGGGCATAATACCAAGTGCGTTTTTATGGTCAAGTATGGACTCGATCATCCGGTCCTGTCCGGGTCTGAACGAGTCGTAACCGAAGTATGTATGGAGGACTTGCTGTGCCTCATTCATCATGGTGAATCATCCTTTCTGATGGTGCTTAATTTAGCTTTGTAACCATGGGCGAAAGATCTGCGTTTTAGGCGGACGCTTTCCGTGGCCGGGCGATGAGCCCGCAGGCTTCGTCATAAGCCTCACACGTCCCTTCCTGCCACAGGAGTCGCCGCCTGCCACTCCGATTTTCGCTGTGCATATAAGATAGTCTGGAATTAGACAATATAAGTAATAAATTATCGCTCAACAAATCAAATCCATGCATTCTATTATTTTATCATGAATTCTATAGGAGTTAGTGAGGAGAAAGTAAGTGTTTCGAATGGCGAAGTATTGTGTTAAGATAGTACATGCAGTGTTCAGAATATTTAAAACAGGGGGAATGACAATGTCTACAGCGACGTATCCGGAAACATGGGATTTAGATGTGTTTTTTAAAGGTGGAAGTGAATCAGAGGAATTGAAACAGCATTTACATACATATGGAGAAAAAATTGAGGTTTTTGCTAAAAAGATAGAGCAGTTCCAGACGCCTGCTTCTTCTGAGAGCAGTTATCTTGTGTATCAGCATATCCAGGAAGCAAAAGGCATTATGATGGGACTCGGGCAGGCAGGTGCGTTTGCAAGCTGTCTTGAAGCGCAGGATATGAATGATACGGGTGCCGGTGTGATTCGCGGGAAGGTCACATCGATGGGGGCTGACTTTAGTGCAGCGTTCCAGGCATTCCAGCAGAAGCTTTCTAAAACTGAGGATCAGGTATGGGATGAGCTGCTTGAAGATGATGGGCTGAAGGAATATACATTTATTATGACAGAATGGCGTGAAGCAGCAAAGGATAAATTATCAGAAGCTGAGGAAGGACTGATCAGTGCGCTTGGCGTTGATGGTTATCACGGCTGGGGACAGATGTACAATGCCCTTGTATCAGAAATGTCGATCGAAATTGAAGTGGACGGCGAAGTGAAGACGTTATCTGTCGGTCAGGCGAACAACCTGAGATCTCACGAGGATCCAAAAGTGAGAGAAGATGTTCACCAGAAGCTTGAGGAAGCATGGTCAAAAAATGAAAATCTTTTTGCCCAAACGCTGAATCACCTTGGCGGCTACCGTCTTGCGATGTATAAAAAGCGCGGCTGGGATGACTTTATGAAAGAACCGCTTGAGTACAACCGTATGAAGCCTGAGACGCTTGACGCAATGTGGGGCGCGATCAGTAAGAGCAAGGATGCATTCGTGAAATTCCTTGATCATAAAGCAAAGCTGCTTGGCCTTGAGAAAATGTCATGGGCGCATATCGGTGCCCCGATCTCTGAAAGTGTGAAGAAGCTTTCATATGATGAAGGTGCAGCATTTATTTTAAAACACTTTAAAAAGTTTGGACCTGAAATGGCTGCTTTTGCTGAAAAGGCCTTTGAAGACGGCTGGATTGAAGCAGAAGACCGTGCCGGCAAGCGCCCTGGAGGATTTTGTACAGGATTCCCACTCAGTGAGCAGTCAAGAATCTTTATGACATACAGCGGCTCAATGTCTAACGTGGCAACACTTGCACACGAGCTTGGACATGCATTCCATACGTATGCACTGCGTCCGATGGATCCATTAAATCGCCGCTATGCAATGAACGTAGCGGAAACTGCTTCCACTTTTGCTGAAATGATTGTATCAGATGCAGCGGTGAAAGAGGCGGATACAAAGGATGAGCAGGCAGCGCTTTTAGAAGATAAGGTGTCAAGAAGCATTGCATTTTTCATGAATATCCATTCAAGATTTATTTTTGAACAGCGTTTTTATGAAGAGCGTAAAGAAGGGTTTGTGACAGCGAAGCGTCTGAACGAACTGACGGTAGAAGCGCAGAAAGAAGCGTATGCCGGTGCAGTAACTGACAATGAACCGCACTTCTGGGCTTCAAAGCTGCACTTCCATATTACAGGCGTTCCGTTCTATAACTTCCCTTATACATTTGGCTACCTGTTCTCACTCAGCGTTTACGCAAGAGCGCTTGAAGAGGGTACAGCCTATGAAGAGAAGTATATGGCACTGCTTCGTGATACAGCTGTGATGACGACAGAGGATCTTGCAATGAAGCATCTTGGCGAAGACATCACTACTGAAGCGTTCTGGATGAAAGGCATTGAGCTTTGTATTCAGGATGCGGAGGAGTTTGTACGACTGACTTCTGAATAAGATAGACTTTTGACCAGGGTTTGGGCCCTGGTCTTTTTTTTTGCATGAAAAGAGTGCAGAGCGGCAGAATGCGGCGTGGTTAATTGGATCAGGAGCGGAGATATATGGTTCAGCGCCGGCAATAATTAATCCACAGCTCAAGGTAATGGAATCAGCTCTATGTAGACGAGCCGGAATCGATTCATCTCTTCTGACAATTGAATCATCCGGCCCGTGAATTGCATCACCCCCAGCAGTAATTGAACACGTGTACACGGCACATGCACAAACCATCAAAATATTTTCGAATTTTTTTACATGTCAACAGTCGATCTTTTTGCTTCATGGGTATACACTTAATATAGAATCTTGAAATGGGGAGAACGTATATGGTGCTATTAAAAAGCAGTCGGCTTTACTTTCGTCCGCTTACAGAACAGGATATTGATGAATTTGTAGACCTGCTTATCCGCAATAAGCAGTTTTGGACGATTTTTGAACCGAAGCATCCTGAACCATTTTATACACGTGAAGCACAGCTTGAGAAGCTAGCAGAAGCAAGGCAGGCCCAGCGTCTTGGGAAAGAATACAGCTGGGGGATCTATCACAGTGATACAAACCGGCTGATTGGCAGTGTATCGATCTATTCAATCAGGAGACTGCCTTTTGCCTCAGCGTACATCGGCTACTCCCTTGATGAACATCATACAAAGCAGGGGTACGGGACAGAGGCAGTTGAAGCAGCGCTGCGCTTTGCATTCCGGGAATTCGGTCTTCACAGGGTTGAAGCAATGGTGTCACCTAAAAATGAAGCATCACAAAAGGTGCTTGAAAAAGTAGGAATGATCAGAGAAGGGACGCTGCGTAAGAACCTGTTTATCAATGGTGTCTGGGAAGATCATTATCTATACAGCATGCTTGAGGAGGATTTTTGAAAGGGAAAGCCCTTTTGGGACCGGGTACTCGGCAGGCTGATCAATAAAATTAATCGATGAACCGCTTCTTTTATGGAGGCGGTTTTTAATTTGTCTTAAGAACATCTACGCCTCAGGTCCTATGCCAAAATCAAGCCGAGGCTCCTGTCGGCAAAACGATAATCCACGTACACTTAGGTTACAAATAACAAAGGAGGCAACAACATGAACAAATTCTGGTTAACAGTCATTGGGATCACAGCTGCAATCGTCGCACTATCAAATCTCGGGTCGATCGCAGGACTCGCAGTCAGCCTGCTGATTACTTACATCGGTGTGAAATGGTATTTCTCAAGCAATAAAACCTGGGTGAAAATCACATCAGCAATCGTTGCAGCAATCGCCGGTCTGTCAGCCGTATTCAACGTTCCGGCAATCCTCGGTGTCATCGCAGTCTACGTACTTTATATCGTATGGAAAAAGTGGAACAACGAAGAAGCAGTCAGCGACTTTTCATACTTTGAAAAGCAGTGGCAGGAACTAAAAAAGAAATCAGTTTAACTTTAATATTCTAATGAATTTCTTCACTACAGCGTTGATCGAAGTGGAAGGCGGCGACTCCTGTGGCAGGAAGGGACGTGTGAGACCGAGCATGGCGAAGCCTGCGGGCTCACCGCCCAGCCACGGAAAGCGTCCGCCTGGAACGTAGATCAGACGCCAACATATTAAACCAATAAACCTAAAAGGAGACGATCAACATGACAAACGTACTGACAAAAATAACTGAAGTAATCAAGCAGGACATCCTCGAGTCAAAGTGGAATAGAGAACAGTCGAACCCTGTAAGTGAAATCCAGCGTGAAATCAAAGAATGCCAGGCTTCTGTGAAAAAAGCAAAACAGCTGACAGAGCGCCAGGAGCTTTTAAAAAGAGAGTTCGAAAAAGAATATTCTCACGCAAAGTCAATGGCAGCAAAGCGTAAAGAGCACGTTCAGCTTGCAGAAGAAGCGGGTGAAGAATCACTGGCAGCAGCTGCGCTTCGTGAATATAATTTTTACAGCGACCGCGCTGAGCGTCTGGAAAAAACAATGTCAGAAGCAAATGCACAGCTGGAGAAACTTGAGCTTCAGCTTGAAGAACATACATTCAGATTAAAGGATCTGGAACTGAAGCTCCTTGAATACATGGCAAAAGAAAATGCCGTAACCGGTGAAAAACAGTCAGCACCTCTTAAAGAAATAACAGATGAAGACCGTCGCTACGAACAGATCGAAAAACATCTAAAAGAAAATGCTGAGAAAAAAGAAGAGCTGTCCATTGATGAGCAGATAGAGCAGCTAAAGCAATAACTTTATTGAAACCAAATAATATTTTTTCACAGCTGATGATGGGAGCGTAAGGGGGCGACTCCTGCGGCAGGAAGGGACGTGTGAGACCGAGCATGGCGAAGCCTGCGGGCTCACCGCCCGGCCGCGGAAAGCGTCCCCCTGAAGCGGAGATCATCAGCCAATCTTAAGTAAGCTAAAACAATAGGTTGTCGGGAGCGGGTATTTCACCTTCTCCCGAATTTACTCTTTCTGAATCACAGACGAATCGATAGAATAGAATGACAGGGAGGTGGACTGAATGGAAAAACTTAGACAAATGTCACTATCCAATTGGCTGACAGCAGGTTTAATCATTGTGTTAGTTGAAATTGTCTTATTTAATAGTGGAATGATTTTCTCCCTGGTGCTCTCAGGCGGTCTGCTATACTTCGGGAAACAGGCCTGGCAGCACATGTACGGAAAAATACTGGTTGGTGTCGGTGCAATCATGCTGCTGACGGCCATTCTCTCAATGGTGACCCTCCGCATTCTATTTGTCATACTCATTATCAATCTTATTTTAAAATATATGGAAACAAAAAAGAACCCGCTGACCTTTGAGCCTGTTATGAAAACAGAACAAAAGAATCACGGGAAAGAACAATTATTTGTTACAAAAAGACCTTTCTTTTTAAATCAGTGGGTTGGTTCACATGAAACACCCGATCATTCATATGAATGGGAAAACATTCACCTTCAAAACGGGATCGGGGACGTTCAGATCGATCTGAGTAATACTGTTCTTCCGGAAAGAGAGGTTTTTATATCACTTCGAAATGTTGCTGGTAAGATCACCATACTCATCCCTTATGAACTTGAGATTTCCGTGCAGCACTCGGCTCTTGCCGGAGAAGCCTCTATTTTATCTTCCTATTCAGCCAGGCTGTGGAATGAAAATGTTGTCTATCAGACTGAAGACTATGAAGCTGCCCGCCAGAAATGTACGATCCTTTCATCAGTATGGATTGGAGATATTGAGGTGAGGCGCGTATGACGGCTAAAGTTGTATTGCACGCGGTCAGTATCAGCCTTTTCAGTGCGCTGATGACACTTGGGTTATATGTGATTTTTTTTCCGCCTGAGGAGTGGGGGATGCTATGGAATGTCACAATTCTTGATGTTCCATTTATTTTCTTTTTACTGATCCAGCTGCTGTTAATCGGTTTTTTATGGGGTGTGATTCAAAGTGGCGGTATGAAAAAACAGGTGGTGTCAATTGAGCAGAAGGTGGATGATCTGAGACAGGGACGCGCATTTTCAAAGACTGAACAGCCACAGACTGCTGAATTTTCAAGACTTGCTGATAAAGTATCTGACCTGCAGCGTATGTGGAATGAGCAGGTCAAAATGAATCAGCGGCTGGCCAGTGAAAAGGTGGAGCAGCAGGAACAGAAGATTCAGGAGATGGTATCACTTGAAAGACAGCGGCTCGCGCGTGACCTTCATGATTCAGTCAGTCAGCAGTTATTCGCTGCATCCATGCTGATGTCAGCAATTAATGAAACTGAACCTGAAAACCGTCAGCTTCAAATGGTTGAGAAAATGATTCATCAGTCTCAAGTGGAGATGAGAGCACTTTTATTGCATTTAAGACCGGCTGCCTTAAAAGGAAAGACGCTTTCTGAAGGCATTGATGAATTATTAGTCGAACTGAAGCAAAAGGTTCCATTGGATATCTCGTGGAAAGCAGAGCCGATGGAAATTGAACGCGGAATTGAAGACCACCTTTTTAGAATTCTGCAGGAATCCATTTCAAATACATTGAGACACGCTGAAGCCTCCATGCTGAATGTTTTATGTATTCTAAGGGACGGGGCAGTAATCCTGAGAGTATCGGATGATGGAAAAGGATTTGAACTATCTGAAGATAAAGCAGGTTCATATGGGTTGAATAACATGAGAGAAAGGGCTGCTGAAATTGGCGGCACGTTTAAAATTGTTTCATTGCCTGATCAGGGCACGAGGCTTGAAATTAAAGTACCTTTTGAAGGAAAGGAGGGGCTGACATGATTCGTGTATTATTTGTAGATGATCATGAGATGGTCAGAATAGGAGTAGGATCATATTTATCCTCACAAAAAGATATTGAGGTTGTGGGGGAATGTGATGATGGTGAGCCGGCAGTTGAACTGGCACTTGAACTAAGGCCGGATATCATTCTGATGGATCTCGTGATGAAAAGAATGGACGGAATAGAAGCAACTGCAAAAATTATTGAACAATGGCCTGAAGCGAAAATTATGATTGTAACAAGTTTTCTCGATGATGATAAGGTGTATCCCGCACTTGAAGCAGGAGCGGTCAGTTACCTTTTGAAAACTTCAAAGGCAAGTGAGATTGCTGATGCGATCAGAAAAACGCATTATGGTGAAACGGTGCTTGAGCCTGAAGTGACAGGAAAAGTTATGCAGCGGATGAGAACAAAAGAAGTGAAGCTTCACGAAGAGTTGACCGGCAGAGAGCTTGAGATCCTGATGCTGATTGCACAGGGAAAAACAAATCAGGAAATTGCAGATGAGCTTTACATAGCACTGAAGACAGTCAAAACACATGTCAGTAATATTCTCGGAAAGCTTGAAGTTCAGGACCGCACGCAGGCAGTCATTTATGCCTTTAAGCATGATCTTGTAAAATAGTTCCTGTGCATGTGTTATGGAGCTGACTTTATGGGTAAACATGAAGTTAGATCCATACCGAAAGGAGCCCTAACCATGCTTTCACTACTGGATGATCAGGGAAAGGACTGTTGCTGGCTGAATCAGCCTGAGGAGTGGACTCTTCATAATAATGAGCTCAGCATCACTACGCAGCCGAAGACTGATTTCTGGAGAAAAACGTTCTATGGCTTTGATCAGATGAATGGTCATGCTTTTTATAAAGAATTGCTCGGTGCTTTTGAAACAGAAGTCATACTTACCATGAAAGATCCTAAAGAGCGCTACGATCAGGCTGGATTGATCATTTTGGTTTCTGATGATTGCTGGATGAAGGTATCGCTTGAATATGTACCTGAAAAATACTCATATCTTGGCTCAGTAGCGACAAATAACGGCTATTCTGACTGGTCATCCAAAAACTTCCCTACGCCTGATGGAGAGATCACTTTGACTTTTAAAGTGACCCGTGCCGGTGGGGACTACCGTATATGGGCAAAATCGAATCCTGAAGACGAATTTGAACAGCTCAGAATTACAAGGCTCCAAGATGAACCGAATGGACCTGTAAAGCTTGGATTATATGCCTGCAGTCCATCAGCAGAAGGCAGTTTTACAACTGTTTTTCATACCTGGACTGTCCAAAAAGAAGTGAAGTAAAAAATGTGTGCGGATTGCGATCCGCGCACATTTTTTTATTTTGCATATCCTTCTTCAACTAAATCAAGCTTACCGTTACTCGGGTCCACAACTAGTCCGTGAACCGGAACGTTTTTATCCATCAGCGGGTGGTTCCTCACCATTTCCACGCTGTTTCTCACACTTTCTGTTACATCATCAAAGCCTTTTAGCCAGCCGTGAATATCAATGCCTGAATAAGAAAGTGTACCCAGCACGTCTTCTGACACACCGCGCGCTTTCATTTTTTCAACTGTTTCATGGCTGTTGACTGCACTCATGCCACAGTCATAGTGACCGATGACAAGTACTTCCTCAGCCTGTAATTCATAAATTGCGACAAGCAGACTTCTCATAATACTTCCGAATGGGTGAGTGATGACAGCGCCTGCATTACGCACCATTTTCACATCACCATTTTTAACGTTCATTGATTTCGGTAAAAGCTCTACCAGTCTTGTGTCCATACAAGTGAGAATCACAAGTTTTTTGTTCGGGATTTTCGTTGTTACATAAGGCTCGTACTGCTTCTCTTCAACAAACGTTTCGTTAAATGTCAGAATATCCGATAATAGTGTCATATGTATCCTCCTTAGCGTAACTTATTTCTATTTTATAAAAAAGAACAGCGATCTGTCTAATTTTTAGACAAATCGCTGTATGAATTAAGATTCAAATAGGTACGAAAATTCCCCGTACCCTTCTTCTTCAAGATCTTCTGCCGGAACAAAGCGCATTGCTGCTGAGTTCATGCAGTAACGAAGTCCAGTCGGTTCGGGACCATCTTCAAAGACGTGCCCGAGGTGTGAGTCAGCATATTTACTTCTGACTTCAATTCTCATACCGAAAATACCCGGATCTTCAACTTCAACGATATTCTCAGGTATGAGCGGCTTTGTAAATGAAGGCCAGCCGGTCCGTGAATCGTATTTGTCCTTTGAACTGAATAGTGGTTCCCCTGAGACGATATCAACATAGATGCCGTCTTCATAAAATCCATCAAATTCGTTGTTAAAAGCTTCCTCAGTACCGTCTTCCTGAGTCACCTCATACTGAATATCTGTCAGCATGTCACGTAGTTCTTCGTCGGTATAATTAACAGCGTATGGACTTTCCGCTTCGACTTCTCTATATTCAGGTTTTTTTTCATCTCCACCCGTGTAGCCGGACACTGCGTCTCTTACCCCTGCAAGCTTTTCAAAAGGAGGCTCCATGCACCAGAAACAGCCGCCTGCAAAAATCGCAACCTCTTCATTTGGTGCGAAATCAGCTGCATTACTTGCTTCACTTCCATATGAACGGTTCAGCAATTCATCTGAGAATACAAAAAAGATGATGGTACCGATCAAAATCACACCAGGAATCAGCATCACCCAACTTTTCTTTTTCATCTCTCCACCCCATTTAGCAGATTCTAAGCCGTTTATAGCATAAAAATAACATATTTTACGATTGTTTAATAAAAATAATGTGCCTGAGTTAACCAAAAGTATTCAGAATTTGCTAAAATATAAGAATAATCGCTTCCGTATGAAAGGAGTGCAACAATGGCTGACTTTGAAATCGTAAGGAAATCCAGCTTTTATTTTATTGGCATGAAATGGACAGGTACTTATGAGGCAGCTGCACATGGAGATATCTTTCCTGTGATGGAAGAAGCCCGTGACAGGTTATTAAGTATGGGAATTGCACAGGAAAACTCAGATTTCATCGGTTTATCTTATCAAGACATGCCGGGGGGCTTTACGTATTATTTTGGAACAGAAGCATTCAGAAACACTGCGTTTCCTTCTGAAATGTACAGAATTATTGTGCCGTCCCATGACTATGTGGTAACAGAGCATAAGGGCCAGCACGCCTGGAAGAGCTATGAAAAATTAATGAAGTGGGCTGTTGAGCAGGGGCTTCAGGTTCAGCAGAATGGGCTGGATCATATTGAAGTATACGGTGCATATGATGTACCTTATAAAATGTCACCTACTCTGAAGATCGGCATCCCTGTTAAAAAACGCTGACCTTGCTTTTGGGTTAAGCAGTCAGTAAAATAATCTTACAGGTTAAAAGCATCTGGGATGATGCTTTTTCTGCGTGTTTAAAATAAGTCCTTGTTAAAGTTGGCTGATGATTTCCGCTGCAATCATCAGCTGTGCATAAATAAAAATGGGCTTTATCAACAAATATAATAATTAAAGATCAGTATTTTTCTGAACTTATATATGGAGGTAATACACATGTCAGGACGTAATGAGAAAGAGCTTGAAGGCGTAAATCTGTTAGGGGAAATGAATGTACCTTATTCATTCGATTATGCCCCTGAAGTACTTGAGGCATTTGATAATAAGCACGTAAATAGAGATTATTTTGTGAAATTCAACTGCCCGGAATTCACATCACTCTGCCCAAAAACGAATCAGCCGGATTTTGCAACGGTTTATATCAGCTATATCCCTGATCAAAAAATGGTAGAGAGTAAATCACTGAAATTATATCTTTTCAGCTTCAGAAATCACGGAGACTTCCATGAGGATTGCATGAATATCATTATGAATGATCTGATTGAACTGATGGATCCTCGCTATATTGAAGTATGGGGTAAATTCACACCACGGGGCGGCATCTCGATCGATCCTTATACCAACTACGGTAAGCCTGGAACGAAATATGAGGAAATGGCTTATCACAGACTGATGAATCATGATATGTATCCTGAGAAAATAGATAATCGATAGCATTTAAAACCGGCTGACCCAGCCGGTTTTTTGTATGCCTGAAATCAGATTTGGAAAAGATAATACATAAAGGATGTGACCTGAGTGCAAAAAAAAATTGAACAGCTTGAGCAGCAGCTTTTCATGATACAAAAATGGATTGAAGATAAAGATAAAATGCTTGAGTATGCTGATATCTATGAAGAGATTTCAAGAATGGAAAAAGAATTGAATGATTTAAAGGAGAGACATTCATGAGTGACTGGCTGTTAGTGATTATCAGAGGCCTTCTGATGGTTCTTGTACTTTTTGTCTGCACCAAGCTGCTTGGTAAAAAACAGATCTCCCAACTGTCTTTCTTTGAATATGTAACGGGGATCACCGTTGGGAGTATTGGAGCAGAAGTCATTACAGGACTGGACCGTCAGTTTCTGCATGGCGTGCTTGGCATCGTATCATTTATCTCCATTCCGCTGTTAGTAGACTACTTATCATTAAAAAGTAAAAAGGTTAGAGACCTGGTTGAAGGAGAGGGGACCGTATTTATTCAACAGGGAAAAATCATAGAAAAGAACCTGAAAAAAGAAAGATATACAACTGATGAATTGATGGAACTTTTGCGGAAAAAAGATGTCTTTGCTTTGTCTGACGTTAATTTCGCCATACTTGAACCTTCAGGTGAGTTAAATGTCATGCTAAAAAAATCAAAAACACCTGTCGTTCAGGAAGATCTTAAAAAGAACGTTCAGGATGGAAAGCCTCCTGAAGCCATTATCATGGATGGAAATCCCGTTGAAAAAGCGCTTCAATCAATCGGTAGGGACGTTGACTGGCTTAGAGGACAGATTGAAAAGAAAAATGTGAGTATTTCGGATGTCTTTTTAGCGCAGATTCATGATGATGGAAGAATCTTTATGGATCTCTATGACAGGACCGAGGAAGAGCAGGAATTGATCTCTCTGCTCAAACAAAGTAAAAGAGATTTCCTGAAAATCGGTAAAGAAGCGGATGATCGTGAAAGTCTGATTTTTTATAAAAATGCTGAAATTCTTGAAGAATGTATGAGAATGGTGCGTCAGCGTGTATGAATATACACCGGACAGAATCATTAAAAATATCTGAAAAAGTCCACGATTCTGTATGGAATTTTCCTTCTTTACATGCCGTCAGAGAGTGCGTATAATGCGTTTTTGTGAATGAAAAATGCTGATTATGGACTTGGAAATATCCAGCTCCGGGCGCCAGTTGCTCGGGTCATAAGCTGAGCAGGCGCCCTGCGCTTTTAAGAGGGGGAGACGTTTCGTATGACTAAAAAACTTATTACATTTTTACTGATGAATCTCGGAGCATTTTTTGTTGCAGTAAATGTTCATTTTTTCTTATCACCGAATAACCTGGCAACGGGTGGCGTCAGCGGAATGTCGATTGTATTGAATTCATTATTCCCTGGCATTTCAATTGGACTATTTATGATTTTTGTTAATATCGTATTATTTATACTGGGTGTTATATTTCTGGGCTTTCAATTTGGTGCTAAGACGATCTATACGAGTTTCGCACTGTCAGGCTACGTATGGCTGCTTGAGCTTGTTGCGCCGATTACAGCACCGCTCAGTGATGATATTTTAATCCAGCTGATTATCGGTCAGTGTATTGCTGCAATCGGTATGGGCATTGTCTTTCATCAGCGGGCATCAACCGGTGGTACAGATATCATTGCGATGATTCTAAATAAGTATATAAAAGTTGAAATTGGCAGAGCCGTTCTATTCTCTGACCTTGCTGTCGCGCTTTCTTCTTCACTGTTATTTGGAGTGCAGGCTGGTATGTATGCCTTCTTTGGTGTGATCTTAAACGGCTTAATGATTGATTACACGCTTCAGCAGTTTAATGCGAATAAAGAAGTCGTGATTATTAGTCAAAAGAGCGCACTGATCCGTGCGTTTATCGTTGGAGAGCTTGGAAGAGGAGCGACAATCCATACAGCTAAAGGTGCTTTTAACTATGAGCAAAAAGAAGTCATTACGACAATTTTAGGACGTAAGGATTTATCACGGCTGAAAAATTATGTGGGTAAACAGGATGAAAAAGCATTTATTACCGTACACAATATGAATGAAATACTCGGTCAGAATTTTAAGAGACTTGCTTAATAGAGACAGCTTTCGGGCTGTCTTTTTTTATATTGGGAAATCTATAGGCAGGGTGGATGAGTGGGTGATGAATTGAATCAGCGGACGTGTGAATCGGTTCAGCAAACGGGATTATTAATTCATCGCCGGACTTGATTGAACGAAACATCGTTCTCTCTGGTTGAATTGAATGATCGAGCGGAATAAACGGTTCACCACCCCAAGTTATTTGCGTCACCAGTCTCAATAATTGAACGCTTAAGAGTGCACTTCTTTATCCAGTCCCCAATCTGCCTCAAGTTCCTCAAAGTTCAACAAAACGTGCATATCCACACCCCCTCCACAGGATTATTCTGTGATAAGATGAGCCATATATGACTACGAGGTTGTGAAAATAATGAGGGAACATCCTATTTATCAAAAAGCAGAAACATTTATCAGGCAGTTTTACGAAGAAAACAACTTAAGTGAAACGGACTGTGAAAGTAGATTAACAGAGATTTCAAAAGCAATCAGCCGGAATGGAACCTACGAGCACACAAGTCATGAGCTTTCATACGGAGCAAGACTTGCCTGGAGAAACAGTAACCGCTGTATCGGAAGACTGTTCTGGAATAGTCTGAATGTGTTTGACCGGAGAGATGCAGCGACTGAAGAAGAAGTGAAAGAAGCATTGCTTGAGCATATTGAGTTTGCCACAAATGGAGGGAAAATTCGTTCAACAGTGACAATTTTTAAACCTTCAGTGCAGACTCATGACCCGGTCAGAACTTATAATCATCAGCTGATTAGATACGCGGGTTACAGACAGCAGAACGGAAGTATCATTGGTGACCCTCACTCAATTGACATGACTGATTTTTGCAGAGAACTAGGATGGCAGGGGGAAGGGACGGCATTTGATGTTTTACCAATTGTCATTCAGATTGGTCACAATGATCCGTATTTATTTGAAATACCGGAGAGTTATATCAAGGAAGTTCGGATTACACATCCGCAAAATCAGTCATTTAATGAACTTGGTCTGAAATGGTATGCTGTACCGATTATTTCTGAAATGAAACTTGAGATCGGAGGAATTGAATATCCTGCCGCCCCTTTTAATGGCTGGTATATGGAGACAGAGATTGCTGCACGTAACTTTACTGATGAGAACCGGTATAATATGCTGCGCGCTACAGCGGATGCATTCGGGCTTAATACACAGCTGCAGTCGACGATGTGGAAGGACCGGGCTGTGATTGAATTATGTACAGCTGTTATGCATTCATTTAAAAAAGCTGGAGCCAGTATTGTCGATCATCATACTGCCAGCCAGCAATTTGAGCTGTTTGAACAAAGGGAGAGTGACGAGGGAAGGGAGATCACCGGAGACTGGACGTGGCTAATTCCGCCTGTGTCACCTGCATCCTCGTATGTCTTCCACAAAGAATATGATAATACGTGGAAATCACCAAACTTTTTTTATCAGGATTCGCTGCTCAATCGCCCCGAGTCTGAAAAGCTAACGTGTCCTTTTACAGGATCCAGACCATGAAAAAACAGGACCTTTTACGAGGTCCTGTTTTTTGGTTTTATTTAGCTGCTTTTTGAAGCTTATCAATAACTGATAGTGATTTTCCGGTACCAATCGCTACAGATTCAAGTGGGTTCGGTGCAATATGAACAGGCACGACAATTTCTTCACTCAGCCATTGCTGAAGTCCGTTCAGTAATGCGCCGCCACCAGTTAAGATGACACCGCGGTCAACGATATCACCGCTCAGTTCAGGAGGACAGTTCTCAAGTGTTGAACGGATTGCTTCAAGGACACTTAAAAGTGATTCCTGAATCGCTGACTGAACTTCAGTAGACTGAAGTGTTATCGTTTTTGGCAGACCAGTCACAAGATCACGTCCGCGAATTTCCATTTCTCTTGTTTCATGTTCAATTGGTGCATGTCCTACTTCCATTTTAATCTGCTCTGCTGTACGCTCACCGATTAACAAGTTATAAGCTTTTCTGACGTGCTGGATAATATCTTCATCCATTTTATCACCGGCTACGCGGATCGTGTTACACGACACAACGCCGCCATAAGAGATAATAGCGACTTCAGTTGTACCGCCGCCAATATCGACAACTACGTTCGCTACAGGCTCGCCAACCGGCAGATCTGCACCAATCGCAGCTGCAACAGGCTCTTCAATTAAGTGAACGTGCTTAGCACCACTGAACTTAACAGCATCCTGAATGGCTCTTCTCTCAACTGATGTAGCGCCTGATGGTGTACATACGACCACACTTGGCTTGCGCAGTGAAAAGCCCATTTTTTTACCGATTGAAGACATAATATGCTTCAACATTTCAGTCGTCACATCAAAGTCAGCAATCACGCCGTCTTTAAGAGGGCGGACAGCTACAATATTACCAGGTGTCTTACCGATCATGCTTTTAGCATCTGTTCCGACAGCTAACACTTTTTTAGTATTCACATCGATTGCAACAACCGATGGCTCATTCATAATAATTCCTTTACTTTTACTATACACGAGTATATTAGCAGTACCCAAATCGATACCGATTTCTGCATTTGAAAGCATTATACATTCCTCCGTTATCATCATCATCGTCTGAATTTAACAGTGTTCTCCGAGTAGTATAGACTAATTTAGGGGAAGCGTAGAGGGACAAAGGTAGGTAGACACGAATGTTACATCTATGCAGTGGTGGACTTAGTCGTCTCATGAGACATGACTCCCTTTATAACAGGGGTCATCGCCATCAATCATTCAGCATCAGCAGAGTTTGTAATAAAAGAATAATGAATTTGTAACGAAAAAAACCCTTTCACATGTAGTTATGAAAGGGTTTTGTAATCACTTTTCTAACTTTTATCCCCGTTTGTGGGTAATTTGAATCTGCTCATCTGTTGCTCCATCGTGTGACTCATATCCTGTAAATGAAGAATTGATTCCCTCACTTTTCCAAATGAAACCTGCTGCTCTTCAGCAGATGCTGAGATTTCCTCAGTTCCAGCTGCAGTTTCTTCTGTAACTGCAGAAACATTCTCCATAGCTGCAGTAACTTCAGTAGTATAGTCGGAAGATTGTTTCATGCTGCTGGTAAGTGAAGTTAGTTCCTGATCAATTTCCTGAACTTTTACTGCAATTTCTTCGAAGGCAAGTTCAGTCAGGTTCATTGATTTCAGCTGTTCAGCAGATACACTTTGACCAGTCGAAGCAGCTGCTGTAATGCCGTTCATCCCATTTTGAATATTTAACACCATAGCAGTGATTTTCTCAGTGGCCTCAGCTGATTGACCTGCAAGCTTTTTTACTTCATCTGCAACGACTGCAAACCCTTTGCCCTGTTCACCGGCTCTTGCTGCTTCAATTGCGGCATTAAGTGCCAGCAGGTTTGTTTGATCTGCAATTTCTTTTACAAAGGTCGCAGCATCCTGGATTTCTGTTGTAAATGAGGCAAATGCTGCAAGCTCCTGTGAAATGAGAGAGGCTGCTTCGGTATTTTCGATTGTAAAAGCCTGTTGTCTTTCGAGTGAGTCACGACCTGTTTTAACAGCGGATAATGCCTGACTGCCTTTTTCTGCAGAGCGTATCGCGAGTGCTTCACTTTCAATAAATGTATGATTCAGCTCAACCATTTTTTCTGAAGTAGATTGTATATCCTCTGATATCGCCTGACTGCCTTTAGCGAGATCATCTGTTGAAGCAGAGATTTGATTACCGCTTTCCTCGAGCTCACTGATCTTACCCGATACATCTTTTGAAAAGTCTGCCACGCGTGAACTCGTCTTTTCAACTGACATAACGGTTTCCCTTAAACTGAGAATCATTTCTCTAAATGATTGGGATAAAAGATCAATTTCAAATCTGGAATTGACCGACTGATCAGGGATTTCAACAGTTAAATCGCCTTCTGCAACCATTGATGCCTGACTCAGCATATCGCTAAGGGGTCTTGTGATTTTTTTTGAAATAATTGCAGCAGCAATAAGAGAGATCGCTATAATGATGACAATCGAGCTTAATGAGATCAGTACAATGATGGAAATCTGACGGGCGGTTTCAGCAAGCTTGTTTCCATACCAGTCATCTGCAAGAATCTGGAGGTAATACATATCGTTTGTGATTCCGCCTGTACGGGACGCCTGCCTGCTGGCTTCTGCAATGTCTCCTTGATCAAGCGCATCATGAGCATCTGATTTCAGCTGCTCATATTTATTTTGAATTGTCATTAACTGATTTTCCATCGCAGCGTCGTACATGACGCTGACTAAATCAGTTATCAGCAGGGCCGTTTGTTCTAATTGGTTCTGAGTAGTCAGCCGGTTATTTTCAGTTGGACTCAGGCTGAAGTTTGATAAAGACTGCTGAATAATTAGAAGTTCACTATTTAATTTCTCTAGGTCTGTCAGGATTTCGACGTCTTCTTCCCCTGAGGCATTCAGGCTGACCATCTGCCAAACAATAAATAATATGATGGTAGAAGAGAGTATTAATGGAATTAATGATAATAAAAATAATCTTTTGCGCAGTGTCATAGTTACTCCTTTACTGGACAGATTCAGGGACTTCAATCTCACCTGAAATAATGTTCTTTTTGGTTTCTGTTATTAGATCCTGTCCGGATTGATCCAGCTGTAAAAGCCTGATTTCGGCAAGGCCAACGCCGTTTTCAGCCAGACCAAGTTCATACTGCTCGGCTGACAGTCCTTCTTCTGTTAATTGTTGAACAAGATTGAAAACAGTTGTATCGATGTTTTTAACCATTGAAGTTACGACAGACTGTTCAGCTGTGTAAAATTGATCTGTATCAACGCCCGCTGTGTAAATGCCCTGATCCTGTGCTTCAAGAATAGCTCCTGTCCCGGTAAAACCAGCAGCAGGGTAAATAAAGTCGGCGCCTTGTTTAATTTGTTTGTCTGCAATGGTCCGTCCGAGCTCAGCATCCCCAAAATTTCCAGCATAATCACTTATAATTTTAATATCAGGATCAGCCATTTCAGCACCTGCTCTGAAACCAGCTTCAAACCGGTTAATTACCGGTGCATCAACGCCACCAATAAAGCCGATGACTCCGGATTCTGAAGCAAATGCAGCGATCGTTCCTATTAAATAACTGCCTTCATGGTCTTTAAAAGTCAGAGAGATAATATTCTCTGCTTCTGAAACGCCGTCAATTAACACATATTGCTGATCCGGATATTCAGCAGCCACTTCTTCAAGTGCTTCCTGAACTGAAAATCCAAGACCGATGATTAAGTCATAATCCTTTTCGGAAAGATCCTTGAGATGCTCGAGGTAATTGCCCTCAGGCGCTTCTCTGTAATCAAACAGTATATTAAGTTCATCCCGGGCACGGACTAACCCATCAAATGCCCTATCATTAAAAGATCCGTCTCCCAAACCGGTATCTGACAGCATAATACCAACTTTAGCTGAAAACTCTGTCTGAGCACTCTGCTGTGCTGTGCATCCTGGAAGTACCAAGGCAACTGCCAGAAAAATAAAGCCTGTTATTCTTTTCATCTAATAAATCCTCCAATAACTATGCTGGCTGATCAATCTGATTTAATCAGCTGTTAGAAGCGAATAGTGAAATCAGCTATTCACACACTTTAATACTATCGACAAAAAACCTCTCCTTTTAACTAAAAGGAGAGGTTTTTAAAGATGTCTAATAATTAAGTTTATTGATGAGGCTTCGGCGTGAAAAACGCTGCCAGTTCCTCACTGTGAAGCTTTCTTGCTTTTCGGTGACCTGCACGGTTTTCTGCTGTTTCATTCAGCCATTTTTCTTCTTCAGTTTCAGGAATAACATCCTGTACCGGAATTGGTTTACCTTCGTTGTCAATGGCTACAAAAGTTAAGAATGAAATTGCTGCCACGGATTGATCTCCGGAAAGCAGGTTTTCAGTTGTGACTCTGACGAAAACCTCCATTGAACTCTTACCTGTGTAGGAAACAAAGGCTTCAAGTGTTACAGCGTCTCCTACACGAATCGGTTTTAAAAAATCAACAGAATCCGTTGAAGCTGTTACGACGAGTGAACGTGAATGCTTAGTTGCAGCAATAGAAGCAACGTTATCGATGTAAGCCATCAGCTGACCGCCAAAAAGGGTGCCGTGATGATTAGTATCCGGTGGCAGCACGTGATTCGTCTGAATTGTTCTGCTTTCTTTCATTGTTTTTCCCATGCAATCAGCTCCTCTAAAAAACCAGACCTCCCTGCTGCAGGGCGCAGCAAAGAGATCTGGTGATTATTAATGTTCGTTATGTTCGGGTCTTGGGTCAATTCTTTCTGCATCCTTTGTATTTAAAGGAATACGTAAAAAGTACATTAACGCTCCACCCACTAATCCGATTAGTGCACAGAATCCAAGCAATACTGAAGTCATGTATAACATCAGTGAGCTCCTCCTTTCACCGTACAAATAATTTGTATCAAATTCATTATATAGGATTACAGGAGATTAGGAAACGCTTTTTAAGATAACTTAAAATGCCCAGTCGCCATTTCTGAATACAGGTTCTGATGACCCGTCCTCTGAAATACCATCAATATCCATCTGATCTGATCCGATCATGAAATCAACGTGCGTGATACTTGAGTTTAACCCTTTTTCAGCAAGCTCTTCCTGAGAAGCGGTTTTTCCGCCTTCCACACAGAATGCATATGCACTTCCGATCGCCAAATGGTTAGATGCATTTTCATCAAACAATGTGTTAAAGAAAAGTACATTTGATTGTGAGATAGGGGACTGATGCGGCACTAGTGCTACTTCACCAAGGCGATGTGACCCCTCATCTGTCTCGATCAATTTTTTCAGGATATCTTCACCTTCATCAGCCTGTACATCTGTAATACGGCCATTTTCAAACGTGATTTTAAAGCCGTCAATGATGTTTCCACCATAGCTTAAAGGCTTTGTATTTGTGACATACCCTGATACGCCGTCTTTATGCGGTACAGTAAAGACTTCTTCAGTTGGCATATTGGCCATGAAAGTATGTCCTTTTTCATTCACACTTCCCGCACCGGCCCAGATATGACCTTTGGGAAGTTCAATTGTCAGGTCAGTGCCAGGAGCAGTGTAATGCAGTTTTTTATACTTCTTATTATTCAGGTAATCAGCTTTTTCATGCAGCGTTTCGTCATGTTTTTTCCAAGCATCAACAGGGTCTGCCTGATCAACTCTTACCGCTTTGAAAATGGCATGCCAAAGCTTTTCGATTGCTTCATTTTCATCAGCATCCGGAAATACTTTTTTCGCCCATCCCGCTGAAGGTGCAGCAATCACCGTCCAGCTCACTTTATCAGACTGGATATACTGGCGGTACTTCTCAAGCGCCTGACCTGCAGCACGCTGGAAATCGGAAATACGCTGCGGCTCAACCCCCTTCATCAGATCAGGGCTTGCTGAAACGATATTCATGAAAGCAGCGCCTTTTTCAGCGAGTGCTTCACGCTCCAGCTTTTTCCACTCAGGAAATTCACTGAATGAATCTGATGGTGCCATTTGATAACGCATTTTTGATACTTCATCATCTGACCAGTCAACAAACACCTGACGTGCTCCTGCTTCATAAGCTTTTTTAGTCACAAGTCTGACAAACGGAGCATTATCAATTGATGCACCTATGTAAAGCAGTTGATCTTTTTGAATATTGACACCTACTTTGACAGCCAGGTCAGCATATTTTTCGAACATTTCTGTATGACTCATATTGAAAACCCCTTTTCGTGTGTTTAGTTCCCTCTAAACATTTTACCAGTCGATTGATAAAAATCAAAAAATAATGAATGTTTCATATTCACAAAAAGCAATGTATGAGTAGAAAGGTCTAAAGTCATTAGTTTTTTAGCCGATATAAGAAATGTAGAGATAGAAATTTAGTGATTGTGGGTGAATGTTTTGGATAAATCCTCGTTTATTGGCGTTATTTTGGGACTGATTGCAGTGGGTGCCGGAATGATCTTAAAGGGTGTACCGGCCAGTGCTTTATTAAATGGCCCTGCATTTATGATTATTATTTTAGGGACTGTTGCAGCAGTAATGATTGCATTTCCAATGTCAGAATTAAAAAGAGTGCCTAAGTTATTCGGGATTCTTTTCAAAGAAACGAAAGGTACAGAAGTGCGCGATGTCATCCGCATGTTCGGTGAGTGGGCAGAGCTTGCAAGAAAAGAGGGGCTACTGGCGCTTGAATCAAAAACAACTGAAATTGAAGATTCATTTTTAAGAAACGGACTTGGCCTTGCAATTGATGGACAAAATGCTGACTACATAAGAGATGTACTGACTGAAGAAATTGATGCAATGGAAGACAGACATTTATCCGGTGCAGCTATTTTCTCTCAGGCAGGAACGTATGCTCCGACGCTTGGAGTACTCGGAGCGGTTGTCGGGCTGATTGCTGCACTCGGTCATATGGATGATACAACAGCGCTTGGAGAAGCGATCGCAGCGGCATTTATCGCAACATTGCTTGGGATTTTTACAGGTTATGTGCTGTGGCACCCTTTTGCCAATAAATTAAAACGAAAATCAACAAAAGAAGTTATGGTTAAATATATGATGATTGAAGGGATTTTATCTGTTCTTGAAGGTGAGGCACCACGGGTAATTGAACAAAAGCTTGCCTCTTATCTGCCTGCCAAAGAGCGTGAGCAGCTGATGGCTGAAGGCGGTGTTAAAACAGATGAAGAAGCGTAAAAGAAAAAAACACGATGAGCATATGGATGAAAGCTGGCTGATTCCATATGCGGATATTTTGACTCTACTGTTGGCTCTGTTCATTGTAATGTTTGCGAGCAGTACAGTAGATCAGGCAAAGTTTAACCAGATGTCGCAGGTGTTTAATGAAATATTTGCCGGCGGGGAAAATGTATTGGATTACGCAAGTCTTGTAGAAACTGATGACACAGAGGATGATATTGACAACGCTGAAGGTGCTGAACCGGAAGAGCTGACTGAGGAGATGACTGAGGAAGAGCAACAGATGCAGGATTTACTTGCAGAACAAACGGAGCGTGAAACTGCAGCTGCAGCAGATTTTGAAGAACTTCAGGTCGTTCAGGAGCAGATTAATGAATACATCGCTGCGAACAGTCTGGGGGAGTTATTTGAAACAGAGCTGACGGATGAAGGATTATTGCTCACAATCAGAGACAACGTTTTGTTTGCTTCAGGGTCAGCAGATGTCAGATCAGAATATCAGAGTATTGCGCAGGATGTAGCGAGCCTGTTGGAATTCGATCCGCCAAGAAACGTTATTATCACAGGACACACAGATAACGTGCCGATTAGCACAGCAGCATTTTCATCGAACTGGGAGCTGAGCGTAATGCGAGCTGTGAATTTTATGAAGCTAGTAATTGAAAACCCAAGTCTTGATCCGCGCTGGTTCAGTGCAAAAGGCTTCGGTGAATTTCAGCCGATCGCTTCAAATGACACAGAAGAAGGTCGAGCGAAAAACCGCCGTGTAGAAGTATTGATTCTGCCACGCGTTACAAGTAATGGAACAGTTACAAATACACCTTAACTGCCGCATATCTGTGGCAGTTTTTTTTATGTACATGCCCGGGACGGAATTGAAATGCCGAGGAGATGACCCGATCACCTCCGTCCCAGACATGTACACGTAAACCACGGGGGAGTATGGCATTATTTTTAGCCGGTGCAGTTTATCTTATATAAGGTAGGGAAAAAGGATAGAAGTTTCCGAAATATACTATTTTTAGGAGGAGATCCTATTGGAGGGATTTGTTAATGCTGTCACAGTTTTTTCTGAATGGCTGTGGGGTATTCCATTAATAGCCGTTTTATTATTTTCCGGACTTTTTATGACTTTTAAACTCGGCTTTTTTCAATTCAGACATCCGCTTTACATATTTAAACAAACATTTGGCAGTGTGACCAAAAAGCCAAAAGGGAAGGGAACTGTAACACCATTTCAGGCGCTGACATCAGCACTTTCTTCTACAATCGGTGCTGCTAATATTGTCGGAGTGCCGGCAGCGATTATGTTCGGTGGACCGGGAGCAGTCTTCTGGATGTGGGTAATCGCACTTGTAGGAATGTCTCTAAAGTTCTCAGAAAGTGCCCTTGCTGTTCATTACCGTGAGAAAAATGAGAAGGGCGAGTATGTCGGAGGCCCGATGTATTATATGACGAAGGGTCTTGGTATGAAGTGGCTTGGCATCTGGTTTTCATTTGCGCTGATGCTCGAATTGATCCCAAGTGTGATGGTGCAGGGGAATTCAGTAGCGAACACTGTAAATGAATCTTTTGGTGTTCCTGTTCTGTGGACCGGACTTGCAATTGCTGCTTTAATTGCGGTCATCGTTTTCGGTGGCATTAAGAGAATCGGTCAGGTAACACAGGTTGTGGTACCATTTATGGCATTGATCTATATTGGTGGCGCACTCGCTATATTATTTATGAATTTGGGTGCACTGCCTGAATTTTTCAATCTGATTTTTTCTAACGCATTTTCACCTGCACCTGTGATCGGTGGATTTGCAGGGGCAGCCCTTGTAGATGTGATTCGCTGGGGCTTTGCCAGAGGTCTTTATTCAAATGAGGCAGGACTTGGTACTGCGCCAATGGCACACGCTGCTGCGACCACGGATCACCCTGTAAGACAGGCGTTCTGGGCTGTGTCTGGGATTGTTGTTGATACGCTTGTCATTTGTACGGCAACTGCGTTTGTTGTCCTGTCTTCAGGTGTATGGACGGATGAAGGGGCAATGGATAACAGCAGTGCACTGACAACAATTGCTTTTGCTGAATACTTTGGTGATTTTGGAAGCATACTTGTAACCGTATCACTCATTTTCTTCGTATTCTCGACCATTTTGGTTGTCATTTTCTACGGTGCAAAGCAGGCTGAATTCTTATTCGGACTGAAAGCCTCATATGCGATTCAGGTAGTATATATTATTGCAATCGTATTTGGTGCAGTCGGTGCAGCAGAAATGATCTGGAACTTCCTTGATATTATGCTTGCGATGATCCTTCTGCCGAACATTTTTGCCATTTTAATGCTCAGTAATAAAGTGAAAGAGCTTAAGAATGAATTTTTCACCTCAGATAAATATTATTTAAAAGATATTGGTAAAAACAAAAAATAACTGTATGCACATTCGCGATATTTTGGCGAATGTGCATTTTTTTATCAAACGGAGTTTCTAAATGATGAATTAAGGATACACATTAGAGTAAGACTGAGTTTGGACTAATGATTTGCTAAATAGGTAACCGGTAGAGTGAAGAGGAGGGGTTTAAGTGATCAAAGACTTAAATAACATGTGGAAAGCAAGAACATGGATGAAAACGAATGTACCTTTTTTATATAGCTGGCATGCTTATGTCGGATATGAACTGGATCTGTTTGAAGCGTTTAAAAGGCCTGTAAAAGTTGAAGACGTGGCAGACGCGTATAATCTCGAAGAAGAACTGCTTCAACAGTGGGTTGAAGTAGGGATTGCGCTGAAGCACTTGAAAAAAGATGAGAAAAACCGCGTAAAGATTGCCAGAGCATGGAAGCTGCCAGGCACGAAAAAGGATAGTCCCTCATCCGGTGATTTACTTAAAGAAATGATGGAACTTCATATCCCCTCACTTCTTCACTACCCGGAACTGATGAAAGAAAAGAAACGACAGCATTTTGATAATGAAAAGCACGGCTCTACCGTGGCAAAAACATCGACCTTACTTGAGATGCTTGCATTCAGACTGATTAATCAGAATGTGAAAAAGCACCAGGTGCAGTCGATTCTTGATATTGGCTGTGGTGAAGGCGGATATTTGCTGAAGCTTGCGAAAAAACACCCTGACCTTCAGCTGACAGGAATTGAGATTAACAAGGAAGTGGCAGAGTCAGCTAAAAGGTCAACTGAAGACTTTGATCAGGTAGAGATTGTACAGGGGGATATTCATGAATATGAACCTGAACAGTCATTTGACCACGTCATGATCAATAACCTCCTGCACTACATCAATCCTGAAGAACGTCAGGCATTTTTCGATAAAATCGGAAAAATTACTGAAGAAAATGGCATTATCACAATCATTTCACCTCTTCAGAAAGCAAAACACGGTAAACAGTTCTCAAGCGCCTTTAACAGCTTTTTTATGACGTTTGATAATCTTTATCCAATTCCTTCTGAGCAGGAACTAAGGGAAATTGCTGACGCATGCGGATTTGAGCAGCAGACGCCATTTCCAATTATCCGTGAAGGCGGCTGGTTCTTTGTGAAGTGGGTAAAAAAAGAACAGGTTTAAAAAAGTAATATTGTGGAATACACAACATGTACACTCAACAAAAGGAGATGTTCGTAATGGCTAAAATCGCAACTTTAATAACTGATCAATTTGAGGACGTAGAATATACTGATCCGGCAGAAGCATTCAAAAAAGAAGGTCATGATGTCGTAACGATTGAAAAAGAATCAGGGAATTCCGTTAAAGGAAAACAGGGAGATGCGACAGTTTCGATTGATCAATCAATTGACAATGTCAGTCCTTCTGACTTCGATGCATTATTTATACCGGGTGGTTTTTCTCCGGACCTGTTAAGAGGCGATGATCGTTTCGTTGCCTTTGCAAAGGAATTTATGGATAGCGGGAAACCGGTACTGACAATCTGTCATGGTCCTCAGCTGCTGATTACAGCAAAAACACTTGAAGGCAGAAAAGCAACAGGATTTAAATCGATTAAAGTGGATATGGAATATGCAGGTGCAGAGTATCACGATGAAGAAGTTGTCGTATGCGGCAACCAACTGGTAACCAGCCGTGATCCTGACGACCTTCCTGCATTTATCAGAGAATCATTAAAGCTATTATAATCGTCAGATCGTAAAACCGGATCCTTTATCAGGGTCCGGTTTTTTTTTTTGTATTTTTTGAAAGCGCACTTAAAGATAAAGATATTAGGTCGATATACATATAAAGATAGATTAGTTCTATGAGATCATGGGACAGGGGGAGAATGGATGAAGAAGTTAAAGTGGAAGCTGTTATCAGGTTTTTTTGTATTAGTTATTTTTATTGGGGCACTTGCAGCTTTTAATATTTATTCACTTTCAAATATTAATCAGGAGACGCAAAATCTGCTTGAAGAGGAACTGGTCCTGTTATCGATTGATCAGGAAATGAGATTCAATGTATCTCAGCAGATTGCCCTGACGCGTGGATATGTATTATATGGGGAACCTGATTACAGGGAAAAGTTTGATGAGCTGGCAGTTCTGAATGATGAATTTGCAGAAACACTTCAGGCGTATGATGTCAGTAAGGAAATGCAGTCTGTTCTTACAATTACTAGAGTATGGCAGGAAGGTGTAAATGAGCGGGTTTTCTCTATGTATGATAATGGGCGTGAAGAAAATGCAAGAGTCTTATTCAGGTCCAACTTTGAACCGACAGCCAGAGGGATTATGGACAGCCTCGAAAAAATCTCAACTGCCAGAGAGGCTGAAGTCGATGAAGCAGGGGAAACAATTATCAGTAATGGTGAACAAACGATTATGACAGTCCTGACGATCAGCGGTATCGTGATGGTCCTTGCAATACTAATCAGTACAGTCATCGCAGGGCAGATTACAAAACCGATTGCGATGGTGACAAAGAGAATGAAGGCTATTGCAAAAGGTACGCTCCCGCATGAATCATTAACAACGAAGAGTAAAGATGAAGTGGGACAGCTGGTTCATGCTGTCAATGACATGAATCAGCAGCTCAGAGAACTTGTAGGTGGAGTTTCCGGCATTTCAGTATCAGTGCTTGAAAAGGGTAGTCAACTTGCAGAAAGTGCTGAAGAAGTCAAGGAAGGCAGCCGTCAGATCGCTGTAACGATGAATGAGCTTGCTGATGGGGCCGGAGCACAGGCGGAATCTTCATCTTCTTTAAGCGAGAAAATGAATGGCTTTGTCACAGTTATCAAAAGCTCAGCTGATCACGGGGCATCTGCTCAGGAAAAAGCAGAGCAGATGCTGCTGCTTTCACGTGATGGCGGTGAGAAAATGAATGAGACCATCCAGACTGTGAATCAGATTAATACAAGCTTTAAGCAGGCAATGGATCGTGTGAACGGGCTTGATCAACAGGCTCAGAATATTTCAAGGCTGGTCCAGGTCATTCAGGAGATTGCGGATCAGACAAATCTTCTTGCCTTGAATGCTGCAATTGAAGCAGCAAGAGCCGGAGAACATGGAAAAGGCTTCGCAGTTGTTGCAGATGAAGTAAGAAAGCTCGCAGTACAGGTGTCTGCTTCCATTTCAGATATTACCGGCATCATTGTCTCCATCCAAAAGGAATCAAAGGAAACAGTGGCGGTGCTTCAGGAAGGGTATGGAATGGTAAGTAACGGGGTAAGTAAAATGGAAACAACTTCAAACTCATTCACAGAAATTGATCAGCAGGTACATGCTGTATCAGAACAAATGAAACTGATTGCAGCATCGCTGTATGAGATTGTGAATGCATCTGAGGATATGCATCAGGATATTGAACAGATTGCTTCTGTATCTGAAGAGTCAGCAGCCGGGATTGAACAGACAAGTGCAGGTGCTGAAGAATCAAGTTCAACGATGGAGAATGTCTATGAGTCCTCCAGAGAGCTTATAAATGATGCCAGAGAGCTCAGAGACCGCATCGGCATGTTCAGGGTAGAGGAAGCGCCTGAAGCTGAAATAACAGCAGAAGAGGCGGAAGAAAACGAATTAAGTACGAATGAAATTCAGGACAATGATAAAGCGTCCTGACATAATAAAAAAAGAGGAGATGAACCGAATGCGGTCATCTCCTCTTTCTATTTGCCAGCCTATGCTTTACGCAAACTGCCAAGCTCTTCAGCAATTGCCTGCATTTCACTTGGGCTGAATGTCTCTCTTTTCATCACCATTGTATAAAGAGAGTGAAGCTCCTCATACTGTTCTTCATCAAAAGCAGATACCTTCAGGGCACCGGCGTTTACAATACGAAGACGGTCTTTAATCTTTTCAACCATATATTCAGCATTTTCTGTGCTCTGTACACTTAAATCCATAGTGATCAGTCCTTTCATTCGCTAAATACCATCTTTCCATGCTTCAAAGGATCTGTCAATATGCATTAAGCGGCTTTATTTGCTGCTTTCTCTTCCTTAATCTTCTCGCGGATCCGCTTCGTCTCATAAGCAACTACGCCTGAAAGACCAAGTAATCCAATTAAGTTAGGGAATGCCATTAAGCCGTTCATCACATCAGAGAAGGCCCAGACAACATCAAGTGTTGCAACAGAGCCAATCATCACCGCAACAACGAAAAGCGCGCGGTATAAGACATTAAATTTCTTTGTTCCTACAAGGTACTGGAAACACTTCTCTCCATAATATGACCAGCCGATAATTGTAGAAGAAGCAAAGAAAATTAATCCGACAGTTACAAGAACAGGACCAATAGGACCCAGGAAGTACTCAAATGATGCTGAAGTTAACGCACCACCCTGAAGGTCACCGCCTTCATAAAGACCAGCCATGACAATCGTTACACCTGTGATTGAACAGATGATCAGTGTGTCAATCAGAACCTGAGTCATGGATACAAGTCCCTGACGTCCAGGCATGTCTGTCTTTGCAGCAGCAGCAGCGATTGGTGCAGAACCAAGACCTGCTTCATTTGAGAACACCCCACGGGCAACACCATAGCGGATGATCGCACCGATTACACCACCGGCAATCGCTTCATTACCAAATGCCAGCGTGAAAATTGTAGCAAATGCAGAAGGTACTAAATCAATATTTAAAATCATGACAATAAGTCCTGCGATTATATAAAATGCTGCCATAAAAGGAACGAAAATCGATGTAACCTTACCGATACTCTTAATTCCGCCCAGAATAACAAGCGCAGTGAAGACTGTCAGCGCAATTCCTGTTACCCATGTCGGTACAGAAAATGTATCATTTACAACATCTGAAACTGAGTTCGACTGAACCATGTTACCGATACCAAACGCGGCAATTGCACCAAACAATGCAAATAGCACACCAAGCCATTTTTGCTTCAGTCCGCGTTCAAGGTAATACATCGGACCGCCGGACATTTCGCCGTCCTCATCCTGAACACGGTATTTAACAGCAAGTACAGCTTCCGCATACTTGGTTGCCATTCCGAAGATAGCTGACAGCCACATCCAGAAAATCGCACCCGGACCCCCAAGCACAACAGCTGTTGCAACACCGACGATATTACCGGTACCAACAGTTGCCGCCATTGCGGTCATTAATGATTGGAAGTGAGAAATATCACCCTTTGACTTTTTGTCCTGATTACGGGAAAAAGCCAGCTTGAGTGAATAGCCGGTTAAAGCGAACTGCACCATTCCGAGACGGAAAGTCAGGTAAATACCTGTACCGACTAAAAGAATAAGTAGCGGCGGTCCCCATACCAGCCCACTGATTTCATTCAGAAGATCTGTTAAGCCTTGCATCTAATTTCCCCCTTTTTCTTTTTCTAGGTCATAAATATGAACAAAATATGTATGCCTTACTTTAAATATTCCGAAAATTTACCCCTAATTGTCAAGTTTTTTTTAAATTCGGCAAGCTGAAAAGGTTTCAAACGAAAGACCTAAGGAAATAGTAAACCATATACCGTATAAGGAGAGAGATGATGAAGACTGTATTATTCCTTGTACAGAACCACTTGTCAAGTTGTACAATTCTTGCTGCTGAACTGAAAGAAAGTGCTCAAAAAGACATGAACCTTTTAGTAAGAGGCACCTTTACCTGGCAAAGCGGGGAAATGTCTGAAAATTTTTATGAAGGAATAAAAGGAGCAGGCAGCGAAAAAGAACTGAAGACCGAGCAGCTGCAGCGGAAGGACCTTGAACAGGCTGATACCATTGTCGTGATCAGTCAGGCAGCAGAAGAATCCTTAAAGCATCTGCTGAAGGCATCTGATAAAGACCATGAAATCATCCGGATCGAAAAATTCAACGGAAGATCAATGGAAGACCTCGAACACATGCTGCAGGGCGATCAGGAAGATGAAGCGATAAAAGACCTGAAACAAAAAAGCGTCGAACTGGCTGCAAAATTGTAAAACAAATTGGAGGAAAAGAAATGGCTAAGAACAAATTATCAGCAGGTATTATCATAGGAGCAGTAGCAGGAGGGATACTCAGTATGCTTGATCCTTCCACAAGGAAAAGAACTGCCCAGTCTTTATCAAACACGAAGCAATCCATCTCCTACTATTCCAGAAATCCTCAGGAATTCGCAGACAGAGCTTCTCAAAAAGCAGATCAGTGGAGAGAAATCGCAGAAAAAATTCAGGAGGACATTGCATTTCTTTCTGAAAAATATGAAGAAGTGAAATCAATGGCACCTGAATTAAAAGAAACTGTTCAGGAAACGAAGGAAGCTTTTACAGAAGATCAGCCTGCACCTCAAAGTCCTGCAGCTTCAACCGGCGGGCTTCCTGAAAAAAAGACCGTATAAAATCTGACACAAGGAGGGATGGAATGACTTCTAAAAAAGACAATCCTGCTCCTGAAACGAAAGAAGACAGCGAGTGGAAAGAAGGCAAAAAAAACAGACACCTTGAGGATATGTCAGATGCAGTACATAAAGCAGGGCGTGAAGGGCATTATGATACGTTCACGGGATTTGTAAAGGCTGTCATGAGACGCTTTACTGATGCTGATACACCAGGTCTTGGTGCGCAGCTGGCCTATTACTTCCTACTTTCATTATTCCCGCTGCTGATTTTTGCACTGGCATTACTTCCTTATTTAGATATTACCCAGGCACAGTTGCTGGATATGTTCCGTGAATTCGCGCCTGGTGATGCGATGGCATTAATTGAATCGACAGTATCTGAGGTGGCAACCGGAGGGAGTGCAGGACTGTTATCAGTCGGTATTCTGGGTACTTTGTGGTCTGCTTCTAACGGTATGAATGCAATCATGAAGGCTTTTAACAACGCCTACGAAGTGGAAGAAACAAGATCATTTATCATTGCACGTGGCATGGCAGTAGTCTGGACAGTTGTTATGGTTCTGATTTTTGTCGTGGCCTTACTGCTTCCGATTTTTGGCCAGCAGATTGGCGAATTGATCTTCTCGTGGTTTGGACTGACTGACCAGTTCCTGACGATCTGGACAGTGCTCAGGTTTGCTATTACACCATTTGTTCTGTTTGTAGCCTTTGTCGGACTATATGCATTTGTACCAAATGTTAAGATCCGATTTATTTCTGTTATTCCCGGAGCGGCTTTTGCAGCGATCGGATGGTTATTAACCTCTTCGTTATTCTCAATTTATGTAGGGAATTTCGGGAACTATTCTGCATCTTATGGCAGTATCGGTGGAATTATCGTGCTGATGATCTGGCTGTACCTTTCAGGACTTATTATACTTGTCGGTGCCCAGGTGAATGCAACGATGGCTGCCAAGCGCCGTCATAAGCCGTCTATTCCTAAAGGATCATGAGCAAAAAAGCCTCCTACTCATATTGAGTAGGAGACTTTTTTAATCAGCTTTTTAAAAGTCTGAGACCGTTCAGAATGACCAGAATGGTACTTCCTTCGTGACCGAGCACACCAAGCGTGAGATCTAGCGCCTGAAAAAAGTTTGAAATAATCAGGATAAAGATCACTGCAATACTGAAAATAATGTTTTGCTTTACAATTTTATTCATTCTTTTAGAAAGATTAATCGCCTCGGCAATCTTCTGAAGATCATTTTTCACTAACACAACGTCAGCGGTTTCAAGCGCAATGTCAGATCCTGCTCCCATAGCCACACCGACAGAGGCAGTGGCAAGGGCCGGAGAAAAATCAGGATGTCCAGTATCCAATCCATGCGGCACCTATAGTAGCAACGATCATTAACAATTCAACGTTTAAATCCTTACCTTTAACAGAGGCTTTAATTCCCTCAATTGCTTTAAAATAGCCACCGATAACGTATGCAGACAAATATACCTCTGCAGATATAGCAGAAAATCCCTGGTCCATCAGCTACCACGCAATTAGAATCAGTACGCCGCTTGAAATGGCCATCACTAATTCAAGATGGACTTTCATAAAATTCGTACGTTCTTTTCTGATCGCTGAAGGTAAATTAAAAGCTTCACTATACTTAACCATTTACCCCACGCTCCTATGCGTATTGAGAAAGATAATCGAAATCAATACCCTTAAAAAGCAGTGAATGCTGCTGTCACAGGACAGCAGCATTGCAAAACAGTTGGTATGAAATTGTGTGTTGTTTTTCTTTTATTATACCATTTGCAGCAAAAGATAGGTAGATATTAACTTTCTGCAAATCTGTTGCGGATAGAGAATGCAACCAGACATAAACCAATGGTGACTAGCAGTATAGAGATGAAATAAAAGAATCCTTCAGTGAAAAATTCAATAATGAGCCCGCCGATCGCAGGACCGCCAATACTGCCAATACTGAATGCCACGCCACACATAATATTTCCTGCAGGTAGCAGGTGTTTTGGCAGCAGGTCAGTCATATAACTGATCCCGAGTGAAAATGTTGATCCTGTTGCCATACCGGCTGTGAAAAATGCAAGCGTCAGCCATAATGGAGAAGAACCGGCAAGCCCTGCCAATATAAAGCAGACAGCACCAGCAAATAATACACTCATTAAAATGCGGTGACGTCCATATTTATCGCTCAGCATCCCAAGCGGCAGCTGAAATACGATCGCCCCGATTGAAAAAGCAGGAAGAATATAAGCAATTGCACCCGCCTCAATTCCGTTTCTCAGGGCATAGATCGGGAAGTTCCCGTGTAAGCTTGCTTCCAGAAATCCATAGCTGAGGGGCGGAAGAAAAGCAACCCAGGCATATTGCCAGACCTGACTGAACCGTTTCATCGTCCCTAAAAAAGAAGTGGATTCTCCACCGCCATGATCCGGAAAATCATTCCTTAGTAAAAATACAAATCCCCATGTGATAAATGTGAGAATCCCTGAGAAGACAAATGGCAGTGTCGGATTGATTTCCACAAGTGAACTCATTGCAGGTCCAATTGCAAAGCCAAATGAGAAAAATAATCCATACACCGCAATATTTCTTCCCCGGCGGTGAGCTTCAGAAAACGAAGTAATCCACGTCTGGGTAGAAAAATGCAGCATATTATCCCCGATTCCAATGAGCAGTCTGAGCACAAACCAAAACCAGAATGACTGCCATAAAGGAAATGCGAGCAGTGAAAGCCCAACGATCAGTCCACCGACCACAATCATCGGCTTATACCCAAATCGTCTGAGCGGAGCCTCCATTAATGGAGAAGCAATCAGAATACCTATGTAAATCCCTGTGGCGTGCAGGCCGTTCATTGCAGATGAAACACCCTGCTGTTCAAAAATAATCGCGATCAAAGGAAGCAGCATCCCCTGAGAAAATCCGGAGATTGCAACAATCCCAACTAATATCCAAAAACGAGTTCTTGCTGAAACACCCATGTTAAAACTCCTGACTGAGGTAAATTCATAAGCAAAATAATCGAGTTACATTAAAGACAACGCTATAATCTTACTATAATATTTATATAGAAAGAAGGAGATCCTCATGGAATTTAAAATGAAAGAAGGCGGATTTACAGCTGACCTTGAATACGGAGAGCTTCATATTTCCGGAAATGAAGAGTACGGATTCCGTCCATATCAGCTGCTTGTATCATCTGTAGCGGTCTGCAGCGGGGGCGTGTTACGTAAGGTGCTTGAAAGAATGCGTATGGAATTTACTGATATTAAAGTAAATACTGAGGTTGAGCGAAATGAGAAAGAAGCTAACCGTGTAGAAAAAATCCATATGCATTTTACGATTACAGGAGATCTGAAAGAAGAGAAGGTTAAAAAAGCACTGGAAGTAACCCGCAGAAACTGTTCAATGGTTCAGTCGGTAAAGGATAGTATTGAGATTACAGAGAGCTTTGAAATAAAGGCATAATAAAACCCGGTTTATTCTTTATGTAAAAGAGTAAACCGGGTTTTATGGTATTCGTGTTTTTATCATACTTTCCATATATACGCACTTTTTATTTCACAAGCGCTTCTCATCACTCTCCTTTACAAAAGGTTTTGTCAGAATGATCTGAAGCAGCCCCCCTTTATTGAATGTATATGTAGTATAGCATGATTTTTAAATAGTGTAAATATTCAAAATAGATAATTAATTAAAAAGTACCGGAAACTGATAGGATCCGGTACTTTGGATTTATTATTCAGATAGTTGAGCGGCGAGTGGCAGATGATTGAAGCTTCAGCCGGACGCTTTCCGTGGCCGGGCGGTGAGCCAGCAGACTGCGCCATGCTCTGTCTCACCTGTCTCTTCCTGCCACAGGAGTCGCCGGCTTACGCTTCAATCATCTGCTGTGCAAATATAATATTTGAAAATAAATTTTATTTGCTTAGCAAAGCCCTCCTCTTTGTAAAGTCAGCGTTTTTATAATACATGTCTTTCACCAGTAAATTTGGACCGAGGCAACTGACTGCAGGGCAGTGGCAGTTGATGCTTTTGGCATCTTCTGTTGTCATCCATTTACTGAAGACATCAGGCAGGCTGTCCTGCTGGATGTTGCCAAGAGGGGGTGTATTGTTAAAGTCCGTAACGATGACATCCCCGGTAAATACACTGACATTCAGTCGGGAGCGGCCATCAGGATCGTTTCGTACAGTTACATTTTTCTCGCTGTAAAGTCGCTTTAACAGTTCACGGTCTTTTTCAGAAGTGCTGCACGCATAAAAAGGAAGCGTGCCAAACAGCATCCACGTATCCTGATCACGGATTGAAAGCAGGTGTTCAATTGCTTCCCGCGTTTCTTCTAACGTCAGCGTTTCCAGTGATTCAGCAAAGTTTGAAGGGTACATTGGGTGTATTTCATGCCGTGCACATTTCATATCGGCTACAACTTCACGGTGAATCCGCTCGATATGCGGCAGCGTCTTTTTGTTCAGCATCGTTTCAGCTGACACCATCACACCAGCTTCACTTAACGCCCGGCTGTTATCGATCATTTTTTTGAAAAGTGTCTCCCGCTGCGCTTCAGAGGGCTTTCGTTCCATCCGGGCAAAGCCTGTATGAATAAACTCTTCAACTGTTCCCCAATTATGTGAAATATGTAATACATCAAGATAAGGAATGATCGGCTCATACCGCTTCAGGTCAATGGTCAGGTTTGAATTCATCTGTGTCCTTACGCCTCTTTCGTGCGCGTATTTCATAAGTGGAAGCACTGTGTTTTCAACTGACTTTTTCGACAGCATCGGCTCACCGCCTGTAATGCTGAGCGTTCTGAGGTGTTCAATTTCATCCAGACGCTTTAAAATTAAGTTCATATCGAGCGTTTCAGGATCTTTATTCGAAAGGCTGTAACCAACTGCACAATGGGCACATCTCATATTGCAAAGCGTAGTAGTTGTAAATTCTATATTAGACAGCGTCATTTTACCGAATTGCTTCATATCTTCATAAGCTTCCCATGGATCATAGGAAGTTGTAATTGGTTGCCTGGTTATTGTCATGTTAAAATCTCCTTTTCATTAACTATGTCAGTATGAAAATAAAGCGGCGGGAAGTCAATGAATATTCAGCGAAAGTTGCAGAAATAAGTGGAATCCGTTACGATAAGGACGGATTTGAAAGGAGTGAGAGGCATGGGTAATGCTATTCACGATAATGACTCGCAGGTGCTATACCTGAAGCAGCGTTTATCAATGTTTTTAGAAGTGCTGGAATCCGTAGATGCAGAAAGTACTGATCTTGAAGATATCGATCGTATGATTCAGATGCTTGATGATTTGGAATTGAAGGTACAGCAGTTTAAAAAAGACGATAACGAATAATAAGCAGGCCTGCGGGTCTGTTTTTTTATTTGGAGAGTGCACGATTCACCGTTGATTTCCGCGGAAGGCACTCGCTTTCCGCGGCCGGTCCGGTGAGCCTCCTCATCGCTTCGCGCCTGCGGGGTCTCACCAGGCCCTTCCCGCCGCAGGAGTCTCGCACCTTCCGCTCCAATCAACTTAGAAAGTAGTTGAGAAATCATCAAACTCAGCAGGCAAAGTCCAATACTCGAATTGGGTGTATTTTCCATTAAAATAAAATTATCTAGGAAATGAAGAATAGTTACTTTAAATGAATGTATCTAACTACATATTAGTCTCATAGTTGAGTGAAGCGGAAGGGGGCGACTCCGGCGGGATGTGACGGACAGCTGAGACCCCGGAAGCCGCAGGCTGAGGAGGCTCAGCGCCGTCCCCGCGGAAAGCGTCCCCCTGAAGCGCAGCTCAACGGTTACAGAAATCCAAATCGATTCCGAAAACGTTTACAAACACCCTTTCCTTCAATAAAGCACCGGGTTATAATAAATTCGTTGAGTTTTGGGAGAGGGGATTACATAAGAATGAACATTGAAGCATTAGAGGATAGTTTATACGAACTGATTGTTGAGACTTCAACAAACCTGCCAAAGGACGTACGCCGGGCGATTTGCAAAGCAAAGGCGCAGGAAAATGCAGGGACGCGTGCAGCGATGAGTCTTGCAACCATCACACAAAATATCCAGATGGCTGACGAGAAAGTATCGCCAATCTGTCAGGACACAGGCCTTCCGACATTTAAAATTAAAACACCTGTTGGCGTTAATCAGCTTGAGATTTCTGCAGCGATTAAACGGGCAATGGTGCGCGCGACGAATGATGGAAAGATGCGTCCAAACTCAGTGGATTCAATTACAGGTGAAAACAGCGGTGACAACCTTGGTGAAGGACTGCCTGTCATTAAGTATGAACAGTGGGAAAAAGACGACATTGATATCCGACTGATTTTAAAAGGTGGCGGCTGTGAAAATAAAAATATTCAGTACAGCCTTCCGTGTGAACTTGATGGCTTAGGCAGAGCGGGTCGCGACCTGGATGGCATCCGCAAATGTATTATGCATTCTGTCTATCAGGCACAGGGGCAGGGCTGCAGCGCAGGATTTATTGGTGTAGGAATCGGGGGAGATCGCTCTTCAGGATACGATCTTGCAAAAGCACAGCTGTTCCGTTCATCTGAAGATGTGAATCCGAATGAAGACCTGAGAAAGCTTGAAGAGTATGTGATGGACCATGCAAATGAACTTGGAATTGGCACAATGGGCTTTGGCGGCGAAACGACTTTACTTGGCTGCAAGGTTGGCGTGATGCACCGTATTCCTGCAAGCTTCTTTGTATCCGTTGCGTATAATTGCTGGGCATTCAGACGCCTGGGCATCACAGTGGGTGCTGATAGCGGTGAAATTCAGGAATGGCTTTATCAGGAAGGCGAGAAGATCTCTTTTGATGATGGTCAGGCAGAAACTCCTGATGAAAAGCCTGAGGTTGTCAGACTGACTGCACCAATTTCAGAAGAACAGATCCGTACGCTGAAAGTAGGAGATGTCGTCCAGATTGACGGCATGATGTATACAGGCCGTGATGCGATTCACAAATATCTGAGTGATCATGATGCCCCGGTTGACCTTGATGGTCAGGTGATCTATCACTGCGGACCAGTCTTGCTGAAGGATAATGAAGGAAAGTGGCACGTGAAAGCAGCAGGTCCGACTACTTCTATTCGTGAAGAGCCGTACCAGGGTGATATTATGAAAAAGTTCGGTATCCGTGCAGTGATCGGTAAAGGCGGTATGGGACCAAAAACACTGAAGGCACTTGAAGAGCACGGCGGCGTTTATTTAAATGCCATCGGCGGTGCAGCGCAGTATTACGCTGACTGTATCCAGGGTGTAGAAGGTGTTGACCTGATGCAATTTGGTGTGCCTGAAGCGATGTGGCACCTGCGCGTAAAAGGTTTTACTGCAGTTGTCACGATGGATTCACATGGAAACAGCCTGCATAAAGACGTTGACCAGTCCTCACTTGAGAAGCTGTCACGTTTTAAGGAACCCGTATTTAGATAATAACTGAAGCACTCACATCTATGTGGGTGCTTTTGCTATGTATGTCACTAACCAATCTGCACAATTTAATAAAAGAAAGGAGGCAGAAATGAAAACATTTTATTCAATTACAGCAGCACTGTTTTTATTCATCGGGTTTACACTTTCAGCTCATGCTGAGACCCACCACTGGGGATTCAAACGTTCAGTGGGTGGTGAGCAGGCTGATGCAGGTGCAATGTATAATGACCTGTTAGAAAAGCACGGTGCTTTCTATAAAGGGTCCCCGGAAAAGAAAATTGTATACTTCACCTTTGATAATGGTTTTGAAAATGGGTATACAGAGAAAATTCTTGATGTATTAAAAGAAGAGAAAGTACCGGCGACATTCTTTTTAACGGGACACTATTTGGAGAGTGCAGCCCCTTTGGTGAAAAGAATGGTCGATGACGGTCACATTATCGGAAACCACTCATGGGGACATCCTAATTTTTCAACACTCAGTGAAGAGCAGATGAAAGAAGAGTGGGCTAAGGTCAAAAAGAAAACGGAAGAATTAACAGGCCAGAAGGAAATGAAATATGTCAGACCACCAGAAGGTGTATTTAATGAGCTTTCAATGAAGGTTGCTAATGATGAAGGCTACACACATGTTTTCTGGTCACTGGCGTTTGTGGACTGGTACCACGAAAAGCCTCAGGGAGCGGATTATGCCTACAATGAAATCATGAAGCAGCTGCACCCCGGGGCGGTTATTTTACTGCATACAGTATCGCCGGATAATGCCGGTGCACTCCAGCGTGTGATTCAGGATATGAAAAAGCAGGGGTACAAGTTCGAAACGCTTGATCACCTGACTAAGAACCAATCCTAAAACGGGCAGCAGCCCGTTTTTTTCATGTCTGCGTGTTATAATCAGAAGAAAAAAAGGCGTGAAACTGATGTGGCAGCAGGAAATCAATGTACAGGGTCCTTACGATTTTGAGCGTGTACTCGACCGTATGAGTCTGGATCCGCTTGTCTCAATGGACAAAGCGGCACTCCGGCTCTCCCTTCCATTTGAGGGAGCGGATAAACAGGCAGTACATATTACATTCACAGGCAGCAGGACAGAGCCAACTTTTAAAATTGAGGGACAATCTGATCAGCAGGCAGCGACCCGGTTCGTTCAGCGTGTGCTGCAGCTCGAGCGGGGGCTCCATGATATTCATGAGCATTTTAAAGGCTCTACTTTAAAAACTATCTTTGAGGAGCATGCGGGAACACCGCTTGTACTTGAACCATCTCCATATAGCTGTCTGCTGAAAAGCGTGATTCATCAGCAGTTGAATATGTCATTTGCGGCTACGCTTACTGAACGCTTTGTTAAGACTTTTGGTGAACAGGTGGATAACGTGTGGTTTTATCCTGATCCGGAAATAGTTGCAGCCATACCAATTGAGCGCTTGAGAGACATGCAGTTCAGTCAGCGGAAGGCTGAATATTTAATTGGCATCGGTGAGAGGTTGTCTTCAGGGGAGATGAATCTTACAGCGCTGAGTGAAAAAGAGGATGAAGAAGTCATTAAAGAATTAGTAAAGATCAGAGGAATTGGCCCCTGGACCGCTCAGAGTGTGCTATTATTTGGGTTTGGCAGAATGGATATCTTTTTGCCGGCTGATATCGGGATTCAAAATGCATTGAAAAAGCATTTTCAATTAGATGAAAAGCCTGCTTTAGATGAAATGGAGAAATGGCAGCAGGACTGGCGTCCGTATTCAAGCTATGCCTCCCTTTATTTATGGCGGAGCATTGAAACAGGGAAGTGACAAGATGAACCAAATAGATATAGAAATAAAACAGGAATTTCCACTGACGATCAAACGTCTCGGTATTAACGGGGAAGGCGTCGGTTATTTTAAAAAGCAGGTTGTCTTTGTCCCGGGCGCACTGCCAGGGGAAGAAATTGTTGCAGAAGTAACTGATGTAAAACCAAAGTTTGCAACAGCAAAAATAAAAACCATCAGAAAAGAATCACCTGAGCGTGTTCAGGCGCCGTGTCCCGTCTATGAGGCGTGTGGAGGGTGCCAGCTGCAGCATGTTACTTATTCAGAACAGCTTAAGTTTAAAAAGGACCTGATTCATCAGGCGCTTGAAAGACATGCAAAAGATCTTGCCGGTACAATTGACGTAAAAGATACGATTGGAATGGATGACCCTTGGCGTTACCGTAATAAGAGTCAGTTCCAGACGGCTAAGCAGGGTAAAAAAGTCATTGCCGGTCTTTACAGCATGAACTCACACGAACTTGTTGATATCAAGGAATGTATTGTTCAGCGTAAAGAAACGAATAAAGCAACACAGGTCGTTAGAAAACAGCTTGAGAAGCTTGATATTCCAATTTACAATGAACGCACGAAAAAGGGCTGTGTCAGAACGATTGTGACGCGTGTCGGTATTCATACAGGTGAAGTGCAGATCGTCATCGTCACTGCAGGTGAAGAATTACCGAACAAAGAAAAGCTGATTACTCAGCTTGAAAATAAAATGCCTGAAGTAAAATCTATTATGCAAAACATTAACCCGACTTCAACCTCAATGATTTTTGGAAAGAAAACAGTGAAGCTTTCAGGAAAGCCGACAATTGAAGAGAAGCTTGAGGAGTATACTTATCATTTGTCAGCGAGAGCCTTTTTCCAGCTGAATCCGGTTCAGACTGTAAAGCTATATGATGAAGTGAAAAAAGCAGCTGCACTGACAGGGAAAGAAAAGATTGTAGACGCCTACTGCGGGTCAGGCACGATTGGTCTGTGGCTGTCAGATGGCGCTTCAGAAATCCGTGGCATGGATGTGATTAAGGAATCTATTATTGATGCACGTCAGAATGCACAGAACCACGGCGTGAAGAAGTATGATTACCAGGTGGGAACAGCAGAAGAATGGATGTTCAAATGGAAGAAGGAAGGCTTTAAACCGGACGTTGTCGTCGTTGATCCGCCTAGAACCGGATGCGATGACAAGCTGCTGGATACGATTCTTTCACTTAAGCCTAAAACGTTTGTATACACATCATGCAACCCATCGACGCTGGCAAAAGATTTGAAGAGACTGTCAGGACAGTATAAAATTGAATCTATTCAGCCAGTCGATATGTTTCCTCAAACAAGCCAGGTTGAAAGTGTCACAAAGCTTGTATTGAAGTGAAGCTGATTCCTGCTGGAAAAGGAGGAACAATAGTGGATATTCAAACAAACGAAGATGTTCAGAAAATCATTGATCGGCAGAAAACCTTTTTTCAAAGTGGTGTTACAAAAGATGTGAAGTTTCGCATCAGTCAGTTAAAAAGACTGCAGCGTGTGATTAAAGAACATGAACAGGACATTTTGAATGCTTTAAACAAAGACCTTGGCAAAAATGAATTTGAAGGGTATGTCACTGAAATCGGATTTACCCTGAAAGGTATTAAAACAATGCTTAAAAATGTAAAACAGTGGGCAGAAACTGAAAAAGTGAAAACCCCTGTTTTTCAAATGCCTTCTAAAAGCTTTATTATAAAGGAACCATACGGCAGTGTGTTGATTATCGGGCCGTTTAATTATCCGTTTCAGCTTTTAGTTGAACCGTTAATCGGTGCGATGGCTGCCGGTAACTGTGCTGTGCTGAAGCCGTCTGAAAGTACGCCTGAAACAGCCAAAGTTGTAAAGAAGATGATTGAAGATAACTTCGATCCTGCTTATCTTTCAGTGGTGAAAGGTGAGAAGGAAGAGACATCACTGTTAATCAATGCACCATTTGATTATATGTTCTTTACAGGAAGTGTACCTGTCGGGAAAATTGTAATGGAGGCAGCATCAAAAAATCTAGTGCCTCACACACTTGAGCTTGGCGGCAAGAGCCCGACTATTGTAGATGAAACAGCAGATCTTAATAAAGCTGCACGCAGAATTATGTGGGGTAAGCTGATTAATTCTGGTCAGACTTGCATTGCGCCGGATTATCTTGTCGTGCATGAATCCGTGAAGGATCAGCTGGTTGAAAAGTTAAAAGAAACTGTTCAGAAATTTTACGGACAGGATATTCAGCAAAACGATGAATACGGCCGCATTGTAAATGAAAAGCATTTTGATCGTCTGCAGGATATCATCAAGCGTGATCAGGATCTGATTGTATACGGTGGAAATACTGACCGTGATGATAAATTTATCGAACCAACTATTCTTGCTGGCGCTGACTGGTCGTCTGCTGCGATGGAAGATGAAATTTTCGGACCTGTGCTTCCGGTGTTGACTTATACAAATCTTGACGATGCAATTAACATGATTAACGAGCACCCGAAGCCGCTGGCGCTTTATGTGTTTACTGAAAACAGTCATACAGAAAACCAGGTGCTTGGCCGGATTTCATTTGGCGGCGGCTGTGTGAATGATACGCTGAGCCATGTGTCGAATGAGAATCTGCCGTTTGGCGGTGTTGGGCATTCGGGTGTGAATGCGTATCATGGAAAGCACAGCTTTGATACGTTTACGCACCGGAAGAGTATGATGAAGAAGAGCACGAAGGTGGATGTGAAGCTTGCATTCCCGCCTTATAAGACGAGTCTGGATACGATTAAGAAGCTGCTAGGTTAAACATTAGTATTCAGTTTGAACCGCAACGCCTTTCCGGCCAGGACTTCGCTTTCCGCGGACGAACGCTCGAGCCTCCTCAGGCAGAAAACCACTGCCTTCCGGGGTCTCTCCCGCACGTTTTTCCGCAGGAGTCTTCGTCCTGTCCTCCAAGGCGTTGCTAAAGTTACAACTTATATTAGCATGGTATTTGTACTGGAATGATTTTTATAAAAGCTAAACTTCTTGCATTACAATGCTATCGACTTTTAGGTTAATGATTAAAACTCAGTGTAGCGGAGCGTAAGGCGGCGACTCCGGGACGAATAGAGGGAAGCTAAGACCCCGCAGCCGAAGGCGAGGAGGCTTAGCAACCTCCGTCCGGAAAGCGTCCGCCTGAAGCGCAGTGAAACGATTAAAGAGGTCGAGACAAATGTCTCAACCTCTTTTTTTACTTACCATAAATTTCTTTCAAAGCATCATGCAGTAACGGGTATTTGAATGTAAATCCTTGTTCTTCAAGTACTTTTGGTATGACTTTATTTCCTTCAAGCACAAGTGAGCTTTTGTCTCCGAGTGCGACTTTCAGGGCAAAGCCTGGTACCGGCATCCAGTGTGGGCGGTTTAAGACGGTGCCGACTGTTTTGCCGAAGTCTTTCATTTTCATCGGGTTAGGCGCGGTTACGTTAACCGGTCCTTCGAGCGTTTTGTCTTCAATGGCGTGCCAGACGGCCCTTGCCACATCTTCATGATGGACCCATGAGAGCCATTGTCTTCCTGACCCTACAGTACCGCCGGCCATCATCTTATAAGGAAGAACGATGTTAGGAAGTGCCCCATCATCTTTTCCAAGGATGATACCAAAGCGTGCACATACGACTCTGACGCCTTCGTCTTCAGCAAGCTTTGCTTTATGCTCCCAGTCAATGACTGTTTCAGCCAGGAAATCATCCCCTCTTTCATTAGAGGATTCAGTATAAATCTTCGTTTCTGATGATGGGTAAATGCCGATCGCACTGGCATTGACCAGTACAGACGGGGTTTCGTCAAACGCACGGATCAGTCTGAGAATCTCATCTGTCGCTTCCATCCGGCTGTCATAGATTTTCTTCTTTTGCTTATCGCTCCATCTGCCATTATTAATTGATTCACCTGCAAGGTTGATGACTGCATCGATTTTAGGCAGTTCTTTTTCAGGTGCAGCACCGTCTGAGAGCCACTTGATATATGTGACATGCGGCTGGTTCTTCTTGTCAGTATTTCTGGTTAGGATAAATACATCATGTCCTTTTTCAGTCAGCAATTTTGTGATGGATTTACCTGCAAAGCCGGTTCCTCCGCTTAATAATATATTCATCTAAATCCCTCCAGCACTGTTAATAAATACTCTTTCAACTTTCATACCCTGAATCCCTTCTTTACATGTGTGGCGGGGTGTAATAATGTGCTTTTATCTTTCTGAACCTGCGCACAGCGTTATTCAGAAAAATATGATATTGTTTGGTTGGAGGTGTTTCTCATGCCCGTTATTACAAAGATCACAAAGCAAAAGCGAAATGAAGAACGCTATAATATATTTCTTGATGGTAAGTATGCATTTAGTGTGGATGAAGCAGTGATGGTGCAGTACCAGCTTCAGAAAAATAAAGAAATTGATGATTTTGATATAGGTGAAATAGAATATGAGGATCAGATCCGTAAAGGGTTCAATAAGGCACTTGTATACTTGAGTTACCGGATGCGGTCTGAAAAAGAAATTGCTGACTATTTACTCGAACATGAAATGGGAGAAGCGGCGATTGATGAGACGCTCCATAAACTGAGACGCTACGGCTACGTGAATGATGAAGCATTTGCAAAAGCGTTTATCAATACAAAGGTGAACACAACTGATAAAGGCCCTCTTCAGATCAAAACAGGCTTAAAAGAAAAAGGCATTTCAAATGAGATCATTGAGGCTTTGATGAGTGAGAGGGAAGCTGAACAATGGAAGGAGCGGGCGGCAGCGATTATGGATAAGGTCATTAAGAAAAATCCTAAGCTGTCACCACTGCAGATTAAAAAGAAGACGCAGGATACGCTCGCTAGAAAAGGATACAGTGGTCAGACGGTATCTGCAGTACTTGCCGATTTGTCTGTGGAAAGGAACGAAGATGAACAGAAAACCGCTGTTCTGTCTCAGGCAACAAAAGCACATAACAAATATGCGCGTAAGTTCGAAGGCTTTGAATATGAGCAGAAAATGAAGCAGGCCCTTTACCGTAAAGGTTTTACAATGGATGAGATTGAGTGGGCGATTGAAGAACTGAGAGAAGAGGATTAAAACCGGCTGATCCCCATAAAAGTGACCAGCCGCGTTTTGATCAGGTTGCCTGGATTTCATCCTGATCCATCTGATGATAGATTCTTTCAGCAATTTCTTTTGGCGCAGGGAGTCTGTCAGGGTCTGAAACATAATGATTATGATCCCAAAATGGTGTATTCATTCCACCCATATAAGCTCTCACTACGCGGATGCCATCTTCTGCAACCTCTTTTGCCAGGCTTTCAGAATAGCCTCTGAACGCATATTTTGAAGCGACATAGCCGGTTTCATTTACTTTTCCTTTTTGCGCGGCTGTAGAAAGAATATTTAAGATAATGCCGCTCTGCTTCTTTTTCATATCAGACAGCAGCATATTCGTTAACAGCATTGGACCAATTGCATTGATATGCATCATTTCGTTCAGCTGATCGTAGCTTAAGTTCTCAGCTTTTCCAAAATGTCCAACACCTGCATTGTTTACAAGCAGATCCGGCAGCAGCTTCTTCTCTGACAGCTGTTCATAAAGCTTTTGAATAGAAGAAGGTTCCGCTACGTCAGCAGTTAATACAGTACTTTCAGATAGTGATGATGCCACATCTTCAAGCTTATCAGCAGTTCTGCCAACGAGTACAACGTGATAATCCTGCCCGAACAGCAGTGCAAGTTCTTTTCCGAGACCGGACCCTGCTCCGGTAATTAAAGCAATTTTTTTAGACATATCAATTCTCCTTTTAACCGATTATATACAAAATCCTACCACAATCAGTGATTTTGTTCAGCGCGTCTATTATAATGCTCATGAGGTGTTAAACATGTCCACAGAAAAAAGATACAGTACATTGACTGAACACGAGCTGAAACAGGAAATTGCGCAGCTCAAAGAAAAAGCACGTAAAGCAGAAGCGCTTGGAATTGTGAATGAATTCGCCGTGCTGGAAAGAAAAGCGATTATGGCTGAAGCCTATCTGTTAAATCCAAAAGACTTTAAAAAGCAGGAAGTCTATGCGATTAAAAATGACCCGGGTAAATACTTCAAAATTGATTACCTGAACGGTGTATTTGCATGGGGCTACAGGCTTGGCGGGGAAAGGCAGCTTGAAGCACTGCCAATCTCCCTGCTTGAAAATAAAAAAGGAGGTCAATCATGAGTGAGGAAAGACAGGCATTAATTGAGAAACTCAGGTTGAAGGATCCGGCACTTTCTGAAGAAAAAGCAGGTATGCTCATTGATCTTTTGAGAGAAGATTTTGAGGCAACGTATGCCAAAGCCGGATATGAATATCAGGGAGAAGAAATGTCCAAGAGAATCGTTGAACAATGGATTGACAACTATGGCGACAGAATCAGTGAAGTCGCAGCCATGAACGAAAAGTATGCAGCGATTTTGAAGAATGATGATATTCATTAACAAAAAATTTCATAAGAAAAAGCTAAAAAATATTAGAATCAGAAGAACTGAATTTAAAGTCCAGAGTGCAGCACAGCGTAAGGCGGCGACTCCAGGACGAATAGAGGGAAGCTGAGACCCCACAGCCGAAGGCGAGGAGGCTCAGCAACCTCCGTCCGGAAAGCGTCCGCCTGAAGCGGAGCGAAACGATTAAGAGCCTGAGACAATGTCCCAGGCTCTTACCTATTCATTCGGCAGTATATCCAGTTTCTTCTGCAGCTTTTCTTCACTGAAAATCCAGCCCGTATAAGAGCTTTGAATGTCTAAATCCTTATCCATCTGAACAACTGCCACAAATGGATAGTGATCATTACTACGGTATCTCAAATCAATAAACCTTACCTCGTACTGATCATCACCTTCACTCAGCTCCCAGCGGTACAGTGGTGAGAATGACAGGAAGGCTGATACGTTGCGATCAGTTTTCGCTTTCTGGAAAATCTCATTATCAGGAATGGATTTTTTCTTGAATTTATCATAGATGGTAATGGATCTTCCGTATGCACGTCCTACATAAAAGTGCTCTTTTGTTTCTGCAGCGATTCGCCATTGGTAAAAGCGGATCGTAGGTGCGATAATGACATTATCTGCTTTTGGAATCGTATTTTTAATGGAATGCCGGACAGCCGACTGGAGCATGAACCGGACAATATAGTAACCGACGATCACCGTATACATAATCAGGAAAGTCGGTACCGGATTTGCACCAAATCCCCAGATAATGAGTCCTATAATATGAATGCCGAAAATAATCGGGTCAAATGTATTAATCACACCAAGCGCTACCCATCTTGATGAAAATGGACGAAGCGCCTGTGTACCGTAGCTGTTGAAAATATCAACAAACACATGCAGGAACACTGCAAGAAACGTCCATAGCCATAAATGAAGCAGGTTCGCTTCAGGGAAGAATGGATAGATCGCTGCAGTAATAGCGATTGGCCAGAGCATCACAGCCGGGACTGAGTGAGTAATCCCGCGATGGTGTCTAATATAAACAGCATTATTACGCAGCTTCAGTACAGTATCAGCATCAGGTGCCTGTGAGCCGATGACTGCTGCAATTAATACACTTTGGGCAGTAGCAGGATCGTTTGCAACGACCGGATCAATGGCAGCCAGACCACCGATTGCAAAGCCCATTACAATATGCGTACCAGTATCCAATTTGCAACTCCTCCTTTACGTCCCAGTTTTTTTATTATGTCGCATTTCAATTATATATTGCAAGAAACGATCTGCCTATCAATAGACTATTCCCTTGATTTTAAGTGAGCTAACATAAAGGATGGATATTTATGAACGAAGAACTAGAAAAGCGAATAAAGAAGGTAAGTGCCAAAAAATTTGGTGAGGATCTGGTTGGCTGGTTTGAGCAGGAAATGAGAGATCTGCCCTGGAGAGAAAATCAGGATCCTTACAGAGTGTGGGTGTCTGAAATTATGCTTCAGCAGACAAGGGTGGACACAGTTATCCCTTACTATAACCGTTTTATGGAACAGTTCCCGACAGTTGAAGCATTGGCGAATGCCCCCGAAGATCAGGTGTTAAAAGCATGGGAAGGCCTTGGCTATTATTCACGTGCAAGAAACCTTCAGGCAGCTGTGAGAGAAGTTCATGACACTTATAATGGAATTGTACCGGATAATCCTAAAGAAATTTCTGCGTTAAAAGGAGTAGGTCCTTATACAGCAGGTGCAATCTTAAGCATCGCATATGGTAAACCAGAGCCGGCAGTTGATGGCAACGTGATGAGAGTCATGTCCCGGATTTTATCGATCTCGGATGATATTGCAAAGCCTGCATCAAGAAAGATCTTTGAAACGGCAGTCAGAGAGCTGATTTATAAAGAAAACCCGTCATATTTTAACCAGGCACTAATGGAACTCGGCGCAATTGTCTGCACACCGACTTCACCGTCATGTTTCCTATGTCCTGTTCAGTCACATTGCACCGCATTTGAAGAGGGTACACAGCAGGAGCTTCCTGTAAAAAGTAAAAAGAAAGCTGCAAAAACGGTTGAACTGCTGACAGTTATCGCAGAAAATAATAAGGGTGAGGTGCTCGTCACACAAAGACCGGAGCAGGGACTGCTTGCAAACATGTGGGAATTCCCGAGCTTTGAAAAAGACGGATCTGACATCAGCGGGCAAATGGCAGAGCTTTTATTATCTGATTATGATGTTGAAGCTTTCATTACAGATGAAGAATGGATGGTTCAGAATCATATCTTTACACACCTGATCTGGAAAATGCAGGTTGGAAGAGCAATGGTAAATCAACCAGCTAAACTCCCTGAACAGACGAGATGGGTATCAAAAGACGAAATTGAAATGCTTGCAATGCCTGTTTCACACAGGAAGATTGCAAACCGGTGGAAAGAGTTAACGTAAAAAGGAGACTTTAACATGACAAACAAAGTAGCTTTAGTAACAGGAAGCAGCAGAGGTGTAGGGAAAGCAGCAGCAATTGCATTGGCTGAAAAAGGGTATGATATTGTCATCAACTATGCAAGAAGCAAAAAAGCAGCGCAGGAAACAGCAGCCCAGATTGAAGAATTGGGCCGTAAAGTACTGATTGTACGCGCAAATGTTGGAGATAATGAAAAGATTAAATATATGTTTGAGCAGGTAAAAGAACATTTTGGCAGACTGGATGTTTTTATTAATAACGCAGCTTCAGGCGTTCTTCGTCCTGCGATGGAACTTGAAGAGTCTCACTGGAACTGGACTATGAATATTAACAGTAAAGCACTGCTATTCTGCGCGCAGGAAGCAGTGAAACTGATGCCTGAAGAAGGTGGAAGAATCGTCAGCATTTCATCACTCGGTTCAATCCGCTATCTTGATAACTACACAACAGTAGGTGTATCAAAAGCAGCGCTGGAAGCATTAACGCGCTATCTGGCTGTAGAGCTTGCGCCGAGAAAGATCGTTGTCAATGCGGTATCAGGCGGCGCGATCGATACAGAAGCTTTGACACATTTCCCTAATCGTGAGGAACTGCTTGAAGATGCCAGAAGCAAAACACCGGCAGGCAGAATGGTTGAGATTGATGATCTTGTAAAGACCATTCTTTTCCTAGTATCAGACGATTCATCCATGATCTGCGGGCAGACAATTATTGTAGATGGCGGCCGGTCACTTCTTGTGTAATTCATGAATAAGATCTCCCTCTCCGGACCATATTAAGTTTCACGGAGGTGAGATCTCAATGAAAAAACAGCCAAACAAAACACAAGCCGGCACAAACGTTGAAAAAGTAAAGCAGCAAAATGCAGGTGCATTTGCTGAAGAGTTCGCTTCAGAAACTAATGCTGCTGAAGTAAAACAGCAGAACAAGCAATCTCAAGCTAATAAAGGAAATCAAAATTAATGAACAAACGCTAACATTTGTCGAAAAAGCCGCCTCAGGGCGGTTTTTTTGTCGTTAATTTTCCGGGCAGGCGACAAAAGCAGTCAAAGGGAATTCAGAAGAAAAGTTGAATTTCTTCTTATCGGGAGGGATTTTAACTTATGAATGCATTTAAAGAAAAGGTTTATCAGCAGATGGAAACCGCAGAGGAGCTGCTTCACCTCTACGCAGAACTGGAAAAGAAGAAGAAGATGAGAGACTTTTTAATAAAGATGGAAATTCATGATTCTGCAGAACAGCTCAGCGTTCAGCTGCATGAATTGGATCGCAAGCTTAAACACGTACAGGAAATGTTTGACCAGCAGATGACTGAAGTCATTAACACGCCATCAGAATAGAACTTTTAAGCGGCTGCCCGTCTGGGTGGCTCTTTTTTTATGAAAAGGTTATAATAGTGAAATACATACATGAGCGGACCTGAATGTTATCAGGAAAATGTAAATTTCTCATTCAAAGGCAGGAGATGGAGGATGACGCTACCAGTAGAAGGGCAGAGTATACAAATACACAGCTACAAACATGATGGGCTCATTCACCGGGTCTGGCAGGAAACGACTGTCCTTAAAGGAACAAGAAATATTGTCATCGGCGGCAATGACCGTACAATTGTCACTGAGTCTGACGGCCGTACATGGCTGACAAGAGAGCCTGCGATCTGTTACTTTCATGCAGAGCATTGGTTTAACATCATTTGTATGCTCCGGGACGATGGAGTTTATTACTACTGCAATTTAAGCTCACCTTTTGTATATGAAGATAGGGCAGTGAAATATATCGATTATGATCTTGATATTAAAGTATATCCTGATATGTCTTACACACTTCTTGATGAGGATGAGTATGAAGAGCACAGGAAGCTGATGGGGTATCCGCCGGTAATCGACAGAATTCTTCAGCGCAATGTTGATAAGCTGATTCGCTGGATTAAGCAAAGAAGAGGTCCGTTTGCACCGGATTTTATCGATGTCTGGTACAGCCGATACCAATTTCAAAAAAGATACCGCTTAAAAGAATGAACACGACCATTCCTGTTGGCCAGTTTCAACAGGTTTTTTTATGTTTTTATCCATATGAATGTGTCTCTTAATTAAAACTAGAGAAATTTACTTTTGGTGATTTTACTAATATTTATTAAAGTTAACTGAATGATTTTAAAGACATAGTTTTAAAAATCCATCTACTTTTATGCACAGCTGATGATTGAAGCGTAAGGGGGCGACTCCTGCGGCGGAAAGGGACAGGTGAGACCATACGGCGAAGCCGGAGGGGCTCACCGCCCGGCCGCGGAAAGCGTCCCCCTGAAGCGGAAATCACCAGCCAATTTTAATAAGGACCAAATAAATAAGGAGGGGAATCCAAATGGACAGTATAAAAAGATATATGAAATTCGTCGCACCATATAAATGGCAAATTATCTTTACGCTGATTATTGGTGTCATCAAGTTTGCCATTCCCCTGTTAATACCGGTACTGATTCAATATGTCATTGATGATATCGTGAACGGGGATATGAGTACAGATGAAAAGATGAACCAGCTCTACTGGATTATAGGCGGGGCAATGATCCTGTTTGTTGTGATGAGACCCCCGGTTGAATATTACAGACAATATTTTGCGCAGTGGACAAGTAATAAAATTTTATTTGATATTAGAGATCAGCTGTTTTCCCACCTGCAGAAGCTGAGCTTTAAATATTATGCCAATACGAGGGCAGGGGAAGTTATTTCCCGGGTAATTAATGACGTTGAACAGACGAAGAACTTTGTTATGACCGGGCTGATGAATCTGTGGCTGGATGTGGCAACAATTCTGATCGCAGTGGCTATAATGTTGAGCTACGATGTAAAGCTGACATTGGTCTCATTGATTGTTTTCCCGCTCTATGCATTTTCAGTTCAGTATTTCTTTGGCAGACTGCGTTCATTAACACGCTATCGTTCCCAGGCTCTTGCCGAGGTACAGGGATATCTGCATGAACGGGTTCAGGGCATGAGCGTCATTAAGAGTTTTGCAGTAGAGCCGCATGAACAGAAACAGTTTGACCAGCGTAATGGGAATTTTTTGGATAAAGCAATTGATCAGACGAAGTGGAACGCCAAAGCATTCGCTGTTGTGAATACAATTACTGACATTGCGCCGCTGATTGTCATTGGTTATGCAGGTTACAGTGTAATCAATGGTGATCTGACACTGGGTGTCATGGTTGCATTTATCGCTTACGTTGAGCGTTTATACAATCCGCTCAGAAGACTGGTGAACAGCTCAACTACGCTCGTCCAGTCGATTGCATCGATGGACCGGGTATTTGAACTTGTTGATGAAAAGTACGATGTTGATGACAAGCCTGGTGCAAAAGAAGTGACGAATGTAAGAGGAGAAGTCTTTTTTGACCATGTATCCTTTACGTATGATGAAAAAGAAGAAGATGTACTAAAAGATGTTCACCTTCATGTGCGTGCTGGTGAAACAGTTGCTTTTGTCGGAATGAGTGGAGGCGGTAAGTCTACCATTGTCAGTCTGATCCCGCGTTTTTATGATGTAACAAAAGGTAGAGTACTGCTAGATGGCACAGATATCCGTGATGTTCAGGCACGCAGCCTGAGGAACCAGATCGGGATGGTCCTGCAGGATAATATTCTATTCAGTGAATCTGTTTTGATGAATATTAAAATGGGGAAGCCTGAAGCGTCTGAGGAAGAAGTAATCGCGGCTGCCAAAGCGGCTAACGCGCATCATTTTATTATGGAACTTCCTGAGGGGTATAACACAAAGGTAGGAGAGAGGGGCGTTAAGCTCTCAGGAGGTCAGAAGCAGCGGGTCGCGATTGCGAGGGTATTCCTGAAAAATCCACCGATTCTGATTATGGATGAGGCTACTTCAGCACTCGATCTTGAAAGTGAACAGCTGATTCAGGATTCAATCGAAAAGCTGGCGAAGGACCGTACGACTTTTATTGTGGCACACAGATTATCCACGATTACGCATGCTGACCGTATTATTTTAATTAATCACGGAAAGATTGCAGAAAGCGGATCACATCACCAGCTGATGGAGAAAAAGGGTCTTTACTTCAACCTGTTTCAGGTACAGCAGCTCGGTGAATAATAAAAAATGCGATTGGGAGACTTCCCAATCGCATTTTTCTATATATCGCGTTCCTGTAATTTCACTTCCTGATCTTCCTGATGATAGCATTGCATAGATGCAATCAGTGTATCAAGATGGGACAGGTGCTCTTCGTATTCAAGCATTGCAGACAGGACATGCAGCAGATGGTATCCGCTATTTTCCTCTTCATCCCGTGCCTGATTAACTTCCTTCATAAAGATATCCGTTAATTCCTTATGATTCATACACGTATGATTGATCTGCTCATTATCAATGGCAGGCTTAATTTTACCGGCAAATCTCATCAGCAGCTGTTCATGATAGCTCATCAGACAGTCAAGCTGCTCCTGAATAATCAGCTGCAGTGATTCCGGTACATGATGAATATCGTTTTCAAAACGGTGAAGACGCTTCAGTATTTCAAAGCTTCTTCTTTCGGTTGAAATCATCTGGCGGTAAACGACCAGCTTTCTTGTTTTCGCAACGGAGTTCTTTTTAATAATCCCGCGCTCTTCTTTATATAAAAGGTAAATCTGATCAATTTTCATTAACCGTTCTTTAAACTTTTCAATATCCTTTTTAAGCAGCTGGTGCTCAGTCGCATGACGTGTACTCAGTCTGATCCATTTAATCATATCATCAGTTGTTGTAGAGATATGATGGAACAGTCTGTTTTCATACTTCGGCGGTAAAAAGATAAGATTAACAATGAATGATGACAATACGCCAAGTATGATTGCTGCAAATCTCAGTAATGCGAACGTGATGAAATCTTCATTCTGCACTTCCATAATCGCAATCAGTGTAACAAGCGCCAGACCAATGGTTGATTCAATGCGTAACTTCAAAATGATTGTAATTGCAATAACAGCGGCAAATCCGATGACAACAACGTCATTGCCGAACAATAATACAAAAACAATCGCTACCACTGCACCGATGACATTTGCCTGAATGTGTTCAAGAATTGAGACAAATGAACGGTAGATGGTTGGCTGAACGACAAACGCTGCTGCAATTCCTGCAAAGATCGGAGTCGGCAGATTCAGCTGTTCAGCTAAAAAGAGAGCAAGGACAATTGCAATTCCCGTTTTTAACACGCGGGCTCCAAGCTTCATGTATAAAATAAGTCCTTTCTTAACGTAACTCACGTTTATTATTGCGCTAGGCAATAGTAGTAATATACATTGGATTAGTGCTTACTGCAAGAGAATTAAACAAGAATATGGCATAGAAAAAAAGGAGGCGTTTTCAACGGGAAATCGCCTCCTTCAGATATGTCAGCCTTATAATTTTGAAAATGCAGCATCCACTGCTTCAAGTGTTTGACGGATATCTTCTTCAGTATGCTCAGTGGTCAGGAACCATGCCTCATATTTGGATGGTGCAAGATTAATTCCCTGCTCAAGCATCAGCTTGAAGAAACGGGCGAAAATTTCGCCATCCGTTGCTTCAGCCTGTTCGTAATTTACAACCTTCTCATCAGTAAAGTAAATTGTCAGTGCACCTTTCAGGCGATTAATGGTGATCGTTACATCATGCTTTTTGGCTGACGTCAGGATACCTTCTTCAAGAATCCGGCCGAGTCGGTCCATCTCTTCATACACACCAGGATGCCTCAGCACTTCAAGACATGCAATTCCGGCCTGAATCGAAGCAGGGTTACCTGCCATCGTTCCTGCCTGATATGCAGGGCCAAGCGGAGCGATCTGTTCCATAATGTCCACGCGGCCTCCATAAGCACCGATTGGCAGTCCGCCTCCAATGATTTTACCCATTGCTGTAAGGTCAGGCTTAATATCAAGCAGATCCTGCGCACCACCATACATAAAGCGGAATGCAGTAATCACTTCATCATAAATCACCAGCGCTCCTGCTTTATGCGTCAGCTCATTCACCTGCTGTAAGAACCCTTCCATAGGTTCAACAATACCGAAATTCCCCACAATCGGTTCCACGAGGACGCCTGCGATCTCATCTCCCCATCGTTCAAGCGCTTCTTTAAACGGACCGATTTCATTAAACGGGACCGTAATCACTTCACTGGCAATATTTTTTGTCACACCTGCAGAATCAGGGGTGCCGAGTGTAGCAGGGCCTGAGCCGGCAGCAACAAGTACAAGGTCAGAGTGTCCGTGATAGCACCCTGCAAATTTAATGATTTTATCTCTACCTGTATAAGCTCGTGCCACACGGATTGTTGTCATTACTGCTTCTGTGCCTGAGTTAACAAACCGGACTTTTTCCATTGCCGGCATGGCTTCTTTCAACATTTTTGCAAAAGTGACTTCATGCTTTGTCGGTGTGCCGTACAGCACACCTGTTTCAGCAGCATGTGTAATGGCTTTTGTAATGTGCGGGTGGGCATGACCGGTAATAATCGGTCCATAGGCTGCAAGGTAGTCAATATATTTATTGCCATCAACATCCCAGAAATATGCACCTTTTCCTCTTTCCATTGCAACGGGCGATCCGCCGCCTACTGCTTTATAAGATCTCGACGGACTATTCACCCCGCCGACAATATGTTCGAGCGCTTCACTATGTAATGCTTCAGAATTCGTATGTTTCATTTTAGTTCCTCCTGTCATTGACTCTTCCGTATTGTAATATGATCAAATTAGATCTGCAAACGAAAGGAGTGGCTGGATCATGGGGTGGATGCTGGTGATTGCAACAACTTGTACCATGATATTCTCAGTAAAATCTTTATTAAAGCTCCCGTGGGAAGGTTATATCTTTTCGCTGAGAAACTTCATTTATTTAAGCTTAACATATACTGTCTTATTAATTGGTTTTGCGATTATATATACCGTCATGCTGATTGAAGGGATAAAAGCGGTGGAACCGGTAGAAACCCATTCATTTTTAGAACTGTTCATGGCGATGTTTTACTTCAGTGCGATGATGCTCTTTTCAGTTGGAAATGGCGAGATGATTCCGGAAGGGGCCGGCCGTGCGGTGGCTGTAGCCGCAGCCTTTATCGGACAGGTCCTGCCTGTAACGGTTATCTGGACGCTGATTGCGAAGGCTGACAGCCAAATTTTTGATAAATAAAGGTCAGTTGGTTATGCTGTAGTTATGAAAATCGAGGAGGTAATGTCATGACTGCAGAAAAAGGTCAGAAAGCACCTGATTTTAAGTTGAAAACACAGGATGGATCTGAAGTATCACTATCTGATTTTAAAGGAAAGAAGCAGGTCGTCCTTTATTTTTATCCGAAAGATATGACACCGGGATGCACCACGCAGGCTTGTGATTTCAGAGATCACCATGAATCATTTGAGGAACTGGATGCTGTCATTTTAGGTATCAGCCCGGACCCTGAGGAAAAACACAAACAGTTTGCTGACAAGCATGACCTGCCATTCACATTGCTTGTGGATGAAGACCATAAAGTCGCTGAAGACTACGGCGTATGGCAGCTGAAAAAAACATTCGGTAAAGAATACATGGGCATCGTGCGTTCAACATTTGCAATTGACAAGGACGGCACGATTTTAAATGAATGGCGCGGTGTGAGAGTAAAAGGGCATGTGGAAGAAACGCTTAAGTATTTGAGAGATCATACTGAATAAGATTTAGGAGAAAATAAAACGATATGAATTGGAAATAAAATAACGTTTATTGATAGCAGAGTGAAACGATTGCCGGGCTGAGACAAGATAACGTCTCAGCCTCATTTTTTTAATCATGTGAATATTGTTTTTATTATGGATATTCCTATAAGGGTTTAAAATCCTGCAAGCAATCTTTATAATGACTTTACCTGTCGTCAGGTAAATTTTTAGAAAATTGATTCTTGTGAAAAAGTGGGGGATTTGATGGACGCTACAAAAAAGCGAGGTTTTTTTACCAAAGGGCTTGATGGAATCGAGCGCGTTGGTAACAAGCTTCCTCATCCAGTAACGCTGTTCTTTCTTTTTGCAGCGATGGTCGTATTAGCTTCAGCACTTGGTTCAGCACTTGGCTGGTCAGTTGAAAATGCTGAAGGGGAAGAAATTGCAGTTTTTAATCTATTAAGCTCTGAAGGTATTCTGTATATGTTTGAGTCAGCTGTCACAAACTTTACAGGGTTTGCACCACTCGGAACTGTACTTGTGACAATGCTTGGTATCGGTATTGCTGAACGTTCAGGACTGATCTCAGCAGCACTGAAGGCACTTGTAACATCAGTACCTAAACAGCTGTTAACAGCAGCGCTTGTATTCGGTGGTATTATGTCATCGATGGCATCTGATGCAGGTTACGTTGTACTTACACCGCTTGGAGCGGTATTATTCGCAGGTCTTGGCCGTCATCCACTGGCTGGTCTTGCAGCTGCATTCGCCGGTGTATCAGCAGGTTTCTCTGCAAACCTTCTCGTTACATCACTTGATCCGCTTTTAGGTGATCTGACAATTGCAGCAGCAGCTACAGTTGATGCAGGTTACGCTGAGGGTATGAACATATTGATGAACTACTACTTTATGATTGCTTCAGTTGTCCTGCTGACAATTGCAGGTACGTTTGTAACTGAAAAAATCGTAGAACCACGTCTTGGAACATATAAAGGATCTTATGCAGGTGAAGAAGGCGAAGATATGACGACAGTTCGCCCTGAAGAGAAAAAAGGTCTTTGGGCTGCACTTATCTCAATCATCGTAACGTCAGCACTAATTGCATTACTTGTTGTTCCATCATGGGGCCCGCTGCGTGCAGGACTTCCAAATGATGATATCCTGAATGCACCGTTCTTCCAGACGCTTGTACCAATTTTATTCATCTTCTTCCTGATCCCGGGGCTAGTATTTGGTCTTGTAACCAAGAAGATTAAGAGTGATAATGACGTTGCCGAGCAGATGGGTGACACAATGGCGACAATGGGAATGTACATTGTACTTGCCTTTGCAGCCGGACAGTTCGTTGCTTACTTTAACACAAGTAATCTCGGCCAGATCTTTGCTTATAACGCAGCAGGCTGGTTAAGTAATGCTGGTCTGGATGGAATGCTACTGGTGTTGGCATTCATGTTCGTAGTAGGTGTGATTAACCTCTTTATCGGTTCATCATCTGCAAAATGGGCATTCATGGCACCGGTATTCGTTCCGATTATGATGCAGCTTGGATATGCGCCTGAACTCACTCAGGTACTTTACCGTATTGCAGATTCAACAACAAACATCATTTCTCCGCTGATGCCATATTTCGCAATTGTGATCGCATTTGCACAGAAGTATGACAAAAAGGTTGGAATCGGTACACTGATTGCAACAATGATTCCTTACACGATTGTGTTCTCGATCGTATGGGTACTAATGCTACTTGTATTTATGTACACTGGTATCGATCTTGGACCAGGTGCAAATGTATTCTATGATAACTAATTAATCAAAAAGGACTCCTTATACGGGGGTCCTTTCCTAATATTTAAAATCACAGTTTTTTAAGTCAATATGTATGTTTACGCAGCTGGTGATTGGAGTGGAAAGCGTCCCCCTGACGCAGAAATCGACAGCCGCATTCAATAAAGACAAACGGATAGATATTTGACAAATATATTAAATGACAGTTACACTATTTATAAAGATTATAAAGAAAGATTTTATATAGAAAGAAGGTGCATGGCGGTGTCAGAAGTGCAATTGAGAGATGCATTAGATTCACTAAAAGGGACTGGAGTACGTATTACTCCTCAGCGTCATGCGATTTTGGAGTATCTGGTAGGCGCTATGTCACACCCCACAGCTGATGAAATTTATAAAGCACTAGAAGGCAAGTTTCCAAACATGAGTGTGGCGACCGTTTATAACAATCTGCGCGTATTTCGTGAAGTAGGACTTGTTAAAGAGCTTACTTACGGGGATTCTTCAAGTCGTTTCGATTTTATTACTACTGATCATTATCACGCGATTTGTGAAGAATGCGGAAAAATTGTAGATTTCCATTATCCGGGCCTGGATGAAGTTGAACATTTAGCTTCTCACGTAACAGGTTTTAAAGTAAGTAACCACCGCATGGAAGTATATGGTACATGTAAAGATTGCGAAGCAAAATCTGCTGCGCATTAAAAAAAGCAGTTCCTTTTTAAAAGGAGCTGCTTTTTTAATTAGTTTTGAGTTGATTCTTTCTTCTTTTTATTATAATCCTCATTGAACTCTTTACCCTCAAGGTCCGGATCAAGTGTAAGCGGTTCGCGGCAGTACATGCACATGTCCACACGGCCGAGTACCTTCGTCTGTTTCTCACAGTTTGGACAGGTAACGACCACTGCTCTAGTAGAGAGCATGCCGATCCAGAAATAGACGATCATACTGAATAAAATGGATAACATACCGAGTGCAATAAAAATCAGCATGATAATCGGATTGTCTCTAAAGAAAATTCCGCCATACATAATGATGACTCCGATAAAAACAAGCGCAAGCGCAAATGAACGGATTTTGTTAATTTTATTTGAATAAGCTTTTGCCATAATTGTCCCTCCTGAACTTTTACTATATCATAGAAACCTGATAACAAAATAATGAAATCGTGACGGATTATTTAAGAAATCAAATGAAGGAAATCAAAAGCTTTTGTCGAATAGATGTAGGTGAGCAACTTAATAGCGAAGGAGCCATTACATATGGAAGATATTCTACGGCCAATCTACCAGGAACGGGCCAGCCAGACCAACACTTTAGGTATTGTCATTATGGAAAAACGAGATAAAAAAAGTCCAATTACAGATACATTTAATACTATTTTACTGATTATTGTAAAAGAAGCAGATCATCCAATCTTTATTAAACATTACACCTACGAAGATAAAAAGGCTGCGATGCATGTCGTAACTGAAGCTCGTCTGAGAGAATGGCTGCTGCTCGGATCAAACCGGAAAGTAGTGGACTGGCTTTTAAATGGCAGAGCTGTATTTGACCGCAATGAATTTATTGATCAGCTGCGTCAGGAATTAAAAGACTTTCCTTTCTATGGCCGAAAAATCAAAATGGGAATTGAATATGCGAAGTTAATTAGAAGATATATGGATGGAAAAGCCTTCTTTGAATCCAGACACTTTCTTGATGCTTACAATCACGTAGTCCACTCACTCCATCATTTAGCAAGGCTCGCTGTAATCGAAA
>NZ_CP085252.1:1215000-2435000 GCF_044789845.1 Jeotgalibacillus malaysiensis
CCCCGGGGATAACAGGCTTATCTCCCCCAAGAGTCCACATCGACGGGGAGGTTTGGCACCTCGATGTCGGCTCATCGCATCCTGGGGCTGTAGTCGGTCCCAAGGGTTGGGCTGTTCGCCCATTAAAGCGGTACGCGAGCTGGGTTCAGAACGTCGTGAGACAGTTCGGTCCCTATCCGTCGTGGGCGCAGGAAATTTGAGAGGAGCTGTCCTTAGTACGAGAGGACCGGGATGGACGCACCGCTGGTGTACCAGTTGTCATGCCAATGGCATCGCTGGGTAGCTATGTGCGGACGGGATAAGTGCTGAAAGCATCTAAGCATGAAGCCCCCCTCAAGATGAGATTTCCCACACGTAAGTGGTAAGATCCCTGAAAGATGATCAGGTAGATAGGTTCGAGGTGGAAGCATGGTGACATGTGCAGCTGACGAATACTAATCGATCGAGGACTTAACCAATATAAGAAAGTGGAAGCGACTGGTCAGCTTTGAGAGCTGGTGGAAGCCTGAATGGATGAGACGTCAGTCTCAAACAGGCAGGGTGAAGCAGCCGAAAAGCCAGGAGCTGAAACTGGACTAGGTTGATTCTCGGCAATCCCTTACTTTGATGAACGTATCCAGTTTTGAAGGCGCGAAAAAGTGTTGCATTAACCTTCAAAAAGTGTTATAATAGTACTTGTCGCCGAGTTGCGATATAGTCTAGTGATGATAGCGAAGAGGTCACACCCGTTCCCATGCCGAACACGGAAGTTAAGCTCTTCAGCGCCAATGGTAGTTGGGGGTTTCCCCCTGTGAGAGTAGGACGTCGCTAGGCAATATTCCACAGTAGCTCAGTGGTAGAGCAATCGGCTGTTAACCGATCGGTCGTAGGTTCGAGTCCTACCTGTGGAGCCAAGGAGAGCTGTCCGAGAGGTCGAAGGAGCACGATTGGAAATCGTGTAGGCGGCTACCGCTGTCTCAAGGGTTCGAATCCCTTGCTCTCCGCCATTGCATACATACTCTGGCCCGTTGGTCAAGCGGTTAAGACACCGCCCTTTCACGGCGGTAACACGGGTTCGAATCCCGTACGGGTCACCATTTAAAATTTAATCCCATGGAGAATTAGCTCAGCTGGGAGAGCATCTGCCTTACAAGCAGAGGGTCGGCGGTTCGAGCCCGTCATTCTCCACCATTCTTTTTAACTTTATATCGTCGCGGGGTGGAGCAGTTCGGTAGCTCGTCGGGCTCATAACCCGAAGGTCGCAGGTTCAAATCCTGCCCCCGCAATTACCTGGTCCCGTGGTGTAGCGGTTAACATGCCTGCCTGTCACGCAGGAGATCGCCGGTTCGATCCCGGTCGGGACCGCCATTTTCAACTCACAGTTGAAAAATACTTATTTACATAGTAAGATAGAAAATGCTTAAATATTTGGCTTTGTAGCTCAGTTGGTAGAGCAATGGACTGAAAATCCATGTGTCGGCGGTTCGATTCCGTCCAAAGCCACCATTTGTTGCCGGTGTAGCTCAACTGGTAGAGCAACTGACTTGTAATCAGTAGGTTGGGGGTTCAAGTCCTCTTGCCGGCACCATTCATATGGAGGGGTAGCGAAGTGGCTAAACGCGGCGGACTGTAAATCCGCTCCTTCGGGTTCGGCAGTTCGAATCTGCCCCCCTCCACCATCCATAGGGGCATAGTTTAAAGGTAGAACAGAGGTCTCCAAAACCTCCGGTGTGGGTTCGATTCCTACTGCCCCTGCCAATTTTAAAATTTCATTACGGCGATTGTGGCGAAGTGGTTAACGCACCGGATTGTGGTTCCGGCATTCGTGGGTTCGATTCCCATCAGTCGCCCCATATATTGGGCTATAGCCAAGCGGTAAGGCAACGGACTTTGACTCCGTCATGCGTTGGTTCGAATCCAGCTAGCCCAGCCATTTTTTTGCGGGAGTAGTTCAGTGGTAGAACACCACCTTGCCAAGGTGGGGGTCGCGAGTTCGAATCTCGTCTTCCGCTCCATTTTTATTTTCGGCGGTATAGCCAAGTGGTAAGGCACGGGTCTGCAAAACCCTTATCACCGGTTCGAGTCCGGTTACCGCCTCCAAATATATTAAATAATAGCGATTTGTAATATATGCATGAGTATGATAAGGTTCATACTATCATGCCGATGTGGCGGAATTGGCAGACGCGCACGACTCAAAATCGTGTTCCTTCGGGAGTGCCGGTTCGACCCCGGCCATCGGTACCAGCATACGCGGGTGTAGTTTAGTGGTAAAACCTCAGCCTTCCAAGCTGATGTCGTGAGTTCGATTCTCATCACCCGCTCCAACATACATAACCAACGCAGTGTTTCGTTTAACTAAAACGAAGCGTTGCGTTTTTTTATGTGTTTAAACCAAATATAAAAGCCCCATGCAGAATGAGGCTTTTTGATAGATCTAGTTTGGATGATATAATATATTTAAATAATTTGTGATGTGGCAGTACCGCCATTTACCTGTATAAACATATGCTTTAATGAATCAAGCAGCTTTTCCTGGTCCTCAGTTGGCAGGGAAGGTCTGAAGTAGATAATGTGTATTGCTTCAGTTGTCTCTTTGCTTACTGCAGTTCTGACTGAATCAACGCTTGGGCTGCCGAATGGTCCAAGATCATCAGCAGCGATAATCAGGTTTTCAGCAGAATTTTCTCTGCCGTTTAAGCCTTCAAACTGCTCCTGTTTGCTGCCGACTCTGATCTCAACTGGGCCTCTGATCTTTTCAGCATCATATATGCCTAGCGGCGTTTCGTATTGCAGGGAAAAAAAGTTGTTCAGATCGACTGCTGAGTTAGCACTCGGCAAATAGTTTTGTTTTGAAATTCTTCTGAGAAGTGCTTCGGTACTTGGTCTGTATCGGTTAGGATCTTTACCAAAATGTTTAAATAATTGTCTCCATTCAGTAATTCCTTCAAAGTCAGCCGGCTTTTTATCTTTCAGGTCAAAAAATAGTGATTCCTGAAATAATTGGAGCCGTCCTTTTAGCATTTGAGGTGATTCACTGACGGTGACGTTTCGATAATGAATAATGCCAAATGAATAAGATGATAGTGATGAATGAACTGAAACTTCCATACGGTGGTCAACTCCTTTTGTATGCATTCAGTTTAACATTTCCATATAGAAAGGGGGATTAGAATGAATTATGATGCGTTGAAACAGGAAATTATTGATCATGCTGATGAACTGGGCATTGATAAGATCGGCTTTACAAGCGCAGATTTCTTTTCCGATCTGAAAGGGAGGCTGATGAGACAGGAAGCGCTCAATTATCAGTCAGGTTTTGAAGAAAAGGATATTGATAAGCGCGTAACTCCCTCTTTATTAATGCATGAGCCTAAATCAATTATATCGATTGCGCTTGCTTATCCTTCTAAAATGAAGGATGCACCTAAAAGTAAAAAGGGAGAGCGCAGAGGGGTTTTCGCAAGAGCGTCGTGGGGAGAGGATTATCACACGGTTTTGCGAAAAGCGCTTGAGCGTCTTGAGCAGTTTATACAGGAGAGAGTGCCTGATGCGAGGATGAAGTCGATGGTTGATACAGGGGAGCTTGTTGACCGTGCTGTTGCTGAAAGAGCAGGGGTTGGCTGGAGTGCAAAAAACTGTTCCATTATCACGCCTGAGTTTGGTTCTTACGTTTTTTTAGGTGAGATGATTACAAATATCCCTTTCAGTCCGGATGAACCGATGGAAGATCAGTGCGGTGATTGTAACTTATGTGTCGATGTGTGTCCTACAGGTGCGCTTGTGCAGGGAGGGCAGCTTGATGCAAAAAAATGTATTGCGTTTTTAACTCAGACGAAGGATTTTCTCCCTGACGAATATCGTTCGAAGATTGGGAATAGACTCTACGGATGTGATACGTGTCAGACAGTATGTCCTAAAAATAAAGGAATTGATATGCATATTCATCCAGAGTTTGAGCCTGATCCGGAGATTGCCAAGCCGCTTCTTGAGCCGCTGCTGTCGATCAGCAACAGGGAATTTAAAGAGCAGTATGGTCATGTATCGGGTTCATGGAGAGGTAAAAAGCCGATACAACGTAATGCGCTGATTGGACTTGCTCATTTTAAGGAAGCTTCAGCACTGCCATCTATTTTTGAGGTGATGCAGCATGATGTGCGTCCGGTTATGAGAGGGACAGCTGCCTGGGCAGCAGGCAAGATTGGCGGGGAAGAAGCTGAACAGATGCTGTTAAAGCAAAAAGATGTTGAACAGGATGAAGAGGTGTTAGAAGAGATCGAAAAAGGCTTATCACTTTTGTAAGTGAAAGGTGTGAAGGGATGTATAATGGTGCACTTGCCGCTGCCTATGCTGAAGAGTGGTGGAACAGGAGAAATCCTGCATTCCCTGCTTTTCCGGTAGACTGTACGAACTTTGTATCTCAGTGCCTGCTTGCCGGAGGCCTTGAGATGAGAGGGTATCCTGACCGGTATAATGGGTGGTGGCTTCAGGGTGGACAGTGGAGTCTAAGCTGGGCTGTTGCACATTCGCTGCGGTGGTTTTTAGAAGAGGCGGCTGAGAGAGTGTCAGATGCTTCAATGCTTCAAGTTGGTGATGTCATTTGTTATGATTTCGAGGGTGACGGGGGAGTAGATCACACGACGATTGTGACGTATGTTGATCAGGGTGTACCTTATGTGAATGCACATACTAATGACAGCCGGAGAAGATTGTGGACATATAGTGATTCAGCAGCTTATACTCCATCAATCAGGTATTATTTTTTTCACCTTTCATGATAGAATAGATAATGGCTCAGCCGAAATACATGATGAGGTGAAGACATTGGGATTACACGTTGTATTATTCCAGCCGGAGATTCCTGCTAATACAGGTAACATTGCACGTACATGTGCAGCGACTGGTACATCATTACATTTAATTAAGCCGCTTGGCTTTTCGACAGACGATAAAATGCTGAAACGCGCAGGTCTTGATTATTGGCAGCACGTTGATATTCATTACCATGAGTCACTTGAAGACTTTTATCAGGCGAGTGAAGGCGGAGAGTATTTCTATTTGACGAAGTATGGAAAACAGCCGCATTCTACTTTTGATTACAGTAATCTGGAGAAGGATTTTTATTTTATTTTCGGACGTGAAACTTCAGGACTGCCTGATGAAGTCATCGAAAATAACAAAGACCGTGCACTGCGTATTCCGATGAATGAACACGTACGCTCATTGAATCTATCGAATACAGCAGCCATTCTCGTATACGAAGCGTTAAGACAGCAGAACTATCCTTCACTTGGGTAAAGGAAACATATAGTATATGTTTAGAAAAAACTTTTGAGTATTAAAAGCGCATATAGTGCAGCGAAGCGTAAGGCGGCGACTCCGGGACGATAAGTTGGAAGCTGAGACCCCGCAAGGCAAAGCCTGAGGAGGCTCAGCAACAACCGTCCGGAAAGCGTCCGCCTGAAGCGCAGCGAAACGGTTATAAAGAAAGGATGAGATCTCACTCTCATCCTTTTTTCAATGCTTAATATTTGAACGGCTGACTAAGAAAACGCTACACTTAAACACAGTTAGACTCAGAAAGGTGGAAAAAAGCGTGAATCAGACAATCGAAACGATGTTAAATCACCGGTCAGTCAGGAAATTTAAAGATGAAAAACTGTCACCTGAACAAATTCAGATGATTGTTGAGGCTGCTCAGATGGCTTCTACATCAAGCTTTATACAGGCCTATTCTATTATTGGTGTAACGGAGCCCGAAAAAAAGAAGAAGCTTGCTGAACTTGCAGGTGGACAGGATTATGTATCAGAAAGCGGACATTTCTTTGTATTCTGTGCTGATTTATACAGACACTCATTGATCGGTAAGTGGGAAAATGCAGATGTCGAGGATTCAATTACTTCGATGGAAAAGTTTATGGTTTCTGTCATTGATGCATCTCTTGCAGCGCAAAATGCAGCGGTTGCGGCTGAATCTATGGGGCTTGGCATTTGTTATATCGGAGGACTGCGAAATAACCTGCCGGAGGTATCAGAACTGCTTGAAACACCGGAGCACGTGATTCCGCTGTTTGGCCTGACGGTCGGTGTGCCGGATCAGGAGACAGCTGTTAAACCAAGAATGCCATTTCAGTCCATTTATCATGAAAACAGCTATAGACATCAAGAAAATACAGTAAAACAGGAGATGGATGAATATAATGAAGCGATCTCAGCCTATTATCATGAGCGGACTTCAGGAAAAAGAAATGATAAGTGGACAGAGCAGATGGCAAACATGCTTCAAAGAAAAAACAGAATGTATATGAAAGAGTTTGTAGAAGAAAAGAATTTTGCGAAAAAATAACTAAAAAAAGCTGCATAGGCAGCTTTTTTTAGTTATTTTTAGTTTTGCCCGGCTTATCGTTATAACCAGCTGTAAAGATTGCTGCAAGGAATGCTACACAAATACCTAAAATAAGTACAGTACCCATCTCAAATACCTCCCGGATAAAAAGTATGAATCAATTTCATATACATTTAAGTATACATGAATCCTTCTCAGAAAGAAATGACTGTCATGTGAATTAGCAGATTTCATTTAGTTGTGTGTTCATGAATACAGGTTGTTCTGCATACCGTTTTATATGAAGGTGAGGAGGGGGAGAATCAGATGGATATGTTAAAACGGGTAGCAGACTATCAGCTTGAAGAATCGTTGCTTAAGTGGGAAGGGACCTTCTCTGATTACTTAGTGATGTTAAAAGATAAACCCTGGGTTGCACAGTCGGCACATTCGCGAATTTATCATATGATTAGAGATGCAGGAACAGATACGATTAACGGCAGGAAAAGTTACCGTTTTTTCAATCGTCATTTATTTGGACTTGAAGAAGCACTTGAAAGGCTGGTGGAGGAATATTTTCATCCCGCTGCAAGAAGGCTTGATGTAAAAAAGAGAATTCTTTTATTGATGGGACCGGTAAGCGGCGGTAAGTCCACGCTCGTTACGCTTTTAAAAAGAGGGCTTGAACAATATACAAGAACAGACCGCGGCGCCGTGTATGCAATTAAAGGATGCCCAATGCATGAAGACCCGCTGCACCTGATTCCAGAAGCGCTGCGGGAGGATTTCTTTAAGGAATATGGTGTGCGGATCGAAGGGCATTTATCACCGTTAAATATGATGAGACTTGAAAAAGAATTCGGGAACAGAATTGAGGATGTTCCGATTGAGCGGGTGTTTTTCTCAGAGGATAAGCGGACGGGTATTGGCACATTCAGTCCATCTGATCCGAAATCGCAGGACATCGCTGATCTGACGGGCAGTCTCGACTTTTCTACTATCGCAGAGTACGGTTCTGAATCAGACCCGCGGGCATACCGCTTTGACGGGGAATTAAATAAGGCGAATAGAGGGCTGATGGAGTTTCAGGAAATGCTGAAGTGCGATGAAAAGTTCTTATGGCACTTACTTTCACTGACACAGGAAGGAAATTTTAAAGCAGGAAGATTTGCTTTGATTTCGGCTGATGAAATGATTGTTGCGCACACCAATGAAACGGAGTATCGTTCATTTATTGCAAATAAAAAGAATGAAGCACTTCACTCCAGAATGATCGTGATGCCAATGCCTTATAACCTGAGAGTATCTGAAGAAGAAAAGATTTATGAGAAGCTGATCGCACAAAGTGATGTGGCCGATGTTCATATTGCACCGCATACGCTGCGCACAGCAGCTGTATTTACCGTTTTAACACGACTGAAGGAACCAAAGCGGAAAGACATTAATCTGATTAATAAAATGAAAATGTATGACGGTGAATCAGTTGAAGGCTTTGGCGAATCAGATGTAGAAGAGCTGAAGCGGGAACACTCAGGTGAAGGGATGGAGGGGATTGATCCACGTTATGTGCTGAACCGGATCTCTTCAACGATTATTAAAAAAGAACTCACATCGATTAATGCGCTGGATGTGCTCAGGTCTTTAAAAGAGGGATTCGATCAGCACGCATCCATTTCAAAAGAGAGCCGGGAACATTATTTAACATGTATTTCACTCGCTAGAAAAGAATTTGATGACCTTGCCAAAAAAGAAGTGCAGAAAGCATTTGTCTACTCTTATGAAGAATCAGCTAAGACGCTTATGGATAACTACCTCGATAATGTTGAATCCTATTGTCATAAATCAAAATTAAAAGATCCTTTAACCGGTGAAGAGATGCATCCGGATGAAAGATTAATGCGTTCAATTGAAGAGCAGATCGGCGTGTCTGAGAATGCGAAAAAGGCATTCCGGGAAGAGATTCTGATCAGAATTTCATCCTTTGCAAGGAAAGGGAAGCGGTTCGATTATCAATCGCATAGCCGGTTAAAAGAAGCGATTCAGAAAAAGCTGTTTTCTGATTTAAAGGATGTCGTCAAGATTACGACGTCCTCTAAAACGCCTGATGAACTTCAGTTAAAGAAGATGAATGATGTCATCGCAAGGCTGATTGATGAGTATGGGTATAACTCTGTCAGTGCGAATGATCTGCTGAGATATGTCGGTTCGCTGCTGAACAGGTAACGTTTTTCAGCTGTGAATGCAGGGTATATTCACAGTAGAGGTGAATTGACATGATAAAGAAACATGAACACGATAAAAATGACGTTCCCGATAACAGCTCCATGGCAAGTGATCTGGAAGAAATGGATCAGCTTGGACGCCAGATGGAGAAGATGCGCACAAATGAACAATTGAAAAAGCATCGGGAACCCGGTACTGAACAGTATGAAGAAGAGGAGTAAGCCGCCTCTTCTTTTTTATTTTGGCTGAGGAAGAAGCTGCATAATTGGATCATGTCTCGAACTTTTTGAATCATCTCCCGGAATTATTGTATTACATACCAGGATAATTGAACTTTTTGCGGTGTCTGAGGGATTTTATGAAACATCCCAGCACTTTATTGTATCATCACTCAGATTAATTGAATCAGCTCCCCGCTTAATTGAACGGCCATCAAAGCCTGATTCCGAACTTGTATCAGTACGTCACATATTGACCTGAACACCTGCTTCCACTTTTCTTTATTTGACCGAATTTTCAAATAATGATACAATAGAAAAAAATTCGGAGGGGATTTTTTATGCCAGGCAGAGAGTATTTTAAAGAGCTTGAGCCGGTAAATGGGAGCATGGCGAGCACGATGGAGGAGCTTGTGATGCTTGGAAAGCAGATGGAGAAAATCCGGTCAGGCGGGGAATTGAAGTCGAGTAAGAAGCTTTCGGATCCAATTCAATATGAAGAAAAGTCTTAAAAATAACCAGTCATAAAAAAACTGGTTATTTTTTTTTGAAACTTTTTCTGATGACATACGTATAAGAGGTATGAATTGAAAACAGCCATTATGACATTATATGATAAGAAAATGAAGAAAGGACTTGATAGCTGATGAGAATTTCCACAACGATGAAATGGATCACAGGTGGACTTGAAGCGTTTTTTGCGATTCCGGTCTTAGGCGGAATTATTATCCTCGGTACTTCATGGGCACCGCTTGGGATTATGCTTGCGCTCCATATTGTTACACTCGTATTTGCAGCGCGTGATTATACATCGAAAACAGGGAGTATTTTTGGGATTGTGACTTCAGTAGTCGGTGTTGTGCCGTTTCTCGGGTTTGTTATGCACGTTGTAACAGCTGTGATTCTGCTGCTGGATGCATCACGTTCTACAGCCGAGGAAAAAAGCATTTAAAAGGCCTGTTTTTACAGGTCTTTTTCTTTTGGACTCTTTTTCTTAAATTCTGATGAAATAATCTGAGTGTTCTTTCATACAATGAAGAAAAGGAAAAGGGTGGAGGCAGTTATGCAGGGTTCTATCGTATCAAAGGAAGACTGGTCCCTGCATCAGCAGGGCCAGGAGGATCAGGTCAGGCACAGCCGGAAAATTCAGCAGGCCATTAAAGACAGGCTTCCTGAGCTGATCACAGAAGAAAATGTCATTATGTCAGACGGGAAAAAAGTTGTGAAGATTCCGGTTCGTTCACTGGATGAATATAAAATCCGTTATGATCATTCAAAAAAGAAGCACATTGGACAGGGAAATGGCGACAGTGAAGCAGGGGATATCATCGCAAGATCCGGCAAGGAAAGCGGCAAACAGGCGGGTTCTGATCCTGGAAAAGATTATGTAGAAGCGGAAGTATCAATTGAAGAAATTGAAACAGCGTTATTCAGCCAGCTCGAACTTCCAGATTTTAAGCAAAAAGAAGAAGTGGACGCTGCAAAAGAAGGTATTCAGTTCACCGATATCAGAACAAAAGGTCTGACAGGTAATATTGATAAAAAGAAAACCATGATGACTGCATTTAAGCGAAATGCAATGAACGGCGAAGCAGGATTTCACCCGATTCTGCCTGAAGATATCCGCTATAAAACGTGGACTGAAACGAAAGAAAAAGTATCTAAAGCGGCTGTGATCGCAATGATGGATACAAGTGGATCAATGGGCATGTTTGAAAAGTATATTGCAAGAAGCTTCTTTTTCTGGCTGGTCAAATTTTTAAAGCTTCATTATTCACACGTGGAGATCAGGTTTGTATCGCATCATACAGAGGCAAAGGAAGTAGAAGAAGAGACCTTTTTTACAAAAGGTGAAAGTGGCGGTACAATCTGCTCCTCTGCTTACCGGAAAGCGATTGAGATCATTGAAAGTGATTATCCAGTTGAGCGATATAATATTTACGCTTTTCATATTTCAGATGGTGATAATCTTACATCAGATAATGAAAGATGTCTGCCGCTGATCAAACAGTTAGCAGAATATTGCAACATGCTCGGCTACGGCGAAGTCAGCCAATACCACCGGCAGTCATCCCTTATGTCAGTCTTTGCAAAATCTGAACAGGAAGACATCAGAACATTTATCGTCAGAAGAAAAACCGAAGTACTGGATGCACTGAAGTACTTTTTAAGTAAAAAGCTGAGTGTTTAATTGATCAGATTGACTTTTTATATAAAAAAGGAAGATAACGCTGAGTTGGCCCGGCGTTATCTTCCTTTTTGTTAGTGCGGTAAAAATACCAGCTGATAAGCAAATAAAATGGCAAACAGATACACAAGGAAATGAACCTCTCTCCATTTACCTTTTACGACCTTTAAAATTGGATAAGAAATAAATCCAAGAGCAATCCCTGTCGCTATACTCGATGTCAGCGGCATGCTTAAAATAATCAGGAATGCAGGGAAAGCTTCATCAATCTCGCCCCATTTTATATGCGAGATACTGCCCATCATCAGGCTTCCGACAATAATCAGTGCAGGAGCTGTAATCGCTGCTACACCTGAAACTGCGCCAACAAGCGGTCCGAAAAAGGCAGCTACGATAAATAACCCTGCCACAGTAACGGTTGTCAGCCCGGTACGTCCGCCTGCCGCGACGCCTGAAGAAGATTCAATATAAGCTGAAGTAGGACTTGTCCCGACCATCGCTCCAGCTGTAGCAGCAATAGAATCTGCAAGCAGGGCCTGTCTTGCACGCGGCATCGTTTTACCCTTCATCAGGCCGGCCTGCTGCGCAACGCCAATCATTGTCCCTGTTGTATCAAAAATTGTGACAAGCAGGAATGAAAAGACTACTGCGAATAGCCCGTACTGAATGACATCTCCAAATGCTGCGATCGGATTTGAAATAATGATGCCTTCAGGAAGACTTGGAATTGCAACAACTCCGTCAAACTTGAGCTGACCTGTAAAATATGCAACTGCTCCGGTGAAAATCATACCGATAAATAGTGCGCCGTTTACATTTAGCGCCATGAGAATCAGTGTAACAGCGAGTCCTGTGAAAGCTAAAATAACAGTTGATGAATGAAGGTCGCCAAGTGCCACCAGGTTGTCCGGGTGAGCAACAATAATACCGGTCATTCTCATCCCGATAAAAGCAATAAACAATCCGATTCCGGCAGTGATCCCGTGCTTCAGGTTGTCGGGAATCGCTTCAATCAGTTTTTTTCTGAATGAAGTTAAAGAAAGAATGGTAAAAAGTACACCTGCAACGAATACTGCCGCAAAAGCTACTTCATACGTGATATTTGTATTGGTGCCTACTACTGAGAAGGCGAAATATGCATTTAACCCCATTCCGGGTGCGATCGCAATCGGATAATTGGCCATCAGTGCCATCCAGAGTGTTCCGATGACGGTTGCGATAATCGTTGCCAGAAATACCTGGTCAAACGGTACACCTGCACTTGATAAGATAATCGGGTTAACGACAACAATGTAAACCATTGTCATAAATGTTGTGAATCCTGCAAGCAGCTCTGTTTTGACAGTTGTATTATTTTCTTTTAAATGAAAGCGAAACATCAAATCAGTCCTTTATTAAAATACGAACATTTTTTAGCACAAGTTATATAATATTCGTTTATAACGTTTGATTCAACCTTTTTTAACGAATTCACATAATAAACTTTTTGTGGTTGGATTTTGCAGATCATTTTACAGTCATCGGCTTTCAATCATAGCGCCGATCCATTAAGATGAATGAAAAGACAGCAGGGGGTTATGAGATGTATCAAGAAATCCAGCATTTATCTGCTCCTGAGCAGGCCGAACTGGTTACAAGAAAACTGATTGAGATGAAAAGCTATACAGGATCTCAAGGGGAAGTACATAAAGTTGAACAAATATATGAATGGATCCGCACGTTTCCATATTTTAAAGAAAATCCTGATCAGGTGTGGATTCAAAATATAAAAGATGATCCATTCCAACGGAAAAATGTGTGGGCAATGCTTCCAGGGAAATCGGCTAAAACAGTATTGTTCCACAGCCATATTGATACAGTAGGTACTGAGGATTTCGGGTCAATCCAGCATATGGCGCATCACCCGGACAAGCTTGAAGAATTTTTTAAGGATTTTCCCGGCGATTATCGTGTAAGGCAGGAAGCAAATTCAGGGGAGTGGCTGTTTGGCAGAGGGTCTCTTGATATGCAAAGTGGGGCGGCAGTACATCTTGTCAATCTCCTTCAGTTTTCAGGAGAGGAGCGAGATGGGAATATGCTGTTTCTATTTAACCCGGATGAAGAAAGTGAACATGCAGGGATGCTCGCAGCGCTTCATGAGCTGGCACGGATGAAGCAGGAGAAAAAGCTGGATTTTGTGGCTGCAATTAATAATGACTTTATTGCGCCGATGTATGATGGCGACAGAACGAAATATATTTACACCGGTGCAGCGGGTAAAGTGCTGCCATGCTTTTATATTTACGGAAGGGAAGCGCACGTAGGAGATGTGCTCACCTCGATTGATCCTACGCGCATAGGTGCTGAACTGAACAGAAGGATCAACCAGAATATTGACCTGGCTGAAGACCTGGACGGTGAATATGTGCTGCCGCCGGCGTGTCTACATTTTAAAGATGATAAAAAAGATTACAATGTGCAGACAGCGATCAGTGCACATCTGTATTTTAACTATTTTGTCTTTGAACAGACTGCACAGGATGTAATGGAGAAGCTCAGGAAAATTGCGATTGAAGCAGTGTATGAAATCAGCCGTGAAAGTACGAGAAAGTACAGCGACTTCAGAAAGAAGCATGGTTTCCCGCCAAGTGACTGGAATTTCCAGATGGATGTCAGTACATTCAGTGAGCTTGAATCATCTCTAAGGGCGCAGGGGATCGATGTAGAAGGACCATTAAATGAAATCATTAAAAAGTACAAGGGGAAAGATAAGCGTGAAGCGGCATTCGCACTCGCAGAGAAGCTGCAGCAGCTTGATCCTGAAAAAACTCCGCGCGTACTGATGTTTTTTGCACCGCCATTTCTGCCGCACAATTATTTAAGTGATAAAAATGAGCACGGAACAGATATTATGCAAAAACTTGAAAAGCACTTGAAGGACACGGGCGAGGCTGAAGGGGAGGAATTCGTCACTAAACGATTTTTCCCGTATTTAGCAGACGGCAGCTTTCTTTCTCTTCATGAATCAGAGGAAGCGATTGAGATGCTGAAGAGAAACATCCCGAGAATGCAGGATCTTTATCCGGTACCAATTCATCTGATCAGGGAGCTGAATATTCCTTCTATTAATATCGGCGTGTATGGCCGTGATGGTCATAAGTGGACAGAGCGGGTGTATAAGCCGTATACGTTTGGTGTACTGCCGGGGCTGATAAAGCGGTTTGCGGAGGATTTGGTCAGATAGAGGGAGTGTTCATTTACGGGTGTTGTGTCCTTTATCCGGTGTTTAATTATGCAGAGGGGTGATGCAATTAACTTGAGTGCTGATTCAATTGTCTGCACCAAAGATGCAAATCGCTGTCTCTCATAGACCGGTGTTGCAATTAACCTTTAAAATGATGCAATTATTCCCGGCGCTGATACATAAAGCTTCAGCGCTGAACCAATTAAGTCACAAACAGCTGCCGGTTCAACTGTCATGAAATGCCTATTAAATATCCAATCCTATAAAAAAGAGGGTGAGACACAGTGTCTCACCCTCTTTATACATTATACATACTCAACTAACTCATCAATATTAATTCTTTCAGACTTACGTGCTTCCTTCGCTGCTTTACCGACTGTAATCAGCATCACAGGGACGTAACGGTCTGAAATCTCAAATTCCTCGATCAGCTGAGCGTCGCTAAATCCGCCGATTGGACAAGTGTCCCAGCCTTTTGCTTTAGCAGCAATCATGAATTGCATCGCTGCAAGTGATGCATTAGAAAAAGCTGCGTCGCGTGCAAACTGTTCGTTTTCATATGCGCCCTGGATCTGTCCATTCAATGCTTGCTTAATCTCCTCAGACATTGCGCCTGTTTCAACAGCAGGGTCGAATACCGCATCAACATTTTCATTTGCTCTCAGATCACCAAGAACGGCAATCACTGCTGATGCGTCTGTAATCTGCTGCTGGTTATAAGCAATCGGCAACAGGCGTTCCTGGGATTCAGGATTATGAAAAGCAAGGAACTTCCAGTGCTGAAGGTTCCATGCTGATGGGGCCTGTCCCATCGTCTCTAACAGTTCATTCAGCTCTTCACGGCTGATTTCAACTTCATGATCATACTCTTTAGTCGCTCTTCTTTCAAAAAGGACATCTAATACGTTTTTTTCCAAAGTAGTTGCTGACATGATAAAAAACCTCCTGGCATTCACATTCTCTATTTGAATCGGTTACTTTTAGTTATTAGTAAACAGTGCCTACTATAGTATAAGCAAATGGTGGTTGTCAAGGAAATCAGGTGCAAAAAAGCTTCTGCAGCCTTTCAACAGGTACAGAAGCTGATATGTTAGTTGAAGAAATGCTCAAGGTGGTTTAACCTGTCACTATTATTTGCGTCACCGGGTTTTCTTGCTTCACCGATAAAGTATTTTTTGAAATCCATCCCTGTGAATTCAAATATGTGTCTGAACTGAAGAATCAGCGGCAGGCCTTTCAGGTCAACCTGGTCCCCCCCACACGTAATCACATATCCCGGCTTCCCGGAGATACGTTCCTTAAAATTCAGTTCAGGGTCACGCATCGCCTGAGACCACCTGTCAATAAATGTTTTCATATAGCCGCTCATCCCATACCAGTATAATGGTGTGGCAAAAAGGATTTCATCTGCTTCAAGCATTGTTTCAACAACTTCTGCGTGATCATCCTCAACAGGATCAAATCCATTTTCATCATGGCGCTGATCATGAATCTGCCGAATGGTTTTTTCTCTCAAACGGACCCACTTCACATCTCCTTTATATGAATCAGCAGCTTTTGCAGCAAAATACTCAGAGTTACTGTTTTCGCGGGAGCTCCCACTAATAATTAATAAAGTCACAATTATCATCCATCCTTTCAAACAGATTCTACATCTTACTCATTCTATGATAAAGCAATCAGTCTGATACTTTGAAACTGAGATTTTTGAAACTATGTTTATAAAAGAAACTAAAAGGTAATAACATAAAATGTGAATTAGTTTTCAGAAAATTATACCAATGAAAAAGGGAGAGTGTTCAATGTCTAACGTAAAATTAGCAATTATTTATTACAGTTCAACAGGCACTAACTATAAGCTGGCGAAATGGGCAGAGGAATCTGCAAAGGAAGCGGGCGCAGAGGTTAAAGTACTTAAGGTTGAAGAAACCGCTCCACAGCAGGCAATTGCTTCAAATCCTGCATGGAAGGAACATTATGAGGAAACAAAGGATGTTCCGGTTGTAACACTGAATGACCTGGAGTGGGCTGATGCTTATATCTTCAGCATTCCTACACGTTACGGCACAATGCCGGCTCAGATGAAGAATTTTATTGATACAACTGGCGGCTTATGGTTTAACGGTAGGCTTGTCAATAAAGTAGTAAGTGGAATGAGTTCAGCTCAGAACCCGCATGGCGGTCAGGAAGCGACGATCCTGAACCTGTATACAACGATGATGCACTGGGGTGCGATTATTGCAGCACCTGGTTATTCAGATCCGGTTACGTTTGCTTCCGGTGGTAACCCGTACGGCACAAGTGTAACGGTTGATCAGGATGGGAACATGAAAGAAGATGTGACTGACGGCGTGAAGTATCAGGCGAAGCGCACGATTGAAGTGGCTAAATGGGTTAAAGCAGGAAAAGAATAAGCAAAAAAAGCAAAGGCCGGTGTGCCTTTGCTTTTTTATGTTATTTAAAATATAGCGGAGCAGGTGCATCTGCAGTGATCTGTTGAAGTGTAAACGGATGTGTGAAAACCAGTTTTTTCGCATGCAGTGCCTGATGTATAAATTGTTTGACAGTAGAACCATAGAGCGTATCTCCTGCGATCGGATGACCTATGGAAGAGAGGTGTACCCTGATCTGATGGGTGCGTCCGGTTTCAAGGTTCAGTTCAACTAAAGACAAATTTTTATCCACGTTATAAGAGATCACTTTAAAGTGTGTAACAGCCTTCTGACCTCCCGGAGACACGCGCCTTCTGACAGGATGGTGCCTGTCTTTACCGATTGGCTGACTGATGGTTCCATGCGGCTTCATTTTATCTTCTGCCAGCGCAATGTATGTCCTTTTAATCATTCTTTTTTCAAGCAGTTGATCCAGTAATGGTTTGATTGCCGGATGCTTGGCAAAAAGAATAGCACCTGTTGTGTCACGGTCGAGTCTGTGAATTGGCTGTGCGTAGCCTATATGATCTAATGAGAGTAAATAATGAACGACTGCATTTTGAAGAGTCTTCTTATCTGAATCATCATTAGGATGCGTATCTAGGCCTGCTGGTTTATTGACCACTACCAGATGCTCATCCTCATACAGCACCTTAATCTCATGATTCCATGCAGGAGCGGAAGGCGAGGCTTCATACTCAAACGAAACTTCATCCCCTTCAGATAAAGGATCCTTCCAGGGCTTAAGGGCTCCATTGATTAAAATACTTTTCTCCATCCGCCATTGATGAATCGTTTTCTTGCTGAAAGCGAGATGATCTTTTAATAAAGCATCTAACGTGTATCCATCCCATTTTGCGTGAATCTTTATGGAAAAACGTTCTTTCATCTATACTGCTCCTTTCTGTCATAGAAATAAAAAACTGCCGGGAAATCATCAGTAGTGATCCCCCGGCAGTTAATAATCTATTCTCCAGTTACATTGCGCTCAAAGAATGCTCTGTAATCCTCTTCGGTTGCTGCACCGACAATACCATCTACTGCTTCTCCATCTTCGTAGTAAATCAACGTTGGTGTTGACTGAATGCCGTATTGGTTCCATGAATTATCAAACTCAAGTAAATTATGCTGAAGCATATCAACGTTCATTTCTTCTGCAAGTGGAGCAAGTATAGGTGTTGTCTCCTGACAGTATTGACAGGTAGGACTGAAAAAGTAAACAGTAGTCGGTTCCCCACTTGAAATGCGTTCCTCCAACTCTTCGGGTACAACCTGATTTTGATAGTTCTCATCATCCAGCAAATCAATTGTTGCCTGGTTCAGGTTATCTTTCCCATAAGGATTATCCTCAGTAGCAGTTGAATTCTGCATATTCGTGACCAGGGCGATTGCTGCGAAAATCAGCACAATAACACCGCCGAAAATTAAGATTTTTTTCATGATTGTGTTGCTCCTTTCGATTGCTTAAGAATCATCAGACTTAAAACAAAAATAATGGTAAAGGCAGTCAGTGCCAAAAATGGGATGGTGATAAACCCTGCCCAGTTAATATATTCCCCTGTACATGGGACTCTGCCGCATGCTGGAGCAGAAGCTGAGAGTGCATCAATCTTCTGAATGCTGTAATGGTAAATCGATATACATCCGCCGATTCCTGAAAGAACAGCAGAATAAAGTGCAGCTTTTGCATCTTTTCTAACGATTGCAATGAGTAAAATGATTACAATCGGGTACATAAAAATGCGCTGATACCAGCATAGCTCGCATGGTTCAAATCCTCTGATCTCTGAGAAATATAAGGAGCCCATTGTAGCAGTAAAAGCGGCAGCCCATGCAGCAAAAAGCATGTTTTCTATCTTTTTGGTCATCATGACGCCTCATTTCGCTTGAAAATCTCTTGTCATTGAAGATTGTAAAATTAAAAAGGCAATAATTCAAGCAGAGATCATGCATAAACCTTAAAAACAGATTGAATATGTCTAAAATTTGGCATGAAAAGACTTACAGCTGTTATTATTATATATTGGGTTTATAATTAAAAGTAACTATGTGCTTGAGGAGTGAAAGGATGTCTGAAAAACTTGATTTGTCTCAATTTGAGAAAAAGATGATCATTCGTAAAATGATTTATGCGGATATAGATAAAATTATTCATATGCAAAAGCTTTGCTTCCCCGGCATGCAGCCATGGAAGAGCGAGCACCTTGAAAGTCATCTGGACATGTTCCCGGATGGCCAGCTTGTTGCTGAGCTGGATGGGGATATTATTGGTTCATGTTCAAGTCTGATCATTAACTTTGATGAATATGATGACCGTCATACATGGGATGATGTAACGGATGAAGGGTACATTACGAATCATAATCCTGACGGGTACAATCTTTATGGCATTGAAGTTATGGTACATCCAGATTTCCGCCGGATGAAGGTCGGGCACAGATTATATGAAGCAAGAAGAGAGTTAGCAAGAGAATTCAACCTGAAAAGTATTATTATCGGCGGAAGAATTCCGAATTACCATAAATACGCAGGGGAAATGTCTCCACGTGAATACGTGGATTCTGTTCAGATGCATAAAATCTACGATCCGGTGCTGTCTTTCCAGCTGATTAATGGTTTTACACTGATGCGGATTAACCCGAACTATCTGCCGGATGATAAGCAGTCAAATAAATATGCAACCCTGATGGAATGGAACAACGTGGACTATCGTCCAAAATCAAAGAGACACTTTAAGACGAGTCACCCTGTGAGAATCTGTGTTGTACAGTACATGATGCGTCAGATCGACTCATTTACTGACTTTGCAAACCAGGTTGAATACTTTACTGACGTAGCTTCAGATGCACAATCAGATTTCGTTGTGTTCCCTGAGATTTTCACGACACAGCTGATGTCATTCCTGAATGAGAAGTCTCCTAGTATGGCCGTAAGAAAGCTGACGGATTACACGGAAGAATACATTGAACTCTTCACTGATCTTGCAGTAAGATACAACGTCAATATCATTGGCGGCTCTCATTTTGTGAAAGAGGAAGATGATGAGATTTATAATATCGCTTACCTGTTCAGAAGAGACGGCACGATTGAGAAGCAGTACAAGCTTCATATCACGCCAAACGAACGTAAATGGTGGGGGATCAGCCCTGGAGATAAAGTCAGAGTATTTGATACAGATTGCGGTAAAATTGCGATCCAGATCTGTTATGATATTGAATTCCCTGAACTTGCACGTATTGCGACAGATATGGGTGCGAAAATTATCTTTACCCCATTCTGTACAGAAGATCGCCAGGGTTACCTGCGCGTAAGATACTGTTCGCAGGCACGTGCGGTTGAAAATCAGATCTATACAGTCATTTCAGGTACAGTCGGCAATCTGCCGGAAACTGAAAACATGGATATTCAATATGCACAATCAGCGATCTTTGCACCATCCGACTTTGAATTTGCACGAGATGGCATTGTCGGTGAAACAGATCCGAACCTTGAAATGGTGATGATTGGGGATGTCGATCTTGAAATTCTCAGACGTCAGCGTCAGGGCGGTACAGTGCGCCAGCTGAAGGACCGGAGACATGATATTTACTCGATTGATTATAAAAAGTAAATGTAATTGTTAAAAAGGTTCAGTGATTAATAAGGAGGAGGGATGGTATGAGACTCCTGTGGAAAATGATCGTCCGCGGAAAGAGAGTACCTTCCCTCCTCTTATTTTCAACATATTCTTTTCTGACTTTTCAATATTCAACAGTCTGAGTGCGTGCTACAATAGTAAAAAGCCAAAACGGAGGGGATTTTATGAGCGTACAAAACACGTATAACAAATGGATAACTTTTGAAGGGCTGGATCAGGAGCTGCATGCAGAACTCGCTGCAATGAAAGGCAACGACAAAGCAATTGAAGATTCATTTTATAAAAACCTTGAATTCGGTACGGGTGGCATGCGCGGTGAAATCGGTGCCGGAACAAATAAAATGAACATTTACACAGTCCGTAAAGCAGCAGAAGGGCTGGCGAAATACATAGAAAAAAATGGGGAAGAAGCGAAAGATAAAGGCGTAGTGCTCGCATATGACTGCCGCAGAAAATCTCCTGAGTTCTCCATGGAAATTGCTCGTACACTTGCTTCGCACGGAATTAAAACATACGTATTTGAATCACTCAGATCAACACCTGAGCTTTCTTTTGCCGTCCGTCATCTTGGAACATTTATGGGCGGAATGACGACAGCAAGTCACAACCCTCCTGAGTATAATGGATTTAAGGTATACGGTGCTGATGGTGCCCAACTGAATCTGAAGGACGCGGATGATGTGATTGATGAGATCAATCTGATTGAAAATGAGCTTGATATTCAGGTGAAGCCTGTTGAAGAGCTAAAACAAGCAGGACTGATTGAGATCGTTGGTGCTGAAGTAGATGATGCATATGCAGAACATCTGATCACTGTATCTGAAAAGCCGCAAATGGCGAAGGAATCAGATCTTAAAGTTATATTTTCTCCGCTGCACGGTGCATCTAATATAATGGTTCAGCGAGGACTGAAAGCCCTTGGTTATGATGTACATGTTGTAGCAGAACAGGAGCAGCCGGATTCTGAATTCCCTACGCTTAAATCTCCAAATCCTGAAGAGCCAGGTGCATTCGAACTTGCGATCAGAGACGGGAAGAAAGTGAACGCGGACCTTCTTATTACAGCTGATCCGGATGGTGACAGACTTGGACTGGCGGTACAGGGCCCTAACGGAGAATATACGCTGTTAACAGGAAACCAGACAGGCGCGATCCTGCTTGATTACCTCCTTGCGCGTAAAAAGGAAAAAGGACAGCTGCCTGAGAATGGCCGCGTGTTCAAAACGATTGTCACATCTGAAATTGGCAGAAAAGTAGCTGAGCATTATGGTGCTTCAGTTGAAGATGTGCTGACTGGATTTAAATTTATTGGTGAAAAAATTAAAACGTATCAGGCATCAGGAGAACACGAATTCCTATTTGGCTATGAGGAAAGCTACGGCTATCTTGTAAAAGAATTCGCACGTGACAAAGATGCGATTCAGGCTGCACTGCTTGCAACAGAAGCGGCTGCATATCACAAGGCAGAAGGTAAAACGCTTTATGAGGTGCTTCTAGCCATTTATGAGCAGCATGGTTATTACAAGGAAGACCTTGAGTCAATCACAATGAAAGGGAAGGATGGTGCTGAAAAGATTCAGTCACTATTAACTTCCCTCAGAAAGACACCGCTTGAAGAAATCGCAGGACTTTCAGTAGAATCGCAGGAAGATTATTTAACTTCTTTACGCCGTGATACGAAAGAAGGCGCAGAATATAAAATCAACCTGCCATCTTCGAATGTACTGAAATATTTCCTTGAAGACGGCTCATGGGTATGTGTCAGACCAAGCGGCACAGAACCAAAAATAAAATTCTATTTCAGCGTAGTCGGCTCATCACTTGAAGACAGTGAAGAGAAACTTGAAAATATTAAACAATCCTTTATGGAGAAAATTAAGGCTGAATTGAACTGATAGCAATCAAGAGGTTGAGACTCAAAATGTCTCAGCCTTTTTTTGTCCAGCTCCAGGCGCTAGCTCTTCGGGTCATAAGCCACGATGAGAAAATGGGAAAGGTCACCCATTGCTCTCATCGTATCTTATGCTTGTCGGGGCTGAACGCCTGCTTCCGCTTTTCTTTTCAGCCTTTTGACCGAACAGGAATGATTAGTACCTGCAAAGTCTATGACTTATAATAAAAGCAACAGAAACAGGCGGTGAGACAATGAACGATCCATCACACGTAACTATCCTGAAAGAAATTGCTGAGCTTTTAAATGAAGAAACCGAGCTGGAATCGATGCTTCAGGGATCACTTGAGAAGTTTCTTGAAGGTACAGATTTTCATACAGGCTGGGTCTTTTTTATAGAAGATGACGGGAAGCATGCATTAATCGCTCATGAAAACCTTCCTGACATTCTGACTGAGCAGGATTGCCTTTATATGAAAACGGGCGGCTGCTGGTGCGTTAACCGTTTCAGACAGGGAAGGCTGAGAAAAGCTTCAAACATCATAGAGTGTAAGCGGATTACAGAAGCGATTGACCGCAGTAAGGAAAACCCTGAAGGTATTACGCATCATGCCACTGTGCCACTTCAGTCGGGTAATGAACGCTTTGGTTTATTAAATGTGGCGACCCCCGGCAGACGGGAATTTGAAGCGAATGAGCTCGCGCTGCTTGAATCTGTTGCGTTTCAGATCGGATCAGCAATCAAGCGGATACAACTGACGAAAAAGGAACAGGAAGTTGCGCTGATGCAGGAACGTAACCGTCTGGCGCGTGACCTTCATGACTCTGTTAATCAGCTATTATTTTCAATGACGCTCACAGCAAGAGGCGGAGCAGAAATGTCTGAGGATCCTGATGTAAAAGAAACGTTCCATGGGCTTCAGTCGCTGGCTCAGGAAGCCCTTACTGAAATGAGAGCACTGATCTGGCAGCTTCGTCCAAAAGGAATGGAAGGCGGACTGACTGAAGCGCTTAATGGTTTCGCTGATATGCTTGGACTGAAAGCGACTATTAAAATCGAAGGCGTATTGAACCTGCCTGCTAAAGTGGAAGAAACCATTTTCAGAATCGGTCAGGAAGCCATTACGAATTGTAAAAGACACGCTGGTGCAGATGAGATCTATATCTGGATTGATTCTGCGTCTGACAAAATCGAAATGACAATTCGTGATTTCGGAAGGGGCTTTTACCCGGATCACGTAGAAAAGCTTCCATCAGTGGGGATCTCGAGTATGAAAGAAAGAACAAGGTTATTAAATGGTGACTTTTCACTTAAAAGTCACCCGGCTGAAGGAACTCAAATTAAGATCATATTGCCTTATTAGGAGGTACGCAGATGTCGATAAAATTACTGATTGCTGACGATCATCACGTAGTCAGAAGAGGACTCGTATTCTTTTTAAAAACACAAAAGGATATTGAAATTGTTGGTGAGGCTAAAAATGGGGTTGAAGCAGTCGCACTGGTGAAGAAATTCCAGCCTGATGTTGTATTAATGGATCTGGTGATGCCTGAAATGGATGGTATTGAAGCGACACGGGAAATTAAGCGGGCACTTCCTTCAACAGAAATCATGATGCTAACAAGCTTTTCAGATCAGGATCACGTCGTACCGGCCATTGAAGCTGGAGCGGCAGGATATCAGTTAAAGGACATTGAACCTGATGAACTTGCAGACTCAATTCGGAAGCTTGTGAACGGGGAAAATACACTGCATCCCAAAGCGACGAGTCATCTTATGACAAGGGTGAATCAGGATGAGCCATCCCCACATGAAGTCCATCAGCTGACAAGAAGAGAAAAAGATGTGCTGCTTGAGCTAGCAAAGGGGAAAAGCAACAAGGAAATTGCATCTTCGCTTTTTATTACGGAAAAAACAGTTAAAACCCATATCTCAAACCTTTTTTCAAAGCTTGAAGTATCAGACCGTACGCAGGCTGCACTATATGCAGTCAGACACGGGCTCGCTTCACCAGAGAGAAAATTTTAAAACTGCGTATTAGCGCAGTTTTATTTTTTTCAAAAAGTCTTCACAGTCGACTGCCGGATTATTCCCACTCTATATTGGGTAACATCAAAGAAAGACAGGAGGAATGTGAAGTGAAAGCATTACTTTTAAAAGATAAAGGTACGTGGCGCGATATGAAGGTTGAAGAGATTGATCAGCCGGTGCCTGCTGAAGATGAAATTCTGGTGAGAGTAAAAGCGGCAGGACTCAACCCGGTTGATTATAAAACCGGTGAAAACGGCTCGCCTGCCTGGAGCTATCCGCATATTCTCGGGCTTGATGCAGCAGGAGACGTAGTGGAAACGGGGGCCACAGTAAGCGGGATACAGCAGGGGGACCGTGTAGTCTTTTTAGCTGACATGTCTAAAAAAGGTGCATTTGCAGAATATGCTGTGGTTAAAGCTCATACAGTTTCAAAGCTGCCTGAAGGTGTTTCCTATACGGATGCTGCGGCATTGCCGGTTGCAGCTTATACAGCTTATCAGGCACTGTTTTACAAGCTTCATATTCAAAAGAACAAGTCGATTCTCATTCATGCTGGTGCCGGCGGTGTGGGAGGCTTTGCGATTCAGCTTGCGAAATATGCCGGGCTTAGAGTCATCACCACTGCATCAGAAGAGAATCATGATCATGTAAAACAGCTCGGTGCTGATTTTGCAATTGACTATAACAAGGATGATTTTGTAGAGAAAACAAAGGAATTTACAAATGATTTAGGTGTAAACTACGTGCTTGATACAGTTGGCAGGGAAAATGCAACAAAGTCACTTGAAGCACTTGCGTATAATGGGCAGATTGCTTTTATAGCGGGACAGCCTGAAATGAATGATTCCATTTCTTTTGCTCATCCGATTTCTTTCCACCATGTAGCGCTTGGCAGCGTCTACCAGTCGGGGAATCGTGAGGAAGAAGCTACACTTAAAGCAATTGGAGACCATCTGGTTGAACTTCTTGCAAAAGGTGAAATTAAAAGTCTGGTCGAGCAGGTCATCCCGCTCGAAGAAGCGCCAAAAGGACTTGAACAGCTGGAAACGAGAAAAGTAAAAGGAAAAATTGTTGCAGAAATAAGCTGAGGACCGGGAGCTTTCTAAGCTTCCAGTCCTGTTTTTTTAGTCATCGAGTTCCATATCAAGGATGTCACCTGTTACTGCATCAATATCAAATTCAGCTTCCCGATCGCCATTTTTCAGTTCGATTTCATAAATCATCCTGCCATCGTCATCATCCAGTTCGATTTCTTCAAGTTTCCCATTGAATTCAGCTGTAGCAATATCGAGCGCTTCCTGTTTGCTGAGCAGATCCCCTGTATTGGCATAAGCGTTTCTGTCGTCATCATCGTCCCAGTCCGTTTTACTTCTCAGAATTTCCCCGGTCACTGCATCCATATCAAGGTCCACTTCTTCCGGTCCATTGTCAATATCAATATCATAAACCATTCTGCCAGTTTCCCGTTCAAGCTCAATGCTCTCTACAACACCTTCAAATGCTGCAAGTGCTTTCTCTTTTGCCTCTTCAAGAGATAGAAGTTTTTCTTCTGACTGACGATCTTCCGGATTTGTCTGTACTGTCTTTGTTCCTTCGGTAACTTCAGTCCTTTCAAACTGATCCTGGATACCGACTGTTTTAAACTGATCAGCTACGGCATTCGCACCAAACGCCCCGCCAAGAATGACTGTTCCTGCAATCGTACCAATTAATTTTCTGTTCATGTTTGACGCCTCCTTATGTTGTTCTTGACTATATCTTACCCGGGCAATCTTAAAGGAGATGGGGAGGAAGATTAGAAATTAATGAGAATGAGGTGTTTTAAAAGAGAATAGAGTATAGAAAGGAGGCGACCTGAGTGGAATCAAAAGAATTAGCCAGAACGATCGGTGAAGTAACGGAGATTGCTAAGGGGTTTGGTCTCGACTTTTATCCAATGCGCTATGAGATTTGTCCGGCATCAGTGATCTATACATTCGGTGCTTACGGAATGCCATCGCGCTTTTCTCACTGGAGCTTTGGAAAGCAGTATCACAAAATGAAAATGCAGTATGATCTTGGATTGAGCAAAATTTATGAGCTCGTTGTGAATACAAATCCATGCTATGCATTTCTCCTGGATACTAATACATTGATTCAGAATAAATTAATTATCGCCCACGTACTTGCGCATAGTGACTTTTTCAAAAACAATGTACGCTTCAGTAAAACAAATAGAGATATGATTCAGCAAATGAGTGCAACCTCAGAGCGCATTAAAGCATATGAAAAACAATATGGTGTTGAAAAAGTGGAGGATTTTTTAAATGCCGTGTTAGCAATTGAAGAGCATATCGATCCGCTGCTTTTTAAAACAGAGAAGCCGGTGGACGAAAAGCCACTGATGAAGTATAAAGAGCCTTACAGTGATTTATGGGATAAAGCAGCAGAAGAGAACGAGCCGCCAAAGAAAAAAAAGTTCCCTGAGCAGCCTGAGAAAGACCTGATGCTGTTTATTCAGTCTCACAGCAAGGAACTTGAGGAGTGGCAGCGGGACATTATGACGATGGTGCGGGAAGAAATGCTGTATTTCTGGCCGCAGCTCGAAACGAAGATTTTGAATGAAGGATGGGCCACATACTGGCATCAGAAAATCATGAGGGAGCTTCCATTAACTGAAGAGGAAACGATTGAGTATGCAAAATTAAACGCAAGCGTTATTCAGCCGTCGAAAACGTCAATTAACCCGTATTATCTTGGATTAAAGCTGCTGCAGGACATAGAAAAGAAGGAAGATAATCATCAGAATGCTATGAAAAAGCTGTTTGAAATACGTGAGCTTGAATCCGATCAATCCTTCATCAGAAACTACTTCACGAAAGAATTCTCAAGGCAGGAGGATCTTTACTTATTTCAGCAGTTTGGAAAGGATTATAAAATAACAGATAAGGATTTCGAAGCGGTTAGAGATGAGCTGGTTCAGTCAAGAGTGAACGGAGGATTTCCATGCCTTTATGTTGAAGATGGGGATTATTTAAAGAATGGGGAACTTTATATCCGTCATGCTTATGAAGGCACAGAGCTTGATGTTCAGTATCTTGAGAAGGTACTGCATTATGTTTATCAGCTGTGGGGGAGAACGGTCCATTTTGAAACGGTGCTAAATCAGAAGACTTTCTTGTTTACCTGCAGCGGCCGAGGGGTATACAAAAAACAAGTTGAATATACAACTTGAGCAGATCAGTTGAATTGATCTGCTTTTTCATTTAATATTACTCTGTATTCAAGATAATTAAGAATATGACTTTCGTTAATAGTAATAATTTTTTAAGAAAAGGAGTTTTTTACATCATGAAAGTACTAGTCGTAAAAGCAAACAACCGTCCATCAGATCAATCAGTTTCTGCAAAAATGCACGATCTTTTCCTTGAGGAAATTAAAAATAATGAAGAGATTACAATCGATCATGTAGATCTATACAATGAAGAATTGCCTTATATCGGACAAGATTTCCTGGCAGCACAGTTTAAGTCAGTAGAAAGTGCACCGTTAACAGACGCAGAAAGCAAAGTCCTGACAATTGCGAACAGCCATCTTGAACGCTTCAAGCAGGCAGATGTTGTTGTATTTGCATTCCCGCTGTGGAACTTCACAGTGCCTGCAGTGCTGCATACGTATATGGACTACCTGTTCCGTTCTGGAGAAACATTCCGCTATACTGCTGAAGGTCCTCAGGGATTAATGGGAGACAAGCGGGCGATCCTGCTGAATGCAAGAGGCGGAGACTACTCAGCACCAGCAATGCAGGGAGCTGAAATGAGTGTGAATTTTATTAAAAATGCTCTTGGGTTCTTTGGAATTCAGCAGCAGACTGATGTGATTATTGAAGGTCATAATCAGTACGTGGATCGTACTGAAGAAATTAAAGAAGAAGGCTTTAAGCGTGTAGTTGAAGCTGCGAAAGATTTAAGCGCAGTCGCTACGCGATAAAAAAATGACAGTTCCGCACCTTAGCGGAACTGTTTTTTTATTCGATTGAGTACGTTATGATCAATTTAACAGGGAGTGATTTTGCGATGAACTATATTCAGAAATTAAGAGAAAAAATTGGTCACGATCCGGTTAACCTGGTCGGAGTGACGGTCCTTGCTTTTAATGAGTCGGGTAATATTCTGCTTCAAAAAAGGCCGGATGATATATGGGGTCTGCCGGGTGGGTTAATTGAACTTGGAGAAGCAACAGAACAGGCTGCAAGAAGAGAGGTTAAGGAAGAGACGGGCATTGAAGTAGGAGCGCTCGAACTCGTGACTGTATTATCAGGAGAAGACTACTACGTGAAACTGCCGAATGGTGATGAGTTCTATGCCATAACTGTCGTTTACTACACAAAAGACGTCTCTGGAGTACCTGAAGCTGACGGGATCGAAACGATGGAGGCAGACTTTTTCCCGCCGAACGAATTACCTGAAGGGATCAGCCCAAGAATCAAAAAAATGCTGAGAGATTCAGCAGATCAGTTATCGGATTTTGGTAAAAAAGAAAATTAAAAAGCCTTCCGGGATAACCCGGGAGGCTAACGTTATATAAGCATATGCAACATGACTGCCCCAATTCCAAGTCCTAAAATAAAGTAATTCTGAATACCGCCGGGCTTTTCCTCGCGTGACGACACCTCGTCCAAACGCTGAAGCAACTGATCCATTTTCAATAAGATCCACTCCATTCATTTAACGGTATCATCATTATATACATTTAGGAAAGCGCTTTCAAGTTATACAGAATACTCTTGAATTAAAATGATATGTTAAAGATCATTGATACTTCTGCACAGCTGGTGATTGAAACGTTCGTCCTCGGAAAGCGTCCTCTTTCGTTGCAATCAACAGCCATATTAACAACGCCAAATAAAGAATCCCCGGAAAGTTATCCGGGGATTGGAATCAATGTCCTGACGAGTTTATGTCAGGTCGATTATATACAGAAAGCTGATCAACCAGTCTGTTACTTTCTTTATTTAAACCGGTCAGTTTAACTTTAGCGCCATTTTGCTGAATCTTAATGGCAACCTTATCAACAGCATTAATCGCTGAATCATCCCAGAGATGGGCTTTTGTAAAATCAAGGATCACTGTATCCATACCATGTGGATCATAATCAATCTCTGATACGAAATCAGTTACAGAAGCAAAGAAAATTTGTCCTTCAACACGGTACGTAACCCGTGATGCAGCTTCATCGATTTCTTTTTCAATGTAAACTTTTGAAATTTTTGATGCAAAGAAAATGGCACTCAATAATACGCCTGCAAGCACGCCTTTTGAAAGGTCATGGGTTATGACAACAGTAGCAACCGTTACAACCATTACAGCAGCATCAGATCTTGGTACCTTATGAAGGCGTGTAAGTGATCCCCAGTCAAATGTACCGATTGATACCATAATCATCACGCCGACAAGAACAGCCATCGGAATCTGAACAACAACGTCAGTCAGAATCATGATCAGTCCAAGCAATACAGCACCTGCAGTAAATGATGACAGTCTGCCGCGTCCGCCTGATTTCACATTAATCACAGCCTGGCCGATCATCGCACAGCCTGCCATACCACCGAAGCAGCCTGTAATCATATTGGCAATACCCTGACCGCGCGCTTCTTTATTCTTATCACTCGGTGTATCAGTCATATCGTCTACAATTTGAGCTGTCAGTAATGACTCAAGTAAGCCGACAATCGCAAGTGAAATAGAGTAGGGAAGGATAATCATCAATGTCTCAAATGTGAATGGGACGTTTGGAATTAAAAATGATGGAAGGGTCTGAGAAATCGTTCCCATATCTCCTACCGTTTTTGTTCCAACGCCTGTAATCATGACAAAAGCCGTCACAACAATTATGGCAATCAGCGGTGAAGGAATTGCTTTAAAGAACCTTGGCACGATATAAATAATTGCCAGTGATACGGCAACAAGTGCGTACATTAACCAGCCGGCACCTTCAAACTGCTCCAGCTGTGCCATGAAAATTAAGATCGCAAGTGCATTCACAAATCCGATCATGACAGAATTCGGAATAAAGCGCATCAGCTTACCAAGCTTTAACACACCCATGATCAGCTGAATCAAACCTGTCAGAATCGTTGCAGCAAATAAATACTGTAATCCGTGATCCGCAACAAGTGTCACCATAAGGAGTGCCATTGCTCCGGTAGCGCCTGAGATCATTCCAGGACGGCCGCCGATAAAAGCAATCACAACAGCAATACAAAAGGCAGCATAAAGTCCAACCATCGGGTCAACACCTGCGATGATTGAAAAGGCAATGGCTTCCGGTATTAATGCAAGGGCTACCAGTGTACCGGACATCAAGTCCCCACGCACATTACCGAACCATTCCTGTTTATATTTAGTTAAATCCAATTCCAAAATCTCTCCTTTAAATGTATTTTGCGACTTTTCACTCTCAGAAAAGTCAGGTCCGTTTATAACGAGAAGAATTATAGCATGTTTAAGACCTGTTAAAAAATTGAATGTAAGCGTATATATTTATTGAATTCTATCAAATACTCTTATTATCAGAAGAATACTATGATAGTTATTAAAATTGTCATAACATCATTTGAACAACTGTACATAAAAAAGACTGCCCCGAAAGGACAGCCTTTTAAAATCAGGATAATTTATAAACGCGTGCTTCATAAGGTTTTAAGACAATTGTTGACGTATCATCATGCGTTGTCACAGGAAGGTTATTCAGCATCAGATTGTCAAAGCTTAATGTGAAATCAAGATCATCACAAATTGCATCCTTTGTAGAAAGGTTTGTGAAAATCACAACCTGCTCATCTTCAAGTGTTCTTGTATACGCATAGATCTGGTGGTGCTCATCAAGGATCAGGTCATATGTGCCGTATGTGAACACTTCATTGTTTTTCTTCATTTCAATCATACGCTTGTAAAATGATAGAACTGAATCCTCATCCTTCAGCTGATCTTCAACGTTAATCTCCTTATAATTCGGATTCACTTTCATCCATGGTAAACCGGTAGTAAAGCCAGCCTGCTCATCACTTGACCACTGCATCGGCGTTCTGCTGTTGTCACGTGAAGAAGCCCATAGAATCCTCATTATATCATCGTGCGGCACGCCATCTTCACGGCGGATACGGTACAGGTTCTTTGCAGAGACATCATCATAATCATCAATTGAATCAAACTGAACGTTTGTCATACCGATTTCCTGCCCCTGATAAATAAATGGAGTACCCTGCATCAGGAAATACATCGCAGCCATTGATGTTGCACTTTCATACCAGAATTCATCATCGTTACCCCAAGTAGATACAACACGAGGCTTATCATGATTTTCGATGAACAATGCATTCCATCCATTGTTTTCAAGACCCTTTTGCCATCTTGTCAGCACTTTCTTGAGTTCAACGATATCAAGCTGAAGATTCGTTTCAGCGTCCCACAGTCCAAGATGTTCGAACTGAAAGATCATATCCATTTTTCCTTTTTTCTCTCCAACCCACAGATCCGCTTCATCAATTGATACACCGTTTGCTTCACCGACAGTCATGACATCGTACTGACCGTAAGTTTTTTCCTTGAACTCTTTTAAAAGAGGCTGAATGCCTTTTTGGTTCATGTGCATATCAAAAGAAGAGACGTACTTTTTCTTTTTAGGGTTTGGCATATCCGGAAACTTTTTGCGCTTTTTAATATGACTGACTGCATCAATTCTGAAGCCGTCAATTCCTTTATCAAGCCAGTAATTGACCTGATCATAAATGGCCTGGCGTGCATCTGAATTTTCCCAGTTTACATCAGGCTGCTTTGTTGAGAAGACGTGCAGGTAGTACTGATCTGTCTTTTCATCATATTCCCATGCAGATCCGCCGAAAATACTTTCCCAGTTATTCGGCTCAGCAATCGTTTTGCCTGATTTATCTTTTTTACCATCGCGCCAGATATACCAATCACGCTTCGGGCTGTCTTTAGACTCACGTGATTCAACAAACCATTGATGCTCATCACTCGTATGGTTAGGAACAAAATCAATGATCAGCTTCATATCACGCTTGTGTACTTCACTCAGTAATGTGTCGAAATCTTCCATGGTCCCGAAATCGTCCATAATGGCCTGGTAATCTGAAATATCATAACCGTTATCATCATTAGGTGACTGATACATCGGACAGATCCAGATCACATCAATCCCTAGTTCTTTTACGTAATCAAGTCTCTGTACAATTCCCTGTAAGTCGCCGATTCCATCACCATTTGAATCCTGAAAGCTTCGTGGGTATATCTGATAACCAACGGCTTCTTTCCACCATATTTTTTTCATCTATAGGCACCTCCATAATTTATGCAATCGCTTGCACTGTCATTTAAATAAAATGCCTTGACTGCAATGCGCTAAAATGGCTGCAATACAAAGCGGTAAAAATCTGTTTTTTTATACCCGTTTATTTTACCTTCTCCGGGCTGTTTAAGCAATGATTATTTCAATAACCATATTAAAAAAGAAAGAGAAGGAGAGGCAATTTCATAGAAAGCAAACTAGTTTTATCCGCTATCTTAGTGCAGTGAAGCGGAAGGCGGCGACTCCAGCGTGAGGAGCCGGACAGGTGAGACCCCGCAGGCGCGAAGCGTTGAGGAGGCTCACCGCCGGCCACGCGGAAAGCGTCCGCCTGAAGCGCAGCGAAACGATTAAAAAGCCTGACACATTCATGTGCCAGGCTTAACCTTTATAATGCTTCAGTTGTTCTGATCGAAGGGGAAGGAGCAGTTTCAACCTCAGAAACCTCTTCTTCAGAAAGCTTCCAGACTTCAAGGTAGAGGATATGATAACCCTCTATATCGTTCACTCTGAACACATGACCTTGTTCGTAAATCTCATCTCCAACTTCAGCGTTAAAGTTACGCGTCATAAACCATCCGCCAATTGTATCAACATCCTCTTCATCAATATCGATGTTAAGAAGTTCGTTCACACTCTGCACGAGTACCTTGGAATCAAGAATAAAATGGTGCTCATTAATCTGCTGAACATCAGGGATTTCATCCGCATCGAACTCATCCTGTATTTCTCCAACAATCTCTTCAATAATATCTTCCATTGTCACAAGACCTGATGTGCCGCCGTATTCATCAAGCAGAATCCCCATGTGCATCCTGTCTCTCTGGAATTTATGAAGCAGCTCGTGGATCGGAATACTGTCAATGACCTGAATAATCGGATGTGTAAATTCAGATACAGTACGTTTTCCATTCTCCTGATTTTCAATAAATGCAGTCATCAGTTCTTTCATATTAATCATGCCAATAATATTATCTCTGTCACCATCTTCAGTAACAGGATAACGGGTATACTGCTCTTCTTTCATGACTTCAAATACTTCAAGCAGTGTAAGGCCGCTGTCCACACTTGCAATTTCTGTTCTTGGGACCATGATTTCTTTTGCAACCCGCTCATCAAATTCGAAAATTTTATTTACGAATTTATATTCTGATTGATTAATTTCACCACTTTTTAAGCTTTCAGAAAGAATCATGCGTAATTCTTCTTCTGAATGCGCAGCATCATTTGAAGAAGCATGCTTTAAGCCAAGCATTCTTGTCAAAAGACGTGCAGATCCATTTAAGAATCTGATAAAAGGATAAAGGATGCGATAAAACCAGATTAATGGCGATGCAAACATCAGTGTAATTCTCTCAGCCTGTTGAATGGCGATAATCTTAGGGGACAGTTCTCCTATTACAACATGCAAAAATGTAATAAGTGAAAATGCCAGTACGAAAGATAAAGCAGGTGTCCATGAAAGGTCGAAGCCTGCAAATAATGGCGCGATCATCGCTGCGATGACCGGTCCACCGATCCAGCCGAGTGCCAATGCAGAAACTGTAATACCAAGCTGGCACGCGGATAAATACTCATCGAGATTATCCATTACTTTCTTTGCATTCGCAGCTTTCGGATGCCCTTCCTCAAGCAGCTGGTCAATTCGCGTAGACCTGACCTTTACAATTGAGAATTCAGAAACTACAAAAAATGCAGTACATGCAAGTAAAACAACGACCAAAATTAAATTGTCTATCTCCAATGATGCGAGAGCATTCCCTTAAGCGGAAAGCTCTCTTCCACCTCCTGTGAATGTTAGTGTAAAGGCATCAGAGATCATTCCGTCAGAATGGAGGTCCAATGAGAACCTGACTCTTTGCCTTATTACCTTTGACTAATTGAACAAGTATACAGTTCAGGTTCATAACCCCATCGGATTTCCTCCATTCTCATCTTAATTGCCTATATTCTACCACAGTCAGCAAATTTTTTACTACTTCATTTCACTTAAGGTACATCATGTCCGAGTACAGCCTGATAAATCGTGAACCATTGATGTGGATCCATGCTGAATTTCTGAGCATTTACAGCTGAATGGATCCGCTCAATTTTTCCGGATCCGGCAATCACGGAAATATTGGCAGGGTGAGCAAATAACCAGGCATAAATGACTTCATCCAGCTGGTCAGTCCCGATCTCACTGCCGATTTCCTGCAGTGCAGCACGGATTCTGACGGCTTTATCATCCTCACCTGTTAAAATCTTTCCGCCTGCAAGAGGAGACCAGGCCATCGGTGGTGTGTTCTTTTCAAGTGTCAGATCAAGCGTGCCATCTTCGAAATTTTCCAAATGATAAGGGCTAAGCTCAATTTGGTTTGTGCACAGCGGCAGATCCACATATGACTGAAGCATATTGAACTGACTTCTTTTAAAGTTCGACACACCAAAGTTCTTTACTTTACCTGAGCGGTGAAGTTCGTCAAGCGCTTCCGCTGTTTCTTCGGGGTTCATGAATGGGTCAGGTCTGTGAATTAATAGCAGATCAATCGTATCGACTGAAAGGTTTTTCAGTGACTGTTCAACTGAAGATAGTATATGTGCCTTGCTTGTATCATAGTGATGACTTCTGTGAGCCGGGCGGTTAGGAGATTCAAGAACAATCCCGCATTTCGTTACGATCTCCATCTTGTCACGAAGAGATGGTTCAAGCGCCATTGCCTCACCAAATAGCGCTTCACACTGATAACCTCCATAAATATCTGCATGATCAAACGTTGTAATCCCTGTTTCCAATACTTCTTTAATCAGTGTCAGGCGTTCTTCCTTTGAAAGGTTCCACCCGGACAGGTGCATCATCCCGTGGACTGTTTTTGAAATAGATAAGTCTGGTGTCAGTTGTATTCTCTCCATATTAATAACCTCCATTTTGATAAGTGATGTAGCGCATGGTAAATAAAATAAAAATAATGGCAATCAGCCTGATGATATATGATTCAGCTGTAATGCCAACCAGGTATAAGAGTGAGATCAAAATTGACATATTCAGCATTTGAATGCGGTTCTCTGACATGGCTGCATTCATCGACAAAAGTATAAGGAGCGGAAGTATGTATAAAACGGCTGCTGATATGGCCGGTTCAAGTACCAGGATAGGGATAAAGATCACGATGAATCCGATTCTGATTTTATGCACCTGATCTCTTCCTCCTGACTTCGCAAATCAATATGCTTTCCTGTATGATAATATCATACAAATTCAATCAGCATATACAATAGGGGGCTTACATAATGAGTTTTACATTTGATCTGAATGAAGCAGAACGATTCGATGAAAAAGACGAATTGACAGCGTTCCGGAATGAATTCTTTCTGAAAGAAGGGCAGTACTACCTAGATGGTAACTCTCTTGGTCTGCTATCTAAAAAAGCAGAGAAGACTGTACTGGACTTACTTGAGAGCTGGAAGAACTACGGAATTGAGGGATGGATGGAAGGAGAGCACCCATGGTTCACTTTATCTGAATCACTTGGAGAAAAGACAGCTCCATTAATTGGTGCCAAGCCTTCTGAAGTAATCGTGACCGGTTCAATCACAGTCAACTTACATCAGATGCTGTCTACTTTTTATCAGCCGGAAGGAAAGCGGACAAAAATCGCAGCTGATGAACTGAATTTCCCGTCAGATATATATGCACTTCAAAGTCAGATTGAATTGAAAGGACTAAAGCCTGAAGTCGAGCTCATTAAAGCGGGGTCCGCAGATGGCGTAACGCTAACCGTTGAAGACATAGACCGCGTATGCACAGATGAAACAGCCGTTTTATTACTGCCCTCCGTTTTATACCGAAGTGGCCAGCTTCTTCCTATTAAAGAGATCACAAAGCGCGCACATGAAAAAGGAATACTTGTCGGATTTGACCTCGCTCACTCGATTGGAGCAGTGCCGCATCAGCTTCACGACTGGGGCGTGGATTTTGCCGTCTGGTGTAATTATAAATACATGAATAACGGTCCCGGTGGAACAGGGGGACTGTTTATACACGAAAAGCATCATACCCGCATGCCCGGTTTAAAAGGGTGGTTTGGTTCAGATAAAGAAAAGCAATTTGATATGGGACATACATTTACTAAAGCCGACGGGGCAGGTGCTTATCAGATCGGTACACCGAATATTTTATCAACGGCACCGCTGATCGGCAGCCTGGCACTTTTTGAGGAAGCAGGTATTGAAAGACTGCGCAGAAAATCGCTCCACCAGACATCCTATATCGCACGATTTGTTGATCGGGAACTGAAGCAGTTCGGGATAAAGCAGGTTACACCATTAGCTGATGCAGATAGAGGCGGTCACATTGCTCTGCAACATCCTTACGCTGCAGGCATTTGTAAGGCGATGAAGGCTGAAGGGATTATCCCGGACTTCAGAGCACCGGATATTATCAGACTTGCACCGGCTGCATTTTATACAAGCTACAAAGATCTTTATGAAGCCATGCAGCTGATCAAAAAGATGATGAAAGAAGAAACATATAAATCTTATTCTAATGAACGAAATGTCATTGCATAAGGAGATGTTCATATGAAATTGATCGATATTACGATGAGTTTAAGCAGCGGCACGCCAAATTGGCCGGGAGACACACCATTTCATTATGAAGTCGCGTGGCCTATGGAGGAAAGCGGGTCCGTCAATGTAGGAAAGATCGAAGCAAGTACCCATATCGGCACCCATATAGATGCGCCATTCCACTATGATAACAAAGGAAAAAAGACAGATGAGCTGGAACTGAACCGCTACTTCTCTAAAGCTGTTGTAGTTGATTGTACCGGTCTAAGTGAAATTACATCAGAGCACATACAGTTTGATGAAAAGGGAGTAACAGCTGTTCTGTTTAAAACTGCCGCCTGGACCAACCGTGATGAATTTCCTGAAAAAATCCCTGTATTGAATGAATCAGTGCCAGCTTATTTAAAAGGTAAAGGAATCAATTTAATCGGAGTGGACCTGCCATCAGTTGATCACCTGGAAAGTAAAACCCTGCCGGTACATCGCGCACTTTATGAGCAGGACATAAATATTTTAGAGGGAATTGTGCTTGATGAAGTAGAGGAAGGTCATTATCAGCTGATTGCCCTGCCGCTTAAAATTAAAGGCGGGGATGGCAGTCCTGTCCGCGCTGTACTCGTTTCAGTATAAAAAATATCCTCTGCTTCTGAGGCAGAGGATTACACAGCTGACGCTGAGAGATCTTTTTCAAGTTCGCGGATCTTAAGTGCGATTTCGTCGCATATTTCCTGAAACATTGCCCATTTAACAAAAGGGTCTTCAGCACGCTTTGCCGGATTTACAATGTTCCAATTAATCACTTTATCCGAGAATGAAGGGTGAATGCTGATCGCTTCATCCTTTTCCGGATCCTGTATAATGACAATCACATCCGCTTTCCTGAGGTCGCTTTCACTTATGCGATACGGAGTAATCGATGCTATATCTATACTGATTTCTTGCATTGCCTGTAAAGTGAAAGGGTTCTTTCTGGCACCTGCCCATCCAGCACTTTTAAATACAGTGCCCGGGATATACAGACGGGAAGCCCATCCTTCAGCGATTGAGCTGCGTTCATGGTTTGCTGATATAAAATAAATGTATCGATCGGCCATACAAACAGCTCCTTTCATTTCTTCTTATATAATTCACTATACCCATCTATTTTAAATTATATGCACATAGACCTGTTTTCCGGCGCATTATTTGATTTATGACTGGTTAGCAGGTAAATTATTGGGGGTATACAGTAAAAAACAGAATGCTTAAAATATGAAGATGGAGGACACGATATGAAGCTCAATCTGACCGCTAAAATACTCATCGGCTTAGTGCTAGGTATTATTGTCGGCCTGGTATTAAATATATTCGCATCTGACTTATTTAATACATTAAATACATATGTGTTTAATCCACTGGGGGAAATCTTCCTCGGATTAATCAATATGCTTGTTGTGCCAATTGTTTTCTTCTCACTGGTACTCGGTGTGGCGGGGCTTGGAGATACGAAAAAACTTGGCAGAATGGGCGTAAAAACAATTCTTACCTTTCTGACAACCACCGCAATCGCAATCACGATCGGGTTGACACTGGCATCAGTCATTCAGCCGGGAAGTGAATCACTCTTTTCACAGGAAGAAAGAGATGCGGCCGAATTTGAGGAAAGTGAAACGCCATCTGTAGGTGAAACACTGCTAAATATTATCCCTGAAAACCCTGTTATGGCGATGGCAGAAGGTAATATGCTACAGATAATTGCATTTGCCATTTTTATCGGTTTTGCCATAACGGTGCTTGGAGATAAGACGAAAGGTGTTTATCAATTATTTGAACAGGGCAATGATATCATGATGTTCCTCGTTGGAATCGTTATGAAGTTTGCTCCATATGGCACGTTTGGCCTGATTGCTTCAGCACTTGGAGAAGCAGGACTGGATTCATTACAAAGTATTTTGATGTACGTACTCGTGGTTTTACTCGCACTTCTTATTCATGCAGTGATCACATATGGATCAATTATCATGTTCCTTGCGAAAAAGAGCCCGGTCTGGTTCTATAAAAACTTTTTCCCGGCTATGACAGTCGGATTTAGTACATCATCAAGTAATGCTACATTGCCGATCTCAATGGAAACTGCCCAGAAGGAATTAAATGTATCAAAACCTGCAAGTTCATTTGTTCAGCCGCTTGGCGCAACAATTAATATGGACGGTACAGCAATTATGCAGGGGGTTGCAACGATTTTTATCGCTCAGGTGTATGCAGTAGACCTAACATTTGTAGAATTGTTGACTGTTGTATTGACTGCAGTACTTGCCAGTATTGGAACTGCCGGTGTGCCGGGTGTTGGAATGATCCTTCTCGCAATGGTACTCACATCAGTTGGACTGCCAGTTGCCGGTATTGGATTAATTATAGGAATAGACAGAATCCTAGATATGACACGAACAGCAATCAATATTTCCGGTGATGCAGCAGTAGCACTTTTTGTATCTGAATCTGAAAAGAAAAGAAAAATTAAAGAGCAGCGCGGAGAAGCGTAATTCACAATATCTCCACTCGCATTTCATCAAAAAAGATGTATACTGAGAGCAAGAAGAAAAGAAGGGGTAGTGTACAATGAACCTCGGATTTGGTGAAATATTAATTATTTTTTTTGTTGCTCTAATCGTGTTTGGCCCATCAAAACTGCCGGAGCTCGGCAAAACAGCCGGTAAAACACTTTATGAATTTAAAAAAGGCATGAACTCAGTTTTGAAAGATGAGGAGCCTAAAAAGCCGTCCCAGAAGTGATTGGGACGGCTTTTTATATTTTTAGGCGGCGCAGCGGGGACGGAGTTGAGTGCGCCACTTTTAGAATGATTACAAAAACAGCTCACTGAACTCCGTCCCCAGTGAGCCGCTTAATAAAATCACTTCTTCACCTCATCATATCGATCAAGTGCACGCTGCCTTGCAGCCTTATGATCAACAATCGGCTCAGGATAATCTACGCCAATTGTCACACCAGCCTTTTCCAGGACATCTGCTGGAGCGCTGGAAGGATCGTGAAGATGTTTTAGAGGCATATTTTTGAGCTCGGGTATCCATTTTTTAATGTAGTTGCCATCAGGATCAAATTTCTCTGACTGGGTTGTTGGGTTAAAGATTCTGAAGAACGGGGAGGCGTCTGCTCCGGAACCGGCAACCCACTGCCAGCCCATGACGTTATTTGCAACATCAGCATCAACAAGTGTGTCATCGAACCAGTCGGCACCTTCTCTCCAGTGAATCAGTAAGTCCTTTGTCAGGAATGATCCGACAATCATTCTGACCCGGTTGTGCATATAGCCTGTGGACCATAGCTCTCTCATTCCGGCATCGACAATTGGAAAGCCCGTTTTACCTTTTTTCCATGCTTCAACCTGATCCTTTTCATCCATCCATTTGAACTTTTCAAATTGATCATTCATCGGATCCGTATCGGTTTCAGGGAAATGGGTGATCAGTGAGTAGGCAAAGTCCCGCCATACCAGCTGTCTTAGAAATGGTTCTCCGGCCGCTTCAGCATTCTTCTTAATTGAATGGTATACACTTCTGACTGAAAGCAGCCCGAGTGCGAAGTAAGGTGATAGTGCAGAACTGGCTTCTTCTGCAGGGAAATCACGCTTATTTTTATATACTTTCAGCTTTTTATCCAAAAAGGTATGAAACCGTCTGACGGCTGCTTCTTCAGAAGGTGTCCACCTTTTTTCCATGCCGTCAGTCCAGTTGATTTCAGGAAGCAGGTTCAGATCTTCGATAGGTAGTGAACCTTTTTTGTTGAATGAAACCGGCTTAATTTCCTTAACAGATGGAAGTGCCTGTGGGATTTCATGCTTTTGCAGTGCTTTATAAAATGGGGTGAAGACTTTGTAAGGTTCCCCGTCCTTCTTTTTGACATTCCATGGTGGAAGAAGAAGCCTGCCTTCGTAAGTATTTACATCAAGACCCTGCTCATGGAGTGCTTCACCAATTTCACGATCCCGGTTGAAAACTGCAGGCTCATACTGACGGTTCCAGTGTATCGCTGAAATGTCATATTCACTGATGAGACTTTTAAGTATTTTTTCGGGCTTACCTTTTGCGATATAAAGCTTTCCTCCCACTGATTCAAGCCGTTTTTGAAATGATGTAAGTGCATGGTGAAGAAACCACTTTTGCGCTGAGCCAATCTTTTCACCCTCATCAAAAATATAAACCGGCAGTACTTTGCCGGCTTCCGCTGCGTGATATAAGCCCGGATTGTCATGAAGACGCAGGTCTTTTCTAATCCATACGATAGAAGTCATCATACCGCTCCTTTATCAGGTAGTAATCCCGTTTTCGATCATATCAAATAACATTTCCGCCCATTCTTCCTTAGGTATTCCCTCAGAATTATAGATTAAAACGGATTGGAATAACACTCCGGCGATCAATGAAGAGGGAAGGTTAGCCCTAATTGAGCCATCTTTTTTAGCTTTTTCGATCAGGGTCATCAGCAGCTGAAACAACCTGCTTGATTGGGCATCAAGCTGCTCAAGCTGTTTTTTTACTTCAGGAGATGCACTTTTATCAAGTGAAGGTCTCATTTTTATCATGTCATACACCTGGGAATATTCCATGAATAAATAAAGCAGGTCCTTCAGTGTCATAAAAGCGTCAGACTGCTGACTGAGCATGTCCACTTTCCTCATAACCTGATCCATTAAATCAGTCATATAATCAACGATCAATTCATCTTTATTTTTGTAGTATTCATAAATTGTGCTTCTCGCCACATCAAGGCGCTCTGAAAGGGCCTTGAAGTGGAATCCTTCATAGCCTTTTTCGAGGAGAAGCTTTTCTGTTGCGTCCATCAGTTCTGTGATGTTCATTTTTCTTTGTCGCGCCATATGTACTCATCCTTTAAGATCGTCCTGTATTCAGTATATCGGAAAATAGGGGAGATGTGGGAAATGAAGCGGTTTAAAGGGGAAGTGTCATGAAAAAGAACCCTGATTGCTCAGGGTTCCGATACGTACTGCTTAAAACATCGGGAGAATATAATTAATTAAGAACCATAAGATACCGATAAAAATAATGATGTAAGCAGCATATTTAATAAATGTTGCACCGACAAGCCCTCTGTCGGTTTTTTGTTCTTTTTGTACTTCAACTTTGCGTTCGTCTGCCATTTTAATTTACCTCCTGATTATCCAATCAGATTGATTAAGAAGAAAATAACAACGATTGCACCAATGATCATTAGAATTGTACGTAACATGGTAACGCCTCCTTATCGTAAATAAAAACTAGGTGTTTAATAGTAAGATACCCATAGGAGGACCCTGCAAACCAGGATTGATCGATTTTGCAAATAAAAAGTTTAAGGAATATGCCGCTGAATAAACCCTGAATAAATCTTCAGTGATTTCTGGAAAATATATTGACAACGTTCAGATGGTAGTTTATTCTAATGATGTTCAAAGAATGGACAAAAAATCGTACAGAAAGGAGCTGTGTGTCATGATCATCATTAAACTTAAAAAACATTCTGTAAAACTGAATAGCACGCAGCGAACTTTTTTCTGACGATCTGAATGGTTGATTGACTGGTAAAGGTGTTGTCTGCGTATGCAGTCAGCGCCCTTTTTTAAAGCATACCCTGCTTTTTTACAGGCGGGGTATGCTTTTTTATTGCCAATTTTTAGTTGTTAACAGTTTGAGCTGTTTTCATAAATACGTATTTCAGGAGGAATGATGAAGATGAAAAGAATTTACACAGACATGATTAAGGCGGGTTACAAGGTGGCTTTGGATAGTGGGTAGCCTGTCTCTTAAAGAAATAAAGGAGGTGTCCACAGATGTTTGATATTTTTATCAAGCTCGGCTGGTTTTTTAAAGAGCATTGGAAACGTTATACAGTGGCAATCGGTTTACTCTTGATTGCGAATTTATTTGAAGTTGTGCCCCCATTTCTTGTGGGGATGGCCATTGATGATATTTTTATGGGTGAGCTAACACAGGATCTTTTAGTACAGTACCTGTTAATATTGGCTGGAATCGGTGTAGTGACGTATATCCTGAATTATGTCTGGCAGTATTTACTTTTTGGCGGTGCACACCAGATTGAGCGCCGGCTTAGATCGATGTTTATGGGGAAGCTCCTTCAGATGACACCCGGGTTTTATGAAAGAAACCGTACAGGTGACCTGATGGCAAGAGCTACCAATGATTTAAAAGCAGTGTCAGTTACGGCGGGTTTTGGGGTATTAACATTGATTGACTCCACTGCCTACATGCTGACGATTCTTTTAACCATGGGATTTCTCATTTCATGGGAGCTGACGCTTGCTGCGGTGCTGCCACTGCCGATCCTTGCATTTGTCATGAAAATTCTCGGCAAGAAAATTCATGAGCGTTATATGATCGCGCAGGATGCGTTTGGGGATTTGAATGACCGTGTACTTGAATCAATCGCCGGGGTCCGGGTCATCAGAGCATATGTTCAGGAAAGAAGGGACGAGGAGCTGTTTCATCAGCATACAGAGGATGTTTTTCAGAAAAATATCCGCGTATCGTTTATTGATTCGCTTTTTAACCCGCTGACAAAAGTGCTGACCGGAATCAGTTATATGATTGGTCTTGGATATGGTGCGTATCTCGTATTTAATCAGGCAATTACGCTTGGTCAGCTGGTATCTTTCAACGTCTATCTTGGCATGCTGATCTGGCCGATGTTCGCGATCGGTGAGCTGATCAATATTATGCAGCGCGGGAATGCGTCGATGGACCGTGTGAACGAAACGCTAAGCAGTTCACCGGAAGTAATAGAACCGGCGCATGCGGCAGCTGTCACCACAATGAACAGCATTGAGTTTCGTGATACAGCCTTTCAATATCCATCTTCAAATGTTCAGAACCTGAAAAACCTGAATATCAGGCTGATGAAGGGTCAGACACTAGGGATCGTTGGAAGAACGGGAAGCGGAAAAACAACCATTGTAAAACAGCTGTTAAAAGAATATCCGGCTGGAGCTGGTGAGATTTCAGTGAGCGGTACCGGTTTGCAGGATCTGCAAAAAGATCAGTTATTATCATGGGTTGGCTACGTGCCACAGGAGCACGTTCTGTTTTCAAAGTCAGTCCGTGACAATATCTTATTCGGTGCAGAAGATGCGACAGAGGAAGAATTATTAAAAGCGATTAAAATGGCTCATTTTGAAAAGGATCTTGAGATGCTGCCTGATGGACTTAACACAATGGTTGGAGAAAAGGGAGTCGCTTTATCAGGCGGACAGAAGCAGCGGATTTCAATTGCACGCGCGTTAATTAAGGATCCGGCATTGTTGATTCTCGATGATTCATTATCTGCCGTTGATGCAAAAACTGAAGCAGCGATCTTAGAAAATATTAAAAATGAAAGAAATGGAAAGACAACAATGATTACGACACATAGACTGTCTGCAGTTGAACACGCTGACTGGATTGTTGTCATGGATAATGGTGAGGTCATTGAAGAAGGTGTCCACACAGATCTACTTAAGAAAAAAGGCTGGTACTTCGAGCAGTATGAGCGCCAGCAGGTAGAAGCGTCACTTTTAGAGGAGGTGCAACCATGAGTGTAGGAAAACGTCTCTGGCAATACGGACTAATGTATAAAAAGACAATACTGGTTGCGCTTGTCATGCTGACGATCTCAGTAGCAGCTGAGCTTGCAGGTCCTTTTATCGCGAAAAAAATGATTGATGATCATATTCTCGGTATTGAAGAGACGTGGGTAGAAACAGCTGAATCACAGGATGCTGTATCGTATAACGGCACATTTTATAAGAGAGAAGCGTATTTAAATGAAGGTGAGCAGGCTGGAAGTGAAGCGCATATTTATCAGATCGGTCTGAACTTTTACTTTGTGAATGATCCGGTTGAAGCGGAGGGCGAGCGTAACTATGCAGATGGACAGCTGACTTTCGGCTCCGGCGAGGATGCAACAGCATACCCTGCTGAAGAGCTGACAAAGTCTGAGGTATTTGCTTTTTACACTCCTGAGATCCCGAGAATGATCTGGCTTGTCGCGCTTTATTTCGGACTGACAGTTGTTGCTGCAATCTTTCATTTTGGACAGGAGTTTCAGCTTCAGCGTTCAGCAAACAGGATTATTCAAAAGATGCGTACGCAGGTATTCAACCACATCCAGCGCCTGCCGATCAATTATTTTGATGATCTCCCTGCCGGAAAAGTTGTCGCGAGGATTACCAATGATACTGAAGCAATCAGGGAACTGTACGTGCAGGTGCTTGGTCAGTTTTTCCACAGCGGCGTCTATATTACAGGTATCTATATCGCGCTCTTTATCCTTGATCCGAACCTCGCTGCGATCTGTCTTGTATTACTGCCAATCTTATATATCTGGATGCTTTTGTACCGGAAATATGCATCGGTCTATAATCAGACGGTCAGATCCAAAGTAAGTGAGATCAATGCTTCCATTAATGAAGCGATTCAGGGGATGAGCATCATTCAGGCTTTCAGAAGTGAAGGCCGAATCCAGGAAGAATTCGAAGAAAAAAATACAACGCATTTTCAGTTCCAGAACAAACTGTTAAACCTGAATGCACTGATGTCACATAACCTGGTGAATATTCTGCGTAACCTTACATTTGTAGCGTTCATCTGGTATTTCGGCGGCGCAGCGCTGACAGCTGAATCCGTTGTAACAGTTGGTGTGCTATATGCGTTTGTAGATTATCTGACGAGGTTATTCCAGCCTGTCACCGGAATCGTGAATCAGCTTGCAAATCTTGAACTTGCGCTTGTAGCGGGTAAACGGGTATTTGAGCTGATGGATGAAGACGGGGAAGAAGTAAGAGATGAAAGAATTGAGCGTCTAAAAGGGCATGTTGTATTCAATGATGTGTCATTTGCTTATAAAAAAGAAGACTATGTATTAAAAAACCTGTCATTTGAAGCGAAGCCAGGGCAGACAATCGGACTTGTCGGACATACCGGTTCCGGTAAGTCATCGATTATGAACCTGCTATTCCGCTTCTATGACTGTCAAAAAGGGGAGATTCTCATTGATGGACAAAACATCAAAGAATTACCTCGGCAAACCATTCGCGATCACATGGGCATTGTACTCCAAGATCCATATCTCTTTACAGGTACAATTGCATCCAATGTCAGCCTCAATGATCCTCGAATATCAAGGGAAAGAATAGAGGAAGCACTGAAGGCTGTCGGAGCAGACCAGGTGCTGACAAACCTGGAACAGGGAATTGATGAACCTGTTATCGAAAAAGGAAGTACATTATCTTCAGGTCAGAGGCAGCTGATCTCTTTTGCTAGAGCACTAGCCTTTGATCCTGCGGTACTTGTACTTGATGAAGCAACATCAAGTGTGGACACTGAAACAGAATCAGTTATTCAGCAAGCAATGGATACGTTAAAGACGGGCAGAACAACCTTTATTATCGCGCACCGTCTGTCAACGATCCGCAATGCAGACCAGATTCTCGTATTAGACCGCGGACATATCGTCGAACGCGGCACACATGATGAGCTGATGGAAAATCGGGGTAAATATTATCAAATGTACGAACTGCAGCAGGGAAAACAGCAGGCAGGATAATGCTTGTGGATGCTGCATAAATTCAAAAAAGCTCGGGACAAAATATTGTCTCGAGCTTTTTAATCGTTTCGCTGCACTTCAGGCGGACGCTTTCCGGAAGGAGGTTGCTGAGCCTCCTCAGCCTGCGGCTTTCGGGGTCTCAGCTTCCCTCTAATCGTCCCGGAGTCGCCGCCTTCCGCTCCGCTGCACTAAGGTTGGTTTTCAGAAATTAATTAATTGATGATTTATCTGCATTCAAAAAATCTGTGATGAAATAACACTCAGCTGACCTGTGGAGTGGGGGACGGAGACTCCCGCCCCAGGAAAGGACAGGTGAGATCCCGCAAGGCGAAGCCTGAGGAAGCTCACCGGCCGGGGGCAGGAAAGCGCAGTCCCCCACGGAACAGGTCAGCGATTATAAATCACAATTAAACTTAATAAGTAATCCCAACCCGCTCCCGCACATGCTCACTATTTAATAGAAGAGAATACGCAAAATCCCCCGTATCATACATCGAAATACTCGACGGCTCATCCGGCAGTGTATTCACTTCTGTCCGGTAAGTACCAACCCGTTCCCCATCCGGCAGGTAAGTCGGACAGACAACAGTCCAGTCAAGTCCCGCTTCCTTTAACATCAGAAAAGCTCTGCAATGATCTTCAGCAGCTGTACTCAGGCGTCTGTTTGATTCAGATGAATGAAAACGGAACTTACCAGGCTCTCTTTTTGAATCAAGTATACCTGCCGTTCCAATGGTAATAATACGTCTGCTCCCGTATTTTCTCATCGCAGGAAGGATATGAATCATTGATTTCGTCAGTGCATCATTTTTATCCGTTCCGAGTGCACTCACAACAGCATCCGTTCCTGAGATCGTTTTTTCAACGTCTTCTTTTACAGATGCATCACCCAGTATGTAAGTCAGGTTGGAATGGTTACTTTTAAGTTCAGGATCGCGAACGAGTGCCTGTACCTGGTGGCCATCTTCTAAAGCGCGTTCAAGAATGACACTCCCGACTCTGCCTGTCGCGCCAAATAATGCAATGTTCATCATAAAACCTCCTGTCTATTATCGTTTAATTTAGTGTAGCTTACTTCTCATTTTTGGGAAAGATAATTGATTAAGGGAGTGTAAGTGAGTTAAGTTAAGGGAAATGTTACAATATTCATACAATCATTTGGAAAGGGGATTTGAATATGAATTTTCGTACTGAGAGAGATACATTAGGTGAGGTGCAGGTACCTGCAGATAAACACTGGGGAGCGCAAACGCAGCGCAGTCTTGAGAACTTCCCGATTGGCATTGAAAAAATGCCGCTTGAAGTCACATACGGTTTTGCTGAACTGAAAAAGGCAGCAGCTGTTGCAAACTTTGACCTTGAAAAACTGTCTTTACATAAGAAGAATGCAATTGTAAAAGCATGTGATGAAATATTAAACGGAGAGCTTGATGAGCATTTTCCGCTGTCTGTCTGGCAGACTGGAAGCGGCACACAGTCTAATATGAATGCGAATGAAGTCATTGCGTTCAGAGCGAATCAATTCCTGTCTGATCAGGGCGTGGATGAAAAGGTTCATCCGAATGATGATGTGAATATGTCTCAAAGTTCAAACGACACATTCCCGACAGCAATGCATATTGCCGCTTACCGGGCAGTATGCAGTAAGCTGATTCCGGCTTTAAATAATCTGACTGATACGTTTTATCAGAAAGAAAAGGAATTTTATGAAGTTATTAAAATTGGAAGAACACATCTTCAGGATGCTACGCCGCTAACACTGGGGCAGGAAATCAGCGGGTGGCGTGCGATGCTTGAGCGCTCTAATACAATGATCCAGGAAGCGAATAAGCATATCCTTTCTCTTGCGATCGGAGGAACAGCAGTCGGTACAGGCATCAACGCCCACGCGGATTTTGGAGAGCGTGTAGCAAAACAGCTCGTGCTGCAGACAGGTTTTCCTTTCTATTCATCAGATAATAAATTTCATGCGCTGACCAGTCATGACGAGATTGTGTATCTTCACGGGGCATTAAAAGGTCTTTCAGCTGATTTAATGAAAATTGCCAATGATATCAGATGGCTTGCAAGTGGACCGAGAAGTGGAATTGGTGAAATTACGATACCTGCAAATGAGCCCGGAAGCTCAATTATGCCAGGGAAAGTCAACCCGACACAAAGTGAAGCGTTGACGATGATTACGACTCAGATCATGGGCAATGACGCAACAATCGGATTTGCTGCGAGCCAGGGGAACTTTGAATTAAATGTCTTTAAGCCTGTGATTATCTATAACTTCCTTCAATCCATTACGCTGCTTGCTGATGGTATGAATACATTCAACGATAAGTGTGCAGTTGGAATTGAAGCGAACCTTGATATTATTGCAAAACACGTAGAGAACTCTTTAATGCTTGTTACAGCATTAAATCCTCATATCGGTTATGAAAAAGCCGCTGAAATTGCAAAGCTTGCTTTTAATGATGAATCCACCTTAAAAGAAGCTGCAGTTAAGACGGGGTACCTGAATGAAGAACAGTATGATGAATGGATTCAGCCGCTTAACATGGTCAATATCGACCGTTAATGACTAGAAAAGGCCCGCTCAAGCTTTGAGCGGGCCTTTTACTATATGGTTAAAGGGGGTAACCAACTTATCGGATGCGCTGCTCAGTTTCCACATCAAAGAAATGGCACTTGTTCAGGTTGAAAGCAAGCTCAACTTTTTGTCCTGCTTTAATATCTGAACGTGAATCAACGCGTGCTACAAAGTCCTGATCGCCAAGCTTAGAATAAAGCATTAGTTCAGCACCTGTAAGCTCAGAAACTTCAATGTCAGCAAGGAATTTAGATCCTGCAGCTGATTCGATGAATACTGGCTCATCGTGAATATCTTCAGGGCGTACACCCAGGATAATATCTTTTCCAACGTAATTCTGATTACGAAGTGTTTTCATTTTACCTTCAGGAACCTGAAGCGTCTGACCTTTTACTTCAAATCCTGCATCTGTCAGCTTACCGCTGAAGAAGTTCATTGCCGGTGAACCGATAAATCCGCCAACAAATACGTTTTCAGGATTGTCATACACTTCTTTAGGAGATCCAACCTGCTGGATCACGCCATCCTTCATAACAACGATACGTGTTGCCATTGTCATCGCTTCAGTCTGATCGTGTGTTACGTAGATTGTTGTTGTCTGAAGACGCTGGTGAAGCTTCGCGATTTCAGCACGCATCTGAACACGAAGCTTTGCGTCAAGGTTTGAAAGCGGCTCATCCATAAGGAATACTTTTGCATCACGAACGATTGCACGCCCAAGTGCAACACGCTGACGCTGACCACCTGAAAGTGCTTTTGGCTTACGGTCAAGAAGCGCTTCAAGACCAAGGATCTTAGCAGCATTTTTTACACGCTTATCAATTTCAGCTTTATCGAATTTACGAAGCTTCAGTCCAAATGCCATGTTGTCATATACACTCATGTGAGGGTATAGTGCGTAGTTCTGGAATACCATTGCGATATCGCGGTCTTTTGGAGCTTTGTCATTTACACGCTCTTCGTCAATATAAAAGTCACCTTTAGAAATTTCCTCAAGACCGGCAACCATGCGAAGTGTTGTTGACTTACCGCAGCCAGATGGACCAACGAATACGATAAATTCTTTATCTTTAATGTGTAGGTTGAAGTCAGATACTGCTGTTACATCTTTATCATAAATTTTGTAGATATTCTGCATTTTTAACTCTGCCATGTTAATTCCTCCATTATGTACGAAATGTACGTTTGATATAGTGTTATTGTATCTCTCAATGTAAGCCTTTCCAATGGACAGATTGCACAAAAAAAGAACCGGTCATTCGTCACAATGACCAGTCCTCATTATTTGAGATTCTCTGATTCCACTCAAGGCAGGCAAAATAAGCAATTAGGCCGCCGTTAAACGTCTTAATATCAATGCCTGCTTTTTCACTGAATTTATCCAGTCTGTATTGAAGACTGTTACGGTGCATATATAACAGCTTGGCAGTAGAGCTGACATTTGAGAGGTTTTCTACAAAGCTTTGTATGATCTTTGGCAAATCACGTTCCTGATCAAACAGTTCGAAAATCGCTGCAAACAACGTATCTTTTTCAAAATCTGAAAAACGGTTCATCAGATTGATCGGCATCACATCAAATAATGAAAGTACTGATCTCTTTGATTCAAAAGGAATATGACGTTCAAACCAGGCTCTTTCCATCTCAAGCATTGTCTTCGTATTCGCGCCTGAGCTGTGAAAAGATCCAGCAAAGAATGTCACTTTCATCTCCAGGTCATTTTCAATGGCCTGGGCAGCTGAAGCAAGTTCATCAAGCGCTAATGTATCTTCCGTCTGAGGCTCAATGACAACGCCGCTGTATTCATCCGTCTGAATCACAATGGCAACATCCGAAAACACATAATGGAGCGCCTGCTCACCTTCAGTTTGAAAAGGGGAATCACTGATATACTGCACCATTCTGAAAACCTTACCCGGTTCATAAGGGCATTTCGCGTTTTCTTCTGAAAGAAACCTGAGCCATTTTCCTGCGGGACCTGAAGGAGGGACAGCAGATGGCGTTAATATAATTGAAAGTAATTCTTTCTCTCTGTCTGAAAGAGCGCTTTTTGAAAACCCAATGAACTGGTCGGCAGCCGGATCACGGTACCAGGTGAAATAATCATACTCTTCCGGTTTAACCTGATCGGGCTGCTTTGCCTCAGGAAACATTTGTAGGATCGAACGAAATGCTGACAAAAAATCACCCTGTTTCTATGTATGAATGCATTTAAAATAGCACGATTCTTTTCATTACACAACAAAACGGCCATCACGGCCGTTTTGTCAGCCGGCAGTTAATCTGCCGGCGGGGCTTCAGATTCTAAATCTCTTGCTTCCTCGATGTTTGTCCTGTGACCATAGCGGAACACACTTCCTCCCGCCATTCCTTCATTAATAAAACGGTCTACATCCATTGCAGCTTCATCTCGGCCTTCATAGGAAGTATCCGGAAGAAAAGACAAATGACGCTTCATCGAAAGCACCCCCTGATTCATAATATATGTGAATCAGGTCATTCATATACAAAGCTAATCGCCATAAACATGGAAAAGCATCAGGTCATGGATCTGCTGAATGACTTTGTCCTGATCTTTTTCAGGTGCTGCAGAGGTCCATTCTATTTTTCCGTTTTTATGATAAACCCCCTGTACCTGTTCTCCCATATATGTAAATGAAAAACGCCAGCCGGGTAAATCCTTTGAATATAATTTCTGATATTGAAAATGCTGAATCATTTTTCTTCCCCTTTAACTCGTTTTCACCAAGTATAGCATGAATGAAATAGAAACCTGAACATAATCTGAATGGAGGAGAGGGCAGATATTTCAGCATGTTGAAAGGGTCATTCAAACCATTGGAACCAGATTCTGCTATACTGTACAGGAAGAGTATAGTGGAAGGTGAGATTATGGATATTGTCATTTTATTATTAATCATGATGACGGTCGGAGCAGTTATTGGAGGCTTTACAAACAGTCTTGCAATCAAAATGCTTTTCAGACCGTATAAACCGGTATATATAGGTAAGTGGCGTGTGCCATTTACCCCGGGCCTGATCCCGAAAAGAAGAGAAGAGCTCGCCCGTCAGCTTGGTCTGATGGTTGTGAATCACTTGTTAACAGCTGAAAGTCTGAAGGCGAAATTCCTGAATACCGAAAAGGAAAAAGCACTGACAGCGTGGCTTCAAAAAGAAGGCAGTAAGGTATTTCAGATCGATGATTCAGTGGAAACTGTACTGAAGCGCTTTGATCTTGAATCCCCGGTCCCATACCTTGAGCGGACAATGGACAGCTGGATTGAAGGACAGTATGAACAGTTAAAAGAAAAATATATGTTTTTAACCTTGCGTGAAACATTGCCTGTTCAGTGGCAGGAACGTCTGGATCGTAAAGTGACAACAGTCAGCACGTACATTCTTGAGAAGGGTGAGGACTACTTCGCTTCTGAAGAAGGAAAAGAAAAAGTTCAGACAATGATTGATGATTTCCTGAAAACACGAGGCACGCTTGGCAGTATGGTGCAGATGGTGATGGGAAATACGTCGCTTGCAGATAAAGTTCAGCCTGAGATCATAAAATTTTTGAAACATCCTGGAACACATGATATACTCGAACAGGTTTTGCACAAAGAGTGGGAAAAAGTGAAGGATTGGCAGTGGGAACGGGCATTTTCGATTGTCACTGACCGTGATCTCGTTATCCGGCTCCAAGGCTTATTAAAAGAACGTATGAACCTGAATGAATGGATGGACAAACCGTTCGGCAGTGTCATTCAGCCGCTTGAGAGCAGGCTGATAGAAGACTTAATCCCAAAAGCGTCATCAAAAGCCAAAGATATACTCATTGAACGGATTGAGGGTATCCTTGCAAAGATGAAGCTGCAGGAAATTGTCAGGGAACAGGTGGATTCATTCGAGGTGTCTCGCCTCGAGGAACTTGTGCTCGGCATTTCAAGAAGGGAATTTAAAATGATCACCTATCTTGGTGCGCTGCTTGGCGGATTAATTGGACTTGTTCAAGGGGTTTTTGTGTACCTAACCGGTCTCTAAAACAAATAATGTTTAAGACTGATTTTAGAGGGCAAACATGAAAGAGCGATTAACTTAGGAGGTTTTACGAATGGCAGTAAATCTGTATGATCAGGCAAATGAACTCGAAAGTGCAATTCGTCAGAGCGAGGAATTCACTCAACTAAAAGAAATGTATGACGCTGTAAACAGCGATGAGTCAGCGAAAGGGATCTTTGAAAACTTCCGAAACATCCAGCTTTCATTACAGCAGAAGCAAATGAACGGTGAAGAAATTTCTCAGGAAGAAATTGAGCAGGCACAAAAAACTGCTCAGCTTGTACAGCAGCATGAACTGATTGCTAAGCTGATGGAAGCTGAACAGCGTATGAGCATGACAATTCAGGAACTGAACAAAGTGATCATGAAGCCACTTGAAGAGCTTTATGGCGCAATGGAAAATAATGAGCAGTAATATTTAAAGCCGCTTACAGGTCAACGCCTGTAAGCGGCTTTTTTAAGCTCTTTCCTCAAGTGAGGCAGCAGCATCTGCAACGCCTGCTGCTTTTTCTGAAATCTCATTCAGCGTAATCACAAGACTGCTCACGTCAGCATCAACCTGAGAGTTCTGGCTTTTAAGCTCATTCATAACAGCCATAATCCCCTCAAAAGACTCACTTGTCGAAATAATGCTGTCTCGTTCAGACCGGAAGAGGTTTTTCAGTTCAAGAATTGACCCTTCAATTGTTTTTGTCTTCACATTCGTATCCTTCAGCAGATCATAAACCTGTGACACTGATTCCTTTGTATTTTCAGCAAGCTTTCTTACTTCATCAGCTACTACTGCAAACCCTTTTCCATGCTCACCAGCACGGGCAGCTTCAATTGAAGCATTTAGAGCAAGCAGGTTTGTCTGATCAGCAATTGAAGTTACCATGTTGGCAACCTCAGAGATCTGGCTGTTTAGATTGTTAAGCTCTATGATATTTTGTTCTGTTGACTGCATTTTATTAGAAATCTGTTCACTTTCTTTTTTCGTCTGATCAAGACGTGACTGTTCTTCACCTGTTTTATTTTGAAGCTCAGTCGCCACCTGTGAACCATTTTGCGCACGACTTGAAAGCTGACCAAGCGCTTCTTTCATCTGGCGGACATTTTCACTCGTTGCGCTGCTATTATCAGACAGAGTAGCTGCACTTGTTCTCAGCGTATGAAGCAGCTCTTCCAAGTGATTTTGATCAGCCATCAGCTTCTTCTGAAATTGATTTTCATATGCTTCAAGTACGATTTGCATTTCAAGATTTAAGATCTTTGAAATGGCGCGTATCAGACTGAATTTATCTTTTTCATTAAAAGGAAGCGTCTCAGTCATATCGATAAATGAATTCAGCAGATCCTGAAAAGCGGCAATATACCATTTAGGATCAAGCCCGATATGCAGATGAACTTCAGCAATCCGATTTCTTTTCATAATAAACTGCTGATCAATTTTACCGCTGAACATTTCCTGAATGTGAACAGTCAGCGTTTTTTTCAGGCGTTCAATCGAACTGTGCTCTTTGATAATAGACAAAAGCTTTGGCTCGTGACCGATTGTTTTATAAAAGTGAGAGACAATCTGCTCAATATTTTCAGTTACATATGGTTTAAAAGCCATCAGAATTTGCAGATCATACGTTGAAAACGAAATCATACTCAGCTGTTTTGGTGTTGTAATTTCTTTTGGTAGATCAATTTTCACCTGATCCTTAAATCTGTCTGCAACGACAGTCAAATCAATTTTTTTCTCTTTAGTTCGTGCCCACATCATCTAAATCGTTCCTCCTTAAATATCCTCTGTAAGTAATATCGTCTGAACCCATTCAGAATTTATATGTAAATACAAATAAATCTCATAGATCCATTATACTACCAAGTATAAATATTTGGGTATAAATTCTCTGTTTTTATAAGAGTAAATGATTTTATATGAGAATATTAAACCAATTTCCAAATAATAAAGGATATTCAGCTCGTGATAGGGAATAAGTGAACGGAGATTCATTTTAGGGGATGGAGTGATTTATATGAATAAGCAGTATGAAACATTAAAGGTTGAAGTGCAGGGAAATACAGTCTGGCTGACGTTCAACAGACCGGAAAGTCTAAATGCACTGAACCTGCAGTTAATGACTGACCTGCAGGATGCACTGAATGAAATTAAACGGGATGCAGACCTGCAGGTGCTTGTATTAAGCGGTGAAGGAAAAGGTTTCTGTTCAGGCGGAGATATTAAAGCGATGCTAAAGATGAATGGTGAAGAAGAATTTCAGCATTTTATGAAAATCATCAATGATCTTTCAGTTACGCTTTACACAATACCTAAAATCACTGTCAGTGCAATTCATGGTGCTGCAGCAGGTCTTGGTCTCAGCTTAGCGCTTTCAACGGATGTCATTATTGCGGAAGAGCAGAGTAAACTCGCGATGAACTTTATCGGTATCGGTCTTGTGCCGGATGGTGGGGGACACTTTTTCATGCAGGAACGCCTCGGCACGCAAAAAGCGCTGCATACAATCTGGCGCGGAGATATTCTGAACGGGCATGAAGCCTATTCTCTTGGACTGATTGAAAAAGTGACTGCTGAAGGACGCGTGAAGGAAGAAGCAGAAGGGTTTGTACAGACGATTAACCACAGCCCGGTGAAAGCCATGATGGAATCAAAGTCGATCTTAAGAGCCAGCAGAAAAGCACAGCTTGAAGAGATCCTTGAAATGGAAAAAGAAGCACAATGGAGAATGAGGCAGACAAATGACCATATGGAAGGCATCCAGGCATTTACTGAAAAAAGAAAGCCTGTATTCAAAGGGAATTAAAAAAGCGGGGCGCTAATGAAGCGTCCCGCTGTTTCTTATGTATGAAATACAACTAACTTACCACGTGGTGATACGACACGGTGGGTGTGATCAAGCATGCCTTCTGCTTCAAGACGCTTTTCCCCGATCGTTTTAGCTTCCTTATCATTTTCTGCTTCAAAGGAATCCTCAAAAAGCAGTTCCCCTTTTTTATCAAAAGCTGTGATCTTGTAAATATCCATTTCATTCATCTCCTTTTTGTCCGTATGTTTATTATTACATAGCAGCTTCATCACGTGAAGTAGAGAAATTCTGAAAAAAATGAACCTTTTCTCAAGCTTTTCCGTATAAAATAGAGGAACAGGCAAAAGGGGGAATTGTCATGTTGAAAATTGACAGCGTTACAAAAAGATTTGGCACACATACAGCCGTTAACAACCTTTCGCTCACTATACCTAAGGGTGAAATGTTCGGCTTTCTTGGTGCAAATGGAGCAGGTAAAACAACAACCTTCCGTATGATTCTCGGATTAATAGACACGACTGCTGGGTCAATCAGCTGGAACGATGAATCAATCGGCTATCATACAAGTCAGCAAATCGGGTATTTGCCGGAAGAAAGAGGCCTTTATCCAAAAATGAAAGTAAATGAGCAGGTCGTCTATTTGGCAAGGTTAAGAGGGATGGATAAAAAAGCCGCTGAAAAAGAACTGACCGGATGGCTTGAAAAATTCAATATCCCTGAATATGAAAATAAAAGAGTAGAGGAACTGTCAAAAGGAAATCAGCAGAAAATACAGTTTATTACTTCAGTTATACATAAACCAGATCTGCTCATTCTTGATGAGCCGTTCAGCGGCCTTGACCCTGTTAACGTTGAGCTATTAAAAAAAGCGGTTGATGATCTGAAAACCCAGGGCACGACCATCGTATTTTCGAGCCACAGAATGGAGCATGTTGAAGAGCTTTGCGAAAGCCTGTGCATTATTCATAAAGGTGCTCCAATCGTGCAGGGGAAATTAAATGAGATCAAAAGGGACTTTGGCAAAAAGAACTTACTCATCAAAGCCGATTTTGACCTAGCCGGACTTGAAGCGCTGTCTGGCGTTGTGAAAGTGAAGAAGCTGATTGGTGGTGCGGAGCTCCAGATTGAAAATGAAGAAGTATCGCAGGATATCCTGTCTTTTCTTCAGCCAAAAGGATTTATCCGTCAGTTTTCACTGGAAGAGCCTTCACTGAACGATATCTTTATTGAAAAGGCGGGTGCTTCCTATGAATAGATTCGGTTTAATTCTTGCGAAGTCTTATATGAATAAAATCAAATCCAGATCCTTTATTATCACCACAATCATTTTCACGTTGGTTATTATTGGCGCAACCAACTTCCAGTCGATCACTTCACTTTTTGACGCAAATGGAGATGGCGGGGAAGAGCAGTGGCAGGTCGTCGTCTATGAGGAAGAGACAGATATTGCTGATAACCTTTCTGCTCAGATGGCGATCCTGAACCAGTCAATTGAGATCACAAGAGGGGAAGAACCCCTTGAAGAACTTGAAACCCAGCTTGAAAACGGAGAATTTGATGCGCTGCTTACAGTAAATGCTACAGAAGTGGGCAGATTGCAGGCTGAATATTTATCAGCTTCACTCACAGCAAATTCTTACTCAGGCGATCTTCAGGCAGCGCTGCAAACGATTCAGTCTAATATGGCTGCAAACCGTTTATCTTTAAGTGCTGATGAGTTGGCGACACTTAATATGCCGGTTTCATTTTCTCAGTCAGCTTACGTTGAGTCTGCAAAATCAGCTGAAGAGCTTGATCAGGCGAGAGGGCTCGTATATGTACTCATTTTCGTTATTTACATGTCGGTACTGATCTATTCCATGATGATCGCGACAGAAGTAGCAACTGAAAAATCATCGAGAGTAATGGAAATTCTGATTTCCAGTGTACCTCCGATTCAGCAGATTTTTGCGAAAATCCTGGGAATTGGGCTTGTCGGCTTGACGCAGATTCTGATCTGGGCAGTTGTAGGAACACTATCGGTTAATTTAAGCGGGGATGCTCTCGAAGGCGGAATATATTCCTTGTTTGACTTCTCTGCAGGATCAATCAGTACGATTATTTATGGCATTGTATTTTTTATTCTCGGCTATTTTCTTTATGCAACGCTGGCAGCTTTCCTTGGATCACTAGTCAGCAGAACAGAAGATCTTCAGCAGGTGCTGATGCCTGTCAATATTCTGATTGTTGGTGGCGCTCTTTTAGCGTTTTACGGGCTTGCATCACCGGAAGCAGGATTTATTACCGTCACATCCTACATCCCATTTTTCACACCGCTTGTGATGTTTACAAGAGTGGGGATGCTGAATATCCCGTTTTGGGAGCCGGCCATTGCCATATTACTAACGCTTCTGACGATTTTAGTGTTAGGATGGTTTGGGGCAAAGGTATATAGAGGAGGCGTACTCATGTACGGGAATTCCTCATCACTTAAAGATATAAAACAGGCAGTTAAATTATCTAAAAAAGAATAATCATACAACATCATTGAGATAGCCGGTGCAGGTGCCGGTTATTTCTATTTATGTTCAGGTGAGATCTGTTATAATGTAGGAACAAGTGTTCTTTTTGAAGAGGATCCAATGAACGATTTATACAGCGTGATTAAAAATAAATCTCAAACAATATAAACCAGATAAAAGGAGAGGTTGCAGATGAAAGGCATTACTTTTTTAAATCCGGGAGACCCAGTCGACCAGTATCTGCTTGTTAAACAAATGACAAAAGGTGTAACCACTGCTGGAAAACCTTTTTTAACATTAATTTTTCAAGACAGAAGCGGGGACATCGAAGCAAAGCTGTGGGACGCAGGCGATGAGGAAGAGCGTAAATATCAGCCTCAGACGATTGTAAAAGTAGCGGGGGAAATTCATAATTACCGCGGCAAAAATCAGCTGAGATTAAGGCAGATCAGACCAGCTTCAGCGCAGGATAACGTGAAAATGGGCGACTTCCTGGAAACAGCACCACTGTCAATCGAGTCAATGACTGAAGAATTAACACAGTATATTTTTGAAATGAAAAATCCGGTGATTCAGAGAATTACCCGTCACCTGCTGAAAAAATACCAGAAGTCATTTATGGAATATCCTGCAGCAACGAAAAACCATCATGAATTTGTTTCAGGTCTCGCTTTTCACGTTGTGTCGATGCTGAGACTTGGAAAGTTCCTTGCTGAACAATATCCTTCTTTAAACAAAGATTTACTTTATGCAGGGATCATCCTGCACGATATGGGGAAAGTGAAGGAGTTATCAGGAGCCGTATCAGCGACCTATACACTTGAAGGAAATCTGCTTGGACATATTTCAATCATGGTAAACGAAATTGCTGAAGCTGCAAAAGAGCTTGAGATCGAAGCTGAAGAAGTGCTGCTGTTACAGCATATGATTCTTTCGCATCACGGTAAAGCAGAATGGGGTTCACCAAAACCGCCGATGCTCATGGAAGCTGAAATCCTTCACTATATTGATAATATTGACGCGAAAATGGTGATGATGGACAGGGTGATCAGCAGAACGAACTCAGGAGAATATACTGAAAGAGTATTTGCACTTGAGAACAGATCATTCTACCGTCCGCATATGTACGACCAGGACTAGTCATAAGCTTGTACGCGCCTGCATAGAGTAAAGTAAGAATTCAGTGCAGGAGGCGTATAGATGTTTCCAATATGGATTGACCTTGCAATTGGAGGGGCCGTGCTCAGCCTTGTGATGTTTGTCAAAACCGCTTATCAGGATAAAAAGCAGGAAAAAGACTTTATTGAAGAGCATGGAAAAACTTATATTCAGCGCATGCTGAAAGAAAAGAAAAAGCGTGTGTCAGCTGAGTATAAAGATTAAAAAAAAGCGGGAGGCAGTGATGCCTTCCGCTTTTCTATGTCCAGCTCCAGGCGCGAGCTCTTCGGGTCATAAGCCACACATCGGTAAACGGGAAAATCACCCGTTATCCGATGCGCGTCTTATGCCTGTCAGAGCTGGACGAGCGCCTTCCGCTTTTCTCTGTGTCCAGCTCCAGCAGGCAGACCCTCGAGTCATAAGCTGCGATGAGAACATGGGGGTAAGTCGCCCATTTTTCTCATCACATCTTACGCTTGTCGGGTCTGAACGCCTGCTTCCGCTTTTCTCTGTCCAGCTCCAGGCGCGAGCTCTTCGGGTCATAAGCCACACATCGGTAAACGGGAAAACCCCCCGTTATCCGATGCGCGTCTTATGCCTGTCAGAGCTGGACGAGCGCCTTCCGCTTTTCTTCATTAAGACTCAGTATCTTCGGTCTCATCTTCAACTGGCTCTTCTTCAGCAGCCGGTGCTTCTGGCTGTGAAAGGAACGCATCGAATGTAGCTTCAAGATCTTCATCTTTAATATCAATGTCAGCTTCTCTCATCATTTCCTGAATCATCGCGCTTGCCTGCGTCTGATCTGCCTTTGCAAGCTTCAGGTCATGCTCGATGTCAGCCTGCATATCTTCAAAGCTGCCGATATCTGCTTCACGCGTTTCAGTTACTTCAATAATGTGCCAGCCAAAGCTTGACTCAACAGGTTCGCTGATCACATTCGGCTCAAGGCTGAATGCAGCATCTTCAAATGCCGGATCCATATCTCCGGCGCTGAAGAATCCAAGTTCGCCGCCAGTTTCCTGTGCAGCAGGTTCAGTTGAAACTTCACGTGCGAGCTCAGCAAAGTCAGCTCCATCTTCAAGCTGCTGCTTCACATCAAGCGCAGTTTCTTCGTCCTGTACAAGAATATGTCTAGCATTTACTTCTTTTTGCATCTGTTCGTACTTTTCCTGAACTTCTTCTTCAGTTACTTCTACATCTTCAATTAAAGCTTTTTCCTGAAGGAGGTTCAGTTTAATTGTGTCACGGAACGTATCTTCAGTGTAACCCTGCTGTGACAGGATCATCTCAAACTGTTCCTGACCACCATATTGTTCTTTCATTGATTCCAGTTCAGCGTCTACTTCTTCGTCTGATACTTCATATTTATCCTGAAGAATCTGCTCGAGTACCATCATCTGAAGTGCCTGCTCTCCAACAGTTGTCTTCATCTCCTGGTATAATTCTTCTTTCGTAATATCTCCGGCATTCGTTGATACGACTACTTCACTTGATTCTTCATCACTGCATGCTGCAAGAGCTGCCACACTCAGTGTTAATGAAGCTGCTGCAATCCACTTTTTCATGTATTTCCTCTCCTCACGATCTCTCTATGTTGTAAAAAATCTACAAAGCATACTATAACATATTTCCCCAAACCTTAGTATTGTTTTCACGATCATTCCTTTTTTGCAAAAGATAAGCGTCCAGCCCATCCATCTTAAAAACAAATTGAATACCATACATAAGAAAGGAGGGGTCTCCATGTCATGTGGTAAAGGAGGAGGGTTCGCGTTAATCGTCGTTCTGTTTATCCTCCTTGTGATTGTTGGCGCAGCCTGGCTATATTAAAAATTTATAAAAAGAAAGGGGGACATCAACATGTCTCACGGACACGACAAAGGTTATAACGGCGGAGGATTTGCTCTACTAGTCGTACTATTCATCCTCCTCATCATCATCGGAAGCGCATGGTTCTAAGAAAAGCGTAGGTGAGCGTTTAGGGGCATACATGTTGACCTGAAGCGCAGGGAAACGATTAGAGAGGCTAAAACATTATATTTAGCCTCTTTTTTAATAATCAAAAAAGATGCCATCGCAGGCACCTTTATTAGCTTACATATTAGTTTTCATCATTACGTATACAAAATCTCCACGTATGAAGACAGAAGTAAAATCAGGATCAGAATATTGATCGTACGGAAGACTTTTGGCTGCCGTTCGTTCGGAATTTCCTTCTGCTCACATAGTCTATTAGTCATTCGATTAATGGCATAAATAATAAATACGGTAAACACGATAAATAATCCAATTACGGTAAGCATGTTCGCCCTCCTCGTCTATAAGTACTACAATAACAAAAATCAGACATAAATAACAGAGTCAGCTGTTAAATATGTCTGATTCATCACCTTTTTAGATGCCTGGGTATTGTGTTTCCTTTACAGGAACGAGTATTTCATACCCATCATCGTCCTCTTCAATAAAAGCACCTTTAGGAGATTTAAACAAAGATCTCGCATAAAGGAAGTCTACCAGGCAAATCCCCGTATGATAAGCAATCAAAATCGTAAAATAGTGTGCGTACCCAGGGAAAAGAGTAGTTGCGTATAACAATACGCAGTTAATTAGAATAAATGGTGAGACAAGCGCCATGATAAAAAACACCTTTGGAATCGGCTTGTTCACTCTCACAGACATAATTGGTACACAAAAGAACTGAAATCTGGTCTTTAATTGGATCAGACTTATAAATCCCGCAAGCGGAAGTGTATGAAACACTTTATGAAGCGGGTATATCAGAAAAAATCCAATTGCAAACCATAGAAAATACTGATCATACATTGGTTGGTCAAAAATTAATTGTATTGATACGTGTAAAAATGAAAAAACAGTCAGGACCAAAATCGCAGACAGAAAAAAGATACGGTAAAATCCGTATTGTTTCTTAACATTGATTGATTTCCAGCAATGCAACACGATCGCCTCCGTTCATGACGATTTTAATAAAAGCTACGAGAGCTACTTTACTCTCATCTGCAAGAAGTTGCAATAGGTAAATGAAAAAATTAATATTTAATTGTCCAAAACAAAATCCTGTCATGAAAAAAGGAGGAAGAGCCCTTTTCATGACAGGATTGTGCGGTTAAGGTGATGCGATCTGTTTGACCGGATCAGCCGTTCTACTTTTTCTAATTTTCCCTTCAACTTCTGAAAACTCAGTTTCAATATTATTAAATGAAGTTTCAAAGATTTTCATAAAATCATCACCGTAAATATTCTTTACGATCGCCATGACATCCATCATTTCCGGGAATTTTCCGTAAATTTCGCGAAGAGGGGCAGCACCTTCAAAGACTGAATGGGTATCAGGAGAGTAGTTCTCCATTAATTCAAGGAGCAGGTTGTCGCCTTCTTCAGTCAGTTTGATATAAGTGTTGCGCTTATCGTTTTCGCGCTTAGAGAATTCCAAATAGCCTCTTTCTTCAAGCTTTTTTGAAAAGTTAAAGGCTGTGGATACATGCATGACGCCAAACTTGGCAACGTCTGAAATGGATGCACCCTTTAAATGATAAGCGATCCAGAGGATGTGGTGTTCATTGATATTTAGGTCATACGGCTTAATCCAGTTTTGCCAGTCTTTCTCGATTGCTTTCCATAATGCCTTGCTCAGCTGGGCCATCCGCTGGCTGAAAATCATTGCCTCTTTCATAGAATATAATTTATCATCCATTGCTACACCTTCTTTCATAAAAGATTTTAGAGTAATAGGAATATTAGTTCAGTTTCAAACATTATAGCAATAAAGTAAAACGAATGAAAGGTAAGAATAAATTAAATTTTCTAATAAAACTGTTTTACCCTTACGAGGTAAGGTAAAAGGGGGAAGGTTTTAATAGAGATAAATTTTTTGCAAAAGAAAAAACAGCCCGAGGGCTGTTTTTATATTAGCTAGGTTGAGGTTCCTTGCTATCCTGATTAATTGTTTTTTCAAGTTCTTCCATCGTGGACTGAATCGCAGCAAGCTCTTCCTGAAGATTGTTGATTGCAGGATCAGCCTCACGTTTCCACGCCTGGATTGAATCCTTCAGTTCTGCTGCCACAACACGAAGTGATTCTTTGCTTTCTTTAGAAGCGTCTGCGATTGATTCCTTCACAATCTGAAGATTCATCTGCAGTTCGAGCATATGCTCACGCCAGTTCTCTTTTGTATTTTTAATCGTGCCACGCAGTTCTTCACCTGATTGAGGAGCCGATATAAGTGATGCTGCTGCTCCTGCCGCTATTCCGACAACCAAGCCAAGTGAAAATTGTTTGAAATTCATCCCAACCACATCCCTTTTTGTATTTGTATTCTTATTGTATATAGTAATTCATAAACTGTCCAAAGTATTCATGGACAGGAGGAATCATTTCGTGGTGTATTTGAAGGTCATCCTAACCATATGTATGGTGATCTCCTCGGTGTTATTGATGTTATGCACAGCAGATCTGTTTAAAAGACCGTTATATCCACCAAGAAGAAAAAAGCTTCAAAGATTACTGATTACAGTTATCAGCACGCTTCTACTATGTATTTTAACCTATTTAGTTTGGAGATAAACCTGCTGAATCAAAGCGTTGCACTTATTTCAGCCGTGAAAACAAAAAAGCTGCCCCCTTTTTAAAAAGGGAGCAGCCCAGCAGGTTCAGGCAGCAGATTCGACCAGATTTGACCGTCTCATAATTGCCCGTGCAACAGGATACATAACAGCCATTAACAGACCATTCACCACGATTGCAGGAACAACTGCTGAAAGTGCAAGTGCCATAATCGGACCGGGAAGGCCTACAAGAAGTGCGGCAGATCCAAGGAAGATTGTTCCTGAGATCAATGTGCCGACTGCTGCAAGTACGCCGGCTCCTGCAGGCTTACCTGCAAGCTTTCCAGCGAGAAGAATGATTCCATAAAAAGCAAATGCCGTGATCGGCTTATCAATTACATTCGGCAGGAATCCTCCCGGGAATGTTGTTGTAAGACCTGATAAAATACCTGTTGCCAGACCGATCAGCAATACATTTTTAACACCTGGGAATAATAGAATACCAAGAAACATCATTAGTAATGACATATCCGGCTTCATTGTCAGTGTCCCTGGAATTAACAGGTGTAATGCTGTACCCATCCCTACAAAAAGTGCTAGTGCTACGAGTGTTCTCGTGTTCATAACTCATCTCTCCTAAGCTAGACTAATTTTTTTCCTGACATGTCCTCGTGACTGTCAGCGAAAATTAGCATTATTATATCACGGCTGAATCTTATTTCCTACTAATTAATTTTTGCAGCAATGGCCGCTGCCATCTCACTGCGGTCATCATTAGAATAATCGTCTGTATGTACTTCCCATACCGGCTTGAAGCCATCCTGCTCACCGTGACGCGGAAGAATATGAAGGTGATAATGGAAGACACTCTGTCCTGCAAACTCACCATTGTTATTAAGCAGATTTACACCCTTCAGATCATAAGTATCGCTGATTGCATTCGCAATCTTAGGGACCACTGAAAACAGATTTGCAGCGATTTCAGGTGTCAGTTCATGCAGATCTTTTTTATGTGTTTTCGGAATCACAAGCGTATGACCTTTCGTCACCTGACTGATATCAAGAAAAGCATAGACATGCTCATCCTCATATACTTTTGCTGATGGAATCTCACCGTCAATAATCTTACAGAAAATGCAGTCGCTCATATTCTTCATCCTTTCATCAGTAAATTAAGTTTATTCTACCATAGTAAGCTCAGTTGTATGCTACAATGCTGTCATTATATAGTTAATACTAGATCGGGCAATCATTTAAAATTTGCCTATAAAAAACCATCTCAGTAACATGCACAGCGTTGATCGCAGAGGAAGGCGGCGACTCCAGCGGCGGAGAAGGGGCTCACCGCCCGGCCGCGGAAAGCGTCCGCCTGGAACGGAGATCAGACGCCATCGTATCCAATGCAAATATCCGAGAATTGGAAAGGAAGAAATTCATGTCATTATTAGAAATCAAAGATCTGACCGGCGGGTATACAAGGCGGCCGGTGTTAAAAGAGATCAGCCTTGAAATGGAGCACGGCAAAATTGTCGGCTTAATCGGTTTAAACGGAGCTGGTAAAAGTACGACGATTAAACATATTATCGGTCTGATGGAGCCGCACAAAGGTACAGTGGCTATCAATGGGCTGCAGCTGAAACAGAACGCTGATGAATATAGAAAGCAATTTTCATATATACCTGAAGCGCCGATTTTATATGATGAATTGACGCTTGAAGAGCATTTAAGAATGACAGCGATGGCTTATGGGATTTCAGAAAAGGAATATGAACAGAGAGTGCCTGATCTGCTTAAAAAATTCCGGATGGAAGGGAAGCTGAAATGGTTCCCGGCCCACTTTTCAAAAGGGATGAAGCAGAAAGTGATGATTATGTGCGCGTTTTTAATCAACCCGAGCCTTTACATTATTGATGAACCTTTTGTCGGGCTTGATCCGCTTGCCATTCAGTCGCTTCTTGATCTAATGGAGGAAATGAAGGCAGGGGGAGCCGGGATTTTAATGTCTACACATATCCTGGCTACTGCGGAGCGGTACTGTGACTCATTTATCATCCTGCATGATGGAGAGATCCGGGCACGCGGGTCACTTGAAACACTAAGACAGGAATTCCAAATGCCTGAAGCTACACTTGATGATATTTATATTCAGCTGACAAAGGAAGAGTCCAATGAAACACGTTCATGATCTCTGGTCAGCAAGACTGTCTGACTACCAAAAAGAACTTCAAAAATATATGCGCTACATTTTTAACGGGCACCTGATGTTTGTCCTGATTTTTGCAGTAGGCGGCGGAGGATATGTATACAGTAACTGGGTCAGCACGCTTGATGACACTTTTCCTTCCGGGATTTTAATTGCTGCTGTCATTGGACTGGCTGTGACAATGAGTCCGGTTTATACGTACCTGCAGGAGCCTGATAAAGTCTATCTAACGCCTCTTGAAGGGCAGATGAAACGGTATTTTGTGAATGCACTGGTATCAAGCTTCTTTTTCCAGTCCTATATCGTGCTCGTTCTGCTGGCTGCTGCCATGCCTTTATATGTGCAGACAACCGGCGCAGCGTTTTCGGATTTCGTCTGGCTGCTCGGCATGATTCTTGTCCTGAAGGGTTGGAATCTGATCATGAGATGGATCATGTTAAGGTATCAGGAGCCTTCCAATCATTATATAGATCTTGGTATCAGAGGCATTCTGAATATTGCTTTTCTGTGGTCAGTATTTGCAGACGTACCAGCATTTCTTTCGATCCTTATTGCTGTCCTGATGATCGGCTATCTGATGGCATTCATGATGCTGACAAAAGAGAAGTCGTTAAAATGGGAATTACTGATTGATCTTGAAAATGCGAGACTGCACCGGTTCTACCGTTTTGCAAATCTGTTCACTGATGTTCCGCACCTGAAAGGACAGGCTAAGCGAAGAAAGTGGATGGATCCTTTCCTGAAGACACCGGAGCTGAATCCTGCTGCTACATACAGTTACCTGTATACAAGAACGTTCCTGCGCTCTGACGAGTATTTTGGTCTGTGGGTAAGGCTGACGATTATTGCAGGAATCATTATCGGAGGTGCGGACAACCTTTGGCTCAAGGTGATTACAGCACTGCTGTTTCTTTACCTGACAGGATTCCAGCTGATTCCGCTGCTGAAAAAGCACGAGCTGAAAATCTGGCCGGATCTGTATCCGGTAAGTGGCAGTCTTCGTCATGATTCCTTTAAAAAGCTGCTGATGAGAATTCTGATTGTGCAGGCAATGCTGTTTACAATCATCAATCTTGCAAAGCTTGATCTTTACGGCGCAGGCATTACAGCAGCTGCTTCAGTTGCATTCGTCATTATGTTTGTATCCATGTATGTACCTGCTCAGATTAAGAAGCACCATATTAAATAGAAAAAAGCTGCTCCCGAATGGAGCAGCTTTTTTAACGGATTAATTTTCGTTATGGTATTGAATGGCTGCGTTACCCAGCGTTTTTGCTGCAATCAGCATTGCTTTTTCGTTAATATCAAATTTCGGGTGATGGTGTGGATAAGGAACATCTACTCCCTCAGGTTTAGCGCCAGTAAAGAAAAATGTGCCGGGTCTATGTTCAAGGTAGTAGGCAAAATCTTCACCGCCCATTTGCATCTCACTTTCAACTGCAGTAACACCAGGCATTTCATTGACAACCCGTACAAGATAGTCTGTTTCTTTTTCATGGTTTACAACAGCAGGGTATCCTCTGACGTAATCATATTCATACGTGCAATCTGTAGAAATGCATGTGCCTTCTGTGATACGGCCGATCTCTTTTTCAACGAGATCACGTACTTCAGGGGCAAATGTTCTTGCTGTACCGATCAGCTTGGCAGAATCTGCAATGACATTAAATGCATTTTCAGCGACAAATGACCCGACAGAGACAACAGCTGACTCAACAGGATTCACACGTCTTGCAGCAATTTGCTGAAGTGACGTCACAAGCTGTGAACCTGCTACGACAGCGTCCTTTGTTTTGTGTGGCTGAGCACCGTGGCCGCCTGCGCCTTGAATTTTGATTTCAAACCGGTCGGCTGCTGCCATAATAGGACCGGTACGGTATTCGATATGACCAAGTTCACCGGTGACCCACAGGTGTGTGCCAAATACTGCGTCCACGCCATCCAGACAGCCGTCTTCAATCATACTGATTGCCCCGCCCGGCGCATATTCTTCAGCATGCTGGTGAATCATCACGTAAGTTCCAGGCAGTTCTTCTCTCAGCAGATGAAGTGCTTTTGCCAGATGAAGAAGCGTTGCTGTATGTCCGTCGTGTCCGCAAGCATGCATCTTTCCGGAAATTTTAGATTTATAAGGAACGTCTTTTTCATCCTCGATTGGGAGTGCATCAAAATCAGCGCGTAAAGCGACCGTTTTACCTGGCTTACCGCCTTTGATAACAGCGGTTACCCCATTTCCACCAACACCTGTTTTCACTTCAACACCAAGCTCTTTATAAAAAGCTTCAATTAAAGCAGGCGTTTCTTTTTCCTCAAAAGAAAGCTCAGGGTGCTGGTGAAGGTGACGGCGAAGCGTAACCATATCATCGTAGTAGGAATCTAACAGTGAAAAAAGTTTTTCATTCATATGTATGCTCCTTTCATAATCAAACCATTTAATGATGACTCAGTATATCACGGGACCCGAATTTTTTCACTCTTTTGACGACTCACCCGATACTATATAATGGTAGCAGGCAGGGAGGAGGGGAATAACGTGAAAAAATGGTTTTATCCACTTGCAGCTGTGACATTTGCAGCAGCAGTTTTGTTAGTAATTAACTTAGATGACGGGTTAAATGGTATTGATCAATTCGGTGCTGAATTCTTCAGTGAACTGGACTTTTTATTGTTTTTTGGTTTTCTTGGTGGAGAGTGGTTTCTGGCCACTATCAGTATCGCAGCAGTTCTTTATTTATGGTTCAGACGGAATCATTATCTTGGAATGATGATTGTCCTGCTTGCAGTCGGTGGAGGCAATTACTTGAATAAGCTGATCAAAACGCAGACTGAAAGACCACGGCCTGATGGACTTAATGAAGGGTTCAGCTTTCCAAGCGGCCATGCGATGGTCAGTATGATTGCTGCGATTGTTATTATTTATCTGATTACTGAAAAGTCAGGTGATGCAGCAGGGCAGGCACTGATGTTAGCTGTTGGCATTCTGATTTCCGTGCTGGCAGGGCTGAGCAGGCTGCCGGATGAGGCGCATTATTTTACAGATGTAATCGGTGGGTGGCTGCTTGGCTATACGTACGCCATTTTTTGTCTGGTTGTATATGAATACCTGATGAAAAGGCGTGCCTCCGCCTGAGGACTGAGGAGGGCTCCTTCCTCTGATGCTTTATGAAAGCAGGCAGGCACTTTAGAATAAATAAAAAGTGCCTGACAGAAAGGTTGAGATGAAATGGAAGGAGTTAATAAAAAGCAGTGGGGGTGTGCAAGCTTTCTGCTCGTATTCGGGCTGCTGCTTCTAATGCTTAATCTCGGTTTACTGCAGCTTGAAGGTTCCGCTGCAGGACTGATTATTCCTGTCATTTTACTGATTATCGGAATTGCACAGCTGATTAAATTCTTTACGAAAAGAAGAGGAATATTAAGCGGTCTGATTTTTTCCGTATATGGGGGACTGTTAACAGCAGCGTTTTTCTCAGAAGACATTGCGTTCGGCTATAGTGACATTTGGCGTCTTTGGCCGCTATTGCTCATTGGATTTGCCATTTCACTGATCACAAAAAGAAGCTCGATCCAATTCAGTTACGGTGAGCCGAGAATGGGTGGCAGGAAAGAAGTGAATCAGCACGGGGATCACCGTGAAAAAACATTCAGGTTTGAAAATAAAACACATGTTAAGCACGCGATGAGTATTGGGAATGAAAAATTCACTTCTGAAAACTGGGCACTCGAGAATATGAAGCTGAATAAATCAGTCGGTAATTATGTATTTGATCTGAAAAAAGCGTTTATCTCTGAAGGAGAGACACAGCTTGATGTGTCTGTCAGAATCGGCAATATTAAAATGACTGTCCCGGAAGAGCTCAGCGTTCATATCATTTCTAATGTAGCGGTCGGTGAAAATGTGCTTTTTAACGAGCGGACGGACGGAACTCATGCGAGAACGCTTCATTTCCGTTCTGAAGATTATGAAACAGCACCAAAAAAGGTAAAGGTCATATTGGATGTTAATGTCGGATCCATCAGAATCGACAGGATTTAAGGAGGAGCCATGATCAGAGTAGCGAGTCTTAATCACTGGTTCATTTTGCAATATTTCAGATTCACCTTATATGGTGCAATTCTGCTGTTTACGATTTTGCAATTATATATTTTTCTTTCTCCAGACCCTTTTCTTCATACTGCTGCTTCACTTGGTGTTGTGGGCATTACATCACTCGTATTTTTCATCATGTCTATCTATATTGGTATTCGCTCAGGAAAAATTATGCGCCAGCGCATTCATGAGATGACTGCATTCGTTGCAAGACTTTCGTCAGGTAAATCCGGCGAAACCATGGAGATCCATGAAACGGATGATATCTCTGTACTTGAAGAAGCATTAAATGAACTTTCAATTAACATAAATGAACAAACGAAATCTCTGCAGCGGGTCTCCAGTGAGCGATTAAATCTTGAAAAGCAGGCTCAACAGGCCGCAGTAATTGAAGAACGTCAGCGTCTGGCAAGAGACCTCCATGATTCCGTCAGCCAGCAGCTGTTTGCATTGAACATGCTGTCATCCGCTTCAGTCCGCATGCTTGAGACCAATCAGAAAGAAGCAGGGAAGCTTGTCCGTCAGGCAGCGGAAATCGCTGAAAAAGCGCAGGGTGAAATGAGAGCGCTTCTGTTACATCTGAGACCTGTTGATTTAAAAGGTGAATCCCTGTCAACAGGACTTGAAAAGCTTGCATTCGAGCTTGAACAGAAAACACCAATCACGTTCTCATTGCAGCTTGAACAGATGGAAAAGATCCATGAAAGTGCTGATGAACACCTTTTCAGAGTCGTACAGGAAGCTGTCTCAAACATTCTCCGCCACGCAAATGCCACCGAAATTACAATCAGAACTGAAGTGAAGGGCTCATCCTTCTACCTTTTCGTCGGTGATAATGGAGACGGCTTTGACGTGACAAATAAAAAGTGGACATCATACGGATTACAGACAATGAAGGAGCGCTGTGAAGAAATTGGCGGTCAGTTTGAATTGCGTTCAAAAGCAGGCGAGGGCACATATATTAAAATCAGAATTCCGATTATGGAAGGAGGAGTGTAATATGACAAAGGTAAAAGTTATGATTGTAGATGATCATGAAATGGTCAGACTCGGTATTAAATCCTATTTGCTGACTGAACCAGGTATTGAATTTGTAGGGGAAGCCGTGAACGGAAAAGAAGCTGCCGTACTCGCTGAAAAAACAAAGCCTGATGTGATATTGATGGATCTCCTGATGGAAGGCGGCACAGGCATTGATGCGACGCGTGATATTCTGAGCTTTTTACCTGATACGAAAATCATTATTCTGACAAGCTATTATGATGATGAACAGGTTTTCCCCGCGCTTGAAGCAGGTGCACACAGCTATATTTTGAAAACCTCTTCCGCCTCCCAGATCCTCGACACTGTGTATAAAGCTGCGAGGGGTGAGTCTGTCATTGAACAGCAGGTGGCAAGTAAGCTGATGAACCGCTTCAGAACGAAAGAAAGAGTACTTCATGAGGATTTGACGGAAAGAGAAATGGATGTATTGAAGTGTCTCGGAGACGGGCTCACGAATCAGGAAATTGCAGATGAGTTATACATAGGGATTAAAACAGTAAAGACGCATGTGAGCAATGTGCTGAGTAAGCTTGAAATCAGCGACCGCACACAGGCGGCGATTTATGCAAATCGTAAGGGGCTGCTGAGGAAGTAGTGTTTTACATTATTTAGGCGTATCACTGGGGACGGAGTTCAGTGGTTCATTTTTAGAATGATTCTAAAAATGGAACACACAACTCCGTCCCCGCTGTGCCGCTTATACAAAAAGACCACGCTCACAACAAGCGTGGTCTTTCTATACTTTATTTACTGCTCTGTCTGCCCGACATACTTCGTCACAAACGACGAGCGTGGGAATATTGATTTCTGATGATCAATTCCTTCTGACGTGCCGCGTTTTGCGTGTGCTTTATTATATGACTGGGACGTCTGCCAGTCTTTAAATGATTTCTCATCATCCCATTGAGTCAGGACTACATACGTATCTGAATCAACTGGTCTTAATACACGGATCGCAATGAATCCAGGCTCTTCTTCAATCAGTCCTGCACGGTTTTTAAAGCGGTGTTCAAATACCGGACGGCCCTCATCTGATACAGGAATGTTATTAAAGACGAAAAAGCCGTTTTCAGTCAGGTGACCGGATTCTTCAAACACTTCATATTTTCTCGGGCTGTTAAAGAGTGTATCTCCTTCAGTTTCATGAACTAACAGCGCGGTATCCTCCCCAAGCATCTGTACCATTGTTTCGTTTGGGTTTTCCTCCTGAAACTTATGTAAAAAGTCAGGCGTCCCAAAAGTCATGTAAATTTTCTTCATCACAATTCCTCCTCGACTCATTTATGTTCCTTACCATTTCGATTTCAGTTTTACGCTGACTACAATTCTATTTATACCCTTTTTCAGCCCCGTTAACCACTTCAAAGGCTTTTGATCGTTGAGAAAAGAGGAGATTTTATGACATTTACGGGTGTCTGGTATACACTGATATAGAAAAGGGCTATAGTTAAAAACGGATATCAAGAGCGAAGAAAAATTAGCAGATTTCTGTAAAATAACTAGCACATTTGAAAGGTGGATTACACTCGTTATGAGTTCATTTAATGATACGTTTTTAAAGGCAGCAAGAGGAGAGGCAGTCACGCATACACCTGTCTGGTATATGAGGCAGGCGGGCCGCTCCCAGCCTGAATACCGTGCGATTAAAGAGAAATACTCTTTATTTGAAATTACCCACCAGCCGGAGCTTTGCGCGTATGTAACAAGATTACCGGTCGAAAATTACGGGGTGGATGCTGCGGTACTTTATAAAGACATTATGACGCCGCTTCCTGCGATCGGTGTGGATGTTGAGATCAAGTCAGGCATTGGTCCTGTTATTCATAATCCGATCAAATCTGTTCAGGATATTGAGAAGCTTGGTATGATCGAGCCTGAAGCGGATGTACCTTACGTGCTTGAAACGATTAAATTACTGACAACTGAACAATTAAACGTGCCGTTAATCGGCTTTGGCGGTGCACCATTCACGCTCGCAAGCTATATGATCGAAGGCGGACCATCAAGAAATTATCATAAGACAAAGGCGTTTATGTATCAGGAAACAACTGCATGGCATGCATTGATGGACAAGCTTGCTGAGATGACGATCCGTTACACAACTGCCCAGGTTAAAGCAGGAGCGGGTACCATCCAGATGTTTGATTCATGGGTAGGGACGTTGAACGTTCAGGACTACCGCACATACATTAAGCCGCACATGGAAAAAATCTTTGCAGCACTAAAAGAGCTTAATATACCACTGATTATGCACGGCGTTGGTGCAGCTCATCTTGCAAAAGACTGGAATGATCTGCCGCTTGACGTGGTTGGTCTTGACTGGAGACTGTCGATTGAAGAAGCGCGTGAAAAAGGCGTAACGAAAACCGTTCAGGGTAACCTTGATCCGTCACTATTACTTTGTGACTGGGATATTATTGAAAAGCATGTAAAACCAATTTTAGATGCAGGCATGAAGCATCCAGGGCACATTTTTAACCTTGGGCACGGCGTATTTCCTGAAGTGCAGCCTGACACGCTGAAAAAGCTGACGGCATTCGTTCAGGAATATACTGCCCGCTAACACATTTAAAAAGCAGATCATTGGAAGCTTAAAGGCTTGTCTGCTACAACAATAGAGAAGCACAAATTTTGCTAATGAGGTGGAATAGACATGTCAAAGAAAAAAATGGGCCTTCTTGTAATGGCTTACGGTACGCCATATTCAGAAGATGATCTTGAACGTTATTACACACATATCAGAAGAGGCAGAAAGCCATCTGAAGAGTTACTTGAAGACTTAAGAGACCGATATAATGCAATCGGGGGTATCTCACCACTTGCACGCATTACAGAGGAACAGGGCACTGCCCTCACTGCACGCCTGAATGAAGTACAGGATGACATTGAATTTGTCATGTATCTTGGTCTGAAACATATTGAACCGTTTGTGGAAGATGCAGTAGATGAAATGAAAAAAGACGGTATTGAAGAAGCAGTTTCAATTGTACTCGCACCACACTTTTCATCGTACAGCGTAAAATCATACAATAAGCGTGCAAAAGACCGTGCTGAAGAAGTCGGCGGACCATCAATTACTTCTATTGAAAGCTGGTACGATGAGCCGAAATTCATCCAATATTGGTCTGAAAAAGTAAAAGAAACATTTGACAGCATGACTGATGAACAGCGTGAAAAAGCAGTGCTGATCGTATCGGCGCACAGCTTACCTGAAAAGATCCTTGCAGGAGGCGATCCATATCCTGACCAACTGCAGGAAACAGCAGACCTGATTGCGGAGCAGGCCGGGGTTAAAAACTACGAAATCGGCTGGCAGAGTGAAGGAAACACACCTGATCCATGGATCGGACCTGACGTTCAGGACCTGACAAAGGATCTGCATGAACAGCATGGCTATACTGCATTCGTCTACACCCCGGTAGGATTCGTATCCGATCACCTGGAAGTACTTTATGATAACGACTACGAGTGCAAGGTTGTAACAGACGAGATTGGTGCTGACTACTTCCGTCCGGAAATGCCGAACACACAGCCATTATTTATTGAGGCAATGACAGATAAAGTAATGAAGACATTAGGTTAAGCTTATATTGAAAATCCAGTTTACAGAAAGTGATGATTACTGTGACACAGTCAAAGCGGAAAATTGTCATTGTTGGCGGCGGGATCACAGGTCTTGCCGCAGCATACCGGGCACAGGAAAAAATAAATAACGAACAGCTGGACGCAAGTATTACAATCATTGAAGCCAACCACCGTCTCGGTGGGAAAATCCAGACAGTGGTACAGGATGGCTTTGTGATTGAACGCGGACCGGATTCATTTCTTGAGCGCAAGAAAAGTATGGGGCGGCTGATCAAAGACGTTGGGCTGGATCACAAGCTGGTACCTAATGCGACAGGCCAGGCATTTATTTTAGTCAATGATAAGCTGCATCCGATGCCAGGCGGCGCGATCATGGGCATCCCTACTCAAATCAAGCCTTTTCTGATCACAGATCTGATCTCATTAACTGGTAAGCTGAGAGCTGCCGGCGACTTTGTTCTGCCTAAATCAGATCATCGGCAGGATCAGTCGCTCGGCACATTTTTCAGAAGAAGACTTGGAAATGAAGTGGTTGAAAATCTGATCGAGCCATTATTGTCCGGTATTTATGCAGGGGATATTGATCAGATCAGCCTTCAAGCCACTTTTCCACAGTTCGGGAAGCTTGAACAGGACCATAGAAGTCTGATTGCAGGTATGAAAAAGACTTCACCTGCAGCAAAGAGAAAGCCCGGTGCTAAAAAACAGAGTATGTTTTTAACGCTGTCTACGGGTCTTGAATCACTTGTCCAAAAGCTTGAATCATTGTTAACGGACTGTGAAATGTTAAAAGGAACCAGGGTTGAATCAATCAGCCGTGGTGAGAAATATACGCTGTCCCTGAACAACGGGACTGAAATTGAAGCTGATTCAGTGATTTTCACCGTGCCTCACTATACTGCAGGAGCAGTTTTCGGAGAATCAGGACTATTAAGTCAGATCGAAGAAGTTCCGGCTACTTCTGTTGCAACAGTCGCAATGGCTTTTGACAAAGATGAAGTAGAGGATATTCTTGATGGCACAGGCTTTGTAGTATCAAGAAACAGCGATTATACGATTACAGCATGTACCTGGACGCATAGAAAGTGGCCGCATACGATTCCTGATGGAAAAGTGCTGCTCAGATGCTATGTAGGCCGCGCAGGAGATGAAACTGTCGTAGATCTGTCTGACGACCAGATTGAGAAAATCGTCATTGATGATTTAAATAAAATCATCAAAGTGAAAAGCAGGCCAGACTTTACAATCGTCACCCGCTGGAAAAAAGCAATGCCACAATATACAGTCGGTCACAGAGAACGAATGGCTGATGTCAGAACAAAGCTTGAAAAAAGCTACCCGGGTGTTTATCTCGCGGGCGCTTCCTACGATGGAATCGGATTGCCTGATTGTATTGATCAGGGGGAAGCAGCAGCTCGTCAGGCACTTAACTTTATAGAACAATAAAAAAAGCGCCGATTGGCGCTTTTTTTATTGTGTTCCTACACACTTGCTGCAGACAGTTGTATAAGCTTCAGCCTGCTCTTCCATATGTTCTCCACAAGATGCACATTTCTTTGGCGGCAGGTTTCTGAAGAATTCCATTACGTTTTCAAGCATGATCATCAGCCTCTCTTTTATGTTTTGTACTAGTACTAATTTGTTGTTATATGTATTGTATTATAACAGAGGATGAAAAGTCAAGGAATATTCTGAAAAAAAGAAGATAAGTGAAAAGATATTTTTTTTGAAGTATAGTAAAAGGTAGAAAACGCATAAGAGGAGGCTTTTGTCATGCAGATAACCGTTGTGGGATTTTGGGGAGGCTACCCGGCTGCAGGTGAAGCGAGCACAGGTTATTTAATTGAAGAAGACAATTTCAAGCTGTTACTTGATTGTGGAAGTGGTGTACTAGCACAGCTGCAACGCTACATTTCACCTGAAGAGCTTGATGCCATGCTGATCACGCATTATCATGCAGACCATACAGCTGATATTGGCGTCCTGCACCATGCACTGCTGATTCAGCACTTTCTGCAAAACAAAGATTTTCACGTGAAAGCCTTCGGGCATACTGAAGATCAGCAGGGTTTTGAGATGCTTCAATATAAAGATCAGATGAGCAGTGAAGCCTATCATCCTGATCAGTCACTTAACATTGGTCCTTTTACAGTCACCTTTTTAAAAACTACCCATCCAGTGCCGTGTTATGCTGTACGTATTGAGAGTGAGTCAGGTACGATGGTATTTACAGCAGACTCTGCTTATCAGGAGTCGTTTATTCCTTTTGCAAAAAATGCAGACCTGCTTATTGCTGAGTCTAATTTTTATAAGGGAATGGATGCATCAGGAGCAGGGCACATGACCAGTACTGAAGCTGCAGAAATCGCGCATCAGGCAGGAGTGAAAACACTGATACTGAGCCATCTTCCTCATTTTGGCGACCTGAATCAGCTGCTTGAAGAAGCACAGGAAGTATACAGTGGTGAAACACTGCTTGCATCATCAGGACTGACCATTACATATCAAGGAGGAAAATCACATGTTATTCATCGATAATAAAGGAATCACGGATCCAAAAATTAACCTTGCGATTGAAGAGTATGCACTAAAGAATTTAAATGTAGAAGAAGAATCTTATCTATTGTTCTATATTAATAAACCATCCATTATCATTGGTAAAAACCAAAATACGATTGAAGAAATCAATACAGATTATGTTGAAAAAAACAATATCCAGGTCGTTCGCAGGCTCTCAGGCGGAGGAGCAGTCTATCATGATCTCGGTAACCTGAATTTCAGCTTTATCACTAAAGATGACGGTGAAAGCTTTCATAACTTCAGAAAGTTCACTGAGCCGGTTGTAGATGCATTAAACCAGATTGGTGTTCCAGCAGAGCTTAAAGGAAGAAACGACCTGCTTGTCGGAGAAAGAAAAATTTCAGGTAACGCTCAGTTCTCTACTAGAGGAAGAATGTTCAGTCACGGGACACTTATGTTTGATTCAGAAATTGATCATGTCGTTTCCTCACTTAAAGTCAGAAAAGACAAGATTGAATCAAAAGGAATTAAATCAATCAGAAGCCGTGTTGCTAACATTTCTGAGTTCCTTGAAGAAAAAGTAACGATTGAAGAGTTTAAGCAGCTCATTCTGCGTCACATATTTGGAAGTGAAGAAGAAATTAAAGAATATGTATTGACTGAAGAGGACTGGAAAAAGATCCATGAACTTTCTGAGCAGCGCTATCAGCAGTGGGAGTGGAACTTCGGAAAATCACCAAAGTTCAACCTGCAGCACTCACACAGATTCCCGGTAGGCAGCATTGATGTTCGTCTTGATGTAGAAAAAGGCAGCATTGAAAACTGCAAAATCTATGGCGACTTCTTTGGGGTTGGCGATGTAAGTGAAATAGAACAAAAGCTGATCGGCACACGCTATGAGCGCGCAGAAATTGATAAAGCGCTTGAAGGTGTGGATTTGCAGCATTACTTTGGAGATGTTGATCGTGAAGAGTTTATTGATTTATTATACTAAGCTTAAATTAAAAGAGACTGGGCCATTGTCCAGTCTTTTAATTTCCACTCAATGAAAGCGTTATCTTGATTACCACACGTCACTCCGTTATAATTAGTGTGAATATTCGCTTCTTTGTGATCTTTAATGAATGACTGTTCATTCACAAAAGCGGACATATAACCAAACGTAAAAGGGGATGGATTGGTTGAATTTATCAGATCGTTTACAGGAGGCTGCTGAGCAGTTTGCCGGCAAAACCGCCTATCATTTTCTGGATCAGTCAGCTACATATGCTGAACTGAATGGCGCTGTGAATAAAATGGCTAATTACTTTGACAGCATTGGCATCAAAAAAGGGGACCACGTAGGACTATTGCTCGGAAACTCGCCGCATTTTGTGATTGCGATGTATGCAGCACTCAGAACAGGGGCTACAGTGATCCCGATTAATCCGATTTATACACCGGATGAAATTGCTTATATCATTCGTGATGGGGATGTAAAAGCAATTGTTGCACTTGATCTGCTGCTGCCACTGATTGAAAAAGCACATGCAGCACTGCCTTCAGTTGCTCATTACGTTGTATGTGAGACAGAGCAGGGAACGGCTGAAAAGCTTGAAGCACTTCCTGAAGAAGTAAAAGGAAAAGTCATTGCTTTTACGCAGGCAATCGGCACACAGCAGCCTGTATTTAAAGGACCTGAATTAAATGAAGATGATACAGCCATCATTCTTTATACTTCCGGTACAACAGGGAAGCCAAAAGGCGCTATGCTTTCGCATGAAAACGTTTACTCAAATGCGAAGGATGTAGCTGTATACCTGAATATCACCAGAGATGACCGCGTCGTCACAACGCTTCCGATGTTTCATGTATTTGCGTTAACAGTTGTGTTGAATGCACCGCTGATCAATGGCGGAACAATGCTGATTGTACCAAGATTCAGTCCGAAAGATGTATTTAATGTTGTTGAAAAACATAAAGCAACCGTATTTGCAGGCGTGCCTACAATGTATAACTTCCTGCTTCAATATCCTGAAGCGGACAGTAATAGCTTTGAAAGTGTGCGTCTCTGCATTTCAGGGGGAGCATCACTGCCTGTTGCACTGCTTGAAAACTTTGAAAATAAATTCAATGTCAGAGTTTCAGAGGGTTACGGCCTGTCTGAAGCAGCACCGGTTACGTGCTTTAACCCGCTTGACCGGGATCGAAAAGCCGGCTCAATTGGTACATCGATTACAAATGTTGAAAATAAAATCGTCAATGAGCTTGGCGAAGAAGTACCGGTTGGTGAAGTGGGCGAACTGATCGTAAAGGGACCGAATGTGATGAAAGGCTATTACAAAATGCCTGAAGAAACAGAAGTGACAATCCGTGACGGCTGGCTTTATACAGGCGACCTTGCGAAGCAGGATGAAGAAGGATACTTCTATATCGTTGACCGTAAAAAGGATATGGTCATTGTCGGCGGCTACAACGTGTACCCGCGTGAAGTGGAAGAAGTTCTATACACGCACCCGGCAATTGTTGAAGCTGCAGTCGTAGGTGTGCCGGATCCAAACTTCGGTGAAGCTGTACATGCATATGTTGTCTTAAAAGACGAGTCCGTCACAAAAGATGATCTGCTGGCATTCTGTGCTGAAAAGCTTGCGAAATACAAGGTGCCGACAGTGATTGAATTCATTGAAGAGTTACCGAAGAATACAACGGGGAAAATTTTGAGAAGAGCATTGCGTGATCAGGTGAAGCAGTCGTAGGACTTTATATGAATGGGAGGAGACAGGGGGGACCTGTCTTCTTTTTTGTATGGTATGAAACCGGCGTTCAATTGTGGGTGGAGGTGATTCAATTAATTTGGGTGATGGTACAATTATTCTTTCCAGTGAGTCAAATCCATAGCTTTAAAGAGGGAATGAGTCAATTAATCAAAGAGATTATTCAATTCCACGTACCGCTGAACCATATATGATCACCCATGATCCAATAAATAGAATGGCCGTTATGCGAAGATAGTCAGAGCGGCAGAAAACCTGTCATATAAAATGAAAACACTCCGCCAACCCATGACGGAGTGTTTTCACGAACCACCTTACAAATTGGGTTTCTTATATCCTGAAAAGAATCTCAGAATCAAATTAAAAGGAAACAGGATCGGATAACCGGCAACATCCGCTTTTCTCAAAAATTCAATAAACGAAAGCTTGACCTGACGCTGCTGCTGAATTTTTTCTTTATTTCCGCGGACGGTTACTCTGTAGCCATCTTCAAGTCCTTCAAGCTTAGCCTCAAAAGGTCCCTTTGAACCTTTGCGTTCACGTTCTACTTTTGGTTCTTCCGTCATGTTCTTCACTCCTCATAGTCAGTCTGGATTTTTTGGGATATTGTTCTCACCCGAATCAGGCCGAATAAGGTAATCAATCCGGCACCGCCGGCAATCAGCCATTCCTCGAGAAAGACTGCGCCGTGAAGGGCAGTAAATGGAATCAGTGTAAAATACACGGCTTCTCTTCTTCTGCCGGCAAGGTCTTTCATGCGGCTGTCTTTCTTCCGGTATGCTTCCATTGATCTTCTGTAGCGCTTTGGTTCTTCTAATGCATCAAGTATTTTTGAAGGGAAAGACAGGTAAGGCTGAATCGTTCTCAGCACAGTTTGTCCAATAGTCCCCTCACCGCCACGGTCAGCAGTCCAGCGGACAATTGTTGGGCGTGCCATTTCGATAAAGTCAGCTTCAGGATAGATCGTATAGATGACACCTGTAAATGTTGAAAGTGCTCTGCCGAAGAATGCGAATTCAGTTGGGAGCTGAATCGGCTGTGTTCTGACGATATCCTGAACATCCTCAAGCAGCTTTTCCATCATCAGGCTTTCTCCGTCCTGCCAGTCACCGCTTTTATAGACTGCGACAACTCTTTCCACAATTTCCTCTAAAATATCCTTATCTGCTGATGGAAGAAGAAACTTCATGTCTTCAAGGGCACTGACCACTTCTCCGTAACGTTCAAAGATGACACCTTCAACTGCGCGCTGTACAGCTTCTGCGTCATTTTTCCGAATGATGCCCACCATACCAAAGTCAATCAGGACAATCGTGCCGTCTGATTTAATTAAAATGTTGCCGCCGTGCGGGTCTGCATGGAACATTCCTTCATTTAACAGCTGATCTACAAATAACAGAAGTAATCTTTCGGCAAGGTCCTCACGATTCAGACCGTGCTTATCAAGGAAGGAAAGGTCCGTTATCTTTGAACCTTCTATCCATTCCATGACGAGTACGCGGCGGGTTGTATACTCTTCGTAATACCTTGGAACAATGACGCCTTCAGTGTCTTTAAAGCGTTCTTCAAAAGCCACACCGTTTTGCAGTTCTTTCTTAAAGTTCAGTTCATCACCAATGACATTGACCATTTCACTGTACAATGCATCAAGGTCAGCCTGCTTCCCGAACTTCGTAAATTTCTTGGCAAGCCAGATGACGATTTTCATTGCTTTAAAATCCGTGCGGATAATATAATCAATCCCCGGCCGCTGAACTTTTATTGCAACAGAATCACCGTTATGTAGCCATGCGTGATAGACATCTCCAATAGAGGCAGAAGCTACAGGCTTTTCTGAAATTTTATGGACCATTTCGCCATAATCGGTATTCCATTCATCTTCAATGACTTCTTTCGCTTTTTCCCATGGAACGGGAGGCACGCGGTCAGTTAAGCCTTCTAGTTCAATAATAAACGAGCGTGGCATAATATCAGCCCGTGTTGATAGGAATTGACCGACTTTAATCATAAGTCCTTCAAGCTTTAATGAAGTCTGTTTATATTCCCGGGCCTGTTTGCCGGCCAGGTCAGACCATTTTTTCTCAACGGAAGGATCCCACCTGCCCCGGTATCTGCGGTTGAAAAAATACACCTGCAGAAAAAACTTAACAGCCATCGTTACAATTTTATAAATGCGGTAAGCAGCTACTTTTTTCGTCACAAACACCTTCTCTCATGCCCTCACTCAGCTAATTACAGTTTACCACGCGGGCTTAAAACTAAACGGATATGAATGTGCAGGAAGCGTGAACGAGTGCTACAATATGTAAATGAAAGTGCTTACATATTTTGAGGAGGATTCAGTCATGGAAACGATAAAACTTGAACAGAAAAATGGGATTGCAACGATCACTTTAAATCGTCCGGAAGCAATGAATGCATTTAACTATCAGATGCTGTCAGAGCTTGGGCAGACAGCTGAAGCTTTAAGGATTAATCCAGACGTCAGAGTTGTTGTGATAAGAGGTGCAGGGGATAAAGCCTTCAGTGTCGGAGCGGATCTGAAGGAAAGAAAGACGCTTACTGAACAGCAGGTAAAGCGGAATATTTATAAAATTGGAGAGGTATTCAGTACGATTGAAGCACTGCCGCAGCCTGTTATTGCCGAGATCAATGGACATGCTTTTGGAGGCGGAATGGAGCTTGCGCTGGCGTGCGATTTCAGAGTAGCGGATAGTAAGGCGAAGATGGGACTGACTGAGACAAGCCTTGCGATTATTCCAGGGGCAGGAGGTACACAGCGGCTTCCAAGAATCATAGGAGAAGCAAAGGCGCTCGAACTGATTCTGACTGCCAAACGATTTACCGGGGAAGAAGCGTATGAATATGGACTGCTGACGAAGGCTGTTGACCAGGCCACTCTGCATGATGAAGTGCTGGCGCTCGCTGAAGCGATACTTGCAAATGGACCCGTCGCTCTTCAACAGGCAAAGTATGCAATTAAGGCCGGTATGAATACGGACCTTCAGACGGGGTTAAAGATTGAGAGAAAAGCATATGAGATTACGATTCCGACAGAAGACAGAGTAGAAGCGCTGATTGCCTTTTCTGAAAAGAGAAAGCCTGAGTTCAAGGGGAAGTAAATCGAGTGGGAGTAAATTAGTGAGGTGTCAGGAAAGAGTGGATGTGGCGGGGTGGGGACCATATAAAAAATGCATGGTCCCCTTAAACGCAGTCAGATTGGAGGATTATCCCTCTGTATAATGGATCACCATTTGACAGACTGTGCGGTCATTCCCCTCATTCTTATAATCATGAGGCTGGTCCGCCTTAAAGCGAATAGAATCACCGCTTTTTAAAATGTAGTCTGTACCTGCAATGATCATAATCAGTGCGCCTTCAATAACAGTCATATATTCTTCCACTCCGCTGCCATGGCTTTCACTTTGATAATGACAGCCCGGGTCCAGTTCCACCCTATAGCCTTCCCACTGTCTGACAGGATCAAATGTGAAGATCGGATAGACCCGATATCTGCCGTGATCTTCCTCGAGCATTTCAACTGTCTCAGCACGGATGACAGTAACGTCACTTACTGGCGCAGCGAGCAGGGAAGAAAATGATATTTTTAAACCGTTGGCAATTTTCCAGATCGTGCCGACAGAAGGGTTTGCATCACCGCGTTCGATTTGACCGAGCATGGCTTTACTGACGCCGGTTAATTGCGCAAGTCTGTCCAGTGACAGATCCCTGTTTTTTCTCAGCAGCCGGAGATTACCTCCGAGCTGTTTTTTAATTTCATCCAAAAAATTCACCTCATCGGGTTGTTTATTATAATGTACATTTGTATAATATAATAAATTGTCTTGTTGAATTTATTGTAAACGATTCACGCTGAAAGAGAAAGGGGTTTAATTATGCAAATGGCTGCAGTCAGTGAACAGAAATCAGGCTTCAGAGCCGGCATAAAAGCAGGGGTCAGTATCGCTGTGGGCTATTTGCCGGTTGCACTTACATTTGGACTGCTTGCAAAAACGACGGGGCTTACTTTATTTGAATCAGTATTAATGAGTCTGCTTGTGTTTGCGGGGGCTGCACAATATATTTCATTATCACTGATCGCAGCAGGCGCAGGAGCTGCTGTGATTATTTTTAATACATTTATCGTTAATATCAGGCACTTTTTAATGTCAGCTTCTTTAAATGAAAAGATGGAGCCTGAAACGCGTGCGAAAAAATCGATTTATGCGTTCGGTCTGACAGATGAAACCTTTACTGTTATTGCGACCAGGGAAGGAAAGACGACAACCGGCTTTGCATTCGGGGTGATGCTGATCGCCTACGGAAGCTGGGTTATAAATACCGGTATCGGTCACGTAATCGGGGCCAGCCTTCCTGAGTTTCTGCAGCAGGCAATGTCAATCGCGCTTTATGCGATGTTTGTCGGTCTCTTAGTTCCTTCCTTAAAGAAAGAAATGAAGGTTGTCTATCTTGCGGGACTTGCTGCTGTGTTAAACAGTGTATTTACATTAAGCGGACTGCTTGATACCGGCTGGGCAATTGCTGCATCGACGCTGATCTCTGCCATGGCAGTTGAAGTCATGATGGGACTCAGGAAAGGGGCTGAGCTCAAATGAATATGATCCTGATTATTATCGGTATGGCGATTGTGACGTATATCCCGCGTGTGCTCCCGCTGACTGTACTTGAAGGAAAAGAGCTTCCTCCGTTTTTTCAGAGTGTACTGAAAAACATTCCTTACGCAGTACTCGGTGCACTTATTTTTCCAGGCATTTTATTTATACAGGACGATATCTGGTTTGGCATTGCCGGCGCAGCGGCTGCATTTTTGCTTGCATTTTTGGGGGCGGATGTCATGATTGTTGTGCTTGGGTCTATTGTATTTTTATCAGTATATATGCTGATAGGCGGCTAACGGATTAATTTTTCTTCAATAAGGGAAAACATAAGGGCAGTCAGCAGACCCTACGTGTTTTTGGAGGAGAAAAAGATGTTTAAAAACAGAATAAAGTATGCAGGAAGCCGGTTTTTTAAAGAGGGCTATTATGATCATGCTGCACAGACAGCTTATTATTTTATGCTGTCATTATTTCCTTTTTTAATCATGGTCGTTTCAAGCACCAGCTTTTTACCGTTTACATCGAATGACCTGATTGAAGTCATCAGACCGTATGCGCCTCAGGAAACGTATGGCCTGATTGAATCAAACTTAACAGCGATTCTGGATTCAGGGCAGGGAACGATTATTTCAATCAGTTTTCTGTCTACAATGTGGCTTGCTTCAATGGCCATTCAATCACTGGTCCGGTCATTAACGGATATTTATAAAATTAAGAGGCGCGAAAGCTATTTAAAGGGCCTGGTTAGCGACTTTTTCCTGACAATCGGCTTTGCTCTGATTTTACCGCTGACGATTTTGATTCCTTTAGTGGAAAATGTGGTTCAGCGAATCGCGGAAGAGACCTTTTTATTTGAGGCGGACTGGCTCGTATTATGGACGCCGGTCAGGTGGGGAATTGGTACCGTCATTTTGTTTGTCTTCTTTTGGGTGCTCTACAGGCATTTGCCTAAGCACGGACTATCGTGGAAGGACGTGCTTCCCGGTGCAATATTCGCCGTGATTTTCTGGCAGCTGATCTCTGAAGGGTTTTCTCTTTTTGTCGGCTATGGAAATTACCGTCAGCTATACGGTCAGCTGGCATCTGTCGTGATTATGATGATCTGGTTCTACCTGACAGCTGCTGTATTGCTGTTTGGCGCTTTATTAAATGTGTATGGTAAGGAAGGTAAGGAAAGGGGAAGTGAATAATGTCAGCTGTTGTATTGTTCGATGGTGACTGTAATGTGTGTGACTGGAGCGTTCAATTCATTATGAAGCATGACCGTGCCGGCTACTTTCACTTTGCATCGCTGCAGGGGGAAGTCGGACACAAAATGCGCACGACATTTGACGTGCCGCCAATGATTGATTCTGTACTGCTGGTCGAGCAGGACAGGCTATATACGAAATCTGACGCTGCGCTGAGGATCTGCCGGTCACTCGATAGCCCGGTGAAGTTTTTATCACTGCTGCTGATTGTGCCGCGGCCAATCCGTAACCTGGCGTATGATTCCTTTGCAAGAAACAGATTTCACTGGTTCGGGAAAAAGCAGTCGTGCAAGCTGCCAACACCTGAAGAAAGACGCAGACTGATTGATTAGTCTGCGTTTTTTTAATGAATTTCAAAATCGTGCCGGATCATTCCTTCGCTTTCCGCGGACGAACGTTTGAGCCTCCTCAGGCAGAAGGGCACTGCCTTCCGGGGTCTCGCACGATCGTTTTTCCGCAGGAGTCTACGGAATGATCCGTCACTTTTATTACTTTTAGAAGTCAGGTGTTTCTTTCTTGTTTGTCATACATATCTTCAAGGGTCAGGTAGCCTTTTGATTTTTTGAGCGGGACTCTGTATTCGTAGCAGTAGTCTTCTAAATGGTGGAAGAGGTCTTTATCGTTATATTTATAGAGCTTTGGGGAGTGGCCTTTATAAGTCTTGATGACATCGGCTTTCGCTGACCAGTTCTCGTGTGTGAATTGTATCTGGCTGACGTCTGAGTGATTCAGCTCTCTTCTGCGAATAGGCCAATTCATCAGAAATGTACGATGAATCAACTTGCTGCCCTGGATTGAAAAGGTGTAGTGGGTAAACAGAAGTAGAAAGTGATATAGCATGACAGCCATGAAAACGTAGCGCCAAAAAGTTTCGTCCCATGAGAAATTAAGAAAAACAGCCATAAAGAACTTTCCTTAGCTTCTGTGGATTCTGATACATCTCTTTTTTGCATAATGTCCTCCTGTCAATCAGTCGTGCTTCAATTCTACCATAACTGGAAACTGGTGGAATTAAAAAAAGAAGGCATCTCAGCCTTCTTTTTTGTCGCTTTGAATGGGTGTGTAGTTTTTAGCACGGAACTGATCCTTCAGCAGCTGGATGCTTAAAATGAGGCATAGCATACCAGTCAGCCAGATCAATCCTGCCACGCCAAGCAGAAAATGAATTTCATCTGATACATTTTCAACTGTAGGGTCATTGAAACCACCGCTGAGGCCCATAAAGAATACAATATAGGCAATCATCGTCAGACCAAGGTGGGCAGCCAGCCATAAAAAAGCAGTTTTCATACGCGGAGCGCGTCGGATTGAATAAAGTACAAAAATAATTGCGGCAATCACGGCTGCAACGAATCCCCATTCGATGATGAGCAGGAATGTGCTGTTCAGTTCTTCAGTCAGCATGAGCGGGCTCCTTATCATGAATTGTTTTAGATATGTCTATTATTCATGATTTTTGCCTGAAATGCCACTCTGGAACGGGCAATTTTGTGACAAAAGTTGAACCCCCTGCATATTTGTTGCCTGTTTGCAGGGGGCTCAAGTACTACACACCGTGTGTGTCCTCTAATGTATTTAATTCTGCTGAGTACTTCATAAAAGCGTCTTGATCTTTGTTATCTAACGCTTCATTAATAGCTGTTACAAGCTGTTCCTTGCGATGACGGACCAGAATTTCATTTAATACCATGTCCACGTAAATCTCCATCATCGTCATTTCACTGGATTGTTTCTGAGGGACGGTTGACTCATTCATAAACTCTGCGAACGATTTGTTGTTTTCCATCTTCATCACCTCTGCTACTTTTTTTCATTATAGAGAATATCAGCGATAATATCAACAGAAAGTTTTAAATTTTTAGACAATATGAATTTAAAGCAGGATTTATACCAGATTGTTCGGGACGACACGAACATATTTGATAAAAATTATGTATACATCTGAATGATATTTGGTATATGATAATCCCATAAAAATATAAAGGAGTGATAAAATGGAATTTATGACAGCCCAGGAAACATACACTGTCAGTGCAAGTACAATGATTTTAGAACCGAGGATTGAAGATGGCGGTTTAACAGGAACGATTATTCATGAAAAAGGAAGATTACCTTTTGCAGTCGATATGAAACCAATGGAGATTATGGAGCACTCGTGTTTATATTACTTCTCATCCTACGAAGGACGCAAAACCTCATCAAGATTCCTCACCAGCTTCAGTCATAAGCCTCCCATCGTTGTTGATCCGATATCAGATATTTATTTCTTCTCGACCCATTCCGACTCAAATAAGAAAAATTATTGGATTGCACTCAATCACGTTGTCAGTATGGAAAAAAATGATGATTTGAGCAATGAAACAACACTTACTTTGTCAGGAGACAGAACGATTACACTTCCAATCTCACGGCGCGCAACGCATCTGCAGTATTTGAAAGCCTCAGTACTCTCCCTTAAGCTGCATCAAAACATCAATGAGATCCGTGAAAAGTCAGAAGACACCTACAAGTCGAGGCTGAATAAGAAACGCTTTGGGTTTGCTGAATACCTCGACAGAATTGAACACGCAGATCATGAACGGATCAACCCTGATGACGGTGGCGACAGCGACTTTAAACGGCCGATCAAATAATATCTCAGCAGATTTTCAACGTGATTTCTGAGCCGTGGATTGAAATAGTTATGCTGTTCTTCATAACCCTGGTACACAAAAAGATACATGGTGAAAGCTTCATCAGATTTTAATTTTACGACCTTCATATCGTGATCTCTCATATACTTTTTCAGGGTTGCAAGCTCACGCTGAACGGCAATCATCGTTTCTTCAATTAATTCAATATAAGGTCTCGGGAGCTTCACACCACTCTTTTCAATCACAATCTGATCACGTTCAAGAATCTTCAAAACCATCGGCAGGTAAAAAGCATTCTCCAGCCGGTCCCGATCCTCACCTGGAATCTTTGTCATTGAAATCTCCTCCTGTATAACGAACGTGTGTTCTATATCATTTTACACAGATTTTCTGAATTTACAACTGGATTATGTTTGCATTATTCACAAATAAATCTGATAATAGAACAAGCGGTTTATCTCGAAAGCCGAAATATCTGATTTATCGGAGGAGATTTCATGACGCAAAAGCGCAAAATCACAGCAGAAGATCTGTATAAAATCGAATCACTGACCGATCCGAGATGGTCACCGGACGGCAAACATATTTTATTCGTCAAAACACATATCAATGAAGAACATACATATTCATCAAACTTATTTTTATATGATCAGGAAAGCGAAGAGCTGAACCAGTGGACATACGGAGACAACAGAGTGTCCTCTCCAAGATGGTCACCGGACGGCAGAAAAGTCGCATTTGTCTCAAACCGCTCCGGAAAAAACCAACTCTACGTTTTACCTGTCAGCGGCGGAGAAGCAAAACAGGTAACTGATATCGAAAACGGGGCAGGGAATCCGGTCTGGTCACCGTGCAGCGGAAAACTTGCTTTTACAGTATCACTTGAGCCGGAAGATGCATTGAATGAAGAGAAGAAAAAAGAAGATGAAGATAAAAAGCTGAAGCCATTTGTCACAGATTCAATGAAATACAAAGCAGATGGTGCAGGCCTGCTTGATGATAAGAAGCAGCAAATCGCCATCATTGATCTGAAAACAGAAGAACTGCGTCAGCTGACAAAAGGGAAAGACAGCTATTCACCATTTGCATGGTCACCTGACGGAAAGCAGCTTGCTTACGCAACAGATGCTGACGCAGAAGATAAAGATTTTTCATTTAACAATGAACTGTATCTTTATAATCTTGAAGATGACAGTAAAGCGCATATCAGGACAGCTGAAGGCTACGTTGGATTTGCAGCCTGGTCTCCTGAAGGCGATCAGCTGGCATTCACCGCTTCAGGCAGAACGTATGAAAATGCAACGCACACTGAGCTTTGGGTATGGAACCAGTCATCCGGTCGTGCTGAGTGTCTGACCGAAGGAATTGATGCACCGGTCGGCGATTTTGCAATTGGTGACATTCAGCAGGGAGCAAGTGTACAGGGTGCTGTCTGGGCTGATAATAACAGCCTTTATTTCGTTATTACAGATCAAGGGAACGTCAATCTGTATTACGCTTCAACTGAAGGAGAAGTATACCCGGCTTACGAAGGAAACCATCACGTATACGGCTTTGATGTACATGGTGATTCACAAAAAATAGCTGCTGCGATCAGTACAACGGAAAATCCAGGAGATCTTCATGTGATTCATGTTCCATCAGGAGAAGCGAAGCAGGTGACGCACGTGAATCAGCAGCTGCTTGACGAAGTTGAAATTGTAGCGCCGGAAACGGTCTCTTATGAAAGCACAGACGGATATACAGTCCACGGCTGGTTTATGAAGCCGGCAGGTTATCAAGACGGAGAAGATGCACCAATGATTTTAAATATTCATGGCGGACCGCATGCCATGTATGCCAATACGTTTTTCCATGAAATGCAGCTGCTTGCATCTCAAGGCTATGCAGTGCTGTATACAAACCCGCGCGGAAGCCACGGCTACGGTCAGACCTTTGTTAATGCAGTCAGAGGTGATTATGGCGGAGGAGACTACCGTGACCTGATGGCAGCAGTGGACGGGGCGCTTGAGCAGTTCGACTTCATTGATCGCGATCGTCTGGGTGTGACAGGCGGAAGCTACGGCGGATTTATGACGAACTGGATCACAGGCCATACAGACCGATTTAAAGCAGCAGTCACGCAGCGCTGCATCAGTAACTGGATCAGCTTCTACGGTGTCAGTGATATCGGCTACTACTTCAGCGAGTGGCAGATCCAGGCGGACCTTGGCGATATTGATACACTCTGGAAGCACTCGCCGCTTGCCTATGCAGACCAGATCAAAACACCACTATTGATCCTGCACAGCGAAAACGACTACCGCTGCCCAATCGAACAGGCAGAACAGCTTTACATTGCTCTGAAAAGAAAAGAGAAAAAAACACGCCTTGTCAGATTCCCTGAATCAGACCATAACCTCTCAAGAACAGGAAAACCTGAACTCAGACTCGAAAGACTGAATCACCTGACAGGCTGGATGAATGAGTATATTTAAATAATGAAATTGTCACAATGAAAAATTAATTTTTGAATGACATCATATTAAAATACAGTGAAATGATTAGAAAACCCGAGACAAACTGTCCGGGTTTTTTATTTTAACTTTGTTAAAAATCATTGTTGTTTCTGCACAGCTGATGATTGGAGCGGAAGGGGGCGACTCCTGCGGCAGGAAGGGACGTGTGAGACCGAGCATGGCGAAGCCTGCGGGCTCACCGCCCGGCCGCGGAAAGCGTCCCCCTGAAGCGGAAATCAACAGCCAACTTTAACAAAGCCTTATTTTTGAGTTGTCATAGTTTGTACAAAACATAATAAGGGAAAAATATAGCCGTAATAGGCGGTTTTTTCCGGATTATGCTATACTGATAAAAAATAACCGCCAGTCTATTGACCAGAGGAGCGTTTGAATGACGTTGGAAACTCTAGAAGCATGGTTTACACTTGAAAATCTTCGTGAATTAATTGCAGAGTATCGGGCATTCGGACCGCTGATCGGCTTCCTGCTGCCAGTGATCGAAGCATTTTTACCTTTCCTGCCGCTCGTTGCTTTTGTGGTGGCAAATGCGAATGCATATGGTGTTCTCTTCGGTATACTGCTCTCATGGGCAGGTGCTTCAGTAGGCGCGCTAATGGTCTTTTGGCTGCTCAGACGCTTTGGCCATCTGAGGCTGTTTTACTTCTTAAGTAATCAAAAGCAGATCAGGAGACTGACTACCTGGGTGGAACGGCATGGATTCGGTCCATTGTTTCTGCTTCTGTGTTTTCCTTTCACACCGTCAGCGCTGGTTAATGTGGTAGCGGGGTTATCACGTATCAGCATTATGCAGTATATGCTGGCTGTTGTTACAGGAAAACTTGTCATGATTTCTACGATTTCATTTATCGGTGCAGACATTGTTTCACTGATTAGAGAGCCGATTAAAACTGCGATTGTGCTTGGCGCCATCGTTGTCTTATGGCTCGTTGGGAAAAGAGTAGAGAAAATGATCAATAAAAAAATGGAACGTGACATATTGATGCACGAGCGTCATAGAAAGTCTGCCGGGAATGAAAGGTTGGAGAATAGATGGAATCGTGGAAAAAAGAAAGCTTCGAATGGCTCAAAGCATTAGCAGTAGGAGTCGTCATTGTACTTGTAGTCCGCATTTTTCTTTTTTCGAATTATGTTGTAGAAGGTGTATCCATGCAGCCGACACTGCAGGATGGCAACAAGCTGGTTATTAATAAAATCGGTTATCAGATCGGGGAATTCGACAGATTTGATGTGATCGTTTTTCATGCGAGTGAAACAGAAGATTATGTAAAAAGAGTGATCGGCCTACCCGGGGATGAAATCTCTTACGAAGACGATCAGTTATATATTAACGGAGAGTACTATGAAGAACCGTATCTTGAAGAATTCCGTACAGGTGAAGGCCGCCTGACAGGTGATTTTACACTTGAAGAATTAACAGGTGAGTCAGAAGTGCCGGAAGGTCAGCTGTTTGTACTTGGAGATAACCGTCAGGAAAGCCTCGACAGCCGTATATTCGGCTTCATCGACCAGGACTCAGTCGTTGGCAAAGTCAACCTCAGATACTGGCCGCTGAACGAACTTGATGTAAGATTCTACGAATAAAAGCTTTTGTGGTAATAGTTTTACAAACAAAGCTGACCCTCGGAGAGCAGGAGTAGACTCCCGCCCCAGTAAGGGACAGGTGAGACCATACGGCGAAGCCGGAGGGCTCACCGCCCGGGGGCAGGAAAGCGAAGTCCTGATCGGAGAGGGTCAGCGGCTATCCAATGCAAAATAATTGTAAGAGCTATCCAATTGGATGGCTTTTTTCATTTCCCCATCACTTTTCATTAACAGAGAGTTGTAAGATAATAGCTATATGCAAATGACAAAGGAGGCACAATCATGCCGCTTATGATCAAAACAGGACGTTCCGGAACCGGTAAAACAGATCGTCTCATGAGTGAAATCACCGCTAAAGTCAAAAACGATCCGTCAGGTGATCCCATTCTTCTGATCGTACCTGAACAGATGACCTTCCAGTCAGAATACCGCCTGGCAATTGAAACCGGCGGGATGGTCAGGGTACAGGTGCTCAGTTTCACGCGGCTTGCCTGGAGAATTCTTCAGGAGACAGGCGGCGCCGCGCGGATACATATTAATCATACAGGTGCCAGCATGCTTGTCAGAAAGCTGATCAATGAACAGAAGGAGCAGATGGTCATGTTTGGCCGTGCTGCAGGGAAGCATGGCTTTGTCGGTCATGTAGAGAAAATGCTGACTGAGTTCAGAAGGTACTGCATTCAGCCGGAGGACCTGCTTGAAAAAACCGCTGAAATGAGTGAAACCGCTCCAAAAGCACTGCTCGATAAGCTAAAGGATATTGAACGGATTTATGCAGGATTTGATGAGCAGTTGAAAGACAGATACATAGATTCAGAGGATTATTTAAGGCTACTTGCTGAAAAAATCAAAGATTCGGATCTGCTCAGCCGCGCAGACATTTATCTCGATGGCTTCCACAGCTTTACACCACAGGAATATCTGGTGATTGAAAAGCTGCTCACTCAGTCGAAATCAATGACAGCAGCCGTCACAGCAGATCTGCATTCTCCCAATCCGCTTCTGTTCAGACAGACAACGGATACAGTCAACAGGTTAAAGGAAATTGCAGCATCAGTCGGAGACAAAGCAGAAGTGATCCAGTCAGAAGACAATGAAAAGTATAAAGGAAAAGGACTGTCCCATTTAGAGCAGTCATTTGAAAAGTACGGCGCTGTATACAACGGACAGGCTGATATGACGATCATTGAAGCAGCAAACAGAAGAGCAGAAACTGAAGCTGTGGCGCGCGAGATCAGAAAGCTTGCGAGAAACGAAGGATACCGTTACAAAGATATCGCTGTACTGACCCGCAACGGTGATGCGTATCATGAAATCATTGAACCGGTATTTAAAGATTATGAAATTCCTTATTTTATAGATAAAAAGCGAACGATGCTCAATCACCCGCTGATTGAATTTATCCGCTCTGCAATTGAAACCGTTACAAAACACTGGCGTTATGAAGCAGTATTCAGAGCTGTGAAAACGGAGCTTTTGTACCCGGCAGCAGCAGATCATGAGCTGCTGCGCGGTCAGATGGACAGGCTTGAAAACTATGTGCTTGCACAGGGAATTCACGGTGACCGCTGGAAAAAAGAGTTTTACTATAAGCAGTTCAGAGGGCTTGATTTTGTCAGGGTACCCCAAAATGACGAGGAAAAGCTGATTCAGGATGACCTGAATGCAGCAAGGGAAATGATTACTGCGCCACTTGACCGGTTTGAAGAGCGCCTGAAAACATCACAAACCGTTCATGATTATTGTGAGGCTGTGTTTATTCTGCTTGAAGAGCTTGAAGTGCCTCTAAAGCTTGAGGAAATGTCAGCAGCGGCTGAAGAAAAAGGTGACGTGGAAGCTGCTAGAGAGCACGATCAGGCATGGGATGCTGTTGTAGAGCTGCTTGATCAGTTCGTTGAAATCACCGGAGAGGATAAAATGCCGCTCCAGGAGTTCAGCGAGATTCTGGACTCCGGAATGGAAACACTTGAATTTTCACTTGTGCCGCCTTCGATTGATCAGGTGATTATCGCAGACCTTGAACTTTCAAGACTGCCGGCAGTATGTGCATCATTTGTGCTTGGTGTGAATGATGGCGTAATGCCTGCGAGAATGCAGGATGACGGGATATTAGCTGAAGATGACCGGATTTTTATGGAGCGGGCAGGCATGCAGCTGGCACCTGGTACAAGGGAAAAGCTGCAGGATGAAGATTTTGTCGCTTACCGTGCGTTTACCTCTCCGTCTGACAAGCTTTATATTTCTTATCCGCTTGCAGATGAAGAAGGAAAATCACTGATCGTTTCACCTTATATTAAAAAGGTCACAGACATTTTACCGGAACACCGGTACATGCTTGCTGTCAATGACCCGGTGGAAGTGCCGGGTGATCAGCAGCTTGATTATATCTGTCACCCGCTTCCGACTGCATCGTTTATGACATCACAGCTTCAGCAGCTGAGAAAAGATTATCCGGTTACAGAAACTTGGCGTGATGTTTATAACTTTTATGTCACAGATCCTTTCTGGAAGCAGGAAAGTAAGCGCATATTATCCGGGCTGTTTTATGAAAATGTTGCAAATCCCCTCTCAAGAGATACAGCAGAGAGTCTGTATGGCAGTTCATTGATGACAAGCGTGTCGCGTATTGAGCGGATGAACAGCTGTGCGTTCCAGCATTTTTCCAGTCACGGACTGAGACTGCATGAACGGAGTATCTTCAGACTGGATGCGCCGAATATCGGAGAGCTGTTCCATGCAGCCCTCAGGTGGATTTCTGAAGAGCTGCTGCAAAAAGGGATCAGCTGGAAGAGTCTGAACAAAAAGCAGTGCGCAGAGCTTGCGTATCAGGCAGTGAGCCATATCGGTCCGCAGCTGCAATATGATATTTTAAACAGCTCAAATAAATACCGCTATATAGCAAAAAAGCTGCAGGCGGTTATACGCCAGGCTTCCTATATATTAAGTGAACATGCAAGAGCGGGTGACTTTGAACCGCTGAGAGTAGAGCTTGGATTTGGTCCTGGTCAGGAGCTGCCGCCACACCGGATTCTCTTAAGTGACGGGGATACGATGTCACTGCAGGGAAGAATTGACCGGGTGGATCAGGCCAGAAGTGACGGCAAGGTTTATTTGAGGGTCATCGATTACAAATCAAGCGTCAGAGACCTTGATTTTACTGAAATGTATTATGGTCTTTCGCTTCAGATGATGACGTATCTTGATGTGGCCATGTCAAATGCACCAAAGCTGGTACAGACTGAAGCAGAGCCTGCAGGCGTGCTGTATTTCCATCTGCATAATCCGGTTGTAAAAACGAAAAAACCGATGAGTACAGATGAAATGCAGGAGGAGCTGCTCAAAAAGTATAAAATGAAGGGTCTGGTCCTTGGTGATCAGGAAGTTATCAGGCTCATGGATACGACGCTTGAAGAAGGAAACTCTTCTATTATTTCTGCCGGACTGAAAAAAGACGGGACGCTCCGTTCGAACTCGAAAACGGCAAGCAGAGACCAGTTTGATCATATGAGAACCCATACACGCTCCATGTTCCGCTCGGCAGGTGACAGAATTAAAGCGGGGGATGTTTCCATTGATCCTTACGAATATAAAAAGAGAACGCCCTGTCAGTTCTGTTCATACCGTTCTGTATGCCAGTTCGACCCGGCGCTTGAAAAGAATAAATACCGTTCACTTAAGCCCAAAAAGGCTGAGGACTTAATCAGGGAAGGAGGGGACAGCGAATGATACCTGAAAAACCTGCACACGTTACATGGACCGATGAGCAGTGGCGTGCCATCTTTGAAAAAGGCAGTGATATTCTAGTCGCTGCCGCTGCCGGGTCGGGGAAAACAGCAGTGCTTGTAGAAAGACTGATTCAAAAAGTACTTGATACCGACCATCCGACTGACATTGATGAACTGCTGGTTGTAACATTTACCAATGCATCAGCTGCTGAAATGAAGCATCGGGTAGGAGAAGCGCTTGAAAAAGCACTAGCTGAAGATCCTGAATCAAGACACTTAAGAAAACAGCTGACGCTCATTAATAAAGCGTCAATTTCAACTCTTCACTCATTTTGTCTGGAGGTTATTAGAAAATACTACTATCTGATCGATATAGATCCGGGCTTTAGAATTGCTGATGCTACAGAAGCTGAGCTTTTAAAGGATGAAGTGGTTGAAGAGATCCTTGAGCAGGAGTACGGCATAGAAGATAACCATTCTTTTGTTGAGCTCGTGGAGGCTGTAACAAACGACAGAAGTGATGATGCACTTCATCAGATGATCAGAAAACTTCATACGTTTTCGCGCTCGCATGCAGATCCCGACACCTGGCTTGACGGAATTGTAACGCTGCATAAGACCGAACAGGTTCAGATTGATGACCATCCGCTTGCTAACTATGTATTATTCCACGTTCAGCTTGAAGCTGAAGGCGCGATGGAACTGATTAACCTTGCACTTGATGCTGCGCGTAAGCCGGGCGGACCTTATCCGAGAGCGGTAAACTTTGAGGATGACCTCAGACAGCTCAATGAGATTCGCCATGCTGCGGGGTGGAAGGAAGCAGAAGCGGCTGTCTCCAATTTTTCAATGGGGAGACTGAAGCCGTGTAAAGGTGATGACTTTGATGAGGACCTTATAGAGCAGGCGAAAAAGTGGCGTGATCAGGCGAAGAAAATGATCAATGATTTAAAAGACGGATTTTTCGTCAGAAGCCCTGAACAGCTGATTGAAGATATGAATCAGATGACTGGCAGGCTCTCAACCCTTATTGAACTCGTCAGAAAGTTTGAGAAAGCATTCAAGTCAGCAAAAGAAGAACGCGGACTGGTAGACTTCAATGACCTGGAGCATTTCTGTCTTGAAATCCTGCGTGAACCTGATACAGGAGAGCCGTCCCAGGCAGCCTATCACTACCGTAATCAGTTTAAAGAAGTACTTGTTGATGAGTACCAGGATACCAATATGGTACAGGAGACGATTTTGCAGCTTGTGAAATCCGGCGGTGAAAAGGACGGGAATCTCTTTATGGTTGGAGATGTAAAGCAGTCCATTTACCGCTTCAGGCTGGCTGAGCCGAATTTATTTTTAGGGAAATACCGGACATTCCAGCAGGAGGGAAGCGGTCAGAAAATCGACCTTGCCAAAAATTTCAGAAGCCGTCCGGAAGTACTTGACGGGGTCAACTTTATTTTCCGTCAGATTATGGGTGAAATGGTCGGAGAGATTGATTATGACAAAGATGCAGAACTGATTCCGGGAGCGCCTTATCCTACAGACCTTACAGTGCCGGTCAGATTCGCAGTTATTGATCAGGCGGATGAGGAAGCGCCTCAGGAAGAAATGCCTGAAGAAGTGATGGATGAGAAAGAGCTTGAGCGTTCAACGCTTGAAGCGCGCTATATGATCAAAGAAATACGCGGAATGATTGATGGCGGCAGACAGATCTATGATGTGAAAAAGAAGCTTTACCGTCCGCTTGAATACAGGGACATTGTCATTTTAACAAGATCAATGACATGGACGCCGGATATCATGGATGAATTCAGACAGGCGGGCATTCCCCTTTATGCGGATCTTTCAACTGGTTATTTTGATGCGACAGAGGTTGCGATTATGGTATCGCTGTTGAAAATCATTGATAATCCGATTCAGGATATTCCGCTTGCATCAGTTCTAAGGTCCCCGATTGTCAGATGTACAGAAGAGCAGCTGGCGAAAATCCGGAAAGCGGCCCCTAAAGGGACTTTCTGGGACGCACTTCAGGCTTATATGTCCTCAGATAATGAAGATACAGCGCTGAAGGAAAAGTGTTCATGGTTTCTAATCTCTCTTAGAAGCTGGCGGGCATATGCAAGAACGGGTGCCGTATCAGATCTTGTCTGGCAGCTATTTAGAGATACGCAGTTTTATGATTTTGTCGGAGGACTTCCGGGCGGTAAGCAGCGCCAGGCAAACTTAAGAGCACTATATGATCGTGCAAGGCAATACGAATCCACCTCGTTCCGCGGGCTGTTCAGATTCCTTAGATTTGTTGAGCGGATGAGAGACAGAGGCGATGATCTTGGTGCTGCCAGAGCACTCAGCGAACAGGAAGACGTCGTGCGCCTGATGACCATTCATAAAAGTAAAGGGCTTGAGTTTCCTGTGGTCTTCATCTCAGGGATGGCAAGGCAGTTCAATGAAATGGACTTAAGAGGCAGCTATCTGCTTGATAAGGATTTTGGTCTGGCGCTGTCATATGTTGATATTGAAAACAGAATCAGCAGTACAACCCTTCCGCAGATGGCTTTTAAAGAGAAGAAGCGGCTTGAGAACCTTGCTGAGGAGATGCGCGTGCTTTATGTGGCAATGACGCGTGCAAAAGAAGAGCTGATTTTAATTGCGACGGTGCCGGATGCAGAAAAGCTAAAAGAAAAGTGGTCACTGTCAGGATCATATAAGTCCTGGCTCCTCCCTGACTTTACAAGAAAAGGTGCCAGATCTTATGCAGACTGGGTAGGCCCTGCACTTACCCGGCATCCGCATGCGATTCACTCCGTTTCATCAGGACTGATTGAAGATCCGTCGGTATGGGAGATGCAGCAGCATCACAAGCAGCTTTTCAATCAGGAACAGAGGAAAGAAGAATCAGCTGCAGAATGGCTGACGTATGTCAGAAATCATGAGCCGGTTCCAGGAGAAAGTGAACACCATGAAGACATCATGCATCGTCTGAAATGGCACTATCCTTATGAGAAAGCTGCGTTGGTCAGATCAAAGCAGTCAGTTTCTTCTATTAAACGCCAGCACGAAACGCTGGATGAAACTGGCGCAGATACCATTGTGAAGCCTTCAAAAAAGTTGTACGGGCGCCCGGCTTTTCTTCAGCAGGAGAAAATGACGGCAGCGGAAAAGGGAACAATTATGCACACTGTCATGCAGCAGGTACCGCTAAGTAAAGTACCTGAGCGTGAAGAGATTAAGTCACTCGTTGCAAGCCTCGTTGTCCGGGAAATTTTAACGGAAGAACAGGCAGAAAGTGTGAGAGTCAATCACGTCGCTGCATTCTTTCAGTCAAGGCTTGGAAAAAGGATGATTCATGCTGCAAACGTCAGACGTGAAGTACCGTTTACGTATGCTGCAACACCTGCTGAAGCTGGGATTCAGCTGAACGTGGATGATCCGGTATTGATCCAGGGTATTGCAGACTGCCTGTTTGAAGATGATGAAGGAATTGTTCTGCTTGATTACAAAACAGATTATGTTGACCGATCAGACCCTGATGTGAAAGACAAGCTTGCAGAACGCTACAGACTGCAGCTGTCACTTTACCAGCAGGCACTTGAAAAAAGCTTAAACAGAAAAATTGATGAAGTGTATTTATACTTCTTTAATGCTGATTTAACAATCAAATTAAAAGAGAACTGACCTGAAAAATGGTCAGGCGGAGGGATATGCTTTGAGTTTACAGCCGATTGACTCACAGCAGAGAATGCATAACCTTGATGTGATCAGGGGCTTTTCTCTGCTTGGGATTTTTATAGTGAATATGATTTCGTTTCACTCACCCTTTTATTATTACGATCCGTACTCATGGTGGGGCGATTCGATTAACCGACCGACCTACTGGTGGATTGATGTATTTGTCCAGGCGAGCTTTTACCCGATCTTTGCGATGATGTTTGGAGCTGGGCTTGCAATTCAATTTATGAGAGCTTCTGAAAAAGATACGAACTTCACTTCATTTGCGATAAAAAGACTGATCGTTCTGCTTGGAATCGGAATAGTTCATGCATTTTTAGTCTGGTCAGGCGATATTCTGATCACGTATGCAGTAACTGGTTTTATACTGATCTGGATGCTTAAGCTGAGCGGGAGAATGCTGTTGATATTAGGGTTTATTGTATACCTGCTGCCGCAGGGGCTTTTAACAGGCATCATGTTTTTAGCTGCAATGGTGGATCCTACTTCTGTAACCTACTTTAGCTCTGTACAGGATATTGAATCCTCAGTTGCAAACTACGGAAACGGAACATTTACACAAATCTTCGGTCAGCGCCTTAATGATTGGCAGCACGGAAACAATGCAGCTGGATTTATTTCCATCATGATTGTCATATTGCCCCTCATGATGATCGGGGCAGGTGCAGCCAAGCTGAGATTGTTCCAGCGTGCTTCTGAAAAGAAAGCGATGCTTGGAATCTTAACTGTTCTTTTCTTAGGCGCAGGTCTTGCATTGAAAACTGCTCCTTACTGGGGTGAGCAAAATCTGACGTACGTCTTTACGCAGGACTACGTTGGCGGACCGCTTGTCGGAATGGGGTATATGACCCTGCTTTTACTTGTTATGACTGCACCTGTATCAGTAAAGCTGCTTCAGCCACTGGCAAAAACAGGACGGATGGCGCTGACAACCTATCTGACACAGTCTGTCATTGGAACGCTGATTTTTTATAACTATGGATTCGGCTTATACGGGGAAGTCACGCTTGCGACCGGAACGCTGATCGCACTCGGGGTATTTGTCATGCAGGTGATCTTCGCAGAACTCTGGTTATCAAAATTCAGTCAGGGACCTGTTGAGAGATTATGGAGAAAACTGTCGGATTCCAGAAAATAAAACTGTTAGAATAGAAGAAAAAATGTATAATAGAAGGACAATTCAGATTTTAAGGAGTGTACATTCAATGAAATTTCTATCTTTCCGTTTTGAAGACAAACTACTTTACGGTGTCAAAGTAAAGCGAGAGGAAGCAGCATGGAACATTGTCCGAATCCACAAAGAGCTGATTCCGAATGAAAGCGTACCTGCAACACTGATTGAAGGTATTCAAAGCGGAATGGAATTACAGGAGACAGTCAGAAAATGCATTCGTGCCGCTGAAGAAAGTGATCACGTTTCACGATACAAAGTAAAATTTGACGACCTGGTATGGGAAGCACCGGTACCGCGTACTCCTAAAAATGTAATGTGCATCGGAAAAAATTATCGTGACCACGTACTTGAGATGGGATCTGAAAAAGATATTCCTGAAGAACTGGTTGTCTTTACAAAAGCATCAACTTCCATAACAGGTGATAATGCCTTGGTTCCTTCATATGAGGAACTGACTGATCAGCTCGATTACGAAGGTGAACTTGCCATTGTCATTGGAAAAAGAGGAAAGAACATTCCTGAAAAGCAGGCGATTGACTATGTATTCGGTTATACAATCGTCAATGACATTACAGCAAGAGACCTGCAAAGCAGACACAAACAGTTCTTCCTTGGAAAAAGTCTTGATGAAACGTGTCCAATGGGTCCATTCCTTGTGTCAAAAGATGAAATCCCGCACCCTCACAAGCTGAGCATCGTAACAAAAGTAAACGATGAAATCAGACAGGACGGGAACACTGCCGATATGATTTTCTCAATCGAAGAAATCATCTCAACGCTTTCAAAAGGCATGACTTTAGAGCCGGGTGACGTCATCGCAACCGGCACACCAGCCGGCGTAGGAAAAGGCTTCAACCCGCCAAAATTCCTTAGAAAAGGCGACCAGATCAAAGTCTCCGTCCAGGGAATCGGCACATTGACAAATGAGATTGGTGAATAAGTATTTATCCAAAATAAAATAATGTATTGTAACGCATGTTCAAGGTCTTATTTACAAACTTTGAACATGCGTTTTTATATCCTGATACATTGATTATCATATTTCTCTACAACGATTGTCCGCTAACCCCAGCTGGTCCTTGTAGTGGAGGGCGAAGACTCCCGCCCCAGGAAAGGGACAGGTGAGACCTCGTAATGCGAAGCATTAGAGGGCTCACCGCCCGGGGGCAGGAAAGCGCAGCCCTCAACGGAAAGGACCAGCGTTTTTAAGAACATATCATAATAAAATTCATCACTCCGACAATGTTTTCAGCGACCGCTACCAGGGAATATGGTAGCATATAGATAGTTCGGTATTTAGTTTCAGGGAGGTTAGGGAATGTTAAATAACACACACTTACACATTACAACATGGGTACTTGGAATCGTGCTTTTCTTTATTGCGCTTGCGCTAATGAAGGGAGCCAATGCAAAAGGTGCTAAGATTGTACATATGATTCTGCGTCTGATGTATGTGCTCATCATCTTCACTGGCGGCTGGTTATTTTTCCAGTTCTCAGCAAATGATGCTGCGCTATACGGCGTGAAATTTCTGCTTGGAATACTTGTGATCGGGTTCATGGAAATGATTCTCGTTCGTACGAAAAAGCAAAAGTCAGTTAAAGTTATGTGGATATTATTGGTCGTTGCGCTGCTGGGCACACTTTATCTTGGGTTCAGTCTGCCGGTCGGCTTCAATTTCTTCGGTTAAAAGTCGCTTATTAAGCGGCTTTTTTCTATATATATATTCAATACCATATTCAAAATTGTATTCAATCCGACACCTGTGTATACTATAAACATCAACTATCTGTATAATATTTGAACAATCAATGTACAATGCAAATGATTGAGGATGGAGGCTGTTTTATGACCCGTTCAATTGCAATTATAGGGGCTGGACCTGGCGGACTGGCAGCGGCAATGCTGCTCTCTTCAAAAGGTTATGAAGTAAACGTATACGAAAAACATCCGTTTGTCGGAGGAAGAAACAGTTCTTTTACAATGAACAATTATACATTTGATGTTGGACCAACATTTTTGAGTATGCCTGAAATTGCTGAAGAGATTTTTCAGGAGACAGGAAAAAACCTTCACGATTATGTAGATCTCATTGAACTGCCGATGATGTATGAACTGGTATTCAAAGATAAAAATGTAAAAATGTATAGAGATCCTGACAAAATGAAAGAGCAGATACAAACCTATTTTCCTGGTGATGAAGAGGGCTATGACCGGTTTATGGATGATACCCGCAGAAAAATGGATGCGCTTCGTCCAATTCTTCAGAACAAAATGGACCGCTATACTGACTACTTATCACTGAGAGTGCTTAAGGCACTGCCACAGCTTTCACTCGGTAAAAGTCTGTATGATGTATTAAGCAATTACTTTAAGCATGAGGAATTAAAGCTTGGCTTCACATTTCAGGCAAAATATCTTGGCATGTCACCGTGGGAATGCCCAGGAGCATTTTCGATTCTGTCATTTATGGAACACGAGTATGGCATTTTCCATCCAAAGGGAGGCGTCAATCAGCTTTCAAAAGCAATGGCTAAAGCAGCAGAAGAGCTCGGGGCAAAAATCCACCTTGGAAATGGTGTGAAGCAACTTCACATTAACAATCAAAAGGTTGTAACAGGCTTTGAACTTGAATCAGGTGAGCAGATTGAAGCGGATGAAGTGGTTATTAACGGTGACGTTTCACATGTCATGACTAATCTGGTTAAAGGGAATCACCTTAAAAAGTTCAGTGAACCTCAGCTGAATAAAAAGAAATACTCCTGCTCCACTTTTATGATTTATCTTGGTGTGGATAGGGTTTATGACCTTCCACACCATACGATTTCATTTGCTGAGGATTATAAAAAGAATGTAGAAGAGATCATGCAGACGCAGCTGCTGTCAGAGGACCCGTCAATCTACATTCAAAATGCTTCAGTGACTGATCCAACGCTTGCACCTGAGGGGAAATCTGCATTATATATTCTGGCGCCTGTTCCGAATAATCTCAGCGGATTAGACTGGGATCAGCAGGAGCAGACATTCAGGGATCTCGTGCTTGATTCGATTGAAGCAAAAACAGCATTTAAAAACCTGCGTGATCATATTGAAGTTGAACGCATCATCAGTCCGAAGCACTGGGAAATTGATTTTAATGTTTTTAAGGGTGCGACATTCAGTATGGGCCACCAGCTTAGCCAGATGATGGCACTTCGCCCGCATAACAAGTTTGAAGAACTGAAACATACCTGGCTTGTTGGCGGGGGTACACACCCTGGAAGCGGTTTGCCGACGATTCTGGAATCAGCGCGTATTACATCGAACCTGTTGATGAATCAAAAAAGAAATCACACAGGAAACGAAAGTGGTGAGGCGGGATGAGAGTTTCCATCATAGGCGGTGGAGTAGGCGGTATGATGTCTGCCCTCCTTTTAAAACGAAAAGGCTTTGATGTAACGCTTTTTGAAAAAGAAGAAAAGCTTGGCGGACGTCTCGCATATCATACACACGGTGAATATAAGATTGATAAAGGCCCGACGATTGTACTGTTACCTGAGATGCTGCAGTCCCTGCTTGACGAGGCAGGGGTATCAAGAGAGGATTATGAATTGATTTCATGTGATCCGCTGTATGATCTGCATTTTGCTGATGGCACTACTTATACAAAGTATCGGGATAAAGAAGATCAGCTGGAAGAAATTAACCGTGTATTTCCGGGTGAGGAGGCAGGCTATCTCCGGTTTATGAAGGATATGCAGATGCGGTTTAATGAAGGTAAGCCAAGGTTTTTAGAACAGTCATTTCTAAAACGCTGGGATGCGCTTCAGCCTTCAACGATCAACTCCCTGCGTAAATTAAACGCATTCAGGTCAGTTTCAAAACAGCTTCATACGTATTTTAATGATGATCGTCTGAAAACGGCTTATGCACTGCAGACACTGTATATTGGCGGCAACCCATTCCAGACTCCGGCCATTTATTCACTCGTTTCCTACAGTGAGCATGAGCATGGGATTCATTATTTAAAGGGAGGATATGCCAGACTTGCAGAAGTACTCGAGAAGAATATGATTAATGCAGGTATTCGAATTATCAAGGGTGCGAATGTTGAGAAAATTACAATCAATTCTGGAAGAGCTAACGGTGTCCTGTATAATAGTAAGTACGAACCATCAGATGCAGTCGTACTAAACGGGGACTTCCCGATTTCTGAAAAACTGGTTAATAAGCAGGGAAGGCAATACCAGCCTTCATCAGGATGTCTTCTAATGTACATGGGACTGGATGGCACCTATCAGGACAAAAAAATGCATCAGTTTTATTTGAGTAAGAACTTCGAAAAAACGATGAATGAAATTTTTAAAGAGAAAAAAATACCTGAAGATCCTTCTTATTATGTATTTAATCCTTCAGTAACAGATTCGAGTCTGGCGCCTGACGGGAAAAGTGTTTTATATGTGCTGATCCCGGTGTCTTCGGAAATTGAAGACCATTGGCAGGAAGTCAAAGGTGCACTATCTGAAAAAATCCTTCACTCTATGGAACAGTCAGGATTCGATTCGCTGAGGGAGCGGATTGAATGGCTGGATATCAGAACGCCTGACGAAGCGAAGCAGGAAGGGTTATACGCTGGCGGCAGCTTCGGGATTGCGCCTGCATTGTTCCAGTCAGGACCGTTCAGACCACAGTTTCAACCTTATCCGGATCTCGCCAATGTATTTGCAACGGGTGCTTCCACTCACCCTGGTGGCGGTGTGCCAATTGTCATGCAGGGGGCTAAACTATTAGCTGACGGGTTGAACAGGAAGTTTAATAGAAGGGAGAGATCAGCAGATGGAACTGGCAACAGCCTATAAGGAATGTGAAAAAGTCATTAAACTTCATTCGAAAACGTTTTATCGTGCCTTTTCAATGCTCCCGGCTAAAGAAAGAAAAGCAGTGTGGGCGATTTATAACTTTTGCAGGACAGTCGACGATATTGTGGATGAAAGTGAAACACCTGAAGCAGAGCTTGCAGCCTTTGAAGCAGAGTTCGAGCGTTTTTTAGCAGGGGTCAAACTTGAAGGTTCATGCTGGATTGCGCTGGCTGACGTTTTCAAACGCTACGATATGAATGTACAGGCCTTCAGGGATATGGTGAAAGGTCAGAAGATGGACCTTTCTCACAGAACGTATCAAACCATAGGTGACGTACTGGACTATTCCTATCACGTGGCAAGTACAGTTGGGCTGATGCTGCTTCCGGTACTTGCGCCTGAAAACGAAAAAATGCTGAGAGACAGCGCTGTGAAACTTGGTTATGCTATGCAGATCACCAATATCCTGCGGGATGTGGGAGAGGATCTGGATCGCGAACGCGTGTATCTGCCTGCTGAAGTGATGAACCGCCACGGCTATAATGAATCTTTACTGTTTGAAAAGCAGGGAGGAGAGTCATTTATTAATACATGGGAAGAGATGGCGGTTATGGCGGAAGGTTATTATGATGAGGCATTGGAAAATATTCACCTTTACCCGCCTGCCAGCAGAGTGCCTGTAAAGGGAGCGTCGGTTTTATACCGCGCGATTCTCGATCAGGTCAGAAAGAATGATTATAATGTATTTTCAGAGAAAAACTATGTACCAGTCAGTGAGAAAGATAAATTGCTATCATCCTATTCGTAAAAAGAGCATCCGTTGATTTAGCGGATGCTCTTTTCAATGTGGTCCTATACGCTCTTTTTCAATACCTTTTTCTTTTGACCTGCTTTCCCCAGCTCATCAAGTCGTTCTACCAGGCTGCCTGAAAGTGCAGCGTTTCCTATAGAAGTTGAAGAAACAAGAGACTCTTTTAATTCGTAAGCATTTGATCCATGCTCAGCATAATCGAGACCAGTGATTTCTTCTTCACGTGACACGCGAATTCCGCCAAGAGATTTCAAAGCGAACACGACAGCACTTACCGCAAAACCAGTCCAGAGGATGACTGCACCTACACCGATTGCCTGCACACCAAGAAGTGCAGCGCCGCCGCCATAGAATAGTCCGTTAGCAGTATCGAAGAATCCAACAGCAAGCGTACCCCAGATTCCACAGACACCGTGAACTGCGATCGCGCCAACCGGGTCATCTTTCTTCAGGACTACATCGATAAAACGGATACCTTCAACAAGAATGACACCTGCAACAAGACCGATAATAACCGCACCAATTAATGATACGTTTGCAGTCCCGGCTGTAATTCCGACAAGACCACCAAGTGCTCCATTCAATGTAATAGAAGGATCGATCTGTTTGAATCTGATTTTTGTATACAGTGCAGAAGCAATGACACCACCTGAAGCCGACAGAAGGGTTGTAGAAATAACAGATGGAACAAGTGATGGATCTGCTGCCAGTGAGCTTCCTCCGTTAAATCCAAACCAGCCGAACCAAAGGATAAATACACCCAGTGCACCAATTGGAATATTGTGGCCTGGAATCGCATTGACTTTTTCCCCCTCATACTTTCCAATACGGGCCCCAAGGAATGCTACAGCTGCAAAAGCACCAACTGCTCCTGTTAAGTGAACGACTGTAGAGCCTGCGAAATCAACAAATCCAAGCTCGGAAATCCAGCCGCCACCCCACACCCAGTGACCAACCACCGGATAAATCGCACCAGTCATCAGCACAGTAAGAATTAAGTAGCTGCTTAATTTCATTCTTTCTGCGACTGCACCAGAGATAATCGTTGCGCACGTAGCTGCAAATACAGCCTGGAATAAGAAGAAACCAACATCTTCTACCCCTGATAAAGCAAATCCTGTTGTTCCGAAGAATCCATTAGAGCTTCCGAACATAATCCCATAACCGACCAGGAAGTAAAGTACTGAGCCGATCGAGATCGTCAGGATATTTTTCAGGAGTATATTCAATGTGTTTTTAGCACGGGTAAATCCTGATTCAACCATCGCGAAACCTGCATGCATAAAGAATACTAAAATTGCTGCAATCATTACCCACATTGTATCTAATGAAAACTGTACACTTTCTGCTGTAACTGGCGCTGCATAAGCACTAGTTGTCACAAGACTGCCGAGTGCAGTTACTGATAAGATTTTCTTCTTCATGATTTAAACACCTCCGGATTTTTTAAAGGACAGCCTGTCTGCCACGTTCGCCACTTCTGATTCTGATAATCTCTTCAATAGGAGAAATGAAAATTTTACCGTCTCCGACTTCACCGGTCGCACACGCTTCAATAATTGCATCAACAATTTCATCTGTACGGTGCTCTTCAGTCACCATCTCCACCTTGACCCGTGACACGAGAGGTAATTCGTAAGAGGTTCCTCTGAATGCGCCCTTTTTCCCTTTTTGGTTCCCGCAGCCTGCAGCTTCAAATACTGTGAGACCATTGATGCCGAGATGGACCAGCTTTTCACGAAGTTCCTGGAAAACCTCCGGACGGACAATCGCTTCAATCTTTTTCATTTTTATCCTCCTTGAATTCAATGTTAGATTACCTATCATCAATTATATGTTAGGTTTTCTAACACTAAAGTTATTATGTTAATAATAATATTCAGAAAATTAAACAATTGCAAGTGTTTTTTTAAAAAAATCTCTTTTTGTGTAAGCTTTCCTAACATGAAAAAAGCTCTCACATAAGTGAGAGCTTCAATGAAAGCGTTTTATACTTGGGCGAACTTTTTTTGCATCCAAATCCTAGATCGCCATCTTCTTAACATGAGAATACCCCTGAGCCATTCATCTAATATAAATGCAATCCATATTCCAATCAGACCGAGACCGAACACGATACCTAACAGATAAGCAAACAATACTGCGACGCCCCACATGGATAAAATACCAATATAGACTGGAAACTTTACATCGCCCGCAGCTCTCAGGGAGTTGATCATCACAAGGTTAAAGCTTCTGCCTGGCTCTAAAATAATAGTCAGGTAGATCAAAACTGAACCTAAAAATAAAATATCTTCATTTGCCGTAAAGATCCCGAGCAGTGTTTCTGAGAAGATCGAAAATAATACTGCCATACCAAATGAAATATAAATGGCGATTTTTAAACTTTTAATACCGCGTTTATAGGCTTCCTCAATTTTGCCGGCACCTACCATGTGGCCGATCAGAATCTGACTTCCCTGACCAATTGAAATAGCAAACAGAAAAATGAACATCATAATATTCAACGTATAAACTCTCGTTGTGATCGCTTCTGTCCCAAGTGAAGCGATAAATGCTGTGATTACAAGCTGAGATGCATTATAAGACAGCTGTTCGCCTGCTGATGGGATTCCGATTTTTAGCAAATTCTTCAAATGGGCGAAGGGAAGTTTAAATAAAGTTAAAAATGGCAGTCCGCCATCAATACGTTTGACCAGCAGGATAAACAATACAATTAAACCTAAGAATCTGCTGATTGCAGTTGAATACGCCACGCCTTCAACACCAAGTACTGGGAACCCGAACGCTCCGAAGATCACGATATAGTTTCCGAGTACATTGACAATATTCATTCCCAGAGTGACGTACATGGCATCCTTTGTGAAGCTGTAGCTTCGGAGGACTGCGCCGAGTGTCATTATCACTGCTTGAATAAATGAGAGTCCGCCAACAATCTGAAGATAGATCGTCGCCTCAGGCAGTAATTCGGGAGGTAGATCCATCATGAGGAGAATTTTGTCATCAAAAATAAAGAGCAGAATACTCAAAATCAGACTGAACAACAAGTTTGCAGCAATCGACACAACGGCAATCTCGGCAGCACTTTTTTGTTTCCCGGCTCCAAGGTACTGGGCAACAAGAATAGAAGTACCGGTTGCGACAAATCCGAACATCACGATGATCAGTGCAAGAATCTGATTGGAGATCCCGACTGCTGCAACACTGTCATCTGAATATTGACTGAGCATCAGTGTATCTGCATTACCCATTAACATATGAAGTGAAATTTCAATAAAGATCGGCCAAGTCAGTGCAAACAGTGTTAATTTTTTTGTGGAGCTTTTCAAGATTAGACCTTCTTTCCGGTTATACACAATCAAAGACTGAGGCAGGGCCCCAGTCTTTTGTTAATGAACTTTAACCATTTTAATTTCCTGCGGTTTTAAAGTGAATTTTCCCTTTTTCCATTTATGCGCTTCTCCGCTCATTAAGTCAATGGTTTTTCGTTTATTTATTGAATAAGGTACTTTAACTGTCTCTTTTTTATCAGACAGGTTGATTAGAATCAGCACTGCTGACTGTTCATTTTCTCTCTTTAATATCAGCGTATGTTCGCTAATATCATAAAATGAAAGATCACCGTCATTTGCCAGGAGCGGTTCGCTTTTGCGAAGTGAAATCAGTTTCCTTGTAAAATCCAGCAGATCCCGGTTTTGATAAAGCTCATCCCATTCCATACATTTTCTGCATCCCGGATCCATCCCGCCGGATAGTCCGATTTCATCGCCGTAATAGATACACGGAGTGCCATAATAAGATAATAATAGCGTCATAATCTGTTTTACCCGCTGATCGTCTCCGTCACATTCTGTAAGAATTCTTGGTGTGTCATGACTGCCCACCAGGTTAAAAGCAGCACGGTTAACAGGTGAAGGATACATGTATTGAACCTTAGTCATATTTTCAACAAACGTTTTCACTGAAATTGAGCGCTTGGCAATCAATTGAAGCGCATTAGTTGTGAAAGGATAATTCATGACAGCGTCAAACTGGTCTCCCTGCAGCCAGGGGATTGAATCGTGCCAGACTTCACCAAGAATAAAAAGATCCGGGTTGATCTTTTTAACTTCTGTCCTGAACTCACGCCAGAATACCTGATCCACTTCATTTGCCACATCAAGACGCCAGCCATCAATATCGAATTCACGAGCCCAGTAACGCGCGGCTTCAAGAAGATAATTTTTTACTTCCGGATGTTCTGTATTCAGCTTTGGCATCATATATGTAAAAGCAAAGGTGTCGTAATTCGGTTCAGGTGTTGTCTGTACGGGAAAATCCCAAATATGGAACCAGTCTTTATATCTTGAGTTTTCGCCTTTTTCAAGTACGTCCTGGAATGGAGGGAAGAAAAAGCCGCTGTGATTAAATACGGCATCGAGCATGACCCTGATCCCACGCTTTTTACATTCAGCGATCAGTTCTTTCAGTTTATCTTTATCACCGAAATACTGATCGATTTCAAAATAATCAATCGTATCATATTTATGATTAGAAGAAGCTTCAAACAGCGGAGTGAAATAAATGCCGTTTATACCGAGATGCTCGAGGTAATCCAGATGATCAATTACACCCTGAAGGTCACCACCAAAAAAGGAGTCTCTTTTCGGGTCTTCACTGCCCCACGGAATGGTCGCTGGGGGATTCAAAGAAGGGTCTCCATTTGCAAAGCGTTCTGGAAAGATCTGATACCATACAGTGTTATGTACCCATTCAGGCGATTCAAATAAGTCGGCCTGATTCATGTATGGCATGCAGAAATATTCTCCGATGTCTTCAGGAGGGGCAGAGTGGAAGTTCTTCTCTCCGTAAAAGATACTTTTCTTCTTATTAGATAGTATAAATCCGTATCGCAGGCGGTGGAAAGGAGGGATCAGGTTAATCTCCCAGTAATCGTGCAGTTCGTCAGAGCCTGCTAGTTTCATATCGAGTTCAGAGAAATTCCATTTATGATTGGTCCAGTCATAAGGGTCGCCGTGCACAAGCTGTACATGCTGAATATCATTCTTTGCGGTTTTTAATCTGATCTGCATTTCATTTTTATTAACTGAGTAGGCCATCGAGCGGTCAGCGCGATGGTGAATAGCTGCTTTATTCATCTGATAGGAGCCTCCTGTTGAGTTGAATTGATTACAACATTATGCCAAAGAGAAATTCCTGTCAATCAGACAGTTGCGAAATATTTTCGTCACATTTTGCAAAAACTTTGAAAAAAGTATTGTAATCTTTTAAATTCTGATTATAATAAAAGTAGGTTGTGCAATCGTTTCCACAGAATAATGTAAGCGTTTAAGTTTTTATTTTTTTGCATGTTGTGCAAACGGTTGTACAGACAAATGAAAAACACCTTTAGGAGGGGTCAATGTTGAAAAAGTATCTATCGTTTTTTGCAATGGTACTACTATTAATTGGAGTCCTTGCAGCTTGTGCACCGGATCGTGAAGAGTCTGGCGGTTCTACTGATGACAGCGGGGGCGGAGATTCAGAAGAAACAACTGGAGATCAGCCAGAAACACTTAGTGTATGGGTAAATGATAATGAAGATCAAAAAGCAGTACTTGATACACTTTTTGAAAAGTACACTGAAGAAACTGGAATCGAAATTGATGTAACACCAATGAACATGTTAGATCAAATTGAAGCGCTTAACCTTGATGGTCCTGCAGGTAACGGACCTGACCTGTTCTTCCAGCCGCATGACCGTATCGGTAATATCGTCCTTCAAGGACTTGCATCACCAATCGATCTTGGTGAAGCAGAAGGTACTTACTCAGAAACAGCGATCGATGCTGTAACGTTCGATGGTGAAATCTACGGAGCGCCACTTGTAGTTGAAACTTACGGAACGTTCTATAATAAAGATCTTGTTGAAGAAGCACCTGCAACAATGGATGAGTTAATGGCAATTGCTGAAGAGCAGACAGATGCTGCTTCAGACCAGTATGGTTTCCTGATGGAAGCTGCAAACTTCTATTTCTCATATCCTTTCTTCGGCGCTAACGGCGCTTATGTTTTCAATAACGAAGGCGGTTCTTATGACGTAGAGGATATTGGTCTTAACAACGAAGGTGCTGTAGCTGGTGGAGAATTGATCCAGTCATGGTACGAAAATGGATACATCCCGGTTGAGATCAACCCTGACATTATGAACGGTCTATTCACAGACGGTAAAGTCGGTGTTGCAATCACTGGACCATGGAACATCCCGGCATACGAAGAAGCACTTGGTGAAAGCCTTGGAACTGCAATTCTTCCAACAGTTGACGGTACAAATGCTACATCTTTCGTAGGTGTTAAATCATGGATGGTTTCTGATTACTCAGAGAACAAAGATGCTGCAACAGACCTTGCACTATTCCTGACAAATGAAGAAAACTCTACAGCTTACTTTGAGGGTGCAGGTGAGCTTCCGGCGAACCAGGCAGCACTTGAAAGTGAAGCTGTAACATCAAACGAACTGATCGCATCTTTTGCAGAACAGATTCAGTATGGTACACCAATGCCATCTACTCCTGAAATGCAGCAGGTTTGGGATCCAATCAACAACGCACTTCTATTCATCGCACAGGGTGACGATGTTCAGGAAGTACTTGATGAAGCAGTACAGCAGATCCGCGATAATATCGCAACTGCACAACAATAATATTCATGACGATGGTGGATAGAAGGATTCCCTCCTTCTATCCACTCACTTTATAGAAAAGATTTTCGGAACGCTCACTAGGGAGGCGATGACATGTCAACTGCTAATCCAACAGCTAAAAAGAACCATAACCCCAAATTAGCTGTCATTCTTTCAATTCTTCTTGCAGGCTTAGGTCAGTTGTACAACCGCAGATATGTAAAGGGTACTTTGTTTATTATTCTCGAAGTTTCTTTCATCCTGACGCTTGGACAGTTTATCAATTATGGTATCTGGGGCATTATGACGCTCGGTACACTTGCAGGGACAGATCATTCAGTATTTCTATTAATATATGGACTTGTTGCACTTGTGCTAATTGCATTTGCAATTACGCTCTACATAGCGAACGTGAAAGATGCTAAAAGAGATGCAATACGCCTGAGAGACGGAGAAAAAGTACCGACGTTTAAACAGGCATTGCGTAATATATGGGATACAGGTTTCCCATATTTCTTCGTAACACCGGGCTTAATCATGCTTGTGTTTATCGTAGTGTTACCACTTATGTTTACAATTGCTTTAGCATTTACAGATTACACGCAATATAACCAGCCGCCGAGAAATCTGCTGAGCTGGATCGGGTTTGAGAACTTTGGCCGTCTTTTCTTTGGAACTGGCTCAGGGGACAGTAATATCTGGCAGGAAACTTTTATCAGTGTTTTCACATGGACAGTTGTATGGACTGTTGTAGCTACAACGCTTCAGATTGCACTTGGACTTTTTCTTGCACTGCTTGTTAATGATCCGCGTATTAAATTCAAACGTTTAATCCGGACAATTCTAATTCTTCCATGGGCAGTACCTGCTTTCGTTACGATCCTTGTTTTCGCAGCAATGTTTAACGATCGTTTTGGAGCGATAAATACGGACGTTCTCGCAATGTTTGACCTGGCCATTCCGTGGCTTCAGGATCCATTCTGGACACGCATTGCGTTAATTATGATACAGACATGGCTTGGATTCCCATTCGTTTTTGCTTTATTTACAGGTATTTTACAGAGTATCTCTAAAGACTGGTATGAAGCAGCAGACGTTGATGGTGCAAGCCGCATGCAGAAATTCAGAAACATTACACTTCCGCACGTACTATATGCAACAGCACCACTGTTAATTATGCAGTATGCCGGAAACTTTAATAACTTTAATATCATTTATCTGTTCAATGAAGGTGGACCGGCTGTACGTGGTCAAAATGCGGGCGGTACAGACATCCTGATTTCATGGGTATTTGATCTGACGTTTGAATTGAACCAATACAGTATGGCAGCTGCCATTACATTAATCCTTGGATTAATCGTTACAGGATTTGCCTTCTTCCAGTTCAGAAGAACAAGATCATTTAAAGAGGAGGGGAACCTTTAATGAGTAAAAAATTGAAATCCAATCTTGAAGTCGGGCTGATTTATCTATTCCTTGCGTTCATGGCTGTTGTTATTGGCTATCCTCTTCTCTGGACTGTAGGAATGTCGCTTAACCCGGGAACAAGTCTTTATTCAGCTCAGCTGATCCCGGATAACTGGTCACTCGTTCACTACAAATGGTTATTTACAGATCCATCAAGTGATTATCTGCTCTGGTATAAAAATAGTGTCATTGTTGCAATTGCGAATGCTTTCTTCTCAGTTGTGCTGACATCATTTGTTGCCTATGCATTCTCACGCTATAAGTTCACCGGCCGTAAATATGGTCTGTATGCATTCCTATTGCTTCAGATGTTCCCTGTGATCATGGGAATGGTCGCAATTTATGTCATGCTGAACATGGTTGGACTGCTTGATTCACTAGTTGGACTTACTTTGATCTATATTGGTGGTCAAATACCGTTCAATGCTTGGCTCGTCAAAGGATATTTTGATACAATACCTAAGGAGCTTGATGAAGCTGCAAGAATTGATGGTGCCGGGCATTTAGGCGTATTCTTTAAAATAATGCTGCCGCTCGCAAAGCCGATCCTCGGTGTTGTAGCCCTGTTTAATTTCATGGCACCATTCGTTGACTTCCTGCTGCCGCGTATTATTCTCAGAAACCCTGACAACTTTACGCTTGCACTTGGACTCTTCAACTTTATCAGTAATCAGTTCGATAACAACTTCACACGATTTGCTGCAGGATCGATTCTGATCGCTGTACCAATCGCACTTGTTTACCTCTTATCCCAGCGTTACCTGATCTCAGGACTGACTGCCGGCGGTACAAAAGGTTAATCGCTGATACTGATTGATTCTTACAGACACATAGCTTACGTAACTTCGGAAAATTTTCCGTTAAAGGAGGAGGGGCAGAGGTGAGAAGAGTCAGCGCTCTTTTACTCATCACTATCCTCCTTTTTAATAGCGCTTTTTTGAATGCAGCCGGCGCTGTTGAAAAGGAAGAGAGAATGTGGCAGGACGAATCAATTTATTTTCTGATGGTAGACCGCTTTTTAAACGGTGATACCTCGAATGACTTTACAGTGGACACGCAGGATCCGCTTGCGTACCACGGTGGTGATTTCCAGGGAGTTATTAATGAACTGGATCACATTGAAGATATGGGCTTTACAGCAATCTGGCTGACACCAATCTTTTCTAATGAAGAAAACGGGTATCACGGCTACTGGATTGATGATTTTTATGAAACAGAAGAGCATTTCGGCACAATTGAAGAATTTAAGACACTTGTCGATGAAGCACATGACAGAGATATTAAAGTCATTCTGGACTTTGTCGTAAACCACACAGCACCAACCCACCCATGGATGTCTGACCCTGAAAGAGAAGCATGGTACCATGAAGAACAGCCGATCAGAGACAACAATGACCCTGAACAGCTTGAAAACGGCTGGATTTATGGGCTGCCGGACCTTAATACTGAAAATCCGGAAGTACGTGAATATTTATTTGACGCAGCTAAATGGTGGATCGAAGAAACTGATATTGACGGATACCGTCTTGATACAGTAAAACACGTTCCGGCTGAATTCTGGACAGAGTTTTCCTCTGAAGTAAAATCTGTAAAGGAAGACTTCTATTTAATTGGGGAAGTATATGATACGGATGTAAGAAAAATTGCTGAATATGCTGATACCGGGATTGACGGATTTGTAGACTTTCCGCTGGCTGAACAGATGAGAACGGCATTTCAGACAGTTGACGAGTCAACGGACAGACTGTTTAATTATTGGGATTATAATCAGCAGTTTTTTGACAACCCTTATCTGATGGGTAATTTTATCGATAACCATGATATGACCCGTTTTACAAGACTTGCTGCAGAAAATAATATGTTCCCGGGTACAAGGTGGGAGCTTGCTACCGTCTTTATGTTCACAGTACCCGGCATTCCAATTATGTATTACGGTTCTGAAATTGCACTCGATGGAGGGGAAGATCCTGACAATCGAAGGCTCATGGACTTTAACGTCGATGAAGAGCTGAAAGATTATATTGCTGATGTCGGCGAACTCAGACAGCAGCTTCCTTCATTAACAAGAGGGACTTTAAATGTCCTTTATAATGAAGATGGAATGCTTGTGTATGAACGGGAATATGAAGATGAAACAAGTGTAATCGCAATTAATAACACGAGTGCTACGCAGACAGTGGATTTACCTCTATCAGAGTTCCGGGGCGACAGCGAGCTTCGCGGCCTGCTGGGTGGAGATCTTGTCAGACCGGAAAACGATCAGTTCAGAATTATTCTGGACCGTGAAGTAGCAGAAATCTATGTCGTTGCTGAAGAAACCGGTATTAATTACGGCTTTTTAGCATTGATTGCTGCTGTATGGATATTCTTCATCGGTTTGTTCATATTTATGAAGAAAAAAGGGAATAGAAAATCAAAGGCATAAAGTCTTTGATTTTACTCGAATTGTAAGCGTAATCACAGGAGGTGACGATGATGTCTGTCACGATTAAAGATGTAGCAAAGGTTGCGAATGTCGCGCCTTCCACTGTTTCACGGGTGATTGCAAATAATCCGAGAATCAGTGAACGGACGAAAGTTAAGGTAAGGGAAGCGATGAATCTTCTTGGCTATCATCCGAATTTTATAGCCAGAAGTCTTGCCAATCAGGCAACGCAGGTGATCGGACTAGTCACTCCGGGTTCATCAGACGTGTTTTTTCAAAACCCATTCTTCCCGACAGTGTTAAGAGGATTGAATGAAGGTGCACACGAGCATCAATATGCACTTCAGCTCGTTACAGGTAAAAGTGAGGACGATATCTATCATGGCGTCGTCCAAATGGTACAGGGCGGCCGGGTTGATGGCGTTGTCCTTTTATACTCGAAAGTGGAAGACAGAATTGTTTCATACTTACAGGAACGGAATTTTCCGTTTGTGATGATTGGTAAGCCTTATAAAATGGCTGACAGCATTACACATGTCGATAACGATAACGTCAGCGCAGGCTTTGATGCAACAGAGTTTTTAATTGGCATGGGGCATGAACGGATTGCCTTTGTCGGCGGTGACAAGCAGCTGGTAGTGACGATGGAAAGACTCCATGGGTATAAAGAAGCGCTTGAGAAAGCGGGTATTCCTTATCGTGAATCTTATACGGTTCATGAAAGCTTTCTACTTGAAGGCGGGAAGGATGCAATTTGTGCGCTGATGGAGCTGCCGGAACACGACCGGCCGACAGCACTGTTAGTGACAGATGATTTAATGTCGCTTGGGGTATTGAACACATTAAGTGAGCTTGAAATGTCAGTTCCAGAAGATATTTCAATTATTAGCTTTAATAACGTGCTCTTTTCTGAAATGTCGAGACCACCTCTTACTTCAGTTGATATTAATATATTCCAGCTTGGATATGAAGCGTCAAAACAGCTGATTAAATGTGTAGAAAACAAAGAAGAGCCTTCTCACAGAGTCACTGTTCCTCATGAAATTGTGAAGAGATTTTCAACGGAATACGTAAAAAAATAAGAGCAGCGATGCTCTTATTTTTTTTTGTTCATTTTCATAACTGCTTTGTATCCAATCATATTAACAGGATCTTTCGGTGCGCTGTAAGGTGGTGCGTAGGCAATTTCTAGCGTCTGCAGGTCAAGAACACCTAAATGTCCGCAAATCGCTGTACTGATGACATCGATACGCTTATCTGCTCCCTGTCCGACTGCTTGAGCACCGAATATCTTTCCGCTGTCAGGACAGAAATGTAATATCAGCGATAGGGAGGATGCACCAGGGTAATAGCCAGCGTGCTGCTTCGATGTCAGTTCTGCAGTTTCAAACGTCATATTCATTTTTCTGAGTGAAGCTGCACTGTGACCAGTAACAGCGGCTGATTGCTCAAATACCTTACAAATTGCAGTACCTAAAATCCCTTTAAAGGGTATTGGATCATCTGTGATATGTCTTGCTGCAATATAGGCTTCCCTGTGTGCCACCCAGGCGAGTGGCACCTGCTTAGGCTCACCTGTAATAAAATCAACTGATTCGATTACATCACCAATCGCATAAATATCATGGTCATCTGTCTGCATATATTCGTTAACGCAAACACCGCCTGTAGAACCGATTGAGAGCCCAGCCGTTTCAGCCAGGTGTTTATTCGGTTTAATACCGACTGCTAGCAGCAGAAAGTCCGCCTCAATGACAGAGCCATCTGAAAGCTGAAGTGACTGATCTTCATTAATTTGCGTCACTGTTGATGACAGATGGAGATCTATACCATTTTCAACCAGTTCTTCTTCAAGTATTTTTGAAAATTCAGGTTCAAGGAGGTTAAGCACATGTTCAGACCGCTGGACAAGATGAACTTTTATCCCTCTGGCTTTCATATTTTCAGCCATTTCAAGCCCGATAAATCCGCCGCCGACCAGACAGACAGACTGATAATTGCGCTTAGAGATATGCTCATCAAGCTTCAGCATATCTTTGAATGATCTCAGGCTGTAGCAGTTCCCTCTGTCCAGATGTTGAATATCCGGAACGATTGGTACTGCACCGGGTGAATAAACAAGCTTGTCATAGCTTTCATCATACGTGTCATCTTTAATATGATCTTTTATGGTTACGGTTTTCTCAGTTCTGTTGATGCGGATTACTTCATGACGGATCCGGACTTCAATATTCTTCTTGTCCCGGAAAGACTCAGGTGTAGCTGCAATCAGGTGCTCTCTTTTTTCAACAAAGCCCCCAAGGTAATAAGGCATTCCGCAATTTGCAAAAGACATTGTCCCATCTTTCTCAAAGACTATGATCTCAGCCTGCTCATCAAGCATTCTAAGTTGTGAGGCGAAAGTGGCACCTCCTGCAACTCCACCTATTACCAGCACTTTTTTTGTCATCTAATCAATCCAATCAATGTGCAGATTTTTTATTCAGGAAAAAGATGGCCAGCGTGCCGGGTCCTGCGTGTGCCCCAACTGCTGAACCGATCATTCCAGTAAAGAATGAAGTTGTACCAAACTCATTTTCAATCATCGTTTTCATTTCTTCAGCAAGTGCTTCATCATCCCCGTGGCTGATCCCGATCATCTGTTGGTCCAGCTGATCACCGCGTTCTTTCATAACTTCAATGATTCTCTTCATCAGCTTCTTTTTACCACGAAGCTTCTCAAGCGGTACAAGCTTTCCGTCTTCAACATGCAGTAACGGCTTAATATTTAATAAACCTCCGATGAATGCAGACGCTTTAGACACGCGTCCGCCTTTTGCAAGATAATCAAGGTCCTCAACCGTAAAGAGATGTTCCATATGCTCATACTGGAACTTCACTTCTTCTTCGATTTGTTTAAATGTTGCCCCCTCTGAAAGCATGTGAGCCGCTTTTACAACTACGAGGCCATATCCAAGAGATGCACACTTAGTATCAAGGATTGTCAGATCGAGCTCAGGATATTCTTCCTTCACCTGATCTCTGATCATAACGGCAGTCTGATAAGTCCCAGATAACTCTGAAGAAAAGGCAATATATAATCCTTTTTTACCTGATTTAGCAAGGTCTGTAAAAACTTCTTCCATTTTCTTTGGACTTGCCTGCGATGTTTTTGGATGACCGCCATTTCTGATCGAGTCAAATACATCTTTGGACTTAATTGATACGATGTCTTCGTATTCTTCTTCTCCAATATGTACATGAAGTGGGAGGAGTGTTATATTATGTTCTGTGAAAAATTCACCCGGTAAATCACTAGCACTATCAGCAATCAGTTGAATATTCATTTTAGTAGCTCCTTTTAGTTTAGTTGTCGTAAACGGCTGAAGTGTTTGCGGTCCCGCGCATCGTTCTTCAGCTGCTGTTTTTATCAAGCTTTAGTCATACTTCTAAGTTTAGCGATTAAATGAAGAATTTACAATCAGATTAGTGTATTGACGGGTAAATTAGGTAAAGTATAAATTAAGTGATATAGAAGGGAAGGGTAAATCGTGACAGAGACGAAAGACGCCTTTAGCCTGGCGCACGTATCGAGAGAAAATATCTGGCTTGAATCAAAGAAGATTGCAGTTGTCATTATAGGGGCTGTATTGAACGCAGTCGCACTGAATCTGTTTTTAATACCGGCAAACGTTTTTGCAAGCGGCTTTACAGGGATGGCTCAGCTTTTATCTAATATTCTTCTTGATTTTACACCGTTTTTTCTATCAACTGGTATATTGTTACTCATCTTAAATATACCGGCTATCATACTTGGCTGGCTTAGAGTGGGGAAAATGTTTACCATTTATAGTTTGATTTCGGTTGGATTTACAACGATTGCGCTTGAAATCATTCCGGTGGTGGAGGTTTCACCGGATATTTTATTAAATGCTGTGTTCGGTGGCGTTATAGCAGGGATAGGAGTAGGTATGACCCTGAAGTGGGGTGCTTCAACTGGTGGTATGGATATCATTGCCATGATATTATCGCGGTTGAATGATAAACCTGTCGGCATTTACTTTTTCGCAATGAACGCAGGGATTATCCTGCTTGCAAGTGCGCTATTCGGGTGGGAGAAAGGTTTGTACACGCTCGTGACACTTTATGCATCCACCCGTATGATTGACGCACTGCATACGAGACATGAAAAGCTTACTGCGATGATTGTTACTGACAAATCATCAGTACTGAAAAAAGCGATTCATGACAAAATGGTACGTGGCATTACGATTGTACCGGCACGCGGTGCTTTTGCTGATGATCCGAAGGAAATGCTCATTATGGTTATTACGCGATATGAGCTGTTTGAGCTTGAGCGGATTATTCACCAGACGGATCCGCATGCGTTTACGAATATTATTCAGACGACCGGGATCTTCGGGTTCTTTAGAAAAGATGATTAGAAAAACGGCTGCTTCTATTAAAGAGGCAGTCGTTTTTATCTGTAACCGGGTCACTTCGCTTCAGGCGGACGCTTTCCGCGGCCGGGCGGTGAGCCAGCAGGCTTCGCCATGCTCTGTCTCACACGTCCCTTCCTGCCGCAGGAGTCGCCTCCTTACGCTTCGTTCCCCTCTGATTCATTTCAAACGATTGAAACATTTAACATTCATCTTAATCAGATTTTGATATTTAAACGGTCTTCTAAAAATAATGAAATACCATCTTCGTTGTTAGTGCCTGTAATGTGTTTGGCTGTTGATCTGACGCTGTCGATGCCGTTGCCCATTGCGACCCCGAGTCCAGCGTAATCCAGCATTTCAAGATCGTTGTCCTCGTCTCCAAAAGCGATGATGCGGTCTTTGGAGATGCCGTAGTAGTCAGACACTTTTTTAAGTCCGACTGCTTTATTCAGACCGGATTTGACGATTTCAATGACATGCCACGGGGCACCCCAGCGTCTATGGTCAATCACTTCTGCGTGAACTTCACTCAGGTGGCTCCTGATGCTTTCAACATGGGATTCATCTGCATGAATCAATAAGCTTGTCGGATTGGCAGGCAGGTAGGTTCTAAGATCTCCTGCAGTAATAGTCGGGTTACCGAAACTGAAGATATCCAGCAGCTTTTCGTCATGATAATGAAGGTACACGTCATCAAGAATTTCTGCAACCATATTGTGAAATTCATAGCTGTGAACAGCTTCAACAATATCTTTTACAACATTCAGGTTCATTGGTTCATGATGAAGTCCCCAGCTCTGATCAAGAGGATGGTGGACATATGCACCATTGAAATTAACAATCGGTGTATGGAGAGCAAGCTCCTTATAATAAGCTTCGCTCGCTCTAAAAGGTCTGCCGGTTGCAATCATGACTTCATGACCGGCTTCTTTTGCTTTTAAGAGCGTTCTTTTCGTTCTGTCTGAAATTGTTTTTTCATCTGTCAGCAGAGTACCATCTAGGTCAAGTGCAATTAAATGTTTGTCCATTGGAATGCGCTCCTTCGCTTCTACGTTCTGACACAATTGTATCACTCGTTTAAGGTAAGGTGAAATAGTATGCCACAATTTGGTTATATGATAATATATGAGCGAAAAGGATTGAAAGGAGCATCAGAGTTGATCGAGATACATAACAGAAAAATTGCAGGTATACCATGTTTACTGGTTGAAAATAAGCAGGACGAGAATTCCCCGGTTATTTTTTTCTTTCATGGATTTATGAGTGCGAAAGAGCACAATCTTCACTATGCCTACCTTTTAGCGGAAAAGGGATTTAATGTGGTGCTGCCTGATGCAGCCTATCACGGTGCAAGATCGGATGGTGCTGATGAAATGGTGATGAGCACACGTTTCTGGCAGATTGTTGTCAGATCAATCGAAGAGTTTAATGCAATGAAGCAGGAGCTCGTCGCTAAAGGGTATGTAGAAGAAAATCGAATTGGTGCTGCAGGTACATCCATGGGAGGCATTACGACACTCGGCTCACTGAAACGCTATGACTGGATCCACACAGGGGTCAGCCTGATGGGTTCTCCTGCATATGTAGGATTTGCTAAAGCGCAGATTCAGCACTTCGAAAGAAACGGCCTTAAATTACCGATGAGTAATGAAGAGGTTGATGAACAGCTAAAGGTACTTGAAGCATATGATCTCAGCCTTCATCCCGAAAAACTGGATAACAGACCACTCTTGTTCTGGCACGGGAAGGCTGATACAGTCGTACCTTATGAGCCGACATATGCTTTCTTTAAATCCATTCATCAGTTATACGATAAGAAAGACAATCTGAAATTTATCTCTGAAGAAACAGAAGGACATAAAGTAACCAGAAAAGGATTACTTGAAACAGTTAAGTGGTTTGATCTGCATATGCAATCATGACAGTTTCAGTTAAAGCATTTTTTTGTTATGATAAGTACAAAGCGTTAAAGGAGTGATTGGATGGATCAGGATACAAAAGACAGCATCATGGGTGCCCTTGAACAGGTGATTGACCCGGAGCTTGGAATTGATATCGTAAACTTAGGCCTTGTCTATGATGTATTTATGGACGATGCAGGAAATACAGAAGTAAAAATGACACTGACATCTATGGGTTGCCCGCTGGCACCGGTTATCGTTGACCAGGTTAAAGCAGCACTTGCAGATGTACCGGAAGTAAAAGAAGTAGATGTGAATATTGTATGGAGCCCGCCTTGGAGCAAAGATAATATGTCACGCTACGCTAAAATTGCGTTAGGGATTACGTGATCATACACTCAAAACCGCTGGACCTTTTAATGGGTTCAGCGGTTTTTTGCTGAGCGAGGAGCGGAGGCAGCTGTCGTGGGAGGATCCGTTCAAATAATCCGGTAAACGATTCAATTAATGCGCGCCATGAACCAATTATCAGTAGAAATGAGACATATATCTTATCCTGCAGCAGTGAGGGTTCAATAACACTTACTGATGAACCGATTAAACCTGGAGCCGACACATATATCGGAAGAGGTGAATCAATTAACGACACTCACCACAACCCATTCCCGAGCAATGCAGCTCACATGTTTTGCGCAGACCACTCCCTGGTGTCAGATTGCAGTACTTCCACTCTCTCGAAAATTAAAAAGAGGCTTAGCCATTAACGCAGCCAAACCTCTCACCAATTAAAGTGAAACAATTTTCCTTATTTAACGTACATAAGAAAACCAATCCTTTATGAAATCCACAGTACAAGTAAAACAATTGGACCTACAATCAAACAGTAAATTGCAAAATAAATCAGGTTGCCTTTCGCCATAATATTCATAAACCACTTAAGTGAGAAGTACGAAGCAATGAGTGATGCGATAAACGCCAGCAGGTATGGAAGCCATAAAACTGCAAGGTTATCGTCCTGCAAAAAGTCTGAAAAGCTCAGGATCATACCGCCAAGACTGACAGGTACAAATAACAAAAATGAATACCGCAGTGCCGTTTCCTGATGAATCCCTCTTGCCATTGCCGCAACAATTGTTGCACCACTCCGGCTGATACCCGGGATTAAAGCAATCGCCTGAGCACCACCGATGATCAGTGCATCCTTAACAGACATACCGCTCTCACCACGTTTTCCGCGCAGGTTTCTGATCAGAAATAGTGCGATACCGGTAATCATTAAAGTGATCGCAACGGTTTGAGGCCCTGACAAGCGGGAAATATCATCATCAAACAGCACACCGATCACACCGGCAGGAATTGTCCCGATGATCAGGTACAAAATAAAGTTAAATTCAGTTTTATCTTCAGGCTTTCTTGTTTTTATGTAGCCGAGCCCTCTTGTGATCAGTCGCATGATGTCTTCTCTGAAAACTAGTAGTACAGCGATCAGTGAAGCAGAATTAACCATTAATTCAAATGTGAAGTTGTTTCCTTCAATTTCAATACCCAGAAAATATTGTGCCAGCTGCAGGTGCCCACTGGATGAGATCGGAATCGGTTCAGTAAACCCCTGAAAAAGTCCGAGAAAAGTAAATTTTAATAATATCCACAATTGTTCAATATCCATAAAATCCTCCATTATTTTAGCATCACATGTTTTTAATTTAACCACCCAAAAGGTGAGATGTAAAGTGTTGGTTCTTTACAATTTGATGAAGAGAATGATAAAATATAGGAAAAGGTCAAAGAAGGTCAAAGGAGTGATCAGATGAAACTGGATCAAATGACATACAGTGTTCAAGATGCTTTTGGAGAGGGGAAAGAGCTTGCAGTAAATAGTAAGCATTCCTCTATTGATGTAGAACACGTTTTTGCAGCAATGCTGAATAATGATTTTACAGCACGTCTTCTGACCGGTATCGGGCTGGATGTAGCTGATGTCAAAAGCTATATCTCAGAAAAACTGTCTTCATTCCCTGTCATTCATTCAGAAGGGTACGACCCCGTTTTTGCAAGTGATGTGGGTGCCTGGTTAAAGAAGTCGGAAGAGGTCATGAAAGAATATACAGATGAGTTTCTATCATTAGAACACCTGATGCTTGGTTTAATGAGAATGTCTCATCTGGATATGGTCAAATATTTATTAAAACATAGTGAAGGACCTGATGCTTTAAAGCAGGTCATTGATGAAATCAGAGGGGGAAGAAGAGTGACATCTCAAAATCCTGAAGTAGCATATGAAGCACTGTCCAAATACGGACGTGATTTAGTAGAAGAAGTTAAGAAAGGAAAGATGGATCCGGTGATTGGACGTGATGCTGAGATCAGACATGTCATCAGGATTTTATCCAGAAAAACAAAAAACAACCCTGTGCTGATCGGTGAGCCCGGGGTTGGTAAAACGGCCATTGTTGAAGGACTTGCCCAGCGGATAGTCAGAAAAGATGTTCCGGAAGGACTGAAAGATAAAATTGTCTTTGAACTTGATATGAGTGCACTTGTCGCCGGTGCAAAGTTCAGAGGTGAATTTGAGGAAAGACTGAAAGCCGTACTTGCAGAAGTAAAAAACAGTGACGGGCAGATCATCCTCTTTATTGATGAATTACACACAATTGTCGGTGCCGGGAAAACAGAAGGTGCAATGGATGCAGGAAATATGCTGAAGCCGATGCTTGCCAGAGGGGAAATACACTGTATTGGTGCCACAACATTAAATGAACATAGACAGTATATCGAAAAGGATCCTGCTCTTGAACGCAGATTTCAGCAGGTAATGGTGCAGGAGCCTGACGAAGATGATACAGTATCGATCCTGCGCGGACTGAAAGAACGTTTCGAACTGCATCACGGGGTAAGAATTCACGATAGTGCGATCGTTGCTGCTGCGAAGCTTTCTGAGCGGTACATTACAGACCGTTTTCTGCCGGACAAGGCAATTGACTTAATTGATGAAGCCTGTGCAATGATCAGAACTGAAATTGATTCCATGCCACAGGAATTAGACGAAGCATTCCGCAGAGTCATGCAGCTTGAAATTGAAGAAGAGGCACTTGCAAAAGAAAAAGATCCTGCGAGTATTGAACGGCTGAATAAACTCCGGCTTGAACTTGCTGAACTGAAAGAACAGGCTGAGGTCATGAAAGCAAAATGGGAAGGTGAAAAGAAGTCATTAGTCGTGATTCAGGAGAAAAAAGAAGAGCTGGATAAATTGAGACGTGAGCTTGAAGACGCTGAGAATAACTATGACCTGTCAAAAGCCGCAGAATTGAAGCATGGTCATATTCCAAAGCTAGAAAAGGAAATTACAGCACTTGAAGTTGAAAATGAACAATCACGCGACGAAAACCGTCTGTTAAGAGAAGAAGTTTCTGAAGAAGAGATTGCATCGATTGTAGCGAGATGGACTGGGATTCCGGTCAACAGATTAATAGAAGAAGAGCGTCAAAAACTGTTACGACTAGAAGATACACTTCAGGAAAGAGTAATTGGGCAGCAGGAAGCTGTTGTTGCTGTCAGTGAAGCGGTTCTGAGAGCCCGGGCAGGCATTAAAGACCCTGATCGTCCAATCGGTTCATTTATCTTCCTTGGGCCGACAGGCGTCGGTAAAACAGAGCTCGCAAAATCACTCGCTTTCACACTGTTCGACAGTGAAGATCAAATGGTCAGAATTGATATGTCTGAGTATATGGAAAAGCACGCTGTTTCAAGGTTGATCGGTGCGCCTCCGGGTTATATTGGATATGAAGAGGGAGGTCAGCTTACTGAGGCGGTAAGGAGAAAGCCATACTCAGTTATCCTTCTTGATGAAATTGAAAAAGCACACCCTGAAGTATTTAACATTTTGCTTCAAATGCTTGATGAAGGAAGAATTACTGATTCTAAAGGTCGCACAGTAGATTTTAAAAATACGATTATTATTATGACTTCTAATATCGGTTCCAGTCATCTTCTTGAACAACCCGAAGATATTGAAAAGGCGAGGAAGCTCGTGATGGGGGATCTCCACCGTCATTTCAGACCGGAGCTGTTAAACAGAATGGATGATATCGTCTTATTTAATCCGCTGACAGAAGATCATATGAAAGGCATTGTCTATAAGCTGATCGAAGAATTGCAGGAGCGTTTAGCTGAACAGCACATTACACTTGAACTCTCAGATAAAACAGTCAGCTATATTGCCAAAACAGCCTACAACCCATCCTTCGGCGCAAGACCGCTGAAGCGTTATATCCAGAAGGAAGTAGAAACCCTACTTGCAAAAGAGCTGTTAAAAGGAAATGTACAGTCGCACAGTCATATACTGATCGAGCGTGAAGATGAGCAGTATAGAATTATAAACAAATAAAAAATCATGATCCCTGTATCCGGGGATCATGATTTTTTAATGATGCTCAGCAGGCTGAGGCTTTGGAATGATTGTACCAAGTACAAATAGCAGTACCGTTACGATCACAGCGATAATGTTAGCAGTCATAAACTCGTAAGGAACGCCGTTCATTGAGCTGACAACATAAGCCATCATGTGCGTTAAAAGGAAAGTCCAGAATAATGTGAAGAAATATGCCAAAGGATTCACCTCATTTCGAAAAAATACATCGCTTTCATTTTAGCACAGTTTTTTAGAAAAGAAATGTCGAATCAATGAATTCATGATGAAATTCGGTTATGATATTAAAGTAATAATAGGAATTCAAAGGAGAGAGACAAATGGCAGACGATAAAACAATGGAATTTATGCAGATTGCAATGAAATACTTACCGGAAGCAAAAGCAAAAATGGACGAAGCAGGCATCGAAGTTTCAGTAGAATCACTCCAGCCATTCATGACAATCTTCGCAAAAGCAATGAACGACGCATACGAACTTGGGAAAGCAGATGCCGGGAAGTAAGAAAAAGTAAACACATGGAATACCAGTAACACTTGAGGTGAGCGTAGCGTATGGCGGCGACTCCACCGGGATAATACGGATAGGTGAGACCCCGCTGGCGCGCAGCGAGCCGGTCGTGTTCGAAGCTAAGACTATAATGTCTTAGCTTTTTTTATTTCATAGCAATCTATCCATCAGTTGAAAACAAATTCATTATCATATATTATTAGTACCAACTCATAATATATGATCATATTGATTGATAAAAAATCAGAAAGAAGGAAGATATATGCGTGCAGGTGCTTTAGGGGTAGGGCGTTACTTACCTGAAAAGGTCGTAACAAACCTTGACTTGGAAAAACAGATGGATACGTCAGATGAATGGATCCGCACCCGGACAGGGATAGAAGAACGCCGGATCGCCGGTGATGATGTAGATACATCAGATATGGCCTATGAAGCTGCGTTAAAAGCGATAGAAAACGCCGGTACAAAAGCTGAAGACCTGGATATGATCCTTGTAGCGACAGTAACACCTGACAGGCCGTTTCCTTCAGTTGCAACAATTTTACAAGAAAGACTCGGCGCTACCAAAGCTGCGGCAATGGATATATCAGCGGCATGTGCGGGATTTATGTATGGAATGGTCACTGCAAAACAGTTTATTGAAAATGCAGGTTATCAGCAGGTCCTTGTAGTTGGTGTAGAAAAGCTGAGCAAAATAACAAACTGGGATGACCGTAACACTGCTGTATTATTCGGAGATGGTGCTGGGGCAATGGTCTTAGGTCCTGTTGACGAATCGAAGGGTATTCTGTCATTCGAGCTTGGTTCAGATGGTTCAGGCGGCAAGCACCTTTATCAGGCGGAAGAAGGCATTTACATGAATGGTCGTGAAGTATTTAAATTCGCGGTGCGTCAAATGGGTGAGTCCAGTATCAATGTGCTTGAAAAAGCTGGACTGACAAAAGAAGATGTTGATTATCTGATTCCGCATCAGGCTAACATCAGAATTATGGAAGCATCCAGACAGAGGCTTGAATTACCAATTGAAAAGATGTCTATGACTGTAAATAAATATGGAAACACCTCAGCAGCTTCAATCCCAATCTCATTAATAGAGGATCTTGAAGCGGGCAGAATTAAAGATGGAGACCTGCTCGTAATGGTTGGATTCGGTGGCGGTCTGACATGGGGCGCGATCGCAATGCGCTGGGGAAAAAAATCGAACGAACAGATTTAAACTAAACAGGAGATGACAACAATGACTAAAAGACGCGTCGTAGTAACAGGTCTTGGGATGGTTTCACCATTAGGAAACGATGTTGAGACAACCTGGCAGAATATTATTGATGGGAAATCAGGGATTGGTGAATTGACAAGACTCAAACAGGAAGATTTTCCTGCAAAAGCGGTTGCTGAATTAAAAGATTTTAATATTGAAGATCATATAGAAAGAAAAGAAGCGCGTAAAATGGACCGTTTCACTCAATATGCGATTGTTGCAGCCAGAGAAGCAGTTAAGGACTCTTCACTTAATATTGCATCAAATGCAGAGCGAATTGGCGTCTGGATCGGCAGTGGTATCGGAGGAATGGAAACGTTCGAGAAACAGTTTGAGACATTCCAGAAACGGGGCTATAAACGTGTCAGCCCATTTTTCGTTCCTATGATGATTCCTGATATGGCAGCGGGGCAAGTGTCTATTGATCTTGGGGCTAAAGGAATGAACTCTTGTACGGTAACTGCATGCGCGAGCGGAACCAATTCGATTGGAGATGCCTTTAAAGTCATCCAGAGAGGCGATGCTGATGCAATGGTCACAGGAGGGTCAGAAGCACCAATCTCCCAGATGGCGATGGCAGGATTTGTTGCAAACACTGCCCTTACGCTTAATGATGATGTGACTAAGGCAAGCCGTCCATTTGATAAAAACCGTGATGGATTTGTCATGGGTGAAGGTGCAGGGATTCTAGTGCTTGAAGAGCTTGAACATGCGCTTGCAAGAGGCGCTAAGATCTACGCTGAAATTACTGGCTATGGCTCTACAGGAGATGCATATCATATTACAGCACCTGCTCCCGGTGGAGAAGGAGGCGTCCGTGCAATGAGGCAATCTCTTGAAGATGCAGGTATCAAGCCTGAAGAAGTTGGTTACATCAATGCACACGGTACAAGTACACCATATAATGATAAGTATGAAACAATGGCAATCAAGGAAGTCTTCGGAGATCATGCATATAAACTTGCGGTAAGTTCAACGAAATCAATGACAGGTCATTTACTTGGGGCAGCAGGCGGAGTCGAAGCGATATTCACCGTTCTTGCACTTAAAAACAGTATTCTTCCTCCAACAATTAACCTGGAAGAAGCTGATCCGGACTGCGATCTGGATTATATACCCAATGAAGCCCGTAAGCAGGAAATACAGGCTGCGGTCAGTAACTCCCTGGGATTTGGCGGACATAATGCTACAATTGTTTTTAAATCATATCAGTAAATTCAAGATACCGAGGCAGGGTTTGCAGCATGCAGCCCTGTTTTTTTATATGAATATGAATGTATATTCATGCATCCTATTGTAATATAATTCATTTTAACTATTAAAGTATTTTGAATAATAAAGTATTGTAAATATTATACTCAACTTTCAAGTGTGAAAATATTTTTTAATTTTTTTTATTTCGACAAAACCCTTTAAATTCAACTGTTCTAGGATGGTGTGGGGGGGTAATTTCAAAGAATTAGAAAAAACAAGTTGAAATTGTAATCTATCTGTAATAGTATTTTATACAAATAATATAAATTGATTGAAAATAAGAAATATTAGAGGTGTTCAAATGGTTAGAAAAACGGCAGGACAGAATGAGACACCACTTTTAGAGATCAAGGAACTCCAGACAGGCTTTAAAATAGGCAAGAACTATTATAACGCTGTTGAAAAAGTATCCTTGAAAGTCGACAGAAGAAAAATTGTCGGAATAGTCGGAGAATCCGGCTGCGGTAAAAGTGTAATGTCACTGTCAGTTATGCAGCTTCTTCCTCAGGGGATTGGAAAGATCAGAGGAGGAGAAATCAAATTCGAAGGAAGAAATCTGGAAAACCTATCAGAACGTGAAATGAATAAAATTCGCGGGAAAGATATTTCAATGATTTTCCAGGAGCCAATGACTGCTCTTAATCCGGTGTTTACAATCGGATATCAAATAGAAGAAGTGCTTCTCAATCATGAAAAGATTGATAAAAAAGAAGCCCGAAAGAAAAGTGTTGCTCTATTAAAGAGTGTCGGAATTCCTAGACCTGAAAGCATTGTTGAGGAATACCCTCACCAGTTATCAGGTGGTATGAGACAGCGTGTCATGATCGCAATGGCAATTGCCTGTCAGCCAAAGTTACTGATCGCCGATGAGCCGACAACTGCACTTGATGTAACCGTACAGGCTCAGATCCTTGAGCTGCTTAAAGATATTCAGGAAGTAAATGACATGGCAATTATCATGATTACGCATGACCTGGGCGTCGTCTCGGAAATCTGTGACGAGGTCATTGTTATGTACGCAGGAAAAATTGTTGAAAGAACGGATGTCATTTCACTATTTGAAAATCCTAAGCATCCATATACACAGTTACTAATGAATGCGATTCCGAAAATGGATGAAGAAGTAGAGACGCTCGCAACAATCGAAGGTCTTGTCCCATCCATTCAGAAGATGCCTCAAGTAGGGTGCAGATTCGCTAACAGATGTCCTAAAGCAATGCCGGAGTGTTCAACAATTACACCACTGCTTGCTGAAGATGAACCGGATCATGAAGTTGCTTGTATCTTATATGAAAACAGTAAACAGCCTGAAAGGGTGGGTGACAGATGAATACTACGGAAACACGCGAAACAACCGCTCAGCCGCCTAAAACAAAAAAAGAGATACTACTCGATATCCAGAACCTTAAAACCTATTATCCAATCAAAGGTGGATTCTTAAAAAGAACGATTGGTAATGTAAAAGCGGTTGACGATATTAATATCCAGATCAACAAAGGCGAAACAATGGGCCTTGTTGGGGAGTCAGGCTGCGGTAAGTCTACAACAGGACGGACGATACTGAGACTATTAACACCTACTGCCGGAAAAATTATTTTTGACGGAAAAGATATTACTAAAATCAAAGGAAATGCACTCAGAAAAGCAAGACAGGATTTCCAGATGGTTTTCCAGGATCCTTATGCATCTCTGAATCCGACACAAAGCGTTGGTGACATTGTATCTGAGCCGATCAGAAACTACCGCAAAGTCAGTAAGAAAGAACTAAAAGCTGAAGTAATCGAACTGCTTGGACGTGTTGGGCTGCCGCCTGAAGCATATGACAAATATGCACATGAATTCTCAGGGGGTCAGAGACAGCGTATCGGAATTGCAAGAGCGCTGGCGCTTAAGCCTAAGCTGATTGTAGCCGATGAGCCGGTATCAGCACTTGATGTATCTGTTCAATCACAGGTTTTAAACCTGCTGAAAGAACTTCAGGATGAATTTGATCTTACTTACTTATTTATTGCCCATGACCTTAGTGTTGTTAAACATATGAGTGACAGAATTGGGGTTATGTATCTTGGCAATATGGTAGAAGTGGCTGATAACAAAAGCTTATATGCTGAACCGCTTCATCCATATACTCAGGCACTGATTTCAGCAATTCCTGAAGCAGATCCTAAGAAAAGAAAAGAAAGAATTGTTTTACAGGGTGACGTACCATCTCCTGCAAATCCGCCATCAGGCTGCCCGTTCCATACGCGTTGTCCTATGGCCAAAGCAGAATGTGCTGAAATCAAGCCTACTTTAAAGGAGGTGAAACCTGGTCATCAAGTAGCGTGTATTCTTTACTAATAAATTAAACCAATTTGGGGGGAACAAAATGAAAAAGAAGTCACTATTGCTGATGCTTACTCTTCTCCTGGTACTATCTGCGTTTCTTGCAGCGTGTAGTTCAGATGACAGTTCAAGCGAACCGGCAGAATCAGACAACAACTCAGCAGAAGAAGGTTCAGAAGAAGGAACTGAAGACGAAGAAGGTACAGGCGAAGCACAAGCTGGGGGAACTCTTACATATGGTGTAGACTCTCCACCTGAAGGTCTTTTCAACTGGGCATTCTACGGTATCGTAACTGATGCTGATATTCTTGCACTATTCGATGAAGGACTAATCGAATATGATGAGAACCTTGCACCACAGCCTAACATTGCAAGCTGGGAAACAGAAGATAACAAAACTTACACATTCACTTTCGAGCAGGGTGTTATGTGGCATGATGGTGTAGAACTTACAGTAAATGACTGGGTATTCGCACTAGAAACAATTGCTGATCCGGACTATGACGGTCCTCGTTATGCTAACGTTCAGACTATTGAAGGTGCACCTGCATACCGCGATGGCGAAGCAGACAGCATTTCTGGTCTAAACGTAATTGATGACTACACAATTGAAGTGACTTTTGACGAAGCACGTGTTAACAACCTTGTTAACGTTTGGGCTTACCCAATGAGCCGTGCGCAATTTGAAGGCATTCCTGTAGCTGAAATGTCAGCTTCTGAGCAGGTACGTTCTAAGCCAGTTGGTCTTGGACCATTCAAGGTTGACAGCATCACTCCAGGTGAAGCTGTTATCATGACGAAGTTCGAAGACTACTGGAAAGGTGAGCCAATGCTTGACGGAATCAACGTTCAGGTTATTGATAATACAACTACAGTTGGAGCACTTGGAAATGGCGATATCGACATGATGTCACTACAGCCGGTAAACGCTGCTGAAGTTGAAGAACTTGATAATGTTGAAGTTGTAACTTATCCAGGTCTTTCTTATTATTATGTTGGATTTAAGCTTGGAACATTTAATCCTGAAACAAACGAAATTGTTGAAGACAAAGATAAGTATGCTGATGTGAATCTGCGTAAAGCTATGGCGCACGCAATTGACCGTGAGGCATGGGTAGAAGCGTTCTTCTTCGGATATGGACAGCCTGTAAATGGTCCGGTTCCAACGAACCACTGGATCGCTGCAGACCCTTCAGACCTTGCAACATACGAATATGATCCGGAAAAAGCAAAAGAACTCCTTGCTGAAGCTGGATACGAAGATACAAACGGTGACGGATTCGTTGAAGATCCAAATGGTGAAGAATTTATCGCTAAATTCTCTCACTACGATACTGGTAACCCGACATTTGAAACACGTGCTCAGGCAATCGTTCAATTCTGGGAAGCTGTAGGTATCCAGACTGAGCTTGAAATGTCAGAAGTAAACCTTTACTACGATGACATTGAAAAAGATGCTGAATCAATTGAAACATTCTTCGGTGGCTGGGGAACTGGAACTGACCCGGATCCAACTGCACTATGGGGATCTGATCAGCTTTGGAACTACCCACGTTACAAGAACGAAGAGTCTGACAAGCTTCTTGCTGACGCTCTAAACCTTGACATCGTAGGTGATGATCAGGATGCACGTAAAGACCTTTATGTTCAATGGCAGCAAATGGTAGCTGAAGATGTACCAATGATCTTCATCGCTGAGCTTCAGGAAATCGTTGCTCTTAGCGACCGCGTACAGGGTGTTGAATATGACGTTTCTGGTCAGAACAGCCCACACGAATGGTCTATCGCTCAATAATAATTTGCAGTAAAGCTAGATAAGGAGAGTATCTATGTTAAAGTATACAATTCGCCGTATTCTCGGCATGATTCCAATGCTTCTCCTTATCTCCTTCGTAGTGTTTCTCCTGGCGAAAGCAATGCCAGGAGATTCGCTAAGCGGGGAGATTGATCCGAATAACACAGACCCTCAGTACATAGAAGAGATGCGTGAAAGACTCGGTTATAATGACCCGATTCCGGTACAGTATTTCAGATGGGTTGGCGGATTTTTTGAAGGTGATTTTGGAAAATCAACACGATATAAAGTACCTGTAGCCGACTTAGTAGCAGAAAGACTTCCTAACACGATATTCTTAGGTGTTACATCACTTGTAATTACTTATATTTTAGCCTTTGCAATGGGGATATATGCAGGAAGAAAACCATATACGTTTGGTGATAATTTAATAGGTGGAATTAATTATCTCGGCCTTGCCATTCCATCATTTATTGCTGCCGTGTTTGCTATTTATTTCTTCTCCTTTAACCTTGGCTGGATCCCTTATTCAGGCTCAGTAGATCCAACCCTGCAGCCCGGTACATTTGATTACTGGTTGAGTAGACTTCATCACGTAATTATGCCGGCTATTGTTTTAGGAGCACTGGCAACTGCAAGTTATACGCAGTTTTTACGAAATGACATTATTGAAAACAGCAGAAAAGATTTTGTACGTACAGCTCGTGCAAAAGGAACACCTACATCAAAGATCTATAATGTTCATATCATGCGTAACTCAATTATCCCGCTTATTACATTTCTTGGCTTTGATATCGCGACACTCATCAGTGGTGCAATTATTACGGAAACAATTTTCACTTATCCGGGTATTGGTCAGCTATTCCTGAACTCAGTAACCAACCGTGATTACCCGACACTGATGATTATTACAATGATGCTTTCAGCTCTGACTTTGATTGGGAATCTGATCGCTGATATTTTGTATGGTGTTGTTGATCCAAGAATCCGTCTGGACTGATAAAGGAGGAATTATTCAATGGTCAATGTTACCGCAGATTCAAATAAGTCACAGGAAAAAACCATTAATATGTCTCCTTGGGCAATCGCCAGACGTAAGTTTTTAAGGAACAAACTGGCTATGACAAGCAGTTTTTTCCTGCTGACAGTAATTATCGTATCGTTTTTAGCACCTTTTATTACAACAGCTGATATTTCACAGGTCAATATTATGCAAATGACCCTTGAGCCAAGCAGAGATCACTGGCTTGGTACTGATAAATCTGGACGTGATGTATTTACACGTCTATTGTACGGTGGACGTGTATCACTGATCGTCGGAATGTCATGTACACTGTTAGTTGTATTATTTGGAACAATTGTTGGTTCAATTGCAGGTTTTTATGGCGGAATTGTCGATTCAGCTCTCATGCGTTTCACTGATTTCGTCCTTAACTTCCCATTTCTAGTTTTCGTTATCGTACTTGGTGCAATCTTCCGTGAATATGTAGATGGTCTGACAATTCTGATCGTCGTCATCAGTATACTCAGCTGGGGAGGCGTGGCCCGTATTGTAAGAAGTAAAATTCTTGCCGAGAAAGAAAACGAATATATTCTCGCTGCAGTATCAATTGGATGTAAGCCATCAAAAGTAATTATTAAACACCTGTTACCAAACGTATTATCTACAATTATCGTTCAGTCTACCATTTTATTTGCGACACTGATCGTTGCTGAATCAGGCCTGAGTTACCTGGGCTTTGGTGTGCCGGCGACAATTCCGAGCTGGGGCAATATGCTTTCAGCTTCTCAGGAATCTGATGTTCTTGCAAATAAACCATGGATCTGGATGCCACCAGCCATCATTCTGACAGTGACCATCCTGTCAATTAACTTTATTGGTGAAGGTCTGAAGGATGCGTTTAATCCTAAATCTATCCGATAAAAAGCAGGCACCTCTTCTAAGAAGAGGTGCTTTTTCATTTCCTGGGAAATGTTTTTTCATCGAACCGCATAGGATATAAACGGGGTGTTGATTGTGATTAGAGTATTAATTTATATTGCCGGGTTTATATTACTCAGTACAGGATTTTTACACAGCATGATCTTCCTGAATTTAATTCCTTCAGGCAATTCCACGATGGAGTACATAAAATATTTGTTTAGCCATTCAGAGACATATGGGATTCCTGCCGGAGCATTGCTGATTCATTTATCGACAATAAAAAAATCCGGCAATCGCCGGATTTAATGTCTATTTCTTTTTACGCTTTCTGCCAAGACCCATTGCTGTTTCCATTTTTTTAACCATCTTATCTGCTGTGAAGTTTGCCTTTTCAGCACCAAGGTCAAGTATGTCATCCAGCTCCTCAGAGTCCATCAGCTCATAATAACGATCCTGAATTGGTTTAATATGCGCTACAACAACTTCAGCCAGTTCCGCTTTAAAGTCACCATATCCTTTACCCTCATAAGCTTCTTCAATCTCTGCGATTGTTTTGCCGGATAATATTGAATAAATAGAAATCAGATTTGAAATTCCAGGCTTATCTTCTTTGTTGTATTTAACAATACCTTCAGAGTCAGTTACTGCACTTTTAATCTTTTTTACAATCTGCGCAGGCTCATCCAGCATAGAGATAAACCCTTTTTTATTTGCATCAGACTTACTCATTTTCTTCAACGGATCCTGAAGGGACATGATTCTTGCACCGGTTTTTGGAATTCTGACCTCAGGAATAGTGAAGATGTCATTATACTTTCTGTTAAATCGTTCAGCCAAATCTCTCGTCAGTTCAAGGTGCTGCTTCTGATCCTCTCCAACCGGTACAATATCCGTTTTATATAGCAGAATATCTGCTGCCATTAATGGGGGATAAGTCAGCAGCCCGGCTGAGACACCGTCTTTACCTGATGACTTATCCTTAAACTGTGTCATTCTCTCAAGTTCCCCTATATATGATACGCACTGTAACATCCATCCTGCCTGAGCGTGAGCAGGTACTTCTGATTGAATGAACAGTGTAACCTTCTCAGGGTTGAGGCCTACTGCAATATACATTGCAGCAAGACTCTTAATGTTTTTTCTTAATTCCAGACGGTCCTGAGGCATCGTAATTGCATGCTGATCTACTACACAGAAGTAACAGTTATAGTCATCCTGGAGATCAACGAACTGCCTCATTGCACCAATATAATTGCCAAGTGTGATGGTTCCACTCGGCTGAATGCCTGAAAAAATCGTTTTCATAAAAATTCCTCCTTTAATTAGACACACAAAAAATCCGTCCCTTCCTATTAATCGATGTTAATAGGAAGGGACGGATTTTCCGCGGTGCCACCCTTATTGCAGTTGAATACTGCCACTTAAAGCTCATAACGCAGAGCGGTACGCTAATCGCTTTTGACGATCAGAGCTCAAAAGTCCATTCACTGAAGTTTAAATATCTGCTTGCACCAACCGCAGACTCTCTGGAATTTAACTCAACAGCTACTACTCTTTATCATTGCCTGTAATATATAAGGTCCTTTTATTATTATAAGCCAGATAGCAAAAAGGAATCAATGATTTTTCAGTTTCACAGGAAAATTAGAAAAAAATATGTCATTTCAGAAATTTTTAACAAAATAATTCAATATGACGTTTCTTTTACGATTATTACTTGTTAGAATTATAAGGTACATAAAAATGAGTTGGTAGGAGAGGTATACGTGTCATTGAAATACATCGCAACTTCTGCAAGCGCTGCACTTTTAGCTATTACAGTTTTCAGCACTGACGCAAACGCAGAAACACAACACGAAGAGCATCAAATAAGAGAATTTATTGAAATGCAAAAGGGTTTCCCGGAATCAATGCCAAGATTCGTTTATGACTCAGGATTATCTTTCGAATATCCGGATGCGGTAAGAGGAATTTACGTGACTGGGCATTCAGCCGGTGGAGAGAGATTCGAAACGCTACTGGATTTAATGGATAACACAGATTTAAATGCAATGGTCATTGACGTGAAAGAAGATCACGGTTATTTAACATATACGCCTGAAGAAGATTCAGCTTTTACAGAAATCGGTCAGCCGTACATAAAAGATATGCGTGAAATGCTTGAGACGCTCGAGGAACATGAAGTTTATCCGATTGCACGTGTCGTTGTATTTAAAGATTCAGTGTTAGCTGAAAAAAGACCTGATCTTTCATTCCAGGAAAATGGGCAGGTATGGGCGAATGGACGGGGAGAATCTTTTGTTAACCCGTTTATGAAAGAGGTATGGGATTACAATGTGGACATTGCAATTGAAGCAGCAAAAATGGGATTCAAGGAAATTCAATTTGATTATGTCAGATTTCCTGAAGGCTTTGAAACCCGTGATGATGTATTAGAATATGGTACTGGTGATTACGTGGATGATGGCAGTGACGACACAAATGAAAGAGTCGATGCTGTAACTGATTTTGTAGAATATGCTTCAGATCAGCTGGAGCCTTATGATGTAGATGTTTCCGTGGATATCTTCGGATACTCTGCAACGTTACCTGAAGCACCGGGTATCGGTCAGAACTTTAACCGTATTTCTGAGCATGTTGATGTGATTTCATCAATGATTTATCCAAGTCATTGGACATCTTATTTCGGTATTGATAAGCCGGACTTAGAGCCTTACAACCTGATTTCAGAGTACGCGAAGGTCGAAAATGCAAAACTTGCTGAACTTGAGAATCCTCCTGTATCGAGACCATGGATTCAGGATTTCACTGCATCATATCTTGGTGCGGGGAATTATCTTGTGTACGGGCCAAATGAAGTTAAAGCTCAAATTGATGCACTTTATGACAATGGAATTAACGAATTCCTTTTATGGAATGCAGGTAACACATATACAGGTGGAGTAGACTACTTGCCATAACACCAGGAGTTACAGCTTAGAAGCCGGCACGCTTATTTAGTGCCGGCTTTTTAAATTTATTTATGGAAAATGGTTTAAAGATTTCAAAATAGGGAAAAGTATAAAAGTTATTAAACCTCATTATATAACCTCACGATACTCAACTCAAATCTTCATGATCTGAAAGGGGATCTACTATGCACTGGTATGAAAAACTGAAAGATTATTTTCCAGTAGAGGAAATGAAATCACGTGAACATATGGAAACGCTTTTAAAAGAAAGAAGTGATATTTATCATAAAGATGAAAGTGAAAAGCATGTGCTCATGTTTGTGGAGACAAAAGACTTTATCTTTATCGATTATTTATTCGTTTCAGGTGCTGCAAGAGGTGAAGGTCTTGGTGGCAAACTGATTCAACAATTGAAGGATAAAAATAAACCGATCATTCTTGAAGTGGAACCGGTTGATTATGAAGATACAGATACGGAAAAGCGCCTCCGTTTTTATAAACGGGCAGGATTCCAGCATGCAACTTCAATTGGTTATAACCGGAGATCGCTTGCTACAAATGAAGTAAATACAATGGAGATTTTGTATTGGGCTCCCGGTGATGAGAGTGAAGAAGTTATTTATGAAGCAATGAAGAAAACGTATGAGGATATCCACACGTATAAAGATAAAACTTTTTACGGTGATGAGTACGAACCGGTTGATCAGGTGCTTAAAAAAGACCGTGAAAATGCAGAAGATGTGCTGAAAGAGATCTGATATTTTCAATTAAAATATTTTAAATGAGAATGTATAGAACGAATTGCTAAACAGATGTTTAACTTATTGATATGTGGGAATAACTATAATAAGGTTGAAATATATAAGTTTTCATCACATATATATGACAATTTCGTTAAGAGCCTATTCAAAACATACTTATTTGTGTATAATGAATTCAAGATATCTTTTTAAAACGATTTTAATCTAGGAATTGATCGTTTAAGATATTGAAGGATAAAAATTTTTAAATTCGAGGGAGTGTGAATGGTTCATGGTAACGTTGTTCACTTCACCTAGCTGTACATCGTGCAGGAAAGCTAAAGCCTGGTTGGAAGAACATGAGATTCCATATACAGAAAGAAATATCTTCTCTGAACCGTTAAGTATTGAGGAAATCAAAGAAGTGCTTCGAATGACTGAAGATGGAACTGATGAGATCATCTCTACAAGATCTAAAATCTTTCAAAAGCTTAATGTCGACTTAGAATCTCTGCCACTGCAGGATCTATTCGAACTGATCCAGGAAAATCCAGGATTACTCAGACGTCCAATTATTATGGACGAAAAGCGTCTTCAGGTTGGATATAATGAAGATGAAATCCGCAGATTCCTGCCTAGAAAAGTGCGTACATTCCAGCTTCTTGAAGCGCAAAAAATGGTAAATTAATTTTCATTAATAGTTAATAAAAAAGACTTGTCCCATTTTCGCAATAGGACAAGTCTTTTTGTATAAATGTGTGCTTATTTCAAGCTCTCTTAAGCAGCTTGCCAGTCAATTCCACAGTTAAAAATGAGTTTGCCGGTCAGTTAATCAGCCTCAATGACAGCGGTTTAAAGTTTTAACTTCTATAAGCTTCACTGCTTGAAATAATTGACGTAATAGTCTACACTCAAATGACAATCCTTATAATAATTAGACGCCATATAATTTCCCTTTATGGCAGAATTATCATACAATATAAGAGTAGAAAGATCACCCTATTCTTTGAGTCCGATTGTATTACCTATGACTAGGGGGGAGATTCCCTTCATCCAACACATAGGAAGGGAGAGTTGAAAGATGGAAATTGAACGCATTAATGATCACACTGTAAAATTTTATATTTCTTATGGAGATATAGAAGACAGAGGATTTGACAGAGAAGAAATCTGGTATAACCGAGATAAAAGCGAAGAGCTCTTCTGGGAAATGATGGATGAGGTTCATCAGGAAGAAGATTTCACTGTAGAAGGTCCGCTTTGGATCCAGGTACAGGCTCTTGAAAAAGGTCTTGAAATCCTTGTTACAAAAGCACAAGTAACAAAGGATGGGCAGAAATTTGAATTGCCGATGCAGGATGATAAAAACAGCGCCGGTCTTTCCAATCAGATTGAGGATTATCTTGATCAGCATTTTGATATGGAAGATGAGCAGCAGGAAGAAATGGAAATGAAGCTTGTCATGCGTTTTCAGGATTTCGAGGATGTTATTGCGCTGTCAAAAAGATTTGAAACAGAAGATCGCTTAATCACAAAGCTGTTCTCTTATGAAAACCACTATTTTATGTATATTGAATTTCCTGAAAACCAGTTTGAAGAAGATGACTTTGAAAATATCTCAAGTCTTTTGTATGAGTATGGTAAAGAATCAAATGTTACCGTACACCGCCTTGAGGAGTATGGAAAAGTGATTATGAAGGATCAGGTATTCAAACAGATTGTTGAATATTTCAACTAAGAGTTTTACTGTACTGTTCGCTTTTTTAAAGCGTCAGTACAGTTTTTTCATCGTTAAAAAAGGAGAGAGACTATGCTGATAGCAGAAACCCCGCTTGGCAAACCTATTTCACTATACCTCGCAAGACATAACAGCCCTTTGATTACTCATCTGAGAACTCAACCACTTATATGTCCGTCCTGTAAATCTTCAGTGATCATAAAATCCGGCGAAAAAGTAATGCCACACTTTGCACATAAGTCAAAAGCAGCCTGCAGCGGTTTCTCAGAAAATGAATCAGTTTTTCACCTTCATGCGAAAACCGCTTTAAATCACTGGTTTTCCCAGCAGTCCTTATTTACAGAGCTTGAAAAAAACTATCCTCAAATTAAAAGAAGGACTGATATTAGTGTGCAATATTCAAAAGCCGAATTTGCCATTGAGGTGCAGTGCTCACCAATTTCTGCAGATATACTGCAATTAAGGTCTGCCGATTACCGTAAAATTGGTATCATCCCATTCTGGATATTACCCTCAGAGTTTATACAGAAAGCCTCTATGGTAAAGCTGAGTTCTTTCCACCAGCAATTCATTAGGTACTCACCCGCTACCGGTCAATACTATCTTCTGACTTATTCCCCTGTATCACAATCATTTACAATTTATAACCATTTAACCCCGCTGAGTAAAACGCTCTTTCTAACCAGTTACAACGTTATTCTACAAAATACAATCAATTTCCCCTCGTTTCCAATTAAACGATTTCATATGACTGACAAGCTTTACGCAGTCCACTTGAAAATGAATGAGAAGTGGCTCCTGAATTTATTGAAATATCGCAGAAGTGTCAGAGATCCTCTGATGCGAAAACTCTATGAGACAAATCTGCCCCTGTTTGAAGCGCCGCCGTGGATCGGACTTATGTTAAAAAACAACATGATTTTCTCATGTTCACCGATGGAATGGCAGATACACCTTTATGTAATAATGAAAAAAGAGAAAGTGTTTTATAAACAGCAGTTAATAAGTGAACTGAAGCAGCTCATCCATTGGAGAGTTTTGCATGTAAGATCCATATTAGAGCCATTACCTGAACATATTTATACTGAGGCTGTTGAAGAGCTCATAAATGTATTATCACAATGTGAGATTATTGAGAAAAACAGATCTGGGTATGTATTAGACGAAACAATAGCATCTCAGCAAATAAATGCTCAAAACAGATCATATCACCTGAATAACTTCCATCATCAAATGAAAAAAGTCATCATACAGGAATATAATAGAAGATAGTTGCAACTTGATTTAAAAAGAGAGAAAATAAAGAAAGTTCGAGTAATGAAATGATAGGGGGAGCAATATGTCTAGTCAAGCAGTAAAGAAATTAAAAGAAAGAAACGAAGTACCTGAAGAATTGACCTGGAACCTTGAAGCGATCTTTGCAACAGATGAAGAGTGGCATAAAGAGTATAAAGAAGTGCTTGAGGAGTCTAAAAAAGCTGAAAATATCCAGGGAACCCTTGGAAACAGTGCAGATTCTTTCTATGAAGCGCTTAAGTTTCAGGACGCAGTGATGGAGCGTCTTGAAAGACTTTATACATATTCACATATGCGTCATGATCAGGATACAGGCAATTCAACCTATCAGGGGATGGATGACCGCGCAAAAAATCTCGTTTCCCAGGTGAGCAGTGCATTTGCATTCATGCTTCCTGAGATCTTATCGATTGAAGAAGAGAAAATTCACCAGTTTCTTCAGGAAAAGTCTGAGCTTGAAACGTACAGACACTCATTAGAAGTATTGAATGCTCAACGCCCCCATGTTCTGACAGCTGAAATGGAAGGGTTGATGGCAGAAGCATCAGAAGTATTAAATGGATCTGCTAATACATTTGGTACATTAAATAATGCGGACCTGACTTTCCCGACAATTAAAGATGAAAACGGGGAAGAGGTAGAGGTCACACACGGCAGATTTATTAACTTTCTTGAGAGCGGAGATCAGCGTGTCAGACGTGATGCATTTAAAGCAGTATATGAGACGTATGGGAAATTCCGCAATACATTTGCTTCAACACTTGGCGGACAGGTGAAAAAAGATAACTTTAACGCAAGAATCAGAAAGTATCGTTCTGCAAGACATGCTGCTCTTTCAAACAACAGCATACCTGAGGATGTATACGAAAATCTGACAGGTACGATTAATAAAAACCTTCATCTGCTTCACCGCTACGTGAAACTGCGTAAAAAGGTGCTTGGCCTTGATGAGCTTCATATGTATGATCTTTATACGCCACTTGTAAAGGATGCTGCAATGAAGGTGCCTTATGATGAAGCGAAGCAGCTGATGACAGATGGTTTGAAGCCGCTCGGTGATGAATACCTGAATGTAGTGAAAGAAGGCCTTTCAAGCAGATGGGTTGATGTAGAAGAGAACAAAGGAAAACGAAGTGGCGCTTATTCTTCAGGTGCATTCGGCACTAATCCTTATATCCTGATGAACTGGCAGGATAACGTGAATAACCTGTTCACATTGGCGCACGAGTTTGGTCACAGTGTTCACAGCTATTATTCAAGATCAAATCAGCCATATCATGATAGCGGATACTCAATTTTTGTAGCTGAAGTGGCGTCTACATGCAATGAGGCACTATTAAATGACCACCTGCTTGCGACAATTGAAGATGAGAAGAAGCGTTTATACATCTTGAATCATTTCCTGGAAGGTTTCAGAGGAACTGTCTTCAGACAGACGATGTTTGCTGAATTTGAGCATAAAATTCATCAGATGGCCCAGGACGGGGAAGCGCTGACCGCTGACACGCTCACAAAGGAATATTACGAGCTGAATAAGAAATACTTTGGGGACGACCTGATTGTAGATGAGGAAATTGGTCTTGAATGGGCGAGAATTCCACACTTCTACTATAATTATTATGTATATCAGTATGCGACCGGCTATAGTGCTGCAACTGCGCTGAGCAAAAAGATTCTGGATGAAGGGGAGCCTGCTGTAGAGAAATATATTAATGAATTTTTAAAAGCAGGAAGCTCTGATTATCCAATCGAAGTACTTAAAAAAGCAGGAGTCGATATGACAACTGCTCAGCCGATCGAGGAAGCGTGTAAGGTGTTCGAAGAAAAGCTGAACGAAATGGAAGCACTGCTCGACCGTTTGAATTAATTCGAGTGATGAGTTTCTAATTACATTTAAAATTATTACTGAAGCCTGAGACACCTCTGTCTCAGGCTTTTTCATCTCACATAAACTACCTCTTAAACCGCCTCGGCTGGTAAAATGTCCATAAGAACAAAGTAATAGCAGAGAACAAAAATAGTGATGAGAGCGTAACGGAATAGATCTCCAGCAATGCAAACAGATGATAAATGAAAGCTGAAGGAATAAGGACAATCAGCAGAATGTATCTGAATAACTTCATAACAGGCGCCTCCTGCTAATAAATATATGAACATCCTGCAAATTTAAAACCGATTGACTTGTCACACTTGTAAATACATGATAAGATAATGGTGTGAAATTGATCACATACAAACATATACCCCTTTGTTTGACCGTGAAAAATTTCTCCCATCCCCTTTGTTCGTAAGAAAAGGCCCTCACATTTGTGAGGGCCTTTTCGTTATGCAAAATTAAAAAATATAACGCCAAAACGTACCATTTACTGCTTCGATTTTCTCAATCTTATTCGTAAACATCAGTTTCTTCAGCTTTTTTTCAGCTTCTTTTATCGAAATATCATAAACTTCAGCTACTTCAACTGTCGCAGCAATTTTGAATCTCATTAAAAACTCTTCAACAGATGGTAATTCCTTTTTAACAGGCTTATCTTCAAGCATCTGTTCAACAACCTGAGAATAAATTTCGTATGGGTATAAACCGTCTACTTTAATGCCTTCATCCTCAATATTTTCATTAAAGAATACTAAAGTGGGTGTGCTGTGGACCTCCATTTCACTTGCGATCTTTACATCACATTGAAATGCTTTAGATGCAGTCGCTGAGTGCATATCATGAGTGAATTCATCAAGATCCAGTCGTGACTGCTCTGCACACTTCAGTAGTACATCATAATCTGAAATATTTTTCTGCTCAACAAACAGCTGTTCCTGAATGGATCTTAAAAATCTGCTGCCTGCTTTTTTCCCCTGCATTTCCGCAGCCTTCACAGCAACTGATGCCAGGAAAGGAGATTCTACAGGGTTTTTCAGCCATTGGTTACCATTGCAGGGCATTCCGGATTTTTTAGCTGTTTCATTCCAGGATTTTGCGATTTCTTTGCGCTGTTTTTCAGTCTGGCAATTTAGTGTATCCAGACTGCTGCTTAGGATATGCTTGATTCTTACATATGGTTCGTATTCCAATAAAAGCTTTTTGATTTTTGGTTCAAGCGCCCAACAATCTGAACTGAGTGGATCTATGAATAAATAAATTTCCAAAGGCTTTTGGTCTTGATTATACCAGCTTGCGTCTGTCCATTTTTTCGCACTCACCATTGATCACCCTCATGTTCAGGCGTATTGACCATATGCTTTGCTGTCATCGCAAGGCGGTAATACAATGCGTCTCTGAACTCTCCCTCCAGACCGGTTTCATCCATGGCATCATTCATACAGCTTAGCCATGCATTGGCCCGGGATGGTGTAATCACATGAGGCAGGTGTCTGGCTCTTAGCATTGGATGACCGTGTTCTTCAGTATAAAGCTGAGGTCCTCCGAGATACTGTGTCAAAAACTGTTTTTGTTTTCTTGCAGTTTCAGTAAGGTCATCAGGAAAGATTGATTTAAGTTCAGGATGATTGCCAACTCTGGTATAAAAAGCGTTAATGAGTTCAGTTAGTTTAGCTTCACCAATATATTCGTATGGTGTTCTATTCTGTTCAGTCATGAAAAAACCCCTTTACGCCCGTAGTTCGAATGTATAACTATTGTAGCAACCGACCATTCTTTTCTCAAATAGTTCGCTTGAGGACAAATTAAAAACGCCTGAAAACAGACGTTTTAAGATAAATAAGTATCCATTACTTTTCTCACGTAATTGGTTGTTTCCTTAAATGGTGGAATCCCGTTATATTTATCTACATTGCCGGGTCCTGCATTGTATGCAGCAAGTGCGAGCTTTGGATCCTGGTTGTATTTGTTCAGCATATCCCTCAGATATTTAACTCCGCCATTTACGTTTTCTACAGGATCAAAAATGTTTTTAACGCCAAGCCATTTTGCAGTACCCGGCATCAGCTGCATTAATCCGGAAGCACCTGCATGGCTGACAGCATCAGGGTTAAAATTGGATTCATGCTGAATGACTGATCTTACAAGCTTTTCAGGTACCTGATACTTCTCGGAAGCGGTTTTAATGATCTGGTCGAGCGGCTTTGACCGTGATGAAGCGGCCTGAGCTGTCGTTTCAATAGGAGATTGAATCGGTAATTGGGTCGTTGGGGACTGAAGCGGCATGGCATTTTGCAATTGATGCTGTTCCACAAGACTTGCTACAGATCCGAGCTGATTTGGATTCACATTCATACTCTGCTGCATCAGCTGAAAAAAGTTTTGGGCACTTGTCTCCGGGTTCTCTGATCCGAGTGTACGCATTGCCCGCATTTGCATCAGCTGATTGATCGAGTCAATATTCATGGTTCTCCTCCTTTTACTTAAAGCGTGCTTTATAAAACCGTTTAATTTTATTATCGGTATCTCTTACCGGAATTTTGTAGGACGTTAGTAATGACAGGAAATTTTCTTTTCCTTCAGCATAAGAAGGTACTTCATATTCCAGTTCGTAATCCTCGTGTCCAAGGTAAGTGCTGTGATCAAGCACGAGTAAACCGCCTTTATATTCCTTTTCAGTCCGGCTTGTCTCAAGTGATCCAAAGTGCACAATATCCTGTGGCGCTATATTCATCAGCTTTAGTAGTTCAGCAATTTCTCCTCCGATCAGACCGCCGCCTGAGAGCATGTCCTCGGTATCTAGTCTCGAAATTGACTGATGGGTTTCAAGTAAACCTTCTTCTACAGGTTGTTTCAGCGTGAGTGTTAGCTTTCCTGATTTTTCACGGATTCTCAATGCGGAATGAGCATCTTTCAGATGAAAAAGAGGGGTATCAAAATAATGATTGACCTGCTGAACCGGTTCCTCCATTTCAAAATCCTGATAAAGCTTTATATATTCGTTTTTAGTTAGCAGATTTTTAAATTCTATTTCGAGCTCCTGCACAGTAAACGCCCCTTTTCGTTAATACTCACATTATGGAGTGTTTCTATTGAAAATTCAATGGGAAGGTGAAAGCGGCGGGGCTCTGTGATAAAATGTAAAGGCAACTATTGGACTGGAAAAACCTGAGTTAGACAAACTTACGGGGTGATGCTGATGAAATGGGAAACATTTCTTGAGCCTTATAAACAGGCTGTAGATGAATTGAAAATTAAATTAAAAGGGATGCGCACACAATTTCAACTTGAACAAACTCATTCCCCGATTGAATTTGTAACAGGAAGGGTAAAGCCCATTGCAAGCATCTTAGATAAAGCAAGGGAAAAAGAGATTTCAGAGCATGAATTTAACCAGCTTGCCTATCAGATTCAGGATATCGCAGGGCTAAGAATGATGTGTCAGTTTGTAGATGACATTGAAAAAGTGGTTAAACTGCTGAGACAGCGTAAGGATTTTATGATTGTTGAGGAAAAGGATTATATTTCGCACAAGAAATCAAGTGGATACAGATCCTATCATGTTGTCATTGAATACCCCGTGCAGACGATTAATGGTGAAAGAAAAATTCTTGCTGAGATTCAGATCAGAACGCTTGCCATGAATTTCTGGGCGACAATTGAGCATTCATTAAATTATAAATACCAGGGGCAATTCCCTGAAGATATCCAAAACAGACTCCAGCGTGCTGCTGAAGCGGCTTTCAGACTTGATGAAGAAATGTCTGAGATCAGAGAAGAAATACAGGAAGCGCAGGCTTTCTTTCAGAAAAAGAAAGAGAACCAGCACAAGGATCACCGGAAAAATGAATGGAATGGAGGAGAGACACGATGAAATTTGCTATCACATCTAAAGGTGACGCAAAATCAAATGCACTGATGCATAAGATGCGCACTTACTTGAAGGATTTTAATCTCGAATACGATGAAAAGGAACCTGAAATCGTAATATCGGTCGGTGGAGACGGTACACTGCTTTACGCTTTCCACCGGTACAGCTCCCGTCTGTCCAAAACAGCTTTTGTCGGTGTACATACTGGTCACCTCGGCTTCTATGCTGACTGGGTGCCTGATGAAATAGAAAAACTTGTGATTGCAATTGCAAAAACACCTTATCAAATTATTGAATACCCTTTGATGGAAGCGATTATCCGCTATAAAAATGGAGGACGTGAAACACGCTACCTCGCATTGAATGAATCTACTGTTAAAAGTGTGGACGGCACGCTCGTCATGGACGTTGAAATCAGAGGTCAGCACTTTGAAGTATTCAGAGGGGACGGGCTTTGTCTATCTACACCTTCAGGGTCCACTGCCTATAATAAAGCGCTCGGCGGTGCAATTATCCATCCATCGTTGCCTTCAATTCAATTAGCTGAAATGGCATCCATTAACAACAGGGTTTTCAGAACAGTCGGCTCTCCACTCATTATGCCGGCACATCATACGTGTATGTTAAAACCGGTGAACCGTTCTGACTTCATGATTACAATTGATCATTTGACACTCGTTCATAAAGATGTGAAATCTATCCAGTATCGTGTCGCTGATGAAAAAATCAGGTTCGCAAGGTTCAGACCATTCCCATTCTGGAAAAGAGTACATGACTCGTTCATTGATGGATAAACGTTTAATGATGGAGTGGATAGTAGGAGCAGAAGAACATAACTTACTGCTGCGTGAATATGTAGGACTTAAAGGTATTTCAAAAAGGGGTCTGACAGCTATTAAATATGATGGTGGCGGAATCTTCTTAAACGGTGAAGAAGTAACAGTGAGAAGGAGATGTCAGACGGGGGATCAGGTGAAAATTTATTTTCCGCCGGAGACCAGAAGCGACTCCTTAATCCCTGAAGATCTGAACCTGGAAGTATTATATGAAGACGACTGGCTGCTGGCCGTCTTTAAGCCGGCTGGCATGAATACAATACCTTCGCGTGATGCTCAGACCGGCTCACTTGCAAATGCGCTGGCAGGCTATTATGACGGGCAGGGGATCGCAGCTGGGATTCATATTGTCACCAGGCTCGACAAAGATACGTCAGGGGTCGTGCTTGCTGCCAAGTATGCGCACATTCATCACCTGCTCAGTGAGATGCAGCAGTCAAATCTGGTGAATAGAGAATATATTGCAATTGCTGAGGGGACGGTTTTACAAGACTCGGGTACAATCGATCAGCCGATTGCACGTGAACCGGGCAGTATCATTACAAGAATGGTGGACAGCGGAGGCAGACGTGCAGTGACTCACTTTAAAAAACTGTCTGCAGGTGACCGGCATACAATGTTATCTTTCAAATTGGAAACAGGCAGAACTCATCAGATCAGGGTCCACGCGTCCTGGCTTGGTCATCCGCTTGCAGGTGATGATTTGTATGGTGGAAAGTGTGACTTAATAGGAAGACAGGCCCTGCACTGTAAAAAGCTGACACTGGCTCATCCGGTTACCGGGGGAAACCTTGAAATAAACTCGCCCTTGCCAGCTGATATAGTAGGACTGATGAAGAAAGTTAACATAAAAGGTTAAATTTTATATCAGCTCATCATCCCTGAACTTTTCAGGATTATAAGTCTTTGACGATTGAACAGAGATGATTTCCATTTCAGGATATCTGAGAGCGGTCAGCTTGTTACCGAATACAGCCCCGGTATCAATATTAACAGTGCGATTTTTAAACCTTGCCTCATGAACAGGTGTATGACCGTAAACAACCCAGGGTTTACCTTTATAATGCCTTGCCCAGTCTTTTCTGACAGGCAGGCCTTTTTCATTTTTCTCTCCGGTAATATCACCATACAGTACAAAAACAGCTACACGTTTATTGAACTGGCCGATATCTTCCTCTCTGATGCCGGCATGTGCAATCACCAGCCGCTTATGATCGAGCACATGATACAGTGGTGCTTCTTCATATAGTGTTAAAAATTGTTCAGTGACTTCTTTTCTATCTTTTTCAGAAAGCCGCTCAAGCTCAGCGGCAGTGGTCTCAAGTCCATGAATCAGTTTTACATTATTCCCTTTAAGATAGCGGTAAAGCTTATTACAGTGATTCCCGGGTACATAAAAAGCATGATGTTCTTTTACCACACAGAAAACATCTCTAATAACCTGCACTGAATCAGGACCTCGATCTGTCAGGTCACCGACAAATGCGAGATGCCTGCCTCCGGGATGGACAGGCAAACCGGTTTCCCAGGAATAGCCAAGCTTTTTCGTTAAAGAAACCCACTCATCATGACAACCATGAATATCACCAATAATATCTATTTGCATGTCTGCCTCCTTAAGGGTAAAAACCATTGATTTTTTTAATAAAAAGCGATATCTATATAAAGTGTGCTTATTTATATCCGATTATTTCTCAGTGTACCATCTGTCAGACGTAAATAACACTTAACGGCTGCTTTGCCAGAAAGAAAGGAGTGTGGATTAAATGGCTGAACAGGAACTAGAAAAAGAAACAGTTATTGATGAAGACTATTTAATAAAATCGCTTGAAAATAATGAGTTTGATGTGTTTAGGGACGAGTACTTTAATCTGCATCCTTATGACCGGGCCCAGTTTTATTTCAGGTTGAACCCTCGGCAGCGGGTGAAAATTTATGAATATCTATCTCCTGAAGAAATGGGAGAAATTATTGAAAATATCGAAGCGGACGATGAGGATTATGAACCGCTTTTTGCTGAAATGAATGCCCAGTATGCTGCAGATACACTTTCACATATGTATACGGATGACGCAGTAGACGTATTGAATGAATTAAATAAAGATCAGGCAGCCAGTTATTTAACGATAATGGATCAGGACTCGGCAAAAGAAATAAAAAACCTTCTTCATTACGAGGAATATACTGCCGGTTCCATCATGACCACGGAATTTATCTCAATTCCTGAACATTCAACCGTCCGCTCAGCAATGGCCATTCTAAGAAATAAAGCGCCGGATGCTGAAACGATTTACTATACGTTCGTTATAAATGAAGACAGAAAGCTTGTCGGAGTTGTTTCACTCAGAGATTTGATCACATCAGAAGAGGACCGATTGATCAAAGAAATTATGTCAGACAGAGTTGTGTCTGTTTCAGTGAGTGAAGATCAGGAAAATGTCGCGAGAATGATGAAAGATTACGACTTTCTTGCGTTGCCGGTTGTGGATTTCCAGCAGCATTTGCTCGGGATCATCACTGTCGATGATATCATCGATGTTTTAGACGAAGAAGCTTCTGATGACTACTCCAAGCTTGCCGGGATCTCAGATATGGATTCACGTGACCGGACACCAATCAGAGCAGCAAGAAAGCGTCTGCCATGGCTGATCGCATTATTATTTCTCGGTATGCTGACAGCTAACCTGATCGGAAGCTTTGAAGATACGCTTGAACAGGTAGCCATTCTCGCCGTATTCATCCCACTGATAGCAGGGATGGCAGGAAATACAGGAACACAGGCACTTGCTGTCGCAGTCAGAAGTATTGCTACAGGTGATATAAAAGATGAGAGTAAGATGAAACTTATTATGAGAGAAGCAGGTACAGGTCTGATCACCGGTACAGTCTGCGGTATTCTGGTTACAGGGATCGTATATGTCTGGCAGGGTTCATTTTTCCTTGGACTTCTGGTTGGCTTCTCGATCTTTGCATCATTGATCGTTGCAACACTTGCAGGGTCACTCGTGCCGCTTGTTATGCACAGGTTCAACATTGACCCGGCCGTAGCATCAGGCCCGTTTATCACAACGATTAACGATATTATCAGTATTTTGATTTACTTTGGAATCGCTACAACGTTTATGAGTTATCTTTAATTTAGTATTTAAATGATGTTAGTTTCTTAATAACATATTAATTAGGTACTAAATGGAAGTAGAGGTGAGCGGAGGGAGCGTAAGGCGGCGACGCCAGTGGCGGAAAAGGGGCTCACCGCATGCCCGCAGAAAGCATCCGCCTGAAGCTCAGCGAACCAGTTAAAGAGAGTCGGGCAAATCCAGCTCTCTTCTTTTCTGTAAGTTAGATAAACATTGCCTCCATTCATTTAAATGTGTTAAGTTAGTATCAGGTACTAATAACTTGTTCTAAACAAGGAGGACAAAATGAGCTTATCATTAGAAGGAAAAACAATTGTTGTAATGGGTGTTGCCAACAAAAGAAGTATTGCCTGGGGGATTGCAAGATCACTTGATGAAGCCGGCGCAAATTTAGTTTTTACATATGCAGGAGAACGCTTTGAAAAACCTGTGCGTGACCTTGTCCGCACATTAAAGGGTAATCATGAATTGATTTTGCCATGTGATATCACAAATGATGAGGAAATCAAATCATGCTTTAAAACGATTAAAGAAAATGTCGGTACAATCCACGGATTTGCACACTGCATTGCATTCGCTGTCAAAGAAGATCTGCAGGGTGAGTATACAAATACGAACCGTGATAATTTCCTTCTTGCACATAACATCAGCTCGTATTCACTGACTGCTGTTGCGAAAGAAGCACGTCCGCTAATGACAGAAAGCGGAAGTATTGTGACACTGACTTACCTTGGTGGAGAGCGCATCCTACCTAATTACAACGTAATGGGTGTAGCTAAAGCTTCACTTGAAGCAAGTGTCCGATATCTTGCAGGTGACCTGGGTAAAGATAATATCCGTGTCAACTCAATTTCAGCAGGTCCAATCAGAACACTATCAGCTAAAGGAATTAATGACTTTAACTCAATTTTAAAAGAAATTGAAGAGAAAGCACCTCTAAAACGAAATACCACGCCTGAAGAAGTGGGCGATACTGCAGCATTCTTATTCAGTGACTATTCACGCGGAATGACTGGAGAAAACCTTCACGTAGATTCGGGTTATCATATTGTAGGTTAATCAAAAGGCTTATCGGCATTTGCTGATAAGCTTTTTTTGCTGTCTCAAGAGGGTTGGCTTAGCATCGGCATAGGGGAAATGACCCTAAGTGGTGAACATGATGGGTTTTGCGTCGATAAACGCATCTAAGTCGCGAACCTCAGATTTTATAAGCCGAAAACCGGTTATTTCCCATTGAACATTCACTATTTCCCGTCGAACCTTCAAAACACAACGCCAACTCATAATGTTGAATACTACTCATACATCGTACATATAATGAATCACTAACCGTTAAAGGGAGTGAGGTATTGCACAAAAAGGGGCGTCCGCTTCTTTATGTCAACCAGCCGGAGTTTCCTGAAATTAAGCCTGTCATGCAGCACTACTATCAGGCCCCGTCAGTTCATGAAAAAACACCTGTTAAAAAAGCAAAAGTAGCCCCACTTGGGTATGTAGAAGAAACTGCCATTGAAAAACCTCCACCGATTGAAGTTGAACGTGAGAAAGAAAAATTTACCTTTAAAGAACTTAAGCCATTTAAAAAAATGAATCTTTCTGAAAAACTGGAATACCTTGGGGCTTTTGAAGGAAGGAGAGCCCCATTTCAGTGCCGTTTTCTAAAAGATGATGGCAGTGAAATTTATGGTGTGCTATCAAATCAGGATCAAAACAGTGTTATAGTCAAAACACTTAAAGGTGAAGGTGTCAGTATAAGCACAAACGAACTGAATGACATTACGATTTATTAAAACTTAATTCCGCATGCTAAAAAGACATCCTGTAATCAGGATGTCTTTTTGCAGAGAAAGATCAGGGAGAAACCCTAATTAGTCACAAATCCCAAGGTTTACGTCTTTAATACACTGAACCGCACAGAAGCAGCTCAGGTCAACAGTTACACAGCTGTCAGTAGAATCAAAATCAACTACTTTACAAAGCTTGCTCAGCTTAATTTTAGTACCGCATTCGTTCAGAAGGTCAACTTCTTTGCCATCATGGTCTCTCGGCTCAAGTACCCGAAGTGTAGCACAGCATCCATCAAAAATTGATTCAACTCTGAAAAATACTGAGATGCAATCATGATCTTTAAAGTCAGTGTCCTTATAAAATGCATGGAACGGTGACCCATCTTTGGTTTTCAGCGTAAATACGCGTGTATCTGCCCGGCGTCTTCTAGAAGGCGCAACCAGATCCCCAAGCGGCTCTAAAAAACAATCTGTTAAGCACGGCTGACAATCAACATCAACAGCATTGTCCTGGATATCTTTTATCGCACGTACAACCTCACATACACAATTACGGTGGTGGTGATGATCGCCTGCTCCGCCGACTTCATTTCTTTTGCCACAACTCATTTTTTCTCCTCCTTTACTTGAATTCTATATACTTTATTCAAGCCGCACGTCAGGAGAGTGGTCATTTGCCGTGTTTTTTAAAATTAGGCATAAAACCTTCAGAGTAAGACAAACTATGTCTATTCCGAACGGCAAAGAGGCGATTCGATGAAAAAGTTTATTTTACCGGCGATCTGCTTAGTTTTATTGTCCGGCTGTGCTGCGCTTGAGCAGACTGGACCTGTCCATGTCAAAATTCATGATAGTGAGAACGGTACGATCAAAGAGGTTGCAGAACATATAGAGGACACTAAAGAGCTGTATGATTCTGTTGTAGTAGCTGCAGATTCAACGCTGGTTGTCAGTTATAAAGTAAAACACCTCCACCGCTTTCAAATGAAAGAAATTGAAAAAGAAATGAAAGCCTGGCTCGAAGAGAAGTATCCGAATAAAGAAATCGTGCTTTCAAGTGATTATAAAATCTTTCTTGAATTATATGACCTTTCAGATAAGTGGGCGTCCAACTCATTAAGTGAGAAAGAAGCGATGGATGAAATTGAAAAGATCATTAAATTGAAAAAAGAAATGACGTAAGAGGTGATGAATGTGGCTGATATATGGGTCAGGCAGTCGAAAGATGCTGCAGAACAGAATGAGATTAAAAGACCTGTACTGATAAACTGTCTAAAAGCATTTTTAGTAGGTGGTTTTATATGTACGATCGGACAGGTTGTGACGCTGTTATTAATTAGCTATTTCCCCTTTACCGAACAAACCGCAGGAAATCCAACAGTAGCGATTATGGTGTTTTTCTCAATGCTGCTTACAGGGTTTGGTCTTTATCAAAAGCTCGGTCAGTTTGCCGGAGCGGGAAGTGCAGTACCGGTAACAGGGTTTGGTAATGCTGTTATAAGTGCTGCAATTGAACACAGAAGTGAAGGGCTGGTACTTGGAGTCGGGGGAAATATTTTTAAGCTTGCAGGGTCAGTCATTGTATTTGGTGTTGTATCAGCTTTTTTTATTGCACTTGTAAAAACAATTCTGATTCAGATAGGAGTCATCTGAATGAAAACATGGCATTTTTACTCGCATCCATCAATCATATCGTCTGCAGTAGCAGCAGGTCCTTTTGAAAAAAAAAGTCCATATTCAGCTTCGTTTGATACTTTTTTTGAAGATTTATATATGGGTGAGAAAACGTTCGAAAAAGCACAGCGGAAATTAATGGAGACTGTTTCAAATAAGGTGCTCGAAAAAGTAAATATGAAGAGAGAAGACGTTGATTGTTTCATTTCGGGCGATTTGATTAACCAGATTACACCGAGCAGTATAACAGCAAGAACGTTAGAAATCCCTTACTTAGGAATTTTCAGTGCATGTGCAAGTTCTATGGAAGGATTAGCATTAGCAGCAGCGCTTGTAGATGGGGGATTCACAGAGTATGTATTAACTGGAGTATCAAGTCACAACGCAGCAACAGAAAAACAATTCAGGTATCCAACTGAGTATGGTGGACAAAAGCCGCCTACAGCACAATGGACGGTTACAGCAGCAGGTGCAGTCCTTGTTAGTGGCAGTCGTGAAAACTCTATGGCATATATAGAAAAAGCAACTATTGGCAGAGTCCAGGATATAAATGTCACTGATCCCTTTAACATGGGAGCTGCCATGTCACTTGCCGCAGCAGATGTCATTGAGAGACACCTGAAGCAGTGCGGTGAAACACCGGAGGATTACGATTACATTATTACTGGAGATTTAGCTGAGATCGGTCATGCGACTGTAAAGGATATATTGAATAAAAAACATATTCATTTAACAGATGAAAAATTTTTAGATTGCGGAAAACTGATTTATGAGGGGATTGAAGAGGTGATGGCAGGAGGAAGTGGTCCGGCATGTTCGGCTGCTATGGTGTACAGTTACTTTTTAAATCAATTAGCTTCGGGTGCTGTCAGCCGAATTTTAGTCGTGGCAACTGGCGCGCTCTTATCTCCACTGACCTTCCAGCAAAAAGAAACCATTCCCTGTATCGCTCATGCTGTATCGCTGATCAGTCCAATAAAAGGAGTGAAATAGGATGATCCCAATGTTTTTCTGGGCATTTGTTGTCGGTGGATTGATTTGTGTAATTGGACAATTAATGATGGATGTGTTGAAACTGACGCCTGCACATACGCTCAGTGCGCTGGTCGTCAGCGGGGCGCTGCTCGAAGCGTTTGGATTATATGAACCGCTTATCGATTTTGCAGGAGCAGGGGCAACCGTTCCAATCACTTCATTTGGCAATGCACTGCTGCACGGTGCAATGCAGGAAGCAGAGAAGCACGGCATTATTGGCGTCATGACAGGCATGTTTGAAGTCACAAGCTCAGGTATCTCCGCAGCAATTATTTTCGGGTTTATTGGTGCACTTATATTTAAACCGAAAGCCTGAACGTATGCCCACTCTTTCTATATATCTTCTACATAGAATATAGAAGTCAGGGGGTGAAGGTATGTACGGCAACTGTGGATATGGCAATTATGGCGGGTACAATGGCGGCTCTACGTTTGTGCTGATTGTTGTGCTTTTCATTCTGTTAGTTATTGTTGGCGCGAGCTTCTACTATTAAGCGCGAAAGCCACTCCGGTATGGGGTGGCTTTTGACAATCAAAGGGAGGGTTAAATATGAATGATGCTTTTTTTAAAAAGATAGAGAATAAAACCGGGGTTAATATGGATCAGATTTTTGCGCTTGCCAATGCTTTTCAGCACGCGGATTTCAACGATGAACAAACCGTTAAAAAGCTGGTACGTCAGGTAGCATCAGCTGCAGGGAAACCAATTACTAAAGAAATGGAAGAAAAAATTGCGAAAACAGTTACAGCAAAAGGGGAAAAACTTGATTATCAGACACTGTCTAATATGATTAATAAAAAATAACCCTTATAAAAATCAGCTAATGTTCGAAAAGTATATCAGGAAGTTTAATTTTATGTAAAAAAGGTAATATTAAATAGTATTCGGAGGTGATAAGAATGGGCTATATCGCACCAGTAAATCAGCTGCAGTACCAACAGTACGCCGAGAGAGTCACAATGAAGGATTACGATCCGTACTACTTAACGCCTGTTCAAAGAGTCAATCCGCTTCGCAGATCTGACAGAGATTTTGAAGAAGAGCTTGAGGAGAAATTGGACAGAAAAGCTAAGAAACGTGAAAGTGATTTTAAAAGCGGTGATGCGCCTATCTTTCACATCCAGACAATTCCACCACATCTGATTCCAAAGGTAACAGGTAAAGGACAGAACTTTAATGCATCTATTTAAATAGTATAAAAAGCAGCTGCGATCATGCAGCTGCTTTTTTATGATAATTGTAAGTCTTTTTGCATCGTGTAATGGGGAATACCGGCATCCATAAACTCATCAGAGATAACATGGTAGCCAAGTTTTTCGTAAAAGCCAAGTGCATGTGTCTGTGCATTCAGGATCAAAGCCTGAATACCTGAATTTTTTGCATGCTGTTCAATCTCTGTCATTAATAGAACGCCTGCGTGCTTCCCGCGAAGTGTTTTTAACACACACACTCTTTCAACTTTCCCTTTTCCATCCTTCATTCTGAAACGACCGGCACCTGCCGGCTGATTTTCAGAATAAAGAACAAAATGGGCAGCGGTCTGATCAAAATGATCAAGCTCTAATTCTTCAGGGACCTGTTGTTCTTTAACGAATACCTCTTTTCGTACCTGGTATGCATCCTGCAATTCCTCATCTGTTTCAACATTCTTTACAAACATCAGCTGTCGCCACCTAAACGATAAGTTTCGTATACAGTCCATGACCCGTTTTCAAGCTGGTATAACAAATGGAAACGGTCAACAGTTTCTTCATGATCAACGCCGGCCATTCTCAGTGAACCGTATACATCTGAATGTTCATCATTAGACAGCTTCTGGGCGATGGTGATATGAGGAACGAATGAATATTGTGATTTCCCGCCGAAATCACTGCTGTGAAGGGCTTCATAAAGATTCATCAGTTCAGGTACAGCATCAACCTTCATGTAAATAACATTATTTACAGGCTGAAATGAGCTGATTTTATATGCTCTTAATGTAAAAGGCTCTGCATGATTAGCTACATCACCTAACTTTTTTGCAATTACATTAATCTCATCATCTGTTGCATCAAATGGCTCTTTAAGAGTCAAATGAGGCGGAATCAGTGAATAGTGCGGATCATAGCGTTTCCTGTAAGAGTTAGCAAGATCCTGTAATTTTTTTGAAGGGAATACTGCGATACCAAACTTCATTATTGTCAACCTCCTCTTTAACGTCATAAAATAATCAGTTTCTCATACAATTATATCAGACAAATAGTTGAATATTGCGTCGTTTAATAAGAAGTTTTTCTAAACATTTTTTCCATTACACGAGCCAGATCAGGCTGCCAGTATTTCCATGAATGCTCACCGTTAAATTCATCATAAAACACACTGTAATTTTTATCTTTCATTACCTGATGAAGTTCTCTGTTAGGCTCAAGAAAGTTTGCTTCCGATCCATTGGTCGTTTTAACTGAAGTTTCACCGGTCCCGATAATGTGGTAAAAATTAATCAGCTGAACATCAGTGAATTTTTGTGCATTCTCAATGACATCCTCATTCACCAGAGGGGACTGCATAATGACACGCCCAAAAGTGTTTGGATATTTCAAAGCTGCCTGGAAAGATACAGTACCTGCCAGTGAATCGCCGATTAAGGCCCGTCCAATACCGATGTTATAGGTAGGGTACTGGTCATCTATGAAAGGTACCAGCTCTCTTGCAATAAAGCGGACATAAGCATCATGCTGACTGCCGCCCGGGTGATATTTTTCATAGCGGTCTTTTACATTTTTATAGGGGACCCCTACAAAAATCAGATTTTCAATTTTTTCATCTTCATTTAACTGATCCAGCAGTCTCGGCACACGGCCAAGCTGGAAATAATCCTTTCCATCCTGAGCAATCAGCACCGTGTATTTATATAAAGGCGAATAGTTGTGAGGAAGATAGACCAGTAAATTCATTTCTTCCCCGAGCGCCTCACTGTATAGCTGATGTTCTTTTACTGTTCCTGTCTTAGGCATCAGAAATCCTCCCTGTTACAAAAAAAGTTTGAAGCGTTTACAAATAGATTGTATCATATCAGTCTATACAGTTATCAAATTCTACTTTCCGGTATAGTTAAAACCTGATCGTTTGAATCGATTAAATATAGGCTTTGTTTAAGTGGGCTGTTGATTTCCACTTCAGGGGGACGCTTTCCGAGGACGAACGCTCAAGCCTCCTCAGGCAGAAGAGCACTGCCTTCCGGGGTTTTTCACGATCGTTTTTCCGCAGGATTCCCCCTGCAGCGAGAATCACCAGCTGTGCAGAAACAACATTAATCTTAAACAAAGCTTAAATACAATGACTAAAGGAGATTTTATGATGAAGAATAAAAACGACAGAGTCCATTCGCATGATGTGACGCAGGCAGCTCATAATGTATTAATTGAGCGGGGCGTTACCATTAATGATATTGCAGAAATCGTCTATGAAATGCAGGGTCCTTATAATGAAAAACTAAAGCATGATGAGTGTATTGAGAGTGTTGAAAAGGTTTTGCTGAAAAGAGAAATGCAGCACGCGATCCTTGTTGCAGTTGAACTGGATCGGCTTGCAGAGCAGAAAAAGCTTTCAGAACCGCTCCAGTCACTTGTCGAAACAGATGAAGGCCTTTTTGGTGTAGATGAAACAATTGCACTCGGGGCTTCATTAGGTTATGGCAGTATTGCTGTTACAACATTCGGTCATCTTGATAAGAACAAAATCGGCATTATTGAAAAGCTTGATACAAAAAGAGGCGGAGGAATCCATACGTTTCTTGATGACATGGTAGCAGCGATTGCGGCAAATGCATCTTCAAGACTTGCACACAGGCTGAGAGATATTGAAGAAAATCTGCCGAAAAGTGAAAGAAGAATTATAGAAGACGAATAATACTATACAAAATTTATACAAACCCTCCCATGAAATTGCAATCTTTTTTACATGAGATGTCATGAATGTCATGGAATAGATAGCGTTTCCATAATTGGTTTATCAGTATTTGCAGAAATAATAACCAGATACAAAATGATTTAAGTTTGACACAAATGTAATATTGCGTGATAAAATAGTATACGTAGTTATGCAATTTTATAAGGAGGGGGAACTACTTTGAAAAACAAAAAGTTTTATTTAAGTATGATATTGCTACTGGCAGTATCAATGATTCTTGCTGCCTGCGGCGGGGATGACAGCGGCAGTGGAGATGGTGAAGGCGGTTCTGAACAGCCTGAGTTTATCAATATCGCTACTGGCGGTACTGGCGGTACATACTATCCGCTTGGTGGAACATTTGCACAGCTGATTGAAGATGAAACAGGGATTACTACAACTGCTAATACTTCAAACGCTTCAGCTGAAAACATGGCAATGATCGATAACGAGGAAGTTGAAATTGCGTTTGTTCAAACGGATATCGCTTCTTACGCTGTTGAAGGTACACAAATGTTCGATGCACCAATCGAAACAATCCAGGGGCTTGCAACGCTTTACCCTGAAACAATTCAGATCGTAACAACTGCTGATTCAGGGATTGAATCAGTTGAAGACCTTGCTGGTATGACTGTATCAGTTGGTGAGTCAGGTTCAGGTACACGTCTGAATGCTGAACAGATTCTAGAAGTTCACGGTATGTCATTTGATGATATGGACGTTCAAAACCTTTCATTTGATGATTCTACAACTGGAATCCAGGATGGATCTATTGATGCGGCATTTATCACTGGTGGCACGCCAACTGGAGCTGTAGAAGGACTTGCTGCTCAGGTTGATGTTGTTATTGTACCAATCGAAGCTGATATGGCTCAGACACTGATGGATGAATACCCATTCTATTCAGAGGATGAAGTCTCTTCAGGCACTTATGGTCTTGAAGAAGCAGTTCCAACTGTAGCTGTTCAGGCGATGCTTGCTGTATCTTCTGAGCTTTCAGATGATGTAGTTTATGACATCACAAAAGCAATCTTCGAAAACACAGACTCTATTACTCACCCTAAAGGTGAATTTATTACTGTTGATACTGCACTAGAGGGAATCGGAATCGATGTACACCCGGGTGCTCAGCGTTACTACGACGAGCAATAATACACCTTTGAATGAAATATGATGTGGCAAACAGGTCCCAAAAGGACCTGTTTGCCCATTCTTATGGAGTTGTAAATGAAATGCAGAAGAAAAAAATGATTCCTATTGTGGTCATTGTGATGACAGGAGTATTTTTTGCTGCTGTATTTCTGCCATTCAGACAAGCGATCACATTTCACCACCAGCAATCAGGAGAACTGATCAGCTATATCCCCGTATCAGACGAAAACAGTTTTCAGTTAAGCTATACACATTCTATTCATCAATCAGAAGTGATTGATTATTACGAAATCACACAGCAAAACGATGTAAAACAAGTGGCACTCGAATATGAAGATATGGCAATTGGTATGCCATCAAATGCCATGTACGAAGGCGAAGAATTTGTTGAAAAAGATGGGAAGTACAGGATCGAAAATATGAATCGGGTATTTCCATCTATTAATCTGCATACAAGTCAGGTTGTAGTCAGTCATGTATTTCACTATCGTGACAAGGATTATGCCCTGCATGACTATATTGAGCCTGGAACATTTATTATAATATCTATTAAACAATTAACATTGATAGAGTTATTGAGAGGAGTTGGAATGGATGACTGAGGATAAAAACAAAGCTGAACTGGAGCATAAAGATGAAGAACAGTTTGGCGAAAAAGAACAGAAGGATCTGCTGGCAAAATATGATCCGGATTCGAGAACGAAACAGTATGAAGGGATCCTGAATTGGGTCGTCTTTATCGGACTAATCGCATTCTCTGTTTTTCAGATCTATGCTGCCGTTACACAGTCAATTCCAAGGCAGACGCTATTATCTATACACTTAGGTTTTGCACTTACTTTAGTATTTCTTCTTTTCCCTGTTTCAAAAAAGAAGGTTGGACACAATAAACTCACATGGTATGACAGTATTCTGGCGCTGTTATCAATTTGGGTAGGTGCCTATTATCCGCTGAATGAAGACCGGATTGTAAATACAATCGGTTCAATTTCACCTCTGGATTTCTGGACAGGGCTGATTGCGATTCTGTTAGTACTTGAAGCAACCAGACGTGCTGTCGGTCTTCCAATCATGATCATCGCAGTGACCTTTATGGCATACGCTTTATTCGGTCCTCAGATGCCGGGCTTCCTGCGTCACCGAGGGCTTGACCTGGAAGGTTTAGTTAATACAATGTTTATTTCTTCAGAAGGTATATTTGGTACACCATTATATGTATCAGCAACATTCATCTTCCTGTTCCTGTTATTTGGAGCTTTCCTTGTAAAAACGGGAATTGGGCAGTACTTTAATGACCTTGCCGTGGCATTCGCGGGTAAAGCAGTCGGTGGACCTGCTAAAGTAGCGATCTTCTCGAGTGCGATGCAGGGAACAATCAGCGGTAGTTCTGTAGCAAACGTGGTAACGTCGGGTTCATTTACAATTCCGATGATGAAACGGCTTGGTTACAGAAAAGAATTTGCCGGTGGTGTAGAGGCAGCCGCTTCTACCGGTGGACAGCTGATGCCGCCGATCATGGGTGCGGCAGCGTTCCTGATGGTTGAATTCATTGGCGGCGTTACGTACTGGGAAATTGCCAAAGCTGCTACAATTCCTGCTTTATTATATTTTGCAGGTATCTGGATCATTACACACTTTGAAGCTAAAAGAATTGGTCTGACAGGATTACCTGACTCAGAAATTCCAAAAAAATCTGTAGTGCTAAAAAAGATTTATTTATTAACTCCAATCTTTGCAGTTATTTTCTTACTGCTTGATGGTAATTCAATTATTAGAGCAGCATTGTATTCAATCGTGATTACAATACTGGTCAGCATGATCCGTAAAGATACACGTATTAACATCAGAAAGTTTTTCGATGGACTCGCAGATGGTGCGAGAACTGCGTTATCTGTTGCTGTGGCAACAGCCTGTGCAGGTATTATTGTAGGGGTTGTTACACGTACAGGACTTGGTCTGAAGCTTGCTAACGGACTTGTAGACCTTTCTGGCGGGATCCTGCTGTTGACGTTGTTCTTCACAATGTTTGCAGCGATTATACTTGGTATGGGATCACCAACCACTGCGAACTATGTGATTACAGCAACAATCGCAGCACCAGCCTTGATCCTGCTTGACGTTCCACCGCTGGCTGCTCACTTATTCGTATTCTACTTTGGAATCGTGGCTGATATTACACCACCGGTAGCGCTCGCGGCGTTTGCCGCCGCAGGGGTATCAGGCGGGGAGCCGATACGAACCGGGATCAATGCCGCCAAGCTAGCCATTGGCGCATTTATCATCCCATATATGTTCGTTCTTTCTCCTCAGCTGCTGCTGATTGATACAAATGCAGGGGAAATTACATTATCAGTCGTAACGGCACTTGCCGGCATGACAGCAATTGGTGCAGCAGTAATTGGTTACTGGTACAGACCGGTACATCCAATTGAAAGAGTTCTTGCACTGACTGCAGGACTTATGCTGATTTACCCTGAGGGCATCACTGACCTGCTTGGTGCAGGGCTGTTTGTTGCACTGCTTGTTCTTCAGTTTGTATGGAAGAGAAAAGATAAAGATAATCTTCAAACTGCAAAAGCATAATAAAAAGCATCCCGGCGTCGGATCTTTCTCCGATCCCTGGATGCTTTTTTATGATGAATGCGAATGTTTTTCGCCTAACCTTGTTGCCCAGGATTCACACCAGAAGGAATCATAAGGTTTTAAGGGTGACCCTTTTTTCATTCTATATGCCCGGATGTGGTAGCGGAAAGCTGAAGGGATCGTTACAGCAAATGGCATCAATGGACCCAGGTAAAGGTTCTGAAAGCAGTGACCGTACTCGTGGGATTTCAGCCTTTCAGAAGCATCTTTTTGAACAAAAAAGAACCCTCCAAAATTAACGCCTCCCCATTTTTCTCCCGTTTCAAAATAAACCGCCTGATTGAACAGCTTCGGTTTTTTCCCTGAGCATATGAAAATCAATGAAATGAGTAGACCGGGAATATTAATTAATAAACCCCAGGTTAACTGAATCAGCCAGAATAGATAAATATTCATATGATCTCCTTTTCAGCAGGATCAAGGATAGCTGTATTTATTTGCTTATCCCCATTTTACCGATTAGATCCCACTTTGTCAGCGCATGAAAAAAAGCACTTTCATAAAAGTGCTTTTCAGATGACCTGTGAGGGACTTGAACCCCCGACCCCTTCCCTGTCAAGGTGAAAGGAACCCAGATTTATCAGTGAGAGCGTGTCACTCAAGCATTTGACCTCTTGAGAACGCTGTACAGTTTTTAATTTACAAGTCCATTGTACAGCGTTCACCTAGAAGGTGTCAAGAGTCCACAAGTAAAACCCTGTGAGGGGGCAAATCACCAAAGGGGAAAGACCAGTGAAGTTTTGTTGGTTCCCATAATTACCACCTCAGTGAATCCTCTGTTGTACTTGTCAAGCTCCCTGTTCACAAGGTCTCTTAACTCCTGAGAATCTTGCACATCAGTGGTAATGAACATAACAAGCTTGTTTGCAAATGTCCATGAGCTTCTTACTTCCAAAAGAATCACCTCTGGGGGAAGATAAAAGAGCCAGCCTTATAGACCAGCTCTCTAGGGTTTGTTGTTAAGGTAAACCATCAAGGTTGACTCTCAAAGCTCCAGTTCTTGTTGAACCTTCAGCACCTTGTTTGAACCAACCAAAGAGGGTTTAGCTCTCAGTTAATTTAGCGGTTGTTTATCCTCTTCTTCATCCTCGTAATTATCAGCAAAAGCCAACAAATCAGCAACCGCTTGAGCTGTCTTGTGAGTGCGTCTCTCAGCGTCTGACTTCTTTACCCATCCCATCTCTTTACAAGCTTTCATCAAGTCCATAAGGGGTTTAGCTGTATGCTTTGAACCTCTTTCAAGTCTCCCTGAATTGAGCAAACGGAAATGGAGTATAGCGTCATGTAAGAGACCCTCAAGAATCACATCACCAATGCCAGACTCTACTTCATAGTGGCTTCTTACTTCTTGGTCTAACCAAGCCATGAAGCGTAACTCCCCCTCAGTGAGTGACTCAATGAAGTTCCCCTTTTCAGCGTAAAGACCATGTACCATGGGAGCTGTAGGTCTCAAGTTTTGAAGCTTCTTGAGCTTTGACTCTTCAGAGACATTTTCATTCCCCAAAGCCCCATGGAGGGAACAGCGGTTTTTCCCCTCAACAACTGGTCTCAAGCAAGCTGTGTAGTTGCCACCTCTCTGACCTAATGCGAAACAAGCTTCAGTCCTCTTACCAAGTTCTCCCCAAACCTTTTTAGTCTCAGGAGAGTGGCGGTCTTTGTTAGCTTCAACCTCCATTTCCTGAACCTTCAAGAACAGCTCAGGGAAATCTCTTTTTAGTTCATTCCTTTTCATTACTCTTCACCTCCTAGGTCTAGCTCGTTGCAATCCTTAACGAGCTGGTCTATCATGCTCCCTTCTGGAATTGTTGGAGCAAAGCTCTCAAGGGCAATCATCAAGAACTTTGTTCCTTTCAACTCTTCCAGTTCATCCATGTAATTCATAAACAAGAAGAAGCTGTCCTCATCAATGGCTTCCTTCATTCCATTCAAAATCTCTTCTAATCTATCCATCTATATCATCCTCCGTTTAATTAAAGTGGGTAGTTGTACTTTTTCAAGTAGTCTTCCTGAATCTGACGCTCTCGGTTTTTCTCCTTGAGTCGTTCCGCTTCAGCTTGAAGCTTTGGAGTTTGCTTCTGGTAGAACTTCTCTAGTTCCTCCATCTTGGTTTTCATACTCTTCATTCGTTCCTGAAGCGGTAAACTCTTTTGGAACTTCTCTTCAGCAACCTTTAAGGCTTCTTCTCCAAAGACCACTGAGACGCTCATTGAAATGTTTTCTTTGGCAATCTCAGAAAGCTTTTTGTTCTCATCTTGAGTGTTTTTCTTCTTAGTTTCATGAACCTTCTTCAAGAGAGAGCGTAACTCATCAATCTCAGCTTTTGAAAGTGAGCCTTGGTCTCTGTCAAGTGCCTTCCCAGTTAGTTCCTCAATGCGAGCTAGTACTTTTTGTAGTTGTTTTTCAGTCATGTTTTCTTCCTCCTTTTTTAGTTAGTGCGAGAAGCCCTCAGAGCGTTTCTGAGAGTCTCCTCCACCTTCTGAGCACAAAATCCTCTAGCAATCTATGTTAAGCTCTCTGGGAGCGAATTTGAACGTTCTGAGACAGTTCCTGAAGCTCTCTATCAATCTCTCTGCTTTTTAGTTCTAGCTCAATCATCTTCAACTTGAACTGGTACTCCTTCTTAATCCAATCAATCCTTTCTTCAAATGAAATTACTGGTTTCATCTCCAGCACCTCCATGAATCTTTTTTTAGTGCGACTCCTTTCACTCTTCCCCTCAAGTTGCCAATTAGCGTTTGTTACGTTTCTGTTTCTCTTGCCAAACACTCTCAGAGTGAGCTTTTCGTTTTCGCTCGTTAACTTCCATCTCAGCCATAGCCTTACGAGCGTGTTCTTCAGCTCGGCTCATGCGAGCGTCAATTCTGTCATTGTTAAGCCCTTCAGAAATCTCCATGCGTTTCTTCTCAGAAGCTTGTATGCTCTTGAGCTGTTTCTCTGAGAGGTACTTATAGCGTTCCTCTGGAGTCATTCTTGAGAGCTTTGCTTCTTCTTCAATTCGTTGCAAGTAATTCTCCATAATCTCATCTTTACGAGCTTGTTTAATGTCTTGTAGTTCCTTTTCAAATTTGTTCATTCTTCATCCACCTCTTAGTTTTTTTTGAAGTTCTTTTGAGTTTAGTGAAGCTTTGCTCCACCTTAATTTCTCCAATCAATCACAATGCGGTTGTTTTCCTCTTCAGTTTGGAACTTTGCAAGTTCAGCTGTGAGTCGCTTCTTGCGAGTGTTCAACCTTTCAAGCTCAGCTTCAAGTTCAGCCTTATCTTTGCCAACCTTTGAAATCATAGCTTTGACATAATCCATTTCCTTTTCAAGTTCCTTCTTGCTTTTACCAAACATAATCAATCACTCTCCGCTTGTTTTTTTCATCACAAAAAACCCTCTGAGTTACTCTCACAAGGCTTAGTACCAAATCTCAATTGAGTGCTTCCTAGCGTCATTCCACTTATCCCTTGAGTCAGGGGCTAGTTCAGGGAGTACAGTTAAGACTTGCTTAACAGCTGTTCTCCGCTTTTCTGGGAGTATCCCCTCTGGAAGGTGCTCAAGTGTTGCTTCTGTCATTTCAGCGTAGTTCTGAGGTTTCTTGACTGGTAGCTTGAAGAGCACCAAATCAGTTCCCTTGCTCATAAGGTTTCCATTCTTGTTGAAGTTCTCAACCTGAATCACTACAGCATGACAAAGGTTAATTATGAGCGGTTTCTTGAGCTTTTCTACCCCTGAAGGGTCTCTCCGCTTCCATTCCTCATCCAAGTACCTTTTGAGGAAGGTTCTTGCTTGTTCTTCCCCTTCATAAGGAACATACTGGTCATCAGTTCTAATGAACTTGGCTTCTTCAAAGAATCCTTCAGGAACTTGCTCCAGAGTTTCCAACAAAGGGAACCATTTCAAGAACAACTTTCCTCCACGCTTCTGAATTGGCTTCCAGCGGTCTTTACTTATCTTGGTGTTACTAACATCACGAGGGGGCAAGTGCCCTGAGCGGTGGACTCTTTGCAAGACCACCATGAAGTCTTGCTGAGTCTTATCAGCTACATCATCTCCCTTGCAGACCAGAAAGCTGGTCAATCTTAATGTGTTACCTAGTTCATTCACTTCAATCCATCCTGCTGTAGTACAGCTTTTTAGTTATCGTTTAATCATTGTGTCAATCATCCAAATTCAATCTCTTCTAGTTCCTCTCTGGTAAGTGGGTTAGGGTCAACTGGAATGGTTTCCTTCTGGAGCGGTTCTAGGAAGGTGAAACCTCTTTTGTTTGCTTGAATGTTTTGGCTCTTCAAGAAATCTTGGAAGCTTTCATCCTTTTTCACTCTGCTAAAATCCTTTTGGTAAACCCTGTCTTTCTTTTTATCCTCACTGACCATTCCAGTTTTGGCTCTAACCTCTTTGTTAGTTACTTCTTCAAGACCTTCAGAGTGCAACTGAATGAGTGCCATCTCTATCTTTTCTCGAACTGAGAGACGTTCTTCAAGAGCTGGTATCTTGTTGGTCAACCTTTTAATTTTAGCTCCCCCATCAAGGAAGTGTTGTTGAAGTAGCTTCTGGAAGGTTTCATTTCTGGCAAACACAACCGCTGTTTGAACCTTTTGAGAGCGGTACATTCTTAGTCTTGCAAGCTCTTGAATCATAACTACTAGGTTGCTTCTAACCTTATAATCATTCACAAGCCCTTCATGGAACCTCATATCACCTTTGAGGAAATCAGCTCCAAACCTTTGAACAGAGCCACCATAAACAGACCTTGCTTGCTCCAAGTACATCTGAGCTGAAAAATTCATGTTTGCAAACATTAGAATCACATCATAATCAGACCACTTGTTGAGTGCTCTTCCAGAGTCAGCGTTCTTGAAATCAACCGTATCAACAAAAGGTAATGTGAGAATGGTCTCTTCAGCGTAGCTCTCAAAGAGTGAGCGGTAATCTTTGAAGCCAGTTATCAAGACTTTTTTAGCTGGTCTTCCAGAGTTGTGAATTTCACTCAAGTACATCATTGAGGTGTTACTGAGCTGTTTCACAAGGTCATTGTCTGTTATCTTTCCATTTTCATCTTTGGTGTCGTAAGCTTCAAAGGAACTTCTGGTGAGAGTATATCCAACATGACTCATCAGCAAGAATTTGTCATAATCACCTTTTGCAATTGGTAGTGTTATGGACTTGACACCTTTACCAAACCACATAGGGTCTTCTTTGAAGGTAGCGTCTGAGCACAACATTTTAACGTTGTTTAATTGGCTCATATCAAATCTTTTGTTCCCAGTCAAACTCACTTCTCCATTTCTCACTGAAAAGCTACCACCATACTTGAGTACGCTTATAAGGGTCTCGAAAGCTTCAAGGGTGGACTCCCCAAGCTCTTCAACAAGGTTATTCCACTTCAGTCTTAAACCCTTCAGGTTCTTGAATCCTTCTTTGTTATCCTCTTCAAGTTCTTCTGGAAAACGGTTGTACTCAAGAACTGGGTGAAGTGGGGAGAGTCTTCCAAGGTTTCCTTTTTCCTTTTTGCAAGTAAGGTGAGGGAAATCTGGTAGCTCCTTCTCTTCTCCGCTCTCAAGCTCTTCAAACACATCACCAATGCTCTCAAGAGTTTCTTCCACTAGCTCAATGAACTTGAGTAGCATCTTCACATCATGCTTACTTACTTGAGGGTCTCTCTTAAGTCGCTTAGCAACTTTCCTCATATCGGTGAGAGAATCTTCAGTAACAGTCAAAGACTCAAGCAAATCAGGTCTTTCATCAAACCAAATTAGTGAGCGACCATTTATAAGGTCTTCCGCTGTTCCAGCTTGGCTCTTGTAGGTGAACTTAGCTGTTGTTACCACAAGGAGTCTTGCTACTTTGGCTCTATCAAGAGCGTCTTTGTAGGCTACATCAGAAGAGTAATTGTCTTTGCCAAGGAGTGGAAAAGCTTCAACCCCCAAGGTTTCCATGTACTCAGTAAATTCCTTTATGGTTTCAATCTTTTCAGCCACCACTAGAGCGGAAAAATCAGAGAAATTTTTAATCATATAAGCTAACATTTCCTTTTGAGCTACACTCTTGAATGACCCAGCTGGTAAGTCTAAAACTACCTTTGAACAATCATTTGTTAAAATCACCAGAGCCATTTCATACATGACTTTCTTTTGAACTGCTGTTGTTGGTCTTTTGGTGAGCTGTTCTACTTTTTGCTGAATCTGGCTTTGCATTTTACTAGCGTGTTCTTTGCGTTGTTCCTCATCAAGGTTCTTGTACTGCTCATTCCACATTAGACTAAAACCCCCTTAATCACTTGGGGTATATCCTCAATTATCACATCCCCAAGGTTCTCTTTATCTCTGTAGTAATCATCAGCTCTCAAGACAATCTCATCTCCATACTGTGGTTTGAAGTTCTGGAGGTAAGTTGAAACAGTAACAGCTTGAATGAGTTGCTCATCAGAAGGGTTAAATTTCATAAGCTTCTCTGGGTAGCTGTCAAACATCTTCACCACCCTTTTAATTCCCTTTGAGTCCAACTTCTGAAGTTCATTTTGACGGAATCCACCATGAACCAGACTGACAATTATGAAAGACTTGGTTTTCATCTCAGAGGTTTTAGTATCCACTACTGGAGCAATCAACCTACTTACTTTCACATAAGGTTCTTTTTTCATTCTGTGGTCATCTCCTTTTTTAATTTTTGTTGACAACGTTATAGAGATATTCCTATAAGACTGTCAACATTTTAATTCCCTTACTGGTACACCCTAATTAGTTCAGCCATTTCATGGGGTTCCAAATCAAGTGCATTAACAATTACCTCTAAAGTCTTCAATGAAATGGTCTCTCTTCTCATCAAACGAGAGATATAAGCGGTGTCCAATCCTGTCATCTCACTTAGTTGCTTTTGGCTCAAACCTCTTTCTTGCAAAACCCTTTTAAGCTCAAACTTTACTACCTTTTTAGTTTCCATTGAGTTGCCACCTCCTTAATTGTTTGTTTTAATCTGTGAATCAATCTAAAGAGTAAAAGAGAGAGCCAGTTCAGAAGAACCAGCTTTAAGTCTTTTGGAAGACTCACAGAATGATTAAATTATCAAGAGAGAATTAGAATGAAAGTAAGTAAACCAGTAATTCAGCAAAGGAGTTGCACCTCATGGGGTGCTGATTAGTAAAGCTCCTTTTTTTTACCTCTTCATTAGTTCTTTTCAAGAGGTGTGACATTTACTCTTCATCTATATATACCAGAGAGGTGTCTACCTTTTTTCCACCTCACTTTATACCTTTAAGAAGGTGTCTAGTGTTAACCTCTTCATACATAATGTGAAGGAGGTGTCTAGTCACTTAATTTCCCTTACACCTATAATGTGAAGGAGGTGTGACATTTACTTTAAGTCCATCTACTATATATACCAGCAAGGTGTTTACAATCTAAAAGTGTTCAGTCTACTTATAATCTATAACTAGGGTGAACACTTTAAAGTGACAATCTTTCTTTGCTGGCTCAAAGGGAATTAAAAAAAATGAAGAGAAGGTGTCTTTTAGTAACAATCCATTTTTAAAAGAAGTTTTGTTCAAATCGGACATTCCTCTTTAGAGCATATCTTTAAAGGGAAATGTCGCTTTTAATTTTTGTTACCAACGTTATAGAGATATCCCTATAAGACTGGTAACACTTTTGTGAAACAGCAAATCACCTAGAGCCAGAATCAGAGTGAACTTGCTTAGTTTCCGCTCAAGAGCGGGGTCTGTGAGAAAAATTTTTTAAAAAAATGTGAGGTGGCAAATTAAGAAGGGGGCTACCCAGTTCAACTCAGGGGGGGGAGGGTGTGAGAGGTAGCCTTGGAGTGAACCTTGTTTACGACTCTTGGAACTTACGCTAGTAAGTGACCTTGGAGGGTTGCCAAATCGGGTTTGTGGAATTTATCTCTAGTAGAAATGGCTCTATGTGTGTGTGGAGATACCCCCTATGCTCATAATTTTTGGACACAAAAAAAGTTAAGACCAAAATCAAAACACGAGCTGGAGACTCAAGGGTAAAACTCTCAAGGCTGTATCTGATAATCCTTGCCCTGAAGCGGTTCACTTGGACTCATTACCAGCTGTGTAGAGTCCATTAGAGTGGTGTTCTATAGGTCTGTTACTCAAGAGGTAGTCTTGGAGGGTATCGAGGGGAGTGTGAGGCTACCTGAGACGCTCTGAGAGTCCATCTCTGGAGTCTTCCTTTTGAGCTGAATGTCATTGGACTCCTAGCTCCAAGGTGGGCTGAGAAAGGCTTCTGAGTTGTTTTGAAAAGGTGTGCTTATCAGGTAAAACAAAAAGAGCCAACCTCGAAAGGTCAGCTCCTGAGTTTAATGTAGTTGTTTGTTTGAACCAGCACCATCTTGAGCTAGTCTTTGAAGGTACTCTGACAGCTCCCCTTCAAGGGCTTCTAGTAGGTCATCTACTTCATCCATATCAGCAAAGACTTCGTTCAAGATAGCTGAGAGAATCTCTTCATGAGCTTTTTCAAGTAGCTCATCTCTCCAAGCTGGAGTCTCTTTGATTGATACTACATCATTCCCTTTCATTACTGTTGTTTCAATCCCACTCTGAGAAGCCCTTAACATTACCTTCACATCAAGCACATCAGTAACTAACACATTTCCGAATTGTTCAATCTTCATCATCATTTTCACTTCTCCCTTCAAAGTTCAATTCATAAGTAATCACTGGAGGAAAGGTCTCTCCATCAAGTATCTTCTGGAGCTTCCCAAAGAGCTTGGGGTGTCTTTTTGGTGAAATGGAGAGAACCGCTTCCAAGGTCTCTATCTTAATCACAATCCTCTTTCCACTCTTCCACATTATGATAGGGGAATGGAAGTACATCACAAAAGTCCTCTGAGAGGGTTGGCTTCATCAAGGCTCTCTTTTAATTCATGAGCAAAGTAACCTACATACTGTCTGGTCACATCAATCTTTGAGTGTCTCGCAAGGAGCTGAGCCTGTCTCAGGTTCAATCCATTCTTGAGAACGCTCTTAATGAAGTAATTTCTCAAGGTGTGAGGTGAAAAGTAGCCCTCAATTCCAATGCTTGCCCTCAGTCTCTTAAAGACGTTCTGAACAGAATCCTTGGTGAGTCCTTTGCCTTCTTTAGTGACAAACACTGAGTCAGGTAATCTCTGAAGTTTACTCTTCAGGTAATCTTGGTAATCAAGCAATTCTCTTTTCAAGTCCTCTGAGAGTGGTACTGATTGAGTTTTTCTACTCTTGGAGGTTCTTATCATGATTAAGTATGAATCAAAATCAATGTCGTTCCATCTGAGGGAGCACAACTCTGAGAGTCTCATTCCAGTTCCAGCTAATGTGAGAATGATAACGTAATTCCTTCTAGCTGTGAAAAGGTGCTCTCTTCTGAATTGCCTTCTCAGGTGTCTGAGAACATCTTGAAGGTCTTTATCTTGAAGAATCTTTGGAGAGTCATCTTCCTTCTTCATTTTAACTCCCTTGGTGAACAACTCATCAGTAATGCACTCATCAGTAAGCCATCTTGCAAATGCTCTCATGAGCTTGAGCTTCGTGTTCACTGTCTTGGGTTTGTTCTGACGCTCTTCAGTGCACCACATCAGGAACTTCTTTGTTACTCTTGGGTTTAGCTGGTCAACTCTTTCAATGCCCTCGTGAGCCAGCCACTCATTCCAAGTCTTAAAGAAGTTCACATAAGAGGTAAGACTGTTCTCGGTAAGACCTTCAAACCTCTTTTCAGCCAAAAATTCTTTTTCCATCATTTCAATTGAAGCCACAAAAAAAACCTCCTCAATGTTCACTGTTTTGGTGTAAACCGTACAGCGTTCATTAAGAAGGCTTTTTGTGTCCACAAGGTGGACTCTGTGCATGAATGACTCGTACTGGACTTGAACCAGTGACCCCTTGCCTGTCAAGCAAGTGCTCTCCCACTGAGCTAACGAGTCTCGATAGTTGTAACTTTGTGAGCTGAGACTGAACCGAAAGCGACCCCTTCCCTGTCAAGGAAGTGCTCTCCCACTGAGCTAACAGGTCATAGTATGTAGTGAATCTCATATGAACTCAGACAAATATTATATTACCTTTTAGACAATTCATTGTCAATCAGTTATTGTTTAAAAATAGACGTTTAAAAGAGGTGTCATTATGAAAAAGATGATTGTGATAGGGGGCGGCATAGCAGGTGCTTCAGCTGCCTATTATTTATCAAAACAACCGTGCGAAGTGATATTAATCGACCGGGAAGATCCAGGGCAGGCAACAGGCGCTGCAGCCGGAATTATCTGTCCATGGCTCTCACAAAGAAGAAATAAACTGTGGTATTTTCTGGTGAGGGAAGGTGCTGCGTATTATCCGGAATTGATCGATATGCTGAATCGTGATGGGGAAGCTGATACCGGTTATAAAAAAACAGGAGGCATCGCACTGCATCTTGAAGAATTAAAGAGAGATAAAATGATAGAACGGGCATTGATAAAAAGAGAAGAGGCGCCTGAAATGGGTGAGATCAGTGCATTAGATGCTGATGAGGTAAAGCGGCATTTCCCATATCTGACTGAAGATTACTTTGGTGTACTCGTCTCTGGAGCAGCCCGGGTCGATGGAAGAAAGCTCAGGCAGTCCCTGATTAATGGAATGAAAAAAAATGGGGGAAGGCTGATCACCGGCCATGCAGAAATTCTAAACGATGAAAAACAGTCACCGGTCGTAACTGTAAATGGAGAGAGACTGTCTGCTGACCGTATTATTTTAGCTGCAGGCGCATGGGCACAGGAAATCTTAAATAACATGGATATTAAGATTGACGTTTCCTATCAAAAAGCGCAAATTACGCATTTGGGGGTAGCTGGGGACACCAGTGAGCTACCTGTAGTGATGCCACCGGGAGATCAATATCTGCTTGCGTTTGATGATAACCGGATTGTTGCAGGTACAACGCATGAAAACGACAGACCAATGGATGATAAAGTCACAGCCGGCGGGGTCTTTGACATTCTGAATAAAACATTGGCTATTGCAGGTGGTCTGAATGAAGCAGCATATTTGGAAACAAGAGTGGGATACAGACCGTTCACGCCCGGGTTCTTACCAGTTGCCGGGCCATTTCCGGAAATTTCAAAGCTCCTGTTTATTAATGGGCTCGGTTCTTCAGGGCTAACATCAGGTCCTTTCATTGGCAAAGAAGTAGCAAAAATGGCTTTAGGTCAGGATTCAAAAATTAATTCAAAAGACTATCCGGTAGAGAATATTATAAAAGAGCGCTGAGGAGCGCTCTTTTATTTTTCTTTATGAACAGGCAGGATAATCTCAAATGTAGTCCCGTGATTTTTAGTACTGGATACCTTTACAGAACCGCCGCTCGCTTTGATAATACTGTAGGAGACCATAAGTCCAAGACCTGTGCCTTTTTCTTTCGTAGAAAAGTATGGCTCGCCCAGCCTGTTGATCTCTTCTTCAGACATTCCGTAACCCTGATCAGATACATGTATTATATATACTTCAGTTTGCTGGGATATACTGATGGTTAAAACCCCGCCGTCAGGCATTGCTTCAATTCCGTTTTTAAATATATTGATCAGGCTTTGCTGAAACTGTTTCTTTTCTGCAAGCAGCAGTGCATTATCAGGAAGCTGATCCTGTAAGTGAATATCTACTTGATTCATATTAGCGAGCGGCTGAATCACGTTAACAGAATGATTCAGTTCTTCTTTAATCTTAATGACATCCTGATGATCAGAAGTAGGCTTAGCAAATGTGAGGTAGTCATTAATGATGTCCGTTGCATGATCTATTTCTTTTAATGCAGTGTTTAAATAATAATGCTGTTTACTGTCTTCATCATGATCCTGGAGCGCCATCTGAATAAACCCTCTGCTTACTGTGAGTGGGTTTCTTACTTCATGTGAAATACTTGCTGCAAGGTGACTGACGACAGACAGCTTTTCAGCTCTGATTAAATCATTTAAAATCAGGAAATTTGTTCTGATGATTTCCCACAGAATCAGTGCAACAATCAGTCCGACAATATTAATAATGGTAAACGTCACCCATACATCAAGGGGCATTAATACATCAAAAATTAAATATGATAATGTCAGGTTACACATAACAAGAAATGAAACGAGTAAAGTACCAATCATAATTTTACCCGGAACCTTTGAGCGTTGAAACTGATTCATGAAAATAAGGTATAAAATCCAGATCAGACCTAGCGTAATGGTAGATACGAGTACGCCGTCACCACCGAGTATAGCACGGCTGATCAAGGCGACTGTTGTGAGGAAGATCCCCATGCGGTAACCGCCATATAATGTGCCGAGTACAATCGGTACAGCACGCAGGTCCCATAGAAATCCTTCATTCATAGTAAATGGGAAGGAGAGGCATAAAAGAATTGAAATTGCAGGAAAAATCGCTGCAAACTTTCCTTCTTTCTTTTGAAGGCGATTACGGTAAGAATAAAAATAAACAATTTGTATAAATAATAAAGGCAGTATCATTAATAAAAAATTCACCAGCAGGTCTTTTGTTAATACGTCCATATATCAAACTCCATACAATTAGTCAGTATGTATCATAACACAATATGAAGCATTTAGATTGAAAAATATCAGCAGTTGCGATATGATTTTTTTCCAGGCTGCGTTGTTCGTATGTTCTAAGTAAGTTTTAACCTTTGATCTGTTAACGGGAGTTTTAAATAAAAGTCGGATTGCCATGCCTCATCAGCGTATGAGGACGCGCATGAAAGCTTTTGCGAACACCCACTTTGAGGAGTGGTGGTTTAAAAACTTTCTTAATTAAACTACGGCAAAGGCGGCTGTAAAACCGGGGATTTCCCCGGTTTTTTTTATGCCTTCTTCCTACAGCTCCGTTCTTAAATCCCAGAGCTCCGGAAAAAAATAAGTATCCAGCACGCTTTTTAAATAGTTAACACCTGAAGAGCCGCCTGTTCCCTTCTTAAAACCGATGATCCGTTCTACCGTCTTCATATGACGAAATCGCCACTGCTGATGCCAGTCTTCAAGATCGACCAGTTTCTCAGCAAGCTGATAAAGTGTCCAGTAAGTCTGAGAGTCTTTGTATACTTCACTCCACGCTGTTTTTACTTCATCCCTTTTAACATACGCTTTGGAAAAATCCCGGTGCAGGAGATCTTTTGGAATGTGAAACCCTGCTTCTGACAGTTTATCTATTGCAATATCATAAAGCCCTTTCTCCTCATACGCTTTCTCAAGAACTTTATAAACTTCCTTATCCTGCTCATAGATTTTGAGAATATGCGGGATTTTGTATCCAAGTGAAAATTCAATCAGCCTGTATTGGTATGACTGAAAGCCTGATGCTTTACCGAGTGAATCACGAAACTCAATGTATTCAGAAGGTGTCATTGTAGCTAAAACATCCCAGGCTTTAATAATCTGCTCCTGAATTTTTGATACGCGGGCCAGCTGTTTGAAAGCTGGTTCAAACTGATTATTGCGAAGTGATTCACAGGCAGCCTGAATTTCATGTATGATCAGCTTCATCCACAATTCACTTACCTGATGGATCACAATAAACAGCATCTCATCATGATGACCTGAAAGCCGGTTCTGTGCAGCAAGCAGCTGATCGAGAGACAGATAATCAGCATAAGTCATGTCATCTTTAAAATCTGTGTATATATGTTGGTCACTCATTCTGTACACTTCCTTTGTTATTAATCATATGTCGTTTATCATTTTAACAAAACGATCCAGTGATGAGGGGAAATTAAAAATAATGTAAAACTTATATAAGGTTTGTGGTAAAATTTATTCATTGCAACTCATTATATAGGTCTTTATCATTACAGTTCATTATTTTTGGAAAAAGAAGGTGAAAACATTGTCTACGATGAATCATTCTCTTTTTAGAAATCAGCAGCAGCGGCTTTTTCAGTTAGCTAAAGCGAAAAGAATTTCTGCGCTTGAACTCCAGTCCACAGTAGAACAGCTTTGTGAAGCAATGTCTGAAATGATTCAATGCGAAAGGGTCAGTGTGTGGGTCTTTGATCAGGAGCGGCCTGCTTTGATCGCAGTGAATGTGTATCATGGCAGCCACACGAAAGGTGATGTTTTACATAAAGAATGGTTTCCACATTACTTCAGCCTGCTGCAGGGGACAAGAGTACTTTCCATTACAGATGTGTCAACGGATGAGCGTGTAAAGGAGCTATACCCTGATTATTTTGAACACGCAGGGAATATCCGTTCTATGATTGATGCGCCAATTGTAATGGCTAATGGTGTGATAGGGGTAATCTGCTGTGAGACTTCAATTCAGAAAGAATGGGGAAAGCTTGACGAATCCCTGGCCGGAAGCTTTGCAGACCTGATTGCATTTCTTTTTGACAGCATTCAGCAGCAGGAGCTCGAAAAGAAACTTGAGCATCTCGCTTATTATGACCAGCTTACATCATTGCCTAACTTAAATATGTTCTATAAAGAAGCAGACAGCAGAATGAAGAACACGCAGTATAGCGTCTGTTATATTGAAATTGATCAATTGTATCAGATGATTGATGCACTCGGTTATGATTCGGGAGATCTGATCATAAAAAAAATTGCCGAACGTTTCAGCCGAATGTTAAAAGACGGTGAATTTTTGGCAAAAGCTGACCAGGGACACTTTATATTTTTAACTGACTGCTCAAACTTAGAGGAAAGAATTCATCAGATCCAATTTTTACTGACTACACCTTTTAAAGTGAATGACTACGATGTGGCTGCATCCTTCAGCTTTGGCCTCAGCCAGTCAGGGAGCTCTGCAAAAGAGCTGCTCCAGACAGCCCAGATTGCTCTTAACAAAGGAAAAGAATCCTCATCAAGGAACAGTCTGACTTATTTTACAGAAGACATGAAAGATTCAAGCAGAGACCACTTTGAAATAGAAATGAATCTGAGAAAAGGATTGGAGCTGAATCAGTTTACCTTATACTATCAGCCCCAGATTAAAGCTTCTTCAGGGAAAATTTCCGGCTTTGAAGCGCTCATCAGATGGAATCACCCTGAAATTGGACTGGTCTCACCTGATATGTTTATTCCGCTAGCTGAGTCAACAGGATTTATTGTGCCGCTTGGAGAGTGGATTATTGAAGAAGCGATTAAAAAGGTAAGCGGGTTTAAGCAGGCAGGGGCAGGGGACATTGTGATTTCAATTAATATCTCACCAAGGCAGTTTATCCATGAGAACCTGCCTGATGTGATTTTCCGGACGCTCGCACTTTACAACGTCTCCCCGAAGCAGCTCTGCCTTGAGATTACAGAGTCGGTTGCGATGGAGGAAAATAAGCTCGTCATTGAAAGGTTGAAACTTTTCAGTAAAGCGGGCATCAGGCTTTCAATTGATGATTTCGGTACAGGGTTTTCTGCTTTTGTCTATTTACAGGACTACCCTGTTCATGAAATCAAAATTGACCGGGAGTTTGTCAGGGTGCTGACTGACAATAAAAAGAGTGAGGCGCTTGTTAAGACGATTATTGACCTGGCTGGTAACCTTGAGCTGTCTGTGATTGCTGAAGGAGTAGAATCACCGGCACAGCTGAATTTGCTGAGTCAACTCGGATGTGATCATTTCCAGGGCTACCTGATCAGCAGACCATTGCCTTCAGATGAGCTGGAGATATGGATGGACCGCTTTGAATATTATTTATAAATAAAAGCAGCCTGTGATTCAGTTCACAGGCTGCTTTAATATTAATTGCTTATTTTAATGTAATAGATTAAATACTAGTTAGAAAAAGTAGAATAGCTGTAATAACTCCGGTTCCGGCAAATCCTGTAAGTATATCCGACTTTGTATATGAAACGTTTTCTTCTCTCATGGTGATCTCCTCCTATGATAAACGCGCTGTTTTTAGTGATATTAGTCTATTCCCGGAAGTCAATTGATTAAACAGCAGGTGTTCAAAAGAAGAAAAAAGACCCATACTTTTTTAAAGTATGGGTCTTTTTGATCGCTATTCTGTTTTATACTGCATATAAGCTACATGTGTAACAAGGAAGTCATCTAAACCGTGCTTACCATCAGCACCGCCAAGACCTGATTTTCTGACGCCGGCATGATATCCCTGAAGCGCTTCGAAGTTTTCACGGTTAACAAACGTTTCTCCAAACTTCAAGCCGTTAATCACTCTCATCGCTTCATGATAATTCTCCGTGTAAACAGATGATGATAGTCCAAATTCAGTATCGTTACTCATTTCAATCGCTTCATCAAGCGTATTATACGTTACGATCGGAAGTACCGGACCGAATATTTCTTCTTTAATAATTGACATGCTGTGCTTTGCATTTCCGATCACAGTCGGAGCATAGAAGAACCCTTTGTCGCGATCAAGCGGCTTACCGCCTGTCAGAATTTCCGCACCTTCTTCAACTGCCTTTTGAACCATCTCATGCACAGTATCAAGGCGATCTTTGCTGACCAGTGGTCCAAGATCCAGGTTAGATTCCTCATTCGGGTTACCTGCCTGTGATTTTTCCATCGCTTCAGTCAATTTCTTTGTAAAATCTTCAGCTACTGATTCCTGAACGTATACGCGCTCAGCATTCGTGCAGGCCTGACCTGAATTTGTCAACCGGGACGTAACAATGTGTTTAACAGCGAGGTCAAGGTCTGCGTTCTCAGTTACAATGGCAGGAGCTTTACCACCCAGCTCAAGGTTAACCTTCGTAATATTCTGTGCAGCAGCCTCCATGACCTTTGTTCCTGCTCCTACACTACCTGTCATTGTGATGATGCCGACTTTAGGATGAGAAGCCATTACGTTGCCGATTGTAGAGCCTGTTCCTGTGACATAGTTGTAGACGCCTTTTGGAATCTCATCCATTCCGTCAACAATTTTAGTAAACTCAGCTGCTGTATTCGGTGTCTGCTGACTCGGCTTAAGTACGATTGTACACCCTGCAATTAGTGATGTTGCAACTTTTCTTGCCAGAATAAATACCGGGAAGTTCCATGGTACAATTCCTGCTACAACGCCAATCGGCTTTTTATAAATCAGTATGTTTTCATTCGGACGGTCACTCGGTACAATTTCTCCTTCAATTCTACGGGCCCATTCAGACATGTAATAAAAGTAGTCAATTGCCGTATCAACCTCATCACTTGCCTGATCTTTCGGTTTACCCTGTTCTTCAATCAGCAGTTCGATAAAAGTCTCACGCTTTTCCTTCATCTTATCGCCAAGCTTTCTGACGATCTCACCACGTTCATTTGAAGGAACCTTTTCCCACTGTTTCTGTGCTTCAAAAGCAGCATCTATGGCTTTGTTTACATCTTCTTCAGTACCTTTAGGGGTCTTTGAAATCACTTCTTCAGTAGCAGGATTGATAATGTCAATCCACTCATCGCCAGTTGAATCTGTGTATTGCCCATTAATATAAAGTTTATGCTGGTTCATAAAAATCCTCCTAAATGTGGAATAGTGTCTGTTTTCCACATTTAGAAGGATAGAAACATTTTGATGCTCTAAATAGCTTCGAAATTTTTCTCAAGTCTGATCTCAACGTTACCTTTCAGTGCGCGTGAGATCATACAGTTTTGTTCTGACTGCTCCATATAACGTTCAATTTTTTTCTGAAGTTCCGCCTCAGCCTTTACGTAAGGGCGGTGGATAATGGATTTGTAGGTGATCACACCCTTATCGTCCACTTCAACAATCCCTTCAGATTCAAGTGACATTTTTTCTATCTCAATGTTTGCACGTTCAAGCTTAGCAGCAAGTGTAATGATATAGCAGGTTGAAGCTGCACCGAGTAACATTTCATCCGGATTTGTTCCAATCCCCGGTCCGTTCATTTCAGGGGGAATTGAGATATCAGTCTTCAGGTTGCCTGCTTCAATTGAACCGACCGTATTACGGCCACCCGGCCATGTTGCTGTTAAATGAAAAGAATGTTCAGCCATCCAATCTTCCTTTCCTCATGAAAATTTCATCATTATTGTAACACTGAAGCTTAAAAAGGTAGATGAATTAAACCTGTGCTACAATATTTTTAAAAAGATGCAGGAGAGATCATCATGAAAAAAAGAGTGCTGATCGTTGAAGATGAAGAAAAAATTGCCCGCGTGCTTGAACTGGAACTGGGCTTTGAAGGATACGATACGGAAAAAGTATATTCTGGCTACGATGCGCTTGAAAAATACAGAGAAGGAAACTGGGATCTGATTTTACTCGATGTCATGTTACCTGAAATGACGGGGATTGAACTCTTAAGAAGAATCCGTTCTGCCGATTCGGAAACACCAGTGATCATGCTGACCGCAAAAGATTCGGTTGAGGATAAAGTTTCCGGTCTCGATCTCGGGGCCAATGATTACATTACAAAGCCATTCCAGATTGAAGAGCTGCTTGCAAGAGTCAGGGCAGTACTCAGAACGAAACAGACAGATGATGCATCTGTGCTTAAAGCAGGAAATCTCATATTGAATGAACAAACGAGGGAAGTAACAAGGGGCACATATGAAATCGATCTGACACCACGTGAATTTGATCTGCTCGTTTATTTGCTAAAGAACATGAGGCAGGTACTGAACAGGGAGCAGATTCTTAATGCGGTATGGGGCTATGATTATTATGGTGATACAAATGTAGTTGATGTCTATATCAGATATATACGTAAAAAAATTGATCTCGAAGGTCATGCTTCTCTAATTCACACTGTAAGAGGTGTTGGTTATGTACTGAAGGTGAATGAATGAAGCTTCAGAACAAAATTCATCTTTTTACGTCAGGTGTATTCGCCATTTTACTACTACTGATCAGTATTGCAATCTACTTGATATTCAGTAATCTTACTTACAGCAGTGAACTGAATGCTGCAGAACTGAATGCTGCAAGTACAGCTTCCGGCATGATCTCAAGTGCGGGGGTCATTCAGGAAGGCGATCTGCTCCGCTCCTTTGGTCCTCTTAACGGAGCAACCTCTATCATCAGGGAAGACGGCAGTTCACTTGGTACCGTAACCTCAGTTGGGCAGAGTGCATTAAACAACTCAGAAAACAATTTTTACAATAATCAGCATGCGGAAATAGTAGATCTTGAGAGTGGGAAATACACATTCGTCTCAATTCCAATGATCTGGACAGATGGGGCGGTTGTCAATCTGCAGACATATGAAAGCATTGAACCTGCTGTATCCAATCTGCAGATCCTTAGAAACACACTTGCAGTTGTTGTCGTGTTAGCGCTGATACCGGTTTTTATATCAGGCCGTCTTTTAGGCAATGTCATGATGGGACCGATCAGATCTATGACAGGAACGATGAAGGACATTCAAAAGAGTGGAGAGTTCAAAAGAATTCCACTTGAGGAAAAGTCTAAAGACGAACTGTACCAGATGGGTGACAGCTTCAATCATATGATGAATCTGCTGGAAACAAACTATGAAAAGCAGGAACAGTTTGTAGCAAATGCTTCCCATGAACTGAAAACACCACTTACTGTCATTGAAAGCTATGCGAATTTAATTAAGCGGAGAGGAATTGATAACCCGGAAGTAGTCGCGGAATCAGTTGAAGCGATCCATTCTGAAGCGATCAGGATGAAAGACTTAACACAGCAGCTGCTTTTACTCGCTAAGCATGGTGAGCAGTGGAATCTGTCACTTGAGCAGTTTAATTTATTCCCGCTTATTGAAGAGTCAGCTCAGGCGTTCAGGAATGCCTATAATAGAGATATTCTAGTTCATGGAGAAGAGCTGGTTACAGCCAACGCAGATAAACAGAAGCTGAAACAGCTCGTCTATATATTAATTGACAACGCGATTAAATACAGTGAACAGGAAATCAGTGTCATATTAATAAAAAATGGATCAGAAGGAAAAATAACAGTCGAAGATGAAGGGATCGGGATTCCTGAGAGCGATCTGCCAAAAGTGTTTGACAGGTTTTACAGAGTGGATAAGGCAAGGACGCGGAAATCAGGCGGATCAGGTCTCGGATTGTCGCTTGCAAAGGAATTATCAGATGCACTCGGTATGAGGCTTACCTTAGAGAGCACAGAAGGAAAAGGAACTACGGCTTCTATCCATTTTCAGGTTCAATCTTAATCTGATTCTCATCGAATTCTAATCTGTAGACGATAAGATAAAAGAAAAACGCTGGGGTGAAGATAGTGAAAATGCAAAGAATCATCTGGATGGGTGGCGGTGCACTGCTGGCAGTTGTTTTATTTGTCATTGTTCAGCAATTTATGACGGCAGGCACTTCAGCTGCACCGATGACAGAAGGAGAAGCCATACAGCTAATTAATGAGCAGTATCCAGACAGTACACCGGAGCTGATTGATGAGAACGATCACACCTTTTTGTTTAATCTGACAAATGATTACGGGATGTATGAGCTCGAAATTGACCGTGAGAATAAGAGTGTTGCATACCTTAATAATATCTCACTTAATGAATCTGATGAAGGTGATGACAATGGTACAACTGAAGCTGACCAGTCCCCATCTGAGGAATTAACGGAAGAAGAAGTCATTGCAATCGCGCAGGAAAGCAGCACCGGTGAAGTTGTGTCTGCTACTCCGCTTGAAAATAGTATATACGAAGTAATCCTTGAAGAAGATGAACGCATACTGACGGTTAGTGTAGATACAAAATCCGGAGAAGCTCAAATTACAGGGGAAGAAGCCAAAATTGCAGAAGACCCTGGCAGAATTTTATCTGAACAGGAAGCGATTAATATCGCACTTGGTGCTGTGGCAGGTCAAGTGGATGATGTAGATCTTGAGCAGGAGAATGGCGTCCCTTACTTCCTCATTGAAATTGAAACGGATGAAGATGATGCAACAGTACAAATTAACGCCATATCAGGAGAAATCATGTCTACTGTATGGGATGACTAGACAAAGCGGGCAGGTCCGCTTTGTCTTTTTATGACTGTATAGTACACTGATACTTAGATGAATTTTACAGGAGGAATCTGTATGCAGCCCAATACAAAAGAAACGATGAATCTGTTAAAAGAATTAGTATTAATCCCAAGCCCGTCAGGCCATACATCTGAGATCATTACATATATTAAAAACTGGTTTACAGAAAGAAACATTTCATCAAGATTGACGAATAAAGGCGGTCTGATTGTGACATTTCAGGGGGAGAACCCACAGCAACATAGAGTACTCACGGCGCACGTGGATACACTCGGTGCGATGGTTAAAGAAATCAAGCCGGATGGCAGGCTGAGTATGACGATGATCGGAGGATTCCACTGGAACGCAGTAGAAGGAGAGTACTGTACAGTGGAAACGTCAGATGGAAACAGGTATAGAGGAACCATCCTGCTCCATCAGTCTTCAGTCCATACATATAAAGAGGCAGGCTCTGCTGACCGCAGTGAAAAAAATATGGAGGTCAGACTTGATGAAGTCGTCCATTCCCGTGAAGATACTGAGGCACTCGGAATTTCTGTAGGGGATTTTATTTCATTTGATGCACGTCCTGAAATTACACCGAGCGGGTTTTTCAAGTCCCGTCATATCGATGATAAAGCAAGTGTGGCCATGCTGATGAAAGCTGCTGAACAAATGGCATCTGAGGGTGTTACGCTGCCGTATACCACCCATCTGATCATTGCGAATAATGAAGAAATCGGCTTTGGCGGTAATTCAAATATCCCATTTGAAACGGTCGAATATATCGCGGTCGATATGGGTGCACTCGGTGATGGTCAAAGTTCAGATGAATTCACCGTCTCTATTTGTGCAAAAGATAGTTCCGGACCATACCACTACGGTCTGAGAAATCATCTGGTTAAGCTTGCAAAAGAGAATAACATTAAATATAAAATTGATATTTATAATTATTATGGATCTGATGCCTCAGCCGCAGTCAGAGCAGGTGCTGATATCAAGCACGGTCTGATTGGTGCAGGAGTGGATGCTTCACACGCAAATGAACGCACACACGAAAATTCTCTCTTTCATACAGAGTCTCTGATTCTTAAATATCTTCAGTCTCCATTAAGTGAGGATTGAAGAAATATAAAAAAAGAGTAAAATATCAAGAGAACAAATCATCTAACGAGTGAGGAATTTTGAGATGAAAACCAATGAATGTATAAAAAAATTATCAATTGTAAAACAAATAGGTACACTTCCAGATGAGATTACAGCACTTGAGATTGATTCAAGAGCTGTATCAGAGGGAGCGGCATTTATCTGTCAAAAAGGCTATACAGTAGATGGTCACGATTATGCAGGACAGGCTGTTAAGCAGGGAGCAGCACTAATCATTACTGAAAAAGAGCTTGATCTGCCGATTGAGCAGGCTGCACAGCTGATCGTGAAAAACTCATCACGTGCACTTGCCGTACTTGCAGATACTTTTTACGGGTCTCCTTCAGAGCGGATGAACGTCTTTGGTGTGACCGGAACGAACGGTAAAACATCAGTATCCAACCTGATTCACGAGCTGATCAGGAAGCTGGATGGGCGTTCTGCACTTTCAGGTACGATTGGATTCGACCTCGATGGTGATCTTCGTCAGAGTGCAAATACAACGAGTGATCTTTTAACAACTCAGCGCATGCTCCGTACGGCAGAAGAAGAAGGTATCAATAATATGATATTTGAAGTATCTTCACACGGCTTGGTTGAAGGAAGGCTGTGGGGCATTGATTTTGATGTAGCAGTATTCACAAATCTCAGTCATGATCATCTGGACTATCACCATACTATGGAGCATTACGGATATGCTAAAGGACTCCTTTTTGCACAGCTCGGTCAGGACCTTACAAAGAAAAAAGCTGCAGTGTTAAATCTAGATGATGAATGGTTCGATCGGTATGAACAAATGACGCCGCATGAAGTAATCAGCTACAGTATGGAAAAACCTGCAGACTTTTACGCTAAAAACATTCAGTATATGGCTGATCGTACTTATTATAAGCTCATTTCACCAGAAGGGGAGTTCGATCTTGAAACGCAGCTCCTTGGCACATTCAATGTATCAAACACGCTTGCAGCGATTGCAGCACTCTATGCAAGAGGATACAAAGTGGCTGATCTGGTGGAAGCATTGAAAGACATTGCGCCTGTATCAGGAAGAATGCAGCTTGTTCCAACAAGTGCGCCATTATCTATTTATATTGATTATGCACACACACCTGACGCAATTGAAAAAGCAATCAGATCAGTCATGCCGTTTAAGAAAAACAGAATTCTTTTCCTGATCGGTACAGGCGGTAACCGTGATAAATCCAAGCGCCCTGCGATGGCTAAAATGGCCTCACTTGCAGACTACGTTGTGTTAACAACAGATGACCCGCGCTATGAGAGCTATGAAAGTATCACCTCAGACCTTGAAAAAGGCATGTTGCACGAAGACTACGCATGCATTGGTGACAGGGCCGCAGCCGTCAGACACCTCATGCAGCAGGCAGAACCTGACGACATCATCATCTTTGCCGGCAAAGGGCACGAAGATTACCAGATCATCGAAAATACAAAATACCCTCACAGCGACAGCGAAATCGCTTTAGAAGTTATTGCTGAGAGGTTTTAACCTGTTTTATATTTTGAGATTATGAGTTGATTGAGCAATATTAAGCAAATGATTGGAGTGGGGGACGAAGACTCCTGCGGCATAGAAGCGACAGGTGAGACACTGTAAGGCGAAGCCTGCAAGTGGCTCAGCGCGCGGCCGCGGAAAGCGAAGTCCCGCACGGAAATCATTTGCGGTTATAAAATACTAAAAGGGTTGTCCATTTGTCAGGACAACCCTTTTTAATCATCTTATTAGAAGAACATACCTGCAATCGAAGCGGAAAGCATTGATGCAAGCGCACCAGCTGCAACTGCACGGATACCCATACGCGCAATATCAGGACGTCTGTTAGGCGCCAGATTACCAAGACCACCAAGCAGGATCGCAAGAGAAGAAATATTTGCAAATCCACAAAGCGCAAATGTAATAATAGCAACCGATTTATCAGAGAATGAATCCATTTCAGGTGCAAAGTTTGCATAAGCAACAAACTCATTTAATACAAGCTTCTGCCCGATAAAATTACCGGCACGGATTGCTTCATCCCATGGAATACCGATTGCAAAAGCAAGAGGTGCGAAAACATAACCAAGAATCAGTTCGATTGAAAGCTGTTCAAAACCGAACCAGCCGCCAATTCCGCTAAGAATACCATTTAATAACGCAATTAAGGCAATAAAAGCAATCAGCATTGCACCTACGTTCAGTACGAGCTGAAGTCCTGTACTTGCCCCTTTTGCAGCAGCATCTACCACGTTGGATGCTTCTTCATCCGCCTCCATCTGGAAGTCATCAGGATCTGGACGATTATCTGTTTCCGGAACGAACATTTTTGCCATAACTAAACCTGCAGGAGCAGCCATGAAACTTGCTGCGAGTAAATATTCAAGTGGTACGCCAAGCTGTGAGTAACCAATCAAGACAGAACCTGCCACTGATGCAAGTCCACCAGTCATAACAGCGAATAACTCAGAATTTGTCATATTAGAAATATAAGGTTTTACGACTAGAGGCGCTTCAGTCTGACCTACAAAAATATTAGCTGAGGCTGACATTGATTCTGCTTTCCGTGTACCAAGTAACCAAGAAAGACCGCCACCTAGAATCTTTATTACAAACTGCATTATTTTTAAGTAATAAAGAACTGAAATCAAAGATGAGAAGAAAATAATAATTGTTAAAACATTTATTGCAAAAACAAAGCCACCTTCTTGCTGCTGGTAACCAAAGCCACCGAGAACAAAATCTATACCGGCATTAGCATATTCAATAATATTGTTAACGCCAAAAGTCAGAGCTTCGAGAAAGCTTCTTCCAATTCCCGTTTGCAAAACAAGAAAGGCAAATGTTAATTGTAATCCGAGACCTACAAGTACGGGGCGCCACTTAATCCGTGATCTATTATTAGAGAAGATAAAGGCAATACCCAGGACTGTTAAAATCCCTGCAAACCCCCATAAAATGTTCATGTTGCCAGCTCCTAACAATTGATAAAATAGTGTGTTGCCTAATTGCATTTCTCATTCTACAATGCAATTGCAAGCGTTTCAATAATCGTCACAGAAACGTCAAACAAATGTATGATGTCTGACATCTGAGGAGGTGAAAACTTGAAAATCAGAAAAAGCTATGGTTCAAAAGGGGATAGATCCGTATATATTCATGAAAATAAAAAAGAAGAATCCATACTGGTTGCAATCCCTTCATTGGAATGGTCCTGCTTTTTTACATATGAAGAAGCAGGGGAGGAATTACAGGAGAGAATGATAAAATCGTTGACTAGCAGAACAGATGACACTGAGGCATCTGAACTTTCGGCCCGTATTCGCGGGTGGACAGGGGAAATGTAGTCACATTAAAGGCTGATCAGGTCTGATCAGCCTTTAATTCTGTATAAACTACTAATCTCTCAACGTATCCATCGTTGCCACGGTCAAAATATCCTGTACATGTAATCAGATTCAGCCCTCTTTCAGGAGATGAACCAAAAATATCTGCAATCGGTGCTTCACCGGTCTCATACGCTACTGAATCTCTTACGACAAAAACGAGGGTTTCCCCGTTTTCATCAGTTACCGTAATCTCATCACCTGCTGCAAGCTCTTTCAGGTCCCAGAAAACAGCGGGAGCTTTCTCGCTGTCTACATGACCTGCCAGTACTGCATTACCTCTTTGTCCGGGCTTATAACCTGGTTCAAACCAGGCCACTTCTTCACCATTATCAGGTACAGCCATTCCACCAGCCTCATCAAGACCATATGGGTTAACAACTGCATCTACACCAATGGCGGGGATGGTGATTCTGCTTGGCCTGAGAGAAACATCCTGAACAATTGATGTAATTGTTGGTTCATCCGTTTCAAATGATGCAGATTGATCAGCTGTTTCTTCATTTTCAGCTGCCTGCACTTCTGCAGATACGGTATTTTCTACATTTTCTTCTGCAGAAGGAGCAGCCGTATCTGCAGAAAAGAGCTGATCATATGGCGAGCAGCCGCCCACCATCAAAATCAGCCCTGTAAATATCAATAGTCTTTTCATATTTTAATTATGATTGGAATACGCGCTTGCGGAATACAAACAGTAATGCTGCTCCAGCAGCCATTGCTGCTACTGCCATCATACCTGTATTAGACTGGTTAGCTGCCCCACCCATACCTGTTTCAGGCATTTCAGAAGGCATGCTTTCAGCTGCAGATGCAGTTACAATTAATGGCTCGATGCTGTCAAGCGTGTTAATTGCATAAACACTGTATGCTGTACCAGCTTCTAGTGCTGTACCAGACAGATCAAGTACCTGATCACCTTCAGGCGTACGTACTTCTAAATCATATGTGCCAGCTTCAAGTTCTGCAAAATCAGTAACACCAGGGAATTCTGCTCCTGAGAAGACTGCATCTCCATCGATTAGACCAACATCAACTGCAGGTGCATCCGGAGAGAAGTGTCCTGCACGAACTTTTGTCATTCCTTCACCAATCGCGAGGTCATCTTGAGTTACACTCAGCTCAATACGATCAAGTGTTCCTACAGCAGCTGCAGTATAGTACATACCTTCTTCAACTGTAAGTGTCTCTGAAATGACAGCTGTCTCTGTGCCTCCAGCAGGGAAGATTTCTACTTCATGATCTCCAGCAGGAAGTGCTAAGTAATCTGTGAATGCTTTAAATTCTGCGCCTTCAACAACTGCTTCACCGTTAACATATACATCTACTGCTGGTGCGTCGGGTGAGGCGTGAATGACTCGAGCCCATCCTTCTCCACCTTCGTGGTCGTCAGCCAGTGCTGCGCCACCCATCATTGCCATTACCATGATTGCAGCAGCGATTGAACTAAAAAGCTTTTTCACAAAAAATCACTCTCCTCGTTTAATTTGTATAATTTTGTGTACGATATTCTTATACTTAAAAAAATAATTAATCACTTCCGAATGTTCTGACTATAACACTTAAAAGATGAAATTTATTTTGATCGGCATAAGAAATGTACAACTTATTTATACAATGTGTTTAAATATTGTACAACTTTGAATGTGCTGTTTAACATTTTGAATCGGATTGCAATCTGCTATAGAAACTAATATGATGTTAAAGGTAGAAATTCTTACATGAGAGGAAATGGATATGACACTTATAGATGAGGTACAATCGCGCAGAACGTTTGCAATTATTTCTCACCCGGATGCCGGAAAAACGACACTGACAGAACAACTGCTTTTATTTGGTGGTGCAATCAGAGCAGCGGGGACAGTTAAAGGGAAAAAGACTGGGAAATACGCAACGTCTGACTGGATGGAAATTGAAAAACAGCGTGGAATTTCGGTTACTTCCTCAGTGATGCAGTTTGATTATCACGGGAAAAGAATTAATATCCTTGATACGCCTGGTCACCAGGATTTCAGTGAAGACACTTACCGCACACTGATGGCAGTAGATAGTGCTGTCATGATCATAGATGCAGCAAAAGGGATCGAGGCACAGACTTTAAAGTTGTTCAAAGTATGTAAAATGAGAGGAATTCCAATTTTTACATTCGTTAATAAGCTTGACCGACAGGGAAGAGAGCCGCTTGACATAATGGAGGAATTAGAGGAAGTTCTTGGAATTGAATCCTACGCAATGAACTGGCCAATCGGAATGGGGAAAGAATTTCTTGGCATTTATGACCGTCATCATAACCGGATTGAACAGTTCAGAGTTGAAGATGATCAGCGTTTCCTTCCATTAAATGAAGAAGGCGAGCTTGACGGGGATTATGAAATTAAAAAAACTTCATTATATGACCAGGCATTGGAAGATGTCATGCTGCTTAATGAAGCGGGAAATGAGTTTACAACTGACAGGCTGAAAAAAGGTGAAGTTACTCCTGTATTTTTTGGCAGTGCCTTAACAAACTTCGGTGTGCAGACATTCCTGGAGACATATTTAAAGTTTGCACCTTCACCTCAGCCTAGACAGACTGATCAGGGGGAAGTAGGGGCCACTGAAGAAGAATTTTCAGGATTTATCTTTAAAATTCAGGCAAATATGAACCCAGCACACCGTGACAGAATTGCTTTCCTGAGAATCTGTTCAGGTCAATTTGAGCGGGGAATGCCGGTGCAGCTGAGCAGAACAGGAAAAACGATCAAGCTCAGTTCATCAACCTCATTCCTTGCAGATGACCGGAATACAGTAGATAATGCCGTAAGTGGAGATATAATCGGTATTCACGATACAGGTAATTATCAAATTGGTGACACGCTGACAGGTGGTAAAAAGAATTTTGCATTTGAAAAACTGCCACAGTTTACGCCTGAATTATTTATGCGCGTTACCGCTAAAAATGTAATGAAGCAAAAACATTTCCATAAAGGAATTAATCAGCTTGTTCAGGAAGGCGCGATTCAGCTTTACAAAACCTACCGCACAGATGAAATTATCCTTGGCGCAGTAGGTCAGCTTCAGTTCGAAGTATTCGAGCACCGTATGAAAAATGAGTACAATACGGATGTAATGATGGAAAACATCGGATCAAAAATTGCCCGCTGGATTGAAAATGAAGAAGATGTAAAAGATGCAATGTCATCACAGAGAAGTATGCTTGTAAAAGACCGTTACGGCAAGCTTGTTTTCCTGTTTGAAAATGACTTTGCCATGAGATGGTTTTCTGATAAACACCCGGATATCAAACTATATAGTCTTTTATAAAGCAATGAAAACTCCCGTCAGATGCTGGCGGGAGTTTTAATATTCAAAAATATTATCTTTTTACTATTGTCTAGGAATAAAGTATGATTTTAATGGGTAGATAAAAAGCATCATGTTAGAAAAACGAAGGTGGGGAGAATGAATGGTGACAAAGTGTGTGAATTGTGGTGTCAGTATGAAATTTTCAAATGAAGGGACTTTTCATTTGAAAAGTGTCAGTGAGAGTGAAATAAAAGCATTATCTTTCCCGGTTATAGGATTGGGCGGAGCTTATAAAGCCGGATATGAGAGCCTGAACCAGCTTGAAGATATGGTTGAGGAAATCCTCCAGGTCAATCATCATATTGAATGTGGAATTTCTTCTAAAAATCACTACGCTCAATATATGAAAGCAGATCTATTTAAGAAGAGGCTTGAAAACAGGGAAACCGTAGAATTTATTCAGGAGGGTAAGCTGATCAGCCATCTGCAGCCAATTGTTGATATTTCTTCAGGAGAACTCTACGCGTATGAATCACTGCTTAGAGCTGACAGCAGTGAAAAGAAAATCTCACCATATGAATTGTTCCAGGTTGCTAATCAGGCTGAAATGCATTCATTGCTTGACCAGAGAGCCAGAGAAGAAGCAATCCGTGCAAGAAAAAATCATATTCCTTCAGGGATTAAGAGCTTTATTAACTTTCTTCCTTCTACTATTTATAATCCTGAATACTGTCTGCAGCATACATTCCATGTAGTAAATAAATATCAGGTTGATCCTGCAGATCTTGTATTTGAAGTTGTTGAGACTGAAAAAATTCAGGACGTTGAGCACCTGAAAAAAGTATTTAAAACCTATAAGCGTGAAGGAATGAAGGTTGCCCTTGATGATGTTGGAGCAGGCTTTTCCACTATTGAAATGCTAAAGCTGCTGGAACCCAATTATGTGAAAATTGACCGGTCATTTGTTGACCGCTGTGATGAGGATATCAAAAAGCAGGAATTTCTTTCTGAAGTGAACCGGATTTCAAAAGAGCTGGGGATCACTGTATTAGCTGAAGGGCTTGAGAGAGTGGAAGAATTAAAGGTGTGTAAGGAAATTGGTATTGATCTCTGTCAGGGATACTTAATTGGTAAACCTGAACCAACTGCGACTACGCCGATTATTAATACATCTGCAGCTTCATAAAGATTATGACTTGACGATTAATCAAATCCAATATAAAATCATCATATACTTTATCACTTAAAAGCGTTTAAGTAAAACAGTATATTGCGATGATCTTGCAGATTCAGTAGATCATTGACCTGCAGCAGAAAGAGACTGGAAGCATGGTGAAATTCCAGGCAGATCATTGATTGAATTACAGCTGTCAAATGGATGTACGGTTTGAGTGAGTGAGATACTAATTTGGGTGGTACCGCGGAGTTAACTTCGTCCCTTTTCAGGGGGGGCGGAGTTTTTTGCGTCTACATTGTGTGGTTTGGAGGATTTTTTATGAAGAAGATATATCAGGAAATAACACCTTCTTTTATGGAAGGAATAATCATTGTTGTGATGATTATTGGCATTATGAGTGTGAGTATGATTGGATTCGGTTCAGTTCCTCATATACCGATCATGATTTCAATTTTACTGTTAATGATATTTGGATTAATTAAAAGAGCATCATTTAAATCGCTTCAGGACGGAATGATCTCAGGAGCAGCATCAGGAATGGCTGCTATATTTATCTTTTTATTCATCGGTGTATTAATCAGTTCATTTATGTTATCAGGCACCATTCCAACACTTATGTACTATGGGTTGTATTTAACGGACTTCCCATTTTTCTATACGGCTGTGTTTGCCATCACTGCAATTATCGGGATCAGTATCGGAAGTTCTTTGACAACCGTTGCGACTGTTGGTGTTGTATTTATTAGTATTGCAGGTTCTCTTGATTTATCACTTGCCGTTACAGCGGGTGCTGTTGTCTCAGGTGCTTTTTTTGGGGATAAAATGTCTCCGCTGTCTGATACAACAAATCTGGCTTCATCAGTTGTTGGCGTTGATCTGTTCATTCATATCAGACATATGTCCTGGACGACCATTCCGGCATTTCTTTTAACTGCTGTATTTTTTATGTTCTTCTCAGCAGATCTGGCTGGAGGTAATAGCGGTATCCTTGACCTCAGAGATCAGCTTATGGATACTGGGCTGATCCATCTCTATAGCTTACTGCCAATTGTATTACTGTTTCTTTTTGCAGCCAAAAAGATTCCCGCACTGCTGACATTAATTTCAGCCATTCTTTTTAGTATTGTCATTTCTTATTTTCACAGTGCAGTTCCTTTTTCTGAGCTATTTCAGATATTGTTCTCAGGCTACTCTGCTACATCTGAAAGTGATCAGATCAATGAGTTACTGAGCAGAGGCGGCATTGAATCAATGATGTTTACGATCTCATTAGTATTACTGGCGCTTGGTCTTGGAGGGTTACTGTTTTCAACGGGCGTGATTCCAGCCCTGTTTGAAAAGATGAAAGAGGCAAATAATACACTCATTAAAGCTGCGGGAACAGCGGTTGGGACAAACGTACTGATTGGGGAACAGTATTTATCTATTCTTTTAACTGGTGAAACCTTTGCGCATCAGGTGGATAAAGAAAAGATTGAAAGAAAAAATCTGTCAAGAGTACTTGAGGATGCAGGTACAGTTATTAACCCGCTGATTCCATGGGGCGTATGCGGTGTATTCATTACAAATGTTTTAGGGGTTGAAGTCATTGACTACCTGCCGTTTGCATTCTTTTGCTTGATCTCGCCGATTCTTACGCTGACGTATATTTTTACAGGATGGACTGTTACGAAAGCCGAATGATTTGATGATATTGTGAACATGACATTTTAAAATTGATTAGCGACAGATTTGTCGGTATAGTGAAAAGTACAGTAAAATGCTGGTTTTTATAGACTGGCGAAAGGAGCGTTCACTTGAACATCAGTCGTTTTTCAATTAGACGACCCGTCTTTACAATCGTAACGATGCTGGTTGTTCTTTTAATAGGTACGATTTCACTATCAAGGATTCCACTTCAACTGATTCCAAATATTAATGCCCCGGTTTCAGTGGTTGTGACATCTTATCCGGGTGCTGGCCCGACAGAGGTGCTTGAGAAGGTGACCAAGCCAATTGAAGCCCAGGTAGCTCAGCTTCCTGGCCTTGAGAATGTGCAGTCAACTTCAACAGAAGGATCAAACCTTGTACTGCTTGAATTCAACTTTTCAACAGATATAGATGAGATTGAAGGAGATATCAGAAGGGCAGTAGAGCAGGTTCAGCTGCCTGATGATGCAAATCAACCGCGTGTTTTAAAGTTTGACCCCTCACAGTTTCCTGTGATCCAGATGAGTTTGAGATCTTCAGATGAAGGCGCGAATATCAGAAACCTGGCAGAAGAGCTTGAAGTAGAGCTCTCAAGAACTGAAGGTGTTGCCAGTGTTGATATTTCTAACTCCCTTTCAGAAGAGGTGAGAATCTCTCTGGTTCAGGATGAGCTTCAGACTTACGGGTTGACCCAGACTGATGTTTCAAATGCCATTCAGTCCAATAATGTCTCATTTCCAGGGGATACAGTTGAGACTGACGGTAAAAGTCTGACGACTAGAATATTAAGTACGCTGACTTCAGTAGATGACATTGAATCGCTGGTTGTATCTGCAGACCCTTCAACAGGGGACGACATTACCATTGCTGATATTGCAGACGTCCAGCTGGGTGAGCCGGAACAGTCTGTCATTACCCGTGCGAACGATGAATCTGCTGTACTAATCAGTGTGCTGCAGGAAGCAGATGCAAATACAGCCGATGTTTCCACAGCATTTCAGGATGCGCTGAATGAACTGTTAGAAGAGGATCAATATGAAAGCGTTACTGCAGATGTACTGTTTGACCAGGGGGATTACATTCAGCTTGCAATCGGCAATATCGCAAGCTCTCTGATCTTTGGTGGTATTTTTGCTATGGCAGTACTGTTTTTATTCCTTAGAAATATTAAGAGTCCAATTATTATAGGTGTCGCAATACCTTACTCAGTGATCGTGACATTTGTATTAATGTACTTTGCAGACTTCTCACTTAACATATTTACACTGGGTGCCCTTGCACTTGGGATCGGAATGCTTGTTGACAATGCGATTGTCGTACTTGAAAACATTTACAGGCATCTCGGTATGAAAAAAGATCCTAAAACAGCAGCAAGAGACGGTGCTAAAGAGGTCGCAAGTGCGATCACAGCATCTACTCTGACAACGGTTGCTGTATTTATACCGGTTGTATTTATTGAAGGATTAATCGGGGATCTGTTTACTGAATTTGCTTTAACGATCTCATTCAGTTTATTTGCTTCTCTAGTAGTAGCGCTAACCGTTATTCCAATGCTTGCAAGTAAAATGCTGAAAGAGCCGAAAGAGGATCTTGAGAAAAAGAGAAGAGAGTCATCATTTATAAAACGTTTTATGGGATCGGTAAAGTGGTCACTAAAACACAGATGGGTACCAATTCTTATTACATTTATACTGCTCGGAGCAGGAGGTTTTGGAATTGCAAGTGTAGGAACTCAATTCCTGCCTGCAACAGATGAAGGTTTCTTTGATATCAGCGTATCGTTAGAAAATGGTACAGCTCTAGAAGAAACTGAAGCTGTTATCGCGGCAATCGAAGATGAATTAAGAGATGAAGAGTCAATTGATGTTTATTTGAGTCAGGCCGGTTCATCAGGTCAGGGCGGTATTGATAATTCACCGGATGGTTCTTCAGGTAATATTTTTGTGAAAATGAAGCCGCTTGACGATCGTGAAATATCAGTATTTGATCTGATTGAGAAGATCACGCCTGAGATTGAAGACGCTGCTACTTCAGTCAATGAGACTGCTGAAGTTTCAGCATCACTTCAGACAGCGACAGGTACTTCACCGCAGACACTTTCATTTAGTGTCAGGGATGCCAATGAGAACCGTTTGAACGATGCAGTGGAAGAGATCAGAAATGCGCTGGTTGCGCTTGAATCAATTACAGAGGTTGAAACGGACCTTGAAGACACAGTTGAAGAAGTTCAAATTGAAATTAACAGGGAAGATGCACGAGCAGCAGGAATGTCGCCCGCGCAGATTTCCCAGGAGGTAAATGCCGTTACACGCGGTGCATTAGCAACACAGATTATTACGGATGACTCAGATGTATATGATGTCTACATTCAATATGATGGAGAAATCGCAAATACAATCGAAGGGCTTGAAGGTCTGGCATTAAGAGCGCCTTCCGGTGAATTTATTACACTTGGAGATGTTGCGGAAATTACAATTGGAGAAGGACCTGTATCAATTCAGAGAATTGACCAGCAGGCGGCTGTCGGATTTACTGCATCTTATACGACCAATACGAATCTTGGTGCAGTGTCACAGGAAGTGGATGAAGCCATTGCAGATCTGAATCTGGCTGATGAAACAGAAGTTGTATTCGGCGGTGACAGAGAGCTGCTTGAAGATTCAATTATGGATATGTTACTTGCCGTCGTGCTTGCGATTGTATTAGTTTACTTTGTTATGGCAGCTCAGTTTGAATCATTTAAATATCCATTTGTTATCATGTTTACAGTTCCACTAATGGTGATTGGTGTAGCGATTGCACAGTTTGTCACGCAGACGCCTGTCAGCGTGACGTCAATCATTGGACTGCTGATTCTGACCGGGATCGTTGTTAATAACGGGATTGTACTTGTTGATTATATTAATCAGCGAAAAGCTGCAGGTCTTACAAGCTATGATGCGATTTATACATCTGTCAGAGACCGTGCACGCCCGATTTTAATGACGGCGCTCACAACGATACTCGGACTGGTTCCACTTGCTCTGGGGATCGGTGAAGGAACGGAAATTAACCAGCCAATGGCTATTACAGTAATTGGCGGATTGATCAGTTCAACGTTCCTGACACTGTTCATTGTTCCGATCGTATACAGTTTCCTTGATCCGGAGACAAGAAGAATGAATAAGAAAAGTAAGGCAAAATAATATAAGGCAGTTCACAAATTTGTGAACTGCCTTTTTCTATTGGCGGCTTTTTCTGTATAATCAGAATAGGGGGAGTGATCACATGAAAAACGGCTATTTTGTAACCGGATTTCCAGGATTTATCAGCGAAAAACTATTAAGAAAATGGCTGAATGAACCGGATGAAAAAAACATTTACTTACTCGTTCTGCCGGCACTTCAGCAAAAAGCTGCTGAATGCATTGAGAAAATCAGAAATGAAATCCCGACCACCTCAACACTTCATATTGTTCAGGGAGACATTACTAAATGTGACATAGGCTTATCATCAACTGTCTCCACATACTTACAAGATAAAATTCATTACGTCTGGCATCTCGCAGCAGCGTATGACCTTGCGATTGATCAGCCGACTGCTTACAGAGTAAATGTAACCGGAACTTATCACTTAAATCAATGGGTGAAGCAGCTATCCGGCCTAAAGCGTTATATCTACTTCAGCACTGCGTATGTTGCAGGACGCAGGACCGGTTTAATTAAAGAAAACGAACTAATCAGACCTGAAGAGTTCAGAAATGCTTATGAAGAAACGAAGTTTGAAGCAGAAGTGCTTGTTGAGGAGCTTAAAGCGCAAATACCTGTCACGATTTTAAGACCTGGTATCGTGAAAGGTGACACGCAGACCGGTGAAACCAGCAAATTTGATGGACCCTATTATTTATTGAATATATTCGACAAGACAAAAGGTCTGTCAAAATACCCTTATATCAGTAAAAGCCGTGCAAAGCTGAATGTAGTCCCTGTTGAGTACGTCATTGACGCTGCAAGTTATTTAGGCAGGAGTAATCAGGGTGAGGGTAAAACTTATCATTTAACAGATCCAAACCCTTATCCTGCAAGGGAGGTCTACCGCTTTTTACTGCAAAAGCAGACGGGAAAGACACCTACAGGATTTGTCTCTCATAAAATGATGGATAAGGTACTTGCTATTCCAAAAGTCAGGAAGCATCTCGGAGCTGAACGTGAAGGACTTGAGTACTTTTTCTGGGACGGGGAATTTGATCAGTCAGAAACTGTAAAAGATCTAGCTGGCTCAGGCATTCAGTGTGCTGACTTTCTGGAAGGTCTGGATGCTATGGTCGACTTTTACAATCGTCATAAGCATGAAAAAAGTTTCCATACAGTCATAAAATAGGTATTGCCAGCTTTCCAGCGAATGGTATAATAAATGTAATTCAATAGCGCTTTGACATAATGTGTCAAGGGGGAGTAGCTTTAGCTGCATTCGCGGCTAATTATGATCGTCACGACATGAACACAGCGGTTCATCGGTCATAATGGCATGATAAATGCTTTGCAAGACCTTTGCCTTTTATTAGGTGAAGGTCTTTTTTGCGTTCATATATCAGTAAAAGAACTTCATGAGTAAGATATCAGTTATTGGAGAAAATAAAACAGAGTTAGAGGAGGAAAAAAGAATGGATGCAGCATTATTATTGGAATACGGCTGGGTACTTCTTATTTTAATTGGTCTTGAAGGAATTCTGGCAGCTGATAATGCGGTTGTTATGGCGGTTATGGTCAAGCATCTACCACCTGAACAGCGTAAAAAAGCATTATTCTACGGCCTATTTGGGGCTTTTGTTTTCCGTTTCGCATCATTATTTTTAATTGCAATTTTAATCGATGTTTGGCAGGTACAGGCAATAGGTGCATTATATCTGTTATACATTTCAATCAGTCATGTCACAAAACAGATCTTATCAAAGAAAGATGAGTCAGTTGAAGCTGTGGAAGCTGAAGATAAAACAAAAGGCTCCGGATTCTGGATGACAGTTTTAAAAGTAGAGCTTGCAGATATTGCATTCGCAGTTGATTCAATGCTTGCAGCAGTTGCACTGGCATTGACGCTTCCTGCAGTCGGCGCGTTCGAAATCGGAGGAATTGATGGTGGCCAGTTTATTGTCATCTTCCTTGGCGGATTAATTGGATTAATTATCATGCGTTTCGCTGCACACTGGTTCGTGAAACTGCTTGGTAAATATCCTTTGCTCGAAACAACGGCATTTCTTATCGTTGGATGGGTAGGTGTAAAACTTGCCGTTTTAACACTTGGCCACCCGAATTTACAGGTGATCGACACTCATTTTCCGCATTCAACAGAATGGAAAATCATTTTCTGGTCAGTGCTCGTTCTCATTGCAGGTGGAGGGTTTATTCTTGCTAAAAGACGTGGGCAGGAAAGCACGGCTCATTGATGTTATGAAGTCTGTTCCTTTTGGAGCAGGCTTTTTGTGTGGTGCAGGGGACTAAATTGAATGGTACAACTTAAGAATCATTAGAAAATGAATCACTCAACTCCGTCCCCGGTCCCCGAAGTGTCTATTTATAAATTTATTTAAAACCCCTCGGACACCCCCTCTTATTACAAACACATTACGTAAAGTATATTGAAAGGTGAGATCTTCCATTCGACACAATTTACCGGTACAATTTGTCTATGACGTGTTGAATAGAGGTGAAGAGATTGTTATCCTTCCTTTTGTTTGGATTATATCATTTCTCTTCAAAGCTGAGCCTTGAAGAGAAAGTGGCTCAAATACAAAAAGGGAATACGCAGCTTTTATCTGAAGTACTTGAGGATTATAAGCCTTTTGTGAAAAAAGCTGCTTCGAAAATTTGTCATCGTTACATATACGATTCCGATGACGAATTCAGTATTGCGTTAATTGCATTCAATGATGCATTGATGAAATATCAGCCTAAAAAAGGGGCTTCGGTCATCAGCTTTTCTGAAATTGTGATTAAAAGAAGAATAATTGATTATATGAGAACGCATCAGAAAGAAAAGCGGGAACTGTTATTTGAACCTGGTGCTGAATCCTCAGAAACAGCGGGCTATTTAGAAAATGATCAGTCCATGAAGCAGTATCAGGATGAACAGGATTCTGTCCTTAGAAAAGAAGAGATTAACAGGTACAGCAGTGAACTGAGTGAATACGGGTTAACTTTTGGGGAGCTGGCGGGCAGCTCTCCGAAACATCAGGATGCACGGAAAAACGCAATCTTTATCGCACAGCTGGTCAGTACAAATGATGAATGGTTTTCAGAGTTAAAGAGCAAGAAAAGACTTCCGATTAAAAAGATTGAAAAAGAAGTTGAAGTCAGCAGAAAAACGATTGAGCGCAACAGGAAGTATATTATTGCGGTAGCAGTATTACTAAGTGGCGGTTACCCTTATCTTTATGAGTATGTGAAGGAGCATTTATGATGAAAAAAGGAATCGTAATGGAAGTGAAGAAAAGACACCTTGTGCTTCTGACCGGTGATGGAGAATTCTGCAGAGTAAAAAAACCATCAGCCCATGTTGGTGTAGGTGATGAGATTATCTCGAGCGAAATGTCTGAAAGGTCATACCATCAGCTGATTGCAACAGGGGCTTTAGCAGCCGTATTTATGATTGCCTTCGTCATATTACAGCCGTTTTTAAATCAAAAGACTTATGCCTATGTGGCGATTGATATTAATCCGAGCTTTGAAATTGAATTAAATAAAAATAATGAAGCGGTGAAGCTCGAGCCAGTTAATCAGGATGCCGAGGCGATATTTAATGATCTGGACTGGGAAAATCAAAAAGTTGGGGACGTGATCGCTGCTATCGTGCAGGGAAGCGTCCGAGCAGGGTTCCTGACGCCTGAAGAGGGGACTTTAACAATTTCTACAGCTTTGTCAGGTGAAGCTGATGAGGTCTACGAGGAGAAGCTTTATTCCATTTTAAAAGGTTATTCACAAACTTCTAATATATCAAATATTGCATTTCTTGAAGGCAATATGCAACATGTAGCGAGGGCAGATGAGAGAGGGATTTCATTTGGACAACTTCTGTCTGAACAGAAAAGTAAGAATGAACAGCTGATCACACCTGAAAAACCCGCTTCTGTCATTACTGAACAAGAAGACGATGCTGCTGAAACTGCTGAGGAGCCTGTAGAAGCACCGGTTGAGGAATCAGCACCTCCTGCGACTGAATCAGCAGAAGAATCCCATGAAGAATATGCTCCCGCCAATCAGCAAGGTATGAAGAAGAAGGAAGAAAACCTGCAAAAACAAGAAGAAATGAAGTCTGAGCAAAAAGATAAAATAGAAGAGAAACAGCCCGAAAATAACGGAAACAATGGAAACAATGGAAACAACGGAAATAAACAGAACAGCGGCAACAATGGTAACAATGGAAATAGTGGAAACAACGGAAACAACGATAATAACGGTAATAATAAGAATAGCGGCAACAATGGATATAAAGGGAACGGCGGCAACAATGGTAATAAGGGCAATAACGAAAACAGTGGAAATAACGGCAACAATGGAAACAGTGGGAACAGCGGAAACAACGGCAATAACAACAATAACAGCAGTAATGGAAACAATGGTAAAAATAAAGATGATCAAGACTAAAGCGGGGAATACCCTGCTTTTTTATTTGTGCTTAAATGCCATAGATCTATACATAGATTTAAGATTACTATTTAAATCTTTTCGTTTTTCGTATAAGCTATGTATAGATTTCACAGAAGGGAATTAGAAACATGTGGCAGATGCTGAAGAACCGTATTAGAAAGCTAAAACCTGCCCAGCTGATTGTAACTTATTATTTTCTAGCAATCAGTTTGTCATTTGGGCTATTACGTCTGCCATGGGTTCACCAGCCTGGTCAGGAAGTTTCTTTAATTGATTCACTTTTTACTGCTGTAAGTGCTGTGAGTGTTACAGGGTTAACTGTCATTCAGATTACAGATACTTATACAGTCTTTGGAATCCTGATGGTAATGCTGATCTTACAGCTGGGTGGAATTGGTATTATGTCTCTTGGGACATTTGTATGGCTATTAATTGGTAAAAGAATTGGATTAAGAGAACGCCAATTGATCATGCTTGACCATAACCAGTACAATCTATCCGGCGTGGTAAAATTGATTATTGAAATTATAAAAATATTATTGTTGATCGAAGCCATAGGGGCATTGTTGCTTAGTTTATACTTTACGCAATTTTATGAGACATGGACTGAAGCCGTTTTGCAAGGCGTGTTTGCTTCGGTTTCAGCTACTACAAATGGTGGATTTGACATTACTGGCCAGTCAATGATTCCTTATGCAAATGATTATTTTGTGCAGATTATTACGATTTTACTTATTATTCTTGGTGCAATTGGCTTTCCAGTTCTGATTGAATTAAAGCAGTTCCTTAGTCATAAGTCAGGTCCATTCCGCTTTTCTTTATTTTCGAAATTAACGACGATCACGTTTGGAATCCTACTGGTCGTAGGAACGATTTTGATTTACCTGATAGAATATAATCAGCGCTTTGCAGACGTCAGTTGGCACCAGGGGCTATTTTATGCTCTTTTTCAATCAGTCTCTACGCGTTCTGGCGGACTTGTAACAATAGAAGTCAGTACGTTTACAGAGCCAACCCAATTAATTCTCAGTCTGCTGATGTTTATTGGCGCCTCACCTAGTTCAGTTGGTGGAGGTATTAGAACGACTACACTCGCCATTGCAGTATTGTTTCTAATTAACTTTTCAAGAGGCAGGCATCATATTCAGGTATTTGGCAGGGAGATTCACCTGATCGATATTTTCAGATCTTATGTTGTCATTATTTTAGCTGTGCTGATGTCTATGATTTCAGTAATCACAATCATGATTATTGAAGACCTGGATGTTATTACCGTCTTATTCGAAGTCACATCAGCATTCGGAACCTCCGGCATGTCTTTGGGCATCACACCGACACTTTCAACACCAAGTAAAGTGATCCTGATGGTGTTAATGTTTATTGGGCGTGTGGGGCTGATTTCATTCCTGTTTATGATTGGTGGTAACAACAAAAAAGAAAAGTTCCATTATCCAAAAGAACGTGTAATTATCGGATAACTAAAAGATCCTTTGCCGGGTGGCAAAGGATCTTTTTTCAGAATCGATTCAGACTGTCAGGCTCTTTACCTGATCTTTTGAAAACTCAAATATCGTAGACTCACCTGTTTTAGGGTCATAGTAAGCAAGTAGGTATATTGTAACAGATTCCCCGTCAATCAGCTTTAAGCCCTCTTCAAGTACTGTATGCTTATGAAGCTCTTTTTGGTTCAAATTAAGTAATGCGAACGCTTCTCCAGCAATTTCTGGGTTTGAAAGAAGAAAGTCGTAAACACCACTGATTCGCTTTTCTTCTTTATTCCACCAGGCTTTTCTTGGCTTGAATCGATGCTTTTTAAGGTAATCCTTTTTCATCAGATAGGATACATATGAAAGTGACTCAGGTTTATTTTCTTCTATAAACTGATACAATCTTCTAAATAAATCCTCAAGCTGGTGCCCGATACGCGACCAGCCTTTTTCATCCCAGTAAGTGCCGAAATCCTGATAGAAATCAAATGGTGTGTCAAACACATCTGACGTTAAATAAGCAATCGTCTCATCAAGTCTGTGATCGTTCCAGTACTTTTCAAGCACATCTTCAACCTGTTTAATTCTCAGAATCTCATCAAATGACAGCTGATTATTACCGAGAATTTCATATGGTGCATGATCCATAAAGACGTATTGATGATCTGCTGCGTTAATTCTGAGTCCGGTTCCTCTCAGCATTTTCAGGAAACCGAGCTGAAGCTCTTCCGGCCCTAACTCGTATACATCATTAAAAGTCTGCTTGAATGACTCATAATTCTCTTCGGGGAGGCCTGCGATCAGATCGAGATGCTGATCTATTTTACCGCCTTCTTTGACCATTGTCACAGTGCGCTTCAGCTTATCAAAGTTCTGTCTTCTTTTCACAAGTTCATTCGTATGATCATTTGTCGACTGAACACCGATTTCAAAGCGGAATAATCCTGCAGGGGCATTGTCATTTAAATACTGGATTACTTCAGGGCGCATAATATCACCCGTGATTTCAAACTGGAACACTGTTCCCGGCCGGTGTTCATCGATCAGAAATTCAAACATTTCCATCGCATAGCTTCTGCTGATATTAAATGTTCTGTCTACAAACTTAAACACTCTTGCACCGTGCTGCATCAGGTAGCGGATATCATCTTTCACTGCTTCCCGGTCAAAGTATCTTACACCGACCTCAATGGAGGATAAACAGAATTGACATTGGAAAGGACATCCTCTGCTCGTTTCAATGTATGTGATTCTCTTTTTCAAATCAGTACGGTCTTCCGGAAATCTGAATGGGGAAGAAAGTGTCTTTAAGTCAGTCTTCTGCGGCTGAGGGATCAGGTGCATTTTTTCATCAATTAGACAAGCTGCACCATGTACCTGCTTAAAATCGATCTTTCCTGAAAAATAATCAAGCAGTTCTTTAAAAGTAGATTCACCTTCACCTATCACAATAAAATCAATATCTTTCTGCAGTCTTTTCAGCCAGTCGTACACGTCATATGTAACTTCAGGACCACCAAGTACAATTTTTACTTCAGGACATATTTTCTTAAGCATTCTGATAACCTGAATCGTCTCTTCGATATTCCATATGTAGCAGCTGAAACCGATCACATCAGGTTTATTTGCATATAAATCACCGACTATATTTAGGACGGGATCATTAATTGTATACTCGGCAAGCTCAATATCATAGTCGCTGGCAGCAGCTTTCAGATATCGGATGGCAAGGTTTGTGTGTATATATTTGGCGTTTAATGATGCCAGGATTGTATTCATTTTTAAGCTCCTTTATTAACAAATCAACCCTTATTCTACAGGAGAGAATAAGGGTTGACAATAAATGTTCGTTATAATGAATTTTTATAGTGAAAATGGTTTATTTTATGAAAAATAGGTGGTAAACTAAAAGAATGACTTGTCAGAAATTTCTATCATCGTTATTCTTTCTGGTTTAACATTTTTTTCGCTTTGGAAGCTCTCAGCTCGACAATCGGCTGAGCAGCCGCTGCAACCAGTCTTGAAGAAAGGAAGATCGTCAATAATAGGGAAGCCGTCATAATGATCAGCAGCGAAACGTATGGGTTGACGATTAATCCCAGACCGCTTTCTCGGTAAAATTGAATAATAAAACCGTGGAACAGGTACACATATAATGTGTTAAGACCCCATCTTGTAAAAAAAGTCTTGGCAACAGGTGCCAGTGAAAAGAATGCAACAACCAGCCAGAAGCTGACGCCATAGATCAGCAGTCTCAGCATAGGACTTGCTTCCGCAGGGGTACCGAGGTCCTCATAAGAGTGGGAACCAAATAGCCATCTGCTGCTCCAGTCAGGTAACACGTAAATCGAAATAAAAACAATGACAAGAGACAGAACGGAGACAATCATTATTTTTTTCGATTTTAAATGAGTGAAGAAATCTCTGCTCAAATAATGTCCTGCCAGGAAAAACGGGAAAAACACAAAAGTTCTCGATAAACTTAATGTGGACGTGTAATCATTCACAAAGCCAATTACAACGCCAAGAATAATACTGATCAGCATCGCTGCTTTCCAATTCAGCTTCAGCACATCAACAAATAAAATTAACAGCAGGCTCCAGAAGAATAAGCTGACTAAAAACCATAGTGCCCATTGAGGGTTCAGCGGATCAATTTCAAGATTATTTTCGTTTCTCAAAAAGTAATAATAGATCGTATAGATCAGCTGGAAAATTAAATAAGGGACAATCAGCTTCTTTAGCAGCTTAAAAAACAAGCCTTTTGAATAGTTTGCTTTTGCAAAATATCCGGCAATTAAGATAAATGCCGGCATATGGAAAAAGTAGATTGTCTGATACGTAGTCATGAGAATCGGGTCTTCCTGTATAATACTTTGAATTGCATGACCAAAGACAACCAGAAAAATCAATAAAAATTTTGCATTATCAAAATAATAATCACGATTTGCCATTGTTACACCGCTTTCTACTACACTTCGTTCATCTTACATACCCGTTTTTATAAATAATAAATCTGGTGAAATTGACATAGTTATGATTGAACATCATTCTAATGAAAAGTAGGGATACAATGATGCTTTCTAGAGATTTATCTCAAACGGATTTAATCCATATTGGTAATGATCAGTCAAAATCAACTTCACAGAGTGACCGGCTGTTAAAATACATCAGCGAATGTGCAATTATTCTCAATCCCGATGGAATTATACTTAATTTTAATGAACAGAGCAAATATCAATTTCAACCGGAACCTGGCACTTCGATTTCAAAGTACCTTAAAAGTGAACACATAGAATGGCTGAAGGCCTGTATGCTTGGGGAAAATCAGGAATCTGCAAACCTTCAGTTTTTTAACGGTTCATGTGTGAAAGAATGTAAGGGTGAGTGCATTCCCCTTCCCACTGAAGATGCATATATGTTAATCCTTCAGGATATCAATCAGTTGCCTGAAGAATTGATCTATGCAAACGTTTTTGCAAGAGCTATTCATGGCTTGCTTATTATTAATAAGGAAGGGAAGATTGTCAGGTCAAATATTTTTGCTGACCGTTTGCTTGATTTACCATCAAACGGAATGATAGACCTTAAGGATTTAATGGCTCAATTTAAAACAAATGAGAAAGTACCGGGGTTTCTACAGCCGCTTGCACCGCATAAAGAAAAGGAAATGATCAGTAAAGTTATAAATATTAATAACAGAAACTATGAATTTACAAAAGTCACGGACATTACAATTGGGTATCATTTGATCGTCATTAGAGATGTTAGTGAAGTGGTTGAGTATATCAGTCGCGCTGATCAGCAGGATACGCTGAAAGTTGTCGGACAGCTTGCAGCAGGTATCGCACATGAAATCAGAAACCCTATGACTTCTCTGAAAGGGTTTATTCAGCTGATACAGTCAGATATAAAAGACAGTCAGAAGATGTATTTCGAGGTGATTAATTCTGAATTGAGCCGGCTCGAAACGACAATAACCGAATTTCTAATGCTTGCTAAGCCGAAAAATAGTGTGATGAAGAAAATCAATTTAACAAAAGTACTCGAAGAAACAGTTCATATTATGCAGCCTCAAGCTCTGCTTCACGATATTGAGCTTCACTTTACGAAGTCAGACCTTGAATCCTGGACATTTGGTGATGCAAACCGCCTGAAGCAGGTTTTTATCAACTTAATTAAAAATGCAATTGAAGCGACGTCGGTAAAAGGGCATATACACATATCCATTCAGCGCAAAAACAATGGGTTGATCGTATCGGTCAGGGATTACGGATGCGGCATTCCAAAAGAGAAGCTGAAAAAGTTGAATGAGCCGTTTTTTACAACGAAGGAAAATGGAACCGGACTTGGATTGCCGGTCAGTCTGAAGATTATCGAGGAACATAGAGGGACAGTTGAAGTAATCAGCAGAGAAAATGAAGGAACTGAATTTAATATATCACTGCCTTTAAGTAGTTAAATCATGAGCGGCCACATGCGGCCGCTCATGATTTGGATTTAATAGAAATCAACTCTCCGGTCATCAAAGATCGGAATTCTCTTACGGATTTCTTCAACTTCCTCTGCCTGGATTTCACCGTAAATAATCTCTTCCTGATCAGACCCTTCAGCAATCACCTTACCCCATGGATCAATAATCAGAGAGTGCCCGCCAAATTCGTTGGCATGATCACTGCCAACCCGGTTACAGGCAATGACATACACCTGATTTTCAATCGCTCTGGCTTTTAACAGTGTAATCCAGTGATCAATTCGCGGTGCAGGCCACTCAGCAGGCACTACAACCGCTTTAGCACCGTTTAAAACGGATTTTCTGATCCATTCAGGAAATCGGATGTCATAACAGATAAAGCCCGCAAAATGAATCTGATCGAGCTGGAACGATGGGTCATCATTTCCTTCTTTCAAATGAAGGTGTTCATCCATCAGCTTAAATAAATGAAGCTTGCTATATTCATGAATGAGTGAGCCTTTCTGATCAATGACCGGCATCGTATTATAAATATGCTGATCCTCAGATTTAGCGATAGAACCGCCAATAATATGAACATTGTGTTTAACAGCCAGGTCTTTTAAAATCGACACCGTCTGATTGAAGTGATCGTTCATTTTTTTCAGGTTCGGCAGGTCATAGCCTGTCGTCCAAAGCTCTGGCAGGACAACAACGTCTGCAGGGTTCATTTTATTCATCCAGCTCTTTACTTTTTCAATGTTTTTTTCAGGAGATCCAAATGCCAGGTCCATTTGGAAAATCGCGATTTTCATATGCTTCACCCACTTTTCAGAATCATCTTTACAATTATACATTTACGTTATAACATTTAGGGCAATAATTTGAAAGAGGGGCGTCTTAGTGAAAAAGTTTGAACAATCAGATCGTTTGAATGAATTACCGGAGCAATTCTTTGCAAAACTTTCATCAAAAGTAATGGAGAAGGTGGCAGCGGGGCACGATATTATTAATCTTGGCCAGGGTAATCCGGACCTGCCGACACCTGAACATATCGTCAGAAGATTGCAGGGTGCAGCCGAAAACCCGGTAAATCATAAATACTCTCCTTTTAAAGGAATGAAATATGTAAGAGAAGCGGCTGCTGCTTTTTATAAAAGGGAATATGGCGTGGAGCTTGATCCTGATGAAGAGGTAGCACTGCTGTTTGGAGGAAAAGCAGGTCTGGTAGAATTACCGCAGTGTCTTGCAAACCCCGGAGATGTGGTGCTTGTGCCGGATCCGGGCTACCCTGATTACTGGTCAGGTGTATCACTTGCAGAAGCTGAAATGGTCATGATGCCGCTGCTTGAAGAAAATCAGTTTTTACCGGATTTGACTAAGATTCCTGAAGAAGCTGCAAAAAAAGCAAAGCTGATGTTTTTGAACTATCCAAATAATCCTACAGGCGCAGTTGCAGATCAGGATTTCTTTGATGAAGTGATTGCTTTTGCTGAAAAGTATAATATTTGTGTGGTTCATGATTTTGCATACGGATCGATTGGCTTCGATGGCTATCGTCCGGTCAGCTATCTGCAGTCTGAGCGTGCTAAAGAAAATGGGATTGAGATCTATACACTCTCTAAAACCTTTAATATGGCGGGCTGGAGAGTTGCTTTTGCGGTGGGAAATCCTTCTGTGATTAAGGCGCTCAACCTTCTGCAGGATCATCTGCATGTAAGTCTGTTCGGAGCAGTGCAGGAAGCGGCAGAATCAGCCCTTACGGAGTCTTATGAACCGGCACTCGCGCTGTCTGATATTTATGAGAAGAGAAGAAATACAATGGTTCGTGCTTTTAACGAGGCAGGCTGGAAGGTTAAAGCACCACAGGGTTCATTCTTTGCCTGGTTTAAAGTGCCTGATGGTTATTCGTCAGAGAGCTTCAGTGACGTGCTGCTAGAGAAAGCAGGAGTTGTGGTAGCGCCCGGTATCGGCTTCGGGGAAAGTGGTGAAGGCTACGTCAGAGTTGCACTGCTGGCAGATGAGGACAGAATAGAGGAAGCAGCATCAAGACTCTCAAAGCTTAAGCTGTTTGTTTAATACATAAAAATCCACGCTGAAAATGAGGTGAAGGGATTGGCAAATGATCACGTTGAATTAACCATTCTTCAAACCAATGATATCCATGGGCACGTAAAGTCCACCTCTCACTGGGGAACAGATCACACGCACGGAATGGCGCGTCTGTCATCAATTATTAAAAACAGGAGGCAGGTTGACACGGATCTGTTACTGCTCGATACAGGGGATATGTTAAAAGGCAGCCCTTTATCTTACCATTACGCAAAATATAATGATCATATGCCAAACCCGATGATTTCAATCATGAATCACCTTGAATATGATTGTGCAGCAATCGGGGAGTATGATTTTGACTATGGACTGCCTTTTTTGAGCCGTGCAATCGGCAGATCATTCTTTCCATGGCTTGCTGCAAACATTGTACACAAGACGACTAAAGAGCCATACTTCGGCTTCCCGTACACAGTTAAAATCATAAAAGGTGTTAAAGTTGCCATTCTCGGCGTTTCAGCTACCAGAAAAATCGGGGAACATCCATTTATCCTGAAAGATATCCTGATTGAGGATGCTTATGTATCAGCAAAACGATGGGTAGGTTTTATACATGAGACGGAGAGCCCGGATCTTGTAATCGTTAATTACCACGGTGGTTTTAACAAAAAAGACGCTCGCAGCATTGATCAGGGGGATGAGATCTGTTCGATTGATGGAATTGATATCCTGTTGACCGCAAGAGATCATGCAAAGATTAGTGAAATGAAACATGGTAAATTTGTGATGCAGACGGGTGGATACGGGATTGAACTGGGGGAAGTGCGTGTGACACTTTCACGCTTTGGGTCTTCTTATAAAGTAGAGTCAATTAATGGTCTTTTTCATGCAGCAAATGAAGCTGAGCCTGATGAGGAAATTGAGAAACTGGTACATTTCCAACAGCTTGAAACATTGAATTGGAGTCTCCGTGAGAAAGTTTCACAGCATTTTAAGCATTCAGCGTCAGATGATCCTGTTATCAATGATTGGTTGAAGAAATTGCGACTAGAGGATTATATTGACTTCTTTTAGTTCTCATCGCTATACTTTAAAAGATGAATCTGACTAAAGGAATGACTGTAAATGACAGATGGAGCGGACTATAACCAATCATTAAAGCTGTTTATTGTTTTATCAAGAGCGTATAAAGCAATTAACGAATCAAGCAGCAAGCTTTTTCAGGAGCATGGGCTGAACCCGACTGAATTTGGCGTGCTCGAATTACTGTACCATAAAGGAAAGCAGCCGCTTCAGAAAATAGGCGGAAAGATTCTCCTTGCAAGCGGCAGTATTACGTATGTGGTGGACAAACTTGAAAAAAAAGGATTAATCTCGAGAATTGCTTCTCCGGAAGACAGAAGAGTTACATACGCTGTCATCACAGATGAAGGCCATCAATTTATGAGTGAGATCTTCCCGGCACATGAAAAAAATCTTCATGAACTCATGACAGCTTTATCGGATGATGAACAAAAACAGGCAATCGAACTGCTGAAGAAACTGGGACTTTCTATTAAAGACCTATCTTATTAAAGCAGATTTACTTGTTGAACACCAGACGCCGGAATAGTCCGGTGTTTTTTTATGGAAAAAAGCAGGAAGTGGGAAGCATTCAGTCGAATGATATAACTGAATCCCTACATAAGGAGAATGATGATGCTGAAATTTAGTGACTACGAATATAAACGCCCTGATATTGAGCAGGTGAAAATTCAATTTAATCAATTGCTGGATGCTTTCAGAAATGCTGAAAAACTAGAGGAGCAGGAACAAGTGATCCTGAAAGTGAATCAGCTGCGGGATGATGTTTCAACGCAGGGTAACCTTGCGTTTATCAGAGCATCCATTGATACAAAGAATGAATTCTATGAAAACGAAAAAAATTACTTTGATGAAGCCCAGCCGGAGTTTGAAGCTTTAATTACGCTCTTTTATGAGGAGCTTGTTAAGTCCCCGTTTCGCAATGAACTTGAAGAAAAATGGGGGCGTCAGTTCTTTGATCTGGCAGACTACTCCATCAAATCCTTCAGCCCTGAGATTATTCCTTTACTACAGGAGGAAAACAGGCTGTCCTCTGAATATTCCAGGCTGGTGGCTTCAGCAGAAATTGAATTCAATGGTGACACGCTGACACTTGCTCAAATTGATCCTTATACGGAGTCAACAGATCGTGAAACAAGAGAAAAAGCAGTGAAGGCTAAGTTTGACTTCTTTGCAGAAAATGAAGCGAAATTCGATTCGCTGTATGACAGTCTCGTGAAAACCAGACATGAAATCGCATTAAAGCTTGGGTATAAAAACTTCGTCGATGTCGGCTACCTGAGAATGCTGAGAGTGGATTACGATGCAGAAAAAGTAGCTAAATTCCGTGAGCAGGTCCGTACATTCGTTGTACCCCTTGCAATTAAGCTGAGAGAACGTCAGCAGGAAAGAATTGGCGTGCAGGAATTGATGTTTTGGGATGAATCACTGGAATTTCTTACGGGAAATGCTAACCCGCAAGGTGGGCCGGAATGGATTATCGATAAAGGAAAACAGATGTACCAGGAGCTTTCAGACGAAACAAATGAGTTTTTTTCATTTATGAATGAGCGTGAACTGATGGACCTTGAAGCTAAAAAGGGGAAGGAAGCAGGGGGCTACTGCACATTTATTGAAAACTATGAATCACCGTTTATCTTCTCTAATTTTAATGGAACTTCAGGGGACATTGATGTGTTAACGCATGAAGCGGGTCATGCTTTTCAAGTATACATGAGCAGGCACTCAAGTATCCCTGAGTATATCTGGCCAACACATGAAGCAGCTGAAATTCATTCGATGAGTATGGAGTTTCTCACCTGGCCGTGGATGGAGAATTTCTTCGGAGATCAGACTGAAAAATACAAGTTTACCCATTTAAGCAGCGGCATTTTGTTTTTACCTTATGGGGTAGCTGTTGATGAGTTTCAGCACCGTATTTATGAAAAACCGGATATGACGCCTGAAGAAAGAAAGGCGGTCTGGAAAGAACTCGAGGAAATTTATCTGCCTCACCGTAATTATGGGGACCATAACTACCTGAATCGCGGGGGCGTATGGCAGAGGCAGGGTCATATTTATGAAGATCCTTTTTATTATATTGACTACACGCTCGCCCAGATTTGTGCGTTTCAGTTCTGGAAAAAATCAAGAGAAGACTTTGACAATGCATGGAAGGATTACGTGCATTTATGCAAGCTTGGGGGTTCAAAATCATTCACAAAACTGCTTAAGGAAGCGAACCTCAAATCACCATTTGAAGAGGGGAGCCTTGAGTCAGTCGTGAAAGAGATCGAGCATTGGCTTGATGGTGTTGATGATAAGATGCTTTGATCACAATGTAATCTAAGTGGATGAAGGATATGAAAGTAAGTCTGATTGTAATAATGAAAGCCTGAGACAAATTTGTCTCAGGCTTTTAACTTAGATCTTTTCAATTTTAATCTCCTGATCCACAAGTACTGCTTTCAATTGCTTTTCTTCAGGGTGATCGTAAACAAAATCAGTTACCTGATCTTCAATTGTTTCCTGAATCACTCTTCTGAGCGGGCGTGCACCAAATGAAGGGTGGTAGCCAAGTTCAGCAATCTTTTCTTTTACTTCTTCAGTTACTTCGAGCTTCATCTGCTGTTCTTCAATCAATTCATTTAATTCATTCAGCATCAGATCAACAATTTTAATCAGGTGCTCTTTACCAAGTGAATCAAATTCGATAATGCTGTCAAATCTGTTCAGAAATTCCGGCTTGAAAAAGTTACTCAGTGATTCGAGAATAGACGCTTCATCGGCAGCCTGTGTTGCACCAAAGCCGACCGCTTTTTTCCTTGTTCCAACACCGGCGTTGCTTGTCATAATGATGACAGTTTCTTTGAAGCTTACTGTGCGGCCCTGACTGTCAGTTAACCTCCCGTCCTCCATAATCTGAAGGAACATATGCATTACATCAGGGTGAGCTTTTTCAATTTCATCAAGAAGCAGAATCGTATAAGGCGACCGGCGTACTTTTTCAGTCAGCTGTCCTGCCTGATCGTGACCGACATAGCCGGGAGGTGAGCCGATTAATTTTGACACACTGTGTTTTTCCATATACTCACTCATATCGAGACGGATCATATGGTCTTTGGAACCGAATAATTCTTCTGCCAGTGTTTTTGACAATTCTGTTTTACCGACCCCTGTTGGTCCAACAAACAGGAACGATCCTGCCGGACGGTTTTTGGATTTCAATCCTGCACGGCTTCTGCGTACTGCTTTCGCTACACGTTTCACAGCTTCGTTTTGTCCAATCACGTGATTGCGAAGATTTTCTTCCAGTTCAGCCATTTTCTTATGCTCATCCTGCTCAAGTTTACCAACCGGAATACCGGTTTTGCGTTCAATCAATTTCTGGATGAGTTCGATCTGAACGACCGGTTTTTCAGAAGATGCCGGCTGTTTCAGTGCTTTTTCAAGTTCTTCTTCTTCATCTCTGAGTTTTGCAGCTTTTTCATACTCTTCATGTTTTAACGCTTCTTCTTTTTCAATATGAATGGCCTTCAGACGCTTTTCAACTGCGTCCTTATCCGCATTCTCGAGTGTGAGGTTCAACTTCGAACCAGCCTCATCCATCAGATCAATTGCTTTATCCGGAAGAAAGCGGTCCTGAATATAGCGTTTTGATAATGTAACGGTTGCTTCGATCGCTTCAGGGCTGTATTTCACACTGTGAAAATCTTCATATCTAGGTGCAAGTCCCTTCAGGATATCAATCGCTTCTGAAATGGAAGGCTCTTTCAGATGAATTGGCTGAAATCTCCGCTCTAAAGCGGCATCCTTTTCGATTTTCCGGTATTCAGACAATGTCGTCGCACCAACCAGCTGCATTTCACCACGTGCCAGGGCCGGCTTGAGAATATTACCTGCATCCATAGAACCCTCAGCTGATCCGGCACCAACAATCTGGTGGATCTCATCAATGAACAGGATGACATTTTTACGCTGTTGCAGTTCATTGATAAGCTGCTTCATTCTTTCTTCAAATTGACCCCTGATACCCGTGTTTGAGACAAGGGAAGCTACATCTAATAAAATCACTTCTTTTTGCTTTAATTTCTGTGGTACTGTTCCTTCAGCAATTTTAAGTGCTAATCCTTCTGCTGCGGCTGTCTTACCAATACCAGGTTCTCCAATCAGTACCGGATTGTTTTTATTTCTTCTATTTAAAATTTCGATCATTTGTTCAATTTCTGCATCACGGCCTATTACCGGGTCAATCAGACCGGCACCTGCAAGGTTTGTCAGGTTTCTTCCATACTCTTCAAGAAGTCCCTGTTCTTTTGAAGGCTCCTGCTTAACCTGTTCAAAAGGCTGAAATTGATCATGCCCTTTTTTATTCATAGCAGCATGCAGCTTTGAGCGCTCTTCTTTATAACATGCGGAGCACAAATGAAAATCCTGTACCTGATCATTTAGTTGAACTCTGAATTGTATATTTGCAGGCTTACTCTGGCATTTTTGACAAATCATTGTGACTCCCCCTTAAATAGATTTGGTCAGTAAAGTTTGACTAACTTTGACTTTCTGATATCAGTATACTTTGACCTTTGTTGACTTTCAAGTAATAAGTTTCGAGGAATCAAAAAACCCGTTTTCCTGTTAAGAAAACGGGCGTCATGTATTATTCGATTGTTTCAGCCATCAGTAAAAATGCCTCTTGAAGACCGGAGTCTGTTTTCGCATAGATCGCAATTTTTACGTACATATCGTTCTTTTCATACAAATAAGTTTTAAACTGCTCTTCACCAAGTGTGGCTTCATAGCCTCCGATTACTTCATTGGCGCTGCCCTCAGGTGTCCAGTCAGCTGAAGCTTCTCCCTGAATCGCATCAGCCTGGCCCTTCATCTGCTCTTCAATCAGGGCAGCTTCAGATTCAGCTTTTGGATAAGTATGGATTCGCATATATTGTGCGCCGTCCTCATCGTAGAAGACCTGATCCACATTCGGTTCCTCAGGTGTAAAAGTAAAACCTTCAGCTACATAGACACTGTAATTGTTTTCTTCACTTTCTTGTAAAAAGGCAATGCGTTCAGTTTCTTCGCCATCGATTGTCAGCGTCATTGGCTGTTCGAGCAGGCGCATTTCAGTACCTGTTTCTTCTTCAGCTGCTTCTTCAGTTGACTCTTCGGCTGGTTCTTCCTGTGCATCAGATTCATCTGTTTCTTCAGCAGGAGGTTCTTCTGATGATTCCTCAGCTGCTTCTTCTTCCACTTCTTCCTCAGGAGCTTCAGTTTCTTCAGCAGGTTCTTCAACTGTTTCTTCAGTGCTTTCTTCCTGCTGTCCCCCGGTATTTTCCTCTTCGGCGCTTTCAGTTCCGCAGGCTGCGATGAAAGCTGCTAGCATAAGTACAAGTAATAATGTCCATAACTTTTTCATTGTGATTCCTCCATTCAATATGTATGCGCTTATAACAACAGACGTATGAGCATTGTAAAAGTTTCAAAAAAGGCATAAAGTGATATAGACAAAGAGTTAGGAAAAGCAGGTGAATGGGTATGAATAAAGATGAAGTGAACAATTTACTGGAGCAGTTAAAAGCTGGAGAGTTAAAAGAAATAACTGTAGATAAGAAAGATTTTGATTTTTTCAGAAGTATTTTAACTGAAAGAGAAGACTTCAAGTATTTTCGCGGAATAGCAGGTCATTATGGAAGAACAGTCTATCAATACCTTGAAGAGCCAAGAAGCTGAGGAGGAGTTTGATGAAAACAGTCGTAGTAACAGGTGCTGCAAACGGGATAGGACTTGCAATTGCAAAAGCTTACGTAAATGACGGCGCTTTTGTTTATATGGTTGATATCAATGAGGATAAGCTGAAAGAAGAAGCCGGAAAGCTGGAGCATGCTGAAGCGGTTATTGCTGATGTATCCAAATATGAACATGTTAAAAATCTTTTTGCTCATGTAAAAGAAAAATCAGGTTCAATTGATATTTTAATTAATAACGCAGGAATCTCCAAATTTAAATCAATATGGGAAGTATCAGTGGAAGATTGGGAAAGTATTCTACATACTAATCTCTCGAGTGTTTTCTATTGTTCGAGAGAGGCAGCCGGATTGATGGACCAGGGCGGCGCGATCGTGAACCTTAGTTCTACACGTGCCCACATGTCAGAGCCGAATACTGAGGGTTACGCAGCCACAAAAGGCGGTATTTTTGCACTGACTCATTCACTGGCAGTTACTTTATCTGAAAAGGATATTACAGTAAATGCAATCAGTCCGGGGTGGATTCATACAGGTGATTATGAAGAACTGAGGGAAGTGGATCATGATCAGCACCTGTCCAACCGGGTAGGAAAGCCGGAAGATATTGCAAGAGCATGTCTGTTCCTTACAGATGAATCAAATAATTTTATAAATGGTGAGAATCTTGTCATTGACGGTGGTATGACGAGAAAAATGATTTATGAGCATTAATTAATATTTAGTATAATGGACTTCCGGATCATTAATCCGGAAGTTGCTGCAGGGGGAATATTCCCGGTCCATTATGCTGCTATATTATATGGATCAGGCTTGTTTGTCCTTGCATTACTTAGTAGAAATATTCGTCAGACAGGAACAATGCTAATTGTTTTTGGCTCTCTGCTGTCGCTTTTGTTCAGTGGATGGTCAGCACTTCCTATTATTACGCTGGGCATATATTTATTCTGGCGATTGCTATCAAGGTCTTATCATCAAGATTCATATGAAATCACAACAATTCAGCTTATTTTATTAATGATTGTATTCATTGGTGTCTACAGTTTTCAGTTAACCTATGAGGTTTATTCCGCGGTACCCGTGATCCTTTCGTTAATTGCAGGTTTTATATTGTATAGTTCTGCTCCTTACTTCAGCAGTTATACTGGAAAGAAAGCCATGAAGCTGTATATCAAATGGTCATGTTTATTTCTAACAGGTGCAATAACCATTTACATTTTAATTAAACCTTTCAGGCTTCTTCTTATTGAAGGCGTAAGTTTAATGATCTCATTAATCACACTTCTTCTTTATCGTTCAGGGATAGATATTGATGTCCCAGAAATTACGCTGGAGGAAGAGGAACCATCTGCAGGAGGGAGATTATTAAGCCCAAATCCTTTCGGAGTAACTGAGATTGAACAAACAGTCAGGATTGGTAAGGTGGAACTTGTTGCATTAATCGCAGGTCTGTTGATGCTAACTTTCTTCACATGGAAGATAGTGAAAAAATTTAGCATGCAGCTCCAATATACGCAAAAAAATCATGAGGGGATGGTCATAAGCAGGAAAGATGCTGATCTGCCACCTTCAATGAAAATGACAATACCAAATCATGTAATCAGAAAAGAAATGCTGAAGCTGGAAAAAAAGGCTCAAAAAAAGAATGCAGGAAGGCTTAAGTCAGAAACAGTAAGAGAGTGGTTCACCAGACTGAATCTGCAGCAGGCGGAAGTTTTTGCCGGAATATATGAAAAAATACGTTACGCTGATGAAGAATTAACAGAATCAGAATATAAATCTTTTGAACAATTTGTTAAGGATTTTGAAAAAAGAATCAAAAGCTTTTAAAAAACGAATGCCGAAGCGTAGTAAATTCATTGTGCTTATGCTGCTGTCATGCTATTCTTATGATTTAAAGAGGTTATTTTAACTCATTGCCTGTGAGGGAATGATTTTTATTGACGGCAACGTCTGAATTCGTTAACTTATTAAGGTGATGTTGTAAATACAAGTGTAGAAAAGGAGAAAATTAATCATGACACAAAAAACTTTTACAGTAACAGCAGAAACTGGAATCCACGCACGTCCGGCAACAATTCTTGTTCAAAATGCAAGCAAGTTCGATTCTGATATCCAGCTTGAGTATAAAGGTAAGAAAGTAAACCTTAAATCAATCATGGGTGTTATGTCTCTTGGTGTAGGTAAAGATGCTGAAATCACAATTTATGCTGATGGAAGCGACGAAGAGGAAGCGCTGGCAAGTCTTGAAGAAACACTGAAAAACGAAGGCCTGGCGTAAGAATGTCTTCAGTACTAAAAGGAATTGCGGCATCAAGCGGAATCGCGATTGCAAAGGCTTACCGTCTAGTAGAGCCTGATCTTTCATTCGAACAGACGAAAGTTGAGAATGCAGATCAGGAAGTACAGCGCTTCCAGGAAGCACTACAGACATCAAAACAAGAGCTTGAAGTAATCCGCGACCGTGCCAAGACTGAGCTTGGTGAAGATAAAGCGGCGATTTTCGAAGCGCATCTACTCGTATTAAGTGATCCTGAGCTGGTCTCTCCGATTGAGGATAAGATCAAAAGCGAGCAGGTAAACGCTGAAGCAGCACTTAAAGAAACTGCAGATATGTTTGTTACAATGTTTGAACAGATGGATAACGAGTACATGAAAGAACGTGCTGCTGATATCCGTGATGTTACTAAACGTGTGCTATCCCATCTGCTTGGAGTAAAAGTACTTAACCCAAGCATGATCTCAGAAGAAGTTGTTGTCATCGCTGACGACTTAACACCTTCTGACACTGCTCAATTAAACCGTGAATTTGTTAAAGGCTTTACAACAAATATCGGTGGCCGTACGTCACATTCAGCAATCATGGCACGTTCAATGGAAATTCCTGCTGTCGTAGGAACGAAAGAAGCGACTGTGACGATTGAAAATGGCGATATGGTTATTGTAGACGGACTGAACGGTGAAGTTCATGTGAATCCGACTGAAGAAATCATTAGTAAATATAAGCAGGAAGCTGCAGATTTTGCTGATCAGAAAGCAGAATGGGCAAAGCTTGTAGATGAGAAAACAGTAACAGCTGATGGCCGTCATGTGGAGCTTGCTGCTAATATCGGAACACCTGGGGATCTTGAAGGTGTAACGAATAACGGCGGCGAGGCAATTGGTCTTTACCGTACAGAATTTCTCTATATGGGCCGTACTGAACTCCCTTCAGAGGATGAGCAGTACGAATCTTATAAAGCAGTATTAGAAGGCATGAAAGGTAAACCGGTTGTTGTTCGTACGCTTGACATCGGCGGAGACAAAGAACTTCCTTACCTGAACCTGCCTGAAGAAATGAATCCATTCCTTGGCTTCCGTGCGATCAGACTTTGCCTTGAGCAGACTGACCTGTTCCGTACACAGCTGCGTGCACTTTTACGTGCTAGCTCATACGGAAACCTGAAAGTCATGTTCCCGATGATTTCAAATCTTGAAGAATTCAGAGCTGCAAAAGCGCTACTTCTTGAAGTGAAAGAAGAGCTGATTGCAGAAGGCACAGAAGTATCTGATTCTATTGAAGTTGGTATTATGGTTGAAATTCCATCTACTGCTGTTATGGCAGACCAGTTTGCTAAGGAAGTAGATTTTTTCAGCATCGGTACCAATGACCTGATTCAGTATACAATGGCAGCTGACCGTATGAATGAAAGAGTTTCATATCTATATCAGCCTTATAATCCGGCGATTCTGCGCCTGATTAAAATGGTCATTGATGCTTCTCATAAAGAAGGCAAGTGGACTGGCATGTGTGGAGAAATGGCCGGAGATGAAATTGCAATTCCAATCCTCCTTGGACTTGGACTTGATGAATTCTCAATGAGTGCTACATCTATTCTGCCTGCACGTACACAGATCAAGCAGCTTTCAGATGATAAAATGAAAGCATTGGCTGAGCACGTACTGACACTTTCAACAAATGATGAAGTTATTGAGGCTGTAAAAAAAGAAATCAATTTGTAATATAAATGTTACTAAAATCGGGATTAAATGAATGAACAGGGGGAAGTATATTAGTAGTACAAGCATACTTTTTCATTCTGATTTCCCTTTTTTGAACCGGATTCCCCCCATAATCCGGTTCTTTTTTTATGTGATAAAAGGGTTCTTCCAGATCATCAGCACTGCGCAATCAGCTGAATCTTCATCCTCCAGATAATTCTTCATCAGCCGTTCAGGCATCCTTCCTGACTTCATTAAAAAAGTAACGACCGGGTCATCCAATTCCCCTTTTACAACCTTTTCATAATATGCTTCAATTGTGAGCTTATCACGTACTTTTTTGTAGCCTGGCATTCTGCTGCCGCCTGCCAGCTTTTTAACGCCCAGATAGACGACTGTTTCATACTTCGCCCTCATCAGCTCTTTTCCAAGCCCAAGCCCCCGGTAATCAGGATCAATACAAATATCAACTATATAAAGTACCTCTCCGTCATCTTCATGGTTTGTAATGTAGCCGTCTGACGTTATTTGTTCCCACGTGTGGCTTTCATTTGCATAATTGGTTCTGAGTGAAGTAATAGAGCCTGCGATTTGACCATCGACCTCAATACATAATGCACCGTCAGAAAATCTCGTGATGTGGGAGGTCAGCTGTTCATGATTCCATAGTAAATCCGGCGGGAAAGGCGGTGGAAAAGCTTTGCGCTGAAGGTCAATTAAATCCTCAAAATCCTCTTGATTGTAATTTCGTACATTTACTCTATATCTTTTTTTATTTTTGAAGATATACAGGTTTTTATTCATAACATCCTCCTTTTTGCCAATCTTATCAACATAATCAATCATTTGCAATTTTCAAAAAGTGAGTCACAATAAATATGAGGAGGGATCAGGATGAAAATTGGATTTATTGGAACAGGTGTTATGGGAAAGTCGATTGTTCTGCACTTGTTAAAAGAGCATCCGGTACATATTTTCACGCGTACAAAACAAAAAGCGGAGGAATTGATCAGCCATGGAGCGGTCTGGGAGGATACACCGGCGTCCCTCGCTTCTGAGTGCAGGCTGATTTTTACAATGGTAGGGTACTCTGAAGATGTGCAGCAGGTATACTCAGGTGAAAATGGCATTTTTAATGCTGCGTCTGAAGGCACGATCTGTGTTGATTTAACAACCTCTAAACCGGGGCTGGCCATAGACCTGTTTGAAAAAGGTAAGGATAAAGGTATCCACATGATTGACGCACCGGTATCCGGCGGTGACACCGGCGCCAAGAATGGAACGCTATCAATTATGACAGGTGGCGAGGAAGCTGTATTTGAGCAGATCCTGCCAGTACTTGAATTATTCGGTTCTAATATTGTTTATCATGGTGAAGCTGGAAGCGGTCAGCATACAAAAATGAGCAATCAGATTGTGATTGGGTCAACGATGATGGGTGTGTGTGAAGCGTTGACTTATGCAGTAAAGTCCGGTCTTGACCCTGAAAAGGTGCTGGCAAGTATTTCACAGGGAGCCGCAGGAAGCTGGAGCCTGAGTCATCTTGCGCCGCGAATTTTAAAAGGGGATTATGAGCCTGGTTTTTATATTCATCACTTTATTAAGGACTTAAAAATCGCATTGGAAGAAAGTAAAAGAATGGGTCTCGCGCTGCCCGGGCTAGAGCTTGCATTAAAGTCTTACGAGCAGGCACAGACAATCGGTCTTTCGGAAAAAGGGACACAAGCATTATTTAAAGTATACGAAGACCAGATGTAACAAAAACACCCTCTGCAAATCCAGCAGTTTAATCTGGTGGATTTCAAAGGGTGTTTTTAATTCATCTGGACAAATAATTTTTCATGCGCTCAAACGCTTCATTCAGCTGATCTTCTGAACACGCATAAGACACCCGTATATAACCTTCTCCTTCAGGTCCAAATGCAGTGCCGGGTACTACACCGACCTTTGCATGCGCTGCCAGATCAAGCGCAAATTCCTCAGCATTTTTCGCACCGGGGATACCGGCAAAGAAGTAAAAGGCCCCGTCAGGTTTAACAACATCAAACCCTAGCTCATTCAGCTTTTCCTCAGTCAATGCCCTTCTTTTTCCGTAAGCTTCCTTCATTGTTTCAGCGTCATTTTTGCCTGCTGTATAAGCTGCAAGCGCAGCATACTGAGAGATGGAAGAAGCACAGGAAACCGTGTATTGATGCACCTTCAGGCATTGTGCTGCAATATGTTCAGGGGCCATTAATACCCCGATTCTCCAGCCGGTCATTGAATGGGATTTAGAGAGACCGTTAATGGTGATTGTCCGCTCTCTTGCAATTGTACCAATTGAGACATGCGTCTCATCATAAGTCAGTTCGCTGTATATTTCGTCAGCCAAAATCAATAAATCGAATTCAACTGCCAAATCAGCGATCCCCTGCAGCTCTGAACGATTCAGGCTGACCCCGGTCGGATTGGAGGGGTAGGGCAGGATGATACAGGATGTCTGTTCAGTGATATAAGGTCTGATCATATCGGCAGTCATTTTAAAATGGTGATCAGTTGTATTGATAAAAACAGGCACTGCCCCGCATTGTTTAATGACAGGCGTGTAACCCGGATAGACAGGACCCGGTAAAATCACTTCCTCATTTTTAGACAAAATGGTTCTGAGTGCCGTGTCAATTGCCTGTGATGCACCATTGGTTACGATCACCTCATCTTCAGCCCGGTAATTCAGCTGATATTTCTCCAACATATAGTCAGAGATTGCTTTTCTCAGTTCTATAATACCTGCATTATGTGTGTAATTAGTATGGTTATGATCAATTGCATTCTTTGCAGCTTCTTTTATGTGTGAAGGAGTTGGAAAGTCCGGCTGCCCGATTGTCAGTGAGATCATGCCATCTATATGCTGGATTTTGTTAAAGAACTTCCTGATACCTGATATTTCAATGTTTTTTACTGCTTCATTCATTAAGGTCACTTCCTTTAGTATTGCGTATATAAAAGATATTGTACCGTAAATAGATTCCTGATGACATGAGAAATATTTTTGGTTAAAAAAGATGATTAAAGGATAAATAACAATTATGAAGATTGGGAGGTGAATTTTATGATCAGAGTGATGGGCATGACATCAGGAGGGAGCCTGAGTCAATTTGATACGATTAAAGATGCTAAAAAGGCCAGTCTCAGGTGGATGTGGGTTGATTTTAACCAACCTTCTGAGCGCGAAGGTAAAGAATTGTCAAAGTCATTCTCATTTCACCCGCTGGCAATTGAGGACTGTGTGGAAAAGGGATATCAGCGCCCTAAATTCGATAGCTATCATCAATATATATTTCTGGTTCTGCATCATTTAACAAAGGATACATATGAAGCTGAAGAGGTTGATGTATTTGTGAATGAAAAGATGATCGTAACCTGGCATTATGATCAGTTAAACATGATCGATGAGATCTGGGAAAGGCAGCTGTCCGGAGAAGGACTTGCAGAAGAAGGAAATCCGATCGGGCTGCTGCATTCAATATTGGATATGACTGTGGATGATTACTTTCCATCCGTTTACGGCATTGAAGACGTATTGAACAGTATTGAGGAGAAAACAGATGAGAACTCATCACATGACCTGATGGACCGGCTATTTGACGTCAGGCATGATATGCAAAAGCTCAGGAGGTCACTTGTCCCTACCAGGGATATGCTGTACAGGTTGCTAAATGGAACAAATGTAGCTTTAACAAGAGATCAGCAATTATATTTTTCAGATGTGAATGATCATGTGATAAAGCTGACAGAAATGCTTGAGTCTTATCGTGAATTTTCATCAGATATCAGAGATAACTATATCTCAGTCAGCTCAGATAAAATGAATAACATCATGATGACACTGACAGTCATTACGACTATTTTTATGCCGTTGTCATTTTTAGCAGGGTTATATGGGATGAACTTTGTTTTTATTCCCGAGCTTGAATTTGAATATGGCTATTTTGTGCTGCTTGGCATCATGTTTTTGATTGCCGTTGTTATGTTTATTGTTTTCAGAAAGATCGGCTGGCTTCAGTTCTCAAGGTCAAAAAAGAAAAAGCGCCGCAGAATTTTCAAACGCTGAAATCTGAAGTAAGAAAACTGTTATACAGTCATGCGGAGCGGAACGTTTTCAGAAGCTGAGACACTTGTCTTAGCTTCTTTTTTAATGCAATGATTTTACATGAAATTAATGATTTTAATAAAGGTTTTTGTAAGGCGGTTATGGAAGTGTAGAGGAAAGAAATGGGGGAGAGCCGAATGAACCGGACTGAACAGGCACCAAGAAGTGGAATGAAGCTGTTTTTTACGCTGCCGATTTTATCATGGGCTTTATATGATTTTGCAAATACGATCTTTTCATCAAATATTAATACAGTATTTTTCCCGTTTTATCTGGATGCACAAATTGGCGGGAGTGCTGAAATGGAACAGGTTGCAAGTACTTTCATTTCATATGCCAATGCATTTGCAAGCTTCTTACTCGTTGTTTTTTCCCCGCTCTACGGTGTATGGATAGACCGGACAGGACAAAAAAAGAAGTATATTGTCTGGCTGGCGTCGTTATCGATTGTCGGAACATTTTTGATGGGGATTTTTGCTGTAACTGATATGTCAGGGGAGTGGTTCAACCTCCCGATTAATTTATTTTTTGTCGTCATTGCATTTGTAGCTGCAAAATTCTTTTTCAACAGCAGCCTTGTTTTTTATGACACGATGCTTGGTGATCTGGGTACAAAAGAAGAAATTCCGCTTATCTCCGGGTTTGGAGTAGCAGTCGGGTATTTAGGGACAATTGTCGGGCTCTCTGTTTATTTATTTGTACAGGAAGGAAGCCCGGAACAGGCATTTATTCCGACCGCTGTTATGTATTTACTGTTTTCGCTTCCATTGTTCTTTTTTCTGAAGGACACACCTGCAAAGAAAGCTAAGAAAGAGCATTTCCTGACAGGCTACAAAGAAATCTATGCGACGTTGAAAGAAATGAAATCTTATAAAAATACATTTACTTTTATGCTCTCATATTTTTTTTTAAACGATGCAATTGCTACAACGATTGCAATCATGGCAATCTATGCAACAGCTGTCGTCGGTTTTTCAAGTGGACAATTCATCATTTTATATTTGGGTTCAACCATTTTTGCAGTCATAGGATCATTTATTTTTGGGTACATTACAAAAAAAACCGGTGCAAAAATCGGTGTTATGCTGGTATCCATTATTTTAATCACAGCGCTGACGATTGCAGCACTGGCGACAGCACAGTGGATGTTCTGGATTGCAGGCGCACTGATTGGAATTGCGCTCGGCTCAATGTGGGTAACGTCAAGAACGCTCATTATTGATCTGACACCATATGAAAAAAGAGGACAGTTTTTCGGATTATTTGCTTTTTCAGGAAAAGTTTCATCTATTATAGGACCTGCTGTTTACGGAACCATAACGCTTAACCTGAGAGAATATGGAGAGCTTGCGAGCAGAATTGCCATTTCCTCACTGATCGTGATGGCAGTCATCGGTATGATCCTGCTAATTAAAGTGAAACAGCCGGAACCTCATGCCAATACTTGACTCTGAGGACAGTCATTCCTATAATGAAAATTGTGTTTTTTAATAATGATTTTAAATTAGGGTCCCTATTTATGAATAGGTTCAAGAAAGTTGCCAGGAGGAATTAGACATGAAACTAAGAGCACCAATGCCTGAAATGGACGGCGCGGTAAAATGGTTAAACAATGAAGTAACGAGAGAAGAACTGGTTGGAGAAAAACCAACGCTCATTCATTTCTGGTCAGTCAGCTGTCACCTTTGTAAAGAAGCAATGCCTGACATTAATGAACTGCGTGATGAATATGAAGAAGACCTGAACGTAGTAGCTGTTCATATGCCCCGTTCCGAAGATGACCTTGATATGGAGGTCATTGAGCAGGTTGCAAAGGACCATGATATCTCACAGCCAGTCTATGTGGACAGTGAGCACAAGCTGACTGAAGCATTCGAAAATCAGTACGTACCAGCTTATTACGTATTTGACAAAGAAGGGCAGCTTCGTCATTTCCAGGCTGGCGGCAGCGGAATGAAAATGCTCCGTAAGCGTCTGAACAGAGTGCTTGGCACTGAAGAAAAATAATATGATCACTTAATTAAAAACTTCCTTTACCCGATATACAGGGTGAAGGAAGTTTTTTGTTATGGACGTAAAAGGAGAGATACATATGACAGAACAGAATGGCATCCTGCTTGAAAGCGGGACGAATGAGCTTGAAATCGTTGAATTTGAAGTAAATGGGAGTAAGTACGGGATTAACGTAATTAAGGTAAAAGAAATTATACAGCCAGTGCCGGTTATTCCAATTCCTCATTCTCATCATTATATAAAAGGTATTATCCAGCTGAGAGGAGAAGTGTTACCTGTAATAGATATGAGACAGGTACTTGGCAGCGGAACTGGTGAAACAAATTCACAGGAAAAATATATCGTGTCAGAATTCAATCAGCAAAAAGTAGTTTTTCATGTAGATAATGTTTCGATGATTCACAGAGTTTCGTGGGATCAGATTGAAAAGCCATCTGACATGTATCAGAGTAATCATACGAAAGTGATTGGTGTAATTAAGCGGAATGATGACATGCTGCTTTTGCTCGACTTCGAGAGTATTATCCTTGAGATCAATCCGGAAACGGGCATTAATGTAGGGATGGTAAGGAAGCTGGGAGCGAGAGATAGATCAGAGAAAAAGCTGGTTGTCGCTGAAGACTCACCACTGCTCAGACAACTGCTTTCAGACACCTTGAGAGAAGCAGGATATGACCATGCTGAGTTTTTTGAGAATGGTCAGGATGCGCTGCATTATCTTGAATCACTGACATCTAATCAGACAAAAATTGAAGATCACGTACAACTAGTGATTACTGATATTGAAATGCCGCAGATGGATGGGCATCATTTAACAAAAAGGATTAAAGAACATCAGGATCTGAAAAAGTTACCGGTTGTGATCTTTTCATCATTAATCACGGATGATTTAAAACACAAAGGAAATAGAGTGGGTGCAGATGATCAGATTAGTAAGCCTGAGATCAATCAGCTGATTCATTCAATCGACCGGTTAATCCTGTAAAAAAAAACCGGAGCAGACAAATATTTGAGCTGCTCCGGTTTTTTGTCTATACAGTTAAGGGAAGAGAGTAATATCAACTATTCCCCAAGGCGTTTGAATACAGGGCGCTGATAAGCCGGTTTCTGATGATGTTGATCCTGTACTGGTTTAAGTCCTGTGTATGACTGCAGAATGCTTTTAGCTTCCCTGAGATTCATTCTGGTTTTGGGGTTTCTGACATTGTCTGAAAGCTTTCCGAGATGCGGGAGTTCTTTGAAGTCTGTCTTTTGGGGAGGGATGTGAAACATGTAGTCTGCACATTCTACTAATAAGTCTGAGCGCTGCTGACTTAACCCTGGATTTCTGGAGTATTGGAGCCCGACTTTCTTGGCTTTTCCTTCTTTCAGCATCTGATCAATTGCAGCTTTTTTCATCTGATACAGAAATTTTGAATCCGGCGCTGTTTTTGCATGTTTATTTACAGTAAAAATGGCCTGCGCAATTCTCTCTGAAGAAAGTTCTGAGGGTTCACTCATTTTTTCACTACCTTTTCATTTGATTTGGACAAGTATACCTCAAATAACTGAAATTTTAAAGCTGGAGCGTGATGAAGGTTGAAGAATACCACAGCAGTTATCGATATTGGATCAAATACAATCAGACTCGTGCTTTATGAATATGATCCTGAAAAAGGGATGAAAGAAATTGAGAATATTAAAACAGTAGCGCGGTTAAAATCGTATCTTGATGACGACCAGAACCTGACTGACGAGGGTATAGAAATTCTTGAGGAAGCACTGCTCGCGTTTAACGAGATTATTGATTTTCATAAAATTAGAGATATCCGTGCAGCTGCAACAGCCGCAGTTCGGCAGGCTAAAAACAGTGATGAGATCGTTAAGAAAATGAAAGAGAAAACAGGGATCAGTATAAAGATTCTGACCGAAGAAGAAGAAGCGTTTTTTGGCTTTCTTGCTGTAATCCATTCCACGCCTGTTATGTCTGCTGTAACGATTGATATTGGTGGTGGGAGTACAGAAGTAACTTATTATGAGCATAAACAGCTTCAGCACTCGCACAGCTTTCCTTTTGGAGCGGTTTCCCTGAAAAAAGATTTTATGTCCGGTGAGCAGATGACAAAGAGTGAAAGAAAGAAGCTGATTAAATTTATCAGAGATTCTTTTTTAAGTCTGGACTGGCTGTCAGATAAGAAGGTTCCAATTGTCGCGATTGGCGGAAGTGCACGGAATATTGCGCAGATTCATCAGCAATCCGTTAACTATCCAATTGCCAGTGTTCATCAGTACTGGATGAATGAAAATGATCTGAAAGAGGTGAATGACGAACTGGTTAATATGACAAAGGATGATCTTGAAAAACTTGACGGATTATCAAGTGACCGGACAGATATTATTGCGCCGGCTTCTCAAGTGTTTTGTGAACTGTATGACATTGTTGATGCAAAAGGGTTTATGTTCAGCAGAAAGGGCCTCCGCGATGGCATTGTGTTCAGAGAGCTGATGAAAAAATATGCTGCACCGCTCGATAAGGAAAAGGTCTTTCTATCGAGTATGAACGAGCTCGCTTTTGATTACGCGATTGAAAAGTCTGAAGCGGATCATATGATTTCGCTCGCAACTGAATTGTACTCCCACCTTGGCGCACTCGGAGAGCTGAACGAGTCAGAAAAAGGACTTCAGCTGCTTAAAAGGGCGGCATTCCTTTATTATCTTGGTGAATATATTGATTCAGATTCAAGCAGTCAGCATACTTTTTATATTATTGCTAACCGGTCAATTGATGGTGTATTACATAAAGACCGGATTGCACTTGCTTTGGCAGCTTCTTTTAAAAGTAAATCAATGTTCCAGCAGTTTTTAGAGCCATTTGATGGCTGGTTCAGCGATGAGGAGCTCCATGAAATCAGATTGATCGGTTCTTTAATTAAATTGGCATACAGTTTGAATGGGTCAAAGAGAAACCTGATTAATCAGATCGAAATGAGAAAAAAAGGAGAGAAAATATATTTAAGTCTCTTTGCTGAAGGGCGAACATTAGCAGAAGAATACCAGGCTAATAAGCAAAAAAAGCACTTGGAAAAAACTTTGAAAACCTCACTTGTACTCGACTTTATTCCAATTAAGCAGGAAGCTTAGGAGAGATCATTATGGGACAAACCAATAAAAAATTCAGCAAACCTGAGAATTATAATAATCGTGAACTCAGCTGGCTGGCATTTAATCAGAGAGTGCTTGAAGAGTCATTTGATATGACAAACCCGTTGCTTGAACGTCTTAGATTTCTCGCGATCTTCAGTTCAAATCTTGATGAATTTTATATGGTTCGTGTGGCTGGTCTAAAGGATCAGGTGAAAGCAAACTTTACTAAGCCTGAAAATAAAGCGGGACTTACTCCAAAGCAGCAGCTGAGTGCGATTTCAGAGAAAACACATCACCTTGTTAAACTCCAGTACCAAACGTTTTCCACACTTGAAAAGGAATTAAAAAAAGAAGATATTTTAATTAAGTCAGTCAATGACCTGTCTTCCAAACAGCAGTCGTTCACCGAGCATTTCTTCAAAGAGCAGGTGTTTCCTGTACTCACGCCACTCGCAGTGGATGCTTACCGGCCATTTCCGATTTTATTAAATAAAACTCTGAATATCATTGTTGAATTATCGTGTAAACAACAGGATAAAAAGGTAGCGATTGTTCAGGTACCCTCTGTCCTTCCGCGCTTTATCAGGCTGCCTTCAATCACCGGCTATGAATTTATCATGCTTGAAGATATGATCAAACACTTTATAGACAGATTATTTGTCGGCTATAGCGTGACTTCCAGTCTGCTTTTCAGAATTACACGAAATGCTGATTTAACCATCCATGAAGAAGGGGCCCGTGACCTTCTGCTTGAAATTGAGAAAGAACTGAAAAAGAGAAAATGGGGGGCAGCTATCAGACTTGAAATTGACCATGAGCATGCTCCGCAAAAACTTCTTTCAATATTGACTGAAGAACTCGAAATCGAAGAAATAGATGTCTACTCAATCCGGGGACCACTCGATTTAACGTGTTTATTTGATTTTATCAAAACGTGTTCAAAAGATAAGGATGATCTGATTTTTGAATCGTTCATTCCCCAGCCCCCGGGCGACCTTCAGCCTGCTGAGAATATTTTTGACAAAGCACTGAAAAGAGATCTGTTTTTTCATCATCCATATGAATCCTTTAATCCGATTGTCGATTTTATAGATGAAGCTGCTGAGGATCCTGACGTACTTGCTATTAAACAGACGCTCTATCGTGTAAGTGGCGGTTCACCTATTATCAATGCATTAAAAAAGGCTGCTGAAAATGGTAAACAGGTGACGGTCCTTGTTGAATTAAAAGCGAGATTCGATGAAGAAAACAATGTTCAATGGGCAAAGGAGCTTGAAAAAGCAGGCTGTCACGTCATTTATGGCATGACTTTTTTGAAAACCCACAGCAAGATTACATTGATTGTCCGCAAAAAAGATCAGAAAATTGAACGGTTTGTACACCTTGGAACCGGTAATTATAATGATCAGACAGCGAAAATCTATACAGACATGAGTATTATCACGACGAAAAGAAAATTTGGTACAGATGCGACGAATTTCTTCAATTATTTGAGCGGGTATACAGAAAAACCATCCTATCATCATTTAATTGTAGCGCCATTTTCAATACGTGATGCATTTATTGAAATGATTGATAAGGAAATAGCATTTCATAAAAAACATAAAAATGGGCATATTATTGCAAAGATGAATTCGCTTACTGATAAGCCACTTATAATGAAATTTTACGAAGCATCTGCTGCCGGTGTAAAAGTTGAATTGATTATCCGGGGGATCTGCTGTCTAAAGCCCGGTATTCAAGGAGTAAGCGAGCATATTTCAGTCAGAAGTATTGTTGGCAGATTCCTTGAGCATAGCAGAATTTATTATTTTCATCATAATGGTGAGGAAAAATGTCTTCTATCTTCAGCGGACATGATGACCAGAAATATGGATAAGCGGGTTGAACTGCTGTTTCCGATTACAGAGCAGATCCATAAAACCAGAATTAAGAAAATATTGGACCTTCAGCTCTCAGATAATATGAAAGCCAGGGTTCAGGATCAAAACGGTGTTTATTCATATGTTGATAAAGGCGACAGCTGTGAGATTCATGCACAGAAAATATGTCTGGAGGAGGCATATAGAATCAGTGAAGGGGAAGAATGATGAGCAAATATAACCACTCAACTGATTCTAAAGTTTCATAAACTGATTGACTTTGAAAATGAAATTTGGAATGATTAGAGCAGTACGTCTATCGGAAGGATGGAATCATGGAAACCCCACACACACAGTCAATTGATGATCAAAAAGATTTTCAAACTCAAATGTTTGATATGCTCTCAGTTATTATTACAAAACACATTGCAGATGCAGTTTTCATTATGGAAGAGGTCGGAGAAGAATTTATTTATAAATATGCGAACCTGTCTGCCCTTCGTATCGTTGATAAAAAAAATGATCAGATTATTGGAAAAAGTCTTCAGGAGGTAATGGGAAGAATCAGCTCAAAGCTGATCGAGTTATACAGACATGCAAAAAAGAGCAATAAAGATTTTCGTTATCGTGACCTGATCCATATAGAAGGTCAAACAGTTTATTATGAGACCAATCTGACTACCTTGTCAGATGATCAGAGTCATCGCCATTATATTGTAGCGGTTGTCCGTGATGTAACGGATGAAGAAAACGAGAAGATGAAGCTTAGGAATCTGCATGAGCACTATCAATCAATCGTTCAGCATAACCTGGATGCTGTTTTGACGTTGTCAGAAAATGGTATCATCACTTCCGTCAACCAGGCTGCAGTCAGAACATTTGCTACAGAGGCTGACCGTCTGGTAAATCAGCCCGTTTCAGCTTTGTTCTCAGTTGGAACAGCATTTAATGCAGTGAATTGTATTCAAAAAGCAGTAACAAACGGACCGCATGAACTTCATTTTATTCCTGCTTCAACTGCAGAAGGCACTGCAATCGTCGTACACGCAAAGTTTGTTCCTATTATCGTTCAGGGACATGCCAGAGGCGTATTTATGATCATCCGAGATGCAACCTGTGAGCAGGAAACAAAAGAAAAAATGGATTTTCTCTATCTTCACGACAGGCTGACCGGATTATATAACCGGCAGGCATTCAGCACGCATATCGATGAACTATCAGAGCTGACTGGAGATACTCATTCTATCTTATGTCTGGATCTGGATAACTTTAAGAAACTGAATAATACGCTCGGATTTAACGCCGGAGATGAACTGCTGAAAAAAGTAGCGGGCAGATTAAGGACGTTACTTGCTGAAAAGGATTCATTATACAGGCTTAACGCGGATGAATTTGTTTTTCTTCTGCATCACACAACGCAGGTTCAATCCAAACACTTTGCTGACCAAGTGCTGAGCTTATTCCAGGAGCCGTTTAATATTAACAGCCAGGAGTACTTTGTCACAGCAAGCATCGGGATCAGTGTATTCCCTGCAGATGGCATACATAGCGAAGTACTGATCAATCGGGCGGCACAGGCTTTACAGGCGGTGAAGAAAGCGGGCGGACCAGCTGTAGGCTTTTACCATAATGAAATGACACCGGCTTTTCCTGACCGGATGATCATGGAAACACATCTCAGAAGAGCGATCGAACTGAATGAACTGTCTCTTCATTATCAGCCACAGGTAGATCTGCAAAATGGAGAAATATCAAGTGTTGAAGCACTTCTTAGATGGAATAACAGAAAGTTTGGAGCAGTCCCTCCTTCAGAATTTATTCCTATGGCAGAAGAAAACGGTTTAATTCATACAATCGGAGCCTGGGTAATTGAGCAGGCGTGCCTTCAGCTTCAGTCATGGGGCTTACAGGGAATCAACCATATACGTATTGCTGTTAATATATCTCCAAAGCAATTTGCACAGACTGATTTTGATCAGATCATTATGAATGCACTGAATAAATATCATATTGATGCAAGCCTGCTTGAAATTGAAATTACTGAAAGTGCAATGAGTAATATGAATACAACTTTAGTGATGCTGAAAAAACTGAAGAAAGTTGGTGTCAAAATATCGGTCGACGATTTTGGTACCGGTTATTCATCTTTAAATTATCTCAGGCTTTTTCCGATAGACATTTTAAAAATTGATCAGTCATTCGTTCGGGAAATCCAATCTGAATGTAAGGATGCAGCAATTACAAAAACCATCATTCATCTTGCACACAGCCTGGGTCTTGAAGTTGTCGCAGAGGGAGTGGAGGAAATGGCACAAGTATCATTCTTAAGAAAAGAACACTGTCAGAAGGGACAGGGATACTTTTTCAGTAAGCCGCTGCCTTCAGCGGAAATGGAAAAGAAGCTGCTTGATATCGGATAAAAGATAGATTGACATTTTTCTTTTAGTAGTTTACTGTAAAGCTGTTGTGCAGAATTTAAGTATTTTACTAAAGGAGCTTTTTCAATTGAAAAAAGGGCTGACACTTAATATCCTTCGTATTCCGGTAAACCCAGGTGTGATTACAGTATATATTGAAGGTTTTAATGAAGAAAAATCAAAGGGCACGGTTTATGCGGAACTGAACAAAGAACATGTATCTGCAACTGGCTTTAATAAGAAAAAAACAATTGTACGTGCGATTGCAAAGCTGCACCATAAGAATACAATTCATCAGGATCATCATCAGTAAACTGATTTAGCCTCACGGGCTGGATCAGTTTTTTATTTTCTCCGCTTTCTGAAGAATAAATTGAATATAGGAGGAACAGATAGTATAATGAATGAATAATCATTCATTATATTCAGGAGGGGTTCAGATGGGAAAAGTTTATATTGTAACCGGTGGTTCAAACGGAATGGGGAAGTATATGGCCAAGAGGCTTGCGGGTGATGGACACTCTGTATTAATTACGGGAAGAGATGAAGAAAAGCTGAAAGCAGTAAAAGAAGAGATCGGATCTGACGTACAGTATTTCCAAATGGACGTACGTGAACCTGAAATGGCAGAGAAAATGGTGGAAGCTGCAGTTCATCATTTCGGTACTGTGGATGGTCTCATTAATAATGCTGCCGGAAACTTCATTTGTCCGGTTGAGAAGATGTCTGCCAATGCATGGAGATCAGTGATTGATATCGTGTTAAACGGTACATTCAATTGTACAAAAGCAGTAGGGGATTATTGGATCAAGCATCAGATTAAAGGAGTAATCATTAACATGGTAGCTACCTATGCATGGAATGCAGGTGCAGGTGTTGCGCATTCAGCGGCTGCAAAGGCAGGGGTATTGTCGCTGACAAGAACGATTGCTGTTGAATGGGGGCATAAATACGGCATCAGAGCTAATGCTATTGCCCCGGGTCCGATTGAAAGAACAGGCGGAGCAGAAAAACTGTTTCAGTCTGAAGAAGCCGCACAGAGAACTTTGCAAAGCGTTCCTCTGAAAAGACTCGGAAAGCCGGAGGAAATTGCAGGACTTGCCGCATTTATGCTGTCAGATGACGCTGCCTATATGAACGGTGAATGTGTCACGCTAGATGGTGGACAGTGGCTGAACGCTTTTCCTTTTTAGTTTTTAATTATGTGAGATCATTGTTGTTCCTGCACAGCTGTTGATTCTCGCTGCAGGGGGCGGCACGCAAGAAGGGACGTGTGAGACCATGGCAAAGCCTGCGGGCTCACCCCCCGGCACGGAAAGCGTCCTAATGAAGCGGAAATTGACAGCCAGCTTTAACAAAGTCAAATTTTGAACTTAATACATATAGTGAAGGTATAATTTTATGCGAATCGACCACCTTATAACTAAAGACTAAAGGTGGCGATCGCTTGGTTACAATAATCATCGTTTCAGTGATTGTTTTAATTTGTATGATCGGACTTGCAGGTACACTGCAGGCAGGAGGTAAAAAAAGTGAACGTGATGAGGTTTCTGACGAGGTGCAGAAGCATCCTGTTCTCTTTAACCCGGTTATTATTATTTACAGCCTTGCAGGGATCGCTGGAGTCGGGATTATTTTATATTATATGATGTAAAAAAACCGGCACCATCGCCGGTTTAATCACATGAAATATTCAACTTTTCAGCCAGTGCTTCCAGGTTGTAGCCTCTGACAACATCCTGGTCATTTATTAAAACCGTTGGGGTCGAATAGGACTCCAGCGTTTTAATCATGTACTCCTGAGAAGACGGGTCTTCTTTAATATTTATCTCATTAAATTGAATATCGTTTGCTTTAAAAAAACGTTTTACAATTTCACATGGAGGGCACTGAGGCTGAGTGTACAAAGTTACCTTTTGCACGACGCTCACATCCTTTTAACGTATCTCTACATATAGTTTCCCGTAAATACCATGCTGTGTCAAAGAATTTGCAGTTTGAATGAACTGATCCTGAATTTGCGCTGTTATGAGTTGGAGATGTGTGTTATAGTATTCCTTGTTTTGTTAGAGCCGAATAAGGGAATGATGATGGAGATTTCATCAAAATTAATTCTTTATCATCTGTTACTCCTAATCAAATGTTATAATGAAATGATCAACAAACAGAAGGGAGAATACCACATGTCTCAACTAATGGGTATTATTCAAAGACTTAAAACATTGCAGGAACAGGATCAGTCAGGTGAAGTTCCTTCCCGCTTTTTCGAATTGAACGGCAAAAGAGTGTGTCAGGTTAAGTATTTTGGCACAAATGATACGTTCGAGCTTGAAGTGTATGATAAAGATCAAAAGCCGCAAAAATATCCTTTCGACAACATTGATATGACTGCAATTGAAATTTATGAATTACTTCAGGAAGAAAACAATAACCAGGCATAATGAAGAAACCGGGCTAACCGGTTTTTTTAATGGATTTTTTTAGATAATCCTCGACCTGAATAGTGGGGTCAGAAAGAGATTATGTTATGATATGTAAAGAGAGATTTTGTAAAAGGGGTTTAACTGATGTTAACTACAGAACATAAAGAATTCTTAGAGACGCCAATCAGTCAATATATTATACCATCTGAAAAAATAGCACACGTGCAGGAAATGAATACAGCTGAGCATGCTTTGCTGGTGCTGACTAAAAGTGGTTATTCATCCATTCCAGTACTGGATGCAACGTATCACCTGAAAGGTCTCATCAGCGTTCAGATGATCACAGACTCTATGCTCGGTCTTGAAGAAATTGAGTTTAGCAGATTAAATGAAAAGAAAGTAAAAGATGTGATGCTTTCAGACATCCCATCACTAAAAAAACAGGATCAATTCCAGTTTGCACTCAACCTCCTCGTAGACCATCCGTTTGTGTGTGTTATGAGTCCTGAAGGATATTTTGAAGGGCTGCTGACAAGAAGAGTGATGTTAAAACAGCTGCAACGTCATATCCATAAACAAATTCAGCGTTCGTAACGTCAAGGGAGTTTATCGATGTCGAATTCAGAACATGAGCACCGCGGATTAAAATACCGTCCATTTATATTGGCAGCTGTTATGCTGGCTATGTTTGTTGGGGCAATTGAAGCAACAATTGTTTCTACAGCAATGCCTGCCATTACAGCTGATTTGGGAGGATTCCAGCTATATAGCTGGGTTTTTTCATCTTATCTGTTAATGAGTACAGTGACTGTCCTTTTATATGGAAAACTCTCAGATATCTTCGGCAGAAAGCCAGTACTTACATTGGGCATGTCATTGTTTTTGATCGGTTCAATCCTGTGCGGTTTTGCTGAATCAATGGAATGGCTGATTGTATTCCGTTTTATTCAGGGACTTGGGGCAGGGGCGGTTATGCCGATTGCATCCACAATTGTAGGCGATATCTATTCAAAAGAAGAGCGTGCAAAGATCCAGGGGTATCTCTCGAGTGTATGGGGGATTTCAGCTGTTATGGGTCCTGCGATTGGGGGTCTTCTTGTTGAGACAATCGGCTGGCAGTATGTATTCTGGATCAATGTGCCGCTTGGAATCCTGTCTTTAACAGTGTTATGGTTGTTTTTAAAAGAGAATGTTGAAAAGAATACGTCACCAATTGATTACAAAGGTGCTGTCCTTTTATCAGCTGGACTGACAATTCTTTTATATTTATTAGTGGAAGGCGGTATATCCATCCCGTGGCTTTCACCAACTGCCCTTATCATGGTAGCTGTATCTGCAGTGGTTATTGTGCTGTTTGTCAGACATGAATTAGCAGCTCCTGATCCGATGATGCCATTTTCTATCTGGAGGAACCGCGCAATTTTTATTGCAAATATTGTATCACTGACGACCGGCGTGCTGCTGATCGGTATCTCCAGTTATCTGCCTGCATTTGTGACAGGCGTAATGGGAGAAAGTGCAACAATTGCCGGCTTTACACTGACCGCGATGTCAGTCGGATGGCCGATTGCAGCAACAGTAGCAGGAAGGCTGCTGATTAAAATAGGTTATTACCGGACAAGTCTGATTGGCGGGGTTTCCTTAATTATCGGTTCACTCCTGTTTGTATTGATGGAGCCCGAATATGGACCGCTCTGGCCAACCGTTTCATCATTTTTTGTAGGGGTGGGAATGGGACTGACAACCACTTCATTTATCGTATCCATTCAGAGTTCTGTTCCGTGGAAGCTTCGCGGTGCAGCAACTGCAGCGAATATGTTTATGAGAAACCTCGGAAGCACTGTTGGAGTCGCACTGCTTGGCGGGATTTTAAATTCCTCAATCAGGTCTTCATTTGAAAACAATGAGAATCCGGAAGTTCAGTCTCTCGGAGTAGATGCGGTGAACCGGCTGCTTGAAGCCGAGCAGAGAAGTCAGATTGAACCAGGTGTATTAGAGCAGCTTCAAATCGCAATGACTGACGGATTAAATATCGTTTATTTTATAGTGTTTGCCTTTGCTGTGATCAGCCTGTTACTTATACTGTTTTTACCTCGAAATGAATAGGATGTATGTGTGATGAATCATTCTGATTACCGTATGCTCGATGTACTTGCCGAAGAAATGAATATGAGAAAAGCTGCTGAAAGACTATTCGTATCACAGCCTGCATTGTCTCAGCGGCTGCAGACACTTGAAAAAGAATGGCAGAAACCATTATTTATCCGGTCTAAAAAAGGTTTAACGCTTACTCCTGCAGGAGAAATGATTGTTGGAATGGCAAGAGAGATCATGAAAAAAGAAGAAGCAGTAAAAGAACAGATCCTTGCCATGGACTCAAAAGTGTATGGAACCCTTAAGATTGCGTGTGCATCAATAGTAGGGCAAAACTGGCTGCCTAAAGTATTGAAGGATTTTGTTGAAACAAACCCCCATGCTAGAATCTCACTGATGACCGGCTGGAGCAGTGAAATTCTTCAGGCTGTTTATAACGGGGAAGTTCACGTTGGCATTATCCGCGGAACACCTGACTGGAAAGGTCCGAAAATGCACCTGTTTCAGGATCAGTTATATCTTGTGGATAAAGAAATTAAAAGGGTGGAAGACCTGCACTTAACAGATAGACCATTTATCCAATTTAAAAGTGATTCTACGTATTATCAGGAAATTCAGGAGTGGTGGAGCAGACAATTTCAAATCTCCCCACGTCAGAATATCCTTGTTGATCAGATCGAAACATGTAAGCAGATGGCACTTAACGGGATAGGTTATGCAATTCTCCCATCAATTACACTGACCGGTCAGGAAAGCGTCTATTGCACACCGCTTCATACTGAGGAGCAGACACTAAAAAGAGATACCTGGCTGATCGGTTACCAGTCAGCCTTTGAACTTCCACAGGTAGAGGCCTTTATAGAATCTGTCCAAAAGCATTTGGATTAAGCTTCATGAATTAAATAAAATTTTCTAATATTGATCACTTGTGTTGTGGTACGGTGATCTGATAAAGTAAAAGGCAGTTGTATATTGATACAAAAGATTGAGAGGAGAATTCAGATGAATACAATGGATGCAAATGAAATTATTTCCTATATACAGAACGCGAAAAAATCGACGCCTGTAAAAGTTTATGTAAAAGGTGCTGATCTGCACAAAATCAACTTCGGAGACGGTTCTCAAACATTTCTATCTGAAGGGTCAGGTGTAGTATTCGGTGAGTGGGCTGACATCCAGCCGGCACTTGAAAAGCACACGGATCAGATTTGGGATTATGTCGTTGAAAACGACCGCAGAAACTCTGCTATTCCAATGCTTGATATGAAGAATATTAAAGCACGGATTGAGCCTGGTGCCATTATCCGAGACCAAGTTGAAATCGGTGATAATGCTGTCATCATGATGGGTGCCTCAATCAATATCGGTTCAGTTGTCGGATCAGGTACAATGATTGATATGAACGTAGTTTTAGGCGGACGCGCAACAGTCGGTAAGAACTGTCACATCGGTGCAGGAGCAGTACTTGCAGGCGTAATTGAGCCACCTTCAGCAAAACCTGTCATTGTAGAAGATGATGTAGTAATCGGTGCAAACGCAGTCGTACTAGAAGGCGTAACAGTCGGTAAAGGAGCAGTTGTTGCTGCAGGCGCAATTGTCATTGAAGACGTAGAACCTTACACAGTGGTTGCAGGAACACCTGCAAAAGTACTGAAGAAAATCGACGAAAAAACAAAATCAAAAACAGAAATCAAGCAGGAACTTCGTCAGCTGTAATAGCTGTTTTAAAAAAACGCAGATGACATTCTGCGTTTTTTTTATGAATAAACTTTGTTGAAGATCATCTCGTTTCTGCACAGCTGGTGATTGGAGCATAATGGAGCGGCTCGCATGAAGGTGCGTGTGAGGTCTGGGCGAAGCCTGCGGACTCACCGCCCGGCCGAGGAAAGCGTCCCTCTCTCGCTCCAATTAACAGCCAACATTAATAAAGCTATAAATATAAACTATTGTTTGGAAGGTGTAATGAAATGGTTTCATTTATTCAGGTTCGCAGAGATCTACATAAAATACCGGAAGTCGGCTATCAGGAATTTAAAACCCAGCAGTATTTGCTTAGTTTTATTCACACCCTCCCGCAGGATGCTTTAACAATTAAAACCTGGGAGACAGGCATCTTTGTCTTAGTAAGAGGGAATGGTAAACACCCGAGAACGCTGGCATACAGAACAGATATTGATGGTTTACCAATTACTGAACAAACAGAACTTCCATTTGCATCGGAACACCCGGGGTTTATGCACGCCTGTGGTCATGATATTCATATGAGTGTAGCGCTAGGGGTTCTTTCAGCCTTGGCACATGAGCCTCTAAAAGACAACATGCTTTTCATATTCCAGCCTGCTGAAGAAGGTCCCGGCGGTGCAGAACGTATGCTTCATTCTGAAGAGATGAAAGCGTGGATGCCTGATGAGATTATTGGGCTTCATATCGCGCCTGAATATCAGGCAGGAGAAATCGCTGTTAAAAAAGGTCTCCTTTTTGCCAATACCTCTGAGCTGAAAATTATGTTGAAGGGTAAAGGTGGTCATGCAGCCTATCCGCATAAAACAAAAGATATGATCGTTGCAGGGGCGCACCTGATTACACAGCTGCAGTCTATCGTTGCAAGATCAATTGATCCGCTGAACAGTGCAGTACTAACAGTTGGTAAACTTGAGGCCGGGACTATCGGAAATATCATCGCTGAAACAGCCGAACTGAATGGCACAATGAGAAGCCTGGATCCTGAGGTTATGGAAACGCTCAAAACGAGAGTAAAAGCAGTTTGTGATGGGATTGCTTTAGCGTTTGATTGTGAGGTCAAGGCAGAGTTTAATCAGCCATATTATATGGTTTATAATGACCATCAGTTAACTGATGACTTCATGAAATTCGCCGGAAATTATCAGGGCATAGAGTGTATTGAATGTGAAAAGGCCATGACAGGAGAAGACTTCGGGTATTTTCTAAAAGAAATTCCAGGGTTTATGTTCTGGCTAGGGGTGGGGTCTGAATACGGACTTCATCATTCAAAGCTGAATCCGGATGAAAAAGCGATTGATCCTGCCATTGAATTTATTACTGATTATTTGAGAAGTAAGTGATACATTTATTGATAAATTATAGAAATGAATGTTAACTTTTTAAATGAATCAAACATAGTGAAGCTTCGATCCAAATGGAAACTCCGGGACAAATAAAAGAAAGCTGAGACCCGCGCAACGCGAAGCTTGAGGAGGCTCAGCAACCTCCGTCCGAAAAGTGTCCGCCTGAAGCGCAGCGAAACGATAAAGAGCCTGGAAAACCCAGGCTCTTTAAATTATGCCTCTTTCTGCACGTACACCTGATGAGGAAACGGAATCTCAATACCGTTACGATCAAGTGCTTCCTTCATTTCTTTTCTAAGTTCTCTTTCAACAGCCCACTGTTCCATATTAGCAGTCTGGCCGATTACGCGGATCACTACATCTGAAGACCCGAGCTCCTGTACGCCGACTACATTAGGACCATCAGTAATTGCACTATTAGAAGCAGCTACTTTATCACATACATCCTGCAGCACTTTGATAGCCTTGTCAATATCATCATCATATGAAATACCGATATCAATCATCGCACGCATATTTCCGCGTGAGTGGTTACTCATACTTGTAATTTCACGGTTAGGAACAAAGTGTAGTGTTCCGTCAAAGCCTCTGATCTTTGTTTGCCTTAAGCCAACCTCTTCACAAATACCTGAGAATTCACCGGTTGTAATATAATCCCCTACATCAATCTGCTTCTCAAGCAATATAAAGAACCCTGTAACTACGTCGCTCACAAGGCCCTGTGCCCCAAAACCGATTGCAAGCCCAATTATACCGGCACCGGCGATCAATGCGGTTACATCAATATTTACAAGCTGCAGAATTGTAACGATTAAAATAAAGAGTAGTGCATAGCCAAAAACGTTTTTGGTTAAGCTTTCTAATGTGCGGGCTCTGCCAACGGAGATATTTTCCCTGTTTTCATATTTTGCGAAAACACCTGAAAGCACTCTATTGCCGATCGCTCTAACAATTAAATATACAATCAGTATTCCGATAATTTTCAGAGCTACAATGCCAATGTCAATCAATAGGGCGCCCCATGCATAATCAGCAAGCCTAGCGCCAAGTGCGTTTAAATTCAACAACTGATTCAATGACTTTCATCCTTTCTACTGTGCAATCTATCGTCCTACTATACCCTTATAACAAACAGGAAAACGTATATCAAGGAATCGATAGGGATTTTTAAGTTTATTTGTATTTATTCTTGATAAAATTGACTATTTAAATTCAGTATATTATGATGGGAATCGTGAGTTTAACCGGAAAGAGAATTTTCATTTTCCGGTGTACATTTTTATCTGGAGGGATTTTTGATGGCAGAACGTATGGTAGGCAGGCAGGCGCCACGCTTTGAAATGGACGCAGTCCTTGCTAATAAAGAATTTGGAAAAGTAAGCCTTGAACAAAACATGAAAGAAGATAAATGGACCGTATTATTCTTCTATCCAATGGACTTCACTTTTGTATGTCCAACTGAAATCACTGCAATGTCAGATCGATACGATGAATTCGAAGACCTTGATGCTGAAGTAATTGGGGTTTCTACTGATACAATTCACACTCATCTTGCATGGATTAATACAGAGCGCAAAGACAATGGTCTTGGCGATCTGAACTATCCCCTTGCAGCTGATACAAATCATCAGGTATCACGCGAATACGGCGTACTGATTGAAGATGAAGGTGTTGCACTTCGCGGACTTTACATCATCAGCCCTGAAGGCGAGCTAATGTATCAGACAGTGTTCCACAACAATATTGGCCGTGATGTAGACGAAACACTTCGTGTACTTCAGGCACTTCAGACTGGTGGACTTTGCCCTGCTAATTGGAAGCCAGGTCAAAAAACACTCTAATACAATTGAATGATGAAAGATCAGCCTGCGGGCTGATCTTTTTTTGATGGCAAACCTATAAGCTGGTGAATAGTGAGAAATGAGAAAAAATTCAAATAAAGGTGGAAAAATATTTCGAAAACCGATATATTTAAGAGGTGTCTATTTATATAGAAGGAATTTGAAAAGGAGGGATAAGCGATGGATGTATTTAAAAAATTGAAAGAATTTTACTGGCCTCATAAACGTCACTTTATACTATCGATTATTTTCTTATTTGTGATGACGCTGATTACAATTGTTTATCCGATCATTTTGCAGATTACTATTGATGATGTAGTGGGAGAAGGCAGGTATAACCTGATACCTTATCTGGCATTTGGCTTTATCGGCATCATGGCTGTGAAAGGGATCGCTACGTTTATATCCCAGTATAACGGTGACTTGTTCGGTATTATTGCAGTCTATGACCTGCGCGAAAGGCTGTATGATAAGCTGCAAAGCCTGCCGTTTCAGTATTATGATAATGCAAAAACCGGTGATATCATGTCCAGATTGACTGCGGATGTGGAAGGGTTTCGTTTCTTCTTATCATTTGGGTTCGCAGAATTAATCAGACTGATCCTGCTACTTATTGTTACGACAGGGGTTATGCTTTATTATTCTGTTCCGCTTACTATCGTAACGATGCTGTCTATACCATTTCTGGCAATCGCAGTATATAAGTTTGATAAAAAGGTACACCCTGCTTTTCGTGGTGTAAGAAAGTCTTTTGGTAAGCTGAATACGAATGTGCAGGAAAATATCAGTGGGATTAACACAGTAAAGTCTTTATCAAGAGAAGAGCATCAGATTGATAAATTCAACAGCTCAAATCAGGATTATAAAGAAAAATACTTATTTACATCAGATGTATGGGCGAAGTACTTCCCGCTGATGGAATTTCTGGGGAACATTAGTGTTGTCATGCTACTCGGCTACGGGGGCTACCTTGTTGTTAACGGAAATTTGACTGCCGGGGAACTGACGGCCTTTTACAGTCTGGTGGGCTTTATTATCTGGCCGATTATGAACCTTGGATTTACCATTAATCAATTCTCACAGTCAAAAGCTTCAGGTGAACGATTACTTGAAATTCTTGAAGCAGAAGAAACGATTCATGAAAAGCCAGATGCAATCGAACTTACTCGTTCTTCAGGAGAAGTGGAGTTTAAAAATGTTTCATTAAACTACACTGCTGATGATGAGAAAGCCATTAACAATGTATCTTTTAAAGTGAACAGTGGAAAAACAGTCGGTCTGATCGGTGCAACAGGGTCAGGAAAAACGAGTGTTACCCAGCTGATGACCAGATTTTATGAACCAACAGAGGGTTCTGTCTTAATTGATGGCAAAGAGGTAAGTGACTACACAATCAGATCTCTTCGTAAGAATGTGGGATTTGTTCTTCAGGAGTCTTTCCTGTTTTCATCAACGATTAAAGCCAATATTGCTTTCGGAAGACCTGAAGCAACAATGGATGAGATTATTGATGCAGCGAAGAAAGCTGAAGCACATGATTTTATTATGGAGATGCCCGATGGCTACGATACGATGCTTGGAGAAAGAGGGCTTGGATTATCAGGAGGTCAGAAGCAGCGTATTGCCATTGCGCGCGCGATCTGTCTGGACCCAAGTATTTTAATTCTTGATGATGCGACAAGTGCTGTAGATATGCAGACAGAGTTCAAAATTCAAAAAGCATTGAAGGAAGTCATGAAGGGGCGAACAACATTTATTATTGCCCACCGGATTTCTTCTTTAAAACATGCAGATGAAATCTTTGTGTTTGATAACGGCGAAATCACTCACCGGGGCACACATGACGAACTCATTCATCTCGAAGGGCAATACAAGAGAATTTACGATATTCAATACAAGGATCAAAAATCACTTTCTGCAACGGGAACGAGGTGAAAAAATGAGTAGTGAGCAACGAATACAAAACAGATATAAATATTCTACAGATCAGGTGATTGAAAAACCGTTTAACTGGCTGCAGCTCTGGAGGCTGTTCAGGTACTTAAAGCCTTATTCAAAAAAACTCCTTCCATTATCTATTATCATGGTACTGGTTACAACAGCAGTCAGATTGGTTATCCCAATCCTGATCGGTATGTATGTCATTGATGAAGCAATTGCCGGAAGGGATGGCAACCTGCTGATGCAGCTTGTGGGGGTAATCGCAGGATTATATATCATCAATTACATTGCTAACATCTTCAGAATTAAATGGATGAATATTCTGGGTCAAAGTGTAATTTATGATTTGCGTAAACATTTATTTACGCACGTACAGTGGCTCAGTAACCGCTTTTTCGATCAAAGATCAGCCGGTTCAATCCTTGTACGGATCATGAATGATATCAATTCACTGCAGGAATTGTTTACAAATGGTGTTATTAATCTGCTGATGGATATTCTCATGCTAATTGGTATTTTTATTGTATTATTTACGATAAGCCCTGAGCTAGCGATGGCGGTTATGATTGTGCTGCCTGCAATGTTCTTTATCTCAACGAAGCTTCGTAAAAAAATCAGAAGATCATGGCAGACGGTGCGATTAAAACAGTCGAAGCTGAACTCTCATTTAAATGAAAGTCTTCAGGGGATGAGAATTACACAGTCATTTACACAGGAAAGAGAGAATGCACAGTATTTTGAAGGGGTAAATAATGAAACCTTCGAAAGCTGGAGAGATGCAACAAAGAAAAATGCGACATTCAGACCGCTCGTTGAAATGACGAATGCAGTCGGTTCAGCCATTCTGATCTGGTACGGTGCATCACTCATACAGAGTGGAAGCCTTCAGATTGGTGAGTTCGTTACATTCGCATTTTTAATCGGTATGTTCTGGGAGCCGATTTCAAGACTTGGTATGGTGTATAACCAGCTGCTGATGGGGATGGCTTCATCTGAAAGAATTTTTGAATTCCTGGATGAACAGCCGAATGTAGCGGAAAAGAAAAATCCGGTTGAGCTGGACGAAATTAAAGGTGATGTTCAGTTTAATCAGGTTGATTTTGCCTATTCAGGAGACAGAAAAGCGCTTAATGGCATTAACCTTGATATTAAAGCTGGTGAAACCATTGCGCTTGTTGGGCACACAGGGTCAGGAAAAACGACAATTGCCAATATGGTTACACGTTTTTATGATCCAACTGCTGGTTCAATTAAAATGGATGGACATGACCTGCGGGATGTCTCCCTAAGAAGTCTTCGTTCACAGATCTCAATTGTTCTTCAGGATACATTTATTTTTTCTGGGACAATAAAGGATAATATCCGCTTTGGATTCCCGCATGCAACAGATGAGCAGCTGATTGATGCAGCAAAGGCGGTTGGTGCACATAATTTTATTCAAAAGCTGCCAAAAGGTTATGACACTGAAGTAGAAGAAAGAGGCAATATTCTCTCTGTCGGCGAACGACAGTTAATTTCCTTTGCAAGAGCATTACTTGCAGATCCGCGAATTATTATCTTAGATGAAGCAACAGCTTCGATTGATACGGAAACAGAGGTTGTCATTCAAAAAGCACTTGCAACATTATTAAAAGGAAGAACAGCAATTATTATTGCACACAGACTATCTACAATTCGTGATGCAGACAGAATTTACGTTCTCGACCATGGAAATCTGATGGAGAGCGGAAATCATGATGAGCTGATGAAGCATAAGGGTATTTATCAGGGACTTGTTCATTCTCAGTTTACAATGCAGCAGAATACAGGATGATGGAAAGCTGATCAGGCAAATGTCTGATCAGCTTTTTTGACTATAATTTGAACAACTTATTACGGTGATGTGAATCTTAAGCATTGAGAATTGAAATTAGTTAAGAAGGCAGATATACTAAATTTAAGTCTTTGTGAAGGATGTCACAAATTGTTCATGTTCAACATATCACATATACAGTTAATGTTGTAATAGGTTTGAGAAACAGTGGTATAGTAAATTTACTAGTATGAAGTTTTTTAGGAGGGGAATCATGTTGGAATTAGATGGCGTCACGCTCAGCAGGCTCTTAACAGCTACTACCCTTATATTCCATGTAATTTTTGCTACAATCGGTGTTGGAATTCCAGTAATGATTGCAATAGCAGAATTTATGGGATTAAAGAAAAAAGACCCTCATTATTTAATTCTTGCCAGACGGTGGGCAAGAGGGTTCACGATTACGGTGGCTGTTGGGGTTGTGACCGGTACGGCAATTGGTCTTCAGCTTTCATTATTGTGGCCAAGCTTTATGCAGGTTGCCGGTCAGATTATTGCGCTTCCTCTATTTATGGAAACATTCGCATTCTTCTTTGAAGCCATTTTCCTTGGTATTTATTTGTATACGTGGGACAGATTTAAAAACCGCTGGTTACACTGGCTGCTGAATATCCCGATTGTGATCGGGGCAACATTATCAGCATTCTTTATTACTACCGTAAACGCATTTATGAACACGCCTCAGGGATTTGATATCATTGATGGTGAAACGGTTAATATCAGCCCGCTGGCTGCAATGTTTAACCCGGCAACTCCTACAAAGGTATTTCACGTTGTTACATCAGCATATATGACATCAGCATTGATTCTGGCTGCTATAACTGCTTTTATCATCCTGATGAAAAAAGGAACAGATTATCATAAAAAAGCACTTAGACTTACGATGACTGCAGGACTGATCTTTGCAGTAGGAACTGCGCTTGCAGGAGACCTTTCTGCAAAGTTTCTTGCAAAAGAGCAGCCTGAAAAACTTGCTGCAGCAGAATGGCATTTTGAAACAGAGTCTAATGCAGACCTCATATTATTCGGGACCATAGATGAAAATAATGAAATCAGTAATGAAATCCGGATACCTGGTATGCTAAGCTTTCTGGCTGGTAATTCATTCGATACAGAGGTTGTCGGTCTGAATGAATTCCCCGAAGAAGAAAGACCACCGCTTTGGGTTCACTATATGTTCGATATGATGGTTGTTATCGGTATGTATTCGTTATTTATTGCGGGATTGTTTGTGATGTTTATGTTGATCAAACGGTTTAATGAATGGAATAAGCTGCTGCTGATGGGAATCGTGGCGAGTGGCCCACTTGCAATGATGGCAATTGAATTCGGCTGGATTTACGCTGAAGTCGGCAGACAGCCATGGATTTTACGGGGGATTATGACAGTGGATGAAGCTGCTACGACATCCGGAGCTGTAGGTATTGCATTTGGTATGTTCCTCGCTCTGTATGCAGTCCTCGGGTTCTTCTGTGTTAAAGTCTTACTGAGAATGTTTAAGAACAGACCGCCTGAGGCAGAGCTTGAAAAACGCTTCCCTGGAGGCACACTGGACAGTTAATGTGAAGAGCATAAGCAGTGGGCGGGGAATTTTCCCCGTCTGCTGATCCATTTCTTATACTTAACTTAGAAATAAGCCAAAGGGAAGGAGTTACTTAAATGAGTTTAGAAGTATTGGGTATCACTGTACTGTGGTTATTCCTTTATGGGTATTTAATTGTTGCGTCTATTGATTTCGGCGCAGGATTCTTTGCTTACTATGCAAGGGTATCAAAAAGAGAACATATTATGAGTAAGCTGATCAGCAGATATCTTTCACCTGTCTGGGAAGTGACAAATGTATTCTTTGTCTTTTTCTTTGTTGGACTGGTAGGTTTTTTCCCGGATACTGCTTATTATTATGGTACGGCACTTCTGCTGCCGGGCTCAGTCGCAATTATACTGATCGCGATCAGAGGATCATTTTATGCATTCGGTAATTACGGATCAAAAGACAGTACGCTCTATTTATTCCTTTACGGAGCCACAGGACTTCTGATTCCGGCTGCATTATCAACTGCGTTGACGATTTCTGAAGGCGGTTATTTAACAGAGGATGAAAATGGTGTTACATTTCTTGCCGGAGAGTTATTTACGAGTCCTTATTCATGGAGTGTAGTATTACTGGCGATTGTTTCAGTTCTGTTTATCAGCGCGAGCTTTTTGACTTATTACGCTGATAGGGCAGAAGATACGGAATCACGCGAGATTATGAGGAAATTTGCGCTGTGGTGGAGTGCTCCAACAATTGGAGCGAGTCTTTTAGTATTTGCAGGCCTCAGGTCTCACAACAGTGAACACTTTGGTAGAGCAATCGATCTCTGGTGGATGTTTGGCCTATCACTCGTATTTTTCCTGATTGCTGTCTTTTTAATTCAGCAGAAAAAGAAATATGGAACAGCATTCTTAATGGTCATGCTCCAATTTTTCTTTGCGTTTTTCGGTTACGGAGCTTCACATCTGCCTTATATTCTTTACCCGTATATCACGATTGAAGGAAGCGTGGTAAATGAAACGATGGGAACAGCACTTATTGTTGTCTTCGTTCTTGGGTTGTGTTTACTGATTCCATCACTCTATTTGCTGATGAGACTATTCCTGTTTGATGCAGATTACGTAAAAGGTAAAAAATAAGCTCATTTTCCGGAAATTCCTGTGCTAAAATGAAAGTAAGGACATGATAATAGTGGGGGAAAAACCGTGAAAAAAGAATTTGTAGTAATCGGGCTTGGCCGTTTTGGCGGCAGTATTGTTCGCGAACTGGTTGAGCAGGGAATGGAAGTTATGGCGATTGATAAGTTTGAAGACAAAGTAGATGAGTTTTCAACAATTGCTACACATGCGGTGATGGCAGATTCCACAGATGAGGCTGCACTTCGCAGTCTGGGAATCAGAAACTTCGATCACGTGATTGTTGCAATCGGTGATGATATACAGGCGAGTATACTGACAACCCTTATGCTGAAAGAAATTGGTGTGAAGAAAATTACCGTGAAGGCACAGAATGATTATCATGAGAAAGTATTAGAGCGGATTGGTGCGGATAAAGTCGTTCACCCTGAGCGGGATATGGGGAAGCGAATTGCACATAATATCGTTTCAAATAATGTACTTGATTATCTGGAATTATCAGATGAACATTCAATTGTGGAGATCGCAGCAAACAATGTGCTGATTGGTAATTCAATTATTGAGCTTGATATCCGTGCCAAATATGGCATTAATATTGTCGCGATTAAAAGAGGAGACGACATTATTGTATCTCCACAGGCCAATGACGTAATCCGTAAAGGTGATATACTCATTGTTATTGGAGCGGATAACGATATTAACCGTTTTGAAAAGCGTGTCATGCAATAAAGAAAAGTCCGGTCAAAAAGAACCGGACTTTTTTCAATTAGAGGAGAACCGGTCAATACGTGTGTGTGATAAATAAAAAGAGCCTGAGGTTTTTCTCAGGCTCTTATACCATCACGAAACTTCCATAATAATTGGAAGGATCATCGGACGGCGCTTCGTTTTTTCATATAAGAATGGTTCAAGTGTATCTGTAATTTCATTTTTGATTTCTGACCACTGGCTTGTCTTATTCGCAAGCACTTTATTCAAGTGCTTATAAAGAAGATGCTGTGCCTGATTGATTAGCTCCCCGGATTCTCTCATGTAGACAAATCCACGCGAGATTAGATCAGGGCCCGATGCAATCTTATGATCATTCAGGTTCAGACTGACTACGACAACGACAAGGCCTTCTTCAGATAAAATACGGCGGTCTCTTAATACGATGTTGCCGATATCACCGATTCCGCTCCCATCAATATAAACATTACCAGAAGGGATTTTACCCGCGATAGACGCTTCGTTGCTGCCAAGAGCTAGCACATCACCATTATCCATCAGGAAGCAGTTTTCTTCAGGAACGCCGCAATCGACTGCAAGACTTGCGTGCATTTTCTGCATTCTGTACTCACCGTGAATTGGCATAAAGAATTTTGGTTTGATCAGGCGGAGCATCAATTTCTGCTCTTCCTGTGAACCGTGCCCTGACGTATGAATATTGTTAAGTGATCCGTGAATGACGTTAGCGCCCGCACGGTATAGCAGGTTAATCGTGCGGTTTACACTGATTGTATTACCTGGAATTGGTGAAGATGAGAATACAACCGTGTCACCAGGAATGATCTGAATCTGACGGTGTGTACCATTTGCGATTCTTGAAAGGGCAGCCATCGGTTCACCCTGACTTCCTGTACATAAAATGACTACTTTATCTGCAGGCATTCTGTTAAGTGTGTGTGCATCAATAAACGTATCTTTTGGTGCATTAATATAACCAAGCTCATGACCAATATTGATTGCGTTATCCATGCTACGTCCAAACACAGCAACTTTACGGCCGTATTTAACAGCTGATTCAACAACCTGCTGTAAGCGGTAAATGTTTGATGCGAAAGTTGCAAAAATAATTCGTCCATTTACTGTCTGGAAGATATCATCAATACTTTCACCCACTTTACGCTCAGAAAGTGTAAAGTTCGGCACTTCACTGTTTGTGCTGTCTGATAAAAGAGCAAGTACGCCCTCTTTACCGATCTCAGCCATTTTCGTCAGGTTTGCAGGATCTCCAACCGGTGTAAAATCAAATTTAAAATCTCCTGTATGCACGATGTTGCCTGGAGGTGTCTTAACGACAACCCCGAATGAATCAGGGATACTGTGCGTTGTGCGGAAGAAGCTGACTGCAGTCTTACGGAATTTAATCACATCATCCTCATCGATTGGGTGAAGGCGGGTAGATCTTAAAAGACCATGTTCTTCAAGTTTGTTCTTTAGAAGGCCTAATGCAAGCTTCCCGCCATATACAGGAACATTCACCTGTCTAAGTAGATAAGGTATACCGCCAATGTGATCTTCATGGCCGTGTGTAATGAAAAGGCCTTTGATCTTATCAAGATTTTTTTCTAAGTAAGTGTAGTCCGGAATCACATAATCAATTCCAAGAAGTTCGTCTTCAGGAAACTTGATGCCGGCATCAATCAGGATAATTTCATCCTGGAACTGAACGCCATAAGTGTTTTTTCCGATTTCGCCCAGACCGCCGAGGGCAAACACAGCAGTCTGGTCATTCTTAACAAATTTCATCTATTACAACTGTTCCAGTTTATAATTTTGATGATTTTGTTCGTACTCTAAGTATTTGCCCTCTAGCTTTTGTACAAACTCGATATTGTATCCATGACCGCTGAGCTTTTTACGGACTTCCTCTTCAGTCTCAGATTCGATATACATTGCTTTTGTTTTTTCTCTTACTGGTACCTCTGAAGCAACTTCCTGATAATAAACCTTAAAAATCATGTGTATCTCTCCTTCATATAATTACTAAAAAAGCGCAATCTTTGCGCTTTAATTATCATGTTCAACAATTTTTAAATTTATCTAATTGTGTATCAATCATTGTACACAATTATGATAAAAATACTCATTACTTTCCCGGACATAAAGAACAGCCCTCCTGATGATGAAGGGCTTACAGGGGCTCAGGCAATCATCTTTTTACGCAACATGTCTCTCCACTGTCGTGCAAGCTTTTTCTTAAGCTTCTTCAACATCGCGGATCACTCCTTATCATTATCATAACGCGGAATGAGCGATCTGTAAAGATAAGGTTCTTGACATAGCAATTAAAAAACGTTATTAAATTATCTCTCTAATGGCTCAGCATCGGATGGTTCTTTGAACGGATCTTCATGATTAATATGGTCATAAAACATAATTCCGTTCAGATGATCAATCTCATGCTGGGCAGCAATAGCAGCCAATCCTTTTAACCGGTATTTCACTTCAGCTCCGTCAATATCAAGACCACGGATTGTCACCCTCGCATAACGAACGACGTACCCGGGAATATTTTCATCAACTGACAGACATCCCTCACCTGATGTAAGGTAGGCTTTATCAACGGAATGACTGATAATCTTAGGATTGGCAATACAAAAGCTGTACTCCCTGCCATTCTGGTCTTCTAAATGTAGGGCGAATATCTGTTTTGAAATATTAATCTGAGGGGCAGCAAGACCAATCCCCGGACGGAGATCATATGTTTCAGCAGTTTCCGGATCCTGGCTGTTTTTTATATATTCAAGAAGTGAAGTCATCGTTTCTTTATCCGCATCAGATAAAGGGAATTGAACTTTTTCGGCTTTTTGTCTCAGTATAGGGTGGCCATCCCGAACAATGTCTTTCATTGTAATCATCTTTCTTTCCTCCCGATCAAATCATTATAAGCAATATCATATCAGATTATACGGTTGAAAAAAATGTATGAAGCTAAAAGATGCATAGAAATGATATTTTATGACAAAAATAACTCGATTTAGAGGATTTACAGCCTCATCCCGGCTAAAAAAGATTGAAGTTTGTCCTAATCATAGATATGATATTAAGTGTTATTATTCAAGGGGGTTACATTAAGTGAAAACATACATAGCAGGCGCTTTTTGTTTTTCAGCGATTTTACTTTCAGGTTGTGTGTTCGGAACACCTGCAGAAGAAGAAATCAGTGAAAAGCTTGAAGCTGCTGTAGCAGCAGAAGAAGGATACGTAAGCGCTCAAAATGATCTGCGTGAACTCGAAACAGAAGAACAGCAATTATACGATGAAATTATGTCACTGAGTATGGAAGAGTTTGAACAAATTAATTCATTAGCAGATGACGCCCTCAGCAATCTCGATGAGCGTGAAGAAAAGCTTGCAGAAGAAAGATCTGCAATTGAAAGTTCCCAGGAAGAATTCAGCGGTGTAGAAGATCTGACAGGTGATCTTGAATCAGATGAATTAAGAGAGCACGTGGATGTAATGATCGAAACAATGAATAACCGATATGCTTCTCATGAAGAATTAACAGGGGCATACGAAACCGGCATTTCATTAAATAGAGAACTGTATGAGCTGTTAAAGAATGAAGGACTACAATTAGAAGAGCTTGAACAGCAGATTACTTCAGTAAATGACCAGAATGCAGTGATTATTGAAGCGAATACAGCATTTAATGATTTAACAAATGAATATAATGAGCTGAAGGCTGAGTATTATAACTTAGCCGAGCTTGATACAGAAGAGTAGACAATAGTCTGCTCTTTTTTTGTATACAGACATATAACAGTTCAGAATTGAATGAATTAATATAGTACAGAATCACAGATTAGTAATACAGATATAGAAACCTGTGTAAATTTACTCCTTTAAAAAACACGTTAAAACTTTATGATTGACGTTATATGAGCAGTCATGTAAAATTTATTTCGTAAACTGTATTAATATTTTTTTAGCTTAAATTAATACAGACAAAAAGAATTTAACACTTTAGGTTTTTTACCACTGGATTTGTGGAAAAATATAAAGTAATTGTGTTCTGAAGATGAACACGTATGAATTTGACAAAACCGAAAGGATAGGTGGATTACATGGCTTCTAAAAAGAAGACACCATTCGATGCTGTAAAAGTATTAGAACAGATCGAAGACAAGTTTGAAATGTTCCAGATTCTTAACGAAGAAGGAAAAGTAGTAAACGAAGATGCAATGCCGGACCTTAGTGATGAGCAGCTTCAGGAATTAATGAGCCGTATGGTTTATACACGTATTCTTGATCAGCGTTCAATTTCACTGAACCGTCAGGGACGTCTTGGTTTCTATGCACCGACTGCAGGTCAGGAAGCGTCTCAGATCGCTTCACATTACGCTCTTGAAAAAGAGGATTGGGTTGTTCCTGGTTACCGTGATGTACCTCAGATTATCTGGCACGGATTACCTCTTGCTCAGGCATTCCTATTCTCAAGAGGTCACTTCCAGGGGAATCATTCTCCGGAGGGTGTTAATGTACTTCCACCTCAAATCATTATCGGTGCTCAATATGTACAAACTGCCGGAATCGCACTTGGACTTAAAAAGCGCGGTAAAGATACAGTAGCAATTACTTACACAGGTGATGGCGGATCTTCTCAAGGTGACTTCTATGAAGGAATTAACTTTGCAGGCTCATATAATGCACCGGCAATTTTTGTTGTGCAGAACAACCAGTTCGCGATCTCAACACCTCGTGATAAGCAGACTAAGGGTAAAACAATTGCACAGAAAGCTGTATCAGCAGGTATCCCTGGTATCCTTGTAGATGGTATGGACCCTCTTGCAGTATACGCTGTGACAAAAGAAGCGCGTGACCGTGCTGTTGCTGGAGAAGGTCCAACGCTAATCGAAACACTATGCTACCGTTATGGCCCTCATACAATGGCTGGTGACGATCCAACACGCTACCGTACAGATGATATGGATACTGAGTGGGAAAAGAAAGATCCACTAGTACGTTTCCGTAAGTTCCTTGAAGAGAAGGATCTTTGGAATGAAGAGAAAGAAAACGAAGTAATCGAAAAAGCGAAAGAGGAAATCAAAGCTGCTATCAAAGAAGCAGATGATACACCTAAGCAGAAGGTTACTGATCTGATGGAAATCATGTATGAAGAAATGCCATACAACTTAAAAGAACAATATGAAATTTATAAAGAGAAGGAGTCGAAGTAAGCCATGGCACAAATGACGATGATTCAGGCAATTACAGATGCACTCCGGACAGAACTTAAAAACGATGAAAATGTTCTTGTGTTCGGGGAAGACGTTGGTAATAACGGAGGCGTATTCCGTGCAACTGAAGGTCTGCAAAAAGAATTCGGTGAAGAACGCGTATTTGATACTCCGCTTGGGGAATCAGGTATCGGCGGTCTTGCAATCGGCCTTGCACTTGAAGGCTACCGTCCAGTGCCGGAAATTCAGTTCTTCGGCTTCGTTTTTGAAGTAATGGACTCAGTAAGCGGACAGATGGCTCGTATGAGATACCGCAGCGGCGGCAAGTACAGCTCGCCAATTACAATCCGTTCACCATTTGGCGGAGGTGTTCATACACCTGAACTTCACGCCGATTCACTGGAAGGTCTGATGGCACAGCAGCCTGGACTGAAGGTTGTTATTCCTTCAACACCGACGGATGCAAAAGGTCTTCTAATCTCAGCTATCCGTGATAATGATCCGGTTATTTTCCTTGAGCATATGAAACTTTACCGTTCATTCCGTGAAGATGTACCTGAAGAAGAGTACACAATCGAAATCGGTAAAGCTGATGTGAAACGTGAAGGATCTGACCTTACAATTGTTACTTACGGTGCAATGGTTCATGAATCACTTAAAGCTGCTGACCAGCTTGAAAAAGATGGTCATTCTGTTGAAGTGATTGACCTTCGTACAATTCAGCCACTTGATATCGAAACAATTATCAAGTCAGTTGAAAAGACAAACCGTGCCATCGTTGTACAGGAAGCTCAAAAGCAGGCTGGAATCGCAGCAAGCGTTGTAGCTGAAATCAACGACCGTGCGATCCTAAGCCTTGAAGCGCCAGTACTGCGTGTAGCAGCTGCTGATACTGTATTCCCGTTCTCTCAGGCGGAATCAGTATGGCTTCCAAATGCTAAGGATGTAGTGGCAACAGCTAAAAAAGTACTTGAATTTTAATGAGTAAAACGGAGAAAAATTCTCCGTTTTCCCTTTTATAAAAATAAATGCAAGAATAGAAAATTCCTAACCAGGAGGGTGAAAACATTGTCATTCGAATTTAAATTACCTGATATCGGTGAAGGTATTCACGAAGGTGAAATTGTAAAATGGTTTATCAGTGTTGGAGATAAAGTAGAAGAAGATGACGTGCTTTGTGAAGTTCAAAACGATAAAGCAGTCGTTGAAATTCCATCTCCGGTAGCTGGTACTGTAGAAGAAATTCTTGTAGAAGAAGGTACAGTAGCGGTAGTAGGCGACACGCTGATCAAGCTCGATGCACCTGGCTATGAAAATCTTCAGTTCAAGGGTTCTGACAGCAGCGATGAGAAAGAAGAGCCTAAAGAAGCTAAAGAAGAACCAAAAGAAGAAAAGAAAGAAGAAGCGCCGGCAGAAGACACTTCTTCTGAAGAATCAACAGAAGCGAAGCCTCAGGAAGATGTAGACCCTGACCGCCGTGTGATCGCAATGCCATCAGTGCGTAAATACGCGCGTGATAACGATGTCGATATCCGGTATGTATCAGGATCAGGTAAAAACGGACGCGTATCAAAAGAAGATATCGATGCATATCTGAAAGGTGATACTGCTGAAGCTAAAACAGAAACGTCTGAACAGCCTGCTGAACAAAAAGAAGAGAAGTCAGCACCAAAATCAACTCCAGCTCCAGAGGGTGAATTCCCTGAAACACGTGAGAAGATGAGCGGTATGAGAAAAGCGATTGCTAAAGCAATGGTTAACTCTAAGCACACTGCTCCACACGTAACGCTGATGGATGAAGTAGATGTTGAGAAGCTTGTTGCTCACCGTAAGAAGTTCAAGGAAATTGCACTTGAAAAAGATGTCAAGCTGACATTCCTTCCATACGTTGTAAAAGCACTTGTATCAGCACTGCGTGAGTACCCTGTACTGAACACAATGCTTGATGATGAAACGCAGGAAATTGTACAGAAGCACTACTACAATATCGGTATTGCTGCTGACACTGAAAAAGGACTTGTAGTACCAGTCGTGAAACATGCTGACCGCAAATCTGTCTTTGGTATTTCTGATGAAATCAATCAGCTTGCAGGGAAAGCGCGTGACGGTAAACTTTCAGGTGATGAAATGAAGGGTGCTTCATGCACAATCACGAATATCGGTTCAGCTGGTGGACAATGGTTCACACCAGTTATTAACCACCCTGAAGTAGCAATTCTAGGTATTGGCCGTATTGCAGAGAAGCCGGTAGTAAAAAATGGTGAAATTGTAGCGGCTCCTGTGTTAGCATTATCATTGAGCTTCGATCACCGTATGATTGATGGTGCAACTGCACAAAATGCACTAAATCACATCAAACGTTTATTGAACGATCCAGAACTTTTACTAATGGAGGCGTAAAACAATGGTAGTTGGAGATTTCCCAATCGAAACAGATACTCTCGTCATCGGATCAGGTCCTGGAGGCTATGTTGCAGCAATCCGTGCAGCACAGCTTGGACAAAAAGTAACAATCGTTGAGAAAGAAAATCTTGGTGGTGTATGTCTAAACGTCGGCTGTATCCCATCAAAAGCAATGATCTCTATCGGTCACCGCTATGAGCATGCTAAAGGCTCAGATGACATGGGAATCGTAGCTGAAAATGTAAAGATTAACTTTGATAAAGCTCAGGAATGGAAAGCCGGTGTAGTTAAAAAACTTACTGGTGGCGTTGAAGGGCTTCTAAAAGGTAATAAAGTAGAAATTGTTCGCGGAGAAGCATACTTTGTGGACAGCGAAACAGTGAAAGTAATGGATGAAAAGAATTCTCAAACTTATAAGTTTAAGAATGCAATTGTGGCAACCGGTTCACGTCCAATTGAAATTCCATCTTTCAAATTCTCTAAGCGTGTACTTGATTCAACCGGTGCACTTGCACTTAAAGAAATCCCTAATAAACTGGTTGTAATCGGTGGAGGATATATCGGAACTGAGCTTGGAACTGCATATGCGAATATGGGTTCTGAAGTAACAATTCTTGAAGGTGCTGACGATATCCTTGGCGGGTTCGAAAAGCAGATGACTTCTGTTGTTAAAAAAGGTCTGAAGAAAAAAGGCGTTGATGTCATTACAAAAGCAATGGCTAAAGGCGTTGAAGAATCTGAAGACGGCGTAAAAGTATCATACGAAGCTAAAGGTGAAGAAGTAACGATTGATGCTGATTACGTACTAGTAACAGTTGGACGTCGTCCAAACACTGATGAGCTTGGTCTTGATCAGGTTGGAATAGATGTAACTGATAAAGGTATTATCAAGACGGACAAGCAGTGCCGCACAAGTGTTGATAACATCTTTGCAATCGGTGATATCGTTGATGGACCACCACTTGCGCACAAAGCTTCCTATGAAGGTAAAATTGCTGCTGAGGTAATCGCCGGCGAGAAGTCTGAAGTAGACTATCTTGCAATTCCTGCTGTGTGCTTTACAGATCCTGAACTTGCAACTGTTGGATATAACGAAACACAGGCAAAAGAAGAAGGGATTGAAGTGAATGCTTCCAAGTTCCCATTTGGCGCTAACGGACGTGCACTTGCACTTAACCAGACTGAAGGTTTTGTAAAGCTTGTTACACGTAAAGAAGATGGACTGATCATTGGTGCACAGATCGCTGGAGACGGCGCTTCTGACATGATCGCTGAGCTTGGTCTTGCAATCGAAGCTGGAATGACAGCTGAAGATGTAGCAATGACAATTCACGCTCACCCTACATTAGGTGAAATTTCTATGGAAGCTGCAGAAGTAGCACTTGGAACACCTATTCATATCGTGAAGTAATACTTTTTATGAGCTGTGCTTTTAGCACAGCTCTTTTAAATTTGTCATATTTCAGTTAAATCTGGAAAAAAGTTTGTGCTATACTGATCATATACATATGTTGAAAGGTGAGGTTATCCGTTGAAAATTTATGCACCAGTGGCTGTCTCTGCAGCGCTATTACTTGCTGCCTGCAGCTCAGAAGAAGCAGAGCAGCCAAAAGAACACGAGCAGGCAGTATCATCTGAAGAAATTACTGAGGAAACAGTTGAAGAAAATACTGATGTAACAGTAGAAGATGAAGAAGCGGCAACAGATGAAGAGTCAGAGGAAACTGCCGCAGAACCAATAGAGCCGTTATATGAGATCAATGAAGCAAATTGGTCAGTAACGCCAATCAGCGATGCCCCTTCCAATGTAGTTTTACTGACAATAGATGATGCACCTGATCAGCACGCAGTTGAAATGGCTGAAAAATTACATCAAATGGATGCGCCGGCTATCTTTTTTGTGAACGGTCATTTCCTGGACACACCCGAAGAAGAAGAAATGCTAAAAGAAATTCACGCATTAGGCTTTTCAATCGGGAATCATACTTTCTCACATCCAAATTTAAGAGAAATTTCAGAAGAAGAGCAGCGTGAAGAAATCATTTCTCTGAGTGATCGCGTGGAAGAGATCATTGGTGAACGTCCAAAATTCTTCAGAGCGCCATTTGGTGCTAATACTGACTTTACAGAGTCACTTGTAAAAGAAGAAGGAATGATACTGATGAATTGGACTTACGGTTATGATTGGGAGGCAGATTACCAGGATGCTGCAGCTTTGGCTGACATCATGGTAAACACTGAATACCTTTCACCGGGCGCAAACCTGCTAATGCATGACCGTGCATGGACAAATGACGCAATAACAGAAATCGTTGAAGGTCTTAGAGCAAAAGACTACTCAATTGTTGACCCAAAAACAATCAAAGGATACGAATAGAATTAATCCAGGAGCGGGGCATCATTGCCTTGCTCCTTTTCTATATAATCCATAAGTTTTCAGAACATCCAAATATTAATAAGTGATCAATTTGATATTGTATTTTTTATTCTTAAGCGTTAAAATAAGAAACGGAAGCGCTTACAAGCATATGGGGATGGGAGTAAGCCGAACGGGTGAGCAATCAATATATACTCGTCATGAATATTAAGGAATAGAAAAAAGCTGATGCCCGTTGCATCAGCTTTTTTGATTCTAACGATTCACTTATAATTGTTATCCACTACAAACCAGTGCCATCCATTCTGATTTCTACATCGTTCATCTTCTCAGAGAGAATCTCGATCACATGGTTTTTATGAGCATGTAGATCGCACCACCTGAATTCATTTTGTTCAAAGTTACCCAGAGGAACGATCTCATAATTAGTATAATCCTCAGAGAAGGAAGTAAAGGTTGGTACCGCATAAACAGAGTCAAAATAGACCTCTTTGCCTTCTTTTATAAGATCAAAACCGATCATAGAGCCCGTAAGTCTTTCGCAATCAAGATGAGGCACCCGGTCATCATATGGACCTGATATAAAGTTTCCGAGAGAATAAGCAACGAGGGCACGTTTATCATCCGGACCTTCAATCCATTCTATCGGTTGAAGGACGTGGGGGTGGTGCCCGAGGATAATATCTGCTCCATTTTGCACCAGTTCGTGAGCGAGATCCTCCTGTTTTTGAACAGGCTGCTGATATTCATTTCCCCAATGGATGCCAACTGCTACTACATCGGCAATCTCCTCAGCGCGGGCAACATCATTGATAAGCTGATCCTCATTCTCAGTAAAAATATTCACTGATTCAGGGTATTCAACCGGTAGATTAGAGCTGTATGTACTCGAAATCAAAGCAATGGAAATTCCCTGTTTTTCGATTACCGGAATTGCCCGGCGTTCATCAAAAGATTCATACACTCCGCTCAATACGACATCAGGGTAGTGATTCTGCCAAAAGGCAAGATTTCTCTTAAGCCCTTCATAGCCCATATCAAGCGTGTGGTTATTGGCTAGCTGCAGCATATTAAAACCGGCTTCATAGTAATAGTGTCCAAGCGCATAGGGATTATTGAAGACAAAATCTCCATCTCCAAGCCCATATTCTGAACCGGTAATCGGTGTTTCCTGATTAGCATATACAAAGTCACCTTTTTGAATTAAGTGCTCAACCTTTGCGAGCAGGGGATCAAATTTAAAAGTTCCATCTTTTTGCATGGCGTCGAATAAAATTGGCTGTTCAACTAATAAATCGCCTACAGCAGTAAAGTGAGCTTTAATTATGGGGTCGGGCTGACCGGTATTGATCTCTGTTTCAGTTTGGCTGAATTTGTAATCCGGTGCGGTCACATAAATAAGGTCAGCAGAACATGCACTGATCACCAATGAAAGAAGGATAACAGTTAAGAGTTTATAAAACAAAAAGCATGTCTCCCTGTAAGATAATTTTTATCAACGCAATTATTCTATCATGTACTCATACTAAAAACATAGATAATTAGAAAAAATTACTACTTTTATTTATATTAAAAAACGCTGATGCCAATGACACCAGCGTTTCTGTTATTTAATGGCTCTATGTTCTTTGATGACACGAAGCATCGTTAAGGTTTCATCCTGAGGTCCCTGCACCGGTAATCCTGCTTCGATATTCTCATGGATATATCTCAAGTTATCTTCTGTAATAACTTCACCCGGGATAAAAATCGGGATACCGGGAGGATAAACCATAATAAATTCTGCACATACTCTTCCTACTGTTTCATCAAGTGGTAAAAGTTCTGTGTCCGCATAAAATGCTTCACGAGGTGTGACTGCAAGAAGTGGAATGTCAGGCAAAATGACTTCAGGAACTGAATGACTGCTGTCATGTCTGAATTCTTTCGCAAGAGCCTCCATCGCTTTTACAAGTATATCTCCTTCATGCTGAGTATCACCTGGTGTCACAATACACAGGATATTATATAAGTCTGAAAGTTCAACTTCGAGGTTAAATTGCTCTCTCAGCCATACTTCAGCCTGATACCCTGTAATACCTAATTCCTTAATAGAAACAATAATTTTTGTCGGATCATAATCATATGTTGCCGGCGTGCCAAGAATTTCGCTGCCGATACAAGTAATCTGATCAATCTGACTTAATCGTGACCGGATATTTTCAGCCAGATCGATTGATTGACTGATTAATTCTTTCCCATCAATCGCCAGACGTCTTCTTGCGGTGTCTAATGAAGCAAGAAGAGGGTAGGACGTTGAAGTTGTTGTCAGCATACTGAGAATTGACTGAACGCGTTTAGGTGACACAAGTCCTTCTTTTACATTTAACACGGAGCTTTGCGTCAAAGAACCACCCAGTTTGTGAACACTTGTAGCTGCCATATCTGCGCCAGCCTGCATTGCTGAAGCAGGCAGTCTGTCATGGAAATGAATATGAACACCATGCGCTTCATCTACTAATACCGGAACATTGTGATTATGAGCAATTTTTACAATTTCCTTCAGATCCGCAGCGATACCAAAATAGGTCGGGTTGATCACCAGGACTCCTTTTGCATCAGGATGCTGCTCAATTGCATGTGCAACAGAAATCGGTGTAATTCCGTGAGAAATACCAAGTTTTTTATCCACTTCAGGGTGAATGAAAATTGGAATTGCACCACAGAATACAATTGCTGACATAACAGATTTATGAACGTTTCTCGGGACGATGATCTTTTCGCCCGGCCCGCAAACGCTCATGACCATTGTCATAATTGCTCCACTTGTGCCCTGAACCGAGAAAAATGTGTGGTCAGCACCAAAAGCTTTGGCAGCCAGGTCCTGAGCATCCTTAATCAATGATTTCGGCTGATGAAGATCATCAAGCGGTGCAATATTAATCAGGTCAATAGATAATATATTATCACCCGCAAATGCTCTGAACTCTGGATCCATTCCTGCACCTTTTTTGTGCCCGGGAATATGAAACTGAACAGGGTTGCGGTCTGCATGTTTTTTTAAACCTGTAAATAACGGTGTATCATTTTGAGTTAAAGTATGGTCTTTTCTCTCTACATTCAGCAGAGATGAAGGTGTATTGGACAATTGAAAATTCACCTCATTAACGGTATTGTTATCTAAAGAAGGATAACAGAAGAATTATAGCATTTTGTGATAGAAAAAGAAATGTTTTAGATGGAAAGGAAGTTATATGATGGAGTATCAATACCCGCTGTCGATGGACTGGTCAACGGAAGAAATCATTGATGCAGTTAAGTTTTATGAAGCTGTTGAAAAAGCATATGAAAAGTCGATTGAAAGAGAAGAATTTATGAGCCAATATAAGCGTTTTAAAGAGATTGTACCCGGAAAAGCTGAAGAAAAAACAATAGACAAAGAATTTCAGGATATGAGTGGTTATTCAATTTATAGAACGCAGAAAAGAGCCAGAGAAGCAGCACCAGGTGATAAAATTTCAATGAAAAAATAAAATAGCGGGTGTATGCAGTCTTCTGCATACACCCGCTATTTAAATTAAACTGCCTGCTGGACGCGTGTTCCAAGTTTATAAAGAGGAAGCAGCTCTGTCCATGTCTGGATAATCAGCTGCGTAAGCTCATCTTTACTCAGTTTAACAGCTTCAGAAGCTTCAATTTTTCTCCCTGCCAGAAACTCAGCTTTTTTTACATTTTGAAACCTTTCCAGGACATGTAAAATATCCCCTTCATTCATTTCGCTGATTTTCTTAGCTTCTTTTTTTGTATGGTCAGCGCTGATCCACCCATCTTTCGGTAAAACCTTTACAATGTCATCAAGGTTTTCAATCATTGTCTTCGCAATGTTCTCTTTTTCAGGCAGCTCGTAAATAAATGCTGTCCAGATAAAGAGATGATCACCCCATAAACCAAACTGGAAATGCGGCAGTTTCTTGTATCCGCGTTTACTTGGTGCAGCAGCCATCCAGGTATCATTTGGTGGATTAACTGAACGCCTTGCGTGTCTTGCAATGTGGAGGTGCATTTCTTCATCTGTCTGTTCTGACAGTGAAGGAACAGTCAGGTCACCAAGCTCCTGAAACTTCGGCTGAATCCTTGAGCGGATACCTTCCATACGCTCATCTAAGCCTTCAATATTGAACACTTCAAAATCATCTTTACTGAAATACCCGGTCATGAACAACCCTCCGTTGTGTTTTAAACAGTTTAAGGCCTGCTGAATTTGGCTATAATACATGTAACAGGCCGCCTGAAACTGAATTTATTCTAGCATATTTGATCTTTGTGAATAAACTGATTTGAATTGAATACACTGCTTTAAATACATTAATTCAAGAGGAGTGGAAGGGTATGAAGCAAGTAATCCAGGTAACCAGAAAAAGAGATTATATTCAGGAGAGACTCGCTGTACTTAGAATGGAACTTGATTATGAACTGGCAGTATTGTTTGAAGCGATGGAACTTGGCAACAAATCAGATATTGAGAGCACAAAAGAAAGATTGTCACTGATTAGACATGAGCTGAATGAGCTGGATGGATTTGCGAGATGAGACAATTTTTTCTGAATGACAGGAAGCAATGCTAAGACGAACGCTTATCATGTGAGCGTTCGTCTTAGCATTGCTTATGTAGCGGTTTTCTTGATAATAAGAGAAAAATCCACTAAAGTCTTATGTAGGATTGTAAGGTACTGGAGGTAATAGATATGGACAAGCAGTGGCAGGAAATTGATCTTTTTGCTAAACAGGCAATTAAAGAAGCAGGCAGAAAAATTATAGATTCATTCGATGAAGTATTGAAGATACAGACGAAAAGCAATGTGAATGATTTGGTTACGAATATGGACAAGCAGATTGAAAAGTTCTTTGTTGAAAAAATTGCGCTGGAATATCCCGACCATAGAGTGCTTGGTGAAGAAGGCTACGGTGACAATGTGAACGATATGAAAGGCACTGTATGGATTATCGATCCGATTGACGGAACAATGAACTTTGTACACCAGCAGAGAAATTTTGCGGTCTCAATTGGCATTTTTCATGAAGGTGAAGGGATGCTTGGCTATATATATGATGTTGTAGCTGATGAACTATATCATGCAGGAAAAGGCAATGGCGCTTATCTGAATGATAAGAAGCTTCCAGCGCTCAATGATGTACCGCTTGAAGAAGCAATTATGTCATTAAATGCAACCTGGCTTGTGCCAAACAGAAAAGTGGATCATGAAATTTTTGTTTCACTGGTCCACAGAGTCCGCGGAACGAGGTCATATGGTTCAGCAGCCATCGAGCTTGCTTACATTGCTGCAGGCAGACTTGATGGGTATATAACAATGAGACTGTCACCTTGGGACTTTGCCGGTGGAAAAGTACTGATCGAAGAAGTCGGTGGTTTGGTTACAGACTTAAACGGTAATGAGCTTTCAATGGTCAATAACTCACCGGTATTTGCAGGAAACCGGGCTGTTCATGAGAGAGTACTGAATGAATATCTTAAAAAATGATATTAAAAAACGTGCAGAGAATGATTCTGCACGTTTTTTAATGTTCAGCCTGCTCACGGAATTTCTTTTTTGTTTTAAATCCCATTCCAAAAATGGCAACGACGGCTAATATAGATACGATGGCACCGATTGCACTGCGTTCAGCAATGGCGACGCCAATTCCTGACATGGCAATAACTGCGGCGAAAGCAAATAGTAAAAATACTGCATTATTTTTCATCGTCATCCTCCTCTATATAGACATTCTACATAATTCATTTCTATATTTCCACCAATTGTGATACAATAGTACAGTTAGAAAAGATTAGTACGTAAAAACAGGAGTGAAATAATGACGAATCTTAGGCAAGACTTACGAAACATTGCAATTATTGCTCACGTTGACCATGGTAAAACGACTTTAGTAGACCAGCTATTGAAACAATCAGGTATCTTTCGATCAAATGAGCATGTAGACGAACGTGCAATGGATTCGAACGACATTGAAAGAGAACGCGGTATCACGATTCTTGCGAAAAACACTGCGATTCAATATAAAGATACACGTATCAATATTCTCGATACACCGGGACACGCAGACTTCGGTGGAGAAGTAGAACGAATCATGAAAATGGTTGATGGTGTTCTTCTTGTTGTTGATGCATATGAAGGCTGTATGCCTCAGACACGCTTTGTACTGAAAAAAGCGCTTGAACAGAATCTGACACCGATCGTAGTAGTAAATAAAATTGACCGCGATGCTGCACGCCCTGCAGAAGTGATTGATGAAGTACTTGAGCTGTTCATTGAGCTTGATGCAAACGAAGACCAGCTGGAATTCCCGGTTGTCTATGCGTCAGCAATCAACGGAACTGCAAGTATTGATCCTGAGCAGCAGGACGAGACAATGGAATGTCTTTACGACTCAATCGTTGAAAACATCCCTGCACCAGTTGATAACAGCACAGATCCGCTTCAGTTCCAGATCGCCCTTTTAGATTATAACGATTATGTTGGACGTATCGGAATTGGCCGTGTGTTCAGAGGAACAATTGAAGTAGGTCAGCAGGTTTCTCTAATGAAGCTTGATGGTAGTGTGAAGAATTTCCGTGTTACAAAAATATTTGGTTTCTTTGGCCTGAAGCGTGAAGAGATTCAGTCAGCTAAAGCCGGAGATCTGATTGCAGTATCCGGAATGGAAGACATCAACGTAGGGGAAACAGTAACGCCTGTATCCCACCAGGAAGCACTTCCTGTTCTGCGTATCGATGAGCCTACACTACAGATGACTTTCTCTGTAAATAACAGTCCATTTGCAGGACGTGAAGGTAAGTTTGTTACAGCCCGTAAGATTGAAGAGCGACTTGAAGCTCAGCTTGAGACTGATGTAAGTCTTCGTGTTGACCAGACTGACTCTCCGGATGCATGGGTAGTATCAGGACGTGGTGAGCTTCACCTGTCAATCCTGATTGAGAACATGAGACGTGAAGGGTTCGAGCTGCAGGTTTCCAAGCCACAGGTTATTGTACGTGAAATTGATGGTGTTCGCAGTGAGCCTGTTGAGCGCGTCCAAATTGATGTACCTGAAGAAAATACCGGTTCTATTATTGAATCAATGGGTGCCAGAAAAGGCGAAATGCTTGATATGATCAATAACGGGAACGGACAGGTCCGTCTTGTATTCATGGTTCCTGCACGTGGGTTAATTGGATACACGACTGAGTTTATGACAATTACACGTGGATTCGGGATCATCAACCATTCATTTGACAGCTATCAGCCAATGCAGCAGGGCCGCGTAGGCGGACGCCGTGCAGGTGTTCTTGTATCAATGGATAAAGGGCAGGCGTCACAGTATGCGATCCTTGGTGTTGAAGACCGTGGTACGATCTTTATCGAGCCGGGTACAGAAGTGTACGAAGGTATGGTCGTTGGTGAGCATACGCGTGAAAATGACCTGACAGTTAATGTAACGAAAATTAAAGCTGCAAACAACATCCGTTCTGCAAACAAAGAGCAGACGACAACGCTTAAAAAAGCAAGATTAATGACCCTTGAGGAATCTCTTGAGTATCTGAATGATGATGAGCTGTGTGAAATCACACCTGAATCAATCAGAATCCGTAAGAAGATCCTTGATAAGAACGAACGTGAGCGTGCACAAAAGAAACAGAAGTACGCAGAAGCAGGTAAATAATTAAGAGGAGCTGACTGCCTCCATGGTAAATGTAGAAGACCGCTTATCGTTTTTTCCTGCGCTTTACAGAGTAGATGCAAATCCGGATGCAGGAATGTGGTACCTTTACCTCACGATTATTTTTTTATCAATTCTTGTATATAAACTGGGCTTTGCTAAAAAGCTTCCACCATTAAAATCTGCGCTCATTTACCTGTTTCTTATTCTGGGGTGCACAGTTTTGACGTTCCTTGCCGTATTTCTGCCGGTTACTGAAGGACTGATTATCGCCGCGCTCATTCTGATCATTTACAAGATCAGACTGAGAAGAGAACAGGCAAAAGGCACAGTATAACTTCCATACGCTTATAATAAGCGCAGGAAATATAAAGGACATCTGCTTATGCAGGTGTCTTTTTTCTTGTTATCAAACACCTGGAAATGAATGAAGGTACATACCGTTTTAAGTTAAAATTACATTCTCTATAGCGATTCAGTTAAATATGAGTGTATATTCATGAATAATAATTCTGTTTAATGCATATATTGAAATCACATTTAATTTAGCTTCACGAATCTAATTTTCGAACTGTTTAAGGCTGTCAAGACACCTGTGTAAAGCGATTTGCAAAATTTTTTCTCACATCAGTATGTAAAAAATAAAAAAATTTTATTCTGCAAAAAAGTGCATAGTATCAGCAATGTAAACGCATTCATAAAATCATAAAATTCTAATTTGTCTAAAAATTTAATTTTCAGCTGTTGACGGACTTGTATATCCGCGTTATGATTGTCAACAATTCAAGCCTACGGGCAACGATAAAGCGATGGAAGGAGTGAATAAGGTGAGTGAACAATTAATCTTTTTAGATGGAGAATTTGTTTCTAAAGAAAATGCAAAGATCTCTGTTTATGATCATGGTTTCTTGTATGGTGATGGGGTGTTCGAAGGAATTCGTTCTTATAACGGGAATGTATTCCGTCTTGAAGAACATCTGGTCAGACTATACGATTCCGCAAAATCAATTTTGCTGGAAATCCCTTATACTAAAGAGGAGATGCAGCAGATTATTATTGAAACACTTCAAAAAAATGAGCTGAAAGACGGCTATATCCGATTAGTTGTTTCACGGGGTGTTGGCAATCTCGGACTTGATCCATTTACTTGTAAGAGGCCGAGTGTCATTGTCATAGCTGAATCCTTAGCACTGTTTCCAAAAAAGCTTTATGAAACTGGTATAGAAATTGTTACAGTGGCCAGCAGAAGAAACCGCTCCGATGTACTGAGTCCGAAAGTTAAATCACTGAACTATTTAAATAACATCTTAGTAAAAATTGAAGCAGGTCTTGCAGGTGTACCAGAAGCATTGATGTTAAACGATCAGGGCTATGTAGCAGAAGGTTCTGCTGACAATATCTTCATTGTCAGAGGAAATAGAATTTTAACGCCTCCAGGTTACGTTGGCGCACTTGAAGGTATTACAAGAAATGCAATTATTGAATTGGCAAAAGATAAAGGTTATGAAATGGAAGAAGCAGTATTTACAAGACATGATGTATATGTAGCAGATGAGGTGTTCCTGACTGGAACTGCAGCAGAAGTGATCGCAGTTGTAAAAGTAGATGGCCGTACAGTAGGAAACGGTACTCCGGGGCAGGTCACAAATGATTTACTTGAATCTTTTAGAGAATTAGTCATTAAAGACGGTGTAAAGGTATATAATTCAGCATTAAACGCAGGTTAAACATTTATCGCTTGACTTTCGTGAGTTAAAGCACTTATACGTTAAATCATTGATGAGGTTAAAGTACGCAGCAAGCGGCATTTCCAGAGAGCCGGGATTGGTGGAACCCGGTATTGCCAGCTGTGTATGACATCCCCTCGGAGTGGAACACTGAAATCTCTCAGTAGGTGTTCACGGACATTTGTTCGTTAACAAAGAACAGTTTAACTGTTCATGAGGCAGCATTTGCTGCGAAGTAGGGTGGTACCATGAAAAGTCTTTCATCCCTATACAAAGGATCACGTATCTATTTGTATGGGATTGAAAGACTTTTTTATATGTCAATAAAAGGAATTAAAGGAGGCATGTTTCAATGAGTGTGCAAGTTAATACGAAACAGGCAGAAGCACTTGGCGGTGATGTAGAGAAGCAGGCGGTTCAGGGAGCAGATATATTTATCCAGTCACTTCAAAATGAAGGTGTGGAAATGATTTTTGGTTATCCGGGTGGAGCAGTATTGCCGATCTATGATGCACTATATAAAAATCCAATTCCGCATATCCTGGCAAGACATGAGCAGGGAGCGATCCATGCTGCTGAAGGATATGCAAGGGTTTCAGGAAGAACGGGCGTTGTCATTGCAACGTCAGGCCCCGGGGCTACTAACTTAGTAACAGGAATTGCTGATGCCATGATGGATTCACTGCCGCTCGTTGTATTTACAGGACAGGTCGCCAGTGCAGTAATCGGTACAGACGCATTCCAGGAAGCTGACATCGTTGGAATTACACAGCCGATCACAAAACACAATTATCAAGTAAAGGATGTAAATGATCTGCCGAGAATTATCCATGAGGCATTTCATATCGCATCAACTGGGAGACCGGGCCCGGTTTTAGTAGATATTCCAAAAAACGTATCTAATGAGATCTTTACGATGGCTGAAGTGAAACAGACGGAAATAAATCTACCGGGTTATCAGCCGACGACTAAACCAAATTTTCTGCAGATTCAGAAAGTAGTTCAGGCAATTCAAAAAGCAAAAAAGCCACTTGTTCTTGCAGGAGCGGGTGTATTACACGCAAAAGCTGCTCAAGATCTGACGGCTTTTATAGAACAAACAGGTATCCCGGTAACAAATACACTTCTTGGACTGGGAACAATTCATGGGGAACACAAACAGTTCCTTGGAATGGCAGGAATGCACGGAACGTATGCAGCGAACATGGCAATCTGTGAATGCGACTGTCTCATTAATATCGGTGCAAGATTTGATGACAGACTAACAGGTAACCTTGAACACTTTGCACCGAATGCACAGATTATCCATATCGATATCGATCCTGCAGAAATCGGTAAGAATGTTCCGACAGATATCCCGATTGTTGCAGATGCCAAGGAAGCATTGCAGGCGCTTTTAAAGCTTGGTGTAAGCGCAGAGGGAATTGAAGAATGGACAGCCCATTTAGATGGGATGAAGCAGGAGTATCCATTGCAATACAAAAAGCAGGAAGAAGGCATCTTACCACAGGAAGCAATTGAAATGATTCATAAGCACACTGGCGGTGACGCGATCGTAACGACTGATGTCGGACAGCACCAAATGTGGGCGGCACAGTATTATAAATTCAATCATCCTGATCACTGGGTAACTTCCGGAGGCCTTGGCACAATGGGATTCGGATTCCCGGCAGCAATTGGTGCTCAGCTTGCCAAGCCTAAAGAAACAGTGGTTGCCATTACAGGTGACGGCGGATTCCAGATGACACTGCAGGAGCTTTCACTGCTTCAGGAAAGTCAAATTCCCGTAAAAGTAGTGATTCTCAATAATCAGTGTCTCGGAATGGTAAGACAGTGGCAGCAGACGTTCTATCAGGAAAGATACTCAGAATCACTGATGCCATCACAGCCGGACTTTGTTAAGCTGGCTGAAGCATATGATCTTGAAGGCTATAAAGTAACTAGTCTTGAAGAAGCTGATGAAGTATTTGAAAAAGCGCTGAATTCAAACAAACCGGTGCTGATCGATTGCCGGGTAAAACAGCTTGAAAATGTATATCCAATGGTTGCGCCAGGTAAAGGGTTGCATGAAATGATAGGGGTGACACCATGAAGCGAATCATCACAACAACCGTAATCAATCAAAGCGGCGTACTCAACCGGGTCACCGGGCTGCTAATGAAAAGACAGTTCAACATTGAAAGCATCACAGTCGGACACACTGAACAGCCGGGTATTTCAAAAATGACTTTCGTGGTTCATGTAGAAGACCAAAGAAAACTAGAGCAGCTCTTAAAACAGCTGCAAAAACAGATTGACGTTCTGAAGGTGAACGATATTTCAGACAAAGCGATCGTAACCAGAGAGCTGGCACTGATCAAAGTGCTCTCACCACCAGCAGTCAGAAGTGAGATCACAAGCATCATAGAACCATTCAGGGCGACTGTGATTGACATGAGTAAAAATGTCATTACGGTTCAAGTAACAGGCGATCCTGAAAAAGTTGAAGCATTTATCGACCTGGTCAGACCATACGGCATCAAAGAAATGACCAGAACTGGTGCTACAGCTTTCGTCAGAGAAAACCAGAAAACACCATCCCAGCAATTATCGATTTTATAAACAATTGATTAACAATGTATTGATGGAAATTTTTAATCTTTAAATGACCAATCCGGCTGAAGCTCGTAGTGGAGGACGAAGACTCCCGCCCCGGGAAAGGACAGGTGAGATCCCGCAAGGCGAAGCCTGAGGAAGCTCACCGTCCGGGGGCAGGAAAGCGAAGTCCTCCACGGAGAGATTCAGCGTTAATGAAAACCAAAACTCAAACAAACACTGGAGGAATTTATCATGGTAAAAGTTTATTACAATCAGGACATCAACAGTTCACTAGAAGGCAAAAAAGTAGCAGTAATCGGATACGGATCACAAGGTCACGCACACGCACAAAACCTGAAAGATACAGGACATGACGTAGTTGTCGGAGTGAGAAAAGGGAAGTCATGGGAGCAGGCTGAACAGGATGGACTTGAAGTGAAAACAGTTAAAGAAGCTGCAGAAGAAGCAGACATCGTGATGGTACTTCTTCCGGATGAAAGACAAACGCAAGTATATGAAGAAGAAATCAAGCCTGGCCTTCGCGCAGGAAAATCTCTGGTATTTGCACACGGCTTTAACGTTCATTTCAACCAGATCGTACCGCCGTCTGATGTAGATGTTTTTCTTGTAGCACCTAAAGGTCCGGGGCACCTTGTCCGCAGAACATTCGAGTCAGGCGCTGGTGTACCTGCACTATTCGCAGTTTATCAGGATCAATCAGGTCGCGCTTCAGAAACGGCACTTGCTTACGCAAAAGGAATCGGAAGCGCCCGCGCAGGAGTACTTGAAACAACATTTAAAGAAGAAACTGAAACAGATCTTTTCGGAGAACAGGCAGTACTTTGCGGAGGACTTACTTCATTAGTAAAAGCAGGATTTGAAACGCTTGTAGAAGCGGGTTATCAGCCGGAACTGGCATACTTTGAATGTTTACACGAGCTGAAGCTGATCGTTGACTTAATGTATGAAGACGGTATGAGCGGAATGAGATATTCAATCTCTGATACAGCTCAGTGGGGAGATTTCGTATCAGGCCCGCGTGTTGTTGATGCAGATACAAAGAAACGTATGAAAGAGATCCTGACAGATATCCAGGACGGGAAATTTGCTAAAGGATGGCTGCTTGAGAACCAGCTGAACCGCCCTGAATTCACAGCAATTGCAAATCGCGAGAACGAACATCAGATCGAAAAGGTGGGTCGAGAGCTGCGCAGCATGATGCCATTTGTTAAAGCAGGAAAAGAAAAACAGAAGGAAGTGGTTGCGAGTGCGAAAAATTGATGTATTCGATACAACGCTTAGAGATGGTGAACAGTCAGCCGGAATCAATCTGAATACAGCTGAAAAACTTGAGATTGCAAGACAGCTTGAACGATTTAATGCCGATGTGATTGAAGCAGGATTTCCTGCTTCCTCACAGGGTGATTTTGAAGCAGTAAAAAAAATCGCCCAGACGGTTAAAGGTTCTATTGTTACAGGTCTTGCCAGATCAATAAAAAGCGATATTGATACTTCCTGGGAAGCACTTAAATACGGTGAGCAGCCACACATTCATATTTTTCTGGCAACATCACCAATTCACATGACCCACAAATTAAAAAAGACGCCTGATCAGGTCGTTGATATCGCAGTTGAATCTGTGAAATACGCTAAAAAGAATTTCCCGCTCGTACAATGGTCAGCTGAAGATGCATTTAGATCAGACCCTGATTTCCTTGTCAGAGTTGTAAGAGAAGTCATTAAAGCTGGAGCAACTACAATTAACCTTCCGGATACAGTCGGTTATGCAACACCTTCTGAGTACGGAGCGATGTTCAGACATTTAAAAGAAAATGTGCCTGGTATAGACCGTGTAAAACTTTCAGCACATTGTCATAATGACCTTGGAATGGCAGTTGCAAACACGATCGCAGCGATTGAGAACGGCGCAGATCAGGTTGAAGGAACAATTAATGGCCTTGGTGAACGCGCTGGGAATGCAGCACTGGAAGAGCTTGCTGTTGCACTTCATATCAGAAAAGACAAATTTACGTTTGGAACTGATGTGAAGCTCGATGAAATCAAGCGTACGAGCCAGCTTGTCAGTCAACTGACAGGAATGGCGATCCAGGCGAATAAAGCAGTCGTTGGTAAAAACGCCTTCGCACATGAATCAGGTATTCATCAGGACGGTATGCTGAAGGAGCGTACGACCTATGAGATCATCACGCCTGAACTGATCGGTGAAAATTCAACGCAGATCGTACTTGGTAAACACTCAGGGCGTCATGCATTCAAAGACAAAGCCATTGCGCTTGGATTTGAACTGAGTGATGAAAAAATCACTGAAGCATTCAAAGCATTTAAAGCGCTGGCTGATAAGAAAAAAGAGATTTCAGAAGACGATCTGTATGTGCTATTGACAGATCAGCAGATTCAGGAAGAAGAAGTACCTGTTTACGAATTGAAATCAGTTCAGGTTCAATACGGTAATGGAAGTATCCCGACAGCTTCAGTATCAGTCATCTCACCGGATGGCGATCTGCTGCAGGAAGCATCTACCGGCTCAGGAAGTGTTGAAGCAATTTGTAATACGCTTGAACGATTAGTACAGGGGAAAGTTCATCTGCTCGATTACCGTGTTACTTCAATAGGTAAAGGACGCGATGCACTTGGAGAAGCGGTTGTGAATATGACGTATAACGGAAAGTCTACGACAGGCCGTGATGTAGCGCAGGATGTGCTTGAAGCTTCAGCTAAAGCATACCTGAATGCAATTAACCGTCAGCTGGTCAATGAACGTAAAAGATCTTACGCAAAAACTGTATAGCAAAGGGGAGGAATTATCATGAAAAAAACAGTAGCAGTTCTACATGGAGACGGAGTTGGACAGGAAGTAACAGAGGCAGCAGTGAAGGTTCTCCAGTCAGTTGGACGGAGATTTGACCATACATTTGAGGTTAAAAAAGGACTGATAGGTGGAATTGCTATTGATGAAACTGGTGATCCTCTGCCAAAAGAAACACTCGATACTTGTGAAAAAAGCGATGCAGTTCTGCTTGGTGCAGTCGGCGGACCGAAGTGGGATCAGAACCCTTCAACTCTACGTCCGGAAAAGGGTCTTCTTGGCATCAGAAAACACTTTGGATTGTTCGCGAATCTGAGACCTGTAAAAGCAATCAAAGGGATGAGCGAAGCTTCTCCTTTGAAGGATCATCTTTCAAAAGATGTTGATATGATGATTGTCAGAGAATTAACAGGTGGACTATACTTCGGTGAGCCAAAAAGAAAAACCCATAACGGAGCAGTTGATTCCCTTACTTATTCACGCGCGGAAATCGAGCGCATTGTTGAACAGGGATTCGAGCTTGCTCGCCTGAGAAAAGGAAAAGTTACATCTGTTGATAAAGCAAATGTACTTGAAACAAGTAAGCTGTGGAGAGAAGTTGTGGAAGAAAAGAAAGCACACTATCCGGACGTTGAGGTCGAGCATCTGCTGGTAGACGCGGCAGCAATGAAGCTGATCACCCAGCCTGGATCATTTGATGTTGTGGTAACGGAGAATCTGTTCGGAGATATTCTGAGTGACGAAGCCTCCGTACTGACCGGATCACTTGGTATGCTGCCTTCAGCGAGTATCCGTTCTGACGGCTTCGGTTTATACGAACCCGTACACGGTTCAGCGCCGGATATCGCCGGCATGAACATCGCCAACCCGTCAGCAGCAATTCTATCAGTCGCAATGATGCTTAAGTATTCATTTGGAATGGAAACAGAAGCATCAGCAGTCGAAACGGCTGTTTACAGCGTATTCGATGATGGATATTGTACAACTGATGTTCAAAAAGCAGGACACCGTGTTCTTAGCACATCCGCTTTTGCAGATAAAGTAATTGAAGAGCTTGAAAGAGAACTGGTATCAGATCATATCTTGTCTGCTTATGTATAAGTGAGGAGGGAACAGTCTTATGGCGAAGACAATTATTGAAAAAGTTTGGAACGACCACATCGTATATGAAGAAGAAAATAAACCTGACCTTCTCTATATTGACCTGCACCTGATTCATGAAGTTACTTCACCGCAGGCATTTGAAGGATTAAGGCTTAAAGGCAGGAAAGTCAGAAGACCGGATCTGAGCTTCGCCACGATGGACCATAACGTACCGACTAAAAATCGTGAAGTGATTAAAGATCCAGTATCCAAGCAGCAAATGAACACACTTGCCGATAACTGTAAAGAATTCGGCATACCTCTTGCTCACATGCATCATCCTGATCAGGGTATTGTGCACGTGATCGGTCCTGAACTTGGATTGACACAGCCGGGTAAAACCATTGTTTGTGGGGACAGTCATACTTCAACGCACGGCGCATTCGGAGCCTTGGCGTTTGGTATCGGGACAAGTGAGGTTGAGCATGTTCTATCCACCCAGACGCTTTGGCAATCAAAACCAAAGACAATGGAAATCAGGGTCGAAGGTGAACTTGGTTTCGGTGTAACTGCTAAAGACGTGATCCTGGCTATTATTTCAAAATTCGGTGTTGATGCAGGAACTGGCTACGTTGTAGAGTACACTGGTGATGCGATCAGGAAAATGTCTATGGAAGAACGCATGACAGTATGTAATATGTCGATTGAAGCAGGTGCCCGTGCAGGATTAATCAGCCCTGATGAAACAACAGCTGAATTTTTAAAGAACCGTGCTCATGTACCAGCTGAACAATATGAAGCGTTAAAACAGAAATGGCTTAGCTACGCTTCTGATGAAGGTGCAGTATATGATAAAACGCTCACGATTCATACAGATGAGATCGAGCCGTTTGTTACATGGGGTACGAATCCTTCAATGGGGTCAGGTATCTCAGCCACTGTTCCGAGATCTGAAGATTTCACGACCCAATCGAAAAAAGAAGAGCTTAAGCAGGCACTCACTTATATGGATCTTTCAGAGGGAATGCCGATTACTGATATTGAAATCCAGCATGTTTTCATTGGGTCCTGCACAAATTCACGTATTGGGGATCTCAGAGCAGCTGCCAAAGTAATTGAAGGTAAAAAAGTGCATGAAAGTGTAACTGCCATCGTTGTGCCGGGTTCATTTACAGTAAAAATGAAAGCTGAAGAAGAAGGGCTGGATCAGATATTTAAAGATGCAGGCTTTGAGTGGCGTGAATCAGGCTGCAGTATGTGCCTTGCAATGAATGATGACATTGTACCGGCAGGCGAGCGCTGCGCATCTACATCCAACCGGAATTTTGAAGGCAGACAGGGAGCGGGTTCAAGAACACACCTCGTCAGTCCGGCAATGGCAGCTGCAGCAGCAGTTGAGGGTAAATTTACAGATGTAAGAAATCTCGTTCACGCATAAGGAGGGAAGTTGATGGAACCGGTAAAAAAGTTAACTAGCAATATTACACCTCTTGATCGAATCAATGTAGATACCGATCAGATTATACCGAAGCAGTTTTTAAAAAGAATTGAGCGTACCGGATTTGGTCAGTTTCTCTTTTATGGCTGGCGCTTTAATGACGATGGTACACCTAACCAGGATTTTGTACTAAATAATCCTGAATATAAAGGGGCTGAAATTCTGGCAGCCGGAGATAACTTCGGATGTGGCTCTTCACGAGAGCATGCTCCGTGGGCACTTCAGGACTATGGCTTTAAGGTCATCATCGCACCGTCCTACGCAGATATTTTCTATAATAACTGTGTGAAAAACGGGATACTGGCCATTAGGCTTGAGGAAGCAGATCAAGTCATCCAAGCAGGAAAAGATGGAAAGTCGGCTACTGTTGATCTTGAATCACAAACTGTAAACTGTGATGGCAAGACGTGGCACTTTGACATTGATCCCTATTGGAAACAAATGCTTCTGAACGGCTGGGATGAAATTTCGATTACATTCCAGTATGAGGATGCTATCAGTAAATACGAAGAATCGCATGTCTAATTACAATGAGAGGATGATCAACTTGGGAATTTCTATAACACGAGCGCATTATTCGACGCAGCAGAAGAACTAAGCAGTTATGTACACAGAACGCCATGCAAACAGTCTGAAACACTGAATAAAATGACTGGACAGCAGGTATGGATGAAGCTTGAAAACCTTCAGAAAACTGGATCATTCAAAGTCCGCGGGGCCATGAATAAAGTGTCCTCACTGACAGAGCTTGAATGTAAAAGAGGTATTATTGCAGCATCAGCGGGCAACCATGCTCAGGGCGTTGCACTTGCCGGTCAGAAAAAAGGGGTGGAAGTGACAATCTTTATGCCACTTACGACGCCTGAGACAAAGGTAAATGCTACGCGCGAATATGGTGCTGAAGTTGTACTGACTGGCGAATCTTTTGATGAGGCCTATACGGCTGCCTGCAAAAAGCAGGAAGAAACAGGTGCAGTATTCATTCATCCATTTGATGATCTGAAAATCATTGAAGGGCAGGCAACCGCTGCAATTGAAATGATGCAGCAGTGCCCGCACCTTGAAAGAGTGTTTGTACCGGCAGGCGGAGGCGGGTTGCTTGCAGGGACTGCGCTTGCAGTGAAAGCGCTGAAGCCATCTGTAAAAGTGATTGGCGTTCAATCAGCATCAGCCCCTGCCATTGCAGCTTCATTCTTTGGACAGTCCAACAGTGAAGTGCCGTTTTTACCTACAATTGCTGAAGGGATCAAAGTGAAATCACCTGGTAAGCTGACAACTTCTATCATTAACAAGTATGTTGATGATATGGTGACAGTAACTGAAGGTGAGATTGCAAAAGCCATCCTGTTCATGCTTGAAAGAGAAAAGATGATGGTAGAAGGAGCAGGCGCAGCAGGTATTGCAGCGCTTCTCAGCAATACGTTATCTTATTCAGGTCAGACAGGCGTTATTGTAAGCGGCGGAAATTTTGATGCAGCTAAACTCGGTAAGTGTATTGAATTAGCCGGGGAAGTGAAGGAACCTAAGCGCAAGTTGATTATTTAACGGAGGAACCCCCAAAGCTTTCAGAGCTTTGGGGGTTTTGTTTTAAAATTCTTGTTCAATTTTTCTTGAGCTCTTATATTGCTTGAAATTGCCGGTAGCGATACGTTTTTTTGTTTTACTTTCTATACGCGTATTGCATTCTTCGCATAAATAAGTATGGATCGGCCGGTTTCGGAGCTTTTTGGCAAGTGGGCTGAAATCTTCGATTGATTCAATTTTGTCGCATAAAAAACATTTAACTCTCATGTCAAAGCTCCTTTTTTTCTATACTGGTAAAGTCATTATAACATGTAGCAGCCAGGAACTGTTAAGGGAAGAAAATCTGCTGTATAATAAATCAAAAAAGGAGTGATTTCGTGGCAAATAGAGTTGAAGACCACTTAACACCTGGATTATACGAGGAGTTTTTACATGAACGGTTTGTACAGCTTGCAACAGTGGATGCGCAAACCGGTGGCACGAACGTTGCCTCTTTGTCATGGGTTCATGCTAAGGATGAATCAGCACTTATATTCGCTGTGGATCATCGTTCAAGAATCATACAAAATATCGATAAACAGCCACTGTGTTCACTTTCGATTATTGCAGGAGGAAGCACGTATTCTATCAGCGGCAGGGCTCATGTAGTCGGACAATCCTCAGCTGATGTGCCGATTGGCCTTTCAATCATCCGTCTGGATATCGATGAGGTAAGGGATGTTATGTTTTACGGCGCGAAGATTGTAACTGAACCTGCATTTGCAAAAACGTATGATGAACAGGCCGCGAGAAGTCTTGACGACCAGGTAATGGAAGAATTAAAAAAGCACTGATACGATCAGTGCTTGTGTCATCAGGATAATGTAATTTTGCGTACATGTGTAATCGGATTGTCTCTGTTAGATCCATCTTCAAAAAGAATATGAACCGGACCGTCTTCACGAAGCGGCTTACCGTCTTTTGAAAAAGCCATAATCAGTTCTCCAGCCTCTTCTATTGTAAATGAATGAACGCCTTCAGAAGTAGAAATCATTACTTTTTCTGCGTCTTCTTCAGGTTCAGCGTTCTGGAGAAACGGCTTCATTTTGATACCGAAAGTTCCGTTTAAAAGCTTTTCTTTTTCAAAGCGTTTTTTTGATTTTGATGCAGGTTTAGGAATTTCAGCGCCTTCTTTGATTTCTTTGGAAAAATGTTCAGCTACAGCTTTAGAGTATTCCTCAATCTCATCAATTTCCACACGTTCTTCATCAAAATAAGTTGTTAAATCTATTTTTCTTTCATCAAATATCCACACACTCGGGTCTATAGTAAGCTGAAATTTAACCCGGCCGGTGATTGGTATAATGTCGCTCATGATTTTATCCCCCCTTTTTATCTGTCTATTGAGTATACATTGGTTTGCTGAAAGTGTCACATTTGGGAAACGTGCTAATTGGACAAGTCACTGCTTGCAATTTCGTCGATAAAACGCTACACTTTAGGTTAAGCAGATGTGATGTATTGCACGAATAATGAATGGATTGGGGGGATCAGTGTGACATCAGAAATGAAGATTGACCATCGTGAAAAAGCCTATGAGCTTTTACGTAAAGATGCCGAGAAAATAGCGCAGCTAATCAAAGTTCAAATGGATAACTTAACGATGCCCCAGTGTCCATTGTATGAAGAGGTATTAGATACGCAAATGTTTGGGTTATCCCGTGAAATAGAATTTGCCGTCAGGCTCGGGCTTGTGGATGAAGTGGATGGAAAGACATTAATAGACTCACTTGAAAAAGAAATGTCTGTGCTCCATGACGCTTTCACCAATAAATAACTTAACCACTCAAACAAACTTTTCAGATTGTTTGAGTTTTTTTATATCAAAAAAAGAGGATTTTACACATTTCCTGTTGAATAAATATACAGATGGGACTGATAAGGATGTCGATCATTCTGAAAAGAATGTTCAGGTCTTACGATTATTCATTGATGGCTGTATACATACTCTTAGGAATTTTCGGGGTAGTCATGGTCTACAGTGCAGGAATGGTGTACGCAGTAGAAATCCTTGACCAGAGCCCGGATTACTTTTACACCAGACAGCTTAGAAATTTAATCATCGGAGTCGTTCTCTTTACAGTGATGGCGCTGGTACCATATAAGCTCTATCAGGAAGGGTTTATATTAAAATTAATTTTCGGTCTGATGTTTGGTCTCCTAATCGCAGTACATATAATCGGATCTGAAGTCAATAATGCACAAAGCTGGATTATGCTACCCGGATTCCAGCTCCAGCCTGCTGAATTTGCAAAACTCGGAATGATCGTGTATCTTTCAGCAGTTTATGCAAAAAAACAATCGTACATTAACGAGTTCAATAAAGGGGTAATGCCGCCGATCATCATACTTGTATTTGCATGTTTCCTTATTGCAGCTGAACCGGATTTTGGTACAGCAGCAATAGTATTTGCAATCGGTATGAGTGTGATCGTTGCTTCAGGCATGAAAGTGAAAAGTATGCTGAAGCTTGCCGGGCTGGCTGGTGGTGTGATCACATTGTTTTCCGGTATTTTATACTTATTTAACCGCAACACTTTCACAAGTATTTTTTCAGAAGAAAGGCTTGGGAGAATTGCCGCTTATCAGGACCCTTTCGCACACATCAGTGATAATGGCTGGCAGCTTGTCGGTTCATATTATGCGATTGGAAATGGTGGTCTGTGGGGCAGCGGGCTTGGTCAGAGTATCCAGAAGCTTGGATTCCTGCCGGAGCCGCACACTGACTTTATTATGGCGATTATCGCAGAAGAACTGGGGATATTCGGCGTAAGCTTTGTACTGCTTGGGCTTGCATACATCGTATTAAAAGGAATCATGATTGGTCTCAGGTGCAAAAATCAATTCGGAAAAATGCTCGCAATTGGTATTTCAAGCATGATTGGGATTCAGACGTTTATTAATCTTGGCGGAATGTCAGGGTTGATTCCAATAACGGGTGTACCGCTGCCATTTATAAGCTACGGCGGGTCATCACTCATCCTTCTCTCATTATCCATGGGTCTTCTTGTGAATGTATCCATGTTTGTAAAATATGAAGAGAAGTACTTTGCGAAAGAAAAACAAAGTGTGCCACAAAAGAAAAGTAAAACATCTTCAATGAATGAGAAAAACACAGCAAGATTGTATCGCTAGAAGTTTGACATCATGGAGGAGGATCATTATGAAAAAGATTAACAAAGTGTTGGTAGCAAACAGAGGAGAAATTGCAATCAGGGTGTTTCGAGCCTGTACGGAATTAAATATCCGTACAGTCGCTGTTTACTCTAAAGAAGACAGTGGTTCATTCCACCGTTTTAAAGCGGATGAGGCTTACATAGTTGGGGAAGGGAAAAAGCCGATTGATGCATACCTTGATATTGAAGGCATTATCGAGATCGCCAAGCGTGCAAACGTTGATGCGATTCACCCAGGATACGGCTTTCTTTCAGAGAACATTCACTTTGCAAGACGCTGTGAAGAAGAAGGGATTACTTTTGTAGGACCGACTTCTGAGCATCTTGATATGTTCGGGGATAAAGTTAAAGCAAGACAGCAGGCAATTAATGCAGGAATTCCGGTTATTCCGGGTAGTGAAGGGCCGGTTGAAAGCCTTGAAGAAGTAGAACAGTTTGGAGAGCAGTATGGCTTTCCTTTCATTATAAAAGCTTCACTTGGCGGAGGCGGACGCGGAATGAGAATTGTCCGTTCGGCGAGCGATGTAAAAGAATCGTATAACCGTGCAAAATCTGAAGCAAAAGCAGCTTTTGGTAACGATGAAGTTTACGTTGAAAAGTTCATTGAGAACCCTAAACATATTGAAGTTCAAATCCTCGGTGATCATGAAGGTGAAATTATTCACTTATATGAGCGTGACTGCTCGATTCAGAGAAGACACCAGAAAGTTGTAGAGGTTGCACCGTCAGTTTCACTTCCTGAAGGTCTGCGTGATGAAATTTGTGATGCTGCAGTAAAGCTTGCAAATAACGTATCTTATGTGAATGCCGGAACGGTCGAATTCCTTGTAGCAAATAATGAATTTTTCTTTATTGAAGTTAACCCGCGTGTCCAGGTTGAACATACGATCACTGAAATGATTACAGGTGTGGATATTGTACAGTCACAGTTAAAAATTGCTGAAGGGCATACACTGCACAGCCGTGAAGTCGGTATTCCTAAGCAGGATGAGATTCAGTTAAACGGTTTTGCGATTCAGTCACGTGTAACAACAGAAGATCCGTTAAATGGCTTTATGCCTGATTCAGGACGCATTATGGCTTACCGTTCCGGTGGAGGATTCGGGGTTCGTCTTGATGCGGGTAATGGCTATCAGGGTGCAGAAATTTCAGCTCACTATGATTCACTATTAGTGAAGGTTTCCACGTGGGCACTTACATTTGAACAAGCTGCAGCTAAAATGGTCAGAAATTTACAAGAATTCCGTATTCGCGGAATCAAAACAAATATTCCTTTCCTTGAAAACGTAGTAAAGCATGAGAAGTTCTTGAGCGGGGAGTATGATACATCATTTATTGATCATACGCCTGAACTGTTTCTTTTCCCGAAACGAAAAGACAGAGGAACGAAAATGCTCGCTTATATCGGTAATGTAACTGTCAATGGATTCCCTGGTATTGATAAAGGTGAAAAGCCTGACTTTGGCAAGCCGAGAATTCCAAAGGTGAATCTGCTTGAAGAACCGCCTTCAGGAACGAAGCAGATTTTAGATGAAAGAGGCGCAGATGGACTGAAGGACTGGGTGAAAGAACAGAATGACGTACTCGTTACAGATACGACTTTCCGTGATGCGCACCAGTCACTGCTCGCCACACGCGTCAGAACAGTTGATCTTAAAAACATTGCTGATGCATCAGCACGTATGCAAAGTGACCTGTTCTCATTTGAAATGTGGGGAGGTGCTACATTTGATGTGGCCTACCGCTTCCTGAAGGAAGACCCTTGGATGAGACTGCTGACACTGAGAGAGAAAATTCCAAATGTCATGTTCCAGATGCTGCTTCGTGCATCAAATGCAGTTGGCTATAAAAACTATCCGGACAACGTCATTCAGGAATTTGTTAAGCGCTCTGCATATGCAGGGATCGACGTCTTCAGAATTTTCGACAGCCTGAACTGGGTTGAAGGAATGGAAACAGCAATCACAGCTGTCCGTGATTCCGGAAAAGTGGCTGAAGCAGCGATCTGCTATACAGGTGACATTCTGGATCCGACACGTACAAAATATGATACTGACTACTATAAAGCCCTAGCAAAAGAGCTTGAAAATCAGGGTGCTCATATTCTGGCGATTAAGGATATGGCAGGCTTACTTAAGCCGGAAGCTGCCTACCGTCTGATTTCAGAGCTGAAGGACACTGTAGACCTTCCGATTCACCTGCATACGCACGATACGAGCGGAAACGGAATCTTCCAATATGCACGTGCGATTGAAGCGGGTGTGGATATTATCGATACGGCGCTTGGTTCAATGAGCGGGCTGACATCACAGCCAAGTGCAAGCTCACTCGCTTATGCAATGAAAGGGAACACACGACAGCTGAAGCTGGATGTTGATCATTCAGAAACGCTTTCACATTATTGGGAAGATGTACGTAAATATTACGCACCATTTGAGAGCGGCATGAACTCACCGCACTCTGAAATTTATAAGCATGAAATGCCTGGCGGACAATACTCCAACCTCCAGCAGCAGGCAAAAGCTGTAGGGCTGGGCGCACGCTGGGAAGAAGTAAAAGAAATGTACGCACGAGTGAACCAGATGTTCGGTGATATTGTAAAAGTAACGCCTTCATCAAAAGTAGTCGGTGATATGGCACTATTCATGGTTCAAAATGACCTTGATGAGCAGTCAGTCATTGAAAAAGGTTATTCAATCGATTTCCCTGATTCTGTGATCGAACTATTCTCAGGCTATCTTGGACAACCACACGGCGGCTTCCCTGAAGATCTGCAGAAAGTGATTCTGAAAGGAAAAGAGCCAATTACAGTCCGTCCCGGAGAGTTAATGGAGCCGGTAGACTTTGATAAGCTGAAAGAAGAGCTGTTCCATGAGCTTGGAAGACCGGTAACGAGCTTTGATGCACTTGCCCATGCACTATATCCAAAAGTGTTTAAGGAATTTACAGATACAGCTGCTCAATTTGGAGATGTATCAGTGATTGATACACCAACCTTCTTCTACGGTATGAAACTGAACCAGGAAATTGAAGTTGAAATCGAAACAGGTAAAACACTGATCCTGAAGCTTGTATCTATTGGAGAAGCAAGAGCTGATGGAACGCGTGTACTTTACTTCGACTTAAATGGTCAGCAGCGTGAGATTGTGATAAAAGATGAAAGTATCAAATCCACAGTTGCTGTGAAGCAAAAAGTAGATCCGTCAAATCCAGAAGAACTTGGTGCTACAATGCCGGGTACAGTCATTCAAGTAGTCGTTTCAGTCGGAGATCAGGTTGAAAAAGGTGAACACCTGATTATCACTGAAGCCATGAAGATGGAAACAACTGTACAGGCACCATTTGATGGAACAGTTGAAGAAGTCTGCGTGGAAAGCGGAGAATCATTATCTCCTGGAGACCTGATGATTAAGCTGAAAAGAGATAATTAAAAAACAAAAAAAGAAAGTTGAGCTGCGGCTCAACTTTCTTTTTTACTGTTTATTTTGCTTCTTGAAATCAGGAGTATAAAGTAACTGAGTAAACCGAACAGCAGTGAAATAATCAATGCATGTGATAATGCAATCATCAGGTTCAGTCTGGTCACAACGACAAGCGCTCCAGTGATAACCTGACCTGTTACAAGTGCCAGTGCGATGATCCAGCCGTAATACACAATTTTCTGATGTTTATAGTTTTTGATCGCTATGATTGCTACATAGATGATCCAGATAAAGATAAAGGCTGCAGCCATACGATGTCCCATTTGAATCCACTGTATTGAATTCAATGATAAGTTACCGGGGGAGGAATTAACACAAAACGGCCAGTCAGGACAGGCAAGACTTGCTTCAGTATGTCTGACAAATGCCCCGGAATAAACGACTGCAAAAATATAAATCATTAATCCATATGTGTGAAATTTAATTCTTCGGTCAATTACCAGTTTGTAGGCATCGAATTTCTTATCCGCTTCAAAAATAAGCAGTGTTAAAAGCAGTACAGCCGCGAATGATATAAGAGAAATCCCAAAGTGTGCAGCCAGTATGATATCTGAGTGACCCCAGACAACGGCACCTGCACCAAGCAGTGCCTGCAGCATTAAAAAGAAGAAAGCAAGAATCGCAAGGAAGTTTGTCTCTCTGATGTGACCCATCGCACGCCATGACCAGATTGAAAGCGCGAGTACTAAAAATCCTGCTCCTGCTGAGACTACTCTGTGGGAGAGCTCAATAATCGTTTCTATCTCCAATTGATCCGGGATGATCTGACCGTGACAGAGCGGAAAAGACTGGCCGCAACCCTGCCCTGAATCAGTTTTTGTTACGAGTGCTCCGCCTAACAGAACAAGCAGCATGACAAGTGTCGTAACAACCCCTAAAATTTTTAATCCCTTAGATTGCAAAAGTTTCACCTTCTTATTTATTTCTCTTCAAAGTACCTGATGTTGAAAGAAATACTCGTAATGTCTATTATGGTACAGATTAAACGTCAGGTGTACCTTTTTTGTGCAAAAATCTAATATTGTTTACTGTTATAGACAAATAATTTTCACATGACAAAACTATATAAAAATAATTCACATCAGGTGTGAACGTGAAAGATGTGAAGGAATTGTTACATTTATTTAAATGCATCGTTTCAGAAGTTGTCTGAATTTCATTTTAAATATAGAAATCATGTTCGCTATCCTTTATAGTAGATGTAGTATAATGTATTAGCAAGTTTGGAGAGGAGGGGAAAGTGTGTCAAATAGTCGAGTTGTGTCGGCTGTAAAAGAGGCAGATTTTTCTGGAACAACTGCTTGGAAAGATTTCCTCGCTCTGATTAAAATCGGTATTGTGAATTCAAATTTAATAACAGCGTTTACCGGATTATGGCTGGCGCTTTATTTTACCGATACTTATTTTCTTGGTTCTATCGATGTTATGCTTCTTACATTAGTCGGATCGTCACTCGTTGTTGCGGGCTCATGTAGTATTAATAATTACATAGACCGTGATATTGATCCATTAATGGAAAGAACAAAAAATCGTCCGACTGTAACTGGGCGTGTTGCACCTTCAAGAGCACTCGGGCTTGGAATCGGTTTCGTCATTTTTGGTGAAATCATGCTGTTCATGACAACGCCAATGGCCGGTCTGATCGGATTGTTTGGTGTTTTCAGTTATGTCGTCCTGTATTCAATGTGGACGAAAAGAAAATATGCCAGTAATACCATTGTCGGAAGTATTTCAGGAGCCGTTCCTCCACTGATTGGGTGGGCTGCAATCGACCCTGGTCTTGGCGCAATGCCATTTGCTTTATTTCTTATTATGTTTGTCTGGCAGCCACCTCATTTTTATGCAATTGCCATGAGAAGGGTGGAAGAATACCGGGCTGCAGGAGTTCCGATGCTACCTGTAGTAAAAGGGTTTGCGAGAACGAAGCTGTCAATGCTTCTATGGGTTATTGCCTTGTTCCCGCTGCCATTTTTATTGCCTTCACTTGGTACCGCTTTTATCGTACTCGCAACCGTGCTGAATATTGGCTGGCTTGTGCTTGCGCTTAAAGGCTACAAAACTAAAAATGACCACAAATGGGCTACGATGATGTTCGTATATTCATTGAATTACCTGACAATCATGTTTACAGGTATGGTTATTCTTACATTTATTTAGGGAATTCTTTCTTTAGAGAAATCCATATAAACAGTCTCCATCAACAAGAATATTCGAATGAAAGAGGGGTTTAAAAAAGCTATGAAAAATGGGCTTAAGAAATGGCGTTTTCTGCCGCTCGTAGCGGCAATGGCGTTTATTCTTTCCGGCTGTGGAGAGCCGTTTCTGTCAACGCTTCAGCCTGCGGGTGAAGTAGCACAGAAGCAATTCAACCTGATGATGCTGAGTGTGGCGATCATGGTTCTTGTAATCATCGTTGTAGCAATCGTATATGTTATCGCTATTACTAAGTTCCGCCGCTCGAAGCTGGGTGAAGATTTTATTCCGAAACAGGTGGAAGGAAGTCACAGACTGGAAGTAATCTGGACTGTTATTCCAATTATCCTTCTTTTTATCCTTGCAATACCTACTGTTGCACTTACATTTGAACTGGGCGACACATCTGGGATGGAAGTTGAAGATGAAGATGGAAACAGAGAAGCACTTGTAGTAGACGTGCGAGCTAACCTTTACTGGTGGGAGTTCTCTTATCCTGATCAGGGAGTTGTAACAGCACAGGATCTTGTTGTACCAACAGATCAAAATGTTTACTTTAATGTAATCGCTTCTGACGTTAAGCACTCATTCTGGATTCCTGCAGTTGGAGGAAAGATTGATACAAACGTTGACAATATGAACACATTCTACCTGAACTTTGATGGTGAAAAAGCACAGGATGCTAATAACCTGTTCTATGGTAAATGTGCTGAGCTTTGCGGTCCTTCACATGCTTTAATGGACTTCAAGGTACAAACAATGTCTCAGGAAGACTTTGACGGCTGGATCGCAGCGATGCAGGAAGCTGGAGAAGCTGAGCAGGAGTTTGAAAATGATACTGTAGCTGATGGTTTTGAAGTATTTGATGAGCAGGGATGTATTGGGTGTCACGCTATTAATCCAACACAGCAGATCGGAACTTCACAGGGGCCAAACCTGACAACCTTCGGTGAACGTTCATACACAGCAGGTATTCTTGATAACCATGCTGAAGATGTAACAATGGAAGAAAATATCAAAAACTGGATCCGTAATGCAGATGCATTAAAGCCTGGTAATACAATGGGTGCTTATAATGAAGATGATCTGTCAGATGAAGATCTAGATGCACTAACTGAATACTTAATGAGCTTAAAGGTTTACTCTGAATAATTTGATTTTTAAGGGAGGTATACTTAGTGAGTACCGTTGCTGAAAAAAGAGGTTTCTTAGCAGTCCTATGGGACTACCTCACAACGGTCGACCACAAGAAAATCGCTATTCTCTATCTGATTTCCGGCGGATTTTTCTTCCTGGTTGGCGGTATAGAAGCAATGCTGATCCGTATTCAGCTTGCGGTTCCTGATAATGATTTTGTGTCAGCAGGACTATACAATGAATTACTTACCATGCATGGAACGACAATGATTTTCTTAGCAGCCATGCCGCTATTATTTGCTTTTATGAATGCCGTTGTACCTTTACAAATCGGTGCACGTGACGTAGCATTCCCATTCTTGAACTCACTCGGGTTCTGGTTATTCTTCTTCGGTGGAGTCTTCCTTAATCTTTCATGGTTCCTTGGGGGAGCACCGGATGCAGGGTGGACTTCTTATGCTTCGCTGTCACTCGCATCACCTGGTCATGGTATTGACTTTTATGTACTAGGTCTTCAGATATCAGGGGCCGGTACATTGATTGCGGGGATTAACTTCCTTGTAACAATTATTAACATGCGTGCGCCTGGTATGACATACATGCGTATGCCACTATTTACATGGTCTACTTTCGTAGCATCGGCACTAATTCTGTTTGCATTTCCTCCACTGACTGTGGGACTTTTCCTGATGCTGTTTGACAGAATGTTTGGTGCGAACTTCTTTGATGTAACGATGGGAGGAAACACGATTATCTGGGAGCACTTATTCTGGATCTTCGGTCACCCGGAAGTATACATTCTGGTTCTTCCGGCGTTTGGTATATTCTCTGATATTATCTCTACATTCTCTAAAAAGCGTCTGTTCGGTTATGCTGCGATGGTATTTGCAACAGTACTGATCGGTTTCCTTGGATTCATGGTATGGGCGCACCACATGTTCACAACTGGTCTTGGACCAACTGCGAACGCAATCTTTGCGGTAGCGACAATGGCGATCGCCGTTCCTACTGGGGTTAAAATCTTTAACTGGCTTCTTACAATGTGGGGCGGAAGCATTCGTTTTACAACACCGATGCTATACGCTGTAGCTTTCATTCCATCGTTTACAGCCGGTGGTGTTACAGGGGTTATGCTTGCATCAGCTGCAGCTGACTACCAGTATCACGATTCATACTTCGTAGTTGCTCACTTCCACTATGTAATTATTGGTGGGGTTGTATTGGGACTACTTGCAGGTACACATTTCTACTGGCCGAAGATGTTCGGTACGATGCTTAATGAATTCCTTGGAAAAATCACTTTCTGGTTATTCCTGATTGGTTTCCACGGTACATTCTTTATCCAGCATTTCCTTGGATTAATGGGTATGCCAAGACGTATCTGGAAGTTTCTTCCTGGACAGGGTCTTGATCTATTCAACATGATCAGTACAGTAGGTGCATTCTTTATGGCGCTTGGTGTAATTGTACTACTTTACAATATTGTTATTACACAGATTAAAAATGTGCGTGTAGGAAATGACCCTTGGGGAGATGGACGTACGCTTGAATGGGCACTACCATCACCACCGCCATACTATAACTTTAAGCAGCTTCCACTTGTACGTGGTCTTGATCCACTTTGGATTGAAAAGATGGAAGGCCGTAATGAAATGACACCTGCAGAGCCAATAGGTGACATTCATATGCCTAACAACTCATTCATTCCGTTTGTTATGTCTCTTGGTTTATTCATTGCATCATTCGGTGCGATGTATCAGGTAGACTGGAGAGCTTCTGATGGTACAGATTATGTATGGTCAATTCCTGTACTGATCATTGGTATGTTAATCACAATCGGTGCTATGGCAGTCCGCTCATTGAAAGATGACCACGGCTACCATATTCATAAAGAAGAACTGATGGATGATCACGATGATAAAGGGGGTAGGGAGTAATGGATATGAATCAAAAATTCACGGCTCGTACGTGGCCTGAATCTCCTGAAAAAACTACCCTTGAAGGTAAAAATAAATTTTTAGGCTTCTGGCTCTTCCTTGGTGGAGAAACAGTTCTATTTGCTTCATTATTTGCAACATATCTTGCGTTAAAAGATAAAGTGCCGGGTAGTGATCATTATCTGGCAGCAGATATGTTTGCGCTGCCGCTTGTCTTTATCATGACGATGCTTTTATTGACATCATCATTGACAAGTGTGTATGCAATGTATCATATGAAAAACCATAATTACCAGAAGATGCAGACCTGGTTACTGCTTACAGTCCTTCTTGGTCTCGCATTCCTTGGTTTTGAGATCTATGAGTTTTATCATTATATTCATGATTACGGTCATACATTTACAAGTAGTGCATTCGGTTCAGCCTTCTACACACTGGTTGGATTCCACGGAGCGCACGTTGTAGTGGGACTTGGATGGTTTATTCTTCTGCTTGTTCGTAACGCCAAGCGTGGACTGAACCTGTATAACGCACCGAAGTTCTTTACGGCTTCTTTATATTGGCACTTCATTGACGTTGTATGGGTATTCATCTTCACGGTTGTATACTTAATGGGAATGGTGGGATAAACTGATGGCACATGAATCTACTTCAGCGAACCCTAAAGTCAATTATGAATACCGCCGCAGAAAAGCACGTGATGAAATGCGCGGACAGGTAACATCTTTTGCAATGATGATCTTTATGACATTTATTGCATTTATCATTGTCATTGCAGACTTTGATAAGTTTTATGCATTTCCTATCCTTCTTGTATTAGCAGGAGCTCAGGTAGTGCTTCAGCTTTATTACTTCATGCACATGAGTCACAAGGGACATGGAACAGCAGCGCTTTTCCTGTACTCCGGAGCACTCGTTGCATTTATTACCGTACTGACTTTTCTGACGATCGTCTGGTGGTAAGTACATCTGGACCGGCATATGCCGGTCCTTTTTCTATTTCGGGTTTAAGAGGGGGTTCGCGAGCCATAAGCATCTTATGAAATTACGATTTTGTCTTTAGATTGCCGCTTTTAACACTCGACACTACTTTTCTGATGGTATCGTTCATGAACTTGTCATCTGGGTGCATTGAAGTAAATGTAACTGAGGCTTATAATATAAGAGATGAGACAGGAATATTCGGAAAGGAAGGTGCCTGATGTCGATTAGTATATTTGGATTCCAGGCTCTGTGGAGTCCTTACTTTTTTATCAGCCTGACAGTCTTAACCGTCCTCTTCTTTTTAGCAGCAACAAAGTGGAGACATAAAATACAGGATTCAAGGCCAATGACTAGAAAAGAAACGGTTTTGGTACTTAGTGCAGTTATAATCATTTATATAATTAAAGGATCACCTGTAGATCTTTGGGGACATATACTGTTTTCAGTTCATATGATTCAAATGGGTATTTTCTATTTATTAATTCCGCCATTATTAATTGCAGGTGTGCCGAATTATATGTGGAAAGCACTTTTAAATCTTCCGGTAATCAAGCCGGTATTCAGTTTCTTTACTAAGCCTCTAATTGCACTGATCTTATTCAATGGAGCATTTTCTTTTTATCATATTCCTTTAATATTCGATACAATTAAAGTTGATATGATGTTACATTCAATTGTTACGGGTGCAATCTTTGTATTCTCATTCTTTATGTGGTGGCCGCTTGTGAACACACTTGAAGGTGAATATAAGCTGAGCGGAGTAAAGAAAATTGGGTATATTTTTGCTGATGGGATTTTATTAACACCTGCCTGCGCGCTGATCATTTTTGCCAATAATCCGATGTATGAAACATTTTTTAACGGTGGGGCATGGCTTGAGGCGATGGCGCTCTGTGTACCGGCCGGAACACTTCAAAGCTTAGCAGGACTTGGTATAACCGGTCCGGAACTGTTTACAGATATGCAGCCTCTTGAAGATCAGCAGGTAGGCGGCGTAATTATGAAAGTCATTCAGGAGATTATCTACGGCGTGATTTTGGCTCAAGTATTCTTTGAATGGTACAGAAAAGAAAGATCAGAAGAGGATGCACTGAATGCATCATTATATGCAGCGAGAGAACCAAAGACATTATCATGATGATATAGAAAGAGGATCAAGACCATGACATTACCGATCTTACCAACTTTAAGTACGATTTTTATTGTAATTAGCGCAGTACTTGTAGCAATTGGATGGGCGCTTGTTAGAAAAAGAAAAATTGAAGCGCACAAAAAGACGATGTTTGCTGCAGCTATTGCTGCTCTGACATTTTTCATTATTTATATGAGCAGAACGATCTTTGTTGGAAATACTGCTTTTGGTGGTCCGGATGATATGAAGATTTATTATACTGTATTTTTAGTCTTTCATATTATCCTTGCAACAACCGGTGCAGTATTCGGACTTGTAACGATCTGGCTGGGATACAAAAACAGAATTAAAAAACATCGCAAAATCGGACCGGTTACTTCGATTATCTGGTTCGCTACTGCAACAACAGGTGTGATGGTTTATCTGCTGCTGTATGTTTTATACGATGGTGGAGAAACTACTTCAGTCATTAAAGCTATACTTGGAACATAATAAAAACATACAAAAAGCGCGCCGATTCCGGTGCGCTTTTTGTATCCATCTTAAAACTTGAAGTCCATTTTAACTATACCGGCTTCTCTTGCTGAGTTGAAAATGATCAGAATCAGCGGTCCGATGATAAATCCAAGAATTCCAAATAACTTGAGGCCGATAAACATGGCGATCAGTGTAGCAAGAGGGGAGAGGCCAATATGTGTCCCCATCACTTTTGGTTCCACAGTTCTTCTGATAATCAGCAGAATGACAGCTAAAATCGCAAGCTGTGTACCCTGTTCAATATCACCCGTGATCAGCTGGAAGATAGCCCATGGAGCAAGGATGACAATCGAACCGATAATCGGGATCAGATCGATCAGCCAGATAATAATCGCCATAACAAGCGCAACTTCCGGAGCAATCATGTAAAGTCCGATTAAAGAACCTCCAAGTATTAATAAACTCACTAAAAACTGAGCCTTTGCAAATCCCCAGATGACTTTTGACAATCTTGCAGTCATAAAGCGTACCTTTTCAGCCGTCTGGTCTTTGAAATACTTATAAATATTCTTTCTGATTGCCGGCAGATCCAGCATGATTAAAAATAAAGCAATGAGATAGACAAGAAAGCTGACAAGGTAATCAGGTATGTTTGTAATCATGCCAGTGACACTTTCAGCATTAATTGAATTTGTGATGCTTGTTCTGAAGTCATTAATAAAGTTGTTGATTTCCGCACTTGTCTGTTCCATTACCTGCGCGGGAACCTGAGCAAAAGTAATGGCCATATCATTTTCAACTGTTTTCCACCAGACTGCAAGCTCATTGATATAATCCGGTGTGTTTTCAACAAATTGAATCGCCTGACCGATTAATTTCGTTACAGCTATGTACAGAAGAAAGCCGATCGTACCAAGGAACAGAATAAATACTGTACCAACAGACAATTTTCTGTTAAATTTAGTTTTACTTTCAATCAGCTTTACCAGCGGATCCAAAATAAGTGCTGTAATGAGAGCGGCAATCAAAGGAACTGAAACGGGTAAAATAAAGTAGATCAACAGTAATACAGCAATCAAAACGATTGTTGTAATCACATTCTTTTTGGAAAATAACTTGTTCAACGCCGGTCCCCTTTCAAATATCTAGTGGTTATTCAGAGGATGTTCAACTGCTCTGAGGTTTCAAAATAAAGCTATATATAAAAATAAAGAGCCATTATACCATGGCTCCTGCCCATTAGATAGCGATCTTTGCAAGATCCTCATAAATGGCAATTAAGATTTTTTCACACGTTTGTACAAGGTGTTCAGGAAATTCTTCACCTTCACCATATTCAACACCATGCGGGTAATAATGTTTACCAAGCAGTGGTGTAAGTAGCTTTACATCAGCATCACTTGCGCCGATATCTCCATTTTCAGTGTATCCGAAAATACGAAGGTAGAAAGTGCCTTCTCTGATCTCGAACTTTCTGTCATATGTAACACGTTCCCAGTCCCATTGACCTGCACGGACCATGCCATGTTCATTCATTACATCTTCTAATGGATCAAATTCGATTAATAAAGATTCTAATCCAGTATTTTCAAAGCGCATTTGAAAATCTCCTCCTGTAAACCAGTTTTAATAATAAGTCGTCTCATGCTTAATAATAGTCGAAACAGTAAGAAGTTGCAATTATGTCATTCATTAATTTCGCGTTATTTGTGGCAAAAACATGACAGTTGATATACGGTCTCTTGCTATTATTATCAGCTGATCCTATGTATAATATAAATAAGAGATAAAAAGGGGGGACACAGATGAAGGCAATGATCAGAATAGGCGTAGTCATATTAGTCATATTCCTCATTGGCTTTTACAATGGTCCTTCTTTTCAGGAGAACGAAGAGCTTGAGAACGAACCGTTTAATGTAGATTCCAATGAAAATGCTGAAATACCCGCTTCCGAGGGCCTGACAAGACCTAAAACAGGTGTTTCAGTTTATATAGGTGGAAGTGTGGAGAGCCTGACCTCGGAATATGGTGAGCCTGAGAGAATGGATCCGGGCAGGAACGGCCTGACCTGGTTTATTTATATGGTTGAAAATGGCTATATGCAGGCAGCAGTAAAAAATGATGAAGTTAAAGCGTTGTTTGTCATGGGAAATGCCTATGACAGCACGCCTTATTTCTCAGGACAGTCAGTTCAGGAAATTTACCAGTTCACAATGATCAATAGTGAAATTATTGTAGAGGACAATGGCAGGGTATATCAGCTTGAATTAAGTGAGCAGGACCTTCACACACGGCTACTCGTTCAATTTGAAGATATTTATGCACAGTTGATGATTGATTCAGTTTCTAACAGTCTGATGGGTGTATATTATCTGGATAAAGAGACCCTGCTCGATCAGCAACCTTATGAAGGCTCAGTTGAAGGTGGACCGCTTGCTGATCAGGACCAGCTGATTCTTGATGAAGTGAATAAAGCAAATGAGCGTCAAATGTTTGATATTGTGAATTTTATCAGGGAGAAAAACGGGCTGAATGAACTGATCTGGGATGATCAATTAGCAGAAGCAGCAAGAGATTTAAGTCAGACACGCGAACAATTGTCAGCAGAGTCTCCCGATGAAACATCAGGATTATCAGACCGTCTGGATATACTGGACAGGAATTATAAGTCAGCAGCTGAAAATACAGCATCACAGTATTATCTTACACCGGCAGTGGTACATGGCTGGCTGAATTCAGAAAGTCACCGCAATACGATGCTGGATGATACTTTCACTCATACCGGTTCCGGTGTATATGGCAGCTATTATACCCAGGACTTCGTTCAATTTGATGAACCGGATTTGCAAGAAGAAGAGGATCTATCAATACAAAGTGAATAAGATGAAGGGTGAGACTCAGTTGTCTCACCCTTTCATCTATTTTCGGTCAATTATAAAAAATGAACCGGATGCATGCGCGGCCCTTTTACCTTCTGCAGTTTCAACCCACCCTTCAATCACCATGCTCTTGCTCCCGTGATGAATGACTTTGGCGAATGCCTGGATCGTACCTTCCTGAATAGGAGCAGTATAATGCAGATTAAGCTGGCTTGTGACGGCAGCTTTAGTGGGCGGGGTGATTTTATTGGCAAGTGTGCCCATTGCAGTATCAATTGCAGTAGCTGTAATACCGCCATGCATGATGCCAAGTGAGTTGTGTACAATCGGTGAAACTGGCATCGTAATCGTTAATACTTCACCGTTGAATTGATGTTCCATTGCATACATTGCACTTACATAAGAAGTGCTAATCCCCTGTCTTTTTGCTTCAAAACCTTTTAAAACCTGTTCAATGATTCTCTTTTCATCTTCATTTAACTGATCAATATGCAGTTCATTAAGTGTATTCATCGTGTGCCTCCTTTAACCATTCAATTCATTTTACCATAAAATATAAGATGAATATGAAGAGGGGGAGTCACATGAGTAATAACGAGCGCTTAGATGCATTTAAGCTTTATTTAAAAAAACATCCTGATCTTGTCAGGAAAGTCAGGAGGCAGGAAAGCTCGTGGCAGGAATTATATGAGGAGTGGCTGTTACTGGGAGATGACAAGGCTTCCGGTATTGAATTTGACCAGCTTTTTTCAAGTGTGAAAGAAAAGATACAGCATTTTGATCCATCACAAATCGAAGAATATTCAAAGAAACTTCAGTCAGGACTGGATTTTTTTCAGGAAATGCTGAATCATTTTAATCGTGAAAAAGATCAGGAAGATGATATATTAATGAAACAGTGGAAACAATAAGGGATTCATTTTCGGTATTTCATGTTATGATAAAAGTGGAGGTGCGAATATGTTAGCGACAATGGAAAGAATCCAGCTGCTTGATGCATCAGATGAGCTGTCTGAAGTCATCCTGCACTCAGAAACATTAGATAATTATTATGAGAAGTACCGCACTTTAAAATCGTCCACCACGTCGATGGATAAAATATATAAGTTTAATTCACTTAAGGAATTATATGAAGAGGTTCAGCGCTTCGGCAGATATCATCCGGATTACAACAGAGTCATGAAGGAGATCCGTGAAACAAAAAGGGATATGGATATGGACCCGAACGTTGCACAATTCAGAGTGGCTGAAAACGAATTACAGCAATTACTTGACGAGGTAAGTGCTCTGATTGGCCATGCAGTATCTGAAAACGTGAAAATTCCTACCGGGAACCCATTCTTTGATTCTCAATCCGGCTGCAGCGGTGGCTGTGGTTCAGGCGGGGGCTGCTCATGCTCAGCATAAAAAAATGACGGAATGCGATTAAGCATTCCGTCATTTTTTTAATCATTTTTCAGTAGTTGCATTGCAATGTCAGGACGGTCAGTAATGATGCCATCTGCACCAAGACCAATCAAACGGTCCATTGTTTCAACATCATTTACTGTCCAGTACTCGACTTTGATGTTCAGAGAAGTCAAAAATTCAATAAACCCTTTTGAATCGAGTGGAATTGATTTATGTTTAGTCGGGATCTGGATCGCATCAGTATTTGGGTGATATAAATGTCCAAAGCCGCTGCGATATAAGGAGAATGCTTTTCTTGCTTCATTTTCACCGGCACCGATCGCAACGCGGTCCTGGGAATAAAGTGAGAAGCGGTCAATCTGCTCGTCATAAAAGCTTGTAACAAGCACTCTGTCTTCTACGCCAAGCTTCTCAATCAGTCGCCAAAGTTTTGAGGGCATCAGACTGCCTTCATAAGTATCTGGATCTTCTTTCATATCAATATTAAAAAGCATGTCAGGGAACTCTTCAAGCGCTTCTTTCAGACTGAGTACAACTTCGCCTTTGCCTCTGTATGTCTGTTCACCCTGAAGGTCTCTGAAATGATAGCCAAGGTCAAAATCTTTCAGTTCTGCAAGCGTGTAATCAGCTACCCTGCCGGCACCATTTGTTGTTCGGTCGATAAACTGATCGTGGAAAATGACCAATTCTTCATCTTTAGTCATACGGATATCAATTTCAAATCCGTTTACACCGAGTTCAGCAGCCTGTTTGAATGCTGCAAGTGAGCTTTCCGGTGCTAATGCCGCTCCGCCTCTATGCGCAAATACTCTTGGTTTTTCACCTTCAAAAAACGTTTTTGTTTGTCTTTTAGCCGGTTTTGATGTCATTTTGGTTCCTGCCCAGATCGCTGCACCGGAAGCAGCAAGAGCAAGTCCGATATTTGTTTTCTTTCCCATTACGAATCCTCCCTTATACTAATATTTCACATTTTAATGTTAGCACGCAGCCGTTTGGTTCACAAACATTAGCTTACCTGAAACGGATACAATCACTACAAAGGTTTCCGCAGCAGAACATTTTTTCCTGAGGAACATAAAAGCGGTGCCGGTAAACCCATTCACCGTCCGTCGCTCTCACAAAAATTGTCTCAGCATTGAGTCTTTTGCCTCTCATGGCACGGACTGCACATCTCTTAATTTTTTGTTCCACTTCCTGCCGGTCAGCTTTTACCGTGTAAATATATAAAAATGGGATGCCGGCTGATTTTTTCCATCTAGCATCCACAATTCCGGGTTCTTCACTTAAAAGAGAGATAAACCGCTGCCAAATTTCATTCACATCCATATAAGCGCTTCCTTTCGTTGCCGGAAAGGCATACTATATGCTACAATTTTGTGTAAGAAAAACGAGTGAGGTAATGACTATGCTGACAGAGCGTCAAGGATTAATCGTATGGCTGCACAGCTTAAAGCACGCGAAAACGCTAAGGCGCTTTGGGAACGTGCATTACGTATCGAGAAAAATGAAGTATGTATTATTATACTGTAATCAGAGTGAAATTGAAAAATTAACAGAAAAACTTTCAAATTACTCCTACGTTAAAAAAGTTGATGTATCTCTAAGACCATATATCAAAACAGAATATGAGAATGCAAGACCGGATAAAGCAAAAGAGTACGATTACAAAATGGGTCTTTGACAATTAAAAAAGGCGGGCATATGCTCCGCCTTTTCGTGTATTAATAGGATGATGAAAGTGGTGCGATGTAATGGTTCATTCTTAAAATACCAACAAGGTGCTGAAAATACAGCTCTTTTTCGCCGAATGCGACAGATGGTTGTACCTCCAGATGAACGATTGGAATACCAGCCTGATCAGCAGCTGATTCAATCAGCCTCAAACGTTCAGAGGGCTTTTCAAGATCCGGTATACCTTCAGTGGAAATATAGATCGCTTGAAAATTGCCCATTTCAGTTTTCTTCATAATTAGCGCCGGAGAAACAACTTTTTTATCATTCAGCTTTGTATGAAATACAGCAAGCCTCATCGCCCGCTCTTTATTATATTTAATTAAATCAAGTAATTCATATACATCAGCATAACCTTCACCAAGTTCAATAAAACGTTGAATCATCAATTTCACCTGCTTCATTCAATTTAATCACTAGCCCTTAATGTATCATATGTTTCACAAATATGCTTTCAGTAAAAGAATATAAAACCGGGGTGATCGCCATGCATATTGCAGCAATCGTCATTGTACTATTACTGGTCATCATTTATTTTCTTCCTGGCAGTAAAAATGAAACAAAAATAAATGAAGAAGGCTGTCTTGTGGCAGCAATAGTCACAGCATTAGTGACCTATGGATTCATCGAGCTTGCCAGGGAAGAAGAAATGAAAGAGATGTCACTGCAAGAGCTTAAAGACATGTTAGCAGAAAACGGGGACTTACCTGACCTTGATCAGATGATTCATGAATTGGGAACAGGAGACTTTGCAGCGGATCTGCCTGACTCAGGATAAGTATCTTATTTAAGTTTTGATTTAGATGATTTAAAGCTTTCCTTCGTAAGCGTTAATAAGCATTTATAGAGCCTGAGGCAAATGTGTCTCAGGCTCTTTTTTGAATACTTTTTTAAAAGGTTATTATTTTTATTGCACAGCTGGTGATTGGAGCGTAAGGGGGCGACTCCTGCGGCAGGAAGGGACGTGTGAGACCGAGCATGGCGAAGCCTGCGGGCTCACCGCCCGGCCGCGGAAAGCGTCCCCCTGAAGCGGAAATCACCAGCCAACTTTAACAATGACTTTCAAAAAATAACGGTTCGCATGGCGGTTCAAAGTTAATTATGGTAGCATAGGTACGAAAAGCGTCACACCTTATCAGAAATTGACAAATCGACATGAAAGATTGTGGTGAGTATATGAGAATCATTTCAGGGGATAAAAGAGGGATTCACCTTCAGGCAGTCCCTGGCACAAATACTAGACCAACGACTGACAAAGTAAAAGAGGCGATTTTTAATATGATCGGTCCATACTTTAATGGCGGTAACGGGCTTGATTTATTTGCTGGCAGCGGAAACCTTGGTCTTGAAGCGTTAAGCAGGGGTCTTGATTATATGATATTTGTGGATAAAGACCGCAAAGCATTTCAGACGATCAAAGAAAATATACAGAAATGTTCGTATGAAGATCACTCGGAGCTATACCGGAATGATGCAGAGAGAGCTTTGAAAGCGGTTGCGAAGAGAGAGCTGAAGTTTGAATGCATCTTTTTAGATCCTCCTTATAAAAACAAACAGCTGGAATTATACCTGGCATTTATAGATGAACACCAGATGCTGACTGCTACAGGGGTTGTCATGTGCGAGCATGATGCAAACACTAAAGTACCTGAAACAAGAGGAGCGCTAGTACTCGTTAAACACGAACTATACGGCACTACAGGTATTTCTATTTATAAAAGAGAGGAAGAAGCTCATGAAGCGTAAAGCAGTATGTCCGGGCAGCTTTGACCCGATTACACTTGGACATTTAGATATTATTTCACGCGGTGCGAAAAATTTTGATGAATTACATATAGTTGTACTGAATAATTCTTCAAAAAAGCCGGCGTTCTCAGTTGAAGAGAGAATGGATCTGATCAGATCAGTCACAAAAGATATTCCAAATATTAAAGTGGACTCTTATCAGGGGTTACTGGTAGATTATGCGAGAGAAGTCGGGGCAAATGTTATCATCCGCGGCTTACGTGCAGTATCCGATTTTGAATATGAAATGCAGATCACATCCATGAACAGAGTATTACATAACGATCTTGAGACCTTTTTTATTATGACTAATAATCAGTACTCATTCTTAAGCTCAAGCATTGTAAAAGAAGTGGCACGCTACGGTGGAAATATTTCAGAACTTGTCCCGCCGGAAGTAGAAGAAGCACTGAAACAAAAATATCTGGTGAAATAAAGCCCCGGCTAATAACGGGGCTTTTCTTTGTATCGAAGTTGTATTAATATCACTACGCATATGAACAACACAATTACTGTTAAACATTGCGACAGATTAACCCCTATATGAACTGGTGACATGACATCCACTGCAGGAAGTTTGTCTGTTTTGAACGGAAAGAAAAATTGATGAATCATAAAAATAACCGGTGAGAGAATCATATGAAAGAGCCTGGAAATTAAATAGGATTGATAAGAAATCGGCAGCTGATCTATAAAAGTGATGACCTGCATATGTATACATAAACCGCTGAAAGACATCATCGCAAGAACAATGACAGAGGCTGTGTAAGGATCTGAAAAACGGACCGCTGCCTCAACCCCGTTAGAGAGCTCCAGGACCCCCGCGATCAAAATCTGCATCTTCTCGGTTTTAAGGCCGTCTGAAAAAGAGCTTAGAAGCTGTTCAAACAGTTCTATACATACAGAAAAAAAAGTAATTAATCCACCAATGATGATCAGCTGTTTAACTGAAACGGTGACGGATTCTCTGAAAAGAGTCAGATAATCACCCTTTGAATGGTCAATCGGATTTCTTTCTAATGAAGGTCCTTTAATCAGTCTTCCGGCTGCAATTCCAATGATCACATTTCCGCAGAGATGACACAAAAACAGAATGATTCCGAGTGAAGGCTGATTCATCAGTCCGCCTGCAACTGCACCAATAACAAACATGGGACTTGCGCCATTTGTATAGCAAATCAGACGCCTGGCATCTGGTATACTGATTTTATGGTTTTTAAGTAAATCAGCGGTCATTTTTGCTCCAATTGGAAACCCTGATAAGGATCCGGCAATAAAAACAAGTGCACCCTGACCGGATACATTAAATAACGGTTTCATCACTGGTCCGAATAAGCGGGCTAACAGACTTACCCATGATATAGCGGGCAGCATAGCGGTTAATACAAAGAATGGAAAAAGTGATGGGAAGATAATATCAGCAAATAATGTCATACCATTTAAGGCAGCGTCAATTGTCGATGATGGTGAGGAGAGCATAAATATAAAAAATAGTAAAAACATAAATGACACAATATGCTCTTTAAATTTCATTGAATCGGCTCCATTGCAGTGTGATTAGTTCTTTTCAAAGTTCAGCAGTGCTAAAATTAACTGTAAGAGAATTGTATGAGGTTGCAGACTGATTAGAACTGCTGGTTAGGGGTGGTTTAGATGGATCCGAAAATAGGTCTTGCGCTTGGATCGGGTGGTTCAAGGGGATTTGCTCATCTTGGCGTTTTAAAAGTACTGGAGCGTGAAAATATCTCAATTGATTATATCTCCGGCAGCAGTATGGGTTCTCTAGTCGGAGCATTATATAGTGCAGGACAATCCGTTGCTGATATGGAAAGAGTGGCAGAAACATTTAGAAGTAAATACTTTATGGATCTGACGGTTCCTAAAATGGGATTTATCTCAGGGGAAAAATTCCGGCAGTTTATCAGACTATTTACTCATCATAAAAATATAGAAGAGTTAAATATACCGCTCTCAATTATAGCGACTGATCTGATTAAAGCTGAAAAAGTGATTTTCACAAGTGGTCCGGTTGACCGTGCAGTGAGAGCAAGTACAGCGATACCGGGTATTTTTGTTCCTGAAAAGATTGACGGAAAACTGCTCGTTGATGGCGGGGTCATTGACAGAGTGCCTGCTTCTGTTGCAAAAGAGATGGGAGCAGACATTGTGATTGGCGTGGACGTTTCCCAGGTGAAGAAAAATGCTGAAATCACGACGATTTATGATGTGATTATTCAGAGTATTGATATTCTGCAAACCGAAATTGTTCACCTGAAAATGACGGGAGCAGATGTGTTAATTTCTCCACGTGTTGAAAAATTCAGCAGTAAATCCTTTCAACATGCCAAAGAAATCATACAGCTGGGTGAAGGGGCAGCTGAAGCGGCTCTACCAAAAATATTTGAGGAAATTGAACGCTGGAAGGAGCTTCACAAACATGAATAAAAAAACGATGCTGACACTGACTATTATTATGCTCGTTTCAGTGTTTCTCAGTTTTTATTCGCTGCCTTATTATATACAAAAGCCGGGCAGCGCCTTTGCACTTGATGATATCGTTGAGGTGACAGATGGGACTGACAGTGAAGGAGATTTCTCTTTAATGACTGTTTCACAGGTGCAGGCAAACGTATTTGCCTATGCATGGGCATATTTTAGCGAATATCAGGAAATTTACCGAGTTGAAGAGGTCAGAAACCCGCATGAAAGCGAGGAAGAGTATTCAGTCAGACAGCTTTATTTGATGGATAACTCAGCTGCTCAGGCGATTGAAGTGGCGTTCCGTGAAGCCGGTGCAGAATTTGAATACCTTTATAACGGCATTTATATTCTTAATGTATTCCCGGGTATGCCAGCAGAAGATATTTTACAGGCCGGTGACAGGATCACACAGGTGGATGAAACAGCATTGGAATCATCAGAGCAATTTATTGATTATGTATCTGAAATGGAAGCTGGAGATACTGTGACGATTGTCTATGAAAGAGATGGAGAAGAAAGGTCAGATGACATTACACTCGAGACATTTCCTGAGAATGACAACCAGGTAGGAATGGGGATTTCCCTTGTAGATGATATCGAGCTCAAAACAGATCCGGCAGTTAAAATTGACTCAGGAGGCATCGGGGGTCCTTCAGCCGGACTGATGTACGCACTTGAAATTTACGATCAGCTGTTAGAAGAAGATCTGACATCAGGTAAGATGGTTGCCGGAACAGGCACGATCTCTTCAGAAGGCACTGTAGGAAGAATCGGTGGCATTGAACAGAAGGTAGTGGCAGCGGACAGACAAGGAATTGAAATATTCTTTGCACCTGACGATGAGCTGCCTGAGGATGTGCTGAATGATAACCCTGATCTTCAGACAAACTATGAAGCGGCTTTACAGACTGCTGAAAGTATAGGAACTGATATGGAAATCATTCCTGTAAGAGAGTTTGAAGATGCACTTGAATACTTAAATTCGTTATAGAATAAAGAGCCGGGGAGAAATCTCCGGCTCTTTATTCTAGTAATTTTTATTGTATGATCACCGGAGGAGCAGTGAAATCCTTTGCCAGCATTTCTTTGCGTTTAGCAGAGTCAGAAAAGCCCATAGCATAGGCTTTTGAAGCTCTGATATCAATCGCACACAGGTCCTTGTGCTGCTGATTCAGGTTGCTGATAATCGGGAGAGGAAAATCTTTTTTATATTTATTAAGATATTCTCTTCCTTTTGCTGTCATACCAAGCATTCTTAAATACGTGGGGTGAGTGTTTTGCTGAATGTCTTCCTTCGTTGTTTTAGTGATCAGATGAGTAAGCATTCGCTGGATTCTGGTCCAAGTATATCTTTTCGTTTTTACCTGCTGCATAAAGGATTCAAAGCATGTACTTGTCATAGCAGCATCGATTAACCTGTATTCAATGCCTTCCTCTACCTCATAATAGGCTCTTAGTGCTAATGGGGATGATGTAGTCAGCATATGCTGCAGGTAAGGCCAGAAGTGATTCCAGTTTAGAAACTGCCCGTCTTTAGTGAAATCTTCCATCACGGCATACGATGATTCCGGAACGTGGTGGACAATTTCCTGCAGTCCGTCTTCAAAAATCTTTTTTCTGATAGAAGTAGCGCTTGAAATGAAAGACTTATGCAGTGATTCATCATGATAATCTGAAGCAGTTCTTTGAATCGTATAAGGTATCATGTTTGAAAACCGGTCTACTGCTGTTATGTATTGATAACCAAGCATGTTATTTGGCTTGGACAGATCAAGATCGGATGAATGACTAAATAATAATCTGTAACTTTCAGCAGCAGCTGCCGGATAGCTTTTACCAAGCTTCGTCTGTTCACGAATCGTATGCTGTAAATCTTCCTGATGTTCAGTTTCAAGCTTTAATTGATGAGTAAAGGGTTCGATTTTCCCATTTTCGCTTCCAAAACAAATTGAATCGCACCCTGCACCATCAAGTAATTTCACCGCACCTTCTGCAAAAATAGAAGCATGTTGAACAGCAAAATGGTATGGCAGTTCAAAAACGATATCAACGCCTGAACGCAGTGCCATTTCAGCCCGCTCCTGTTTCGGGCAGAGTGCAGGCTCACCTCTTTGAAGAAAATTCCCGCTCATCACAGCAATGATTACGTCACAATCAGTCACTTTCCGTGATTGCGTGACATGGAGATGATGCCCGTTGTGAAAAGGGTTATATTCCACTACCACTCCACAAGCCTTCATTTATCTCACTCCTTCAATAAAGTCGTTTCATAAAATGAACAATCCCTTTATATTTTAACTCATTTAGGTTATAATAGGGTGTAGTTTCGACCGGACTTAGTAACCGGTCTTTTATTGTGCAGCCTAAAGCGTAAATACTTTCAGGTCAGTACTTTTAGTTGTAAAGAAAAAATCTTGACATTCCTTTATACAGGGAATATAATCTACTTTGTGCCTTGAGGTGATGACAGATGAAATGGTCAATCATTCAGCTGCAGAAATATCGCAATGAAGACTTCAAGATCGATGAAACGGCAGAAATGAATGAACTGACAGAACGGCACCGTGATATCAGACAGGTAGAACCTGTAAGAGTCACTGGACGCGGTGATATCAGCTCTTCAAAGATTACGTTTCACCTTCATATTGAAACAACACTGACTTTACCATGTGCAAGAACACTTGCAGATGTTCAGTACCCGGTTTCTCTTGATACTGTGGAAACTTTTATTTTGAATTCATCTTATATAGATGAGGAATTAAATGAAGAAGTCCATGAGCCGGAAGGTGAGGTTGTAAACCTTCGACCGGTAATCGAAGAGATCCTGCTGCTTCAGGTACCACTTCAGGTCTTTAGTGATAAAGCGCTTGAAGAAGAAGGTATGGACAGCGGAAACGGCTGGGAAGTGTTATCAGAAGAGGAACTTGAAGAAACAAGAATAGAGGAGCAGCAGGAAGAACCTGCCGCAGATCCAAGGCTTGCTGATCTTGCGAAATTTTTCGACGAAAAAAAATAAACGTAAAAACTGGACCTCTGGTTCATTTTACAATCACTCTCTTTAAGGAGGTGGGAAACATGGCAGTACCATTTAGAAGAACATCGAAGACCGCTAAAAGAAAGCGTCGTACGCATTTCAAGCTATCTGTACCAGGTATGGTAGAGTGCTCTAACTGTGGAGAAATGAAGCTTTCTCACCGCGTGTGTAAAGCGTGCGGAACTTATAAAGGCAAAGAAGTAGTAGGGAAATAATACCTTCTGCTGAAAACCTGCAACAGGGACCATGGCCCTTTGCAGGTTTTTTTGTGTAGAAATGTAAGTAAACCATTCAGCTCCTGAAAATCTCATGTTACAATTATTTGCAGACTTAAGGGGAAAGGGGACTGTCATGTATGGGGTATCAAATACATCAAAAGAATAACGTACTGGTTTTTACAATCACCAGACCCGATCGCAGAAACGCAGTTAACTATGAAGTGATGGATGGACTGGATAAAGCAGTCACAAAAGCTGAACATGATGACAGCGTTAAGATCTTAATGATTACAGGAGAAGGATCACAGGCCTTTTGTGCCGGAGGAGACCTTCAGGAATTCCATAGCTTAAAAACTCAGGCAGAATCCTACGTCATGCTGTCGAGGATGGGCGGCATTTTATACAGGCTGGCAACACTTGACAAAGTCACTGTTGCTTTTATCAATGGCACGGCTGTTGGAGGAGGCTGCGAAATAGCTTCAGCCTGTGATTACAGATTTGCAAGGCCGGGAGTTAAAATGGGATTTGTGCAGGGCAATCTTGCCATTACAACAGGCTGGGGAGGCGGGACACTGCTTTATGAACGACTTCCTGCAAACCAGGCATTCCGTTTATTAACGGAAGCGAATATTCTCACAGCTGATACATTATGTGAATTAGGATTTATCGATCAGCTGCTAAACGCAGAGTCTGCTGACGAATTAATTGATATGTTTGAACCTGTAATTAAAAAGACAGGACCAGTGTTATCAGCATATAAAAAAATGCTCACAAGAAAATGGGTGGCAAGTGATCTTAAAGAGCGGATGGAAAGTGAAATGTATGAGTGTTCTGTTTTATGGGAATCAGAAGACCATCATGAAGCAGTAGGCAGGTTTTTGAATAAATAAATTGACTAAAATAAAAAAATAGACATAAAAAATACGATTATCGTATTTTTTATGTCTATTTTTTTATATTCAAGCATAAGATATCAATAGATTCAGAAACTGCAGGTTAAAAGTTTACTATGAGGACTGGGGGAGTCAGTATGAAATTAAGACAGGATGGCTGGACATCGCGTGAGGATCAGTTATTAAAAGAAAAAGTGTTAAGCCACATTGAGCAGGGAAGTACGCAGCTGAATGCATTCGAAGAAGTAGCGATTGAGCTGAACAGAACACCGGCAGCATGCGGATTTCGCTGGAATTCATCTTTAAGGAAAGAGTGCCAGAAGCAGATTTCTGAAGCGAAACGGTTAAGGTATGCGAAAAGAAGAGAAGAAGAAAAAAAATCTGTTGAAAAAGTGAGTGACTGGAATGCTGACCAGCTGATTCAGAAGATGAATCAATGGATTTCAAGACTTGAACAAAACCAGCCGGCAGTTGATATGATACAAAAAGCAGAGGAAGCAGAAAAAGAACGGGAACGTCTGGAAAAAGATAACCAGTTTTTAAAAGAGCAGATTACAGAGTTAAAAGAAGACTACCATGCACTGTTATATTTAATTGAAAAAGCGAGAAAGCTTGGAACAGATGATCATGACCGTTCTTCGAGCGTCTTTAAAATGGAACCAAATGGAAACCTTTTCAGAATGGATAAAAAAGCCGTTAATGAATCGACGGATCAGTTTTAATCAATAAAGAGGCTGGATTATATCCAGCCTCTTTAACTGTTTCGCTGCGCGATCAGTATGATATTAAATGATAGATATTAATAATTAAATCTCAACTGCGAGCGATTCACTTACTCATGAATCTGTTCAGTTACACCCTCCGGATACCATACCATCGGATTTTCACCTAAATCTCTTTCTAAATCGTACGTTACGCGTTCAAAGCCCTTCTTCTCCCAGAACTCAGTTGAATTCACTCTTGGATTCGTTTTGATTGGCAGGCCGAAGCTTTTTGCGAACTCTACCATTGCCGAGCCGTAGCCCTTTTTCTGATAGCCTGGAAGGACTTCAACTTTCCAGAGCTCAAGATAGTTCTGAGGCGGCTCAAAATACTGATCAAATCTTGCATCTCTTTTATACAGGTTCATTCGTGCGACAAGCTTGTTTCCTAGATAGATCCCATAAAAAGGTGAATCACTGTCGTTTTCAACCATATTCGTTTCGAGCTCTTCTTTCATTGACAGCTCCTGCACGCCAACTTCCCGAAATTTATTAAACTCTTCAAGAGTTTTGTAATTAATTTTTAAATTCTCCACTTTAAAAGACATTCCGGACACTCCCTGTTTATATGATGGATTTCTCTTGTAACCGCTTTAAACGGTATTTACATATATTATAGCGCAACAGGTCAAAAAATTCTGCACATTTACTTAGAAAGCGTTTACAATAGAAGGTGGGGATGGAAAGTATATTATGAAGAAGGGGGATTTTTGTGAGAAAAATACTCATAGCAAATCGCGGGGAAATTGCCCTCCGTATTATCAAAACGTGTAAAAAAATGAATATACACACAGTCGCAGTTTATTCTGAAGCTGATCAGGACCTGCCTTATGTGAAAGAAGCGGACATTGCCAAGCTGATTGGTCCGCCACCTGTAGCGCAGTCCTACTTACATATTGACCGGCTCCTTGAGATTGCTTCTGAAGAAAACGTAGATGCGATTCATCCGGGATACGGTCTCCTGTCAGAGAACGCTGACTTTGCAGAGCGTGTAGAGAAAGAAGGCTTCATCTTTATTGGACCAACGTCTTTGGTGATGCGCAAAATGGGAGACAAAATAGAAGCCAGAAAAACAATGGTTGATGCAGGTGTTCCTGTTGTGCCGGGTTATGAGAGTGAAAATATGACACTTGAGGAAGCTCACAAAGAAGCTGCAAAAATCGGCTATCCCGTTATGCTGAAGGCGAGCAGCGGTGGTGGCGGCGTCGGAATGGTACTTTGTGAAGATGAACAAGCGCTCACTCAGCATTTCGAACCAACCATCAAACGCTCTCAGACTTATTTTGGGTCAGGGAAATTGTTTATTGAGAAATATATTTCTAAAGCCCGGCATATTGAGGTACAGATTTTCGGAAACTCATCAGGTGAGGTGTTCCATCTGTTTGAACGGAACTGCTCGATCCAGAGAAGAAATCAAAAAGTCATTGAAGAGTCTCCATCTCCATCGCTTTCTGAACCGGCTAAAAATAAGCTGTATCATTTAGCTGTTCAGGCAGCAAAAGCAGTAGGCTATCAAAATGCAGGGACAATTGAATGTATTCTCGACATCGATGAAAATCCATATTTTCTTGAAATGAATACAAGACTCCAGGTGGAGCATCCCGTTACTGAACAGATAACCGGTTTTGACCTGGTTGAGTGGCAGATTAAAACAGCATTTAATGAAGAACTGCCTGTAAAAACGCAGGAAGAGATCCGGTCATCCGGACACTCAATTGAGTTCAGGATCTACGCAGAAGATCCGAAAACATTTTATCCTTCACCGGGAACACTGAAAGAAGTTCAATTTCCTGAAGGAGAAGGGATCAGGGTTGATATCGGGTATGAGGCAGAGAACAAAGTAACCCCTTATTATGATCCAATGATCGCTAAATTTATTGTGACGGCTGATTCGAGACAGTCCTGTATTCAGGCAGCAAGACAGGCATTTGATTCAGTACATGTAGAAGGTGTAAAGACAAATATACCGCTTCATAAAATCGTCCTGGATTCAGCTGAATTTATGGACGGGAAATACCACACTCAAACTTTAATGAACATAAAAGGAGAATGATGAATATGACACAAATCACTTCAACAATGGCAGGAACAGTGCTGCAGGTACTCGTAAATACTGGTGACGAAATTGAAAATGGCCAGGCAGTCATGATGCTTGAATCAATGAAAATGGAGATCCCGGTTGAAGCGGAAACATCAGGTAAAGTAAGTGAGGTAAAAGTAAACGCAGGAGATTTTGTAAACGAAGGAGATACACTTCTGATTCTTGAATAATTTTTTTAGAAAGGAGATCTGAACATGCAATCTGAAACAATCCAGAGCAGGCTGAGAGAAGCCCGTGAAGAGATAAAAAAAGGCGGTAAGCCGAAATATCATGAAAAGCTGAAAGAGCAGGGTAAAATGTTTGCCCGCACTAGAATTAATCTGCTGGTTGATGAGGGTTCATTTAAAGAAGATGCGATGTTTGCGAATTTCAATGCAGGTGACCTGCCGGCTGACGGTGTTGTCACAGGCACCGGTCTTGTGGATGGCAGACCGGTATGCATTATGGCGAATGATTCTACGATCAAAGCAGGGTCCTGGGGTGCGAGAACGGTTGAAAAAATTATCAGAATTCAGGAAACAGCTGAAAAGCTTCGGGTTCCGCTTTTATATTTAGTCGATTCTGCAGGCGCACGTATTACAGATCAGCTTGATATGTTTCCAAATCGCCGCGGAGCGGGAAGGATCTTTCATAATCAGGTCAGAATGTCAGGATTTATCCCGCAGATCTGTTTATTATTTGGTCCTTCTGCTGCAGGTGGTGCCTATATTCCTGCATTTTGCGATATTGTGATCATGGTTGAAGGAAATGCTTCCATGTATCTTGGTTCACCAAGAATGGCAGAGAAGGTAATCGGTGAAAAGGTAACACTCGAGGAAATGGGTGGTGCGAGAATGCACTGTTCAGTGAGCGGATGCGGCGATGTACTCGCTCAAAATGAAGAGGAAGCAATTCAGCACGCAATTAAATACTTAAGTTATTTTCCTCTGAACTTTGAGGGAGAGGTGCCTGTCAAAGAACCAGCACCTGTACAGAGCAGCGAAGCATTATCCGGACTTATTCCGCAAAACCAGAATGCGCCGTTCAATATGTATGATGCAATCAATACATTAATCGACCAGGACAGCTTTTTTGAAATGAAAAAATTGTTTGCTCCTGAATTGATTACAGGATTTGCACGGATGAACGGAAAGCCGGTTGGAATCATTGCGAATCAGCCCAAGGCGAAGGGTGGCGTCTTATTTGTAGATTCAGCTGACAAAGGTGCAAAGTTTATTCAGCTTTGTGACGCTTTTAATATTCCGTTATTGTTCCTTGCTGACGTTCCGGGCTTTATGATTGGTACAAAGGTGGAGCGCGCAGGTATTATCCGCCACGGTGCCAAACTGATTTCTGCCATGAGCTCAGCAACGGTCCCTAAAATTTCAGTTGTTGTCAGAAAAGCTTATGGAGCAGGCCTTTATGCTATGGCTGGCCCTGCATTTGAGCCGGATTGCTGCATTGCACTTCCCTCTGCTCAAATTGCAGTTATGGGACCTGAAGCAGCCGTCAATGCAGTTTACTCCAATAAAATTCAGGAGATTGAAGATCCAAAAGAAAAACTTGCATTTGTTCAGGCAAAGCATAAGGAATATCAGGAAGAAATCGATCTGTACAGACTGGCATCTGAATTAATTATTGATGACATCGTGGAGCCTGATGAACTGAGAGAAGTGTTAATCAGCCGCTTTGACTACTATTCAACAAAGCATATTCCGATGCCGCCTAAAAAGCACCCGGTATATCCGGTATAAACATTTACCGCCAGAATAAACGCTGGCGGTATTTTTTTGAGAAAACATACGTTTTTCAACCCTTAATTTTGATAAACTAGTTAAAAAGGGGTGATCATGATACACATTCATATTATTGGAGCGGGATCGATAGGCCTTCTTTTTGCTCACCGCCTCAGCATGTGCGGTCATTCAATACATATTATCACGCGAACAGCAGAACAGGCAGAGGCACTGGGTCAGCATGGAATCGTTAATCAGTCAGTTCAAAAAGTAACTGCAAGCCCACTTGAATATACACAATTTAACCAGGCAGATGCGGTATTAATCGCAGTAAAACAATATCATCTTGAAACGATCTTACCTGTTATCACACAAATTCCTGCCTCCACACCACTTATATTTTTGCAAAACGGCATGTCACACCTCGAACATTTATCACGATTACCTCATGAGCATATTTTCGTGAGCACAGTTGAACATGGAGCTAAAAAGGTGAATGCGTATACAGTTGAGCATAACGGCGTAGGCTGGTGGCGTATAGCGTCTTATAAAGGGCAGCAGGAATATATAAAGTCAATTCTGGCATGTCATCATCATGATTTTCCAATATCATATGAAGAAAATTATCAAAGACTGTTAAGAGTTAAATTGATTAAAAACCTGATGATCAACCCTTTAACAGCACTATTCCAGGTGAAAAATGGTGTGCTGGCTGAAAACCTGTACTTAAAGGAAATGATGGCGGCATTGTATGAAGAACTTGCGATTGTATTCCCTGATGAAATTACTTATTGCAGCTTTAATGACATATTGGATCTATGCAAAAAAACTTCTGAAAATGAGTCTTCTATGCTGTCAGATATTAAGGCCGGCCGTAAAACAGAGATTGAATCATTAACTGGTTATGCAATAAAGGTTGCCATACAGAAAAAAGTGAAGCCGGTGATTCTCCCATTTTTAGAGCGTGGCATACTTGCGATTCAGATTGAAAGGGGATCAAATTAGTGGAGGCTGCAGCGATACTGTTCAGCATACTATTGTATGCGCCGTACCTGATATACCTGATTGTATTTATGACAGTAAAAAAAATAACTTTAAGGCACAGGACAGCGGTTTCGACCGGTATACATGCGACAAACCCATTCCTGATCGGTTCAGTCTACTTTTTGATTCTGTTTATCTGGGATTTCTCTGTATTTTGGTTACTATGTCTGATCATTGCAATCATCGGCATTTTATCAGCATTTTACATAAGAAGTAAGAAAGATGATTTCACCTTTGCACATATCCTTAAAAGTACGTGGAGACTGTCATTTTTAGTGTTTATATTGTTGCACATCACATTAGTTGTAGTGGGGACAGTACTTGCCATTTACAAATCAGTCGTTTGACGAGCAATTTCCTTTCGGCTTTCGAAAGTCAGATGGTATACTGACAATGGACTAATGCGGATCAAAGGAGATTTTAACAATGCTCGTAAAACAAATGGACCTTCCGGCTATTCAGCCTTTTGCGTCAGCATATATAAATGAATTAAATCAGGCGATGAAACACTTTCATTATTCTTATCGCGGGGACTTTGAAAAAAGGCTGCATGACATTGATCAAAGAGCGTTTATGAGAAATGAACTCACTGCCTGTATTGAACAATATATGGATGGGTTACCCTCCTCGGGTCAGACACGTGCTTCACTTTCTGCGCTGAAGGAAGATGCGGTTGCAGTTGTTGGAGGACAGCAGGCGGGACTTCTGACAGGACCACTTTATTCAATACATAAGGTTATCTCTATTATTAAACTTGCCGAACAGCAGTCATCTGTATTAGACAGAAAGGTGATCCCGATTTTCTGGATTGCAGGAGAAGATCATGATTTCCTTGAGATTAATCATATCTATACTGAATATGATGGGAAGTTAAAAAAGAAGGGTTATCCTGAAAGAGTACTTACTAAAAAAATGGCTTCTGATATTCAGTATGACCCTTCTCAGATGAAGCGCTGGATTGATGAGATTCTGGCTGAATTTGGTGAAACTCATTATACTGCCGGCTTAAGAGAAAAGCTGTTTCAGGCTGCTGAAAAAAACACAAATATTTCAAAAATGTTTGCATGGCTTGTCATGGACCTGTTCAAGGAATCAGGTTTACTGGTACTTGATGCGGCAGATCCCAATTTAAGAAAGCTTGAATCTGCATTTTTCAAGCAGCTGATTGAACAGCATGACGTTATTAATCAGTCAGTGTTGGCTGAGCAGGAAGTACTTAAAAGTGACGGCTTCAAACCAATGATTGAGCTTGAGCGGGACGCAGCAAATCTATTTATCAGAGTAGATGAAGAAAGGCAGCTCCTTTTTTATAAAGGTGACGCCTTTTATGACAAAGCCGGCCGGACTTATTCATTGAATGACTTATTGAAAGAAGCTGAAACTCATCCTGAAAACCTCAGTAATAATGTGGTGACGCGCCCATTAATGCAGGAATGGCTGATTCCAACGCTTGCCTTCATTGGTGGGCCAGGGGAAATCGCTTACTGGGCTGAACTGAAAACCGGTTTTGAAAAAGCAGGTTTCAGCATGCCGCCGGTTGTGCCAAGACTGACCTGCACAATTGTTGAAAGAAACATTGAGCAGGATGCGAAAGAACTTGATCTTAGTATTAACAAGGTCATTGCTGAAGGGGTAGAAAACGAAAGGACTACTTTTTGGGAAGCGGTAAAGGACCAGTCTCTTAAATCAGTCATTGAAGAAACAGAAAAACAAATTACAAGACAATATGATGAAATTAAGCATCTCACTGACAAATATGACCCGAACTTTAATCAGATCGTTGAAAAAAACCTGAGCTTTCATCTAAAGCAGCTTTCGTACCTGCAGATGAAGTCAGATGATGCACTTCAACTGAAGCATCAAAATGTTTTGAGAAAATACGACCGGGTGGAGAATGCACTCAGACCCGGAGGACCCCAGGAAAGAATCTGGAACATCTATTATTATATGAACCGCTATGGGGAGTCTTTTATCAAGGACTTACTTGATGCAGAAATAGAATTTAATCACCAGCATAATATCGTTTATGTCTAACCAAAAAAAGTCCGTTCAGATGCAAATCTGATCGGACTTTTTTATTTTGAAATAAGTAAAACACAAAGTTAATCGATTGTTTTTAGAAAATTCCTTCACTTTGAACTTATTATTATTACAGTTGTGTTAGAATGTGAAAAACGAGTGGTACAAAGTGGGGGACTGTGGTACATTTATTTTGAGAGGTGGGAAACCGGATGTTCATGGGGGAGTATCAGCATTCGATCGATACAAAAGGGAGAATTATTGTCCCTGCAAAATACCGTGAACATGTGAAAGATCTTTTTGTCATTACAAGAGGTCTTGATCAGTGTTTATTTGGTTATCCTTTGGATGAATGGCGACGCCTTGAAGAAAAAGTACGTTCACTTCCTGTCACGAAAAAAGATGCCAGAGCATTTGCGAGATTCTTCTTCTCAGGTGCAGTTGAATGTGAAATTGACAAGCAGGGAAGAATCAATCTTCCGAAAAACCTGATTGACTATGCGAAAATTGAAAAAGAGTGCATGATTATTGGTGTATCGTCAAGAATTGAAATCTGGGATAAAGCAGTGTGGAGCGACTATCTTAATGAGTCAGAAGAGTCATTCGCAGAAATAGCTGAAAACCTGATAGATTTCGACTTATAGAATTTAAAGTGTTGAGGTGGCAAGGATGTTTGATCATACTACTGTCCTTCTTAAAGAAACAGTTGATGGACTAAATATAAAAAAGGACGGTATTTATGTAGACTGTACCCTTGGCGGTGCAGGACACAGTGAGTACTTATTATCCCAGTTATCTCATGCTGGTCATCTTTATTGCTTTGACCAGGATGAAACGGCAATTGAACATGCAAGAAAAAAATTGAAGCCTTATGATGGACAGGTTACCTTTATCCAGTCAAATTTCAGGCATTTGAAAAGTGAATTAAACGACCTTGGTGTGGAAAAAGTTGATGGCATTTTATATGACCTTGGCGTTTCATCACCACAGCTTGATACACCTGAAAGAGGGTTTAGTTATCACCACGACGCACCGCTTGATATGAGAATGGATCAATCGGCTGAATTGTCGGCAAGAGAAGTTGTAAATGAATGGGCATATGAAGATCTGGTCAGAATCTTTTTCAGATATGGGGAAGAAAAATTTTCAAAGCAGATTGCCCGGAAAATTGAAGCAGCAAGAGAAAAAAATCCGATTGAAACGACTGCTGAACTTGTGGAGCTGATCAAAGACGGAATTCCGGCGCCCGCAAGAAGAAAAGGTGGTCATCCTGCAAAGCGTATTTTTCAGGCAATCCGGATTGCTGTAAACGATGAACTTGGTGTAATTGAGGAATCTATAGAGCAGGCAATTGACATGCTGAAGCCTGGGGGAAGGATCAGCGTCATTACATTTCATTCTTTAGAAGACAGAATTTGCAAGACGATGTTTAAAGAAGCTTCTAAAGGCCCGGAATTGCCACCGGGGATGCCGGTTATTCCTGAAGGATATGAACCAGTATTAAAGCTCGTTACGAGAAAGCCGATTACAGCAAGTGAAGAAGAATTAGAACATAATAACAGATCACGCTCTGCTAAGCTTAGAATTGCGGAGAAAAACAAATAAAAATAGATAAATGTGAAATGGGGGAAATAGAATGATGAACACTGCAAGGAAGGTCGAGCATAAGCCGTCCATTCAAGCCGCGCCTAAAAAAGTACTGAGAAAGAGATCTTCTGCATTTACGCTAGGTGAAAAAGTTATCGCTGCTGTATTTGCTGCATTTGTTTGCTTTGCGAGTCTTCATATTATTACAGCACAGGCTGAGATCTACAGTACGAACAAAGAAATTCAACAGTTGGAATCGACTGTACTGGCCCAGGAAAATGTTAATAACGATCTGACGATTCAGGTAAGCCAGATGAGTACATACGAGCGTGTATGGGAAAAGGCAAAAGAACTTGGACTCACGCTAAATGATTCAAATGTTAAGGTTGTGCAGCAGCCATGAGGAAATTGAAAAAGAATTGGGGAGCCTACCTGCTGTTTACAGTATTTAGCGCTCTCTTTTTTTTATTAATCACAAGGTTTTTGACGTTGCAGATCACAGGCGAAGCAGAAGGAAGAGACTTAGCTGCCCAGGCGCAGGCACAGTATGCAAGAAGTCAGATCCTCGAAGCTGAAAGAGGCAAGATTCTTGATCGGAACGGAGAAGTCATTGCTGAAGACACACAGACCTATAAAATAGTTGCCGTTTTGGATGAGAATCTGACAACGAATGAAGAAAGCCCGAGACACGTGCTTGATCCTGAGGATACGGCTTCAACGCTTGCACAGTATCTTGACCTAAGCGAAGCTGAAATTCTGGATATTTTAACGCAGGAACGGAAACAGGTTGAATTCGGATCAGAAGGTAAGGATATTCCGCTTGAAATTAAACAGCAGATTGAAGATGCTGAACTGCCGGGCATCTTTTTCCTCCAGGATTTGAAGCGGTTTTATCCAAATGGCATTTTTTCTTCACACCTGATCGGTTACGCACAGCCTGAAGAAAATGAAGATGGCATTGTAAAAACAGTTGGTCAGATGGGTGTGGAAAGAAACCTGAATCAGTATCTTGAAGGTCAGAATGGCAAGCTTTCATTTGAAACGGATGCAAGAGGTTTTCTGCTTCCGGGTGGAGAAGAAGCGATTCAAAAAGCTCAGGATGGTCACAATGTATATCTGACGATCGATAAAAAAATCCAGACATTTCTTGAAGATGCACTGAGCCAGGTGTCAGATGAGTATAACCCGGAGAAAATGTTTGGTGTGGTGGCAGATGCCAAAACAGGTGAAATTCTCGCAATGAGCCAACGCCCTACATTCGATCCTGATACAAGGGTCGGGTTAAGTGATAACTGGTATAACCAGATTGTTGAGAGTACTTTCGAGCCAGGCTCTACATTTAAAACATTTTCACTTGCAGCTGCTGTGGAAGAAGGAGTTTTTAATCCGAATGCGACTTACCAGTCAGGGTCATATGACGTGCTTGGACAAAAAATTAACGATCATAACGTCAGCGGCTGGGGAACCATCAGTTACTTAGAAGGTGTACAGCGTTCATCAAATACTGCATTTGCAAAGCTGCTTGAGCAGATGGGTGACGATGTATATAAAAATTACCTGAATGAGTTCGGCTTTGGGCAGCCTACTGAGATCGATTTACCAAATGAGGCTCCGGGTAATATTCTATATAATTATCCGATCGAAAAAGTAACGACGATCTTCGGACAGGGAACTACGGTTACACCTCTGCAGATGATTCAGGCTGAAACTGCAATTGCAGGTGATGGGAAGATGAAAAGGCCTTATGTCCTGTCTAAAGTTGTAAATCCTGAAACAGGGGAAGCTGTATATGAAGGTGAAGCAGAAGTCAGCGGACAGCCGATTTCAGCTGATACTGCGGCTAAAGTAAGAGAGTATCTTGCGTCAACTGTCACGAGTGAAGTCGGAACGGGACAGCCGTTTAGTATACCGGGTTATGAAGTGTCTGGGAAATCGGGTACTGCACAGATTCCTGATCCGGAAACTGGCCGATATATGACAGGAAGATCTAATTATCTCTTCTCATTTATCGGTATGGCGCCTGCTGATGACCCGGAACTCATCGTTTATATCGGAATCCAGCAGCCTGATCTGCCGGAAGATGAAATCAGTTCAATTCCGGTTTCCAAGGTATTTAATCCTGTTATGTTAAACAGTCTGAAGTACCGGAATATCCAGCCTGTTGAAGCACCTATGAAAGAAAGTGTAGTGGTTGAAGATTATACCGGACAATCTGTTGCTGCTGTAAAAGAACAGCTCGAAGATAAAGGGCTGAAGATTGAAGTGCTTGGTAAAGGTGAGACGATCCGGGATCAGTCTACAAAAAACAATGAATTAATTGCAGGTGAAAGAATGATTCTGGTTGCTGATGGAGAGCTGACGATTCCTGATTTCACCGGCTGGTCCTACCGGGATGTCGTTCGTGCGGCTGCTGCCGCAGACCTAGAGTTGAACGCGACAGGAACTGGTTTCGCTGTTTCTCAGAATCTGACCGCTGACACAGTCATCAACGCAGATCAGCCATTAACTGTTAAATTTGAAACACCTGAAGAAACCAGAAACAGATTAAGTCAGCCGGAAGAAGATAGCGAGCTTCCGCAGGACTAAAACAAAAAGCCTTTTCTGATGATTGATCAGAAAAGGCTTTTTGCATACGTTTATACTTACTGCATACGATGAATTATATAGGCTAAAGACAGGAGGAGCAGTGTGCAGCATTTTTCTGAGAGGCTGTTGAAAAAAAGGCTAGTCATTGTATTTTTTTTATTTCTGCTGATCTTGTTCATCGTAGTGATCAGACTTTTTTATGTTCAGGTAGTTGCCCATGAGCAGCTTTATGAAAAAGCGATTGAAAGCTGGACAAGGGAATTGCCGCTTGAACCTAAAAGGGGAACGATCTATGACCGTAACGGTAAGCCGATTGTTTCAAATGAATCAGCGCCAAGTCTTTTTATTATTCCAAAACAAATTGAAGACAGGGATCATACCGCCACTCAGTTAAGTGACATTTTAAAAGTGTCTCAGGAAAAAGCTAAAGAGTTTGTGTCCAGGAAAGGGTCTATTGAAAAACTTCATCCTGAAGGAAGAAAGCTTAATTTTGAACAGGTTCGTGCCCTTGAGGAAGCAGCACTGCCGGGTGTGTATATAGCTGACGATTATAAGCGATCTTATCCTCAGGGCAGGATGCTATCTCATGTGCTTGGATTCATCGGGGTGGATAATAGAGGATTATCCGGTCTAGAATTGCTGTATGATGAGCAGCTATATGGTGTTAAGGGAGCAGAGGGATTATTTACGGATGCCAAAGGTAAAGAGATGGATCAGGGGTCGTACCATAAAGAACCAACTCATGGAATGGATCTGCATTTAACCATTGACCTGGATGTGCAGAATGTACTTGAACGGGAGCTGACGAATGCACAGGAAAAATATGATGCAGATCAGATTCTGGCGATCGCAATGAGCCCTAAAACCGGTGAAATTCTCGGTATGGCCTCAAGACCTGACTTTGACCCGTCTCATTATCAGAAGTTTTCTCCGGATATTTATAATCGGGTACTGCCGATCTGGAGAACGTATGAACCTGGCTCAACATTTAAAATTATCACGCTGGCTGCTGCTCTTGAAGAAGGTCTGGTTGATCTGGAGAAAGAAAGCTTTTACGACAGCGGGCATGTTGAAGTAGGTGGTGTTCACCTTCACTGCTGGCAGCGGGAAGGACACGGCAGTCAGACATTTCTTGAGGTTGTCCAGAACTCATGTAACCCGGGGTTCATTGAACTTGGCAACAGACTCGGTAAAGACAGGCTTTTATCTTATATACATGATTTTGGATTTGGACAAAAAACAGGAATTGATTTAACCGGTGAAGCGAGCGGGATCTTATTCAAGCCTGAAAATATGGGGCCCGTGGAACAGGCAACAACTGCTTTTGGTCAAGGTGTTTCAGTAACACCAATCCAGCAGGCTGCAGCGGTTTCTGCGGTCATCAATGGAGGTACACTGCCAACACCTGTCATCACTAAAAAGTGGACTGATCCAATATCAGGGGAGACTTTACAGGAAATACCCGTAAAAATGAAGAAAAAAGTAATCTCAGAAGATGTGTCAGCAGAAATGAGGGAAGCGCTTGAATCCGTTGTGGCACAGGGAACCGGACGCGGGGCTTTTGTAGAAGGCTACAGAGTAGGAGGAAAAACAGGGACCGCGCAAAAAGTGGAAAATGGCCAATACATGAAAGACAGCTATATTGTTTCCTTTATCGGCTTTGCACCAAGTGATGATCCGGAAATCCTTGTTTATCTTGCAGTTGATCATCCCAAAAATACTATACAATTTGGTGGAGTAGTCGCCGCGCCAATAGTCGGGAACATCATTGAAGAATCTTTAAATGTATTGGGCGTGGAAAAAAGGAAAGATCAGATTGAAAAAGAAGTCAGGTGGACAGATCCTCCGGAAATAAAAGTACCGGATTTAATAGGAAAGACGAAAAGCGAATTATTAGATATGCATCTACACGTAAACCTTGAAATTAAAGGAGAAGGAAAAAAAGTGATCAGGCAGTCACCAGAAGCCGGTACTGTAATTCCAGAAGGGGAGACACTTCGAATATTTATTGGTCAATAGCATTCTTTCGACCTATCAGGTAAGATAACAATATAAGAAATGTTCGAGGAGTTGGGTTTATGAGACTTTCAGATCTGACAGGCTGCCTACCTTTTTATGAGATAAAAGGCCCTGAATCAGACCCTGAGATCCTGAAGGTATGCCATCATCATCAGGATGTGGAGCCTGGATCACTTTTTGCTGCTATTAAAGGTGAAAAAGCTGATGGCAGGTTTTATATTGAAAAAGCAATTGAAAAAGGTGCGGCAGCTATTTTATCTGACACTGAACATCACCTGAATGTTCCGGTGGTCATCGTAAAGCATCCAAGGCACGCGCTGGCCTACATTGCGAATCAGTTTTATGATTATCCCAGTTTTGATCTGAATGTGATCGGTGTAACTGGTACGAACGGCAAAACAACAGTAACACATATGGTTCAGGCGATTTTAGAGGCAAGTGAAACAAAAACCGGGATTATCGGCACGCTGTATGTAAAACAGGGGAATGTGGTGAAAAAAGCGGAAAATACAACACCTGACAGTCTGCTGCTTCAACAGACATTAGCGGAATTCAGGTCTGAAGGAGTGGAGGTAGCTATCCTTGAAGCGTCTTCACATGGGCTATCTCAGGGGAGGATGTTTGGCTGTGATGTTGATATTGCCATTTTTACAAATCTGACGCAGGATCATCTTGACTATCATGAAACAATGGAACATTATAAGTGGTCAAAAACGCTTTTGTTTTCACAGCTTGGACATTCCCATGTGAATAATGCACCAAAATTTGCTGTATTAAACCATGATGATCCGTTTACAGAAGAAATTACAGCCGCAACCTCTGCGCATATTATCACATATGGCTTAACGGCAGAATCGGATATTTACGCTGAAAATCTGATTCAATCTAAAGAAACGACATCTTTTACACTTTGTACACCATCTGGAAAAGCGGATATTCAACTGAATTTTGCAGGTTTATTTAATGTATATAATGCACTGGCATCAGCAGCCGCTGCTTTTGTGAAGAGGATACCAATAGAAATCATTGTTAAAGGGCTTGAGAGCATCATAGGCGTTCCGGGACGCTTTGAGATCGTCAAACATGACAGCCCATTTACTGTTATTGTCGATTATGCACATACACCTGATAGTTTAAAGAACATACTGAGTGCTGCACGGAAAATGAACCCCCGTAAGCTGATTACTGTTATTGGGTGTGGGGGTGACAGGGATAGAGCAAAAAGACCTGTTATGGCGAGAATCGCCTGCGAACAAGCTGATCACGCAATCTTTACATCAGACAATCCGAGAACTGAGGATCCAAAGAAGATCCTGAGAGATATGGAAAAAGGCGTTCACGGAAGAGCCTACAAAACAATTGAAGACAGACGTGAAGCAATTAAATATGCAATTGCCAAAGCGTCAGAAGGAGATATCATTATTATAGCGGGTAAGGGTCATGAAAAATTCCAGCTGATTAAAAACGATAAAATTCCATTTGATGATAAATCGGTGGCAGAGGATTTTTTAAATAAATTTCAGCTCGAAGATGTGTAACTGTAGTGTGCAACAAATATTAAAGAGTCTGTGACATAATATGTCACAGACTCTTTTTCATTTATGCACAGATCATCCTGCGCTGAAATTAAATTGTAAAAAACTTTAGCGCTATAATCATTGCAATTATGGTAAAATGAGAGATTGTCAGCATACAACATTAAAAGTACAATAAACTGGAATGATTTGTTAGGAGGAAGCAGGATGTCAGTATTAGCTGTAGTGTTAGCAGCGATATTTGGATTTGGAATCTCAGCAGCGGCAGCACCGCTATTTATTCCTTATTTAAGAAGATTAAAGTTTGGACAAAGTATCAGGGAAGAAGGTCCTCAGTCCCACCAGAAAAAATCAGGGACACCAACGATGGGCGGTCTGATCATTTTAAGTGCGATCACATTTGCGACTGTTATCGTCAGTGCGATTTATGGCGTGCTCTCTGTCACCACACTATTATTACTAATGGTCACAATTACTTTTGGGGTTCTCGGATTTTTAGATGATTTCATCAAAGTGGTTAAAAAGAGAAACCTCGGATTGACTTCAAAGCAAAAGCTGCTAGGTCAGATTGTGATTGCAATTATATTTTATATTATTTTCAGTGCAAATGATTTTTCATCCATTATTTCTATTCCTTTTACTTCAATTGAATTGAACCTCGGAATTGTTTATGTGGCGTTTGTTATTTTCTGGCTGGTTGGATTCTCTAATGCTGTTAACTTAACGGACGGACTTGATGGTCTTGTATCAGGTACAGCAGTCATTGCTTTTGGTGCATTCGCACTGATCGCCTGGCAGCAGGACCAGCTGGCGCTTGCAATATTCTGTATGGCAGCTGTAGGCGCATTGCTTGGATTCCTGTTATTTAATGCGCACCCTGCAAAAGTCTTTATGGGTGATACCGGTTCTCTTGCACTTGGTGGCGCAATCGGTACAGTATCATTATTGGCTAAACAGGAAGTATTGCTATTGTTAATTGGAATTGTCTTTGTACTTGAAACATTATCTGTCATGATACAGGTAACTTCTTTTAAAACTACTGGAAAACGAGTGTTCAAAATGAGCCCGCTTCATCACCACTTTGAATTGACTGGCTGGTCAGAATGGAAAGTAGTTACTGTCTTCTGGACAGTTGGTCTTGCTGCGGGGATATTGGGCGTTCTGATAGGAGTGTACGGCTGATGATTGATTATAAAGGATATCAAAATAAAAAAGTGTTAGTAGTCGGACTTGCCAAAAGTGGGGTCGCTGCATCATTGCTACTTCACAGACTTGGCGCTTTTGTTACTGTGAATGACTGGAAGCCTCTATCTGAGAACAAGGATGCTCAGCAGCTGCTGGATCAGGGGATTAAAGTGATCTGCGGGAGTCACCCGGTTGAACTGCTTGATGAAGGGTTTGAACTGATCGTAAAAAACCCTGGTATTCCATATTCCAACCCTCTTATTAAAGGGGCGATTGCCAAGGGGCTTCCTGTTCTGACTGAAGTAGAGCTTGCTTACAATATCAGTGAAGCGGCTATCATTGGTGTAACCGGAACAAACGGTAAAACAACAACAACTACTTTGATCCATGAAATGATTTCAAAAGACAATAAGAAATCTTATGCGGCAGGTAACATTGGTACTGTGGCAAGTGAAGTCGCTCAGATTGCAAAACCTGATGAAGCAATGGTTGTTGAATTATCATCATTCCAGCTGATGGGCATCAGACAATTTGCACCTTCCATTTCAATCATCACAAACATATATGATGCGCACCTTGATTATCATTCTTCTAAAGAGGAGTATGTTGAGGCTAAAGCAGCTATTACAAGAAATCAGACAGCTGATGATTATTTAATCGTGAATGCTGATCAGGAAGAGCTGATGGCTGCAGTCGATCATACAAAAGCTCAAGTTGTTCCATTCTCTACTAAGAGATTTTTGCAAGATGGCATTTCAAGTGATGGTGAAAAGATTTATATGAATGGGGAAGCAGTCGTTTCATTAAAAGATATTGTTCTTCCCGGCAGACATAACCTGGAGAATATTATGGCAGCAATTGGTGCAGCCAGGCTGTATGGTGTCGCTGATGAAAGTATAAGAAAAGTGCTGGCAGAATTCTCCGGGGTGAAGCACCGTACTCAGTTTGTAAGGGAATGGAAAGATATTAAGTTCTATAATGATTCAAAAGCAACTAACATCCTTGCTACTCAAAGTGCACTCGATGCATTTGATTCGCCCACAATTCTTTTATGTGGAGGTCTGGACAGAGGAAACAGCTTTGATGAATTAGCCGGATCCATGTCACATGTGAAAACGGCCGTCGTTTTTGGTGAAACTGCAAATAAAATGGCAGAGACAGCTAAAAGCGCAGGTGTTAGCAACGTCATTCATGTATTAGATATTAATGAAGCAGTTATTGCAGCAGCAGAGGTTGCAGAACGTGGAGATGTTGTGCTGCTGTCACCTGCATGTGCAAGCTGGGATCAGTATCCAACATTTGAAGTTCGCGGAGACATATTTATTGAAGCGGTGAATAAGCTGAAGTAAATACGTTGAAGGGACGAGTTGCATGGATCGTCTACTCTTTATTTTCGTACTGATCTGTTCAGTATTTGGTGTTTTGTTAATCGATAGCGCAAGCAGTGTATGGGCATTAGACCGTTTCGGTAATGCCCATTTTTTTTCGGCAAGACAGGCTGTTTATTTAGCTGCAGGACTCGTTGTCATGCTGATTGTATCAAAGGTTGATTATCTTTTTTGGTATAGACATGCCAAATCTATTTATTTTGTTACGGTCATTTTGCTTGTGATTGTTTTAATTCCGGGTATCGGTCTTGAAAGAAACGGATCGCAAAGCTGGATCGGTGTCGGGCCTTTGTCAATCCAGCCTGCTGAACTGGCAAAGGCTGGTGTCCTGATGCTGACCGCAGGATTGATCAGCAGGCAAAGCAAAAAACTTTCAATTAAACAGACTGTATTTCTGATGCTTGTCGTTTTATTCCCCTTTGGCATTATTATGCTTCAGCCTGATTTGGGAACAGGGACGGTGTTAGCTGGAAGTGGTTTATCTTTGTTATTCTTAGCTGGTGTAAGTATCCGGTTTTTTTTATGTTTGTTCGGGGCCGGAATGGCAGGGTTTGCGGGTCTGGTTATTGCTGCACCATATAGAATGCAGAGGATCTATTCTTTTATAGACCCTTGGCAGGATCCGCTCGGGGCAGGGTTTCAGATTATCCAGTCACTGTATGCGGCAGGTCCTGGCGGGCTTTTTGGTGCAGGTTTCTTTGAGAGCAGGCAAAAGCATTTTTATCTGCCTGAACCTCAAAATGATTTTATATTTGCCATTGCTGCTGAGGAGCTGGGGCTTGCAGGGAGCATTCTGATCGTTTGTTTATTTTCAGCTGTCATCTGGCGCGGGATACTGATTGCCATCCATGCACCGGACAGCTTCAGTAAACTGCTCGCAGGAGGGATTACCATCTCGCTTGGCCTGCAGGCTGTCATGAATATTTCAGTTGTGATCGGACTGATTCCTGTAACCGGTATTACACTGCCATTTTTCAGCTATGGCGGGTCTTCCCTGATGGTTGTACTGAGTATGAGCGGAATATTACTGAATATTAGCAGGCATACAGGAAAGTAGGTATTTTACATTTTCATGACGATCAACAAGTTTCTGTATGTTCTAAGCGTACAATAGTGTAGTATTAAGGTAGATTTATAAAGAGTAATGTGATTGCGGGTAACCGCATGACAGGAGTGAAATGAATGAATCGCAAGCCGGTTGTCTCACTTGAAGACAGAGTGCCGCAATTAAGACAGCGCCGGCGTAAAAGAGCAAACAGGCGCTTAGTTGGAGTGGTATTGCTATTCGTCTTCATGATTATTATTGTCCTGTACTTTCAATCACCTTACAGTAAAGTGCAGAACATTCAAATAACAGGTAATAGCGGGATCTCTAAAGATCAGGCAGTACAATTGAGTGGTATTTCAACCGGAGATCCGTATTGGACATTAAATACTGAAGAAGCTGAAAACAGACTGAAAGATAATAAGATGATTAAAGATGCGGAAATTAAAAGGGATTTGCCTTTAAATGTAGAAGTGATCATTGAAGAATTTGACAAAGTAGCACTCAGCAGGGAAGGGCAGCTTTATAGAGCTGTATATGAAAATGGCTTTATTGGTGAACCGCTGCCTGTGCAGGATATTGATTTCAGTGCGCCGGTACTGAATGGCTTTCAGCAGGGACAAATCGTAAATGATCTTGCATCCGCTCTGTCAGACCTTCCGGGAAATGTATTAAACTCCATTTCTGAAGTGCATTATTCTCCATCTGAAGTTGACTCCAATAGAATCATAATATATATGAACGACGGTTTTGAAGTTCATGCAGTCATTCCCACACTTGTTGAAAAAATGACTCATTATCCTTCAATTGTGAGTCAGCTGGATCCTGAAGTCAGAGGGATCATTGATCTGGAAGTTGGTTCTTATTTCCGTGCTTATAATGCGGGTGAAGCTGCGGAAGGGAATACAGATGATGCGCTTGAAGAGCAGATTGAAGAAGCTGCTGAAGGATTACCTGATAACGATGTCCCAACCATTGAGGAAAACTCAGAGGGGTAAATCCTGTTAAAGTATGAATTTGTCAGTCATATCGGTCATTTATTACTTTTCTGAGTATCTCAATTGGTGTAGACTATACCTATTGAGGTTTCAAAGGTGAAACTTGTAAAAAAGCTTTTATAAATAGCAGATAAAATGAACATTTAAATGATTAAAATGAATGGGAACAAGGTTCGAAGGAGGTGCCACACGTGAGCAATAACGAATATTATGTCAGTCTTGACATAGGATCATCTTCTGTGAAAGTAGTCATTGCAGAATTGGTCCATGATTCAGTTAATATTATTGGGGTCGGAAACGTAAAATCCGAGGGAATCCGTAAAGGATCAATTGTAGATATTGATGAAACCGTACAGTCAATCCAAAAAGCAGTCGATCAGGCTGAACGGATGACGGGTCTTTCAATACATAACGTAATTGTCGGAATACCAGCAAACCATGTAGCCCTGCAGCCATGCCATGGAGTAGTGGCAGTTTCTACAGATGATAAAGAAATCCGTGACGAGGACATCGCGCGTGTACTGGATGCAGCGCAGGTTATGCCAATGTCACCGGACAGAGAATTAATTAACGTCGTACCACGTCAGTTTATCGTGGATGGACTTGATGAAATTAAAGACCCACGCGGGATGATCGGCGTGAGACTTGAACTTGAAGGTACTGTTGTAACAGGCTCAAAAACGATGCTTCATAACATTTTACGCTGTGTGGAAAAGGCAGGTCTTGAAGTCGCAGACATTTTCCTGCAGCCATTAGCTGCAGGTACAATTGCACTGTCAAAAGATGAACAGGATCTCGGCACTGCTATCATTGATATCGGTGGAGGATCTACCAGTATTGCAGTATTTGAACATGGTCACCTGATCGCAGCATCTACAGTGCCTGCGGGTGGTGAACATATCACAAAAGATCTTTCAATCGGGCTAAGAACGACAACGGATGATGCTGAAAAGATCAAGCGCAAACATGGCCATGCGTTTTATGACTATGCATCAGAAGATGAAGTATTCAGTGTACCGATTATTGGAAGTGACCAGCATCAGCAATTTAATCAGCTGGAAATCTCTGATATTATAGAAGTTCGAATGGAAGAAATGTTTGAACTGGTATTGAATGAACTAAAGAGGCTTAACATCCATGATTTGCCTGGCGGATTTGTTCTGACTGGCGGATCAGCTGCGATGCCTGGTGTGCTGGAACTTGGACAGGCAGTATTGCAAAACCAGGTTCGTGTAGCTGTACCGGATTATATCGGGGTAAGAGAACCTCAATATACAACAGCAGTAGGATTAATTAAATATGCATATAAACATGCCAAACTTCAGGGGCAGGCTGATAAGCAGCCTTCAGCTTCAGAGTATGATCAGCATGAATATGCTCAGAAAAAACCTAGAAACACTGAATCAGGTACAAAGCAGCAAAAGCCAAAGCAGAAAAATGAAGAGGGAAGATTTAAAAAACTGTTTGGATACTTCTTTGAATAAGGGGATCCGGAAAGTAATTTGAATTAGGAGGATTTGCGATGTTAGATTTCGATACGAATGTTGATTCCCTGGCAACGATTAAAGTCATCGGTGTAGGCGGCGGCGGAAACAATGCTGTTAACCGTATGATCGAGCACGGTGTGCAGGGAGTAGAATTTATAGCAGTAAATACAGACGCACAGGCACTGAATCTTTCAAAAGCTGAAATTAAAATGCAGATCGGTGGTAAACTTACGCGCGGTCTTGGTGCAGGTGCAAATCCTGAAGTCGGTAAAAAAGCAGCTGAAGAAAGCCGCGAACAGATTGAAGAAGCAATCAAAGGCGCAGACATGGTATTCGTTACAGCAGGTATGGGTGGCGGAACCGGAACAGGTGCTGCACCTGTCATTGCCCAGATTGCCAGAGAACTTGGAAGTCTGACAGTCGGAGTTGTAACACGTCCATTTACATTTGAAGGACGTAAGCGTGCAACGCAGGCAGCAGGCGGAATCAGTTCGATGAAAGAAGCGGTAGATACACTGATCGTTATTCCAAATGACAGACTTCTTGAAATTGTAGATAAGAGCACTCCAATGCTTGAAGCATTCCGTGAAGCGGATAATGTACTGCGTCAGGGTGTTCAGGGTATCTCTGACTTAATCGCCGTACCTGGACTGATCAACCTCGACTTCGCAGATGTGAAGACAATTATGTCTAACAAAGGTTCTGCATTAATGGGTATTGGTATTGCTTCAGGCGAGAACCGTGCTTCAGAGGCTGCTAAAAAAGCAATCTCAAGTCCATTACTTGAGACGTCAATTGACGGGGCACAAGGTGTGCTGATGAACATTACCGGCGGAACGAACTTAAGCCTGTATGAAGTTCAGGAAGCTGCTGATATTGTTGCGAGTGCTTCTGACCAGGAAGTAAATATGATTTTCGGGTCAGTGATTGATGAAGATCTGAAAGATGAAATTCTGGTTACAGTGATTGCAACAGGGTTTAACGAACAGCTGAACCAGGCGAAGCCTGCACGTCCGCAAATGGGGGGTCAGGTAAGACAGCAGCCTCAGCCACCTAAGCGTGAAAGAGAAAGAGAGCCTGTGCGTGAGCAGCATCACCGTGAGCGCGAAGAAGCGCCTCAGACAGAACAGCGCAACCAGCAGCCTGTCGAAGATACACTTGATATACCGACCTTCCTGCGCAACCGTAACAGACGCAGAGGATAATTGATTTTAAAGAACCTGAGACAATTTGTCCCAGGTTCTTTTTTTTGTGGCTTGATGGCGTAATTTATCCAACGATTTATTAAAACTGCTATAGAAATTGACAAGTTTCGTTCTTGGTTGTTTGTAGAATGTGGTTATTGGGAGGACGGGATGAATGACATTGTATTTCGAGTATTTACTGCTTGTAAATATTTGTGGGGGACTGCTTGTATTGTTCGCTGTCAGCAGATGTCTGAAGACCGGAATTAATATCCGTCTGGCGAGTGGCATATTAATGCTCTATACGTTGACGGAAAGTCTTGTAGTAACTTATCATCCTCAATTGTCAGGTTTTTTAGCCGCAATGTCTGTTCTTGTGATCAGTAAATATACTGTTAAAAGACAAATGGTATTACATGCAGCACTTATTTTATTATTTATTTTTTCTTCAGGCTCCATGACGCTTTATACAGTTAGTTTACTGAATTTTCAGGTATTTTATCTATGTGTGATTTTATTATTTATTTTTTTGATTGGTCATCTGATCTTTTCAATTAAGGCTGTTGACTGGATCAGTTTTTCATCTGTACAAGCTTCTTTTATCTGTGAGGTTAAGCTTAAGCAGGGGCAAGCAATTTGGGTTGGAAAAGGGTACCTTGATTCAGGCAATGCACTTTCTGCCCCTTTTAGCGGTAAGCCTGTGATGTTTGCTGATGCCAATGTCTCCTCAGAATTGTTACCTGAGGAAGTAGTTGCCTATCTGAATGGCATTTCAGAATGTCCCGATCAGTGGAAAGAGAGAATTTCGTTTATCCCTTCAAAATCAGTACATTCAGCATGTGAAATTCTGCTTGGAGTTGAATGTGAAAAAGTAGAAGTTACGTCAAACGGAAAGACATTTGTATTTGAAAACATCCCGGTGGTGTTCAGCAAAGAACAATATTATGTAGAGCAGTCGTGTCATTGTCTGTTGAGTCCTATGCAAATGCTGCAATGCTATCAAAAATAAGGAGTGCTGTGAATTGAATTTACTGGATGCGAAAAAGAAAGTTCAATTATGGCTTGTACAGGTTGCCGGCAAAATAAAAGCGAAAGAAATTCATTATATTGGAGGTAGTGAAGCACTCCCATCTCCGCTTGAAAGGCCTGAAGAAGCCAAAGTGTTGGCAAGGCTGGCGCAAGGAGACGAGCAGGCGAGATCTTTATTGATCGAAAGAAACCTCAGACTTGTTGTCTATATATCGAGAAAATTTGAGAATACCGGTATTAATTTAGAAGATCTGATCAGTATAGGTACGATCGGACTGATTAAGGCAATTAATACATTTAACATTGAGAAGAATATTAAACTTGCCACTTATGCATCCAGATGTATCGAAAATGAAATTCTTATGTACCTGAGAAGAACAAGTAAATTAAGATCTGAAGTATCATTTGATGAGCCGCTTAACACGGATTGGGATGGAAATGAGCTTTTGTTGTCTGATGTGATGGGGACAGAAAACGATCTAATCGTCAAAGGAATCGAAGAGAAGATGGATCGGGTTCTTCTTTATCAGGCATTAAATATTTTAGATGAAAAAGAATCATTTATTATAGAATCAAGGTTCGGATTGAATGGCAGAAAAGAGCATACCCAAAAAGATGTAGCAGATATGATGGGAATCTCCCAGTCCTACATATCAAGACTGGAAAAACGGATTATAAAAAGGCTGCAAAGAGAAGTAGCAAAACTGGTTTAAAAGCCATTCTTTTCCTGCAGTGTTTGCCCGCATATTTTTTACCAGCAGGGACATACTGAACGAGAACAATTACTCCCGACTGGAGGAAAATCTCATGTCCCGGAAAGTTGAAATTTGCGGTGTCGATACGTCTTCACTTCCAATTTATAAAAACGAAGAAATGAGAGCTTATTTCTCTGCTTTTCAAAGCGGTGATCGTGATGCGAGAGAAAAACTTGTTTACGGCAACCTGAGACTTGTACTGAGTGTGATTCAGCGCTTTAGTCACAGGAGCGAGAATCCTGATGATCTGTTTCAGGTGGGCTGTATCGGCCTGTTAAAATCAATTGATAATTTTGACCTGAGCCAGAATGTGCGCTTTTCAACTTATGCTGTTCCGATGATTATCGGAGAGATCAGAAGGCATCTGAGAGATAACAACCCGATTAGAGTATCAAGATCGCTTCGAGACATTGCTTATAAATCTTTAAAAGCGAAAGAAGAACTCATATCTGAAACTTCAAAGGAACCTACAATTAGTGAAATTGCTAAGCGCGCTGATATCCCTGAAGAAGATATTGTTTTTGCACTTGATGCGATTCAGGAACCGGTATCGTTATTTGAACCGGTTTATCAGGATGGAGGAGACCCGGTCTATGTTATGGACCAGGTAAAGGATAACCGCGTCAGCGATGATCGCTGGATTGAGGAGCTGTCAATCAGAGAAGGGATGCTTGATCTTGAAGAAAGAGAACGTCTGATTGTTAAAAATCGCTTTTTTAATGGTAAGACGCAAATGGAGGTCGCTGAAGAGATCGGAATCTCCCAGGCACAAGTCTCCCGTCTTGAAAAGGGAGCAATTAAGCAGATGAATAAATACTTTTCTTAAAGTGAAAGTATATCAATTTTCAAATACTGCTTTAGTAAAACTAAGCGGAGAGATTGAAGAACCTGAGACTATATTGTCACAGGTTCTTTTTCATTGCATCGTAAAACATGCCTCCTTGCATAGAATAGTGTAAGGGGGAGATAATGATGAGAATTTCAGATCTTCAATCTAAAGATGTGGTCTCGATTACAGATGGAAAGAAGCTTGGCCTGATTGCAGATATCGATTTAAACGTGTATACAGGGATGATTGATTCGTTTGTGCTGCAGTCCTCCGGAGGCTGGTTCAACCGTGGTGAAGAAGTCAGAATCAAATGGAAGGATGTTGCAAAGATCGGTAATGATGTAATTCTGGTGAAAAATATTGATAAAGCTGACGGGCTAATCAATTAAAGAGATTTTCGCAGTTTTATGATACACTTTTAGAGAATCTCTGTGTGCACAGAAAGGTTTTGATCTTAATGAACATCGACCAGACAAATACATTTCTGGAATCATCTAATTGGAAAAAACAATTTCCGGATTTGACTGCGATCTTTACTACAAAGAACGGCGGAGTCAGCAAAGGGGAATTTTCAACATTAAATACCGGTTTGCATGTAAATGATATAGGTCAAGATGTAATCAATAATCGTAATATTGTAGCCAAAAACAGCGGTTGGGAATTAAAAAAATGGATTTATGCAGACCAGGTGCATGGCACCCGTGTGGTTCAGGTAACATCACGTCATGCAGGAATGGGTATAGAATCATATGATGGAGCCGTTAAAGCTGCAGACGGCCTCTGGACATTTGACCGGGGGATCGGTTTATCTCTCGGATTTGCAGATTGTGTTCCAATCTATTTTGCTGAGCCGGAAACCGGATATGCCGGTGTGGCTCATGCAGGATGGAAAGGTTCAGTCGGCAATATTGCAGGCGAAATGATCAGACAGGCTGCTGACGCGGGAGTCTGTGCAGATAAAGTACATGTAATGATTGGACCATCAATAGGCGACTGCTGCTATCAGGTTGACCAGCGGGTGATTGATCAGATCCCTTTACATGTCTCAAAGGATCTTGTCTGTGAAGTGCTTGGACAAGGGCAATTCAGATTGAATTTGCAGGAACTTAACAGGCAGCTGCTGATCGCAGCCGGTGTAAAAGAGCAGAACATTGAAGTAAGTGGAATGTGTACAGCCTGTTTTGATGATTTATTCTTTTCACATAGAAGAGACCAGGGGAAAACAGGCCGGATGTCTGCAGTCATTGGATGGAGGGAATTGTAAGTGAAGGTATCTGAGAAGCTAGATTTAATTAATAAAGAAATCTATTCAGCCTGTGAACGGGCAGGAAGACAGGCTGATTCAGTGAAAATTGTAGCTGTAACGAAATACGTCAGTAATGAGCGTACACAGGAAGCTGTTGATGCAGGGCTCATTCATCTTGGTGAAAACCGCCCTGAAGGCTTCAGTGAGAAAAGTGAGGCTGTATCCGGAAATGTGAAATGGCACTATATCGGTTCTCTCCAGTCAAGAAAAGTGAAAAACGTCATTAATGAAATTGACTTTCTGCATTCGCTGGACAGACTGTCACTGGCAAAAGAAATTCAAAAGCGTGCTGAACATAAAATCGATTGTTTTCTGCAGGTAAATGTGTCAGGAGAAGAACAAAAACATGGACTTTCTCCAGAAAATGCAGGACAATTTGTCGAAGAACTCGCAAACTATGATAAAATAAATGTAATTGGATTAATGACAATGGCGCCGCTGACTGAAGATGAAGAGGTGATCCGCAGCTGTTTCAAACAGCTGGCAGTGCTGAGAGACTCAATTGCTGCAAAAAACCTGCAGCATGCACCCTGCACTGAGCTGTCAATGGGAATGTCAAATGACTTCACCATTGCCATTGAAGAAGGAGCTACCTACATAAGAATCGGATCTTCGCTCGTCGGAGAATAAAGGAGGAAATCCGTTTTATGGGGATGAAAACGAAATTCAAAGATTTTTTCTTTGGTGAAGAAGAGGAATACATGGAAGAAGTATCTGAAGAAACACCTGAGGAAGTAAGAAGCGTCAGAAAGCCTGCGCAAAAGCATAATGTAGTCAGTCTCCAAAGCGTTCAGCAGTCGTCTAAAATGGTATTAATGGAACCAAGAATGTATGCTGAGGCGCAGGAAATTGCAGATCATCTGAAAAGCCACCGTGCAGTTGTAGTGAATCTGCAGAGAATCAGCAAGGATCAGGCAAAACGGATCGTGGATTTCCTTAGCGGAACTGTATATGCAATTGGCGGAGATATTCAGCGTGTGGGTACAGATATCTTTTTATGTACACCTGATAATATAGAGGTCAGCGGAAATATTACTGACCTGATTCAAGAAGATTAAAATGATGGGTGGTTAAAAGCAGCATGCAAAGTGTTTTAGGTTTAGTCTTTTCAGTGTTGGATACATTATTAACTTTTTTCAGTTTTGCACTGATTATTTATATCCTTCTTTCCTGGTTTCCTAATGCCAGAGAAAGCAGCTTCGGACAGATTCTTGCAAAAATTTGTGAGCCTTATCTGGAGCCCTTCAGAAAAATCATACCGCCTCTTGGGATGATCGATATCTCACCACTTGTTGCAATTATTGCACTTAACCTTGCGAGGTCAGGGCTGCAGCAATTATACTTTATGATTACTTAAAGCACTAACCCGGTGGCAATCACCGGGTTTTCTTTTATAAAAGGATGTGAAATCATGTCAGTGTATCAGCATTTTCGTGAAGAAGAAAGAGGATTTATAGATCAGGTAATGGACTGGAAGCAGGATGTTGAAATCAAATATGCCCCGAGGCTCACGGCTTTTCTCGATCCGCGCCAGCAGCATATTATGCAGGCAATTATCGGATCAGCAGGTGACATAAAAGTGGCTTTTGAAGGTGGATCAGAAGAGGGCGAAAGGAAAAGAGGGCTCATCTACCCCGATTATCTGTCTCCCGAAAGAAATGACTTTGAGCTAGTACTGCTCGATATCGGATTTCCATCCAAGTTTGTTCAGCTTTCACACGGTGATATTTTAGGATCACTCATGGGACTTGGAATCAAGCGGGAAGCACTTGGAGATATTCTGACTTCAAGGGATCGTATTCAGCTTGTAACTACGAAAGACATGAAGGATTTTCTCCTCATGAACCTGGTTCAGGCAGGGAAAGCGAAAGTCAATGTAACAGAAGAGAAATGGGAAAACAGGATCCTGCCGGAGAACAAATGGACAGAGAAAAATGTACTTGTCTCTTCAATGAGGCTTGATACAGTGCTTGCCGGAGCGGTGAATATCTCAAGACAAAAGGCACAGCTGCTGATTCAGGGAGGTAAGGTGAAAGTAAACTTCAGACAGGAAGAAAAAATATCTTTTGAGCTTGATCAGGGTGATATGATCTCTGTCAGAGGCTATGGCAGAATGCGTGTTGGTGAGCGCAGCGGAGTGACAAAGAAAGATAAAATCAGACTGAATTTTTATTTTCTGCAATCTTAGTGAAGGAATTAGAAGGATTTTTACACAAAACGTCGAATCATCAGTATAATGGAGTATAGATTAAAAAGACACGGAGGTGCACATTATGCCACTATCGCCACTCGATATACATAATAAAGATTTCAGCCGCGGATTCAGAGGCTACGATGAAGATGAAGTGAATGAATTTCTTGATCACGTGATGAGAGATTATGAACTTGTCCTGCGTGAAAAGAAAGAGCTTGAAGAAAAGCTGAATAATCATACTGAACGACTCGGTCATTTTACAACAATTGAAGAAACGCTAAATAAATCAATTGTCGTCGCCCAGGAAGCAGCAGAAGAAGTAAAGCGCAGTGCATCAAAAGAAGCAAAGCTTATTGTAAAAGAAGCGGAAAAGAATGCAGACCGTATTGTGAATGAATCATTAACGAAAGCACGTAAAATTGCGCTTGAAATTGAAGACCTGAAAAAACAGTCCAAGGTTTTCCGTACACGATTCAAAATGCTGATTGAAGCTCAGCTGGACCTGATCAGTCATGATGACTGGGATGAACTGATGGAATATGACCTTGATACAGAAGAGCTAAAAAGCCTGACACCTGAGCACGAATAAGAAATATTGACGTATCATACTTATGTTACTATAATTAAACTGTTAAATTGTAATTCAATCTGCACTTATATATTGAACCAACTTTGAAGGGAACAGTACACTGACTTAAATACCGGCGATAGCGATTCGGGGATGGTGAAAGCCCGAAACGGAATGTCAGAGGAAAATCATCCCTGAGTTTTCAGACTGAACGAAGTAAGTCTGAACGTGTGACAGCGTTAACCGTTACTTAAGTGGAAAAAGTCTGATCTTTTTCTATAAGGGTGGTACCGCGTGAAGCACAAGCTCTCTCGTCCCTTTACCAGGGATGGGGGAGCTTTTTTGATTTTTAGTTATGTTAAAGGCTATTGAGGTACCTGCACAGCTGTTGATTGAAGGGGAAGGGGGCGACTCCTGCTTAAAAAACGATCATGAAAGACCCCGGAAGGCAGTGGTTTTCTGCCTGAAGAGGCTAGAGCGTTCGTCCGCGGAAAGCGTCCCCCCTGAAACGGAAATCAACTGCCAGCTTTAACAAGGCCTTATTTTTTATGAACACAGGAGGAGAAAAAGATGGAATACAAAAATACTTTATTAATGCCAAAGACGGCATTTCCAATGCGTGGCAACTTGCCAAACCGCGAACCTGAAATGCAGGAAAAGTGGGCAGAAATGGATATCTATAAAAAAGTACAGGAAAGAACAGCCGGAAGACCTTTATTTGTTCTTCACGACGGTCCTCCATATGCAAACGGAGACCTTCACATGGGTCATGCGCTGAACAAAGTACTGAAAGACTTCATTGTCCGCTACAAATCAATGAGTGGATTCCAGGCGCCATACGTTCCGGGCTGGGATACTCATGGTCTTCCGATTGAACAGGCGCTTACAAATAAAGGTGTAAAGCGTAAAGAGATGACCGTCGCTGAATTCCGTGAAAAGTGTGCTGAGTATGCGCTGCAGCAGATCGATAATCAGCGCACGCAATTCAAGCGTATCGGGGTACGCGGTGACTGGGATAATCCTTACATCACACTAAATCCTGAATATGAAGCGGAACAAATCCGTGTATTCGGTGAAATGGCGAAAAAAGGTTATATTTATAAAGGCAAAAAGCCTGTTTACTGGTCTCCTTCAAGTGAATCTGCACTTGCTGAGGCAGAAATCGAGTATCAGGATAAGCGTTCACCATCTATTTATGTATCTTTTGATGTAAAAGATGGCAAAGGTAAGCTGGATCAGGATGCTGCATTTGTGATCTGGACAACAACACCATGGACAATTCCTGCAAACCTTGCAATTGCTCTGCATCCGGAACTTGAATACGTTGTTGCTGACACTGGCAGCAAAAAATTCGTTGTTGCTAAAGAGCTGCTTGAAAGCGTTCAGGAAACAATGGGCTGGGACAAAGCTGATATCACTGCGACTTATAAAGGGTCAGAGCTTGAGCATGTAACAGCTGTACATCCTTTATATGACCGTGAATCACTTGTTGTACTCGGAGAACATGTAACAACTGATGCGGGAACCGGTTGTGTTCATACAGCACCAGGACACGGTGAAGATGACTTTATCGTCGGAAAACAATATGGACTTGATGTGCTTTGCCCGGTTGATGACCGCGGTGTGTTCACTGATGAAGCACCTGGATTTGAAGGGTTGTTCTATGATAAAGCCAATAAGCCGATCACTGAAAAACTTGAAGAAGCAGGTGCTTTATTAAAGCTTGAGTTCTTCACGCACAGCTATCCACATGACTGGAGAACGAAAAAGCCGATTATCTTCCGTGCAACGGCACAGTGGTTTGCTTCAATCGACAAATTCAGAGAAGAGCTTATGCAGGCAGTACAGGATACAAAGTGGGTCCCGGCATGGGGTGAAACTAGACTATTCAATATGGTACGTGACCGCGGCGACTGGTGTATTTCAAGACAGCGTGCATGGGGTGTGCCAATCCCTGTATTCTACGCTGAAAATGGGGATGCGATCATCACGGAAGAAACGATTGATCATGTTTCAAATCTTTTCGCGGAACACGGGTCAAATATCTGGTTTGAGCGGGAGGCAAAAGATCTTCTTCCGGACGGCTATGCGCATGAAGGCAGTCCGAATGGCCGTTTCACGAAGGAACAGGATATTATGGACGTCTGGTTCGACAGCGGCTCATCCCATCAATCTGTGCTGAAAGTTCGCGATGAGCTGCAGCGTCCAGCTGACCTGTATCTTGAAGGAAGTGACCAGTATCGAGGCTGGTTTAACTCATCACTGACAACAGGTGTTGCCGTAACAGGTAAAGCACCATACAAAGGCGTATTGAGCCACGGATTTGCACTTGATGGAAATGGCCGTAAGATGAGTAAATCTCTTGGTAACGTTGTTTTGCCTTCTAAGGTGATGAATCAGCTTGGAGCAGATATTCTCCGCCTGTGGGTTGCTTCAGTGGATTACCAGGCAGATGTCCGTGTATCTGATCCGATTTTAAAACAGGTTGCTGAAGTTTACCGTAAGATGCGTAATACACTTCGTTTCCTATTAGCGAATCTGGCTGATTTTGACCCGTCAAAAGATGCTGTATCGTTTGATGACTTAAGAGAAGTTGACCAGTTTATGATGGTGAGATTGAATCAGGTAGTAAAATCAGTGACAAATGCATATGAAAATTATGAATTTGCATCGATCTACCATACAATTAATAATTTCTGTACGACAGATTTGAGTTCGTTCTACCTCGATTTTGCAAAAGACATTTTGTATATCGAAGCTGAAGGCCATCAGGATCGCCGTGCTATGCAGACAGTTATGTATGAGTCACTTGTGTCATTGGTTAAGCTGTTATCTCCAATTCTTTCTCACACTGCTGATGAAGTATGGACGTTCATCCCTGGTGTCGAAGAAGAAAGTGTACAGCTGACTGATATGCCTGAGACAAAAACGTATGACAAGGAAAAAGCACTGCTTGAAAAGTGGAATGCGTTCCTTGATATAAGAGATGATGTATTAAAAGCGCTTGAGGAAGCAAGAAGCAGTAAGCTGATTGGTAAGTCTCTTGCAGCGAAAGTAACACTTTATGCGGATGAAAAGACGTATGAATTACTTTCTTCTGTCAATGAGGACCTGAAGCAGCTGTTTATCGTTTCTGATTTTGAACTTGCAACTTCAACTGATAATGTACCGGAACAGGCAATTAAGTTTGAAGGCCACACGGTATCTGTTGAAAAAGCTGAAGGTGAAACGTGTGAAAGATGCTGGACTGTGACAACTGACGTTGGAAAAGACAGCGACCACCCGACACTTTGCACTAGATGTGCGACAGTTGTAAAAGAAAACTACGCAGACGTTGCTGCAGAATAAATTACTAAGAGCTGCCGGTTATTGTGATATGCTCCCTTCAAAGTAGACAGAGAAATAATAAAAATTCTCTACTACTATGAAGGGGGCATTTTTATGTCTAAACGAGTAACTAATCATATGTTAGATGAAAGATTGAAAGTGGTGTTATGTGTCTTAGATGAGAAGAAGCCGACGAATGTGGTCTCTAAGGAATTCAGTGTTGCCCAGACGACCATCCGAGAGTGGGTCCGTAGATATCAATCTGATGGAATCGACGGATTAAAGGAATCGAAGACCTGGAAAGAGTACTCCCAAGAATTGAAACGACAGGCAGTGGACTATTATCTGGCGGGTCACGGTAGCCTCAGTGAGACCTGTGCTCGTTTCAACATCTCAACCTCCTCTGTTTTACGAAGGTGGATAAAGCGTTACACTAGTGGAAAAGATATAAAATCCACTAGTAAAGGAAGTAGAGAGATGAACAGAGGACGAAAGACGACATTTGAGGAACGGATAGAGATCGTCCAATTCGCAATCGCCCACGACCTTGACTATCACGGGGCTGCGGAGAGATATCAGGTTTCGTATCAACAGGTCTATGGATGGGTACGGAAATATCAGGCTGACGGAGAGACGGCACTTCACGATCGCCGCGGGAAATCCCTGGAGTCTAAGCCGGACCTGACAGAAGTAGAGAAACTGAAGCTCCGCATCAAAGAACTGGACCATCGCAATCAATACCTTGAGGCGGAGAACGGCCTCTTAAAAAAGCTGAAGGAGATCGAAAGGAGGGACAGAATGCGCGAATAGGCAGTCATCTACATCGGTTCCAGGCGATCCATGATTACCATGAGGAGACGAAGACACCGATTCAACTGCTTTGCCAGCTGGTCGGCGTGTCGCGATCCGGTTACTACAAATGGCTGAACCATACACCGACTGACCAAGAGGAAGAAAATGAATGGCTACTCGGGGAGATCAAGAAGATGTTCAACAAACATCAAGGGATCCTAGGCTACCGACGGATCACCTTGTTCATCAACCGTCAGTTCAAGAAGCAGTACAATCGCAAACGGATCCGTCGTCTGATGATCAAGCTCGACCTGAAATCCTTTATCCGCCGGTCGAACGGCTACTGTACGAAGACCAGCTACGTCAACATCGAGGACAACATCTTGAATCGCGCGTTCACAGCGAGCCAGCCCAATCAGAAATGGGTGACGGACATCACACACCTCCATTACGGTCTTGGGCACAAGGCTTATTTAAGTGTGATCAAGGACTTGTACGACGGGTCTGTCGTAGCCTATAAGATCGGTCACTTCAACAACAACCCTTTGGTGATGGATACGCTGAAGGCGGCCATCGAAGCGAACCCAGACGCAATGCCTCTACTCCATAGTGACCGAGGGTCGCAGTATACATCGAAAGAATATCGCTACATCACGACAGAGGCAGGGATCACGCGGAGTATGTCCCGTGTCGGGAAGTGTATCGACAACGCGCCGATAGAGAGCTTCTTCGGTCACTTCAAATGCGAGAAATATGCATTGAAACCGTACAAGAGCTATGAAGAATTAGTCAACGACATCGATCAATATATGCGATTTTACAACGAGGGACGTTATCAAGAAAAATTAAACAACCTGGCACCGATGGAGTATCGATACCAGGCCGTAGCGTAGTTCTAACCTTTTTTCTTTTTTACTGTCTACTTGACAGGGCGCAGTTCAATTGATACCGGCAGCTTTTTATTTTGTGAGTGCAGAGATTTTAGCTCATTCCATGCCTGCTTGCAGGCATGGCTTTTCAAGCAGAGCTTGAAAAGTACAGAATAAGAAAAGAAAGCTAAAATTCAAGCTAGCTTGATTTCAGCTTTCTTTTCTTATTCTGTAAATGAGCCAAAATCGAACGAGGTTATAAACAAATCATTGTCATTGTTCATATTCGGCCAAACTATTTGCAAAACATCTGCTGTAATCATGTCTGCGGTGCTGAATTATGCTACAATACTTTAAGGGTTTGCAACGAGATAACGGAGGTAGACAAGTGATCTATTATTTGCTGGCTTTATTTATTATTGCAGTGGATCAGCTGACAAAGTGGCTGGTGGTCCGGAATATGGAAGTGGGGGAATCAATCAATGTGATTGATGGTTTCTTCTACCTGACCTCGCATCGTAATACAGGTGCAGCATGGGGGATGCTTGAAGGACAGATGTGGCTGTTTTATATTGTCACACTGGTAGTCATTGCAGGAATTCTTTATTATTATCACAAACATGCTAAAGGGAATAAATTATTCAGTGCAAGTCTGATGGTGTTACTCGGTGGAGCAGTCGGGAACTTTATTGACCGTATTTTCAGGCAGGAAGTTGTAGACTTTCTACAGTTTACGTTCTTCAACTTTATTTTTAATATTGCTGATGCGGCACTGACAATTGGAGTAATCATGTTATTTCTTCAAATGATTTTAGAAGAAGTGCAAGAAAAGAGGAAGAAAAATGGAAAACATTCAACACTCAATACAGGAAAATGAAAAAGGAAAACGCCTTGATGCAGTACTCGCAGGGCTTGAGTATAACTGGTCAAGATCGCAGGTACAGCAGTGGATTAAAGAAGGAAACGTAACAGTAAACGGTTCAACAACAAAACCGAATTACAAATGCGTACCTGGTGTTGAAGTACAGGTTGAGATTCCTGATCCGGAACCACTTGACGTGGAAGCTGAAGAAATGAACCTGGATGTTTACTATGAGGATTCAGATGTACTCGTAGTAAATAAGCCAAAAGGGATGGTCGTTCACCCTGCTCCCGGTCATTTGACAGGTACGCTCGTCAATGGACTCATGGCACATTGTAAAGACCTTTCAGGCATCAACGGCGTCCTGCGTCCAGGCATTGTTCACCGGATTGATAAGGACACCTCAGGCCTTTTGATGGTAGCAAAAAACGATTCAGCTCACGAAAAGCTCGTACAGCAGCTAGTGGATAAAAGTGTAACAAGAAAATATACAGCGGTTGTTCACGGTGTCATTACACATGATGCGGGTACAATTGATGCGCCGATCGGTCGCGATAAAAAAGACCGTCAGAGCATGACGGTAGTAGATGGCGGTAAACAGGCAATTACACACTTTAATGTACTTGAACGTTTTAAAGATTTTACGCTTGTTGAGTGCATTCTTGAAACAGGACGTACCCATCAGATCCGTGTTCATATGAAACATATCGGCTTTCCGTTAGCTGGTGATCCAAAATACGGCCCGCGTAAAACACCTGATCTGAATGGTCAGGCACTACATGCAGGTGTACTTGGGTTTGTTCATCCATCAACGGAAGAATATATGGAATTTCAAGCACCGGCACCTGAGAGCTTTAAAGAATTTGTTGAAAAACTTAAGAACGAACATTGACATTGTTCGCATGAAAGTTTAAACTGAGAACAACTCAATAACTGAAACCTTTAATCCGGTCCAGAGAGACAGGGAAGGCTTAGCGAATGTACCAGGTATATTACTGCTCTTCCGTCTGTCTTCAGCCGGGAGGGTTTTTTATATATCGAAAGGAATGATCAGATGTCTGCAACTGTCGTGATGGATGAGCAGATGATGAAACGGGCGCTAACCAGAATTGCCCACGAAATCATTGAGCGTAACAAAGGCGTTGAAGATTGCGTGCTGGTAGGTATTAAAACCAGAGGCATTTATTTAGCAGAACGCCTGAAAGAAAGAATTGAGGCGATCGAACAGGTTAGTGTACCAGTCGGTGAGCTGGACATTACGATGTATCGTGATGACCTTGAAAAAAAACATATTTCCGGCGAGCCGGTTGTGCACAGTAAAAACATTTCACTTGAAATTAATAATAAAAAAGTAATTGTAGTTGACGATGTGCTCTACACCGGAAGAACGGTCAGAGCAGCAATGGATGCCATTATGGACACTGGCAGGCCGACTCAGATCCAGCTTGCAGTACTGATCGACCGCGGGCACAGAGAGCTTCCGATCAGAGCTGATTTTGTCGGAAAAAATATCCCGACATCCAGTACTGAAAAAATCAGTGTGGAATTAAACGAAACAGATCAAAATGAACAGGTAACCATACACAAATAAATCCTTTAATGCAGTCCCGAGAGGCTGGCAAAGGAGACGACGGGGGATATGTATATCCTCATGAACCTCTTTGCCATGCTTTTCGGCAAAGAGGTTTTTTATTAGGAGGAAACGTCGATGACAAACACACAAACAGCAAAACCGCTTCTTGATGTTGAAGAAAAACCAAAGTTAAATCAGTGGCTGACGCTCAGCCTTCAGCACCTTTTCGCTATGTTCGGAGCAACAGTTCTTGTGCCGATGCTGGTGGGCTTAAGCCCGGGTACAGCTCTTCTTTCAAGCGGACTTGGAACAATCGCCTACCTGATCATTACAAAAGGTCAGATTCCTGCATATCTGGGATCATCATTCGCTTTCATCGCCCCGATTATCGCCGCTACTGAACTAGGAGGACCACAGGCAGCCATGCTCGGCGCATTTTTTGCGGGACTTGCTTACGGTGCAGTCGCGATGCTGATCTATAAATTCGGAGTGAACTGGTTAATGAGAATACTCCCACCTGTTGTGGTAGGACCGGTCATTATCGTGATCGGGCTAAGCCTGGCAGGTACGGCTGTCAATATGGCAATGTATGAAAATCCATTGGCAGACCCAACTGAGTTTGTATACAGCGGAACTCATATCACAGTTGCACTGATTACACTCGCTATTACGATTATTGCTTCTATTTACTTCAAAGGTTTTTTCGGACTGATCCCGGTTCTTGTAGGAATTACAGGGGGTTACATTGCAGCAATGTTTGCAGGGCTCGTTAATTTCCAGCAAGTGATTGATGCACCATGGTTTGCAGTACCGGATCTTTACATGCCGTTTGTGGATTATACGCCAAGCTTCTCATGGACAGCCATTGCAATTATGGTTCCGGTGGCAATTGTTACACTGTCAGAGCATACAGGTCATCAGATGGTGGTCAGTAAAGTAGTAGGAAGAAACTTCCTGGAAAAGCCGGGATTACACAGATCACTGCTAGGTGACGGGGTTGCCACAATGATCGCATCAATGATCGGTGGACCGCCAAACACAACTTACGGTGAAAACATCGGAGTACTTGCAATCACAAGAATCTTCAGTGTGTTTGTTATTGGAGGCGCAGCAGTCCTTGCAATCTTCTTCGGATTTGTCGGTAAAGTATCTGCGCTGATCAGCTCAATCCCGACACCTGTGATGGGCGGGGTATCAATTCTGCTGTTTGGCATCATTGCTTCAAGCGGGCTCAGAATGCTGATTGAAGCGAAAGTGGACTTTTCTTATAAACGTAACCTGATCATCGCTTCAGTCATCATGATCATTGGAGTTGGCGGTGCATATGTACAATTTACAGAGTCTTTCGTACTGCCGGGTATGGCACTTGCAGCGATTATCGGCATTGCACTGAACCTGATTTTACCTGGACGAAAGCCGGAAGAAGAAACACTGTTTAATGAAAATAAAGCCGCATAACAATCCTTTTAAATGAAGTCCAGAGAGGCTTTCAAAAGGGTTTATGACAGCATCAGTCTGTCTAAAACCGCTTTTTGAGACTCCTCTCAAAAAGCGGTTTTTTTATAGAGAAGCAGAATATTAAAGTGACATTTACAAGGAGGTTCAACCATGCATTTTCTTACACTTGATGAACTGACAGTTGATGATATTTATGAGGTACTTCACCAGGCAGAAGCACTGAAAAATCATAAGCCGCTCCCAAGACCGGATCTATATGCAGTTAATCTGTTTTTTGAAAACAGCACAAGAACGAAGTGCAGCTTTGAAATGGCACAGAGAAAGCTTGGCATGAACGTCCTTTCATTTGATGCCGGCACGGCTTCAATCAGTAAGGGTGAGTCACTGTATGACACAGTTAAAACGCTTGAAGCAATTGGTGTGGATGTTGCAGTGATCCGTCACAGTGAGGAGAGATACTTTGATGCGCTGAAAGACAAAGTGTCAATTTCACTTATCAATGGGGGCGATGGGATGGGACATCATCCATCGCAGTGTATGCTTGACCTGCTTACAATCTATCAAGAATTTGGAAGCTTCAAAGACCTGAATGTGACAATTGCAGGTGATATCAGACATAGCAGGGTGGCGCGCTCAAACACATACGCACTGAAGAGGCTCGGAGCAAACGTGAGTTTTTCAGGTCCGGCAGCCTGGCGTGATCCTGAAATGGAAGATGTCTCATTTATTGAAATGGATCAGGCTGTAAAAGAAAGTGATGTCCTGATGCTTTTGCGTGTGCAGCATGAAAGGCATGCATTCGGAGAAAACTTCACAAAGCAGGAATATCATAATCAGTATGGACTGACCTTAGAAAGAGAAAAAAAGATGAAAAAAAACAGCATTATCATGCATCCTGCTCCGGTCAACAGAGGAGTGGAAATTGCAGATGATCTGGTTGAATGCGGAAGATCACGCATTTTTAAACAAATGAAAAATGGTGTGTTCACCAGAATGGCCATGCTTCAATTCGTGCTTGCAAAAAGAGAGGAGACAAAACATGAACTTATTAATTAAAGGTGCAAATGTATTTGGATATGGGACGGCGGATGTCAGAATCTCTGAAGACAGTATTCAGTCAATTGGTGATTTAAACCCTTTACATAACGAGGAGGTCATTGAGGCTTCAGGAAAGACACTCGCCCCTGGATTTGTTGATGTACACATTCATTTAAGAGAGCCGGGCGGGGAACATAAAGAAACAATTAAAACGGGCACAGAGGCTGCAGCACGTGGAGGATATACGCTTGTTTGTGCAATGCCTAACACCAGACCGGTTCCGGATGACGTTGAAACCCTTAAATACATCCAGAACAAAATAACTGATGATGCACTGATTCCTGTTTTGCCTTATGCCTCCATTACGAAAAACCTTATAGGTAAAGAGATCAATGACTTAGAAGCACTTGCAGCACAGGGTGCTTTTGCTTTCACAGATGACGGAGTCGGTATTCAAAGTGCTGATCAGATGCTTCAGGTCATGAAAAGAGCTGCAATATTAGGTAAAGCAGTCGTAGCCCACTGTGAAGATAACAGTCTGATCCATGGCGGATGTATGCATGATGGACAACGCTCAAGAGAACTCGGACTGCCGGGTATTCCGTCAGTATGTGAATCTGTTCAGATCGCACGTGATGTCCTGCTCGCTGAAGCAGCTGACTGCCACTACCACGTTTGCCACGTGTCTACAAAAGAATCTGTCAGAGTAATTCGTGATGCAAAAAAAGCAGGTATTAAAGTAACAGCTGAAGTTACACCACACCATCTGTTACTAAATGAAGAAGCGATTTCAGCTGACGATGCGAACTTTAAAATGAATCCTCCGCTCCGGTCAAAGGAAGATCAGCAGGCACTGATCGATGGACTCGAAGATGGAACCATCGATTTTATTGCTACAGATCATGCGCCTCATGCGAAAGAGGAAAAAGATGAAGGGATGCTGAGAGCGCCTTTTGGTATAACAGGACTTGAAACAGCATTTCAGCTGTTGAATACAGCATTTGTAGAAACCGGACGCTGGGATATTGACCAGCTGATTGAATGGCTGGCAGTAAAACCGGCAGCTGTTTTCGGACTGGATGCAGGAAAACTGGAAGAACAGGCAAGTGCGGATCTGGTATTACTTGATCTGACTGAAGAGAGTGAGATAACGGCTGAAAGCTTCCGTTCAAAAGGAAAAAACACACCATTTAACAATCAGCAGGTAAGCGGAAAAGTTGTGCTGACAATCAGTAAAGGGAAAATTGTATTTCAGGAGGAGCTCGTATGACAAACAAACTGCTAATTTTAGAAGATGGTTCAGTATTTAAAGGGGAAGGATTCGGCTGGATGGGAGATGCTGAGGGAGAAGTTGTATTCAATACAGGTATGACAGGCTATCAGGAAATTCTCTCGGATCCATCCTATTGTGCGCAGATGGTTGTCCTGACTTATCCACTGATCGGGAATTATGGTATTAACAGAGATGATTTCGAATCAATTCATCCATATATTAAAGCACTGATCGTTCGTGAAGCATGTGATCTGCCATCGAACTTCAGAAGCGAAGCAAGCATTGACGACCTGCTGAAGGAGAAGAAAATCCCGGGACTTTCAGGCATTGATACGAGAAGGTTGACGAAGCTGATCAGAAGCTACGGGACGATGAAAGGAAGAATCTGTGCTGATACGGCTGATATCGCTCAGGTGGTATCTGAGCTGAAATCATCAGAGCTTGCTACAGACCAGGTGAGCCGCGTATCGACAAAATCATCTTATCCAAGTCCGGGCCGGGGAAAACGCGTTGTAGTAGTTGATTACGGTATGAAACACGGCATTTTAAGGGAATTAAATCGCAGACAGTGTGATGTGATAGTTGTTCCATATCATACGTCAGCTAAAGAAATTCTGAGACTTCATCCGGATGGAGTTGTTCTCTCAAATGGCCCTGGTGATCCTAAGTCAGTACCTGAATCAGTAGAGGCAGTTAAAGAACTTGTCGGAGCTGTACCGGTCTTTGGTATTTGCCTGGGTCATCAGCTGCTCGCACTTGCCGGAGGTGCAGATACATTCAAGTTGAAATTCGGACACCGGGGATCGAATCACCCTGTAAAAGAACTTGAGTCAGGTAAAGTTGCTATTACAGCGCAGAACCACGGATATGCAGTTGATGAAAACTCACTGCTCACAACAGATTTTATTGTGACACATAAAGCATTAAACGATGGGACAGTTGAAGGGATTGCACACAGAGAACATCCAGCATTTTCTGTGCAGTATCACCCTGAAGCTTCACCGGGTCCTGAGGATGCAAATGAATTATTTGATCGTTTTATTCAACTGATGGAAGAGGAGGAAATTCAATATGCCTAAGCGTACAGATATTAAAACCATTTTAGTGATCGGGTCAGGTCCAATTATCATCGGACAGGCAGCTGAATTTGATTATGCAGGCACACAGGCCTGTCTTGCCTTAAAAGAAGAAGGCTATCGCGTCGTGCTGGTTAATTCAAATCCTGCAACGATTATGACTGATACTGAAATTGCAGATAAAGTATATATGGAACCTCTTACAGTTGAATTTATCAGCAGAATTATCAGAATGGAAAGACCTGATGCGCTGCTGCCGACACTTGGCGGTCAGACTGCGCTGAACCTGGCAGTTGAACTGTCAGAAAGTGGTATCCTTGATGAGTGTAACGTTGAAATTCTTGGAACCAAGTTAGATGCCATTCAGCAGGCAGAAGACAGAGACCTTTTTAGAAAGCTGATGAATGAACTGAATGAGCCGGTACCGGATAGTGAAATTATTCATAATCTTGATGAAGCATTTACTTTCGTCCAGGAAATCGGCTACCCGGTTATCGTCCGCCCTGCTTTTACGCTTGGCGGAACGGGCGGAGGAATCTGTCATAACGAAGAAGAACTGATTGAAGTTGTCACATCAGGACTTAAATACAGTCCTGTTACACAATGTCTGCTTGAGAAGAGCATCGCCGGATTCAAGGAAATTGAATATGAAGTGATGCGTGATAAAGATGATCATGCCATCGTCGTATGTAATATGGAAAATATCGATCCGGTCGGCATTCATACAGGAGATTCAATTGTAGTTGCGCCTTCGCAGACATTGAGTGACAGAGAATATCAGATGCTTAGAAACTGTTCTCTTAAAATTATTCGCGCACTTGGCATCGAAGGAGGCTGTAACGTTCAGCTGGCTCTGGACCCTGACAGCTTTCAATACTACATCATAGAAGTAAATCCACGTGTCAGCAGATCGTCAGCGCTTGCTTCAAAAGCAACAGGTTATCCGATTGCAAAGCTCGCAGCTAAAATTGCAACAGGCCTGACGCTTGATGAAATGATTAACCCGGTGACAGGTACATCTTATGCCTGCTTTGAGCCTGCACTTGACTACGTTGTGACAAAGATTCCGAGATGGCCATTTGATAAGTTTGAATCAGCGAAACGTAATCTTGGCACACAGATGAAAGCAACAGGAGAAGTCATGGCGATCGGGCGTACACTTGAAGAATCGCTGCTAAAAGCAGTGCGCTCACTTGAGAACAATGTATATCATTTAGAGATTGAACAAAATGATGCCGAATGGGTAGAGCGCCGTATTAGAAAAGCAGGTGATGAGCGTTTGTTTTATATCGGTGAAGCACTGAGAATGGGTGTATCAATAGAAGAGATCCATGAATGGAGTAAAATTGATTACTTCTTCTTAAATAAAATGAATAACATCGTCCAGTATGAAAAAACACTGCTTGAAGATCAATCATATGAGAGTTTATATAAAGCTAAAAGAATGGGATTCAGTGATAAAACAATCGCAAAGCTCTGGAACGTGACAGAAGAGGACGTTTATAACAGAAGAAAATCGGAAGGCCTAATGCCTGTATATAAAATGGTTGATACATGTGCTGCAGAGTTCGAATCTGAAACGCCTTACTTTTACGGAACATATGAAGATGAAAATGAGTCGATCGTAAGCAGCCGTAAAAAAGTTGTTGTGCTCGGATCAGGTCCTATCAGAATCGGTCAAGGTGTTGAGTTTGATTATGCGACTGTTCATTCAGTGTGGGCTATTAAAGAAGCGGGTTACGAGGCGATTGTGATTAACAGTAATCCAGAGACGGTTTCTACAGACTTCTCAATTTCAGACAAGCTCTACTTTGAACCCTTAACACTCGAAGATGTGATGCATGTCATTGATCTCGAAAAGCCAGAGGGAGTAGTCGTTCAGTTCGGGGGACAGACGGCGATCAACTTAGCTGACGGCCTTTCAAAGAGAGGGGTAAAAATACTTGGTACATCACTTGAGGATGTTGACCGTGCAGAAAACAGAGATGAGTTTGAAAAAGCTTTGAAAAACCTTGGTATTCCGCAGCCTGAAGGGAAAACGGCAGTATCGGAAGAGCAGGCAGTTGCGATCGCGGGAGAAATCGGATATCCGGTGCTCGTACGACCATCATACGTGCTTGGCGGACGCGCGATGGAAATTGTCTATCATGAAGCGGAGCTTCGTCAGTATATGAATACAGCAGTGAAAGCAAGTCCTGAGCACCCTGTGTTAATCGACCGTTATCTGACTGGTAAAGAAATTGAGGTTGATGCAATCAGTGATGGTGAAACTGTATGTATCCCGGGAATTATGGAGCATATTGAACGTGCAGGTGTTCACTCAGGGGATTCAATCGCAGTTTATCCACCTCAGACGCTGACACCAGAGCATATTGCAACGCTTGAAGATTATACGATCCGTCTTGCGAAAGGGTTAAATATTAGAGGCTTGATCAATATTCAATACGTAATCTCAAAAGGCGAAATCTTTGTGCTTGAGGTCAATCCAAGATCAAGCAGGACTGTGCCTTTTATGAGTAAAATTACAGGCATCCCAATGGCAAATATGGCGATGAAAGCAATTCTAGGAGAAAAAACCAGCTCATTCGGATTCGATACCGGGCTTGTCCCGCAAAAAGACGGTGTGTTCGTTAAAGTTCCGGTCTTCTCTTTTGCAAAACTGAAGCGTGTAGATATCACACTTGGACCTGAGATGAAGTCTACAGGAGAAGTCATCGGTAAAGATGAAACGTTAGAGAAGGCGCTATATAAAGGGCTCACTGCAGCCGGTATGAATATTAAGCATCACGGTTCTGTGCTGTTAACTGTAGCGGATAAGGATAAAGAAGCCGGTACGATGCTTGCTGAGAGATTCCACCGTCTTGGCTATCATATTCTTGCAACTGAAGGGACTGCACAGACATTTAAAGAAGCGGGCATTCCTGCAGAACCGATCAACAAAATCGGTGAACAGGGCAAAACACTGATTGATGGCATTCAGTCAGGAGAAATCCAGCTAGTAGTCAACACGCTGACAAAAGGCAAGCAGCCTGCAAGAGACGGTTTCAGAATCCGCCGAGAATCAGTAGAAAATGGCGTGCCGTGTCTGACATCGCTTGATACAGCAGAAGCTATGCTGCGCGTGCTAGAGTCAATGAACTTTACGATGGCACCTATGAGCCCGATTAAAAAGGCGGCATTAGTATGATCAAAGTCGAAAAAATGAAGATTGAAAATCAGACTGAGATTGCTAAAAACATCTTTGAGCTGAAGCTCAAAGGTGAACTGGTTAATGAAATATCGATGCCGGGTCAATTTGTCCATATTAAAGTCAATACAGCGAATGATCCTTTATTAAGAAGACCGATCAGTATCTCGTCTTATGACAAACGCGAACAGACTATGACACTGATCTACAGAGCGTCAGGACTTGGTACTAGGGAACTGGCAAATCAGACAGATGAAATTGATGTGATGGGACCGCTCGGGAGCGGATTTCCGGTTGAAAGCGCAGAAGGCAAAACAGCCCTATTGATTGGAGGCGGGATTGGTGTCCCGCCTCTCTATGAATGTTCAAAGCAATTAAAGGCTAAAGGATTTAATGTGATTCACGTACTTGGGTTTGAAACTAAAGAAACTGTATTCTATGAGTCTGCGTTTAAAGAACTCGGTCCGGTATATATCACAACAGCTGACGGCACATATGAAACCAAAGGGTTTGTAACTGATGCCATTACTTCATTTAACCTGCAGGCGGATCTATTTTTCGCATGCGGACCTGTACCTATGCTTTGGGCAGTTGAAGAGCAGCTTGAACACACGCCCGGCTTTATTTCCATGGAGCAGCGAATGGGCTGCGGCATCGGTGCCTGCCTTGCATGTGTATGTCAGGTGAATGGTCCTGAGCCTTACAAAAAAGTATGTACAGATGGACCAGTCTTCAGAAAGGGGGAGTTAGTGTATGGATAAGCTGAGCGTCAGCCTGCCGGGTCTTGAATTAAAAAATCCGATTATGCCAGCATCCGGCTGCTTCGGTTTCGGCAGGGAATATAGCCAATTTTATGATTTAAGCCTGCTCGGATCAATTATGGTAAAAGCAACAACACTTGAACAACGATCCGGTAACCCGGTACCTCGAGTGGCAGAAACATCATCAGGTATGTTAAATGCAATCGGTCTGCAAAATCCCGGTCTGGAAAAAGTGATCAGTACTGAACTCCCCTGGCTGGAACAGTTTGACCTGCCGGTGATTGCAAACGTTGCAGGATCAATGACTGAAGATTATGTTGCTGTAGCTGAAAAGATATCACAGTCGAAAAACGTAAAAGCACTAGAGCTCAATATCTCGTGCCCGAATGTAAAAGAAGGCGGAATTGCGTTTGGTACAGACCCTCAAACGGCAAGGGAGCTGACTGAAAAAGTGAAAGCTGTCTCTTCAGTTCCTGTGTATGTAAAACTATCACCGAATGTTGCAAATATCACAGAGATGGCACTTGCTGTTGAAGAGGGAGGGGCAGATGGACTGACGATGATTAATACGCTTGTTGGTATGCGCCTTGATCACAAAACCGGGAAGCCGGTCATTGCGAATAAAACCGGCGGACTCTCAGGCCCTGCGATCAAACCGGTTGCGCTCCGGATGGTTTATGAAGTGAGTCAGGTTTCATCGCTGCCTATTATTGCGATGGGCGGCATCAGTTCAGCGTGGGATGTGATTGATTTTATTTCTGCTGGCGCAAGCGCTGCTGCAGTTGGTACGGCAAACTTCGTTAACCCATTTGTCTGTAAGGAAATTATTGATGAGCTGCCGGAGATTTTAAACGAACTTGGAGCATCACATATACATGATCTGAAAGGGAGGTCCTGGAAAGTTGGAGAAACTGCCAATTATCGCGCTTGATTTCACCGGAGAAGAAGCTATTCATTTTCTGAAACAGTTTGACGAACAGCTTTTTGTCAAAGTGGGAATGGAACTCTTTTATGAAAGCGGGCCTTCAATTATTAATGAAATAAAAGGTATGGGACATAAGATATTTCTCGATCTGAAACTGCACGATATTCCAACGACTGTTCAAAAAGCGATGAAACAGCTTGCGGCACTTGAAGTAGATCTTGTAAATGTTCACGCAGCAGGCGGCCTTCAAATGATGAAGGCTGCAGTAAGCGGACTCAATGAAGGTGCAAAAGGGAAAAGGCCGGCGATCATCGCGGTTACCCAGCTGACTTCTACTTCAGAAGTGCAGATGCAAAAAGAACAGCAAATCCATGGCGATCTCATCCAGTCAGTTCAGCATTATGCAGCACTTGCGAAAGAGGCGGGGCTTGACGGGGTTGTGTGTGCAGCAACGGATTGTGAGCACCTGGTCAATAAACTCGGGACAGATTTTAAATATATAACACCCGGTATCCGTCCAACAGGAACTGCAGCAAACGATCAGGTCAGAACAGCAACACCAGCAGAAGCTGCAAAGCTCGGCGCTTATTCAATTGTTGTAGGCAGAGCCATCACAGGAAGTAGTGATCCGGTAGCAAGTTATCATCAAATTAAAAAGGAATGGAGCGGTAATGATGAATAAAAAAATGGCAGCGTATCTGCTTGAAATTAAAGCTGTGGAATTAAATCCGGAAAATCCATTCACGTGGGCATCCGGAATCAAATCACCAATCTATTGTGATAACCGGTTAATCATGTCATATCCGGAAATCAGATCATTCGCTGCAGACCAGCTGACAGAACTGATCAAAACAAATTTTGCTGAAGCAGACATTATTGCAGGAACTGCTACAGCTGGCATTCCTCATGCTGCATGGGTAAGTGAAAGATTGAATCTGCCGATGAATTACGTGCGCTCTTCAGCCAAAAAGCACGGTAAAACGAACCAGATCGAAGGTGAAGTTACTCCGGGTAAAAAAGCAGTTGTAATAGAAGATTTAATCTCAACAGGCGGAAGCAGTATCGAAGCAGTCAAAGCGCTTGAAGAGCAGGGAATCGAAGTATTAGGCGTCGCTGCATTATTTACATACGGCTTCAAAAAAGCAGAGCAGCAATTCAAAGAAGCGGGTGTCCCGTATCACACCGTCACAAACTTCGACACACTGATCGAAAAAGCTGAGGAGATGAACGTCATCAGCAAAGATCAGTTAACAGAACTTGCAAAATGGAAGAGTGAGTTTTAAAGGAATAAAAAATTACTTAAAATCCGCTGCATCTCTCCGTGTGGGACTACGCTTTCCTGCCCCCGGACGGTGAGCTTCCTCGAGCTAAAGCTCTGCGGGATCTCACCTGTCCTTTCCTGGGGCGGGAGTCTCCGTCCCACACTCCGAGATGCAGCTGGTATTGGCTAGGAATTTTTAATGGTTCGATTCTTAAAGACATATAAATTTGTTGCACAGCTGATGATTGAAGCGTAAGTCGGCGACTCCGGGACGATTAGAGGGAAGCTGAGACCCCACAGCCGAAGGCGAGGAGGCTCAGCAACCTCCGTCCGGAAAGCGTCCGACTGAAGCGGAAATCAACAGCCAAATTACTAAATGCAAATAAATTTATTAAATTATTTTTTCAAACGTCTGATCAATTCATCATCAGGCGTCACATACACAGTCTCCTGCTGTTCATAAATCACATAACCAGGCTTAGACCCGCTCGGCTTTTTCACATGCCGGATCTTTGTGAAATCAACAGGAACTGAACTTGAAGCCCTCGCCTTACTGAAATACGCAGCAATTTTAGCTGCTTCTAAAATCGTCTCCTCATCAGGTTCCTTATCGCGGATTACAACATGTGAACCCGGAATATCCTTCGTATGAAGCCAGATCTCATCTTTACCGGCAGCCTTATTTGTCAGATAGTCATTCTGCTTATTATTTTTCCCGACAAGAATGAGTGTGCCGTTACTTGCAACGTACTCCTCTAAAACCGGCTTTTGTGATTTTGATTTTTTCTTCTTCTGCTTTTTCGCTTTCATATAACCTTCTTCAGCAAGTTCTTCCCTGATCTCCTCAAGGTCAGAAGGTGACGCGGAATCAAGCTGCTGCATCAGCTGATCAAAGTACTGGATTTCTTTTTCCGCAATTTTGATCTGCTCTTTGACAACATCAACTGCATTTTTTGCTTTCTGGTATTTAGTAAAATACCATTGTGCATTCTCAGACGGCGTTTTGCGTGGATCGAGCATAATTGTAACTGATGGAGAATCCTCTTCATAATAGTTCAGGACCTCCACTTCAGACATACCGCGTTCAACTGCGTAGATATTAGCAGTTAGCAGCTCACCACTCAGCTGATATTTTCCTGCTTCAGCTGCCTGATCAAGTGTTTTATTGAGTTTCTTTATTTTTAATACATTTTTATCTTTTTCATTTTTTATAAATCGTTCAAGATCATGACCCTGCTGCCTGACGCGGTCACGTTCAGCTTTTCCGAAGTAATAGCGGTCTAAAAGCTGGCTGATCGACGGATACGATTCGATTTGCGCATTTTTAAGCTGCTGCAAGGGATAAAGGTAAAAGTAATCTTTATTGTCCGACTGCATAAATGAAGCTTCATAATCATGGGACTTCATCCGCTCCAGTAGCTCACTGAAAGCTTCATACACGCGTTTTTTCTCAGGTAAGCCGGCCCGTTCGATCACTTCTTTGGCAAATAAAGGAGAGAACCCGGCAAAATGCTCCACAAGCTGTTTATCAAGCTTCCCGCTGTTCCAGTCCATCGTTCTCAAAAAGACATCTTCGTTCACTTCAAATGGGTTCAGCTTATTCTGTTCAGGCGGCCATTCAAAGTCAGCACCCGGGAGAATTGTTCTGGCACGGTTCACAGAAGGATTCAAATGTTTGATACTATCTAAAATCATACTGCGTTCTTTATCAACTAATATAATATTCGAGTGTCTGCCCATGATTTCTATGATTAACTGCTTATATGAAACGTCACCGATTTCATTTCGGCCTTTCACTTCAAACACGATGATCCGTTCCATATCTTTTTGAGTGATGGATTCAATGATCGCACCTTCTAAATGCTTACGGAGAAGCATACAGAACATCGGCGGTTCTGAAGGGTTGTCGTACTGCTCTTCAGTTAACTGAATTCTCGAGTAGGAAGGGTGGGCTGAGAGAAGCAGTTTATGATTTTTACCCTGTGCCCGGATGACCATGATCAACTCATTCTGATAGGGCTGATGGATCCTGCTGATCCGGCCGCCATCTAATTGATCAGTTAATTCTTTTGTGATGGCTCTGGTGAATAATCCATCGAATGACATACAAATCCCTCTTTCTGTCTTTCTTTTTCTTCTGTCCCATCTTACCATCTTTTTGACTGGTCTGTATGCTATAATGAAGTACATTGAAAGAGATAAGCAGGTGATTTGCGAGATGACAAAAAGCATGACCGGATTTGGAAGAGGAACAGCAAGGCAGGAACTTCTGGCTGTAACGGTAGAGATCAAATCAGTTAATCACCGTTTTCATGAGTGTTCAGTCAAGATGCCAAGAATGTATGCCGAAACTGAAGACAAAGTAAAAAAAATCATCTCTTCATACATAAAGCGTGGTAAAGTAGACGTTTATATATCAGTAGAAAGTGAAAAGCCGAACAGTCATAAGCTGCTTGTTGACTGGGAGCTGCTTGATGCCTACGCACAATTTGTAAAAGATGCTTCTGACAGATACGGCTTAGACGAGGATCTGCGCGTCAGAGATCTGCTGAAGCAGACAGATGCATTCACAGCTATTGAAATAAAAGAAGAACATTCTGCAGATGATGTCATTTTGTCCGCATTAAATGAAGCATGCAGAAAGCTTTCAGATATGCGGGCAAATGAAGGAAAAGAGCTTGAAAACGAGCTGCTTTATCAAGTACAATCATTAAAGCAAAATGTCGAGTATGCAATGGAGATATCTCCGGAAGTTTCAAAGAAATACAGAGATCGTCTGGAAAAAACGATCAGGGAACATACAAGCGGCATTGATGAAAGCAGACTGTTAACAGAGGTTGCGATATTTGCTGAAAAGGCAGACGTAACTGAAGAGTTCACACGTCTGCTCAGTCATATCAAGCAATTTGTAAATGCACTCAAAAAAAATGAGCCGATCGGCAGAAGACTTGATTTTCTCACGCAGGAGATGCACCGTGAAGTAAACACGGTTGGATCAAAAGCAGGAGATGAGCGGGTAGCAGCAGCGGTCATTGATATGAAATCTATTCTCGAGAAAATCCGGGAGCAGGTTCAAAATATTGAGTGAAATCGATTAAGGGGTGTCGGGGATGTCAATAAAGTTAATAAACATCGGATTTGGGAATATTGTGTCTGCTAACCGCATTATCACAATCATCAGTCCTGAATCTGCACCTGTAAAAAGGCTGGTACAGGATGCGCGCGAAAGAGGAACGCTGATCGATGCAACATACGGACGCAGAACCAGAGCGGTCATGATCATGGATAGTGATCACGTGATACTTGTTGCGGTGCAGCCGGAAACTGTGGCATCCCGATTTACAGATAAAGATGATAGTCAGGAAGAAGGGTAAAAATGATAGAAAAAGGCGTACTGATTGTTCTTTCCGGACCATCAGGAGTAGGTAAAGGTACAGTTAGAAAAGAGTTATTTTCAGCAGAAAATACAGCATATGAATATTCTGTTTCGATGACCACACGACTTCCACGTGAAGGGGAAGTTAATGGGAAAGACTATTTCTTTAAAACAAGAGAAGAGTTTGAAGCGTTAATCGAACGTGACAAACTCCTTGAGTACGCAGAATATGTCGGTAATTATTACGGTACACCGGTTGATTATGTGAGAGAAACACTTGATAATGGTAAGGATGTATTTCTTGAAATAGAAGTAGAAGGTGCCAAACAGGTAAGAGAGAAGTTCCCTGAAGGACTTTTTATTTTCCTTGCACCCCCTAGTCTATCAGAGCTTGAAACGCGACTGGTTACACGCGGAACTGAAAGCGATGATGTGATCAGAACCCGTGTGGAAGCTGCAAGAAGAGAATTATCCATGATGAACCTGTATGATTACGTTGTTGAAAATGACCACGTTGCACATGCATGTGAGCGGATCAATGCGATCGTCATGGCAGAACATCTTAAAAGAGAGCGGGTAGAAGCCCGCTATAAAAAAATGCTGGAGGTAGAATAATATGTTATATCCATCATCTGATTCGTTAAGAAAGAATATCGATTCAAAATATTCACTTGTGAGTGTGGCTGCAAAGCGTGCCCGCAATATGCAGGAGAAAGGTGATAAAGGTTCACTTGAGTCTTATCACTCAGTAAAATTCGTCGGTCAGGCACTTGAAGAAATCGCAGCAGGGCAGCTTGTCATGAAGAAGCCTCAGGAAGGCATCCTTTACGAAGACGAAAAATAATAGGAACAGAAAAAAACAGCCGCTGCCGGTTGTTTTTTCTTTTTTAACAGATTCATGCCTGTTGAGTGAAAAATGTTGTTTTTTCGTTCATAATGGAAGTATCTATTTAATGGGGAGATGGCTGCATTGGTGAATAAAAATATACTCCTTTGTGTATCAGGGGGAATCGCAGTATATAAAGCTGTCGCACTGACGAGTAAATTAAGTCAGGCGGGCTTCAATGTGAAAGTAATCATGACAGAAAGCGCGATGGAATTTGTTACACCACTTACATTCCAGGCGATGTCGAGAAACGACGTGTACTACGATACATTTGATGAAAAGGATTCATCTAAAATTGCACATATTGATCTTGCAGACTGGGCAGATCTGGTCGTCATCGCACCGGCAACAGCAAACGTACTCGGTAAACTTGCAAATGGGATTGCAGATGACATGATCACAACAACATTACTTGCAACCACTGCACCAGTATGGGCAGCGCCTGCAATGAATGTTCATATGTACAGTCATCCTGCAGTATTAAAAAATATCGATACGCTCCATGAACGTGGTGTGCGTTTCATTGAACCTTCTGAAGGGTTTTTGGCATGTGGATATGTCGGAAAGGGCCGCCTTGAGGAGCCTGAAAAAATTACTGAAATCATTGCGCGACATTTTAATAAAAAACAGTCTCAGCCGCTGAAAGGTAAAAAGCTGTTAATTACAGCTGGACCGACAAGAGAAAAAATTGATCCTGTCCGCTTTTTTACAAATCATTCAAGCGGGAAGATGGGCTATGCAATCGCGAAAGTGGCTGCTGAAGCAGGAGCGGAAGTGACCCTTGTCTCAGGACCGGTTTCAATTGCCCCGCCATCAGGTGTGACAATCATTAACGTGGAAACAGCTGAAGAAATGTTTGACCAGGTAATCAGACATTTTGATCAGGCTGATATTGTGATCAAAAGTGCAGCAGTTGCAGACTATCGCCCTGCTGAGATCAGTGATCAGAAGATGAAAAAGAAAGACGGCACGCTGACAGTGGAATTTGAACGAACAAAAGACATATTAAAAACTTTAGGTGAGCAGAAAAAGCACCAGATTCTGATCGGCTTTGCAGCTGAAACAGAGCTGCTTGAAACGTATGCGAAGCGAAAGCTTGAAACGAAAAATGCAGATATCATTGTCGGGAATAACATTCTCACTGCAGGTGCAGGGTTCGGTACAGATACAAATGCAGTGACATTTTTCAGAAAAGACGGCTCAGTTACTGAACTGCCACTGCAGACAAAAAATCAGGTGGCAGAAGCGCTGTTGAATGAAATTGAAGAGTTGATGAAGGAAAGATCAGTATGATCGCTTCAGTCATTGTGGATGTGCCTGCAAAACAAATCGACAGGACATTTGATTATACAGTTCCTGATCATTTGCAGGCAGTCGTTCAAAGAGGAATCAGAGTCATAGTGCCTTTTGGACCAAGAAAAATTCAGGGGTTTATTTTGGCAATTAAAGATGAATCACCGGTTAAAAAACTGAAACCGATTGAAGAGGTCGTAGATATAGAGCCTGTCCTGAATGAAGAATTAATGTCTTTATCTGAGTGGTTGACTGACCAGACGCTCTGCTACAGAATCTCAGCATTGCAGGTCATGCTTCCCGCTGCAATGAAGGCAAAGTACACTAAATTTTTTCATTTGCTTAAAAGTGATATTCCGGATCATATCAGCAGTCTGTTTGAAAAAGAATCACCACTGTCCTGGAAAACAGCTGATGAGCACCACGCGCTGAAAGATCTGCAGGAGCTGATCAAGCAGCGAAAGGTCGAAATGAAATACGTGGTGAAGCAATCTGGCAATGTCAAGAAAAAAAGGTTTGTTGAATTGAACGGGCAGTATAAAAAGGATGACATTCCTACAAACGCCATAAAGCAGAAAATGATTATGGAACACCTTGAACAGAATGAAGGTAAAATGTCTGTTGCTGAACTCAAAGTGGCTGCTAATACGACAAGTGCAGTGATCAAAACGATGATCGACAAGGGATACTTAAAAGAAACTTTCAGCGAGCAATACAGAGATCCTTTTGCTGAGAGAACATTTGAAAAAACAGAACACTTTACGCTGACAGACGATCAAAAAACAGCCATTACACCAATCCTTGAAAAAGTAAATCAGTATGAGCATCAGACCTTTCTTTTACACGGTGTTACAGGGAGCGGAAAAACGGAGATTTATCTTCAGACAATTGATCAGGTCCTCAAGCAAAATAGGCAGGCGATCATGCTTGTACCGGAGATCTCGCTTACACCGCAAATGGTCCAGCGCTTTAAAGGCCGCTTTGGTGATCAGGTGGCTGTGATGCACAGTGGATTATCTGCAGGGGAAAAATATGATGAGTGGAGAAGAATTCACAGGGGGGAAGTGAACGTCGTTGTAGGCGCGCGTTCAGCTATTTTTGCCCCGTTTAAAACACTCGGTGTGATCATTATAGATGAGGAGCATGAGACGAGTTATAAGCAGGAGGATTCTCCAAGGTATCACGCCAGAGATGTTGCCATTGAAAGAAGTAAAAGACACGGCTGTCCGGTTATCCTGGGGAGTGCAACGCCGTCACTTGAAAGCTTTGCACGGGCAAAGAAAGGTAACTATCAGCTGCTTGAGCTTGAGTACAGAATGAATCAGCAGGATTTGCCTGAAGTGAAAGTGATCGATATGCGTGAAGAACTACGTGATGGGAACAGATCCATGTTTTCACGAGATTTATTAGCAGAGATTGAAAAGCGTATTGAGAGAAAAGAACAAATCGTTCTCTTTTTGAACAGAAGAGGTTACTCATCTTTTATCATGTGCAGAGATTGTGGAACTGTGATGCAATGCCCGCATTGTGAAGTTTCGCTAACATACCACAGATCTAAAGAGAGTATGAAATGTCATTATTGCGGTCATGAAGAATATGTGCCTAATACATGCCCTGAATGCGAAAGTGAGCATATCAGATATTTCGGAACCGGTACGCAAAAAGTAGAGGAAGAGCTGTTCAAACTGATGCCTCAAGTCAGAACGATCCGAATGGATGTGGATACGACATCTAAAAAAGGTTCGCATGAAAGACTGTTGAATGCGTTTGGTCGGGGAGAAGCAGATATTTTACTTGGAACACAGATGATTGCAAAAGGTCTTGATTTCCCGAATATCACGCTTGTCGGTGTACTCAGTGCTGATACCATGCTTCATCTGCCTGACTTCAGAGCCTCAGAAAAAACGTTTCAGCTTTTAACACAGGTAAGCGGCAGAGCCGGTAGACATGAAAAACCCGGTGAAGTGATTATTCAGACTTATACACCTGAGCACTTTTCGATTGAACTTGCAAAAAGCCAGAATTATGAATGGTTTTATCAAAAAGAAATGATGATGCGTAAAACTGCTCAGTACCCGCCTTTTTACTATATTTCACTGATCACACTCAGTCATGAAAATGTCAATAAAGCGGCCGGGGTATGCAATGAAATTGCTAATATACTAAAAGCCAGACTGTCTGAGAAGTCCATTATCCTCGGTCCGGTTGCATCACCAATTGCAAGGATACAGGATAAATACAGATATCAGTGTATCATTAAGTATAAGTATGAGCCTGACCTTAAGAAACTGCTCAAAAAAATACTCGATCAGTACAGCGATACAGGTAAAGACGCTGTATCCATTAATATTGACGTTCAACCATATATTATGATGTAAAATGGAGGATAACATGAAGAAACTTGAAATTTTGACTCATCCCGATGAAAGACTCGAACAAACATGCGCTGAAGTAAAAACATTCGACAAGCAATTACACGATACATTAGACGAGCTTTTTGATCTGATGATGGATCAGGACGGTATTGGAATCGCTGCACCGCAGGCAGGGATACTCAAAAGAGTTGCGATTGTCTATCTCGACGATGAAACAGGTGTCATTGAGATGATCAATCCTGAAATCAAATATATATCCGGTGAAGACACAGATGTGGAAGGATGTCTGAGCTTTCCCGGAATTTTTGGTGAAGTCACAAGAACGGATCAGATTGTTTTATCAGCACAGGACCGTAACGGAAAGACTTTTGTCATGGAAGCTGACGGGTATCTTTCAAGAGCGATACAGCATGAAGCTGACCATTTAGACGGGGTGTTGTTCACTTCAAAAGTATCCCGCTATGTAACAGAAGAAGAACTTAAAGCAATGGAGGAGGAAGCAGAATGACTTCAGTAATTTTTATGGGTACACCGGACTTTTCAGTTCCCGTCCTGCAAAGAGTCATTGCTGACGGTTATGAAGTAAAAGCGGTTGTTACTCAGCCGGACAGACCCGTTGGCAGAAAAAAAGTGCTGACACCTCCTCCTGTTAAAAGAGAAGCATTAAATCATAATCTGAGAGTCATTCAGCCGGAAAAACTTTCAGGATCTCCTGAGCTTGAAGAAATCATTGCCCTTGAAGCTGATTTAATTATTACTGCGGCTTTTGGACAGCTGCTTCCAAAGAAATTGCTTGATGCACCGAAGCTTGGCTGTATCAATGTACATGCATCACTGCTTCCGGAACTGCGGGGTGGTGCACCGATTCACCATGCCATTATCAGAGGCTATGACAAGTCAGGCATTACCATTATGTATATGGCTGAAAAACTTGATGCAGGTGATATTATCAGTCAGCGGGAAGTAGCGATCACAGATGAAGATCATGTAGGTACACTGCACGATAAATTAAGTGAAGCTGGAGCAGACCTGCTTTCAGAGACGCTACCCCTGTTAATTGACGGTAAAGCAAAGCGCACTGAACAGGATCACAAAAAGGCTACTTATGCATGGAATATAAAAAGAGAAGAAGAAAAAATCCACTGGAACCGTCCCGGCAGAGAAGTATTCAACCAGATCAGAGGACTCTATCCGTGGCCAACAGCTTATACGATTTTCAGAGATAAGCCGCTAAAAATCCAGCAGGTTAAGCTTACAGAAGGCAGCGGAACGCCAGGAGAAGTTATTCAGGTTTCTGATGAAGGGATCGTATTTGCAACGGCTGATGATGACGCTGTGCTTGTAACTGAGCTCCAGCCTTCCGGTAAAAAGAAAATGTCTGCATCTGATTTTCTGAGAGGATCTGCTATACAGATTGGAGAGAAGGCGCAATATGAGTAAATTTTCATTAAGGGAAGCTGCACTTCATATTCTGGATCAGATTGATAAGAATCAGTCATACAGTAACCTTCTCCTGAATCACGCCATTAAAAAATTTGATATCAGTAAAAAAGATACAGGACTGCTGACTGAGATCACGTATGGCACAATCCAGCGTAAAATGACGCTGGATTATTACCTTGAACCTTTTTTGAAAAAAAAGGTCGAAGGCTGGGTGCGGAATCTATTAAGGCTCAGCCTTTATCAGATGCTGTATCTCGACCGCGTACCTGAGCGTGCGGCAATCCATGAAGCGGTAGAAATTGCTAAGAAAAAAGGTCATAAAGGTATCTCGGGTATGGTGAACGGCGTACTGCGTTCAATCCAGCGTGAAGGTGTCAGATCAACTGAAGACATAAAGGACCCAATTCAGAAAATCTCAATTGAAACAAGTCACCCGGAGTGGCTGGTGAAAAGATGGGCAGCGCACTTTGGACTTGAGAAAACAAAGGCAATGTGCGAAAGAAATCTGATTGCACCTGTTCAGACAGCAAGAGTAAATACAAGCAGAATCAGCCGTGAAGAAGCGCTGAAACTGCTTGAAGAAGAGGGGGTAGAAGCATCCGAAAGCCCGATTGTACCATCAGGTATACGTGTCAAAAAAGGCAATATTGCACATACTTCAGCATATAAAGAAGGTTTTATTACTGTTCAGGATGAAAGCTCCATGCTTGTGGCATATGCGCTGGCCCCTGTACCTGGTGAAACAATTCTCGATATGTGTGCGGCACCGGGAGGAAAAACCACACATATTGCCGAATGTTTAAACAATGAAGGTGAAGTCTATGCGCTTGATCTTCATGAACACAAAATTAAACTGATTAAAGAAAATGCAGATCGTCTGAAGCTGAAGAACATTAAAGGCGAAGCACTTGATGGACGAAAGCTGAAAGAACGCTTCCCTGAAACGTCATTTGACAGAATCCTTGTTGACGCCCCTTGCAGCGGCTTTGGTGTACTGCGAAGAAAGCCTGATATCAAATATGCAAAAAGAGAGCAGGACCTTGAGTCGCTTTCAAGAATTCAACAGGAGCTGCTGGACTCAGCTGTTCAAAACCTTAAAAGAGATGGCGTGCTTGTATACAGTACATGCACTGTGGATAAGGAAGAAAATGAAGGAACTGTGAAACAATTTTTAGCGGACCATGCTGAAATGACATTGGTTGCTCCTGATCACCTTCCTGAGAAGATTGCAGTTCTGGCAGAAAATAACCTGCTGCAGATTTTTCCGCAGGATTTTGATGGAGATGGATTCTTTATTGCAGTTTTCAAGAAAAACGCGTAATTCAGATTATGAACGAGGTGGATAGATGGAAGCCGTTTTTAAAAGCGATCGTGGGAAAATACGAAAGCTGAATGAAGATGCTGGTGGCATTTTTAGAAACCATTATGCCGTTCTGGCTGTTGTAGCAGATGGCATGGGGGGCCACCGTGCAGGCGATGTAGCAAGTGAAATGACAGTAAAGCTTGTTGAAAAGAAATGGCAGGAACTAAACAATGAACTTAGAGCCGGAGCTGCTGAAGATTGGCTACGGCAAACAGTTGAAGAAGTGAATGCTGAGCTTTACCAGTATGCTGAACGAAATCCTGAGTGCACTGGGATGGGAACGACACTTGTAGCGGCAATATGCACACATGACTTCATTTCAATTGCACATATTGGTGACAGCAGAGGATACTTAATTGATCAGTCACGCGTGATTCAGATGACTGAAGATGATTCTTTTGTAAATGCACTTGTTCAGTCAGGCGAAATCTCAAAAGAAGATGCAGAGCAGCATCCGAAAAAGAACCTTCTGTTAAAAGCTCTGGGTACAAAGGGTAAGGCAGACCCATCGATTAAAACGATTATTCCGGAGCATGGGACACTCCTCCTTTTATGCTCAGACGGTCTTTCCAATAAAGTATCAGAAGATGAGATTGCTGCAGCTGCAGCGCAAAAACTGCCACTTGATGAAATGGCCGAAAGCCTGATCCGGCTAGCAAATCATCATGGTGGTGAAGATAATATTACCCTTGCAGCCGTGAAGGTTTTATTGCCTGATGAGGGTGGTGAAGCCTTATGATCGGTAAAAGGTTAAGCGGCCGGTACAAGGTTCTGAAATCAATCGGAAGCGGTGGTATGGCGAACGTTTATCTTGCGAGGGATATGATCCTTGATAGAGACGTTGCTGTAAAGGTGCTCCGTATGGATTATGTCAGCGAAGCCAATATGCTGAAGCGGTTTCAGCGGGAAGCTCAATCTGCAACCAGTTTGACACATCCGAACATTGTCAGCATGTATGATGTCGGAGATGAAGGTGACTATTATTTTCTGGTGATGGAATTCGTAGAAGGTATGACATTAAAGCAGTACATTCAGGAGCACTCACCACTGGATCTGGGTGATGCAATCAATATTATGCTTCAGCTGACATCAGCGATCGCCCATGCGCATCATAATGGAATCATTCACAGAGATATTAAGCCGCAAAACATTCTGATTGATCAGGAAGGCAATATTAAAATAACAGACTTTGGAATTGCGATGGCATTAAGTGCGACTGCCATTACGCAGACTAATTCTGTGATGGGGACCGTTCATTACCTTTCGCCCGAGCAGGCAAGAGGAGGAACCGCCTCAAAGAAATCGGATATTTATTCTCTTGGAATCGTCATGTATGAACTGATCACAGGCACGCTCCCATATGAAGGTGAATCACCAATTTCGATCGCTTTAAAGCATCTACAGAGTGATTTACCAAGACCGTCAGAAGTCGTTAAAGATCTGCCGCAGAGTCTTGAAAATGTTATTTTAAAAGCTGCTGCAAAGGATCCTCATTACCGTTACGCAAGTGCCGATGAGATGACAGAAGATTTGAAAACAGTGTTAAACCCTGAGCGCGCTTCAGAACCATTGTTTGCCCCTGCTCCTGATCTTGAGGCAACAAAAGCAATTCCAATCATCAGGGACCGGATGAATGTCGTTCAGGCAGAAGATACAAAAGTGCATGAGCCTGAAAAGAAAGAAGAGAAGCCGGTCAAGAAGAAGAAAAAGAAGTGGCCATGGATCCTCGCGCTCGTATTGGTACTGCTTTTAAGCGGGGGCGTTATGGCTGCGATGGGCATGTTTGGGCCTACCCAGATTCAGGTCCCGGATGTAGTTGGAGAGAACATAGAAGATGCTGAAGAGATCATTACAGAAGCAGGGCTGACTGTTGGAGATATTGTCTATGAACCGAATGAACAGGTTGATGAGGATATTGTACTTAGAAGTTCACCGAAAGCGACCAGATCAATTGATGAGGGTGAACCTGTCAATCTTGTGGTCAGCAGTGGAAAAGAAACGATTGAAGTGGATGGGTATGTCGGAAGAAACTTTAATAACACAGAAGAATTGATCCGTGAAGCCGGTTTCAGTGACATTGACATTACTGAACAGTTTGATGATTCAGCGGAAGGAACCATACTTGAACAGGACCCTCGTGAAGGCGAAGAAGTTGTGCCGGGCGATACAGTTATGGGACTTGTTATCAGCCAGGGACCAGAACAGTCTGAAGTACCTGACCTGACAGGCTACACTGCTGAAGAAATTGCTGCTTATGAACAGGAAACAGGGATCACCGTATCCATTACAAGAGAAGAATACTCAAATGATTACGCTGCAGGTGCCGTTATTTCACAAAACCCTGAAGCAGGCACAATGGTGGAAGTAGGTGGAAATATTAATGTCGTAACTTCCCTTGGTGCACCGCCTGTGCCGGTTAATAACGTAGTCATTCCTGTAACGATTGAATACCTTCAGGAGGAAGAACAGCCTGAAGAAGGAGAAGATCCTCCTGAATTGCCGGAGCAGGTGATTACGATCTATATTGATGATAAGAATAATTCGATGGATGAGCCGGTTGAAGAATTTACGATTACAGAAGATACAGAACGAAATATCAGGCTGACCATTGAAGAGGGTAGCAGCGGTTCATACAGAATCGAAAGAGATGGGGAAGTTTATCTCGAAGATACAATTTCTTATCAGGAAAATGAATAGAGGAGCGTGTGTATGCCCGAAGGAAAAATCATGAAAGCCCTGAGTGGTTTTTATTATGTAAAAGATCAGGATGAAGTTATCCAGTGCAGAGGACGCGGTATATTCCGTAAGAATAAAATTACACCTCTGGTAGGGGATTACGTAGAGTACCAGGCTGAAAACGCCAAGGAAGGGTATATTCTTGATATCCAATCCAGAAAAAATGAGCTGGTGCGTCCTCCGATTGCAAATGTCGATCAGGCTGTACTTGTCTTTTCAGCGGTTGAGCCGGATTTCAGTACATCTTTACTGGACAGGTTTCTCGTGCTCGTTGAAAGTCACCATATCAGACCTGTCATCTGTATCTCAAAAATTGATCTTTTGAATGAAGAGCAGGAGCAAACCATTCAGCATTATACTGATGATTACAGAAAGATCGGCTATGAGGTTATTTTGACTTCAGCCAAATGGGAAGAAAGCATGGCCCTTTTAAAGCCGGTTTTAGACGACACGGTCACTGTATTTGCCGGTCAGTCAGGTGTTGGTAAATCTTCGATACTAAATGCACTCAGACCTGACCTTGAACTGAAAACTGATGCAATATCAAGCTCTCTTGGCAGAGGGAAGCACACAACCCGTCACGTTGAGCTGATTGAAATCGGAGAAGGTTTTGTAGCCGATACACCGGGTTTCAGTGCACTGGAATTCACAGAGCTCGAACTCGAAGAACTGTCAGACTGTTTTCCTGAAATGGCAGCAGCTTCAGAGCAATGTAAGTTCAGGGGATGTCTCCATATGAATGAACCTAAATGTGCGGTCAAATCAGCAGTTGAAACCGGTGATATAAAACGCTATCGATATGAGCATTATCAGCAGTTTTATGAAGAAATCAAATCCAGAAAGCCGAGGTATTAAATCTATGGTTAAAATTGCACCATCTATTTTATCAGCAGACTTTTCGAAGCTTGGCGATGAAGTACGTGAAGTTGAAAAAGGAGGCGCTGATTATATTCACATTGATGTAATGGATGGCATGTTCGTACCTAACATTACAATGGGGGCGTTGGTTGTAGAAGCAATTCGTCCTGTCACGTCTCTTACACTCGACGTCCATTTAATGATCGAACAGCCGGAGCGGTACGTAGAATCATTTGCAAAAGCAGGTGCTGATATTATTTCCGTTCATGTCGAGGCTACAAAACACCTTCATAGAACAATTCAGTTAATCAAAGCATCAGGTGTTAAAGCAGGTATCGTACTTAATCCCCATACGCCTGTTGAAGCAGTCAGGCATTGCCTGAGTGAAGCTGATCTTGTTCTTGTGATGACAGTCAACCCGGGATTTGGCGGGCAGACTTTCATTAAAGAAACAGTCACGAAAATCAAAGAGCTTAATGATCTGAGAACAAATGAACGCTACAGCTTTGAAATAGAAGTTGATGGCGGAGTGACAGATGAAACGATCGCTCTTTGTACGAATGCCGGAGCGGATGTAGCAGTTGCAGGTTCATTTGTTTATGGCAAACAGGATCGTGAAGCTGCGATTGAATCATTAAAAAAGGCAGCGAATTAGTCATAGAGACGTACAGGGAGGCGCGGAATTCCCTGTACGTTTATTATTTATCTTTTGGTTTATTATATTTTTATTATGTCAACTAAAGAGGTGATACAATGATTCATTTAGTGGGTGGAGGTCCAATTGATGAGGAATGGTTTAATCAGCTTGATAAGAGTGGTCAATGGGTTGGAGTAGATCGCGGCGCTGCTTTCTTACTTCACAAGGGAATGGATGTTTCACATGCTTTTGGTGATTTTGATTCTGTTTCAGCAGCTGAATTAGATCTGATTAAAAAGCAGATCGGTCACTTACATAAAGAACCTCCTGAAAAAGATATGACGGACATGGAAATGGCGTTAAACTGGGCACTGCAACAGAATCAGCCAATAAGAATGATCGGTGTTACCGGCGGAAGGCAGGATCATTTTTTTGGAAATATACAGCTGCTTTTATCAGAATCAGCTTTAAACCACAGCTTCTCAATTGCGATTGAAGATGGAAATAACCTGATCACATGTCACTTGCCAGGCAGTTTTTCTGTACCGGTAAATGAAAAATATCCTTACCTTTCGTTTATCCCTTTCACAAAACATGTAAAGGGGCTGACGCTTTCAGGGGTTAAATATCCTCTTATGGAGCACCTTATTACATATGGAATGACACTAACTCTCAGCAATGAAATTATTGATGACTTTGCTTCTATTTCATTTGAAGACGGCATATTAATGATGATAAGAAGCAGAGATTAGCAGGGAGGGAGTCATATGCGCTTCTATTCAATCAAACTGCCGAGAATGCTCGGGGGCATGGTAAGAGGTGTCTTAAGCCTTTTTAGAAGAAGAACAGCATAGTATATAGATCAAAAAGACCTTAAGATCAAAATTGATCTTAAGGTCTTTTTACTTTAATCATTTATTACACGCGTTCTACTTTGCCTGATTTCAGAGCACGAGCAGAAACCCAAACACGCTTTGGCTTACCATCAACAAGAATACGAACTTTTTGAAGGTTAGCGCCCCATGTACGCTTGTTAGCGTTCATTGCGTGGGAACGAGCGTTACCAGAACGTGTTTTACGACCTGTTACAACACATTGTTTTGCCATTCTATTCCCCTCCTAACAAATGAAGCTGAAAACATCGTTTCAATCTTTCACTTAGTCAATCACACTTTATCTAATTTATCACAAGGGTTTATATTATGCAATAAAAATAATTAGTTCTATCAAGTTTTTTTGCTTTACACTGCCATGATTGCGATAAATACTGTTTATCTTTCATTCGCAGCTGTAGTATAGTAAAATATCTGTAGCCAAAACAGTATTCAAAGGGGGAGCACTACATGTCGATTGAGTTAACTACCAAATATGGTCAGATCGATATTTCAAATGACGTCATTGCAATGGTTGCCGGTGGAGCAGCGATCGAATGTTACGGGATCGTCGGGATGGCATCTAAGCATCAGGTCCGCGATGGGCTCACCGATATTTTAAGACGTGAAAATTTTACCCGCGGCGTCATTGTACGTCAGGATGGCGATAAAGTAACGATAGATATGTATATAATCGTGGGATATGGTACGAAAATTTCAGAAGTAGCTCACAACGTTCAGTCATCAGTAAAATATACACTTGATAAAACTGTTGGGCTTTCAGTAGAAGCAGTCAATATTTTTGTTCAGGGAGTCAGGGTGACGAACCTGTGATAGGAGGAAAGTTTTGTGATTAGAAAAGAGATAGACGGCAATGTGTTTGCCGGAATGGTACTTCAGGGGGCAGCGTGCCTCTCAAATAATGCAGATACAGTAGATGCACTAAACGTGTTTCCTGTGCCGGATGGAGATACGGGCACGAATATGAACCTGTCAATGACTTCAGGTTCAAAGGAAGTAAAAAACAATACAGTTGATCATGTCGGAAAAGTTTCAACCGCATTATCCAAGGGTCTGCTGATGGGGGCCCGCGGGAACTCGGGTGTGATTCTATCCCAGCTTTTCAGAGGGTTTGGAAAGTCTATTGAGACAAAAGCAGTTTTAACTGCAAAAGATTTTGCAGAAGCACTTGATGCAGGAGTTACTTCAGCTTATAAAGCTGTTATGAAACCTGTTGAAGGTACAATTTTAACGGTGGCAAAGGATGCTGCTAAAAAAGCAGTTGAAGCAGCTGAGACAGAAGAAGACATCACAAAGCTGATGGAGTTAACGCTTAAAGAAGCAAAGGCTTCGCTTAAAAGAACGCCGGATCTGCTACCTGTCTTAAAAGAGGTTGGCGTTGTTGACAGCGGCGGTCAGGGACTTGTTCATGTATACGAAGGTTTCCTTGCAGAACTCAAAGGTGAGAAGATTTCAGATTCTCCTGTAGCTCCTTCAATGGACGAGCTTGTAAATGCAGAGCACCATGTGGGTGTTCAGGGCTTCATGAATACAGAAGATATCGAATTCGGATACTGTACGGAATTTATGGTGAAGTTTGAGGAGAAGAAATTAGCCGATCATCCTTACGATGAAATGAAGTTCCGTGAAGATTTAAGTGAACTTGGTGACTCACTGCTTGTAATCTCTGATGATGAGGTCGCTAAGGTACATATACACACTGAGGAGCCTGGGAAAGCACTTTCGCAGGGACAGTTGTATGGCAGCCTGATCAAGATGAAAATTGAAAACATGCGTGAACAGCACACTGAAATCGTAGGAAAAGACCATCGTGCTGCTGAAAAGCAAGCCAGGCCAGCAGAAAAGCAGCCTTTTGCAATCATTACAGTAGCAATGGGTGAAGGAGTGTCAGAGCTCTTCAGAAGTATCGGTGCAACAGGTGTGATCGAAGGCGGGCAGACAATGAACCCGAGTACAGAAGACATCGTAAAAGCGATTGAAGAATCACATGCTGAACGCGTGATTATCCTGCCCAACAACAAAAATATCATTATGGCTGCTGAGCAGGCAGCTGAGGTTGTTGAAATGGAAGCGGTAGTTATACCGACGAAAACCGTACCTCAGGGCATGGCGTCCATTTTAGCTTTCAATCCTTCAGCAGACCTTACTGAAAACGCTGAAACAATGACTGAAGCGCTGCAGCACGTTAAAACTGGTCAGGTAACATTCGCTGTTCGTGATACATCTATTGACGGAATTGCAATCAAAAAAGATGACCATATGGGAATCGCTGAGAGCAAAATCGTTACTTCCGGCAGCAGCCGATTTGAAACAGTTAAAAAACTTCTTGAGCACATGATTGATGATGAGTCTGAAATCGTAACTGTACTTTATGGAGAAGATCCACCTGAAGAGGAAGTTTCAGAAATTGAAGCATTGATCGAAGAGAACTATCCTGACGTAGAGGTAGAAATTCACAACGGTAAACAGCCGCTGTATTCATATATTTTGTCAGTCGAATAAGAACATTGAAAAATATGGTGAAACAAGAGAAAATAGAGGGGCGCGGCCCTTCTATTTTTTTGAAGTGCCAAAATAGTCTGTATGAAAGAGGGAACTTCAATGAAATACAAAAGTGTATTTGATATTATCGGTCCGGTTATGATTGGACCTTCATCTTCTCATACTGCGGGAGCAGCAAGAATCGGGAAAATGGCAAGAGAGCTCTTTGGCAGGGAGCCTGAATGGGCAAACGTTTCATTTTACGGATCTTTTGCTAAAACATATAAAGGTCACGGTACAGATGTAGCGATCATCGGAGGCATTATGGATTTTGAAACAGATGATGAGCGCATTATTGAAGCAAAAAAAATAGCAAGAGAAAAAGGTATGCGTATTAAAATCCGTGAAGAAGAAGCGCTGACAGACCATCCGAATACAGCGAGAATTAAGCTTGGTGACCAAGATGGCGAGATAGAACTTGTAGGCATTTCAATCGGGGGCGGAAAGATTGAGATCATCGAATTAAACGGATTTGAACTTAGTCTGACAGGCCACCACCCGGCAATCCTGGTCGTTCACGAAGACAAATTTGGTGCCGTAGCAGCAGTTTCTACTGTCTTAGCCAAGCATAAAATGAACATAGGAAAGATGGATGTATCAAGACAGGAAGTCGGTAAAATGGCTTTAATGACGATCGAAGTGGATCAGCATATAGAAGATGCATTACTTGATGAATTAAAAGCACTGCCTGAAGTGTCACAAGTCACAAAAATAACTGATTAATAAAGTGATAGCGCTTACAAAATAGGAGGGTTAACATGTTTAGAAATGTTGCAGAGCTGGTTGAACTGGCTGAAACACATAACAAAAAAATCTCAGATATTATGATTGAACAGGAAATGGAAGTACGCAACAAGACACGTGAAGAAGTGTTCGATACAATGGATCGAAACCTGACTGTCATGGAAGAGGCTGTGGAACGCGGACTGAAAGGGGTCAAATCACACTCTGGTTTAACCGGCGGTGATGCGGTACTGATTCAGAATTATATCGCATCCGGTAAATCTCTTTCAGGAGAACTGCTGCTTGATGCTGTCAGTAAAGCGGTTGCGACAAATGAAGTAAATGCGGCGATGGGTACGATCTGTGCGACACCGACTGCCGGTTCTGCCGGTGTAGTTCCGGGAACACTTTTTGCAGTGCAGAATAAATTGAATCCAACACGTGAAGAAAAGCTCAGATTTCTTTTCACTTCAGGTGCGTTCGGGTTTGTCGTTGCGAACAATGCTTCGATTTCCGGTGCAGCAGGCGGCTGTCAGGCAGAAGTAGGGTCTGCAGCGGGTATGGCTGCAGCAGCGATTACTGAAATGGCTGGCGGAACCCCGGCACAAAGTGCTGAGGCAATGGCGATTACGCTTAAAAATATGCTGGGGCTTGTATGTGATCCTGTTGCAGGACTTGTTGAAGTGCCATGCGTAAAAAGAAATGCGATGGGCGCTGCAAACGCAATGGTAGCAGCTGATATGGCGCTTGCAGGCGTTACAAGCAGAATTCCGTGCGATGAAGTGATTGATGCAATGTATAAAATCGGCCAGACAATGCCGGTAGCCTTACGTGAAACAGCTCAGGGCGGATTGGCAGCAACACCTACCGGCCGGGAGCTGGAGGCGAAAATTTTTGGATTCTCTCTTGATAAAAAATCCTGATCATCCATTGTTAAAACCCGTTTCTGTCCTTCAGGGAGTCGGGGAAGAAACAGCTTTACAGCTTGGGGATATGGGTATTCATACAGTCTCAGATCTGATTAATTATTTGCCGTACAGATACGATGATTTCAGATTAAAAGACTTATCAGAAGCCGCTCACGAGGAGCGTGTAACCGTTGAAGGCAGTGTTCACAGTGAACCTGCCCTTCAATTTTATGGGCGTAAAAAATCCCGGCTGACGTTCAGGCTTTTAACAGGTCCCCATAGTGTAAAGGTGACTTTTTTTAATCAGCCTTATCTGAAAAAGAAAATCAATCTGCATGACAAAGTAACGATTACTGGTAAATGGGATAGACAGCGCCAGCTGATTACAGCTCAGACCTATAAGCTCGGAGAAGGGACCGGGGAGGAATTGTTCGCCCCTGTTTATCCTTTAAAAGGCAGCGTGACAAACAAAACACTGCGAAAGTTTATTAAACAGGCGCTTGAATTATACAGTAACGATCTTACAGAAACGCTGCCACAGGCGTTAATGGTGAAGTACAAATTGGTTGATCGCAAAGAAGCACTTCAGGCGATGCACTTTCCATCATCACCTGAAAGTATGAAACAGGCCAGAAGAAGGTTCGTCTATGAAGAATTCTTTTATTTCCAGCTTAAAATGCAGGGCTTAAGAAAAATTGAAAGAGAACAGTCAGAAGGCGTCCATTTTAAATATGATCCTGAAAAACTGAGGGAATTCACAGATCAGCTCCCTTTCCCATTAACGAACGCTCAAAAGAGAGTGCTGAAGGAAATTTTTGCAGATTTGTCGACACCATTCAGAATGAATCGCCTTCTGCAGGGAGATGTCGGGTCCGGAAAAACTGTGGTTGCTGCAATAGCGTTATATGCTGTTATAACAGCAGGTTATCAGGGTGCGCTAATGGTACCTACAGAAATTCTTGCTGAACAGCATGCTGAGTCACTTTCAGTATTATTTGCGCATACTGACGTGAATGTAGCTTTGCTGACAAGTTCAGTTAAAGGGAAAAGAAGAAAGCTTTTACTGGAGCAGCTGAAGCAGGGGGAGATTGATCTGCTCGTAGGAACACATGCGCTGATTCAGAATGAAGTTGATTTTCAAAATCTTGGACTTGTCATTACAGATGAGCAGCACCGCTTCGGCGTACAGCAAAGACGGGTACTGCGAGAAAAAGGTGAAAGTCCTGACGTGTTGTTTATGACAGCAACCCCCATTCCGAGAACGCTGGCCATTACAGTGTTCGGTGAGATGGACGTCTCGATCATTGATGAAATGCCGGCCGGAAGGAAGCCGATTGAAACGTACTGGGTCAAAGATAACATGATGAACCGGATCTTAAGCTTTATCGAAAAAGAGCTTGATCAGGGCAGGCAGGCTTATGTGATCTGTCCGCTGATTGAGGAATCTGACAAGCTTGATGTTCAAAATGCAATCGATGTACACGCGCAGCTTACCCAATATTACGCTGGCAGGTATGAAGCCGGGTTGATGCACGGCAGGCTTCATCCTGAAGAAAAAGAAGCAATTATGAAACAATTTGCTGAAAATAAAACGCATATCCTTGTTTCTACTACCGTTGTGGAAGTAGGGGTAAACGTGCCGAACGCTTCAGTCATGCTGATCTATGATGCTGAGCGTTTTGGCCTATCACAATTGCATCAGCTCAGAGGTCGAGTAGGACGGGGCAGTGATCAGTCGTACTGTATCCTCATGGCTGACCCTAAAAATGAAGTCGGCAAAGAGCGCATGAAAATCATGACAGAAACAAACGACGGTTTTGTGCTCAGTGAAAAAGATCTTGAACTCAGAGGTCCAGGGGATTTCTTCGGCCGAAAACAAAGCGGGATGCCTGAGTTCAGGGTAGCTGATATGGTACATGATTACAGAGCGCTCGAAACAGCAAGAGACGATGCCCACCAGCTCATCGAAAGCGATGCATTCTGGCACAACAGAGAATACGAATCTTTAAGAATCTACCTCCAGACAGAAGGTGTTATCAGCGGTGGGAAACTGGATTGACTTAAAGCGTTCTGAAAACGGCCGTCTGAAACGGTTAAAGAACCCCAGGCTGATCAGCCCGGGGTTCTTTTTAATGATTTTCCCACTCAAAAATCCCGTCTCTCCAATATCCTTTGCAAAAAGGACTATTTATTTATATACTACTATTAGTACCAAGTGTTAGTATCGGACGGTGAGGAAATGAAAAGGACGAAAAAAGAACGTCAGTCAGAGTTGACGGACAAAATTGATGAGAATCCATTTGTAACTGATGATGAGCTTGCCAGATTTTTTGATGTCAGCGTTCAGACAATCCGGCTTGACCGGATGGAGCTATCCATACCGGAGCTGAGAGAGCGTATTAAGCATGTAGCTGAACAGACATTTGAGGATGAAGTAAGATCTCTTCCGATCGATGAAGTGATTGGGGAAATTATAGATGTGGAGCTTGATGACCACGCTATTTCTATTCTGGATGTTCAAAAAGAGCATGTCTTCCAGCGGAACAATATCGCCAGAGGCCACCACTTATTTGCCCAGGCGAACTCGCTGGCTGTTGCCCTGATCAATGACGATCTTGCGCTGACTGCTAAAGCGACCATTGAGTTTACAAAACCTGTACGATCAGGAGAACGTGTTGTGTCAAAAGCAAGAGCTGTTAAAAACGATGGGCGCAGAACGATCGTAGAAGTAAAATCCTCAGTAGGAAAAGAAGTTGTATTTAAAGGTGAATTTGAGATGTACCGTTCATCTGCTGAAAAGGAGGAAGATTAAATTGATTATTGCGGTAGATGCAATGGGTGGCGATCATGCACCTGGAGAAATTGTAAAAGGTGCAGTAAAAGCTGCTGCTGAAAACCCTTCTCTGACAATTAAACTTTACGGAGATGAAAAACAGATACAGCCATTACTTAATCAGGAAAAAAATATTGAAGTGATACATACCGACGAGGTCATTCTTTCGACTGATGAACCTGTCAGAGCAGTCAGAAGAAAGAAGAACGCTTCGATGGTGCTCATGGCGCAGGCAGTAAAGGATCAGGAGGCTGATGCATGCGTGTCTGCAGGGAACACAGGTGCTCTGATGGCAGCGGGTCTTTTTGTAGTGGGGCGTATAAAGGGAATTGACAGACCTGCACTTTCTCCGACCCTTCCGACGATCGACGGACAGGGCTTTGTTATGCTTGACCTTGGTGCGAACGCAGATGCGAAGCCTGAACATATTCTTCAGTACGCGCTGATGGGCAGTATATACGCCGAGCAGGTGAGAGGGATCAAAAATCCGACAGTAGGACTGCTGAATATCGGTACAGAAGAAGGGAAAGGAAATGACTTGACAAAGCAGGCATACACGTTACTGGAACAATCAGGCCTGAACTTTGTCGGCAACGTTGAATCGCGTGATTTACTGAACGGTGTCAGTGATGTTGTTGTAACGGATGGCTTTACTGGAAATATGGTTTTAAAAACGATTGAAGGAACAGCACAGGCACTTTTTGGCATGCTAAAAGAAACGTTCACTTCTTCAGTCAAAACAAAACTTGCAGCGGGTCTTGTGAAAAGTGATTTGAGAGCGCTTAAGGATAAGCTTGATTACACTGAATACGGCGGTGCAGGGCTATTCGGTCTGAATGCGCCTGTTATTAAGGCGCACGGGTCATCAAATGAGACTGCAGTATACAATGCGATCAAACAGGCACATACAATGGCTGAAAATGATGTCAGTGGTAAGATATCGGCTTCACTAAATCAATAAAGAGAGGTTTTTTAGATGGCTAAAATAGCGGTTTTATTTCCAGGGCAGGGTGCTCAGTCAGTTGGAATGGGACAGGAAATTGCACAAAATTACGACTCGGCAAAAGAAATTTTTACTGAAGCCTCAAATATACTTGGGGAAGATTTCGTCACGCTGATGCAGGAAGGACCGCAGGAAGAGCTGACAAAAACAACAAATGCGCAGCCTGCACTTCTTACTGCAAGTATTGCGATTTTAAGTGTGTTAAAAGAAAAAGGTATTCATATGGATTACGTTGCAGGTCACAGCCTGGGTGAATATTCAGCCCTCGTAGCAGCAGAATCACTATCTTTTACAGATGCACTGAAGACTGTAAGAAAACGTGGGGAACTGATGGAAGAGGCAGTGCCTAATGGTGAAGGTGCGATGGCGGCTGTCCTTGGACTGGACCGCGACGTACTTAAGAGTGTCACTGATGAAATAACTGAAGCCGGTCACTCAGTCCAGCTTGCTAACCTGAACTGTCCCGGTCAGATTGTCATTTCAGGTACAGCGAAGGGGGTTGAAGAAGCTTCAGCACTTGCAAAAGAGCGCGGTGCAAAAAGATGTCTTCCGCTAAACGTAAGTGGTCCTTTCCACTCATCACTGATGAAACCTGCCGCAGATAAATTTCAAAGTGAACTGCAAAACATTTCAATCTCAGACGCTTCAATACCGGTTATCGCAAATGTAACGGCTGATGCGGTATTTGAAGCAGGGAAGATCGAAAAGCTGCTGGTGACGCAGCTATACTCTCCGGTTTTGTGGGAGGATACAGTTGAAAAGCTGATTGACCTTGGTGTTGATACATTCATTGAAGCTGGTCCAGGAAAAGTATTGTCCGGTCTTGTAAAGAAAATTAATCGCAGAGCTGCAGTGTATCCGGTATATGATCAGGAAACACTTGAAAAAGCAATGCTTGAGCTTGGAGGAAAATAACATGAAATTAGAAGGAAAAAATGCTATCGTTACTGGTGCATCGCGCGGTATTGGCCGCTCGATCGCGATTGAGCTGGCTAAGAACGGCGCAAATGTAGTGGTTAATTACAGTGGTAATGAAGAAAAAGCGAAAGAAACAGCTAAAGAAGTAGAAGCAGCCGGTACAAAGGCACTTGTATTCAAAGCGGATGTGTCAAACGCTGATGATGTTCAGGCAATGCTGAAGGAAACAATCAGTACATTCGGCAGCATTGACATTCTAGTAAACAACGCAGGTATTACTAAAGACAATCTGCTGATGAGAATGAAAGAGGCGGACTGGGACCAGGTAATGGACATCAACCTGAAAAGTGTCTTCCTGACAACTAAAGCAGCCGCGCGTCCAATGATGAAACAGCGCAGGGGCAAAATTATTAATGTGTCTTCGATCGTTGGCGTAATGGGTAACGCAGGGCAGGCCAATTATGTTGCTTCTAAAGCAGGTGTAATCGGGTTGACGAAAACATCTGCTAAAGAGCTTGCGCCGAGAGGGATCACTGTAAACGCAGTTGCGCCTGGTTTTATCGAAACAGATATGACAGGGGAGCTGTCTGAAGATGTGCAGGCAGCTATGAAGCAGATGATTCCGCTTGAACGTTTTGGACAGCCTGAAGATATCGCAAAAGCCGTTGTCTTTTTAGCGTCAGATGACGCTGATTACATTACAGGTCAGACGATTCATATAGATGGTGGAATGGTGATGTAAAAAGCCTGTTTTAATCAGCGCTGTTTTCCACTATAATACTTGAAGGGAGGTGAACGAACATGGCAGAAGTATTAGACCGCGTAACGAAAATCATCGTTGACCGTTTAGGTGTGGATGAATCTGAAGTTAAGCTTGAAGCTTCTTTCAAGGATGACCTTGGTGCTGATTCACTTGATGTAGTAGAATTAGTAATGGAGCTTGAAGATGAATTTGATATGGAAATTTCTGATGAAGATGCAGAAAAGATTGGTACAGTTGGAGATGCAGTGAGTTACATAGAAAGCAAAATGTAATCAGCCGGCACGAACCATTCTACACGCTTGGCATGATCCCTTCATGCCAAGCTTTTGTATTTAAAAACACAAGAGGAATGTTTCGCAGAACGACTGTCTTATTAAAAGTTGAATCGAAAATGAATATGAATGGCAAGGTGAAGTCGGAGTGGGTAAATATAAAAGAGAGCAATACTCAAAAGGATTAGAACAAAAGTTTAAAGAGTTTCAGGAAAAGCATCAAATCCAGTTTCAAAATCAAAAGTTAATCATGACGGCATTTACTCATTCATCGTATGTGAATGAACACCGTAAAAAGCCTTATGAAGATAATGAAAGACTTGAATTCCTTGGTGATGCTGTTCTTGAATTATCAGTATCTCATTACCTGTTTAACAAATTTCCTTCTATGAGTGAAGGTGAGATGACAAAATTACGGGCAGCCATCGTATGCGAACCTTCATTGGTCATTTTTGCGAACGAAATGGACTTTGGTAATTTAATTCTGCTTGGTAAAGGTGAAGAACAAACCGGAGGCAGAATGCGACCCGCATTGCTGGCAGACGTGTTTGAAGCATTTATTGGTGCGTTATATCTTGATCAGGGAATGGAGCCTGTAAGGCAGATCCTTGAAAAAGTTGTCTTCCCGAAAGTAGATACCGGTGCTTTTTCGCATGTGATGGATTATAAGAGTCAGCTCCAGGAGTTTATTCAAAGGAACCACTCAGGTACACTCCAGTATGAGATTTTAAAAGAAAAAGGCCCTGCTCATAACCGTGAGTTTGTCTCAAGAGTAATGCTTGGTGATGAAGAGCTTGGAACGGGTACGGGACGTTCTAAAAAAGAAGCAGAGCAGCATGCTGCCGAGCAGGCGCTTGTCTATTTAAAAAAGTCAGGAAGCCGGGAGAATAAATAATGTATGTAAAACAGCTTGAAGTACTCGGTTTTAAATCATTTGCCGAGAAAGTGCAAATTGACTTTGTGCCAGGTGTAACAGCTGTCGTTGGACCAAACGGCAGCGGGAAAAGTAATATTACTGAAGCAATCAGGTGGGTGCTGGGTGAGCAGTCTGCAAAATCCCTGCGGGGCGGAAAAATGGAAGATGTCATTTTCTCCGGCAGTGACTCAAGAAAACAGCTCAATTTTGCTGAAGTATCACTGGTGCTTGATAACACAGATGGTGCGCTGCCACTTGATTATGCTGAAGTCAGCGTAACGCGCCGCGTGTTCCGTTCAGGTGACAGTGAATATCTTTTAAATGGTGTTGCATGCCGTTTAAAAGACATAACAGAGTTGTTTATTGATTCGGGACTTGGGAAAGAAGCCTTTTCGATTATCGGACAGGGAAGGGTTGACCAGATCCTGAACAGTAAACCCGAAGAAAGAAGAGTAATATTAGAAGAGGCTGCAGGTGTTTTAAAATATAAAGGCCGCAGAAAAAAAGCAGATCAGCGCTTGGATGAAACCCAGGACAATTTATACCGCGTACAGGACATACTTCATGAATTAAGCGCGCAGGTTGAGCCGCTGAAACAGCAGGCTTCTTTGGCGCGCGAATATCTGGAGTACAAAGACGACCTGAAAAAGACAGAATCAGGGCTTCTAGCTTATGAAGCAGAAGAAATGACAGCTGATTGGGAATCAAAAAAGTCTGAACTGGTACGTGTAAAGGACCACGAAGAAAAACTCAGGTTCCAGCTTGATCAGGATGATGAGGCACTGAATGTAAAGCAGAAAGAGCGCTCTGTCTGCGAAAAAAATATTGAAGTACTTCAATCTGACCTGCTGACAGTGACCAAAGAGGCTGAGCAACTTGAGGGGCGCCGCCAGGTATTAATTGAGAGACAGAAGAATGCGGATCAGAACGAAGATCAGCTAAAGCAAAAGGTCAGTGATTTAGACAGTCAGCTTGAGAAGCTGACTGAAAAAATCAGTGAAAAAAGTAAAATCGCTGAAGCTGTAAAAAAAGATATCTTACTCATTAAAAATCAGATTGCTGAGACTGAACAGGTTCTTGGCACCTCTGTAGATCAGATTGAACAGCAACTAGAAAAAGCAAAGAATGATTATTTTGAAACGCTGAATCAAAAAACAACCGTACAAAATGAGTTGAACTATCTGAACCAGCAGCGTGACCAGGAGCATAAAAGAGCTGAAAAGCTGACCGGTACAAATGCCAGATACATTGAAGAACGTGAGAAATGGAATGTTAGGCACAAGGAACTTCATGCATCAGCAGCTAAAATTTCTGATGAGCTTCATGTGACTGCTGAGGCATATAAAACGGCTGTGAAAGAAAGAGACGGGATCCGGACAGAACTGTCTGATCTGGAGAATAAACTGTATAAAGCCTACCAGTTTGTCAGTGAGGCAAAGTCCAGAAAATCAATGCTTGAGTCTATGGAAGAAGAATTTTCAGGGTTTTATCAGGGTGTAAAAGAAGTGCTGAAAAACCGTGGAGGTAAGCTTGGCGGAATTGAAGGTGCAGTAGCTGAGCTGATTGATGTGCGTAAAGAGTATGAAACGGCAGTCGAAACAGCATTAGGCGCTTCTATGCAAAGCATTGTAACCGGCAATGAAGCTGACGCCAGACAGGCGATTCAGTTTTTAAAGCAAAGCCGGGCAGGACGTGCTACCTTCCTGCCAATGTCAGTTATCAAGTCAAGAACTTTACCGGACTCACTTCTCTCAAGAGCGGGAGAACATGAAGATTTTATCAGTGCTGCATCTGAACTCGTTCAATTTGACAGTCAGTACAGACAGGTGATTGAAAATCTCCTCGGTTCGGTTGTAGTTGTGAAGTCGTTAAAGGGAGCAAATGAGCTCGCAAAAATTTTACAATACAGATACCGAATTGTGACGCTTGATGGGGATATCGTAAATCCTGGAGGGTCCATGAGCGGTGGATCACAGGCGAAAAAGACTTCTTCAATCTTTTCCAGAAAAAATGAACTTGATCAGCTCAGCAGCCAGATCCCGACCTATGAAGAAACAGCGGTTAAGCTTGAGCAAAAGGTTCAAAGTCTGAAAAATCAGGCTGCTGAATTTGAGCGGGAGATGGATACGCATAGAGCAAAAGGTGAGCAGCTCAGGGTGAAAGAAGCTGAACTGAAAGCTGACCTTCGTGAAGTGGAAACGGCGATCAGACAGGCTGACGAGCAATTGAAGCTGTATGATCTGGAAATGGCTGAGTTTACTCATTCAAAAGGGTCATTTGAAGATAAAGCAGTCAGCCTTCAGCAACAGGCATTAAAAGCTGAAAAACAGCTTTCTGAACTGGACCTGATGATAAAAAATCTTGCGCAGCAAAAAGAAACTCAGCAATCTTCAAGAGATGAAATGGTAGAGATCAAATCAGGTCTTCAGGCGAAGCTTGCTGTTGCGGAAGAAAAAGCATCTCAAATCAGGCGTGAGCTGAAGGAATCTGAACAATTAAAAGGTGAGCTCAGGGAAAAACATGATCTGGCTGTTGAAGACCTTAGCTGGCTGACAGAAGAGATGTCATCAGGAGAAGGGCAGGCAGATCAGCTGGATAGTCAGATTCAGCTGAAACAGGATGAAAGCATCCGTCTGTCTAAAAATCTCAGTGAAATCAAACTGCAGCGGGAGGCTCTTGAGGATGAACTGCAGCGATTAACAGCATCGTATAAAGAATCAAGCAGGATTCATCACGGTCTTCTTGAGCAGATCAATGAATTGAAGCTTGCAGCAGGTAAGTTATCATCTGATATAGACTACAGACTGAACAAGCTGCAGGAAGAATATGAATTGTCATTCCAGGCTGCAAAAGCAGAGTACCCGCTTCAGATGAATCCGGATGACGCAAGGTCAAAAGTTAAATTAATCAAACTGTCAATTTCAGAGCTGGGTCATGTTAATATTGGCGCCATCGAAGAATATGATCGTGTTTCTGAAAGGTATGAGTTCCTGCTTGATCAGCAAAATGACCTGCAGGAAGCCAAGGATAATCTGCTTTCAGTGATCAAGGAGATGGATGCTGAAATGTCCCGAAGGTTCAGTGAAACCTTCTATCAGGTAAAAGAGCATTTCTCGAGTGTGTTTCAGAAGCTGTTTGGCGGTGGTCATGCAGAGCTCAAGCTGACAAATCCTGATCAAATGCTCACGACAGGGATTGATATCGTCGCACAGCCGCCCGGTAAAAAGCTTCAGAATCTGAGTCTTCTGTCAGGTGGAGAGCGTGCGTTAACGGCAATTGCTTTGCTGTTTTCAATCCTTCATGTCAGACCTGTTCCGTTTTGTATTCTTGATGAAGTTGAAGCGGCACTCGATGAAGCGAATGTGCAGCGTTTCAGTGATTACCTTCATCAATTCAGTGAGCAGTCACAGTTTATTGTGATTACTCACCGCAAGGGAACGATGGAGGGCGCTGATGTGCTTTATGGCGTTACGATGCAGGAGTCAGGTGTATCAAAGCTTGTTTCTGTTAAGCTTGAAGAACAAATAAAACTGAATTAAAGGGGATTTGGCATGAGCTTTTTCAAAAAGTTAAAAGAAAAATTTACAGCGCAGGATACTGCTACAGATAAATATAAAGACGGGCTTTCAAAGACACGTAACACCTTTACATCCCGATTGAATGACCTTGTAGCCAGCTACAGAACGGTTGATGAGGATTTTTTCGAAGAGCTTGAGGAAATCATGATCCAGGCTGATGTCGGCTTCGATACAGTGATGGAACTTGTAGAAGAGCTGAAAATGGAAGTGAAACGTCAGAACATTAAAGACACTGAAGGGATCCGCAGTGTCATTTCACAGAAGCTCGTTGAAATTTACTATAACGGTGAAGAACCGGATGAACTGCTGAATATACAAGAGGACGAGCTGACTGTCATTTTATTTGTCGGCGTAAATGGTGTTGGAAAAACGACCACGATCGGAAAGCTTGCGCACCAGTTCAAGTCAGAAGACAAAAAAGTCGTTCTTGCTGCCGGAGATACGTTCCGTGCTGGTGCGATTGAACAGCTTGAAGTCTGGGGCGAACGGGTTGGCGTTGATGTCATCAAACACAGCGAAGGGTCTGATCCCGCTGCTGTTATGTATGACGCTGTTCATTCAGCGCGTGCAAAGAAGGCTGACGTATTAATCTGTGATACAGCAGGCCGTCTGCAAAACAAAGTCAACCTGATGAAAGAGCTTGAGAAGGTAAAGCGTGTCATTGAACGTGAGATCCCCGGTGCACCTCATGAAGTTTTATTAGCGCTTGATGCAACAACGGGTCAGAATGCCATGACACAGGCAAAGATCTTTAAAGAAGCGACAAATGTATCCGGAATCGTTTTAACCAAGCTTGACGGTACAGCGAAAGGCGGAATTGTTCTTGCGATTAAAAAAGAACTTGGCATTCCGGTTAAGTTTGTAGGTCTTGGTGAAAAAATGGATGATCTTCAGCCGTTTAATGCAGAGAAGTATGTGTATGGACTTTTTTCTGATCTGGTAGATAAAGAAGAATTGATAGACGAAGATGAAGAGTAAGAGCCTTTCGGGTTGACACCAATCAGCTAAATCTGTATGATTTCTGTGTAAAGGCTTTTCACTTAACAAAGGGGGATATGTGATGCTCGAAAAAACAACGAGAGTGAACTTTCTCTATGATTTTTATCAGATGTTGTTGACGCCTAAACAGCGGAGCTACATGTCTCTATATTATCTCGATGATTACTCACTTGGTGAAATTGCTGAAGAGTATGATGTCAGCCGCCAGGCGGTATATGACAATATCAGAAGAACTGAAGCAATGCTTGAGGAGTATGAATCTAAACTATTGTTATTTCAAAAGTTCCAGGAGCGCACAAAAGTAATAGGAGAACTTAAGACGGCAGCGGGTCATCAGCCGGAACTTCTTTCTATTATCAAATCGCTCGAGGAATTGGAATAGGAGGCTTTGCATTTATGGCATTTGAAGGATTAGCCGAACGTCTGCAGGGTTCCATCCAGAAAATCCGCGGAAAAGGCAAAGTTAGCGAAGCTGATGTCAAGGAAATGATGCGTGAGGTACGTCTTGCGCTATTAGAAGCCGACGTTAACTTTAAAGTAGTTAAAAGCTTTGTAAAGCAGGTTAGCGAGCGTGCTGTCGGTCAGGAAGTCATGCGGAGTCTGACACCCGGCCAGCAGGTTATAAAAGTTGTTAAAGAAGAGCTTACAGAACTGATGGGCGGGGAACAAAGTCAGATCGCTGTTGCTAAAAAGGCGCCAACCGTTATTATGATGGTTGGTTTGCAGGGTGCCGGTAAAACGACAACTGCAGGTAAGCTCGCAAGTCTGCTGCGTAAAAAGCATAACCGCAAGCCGCTTTTAGTAGCAGCGGATATTTATCGTCCGGCTGCAATCAAACAGCTTGAAACAATCGGAAAGCAGCTGAGTCTGCCTGTCTTCTCAATGGGAGATCAGGTAAGTCCTGTTGAGATTGCAAAAGCAGGTATTGAAAAAGCGAAAGAAGAACACCATGATTATGTGCTGATTGATACAGCCGGACGTCTGCATGTGGACGAAGATCTGATGGATGAACTGAAGCAGATCAAAGAGCTTTCGACGCCCGATGAGATCTTCCTGGTTGTCGACTCAATGACTGGTCAGGATGCTGTAACAGTCGCACAGAACTTTGATGACGCATTAGGTGTCACTGGAGTTGTTCTGACAAAGCTTGATGGCGATACACGAGGCGGGGCGGCACTATCGATCCGTTCAGTCACAGGAAAGCCGATTAAATTTGCCGGTATGGGTGAAAAGATGGACGCACTTGAACCATTTCATCCTGAAAGAATGGCATCAAGAATTCTCGGCATGGGAGATATGTTATCCCTGATCGAAAAAGCTCAGACAAATGTAGATGAAGATAAAGCAAAAGAAATGGAGCAAAAGCTTCGTACAGCTTCATTTACACTCGATGACTTCCTTGAACAGCTCGGGCAAGTGAAACAGATGGGCCCGCTCGATGAATTACTCAAAATGATTCCGGGTGCCAATAAGATGAAGGGGCTTGATAACATCGATGTAGATGGTAAACAGCTCAGTCATGTTGAGGCAATTATTCAGTCGATGACGGCTAAAGAAAAAGAACAGCCCGAAATCATTAATGCAAGCAGAAGAAAAAGAATTGCCCGGGGAAGCGGCAGACCGATCCAGGAAATAAACCGTCTGCTGAAGCAATTTGAAGAAATGAAAAAAATGATGAAGCAGATGACAAATGCCCAGGGTAAGGGTAAAAAACGCGGCGGATTCAACTTCCCGTTTATGCAATAACAGATTTTTTTAAGAAAAAATTAGTGTGTTAAGAAAAAAGACTTTACAAAGGCAAAATCACTTGGTATTATACTATCTTGTGTGAAACTATTCGGAGGTGCAATAACATGGCAGTAAAAATTCGTTTAAAGCGTATGGGAGCTAACAAGTCTCCTTTCTATCGTATTGTAGTAGCAGATTCTCGTTCACCACGTGATGGACGTTTCATCGAAACAGTAGGAACTTACAACCCGGTTGCAAACCCTGCTGTTGTAGATATCAATGAAGAAGCAGTCCTTAAGTGGATGGGCAATGGCGCTAAGCCATCTGACACAGTACGTAACCTTCTTTCAAACGAAGGTATTATGGAGAAATTCCATAACTCAAAGAGCGGTAAATAAGAGTCGTGAAAGAGCTTATCGAAACGATTGTCAAGCCTCTCGTTGATCACCCTGAAGCTGTAAGGATCGAAACGCAGGAAACTGACAGAACGATCACTTTTAAGCTTTCCGTCCATCCGGACGATATGGGTAAAGTCATTGGCAAACAAGGCAGAGTTGCGAAAGCTATACGAACTGTTTCTTTTGCAGGTGAAAGCCAGCAGAAGAAAAAGACCGTCATTGAAATAGTTGATAAGTAAAAGGGAGGCCAATGTCCTCCCTTTTGCTGTATCATGAAATTAAAAAGGGGTGCAGATCATGCAAGTAACTCAAAAGGTCGTTGTGAAAGAAATTATGACGAATTCTTCTAAAAAACGTCTGAAGGATTCTCTTACACAAAAATCTGAGCGTGCGCAAAAAGAAATTGAACAGCTGATCTTTCAGCAGAAGAAGCTCGAAAAACAGTTTGAACAATCTTCAGATGCTGTAAAAAACCGGATTAATCAGGAAATCAACAAAAGAAAACAATTAATGGCCCAGACAGAAGCTCAACAAAAAACAATTGAAGAGATGCCAATGGGTACTGAATATACATTAAGAGAAACTGACATGCTTGTTGAGCTGGACCAGGGAAGCATCTGGCACCCGGATCAGAAGCCAGTTATCGTGCTTGAAGACGGTATGGTCAAAGAGATCCGTCAGGGGTGGTAGAAATGGAATGGTTTGACGTGGGAAAGATCGTAAACACCCATGGTATTAAAGGGGAAGTCAGAGTCATCTCAAGCACTGATTTTCCTGAAGAGAGATATCAAAAAAGCAGCACGCTTTATCTTTTTCAATCAGGTAGAGAACCGCTTGAATTAACCGTTTCCGGCTACAGAAGGCATAAGAACTTTGACCTGCTGACGTTTGAAGGCTATGACAATGTAAACCTTGTAGAAGCTTTCAGAGACGCTCAGCTTAAGATATCAGCTGATCAGCAGAATGAGCTGCATGAGGATGAGTACTACTACCATGAAATCATCGGCTGTGAGGTCTTTTCGGAAGAAGGAGAACAGATCGGACGTATTACTGAAATACTTTCACCCGGTGCGAATGATGTGTGGGTCATCAAGCCTGAAAGCGGAAAAGACGTCCTCATACCGTATATTGATTCCGTTGTAAAAGAAGTGAATGTAACAGATAAAAAAGTCATTATTCATGTGATGGAAGGCCTGCTGTAATGAAGATTGATATTCTGTCATTATTCCCGGCAATGTTTGAAGGGGTTTTTGGAGAGTCAATCTTAAAAAAAGCAGCTGAAAAAGGAGCGGTAACCTATACTGTTACAGACTTTCGTCAGTTCTCAAATAACAAGCATAACTCAGTTGATGATTATCCATACGGTGGCGGAGCCGGAATGGTTCTTAAACCTGAACCGATTTTCCGTGCTGTTCAGCATCTGACTGAACAAACAGTCTCATCACCCCGTGTCATATTAATGTGTCCTCAGGGTGAGAGGTTTACTCAGAAGAAAGCTGAAGAGCTCTCAAAGGAAGATCATTTAATTTTCATCTGTGGACATTATGAGGGCTATGATGAACGCATCAGAGAAAACCTGATTACAGATGAAATCTCTATTGGGGACTTTGTTTTAACTGGTGGAGAGCTTGGCGCAATGGTTGTAACAGACAGCGTGGTCAGGCTGCTTCCTGAAGTGCTGGGAAATGATGAGTCTGCAGTGAAGGATTCTTTTTCAAGCGGTCTGCTTGAACATCCCCATTATACAAGGCCTGCAGATTATGAAGGAATGAAAGTTCCTGAGGTTCTACTATCTGGTAATCATGCTAAGATTGATGACTGGAGAATGAAGGAGTCTCTCCGAAGAACTTATATGAGGCGGCCTGACCTGCTGGATGAAATAGAACTCAGCGATCAGCAGCTTAAATGGCTGAAAGAATTTAAAAATAACATTGAATAGCTTGTTTCTATGTGGTATTATAGTTTTTGTGCTTAGTTCACAAAAGTGGATAAGCCTTGAACACAATGTTCCGCTGCAATAGAAGCAAGAGCATTTGTTGGAAGGAGTTGAAAATGATGCATAACCTGATTCAGGAAATTACTAAAGAACAGCTTCGTTCTGATCTTCCTACATTCAAGCCTGGTGATACTGTAAAAGTACACGTTAAGGTTGTTGAGGGAACTCGCGAACGTATTCAGGTGTTTGAAGGTGTTGTAATTAAGCGCCGCGGTGGTGGTGTAAGTGAAACTTTCACAGTACGTAAGATTTCTTACGGCGTTGGAGTTGAGCGTACATTCCCTGTAAACACACCTAAAATTGCGAAACTTGAAGTTGTGCGTCGCGGTAAAGTTCGTCGTGCGAAACTTTACTACCTGCGTAACCTACGCGGTAAAGCGGCTAGAATTAAAGAAATTCGCTAATTGTAAAAAAAGAGCCTGCGGGCTCTTTTTTTATGTTCAGATGTCTGAATAGGTGTGGCTGTTCTATGTTACAATATGTTCATCTGAGCCGGATTGGGGGCATTGGGATGGAGATTAAAAACGAATGGTGGGAATGGGCAAAAACACTTTTTGCAGCTGTCATTATTGCAGGTGTAATACGTTTGTTTTTCTTTTCACCGGTTGTCGTGGATGGCAGTTCAATGGTGCCGACACTGCAGGATGGTGACCGCATGATCGTCAATAAATTTCATTATAAAGTAACCACCCCCGAACGTTTTGATATTGTTGTTTTTCATGTTTCCGATAAAGAGGATTATATAAAAAGAGTCATTGGCCTTCCAGGTGAGTCGGTCTCATTTACAAATGACCAGCTATACATAGACGGGGAACCAATTGACGAAGGTTTCCGCGGAACTGATACATTTACTGAGGATTTTAACCTGTACGATCTGACAGGCTATGAAGAGGTTCCTGAAGGGCATCTCTTTGTGATGGGTGATAACCGTCAGTTCAGTAAAGACAGCCGCCATATAGGCCCTGTGCCGATTGAAGAGGTAGTTGGCGAAACGCCTCTGATCTATTGGCCTTTTGAAGATATACAACTGTTTAATAAGGAGTGATAATATGAGTATCCAGTGGTTTCCAGGACATATGGCGAAAGCTAGGAGACAGGTGACAGAAAAGCTGAAGCTTGTAGACATTGTATTTGAACTTGTAGATGCAAGAATTCCGCTTTCATCAAGAAACCCGATGATTGAAGAAATTATCGGACAAAAGCCTAGACTGATTTTAATTAATAAATCAGATATGGCAGATCCGAATAAAACAAAAGAGTGGATCCGGTACTTTGAAAATAAAGGGGTACGAGCTGTAGCAATCAATTCAGACAAAGGTTCAGGTCTTCAGCAGATTCAAAAAGAGACGATGAACATTTTAAGTGAAAAATGGGATCGGATGAGATCGCGTGGAATCAGACCGCGGGCTGTAAGAGCCATGATTGTAGGGATTCCGAACGTTGGTAAATCCACACTCATTAACCGTCTGGCGAAAAAAAACATTGCTCAGACCGGTAACCGCCCAGGTGTGACGAAAGCCCAGCAGTGGATCAAAGCAGGTAAAGAAATGGAACTGCTTGATACACCTGGTATTCTATGGCCGAAGTTTGAGGATCCGGAAGTTGGTTTCAGGCTGGCGCTTACAGGAGCGATCAAGGATAATATCTTAAATCTCCAGGATATCGCATTATATGCGTTGCGTTTCCTTGAAACGTATTACCCTGAGCGCTTAAAAGAAAGATACAGTATGGGTGAAATTCCGCAGGATCCCGCAGCCCTTTTTGATCATATTGGACGCAAGCGCGGCTGTCTGATGGCAGGCGGGGAAATTGACTATGATAAAACAGCTGACCTGATCGTAAGAGATGTCAGAAACGTACAGTTTGGACCTCTTACATTTGACCTTGAACATTTAGACGAATAACAATTAGACTTCCGCTTATGTGGAAGTCTTTAATTTTCTTAAATATTACCGATATAAGGGACAGGTGAACGTATGCTGACGATTAATCAGATCAAAGAAATCCTTTCAGGTTCACCGGATGAAAATCTTGTGAACCAATTAAAAGCGGATGAACGAAAAGGCGTGCAAAAGCTTCTTCAGAACTATTATAAAAAAGCAGAAAGAGACTTAGAATTGTCTGATCAGTATGCTAATATGCAGTCTTTCGAAAGAGCTGCAGTGACAAGAGGATACCGGTTTATTGCAGGTACTGATGAAGCCGGCAGAGGACCGCTTGCAGGGCCTGTAGTAGCAGCTGCGGTTGTTCTGCCTGAAGGATTTTATCTGCCGGGACTGAATGATTCAAAAAAACTAAGTGAAAAGAAAAGAGAAAGTTTCTATGAAAAAATAATGAATACTGCGGATGTAGGTGTAGGCATCATTGAGGCAGAGGAAATTGACCGGATTAATATATTGAATGCATCCAAAAAAGCAATGATATATGCAATCGGGCAATTAAACAGGGAGCCTGATTATGTGCTCGCAGATGCGGTCACGCTTGATATACAAATTTCTCAGGAGTCTATTATTAAAGGGGATGCAAAAAGTGTCAGTATTGCAGCTGCTTCAGTCATTGCAAAGGTAACCCGCGATAGACTGATGAAGCAGGCCGCCGAAAAATATCCGGGATACGGTCTTGAGAAAAACGCCGGATACGGAACAAAAGAACATGTCGAAGCCATTAAAGTGCTTGGTATAACGAGTGAGCACAGGCTGTCATTTGAACCTGTTAAATCAATCATTCAGCCATAACTGGAGGTGGTAAGGGTGTCATCATACATATCAGGACAGCATCGCCCGGTCGGCTCCCCACAGCCTGACCGTCAGCTCACACTGAAAGCAGGTCAGATGCTTCATGGAAAAGTGATAAAAAATCTGGGTAACCAGCAGATGGAACTGCAGATTGTCGGGAGAACCCTTACAGCGATCGTTGCCGGTGGATTAACAGAAGGTGAATCAAGGTGGTTTCAGGTAGAAAGTACAGGACAACCGCCAGTCATCAAGCCGGTTAAAACTGACGGATCAGGAAAACCGGATGTACAGCAGCTTTTGCAAACCATGGGACTGAGCGGAAATCGGGAAATGAGAGAGTTACTTACTTCTATGATCCGTCAGCAGCAGCCTGTTTCAGCTGAGAAATTAACTGCAGCAGCAGCTCTGTTAAGCGGTGCAGCTGATAAAAATGAGGGGCTGTCTGTACTCAAATGGATGATTTCAAAAGATCTGCCGCTGAAAGAAGCACTTTTTCAGCCGATTCTTACTGCAAATAAGAGCATGTCAAATCCACTATCCGGCCTGTTAAATCAGTTACAAAGTCAATTAAACGCTGCAGAAGAAGTTCCGCTCAGACAGATGATGCAATCTTTGCAGGATCCTTATACAAAAGTCATGCAGGATCAAGCCATTCAGCGACTTTTTGAAAAAGTGACTACAGGCACGTCCGCTGAAAAGAATCAGGCACTTGAAGCACTTAAAACAATGCAGCTGCTGCCGAAAGAAGCAACTTTGTCCAACTGGACTCAGGGAATGAACGCAGGAAATGCAGTGAAAGGAATTGAAAATCTGATCAAATCACTAGGAACACTGCCTCAAAACCAGGGTGTACAGACTCAGATCCTTGAACTGCAGCAATCGTTAAAATCCATACAGCAGCCGGGCGGCTTACAGCAGGCTGCTGAAGCTGTAATAAGAGGACAGCAAATGCTTCTGCAGGTAAAACCCCAGTCCCAGCTTAACAGCCTGCAGACATTGCAAATCCCATCACCTAACACGATGCAGCCGCAATTTTTTATTCAGATGTTAAATGAAGTGCAGCAAATGACCGGTCAGCAGAACAGTCCGGCATCCCTGCAGCTGATCTTGAAGGAGATCATTCACAAAATGGGAACTGACTACGAGGCGCGTTTATTAAATTCGGCCAGTCCCGCTGCTCAAGCCCAGACCGTTAAAGCGCAGCTTGTATCACTGATTGAAACAGCCGGTCTGAATACGCAGACAAGGGACACAGCTGAACAGCTTTTAAACCGGTTGAATGGCATGCAGCTATTATCAGCAGACAACGGACCGCAGCAGCAATTAATCATGCAATTCCCGCTTCAGCTTGGAGCAGATCAGACAGACGTCATGATGAAGATGAACGGGAGAAAGAAAAGTGATGGCACGATTGATCCCGATCATGTAAGAGTATTGTTTTATATTACACTTTCATCTTTGAATGAAAGCATTGTAGATATGAATGTACAAAACCGTATCGTGTCACTTGATATTTATAATGAGAATGATCACCTTGACAAGCTAGCGAAGCCTTTTATCCCTGCTCTGCAAACGGCACTTGAACAGGCAGGATACAGTTTTTCAGCGGTTAAATTTCACAGTACAAAAGAAGTGGACCCTCCGATACTCAATCCTGCAGAGGATGCGCTGTCGTCTGCTTATCATAAGGTGGATTTAAAAATATGAAGCAGCATAAAAGACTTGAAGCGGTAGCATTAACTTATAAATCAGAGACTGAACACGCTCCGGTTGTTTCAGCTAAAGGAAAAGGGAAGATAGCAGAATCGATTATTGAAAAAGCAAAGGCGCATAACGTACCGATTCAGCAGGATGAATCTCTTGTAGAGCTCCTCAGTCAGCTGGAATTAAATGAAACGATTCCGGATGAACTGTATCAGGCTGTAGCGGAAGTCTTTGCATTTTTATACAGGCTTGATCAGCAGAAAAAATAAGAGTATTCAGATAATGATCGATTTTTCACAATATCGCCTCAAATAGTAGACAGCACCACTTTCATTCTATACAATGAAAGCGCAGTCTATTTTCAAAAGAGTTTGATAGGAGGATGGAACATGAATATCCATGAGTATCAGGGAAAGGAACTCCTTAGAAAATATGGAGTAACTGTACCCCGCGGTTATGTGGCTTTCACGCCAAAAGAAGCTGTAGAAGCAGCAAAAGAACTCGGATCAGCAGTAACAGTTGTTAAAGCGCAGATCCATGCGGGTGGCCGCGGTAAAGCGGGCGGTGTAAAAATCGCAAAGAGTCTTGATGAAGTCCGTACATATGCAAAAGAATTACTTGGAAAAACACTTGTGACGCATCAGACAGGTCCGGAAGGTAAGGAAATTAAGCGCTTACTTATCGAAGAGGGCTGTGACATCAAAAAAGAATATTACATTGGACTTGTACTTGACCGTGCAACTTCACGCATTACTTTGATGGCATCTGAAGAAGGCGGAACAGAAATTGAAGAGGTTGCAGAAGCAACTCCTGAAAAAATCTTCCGTGAGACAATCGATCCTGTTGTAGGCCTGACAGCATTCCAGGCCCGCCGAATTGCTTTTAATATCAACATTCCTAAAGAAATGGTAAATAAAGCTGTACGCTTTATGCTTGGACTTTACAAAATGTTTGTTGAAAAAGATTGTTCAATTGCTGAGATCAACCCGCTTGTTACGACTGGAGACGGTAATGTAATGGCGCTTGATGCGAAATTGAACTTTGATGCAAATGCATTATACCGTCAGAAAGATGTGATGGAATTCCGTGACCTTGATGAAGAGGATGCGAAGGAAATCGAAGCATCTAAATATGACTTGAGCTACATTTCACTTGATGGAAACATCGGTTGTATGGTTAATGGTGCCGGACTTGCAATGGCAACGATGGATATTATTAAGCATTACGGCGGAGATCCCGCTAACTTCCTTGACGTTGGGGGCGGCGCGACAGCTGAAAAAGTAACTGAAGCATTCAAAATCATTCTTTCAGATGAAAATGTAAAAGGAATTTTTGTTAACATTTTCGGTGGAATTATGAAGTGCGATATTATTGCTGAAGGTGTTGTAGAAGCAGCTAAACAGGTTGGTCTTAAAGTACCGCTTGTTGTTCGCCTTGAAGGAACGAACGTAGAACTTGGCAAGAAAATTCTAAATGAGTCAGATCTTGATATCGTGGCAGCCGGCACAATGGCTGACGGAGCTCAAAAGATCGTCGAACTTGTAGGCTGAGAAAGGCAGGGAGCATAAATGAGTGTTTTTATTGATAAGAATACAAAAGTATTAGTTCAGGGAATCACAGGCTCTACGGCCCTATTCCATACAAAGCAGATGCTTGAATACGGTACACAGATCGTAGCAGGTGTTACACCTGGTAAAGGCGGCACGGAAGCTGAAGGCGTTCCAGTATTCAATACTGTAGAAGAAGCAGTTAAAGCGACTGGTGCTAACGTTTCAGTTATTTATGTACCGGCACCGTTTGCTGCTGATGCAATTCTTGAATGTGTAGATGCAGAGCTTGATATGGCAATCTGTATTACTGAGCACATTCCTGTTGTTGATATGGTAAAGGTTAAGCGTTACATGGAAGGCAGAAAGACACGCCTTGTCGGCCCTAACTGCCCGGGTGTGATTACGCCTGATGAGTGCAAAATCGGTATCATGCCTGGATATATTCATACAAAAGGGCATGTAGGTGTCGTTTCACGTTCAGGTACACTGACATATGAAGCTGTTCATCAGCTTTCTCAGGAAGGTATCGGACAGTCAACGGCTGTTGGTATCGGAGGAGACCCTGTAAATGGAACGAACTTCATCGATGCACTTGAAGCGTTTAACAATGACCCTGACACGGAAGCTGTCATCATGATTGGTGAAATCGGCGGGACTGCTGAAGAAGAAGCTGCAGAATGGGTTAAAGCCAATATGAAAAAACCTGTAGTCGGTTTCATCGGCGGCGCTACTGCACCTCCAGGGAAACGCATGGGTCACGCAGGTGCAATCATCTCAGGTGGTAAAGGTACAGCTGAAGAGAAGATCCGTGTGATGAATGAGTGTGGAATCGCTGTAGCAGAGACACCATCTGTTATGGGAGAAACACTGATCAAAGTGCTTAAAGAAAAAGGTTTATTCGATAAGTGTAAAACTCACTAATCGGCTATATTGAGCTGTCTGTATACAGGCAGCTCTTTTTCATATTTTAAATTAGAAGGAGATAAAAGATGACAGTTGAACAATTAAATAAGAAACTGCTCTATTTGCACTATATGAACGTTCTAACAAATAAACAACTTCTACTATGGCTGCAGGCAGATCCGGGTCTTGAAAGGCCTCTAAATAGCCCTCCGCAATCTATTAATCTCACACCTCACCAAAATCACAAGCTCACTTCATACACCACTTCAACCACTTTCAACGAAATTACCTCTCACATGACAGCTGCTCATACATCGTTTATTACGCTTTTTGATGAAATTTATCCAGAACGTTTATTAGAAATATATGACCCTCCAGTAGTTTTGTATACGAAGGGCAAAACTGACTACCTCGCTGATCTGAATCAGCTGGCGGTTATCGGATCAAGAAAAGCGGACAATTATACGAAAAAAGTACTGCAATCAATCATTCCTGACCTTATCAGCGCCGGAGTAGGCATCATCAGCGGAATGGCTAAAGGTGCAGACGGCATTGCGCATGAACTCGCTTTAAACGGACGAACGATTGGTATCACCGGAAGCGGCTTTCAACATCAATATCCTGCATCGAATCATTCGCTATATCAGAAAATGGAGCAATCGCAGCTTCTTCTTTCAGAGTATCCCCCATACGTAAAACCTCAAAAACATCATTTTCCTATGCGTAACAGAATTATTGCAGGCTGCTCTAAAGGGCTTTTAATTACACAGGCTGAAGCGAAAAGCGGCACGATGATCACAGTGGACAGAGCACTTGAGGAAGGCAGAGATGTCTTTGCTGTTCCAGGTCCGGCTGGGCATCCATTAAGTGAGGGAACTAACATGCTGATTGCCCAGGGTGCAAAGTGCACTGTATGCGCGGGGGACATATTAAATGAATGGTATCTATGATCATTTCTTTGGTCAGAGTGATGGCGAAACGGTGAAAAAATAGCATCAGGAACCTGTTTAACGTATTTCAGAATAGAGAAAATGAAAATAAAAAAGTTGCATTTTAAAAAAATATGGTTTACATTGTGTCTCAGACCGTAAAATGCACATAAGAAGAGATTTTTTCGATTTCTAAAGCTGAAACCGTTAACAAAACGAGTACAGCGCGCATTTAAGTAAAATAGCTTCAAAACCTGTTTGAAATAGATTTTACTGATAGAATAAGCACTCGTATGGAACCAAATTGATTTAAAAAGTAATTGACAAATGGAAAAACTTACACATATAGTTACGCATAAGAAGGTTAAGTAGACCTCCAGGGAGGATTAAGAATGGCAGATTTTTTAGTAATTGTTGAATCACCCGCCAAAGCAAAAACAATTGAGCGGTATTTAGGAAAGAAGTATAAAGTTAAAGCGTCTATGGGACATGTAAGAGACCTCCCGAAAAGCCAAATGGGTGTAGATGTTGAAAAGGAATTTGAACCAAAATATATTACAATCAGAGGTAAAGGCCCTGTCTTAAAAGAGCTTAAAACCGCAGCTAAAAAAGCGAAACGCGTATTTCTCGCAGCTGACCCCGACAGAGAAGGGGAGGCAATTGCGTGGCATTTAGCGCATAGCCTTGACCTTGATCTTGATTCGGAATGCCGGGTAGTGTTCAATGAAATTACCAAAGATGCGATTAAAGAATCCTTTAAGCATCCCCGTAAGATTGATATGGACAGAGTGGACGCGCAGCAGGCAAGACGAATTCTGGACCGTCTGGTAGGCTATAACATCAGCCCGATTTTATGGAAGAAAGTAAAAAAAGGTCTGAGTGCCGGCCGGGTTCAATCAGTTGCTGTACGTCTGATTATTGACCGTGAGAATGAAATCAAAAATTTTCAGCCTGAAGAGTACTGGACGATTGATGGCCAGTTCAAAAAAGGCAGTAAAGATTTCCAGGCTTCATTTTACGGGGTAAACGGTAAAAAGAAAAAGCTTGAAAATGAAGCGGATGTAAAAGAAGTATTAAATCAGATGAAGGGTAAAAAGTTTGAAGTTCAGAATGTAACAAAAAAAGAACGGAAACGAAACCCTGCTCCATCATTTATTACTTCATCACTGCAACAGGAAGCAGCGAGAAAACTGAATTACAGAGCACGTAAAACAATGATGCTTGCCCAGCAGCTTTACGAAGGAATTGACCTTGGTAAAAAAGAGGGTACGGTTGGTCTGATCACGTATATGAGAACAGACTCGACGCGCGTATCTGATGTGGCAAAAGCGGAAGCAGCAGGTTTGATTGAAGAGCAGTATGGAAAGGAATTCCTGACTTCTGAAAAACCAAAAGCTGCGAAAAAAAGCAATTCACAGGATGCGCACGAGGCAATTCGTCCGACAAGTGCTCTTAGAACACCACTTTCAGTTAAACAATATCTGAGCAGAGATCAGTACAGACTTTACAAGTTAATCTGGGAAAGATTTGTAGCAAGCCTGATGGCGCCTGCAGTTATGGATACGATGAGTGTAGATCTGATGAATGGTAATGTTCAATTCAGAGCAAGCGGCTCAAAAGTAAAGTTCTCAGGATTTATGAAAGTGTATATTGAAGGCAGTGATGACAAGTCAGATGATAAAGAAAACTATTTACCTGACCTGAAAGAAGGTGAAACGGTATCGTCTGATGATATCGAACCGAAACAGCACTATACGCAGCCGCCACCGAGATACACGGAGGCCAGACTTGTAAAAACGCTTGAGGAACTTGGTATAGGAAGACCTTCCACATATGCCCCAACGCTCGATACGATTCAAAAGAGAGGCTACGTTTCACTGGACAATAAACGATTTGTTCCCACTGAACTTGGTGAAATTGTGCTTGAACTAATTGTAGAATTTTTCCCTGAAATTATTGATGTGGAATTCACAGCAAAAATGGAGAAAGAGCTTGATGATGTAGAAGAAGGTCAGATACAATGGGTAAAGATTATAGATGAATTTTATAAAGACTTTGAAGGACACCTTGAAAAAGCCGAGCAGGAAATGGAAAAGGTGGAGATCAAAGACGAGTACGCCGGTGAAGATTGTGAAGAGTGCGGGAATGCAATGGTCATTAAAATGGGTCGCTACGGCCGTTTTATGGCATGCAGTAATTTCCCGGACTGCAGAAACACAAAGCCGATCGTAAAAGAAATCGGTGTGAAGTGTCCGACTTGTAAAGAAGGAAATGTCATTGAGCGTAAGAGTAAGAAAAACCGTATATTCTTTGGGTGTGACCGTTATCCTGAATGTGAGTACCTCTCATGGGATAAACCAGTCGACAGACAATGCCCGAAATGTGATACAACATTAATTGAAAAGAAACTGAAAAAGGGCAATCAAATTCAGTGTCCGACTTGTGATTATAAAGAAGAGCAACAGGTATAAATGGTCCTGGCGGTTTCTCCGCCAGGCTCTTTCTTGTGATTTTCAGAATGGAGGAAATAAAATGACACAAAGCGTGAATGTAATTGGAGCTGGACTTGCTGGAAGTGAAGCAGCCTGGCAAATTGCTGAAAGAGGAATTCCGGTTAATCTTTATGAAATGAGACCGGTCAGACAGACACCGGCACACCATACAGATAAATTTGCAGAGCTTGTTTGCAGTAACTCTCTTCGTGCCAACAGCCTGACAAATGCAGTGGGTGTATTAAAAGAAGAGATGCGTACACTTGATTCAGTCATCATTTCTGCAGCAGATGCAAGCTCGGTTCCAGCCGGTGGCGCACTGGCGGTTGACCGTCATGAATTTGCGGGATATGTAACTGAAAAAGTGAAAAACCACCCGAATGTAACAGTATATTCAGAAGAGATCACTGAGATTCCGGAAGGACCAACGATTATTGCAACTGGTCCGCTTACGACTGAAGGACTTGCTGAAAGCATTAAAAAAATGACAGGTGAAGAATACCTGTATTTCTACGATGCTGCTGCTCCAATTTTAGAAAAAGACAGCATCGATATGGATAAAGTGTATCTGAAATCCCGTTATGATAAAGGGGAAGCTGCTTACCTGAATTGCCCGATGACTGAAGAAGAGTTCAATCGATTTTATGATGCTTTAATAGAAGCTGAAGTCGTTCCGTTGAAAGAATTTGAAAAAGAAATTTACTTCGAAGGCTGTATGCCGGTTGAAGTAATGGCTGCGCGCGGACGAAAAACACTGCTTTTTGGTCCAATGAAGCCAGTCGGACTGGAAGATCCTAAAACAGGTAAGCGCCCTTATGCTGTGGTTCAATTGAGACAGGATGACGCAGCAGGGACTCTATATAATATCGTAGGCTTCCAGACTCACCTGAAGTGGGGGCCGCAAAAAGATGTGGTCAGATTGATTCCAGGACTTGAAAATGCTGAAATTGTGAGGTATGGTGTCATGCACCGCAATACTTTTATCAATTCACCCAGCGTTCTTAAATCAACTTATCAGCTGAAAGCAAGAGAGGACCTTTTCTTCGCAGGACAGATGACTGGTGTTGAAGGGTACGTTGAATCAGCTGCGAGCGGACTAGTTGCAGGTATAAATGCTGCGCGTCTTGTGAAAGGGGAAGAGCCATTGTTATTCCCAGCAGAAACTGCAATGGGAAGTATGGCGCGCTACATTACTCAGGCTGACACGAAAAATTTCCAGCCGATGAATGCTAATTTTGGTTTATTCCCAGACCTTGGAGAAAGAATCAAAAATAAGAAGGAACGTGCTGAGAAACACGCTGAACGCGCAATCGAAACAATTCAGAACTTTGTGAAAAAAGTGTAATATTAATTGCAATAGCCTCTAAATCATGATAAGATTTAGAGGCTTTTGTGAGGTGAAAAAATGATTCAATATTCTGATGAAGCAAAACATTCTTTTATTCAATTTTTACAAACTGAAAAGAATTACTCTTCATTAACTGTAGAACACTATATACATGATCTGGATCATTTTTTTGAATTCCTGAACCGGGAAGGTGTGGGACATCTTAATGAAACGGATGATCTGCTCGCAAGGGGCTACCTTGTCAGCCTCCATGAACAATCTTATTCGCGTGCATCTGTATCGCGAAAGATCTCGAGCCTGAAAACTTTTTTCAGCTATTTAAATAGAGAGAACCCGGAATTTATTAACCCTATGTCCTATGTGATCCATCCGAAAAAAGAAGGCAGGCTGCCTCATTTTTTTTATGAGAATGAAATGGAGCAGCTTTTTTTAGCGTGCAATGGAGATGATCCGCTGTCAAAAAGGAATAAAGCTTTACTTGAATTACTGTATGGCACTGGTATTCGTGTGGCAGAATGTACGGGTATTCAATTGAAAGATCTGGATCTTTCAATCGGAACAGTACTGATTAAAGGTAAGGGCAGTAAAGAAAGGTACGTTCCTTTTGGACATTTTGCTGAAAAGGCACTGCGGGACTACATTGATCATGCCAGAAATGAGCTCATGAAAGATCAGCACAACTTTCTGTTTGTGAATCATAGAGGGAGCCCGCTAACACCAAGAGGGGTCCGGCATATTTTAACTAAACTTGTGGAGCAGACTGCCTTAACACATTCTATTCATCCCCACATGCTCAGGCACACATTTGCTACACATATGTTAAACAGCGGAGCGGATCTCAGAACTGTACAGGAGCTGCTTGGACATGCGCATTTATCATCAACACAATTATATACGCATGTCACAAAAGAACATTTAAAAAATACTTATCAATCATTTCATCCAAGAGCCTAAACAAGAGAGAAGGGTGTTTATGGAACAATTTCACGCAACAACGATCTTTGCGATTAAACATAAAGATGGTGCAGCAATGGCTGGCGACGGTCAGGTGACAGTTGGAAATGCAGTAATCATGAAGAATACTGCGAGAAAGGTAAGGAAAATTTTCAATGGTCAGGTAGTTGCCGGGTTCGCCGGTTCAGTGGCAGATGCATTTACATTGTTTGAAATGTTTGAAGGGAAACTTCAGGAATATAACGGTAACCTGCAAAGAGCAGCAGTTGAAGTAGCTAAGCAGTGGAGAAGTGATAAAGTACTCAGGCGGCTTGAGGCCTTATTGATTGTGATGAATAAAGATGGTTTGCTGCTGATCTCAGGAACAGGTGAAGTAATAGAACCTGATGATGGGATTCTTGCGATCGGATCAGGCGGTAACTATGCACTTTCAGCAGGCAGAGCACTTAAACAGCATGCCGGAGAGCATATGACGGCGCGCGAGATTGCAAGTGCTTCACTACAGACAGCAGCTGACATTTGTGTATATACGAATCATAATATCATTGTGGAAGAGCTTTAAGGAGGCGGTCATATGAGACAGTCAACAGAGTTAACACCAAAGCAGATTGTTGAGAAGCTTGACCAGTATATCGTTGGTCAGCGTGAAGCAAAAAGAGCGGTTGCTGTAGCACTCAGAAACCGCTATAGAAGAAACCTGCTTGATGAATCAATGAGAAATGAAGTCATCCCTAAAAACATTCTGATGATGGGTCCTACAGGTGTAGGTAAAACTGAGATTGCAAGAAGAATTGCAAAGCTTGTCGGAGCACCTTTTATCAAAGTGGAAGCAACAAAGTTTACAGAGGTCGGTTATGTTGGACGGGACGTTGAATCCATGGTCCGTGACCTGATGGAAACTGCAGTCAGAATCGTTAAAGAAGAAAAGGTGGAATCAGTGCAGGGCAAAGCGGAAGAAAATGCGAATAAAAGGCTGGTAAAGCTGATTGTTCCTTCTGCTAAAAAGACTCAGAACTTTAAAAATCCTTTTGAAATGATGTTCGGAGGAAATGAGCAGAACCAGGATACTCAGTCTGATACTCAGGAAGAGGAGTCCTCTCTCAAAGAAAAGCGTAGAGAAATTGCCCGGAAACTCGATGCTGGGGAGCTTGAAGAGCGCATTGTCACAGTAGAAGTGGATGAGAATCAGTCAGCTTCCATGTATGACATGCTTCAGGGATCCGGTATGGAACAGATGGGTATGAATTTTCAGGATGCCCTAAGCAGCATGATGCCTAAAAAGAAGAAAAAACGTAAGCTGTCAGTAAAAGATGCCCGGAAGGTACTCACTCATGATGAAGCACATAAGCTGATTGATATGGATGAAGTATCCCAGCAAGCTCTTTACCGCGCAGAACAGACCGGGATTATATTTATAGATGAAATTGATAAAATTGCTTCAAAATCATCAGGTTCTAGCTCTCAGGATGTTTCAAGAGAAGGCGTTCAGCGTGATATTCTGCCGATTGTTGAAGGTTCAACTGTAAATACGAAGTATGGTCCGGTTAAAACCGATCACGTACTTTTTGTAGCTGCTGGTGCTTTCCATACTGCAAAGCCGTCAGATTTAATTCCTGAGCTTCAGGGCCGATTCCCAATCCGTGTAGAATTACAAAAGCTTGCTGTTGAAGACTTTGTAAGAATTCTCGTTGAACCGGATCATGCACTGTTAAAGCAGTATACAGCACTGATGGCCACTGAAGGAATTGAAGTTGACTTCACTGAGGATGCCGTAAGAAGACTTGCAGAGATTGCTTATCAGGTTAATCAGGAAACTGATAACATTGGTGCGAGAAGACTTCATACAATCATGGAAAAGCTGCTCGAGGATTTATCATTTGAGGCTTCTGACATCGCTCAGGGTACAATTTCAATCACACCTGCCTATGTCGATGAAAAGCTCGGTAAAATTGCCGGGAACAGAGATTTAAGTGAGTTCATTTTATAAATGTTTTGGGATTTTTGATTCAGGGAAAGATGATAAGAAAAAATAGATAATCGCAGGAGGAATTCAGGATATGAATTTACTAGGAAAAACAAGAGAAATTAACTCAATGCTGCAACAATCAGCCGGTAAACCGGTAAACTTTAAAGAGATGGCAGAAACATTGAGCAGCGTAATTGAAGCAAACGTATTTATCTTAAGCAGAAAAGGTAAACTGTTAGGGTTTGCTGTTAATCAGCAGATTGAAAATGAGCGTATGAAGCAAATGCTTGAAGATCGCCAATTCCCTGAGCAGTACACAAAAAATCTTTTCAATATTACAGAAACATCACCAAACCTTGATATCGACAGCGAATATACAGCGTTCCCTGTTGAAAATAAAGACCTTTTTGCTAAAGGTCTTACAACCATCGTGCCGATCATCGGCGGGGGAGACCGTCTGGGTACTTTAATTCTTGCCCGTGTTGAGCAGACATTCGAAGATGATGATCTGATTCTTGGTGAATACGGTGCAACAGTTGTAGGTATGGAAATTCTTCGTGAAAAAGCGGATGAAATCGAAGAGGAAGCAAGAAGTAAAGCAGTCGTTCAAATGGCGATCAGCTCACTTTCATACAGTGAACTTGAAGCGATTGAACACATCTTCGAAGAGCTTGACGGTAAAGAAGGCTTACTCGTAGCATCTAAGATTGCAGATCGGGTTGGAATTACACGCTCAGTCATCGTAAATGCACTCAGAAAGCTTGAAAGTGCAGGAGTAATTGAATCACGTTCACTTGGAATGAAAGGTACTTATATTAAGGTGCTGAATGATAAATTCCTATTTGAACTTGAAAACTTAAAGAAGTAACAATTCCTGAGCCGGTGTGAAATCCGGCTTTATTTAATGAAAAATATAATCTTTAACATAAAGATCTCAGATAAATTTACATTTCTTCATATTGAAAAGACAGCGAAATTCGCTGTCTTTTTTTGCTGTAATTCGTCAGAAAATAAATGTGTCCAAAATGTGGATTTAAACATACGAGTTCGACCAATACAAATGGATAATAGTGGATATTTGATTTCATTAAAATGACGACGGAAAGTGCTTTGTAATAGACTTTCCATTATTTGCACAACAGAATTATAAAACATGTGTTCTAAACTTTAAACTGATATAAAAGTATTGATTTTTTAAAATGCATCTTTAGACCTATAAAACTTTAGGGAGAAAGTATAGACTATATATGGTCCTACCATTAAAATGATGTATAAGTGATTTTTTATATCGGTTGAAATTAAGATATTTAGTCGATATATAAGGAAATGAGGTGTTTTGATGAATTTATTTTCAGGCACAATTACTTCTCTTGAAAGAGGACTGGATTATTCGGCAGTTAAGCAAAAAGTCATTGCAAACAATGTCGCAAATGTAGATACACCAGATTATAAGTCTAAAGATGTAAGCTTTAAAGCAATGTTACAGGATGAAATGAAATTGTCATCAGGTAGCGCTAACCCCAGACATTTTAACCTTACGTCTGACCAGGATGGTTCTCCTTCTGTTACCCAGCGACCTTATAGTATTCGCGAAAACGGAAATGGAGTCGACATGGATAAAGAAATGGCAGACCTTGCAACGAATCAGATTTATTATAACTCTCTTATTGAAAGAATTAGCGGGAAGTTCGGTTCGCTTAAAAGTGTGATTAAAGGAGGAGGCCAGTAATGACAATGTTTCATTCGATGAATACGACTGCTTCAGCGTTAACTTCACAACGTCTCCGAATGGATGTCATTTCATCTAATATGGCAAATGTCGATACGACAAGAGCAACATTTGAAAATGGTGAATGGCAGCCTTATAAAAGAAAATCAGTTGTTTTAAAACCACAGGGTGAGAACTTCTCATCATTTTTAAACACAGCGATGAATAAACCATCCAATGCAGGACAGGGAGTTACCGTCTCAAGAATTATCGAGGACAACAATACACCTGGCGAACTGCTTTATGATCCGGAGCATCCGGATGCGAATGAAGAAGGATATGTTGAAATGCCAAATGTGGATCCACTCAGAGAGATGGTTGACCTTATGTCAGCCACCCGTTCATATGAAGGTAACGTAACAGTATTTAATGCTAACAAGTCAATGATGATGCAGGCCCTGCAGATTGGGCGATCTTAATATCCGAAGGGAAGATAGCTAAGTGTCCATACAACAAATTAGTACGGCAGGTTTGAACCTTTTAAGTCCGTCAACTGAACAACATTCAACTAAAATTTCACCATATAATGCACAGCAGAATTTCGCAGCGATGTTAAAAGACTCTATTAATGAAGTAAACGCTGCCCAAATTGAAAGTGACAAGATGACAACCCGAATGATCAATGGTGAGAATGTAGAACTTCATGACGTGATGATCGCTTCCCAAAAGGCGTCTGTGTCCCTCAACCTGACAATGGAAATGAGAAATAAAGCTGTTGAAGCGTATCAGGAAATTATGAGGATGCCTGTATAACAACATTTTTAAATGGGAGACCGGAGGATTGTCATGAACGAAAGATTTAATCGGATATTTACTAGCGCAAAGACATTCGCCGGCACGAGATCTAAAAAACAGTGGGGTTTAATTGGCGGCATCGCAGTATTAGCCATTTTTCTAATTGTGCTTATAACTTTTTTTTCAACCAGACAGACAATGGTGCCGTTATACAGTAATTTAACGCCTTCAGAAACAGGGATGATTAAAGAAACACTTGATGGCAGAGGAATACCTTCTGAAATAACTGAAGGCGGAACTGCGATCCTTGTGCCTGATGTGCAGGCTGAAACCTTAATGGTGGAGCTTGCCGCTGAAGGAATTCCGAACACTGGTAATATTGATTACTCATTTTTTAGTGAAAATGCCGGTTTTGGTATGACTGACAATGAATTTAAAGTCATGCATGTAGATGCGATGCAAACGGAGATCGCGACATTACTTAAAGGAATTGATGGGGTGCAGGACGCCAGAGTCATGATCACGATTCCGGAGCAGGGCGTATTCTTAAATGATAACCCGGAACAGTCTTCTGCATCTGTCGTGCTGAACACACAACCGGGTTATCAGTTTGATGAGGGTCAGGTGCAGTCACTTTATCACCTTGTTTCTAAAAGTGTACCTGATCTGCCTACTGAGAATATCGTCATTATGAATCAGTTCTTTGAGTACTTTGATATGCAAGATCAAAATTCGTCTCTTGCAGGAGTGAATTTGACAGACCAGATGGCCCTGAAACAGACGGTGGAAAGAGATCTCCAGCGTCAGGTGCAAATGCTTCTCGGCACACTGGTAGGACAGGAGAAAGTCGTTGTCAGTGTGACGACAGATATTGATTTTGATCAGGAAAATCGCGAAGTAAATGAAGTAACGCCTGTTGATGAAGAGAATATGGAAGGGATTGAAGTCAGCGCCAGAAGAATTACAGAAACGTTTGAAGGTACTGATGAAGCAGGAGGGGTCCCGGAAGGACAGGACCCTGCTGATAACCTAACAGGATTTGTAGAAGGTGCAAATGGTTCAGGAGATTATGAGCGTGAAGAAGAAACGGTTAATTACGAAGTAAATCGGATCAGAAGAGAGATTGTTGAGAGTCCCTACCGGATCCGTGATATTGGATTCCAGGTGATGGTTGAACCGCCTGACCCTGATAATCCTGCTTCACTGCCGGCTCAAAGTATTGCTGACATTGAAAATATGCTCGAAACCATTATCAGTACCTCTTTAGATGCTGATGTTGCTGCTGAAATAACACCTGAAGAGATCGCGGATAAAGTCGTTGTATCTGCACAGGTGTTCAATGGAAGAGCAGACTTTGGTGAAACTGAAACATCACCGGCTATTCCATTATGGGCATATATCGTTGGAGGCGTATTAATACTTGTCATTATTGGTTTAGTATTCTTCATCATCCGTTCACGCAGACAGGTTGAAGAGGAAGAAGAATTCTTTATTGAAACCGAAGAACCAATAGATGTGCCGGATGTTAACAATGAAAAAGAAACAGAAGGCACCCTGAAGAGAAAACAGCTGGAAAAAATGGCGAAAGAAAAGCCGGAAGAATTCGCAAAACTTCTTAGGTCCTGGATTGCTGATGAATAGGAGTGTTATAGGTGGCTAGAAGAGAAAAAGAATTAAGCGGGAAGCAAAAGGCAGCAATATTGCTCATCTCACTTGGACCTGATGTAGCATCTTCTGTTTATAAGCATTTGGATGAAGAAGAGATCGAGCGTCTGACACTTGAAATCTCAGGTGTGAAAAAAGTTGAATCTGAAGTGAAAGAAGAAATTCTAGAGGAATTTCATCATATCGCACTGGCTCAGGATTACATTTCTCAGGGCGGTATTGGTTATGCAAAATCAGTTCTTGAAAAAGCTTTAGGAGCTGAGCAGGCAAGCGCGGTCATTAACAGGCTGACATCTTCACTGCAGGTGAGACCTTTTGACTTTGCAAAGCGGGCTGATCCGATGCAGATTTTCAACTTTATTCAAAATGAACATCCACAGACGATCGCACTGATACTTTCATATTTGAATCCTCAGCAGGCTGGCCAGATTTTATCAAGCCTGCCACAGGATGTACAGGCAGATATTGCGAAAAGAATCGCCGTCATGGACAGTACAAGCCCTGAAGTAATCAGTGAAATTGAATCGGTGCTTGAACGAAAGCTTTCAAGTACTGTACAGCAGGATCATACAGAAACCGGTGGAATAGAATCTGTAGTTGAGGTATTAAATGGTGTGGACAGAGCGACTGAAAAGACGATACTGGATTCACTTGAAATACAGGATCCTGAACTTGCTGAAGAGATTAAAAAGAGAATGTTTGTATTTGAAGATATTGTCACACTTGATAATCGCTCAATACAGCGTGTGATCAGGGATTGTGAAAATGAAGACCTGCTCCTTTCAATGAAAGTGTCAGCTGATGATGTGAAAAATGTATTGTTTAAAAACATGTCACAGCGGATGGCTGAAAACTTTAAAGAAGAGATGGAATACATGGGTCCAGTCAGATTGCGTGATGTGGAAGAAGCTCAAAGCAGAATTGTAGCCGTGATCAGAAGACTCGAAGAAGCAGGGGAAATCATCGTAGCGCGCGGTGGAGGAGATGATGTAATTGTCTAGAGTGATTAAATCAGGCTTTGTAGGACATGGTGAATCATCCGGCAAATCCATTCCATTCAGACAAATCATGCATGGTGCAGATCATTCAGATGATAGCCTGTCCTGGACTGTTGAACAGGCAAGAAGAGAATCGAACAGGCTTGTTCTTGATGCGAATGAACAGGCACAAAAGCTACTTGAGGATGCTCAGCGAGAGACTGAACAGCTTCTCTTACAAATTGATGAAAAGAAAAGTCAGTGGCTAAGTGAAAAAGAAGAGCTGCAAAAACAAGCATATGAAGAAGCTTTTGCTCAAGGGTATGAAGAAGGCCGTAACAAAGGCTATCAGGATGTCACGCATCTCGTTACTGAAGCACAGGAGATCGTTGCTGCTTCAAAAGCTACACTTCAGGCGCACATTGAGGAAAATGAAATGGTCATTCTTGATCTTGCAATGAAGTCAGCCGAGAAAATCATGTCACAGCAGCTTGAAGATTCGCCTGAAAAATATCTTCCTATCGTAAAGAAGGGGATAAAAGAGGCCAGAGAGATGAAGGAAGTTAAAATCTATATAGCTGTTCAGCAATTTACTTTTCTGCAAAATGAGAGAGATGAGCTGCTTGCGATTTTTCCTACAGATGTCAGACTTTATATTTATCCTGAAGAAGAATTAGAGCCTTATAAATGCTTTATTGAAACGGCTAATGGAAGAATCGATATCAGCATTGACACACAGCTTACAGAATTAAAAGCTGGTCTTGCTGAAATTCTGAGGAGTTCAATATGAAGGCAGCAGAATTAATCCAGCACATTCAATCGATTAAAACAGTCCGTCACTACGGAAAAGTAAAAAGAGTGATCGGTCTGATGATTGAATCTCAAGGTCCGGAAAGCTCGATTGGGGAAGTATGTTACATACATGTACATTCCAGTTCAAGAAAGCGAACGGTTCAGATAAAAGCTGAGGTAGTTGGTTTTAAGGATGAAATGGTTGTTTTGATGCCGTTTACTCACGTTCAGGATATCGCACCGGGCAGCATTGTCGAAGCCAGCGGTTCACCTCTTGAAATCCGTGTAGGTGAAGCACTCATCGGGAAAATCGTGGATCCGCTTGGTCATCCGATAGATGACAGCGTTCTTCCGGCGGGTATGAAGCACGTCACTACCGAACAGGAGCCGCCGAATCCATTAACGAGGCCGCCGATCAATGAAGTGATGGAGGTTGGCGTCAAAGCCATTGATGGAATGCTGACAGTCGGTAAAGGACAACGGATCGGCATTTTTGCCGGAAGTGGTGTCGGAAAAAGTACGCTGCTTGGCATGATTGCAAGGAACACAGAAGCAGATTTGAATATTATTGCTCTGATTGGTGAACGGGGACGGGAAGTCCGGGAGTTTATCGAACGTGACCTGGGACCTGAAGGCGTTAAGAAAAGTATTATTATTGCGGCTACGTCTGATCAGCCTGCTCTGATGAGAATCAAGGGTGCTCTGACTGCTACAGCCATCGCAGAGTATTTTAGAGACCGTGGCTTGAATGTCATGCTCATGATGGATTCTGTCACACGTGTTGCAATGGCTCAGCGTGAAATCGGTCTGGCTGTAGGTGAACCTCCTGCTACTAAAGGATATACACCGTCAGTATTCGGGTTATTACCAAAGCTTCTTGAACGTACAGGGACAAATGAGAATGGCAGTATTACCGCATTTTATACGGTGTTAGTAGATGGTGATGATATGAATGAACCGATTGCTGATACTGTGCGTGGAATACTTGACGGTCACATCGTGTTAGACCGCTCTATTGCAAATAAAGGACACTATCCAGCCATCAATGTGTTAAAAAGTGTCAGCCGTCTGATGAATCATCTGGTTGACAAAGGACATCTGAGAGCTGCGGAAAAAATGAGAGAAATGATGAGTACATATGATCAGGCAGAAGATCTGATCAATATAGGTGCTTATAAAAAAGGTTCATCAAAAGAGATTGATCAGGCGATTCAATATCAGCCGATGATCAAACAGTTTTTAAAACAGTCCACTGATTTGAAAGTGCCTTTAGCTGAAAGTGCAAGACAGCTGGTCCAGTTATCTGAAAAGGGTGAGGGATAATAAATGGCTTATCAATATCGATTTGACCGCGTGCTGACAGTAAGAGAACGGGAACAAAAAGAAGCGGAAGACCGTTATAGAGATTCTGTTAATTCCTTTGAAAAAATGGCTCAGAAATTATATGAGCTATTAAAGAAAAAAGAGTTGATGGAGGATTCACAGGCTGATCAGATGAAAACCGGTATTCCGGTACAGCTGCTTAGACACGGTCAACAGTTCTTAACCAATATTGAACAAAGCATTTCTTATCAGCAAAAGCTGGTAATGGACGCCAGGTCAAATATGCAGCGTCATGAGCACCGGCTGATGGAACGTAATATCGAAGTCAGGAAATATGAAAAAATACGTGAACATGATAAAAAGCGGTATGTTGCAGAGCAGGAGCAGGCTGACAGAGAGCAGATGAATGAGTTGTCAATTGCGCAGTTTATGAACCGCAGAAACAGGTGATACAGATGAAACAAAAACAGCAAAAGCAGTCTATCCGCACTGAGGCTGAAGAAGAGAAGTCTCCAGGGAAATTACAGGTATTCTTTCTCCTGATTTTTGTGCCGGTGCTCTTCCTGATTTTTATTGTGCTGATTGTTACAACCATTCTTGATATCAATGTGATCGAAAAAGCTGAGGAAATCGGCATTGATGTTCCATTCCTTGGTGAAGAAGCAGAACCTGAGGATACACCTGTAAACCCTGAGGACAGGATTGTCAGCCTGCAGGCTCAGATTGAAGAAAAAGATGTATATATCGGTCAGATGGAACAGGAGTTAATCAGTCTTGAAGACGAGAACGACCTTTTAATAGAAGAACAGGAAAGATTACAGGCTGACATAGAGAGGCTGCAAACTGAGCGGGATGCTGCAGGAAGAGAATTTGCAGAAATCGTTTCAGTGTATGAGGATATGAAAGGAAAAGAAGCGGCACCGATCATTTTAGATCTGAATGATGAGGATGCGATTCGACTGCTATCAAATCTTTCAGCTGAAATGGTGTCAGAAATCTTTTCTGCAATGCCCCCTGCAGATGCAGCACGCTACACAGAATTAATCTCTACTCGTTCACAATAAAAACTGGCATTTGAAAGGAGGTGAAAAAGAATTGATCGGACAAATTGTAATGCAGGTAGTGCAGCCCGCGCAACAGCTTGGTAGTGTGAAGGAAGGCATGACCAGCCCAAATGAATTATTTGGTGCGATGCTTTTAAATGCAGGCAGGGAATCTCTTCTAACTGATGAAGCGGTGCTTTCTGAGTTGGAAGTTCTCTTTGAAAAGCTGATGTCAGCAGTTGAATCTGAAGACATGGCGTCGTTTTTAAAAGCTGCTGGTGAAACAGATCCGGCAATCAAGCAAATGTTTATGCTTTTCGATGAAACAGAAATGAAGGATTTGACGATGCCTGAACTTTTACTTGCCGCTGGTGTAAATGAAGAACTTGTTGAAAAAGCACACAATGAGGAAATATCTGCGCCTGAAGAGTTGTTACGACAGATTTTAAAGCTTGAGGAAGAAGAACTGCCTGAAAATAAGGAGTTCACGCTGCCAAACCTTGCTGAATTACAGCGGACCATTATGTATCAAAATGTCAAAACTGACCTTCAGCATGCTAAGCAGCTTACAGTTCATGAAGACCTTGCAAAATTAGTCTTACTCACAAAAGGCCTTTCTTTAATGGATCAGAAAAATTCAGTGAATCCTGAGAAAAATCATCTGGTGCAGAAAATGTCTGAAGTAATGGAGGCAATTCAAACTTTTTTCAAAAATACCATCAGGGAACTGAATGTCCCTAAGCAAAATGATGTACTAAAGCAGACAACATTGCCCGAAGTGATGAAAAACGATCATGGAATGCTGAATTTGCAGACATTGCAGCTTCAATCAGGTCCTGTTAAATGGTCATTAGCTCAGCCACTAAGACAGCCCGATACGGCACATCAGCTTATGGAACAATTTCAGCAGGTTATGCAAAAAGCAGGCTTTGGAAAAGTGAATGGAACTGAAAAACTGATGATCCGTCTACAACCGGAACATCTGGGAACGTTGAAAATTGAACTGCTTCAAAAAGACGGAATGATGACAGCGAGAATTATCGCATCATCAGCGGTCGCCAAAGAAATGATAGACTCTCAGTTAAATCAACTAAGACAGTCATTTGCAGCACAGAACCTGCAGGTGGAAAAAATAGAAATTGCCCATACAGAAACTACTGAAAACAAACTAAACAAAGATAGTGACAATCAGCAGCATCAGGGGCAGGACCGACAAAAACATGAGCAGGAAGACGATGAACAGGTTTCATTTCACGACATATTCCTGAATATTGAGGTGTAAGGATTGAATCCAACAAGTATCAACGAAAGCTTATATTTATCTTCACTCGACAAGAAAAAGCTTGAACCGAAAGATCAGGCAATGGGAAAAGATCAGTTTTTAAAACTGTTGATTGCCCAGCTGCAGAACCAGGATCCAACACAGCCAATGGAAGACAAAGAATTCATCTCACAGATGGCAAACTTCTCAAGCCTTGAGCAAATGACCAATATGGCTAGTTCATTTGAAAAATTTGCGACGATGCAGGAACAGACATCACTCATTCAATATAACGAGTTTGTCGGTAAAGAAGTAAAGTGGGACAAGATGGAAATGCTTGATGGTGAACAGGTTGCGACAGATGGAAAAGGAATTGTTGAAACCGTTAAATTCAAAGGCGGCTCTGTTGAGTTCACACTTGAAGATGGTACCACGCTGACACCGGGTAATATTTCAGAAGTAAATAAAGGTGAGCTCCAGGATTCACTTCAGCAGGCAAGTATGATGATTGGAAAGAAAGTAAGCTTTATGAAGGATGACAAAGAAATTGAAAGTACAATTGTATCAGTTTCAAGAAAAGAAGGAGCAATCTGGCTGCATACAGCAGACGAGCAGCGGATTAAAGCCGATGAGCTGATCAAAATCGCACAGTAAAGGATTTGAAGTATATGGAGCATATCCGATTCAACCCGATTCACACACCACCGGCTGCTCCAGTAAAGAAACAAACGAAGCAAACCGGTTTTGCTGACAAACTTCAGCAGGTGCTCGGGGAAGAGTTAAAATTCAGCAGGCATGCGAATGAAAGACTCACATCACGAAATATCAATATCACCCCTGACCAGTGGCAAAGAGTGTCAGATAAAGTGAATGAAGCTGATAGTAAAGGTGTAAAAGATTCGCTTGTCCTATTGGATCAGGCAGCACTGATTGTCAGTATTCAAAATCGCACAGTTGTAACAGCAATGGATAAGAAAGACTTAAAAGATCAGATATTCACAGGCATTGATGGCACTATCATTTTAGAATAGGTGGACCTGAAAAAGGAGCCTAAGAGCCAGCTGACCGACAGAAGCGGCTCACGAAAGGGGAAAACATAATGATTCGTTCAATGTATTCAGGTATTGCAGGACTTAAAAACTTTCAGACAAAGCTTGATGTAATTGGTAATAACATCGCAAACGTAAACACATTCGGCTTTAAAAAAGGCCGTGTGACATTCCAGGAGGCAATGAACCAGACAATTTCCGGCGCAACTGCTGCTGTAGAAGGCCGTGGAGGTAAGAATCCGTTGCAGGTTGGTTTAGGATCTGTAACAGCCACAATTGACAGTGTTCAAACTCAGGCGTCATTACAAACTACGGGTCGTTCGTTAGACCTTTCGATTAATGGAGACGGATTCTTCGTAGTCCAGGGGCCGGGTGGTCAAAACCTATATACACGTGGAGGGAACTTCTACCTTGATCAGGCGGGTACTCTTGTGAATGGTGATGGATATAGAGTTCAACAATTTGATAATGGGGTTCTAGAAGATATTACAATTAATGCAAGTGGAGTATTGCCTGCACAAACATCCTCTAATATAACGTTTAGTGGTAATTTATCATCATCAATCGCAGATTTAACGTCAGAATTTTCTCAACAAGTGAAATTGGTTAATGATCTAGGACAGGAATCAACCTATACAGCTACGTTCAGTCCTGGAGCAAATGCTAATGCCTGGGGTTACACTTTAACAGATTATTCATCAGGGACAGCTAATGTGGTTGGTTCAGGAAATGTAAATGTTGGTGGTACAAACAATGTTACTCTACCTGGTATTGCTGCTCCTGTAACGTTTGATTTTACAAATGTTACCAATGATGCTGGTGAAATCTCAATTCAAGGAGTCGCAGATGGAAATAGAGAAGGATCGATAGAAAGCTTTTCGGTATCACAAACAGGAGTTGTTAATGCTGTATATTCTAATGGTCTTGTAATGCCAATGGCTTCAATCAGCCTTGCGAGTTTCAATAATCCATCAGGTCTTGTGAAAGCAGGTAATAACCTGTTTCAAGAGTCAGTTAACTCAGGTGTAGCAAATATCGGGAACGTCGAAACAATTGGTGGATCGATCTCTGCGGGTACACTTGAAATGTCCAACGTTGACCTGTCAGAGGAATTCACAGAAATGATCACAGCACAGCGTGGATTCCAGGCCAATACGCGAATTATTACAACGTCTGATCAAATTTTAGAAGAGTTAGTTAATCTGAAGCGATAATCCGGTGAGGGGGTGACGGCGTCTTCAGACCGATGAAGACGCCGGCTTTAATGATCCAGTTAAAAAGATTAAATGGTAAAGAGTTTATGATTAACGCAATTTACATCGAAACAGTAGAAGCGTTTCCTGACACGACTATTACACTGACGAATGGAAAGAAATATATAGTGAAAGATTCCATGAGTGATGTGAGAGGGAAAATTACTGACTTTTATCGTGCGATCCATGTGTTGAACATGACGCACCTGAAGGAGGAAACAGATGAAGAGTAAAAATAAATTACTGGTCACCATGCTCGTCATTCTTGTATCCATTACGCTTGTCGGCGTGATTGTACTGGTTGTATCTGATCAGCTTGCTGAAGGCGGAGAGAAAGAAGAAGTCAGGTTATCAGCTGCAGAAATTGTAGAAGCAACAGTTGAAGTGCCGGAAGTAACCACAAACATTGGCAGTAACAATTTTGCCAGAGTCTCTATGTCAATTCAGACAGACAGCAAAGAAGCAGCAGAAGAATTAACACAGCTTGAGTTTCAGGTGAAAGATATCTTAATAGATGAATTGCTGGAAATGGATAAATCAGATCTTGAGGGGAGTGCAGGGAAAGACGCACTTGAAGAGATTGTTGCAAACCGGGTGAATGATTTACTTCAGGAAGGTGAAGTCATTCAGGTTTATACGACATCAATTGTCGTTCAATAATGAAAGAAGCAGATGGACGGAGGTGAACTTAAGTGGCTGGAGATATTCTCTCGCAAAATGAAATTGATGCACTATTATCAGCCATATCAACTGGTGAAATGTCAGCGGAAGAGATTAAAAAGGAAGAGCAGGAAAAGAAGGTTAAAGTATATGACTTTAAAAGGGCGCTCAGGTTTTCAAAAGATCAGATAAGAAGTATATCAAGGATCCATGAAAACTTTGCCAGACTGCTCACGACATTTTTCTCTGCCCAGCTCCGGACATATGTTCAAATAAATGTAGCATCTGTTGATCAGATCCCGTATGAGGAATTTATACGATCTGTTCCTAAAATGACGATTTTGAATGTTTACGAGGTTCCACCGCTTGATGGAAAAATTCTGATGGAAATTAATCCAAATGTAGCTTATGCAATGATGGACAGAGTTCTTGGTGGTCATGGCTCTAGCGTCAGTAAGATTGATAACTTAACAGAAATTGAAACGAAAATTATGTCAACGCTTTTTGAACGGGCATTTGATAATTTACGAGAAGCATGGGGTAACGTTGCTGATATAGATCCGATATTGACTGATTTTGAGGTGAACCCACAGTTTCTTCAGGTTATTTCACCTAACGAAACGGTAGTGGTGATCTCACTTAATACGGTAGTCGGTGAGACAACAGGGATGATCAATATATGTCTTCCTCATGTTGTGCTTGAACCGATTATGCCAAATCTTTCAATCAAGCACTGGATGCAGTCTGAGAAAAAAGAGTTAAATCCTGAAGAAAAGCTTCAGCTTGAAAAAAGAGTTAAGAAAGCTGATTTGTCAATTACAGCTGAGCTTGGTTCTTCTATGCTAGCGATCGAGGAATTTTTAATGCTTGAAGTCGGTGACGTACTTGAATTAAATCACCGTTACGATGAACCGGTTGTGCTCAAAATCGGTGATATACCAAAATTCATTGTACAGCCTGGACAGCTGGGTAAAAAAATCGGCGTTCAGATTATTGAAGAAGTGAAAGGAGGAGAGGACGATGATGAGTGATGACATGCTCTCCCAGGATGAAATTGATGCTTTGCTAAAGGGCACTGCAGATGAAGTACCGGAAGAAAAAAAACCGGATCCGTCCGAAGAGCTGGATGAGGTGGCAATCGATGCTTTGGGAGAAATTGGAAATATATCATTTGGCAGTTCTGCCACTGCACTATCAACATTGTTAAATCAAAAGGTGGATATTACAACACCATCAGTTAACTTAGTAAACACAAAGGAAATCTCTAAGTCATTTCCTCACCCTTCAGTAGCCATTAATGTTCATTATACTGAGGGCTTAAAGGGGAATAACCTGCTCGTGATAAAGCAGTCGGATGCAGCAGTGATTGCAGATCTGATGCTTGGAGGAGACGGGACGAACCCTTCTCAAGACCTTGGGGAAATTCAGCTGAGTGCTGTACAGGAAGCAATGAATCAGATGATGGGTTCTGCTTCCACTTCAATGTCTACAATCTTTGGGGTGAAGGTGGATATCTCACCGCCGAGTATTGAATTAATGGATCTGGAAAGTGAAGATGGAATGGGGAATCTGCCTGAGGAAGATGAAGTCATTCAGAGCTCGTTTAACTTAAAAATCGGCTCACTGATTGATTCAGATATTATGCAGCTGATCCCGCTTGAATTCGGCAAGTCGCTTGTGAACCAGTTAATGGGCGGCGCTCAGATAGAAGCTCAAAATGAAGCTGCTGCTGCGGCTCCCGCAGCTGAAAGACCAGCACCTGTAGAAGAAAGGGAAGTGCAGCAACCAGTTGAAATTGCTCCTCAGTACACCGAGGACGTTCAGTCAGAAGGCGTTCAATTGAACAGAGACCGTGCAGTTGCTAAAGCAGTAGACGTTCAGCCTGCCCAGTTTTCACAATTTGAAAACCCTGGACTCAGTGCAGGTGAATCTAGAAACCTTAATCTGCTGCTTGATATTCCGCTGCAGGTCACTGTTGAGTTAGGAAGAACGAAACGATCTGTTCAGGAGATTCTGGAAATGACTTCAGGATCAATTATTGAACTTGATAAGCTTGCTGGTGAACCGGTTGATATTCTTGTAAATAACCGCCTGATTGCAAAAGGTGAAGTCGTAGTAATCGAGGAAAACTTCGGAGTAAGACTGACAGATATCATCAGTAAGTCAGACCGATTAAATAAATTACGCTAATAATAGCTGGAGGTTTTTGAACATGGCGAAGAAAATACTGATTGTTGACGATGCTGCTTTCATGCGCATGATGATTAAGGATATCTTAACGAAAAACGGCTTTGAAGTAGTAGGAGAAGCTGCAGACGGTGCTCAGGCAGTAGAAAAATACAAAGAAACTTCACCTGACCTGGTAACGATGGATATTACAATGCCCGAGATGGATGGGATTACTGCTTTAAAAGAAATCAAAAAGATTGATGGCTCTGCCAAAATTATTATGTGCTCAGCGATGGGTCAGCAGGCTATGGTAATCGATGCGATTCAGGCTGGCGCTAAAGACTTTATCGTTAAGCCATTCCAGGCTGACCGTGTAATTGAGGCAATCTCTAAAGCGATAGGTTGATGAAAATGATTTATAAGTTGTTTTTTGTTCTCTTTCTGCTGACATTTGTCACAGGAGGAGAACAGGTTTTGTTTGCAAGTCCCGGTAATGTTTCAGACTGCATGGGAGATAACCCTTCAGAAGAATGTGCGGAGCAGAATGTACCTGCGATCAGTGACTCGGGTGAACCATCTGGCATTAACTTCTGGACATTTGTCAGACTTGTTGGTGCGCTGGCATTTGTCATTATCCTTTTATACGCACTATTAAAATTTGTAAATAGTAAAACGAAAAATTTTCAGCAAAGCAGGCTGATCAAAAATATGGGCGGGACCACTCTTGGTGGAAACCGTTCTGTACAAATTGTGAAGATTGCAGACAGCTATTATATTCTGGGGGTTGGTGAAGATGTCAACCTGATTAAAGAGATACACACACCGGAAGAAATGGAAGAGCTTGAAGAATATTTTGATCAGAGTGAAAACTTTCAGCAGAGTCCTGTATCAGGGTGGGTCGAAAAGCTGAAAGAACGTAAAGCCGGAAGCGTCCAACAGGATGGTCAGTCATTCAGCAATCTATTTAAGGACCAGCTGAAGGAGCATCAGACACAACGGATGAAAATGTTCGAAAAAGCAAAAGGCAAGGAGCGTAATAAAGATGGATGAGTTCATACAGTTTTTTAATGACAGTCCTCCGGATGATGTAGCAACCTCAGTCAGGTTATTGCTACTGTTAACGGTTCTGTCACTCGCACCGGGAATCTTAATCCTGATGACTTCATTTACGCGAATTGTCATTGTCTTGTCATTTGTCAGAACTTCACTTGCAACACAACAGATGCCACCTAACCAGGTGATCGTTGGATTAGCATTATTTTTAACATTTTTTATTATGGCCCCTGTACTGAGTGAAGTAAATGAGAGGGCATTAACCCCGCTATTTAATGAGGAAATAGATTTAGAGACAGCGTATGAAGAAGCTTCTGTGCCATTTAAGGAATTTATGAGTCAGCACACAAGGCAGAAAGACCTTGAATTATTTTTAAGCTATACAGAAGCGGAGCGGCCTGAATCAATTCAGGATATTCCTTTAACCGTAATGGTTCCTGCTTTTGCTTTAAGTGAAATCAAGACAGCTTTTCAAATGGGATTTATGGTATTCATCCCGTTTCTGGTGATCGACATGGTTGTAGCTTCTGTACTGATGTCCATGGGTATGATGATGCTTCCACCGGTTATGATTTCGTTACCGTTTAAAATCCTGCTGTTTATTTTAGTAGACGGCTGGTATCTCGTCATGCAGTCTCTGCTGCAGAGCTTTTAGGTGGGTGAATTGAAATGAATGGAGAAATGGTCATTGCCATAGCAGAACGCGGCGTATGGATTACACTGATTATCAGTCTGCCATTAATGCTCGTGGCATTAATCGTTGGTTTACTAGTCAGTATATTTCAGGCAACAACGCAGATTCAGGAACAGACGCTTGCTTTTATTCCGAAAATCATTGCTGTCATGGTTGCACTGATCTTTTTTGGACCTTGGATGCTGACTCAGCTCGTCAGCTATGCATCGGATATTTTTACGAATCTTACTAGGTATATCGGTTAGTTATGGAGGAATTGTACCCCAGACTGACAATTTTATTGCTGATTATCGTCAGAATCTCGGCATTCTTTGTGACAATGCCCTTATTCTCTCACAGAACGATTCCTGCCACGCACAGAATCGGCATTGCAATCATGCTGTCTTGGATGATGTATTATACGCTTGATGCTGAACCATTTGAGATCAATGGTGAGTATATCTTATTAATTATTAAAGAAGCAGCTGTCGGCCTATTTATTGGACTCATTGCTTATATTATTCTATCTGCTATTCAGATCGGCGGTAACTTTATAGATTTCCAGATGGGTTTTGCAATGGCGAATGTCATTGACCCGCAGACAGGCGCACAAAGCCCGCTGATCGGGCAGTATCTTTACACACTTGCCATTTTGCTGCTGCTTGCCACGAATGGTCACCATTTAATTTTAGATGGGATATTCTTCAGCTATCAATATATACCGCTTGATCAGGTTACGCTCGGATTTGGAGATCCAATGACTGCTGAATTAATTATTAAAGCATTCGCAGCTACATTTGTCATCGCATTCCAGATGGCAGCGCCGGTTGTTGCAGTATTATTTCTGGTTGATATTGCGCTTGGAATTGTTGCAAGAACATCACCGCAGTTTAATATTTTTGTCATAGGATTTCCGATTAAAATTACCGTAGCATTTATTGTTTTATTTATTGTGATGGGTGTAACGTTTCAGGTTATACAAAGACTATTTGATTTAATATTTGTTGTAATGCGGGATTTGATGATCACGCTTGGGGGCGGTTAGAAAATGAAGCTGAGATTAGACCTTCAGTATTTTGCCGGTGAAAAAACGGAAAAGGCGACACCGAAAAAAAGGCTCGACTCAAGAAAAAAAGGTGAAGTTGCAAAGAGTCAGGATATTAACACCGCATTTATCCTGTTCAGCGTGTTTCTGTTTTTATTTTTTGCAGGCGGATGGTTTGAAGAAAGAATGCTGAACCTAGTAGCTGTTCCATTAATGGATTATATTAAGCGTCCTGTTACATCAGATACACTCATACTGGTTTATGGTGAAATGCTCACGCAAGTTGCGTGGATTGTGCTGCCAATCATGGCAGTTGCAGCGCTTGGAGGGATTGTCGGTAATTATCTGCAGATTGGTTTTTTAATCTCTGCAGATCCACTGAAGCCCAAACTGTCAAAGCTTGACCCGATTAAAGGATTAAAAAGAATTTTTTCTGCCAGAGCACTCGTTGAACTGGCAAAATCAGTGTTGAAGATCTCTCTCGTAGGAATGACGACATTCCTGGTGTTATGGTTCAGTATTGAAGACGTATTGGAACTGTCATTATTACCTGTAACATCCACTTTACAGGTGGCAGGAAGCCTGACTGTTCAAATGGGACTTTTTGCTTCAGGGCTGCTGATTATTTTGGCGGTACTTGATTATCTATATCAGAAATATGATTTCGAGAAAAATATACGAATGTCAAAACAGGATCTCAAAGATGAATATAAGAACACGGAAGGTGACCCGCTGATCAAATCAAAAATTAAGCAGCGGCAAAGGGAAATGGCAATGAAAAGAATGATGTCTGAAGTTCCTGATGCAGATGTTGTTATTACTAATCCTACTCACTATGCCATCGTTCTCAAATATAAAGACGGGGAATTCGATGCCCCTGTTGTAGTTGCCAAAGGCGTTGACTTTTTGGCACAGAAGATCAAAACAATTGCAAAAGAAAATGATGTAGTCGCTGTAGAAAACAGGCCATTAGCCAGAGCATTATATGACCAGGCAGAGATCGGTGACCCGATACCTGAAGAGTTTTTTAAAGCGGTTGCTGAAATTCTTGCTTATGTATACAGAATTAAAAACAAAGTGTGACGCTTGAAAGGGGACCAGCATGAAAGGAAAAGATTTAGCCATACTCGCCAGTGTAATATTGATTATCGCCATGTTGGTTATCCCACTTCCATCATGGATGCTGAGTGTATTAATTATTATTAACATTACACTCGGGCTGATCGTATTACTAACATCAATGAATATGAAAGAACCGCTGGAATTTGCTATTTTTCCATCGTTAATTCTGCTGTTAACCTTATTCAGGCTTGGTCTGAACATATCAACAACTAGAGCTATTTTAAGCAGAGGTGAAGCCGGGGGCGTTGTTGAAACGTTCGGAACGTTCGTTACCGGAGGCAATATTCTTGTCGGAATGGTTGTCTTTATCATATTGATCATCATTCAATTCATTGTAATTACAAAAGGTGCAGAAAGAGTATCTGAAGTAGCTGCGCGGTTTACGCTTGATGCGATGCCGGGTAAGCAGATGAGTATTGATGCTGATTTAAATGCAGGTATGATCTCTGAAGTGGAAGCAAGAGAACGCCGTGAAAAAGTAGGCAGAGAAGCAGACTTTTATGGTGCGATGGATGGAGCAACGAAATTTGTTAAAGGTGACGCTATTGCCGGTATCATTATCGTTTTAATTAACTTAACGTTTGGTATGATTATCGGAATTGTACAAATGGGCATGTCACTCGCTGATTCAGCCAATCAATTCTCACTACTAACAGTTGGTGATGGAATTGTATCTCAAATTCCAGCTCTTTTAATTTCAACAGCTACCGGGATTGTTGTAACAAGAGCCGCTTCAGATGGTAATCTTGGTCAGGATATCACATCTCAGCTGTTTTCATTTGGTCCGATTATGTATGTGGCAGGTACTACAATTGCCCTGCTTGGTATTTTCACACCGATCAGTAATCTGCTGACACTGCCGATTGCATTAATTCTGGTAATTGGCGGGTACACGCTGTCAAAAGCAAAAAAACTTGAAACAGAAGAGTTTACTGATACTGAAGAAGATACCGCAACAGATGAGATGAAAAGTCCGGAAAGTGTTGTCAGCCTGTTAAATGTCGATCAGATTGAATTTGAATTTGGCTATGGTCTTATCCCGCTTGCTGATGCGAATCAGGGTGGAGATCTGCTTGATAGAATCGTTATGATTAGAAGACAGCTGGCGCTTGAGCTTGGATTAGTGATTCCGGTTGTAAGGATCCGTGACAATATTCAGCTCCAGCCGAATGAGTACCGGCTGAAAATTAAAGGGAATGAGGTAGCGAAAGGTGAACTGCTGCTTGATCATTACCTTGCGATGAGCCCTGGTGATGATGACTCAATTGAAGGAATTGATACAATTGAACCTTCATTCGGCCTGCCTGCGAAGTGGATTGATGAATCCGTAAAAGATCAGGCGGAAATGCTCGGGTATACAGTTGTCGATCCGCCTTCAGTCGTGTCTACTCATATTACAGAAATGATAAAAGGGCACGCACACGAATTACTTGGCAGGCAGGAAACAAAACAGCTGATTGATCACCTCCAGGAATCATACCCGATTCTTGTGGAAGAAGTGACACCTTCACCACTTAGTGTGGGGGATGTACAGAAGGTATTATCAAAACTGCTTCGTGAAAATGTATCAATCCGTAACCTGCCGATTATTTTTGAAACACTTGCAGATTATGCACGTATGACCTCAGATACTGATGTGCTTGCAGAGTACGTCAGACAATCTCTTGCAAAACAGATAACGAGTCAATTTGCAGAGCCTGGCGATACCTTAAGGGTGATTACGCTCTCTGGAAGGGTTGAAAAAATGACTGCAGATAATGTGCAGCAGACAGAACACGGGAACTATTTATCGCTGGACCCGAATGATTCCCAGCGGATTCTGGAAGCGATGGCACAACAGATTGAGCAGCTGTCTATGACTGAGCAGACACCGATTGTTTTATGCTCTCCTGCAGTCAGAATGTATATCCGTCAATTAACAGAGAGGTATTTTCCGCAAATACCGATTTTGTCCTATAACGAATTAGAAGCGAATGTGGAAGTTCAAAGTGTTGGGGTGGTGAATGTAGATTGAAAATGAAAAAAATTACGGCACCTACAATGCCAGAGGCGATGAAAAAAGTGCGTAAAGAACTGGGTAATGATGCTGTCATTATGAATTCAAAAGTCATTTACACTGGTGGCATCCTCGGGTTGTTTAAAACAAAACAGATCGAAGTAGTAGCTGGTATTGATTCAGCGGAGCCGCCTACTGAGCAATTGACAGTGGCAGCACTGGACAAACCTGAAATAAAAGCACCGGAAGCAAAAAGTGATCATAAACTTGAGAATGAAATCAAAGAACTGAAGCAAATGGTTCATGCTCTTTCGGCCAGACAAACCGGCTATCAGGACTTCCCCGCACCAATCCGGACCATGCTGGAAAAACTTAAGGAACAGGACTTTAAAGAAAGCTGGATCCTTGAGACAGGCAGTATACTGCATCAAAAGTGGGAGAATCAATCTGATGATTCAGAAATACTGAACTGGACAAAAGAGCATATTTATACTTCTTTACAGCCACTGGCTCATGGAGGTATTGACGCTTCAAAGAAATATATCTGTTTAATCGGACCAACGGGTGTTGGTAAAACAACAACAATTGCAAAGGTAGCAGCAAAGCTCGTGATGGAAGATAAGAAAAAAATCGGTTTTATCACTTCTGACACTTACAGAATCGGTGCCATTGAGCAGCTGAAAACATACGCCGAGCTTCTTAATGTACCTGTTGAGGTCATTTACAACCGTGAGGATTTTCAGGCTGCTGCTGAGAAATTCAGTGATTATGATCATATCTTAATCGATACAGCCGGCAGAAATTACCGGGAGCTTCAGTATGTTGAAGACTTAATGAATACGATTGACTTTCAATCAGATATGCAGACGTTTCTAGTATTATCTATGACTTCCAAGTTCAAAGAAATGAAAGCCATTTATGACAGGTTTAGTGATATGAAGATGCATGGACTAATTTTTACAAAGTGCGATGAGAGTATAACGGTGGGTCCTGCATTTCATATGATGATTGAGAGTCATACAGGTATTGCCTATTTAACAAACGGCCAGGCTGTTCCGGAGGATATCAGTGAAGGTTCATTGAAAGAAGTAAATGAAATGATGATCAGAGGTGTGAAAAGCTAATGGACCAGGCTGAAACATTAAGACAGAAAATGCTCTATATGAATAAACCACTGGCAAAAGCGATTGCTGTAGTCAGCGGTAAAGGCGGCGTCGGAAAGTCCAACTTCTCGATCAACTTTGCTTCAGAACTCGCAACAAAAGGTCATAAAGTATTGCTGATGGATATGGACATCGGTATGGGCAATGTCCATATCCTGCTTGGTGCATCTTCTGATCAGAATATTCTCCATTATCTTGAAGGAGACGGATCGATAGAAGATGTTATTGTCGAGGTTGAAGGTGGCTTTTCATACATATCAGGAGGCTCAGGGTTAAATAAGATGGTTGAGTGGAAAGACCTCGAAATTACCAGGCTGATGGACGGGTTTAATGTACTTCAGCAAAACTATGATTATCTGATTTTTGATATGGGAGCCGGCGCATCAGAAAATGGACTTGAGCTCATTATGGCAGCAGATGAAGTCATCGTCATTACAACAGGTGAGCCCACTTCAATTATGGATGCTTATTCAATGATGAAGTTTATTCATATGAGGGATCATGATAAATCCTTCGCTTTGCTTTGTAATCGTGTGATGAATCCGGAAGAGGGAAAAGTGGCGTTAAGCAGACTATCATCTGCTATGAACAAGTTTTTAAATAAAGATGTGCGTATTCTTGGAAGTCTTCCTGAAGATCCTTATGTAAGAAGGTCCGTCATCAGCCAGACTCCGTTTACAAAGCTGTATCCGGACTCGCCGGCATCTAAGACACTAAAAAATATGGTTCAAGCATATGTAGCACACAATAATGAAGAAGTTCACTCAGTGAAACCCCGCTTTACAGAGCGGCTGTCTGCATTTTTCCGAAGAAAGTGAGGCGATGTCATGCATCGTAAAATAATCAAGGTTCTGGTAGTAGATGATTCTGCTTTTATGCGGAAGCTCGTCCAGGAGTTTTTATCAGAAAATGAAAGAATCGCTGTTATTGGGACTGCCCGCAATGGCAAGGACGCGCTTGCGAAAATACGCTTGTTGAAGCCGGATGTTATTACAATGGATGTGGAAATGCCAATCATGACCGGCCTGGAGGCGCTCAAATTAATTATGAAAGAAAATCCACTGCCAGTGATCATGTTATCCAGTACGACAAGAGAGGGCGCTGAAAATGCTCTTTTAGCCATGGATTACGGGGCAGTGGATTTTATCGCCAAACCATCCGGGACTATTTCACTAGATCTACATTTAATTAAACAAGAACTGATTGGAAAAGTATTGAATGCAGCAGAAGCTACTCTCCTTCCTCAGCAATTTCACCCTGTTAAAGAAAAACAAATGAATATTAGTAAAAAAGAACCCATCTTAACCGATAGTAAATATGACAGGTTTAATCAGACACTCATTTTAATCGGCACATCAACCGGCGGCCCGCGTGCATTGCAAAAAGTACTCTCAGACCTTCCGGGTAATCTGAAAGCGCCGGTCTTGGTCGTTCAGCATATGCCGCCCGGTTTTACAAAATCACTGGCCCAGAGGCTGGATCAGCTGTCAGAACTGAGTGTAAAAGAAGCTGAAGAAGGTGATGTCTGCTTAAATGGTCACGCATATGTAGCACCTGGAGATTTTCATTTAAATATAATTCAGGGCTCAAGGTTGACTTTATCGTTAAGTAAAGAGCCACCTGTCAGTGGACACAGACCATCTGTGGATTTTATGTTCGAATCTGCCTCAGGATTAAAAAATGTAAAAAAAATTGCGGTCATTATGACTGGAATGGGTGCAGATGGGTCTAAAGGTCTGGTAAAATTAAACCATAACGGTCATACTGTATCCATTGCAGAGTCTAAAGATACATGTGTGGTTTTCGGAATGCCAAAAGCTGCAGCTGCAACAGGTCTTGTTACATATACAGAGCCATTACATGAAATTGCAAATAGAATTGTTAAACTAGCAGAAGGGTGAGTTCAATATGGAGATGAACCAATACTTAGAAGTTTTCATAGAAGAAAGTAAAGACCACTTACAAAATTGTAATACACAAATGCTTGAACTTGAAAAGAATCCGTCGGATCTCAGCATCGTAAATGAGATTTTCAGATCAGCTCATACACTAAAAGGAATGTCTGCAACGATGGGTTATGAGGATTTAGCAAGCCTGACCCACCACATGGAAAATGTGCTAGACGATATTAGAAATGAAAAATTAAGTGTTTCAACATCTGTTATGGATGCACTTTTCTCTGCTGTGGACGATCTTGAGGAAATGATCGCTTCAATCGCCTCAGGTGGTGATGGCAAAAAAGATGTAAGCCAGTCAGTGTCAATGCTTGAAGGGATTTTATCAGGAGAATTATCAAAGCCTGCTTTAGAAGAAAGTCAGTCAAGTGTTCAATATGATGAGTTTGAGAGAACGGTCATCCTGCAGTCATTGGAGCAGGGATATCATGCACTTGAGCTGACAGTCAGTCTGAGGGATGACTGTCTTTTAAAAGCTGCGAGAGTATTTATGGTTTTTGAAGTGCTTGAAAAATCAGGAGAAGTCATTAAGTCATCTCCATCAGTTGATCAACTTGAAGAAGAAAACTTTGATCAGCAATTTTGCGTGACAATTGCAACAAAGGAAAATGCAGATTTTATTGAAAAAAGTGTAATGAAAGTTTCAGAGGTGGAATCAGCTGTTGCTACAGAGGTAAAACTTGATTATGAAGAGATGTCTGTATCTGACAAAGCCACAGAAGAAGCAGCAGTTACGCAAGAAACAGCTGCAGAAGCACCTGAAGAGCTTAAAGAAACTCAGAAAGCTGTGTCTAATAAAACGATCCGTGTGAATATTGACAGACTGGATGTGTTGATGAACCTTTTTGAAGAGCTGGTCATTGACAGAGGACGTCTTGAACAAATATCAAAAGAGCTGAACCATGGGGAACTGAATGAAACGGTTGAACGGATGTCCCGCATTTCAGGAGATCTGCAATCTATCATTTTGACGATGAGAATGGTTCCTGTAGAGACTGTATTTAACCGCTTCCCAAGAATGATCCGTCAGCTTGCAAGAGACCTGAATAAACAGATCAACCTAGAAATCAGTGGTCAGGATACTGAACTGGATCGTACAGTGATCGATGAAATTGGCGATCCGCTAGTACACCTACTTAGAAATGCGATTGATCATGGCGTGGAGTCCCCGGCTGTGAGGAAAGAAAAAGGTAAGTCTGAGACAGGTACCATTCAGCTGAGAGCTTATCACAGTGGTAATCATGTTTTCATTGAAATTGAAGATGATGGGGCAGGTATCAGTAAGGATAAGGTTTTGTCTAAAGCTTTATCTAAAGGGATTGTTACGCAGGAACAGTCAAAAACCATGACTGATTCTCAAATTTATGAGCTGATCATGGCATCTGGTTTCTCTACAGCCGAAACAATATCAGATATATCCGGTAGAGGCGTAGGGCTCGATGTAGTTAAAACGACCATTGAATCTCTCGGAGGATCAATTACCATTCATTCTGCAGAAGGTCAGGGCTCGGTGTTTTCGGTACAGCTTCCACTGACGCTGTCAATTATCTCAGTCATGCTAGTAGAAGTGGAATTCGAAAAATTTGCTATTCCTTTATCTTCAATTATCGAAACTGCTATTGTGAAAAATGATGATATCCTGCATGCTCATAACCAGCGAGTCATTGATTTCAGAGGGAAAGTTGTACCTCTTGTCTTCTTAAATGAAGTTTTTGAAGTTGAAAAAGATAGTGAAGACGATATTCACTCAGTTATTATCGTCCGTAAAGGTGAAAAAATGGCAGGTCTGGTTGTTGATTCATTTATTGGTCAGCAGGAGGTTGTCTTAAAATCGCTGGGTGACTACCTTGGTGACGTGTTTGCAATATCAGGCGCGACAATTCTCGGAGACGGTCAGGTAGCGCTTATTGTAGATTGCAATGCGCTGATCCAGTAATGAATAACTGTGAATTTAACTTAAAGCAGTGAGGAGTGCAACGATATGTCAAATCAGGAACACGATTTAAAGGTAATTGTATTTCAGCTAGTGAATAAAGAGTATGCAGTGCCTGTTCAAAATGTTCAGTCCATTGAAAAAGTTATGCATATTACCAGGGTGCCCGGGGTGCCTGCTTACGTAAGAGGTGTCATTAATCTTCGCGGAGTCGTCACACCGATCATAGATCTAAGGAAACGCTTTTCCCTTGAAGAAACTGTTGAAAGCGAACACACAAGAATTATCATCATTACGATTGACGGTCTTAATGTCGGATTGATTGTAGATTCGGCCAATGACGTGCTGGATCTGTCTAAAGATTCGATTGAGCCGCAGCCACAGGTAGTTGGCAGCATTGAAACTGATTTTATCAGTGGGGTAGCTAAAATCGGTCGCAGATTATTAATTCTGCTACAGCTCGATAAAGTGCTGGAGAATGCTGCATGAGCTATGACGAGGAAATTACTGAATACCAGCTTGATCTATTAAGAGAGATAGGCAATATTGGTGCAGGTAATGCTGCTACTGCTCTTTCCTCTCTCCTGGGCAACAAAGTCGACATGGCTGTACCCCATGTGAAAGTAGTATCCTTTGATGAAATGATGGATATTGCTGGAGGGCCTGAAAATGTTGTAGTCAGTGTGTTCCTGAGGATTGAAGGGGAAATGACAGGGAGCATGTTCTTTATCCTTTCAACAAATCAGGCAGAAAGTTTTATCAGAACGCTGACTAAAGATCCTGAATTTAACTTTGGAAATATAGGTGAATCAGAAATAGGTTTGTCAGCTCTTCAGGAAATGGGTAATATTTTATCAGGCTCCTACTTATCGTCGCTTTCAGATTTTACCCATTTAAACCTTTACCCTACCGTGCCGGCAATTGCCATTGATATGGCAGGGGCAATCATCAGCTTTGGACTGGTCGAACTGTCCCAGGCGGGAGACAAAGTAATTGTTATTGATACAGAACTGATGGATGAAGGGAAACGTCGGGAAAACGGGCAGTTTTTTCTCCTTCCGGACCCTGAGTCATTTAAAGTGCTGTTTCGATCTTTAGGAGTAGATTGATGTGATAAGTACAGGAAATACAATTAAGGTAGGTATTGCTGATGCTAAAATCGTAACCGGACAGGACACGATCAGAACATCAGGTCTAGGTTCCTGTGTAGGGCTTGTCCTGTACGATGAGCGAAGTAAAATAGCCGGACTCGTACATGTCATGCTGCCGGATTCTTCGCTAGCAAGAACAGGAGTAATTAATCCCGCTAAATTTGCTGACACGGGTATTCCATATTTAATCGGATTATTAAAATGCCCGCCATCAAGGTTAAAGGCTAAGCTCGCCGGCGGAGCGCAAATGTTCCAGTTTGCCGGTCAGAAAGACACGATGAGAATAGGACCACGTAATATAGAAGCTGTCAAAAAAGCACTGAGCAGCTACCAGATTAGAGTGATCAGTGAAGACACAGGAGGAAGCAGCGGAAGAACAATTGAATTCGATCCCTCTACCAGCCTGCTGTCAATCAGAACAGTAAACATCGGAGAAAAAGTAATTTAATCTATTTATATAACAAATCCTAATGTGAGTGATCTATGCATCAGTTTTAAGAGCCCTGAATATCAGCGGCTCTTTTTTAATTGCAAAACACAAAAGCCCCTCCTTTTGATATAATAAGAGTTATATATAATCAGTCTAAAGGTTCATGCGATTTTTCAGGTGACGCAGAGCTGAACAGAAAGGAGGCACCATGCCATGGATGAATCAAAAGATCAGGAAAAATATTACTGGCAGATGTGGACTGCCTCCAGGGATTCTCATGCAGGAGACATGCTTGTGCAACGCTATATGCCACTTGTACAATATCATGTCCAGAGAATCAGTGCCGGATTGCCAAAAAATGTTTCGCGTGATGATATTAAGAGTCTTGGATTAATGGGACTCCTCGATGCCTTGCAGAAGTTTGATCCTGAAAGAGATTTGAAATTTGATACATATGCTTCTTTCAGAGTACGGGGAGCCATTATTGATGGACTGAGAAAAGAAGATTGGATGCCCCGGTCAGCCAGGGAAAAAGCCAAAAAAGTTGATGCGGCTATTGAGGAACTTGAACAAAAGTCCCTGAGACACGTGGAAGCACATGAAGTGGCGGCAGCTTTGGATATGCCGGTTGAGGAAGTGTACCAGATTACACAGGAATATTTATTTGCAAATGTTCTTTCAATGGATGACCAGTCAAGTGATCATGATGAAGGTGAAGGCGCAGCTTTTACATTGAGAGATCATCACGCAATAATGCCTGAAGATCAACTCGTGAAAGGCGAGCTTCATCAGGACCTCGCATCAGTTATTTCCCAGCTGAACGAGAAAGAGCAGCTGGTGCTCAGTTTGTTTTATACAGAAGAATTAACGCTCACGGAAATTGGGGAAGTCATGAACTTATCAACCTCCCGTATTTCCCAGATCCATTCAAAATGTCTGTTTAAGCTTCGCAAACTGCTGGCTTCGGAATACAGCCAGACATAAAGGAGAAGGTCAGATGAGTCTTAAACTTGTGGAATTGCAGGTAGCCATCCCTAAAACAGTCGATGCAGGTAAAATGGCAGATCAATTTCAGCAGCAAAATGCAATTAATCAGAGTCAGATGGCGGCACTTGCAGAAAAAGAGCGTCTAAAAAAACTCGGAACAGTCAACCGCTTTGGGGAAAGTGAAAAGACCAATAACAAACGTCAAAGGAAACACGATGCAAATTCTGAAAATAAAAACGCTGATGAGGTTCAGTCATCTATAGCCGGGGAGACACACCCTTTTAAAGGTAGAAGAGTGGATTATTCAGGTTAATAAGGAGTTAACATGATATTATTTTTACTTATCTTATCCATCATTTTTAATATAGCTGCCTTTTTGTCAATTTACCTGTTGTTCCTCAGACAGAACAGATTAATCAGCAAAGAAGTCCAGCATGAAAAAACACTGAATGAAATTGAACAGACATTTACCGGCTACCTGCTTGAAATGAAAGAAGAAAATGAACAGTTTTTAAATCAGTTTGAAAAACTCAGTAAAACAAAGCCTGATGAAGAGGAGGCTGAAAAACCACCACAGGAACCCGTGGTATCATTAAAGACTGCCAGAAACCTTGCTTCAGCAGCCTACAAAAAACCTCAGACGTCAAGACAGCTGTCTGTCAAAGAACAGGCTATTAGCATGATTGATCAGGGCTATTCAATTGAAGAAATTGCTAAAGAACTGAAAAAAGGGAAAACTGAAGTCGAATTAATGCTGAAATTTAACCAATTATAATCCGGGTAAAAGTGTCATCAATAACCACTTGATGACTTTTTTTTTATATGGTATAGTAGTTAACGGTGTTAATACACACGCTTCGTGATTGGGCGGATGGTGCTGCTTACAAGATAAGCAGTTTCCGACCTGTAAATGACCGGAGCGGAGGAGAATAACCACAAGGAGGAAATAACACTATGTCAGTAATTTCAATGAAACAATTGCTAGAAGCAGGTGTTCACTTCGGCCACCAGACACGCCGCTGGAACCCAAAAATGAAGAAGTATATTTTCACGGAGCGTAACGGAATCTACATCATTGACCTTCAAAAGACGGTTAAAAAAGTAGAAGAAGCTTACAAGTTCGTGAAAGAAGTTGCAGCTGACGGAGGAGAAGTTCTTTTCGTTGGTACTAAAAAGCAGGCTCAGGAGTCTGTTAAAGATGAAGCAGAACGTGCAGGTATGCACTTCATCAACCAGCGCTGGTTAGGTGGAACGCTAACAAACTTTGACACAATCCAGCTTCGTATCAACCGTCTTAAGAAAATCGAAAAGATGGAAGAAGACGGCACTTTTGAAGTACTTCCGAAGAAAGAAGTAGTTCAGCTAAGAAAAGAATATGAGCGTCTTGTTAAATTCCTAGGCGGAATCAGAGACATGAAGAAGCTTCCTGATGCTTTATTCATCATCGACCCTCGTAAAGAGCGTATCGCTGTGGCTGAAGCAATCAAGCTGAATATTCCAATCGTAGGAATTGTTGACACAAACTGTGATCCTGACGAAATCGACTATGTAATTCCTGCAAATGATGACGCAATCCGCGCCGTTAAACTTCTGACTTCAAAAATGGCTGACGCTATTTTAGAGTCTAAGCAGGTTGAAGAAGAGGAAGAAGAAGCAGTAGCAGCTGAGTAATAATTTTAAAAGGTGATAAGCGGGAAAATCCCTTATCACCTTTTTTAAAGGATAAAAATGAAATTTTAACAGATATAAGGAGGAATTTTCATGGCTATTACAGCTCAAATGGTTAAAGAACTTCGTGAAAAAACTGGTGCAGGTATGATGGACTGCAAAAAAGCACTACAGGAAACAAATGGAGATATGGATCAGGCAATTGACTTCCTTCGTGAAAAAGGTATTGCTAAAGCTGCTAAAAAAGCTGACCGTATCGCTGCTGAAGGTCTTACATTCATCAAGAGCAATGGAAATGACGCAGTCATTCTTGAGCTTAACTCAGAAACTGACTTCGTTGCGAAAAACGAAGGTTTCCAAAATCTTGGCAATGAATTAGCAGAGCATCTTCTTGCTACTAAGCCTGAGTCTGTTGACGCTGCACTTGAAACAGAAATGAGCAACGGCCAGAAAGTAGGAGACTACATTACTGCCAATGTTGGTAAGATTGGTGAAAAGATCAGCCTTCGCCGCTTTGCTGTCCGCACAAAAGAAGATAACGCTGTATTCGGCGAATACCTTCACATGGGCGGAAGAATCGGTGTTCTTTCAGTAGTAGAAGGTACAACTGAAGAGCAGGTAGCAAAAGATGTAGCGATGCACGCTGCAGCACTTAACCCTAAATTCATATCTCGTGACCAGGTTTCCCAGGAAGAAGCTGACAGAGAGCGTGAAATTCTTACAAAGCAAGCACTAGAAGAAGGCAAGCCTGAAAATATTGTTGCTAAAATGGTAGAAGGCCGCCTGAACAAATACTTCGAGGAAATCTGCATTGTTGATCAGCCATTCGTTAAGAACCCTGATCAGAAAGTGAAAGAATTCCTTGCTTCTAACAGCGCTCAGCTGACTGACTTCGTACGTTATGAAGTTGGAGAAGGTATTGAAAAGCGCCAGGACAACTTCGCTGATGAAGTTATGAGCCAGGTGAAAAAATAATCGTTGATTAAAACGACAAGCGGGGACACTTTGTGTTCCCTCTTTTTTGGAAAAAATGAACCATACGGGAGGACTCTATGAGTAAATCAAGATACAATCGAGTGGTATTGAAACTAAGCGGTGAAGCACTTGCAGGAGAAGCAGGATTTGGTATTCATCCTCCGATTATAAAGTCAGTAGCTGAACAGATTAAAGAACTTTCTGATCTAGGTGTTGAAGTAGCTGTTGTTGTAGGCGGCGGTAACATCTGGCGCGGGAAGATCGGCAGTGAAATGGGAATGGACCGGGCATCTGCTGATTATATGGGCATGCTTGCCACAGTGATGAATTCACTTGCCCTGCAGGACAGTCTTGAAAATGCAGGGGTACAAACCCGCGTGCAGACTTCAATTGAAATGCGTCAGGTTGCAGAACCATATATCAGAAGAAAAGCCATTCGACATCTTGAAAAGAAGCGCGTCGTAATCTTTGCAGCAGGAACAGGAAATCCTTATTTCTCTACAGATACAACTGCTGCACTGAGAGCTGCTGAAATTGAAGCTGAAGTCATTTTAATGGCTAAAAACAATGTGGATGGCGTTTATTCTGCAGATCCTAAAATAGACACAGATGCAGTAAAATATGATGAACTGTCATTTTTAGACGTATTAAAAGATGGTTTGGCTGTAATGGATTCAACAGCTTCATCCTTATGTATGGACAACGATATCCCGCTCATAGTATTCTCAATTATGGAGAATGGAAATATTAAACGTGCCGCTCTTGGTGAACCAATCGGTACAGTTGTCAGGGGGAAAAAATAATGGCTCAACAGACAATGAATGAAACAAAAGACAAAATGTCTAAAGCAATTCAATCTTTTTCACGTGATCTTGCAAGCATTAGAGCAGGTCGTGCGAGTGCTTCTTTACTTGATAAGATTCAGGTGGAGTACTATGGTGCGCCGACACCGCTTAACCAGGTAGCATCAATCTCTGTTCCGGAAGCAAGATTGCTCCAGATCACACCTTATGATAAGACTGCACTTGGAGATATTGAAAAAGCGATTCAAAAATCAGATCTTGGATTAAATCCTTCTAATGATGGCTCGCTGATCCGTATCACAATCCCGGCACTTACTGAAGAACGCCGCCGTGAGCTTGCAAAACAGGTGAAAAAAGAAGCTGAAGAAGCGAAGGTGAATATTCGTAACATCCGCCGTGATGCAAACGATGATCTTAAAAAGCAGGAGAAAGCGGGAAACATCACTGAAGATGATCTGCGAGGCTACAGCGATGATGTTCAGAAGATGACTGACGAGCATATTGCAAAGATTGATGAGCTGGCAAAAGCTAAAGAACAGGAAATCCTTGAGGTTTAATCAAATCTTATTAGAAAACCCTCTACAGTGTAGGGGGTTTTCTTCGTTAAAGCCCCTTTTCAAAACAAGGCAACATTTTCAAGTATATATTTGATATGATAGGACTAGCATAAAATATGCAATTACCTGATGGGGGAAATACAATGCTCGAAAAAATGAAAAGATGGACATCCTTGAAAGAACCGGAGTCCCTTTCACAACGAATCAATAATTGTAAAAACTATAAAATACCTGATCATATTGCGATCATTATGGATGGTAATGGCAGATGGGCAAATAAAAGAGCGTTGCCACGGGTTGCAGGACATCATGAAGGCATGAAAACTGTAAAACCGATTACCAGACTTGCTAATGACCTTGGCGTAAAAGCACTGACGCTATACGCATTTTCAACTGAAAATTGGGTCAGACCAAAAATGGAAGTAGAGTTCCTGATGAAGCTGCCGGAAGAGTTCCTTGGCACATTTCTACCGGAGCTGATTGAAGAAAACGTACAGGTACAAATGATGGGGGACAGAGAACAAGTCCCTGCCCATACGCTCCGGGCCGTCGATCAGGCAATAGAAAAAACATCAAATAACGATGGACTTGTCTTAAACTTTGCTTTGAACTATGGCAGCAGAAATGAAATTATTCAGGCAGTGAAAGACTTTGCGACGGATGTAAAATCCGGTAAAGCAGATCCGGATGCGCTAACGGATGATCTGTTCAGCTCTTATCTGATGACGCCGCACCTTGGTGATCCTGACCTGCTGATCAGAACGAGCGGTGAAATCAGATTAAGTAACTTTATGCTGTGGCAGCTTGCTTATACTGAGTTCTGGTTCACAGATGTGTTATGGCCTGATTTTAAGGAAGAAAATTTAATTGAAGCGATTGAAGGCTTTCAAAAGCGTTCGAGAAGATATGGCGGTTTAAAAAGCGAGGATCTGACATGAAACAACGAATTATAACAGGTGTGCTCGCGGCAGCACTATTTATTCCGGTCGTCTGGGTTGGAGGATTGCTGTTTGTAATCGGGACTTATTTTATTGCAACAGTTGCATTGTATGAGGTGCTCAGAATGCGCTCAATCCAGTTCCGTTCCATTCCCGGTGCGATCTCAATGATTACACTCTGGATATTTCTGCTGCCAAACGAATATTATGAATTACTTAATCAGCTGAACTATTCAAAAATAGAAACTGCACTATTATCAGTATTATTGTTACTTGTTTATACTGTTTTGAAAAAGAACCGTTTCACATTTGATGATGCAGCATTTGCTGTATTTGCAATGCTGTATGTCGGGATTGGTTTTTTCTATTTTATCGAAACTAGAGATGCAGATATTTTATGGGTTGTCTATGCACTAATTATTATCTGGACGACTGATTCCGGTGCATATTTTATCGGAAAATCAATGGGTAAAAGAAAGCTTTGGCCTGATATTAGTCCAAATAAGACAGTTGAAGGATTTGTTGGCGGGATTTTAAGTGCACTGGTTGCTGTAGTTATTTTTTATTTTCTCGCGCCTCTTGATGCAATACTGTGGTATCTGATCCCGGCAACAGTTGTACTATCGGCTTTCGGACAAATTGGAGATCTGGTTGAATCTGCACTGAAGAGACATTACGGGGTGAAGGATTCAGGTAATATCCTCCCTGGACACGGCGGTTTGTTAGACCGTTTTGACAGTCTGCTATTTGTATTACCGCTCATGCACATTCTGCAATTAATCTGATGAAGGAGCTAAATGATTTATGAAAAAGATTTCATTACTTGGAGCTTCGGGATCAATTGGACTCCAAACGCTTGATGTATTACGTGCCCATCAGGATTCATTTAAGCTGGTCGCTTTTTCTGTGGGGCGTAATATCGATCAAGCCAGAAAAATTATTGAAGAATTTAATCCTTCTTTAGTATCTGTACAATCAAAAGATGATGCAGAGATGCTGTCAGGAGAATACATAGGGAAAACGGTTGTTTTGCATGGCGCTGAAGGTCTGATAGAAACCGCTGTTCATCCTGAAGCAGAGCTGCTTGTAAATGCAGTGCTTGGCAGTGTAGGACTCGAGCCGACATTACAGGCTATTAGTGCAGGAAAAACAATCGCCATAGCAAATAAAGAAACGCTTGTTACTGCAGGACATCTGGTAATGGAAGCGGCTCGGAACAATAACGTAACCATTCTTCCTGTTGACAGTGAACATTCAGCAATTTTCCAGGCACTTCAGGGAGAAAATCAAAAAAATATTGAAAGATTAGTTATTACAGCTTCAGGCGGAAGCTTCAGAGATCTGTCCCGTTCAGAGCTTGAAGGTGTGACTGTAAAAGATGCGCTCAATCACCCGAACTGGTCAATGGGCGCAAAAATTACAATTGATTCAGCCAGTATGATGAATAAAGGTCTTGAAGTAATCGAGGCAAAGTGGCTGTTTGATTTACCATATGACAAAATTGATGTACTTCAGCACAGGGAGAGTATCATACATTCTATGGTAGAGTTTCATGACAGCTCAGTGATGGCTCAGCTCGGCACGCCTGACATGAGAGTCCCGATTCAGTATGCACTGAGTTACCCGGATCGCTTTGTCCATAAAACGGACCACAGACTGCGACTTGAGGAGATCGGAAAGCTTCATTTTGAAAAGATGCACCTTGAACGCTTCAGATGTCTTGATTTTGCTTATCGCGCTGGCCGGACAGGCGGTACAATGCCAACTGTTTTAAATGCAGCAAATGAAGCAGCAGTTGCATTGTTTTTGAAAGAGCAAATCAGCTTCCTCGATATTGAACATGTAATAGAACAAGCGATGTCATCTCATCATCCGGTACCGAACCCTGATCTTGAAACCATTACGTCAGTTGATCAGGAAACACGTTCAAAAATTCTTGCGGAATTTAAACGCTGATTGTACACCAGTAATTTTGGAACGTGCTACAATAGGTTAAAGTCTGTGCATTCAGACACAACTATGTTAAAGGTGGTATGACGATGAACTCAGTCATCGCATTTATAATCATTTTCGGTGCGCTCGTATTCTTCCATGAGCTGGGACACTTTGTCTTTGCTAAAAGAGCGGGTATCCTATGCCGTGAATTTGCAATCGGAATGGGTCCGAAAGTGCTTGCTTTCAAGAAAAATGAAACACAGTATACCCTTCGCCTGCTGCCGATTGGCGGGTATGTCAGAATGGCCGGTGAAGATGCAGAACTGATGGAATTAAAGCCAGGATTCAGAGCAGGTTTAATATTGGGTCAGGATGAAAAGGTTGAAAAAGTCGTACTGAATAATAAAGACCGTTACCCTGATCTTCGTGTCATCGAAGTAGCTGAAGCAGAACTTGAAAAAGAACTGTATATTAAAGGTTATGAAGAGGGCGAAGAGACTCTGAAACGGTTCGATCTTTCTGAAAAAGCTGTATTTGTCGAGGATGGCGTGGAAACGCAGCTTGCTCCGTGGAACAGACAATTTAATTCAAAAAAGCTGCACCAGCGCTTTTTAACGATTTTTGCAGGTCCTGCCATGAATTTCGTGCTCGCATTTATTGTTCTATCAATTATTGGTATGTCTGCTGGAATTCCTGTTGACCGCGCAGTGCTTGGAGATATTGTGCCAGGTGATCCTGCTGATGAAGCAGGACTTGAAAAAGGTGATGAGGTCACTGCGATTTCAGGAGAAGAAATTTCTACATGGGCAGATCTGACAGGCATTGTCAGTGAGTCACCCGGTGAGGAAATCACAATTGATGTTCAAAGAGGAGAAGAATCTCTTTCATTCAATGTAACCCCTGAAGAGAGAACGTTTGAACAGGGTGACCGAACAATTTCGCAAGGGATTATCGGCGTTTATAATCCCAGAATAGAATCGCCAAGTATTTTCCAAAGTGTTCAATACGGTGCTGAACAGACCTATTTCTGGACAGTAACAATTTTTGATTTGCTGGGAGATTTAATTACAGGTCAGTTTTCGATTGATGCATTAGCAGGACCGGTTGGTATATATAAGAGCACTGAAGAAGTTGCAAAAGCAGGGATTTACCAGCTGATGCAGTGGGGTGCGATTTTAAGTATTAACCTTGGTATAATGAACCTTCTGCCACTTCCGGCATTGGACGGCGGCAGACTGCTGTTCTTCGGTTTTGAAGCCTTGCGCGGAAAACCGATCGACAGGCAAAAAGAAGGTATGGTTCATTTTGTAGGATTCGCATTATTAATGCTGCTCATGATCGTTGTAACCTGGAACGACATCCAGCGATATTTCTTATAAGCAGAGAGAAAATAGAGGTGCTATAGATGAAACAGAGTCAAACGTTAATTCCAACATTAAAAGAAACTCCTTCAGAAGCTGATGTAAAAAGTCATCAGCTGCTGCTTAGAGCGGGATATATCAGACAAAATGCAAGCGGCATTTATTCATTTCTGCCACTTGGTTTGAAAGTGCTTCAGAAAGTAGAAAACATTATTCGTGAAGAAATGAATGCTGCGGGTGGAGTTGAAATGCTGATGCCTGCACTTCAGCCGGCTGAACTATGGGAAGAATCGGGGAGATGGTTCACATACGGACCTGAGCTGATGAGAATGAAGGACCGTCATGAGCGTGAATTCGCTCTGGGGGCAACACATGAAGAAATGATTACAAGTCTGCTTCGCGATGAAGTAAAGTCGTATAAACGCCTCCCGCTGACAGTTTATCAGATTCAGACAAAATACCGTGACGAGAAGCGTCCGAGATTTGGCTTACTCAGAGGCCGTGAATTCTTAATGAAGGATGCTTATTCATTTCATGCCTCAACGGAAAGTCTGGATGAAGCTTATGACAGACTGTTCGAAGCCTATCAGAACATCTTTCGCAGATGCGGTTTGAATTTCCGGGCTGTACTGGCTGATTCCGGTGCAATCGGGGGGAAAGACAATCATGAATTTATGGTTCTTTCTGAGATTGGTGAAGACACAATTGCATACTCTGATTCATCTGATTATGCTGCGAACCTTGAAATGGCAGCTGTGAATAAGCAGTACGAAAAGAAAGCCCACAGTGGAAAAGAAAAAGAAGAAGTATCTACTCCTGACCAGAAGTCAATTGACGCTGTAGCGGATTTCCTTGGTGCAGGTAAAGAAGACACAGTTAAGTCAATGCTGTTCATCGTAGACGAAAAGCCGGTGCTTGTGCTTGTACGCGGAGATCATGAAGTGAATGATGTGAAAGTTAAAAATGCAGTGAATGGACGTGTGGCAGAACTTGCAACCGAAGAAGAGGCAGTCCAGTATACAGGTGTCAAGCCGGGTTCAATCGGACCTGTCGGACTTTCAGAAGAAGTGACGATTATCGCTGACAATGCTGTCGAGGCTATGGGAGACATGATCGCCGGAGCTAACCGGGAAGGTGTTCACTACAAGCATCTCCAGGCCGGAAGAGATTTCGAAGTGTCCCAGTACGCAGATATCCGTGTTGTTGTTGAGGGAGACCCTTCACCGGATGGAAATGGTACGATTCAATTTGCGCGTGGAATTGAAGTTGGTCACGTATTTAAGCTTGGTACAGTATACAGTGAGCCAATGAATGCAAATATTCTGGATGAAAATGGACGCTCCAATCCAATGATTATGGGTTGCTATGGTATTGGTGTATCACGTACACTTGCAGCAATGGCTGAGCAGTTTAATGATGAGAATGGATTGATCTGGCCAACAAATATTGCGCCATATGATATTCATCTCCTCGCTGTGAATATGAAAGATGAAACGCAGGCTCAGACCTCAGAAGAGCTCTACAAACTCTTAACAGATTATCGTTATGACGTGTTACTTGATGATAGAAAAGAGCGTGCGGGTGTTAAGTTTGCAGATTCAGACTTAATGGGGCTGCCAGTCAGAATTACGGTTGGTAAGCGCGCATCAGAAGGAATTGTTGAAGTTAAAATTAGAAAAAATGGCGAGTCTTATGAAGTACAGAAGGAAGAATTAACTGACAAACTGCAGGAGATTTTTCGCCAGGCTAACGCTTAACCATTAAGCTATGTTAAAGGTTAGTGTTGTTTTTGCACAGCTGGTGATTGGAGCGTAAGGGGGCGACTCCTGCGGAAAATGATCGTGAAAGACCCCGGAAGGCAGTGGTCTTCTGCCTGGCCTGAGCGTTCGTCCGCGGAAAGCGTCCCCCTGGAGCTGCAATCAACAGCCAACTTTAACAAAGCCTACTATTTAAAAACCTGAGGCTGGTGCTTGCACCAGCCTTTGCTGTCTGAATAAGGAGGAACTATGAGTACAGATTTGTCAAAAAGAGAAAAGTTCCGGCTGTTATTGACTCAATTGAATATGACTGGAGATATGTATGCTGATCATTTCGAAGAAGCTGAAATTGAAAGGCTTGCAGTCCATAAAAAAGAAAAAAAGTGGCACTTTGTTTTCAATCTGAGGTCGGTTGTCCCCTGTCAGATTATGAAGGACTTTACTGCAAGGCTTAATCAGTCATTTCAGCATATCGCTCAGGTTTCTTTTTCTATAAAGCTTGCTGAAGCAGATATATCAGCAGACACAGTGCTAGATTACTGGGAAACATGTCTTGAGGAGCTGCAGGGAATAGCCCCTCCATTACTTAATCTGTTAACTGTCCAAAAGCCTGAGATTAATGGCAATAAGATTACTATTAAAGTGTCAAATGAAACTGAAGGAATGCAGATCAAAAATAAATATACTGAGGTTCTGAACAGTGCATTTGAAAAATGGGGTTTTGGTCCATTTGTTCTTCATACAGAGGTATCAACAGAAGGATCTAATGAAGAATACGAAGCTTTTGTTGAATCCAAGAAAAAAGAAGAAGAAGAATGGGCAAAACAGGCACTGGTTGAAATGCAAAAGCTTGAAGATCAGAAAAATGCAGCTGACACACATACAGGTCCTGTTGCAATCGGTTATTCAATTAAACCGGATGAGCCAGTGGCAATTAAAACGATTCAGGAAGAAGAGCGGAAAATTGCGGTTCAGGGGCTTGTATTTGATGCTGAAGTGAAAGAACTCAGAAGCGGAAGATCACTACTCACGTTTAAGGTCACTGATTACACTGATTCAATTCTTGTAAAAATGTTTTCCCGTGATAAAGAAGATGCGGCGATTATGCAGCAGCTTAAAAAAGGCATGTGGGTCAGAGCTAAAGGATCAATACAAAATGATACATTTGTAAGGGACCTTGTGATGATTGCACAGGATGTGATGGAAATTCAGCCGTTTCTCAGACAGGATACATCTGATGAAAAGCGTGTGGAGCTTCATCTGCATACACCAATGAGTCAAATGGATGCTGTTTCATCTGTTTCTTCATTGGTATCACAGGCAAAAAAATGGGGACATAAAGCCGTGGCAATTACTGATCACGCAGTTGCTCAATCTTATCCGGAAGCACACGCGGCAGGAGCCAAAAATGATATCAAAATCTTATATGGCTTAGAAGCAAATCTTGTAGATGATGGTGTTCCGATTGCCTACAATACTGCTGACAGAGAGCTTGAAACTGAATCATATATTGTATTTGACGTTGAAACGACCGGCTTATCAGCTGTTTACGATAAAATCATTGAACTTGCTGCAGTAAAGGTGAAAGAAGGGGAGATAATCGACCGCTTTGAGCGTTTCGCAAACCCTCATCACCCGCTTTCAGCAACAACAATTAACCTAACGGGCATCACCGATGATATGGTCAGGGATGCGCCTGAAATAGAAGATGTGCTGGCTGATTTTAAAAAGTGGTGTGGGGATAATACCCTCGTTGCGCACAACGCATCCTTCGATATGGGCTTTTTAAATGTGGGTTATAAGCGTGCAGGTATGGATAAAGCTGCAAATCCTGTCATAGATACGCTTGAACTTGCGAGATTTCTGCATCCTGAATTTAAAAACCATCGCTTAAATACACTCGCAAAGAGATTTGATGTAGAACTTACGCAGCATCACCGGGCGATTTTTGATGCGGAGGCAACAGGGTACATTCTGGCAAGGCTGTTAAAAGAAGCGAAGGATAAAGGGATTACAAACCACAATCAGCTGAACGACTACATGGGGGAAGGTGATGCGTTTAAACGGGCAAGACCGAATCATATTACGATTCTGGCTCAGACACAGGCTGGTCTGAAGAACCTGTTTAAGCTTGTATCCATCTCCCACCTTGAGTACTTCTACCGTGTGCCGCGTATTCCGAGATCGCTGCTTAATAAACATCGGGAAGGTCTCTTAATCGGTTCAGCATGTGATAAAGGGGAAATCTTTGAAGGGATGATGCAGAAATCCCCTGAAGAAGTTGAAGAGCTTGCTGACTTCTATGACTATATTGAAGTTCAGCCCCCGGCAGCTTATCAGCATTTAATAGATTTAGAGTTAGTAAGAGATGAGGATAACCTTCGGGAGATTATCAAAAAGGTTGTCGACTTTGCAGACAAAATGAACATTCCGGCCGTTGCAACCGGTAATGTCCATTACGTAAATGAGGAAGATAAAATTTACCGTGAGATTCTCATTGCTTCACAGGGCGGTGCTAACCCGCTGAACAGGCATAAACTGCCTGATGTTCATTTCAGAACAACAAATGAAATGCTCGATGCATTTTCATTTATCGGAAAAGAAAAGGCCAAGGAGATTGTCATTGATAACACAAATAAAGTCGCTGATATGATTGAAGATGTGACACCAATCAAAGATGAACTCTATACACCTAAAATTGAAGGTGCCGATGAGGAAATGCGCGAAATGAGTTATGGGATGGCGAGACGTATTTATGGGAATGAGCTTCCTGAGATTGTAGAAGCAAGACTTGAAAAAGAACTGAAAAGTATTATCGGGCACGGGTTTGCTGTTATTTACCTGATCTCACATAAGCTTGTAAAAAAGTCACTGATTGATGGCTACCTCGTAGGGTCACGTGGATCAGTAGGTTCATCCTTCGTTGCAACGATGACTGAGATCACGGAGGTTAATCCGCTGCCGCCGCATTATGTATGCCCGAACTGTAAGCAGTCTGAGTTCTTCAATGACGGGTCGGTCGGTTCAGGGTTTGACCTTGATGATAAAGATTGTCCAGCATGTAAGGTGCCATACATTAAAGACGGTCAGGATATTCCGTTTGAAACCTTCCTAGGATTTAAGGGGGATAAAGTACCGGATATCGACTTGAACTTCAGTGGTGAATATCAGCCGATTGCGCATAATTACACAAAAGTACTGTTCGGTGAAGACTATGTGTATCGTGCCGGAACAATCGGTACTGTAGCAGATAAAACAGCCTTTGGGTATGTTAAGGGATATGCAGGTGATCATAACCTGCACTTCAGAGGTGCAGAGGTTGAAAGACTCGCAGGAGGATGTACGGGAGTGAAACGGACAACTGGTCAGCACCCGGGCGGTATTATTGTTGTTCCTGATTATATGGATATTTATGATTTCACACCAATCCAGTTCCCGGCTAACGCGAGTGAGTCTGAATGGAAAACAACGCATTTTGATTTCCATTCTATACATGATAATCTGCTTAAGCTTGATATACTCGGGCACGATGATCCGACCGTTATCAGAATGCTTCAGGATTTATCCGGTATTGACCCTAAAACCATTCCGACTGATGACCCTGAAGTGATGAAAATTTTCAGCGGAACAGAATCACTCGGTGTAACGCAGGAGCAGATCATGTGTAAAACCGGGACACTTGGGATTCCGGAGTTCGGAACCAGATTCGTCAGACAAATGCTTGAAGATACTAAGCCGACGACATTTTCTGAATTAGTTCAGATATCCGGTCTGTCTCACGGAACTGATGTATGGCTTGGTAACGCGCAGGAGCTCATTCATAACGGTATTTGTGAGCTGTCTGATGTAATCGGCTGCCGTGATGATATTATGGTTTATCTGATCTATCAGGGGCTTGAACCTTCACTTGCATTTAAAATTATGGAGTTTGTCCGTAAAGGAAAAGGCCTTTCACCTGAATGGGAAGAAGAAATGAAAAAGAATGGTGTGCCTGACTGGTATATTGACTCATGTAAGAAAATCAAATACATGTTCCCGAAAGCACACGCTGCAGCCTACGTTCTCATGGCTGTCAGAATCGCTTATTTCAAAGTTCATCATCCGATTCTCTATTATGCTGCATACTTTACGGTGCGTGCAGAAGACTTTGACCTTGAAGCAATGGCTGCCGGCTCTCAGTCAATTAAAGCTAAGATCGAAGGCATTAATGCGAAAGGACTCGATGCAGCACCGAAGGAGAAAAGCTTACTGACAGTACTTGAATTATGTCTTGAAATGGTGGAGAGAGGTTATACTTTCAAGCAGGTGGACCTTTATAAGTCAGATGCAAAAGAGTTTAAGATTGAAGGAAATTCATTAATACCGCCATTTAACGCGATTCCGGGGCTTGGTACGAATGCAGCAATCAATATTGTTGAAGCCAGAAAGAATGGTGAATTTCTTTCGAAGGAAGATCTCCAGAAGCGAGGTAAGGTTTCAAAGACAATTATTGAATACCTGGATTCACAGGGATGTCTTGCCGGACTGCCTGATCAGAACCAGCTATCCCTATTCTAGGCGATTTGCACGGGTTCGCAATATATGGTATTATATTCACGGAAATGTTTTAGATAACTCTGACGTCAAAAGAGTGGGTGCCGCCCGCTCTTTTGTGTTGTTTCAGGCATTTTTCAGAGATGATGGAGGAAACAGATGAGTAAAATTACAGAACTAACTGAAGAACTTGTAAACCCAATTCTAGATGATATGAATCTTGAACTAGTAGATGTGGAGTTTGTGAAGGAAGGGTCTAATTGGTTTCTTCGCGTGTTTATTGATAAAGATGCCGGTGTTGATATTGAAGAATGCGGGATTGTCAGTGAACGTCTGAGCGAAAAACTTGATGAGCTTGATCCAATTCAGCAGAACTATTTTCTTGAAGTCTCGTCTCCAGGTGCTGAGCGCCCTCTGAAAAAGGAAAAAGACTTTCACAATGCAATTGGCAAACAGGTATATGTAAAAACATATGAGCCAATCGATGGCATGAAAGAAATAGAAGGCGTACTGGACAATTATGATGGAGAAACACTGAATATAACGGTTACCATCAAAACGAGAAAAAAAGAAATGGCAATTCCAAAAGAAAAAGTAGCGAAAGCAAGGTTAGCTGTTACATTCTAACCGGTGAAAGGAGAGAAAAGAATGAGTACTGAATTACTCGATGCGCTCACATACCTTGAAAAGGAAAAAGGTATTGACCGTGATGTTCTGATTGATGCGATTGAAGCAGCACTTGTCTCTGCTTACAAACGCAACTTCAACCAGGCACAAAATGTACGCGTGGATCTGAACCTTGATACCGGATCAATGCGTGTATTTGCCAGAAAAGAAGTTGTTGATGAAGTTTTTGATTCGCGTCTTGAGATCTCAATTGAAGATGCGCAGGAAATCGACCCGGCTTATGAAGTGGGCGATATTGTGGAACTTGAAGTAACGCCACGCGACTTTGGCCGTATTGCAGCTCAAACAGCAAAACAGGTCGTTACACAGCGTGTAAGAGAAGCTGAAAGAGGCATTATATATACTGAATTTGTTGACCGTGAAGATGACATTATGACTGGAATTGTCCAGCGTCAGGATCACCGTTTTATATATGTCGCTTTAGGTAAGATCGAAGCACTTCTACCTTTAAATGAGCAAATGCCTAATGAATCTTATAAGCCGCACGACCGGATTAAGGTTTATATTACAAAGGTTGAAAGAACAACAAAAGGTCCACAGATCTTTGTTTCAAGAACTCATCCTGGACTGCTGAAGCGTCTGTTTGAAATCGAAGTGCCTGAAATCTTTGATGGCACTGTAGAAATTAAATCAGTGTCACGTGAAGCTGGAGACCGTTCTAAGATTTCTGTGCACTCAGATAATGAAGAAGTCGATGCAGTTGGTGCTTGTGTTGGTGCCAAGGGCGGCCGTGTACAGGCAATCGTTAACGAGCTGAAGGGTGAAAAGATTGACATTGTAGAGTGGTCAGAAGATCCTACAGTATTTGTTGCCAATGCACTCAGCCCATCAAAGGTAGTAGATGTGCAGGTAAATGAAGAAGACAAAGCTACAACTGTTGTTGTACCCGATTACCAGCTGTCACTGGCAATTGGTAAGCGCGGACAGAATGCAAGACTTGCTGCAAAGCTTACCGGCTGGAAAATCGATATCAAGAGTGAAACGGATGCACGTGAAATGGGCATATTCCCACGTGATGATCAGCCGCTTTTCTCAGACGAAGATATGGAAAATCCATTCACATATCCAGAAGACGATATCGAGTAAAGGAGTTTATTCCAGTGACGAAAAAACGCAAAATACCTTTACGCAAATGTGTTGCAACGCATGAAATGAAAGAGAAGAAAGAAATGATCCGCATCGTCCGTTCCAAAGAGGGTGTTGTTTCTATTGACCCTTCTGGAAAGAAATCAGGACGCGGTGCATATCTATCTAAAGATAAAGATGCAATTTTAAAAGCAAAAAAGAAAAATGTATTAGCAAGCCACTTAGAAGCTGAAGTACCGGAAGAACTGTATGATGAGCTTCTTGAATATGTGGAAGCGGGGCACAAATGAAACAGCCGAAATGGATGTCATTATTGGGTCTTGCGACTCGGGCAGGAAAAGTTATATCAGGCGAAGAATTAGTTGTGAAAGAGATCAGAAACAGTAAAGCAAAATTAGTTTTACTGTCAGAAGATGCTTCACCCAACACAAGGAAAAAAGTGACGGACAAAGCATCATTCTATCAGGTTCCGGTCAGAACGGTAAAAGACCGGTATGTACTTGGACAATTGATCGGTAAGGACGCAAGAGTTACAGTTGCTGTCCTTGACAAAGGCTTCGCGGATAAACTGATCTCACTGCTCGACGAATCTTAACGGGGGTGAACGAATGAGTAAGGTACGTGTATATGAATACGCAAAAAAGCAAAATGTCACCAGTAAAGAAGTAATTGATAAACTAAAAACGTTTAATATTGAAGTGAAGAACCATATGGCAACACTAGAAGGTGATGCTGTAACTAAGCTCGATAAAGCTTACACAAAAGGCCAGGATCAATCAGCCAAGCCTCAAGCACAGAATAAGCCACAAAATCAAAACCGCGGCGGCGGTCAGCAAAATCGTGGTGGCCAGGGTGGCGGACCACAAAATCGCGGAAAAGGCGGTCAGGGTGCTCAGGGCGGCCAGGGCGGCAAAGGACGCGGAGGACAGCAGCGTCCGGGACAAAACAGAGGCGGTAAAAATAATCGCAATCAGAAGAACAAACAACCGTTTACACCAACGCCAATGAAGCCAAGAGAGCTTCCTGAAAAAATTACATTTACAGAATCCCTGACAGTTGCAGAGCTTGCCAAAAAGCTGCACAGAGAGCCATCTGAAGTGGTTAAAAAGCTATTTATGGTCGGCGTAATGGCGACAGTTAATCAGGAACTTGATAAAGATGCAATTGAGTTGATCTGTGAAGATTATGGTGTTGAAGTTGAGGAAGAAATTCTTGTAGATTCAACTGACCTTGAAACTTATTTCGATGAAGAATCTGATGCGGACAAGCTTGTTGAACGTCCTTCAGTTGTTACAATCATGGGACACGTAGACCATGGTAAAACGACACTGCTTGATTCAATCCGGAAAACAAAGGTAACAGAAGGTGAAGCAGGCGGTATCACTCAGCATATCGGCGCTTACCAGATTGATCATGAAGATAAGAAAATTACTTTCCTTGATACACCAGGACACGCAGCTTTCACAACAATGCGTGCACGTGGTGCGAAGGTAACAGATATTACGATCCTAGTTGTGGCAGCAGATGACGGTGTTATGCCTCAGACAGTTGAAGCAATTAATCATGCGAAAGCTGCTGAAGTACCAATTATTATTGCAGTGAATAAAATGGACAAACCTGCAGCCAATCCTGATCGCGTGATGCAGGAGCTAACAGAACATGGTCTTGTACCTGAAGCATGGGGCGGAGATACAATTTTCGTACCTGTATCAGCATTAACTGGTGAAGGTATTGACAGCCTGCTTGAGATGATCGGTCTTGTATCTGAAGTTGAAGAATTAAAAGCAGACCCTACGCGCCGCGCAATGGGAACTGTTATTGAAGCTGAGCTTGATAAGGGCCGTGGTTCAGTAGCTACGCTTCTTGTTCAGGATGGTACGCTTAGAGTAGGTGACCCAATTGTTGTCGGTACAACATTTGGCCGCGTGCGTGCTATGGTTAATGATGTTGGCCGCCGCGTGAAAGAAGCTGGCCCGTCAACACCTGTAGAAATTACAGGCCTGAACGATGTGCCGCTTGCAGGTGACCGTTTCGTTGTATTTGAAGATGAAAAAACGGCACGTTCTATTGGAGAAACACGTGCTCAGCAGGCACTTCAGGCTCAGCGTGGGGAAAAGACCCGCGTATCGCTTGATAACCTGTTTGAACAAATGAAACAGGGTGAAATGAAGGACCTGAATGTCATTGTTAAAGGTGATGTTCAGGGTTCTGTAGAAGCTGTTGCTGCTTCTCTTCTTAAAATTGAAGTTGAAGGTGTAAATGTAAAAATCATTCACACTGCAGTAGGTGCAATTACTGAATCTGACATTACACTTGCAGCTGCATCAAATGCAATCGTGATCGGCTTTAACGTGCGTCCTGATGCAAATGCAAAACGTGCAGCAGATGCAGAACAGGTTGATGTGAGACTTCATAGAATTATCTATAAGGTAATTGAAGAAATCGAATCAGCAATGACTGGTCTCCTTGACCCTGAATTCGAAGAAAAAGTGATTGGTCAGGCAGAAGTACGCCAGACGTTTAAAGTATCTAAAGTTGGAACAATTGCTGGAAGCTACGTAACGGAAGGTAAGATTACGCGCGACAGCGGCGTAAGATTAATCCGTGATGGCATTGTTGTATTTGAAGGCGAGCTTGATACGCTTAAGCGTTACAAAGATGATGCAAAGGAAGTAGCAAAAGGTTACGAATGTGGTATTACATTAAAGAACTATAATGATGTAAGAGAAGGGGACATTTTTGAAGCGTTTGTCATGGAAGAAATTAAACGCAAATGATTGTCCGGGCTGAATGTGAATTTCACTTACCTCTTTCACACTCATTAAAAGATAAGAGATCTGTGTTAAAGCGGGTCCTTACAAGGGTAAAGCAAAAGTATAATGTTTCCGCTGCTGAGACAGACTATCAGGATAAGTGGCAGCGTACCATCATTGAACTCGTTTCGGCAGCATCAGATTATGCAGCTGCTGAAATTGAAATCAAACGGGCAATCTCGCTGATGGAATCATTTCCGGAGTGGGAACCTGTAGCTGCCGAGATAGAAAGACTTTAACGGAAACAAATCTTCTTGATAAGAGGTGGCATGTTATGTCATTGCGCTCAAACAGAGTCGGAGAACAAATGAAAAAAGAGCTTGGCGATATCATTGGCCGAAAGATTAAAGATCCAAGAATCGGTTTTGTTACAGTCACTGATGTGGATGTTACAGGTGATCTTCAGCAGGCGACTGTGTATATTACAGTCCTTGGCGATGAAGAACAACGTGAAAATACACTTCGCGGCCTCGCTAAAGCAAAAGGATTTATCCGTTCTGAAATTGGACAGAGAATCAGGCTGAGAAAAACACCTGAACTGTTATTTGAATTTGATGAATCAATTGAAACGGGTAACCGTATTGAGTCATTAATTCGTGATTTGAAGGAACGAGAATAAAACGGAGGCAGGCAGAATTCATTCTGCCTGCCTTTTTTAAGTTTATTGCTATATGATTAAGTCTGTTAATGTATTCTCACATTAAAAAAGCCAAACATTTAAACCGAACAGGAGTTATGAAAATGAACGGTATACTACCACTCTGGAAAGAACCGGGGATGACCTCCCATGATTGTGTATTCAAAGTCAGAAAAATACTGAAAACAAAAAAGGTCGGGCATACCGGTACATTAGATCCTGATGTTGATGGTGTACTGCCGATCTGTATTGGAAGAGCCACGAAAATTGCTGAGTACATAACAGAAGCAGGGAAATCTTACAGAGCACAGTTCGTTATCGGGGAATCTACCGAAACAGAAGACGCCTCAGGTGAGATCGTTGAGAAAGTAGAGGTTGTAGAGCCCTTTTCAATTGAGCAGCTGCTTGAAACGGCAGAGAAGCTTACCGGCAGCATCGAACAGACTCCACCAATGTATTCAGCAGTAAAAGTGGACGGTAAAAGGCTGTATGAATACGCAAGAGTAGGTAAAATGGTTGATCGTCCTTCGCGTATAGTGAAGATCCATCATATTGAAATAGATGAACGTTCTTTAAATTATGATGAAGTAAGTCATACATTTAAATTTGAAGCTGATATCGCATGCGGGAAAGGGACCTATATTCGTACGCTCGCTGTCATGTTTGCTGAAAAGTTAGGGTATCCCGGTCATATGGCAAGACTGACACGTACATCATCTGCGAGGTTCACAGCTGAAGATTGTATCACGCTTGAAGAACTCGCAGTTCTTGAGGATCAGCAGTCAGTGTTAAAACCGCTTGAACTCGGTTTATCCGGATTGAAGAACATCACAGTTAGTGATACAGTTGCTAGTAAAGTGAAGCATGGTGCTGTATTGCCTGTACCTTCCGACTGGACAGGCGAAATGGGAGAGCCGGTCGCAGTATATGATGAGCAAAACGTTTTGGCTATTTATCACCTACATCCGGAAAAAGCTGGAATGATAAAGCCAGTAAAAGTGATTTGGACAGGATGAGAAAGGAATTGTCATGAAAGTATATACGCTTCGTCACCCGCATGAAATGAATCAGGAAGACTTTCCACCGCTATCCATAGCACTTGGTTTTTTTGACGGTGTCCACCTGGGTCACCAGAAAGTGATCGGTGCTGCACTTGATTATGCCAGAGAGAATGGGGTTAAAAGTGCAGTGATGACTTTTGATCCTCATCCCTCAGTCGTGCTGAGTGCGAAAAAAAGCAATGTGCAATATTTATCAACACTCGAACAGAAGATTAAAAAGATCGAAGCATTAGGGATTGATTATGTACTGGTTGTGCGGTTCACTTCAGCTTTTGCATCTTTAGAACCTCAGGAATTTGTTGATCAATACTTAATCGGACTGAATGCTGTGCATATCACAGCAGGCTTTGATTATTCATACGGAAAATTCGGTCGGGGTAAGATGGAAACACTACCTTTTCACGCCCGTGGCAAATTCACATCGACTACAGTTGAAAAACAGACAGATGATAACGAAAAAATCAGTTCCACAAGAATCCGTGAACTCTTATCAGCTGGTAATACTAATAAAGCTGCAGCATTACTCGGCTCAAGTTACGAGACAGAAGGGCTGGTTGTCCACGGTGAAAAAAGAGGACGGAAAATCGGATTTCCCACAGCAAATATTGAAACATTGAACAATCTACTCATACCGTCACCGGGCGTATATGCGGTGAAGTTAAAAGTAAATGATATATGGCATGACGGAATATGTAACGTCGGTTATAAGCCGACATTTAATGACCCTGATCATGCGCAGCTGAGCGTAGAAGTGCATCTATTTGAATTCGATGAAAGCATTTACGGTGAAAATGTACTCGTACAGTGGCTTGACCGGATCAGAAGTGAAAAAAAGTTTAACGGTGTAGATGAGCTGATCGCCCAAATAGAAAAAGATAAACAAAAGGCGATTGCTATCCATCAAAGATAGGCCTGTGCCTCAGCAACTCCAGGTTGCAACGGCATTTAGCTTATGATAGTATATTCATGTACGAATGAACCTTTGCTTGGCATCGCGGTTTCTCCGCCGTCTGCTCGGTAACAGGGGATTTTAATAAAAATAATAGGAGGCTATTTACTATGGCTATTACTCAAGAACGCAAGAACGAAATTATTCAGGAATTCCGTACACACGAGGGAGATACAGGATCTGTAGAAGTACAGGTTGCGATTCTTACTGAAGATATCAACAACCTGAACCAGCACCTTCGTACTCATAAGAAAGACCACCATTCACGTCGCGGACTATTCAAAATGGTAGGACGTCGCCGTAACCTGTTGTCATATCTTCGTAATAACGACGTAGCTCGTTACCGCGAACTGATCAACAAGCTTGGTCTTCGTCGATAAGAATGCAATGATGAAAAGCGGGCCTCGTCCCGCTTTTTTATTAGGATAAAAATGATACATTTTGTACATAGTGAAAAGAACAGTAAATTGATTTACTATGTTTAATACAGAAAGGGGTTTTTAGATGGACCAGAACAAACAGGTTTTTACAACCACCTGGGCAGGAAGAGAGCTTACAGTTGAAGTTGGCCAGCTTGCAAAGCAGGCGAGCGGAGCTGCTCTTATCAGATATGGTGATACAGTTGTACTAAGTACAGCTACAGGTTCTAAAGAGCCTAAGCCACTTGATTTTTTCCCGCTGACAGTTAACTATGAAGAAAGAATGTATTCAGTAGGTAAAATCCCTGGTGGATTTATTAAACGTGAAGGCCGTCCAAGTGAACGTGCTGTTTTAACGAGCCGTCTGATTGACCGTCCGATCCGTCCATTGTTCCCGGATGGTTTCCGTAATGATGTGCAGATCATGAGTATGGTCATGAGTGTAGACCAGGACTGTTCATCAGAAATGGCAGCAATGCTTGGATCTTCACTTTCACTTTCCGTATCTGACATTCCATTCGGCGGACCGATTGCCGGAGTAATGGTTGGTTTAATTGATGAAGAATTTATTATTAATCCTACAATTGATCAGCAGAATAAGAGTGAAATGGAATTAATCGTTGCAGGAACAAAAGATGCAATCAACATGGTTGAAGCAGGAGCCTTTGAAGTGTCTGAAGAGAAGATGCTTAAAGCGATTATGTTCGGTCATGAAGAGATCAAAAAACTAATTGCATTCCAGGAAGAAATTGTTGCTGCATGCGGTAAAGAAAAAAGAGAAATCGTTTTAGCAGAGCTGAATCCTGATGTTGTCAGCAGAATGCAGGAAATGGCTGGAGAAAAGCTTGTTTCAGCTGTTCAGACACATGAAAAGCATGCGCGTGAAGAAGCAATTTCAACAGTGAAAAAAGAAGTGCTTGCTGTTCTTGAAGAAGAAGAGGCAGACGAGGACTATACAAAAGACGCGAAGAAAGCACTTGATCAGATGGTCAAAGCTGAAGTTCGCCGACAGATCACTCAGGACAAGCTTCGTCCGGATGGTCGTAAACCAGAAGAAATCAGACCGCTTTCTTCTGAAGTTGGCACACTGCCAAGAACACACGGTTCAGGTCTGTTCACACGTGGACAAACGCAGGCTCTAAGTATTGCAACACTTGGACCTCTAGGAGATGTTCAGATTATTGATGGACTTGGCCTTGAAGAGTCTAAGCGTTTCATGCATCATTATAATTTCCCGTTATTCAGCGTAGGGGAAACAGGACCAATCCGTGGACCGGGTCGTCGTGAAATCGGTCACGGTGCGCTTGGAGAGCGTGCGCTTGAAAAAGTGCTTCCTGATGAAAAAGACTTCCCTTATACAATCCGTCTGGTATCAGAAGTACTTGAATCAAACGGATCTACATCTCAGGCAAGTATCTGTGCGAGTACGCTTGCAATGATGGATGCCGGGGTTCCTTTAAAAGCGCCAGTAGCCGGTATTGCAATGGGTCTTGTGAAATCAGGGGAAGATTATACGATCCTGACAGATATTCAAGGTATGGAAGATTTCCTTGGTGACATGGACTTTAAAGTTGCAGGTACAGCTAAGGGTGTAACAGCACTTCAAATGGATATTAAGATTGAAGGTCTAACAAAAGAAATTCTAGAAGAGGCACTGATGCAGGCGAAAGAAGGCAGAATGCATATTCTTGATTCGATGCTTGCGACAATCAGTGAACCGAGAAAAGAACTTTCTGAATACGCACCTAAGATCATCCAGCTGAAAATTAATCCGGATAAGATCCGTGATGTAATCGGGCCAAGCGGCAAAACAATTAATAAAATCATTGAAGAAACCGGCGTTAAAATTGATATCGAGCAGGATGGTACAGTTTTCATTGCGTCAGCTGATTCTGAAATGAATGCGAAAGCGAAGCAGATTATCGAAGATATGGTCAGAGAAGCAAAAGTTGGCCAAAATTATCTCGGTAAGGTAAAGCGGATTGAAAAATTCGGTGCTTTCGTTGAAATCTTTAACGGAAAAGATGGTCTTGTGCATATTTCTGAACTTCAGGAAGAGCGCACTAATAAAGTGGAGGATGTCCTTTCACTTGGAGATCAGATTGAAGTAAAAGTGACAGAAATTGATAATCAGGGACGCGTTAATTTATCGCGTAAAGCAGTTATCAAAGAGCAGAAGGAAAGAGAAGAACAAAAATAGAGTATATAAACCGGCTGAATAGCCGGTTTTTCTATGTAATAAACTCTTCCTGAAGACATTTAAAAGCTTTTTTAGATGAAAAAATCCATTAACCATAGTAAAATGTTTCATTAAGTGCAATAAGTTTAGGAGATGTTTTAAATGATTACACGACATACTTGTAAAAACGGTTTACGAATTGTTTATGAGCATATTCCATCAGTCAGATCAGCTGCAGTTGGCATCTGGATTGGAACAGGCTCAAGGGATGAAGATCAGAATAATAATGGGATCTCCCATTTCATAGAACATATGCTGTTTAAAGGAACGAAAGAACGTTCAGCACGAAGAATTGCGGAGGAATTTGACAGAATCGGCGGACATGTAAATGCTTTTACGTCAAAAGAATATACCTGCTATTATGCGAAAGTACTTGATAATCACGCGAAGCATGCGTTAGAAGTGCTTGCTGATATGTTCTTTCATTCAGTGTATGACCCTGAAGAGCTTGAAAAAGAAAAAAATGTGGTGCTGGAAGAAATTAAGATGTATGAGGATACACCTGATGATATTGTTCATGACCTTTTAGGAGAAGCTGTTTATGGCAATCATCCACTCGGCTATCCGATCCTCGGTACTGAATCAACTTTAAAATCTTTTACAAGTAATGATTTGAAAAAATATGTCTTTGAGATGTATCGTCCTGAAGATGTAGTTGTTTCAGTGGCGGGTAATATTACTGAGGAATTCATCAAAGAAGTTGAAGCATTATTTGGGGATTATACTGCTTCTAAGGAAGAAAAAAGAAGTAACGAACTGCCCGAATTTAATGATACTCACCTTTCAAAAAGGAAAGAAACTGAACAGGCGCATCTCTGTCTCGGCTATGACGGACTTCCGATTGGACATGAAGATACTTACAGTCTGATCGTTATGAATAACGTGTTAGGCGGCAGTATGTCTTCAAGACTGTTTCAGGATGTAAGAGAGGATAAGGGACTTGCTTACTCAGTATTTTCTTACCATTCAGCCCACCGTGACAGCGGTTTATTAACAATTTATGCAGGAACGGGTGCTGACCAGCTGGATGCGCTGTATGAAACCATTCAGTCAACAACAGCTAAATTGAAAGCCAGTGGCTTAACAGATGACGAGCTTCATTCCTCAAAAGAGCAATTAAAAGGAAACCTGGTGCTTGGTCTTGAAAGTACGAATGCAAGAATGAGCAGAAACGGTAAAAATGAATTAATGCTCAAAAGACACCGGTCAATGGATGAATTGATCGAAAAAATTGATCAGGTATCTCAAAACTCAGTAAAAAGGGTAGCTGATCAGATACTTGGAGCCAGATTTGCTTCTTCAGTCATCTCTCCTCAGGGGGAAAAGGTATCAATCTAATCATGGATATAAGGATGAGACCTCAGCGTCTCATCCTTTTGTTTATATATTTTTTTCTTTCTTCATATAGTTAATGATCAAATGATTTAACTTAGAGGAGGAAGAAAAATGAGAATGAGCGAACTGTACAGAAAAGAAATGATCGATATAGATCAGGCTGAAAGAATGGGCATTCTTGGTAATGCGGATATTGAGTTTAACGATGAAACAGGAGAAATTATTAACATATTAGTACCAGCCGGTAAAATCAGTCCCTTTAAAAGCGCTAAAGAGGAATATGCAATCCCGTGGAAAAGTGTTCATGCTGTAGGAAAAGAACTGATTCTTATTAAGGGTAAACAATCACAAACAGACCAGCAGTTACATAGTATACCGGAGAATAAAGAAGAATGAAGTGAGTGAATGCTGAGTGAAAAACGAGGAACTGAGGGGTAGAAGAACCGCTGTAATCGGTGGGGATGCAAGGCAGCTTGTAATCGCTGAAGCATTATGTAAAAAAGGAGCAGAAGTTTTCCTGTGCGGCTTTGATCAGCTCAACCTTTCTGAGCCTGGCTATCGAAAGACATCCTTAGATCAGATTCCTTTTGAAGAACTTGACGCACTGATCTTTCCGGTAAGCGGAATAGGGGTAAATGGGGATATTAAATCGTCATTCAGTGCCAGTAATCTTTATATACATGAACAACTATTGAATCGGATACCGGAAAATTGCTTATTATTCACAGGAATTGAGACATCATGGTCGACAGCCAGTAAAAGAAACTTCGTATATTTGTTTGAAAAAGATGAGATTGCAATTCTAAATTCAATCCCGACGGTTGAGGGGATCATCTGGCTGATCATTCAGCATACGGAGTATACAATTCACGGCGCTCAGATCGTCATTACCGGATGTGGAAGAGTCGGACTGACAGCAGCCAGGGTACTTCATGCACTCGGTGCAAAAGTGACAGCCTTATCAGAAGTGAAAGCTGAAGTTGCACGAATGAGTGAAATAGGTGTAAAAACAAAACCGCTGAAAGAGTTACAAACCTGTTTAAATCAGGCTAATATCTGGATTAATACAATCCCGTCAATTGGAATTATTAATCAGCAAACTTTAACAGCATGCAATCCAAATGTTTTTATTGTGGAACTTGCATCCCATCCACCTGCAGTCCAAAAAGAATTAGCCCGGGAGAAAAATATTAATTATCTTGAAGCACCGAGTCTGCCGGGCCTTGTGGCACCAAAAACTGCAGGTGAAATTCTGGCGAAGTCCATTCTTGATCAGATCATTGAAAAAGGGGAATAAACAGATGTTAAAAGGAAAGAGAATTGGTTTTGGATTTACGGGTTCTCATTGTACCTATCATTTGGCATTGCCTGAATTAATCAGGCTGAAAGAGCTTGGAGCGGAGATCGTACCGGTTGTAAGTTATACAATGCAAACAACGAATACCCGTTTTGGTGAAGGTGAAGAATGGGTAGAAAAAATTGAAAAGGCAGCGGGACAGCCATGTATCAGATCCATAGCAGATGCAGAGCCCCTGGGTCCTGGAAAGCCGCTTGACTGTATGGTGATTGCGCCATTAACGGGGAATTCCCTTGCCAAGCTTGCGAATGCATTAACAGATTCACCGGTACTAATGGCAGCAAAAGCAACGATGAGAAATCATAAACCAGTTGTCATTGCCATCTCGACAAATGACGGCCTGGGACTGAACGGGATGAATATAATGAAACTGATGGGTGCAAAAAACATATATTTTGTCCCATTCAGTCAGGATGATCCTTTTAATAAACCGAACTCTCTTGTAGCCCATATGGACGAAATTCCGGAAACGGTCATAAAGGCTTTAAAAAGAGAACAGCATCAGCCTGTCATAACATTAAGCACTTTAAGTAAAAGAGATTGAGAAAATCAAAGAATAAGTGATACAATGTGTTGTATGAATACACATTAGTGCTTTACCTGTCTAACGCATTACAGGGAAAGAGTGGAAGGGAGTTTTTTATATGAAGGGTACAGGATATAACGTAGCAGTAGTAGGTGCAACAGGAGCAGTCGGAACTCAGATGCTCTCAATGCTTGAGCAGAGAGATTTTCCAGTCGGAACAATTAAACTCCTTTCATCGGCAAGGTCAGCGGGTCAGACAATCCAATTTAATGGTGCGCCAGTCACAGTAGAAGAGGCAACTCCTGACAGCTTTGAGGGAATTGATATTGCATTATTCTCAGCAGGAGGCAGTATTTCAAAACAACTCGCGCCTGAGGCAGCAAAGCGCGGTGCGATCGTAATAGATAATACGAGTGCATTCAGAATGGATCCGGATGTACCTCTGGTCGTTCCTGAAGTAAATGAATTGGATCTGCAGCAGCATAAAGGAATCATCGCGAACCCAAACTGCTCAACAATTCAGATGGTCGCAGCTTTGGAACCGATCAGAAAAGAACTTGGTCTGTCAAAAGTAATTGTTTCTACTTATCAGGCTGTTTCAGGGGCCGGCGTACAGGCAATTGATGAGATGAGAGCACAATCACAGGCCATCCTTAACGGAGAAGAACCTGAAGCGAACGTTTTGCCGGTTAAAGGAGATAAAAAGCATTATCAGATTGCCTTCAATGCAGTACCACAAATTGATGTATTTGATACAAATGGCTATACATTTGAAGAAATGAAAATGATTAATGAGACTAAGAAAATTATGCATATGCCTGAACTTAAAGTATCAGCGACATGTGTAAGGCTGCCAGTAGAAACAGGTCATGCAGAGTCTGTTTATATCGAAGTTTCCGAAAAAGGAAAAAACACTGCGGATATTCACAGAATTCTTTCCGGGGCACCAGGTGTGACCCTTCAGGATAATCCTGACCAGCAGGAATACCCGATGCCAAGCACGGCTGCAGGCAAAACAGATGTGTATGTAGGCAGAGTCAGAAAAGATCCGGATGAGGATCATGGATTCCATATGTGGATCGTGTCAGATAACCTATTAAAAGGAGCTGCGTGGAACTCAGTACAAATCGCAGAAAGCCTGATTAAACTAAAACTTGTATAATACGCACTGAAAGAGAGGAGCGTAACATTGCCAATTTCAGTATTGAAATTCGGTGGAACTTCGTTATCTGAAGCATATAAAAGAGATGCAGCAGTACGGAATGTAAAACGTGAGCTGGATCAACACCATCAGGTGATTTCAGTCGTTTCAGCGATGGGCAGACTGGGAGACCCTTATTCCACTGATACATTATTATCACTAACTGATCCGGATTGCCTTCCTTTCCACCAGCAATCTCTTTTACTTTCATGTGGAGAGCTCATTTCAGCTGCTGTATTTTCATCTGCTCTTCACAGAGAAGGTATAAAAAGTGAGATCCTGACGGGGAAGCAGGCGGGTATTAAAACGGACAAAACGTATAATGCCGATATTTGTTCAGTAGATACCAGTGTGCTGATAGAAACATTAAAACACGCTGAAGTGATCATCGTGCCCGGCTTTCAGGGAGAAGATGATAAAGGTAGAATTTCTACTCTTGGCAGAGGTGGAAGTGATACATCAGCGTGTGCGATCGCTGCAAGTTTAAAAGCATCTTCATGTAAGCTCTACACAGATGTAGCGGGGATTATGAGCGGGGATCCGCGAATTGTCGATCATGCATCAGTTGTGAAGCGGCTACATTATGATGAGGCCTTCCATGTTGCGCATCAGGGTGCAAAGATTATTCATCCTAAAGCGGTCGAATGGGCGAGAAAAGGAAATGTACCGGTCTGGACTGGAGATTTATCCGGTGAAGGTGGAACGTGGATCGGATCAGAAGCTCATTCTGAATCCATCCATTCTGTTACTGCTGTAGAAGATCTTGTACAGATATCCGTTCAGGCTCAGGATTGTGATTATATATTCAAGATACTTGCTGAAAAAGGGATCAGTATTGACCTGATCTCCATTCAGCCGGTTGAAGTGAAATTTACAATTCAATCTGAAGATTTTCAAGATTTAAACAATACTTTAAAGCAGCATCAGGTTTATTTTAAATTCAGAAAGAACGTGTCAAAAATCGCGCTGATTGGCAGCAGTATCGCTGGACGCCCGGGAGTTGCATCAGCAATTGTTACACTGCTCACAGAAAATAAAATCAGTATATGGCAGACAGCTGACAGTCATATGACTTTTTGGATACTGCTCGACAGTGACAAATCATTTATCGCTCAGCAGCTGCTGCATCAATTCTTTATTAATCATGAACTAGTAACTATACAGGAGTGAAGAAGATGAACTTTGGCAGAGTTTCCACTGCAATGGCGACTCCTTTTGATCAGGATAATCGCATTGATTACAGCAGATTGGAAAATCTTATCAACCACTTAATCGAAAACGGCACCGATTCACTTGTCGTAGCAGGTACAACTGGAGAATCACCAACACTTTCGTCAGAAGAGAAAGTGGAACTTTTTAAAGAGACAGTAAGAATTGCAAATGGCAGAGTACCAGTGGTAGCAGGAACAGGAACAAATAATACTGAGTCGAGCATCAGCCTTTCCCTTGCTGCAAAAGAAGCTGGAGTAGATGCTATTATGCTGGTGGCTCCTTATTATAGCAAGCCGAGTCAGGCTGGTTTAAAGAAACACTTTAAAACAATTGCAGAGCAGATTGGTCTGCCTGTAATGATCTATAATATTCCGGGACGTTCAGCTGTAAATATTGAACCGAAAACAATCATTGAATTGTCTGAAGTGCCGAATATTGTTGCTGTGAAGGAAGCGAGTGGAAGCCTGGATCAGATGACTGAAATCATCGCAGGAACAGATGAACGCTTCCTCATATACAGCGGTGACGATGGATTGACATTGCCGCTTCTTTCAATTGGTGGAGCTGGCGTAGTATCTGTCACTTCACACGTTGCAGGAAATGAAATGCAAACCATGATCAGATGCTTCCAAAACGGAGAGCTTTCAAAAGCTGCATCAATTCATCAACTGCTTTTACCTTTGACAAGAGCGCTGTTTGCACAGCCGAGCCCGGCCCCGGTGAAGTCAGCACTGAACCACCAGGGAGTATTATGCGGGGGTGTCAGACTTCCGTTAGTTGAACTTGATCAAAATGAAGAGAGCAGTCTGTTAAAGGCAGTCAGCCATTTTCGATCAGAAATGTCCAGTATTTCATAAAGATCACCAGAAGGTCTTTTTCCAATCCGGAAAAAGACCTTTCTGATTTCCAGCACCGGCAGTTCACAAATACATGTACAGTTTTCCAATCTTACAGTATAATGAACACAGCTGTTTTAAAAGGTCGGATAACATTTTTGTAGGAGGAAATTAGTTTGTCTAAAGATAAAAACGAAAAAGTAAAAATCATTCCTCTCGGCGGCGTAGGCGAGATAGGAAAAAACATGTACGTCATTGAAGTAGACGAAGATTTATTTATTATTGATTCAGGATTAATGTTTCCTGAAGATGAAATGTTCGGAATTGATATTGTCATCCCGGATTTTCAATATATTGAAGCAAATAAAGAGCGTGTGAAAGCGATCTTCCTGACACATGGTCATGATGATTCGATTGGTTCACTGCCTTATTTACTTGAAAAAGTGAAAGTGCCTGTATATGGTTCAAAGCTGACTGTGGCACTTGCTAAAGCGCTGTTAAAAGAATATGGATTTAAAGAACGCGTAAAGTTCTATACAGTTCATGAGAAAAGTAATATGAAATTTGATTCTGTGAATGTCACATTCTTCAACACAACTCACAGTATCCCGGATTCACTCGGAATTGCGATTCACACATCTGAGGGTGCAATTGTACATACTGGTGAATTTAAATTTGATCAGGCTTCAAAAGGTGGATATGCATCCAATATTGGAAAAATGGCTAAGCTTGGTGACAAGGGTGTCTTTGCACTACTTTCAGATAGTACTGAAGCAGAAAAGCCAGGACACACTACTTCTGAAGCTGTCATTGAGAAGCACGTTTCTAACAGCATTAATCAGGCAAGCGGAAGAGTGATTGTCACATGTTATGCTTCAAACCTGATCCGTATTCAGCAGATTTTTGATGCAGCTCAAGCTTCAGGCAGAAAAGTCGCTGTTATCGGAGAGGCTGCTGAACGTGTAGTCAATGTTGCCTCTAGACTTGAACACTTAACGTATGATGAAGATACGCGCATTAAGCCGAACGAAATAGATCAATATCATAACGATGAAATTGTTATTATTTTATCAGGAACACATGATGAGCCGTTTAAAGTAATGGAGAGTATGGCGAATCAGACACACCCGATCGTTAACATTCAGCAGGGTGATACCGTATTAATTACGTTTACACCGTCACCTGGAATGGAAGTATATCTGTATCGATCGGTAAATGAAATGACGAAAGCAGGGGCAAACGTACTTACATCAAGTAAAAATGTCCATGTTTCCGGTCATGGCAGTCAGGAAGACCTGAAAATGATGATGAACCTGATGAAGCCAAAATACTTTATTCCAATTCAGGGAGAATACCGTCATTTAATTACGCATGGACGTCTTGCTGAAGAAATGGGTATACCGCGCACTAACATATTTATTGCTGACAAAGGTGACATTGTTGAATATCAGGCAGGCAAAATGAAAATGAGCGGCAGAGTCCAGACAGGTAATGTCCTTATTGATGGTAAAGGTGTAGGGGATGTCGGTAATATTGTCCTGCGCGACAGAAGATTACTGTCCCAGGATGGAGTACTACTGGTTGTCGTTACATTAAACCGCAAAACTAAAACAATTGCTGCAGGTCCTGAAGTGATTTCAAGAGGCTTTGTTTATGTTAGAGAATCAGAGAAGCTGATGGAAGAGTCAGTTACTGCAGTTCGCAATATTGTAGAGAAAAACGTTGAAAACCGTACATTTGACTGGTCTGGTATTAAGCAGGAGATCAGGGATTCACTTAACCATCTGCTATATACACGTACAAAGCGTCGTCCGATGATATTACCAATTATTATGGAAGTTTAAATTCAGCAGAGTCTGAATGAAGTAATCAAAAACAGACAGATTTTTCTGTCTGTTTTTTTCAGCCGGAAAAGGAGGTTGTTCATATGGCTGAAGCCAAAAGAAAGCCGGTAAAAAGAAAAACGCAAGCACGCAAAAAAACAAAAAGATCTCGTAAGGACACACCGCTTACATATGAATTAACAGGTATAGTGATGATTGCACTGGCGCTGATTGCCGCTTTTCAGCTGGGGGCAGCCGGGCGTATACTGACGCTGATTTTTACTTATTTAATCGGTAATTTTCAGCTTCTGATTCCGATTGTGATCATTTTACTGTCTGTTTACGCTATTCTTTACAGAGGTCTCCCATCACTTAAAGGCTCAAGGATGATTGGCACGCTGCTGATATTAATCAGTTTACTTCTTTTAAGTCACGTTTTATTATTTGATCAGCTTGTGCGCGATCAAATGATTACGAGCAGCAGTGTACTGGTTCAGACACATACAATTCTTACAGATGAGTTTACAGAAAACGCCGGAGCCGGGATGGTTGGTGCATTTATTTATGCCATATTTGACCTTTTGTTTGGTTCAACAGGTTCAAAGGTTGCCTCAGCTACACTGATGATTATTGGTCTAATCATGTTATCAGGTAAATCAATCGGGGAAACAGGGAGAAGCATAATAGGTTGGTTTGGAGAAAAACTGAAAGAGTTAATTTCCCTGTTTACTGATTGGTTAATTGAAAAACGCCAGACAAAAAAAGCCAAAAGAAAGCAGACCCAGATTTCAAGACGATCTGCTTCAAAACTAAAAGCTGCACCGGAAGAATGTATTGAAGAGCCGGATGATGAATCGGAGGGCTTTGAACCGCTGATCTCCAGCTTTGCTGAAAAAGCAGCACCTGTGCAGGAAGATCATTCAGCAGTAATACCGGCTGATGAAAAAACGAAACCGGAAGAAGACATTCCGGATCCTGCACTTGAAGAGTTTACATCATCTCCTGGGGTTGAAGAAGTCGAAAATAAAGAATATAAAGTCCCGCCGCTTGACCTGCTGGCAGTACCGCCACACGCTGATCAGAGCAGTGAATATAAGGCGATTCAAAAAAATGCATCCAAGCTTGAGAAAACATTTCAAAGCTTTGGGGTCAGAGCTAAAGTTACACAGGTTCACCTTGGACCGGCTGTCACGAAATATGAAGTGCATCCTGACGTCGGCGTGAAGGTGAGTAAAATTGTGAATCTGAATGATGACCTCGCACTGGCGCTTGCAGCAAAGGATATCCGAATAGAAGCGCCAATCCCGGGTAAATCTGCGATCGGGATTGAAGTGCCCAATACAGAGGTTGCCATGGTGTCACTTAGAGAAGTGCTCGAAGCGAATAAAAACAAGCGTGATGAAGCGAAGCTGCTGATTGGACTGGGAAGAGATATTACCGGTGAAGCAGTAGCAGCTGAGCTGAATAAAATGCCACATATGCTTGTAGCAGGTGCAACAGGAAGCGGGAAATCCGTTTGTATTAATGGCATTATCGTTTCTATTCTGATGCGTGCAAAGCCCCATGAAGTAAAGCTGATGATGATTGACCCTAAAATGGTTGAGCTGAATGTCTATAATGGAATCCCTCATTTACTGGCGCCGGTTGTGACAGATGCCAGAAAAGCATCACAGGCACTTAAAAAAGTAGTCAGTGAAATGGAAAGAAGATATGATCTTTTTTCACACACGGGTACAAGAAATATAGAAGGCTACAATGAATACGTAAGAAAGCATAATGAAAAAAATAAAGAAAAGCAGCCTCAGCTTCCATTTATCGTTGTCATTGTGGATGAGCTTGCCGATCTGATGATGGTTGCCTCCAATGATGTGGAGGATTCTATCACAAGACTCGCTCAGATGGCACGAGCAGCGGGCATCCATTTAATTATTGCAACGCAGAGACCGTCTGTTGATGTCATTACGGGAGTCATTAAAGCGAATATTCCTTCAAGAATTGCGTTTGCTGTTTCTTCACAAATTGATTCAAGAACAATACTTGATACCGGTGGAGCAGAAAAGCTGCTCGGCCGGGGGGATATGCTGTTTATGCCGGTCGGTGCGAATAAGCCGGTCCGTGTGCAGGGGGCATTCCTGAGTGATGAGGAAGTTGAGAAAGTAGTAAATGCAGTCATTGAGCAGCAAAAAGCACAATATCAGGAAGAAATGATTCCTGATGAAGTGGATGAATCCAAACCTGAAGAGTCTGATGATGAATTATACGGGGATGCGGTAGATCTGGTGACTGATATGCAGACTGCTTCAGTTTCAATGCTTCAGAGACGATTCAGAATTGGTTACACACGTGCAGCAAGATTAATTGATGCAATGGAACAGCAGGGAATTGTAGGTCCATATGAAGGCAGTAAGCCGCGGACAGTTTTAAAAGGTAAAATAGAAGATGAATAGATTAAAGAGCGGGTCATCAATTCCCGCTCTTTTTTAACTGAAAAAGTTACTGAATAAAGAATTTTAAAGATTTATGCCAAAAAAATCAGACCTTTGATGTCAGACCTATATACAAAGAATAGATGAATAAGTTATACTATTGTTACCGCTTTCAAAAATACTATAACGTTATAAAGAAATATTTATTTTCCTTTAATTTACAATGTTGAGGGTTTCATTTCACTGATTTTTATAATCTTGTAACAAATGTAATTATTATGTAACTTAATAGAAAGAATTTTTGTGAAAACTACACAATTGTATTCCTTTTAGAAAAGAAAAGTGTTATAGTATTTTCGATTAGTAGGAATGAAATACATCAGATGTCTGATGTCAAAAGAGTTGGTGGTGTCTTTATATGACTATTAAATCAGATAATCGGCATCTGTATCTTCAGGTGATTGACCGACTGAAGAAAGATATCGACAAAGGCGTTTATAAAGAAAAAGAACGCCTGCCTTCAGAGTTTGAACTTTCAAGGCAGCTGGGTATCAGCAGGGCTACACTGAGAGAAGCGCTGAGAATTCTCGAAGAAGAAAACAGAATTGTCAGGCGTCACGGTGTAGGAACATTTGTTAATGCGAAACCATTATTTTCCTCAGGAATTGAACAGTTATACAGTGTAACTGATATGATTCGAATGGCAGGAATGGAGCCTGGGACAGTATTCTTAAGTTCCTCTGTTCACCAGCCTACTGATGAAGATATTAACCGTTTTAACTGTACACCCGATGATGATATGACGATCATTGAGCGTGTAAGAACAGCTAACGGTGATCCGGTGGTCTATTGTGTTGATAAAATCCCGTCAGATCTGATGCCTACTTCATTTACACATCAGGACCGGTCGATTTTCTCACTGCTTGAGGAAAGTGGGGGTATGTACATATCTTATGCTGTGACCCACATTGAACCTGCCGGCTATCATGAGAAGGTGTCGCCAATCCTTGGATGTGAACCTGAAACTGCTTTACTCGTTCTAAAGCAGCTTCATTATGATGATAAGGATCAGCCTATTCTGTATTCTCTGAATTATTTTAAAGCTGATCGATTCAGTTTTCATGTTGTACGTAAGCGTGTTTAATGCATTTATGCATTCCTACTAATACACGAAAAATTTTTAGGGGGTAACAAAATGAAAAAGCGTAAGTACGGAGTAGCACTTTCAATGATCCTTGCAGCAGGTACTGTTCTTGCAGCGTGTGGAAGCGATGAAGCTGACACGGGTACTGATGAAGGCAATGGCGGCGGAGAAGGCACTGAAGAAACAAGTGACTTTAAAGTAGCAATGGTAACAGATACTGGCGGTGTAGATGATAAGTCATTTAACCAGTCAGCGTGGGAAGGTCTTCAGCAGTTCGGTGCTGATAACGGTCTTGAAGAAGGTACAGACGGTTTCACATACTTCCAGTCAAATAATGATGCAGATTATGTAACAAACATGAACACTGCAGTACGTAATGATTTTAATCTCGTTTTCGGTGTTGGTTTCCTTTTAAATCAGGCACTAACAGAGGTAGCAAGCCAAAACACTGATACAAACTTCGCTCTGATTGATGATGTATCGGAAGGCGAAAACGTAGCTTCAATTACATTTAAAGAGCATGAAGGTTCATTCCTTGTTGGTGTGGCAGCAGGTCTTGCAACTGAATCTGATCAGATCGGTTTCGTAGGTGGGGTTGAATCTGACCTGATTAATAAATTCGCAGCAGGTTTCCAGGCTGGTGTTGAAGCAGTTAACCCTGATGCAGATGTTCAGATTGAATTCGCTGGTGACTTCAACGATGCAGCACGCGGTCAGCAGATTGCAGCTTCAATGTACGGATCAGGCGTTGACGTTATTTATCACGCTGCAGGCGGTACAGGTAACGGCGTATTCACAGAAGCTAAAAACCTTAAGCAGCAGGACTCGGATCGTCAGGTTTGGGTAATTGGAGTTGACCGTGACCAGTGGGAAGAAGGTCAGGTTGGAGAAGATAACGTAACACTTACTTCAATGGTTAAGCGAGTTGATGTTGCTGTTCAGGATATTTCAACTCGTGCTATGGAAGGCAACTTCCCAGGCGGAGAAATAATTGAATACGGTATCCAGGAAGAAGGCATTGCAATCGCTGAGAGCCAAGACAACCTTTCACAGGAAATCCTTGATGAGATTGCTAATTACCAGCAGCAAATCGTTGATGGAGAAATCGAAGTACCATCTACACTTGAGTAATAACAAATGCATAGGGAATGGAGGGGCTGTTACAGTCCTGAAATTCCCTTTTTTTTTGCAAGAATGTTAACTGAATAAGGGAAAAATTCTTCCTTCTTCATTTAGCATTTTTCTGAAAAGGTCTGGTAAAAGAAGTCAGACCTCATTCAACCTACCACCGTACGATAAATAAAGGAGTGATAACGGATGGATTATGTAATAGAAATGCTCGACATCCGAAAAGAGTTCCCGGGAATTGTAGCGAATGACAATATCACACTTCAATTAAAGAAGGGTGAAATTCATGCGCTGCTTGGGGAAAACGGAGCAGGAAAATCTACATTAATGAATGTTCTTTTCGGACTTTATCAGCCTGAAAAGGGAGAAATAAAAGTACGTGGAGAAAAAGTAAATATTACGAGTCCAAACGTTGCAAATGAACTGGGGATCGGAATGGTACACCAGCACTTTATGCTTGTGGACACTTTCACTGTGACAGAGAACATTGTTTTGGGCCTTGAACCTAAAAAAGGTTTGAATATTGATATGAAAAAGGCTGAGCGCGAAGTTCAGGAGATTTCCGACCGCTATGGCTTAAAGGTTGATCCTAAAGCAAAAATAGCTGATATCTCAGTCGGGATGCAGCAGCGTGTTGAAATTCTGAAAACATTATACCGAGGTGCAGAAATTCTAATTTTTGATGAGCCGACCGCTGTACTGACGCCTCAAGAAATTAAAGAATTAATACAGATTTTCAGAACACTGATTGCAGAAGGAAAATCAATCATCCTGATCACTCATAAGCTGAAAGAAATTATTGAGGTGTGTGACCGCGTAACCGTTATCCGTAAAGGGGTAGGGATCGATACGCTGGATGTGGAAGGCGCCACACCAACACAGCTTGCAAGTCTGATGGTAGGACGTGAAGTTACTTTTAAAACAGATAAAACAGAAGCAAATCCCAAGCATGATGTACTTGAAATTTCAAAACTGAATGTGAAGGATTCACGCGGAGTAAATGCAGTAAAAGATCTTGATCTGAATGTCAGAGCAGGTGAAATTGTTGGTATTGCCGGCGTTGATGGTAATGGACAATCTGAATTGATCGAAGCCATTACAGGGCTTAGAAAGATCACTTCAGGAAAAATCAAGCTGAATGATAAAGATCTGTCTTCTTATAAGACAAGAAAAATTACTGAAGCAGGGGTAGGGCATATTCCGCAGGACAGACATAAACACGGTCTGGTGCTTGACTTCCCGATCGGTGACAATATGGTACTTCAGACGTACTACCATAAACCATATTCAAAATACAGTCTTCTAAATAATAAAGAGATCAATAAACAGGCAAAAAAACTGATTCAGGAGTTTGATGTGCGTACGCCGTCAGAAACAACACCTGCACGTGCACTTTCAGGTGGTAATCAGCAAAAGGCCATTATCGGTCGGGAAGTTGACCGCGATCCTGATCTTCTCATTGCTGCTCAGCCTACACGTGGACTTGATGTAGGGGCAATTGAATTTATTCATAAGCGTCTGATTGAGCAACGTGATAACGGCAAGGCAGTTTTACTTATTTCATTTGAACTTGAAGAAATTATTAATGTCAGTGACCGGATTGCAGTGATTTATGATGGTAACATCATAGAAATCGTTGATCCTAAAACAACTACAGAACAGGAGCTGGGATTACTTATGGCAGGCTCTAAGAATAAGGCGGGTGAAACAGAGAATGTTTAATCAATTCAGCAGATGGCAGAAGATCCTGATTCCTGTTATCTCAGTCATTCTCGGTTTACTGGTTGGAGCCATTGTCATGCTGGTTTCAGGCTATAATCCGATTGAGGGATATTCCGCACTATTAGCGGGCTCACTGGGTGAAGGGTTTTACATCGGTGAAACAATCAGACAGATTACACCGTATATTTTCGCAGGGCTTGCAGTAGCATTCGCTTTCCGTACAGGGCTATTCAATATCGGTGTTGAAGGTCAGCTCTTAGTCGGCTGGGTAGCATCAGTTTGGGTAGGTCTTGCATTCGACCTCCCGAAAATCATCCACCTGCCAATGGCGATTTTAGCCGGGGCTGTAGCGGGAGCGCTTTGGGCATTCGTACCAGGGCTACTAAAAGCAAAGCTTCGTGTACATGAAGTAATTGTTACCATCATGATGAACTATATTGCACTTCACTTGTGTAACTATCTTATCCGGTATGTGATTTCTGATCAGCAGAATACTACAGACCGCGTACCTGAGTCAGCATCACTAAAGTCACCATTCTTTGAAACGCTGACTGAATTTTCAACGATGCATTATGGAATCTTCCTGGCACTTGCAGCAGCAATTATATACTTTGTAGTGCTTGAGAAAACCACTACTGGTTTTGAGCTTCGTTCAGTAGGGTTTAACCAGCATGCTTCTGAGTATGCGGGAATGAACGTTGATCGTAATATTATTTTATCCATGGTCATCTCAGGGGCTTTTGCCGGTCTTGGTGGAGCGATGGAGGGACTTGGAACATTTGGTTACGGATTTATACATGGCGCGTTCTCTGGTGTAGGGTTTGATGGGATCGCAGTTGCACTTTTAGGTGGTAACGTAGCGATCGGTGTTATTTTAGCAGCTGCTTTATTCGGAATCCTGAAGCAGGGTGCATTAATTATGCCGCTTCAGTCAGGCGTACCAACTGAACTTGTTGAAATTGTTATTGCCATCATTATTTTCTTTGTTGCATCCAGCTACATTATCGCGTACCTGCTGCAGCGTCTCAAAAAGGGGGCAAAATAAATGGATGTTTTATCAGCAATTGAAATTTTAGTTAAATCCATGCTATTTGCATCAGCCCCGCTAATTTTTACAGCTATAGGCGGTGTCTTCTCAGAGCGGTCTGGTGTTGTTAATATCGGCCTGGAAGGTTTAATGGTAATCGGTGCATTTGCAGCTGTTGTATTTAATATTACATTTGCTTCGGCACTTGGAGGCTGGACACCTTGGATGGCGCTGGTAGTTGCAATGGTGATCGGCGGACTCTTTTCGCTGCTTCATGCAGTTGCATCAATAACATTCCGCGCGGATCAGGTTGTTAGTGGTGTTGCAATCAACTTCCTTGCTCTCGGTCTTGGTGTGTATCTAATCAAAGACTGGTATGGAGCAGGACAAACACCAAAAATTCCAGAGCCGCTATATTATGAGAGAATTCCATTGCTTTATGATATTCCTGTTATTGGGCCGATTTTCTTTAATAACTATGTTACTTCTTACATTGCGATTTTTGTTGCAATCGGCGCATGGTTTGTACTTTTCAAAACGCCGTTTGGTCTTCGCTTACGTTCAGTAGGTGAACATCCAATGGCTGCTGATACTATGGGGATTAATGTTTACAGAATGCGTTATATCGCTGTTTTCCTTTCCGGAATATTCGGCGGCCTTGGTGGTGGCGTGTACGCACAGACAATCACTCAGGATTTTAGCGCAGGTACAATTACAGGACAGGGCTTTATTGCACTTGCAGCTGTAATTTTTGGTAAATGGCATCCGCTCGGTGCAATGGGAGCAGCGATGTTCTTCGGACTTGCTCAATCCCTTGCGATTATCGGTTCAAGCTTCCCACTGCTTGCAGACGTGCCGAACTGGATTTTACTTTCAGCACCATACATTCTGACAATTCTTGCCCTTGCAGGATTTATCGGACGTGCTGACTCACCAAAAGCAATTGGTAAACCTTATATCAAGGGAAGCCGCTAACATGATGAAACCGTCTGATTCTCAGTCAGACGGTTTTCTTATAGCTTTAAATGCTTGTTGTACAAGTATCAAGAAATGTATAGTGAAGGAAGAGAATATAAATACTATATAGCAATCACGAATCCGGGAGGAACCTGTATGCATTTAGATGAACATAAAATTCAACAGAACGGCCTGAATATAAGAATAATTAAAACAGAAAAATTCAAAACAAATCAGTTTGTATTTAAATTTAAGTCTTTATTATCCAAAGATAATGTAACAGCTAGAGCGCTATTGCCATATGTCCTCCAAAGTAGTACCGCGAAATGGCCGACGACAGCTTTATTCAGAAGTCATCTTGACGATCTATATGGTGCAAGTGCTTCAGTGGATGTGAATAAAAAGGGTGAATATCATATCCTGACTTTTGCAGTAGACGTACCGAATGAAAAGTATCTGCAGGATAAAACGCCGCTTACCGAAAAGGCTTTGGAAGTATTAAATGAAATGATTTTTAACCCGTTAGTTGAAAACGGGATATTCAGTGAAAAAGTCACTGAAGCTGAAAAACGGACGCTGAAGCAGAAATTAAAAGCTGTAAAAGACGATAAAATGCGATATGCATCCCAAAGGCTGGTTGAAGAGATGTGCGGGGATGAAGCTTATGCTTTGCATCCTAATGGGATTGAATCTGAACTTGAGCATGTAAAACCTGAGAGCCTTTTTGAAACCTACCAGCAGATGATTCATCATGATGAAGTGGACTTATACGTTGTGGGTGACGTCGATATTGCTCAGATTGAAACACTTTGTAAAGAGAAATTTTCGTTAGCAAACCGCAAAAACATTTATGCAGATCATCATCTGGTTCATGTGGATGAGTCTAAAAAAGTCGTAGAAAAACAGCAGATTAAACAAGGTAAATTAAATATCGGATACAGATCACAAACTGTGTATGGTGATGCAGATTACCTTCCAATGGCAGTAATGAATGGCATCCTGGGCGGTTTCCCGCATTCAAAGCTGTTTATTAACGTACGTGAAAAAGAAAGCCTTGCATATTACGCAGCAAGCCGTCTTGAAAGTCACAAGGGGCTGATTGTCATTATGTCCGGTGTAGATCCGGGTAAGATTGATAAGGCTGAAGAGATTATCGAGCAGCAGCTTGAAGCAATTAGAAACGGAGATATATCCGATCAGGAGCTGAGTCAGACAAAAGCCGTCATGACCAATCAAATGCTCGAAACGCTGGATTCTCCAAGAGGGATAGTAGAAGTACTGTATCAGGGGGAAACAGCAGGAATCCCTGTTCATATTAATGAGTGGTTTAAAGGAATAGAAGAGGTCACAAAGGATCACGTCATTAAGGCGGCTAATAAGCTTGTGAAGGATACGACATATGTATTAACTGCTAGGGAGGTGGCTGAAAGTGCGTAAAAAAGAATTTTCTCAGCTTAACGAAGAATTATTTATGGAAACGATGGAAAACGGGTTGCAGGTATGTATTTTGCCAAAGAAAGATTTCAATAAAACTTTCGCTACCTTTACAACAAAATATGGGTCAATTGATAATCAGTTTATCCCGCTTGGGGAAGAAGATTTTGTTCGTGTGCCTGACGGGGTTGCACATTTTCTTGAGCATAAAATGTTTGAAAAGGAAGAAGGCGACGTATTCCAGAAATTCAGTATGAATGGTGCTTCTGCCAATGCATTTACCTCCTTCACACGGACAGCATATTTATTCTCAAGTACCTCACACTTTGAGAAAAACCTCGATGTCCTGATTGATTTTGTTCAGTCTCCTTATTTTACTGAGGAAACCGTTGAAAAAGAAAAAGGCATTATTGGCCAGGAAATTACGATGTACGATGATAACGCAGATTGGAGACTTTATTTCGGTGCAATTGAAAACATGTTCAAGCACCATCCGGTAAAAGTCGATATTGCAGGAACAATAGATTCAATTTCTTCAATTACAAAAGACCACCTTTATCAGTGTTATCATACTTTTTACCATCCATCTAACATGATGTTATTTATTGTCGGTTCAGTAGACCCGGAAGAAATGATGAACTATGTCAGGGAGAATCAGAAGAAAAAGCACTTTGATCCTGAAGAGACCATTGACAGGAAGTTTGAAGAGGAGCCTGACGAGGTCAATAGAGCCCACCACGAGCTTCATATGGACGTTCAAGTGGTAAAGTGCATGGTAGGCATCAAGTCAAATGAAAAAGACATAAGCGGCAAACAGTTAATGATAAAAGAGTTATCTATTAATACGGCGCTCGATGTATTATTCGGGAAAACTTCCGATCATTATACCTCTCTTTACGATGAAGGGCTGATTGATGACCACTTCTCCTATGACTTTACGCAGGAAAGCAACTTTGGCTTTGCCTTAGTAGGCAGCAACTCGGCAAACCCTGAGAAACTGTCAGAGCGGGTCAAAAACATCCTGCTTGAAGAAGTAAAGTCTCCTTCTATCACAGAAGAGCAACTGCAATCAGTTAAAAAGAAAAATATTGGTGGATTCTTAAGATCATTAAATTCACCGGAATTTATTGCGAATCAGTTCACCAGATATGCATTTAATAATATGGACCTGTTTGAAGCGGTGCCGGTTCTTGAGACATTAACATTAGAAGATGTGCATAAAGCATTCTCTGATCTTGTAAAAGAAGACAGGATAACCAGCTTTTATATCCTGCCGAAAGTTAATGGGTAAAATTGCTTTAGTGCTCGGCAGCAGCGGTGGTATCGGCTTTGAAATTTGTAAAAAACTATTGCAGACAGACCATACTGTTCTTGCTCAATATTATTCCAATAAAGATGCTATCAATGGCTTATCACAGTTTGCCAGTCAGCAGGGGCATCTGGTCCCGCTTAAACTGGACCTTACTGATGGTGCAGCTGTTGATCAGGTCGTAACAAATCTTTTGCAGCCGGACATGATTATTCATGCCGGGGGTCAACATTTCGAAGGTTTATTTGAAGACACCCCTGATCATGTGATTGAAAATCTGTGGAATGTCCATTTGTATCAGCCTGCGAGAATGATCCGGAGGCTGATCCCGGGGATGCGCCATAAAGATGGAGCATCTATTGTGTTTGTCAGTTCAATATGGGGGGAAGCCGGCGCTTCATATGAAGTGATGTATTCTGCTGTAAAAGGTGCTCAAATTTCTTTTGTAAAAGCGCTTGGCAAGGAGCTTGCACCGAATGGTATCCGTGTAAATGCGGTAGCCCCCGGCGCAGTCAGTACAACGATGACAGCCCATTATGATGCTAAAGTTAGACGTGATCTAGAAGGAGAGATCCCGGCCGGCAGATTCGCGCGACCCGAGGAAATAGCAGATGCAGTGATGTTTTTGACCGGTAAACAATCCACTTATATCAACGGTCACGTACTGTCAGTTAATGGTGGATGGTATAGCTGAATCGAATAATTTTACCTTCTGTGACCATACTATTGATGAGCCCTACACGGTTCATGAATAAAGGAGGAGAATAATATGTCGATTCTGGAAAACTGGCAGCAGTGGAAAGATTTTCTTGGGGATAAAGTCATTGCAGCTCAGAAGCAGGGAATGGATAAAGAAAAAATGTCAGAAGTAGCTTTTCAGATTGGAGACTACCTGGCGAAGAACGTTGACCCTAAAAACGAACAGGAGCGGGTCTTAGCGGACCTGTGGAGAGCCGCCGATGAGAATGAACAGCATGTGCTTGCCAACCTGATGATCCGTCTGTCTGGCGGTTCTGTCAGACATTGATGCAAAAATTGCCTTCTCAATCACATGAGGAGGCAATTTTCTACTTATTTCGATGCATTTTCTGTTTTTCCTTTTCTAATCCATTCAAATGATTTATTATTAACCTTATAGATAGGAAAGTTTTTATATTAAGGAGCTGACACCATGGAGAAGAAGGAATGGTATCTCGAATATGAAATTCAAAAAAACCGTCCTGGTCTGCTTGGTGACATTTCATCTTTACTTGGTATGCTTTCAATTAATATTGTAACGATAAACGGTGTCGACGAAGGTCGAAGAGGTATGCTTCTGCTTGCCAGAAGCGATGAGCAGATTGTCAGGCTTGAACTGATCCTGCGCACCATGGATACCATTCAGATGACAAAGCTGAGAGAACCTAAGCTTCGCGACAGAATGGCAGTGCGTCATGGCCGGTATATTCAAAGAGATGCAGACGATAAAAAAACATTCAGGTTTATCAGAGATGAACTCGGTTTGCTTGTTGACTTCATGGCGGAGCTTTATAAGCAGGATGGTCATAAGCTGATTGGCATACGCGGATTACCGCGTGTCGGGAAAACAGAATCAATCGTGGCAGCGAGCGTCTGTGCGAATAAAAAATGGCTGTTTATGTCTTCAACGTTATTAAAACAAACAGTCCGTGATAAATTAATTCCGGATGAGTATAATGAAAATAATTTATTTATTATAGACGGGGTCGTTTCAACCCAGCGTGCCTCAGATAAGCATTGGCAGCTTGTACGGGAAATTATGAGAATGCCATCCATTAAAGTCATTGAGCATCCGGACATTTTTGTAGAGAACTCTGAATACTCGATTGATGATTTTGATTATATTATTGAACTCCGACACGATCCGGATGAGGAAATTACATATGAATTAATGCATAAAAACGCGATGTTCAGCGGATCGGATTTCGGGGAATTTGACTTTTAAGTATTGGCAGGTGTAAACATTGACAGAACTAGGCAGCCGCCTGAAAGAAGCCAGAGAAGCCAAGGGCTACTCACTAGAAGAGCTTCAGGGTTTAACTAAAATTCAAAAAAGGTATCTCCAGGGAATTGAAGAGGGAGATTATTCAATGATGCCCGGTGCATTTTATATTCGGGCGTTTATTAAGCAATATGCTGAAGCGGTGGATTTGAATGTAGAAGAACTATTTGAAACCTATTCTTCAGATATTCCTAAAAACCAGGATGATCATATTCCATCACAGCTATCAAGAGTGAAAACAAGAGGAAGTAAGAACACATCAACAGCATTCAGATTTATTCCAACAGCCGTTATGGCTGTATTTGTAGTTGGAATTGTTGCACTCGCATATATTCTGGTTCAGTCATTCATGTCAGCTGACAGTGATGAACCACAGGGAAATGAAGAGGTCCGGCAGGAGGAATCTGTGTCGCTTGATCAATCAGATGATACTGAACAAGCAGCTGAAGAGGTAGAGGCTGAAGATTCTGCTGAAGAACCTGCCGAAGAGGATCCTGCAGAAAATGAAGAAGAGCCGTCAGAGCCTCAGGAAGCTGAATTAGCGATTGAAAATACAGGAACTGAAGGCGATACAACGAACTATCAGATTACGTCGACTGAAGAATTGACTGTAACGATTAATTCTGAATCTACGTGGGTTGGCATTACTGATCAGTCGGGCAATCAGCTTATTGATCAGATGCTCTCAGGCAGTGAAGAACTTACTTTTGACGCATCAGAGCTTGAATGGTTCCGCATCCGCGTTGGAAGTGCACCGGGCACAACTGTTTCTATAAATGGTGAGCAGGTGGATTTCGGTGCTTCAGATATCATTACGCAGAATATGATTTTTGAAGTGCAAAACCCATCATAATTTTCAAAATAGTCATCATGCGTGATGACTATTTTTTTGATTGGGGTTTACATAGACGTATGGTAAGGCTATTAATTAATAATAACGAAAAATATTAGATTTAAAGGAGCACTTATATGAATGTACCTAATAAGATTACGATTTCGAGAATTTTTCTGATTCCTTTATTTATGGTGATCATGCTTGTTGATTTCGGCTGGGGTGAGATGACGCTTTTAGGCGCTGAGATGCCGGTCGCTCATTTTGTTGCCGCGCTGATCTTTATCTTTGCCGCAACAACTGACTGGGTGGATGGGTATTATGCAAGAAAATATAACCAGGTAACAAACCTTGGAAAGTTTCTCGACCCTCTGGCAGATAAACTGCTTGTATCAGCTGCTCTGATTATTTTAGTGGAGCTGCAAATGGCGCCGTCATGGATTGTGATTATCATCATCTCAAGAGAGTTTGCGATTACAGGCCTCAGACTGGTTCTTGCAGGATCAGGTGAAGTGCATGCCGCTGCTATGCTTGGAAAAATTAAAATGTGGATGCAGATTGTAGCGATCTCAGCATTGCTGCTTCATAATATCTTCTTTGAAATGTTTAACATTCCTTTTGACATCATAGCCCTCTACATTGCAGCATTTTTTACTGTATGGTCAGGTGTAGATTACTTTATCAAAAACTGGGGTGCTTTCAAAAACTCCAAATAAGGAGATGCTTGTATGAATGCAGAAATTATCGCGGTAGGATCTGAGTTACTGCTTGGTCAGATTGCAAACACGAATGCTCAATTTATCTCCGCAAGACTGGCAGAATCAGGTGTTAATGTTTATTATCACTGCGCAGTGGGAGATAATGAGGAGCGGCTTCTAGAAACATTCTCCACTGCTGAAAAGAGGTCTGATCTTGTCATCATAACTGGTGGTCTCGGACCGACGAAAGACGACTTGACTAAGGAAACTGCAGCTAAGCATCTTGGCTGCAGTCTTTCTTATGACCAGGAATCTTTAAAAGCAATTGAGCAGTACTTTATACAAACCGGAGTACCGATGACTGAAAATAATAAGAAACAGGCGCTGGTGTTGGAAGACAGTACTGTATTCTTTAATTTTCATGGCATGGCTCCCGGGATGCTGAAGCGTCATCATAACACTACCTATCTTTTGCTTCCGGGACCGCCAAGGGAAATGAAGCCGATGCTTGTCGATCAGGTGCTACCCTATTTAAATGATCAGAAAACTGATCGGAGCTCAATACACTCGAAAGTTATGCGCTTTTTTGGTATAGGTGAAGCAGATCTGGAATCACGCATTGAAGATATCCTGAGCGAACAGACGAACCCGACAATTGCACCGCTGGCTGAGGACGGGGAAGTAACACTCAGAGTAACTGCAAGAAGCAGTGATTTAAAGGAAGCTGAATCACTTGTTAATCAAATGGTTACTGTGATTGAAGACAGGGTGGGTGACTATTGCTACGGCTATGATCAAAATAACCTCCTTCAGAAAATTATACTGCTGCTTGAGCAAAAGCGCCTGACTATTGCATCTGCTGAAAGTTTGACCGGGGGGCTATTTTCTTCCGAGGTTGCTTCAATTCCGGGTGCAAGCAGCTACCTTTTGGGTGGAATGACGGTATATTCCAATGAAGCGAAACAAAGTGTGCTCGGTGTGCCCGGAGATCTGCTTAATCAATATGGTGCAGTGAGCCGGGAATGCGCTGAAAAAATGGCGGATCAGATCCGCACAAAGTATAACAGCGATATTGGGATCAGTTTTACCGGTGTGGCAGGTCCGGGAGATTATAATGGTATTCCAGAGGGAACAGTCTGGATAGGTATAGCACTTAAAAATGGGATGAATTCTTCCTTTAATTTAATGCTGAAGGGAGATCGCAACTTTAAAAGAATCAGAGCAGTAAAGCACGGGATTTACGCCTTGATTAAACTGCTTGAAGAAGAAACAGGACCTTTTGTTGTGAAGAAAGATTAAATGACTGCGCTTTATAGCAGGTTTGAAAAGTAACATTTTTCATACAAATCAGCATTTTTTAAAAGCAATTCTGCTTAAAATGACCTTTTAAAAAAATACGAATAAATGTTCGGTTTTTACTTGTTATCTGTTCTGAAAAAGAGTATAGTATAGTTAGGTTATGAGACGTCACTAAGACGTCTATTTCAAAGGAGGAATTAATGTGAGTGATCGTCAGGCAGCGCTGGATATGGCGCTTAAACAAATAGAAAAACAGTTCGGAAAAGGTTCAATCATGAAGCTTGGAGAACAGACGGACAGAAGAGTAAATACAGTATCAAGCGGATCTGTCTCATTAGATGCAGCACTTGGGGTAGGCGGATATCCACGAGGCCGTGTAATCGAGATTTATGGTCCTGAAAGCTCAGGTAAAACGACTGTAGCGCTTCATGCAATTGCTGAGGTTCAGGCGAATGGCGGCCAGGCTGCTTTTATCGATGCTGAACACGCCCTTGATCCTGTATATGCTCAGAAGTTGGGTGTTAATATAGATGAACTTCTTTTATCACAGCCGGACACAGGAGAGCAGGCACTCGAAATTGCAGAGGCACTTGTGCGGAGTGGAGCGGTTGAAATTGTCATCATTGACTCAGTAGCAGCCCTTGTACCAAAAGCGGAAATTGAAGGTGAAATGGGTGATTCACACGTTGGTCTTCAGGCGCGTCTGATGTCTCAGGCGCTTAGAAAACTATCAGGTGCAATCAGTAAGTCTAATACAATCGCAATCTTTATTAACCAGATTCGTGAAAAAGTCGGTGTTATGTTCGGAAGCCCGGAAACAACGCCGGGTGGTCGCGCACTGAAGTTCTATTCTTCAGTCCGCCTCGATGTGCGCCGTGCTGAAACACTTAAGCAGGGTAACGATATGGTCGGAAACAAAACGCGTATTAAAGTCGTTAAAAATAAAGTTGCACCGCCATTCCGTATTGCAGAAGTTGATATCATGTATGGTGAAGGGATCTCTAAAGAAGGAGAGATCATTGACCTTGGTGCTGAAGCGGATATCGTTCAAAAGAGCGGATCTTGGTATTCATATGAAGGAGAGCGTCTCGGACAGGGACGTGAAAATGCAAAGCAGTTCCTGAAAGAAAATACTGAACTCCGTCAGCAGATTCTCCTGAAGATCCGTGAGCATCACGGTATGGATCAGCCGCATGCTGCGCCTGAAAGTGAAAAGGAAGAAGCGGAAGAATTTGATCTGCTAGAAGATAAGTAATATGACTTTTAAGAGGCAGGAAATTGATTCCTGTCTCTTTTCTTATTGAAATGTAATGAGTTAGATTATTCTAGGTTACTTGACAATGAAATTTTGCAGATTTAAAATTAAGATTGTATATTTTTCAATTTTTCTAATTGATAAGTAAATGTCATGAAGTCTTCCGGAAGCATTCGGAAGATCCTGAAAAGACAAAGTATGAAGAGATTAAGCAAGAGGAGGTGAATACGATGGGAGCACTCGAAATCACCTTCATTTTGGCTGGCATTATCGTAGGTGTGTTTGTTGGTTATTTGATACACAAATTCATGATGGACGCGAAAGTCGGCGGTGCGAAAGGTACTGTTGAACAAATCCTGGCAAACGGGAAGCGTGAAGCAGAAGCACTGAAGAAAGAAGCGCTGCTAGAAGCGAAAGATGAAAATCATAAGCTTCGTTCAGAAATTGAAGCAGAACTCCGTGAACGCAGAAATGAACTGCAAAAGCAGGAAAACCGCCTGATGCAGCGGGAAGAAAACCTGGATCGCAAAGATGACTCGCTGAATAAGCGGGAATCAATGCAGGAACGAAAAGATCAATCACTGCATGAAAGACAACAACATATTGAAGAGATGGAAAGCAAAGTGGAGGAGATGGTTCAAAAGCAAGAGCTCGAACTTGAACGTGTATCTGGACTGACGCGTGAAGAAGCGAAAGCAATTATACTTGATCAGGTAGAGAAAGAACTGTCACAGGACATTGCAATTATGGTGAAAGAACAGGAAAACCGTGCAAAAGAAGAATCAGAGAAGAAAGCAAGAGAATTGTTATCTCTGGCAATTCAGAGATGTGCGGCTGATCATGTTGCTGAAACCACTGTTTCTGTCGTAAACCTGCCGAATGATGAAATGAAAGGACGCATCATCGGAAGGGAAGGACGAAACATCAGAACGTTGGAAACGCTGACAGGAATTGATCTGATTATTGATGATACACCGGAAGCGGTAATCCTATCAGGGTTTGACCCGATCAGAAGAGAAACAGCAAGAATCGCGCTTGAAAAACTGGTACAGGATGGGCGCATTCACCCTGCAAGAATTGAGGAAATGGTTGATAAAGCACGTCGTGAAGTAGATGAGCATATCCGAGAAATCGGTGAACAGACAACATTTGATGTTGGTGTACACGGACTTCATCCGGATCTCATCAAAATCCTTGGCAGGCTGAAATACCGTACAAGCTACGGACAGAATGTACTCAAGCATTCTACGGAAGTTGCTTATCTCTCAGGACTGCTTGCAGCTGAGCTTGGTGAAGACGTTGCGCTTGCCAGAAGAGCAGGGCTGCTTCATGACATCGGAAAAGCGATAGATCATGAAGTGGAAGGCAGCCACGTTGAAATTGGCGTGGAGCTTGCAACCAAGTATAAAGAACACCCTGTAGTCATTAACAGTATCGCTTCCCATCACGGTGATTATGAAGCAACATCAGTCATCGCGGTATTGGTTGCAGCAGCTGATGCACTTTCAGCAGCACGACCAGGTGCAAGAAGTGAAACGCTTGAAAACTACATCAGAAGACTTGAACGTCTTGAGGAAATCTCCGAAGGATATGAAGGCGTAGAGAAATCATTTGCCATTCAGGCGGGCAGAGAAATCCGTATTATGGTTCGTCCTGAGCAGATTGATGACCTTACTGCTCACAGGCTTGCGCGCGATATACGTAAGCAGATAGAAGAAGAGCTGAATTATCCGGGTCATATTAAAGTAACAGTGATCAGAGAAACCCGAGCTGTAGAATACGCAAAATAATTAAAGCGATGTGCCGTTGGCACATCGCTTTTAAATTGTGCAGATCATACTCAATCAGCAGCCGGTATTGTTGAAACGGTGGTATTTTCATGCTAAAGTTTGAACAAAGTCCATAATTAGAAAGAGGAATATGATGAAAATACTTTTTATTGGAGACGTTGTAGGTTCTCCCGGAAGAGAAATGATAGATGAGTACCTTCCAAAATTAAAAGAAAGACATGAACCGGATGCTGTTATAGTAAATGGAGAAAACGCTGCATCCGGAAGAGGGATTACACAGAAAATATATGAACAGCTGCTCCAGGCTGGTGCCGATATGATTACACTCGGAAATCACACGTGGGATAATAAAGATCTATTTAACTTCATCGATAAAGCCGATCAGTTAGTCAGACCGCTGAATTATCCAAAAGGAACACCAGGAAAGGGCATCCGCTTTTTTCAGGCTGGCAGTGCAGAAGTAGCCGTAGTTAATGCGCTTGGCAGAACGTTTATGAACCCGGTAGACGATCCCTTTCCGTCAGTCAGACAGGCCGTTACGGAAGCAAAGAGACAGACACCATTTGTCTTTATAGATTTTCATGCAGAGGCTACAAGTGAGAAGCAGGCTATGGGCTGGTACCTTGATGGTAAAGCCTCGGCAGTTGTTGGTACGCATACACATGTACAAACTGCTGATAACAGAATTCTCCCTGGAGGAACAGCATATTTATCAGATGTAGGAATGACTGGACCTTATGATGCCATTTTAGGCATGGAAAAAGAAGCAGTATTAAAGCGGTTCGTTACAGGTTTACCTTCAAGATTCGAAGTACCAAAGATGGGCAGAGCGATTTTAAGCGGCTGTCTGATTACGCTGGATCGAAAATCAGGTAATGCCCTGTCTATAGATCGGATTTTAATTAATGAAGATCATCCTTTTTAAAGACTGTAATATTGCTTCCTTCTGCATATCTTCACGCTAAATGGAATATAGTGAATGGACACTAGCACATGTTAGCGGTTGAAGAAGGGGGATCTGCAGTTGAATGTATTAAAAGTATCGTCAAAATCTAATCCAAATTCAGTGGCAGGTGCATTAGCAGGTGTATTAAGAGAAAAAGGATTTGTAGAAGTGCAGGCAATTGGCGCAGGCGCACTTAACCAGGCAGTAAAAGCAGTTGCGATTTCAAGAGGATTTGTTGCACCATCAGGAATTGATCTGATTTGTATTCCTGCATTTACAGATATTTTGATTGAAGGGGAAGAAAGAACCGCAATCAAACTGATTATTGAACCAAGGTAAGATAGGGCCGTTGCTTAAGCAGCGGCCTTTACTATTTATATACAATAATATTATTATGTTAACTAATTTTCAATCAAAGGGCTGAATTTCACTCGTTCACTTTCAAAAAGATGTGTCACATCATTAAACGTGATAAAATGAACAATGATGAATTTATACATATTGCATGGTTGAAGGAGAGATTAGAATGAAACAGCAGCTTTCCTGGAAAGTGGGCGGTCAGCAGGGAGAAGGTATCGAAAGTACCGGGGAAATCTTTTCAATGGCAATGAACCGTCTGGGTTATTTTTTATATGGCTACAGACATTTTTCTTCAAGAATAAAAGGCGGACATACCAACAATAAAATCAGAGTCAGCACAACACGTATAAGAGCGGTAGAAGACCGTTTAGATATATTAGTAGCATTTGATCAGGAAACAATTGATGTGAATTATCATGAAATGGGTGCAGACGGTATTATTATTGCTGATGCGAAATTCAAGCCTGCAAATCCAGAGGACTGTCAGGCGGAACTGATTATTGTACCCTTTACTGAAATTGCCTCTGAACTGGGCACGTCCCTAATGAAAAACATGGTTGCAATTGGTGCAACGTGTGCCATTATGGATCTTCCGACAGACGTTTTCACTAAAGTATTACAAGAGACATTCAGCCGCAAAGGTGAAGTGGTTGTTCAGAAAAATATGGAAGCGATCGAAGCAGGTTTTAAAGCAGCTTCAGAACTGCTTGCAGATAAAAAAGGTTCGCATAAGCTGGCTAAAGCAGATGGCATTCAGAGAATGTATATGATTGGAAATGATGCAATTGCACTCGGAGCAATTGCAGCCGGTGTAAGATTTATGGCAGCTTATCCAATTACTCCGGCTTCTGAGATTATGGAATACTTAATTAAAAAACTCCCTGCACTCGGTGGTGCTGTCATTCAGACAGAGGATGAAATCGCTGCAGCTACAATGGCAATTGGTTCAAACTATGCAGGTGTACGTGCCTTTACAGCATCAGCAGGACCTGGACTGTCATTAATGATGGAATCAATTGGACTGTCCGGTATGACTGAGCAGCCGCTTGTCATAGTCGATACGCAGCGGGGTGGACCATCTACAGGACTTCCAACAAAACAGGAACAGTCGGATCTGATGCAGATGATTTATGGTTCTCATGGAGATATCCCAAAAATTGTTTTAGCACCGAGTACAGCTGAAGAAGCGTTTTATGACACGATCGACGCTTTTAATCTTTCAGAAACTTATCAGTGTCCGGTTATTGTGCTGTCAGATTTGCAGCTTTCGCTTGGGAAGCAGTCTGTTGATCCTTTAGATTATTCAAAGGTTCAGGTTGGCAGAGGGAAGCTTGTAACAGATGAATCAGAGCTTGAGGAACTTGAGCCGAAACAATATTATAAGCGGTATGAAGTAACTGAAGACGGGGTTTCACAACGTGTGCTGCCCGGTATGAAAAATGGTATACACCATGTAACAGGTGTTGAACATGATGAGACCGGAAAACCGTCAGAATCCTCACTGAATCGTCAAATGCAAATGGATAAACGTATGAGAAAGCTTGATCATGTCTCACTTTATAAAGCAGTGGATATAGATAATGCAAAACACGGGGAATCGGATATTCTGCTAGTTGGTTTTAATTCGACTCGCGGAGCGTTAGAAGAAGCACAGGAAAGACTTGAAGCCGATGGGTTAAAGGTTAATCATGCGCATATCAGATTGCTTCACCCTTTTCCTGCTGATAAGCTTGCGCCATTGATGGAAAGTGCTAAAAAAGTTGTAGTAGCTGAACATAATGCAACGGGGCAGCTGGCATCATTGATTAAAATGAATGTTGGAATGGCTTCAAAGATTCACAGTCTGAAAAAATATGACGGTACGCCATTTTTACCTTCAGAGGTTGAGTTGCTGACAAAGGAGCTGATTTAATTGGTTACATTTAAAGATTTCAGAAATAATGTGAAGCCAAACTGGTGTCCGGGATGTGGAGACTTTTCAGTGCAGGCTGCAATCCAGCGTGCTTCAGCTAATATTGGCTTAACGCCTGAAAGTCTTGCAGTCGTATCAGGGATCGGATGTTCCGGCAGAATTTCCGGGTATATCAATTCCTACGGCTTTCACAGTATCCACGGTCGCGCGCTGCCACTTGCCCAGGGCGTGAAAATGGCTAATAGAGATTTGACCGTCATTGCTTCAGGCGGAGATGGAGACGGATTTGCCATCGGTCTTGGACATACCATTCATGCGATCAGAAGAAATATTGACATGACTTATATTGTTATGGACAACCAGATCTACGGCTTAACAAAAGGACAGACTTCCCCAAGATCTTCAGCAGGGTTTAAAACGAAATCAACACCTAAGGGTGCGATTGAGCCATCCATTAATCCGATGGAAATGGCACTGACTTCAGGTGCAACCTTTGTCGCGCAAGGCTTCTCATCAGATTTAAAAGAGCTGACGAGCCTAATTGAGCAGGGGTTAAATCATAAAGGATTTTCTCTTATTAATGTCTTCAGCCCTTGTGTCACCTATAATAAAGTGAACACATATGACTGGTTCAAAGAAAATCTGGTCAAGCTTTCAGAGATTGAAGAATATGATGCCCACAGTAAAGAAATTGCAATGCAGACGTTAATGAAGCATGATGGTCTAGTTACAGGCCTGATCTATCAGAATACAGAACAGCCTTCATATCAGGAGCTGATTGATGGTTATGATGAGGAGCCTCTCAGCAATCAGAATCTGCAGCTGGATGAAGATTACTTTAATAAACTTGTAAAAGAATTTATGTAAAACCATGGCGCACGTGAATCAGCGTGCGCTTTTCTGCTGAATGATATAATTGAGTCAATTTATCGACATCATCATCAGTTGTGTTGTCAGTATGTACATTAACATTTATACTTGTGTAACATGGGGTTTTTTAACTCTGTTTATGAATATAGACAGTAAGAAAGGGGACATCAGGATGAATGAAGAGCAGCGCATTGCAAGCGGGGATGCCACTCAGACATCTCAGGGACATAAGAAAGAAAAAGACTATAGTCAATACTTTCAGACTGTTTACAGCCCGCCATCATTAAAAGATGCAAAAAGACGCGGTAAAGAAGATGTAAATTATCATGAAGATTTTAAAATAGATCAGACATTACAGGGAATGGGCGAGGGACGTAAATTTTATATCCGCACCTATGGCTGTCAGATGAATGAGCACGACACAGAAGTGATGGCTGGGATCTTCCTGCAGCTTGGTTATGAGCCGACAGATACGACAGAAGATGCTGATGTGATTTTATTAAATACATGCGCAATACGTGAAAATGCTGAAAATAAAGTATTTGGTGAGATCGGTCACCTTAAGCCATTAAAGCTTGAAAAGCCGGATTTACTGATTGGTGTATGTGGATGTATGTCTCAGGAAGAATCAGTTGTTAATAAAATTCTAAAAACCCACCCTCATATTGATATGATCTTTGGTACACATAACATTCACAGGCTTCCAAACATTTTGAACGAAGCTTATATGAGTAAGGAAATGGTTGTTGAAGTATGGTCTAAAGAAGGCGATGTAATTGAAAATCTCCCTAAAGTGAGAAAAGGTGCTATCAAAGGCTGGGTTAACATTATGTATGGCTGTGATAAATTCTGTACATACTGTATTGTTCCTTATACAAGAGGCAAGGAACGCAGTAGACGTCCCGAGGATATTATCAGGGAAGTTAGACATCTCGCTGCACAGGGCTATCAGGAGATCACACTTCTTGGACAGAATGTAAATGCTTATGGTAAGGATTTAAAAGATACAGATTACGGACTCGGTCAATTAATGGATGAGCTGCGTAAGATCGATATTCCAAGAATTAGGTTTACCACAAGTCATCCGAGAGACTTCGATGATTATTTAATTGAGGTTCTTGCAAAGGGTGGTAATCTTGTTGAGCATATTCATCTGCCTGTACAACATGGTTCCTCTGAGGTACTTAAGCTCATGGCAAGGAAGTACACGAGAGAGCAGTTCCTGACGCTCGTCGGTAAGATCAGAAAGGCAATACCTAACGCAGTGCTGACAACTGACATTATTGTGGGTTTTCCAAATGAAACTGAAGAACAATTTGAAGAAACACTTACATTGTATAAAGAAGTAGGATTTGAAACAGCATTTACTTATATCTATTCTCCGCGTGAAGGTACACCTGCAGCAAAAATGCAGGATAATGTACCGATGGAGGTTAAGAAAGAGCGCTTGCAGCGTCTAAATAACCTTGTGAATGAAATGTCACTTGCAGCAATGAAAAAACTTGAAGGGCAGACGATGGAAGTGTTAGTGGAAGGCGAAAGCCGTAAGAATGCTGAAGTCCTGTCAGGCTATACAAGAACGAGCAAGCTCGTTAACTTTAAAGGACCAAAGGATATTGTCGGAAAAAGAGTGATGGTCAAAATTACTGATGCTAGAACCTGGAGCCTGAATGGTGAATTGGTTGAAGCGGAAGAACCAGCAGGAGTGAATGGATAATGGAAAAGAGATATACAAAAAAAGAAATTATTGCTCGTGCAAAAGAACTTGCACAGATGATTACAGAAACAGAAGAAGTGGACTTTTTCAAACGAGCTGAAGCGCAGATTCAGGAAAATCAGAAAATCAGAGAAAAAATTGCCAGCCTGAGAAGTCTTCAAAAGCAGGCGGTTAATTTCCAGCATTACGGTAAACATGAAGCGCTGAAAATGATTGAAGCCAAAATTGAAAAAGTAGAAAATGAAATTGATGAAATTCCAATTGTACAGGAATTTAAGCAGTCACAGACTGAAGTGAATGATCTGCTTCAAATGGTCGCTAACACTGTTTCTAACACTGTAACTGATGAAATTATCCGTCAGACAGGCGGAGACATCATGAAGGGTGAAACCGGGGCACAGGTTAAAAATGTGCCAGGCGGCAGCTGCTCATAATCATTTGTAAAACGATCCGGGATAAAAACCCGGATCTTTTTTTGATTTATCGTGTTCTGAAAATTGACAATGATCTTAATATTTGATAAAAATAACATACAGCTCAATTTAAGAGCTTACTATTTTTTATTAAAATGAAAGCGATTACATAAAGGGGGATAGAGATATATTCAGTAAAATGACTATTAATAATAGGGGGAAAAGTAATGACTTACGCAAATCCGAATACTGATGGATCTCTAGTAAATTTTAAAGATAAATATGATAACTACATAGGGGGAGAATGGGTAGCACCTGTAAAAGGTCAATACTTTGATAATCCTTCTCCGGTAGATGGCAAAGTGTTTTGCCAGATTGCACGCTCCACAGAAGAAGATGTTGAAAAAGCACTTGATGCGGCGCATGCAGCAAAGGATGCGTGGGGAAAGACTTCTGTAACTGAAAGATCAGTTATATTAAATAAAATTGCTGACCGTATGGAAGAAAATCTTGAAATGCTTGCAGTAGCTGAAACGTGGGAGAATGGTAAGGCGGTTCGTGAAACGCTTAATGCAGATCTGCCGCTTGCGATTGATCACTTCAGATATTTTGCAGGGGTCATACGTGCGCAGGAGGGAACGCTTGGTGAAATTGATCATGATACAGTTGCATACCACTTCCACGAGCCGCTTGGAGTTGTAGGACAGATTATTCCATGGAACTTCCCGCTGTTAATGGCTGTTTGGAAGCTTGCACCTGCACTTGCTGCGGGTAACTGTGTTGTATTGAAACCGGCAGAACAGACACCTTCATCTATTTTAGTCTTAATGGAGCTTGTCGGAGATCTTCTGCCAAAAGGTGTCATAAATATTGTAAATGGTTTCGGTCTTGAAGCAGGTAAGCCGCTTGCATCCAGTAAGCGCATTGCAAAAATCGCATTTACAGGAGAAACAACTACCGGACGTATGATCATGGAATATGCATCTCAAAACCTGATTCCTGTTACACTTGAGCTTGGTGGTAAATCACCAAACATTTTCTTTAAGGATATCATGGATCAGGATGATGAGTTTGTTGATAAAGCAGTAGAAGGGTTATTAATGTTCGCTCTCAACCAGGGAGAAGTATGTACATGTCCTTCCAGAGCCCTGATTCATGAAGACATCTATGATGAATTCATGGCGCGTGTAGTTAAAAGAGTAAAGGAAATCAACACAGGTAACCCGCTTGACCCTAATACAATGATGGGTGCGCAGGCATCTACTGAGCAGATGGAAAAGATCCAGTCATACCTTCAAATCGGTAAAGAAGAAGGTGCGGAGCTTGTTACAGGCGGAGATATCAATAAAAAAGAAGGGGAATTTGCTGAAGGGTATTATATTCAGCCAACCATCTTCAAGGGAACGAATGATATGAGAATCTTCCAGGAAGAGATTTTTGGACCGGTTCTTTCTGTTACAACTTTTAAAACAGATGAAGAAGCGATGGAAATTGCAAACGATACGCTATACGGTCTTGGTGCTGGTATCTGGACAAGGAACGTAAATACAGCATATCGCTTTGGAAGAGGCATTCAGGCAGGACGTGTATGGACAAACTGCTACCACCAGTATCCTGCACACGCAGCATTTGGCGGTTATAAGATGTCAGGTATCGGACGTGAAAACCATAAGATGATGCTTGATCATTATCAGCAGACTAAAAACATGCTGGTCAGCTACAGCCCTAAGAAATTAGGATTCTTTTAAAATACAAACGGCTCCGGTTTTATACCGGGGCTGTTTTATTTTACAGAGTTTTTATAAGGACAGAACAGCCTGAATGGTTTAAAGGGGTTGATTAAGGGTAAAATTCTGTAAATCGTATTGATGAGGAGGATGATTATGGAACATCATTTACAAGCATATTTTAAAAATGAAAGTGATGCTGAATCTGCACTGGCTAAACTGCAGAGATGCCCAATCAGAGATGCAAGGATAGATTCAATTCCTGATACTGACAGCAATCCTTTTTTACTCCCTGCTTTGAGCTTCACATCAAACTCAACCCCAAATACAGGTATTATTACAGATCGTGATGTCATCAGCCGGGCTGACTCGTCTGACACATTTCACTATCTGCTTGAGTTTTATGTAAAAGAAGAAGACAGAAAAGAAGCCGTTTCAATTTTAAGTAAGACAGACGCACACCTCGATAAAGAAGCATACGAAAAAATAAATAACAATTAAGTAAAGCTCTAATAATAACAACGTTATTATTAGAGCTTTACTGTGTAATTAAGTAACATTTCTGATTTTAAGTTTACATAATCATATTCCTGTTCATTAATTTTTGCGAAAATGAAATCCGCAGTCACTTCTGAAACTTTCTCTATTGAGTATCCAAACATTGAAACGGGGGAACTGGGATCGACATTATCATCATAAGCTATTAGAGAACTATCCTCAGGGATGTTCAGTCCCAAGCTTTTGCTGACGAGCAGAGTCAGCTCAGCCAATTTACGGCTGGAGCATATGATAGCGTCTGGCATTGTCTGATCGAGTGTGGTTTTAATTACAGTAAAAAACCGCTCAAGGTCCCCGGTGCTGATATACACATGATTAACTGCATCAAATTCATTTTCTCTTTTAAGCACTTGATTGATCCAGTCATCATCGTATTCACTTACTATAAGAACTGACCTGTGTCCAGAATGGACCAGCAGAGATGCCGCTTTTAGAGCTGCATCTTTTTTTAATGAGTACTGATTGATCCCTGCAACATCAGAAGTATCAATATATGGGTTGTATGTGAATTCAACGTTAGGGAAGTGTACTTCTTTTTTATCAACTACGATCACGTAGGCCGTTTTTAAACGCGAGAACATCTCCTTTGCATCTTGAAATGCGGAAGTAGAAAGGGCAGGTAAAAAACCGCGTCGTTTTAATTGTTTGCTTAATTCATGAACATACGATGCGTACTCCGGAGCGGTAATCCCGGGACAGTAAATGCCGACTGCATTCGATTTACCTGTAGCAAGAATCTTAGCAGATGTATTTATTTCATAACCCATTTCTTTAGCAAGTGCTACAATCCGTTGTTTTGTTGGTTCTTTTACTAACGGACTGTCATTCAATGCTTTAGAGACGGTAGAAAAGCTGACGTTTGCCTCTTTCGCTATATCTTTTATCGTCACAGACATGTGATCACCTCGTAAAATAATAACGTTGTTAATAATATTAGTATAAACACGAAGCACAATAATAACAATGATTATTACACACTTTAAAAATAATAACGTTATTATTTTAGATAAACCAGGTTATTTGCACATGTTTTTATCATGGTGCATAAGATAAGGGAGAAATGAAAGGAGGCCGCTTTAATGACGGAATACCGTGAGATAATTACGAAGTCAGTGGTGGCAAAGGGCCGTAAGTACGTGAAGTCTAAACATACTGTTCAGCCACCCCATAAACCGTCAAGTATACTCGGCTGCTGGATTATCAATCATAAATACGCTGCTAAAAAGACCGGGCACAAAATTGAGGTAAATGGATCCTATGAGTTAAATGTTTGGTATTCTCACCATCACAACACGAAAACCTCTGTCATTATTGAAAATGTGTCCTACAATGATGAAATCAGCCTCAGATACCGGGATAAAGATGCAAGGAATGATCACGAAGTCATAGCGAGGGTGCTGCAGCAGCCAAACTGCATTGAGGCCGAGATTTCAGAAAAAGGTCAGCATATCGTTGTTCATGCGGAAAGGGAAATTGCTGCTGAATGTGTAGGGGAGACGAAGGTGTGTGTAGCATTTACGAATGAATACCCTGGAGATGATGACTGGGAGGATTATGATCTGGACGAAGAACTTGAACATATCAATCAGAATGTGTTTGACCATGAGTAAAACACTGTCTCCGGACAGTGTTTTTTTGATGGTCCAAATAAGTGATCAATGTCCATTTATGCTATACTCTTCACATAGAAAATGTTGATGAACGGGGAGAATTGTTTTGACGAAGTATACACCAATGATGCAGCAATACTTAAGAATAAAGGCTGAAGTACCGGACGCCTTTTTGTTTTTCAGGCTTGGGGACTTTTATGAAATGTTTTTTGATGATGCGCTTAAAGCATCTAAGGAGCTTGAGATTACGCTGACAGCAAGGGGCGGTAATAAAGAAGATAAAATCCCGATGTGTGGTGTGCCTTATCATTCGGCGGCATCGTACATAGAAAAACTGGTTGACAGAGGCTATAAAGTTGCGCTGTGTGAACAGACAGAGGACCCTAAGCACGCTAAAGGGGTTGTGAGAAGAGAAATCGTTCAGATGATTACGCCCGGAACAGCTGTGAATGCTGTGAATGAACGTGAAAATCATTTTCTTGGTTCAGCGGTTCAGCTTCCGGGCGACCGTTACAGTGTTGCTTATCTTGATCTGTCAACCGGAGAATCAAAAGCGTCAGTCGTTGAAAATGAAGAACTGCTCCTGCAGGAAATTACATTAATTAAAGCAAAAGAATTAATTCTTCCGGCGTCAGTCAGCGAAGAGCTGATCAGTAAATTTAAAGATAGAGGGATAACTGCTATATCAAAAGTAGAACAGGAACATTTATCATTTGATGAAGCTTTACTTTCGCTGCTTGAAGGAGAGGAAGTAAGGCAGGGTATCAGTCTGCTTTTGCATTATACAGCTGATACCCAAAAGAGATCACTGGATCATTTACAGAAAACCGAGCAGTACGAAGTAAGCGCGTATTTACAGATTGATCCAAACTCAAAAAGAAATTTAGAGCTGATTGAAAATAACCGTAGTGGCTCAAAAAAAGGTTCTCTAGTCTGGCTGTTGGATGAAACAGTTACTGCAATGGGCAGCAGGCAGTTGAAATCATGGATTGAGCGCCCGTTAATTAATCAGAGTCAGATTAATGAGAGATTAGATCTGGTCGAGAGCTTAAAAAACCATTTCTTTGAACGGGAGTCATTAAGAGAGCTATTGCAAAATGTATATGACCTCGAACGGCTGGCTGGCCGGGTTGCATTTGGCTCAATCAGCCCGAGAGATCTTGTGCAATTAAAACGATCTATACAACAGGTTCCTTATATAAAAGATAAGCTGAAAGAAATACCGGATGAAGGATTAATCAAAAGAGCTGATGCAATGGACGCCTGTGCTGATGTAGCAGATTTACTCGATGCTTCAATAGATGACCAGGCACCGATTACAATTAAGGATGGAAACTTTATTAAAGATGGATACTCCTCAGAACTTGATCAATATAAAGATGCCAGCCGGAACGGAAAAAAGTGGATTGCTGAGCTTGAGCAGAAGGAAAGAGTGCTGACTGGTATTAAGTCGCTCAAAATCGGTTACAATCGCATTTTTGGCTATTATATAGAAGTAACTAAAGCAAATCTTTCTTCTTTAAATGATGAGCGCTATGAAAGACGGCAGACCCTTGCGAATGCGGAGCGATATATTACACCCGAGCTGAAAGAAAAAGAGACACTGATTTTAGAAGCAGAGGAAAAGTCAGTTGAACTTGAACATGAGATTTTTCAGGTTGTCAGAGATCAGGTGAAAACAGAAATACCGCGTATTCAGCAGCTTGCAAAAGATATCAGCGAAATCGATGTACTTCAGTCATTTGCTTACATCAGTGAAAAAAGACACTATGTTAAGCCAGTATTCTCCGATCAAAGGGTATTGAATATTGAAGAAGGCAGACATCCTGTGATTGAGAAAGTAATGAATGTAAATGAGTACGTGCCGAATTCTTGCAGAATGGATCCAGACCGCTCAATGCTATTAATTACTGGTCCGAATATGTCCGGTAAAAGTACGTATATGCGACAGGTAGCTCTGATTTCTGTTATGGCACAAATGGGATGTTTTGTTCCTGCTGATTATGCGGAGCTCCCTGTGTTTGACAGAATCTTTACGAGAATTGGTGCTGCTGATGATCTGGTCAGCGGACAAAGTACCTTTATGGTTGAGATGCTTGAAGCCAAACACGCTCTCGAGCATGCGACCGAAAACAGTTTAATTCTGTTTGATGAAATCGGCCGGGGTACATCCACATATGACGGAATGTCACTTGCTCAGGCGATTATTGAGTATGTGCATGATACCATTCAGGCAAAAACCCTGTTTTCAACGCACTATCATGAACTTGTAGAATTATCTTCAAAACTGACACGTCTGAAGAATATTCACGTAGCAGCTGCTGAACAGCATGGAAAGGTAATCTTCCTTCATAAAGTGAAGGAAGGTCCTGCTGACAAAAGCTATGGAATCCATGTAGCTGAGCTTGCAGAATTGCCACCCTCACTCATCAGCCGGGCAAATGAACTGCTATCCCTGTTTGAAGCGGATAAAGAGGAAAGCGGATCAAAACAGCAGATGACGCTATTTGACCTGCCGGAAAAATCCAATCAGTCCGAAAGCAAAGTGTTAAAAGAGATTCAAAAAATAAATGTGCTCGAGATGACGCCAATGGAAGCGATGAACGAGCTTTATAAACTCCAGAAAAAAGCAGGAAAAATATTAACTAAATCTTAATGAGGGAGGGGGTTCATAATGGGACATATTCAGCAGCTGGATGAATTTTTATCAAATAAAATTGCTGCAGGTGAAGTGGTAGAGCGACCTGCATCGGTCGTAAAAGAGTTGATGGAAAACGCCATTGATGCCCACTCTACCATTATAGAAATTGATATTGTGGAAGCGGGCCTAGCAAGCATCAGAATTAAAGATAATGGCGATGGAATTTTAGAAGAAGATCTGCTCACCGCTTTTTCAAGGCATGCCACAAGTAAAATTAAAAATGAGCATGATCTGTTTAGGATTAAAACGTTAGGCTTCAGAGGGGAAGCGCTGCCGAGTATTGCTTCAGTATCTAAAGTTGAAATCACTTCATCTACCGGTGACCAGGGGACAAAAGCTGTTATTCACGGCGGAAAAGTAATTAGTCAGTCTGCAGCGTCAGCTAGAAAAGGGACAGATATACGGGTCGAAGAACTTTTTTACAATACACCTGCAAGACTGAAATATATGAAGACAATTAATACCGAACTTGGTAACATCACAGATATTGTAAACAGACTCGCGCTTTCACATCCTGAAATTTCAATCAGACTGATCCATAATGGCAGAACGCTTCTTCATACAAATGGTCAGGATGATATCAGGCAGGTGCTCTCTGCCATTTATGGTATGCAAACCGTTAAGAAGATGGTGCCTTTTGAAGGAGAATCGCTTGATTTTAAAATCTCAGGATGGGCTGCGCTTCCTGAAGTGACACGCGCGTCAAAAAGTTATGTGTCTGTACTCGTTAATGGCCGCTACATCAAAAATTACGGGATTACTCAAGCTGTTCTTGAAGGGTATCGAACAATGCTTCCGATCGGCAGGTTCCCAGTTATTCTTTTATCAATTGAAATGGATCCGGTCCTTGTGGATGTAAATGTCCATCCATCCAAGCAGGAGGTCAGATTCAGTAAAGAAAAAGAACTGCAGCATGTGATCTCGGATACTATCAGACAAACATTCAGAAAAGAAACGCTGATTCCAAGCGGTGTAACAGAAAAGAAAGAACCAAAAAAGTACAGTGAACAAACCTCTTTTCAATGGGGCATAACAAATGAGCAGAAAGCACCAGCCAATCCCCCGTTTCAAAAAGAGGAAGAGCGAACGAAAGAAGCATCACATCTTCAGGCAGAAGAAACTCCTGATCCGATTGTCGCATCAGTGATCAATAAGCAGGAGGTACAGGAGCAGCCTGAAGAAAAAGAAACGTATCACCCGGAAAGAAGAATGCCTGAGCTTTCTGTAATTGGTCAGGCTCACGGTACTTATATTATCTGTCAGAGTAAAGAAGGATTATATATGATTGATCAGCACGCTGCTCAGGAAAGAGTCAAGTACGAATATTTCAGGGAAAAGCTTGCTTATGATACAGGTGATATCCAAGATCTGCTTGTACCGCTGACGTTTGATTTTTCAAGTGATCAATTTATAAAAATAAAAGAAAATATTCATTTACTTGAGAAATCAGGTGTGAGTGCTGAAGAGTTTGGACATAACAGCTTAATTGTGAGATCACATCCTGTCTGGTTTCCTGAAGGTGAAGAAAGTGAAATTATAGAAGAAATGGTTGAGCAGGTATTGAGAGATAAAAATATTGACCGCTATAAGCTTAGGGAAGAGGTAGCGATTCTCATGAGCTGTAAGAAGTCAATAAAGGCAAACCACTTTTTGAAAAAAGAGGATATGGAGCACTTGATCAGTCAACTATCTGAATGCGTGGATCCTTTCACTTGCCCTCATGGAAGACCTGTTATTATTCATTTTTCAACTTATGAGATGGAGAAAATGTTCAAAAGAGTTATGTAAATGAAAAAGAAGGTGACTTATGGAGTTTGATAATCAAAAAATTCTGCCTGCAGTTCATTCAATGAAAGATTTTGATAAAATGCTTAAATACTCATTTGAATATGGTGTTTTTTTGGATCTTCATGTAGGCATGATTAAAAGTGTATTCGAATATGCAAACAGTAAAAATAAAAAAATGTTTCTTCATTTGGACTTAATCCAGGGGCTCGCAAATGACGAATATGCATGCGAATATATCTGTCAGACAGTAAAGCCTTTTGGCATTATCTCCACGAGAAAAAATGTTGTCAAAAGAGCCCGAGAATTAAATGTAAAAGCAATTCAGCGGACTTTTGTCATTGATTCCAATGCCTACAGAAGGAGTGTGGAACTGATCAGGCAGTCAGACCCGGATTATATTGAACTGCTGCCTGGTGTGGTGCCGAAGATGATAGAAAGGATAAAAACTGAAACCGGTAAACCGATCATTGCCGGGGGACTGATCGATGATCCTGAAGAAGTGACTGCTGCCCTGAAAGCCGGGGCGAGTGCAATCTCTACTTCTTCAAAAGAACTTTGGACATATTTCGGGAAATAGTTTGACAGCGTTTTCAGAAGCTGATAATATTGTTTTCAAGTTAATACAACGTGAAGAGACTAAGAGACTCACAGATCCTATCGCTTAAAAAGGGGGGAATCTGTGAGTCTTTTTCTATTCACTAATTTAGGAGGATTAGAGATGAATGAATACATCGCAGAGTTTATTGGAACAGCTATTCTAATCTTATTCGGGGGAGGCGTTGTTGCAAATGTCAGCTTAAAGAAATCTTTTGCTGAAGGTGCAGGCTGGGTTGCAATTGCATTTGGATGGGGCCTTGGTGTAGCAATGGGTGTTTATGCAGTTGGCCAGTTTAGTGGTGCTCATCTTAATCCGGCCGTAACACTTGGTCTGGCATTTAATGCAGATTTTGAGTGGGTTAAAGTTCCGGGTTATATTCTAGCGCAGATTGCCGGTGCATTTATTGGTGCAACGCTTGTCTGGCTTCATTTTCTGCCACACTGGAAGGTTACAGAAGACCAGGGAGCCAAGCTTGGAGTTTTTTCTACAGGTCCGGCGATCCCGCACAATTTCTCAAATTTATTAAGCGAAATCATCGGCACGTTTATTTTGGTTGTCGGTATCCTGTTTATTGGGGCGAACGATTTCACGGAAGGATTAAATCCTTTCATTGTTGGTATGCTGATTGTAGCCATTGGTTTTTCACTTGGGGGAACAACGGGGTATGCAATTAACCCTGCCCGTGATCTTGGGCCGAGAATTGCACATTTTGTTTTACCAATCAGCGGGAAGGGTAATTCTAACTGGGGATACAGTTGGATTCCAATCCTGGGACCGGTTCTTGGAGGTTCATTCGGCGGATTATTTTACCGTTATATTTTTTCAGGAGAATTTCATATTATGTTCTTTATCGTTGCAGCGGTAACGTTATTATGTTTGCTGGCTGCGTACTTAGTTGACAAAAAACAGACTTCATTAATTCAATAATCTATCAGGGAGGAATTTTGAATGAAAAAATTTATTTTATCACTGGATCAGGGCACGACGAGTTCAAGAGCGATCCTGTTTAACAAAAAAGGGGAAATCGTTAAAATTGCACAAAAGGAATTTGAGCAGATTTTTCCTAAGCCGGGCTGGGTTGAACACAATGCGAATGAAATCTGGGGGTCAATCCTGTCAGTTATTGCATCAGTACTTTCTGAAGCGGAGGTAAAGCCTGATCAGATTGAAGGAATTGGAATTACAAATCAGCGTGAGACAGCTGTCGTCTGGGATAAAAATACGGGTATACCGGTTTATAATGCAATTGTATGGCAGTCAAGACAAACTTCTGATATTTGTAATGAACTGAAGGATAAAGGATTAAATGATACATTTAGAGATAAAACAGGTCTTTTAATAGACGCTTATTTCTCCGGTACAAAAGTGAAGTGGATTTTGGATAATGTAGACGGAGCAAGAGAAAAAGCCGAGAACGGGGATCTGCTGTTTGGAACAATTGATACTTGGTTGATATGGAAGTTATCTGGCGGCGAAGCTCACGTAACAGATTATTCAAATGCATCAAGAACACTGATGTATAACATTTATGATCTGAAGTGGGACCAGGAGTTATTAGAACATTTAACAGTTCCTGAATCCATGCTGCCTGAAGTAAAAGCTTCTTCAGAAGTTTATGCAAAAACAGCGCCGCATCATTTCTTTGGAAAGCAGATTCCGATTGCAGGTGCAGCCGGTGACCAGCAGGCCGCGTTGTTCGGTCAGGCATGCTATAAAACAGGTATGGCTAAAAACACGTATGGTACAGGCTGTTTTATGCTGATGAATACAGGGGAAAAATCAGTTAAATCTGACAGTGGCCTTTTAACAACTCTTGCGTGGGGAATTGATGGTAAAGTTGAGTATGCGCTTGAAGGCAGTATTTTTGTTGCCGGCAGTGCAATTCAGTGGCTGCGCGATGGGATGCGCATGCTTAAAACTGCTTCAGCAAGTGAAGATTACGCAAAGAGAGTTGACTCGACTGATGGTGTATATGTAGTACCGGCATTTGTAGGACTTGGAACCCCTTATTGGGATAGCGATGTCAGAGGAGCAGTATTTGGGTTGACCCGTGGAACATCAAAAGAGCACTTTGTCCGTGCTGTATTAGAAAGTCTAGCTTATCAGACAAAAGATGTACTCGATGCAATGGAAAAGGATTCAGGGATTGAGCTTAAAAAACTAAGGGTTGACGGAGGGGCAGTTCAAAACGATTTCCTGATGCAGTTCCAGAGTGATATGTTAAATGTTCCCGTAGAGCGTCCGGTCATCAGTGAAACAACAGCTCTTGGTGCAGCGTACCTGGCAGGGCTTGCTGTTGGTTTCTGGGAAAGTAAAGATGAAATCGCGGAGATGTGGAAAACTGATAAGGAATTTGATCCTGTAATGGATATAGAGAATCGTGATCAGCTTTACAGCGGCTGGCAAAAAGCTGTAAAAGCAGCTCAGGCTTTTAAGTAAACCTCTAATATGTTATGATTGAGTCAAGTTAATAAACGGGGTAGAGAGCAGAGAGGCCTGGATTCATTATGAGTTTTTTCATATATGGATTCGGTCTCTCTTTTTTTACTTTTAATAAAAAATACAGAGTCAACAATGCTATAGGTTAAAGGAGGATATTTATGAATTTTTCAAGTGTGAACAGATCAGAAAAGCTGAAGAAAATGTCAGAGGATTTATATGATGTAGTCATTATTGGCGGTGGTATTACAGGTGCCGGGATTGCACTTGATGCAGTAACGCGCGGTATGAAAGTTGCTGTGATCGAAATGCAGGACTTTGCAGGTGGAACATCAAGCCGTTCAACTAAGCTCGTACATGGTGGACTGCGTTACCTGAAGCAATTTGAAGTGAAACTCGTTGCTGAGGTTGGGAAAGAAAGAGCGATCGTTTTTGAAAATGCACCACACGTCACGTCGCCCGAATGGATGATGCTACCGATTCATAAAGGCGGTACATTCGGTAAGTTTTCAACATCAGTGGGGCTTCGTGTATATGATTACCTTGCAGGTGTTAAAAAGCAGGAGCGCAGAAAAATGCTTAGTGCATCTGAAGCGACGGAAAAAGAGCCTCTAGTGAAGCAGGAAGGACTGAAAGGTGCAGGCTATTATGTTGAATACCGTACAGACGACGCAAGACTAACGCTTGAAATAATAAAAAAAGCAGTAGAAAATGGTGCTGACTTTATAAATTATGTGAAAGCTGAAAGGTTCACTTATGATAAAAAGAAAGTATCAGGAGTGGAAGTAAAGGACCAGATTACAGGTGATACACAAACAATACTTGGCAGAAAAGTAATCAACGCTGCAGGACCATGGGTAGATAAAGTCAGAAATAAAGACTATTCAACAAATGATAAAGAACTGCAGCTGACAAAGGGTGTACACATTGTAATTGACCAATCAGTATTCCCGTTAAATCAGGCGTTATATTTTGACACACCGGATGGCAGAATGATGTTTGCGATTCCGCGTGACGGTAAAGCCTATATTGGAACAACTGATACTTTATATGGCAGTGATAAAGATACGTCTAATCCTAAAATGACAGCTGAAGACCAGCGTTATTTATTAGATGCGGTTAATTATATGTTCCCTGGCGTGGAGGTAACAGAAGACCACGTTGAGTCCAGCTGGGCAGGTGTACGTCCGCTGATTTTTGAAAAAGGGAAAGATCCATCTGAAATCTCAAGAAGAGATGAAGTATGGGAGCATGAGAGCGGGCTGATTACAATTGCAGGCGGTAAGCTTACCGGTTACCGCAAAATGGCTGAACACGTAGTTGACCTTGCGGCTGAACGTCTGAAAAAAGAAGCGAAAAAATCTTTTTCAAAGTGTAAAACTGTTCACCTTCCTCTATCAGGTGCGGAATTTGGCGGCTCATCAAATTATCAGCAATTTGTTGATGCAAAAGCAAAAGAAGCTGTTCAGTTCGGATTGACTGAGCAGGAAGGTAAGCGAATTGCAGCATTTTATGGCTCGAATGCTGATAAATTATTTACACTTGCGCATGCAGCCAAAGGCATGCAGCTTGAGTCACCAATGACACCTGCACTATATGCTGAGGTTGTGTATGCAATACAGGAAGAAATGACAGTAAAGCCTGTGGACTTCTTTATTCGCAGAACAGGTCGTTTATTCTTTGACATTCATGCAGTGCACGCACAAAAGAATGTTGTGTTAAAATTAATGCAAAACCTGCTTGAATGGGATGAAGCGACTTATCAGTCATATCAGGAAGAGCTTGAAAATGAGCTTCATGATGCTGTTGAGCCGGTTAAATAAAAGCTTTGGGGTGGTTAAATGAAAGAGTCATTTTTCATCAGAACATCAGACGGTCAGAATCTCCATACAGTGATTTGGAATTCCGACCAGCCTCATATAAAAGGATCAATTCAGCTCTGCCATGGAATGGCAGAGCATATTGGTCGTTATGAAGATTTAGCTAAGCGTTTAAATCAAGCTGGTTATCATGTATTCGGGCATGACTGCAGAGGTCATGGGCTGACAGCTGAAAACAACGGGCAATTTGGTGATTACGGCATAAGTGCAGACTTCAACAGACTGGCAAAAGATGTAATTGAAATTAAAAACCGATGTCTGAGTACTGGGAAAGTCTATCTTCTTGGTCACAGCATGGGCTCTTTCATTTCCAGAAGAGTTATTCAGACTCATTCGGCAGAGTATGATGGAGTTATGTTATCAGGTTCTAATGGTCCACTTGGGGTAATAGGAATACCTGCAACGGTTCTTGCTTCAGTGCTGACTGCTTATCAGCCAACTGAAAAAGCAGCGTTATTGAACAGGCTGTCATTTGGCAGTTACAATCAGTCATTTCCTGATTCAAAAACTTCTTTCGACTGGCTTTCATCAGATGAAAAAGAAGTTCAAAAGTATATTGATGACCCATTGTGCGGATTTGTAACAACAAATAGATTTTACAAAGTACTATTTAATGGAATTAGAATGATTTATAATCAAAAGGAAATCGCTCAGATTCGTAAAGATCTACCGATACTGTTTGTAAGTGGAGTAGATGATCCTGTAGGTGATTTTGGAAAAGGTGTTTTTAAATCAGCTCAGATCTACACAGACTCCGCTATTGAGTCAGTTGAAGTACATCTATATGAGAATGGTCGTCATGAAATGCTGAATGAACTTAATTCAGAACAAGTTATCGGTGATATTGTGAATTGGCTTGGAAAAGTAGAGGGATTAAATGAGAAATAAGGTAATTGTTATTGCAGGACCTACAGCTGTAGGTAAAACTGAACTCAGTATCAGGCTTTCAAAAGCACTTAAAGGTGAAGTAATTAATGGGGATGCCATGCAGGTATACAGAGGGCTTGATATCGGAACGGCTAAAATTAAACCTGAAGAAATGCAGGGGGTCCCTCATCATCTGTTTGATATTCTCGGTCCTGAGCAGTCCTTTTCTGCAGCTGAGTATCAGCGGGCTGTCAGAGAAAAAATTTATGAAGTACATACCCGTGGTTCCATACCGGTACTAACCGGAGGGACGGGGCTTTACATTCAATCGGTTTTATATGACTACAACTTCTCTGATAAAGGAAAAGACGATACGATCAGGTTGCAGCTCGAAAAAGCGCATCAGGAGGGAGTTGATCTCCATAAGAAGCTGACGGAGCTAGATGGTGTTACCGCATCTGCAATACATCCGAATAATGTAAGGCGTGTCATCAGAGCGCTTGAAATTATTGAATCAACCGGTATGACGCCAGCAGAGTTAAAATCAATTCAAACGCCTGAGCCGCTTTACAACCATGAGTTAATTGGTCTTGATATGGATAGGGACCTTTTGTATGAAAGAATTAATAAAAGAGTCGACATGATGATTGAAGAAGGGCTTGTAGAAGAAGTAAGAGGCCTCTATAAAAGTGGTATTAGAGATGTAACATCAGTTCAGGCGATCGGCTATAAAGAACTGTATGCTTATTTTGAAGGTGAAATCACTTACGAAGACGCTCTGGACCGGATAAAACAGAATTCCAGACGTTACGCAAAAAGACAATTAACATGGTTTCGTAATAAAATGGACTTCAAGTGGTTTAACATGTCAGAAAACAGAGAAAAAAAGATTAAGGAAATAATTGATTATTTGCAGGAATTTGGTCTTTAAAGGCGAACATGATAGAGACAGTCAATTTTAGGAGGCGCTCAGATGAAACAAGCTGTTAATATTCAGGATCAGGTATTAAATCAATTAAGAAAAGAAAGCACGTTTGTAACGGTCTTCCTGCTCAACGGGTTTCAAATCCGTGGACAGATTAAAGCGTTCGACAGTTTTACAGTCATGCTGGAATCAGAAGGGAAGCAGCAATTAGTATATAAGCATGCCATTTCAACATTTGTTCCTTCTAAAAATGTTGTCATTCAAACAGAAGCCGAATAAAAAGTGCGCCTAAAAGGCGTGCTTTTTTTCATTTATCATGTACTTTTTGAACTTTCATATAATGAGTTATGAAATTTTCCGAGGGGTGAATCATGAACGGGCAGGTTAAATTCATTATCAGCCAGAAACATTCATCTCAACAGATTGAAAGTCAGGAATGGCAAAAGATCGAAAGTGCCTTTAAACATTTTGTTGGCCTTGACCATATCAAAGAAACTTTGAAAACAATAGCCGCCTGGGCTGTCATAAATGAGAAGCGGGAAGAATTTGGCTTAAAAACAGAACGGCATTCACATCACATGCTGTTTTATGGAAACCCGGGCACAGGGAAAACGACGGCTGCAAGAATCATGGCGGAACTGCTAAAAGAATTAAATATACTTGAAAAAGGTCATCTTGTGGAAGCGGAGCGTGCGGATCTGGTGGGGGAATATATCGGGCACACCGCCGTTAGAACGAGGGAACTTCTTAAAAGAGCTGATGGTGGCATTTTATTTATTGATGAAGCTTATTCACTGTCGCGCGGGGGTGAAAAAGACTTTGGAAGAGAAGCAATTGATACGCTGGTGAAGCACATGGAAGATAAAAGTGGAAGTTTTATCTGTATCCTTGCCGGTTACAAAAAAGAGATGAACAGCTTTTTACGGATGAACACCGGTTTAAAAAGCCGTTTTGCACATATTCTGTATTTTCCTGATTACGCGTTAAAGGACCTGAATAAAATTGCGCTCAATATGTTTTATATGAAAGATTATACTTTATCAAAATCAGCAGCTGATATGCTGTTACGGAATATGAGAGAGATGGAGGATCTTTCAGGAAATGGCCGTTTTGTAAGGAATCTTGTTGAATTTATTATCAGGGCCCAGGCAGTTCGTCTTTTAAGGTATGATGGGTTAACGAGAAAAGACTGTATGGGTATTTCTGAAGAAGACGTGATAAAAGGAATTGAAGCATATAAAAAAGAAAAGCAGAATCATTAGGCTGATTCTGCTTAAGAGTGTGCTGTATGAATTGACTTAAAAGGTAATCTCCATTTGTAAATATATGATAAAATACGAAGCGCTGTGGTAATAATGAATAACAGGTATAGCTGCCACGGCTCAGATGCGATGCCCAGTCCGACCGCAAAACCTGCTAAAATAGCCCACACTGCATAAATTTCTGATCTCAGTACGAGCGGTTTTCTGCCTGCGAGCAAATCACGGATTATACCGCCGCCACTTCCTGTCAGCACTGCTGCTACTATGACTGCACTTAATGGGTGATTCATTTCCACTGCATATATCGCACCTTGGATAGCAAAAGCTGCAAGGCCCATTGCATCGAAAATATTACCCCACCGTTTCCAGTGTTTCAGTAAATTATGCGGAAACAGAAATACCGCGGTGATTGACAGAAGTGCGACCTGAAAAAACATACCCTGTTCCCATAAAGCCGAGACAGGAACGCCGATTAACAAATTTCTGATCGCCCCGCCACCAAAGGCTGTGACAATTCCGAGTATATAAACGCCTAAAATGTCGTATTCTTCTTCCATTGCGATAATCGCACCGGAAATTGCAAAAGCGATGGTGCCAATCATACTTAATACTTCCCAGGTCAACGATTATCCTCCTGCCTTTCGCTTGAATTGAACCAAAGTTGATTGTATCATGAATCGAATACAATTCAATCTTAGGAATCCATATTTTAATAAATGTACTGACATCGGAATAAAGGGGTGTGTTTTTGAATGAAAATGGAAAGAGCGATTTTAGTTGGGGTAAATACTGACAGAACAGATCAGGACTTCAATGAATCAATGAATGAATTACATGCTTTAGCTGAAACAGCAGGTGCCGAACCGGTGTTGGATTTAATTCAAAACATGGAAAAAGTTCATCCTGCAACCTATATTGGTAAAGGGAAACTAGAGGAACTTACAACCGCCTCGGAAGAATATGAACCGGAACTGATTATTTTTAATAGTGAATTATCTCCGAGTCAAAACAGAAATTTATCTGAGGTACTTGATGCTAGAGTCATTGACAGAACACAGTTGATTCTCGATATCTTTGCACAGCGGGCCCGTTCTAAAGAGGGTAAGCTGCAGGTGCAGCTCGCCCAGCTTGAGTATATGCTGCCGAGACTTGGTGGACAGGGTATTGAACTGTCAAGGCTTGGAGGAGGAATCGGTACAAGGGGTCCAGGGGAAACAAAGCTCGAAACAGATCGTAGACATATTAGAAGAGAGATCAGGGAAATCAAAAAGAAGCTTGATCAGGTTGTCAGACACCGTTCAATATACAGGGATAGAAGAAAGCAGAATCAGGCATTTCAAATTGCATTAATCGGTTATACTAACGCTGGAAAATCCACGATATTTAATTTACTCACTCATGCAGATTCATTTGAAGAGAATCAACTTTTTGCTACACTCGATCCTTTATCAAGGAAATGTATTCTGCCTAGTGGCTTCGAAACTATTATGACAGATACTGTAGGATTTATTAAGGACCTGCCGACATCGTTGATCGCTTCATTCAGGTCTACACTTGAAGAAGTTAAAGAAGCTGATTTTCTACTGCACGTTGTAGATGCGTCTCATCCTAATCACGCTGATCATGAAAAAACAGTGAAAAAGCTTCTGAATGAACTCGAGATGGACCAGATTCCAAGAATGACCGTTTATAATAAAGAAGACCTTCTCAGCAGTGAGTTTGTAGCCGACCGGAGTGATCCGTTTGTACTGATGAGTGCAGCAAAAAAAGAAAGTAAAAAAGTGCTGACTGAAATTGAAAAAGAGGCTAAACAAATATTAAAGCCATATACGATGACGATTTCATCAGATGATGGAAAGGTTTTAGCCCAGCTGAAAAAAGAAAGTATGCTGTTAAAATTATCATTTGTTGAAGAAGAAGAACATTACCTTGCTGAAGGATATATCAGTAAATACCACCCGTTGGCAAGTAAAATTTAGTTCAGGAGCGTTTGCATGATTGATCAATTCTACTCAGAAGAAACCTTTACATTAAGTAATAACATTGAAAAAAAAATTGCCTGGCGCCATAGAGAAATCGAAAAAATTGCTGAATTTAATCAGCTGAAGGTGCTTCAGGCTTTTAAAAATAAGAAAATCAGTGACAGTCATTTTCACCCGAGCACAGGGTATGGATATGATGATCATGGCCGTGACGCACTGGAAGCAGTTTATGCTGATACATTTAAAGCAGATGCAGCACTAGTCAGGCCTCAGATAATCTCGGGGACTCATGCAATTAATATTGCACTTTTTGGCATTTTAAGACCGGGAGACGAACTGCACTATATAACTGGAAAGCCTTATGATACGCTTGAAGAAATCATAGGTCTGAGAGGATCTGATAACGGTTCTTTAAAAGATTTTCATATTCATTATCAGCAGACGGATCTTAAAGATGGAAAGATAGATGTCGACAGCGTACTTTCAAATATGAAAGGTAATACAAAAGTAATTGGTATTCAGCGTTCTAAGGGATATGCGATCAGGCCGTCATTCACTATTGAAGACATTAAAAAAGCAGTACAGGCAATTAAAAAGCATTATCCGGATGTTATTGTATTTGTGGACAATTGTTACGGGGAGTTTGTTGAATCACAGGAGCCGATTGAAGCCGGAGCTGACTTAATCGCTGGCTCATTAATAAAAAACCCGGGTGGAGGTCTTGCGAAAACAGGTGGCTATCTTGCAGGAAAACAGCAATTGATCGATCTTTGTGCTTACCGAATGACATCTCCGGGAATTGGTGCAGAAGCAGGTGCCAGTCTGAATGCACTTCAGGAAATGTATCAGGGTTTTTTCCTTGCCCCTCATGTAGTCAGTCAGGCACTGAAGGGAGCGGTGTATACAGCTGCATTGTTAGAAGAAGCCGGGATGATTACCTCACCCGCATGGAACGAGTTCAGAACGGACCTCATTCAGGCTGTTGAATTTCGTGACCGAGAAAAAATGATCGCTTTTTGTCAGGGCGTACAGGAGTTTTCTCCTGTAAATGCTCACTTTACTCCTTACCCTGATTACATGCCGGGCTATGAGGACGATGTTATTATGGCTGCAGGAACTTTTGTTCAGGGGTCGAGTATAGAGTTATCGGCTGATGGACCACTGAGACCTCCTTATGCAGCTTATATTCAGGGCGGCCTAACATATGAGCATATTAAAATAGCGATAACTGCTGCGCTGCAAAAAATGAAATCCATATAATTAAAGTTTACAATTATACATTATTAAAAGCTGAGGCAGTAATTGTCTCAGTTTTTTTGTATAAAAATTTGAATAAAAATTATTTATTTTTAACATTTATGCATAAAAGGTATGTAATAAGGGAACAAAAAAATAGTTCGTAAAATATCATGTTATAAAACCTGACATGTTGTTGACAGAAAATTTAACATGTTATATAGTTAAATAGTCGACAGGCAAGAAAGGGGTTATATGATGGGCAGTGATATTAGACGCAGCATGCCGCTTTTTCCTATAGGAACAGTCATGCAGCTGGCCGATTTAACCGCCCGTCAGATTCGCTACTATGAAGAGCATGGGTTAGTCACTCCGGCCAGAACGGAAGGTAACCGCCGTCTCTTTTCATTAAACGATATTGATAAACTGCTTGAGATTAAAGATTTGCTTGAGCAAGGTGTCAATATGGCTGGAATTAAGCGGATCCTGGGGGATGGCACAGAAGCCGATTCAGATCGACCTGCTAAAAAGCCGGACTTATCAGAGAATGAATTAAGAAAACTGTTAAAACAGGAAATGATGGGTAATGGCAAGTACAGCAAAAACAGTTTGAGAGCGGGAGACCTTTCAAGGTTCTTTCGTTAAAAAAATTACATAAAAAACAGGAGGAACTACACATGAGTACGTATTCAAAAGAAGACATTATGAAAATGGCTAAGGAGCAAAATGTAAACTTTATCAGACTTCAATTCACTGATATTCTTGGTACGATCAAAAACGTTGAGATTCCTGTAAGCCAACTGGAAAAAGCACTTGATAATAAAATGATGTTTGATGGTTCATCAATCGAAGGATTTGTACGTATTGAAGAGTCAGATATGTACCTATTCCCGGACCTTGATACATGGGTAGTATTCCCTTGGACAGCTGGTGATGGAAAAGTTGCCCGTTTGATCTGTGATATTTATAATCCGGATGGTACACCATTCTCAGGAGATCCGCGAAACAACTTAAAGCGCGTTCTAGAAGAGATGGAGGAGCTTGGATTTACTGATTTTAATTTAGGGCCTGAGCCGGAATTCTTCCTGTTCAAGCTGGATGTTAACGGTGAACCAACACTTGAGTTAAATGATAAAGGTGGATATTTTGACCTTGCACCAACTGATCTTGGGGAAAACTGCCGCCGGGATATTGTAATTGAACTTGAAAAAATGGGCTTTGAAATTGAAGCTTCTCACCATGAGGTTGCGCCTGGTCAGCACGAAATCGACTTTAAATATGCTGATGCCGTATCTGCTTGTGATGATATTCAAACGTTTAAGCTTGTTGTTAAAACAATTGCAAGAAAGCATGGTTTACATGCAACGTTTATGCCTAAGCCACTATTTGGTGTTAACGGATCAGGTATGCACTTTAACATGTCACTATTCAAAGAGGGTAAAAACTCATTCTTTGATGAAAATGCTGATAAGCAGCTTAGTGAAACAATGAAGCAATTTATGGCGGGTATCCTTAAGCACGCTTCAGGATTTACAGCTGTAACAAACCCTACTGTAAACTCATACAAGCGCCTTGTACCGGGCTATGAAGCACCTTGCTACATTGCATGGTCTGCAAGAAACCGTAGTCCACTTGTAAGAATTCCAGCTTCTCGTGGAATGAGTACTCGTGTGGAAGTGCGTTCAGTAGATCCATCTGCTAACCCATACCTTGCAATGGCAGTTATGCTTAAAGCGGGACTTGATGGCATTAAAAATGGTCTGACGCCACCGGAATCAATTGACAGAAACATTTATGTAATGGATAAGGAAGAACGCGAAGCTGCAGGCATCAAAGATCTTCCAGGCACTCTTTTTGCAGCACTTGAAGAGCTGAAGAAAGATCAGGTCATTATCGATGGACTTGGAGATCACATTTTTGAGCACTTCGTAGAGGCCAAAGAAATCGAATGGGATATGTTCCGTACACAGGTTCACCCATGGGAGAGAGAACAGTATTTAGAAATGTATTAATCATCTAGAAACCGGAAGCTGCACAGCTTCCGGTTTTTTTTATGGAAAAGAACAGCATTTAAAAAAATTGGGTATAGTAAATAGTGAGGGGGGTATTGCCTTGGCAGACACATATAGAGGATTTAAATCGAAAGAAGGCTATAAGAAATATAAGAATGCACATGATAAAGTGATGGGGTTGTGGGATATTCCATATGAAGAACAAATTTTTAATACATCGTTTGGAGATGTATCAGTCTTAACCTGTGGTCAGCAGGATAATGAACCAGTTGTATTTTTTCATGCTTTTGGTTTTAGTTCAGCTGAATGGTATGCAGTAGCCAGGAATCTTAAAGACGATTACAGATTATATTTTGTTGATGTACTCGGAGAATTTAATTATAGCGACACGAAAGAACACCTAAACGAACGTGAAGATTATAAAACTTGGATTACTGAGCTGTTTGATGCTCTAATGCTTGCAAAAGTAACAATCGTTGGTCATTCAAATGGCGGGTGGCACGCATTGAATTATGCGATTTTAAACCCTGACCGTGTTAAATCACTGATTGTTTTATCGCCTGCTGCTTCAATAAAAAGAATGAACAGATCGTTCTATTCAAGACTTCTGCTCACCAACCTGATTCCCAGGGAGTCACTGGTTATTAATCAATTTTGCAGGTGGCTGACTGTGAGGAGGCAGGAGGGACATGAGAAGCTTTTTAAGCTTTACTTTCTTGGGCAAAAATATGTCAGCTGGGAATATGTGATGACACCACCAAAAAAGTTTAAAAGTGAGGAACTTGCATCACTGATGATGCCTGTAAATATTGCCGTTGGACGTGAAGAAGTAATATATGACCCTTTTCAGCTGCTGGAAGAAGCAGAGAACAAAATCAGAACCTGTGTACCTCATATGTTTGAAACTGGCGGTCATATGCTTCCTATAGAAATTCCGGATGAAGTTTCAACTTATATCAAAAAGGTGTTATCAAACCAGTAAAAAATCTGAGTAACATTAAAAAAGCTGAACGCTTTGACAATTTTGTCAAAGCGTTCAGCTTTTTTAATGAACCTGTCTGTATACCCCTACAACTTTTCCAAGTATGGAGACATTATTAAGAATAATAGGTGCCATTGAGGAATTTTCCGGCTGCAGTCTGACGAAGTCTTTTTCTTTAAAGAAACGTTTAACGGTTGCTTCATCTTCATCAGTCATTGCGACAACAATATCACCGTTGTTAGCTGTATTTTGTTGTTTAACAATTACAAGATCTCCGTCTAAAATTCCTGCTTCAATCATAGAATCTCCCATGATCTCCAACATGAACACAGCGTCATCTGAAGATGCGAGCCTTTCAGGAAGAGGGAAATATTCTTCCACATTTTCTATTGCAGTAATAGGTGAGCCTGCTGTTACTTTACCAACGAGTGGGACATTGACTACACGTTGAGTTGGAATTTTTTCCTCTTCAAGGGAAATGACTTCAATTGCTCTCGGTTTTGTAGGATCTCTTCTGATTAACCCTTTACTTTCAAGTCTTGCAAGATGTCCATGTACCGTAGAGCTTGAAGCTAATCCGACAGCAAGTCCAATTTCTCGGACAGAAGGCGGATAACCTTTGTCCTGAACTTCACGTTTTATAAAGTTTAATATATCAAGCTGTCGCTTTGATAATTTCTTCATATTGCAGCACCTCTTTTCAGTTTAAAACTTTTCTAAATTATAGCATATGGGTTTTGAAAATACAAACATAAGTTCGAGTTTTTTGTGTTGACCAAAACAAATGTTCGTATTATACTCAAAATAATAAAAGCGAACACATATTCGATGGAGGCGATCAATCATGACTGCATTGTGGAGAAAATATTCATTTGTTATTCTATTCGTGGTGACTGCACTTTTTTTCAGCTTATTTCTTGTTTTTACGAATACAGCTGACAGTGATGCAACGTATGCAGAAATTACAGTGCAAAAAGGGGACACGCTTTGGGCGTATGCTGAAGAATACGCAAGCCATACTTCTATGACGCCTGAAGGGTTTATAGAATGGGTAACTGAACATAACGGACTTTCCTCTCATATGATAGTGGCAGGAGAACAGCTGGAGCTTCCCGTACCAGAAGAGGCATTTAAATTCAGTGATGACGCGATTCACCTGGCATCTGATCGGAAATAAGGAGTGATCGTGTTGAAGGTAATAATTTACTGCAGAGTCAGTACTGAAAAAGAAACTCAGGAGACTTCACTTTCACGGCAGGAAGATGAATTGAAAATTCTTGCTGATAAAATGAACTACCAGATCGTTTCAATTATCAGTAAAAAAGAAAGTGGATATGACCTGGATCGAGAAGGTGTTTTTGAACTGCTTGATCATGTACGTTTATATGAAGCAGAAGGTCTTTTAATTCAGGATGAAACACGGATAGGACGCGGAAATGCGAAGATCGCATTGTTACACACGCTTCAAAAAGAGGGTATAAAAATATATACAATCGCTCATGATGGTGAATTGCAACTGTCTGAATCAGATTCAATGATCCTCCAGATTGTCAGTATGGTTGAGGAGCATCAGAGAAAACTTCATAATCTGAAGATAAAAAGAGGGATGAAGCGGGCAGTTGAAAAAGGATTTAAACCTCAAAAGAATCTGAAAAACCGTGGTAATAAAGAAGGAAGGGATAAGATTGAAATCCCGGTAGATGAAATTGTAAGACTCCGCGGTAACGGTCTGACGTTCCAGGAGATTTCATCTGTTTTACGCGGACTAGGTCATCCGGTTTCCAAGGCGACCGTTCATAGAAGGTATACGGAATATATGGAATCAGAAGCGAAGTAAACATATTACTTGTCAAACTTCCCCCTTTCTTTTAACATACATAGAAGCCTACCTGAAAGAAAGGGTGAAAGACATGTTATCTAATGAGAAAATCAAAAGAATAAATGAACTCTCTAAAAAATCAAAAGAAGATACGCTCACAAGGACTGAAGCTGAGGAACAGCAGGTTTTGAGACAGGAATATTTACAGGCATTCAGAGGATCAATGAAACAGACAATTGAAAATGTGACTGTTGTTGACCCGGAAGGTAAAGATGTAACTCCACAAAAGCTCAAGGATGCAAAGAACAGGAATAAGATGAACTAATTATTTTCTTGTACCATTGATGAATCTGAAGAATTATGAATAAAAGAGGAGATGTTTGTACATCTCTTCTTTTTTTTTGTACAATAAGACGTATCACGTGAGTTTAGAGAGGATGTAGATGATGTTTAACAAGACAGACGACTTAGCAATTAACACAATCAGAACGTTATCAATTGATGCAATTGATAAAGCGAACTCGGGTCATCCGGGACTGCCTATGGGGGCTGCTCCATTTGCATATACTTTATGGACTCAATTTATGAATCACAACCCGAAGAACCCGGACTGGTTTGACCGTGATCGTTTTGTACTTTCAGCAGGACACGGCTCGATGCTTCTTTACAGCCTGCTGCATCTTTCCGGATACGATTTATCACTTGATGAGATTAAAAATTTCAGACAATGGGGATCTAAAACGCCAGGTCACCCTGAATACAAACATACGAAAGGCGTGGAGGCAACTACTGGACCGCTTGGACAGGGAATTGGTATGGCTGTAGGAATGGCAATGGCTGAAAAGCATTTAGGTGCCAAGTACAACCGTGAAACCCACAATGTGGTTGACCATTATACTTATGCATTATGTGGCGATGGCGACCTAATGGAGGGTGTTTCTTCAGAAGCAGCGTCACTTGCAGGACATCTTCAGCTGGATAAATTGATCGTTCTTTATGATTCAAATGATATCTCCCTCGACGGCGATCTTGACCGCTCGTTTTCTGAGAGTGTTAAAAAGAGATTTGAATCATATAACTGGCAATATATCCGTGTAGATGACGGTAATGATGTAGCTGATGTTGCGGATGCAATTAAGGAAGCACAGGCTGATACAAGCCGTCCTACAATGATTGAAATTAAAACTGTGATTGGTTTCGGTTCTCCTAACAGAGCCGGTACTTCAAAAGCACACGGAGCTCCTCTCGGTACGGACGAAACTACACTTGCTAAGGAAGCTTACCAGTGGGAAGCAGAAGAAGCATTTTATGTGCCAGATGAAGTCTATAAGCGTTTTGAAGAGCTTGTTGTTCAAACTGGCAGTGAGAAAGAAAAAGAATGGAATGAAAAATTCCAAAGCTATAAATCTGCTTATCCTGAATTAGCGCAGGAGCTTGAAGATGCGATTAATGGAAAACTGGCTGATAATTGGGATCAGGATCTTCCTGTATATGAGGAAGGTAAATCACTTGCAAGCCGTGCATCTTCAGGAGAGGTATTAAATGCGATCTCTAAAACTGTCCCAACATTGTTTGGAGGTTCAGCAGACCTTGCGGGATCTAATAACACGATGATGAAGGATGAAGCAGACTTTACACCTGAAACACCAGATGGCAGAAATATCTGGTTTGGTGTACGTGAGTTCGCAATGGGAACAGCGTTGAATGGAATGGCGCTACACGGAGGGCTTCGCGTTTACGGAGGTACATTCTTTGTATTCAGCGATTATGTCAGACCGGCCATCAGACTGTCAGCATTAATGGGTATTCCGGTTACTTATGTATTCACTCATGACAGTATTGCAGTCGGTGAAGATGGCCCGACACATGAACCTGTTGAACAATTACCATCACTTAGAGCAATGCCTGGATTATCAGTGATACGGCCGGCTGATGGTAATGAAGTTGCAGCTGCATGGAAGCTGTCAATGGAAGCAACGGATCATCCTACAACGCTTGTATTAACGCGTCAGGGTCTTCCGACGATGCCTGGTTCTGCTGATAGCGCTTATGAAGGCGTTAAAAAAGGTGCATATGTGATTTCACCAGCTGAAAAGGGTGAAGCAGATGTACTTCTGCTTGCTAGTGGATCTGAAGTGGGTCTTGCATATGAAGCTCAGCAATCACTTCGCGAGAAAAACATTGATGCTGCAGTTGTATCTATGCCATCTTGGGATCGCTTTGAAAAGCAGTCAGCTGACTATAAGCAGTCTGTTCTGCCAAAAAACGTGAAAAAGCGTTTTGCGCTTGAAATGGCCTCGCCACTTGGCTGGGAACGTTATACAGGTGATGAAGGAGACGTATTAGGTATTGATACATTTGGTGCTTCGGCTCCAGGTGGAAAAGTGCTTGAAGAGTACGGTTTCACAGTTGAAAATGTTGTAAAAAGAGTGGAAGCTTTGTTACAATCTTAATTAGGTTTTTAAAGCCGGTGAGCATGAAAACTGCTCACCGGCTTTATTTGTGAAAAGGACCTTAAGATGTTAAAATAAATTTAATATAACTGCTCGAATTCTGTAATAAATGATTGTATAATGCGCAGTGTTCTTGTACACTTTTATATGAAAGTAACAAATAGGAGGCAATATGAAATGGAATTATGGCTTGCAATTGTGTTAATTGTTGTTGCTTTGCTGGCCGGAGTCGCACTTGGATTCTTCATCGCACGTAAATATATGATGACTTATCTTAAAAAGAACCCGCCAATCAATGAGCAAATGCTTCGCATGATGATGATGCAGATGGGTATGAAACCGTCGCAGAAGAAAATCAATCAGATGATGAGTGCTATGAATAAACAACAGGGCAAATAATAAATTAACAGGTACTTCTATCTAATAGAGGTACCTTTTATTATGCTTTAGTTAAAACCTGCGACATCATTACACAGCTTTTTAAAAGAACGCAACATTCAAAGAAAAATAAAAAAGACTTCCATCAGCCGGAAGTCTTTTTTATTTTGTCTGCACTTCTAACGCAGCGGGACTGTAAGTGTGTGTTTTCTCAAATTCATTAAGCAGATCGTCAAGCTCCTGTGAATAACGGACAGCTGAAGGGGATGATAATCCTTCTTGTGCAGCGGTACGTATTAATACCTGACGTTTTTTTTCAATTGCTTCAAGTAGCTTTTTTTGTTGCTCCCCCATTCAAAGTCTACCCTTTCATCAGGATCCTCTGTAGCAGGAACCTATACATTATTTGTCATTCAATTAACTTAGGGTCTAGTATACAGAAAAAAGGGGAAATTGAAAAGAAATTAATCCCTAATTCCATTATTTTTACAAGTTCATTTGTGACAAAACTATAACTTCTTTAAAATTGTTATGTACATATTATATTCAGGACAATGAGAACTGACGGCAGATTTGCTAAAATGAAGCTAGCGAATACGGATCGGAGTGTTTTTATGGGCGATTTAAATATTTTATGGGCATTCGGGGCAGGATTTTTAAGCTTTGTATCTCCCTGTGTGTTACCGCTTTATCCAGCATTTCTGTCATATATTACTGGAATGTCAGTTGACGATTTATCTAAGGGTAAAGGGATGAGACAGAAATCCAGTCTTCTGCATACATTATTCTTTCTATTGGGTTTTCTGCTGGTTTTTATAGGGCTGGCATTTACTTCAACTTGGATCTCTGATGTGTTTATCCAATACCAGGACTTTATCAGACAAATTGGTGCCATTTTAATCGTAGTGTTCGGTTTAGTGATCGTTGGCGTATTTTCTCCTGAATTCCTTATGAAGGAAAGAAGGCTGAGCTTTAAATCCCGCCCATCAGGATACTTTGGATCTCTTCTAATAGGTCTGGCTTTTGCAGCCGGCTGGACGCCTTGTATGGGACCTATTCTAGGCGCAGTGTTCACGCTGTCAGCATCCAATCCAGGATCAGGCTTTCCATATATGATGGCATACTTCCTTGGGTTTGCGCTACCGTTTTTTATTCTTTCTTTCTTTCTTGGTAAAACAAGCTGGATCAAAAAGAAAAGCTTGGCTATTATGAAAACAGGTGGCTGGGTCATGATCGGGATGGGAATCATTCTGTTTTTTGACGGTTTGACCTGGATTATTGAACTTATGCTTCCGATCTTTGGGGATTTTACAGGGTTCTAATAAATGCACATCATTGAAATTCGGACATGATCAGGCTGAGACACTTGTCTCAGTCTTTATTTTTGGTCAAAACTTAATCAGCATTAGGGAAATAATAAAATATATTTAAAAGATGAAATATCTCTCTGTTGAAGGACTTTTGGTTTAGGTGTATAGTTAATATTAACTATATTTATAAGGGTGATTAAATGACAAAAGTTCTTGTTGTAGATGATGCAAAGTTTATGAGAATGACTTTGAAAAATGTATTGAAAAGCTCTTCATTTCAGGTGGTTGGTGAGGCCGAAAACGGAGAGGAAGCGGTTGAAAAGTATAAATCACTTAACCCGGACCTTGTAACAATGGATATTACCATGCCGGTGATGGACGGTATATCTGCAGCCAAAGAAATTTTAAGAGAAGATCCTAAGGCAAATATTATTATGTGTTCTGCAATGGGCCAGCAAAAAATGGTGATTGAAGCGATTGAAGCAGGGGCGAAGGATTTTATTGTAAAGCCTTTTGACGGAACCCGTGTAGTCGAATCACTGAGCAGAGTAATCAATAAATAATGTAAAAAGCGCCTTTTACAAACTGAGAAATCTCAATTATACTTAATTGAGGTTTTACATATGTAAGTAAGGATGGGTGCTAATGCTTGTATATCTTTCAACAATTGCCGCTGTCATTATGGGAACGGCTGTATTTATAATCAGATTAAAAGCTGCTAAAAAACCTGTAACAGCTAAAAAAATTTTTTTGCCTCCGATCTTTATGAGTACCGGCGCTTTAATGTTTATCTTTCCATATTTCCGTGTCACACCTTTAGAGGCAGTTGAAGCACTTGTCGTTGGGGCCTTATTTTCCATTGTACTCATTAAAACTTCCAAGTTTGAGCAGAAGGATGATGGTATTTATCTGAAGGCCTCTAAGGCATTTCCGTTTATCCTGATCGGTCTGCTCGTACTCAGAATTATTATGAAGCTGGCATTAAGTACGACAATTGAACTCGGAACGTTAAGCGGCATGTTCTGGATTTTAGCATTTGGTATGATCGTGCCATGGAGAAGTGCAATGCTGATTCAATATAAAAAAATTGAAAAAGGGGCAGACCCTCAACCTGCTCAAATGGCTTAAATAAACATAAAAAAACATCACATTCATTGTGATGTTTTTTTATAAGGCAAATAAATCTTCATATTCTGTGATGTCTATATTCAATTCATTCAATTTTTTTCTTAGAAACTTATGATCTCTTTTTGGAGTCGCTACAATATAACCTCTTACAATCAAATCCAGCGTGATTTTATCAGCTTTTTCTTTCACTGCAAGTTTGCCTATGTTGCCAGCGATTTTTTGCTTGGCGACATCACGAAATAATTCAGGAACCGGGCTGACAAGCTCATTTAAGAGGGCCTTTTCTTCAGTACCCCATAAATGGATTGTCTGATTAACATAATGTTCTTCCCAGTCGAGGTCTGATTTTCCATCTTCTTTTGGCATTCTTTTAAGAAATTTCCTGAACATAAAAAATCCGCCGATTCCAAACAAAGAGACAAGTACTACGACCCAGAAAAGTATAAACCATAAAAACCAGCCTTCAAGCACATTCGTCACTCCGTTCACTTAATCTACGATTATTATAAAGGAGTTTATGGATGGCTTCAAGAACTGGTTTATAAAGACATGTATGAAGTTTGTCATCTGTGTGAATAAGGAAGGAGGCAGGAATCATTTTACCTGTCGATAGCCAAGAGAGAGTAACTGGTGTAGGTTTTCACGGCGGACTTCATAAATATTTTCGTTGTCAGCAGTAACACGGATGTAGTCTTCAGATTCCAGATCATGATGTTCAACGTATTCTGTTTCGATTTTTCTCATACCGTTTCCTCCTTTCGGTTGTATATACAATAATATCTGAAAATTCAAATTAATAAATCGGTCAAAAGTATGAATTTTTATACGTTTTTAGTTTTACATAACCCGAACATGTTTTACAAACGCGTGTTCTGATATAATTTAAACAATATGCATAAAAGGGGAATGAAATAATGAAATTCTTACATACAGCGGACTGGCACCTCGGCAAGCTCGTCCATGGTGTTTATATGACAGAAGATCAGGCTGATATTCTTAATCAATTTATAAAATTGGCAGAACAGGAAAAGCCTGATGCCATTGTAATTGCTGGTGATTTGTATGATCGCTCAGTACCTCCTGCTGAAGCTGTAAATCTATTAAATGAAACTTTATACAAATTAAATGTTGAAATGAAAATTCCGATTGTGGCGATCTCAGGGAATCATGATAGTGCAGATCGTATCGCCTTCGGTTCAGCCTGGTATAAGCATTCCAATCTTCATGTTACTGGGAAGTGGCACCCGGAATTATCAGGGACTGAAATTAAAGGTGTGAGATTTCATTCAGTACCTTACGCAGAGCCATCTGTTATAAAGGAAATCTTTCATGATGATTCAATTACGAACCATCACGATGCAATGCAGCGGATTGTGGCATCAATCTCATCAAAAAGTGATTTTGGTCAGAAACCTGAAGTGCTTGTTGGTCATTCATTTGTAACCGGTGGATCAACAACTGACTCTGAACGGACGCTTTCTGTAGGTGGAGCAGGAACAGTTGGAAAAGAATTATTTGATTCATTTACCTATACAGCTCTTGGGCATCTGCATAGTCCGCATGCGATAAAAGATGAAAAAGTTCATTATTCAGGATCACTCTTAAAATATTCATTTTCAGAAGCAACTCATACAAAAATGGTGAAATGTGTAACGATTGAAAACAATCAGGCATCAGTAAAAGAGATGCTGCTGAAGCCTAAAAAAGACCTTGTTATTTTACGCGGATCTATGGATGAGCTGATGGATCAGAGTTTTTATGAAAATAAAGAAGATTATATTAAAGCAGTGCTTACGGATGAAGGGGCATTGATCGATCCTATTAACAGGCTTAGATCCATCTATCCAAATGTACTGCACCTCGAAAGAGAAACGTCAGAACGTGATAAAAAAATGGAGCGTCAAGCGCGCGGGAAACAAGAAAATCTTACAGATACACAACTTTTTAAAAGATTTTTTGAATATGTCACTGAAGCTGAATGGACCGAAGAAATTGAGAGAGAAGTAGAAAAGAATATGAATGTCAGCCTCAAAGGAAGTGATCAGTCATGAGACCAAAAAAATTAATCATACACGCATTTGGCCCTTATGCAAAAACTGAAGAAATAAACTTCGAAGAACTCGGCTCAAGAACGATGTTCGTAATCTCAGGTAAAACAGGGGCGGGGAAAACAACAATTTTTGATGCGATCGCATTTGCTTTATACGGGAAAACAAGTGGGGAAGAGCGGTCAGCACAGGATTTACGAAGTGATTTTGCAGAAGAAGATCATCTGACAAGCGTTGATTTTACTTTCTCCTTAAAAAATAAAACTTATCGTATTATTCGGTCGCCGATTCAGACCCGAAAAAAAACCAGGGGAGCAGGGTTTACAACTGTCAGTGCAAAGGCTGAAATTTATGAGCAAATTGATGGTGAAGAAAAATTGCTCGGTGCAACGTTGAGTGAATCAGAAGACCAGATTAATAAGCTGCTGCAGCTGGATTTCCATCAATTCAAACAAATTTTGATGATACCTCAGGGAGAATTCCGCACACTGCTCATATCTGACAGCACTGATAAAGAAAAAATTCTCCAAAAACTATTCCATACTGAATCCTACCGGTACTTTCAGGAATATTTAAAAGCCAGATCTAAAGAATTAAAAGATGAAGCGACAGGGTTTATTAGAGATCGGGAAAGATACTATCAGGCGATTGATCCTCTCGATCATAAAGATTTAACGGAAGCGCTGGATCAGGATCTTATAAATGAAAAACAGGTATTTTTACTAGCTGAAAACTTAGTAGCAACTCAGAACAAAAAATTCAATGACCTGAAAAAAGAAATTATTAATAAAAAAGAAAATTACAAAGAAATTATTAAGAAAATAGAAAATGCTCACTTTATCGAACAGGCATTTCAAGAATTGCAAAAAACGAATGCAGATTTAGCCATCTTAAAAAATCAACAGCAGGAGATATTTCTTCTGAAAGATCAATTGCAAATATCAAAAGAAGCTGAAGTAATCTGGCCTTTATATAGAGAAATGCAAACAAAAGAAAATGAAAGTGATAAAAGAAAAGATTATAAGGCCGAGACTGAACGTCAATTAGCAGCAGTCCATCAGGAATATGATCAGTCAAAGCTTGAGTTGGAAAAATTAAAAAAACAAAAAGACGGGATCAGGGCAAATGAAATAGAACTGAATGAATTAAATGGACTGAAAGAAAAGCTGGAAAAATATCTGATAAAGTCTGAACAACTGAAGCATTATGCTGAGTCAGGAAAATCAGAGAAAAATAAGCTGGATCTCCTGAGAGAGCAGCTATCCGAAAATGAAAAAATAAAAACAAACCTATCCGTCGCTATTCAAACCAGATATGAACAGCAGACAAGATCTGCGGACTTAAAAGTTGAGTTAAATCAGCTGAATGATTTTATAAAAGTATTTAAAGAAATTGAACAGAAAAGCGCTACTAGACAGCAACTGACATGTGAATTAGATGAAAATAATAAAAATCTAATTCAAATCAGTCAGCTTTTAAAAAAGGAACAGTCTCTTTTAGATCATGCATTAAAAGAGCAGTCGGTTCAGCATGCATTTGAGTTATCACGCGAGTTAAAAGAGGGAGAAGCGTGTCCTGTGTGCGGGTCAGTTCATCACCCCAGCCCGGCGTTACGCGAAGGTGATAACATCGAAACTGAAGGCTTCAAACAAAGTATTCAATCTTATCAATCAGAGAAAATAAGAACTGAATCAGCAATAGAATACCTTAATCAAAGAATAGCTGAAGTAACCGATGAAATAAAAAACCTGGATCATACCAAAAAGGCTTCAGTCTACTTTGAAGAAATGAGCAGCCTGAAAGATTATGATGCTCTTTTAAAGAAGTTACAGCAGGAAAACCAATCGCTATTGAATCAATTAAAAACAACTAACCCTGCAATTGAAATGAATCAGAATGACCAGCGCATTAATGAATTGAACCAGCAAATCAACGAACTTGAACACATCGTTCAGCAAAAACGTGATGAATATATCTCAATCCGGAGTGTTGTTAATCAGCTGAAAGAAGAGATTCCCGAACGTTATCTGAATAAAGATGATCTGCTTGATAAAATAAATAATTTTGAGAAAAAAATTCAACATTACCACCAGCTATATGAACAGGCCGAAGCAAAATTTCTGTACGCCGATAAAGAAGTAAACCGTTTATCCGACAGGTTAAAACAGGCTGATGAAGAAGTGAAAAATACGGAAAATTCGCTGGAGGATGCAAAGAAAAGTTTCCAGGAATATTTAGCAAACTCTTCTTTTGAAGATACAGATAAATTGACTCAGGCAAAGCTTAATGAGTCAGAAAGAGCAGAAATAGAGAAGGAAATTTCATCATACGAGAAGAAAATATACGCTTTAAAAGAATATGCCGATAAGCTGGAAAAAGATTTACAGCATTTATCTAAGCCTGATATGAAAAAATTAGAGGCAGAGAAAGAAATGGCTGAATCAGATCTATTGCAGTCAGAAGAGCAGCATTCATTGCTCGCAGCTTACATTAAACACCATGAACAGATTCTTAGAGATCTTGATGAAAATCTTGCTGCTTCAGATGATGTTGAAAAGCGATATTTGTTAACAGGTCACCTGTCAGAAATCGCTAATGGTCAAAACGAGTTGAAGCTTACGTTTGAAAGATTCGTTTTGGCTTATTATCTGGAGGATATATTGCTTGTGGCAAATGAAAGACTAATTAAAATGACTTCCGGCAGATATGAACTGCATAGAAAAGAAGACCGTTCAAAAGGAAATAAGCAGGGGGGGCTGGAGTTATTGGTGATGGATCATTATACAGGACAGCAGCGGCATGTAAAAACGCTCTCTGGTGGTGAAGCCTTTAAAGCATCTCTTGCACTAGCCCTCGGGCTTGCTGATGTCGTTCAGTCTTATGCAGGCGGTGTATCTCTCGAGACAATGTTTATTGACGAGGGGTTTGGTACACTGGATCCTGAATCGCTGGATCAGGCAATTGAATCATTAATGGATATACAATCCGGCGGGAGACTCGTAGGGGTGATTTCACATGTCCCTGAATTAAAAGAACGTATTGATGCGAGGCTTGAAGTTTTCTCAACTAAAGGTGGCAGCTCAACAAGATTTATATTTGAAACGCTCTAAGTGTCACAATATGTACAACATAACTGCTGTGACTATGTTGTATCGGTTTCCTCATTTATGTACGATTAGTTGCAGATACGTAACCAGATGAAGGAGCTTTTTCATGAATAAAAAATTTATGACTGTGGGATTAACCGCAGTAATACTGATGTCTGCCTGCTCAGGCGGATTTGAAGGTAATATGGAAAGAGATTTAAAAGCTTTTGATTTTATTAACCATAACGGAGAGCAGCTGTCGAGTGAAGATTTACAGGGAACTCCGGTTGTTGCCAACTTTATTTTTACAAATTGCGACACAGTCTGTCCGCCGATGACGTATAATATGACTGGATTACAGAAAGCCATAGAGGGTGAAGGTGTGGAAAATTACCGTATGGTTTCATTCAGCGTTGATCCTGAGAAAGATACCCCTGAGGTATTGCAGGAATTCATGGGGCGATATGATTTAAATGAAGATAATTGGGATTTCTTAACCGGATATGAGTTTGATGAAATCAGTTCACTTGCGCTTGATTCTTTTCAGGGTCTTGTGGTAGATGATCCGAGTTCAGATCAGATGACTCACCCAACAAGTATTTATCTGATTAGTCCGGAAGGAACCGTTGTCAAAAGCTATGATGGATATGAGTCAGTACCGGAAGATGAAATTATTGCTGACCTGAAAGCACTTGGAGACAGCTGATTCGGAGGAAAAAAGTGAAAAAGAAGTGGTATAAGAAAAAAAGATGGTATTTATTGGCGTTTGCAGCCATTTACATTTGTATGATGATTTATCATCAATATAAACCGCTTCCTGAAGGTATTGCATACAGAAGTGACGTTAGAGAAGCTGAAAATGTTAAGTTCTATCGTGATCTGACTACGACTGCGAATGGTGATAGAACGCTTGATCACCAGATTTTTGATCGAGTGTATGAAATGATTGAAGAAGCAGAGGATTTTATTGTAATTGATATGTTTATGATGGATGGCAGAGTCAGTGAAGATAAAGGGTTCCCTGATCTGAGCGGTGAATTAATGGACCGCCTGATTCAGAAGAAACAGATGAACACTGATATGCCGATTATTTTTATTACCGACCCTTTTAATACAGGCTACGGATCATATGAAGGAGCATGGCTTGAGCCAATGAAGGAAGCAGGAATCGATGTTGTGCTGACAAATCTTGAACCATTGAGAGACCCGACGCCGCTTTATTCCTCTGCATGGCGTATGGGGCCAATGTATTTAGGTCAGAGCGGGACAGGCTGGATTATGAATCCGTTTGTTGATGGCGGGCCCAAAATGACGGTCAGGTCCTATCTTGCTTTAGCAAATGTAAAAGCGAATCATCGTAAAGCAGTGATTACTGAGCAGCATGCAATGGTGATGTCAGCAAATGCACATAATGAATCAGGTTTTCACAGCAATGTAGCTTATGAAGTGTCAGGACCTATTATTGGTGACATGTTAAAAGCAGAAGAGGCTGTTGCTAAAATGTCCGGCTATCAAGAAAGTTTTCCAACTTTTTATTCTGAGAATACAGTTTCTGAAAATGGTTTGGATGTAACATATACAACAGAGGGTGAAACATTATCACAGGTGCTGAATGCCATTGGTGAAACCGAATCCGGAGATGAAATTTGGCTGGCAATGTTTTATCTTTCAGAACCAAACATTGTAGAAGCATTAACAGATGCTGCGAATAAAGGTGTAAATGTCTCAATGATCCTCGATCCTAATGAAACAGCATTTGGTAATAAAAAGACGGGTCTACCTAACAGACCGGTTGTCAATGAGCTAAATGAAAACACAGAAGAGTTAATTAATGTACGCTGGTACAATGTTGATATAGAGCAATATCATCCTAAAATGATGTATGTTAAAACATCTGATAAGGGCATCATAGTTTCAGGCTCTGCAAATTTTACGATGAGAAATTTGAAAAACTATAATCTTGAAAATAATTTAACGATTACAGGGCCTCTCTCTGAAGAAGTAATGGTTGATACAGAACAGTATTTTAATCAGTTGTGGAATAATGAAGGGGCAGAATATACAGTTCCTCTTGAAGAATTTCAGGATTCACTTTCTTTTTGGCAAAGAGGTATTTACTGGATGCAAAAAACGTTAAAACTGACTACTTATTAATTTAGGAGGACCGGTTTGAACAGTAAGCAGTGGACTTTACTAATTATCATGTCAACAGTGCTGATTTTAAGTACTGTAATGATCATCATGCTTTTACTATCAGACGAAAATGTGACTGAATCTGAGCCGCCTCAATCTGAACAAAAAGTACCTGAGACTGAGGACTTCTTGAATGAGGACCCTGACGGTAATGATTCACCAGAGAAGAGCCCTGATGGTGAAGGGGAAAACTCTCCTCCTGCCGATTCAAGCAGCACAGTCAATGAATGGTTCGAACAAGAGCCTGAAAGTCAGACTGAACAAAAAAACGATTCAGATGACCAAATTGATAAAAATAGAACCGGGGAAAACAGTGAAATAAACTCTGAATTACAAATGCCTGAGGCACCTGAGGAACCGGACATTCACTTTGAAGATCTGGATTAGATAATTTATCCTAAAACACCTATTTTAAATAGGTGTTTATTTTTTTGACTCCTTATCCCTTGTAAGGCTTCATGGCAGTATGTTACGATCATAGACGTGTTTTTAATATCAGGTTAAGGGTATAGAAATGTAGTCCCTAATGACCAGAAGGCTATTTTACCATTTTTTGTATAGTCATGTAGTATGGACACAATAAATCTAATGGAAGGAGAGCAAAATGAAAAAAATATCAAGTGTTTTTTGGATTACATTAGCAATTGTACTTGCAGCAGTCATTTATTCCATCGCTGCACCGACCAGCTTTGAAGAAGGAACAGCAAGTCTTCAGGCTTTCATTTCCTCTACTTTTGGCTGGTACTACTTAATTATAGTTACTGGCATGGTTATCTTTTGTGCTGTTCTCGCTATAACACCTATCGGACAAATCAGACTCGGAAAGCCTGATGAGCGTCCTGAATATTCTACCAGCACATGGTTTGCTATGCTGTTTAGTGCCGGTATGGGTATCGGACTCGTATTCTGGGGGGCAGCGGAGCCGATGCTTCACTTTGCAAGTGATCCACCGCTCGCTGAAGCAGGAAGCGATGAGGCTTTAAAAGATTCGATGCAATATACATTCTTTCACTGGGGGCTTCATGCCTGGGCGATTTATGCAGTAGTTGCACTTGCGCTTGCATACTTTAAGTTCCGTAAAGATGAACCTGGACTAATCTCTGCGACACTTATCCCGCTATTTGGAGAAAGAATGCGTGGAGGCTGGGGTACTGTAGTTGATGTACTTGCAGTATTTGCTACGGTTGTTGGTGTTGCGACAACTCTTGGGTTTGGCGCAATTCAGATCAATGGTGGTCTTTCTTACTTAACAGGAATTGAAATCAGCTTTACAACTCAGGTAATTATTATTGCAGTTGTAACAGTTTTATTTATGATTTCTGCCTGGACCGGAATCAGCAAAGGGATCAGATATTTATCTAATACAAATATGATTCTTGCAGTCATTTTAATGGTTGTCATGCTGGTGATTGGACCTACAATGCTAATTCTGAATCTCTTTACAAACTCTCTTGGTGCTTATGCACAGAATTTACTTGAGATGAGCTTTAGAATCGCACCGCTTGATGAAGGAAACCGCGACTGGATAAATGCCTGGACAATCTTCTACTGGGCATGGTGGATCTCATGGTCACCATTTGTTGGTATCTTTATTGCCCGCGTTTCACGTGGGCGAACAATCAGAGAATTTATGGCCGGGGTACTTTTACTGCCATCGCTGGTCAGCTTTTTCTGGTTTGCAGTATTCGGATCAAGCTCTATCAATGTACAGCAGCAGGGGAACGTAGACCTGACGGGTTTACTCACAGAAGAAGTATTATTTGCTGTATTTAGTGAGTACCAACTCGGTGTTATCTTGTCAGTCATTGCCATTCTGCTGATCAGTACATTCTTTATTACATCAGCCGACTCAGCAACATTCGTCTTGGGGATGCAGACTACGTACGGTTCACTGACTCCACCGAATACAGTAAAACTGACTTGGGGTATTGCACAATCATTAGTAGCAGTCATCCTGCTTTCTGCAAATGGACTGCAGGCGTTACAAAACGCATTGATCGTAGCAGCATTTCCTTTCTCCTTTGTGATGATATTAATGATGATATCGACTTATAAAGCACTTAACCAGGAGCGTAAAGATCTTGGATTAATGCTAAGACCTAAAAAGAAGCCAGTAAAAGAGAAGACTGCTGAAAAGGATAAGAAAAATTAATCCTATCGGTTTCAATAAAAGCACGCTGGACATCAGGATCTACCTGGTGTCAGCGTGCTTTTTAATGTTAAAGATTATTGTCGTTTCTGCACAGTAAATGGTTGAAGCGTAAGGGCGGCGGCTTGAAGGCAGGGACGCTTGAGGCTAGGCGAAGCCTGCAGGCTCACCGTCCGTTCGCAAAGCCTTCGTGAAGCGGATATCAACAACCGACTTAAGCGCAGCTATTGTGAAAAGAAAGGTATCCAGCATTAATATTGTCTAAATTTAAGTAAAAATGTTATGATAATAAAGTTAAGTTAACTTAACTATAAAGGAGAATGATGATGAAATCGCTCGATTCCTATGTCAGAGAGCTTCACGAAACATTTGATGAAACAAGCAGACTATTAACTGATGATCTACATACACTCAGCCAATTTAATTTGACCCCTCAGCAGGAGAGCTATCTGATGTTTTGCGTGAAGTTTGCACCCTTGACCGCAACAGATCTCGTTAAAGAGTTTCAGGTGTCTAAAAGCGCAATCAGTCAGGTAATCTCAAGGCTTGAAAAAGAGCGGTTTATTGAAAGGGAGCAAAACCCTGAAAATAAAAGAGAAACGCTCATTTATCTGGGACCAAAAGGGCGGATGTTTGCGAGAAGAATAAAAGATTTTAATGAAAAAGTAAGAGAAGAATATTACACACATCTTTCAATACAGGAAATCGAATCAGTTATCTCATCTTTAAAGAAATTAAATACAGTGATTCTGGACAAACAGGCTAAAAGTCAAAAACAACAACAGCTCTAACTTCTGTTCACTTTACGATTATTCCGTTACAATGTGAGGGTGAGTGAATATGAAAGACAAAGAAGAGGTACATTTAGTGGCTAAAAAACAAAAGAGAAAACTTAGAAAACGCGGAATAGCAGCTTTATTGCTGACATTTATCACAGTATTGTTATTTTCTACGCTATTTGTTGTATTGAGTGATGAAGGATTTAGAGGTAAGACGCTGGACATGTTAGAGCACAGTGGGGCACCGGTGGAACTCAAAATTCCTGAAGAGTTCATACCTGTTTATCAAAGCGCAGCTAAAGAGTATGGTATTGAATGGCAATTGCTGGCAGCTCACCACCGCGTAGAAACGCGATTTTCCACAATGGACACACTTATTTCACCGGTTGGAGCAGAAGGCCACATGCAAGTGCGACCATAAGGTCATATAAGAAATCTCCTCTAGCAAGGAGTAGGCAAGACTACAAAGCCTATCATTACCCAACTTATCCGTGAGGGAAACCAAATATCGGGGAGTGTAGCATGTTGGGAAAGCTATAAGTTATCGAATCATCTCGATACGACTGAATAGCAAAATGAAAAGATGTAAACGAGGATAAAAGCTAAACTGCCTGAATGATAGTCCAAGGGGGTTATTGGTCCACCTATGACGGAAGATGGTTACATACGTCATACAGCGAAACAGAATGGTTAATTGGAAGCCATCTCTGAATACACTTTGATGAATTGCATGTCAAAAGTGAGTAGTCTATCGCTGACCAACTCTAATAAATAGTAAAGGACGAACGTCATATCCGACATTACATCGCGCTTGTTCTTATATGTGCTAAATGGTGATTACCTACGTCAGAACGCTTTAAACATAAAGCTATGATAAACAGTATCTGAATATCTGATATGGTAACGGAGTTCTCATAGTAGTCCGAGATGGGGAAAGCCCATCACATGGCGAAGGAGAACAGCTTATCAAGTCTAACGGAAATTGGAAAGGAGCGTGAGGCTCTATGAGAAGTCCAAACATTGTGTTAGACAGTCTAACAAAACAATCAACACGCGAAAGTTACAAATTTGAACGAATCTATCGGAATTTGTATAACGTGGAATTCTTTTTAATGGCTTACGCTAAGATCTATGCGAAAGAAGGCAACATGACACAAGGTGTTGATGGACAAACCATTGATGGTATGAGTCTAGAACGTATCGAAAGATTAATTGAAAGCCTAAAAGATTGTAGCTATCAACCAAAACCGTCTAAAAGGGTTTATATTCCGAAAAAGAACGGTGGTAAAAGACCGTTAGGGATACCATCTTTCGAAGATAAATTAGTCCAAGAAGTAGTAAGAAATTTACTTGAAGCAATGTACGAAGAAACTTTCTCAATACATTCCCATGGTTTCAGAAAAGAAAAAAGTTGCCACACTGCATTAACGCAAGTAAAAGGCAGATTTACGGGTGTTAAATGGTTTGTGGAAGGTGATATAAAGGGATTTTTTGATAATATTGACCATCACAGATTAATTGATCTTCTTAAACGAAGAATAAATGATGGGAAATTTATCGATTTAATCTGGAAGTTCCTCAAAGCAGGATACCTAGAGGACTGGCAATATCACAAAACTTACAGTGGTACTCCACAAGGCGGAATTATCAGCCCTATCCTATCAAATATCTATCTGAATGAATTAGATAACTTTGTCTTAGCTTACAAAGATAAATTTGATAAGGGTAAAGGTAGAAAACGTCTAAAAGAATATCGCACAAGAGAGGCTAGACTATACCGGGCAAACGCAAGGTATAAGGAAAAATGGGAAGAAATGAGCGAGGAAGAAAAAGAGCAAGCACTTCAACACTTGGACGAGTTAAAAAATCACATGATGGAACTACCCTATAAAGACCCTATGGACGATAACTACAAACGAATACAATATGTGCGCTATGCCGATGATTTCCTAATCGGAGTTATTGGCAGTAAAGAAGATTGTAAACAAATAAAACATGACATCAGCACTTTCCTTACGGAAGAGTTGAAAATCGAATTATCACAAGAAAAAACGCTCATTACTCATTCTAGTAAAAGAGCAAGATTTCTTGGGTATGACATTAAGATTAGTCATGATAATAAAACTACAAAATACACAGCTAGTGGACATAAACAACGTACACGTACAATGAGCTGTGAACTTCTATTACCGCACGAAATATGGCGAAATAAATTAATCGAATATAAAGCGTTAGAAATAGACGAAAAGACACAAAAATGGAAGTCTGTTCATCGGGCGCATCTTCTGCAAAACGATGACCTTGAAATATTGACGATTTACAACGCAGAGATCAGAGGTTTATATAACTACTACAAGTTAGCGAACAATGTATATAAATTAGATGGATTCAAATTCATTATGGAATACAGCATGTATAAAACGTTCGCAAACAAATATAAATCAAGCGTTAGAAAAATCCACAAAAAATACAGCATAAATGGAGATTTTGCGGTGAGGTACGAAACTGCCGATGGCAGTAAAATCGCATTCTTTTATAAAGATGGATTCAAAAAGAAATTGTTACCATCCTCATATGCCGATGTTGACATTATTTCTATGACAAGAAATATCATTTACAATCGAACCGGTCTGATTGAAAGGCTTGTAGCGAAAGAATGTGAATGGTGTCATGCCACAAATGTGGAAATAGAAATTCATCACATTAAGAAGTTAAAAGACCTCGAAGGCAAAAAGCGATGGGAAAAGCGTATGATTGAGAGAAACCGTAAAACAATGGCATTATGCAAGAAATGCCACGTTGATTTACATAACGGTAAGTTAGATTGATAGGTGGAGAGCCGTATACGCTGAAAGGTGTACGTACGGTTCGGGGAGGAGTTCTTGGAAACCTGACATAGCAATATGTTAAGGCGCCGGGTTCTTACTCTACTTTATGCCCTGTACATTTATCGGGTGGGCTCATCCGAGCTGTGAGGGACTTGGTGAAGGCGATATTCCTGAGAAAGATTTAACGGATCCTTCAGCGATTGAGCAATATGGCGGTTATGGTATTGATGCAAATGATGATGGTTTAGCAGATCCATATGATATTGAGGATGCAGTGTACAGTGCAGCAAATTATTTATCTCAAAATGGCGCAGCTGATGGAGATCTTGAGAGAGCTATTTTTCTTTATAACCGTAGCGATCAATATGTAGAAGATGTACTTGGGTTTTATCATGACTATATTGAAAAACATCCGTAAAGCGGTGAGTAAATGCGAAAAATAGCAATTTTGCTAATAACATTCATACTGGGTGGCTGCAGCGGCAGCGGATTAACGGGAGATGTAACCTATGTTGTTGACGGTGACACGCTGGATGTAAGACTTGACGATGGATCAGTAGAAAGAGTTCGACTTCTTTTAATCGATACTCCTGAGACAAAGCATCCGATGGTCGGAGTGGAACCCTTTGGACCTGAAGCATCGGAATTTACTTTGCAACTCGTAGGAGAAACCGTAGAGCTTGAACTCGATGCAGCGGAAAGAGACCGTTACGGCAGATTGCTTGCTTATGTCTGGCATGATAGCGAGATGTTTAATAAGAAGCTCCTTGAAGAAGGTCTCGCGCGCGTTGCAGTATACCCGCCTAATACAAAGTATGTAGATGAATTCAGGGCAATAGAAGATGAAGCAAAAAATAATGAACGCGGTATATGGTCAGAAGAAAATTATCAAACTGCCGTAGAGGATAATGAGCCTGCAGAAGGATGTACAATTAAAGGAAATATCAACTCCAGGGGAGATAAAATTTATCATACAGAAAACTCCTCTTACTATGAACAGACAATACCTGAAGAGTGGTTCTGTTCTGAAATGGAGGCTCAAGAGGCAGGTTTCAGAGCACCTAAATAGGAGGCGTATCAAATGAATGCTGATGAATTTAAACGGTTTGATGCTACTGGAATAGCTGGCTTAATTAAATCAAACGATATCACTTCGAGAGAAGCTGTTGAAGCTTCTTTGAACATCATCGACAGTGAAAACCCGCTCGTCAATGCAGTGACCCATCTGAGAATAGAGGAAGCATTAAAGGAAGCAGAATATATAAATCCTGATGCACCATTTGCAGGCGTACCTATTTTACTAAAGGATATGTCACAAAATGTCCTGGGCTCTCCAGCAACTGCAGGAGCTAGACTACTTAAAAACAACCGGGCCGTGAAAAACAGTTACTTTGTAGATAAACTGATAAAAGCCGGTTTTGTTGTGCTTGGTCATACTAATGCACCTGAGTTTGGTTTGAAAAATATTACCGAACCTAAACTTCATGGTGCTTCAAAAAACCCGCTTAACTATAACCACTCACCCGGGGGATCAAGCGGTGGGGCAGCTTCCGCAATAGGCACCGGGATGGTTCCTGTGGCAGGTGCAAGTGACGGGGGAGGTTCAATCCGGATACCTGCATCATTTTCAGGATTAATAGGCCTCAAACCAACAAGAGGGAGAATGCCTGTAGGACCTGGGGCAGGAAGACAATGGCAGGGCGCTGCCATCGATTTTTTTCTGACAAAGTCTATTCGTGATACTGCAGGTTTGCTTGAATCGATGCAGGTCTATCAGAAAGCAGCGGCTTTCCATACTCCGCTTTACACAAAAGGATATAAAAATTCATTAAATGAGAAGGTAAACTTTACAGTTGCTTATTCAATCAGTTCACCGGTAGGTACACCAGTTAGTGCGGGAGCAGAGCAGGCAGTATTAAACACCGTGGAAAGACTCAGAGCTGCCGGGTTCCAATGTGAAGAGGCAATGCCGTCTTTAGATGGAAAGGAATTAATGAAGCAGTATTATATGATGAATAGCGGAGAAATGGCAGCTATGATACATAATTTAGAAAGATTACTTAACAGGAAATTGACGATAGACGATGTGGAAATTGAATCCTGGGCACTTTACCAGGCAGGTTTAAAGTGTTCAGCCGGAGATTTCAGCCGGAGTTTGTCAGCATGGGATCAGGCGTCTGCAGTCATGCATGATTTTCACAAAAAATATGACCTGTATTTAACGCCTGCCGCTGCACATACTGCACCACTGATCGGGCAGTTGGAACATTCTGATACAATGCAGAAATCGTTAGAGCTGATTGAGACACTTTCTGCACAGGATCAGCAGGCATTGATCTACCGGATGTTTGAGCCCAGTTTAACATTGACCCCATATACACAGCTTGCAAATTTAACCGGGCAACCAGCAATCAGCCTACCGCTGTATACCGCTGACAATGATTTACCGATTGGCGTTCAGCTTATGGCTCCCAAAGGAAATGAACACTGGTTATTAAATGTCAGTAATATTTTGATGAACGTAAATTAATATTATGTTGAAAAAGCACTCTGGATTAACAAAAATATAAAACGCGATTAAAGAATCTATTAAAGCTACCATTATTCCTATTTAAGTAATCGTAAATCTATTTTTCGATAAGTTATGCTTATCAAATAACATAACTTTATTGATATTTACTTATGAACTCAATTGTATTAAGATTGAATTGTGCGAAAAAAGTTACATAACGTCGCTTTACAAAATGAAGAGGGGGAAAAAAGATGGCTAATCAGGATATTTTTCAATCGAAAAAGTCTTTTGAGCTAGAAGGTAAACGCTATCATTACTATGAGCTGAAGAAGCTTGAAGAAAAGGGCTTTACAAACATTTCTAAATTGCCATACTCGATTCGTGTATTACTCGAATCTGTATTGCGTCAATATGACGGCAGAGTGATTAAAGAAGATCATATTAAAAACCTTGCAAACTGGGGTTCTGAAGAAGTAAAAGATTCAGAAGTTCCATTCAAACCTTCACGTGTTATTCTTCAGGATTTTACGGGTGTCCCTGCAGTTGTGGACCTTGCTTCATTACGTGATGCAATGTCTAAAATGGGTGGTTCACCTGACAAGATCAACCCTGAAATTCCAGTTGATCTTGTTATTGACCACTCAGTTCAGGTGGATAAGTATGGAACACCTGATGCCCTTCAGGTAAACATGGACCTTGAATTTGAACGTAATGCGGAGCGTTACCAGTTCCTTTCATGGGCACAAAAAGCATTTGACAATTACCGTGCAGTTCCACCTGCTACAGGTATCGTACACCAGGTAAACCTGGAGTATCTTGCGAATGTTGTCCATGCAATTGAAAACGCAGACGGTGAAACAATTGCTTTCCCTGACACGCTAGTGGGAACTGATTCTCATACTACAATGATCAATGGTATTGGTGTATTAGGATGGGGTGTAGGTGGTATTGAAGCTGAAGCAGGTATGCTTGGACAGCCTTCATATTTCCCGATTCCTGAAGTAATCGGTGTACGCCTTAAGAACCAGCTGCCTCAGGGTGCAACTGCAACTGACCTTGCACTGAAGGTAACACAAGTTCTCCGTCAAAAAGGCGTGGTCGGGAAGTTTGTTGAATTCTTCGGTGATGGCGTTGCGAATCTGCCACTTGCAGACCGTGCTACAATCGCAAACATGGCTCCTGAATATGGTGCTACTTGCGGATTCTTCCCTGTAGATGAAGAGTCACTTAACTACATGCGTTTAACTGGCCGTGAAGACAGTGATATTGCAGTTGTAAAAGAATATTTGCAGCGTAATGATATGTTCTTTACAACTGACAAAGAAGATCCAACCTATACTGATGTTGTTGAACTTGACCTGTCAGCCGTTGAACCGAACCTTTCAGGACCAAAACGTCCACAGGATCTGATCCCGTTATCAGCGATGCAAAAAGAATTCCACAAAGCCCTTACTGCAAAAGAAGGTGTTCAGGGATTCGGACTTGAAAAACAGGAAATCGATAAGGAAGCAGTTGTTGAATTCAGCAATGGTGATGTAGCACCTATGAAGACTGGTGCTATTGCGATTGCTGCGATTACAAGCTGTACCAATACATCTAATCCATACGTAATGCTTGGTGCCGGCTTAGTCGCTCAAAAGGCAGTTGAGCTTGGCATGGAAGTACCGAAGTATGTCAAAACATCACTTGCACCAGGTTCAAAAGTCGTTTCAGGTTATCTTCGTGATGCGAATCTGCTTGATCCACTTGCAAGCCTGGGCTTTGACCTTGTTGGGTACGGATGTACGACGTGTATTGGTAACTCAGGCCCACTTCTTCCTGAAATTGAAAAAACGATTTCAGAAAGTGACCTGCTTGTATCATCAGTGCTGTCAGGAAACCGTAACTTTGAAGGGCGTATTCATCCATTAGTACGTGCTAACTACCTGGCTTCTCCACCGCTGGTTGTTGCATATGCACTTGCAGGTACTGTTGATATTGACCTTCAAAAAGATCCAATCGGTAAAGGGAAAGATGGTCAGGATATCTACCTGAAAGACATCTGGCCAACTACTGAGGAAGTAAATGATATCGTGAAATCAACTGTAACACCTGAGCTTTTCCGTGAAGAGTATGAGCGTGTATTTGATAATAACGAGAGATGGAATGAAATTGAAACAAATGACGATGCACTTTATGCATTTTCAAATGATTCAACATACATTCAGAATCCACCTTTCTTTGAAGGGCTTACAGAACACCCATCTGCTATCGAAACGCTTAGCGGAATGCGTGTTGTAGGTAAGTTTGGAGATTCTGTAACAACTGACCATATTTCTCCGGCGGGTGCGATTGGTAAAGATACACCTGCAGGAAAATATCTGCGCAAGAATGGCGTTGAGATCCGTGATTTCAACTCTTATGGTTCCCGCCGTGGTAACCACGAAGTAATGATGCGTGGTACATTTGCAAATATCCGTATCCGTAACCAGATTGCACCGGGTACTGAAGGTGGATATACAACTTACTGGCCAACTGGTGAAGTAATGGCGATCTATGATGCTTGTATGAAGTATCAGGAAGATAATACAGGGCTGGTTGTACTCGCAGGTAAAGACTATGGAATGGGCTCTTCACGTGACTGGGCTGCAAAAGGTACAAACCTTTTAGGAATTAAGACAGTCATTGCTGAAAGCTATGAGCGTATACACCGTTCAAACCTTGTATTTATGGGTGTCCTGCCGCTTCAGTTCAAAAAAGGCGACAGTGCAGAAACGTTAGGATTAACAGGAAAAGAAACAATTGCTGTCAATATTACAGACGATGTGAAGCCTCGTGATATCCTGACAGTGACAGCTACTGACGAAGACGGAAAAGTAACTGAATTTGAAGTGCTTGCACGTTTCGACTCAGACGTTGAAGTAGATTACTACCGTCACGGCGGAATTTTAAGAATGGTTCTGCGTGATAAATTAACTGTATAAAAGATTAGATCCGGCGGTTTGATGACTGCCGGATTTTTCTTGTGGTGAATAATGAAAAAATTCTAACTATTTTAGTTTAAAGTCTCTTCGTATGTGACATACTGTAAATAGGAGGTGTTAAAAGAATGAGAGTGAAAGGTAAATCTTTTCAGGAACTGCTGGCAGAGAATCGATCTGACATCAAAAAAGATCCTGTAAAAATGGATCGCATTGAAGAGCGTCTGGAAAAAAGATGGGTTACTTGGAGTGAAAAAAACTAATCAGATCGCATTCTGTCCTGCCGGATAGGGTGCTTTTATTTTTTTTCTTAAAAATTTCAGCTATAATAAGGCTACATTGTAATGAAAAGAGGGTTTTGCATGCTGACAGCTAATAAAGAGATTGAAGTACGCTATGCTGAAACTGATCAAATGGGCGTTGTTTATCATGCGAATTATTTAGTATGGATGGAAATCGGGCGTACATCATTAATTGAGACGATGGGATTCAAATATTCCGACATGGAAGACGAAGGAATTCTGGCCCCTGTTATGGATATAAATATATCCTATAAAAGCCCTGCAAAGTATGGGGATAAGGTGACAATACATACCTGGATGGAACACTATGATGGGTTAAGAACTTATTATGGATATGAAATTTTGCTGAATGATGGTACATTGGCAGCTTCGGGACTTTCAAAGCATGTATGTGTGAAAAAGGATAATTTCAGACCCGTTTCAGTCAAAAAATATTTTCCGGCATGGCATGAGGCCTGTGAACAATACAAGAAACAGCCTGAAATGCAGGAGAGTAAGGGTTAATGGCATTTGGAATAAAAAGAGATGAACTTGTAAAGTGGAAGCAGGATATTGATAAAGGAAAAATTGCTTTTTTAACCCATTATTGGGTCGATGAGCGCTTCAGTCAGATGAAAACTGTGACAAAGGTTGGAGCACTTAACATTAATCAGCTTTATAAGTGGGGCAGTCAATATGGATTAAAAAAAGAGTGGATTCATATCAGGAAAGACGGGTACTCACACTACGATTTAATTGGACATACACAGATCGAAATTCTAGAAGCTGAAGGGTTGACAGAGCATATTAAGCGTTTTGATTTAAATTAAAAAACCGCATTTCTGCGGTTTAAGCCTTTTTATATTCATATTCAGGACCTTCAAGTTTTGTATCATAGGCTACATGAAGATCATGTCCATCAAAATACCAGACGTCACTTTCTTCTACAAAGAAGTGAATGCCTGACATTTCGGTTTCTGCTGCAGGTTCAACAGGTTCATCCTTGGAAACGCCTAAAGAAAACCCTTCCTGCACAACACTGGAGCCTCCATACTTAGCAAAGAATCTTACGTGGGAGCCTTTCTCAATTTGCATTTCGCTTTTAAACCATTCAAGAGCGTCATCAGACAAAGTAATATTCAATTGAAAAACTCCTTTCGTGAATGCAGCCGGTTGCTGCTTAATTAATCTACATTATAAAGTAAGTTATATATCGTGACAAAGAAAGGGTGTTACAGATGGAAAAAAACCTGTTTTGGATCATTGGAGCATTTATTTTTGGAGGCCTGGCGATTCAGGTTTTCATTCAGCTTGAGCCTCATTACTATGTTGAAGCACTTCTATCGATTTTAGTTGGTGCTATTATTTATTTTGGACTGGTTGTGTTAAGCAAAAAAAACCGTCGTTCATTTCTAACCGGCACCGGCATTTTAGCTGCAGCAGCGATCATTATGATATTTGTATCTCCTTATTTAGCGCATTAAAAAACCGTGCTGTCATGTGACAGCACGGTTTTTACATCCACTTAATCTTTGGTTCGGTTTTGTTTTTTATTCTTGTGATATTATCTTTATGTCTCACTACGATAAAAATTGACATTACACCGACTATAGTCGTTAAAAACAGATCATTCGTAAAGAACAGACAATAGAGTATACCGAATATTGCTGCTGCCATAGAGGATAGTGATACATATTTAGACAGCTTTAAGACAATGAGGAATACAAGTACAACCAGCACAAAAAGAATCGGTTCATATCCAAGTACCACCCCGGAAGAAGTGGCTACGGCTTTCCCGCCCTTAAAACCGGCAAATACAGGGAAAATATGACCAATAACAGATACTACACCAGCAACAAGCATCAGCTCGGGCTGACCAAAAAGAACAGGTATCAGCGTAGCTGCTGTTCCTTTTAAAATATCAATCACTGTCACGACAATTCCAGCTTTTTTGCCGAGTGTCCTGAAGGTATTCGTAGCTCCAAGGTTACCGCTGCCGAAATTTCTGATGTCTTTTTTATAAAACGCTTTACCCACCCAGAGTCCTGACGGTATTGAACCGAGAATATAGGCGATAATAAAAATGATTGCAATTTCCATTTTTAATCTCCTTAAAATATGTATAATGAATATCTTTATCTTATCATGAATTTTCACTGAAAAAATAAGTTTTTCATCACACCTTAAAATCTTTAGTGTAATAAAACTGTCGAATTATAAAAAAATGAAGTTTATGAGGATTGTACTAGGGGAAATAATTGAAAGATATAGGGAAGGGGTAGATCTATGATCAAGTTTAACAATGTTTCCAAAACCTTTGACGATGGGACGGAAGCAATTAAAGACATGAACTTACATATAAAAGAGGGACAGCTCGTAGCATTGATCGGTCCCAGTGGCTGCGGTAAAACGACAACCATGAAAATGATCAATCGTCTGATCAGTATCACATCGGGAACAATTGAAATTAATGGTAAAGAAACAAGTAATATCAAAGAGGTAGAGCTGAGAAGAAATATCGGTTATGTTATTCAGCGCATCGGTCTTTTTCCACATATGACGATTGAAGAGAATGTTGGACTGATCCCTAAGCTCAAAGGTAAAAAGAAAGCTGAGTATGATAGCAGAGTGGATGAGCTGCTGAATCTAGTAGGCTTGAATCCAGAGATTTATAAAAAACGGTACCCGCTTGAACTGAGCGGTGGACAACAGCAGCGTGTAGGAGTTGTACGTGCCCTTGCCGGCGAACCGCCAATCATTCTGATGGATGAACCTTTCAGTGCACTCGATCCCATCAGCCGTGAACAGCTGCAGGATGAGTTGAAACAGCTCCAGGCAACCATCAAGAAAACCATCGTATTTGTTACGCACGATATGGATGAAGCGCTGAAAGTAGCTGATGAAATTGTTGTAATGAAAGATGGGGTGATTCAGCAGATCGCAACACCCAATGACCTCCTTGAAAATCCCGCTAATGACTTTGTCAGATCATTTATAGGAGAAGAACGGATCCAGACCTATCTGAATGATCACTCCAGACAGAGTATCAAGCCTTTTATACACACCATGAGTAATAACCCACCAAGTGAACACGCTTTAGAGAGTTCATCAACAATTAAAGAAGCAGTCAGATATTTTGTGTCGAACAAAATTGATACAGCTGCAGTTCAGGAAAATGGACAGGTTATTGGTATACTTAAAAAGGATCGTCTTTTAACAGCTCTTGCTGGAATTGATGAAGAGGAGGCGGCCGGATGAATCTATTTCAGTCGTTTATTGATACTGTCATTTCCCGTCAGGACCTGATCGTCGAAGCTACTCTTGAGCATCTGTACTTATCTTTCACAGCTATATTTATTGCAATTGTCATCAGTCTGCCACTCGGTATATTTATATCGAGAAATCAAAAAGTGGCAGAATTTTATATTGGTGTGACTGCAGTTTTTCAAACGATACCAAGTCTTGCTTTATTCGGCTTTTTAGTACCGATTATGGGGATTGGATTTGAAACAGCTCTGATTGCGCTGATTATTTATGCACTGCTTCCGATCTTAAGGAATACATATACAGGCATCACCGGAGTTGATCAGGCAGTTATTGAAGCAGGGCGCGGAATGGGCATGACGAACAGCCAGATATTATTTAAGATTGAACTGCCATTATCTCTCCCGTTTTTAATGGCTGGAATCAGAACAGCTACAGTTTTAACAGTGGGAGTTGCAACCCTGGCTACTTTCGTAGGTGCAGGAGGTCTTGGTGACGTAATATGGAGAGGGTTACAGTCTTATAATAACAATCTCGTTTTAGCAGGTGCCATACCGGTAGCACTCCTAGCACTGTTGTTTGATTTTATTTTAAAACTGCTTGAAAAGAAAACAACACCAAAAGGGTTAAAATCATAATAAGGAGTGATTGAATGAAACATTCAAAAAAAATTACAGGAGCATCGTTAATTGTTTTATCAGGAATCATTGCAGGTTGTGGAAGTGACAGTGGCTCCGGGGATGCCGTTGATCCAATCATAATAGCAGGTAAACCTTGGACAGAACAATACATTTTACCGCACATTTTAGAACTATACATTGAAGCCAATTCGGACTATGAAGTTGAACTTGAGGAAGGACTTGGAGAGGTGGCTATTCTGACGCCGTCCCTTGAAAATGGCGATATAGACATGTACGTTGAGTATACAGGGACAGGACTTGAGGCTGTTTTAAATGAAAAAGCTGAGCAGGGTGAATCCAGTGAGTCTGTTCTCGAGCGCGTGAGAGAAGGTTATGAAGAGCGTTTTGGAGTAACCTGGCTCGAGCCGCTTGGTTTTGAAAACGGTTATACCATGGCATACAGGAGTGGGGAAGACTTAGACGCTTCAACATATAGCGAACTTGCAGAAGTGAGCAGTGATCTTGTCTTTGGCGCACCTCACTCATTTTACGAACGGGAAGCTGATGGTTATGATGCATTAGTTGAAGCTTACGGATTTGAATTTACATCGGCTGAAAGTTTTGATGCGAGTATTATGTATGATGCTGTAAGAACAGGTGAAGTTGATGTAATCCCAGCCTTTACTACGGACGGCAGAATTGAAAGGTTTGAACTGGAAACAACAGAAGATGATCAGGGATTCTTCCCTAAATATGATGCAGTACCGCTTGTTCGCCAGGAGATTCTCGATAATTATCCTGAACTCGAAGAAGTGATGAGTGGTCTTGCCGGTCAGATTTCAGAAGAAGAGATGCAGGAAATGAATGCGAAAGTTGATATTGACGGAGAAGATTACAGAGCTGTAGCTGAGGAATTTTTGATGGGTAAAGGACTTATTAAAGAATAAGGAGATGTGTTAAATGCAAAATCCGGAACGTAATGAAATCAGATCAATCTTACAGGCTGCTAAAACAATCGCGGTTGTTGGCTTAAGTGATAATCCCGCCCGGACTTCCTATAGTGTCTCTAAAGCAATGCAGGATGCAGGATATAAAATTATTCCGGTGAACCCTATGATTGATGAAGCTTTAGGTGAAAAATCTTTAAAAAATCTTAAAGACATTCCTGATCACGTGGATATCGTAAATGTATTTAGGCGGTCAGAATTTTTAAAAGACCTTGCAGAAGATTACCTTGAAACAACTGCACCTGTTTTCTGGACGCAGCTTGACGTGGTGGATGAAGAAGTATTTAATCAGTTAACATCAAAAGGCAGAAAAGTCGTTATGGATCGCTGCATAAAAGTTGAACACAGTATTACACAGCCATAAAAATTGAGCACTGCACTCTGCAGTGCTTTTTTATTGTTTTATTTTCAGTAAAATAAAAAATATTATGGGTTGACACAAGTATTTTATCTAAATGCATTTGAAATGCCTGATAAAATAAGTATAGAATATGATGGGTACAGCATTTATATGCTATAATGGAGAAAAACGAACACCTGTTTGTATAGTTGGAAGGGGAATTTTTAGTGACTAAAAAAGCAATGATGGAATATAACGATGATGCAATCCAGGTGCTTGAGGGTCTGGAAGCCGTCCGCAAAAGACCTGGTATGTATATCGGCTCGACTGATGCAAGAGGATTACATCACCTGGTCTATGAAATCGTGGATAATTCCGTGGATGAAGCACTTGGTGGATACGGAAATCGTATAGACGTAAAAATTCATAAAGACGACAGTATATCTGTCCGGGACTATGGAAGAGGTATGCCTACAGGAATGCACCGCTCGGGAAAGCCAACACCTGAAGTCATTTTTACAGTTCTTCATGCCGGAGGGAAATTCGGTCAGGGTGGATATAAAACAAGTGGAGGGCTGCATGGTGTAGGTGCATCTGTTGTGAATGCACTATCTGAATGGCTTGAAGTAACAATTTACCGGGATGGCTCTGTTTTTAAACAGCGTTTTGAAAATGGAGGCAAACCGGTAACGACACTTGAGAAAAAGGGATCCACGAAAGAATCAGGTACGCTGATACACTTTAAACCGGACCAGACGATTTTCAATACAACCCACTATAATTATGAAACACTTAGTGAAAGACTCCGTGAGAGTGCGTTTCTTTTAAAGGGCTTTGCAATTGAAATAGCTGATCTCAGAGCGGATCAAAAAGAACTGTTTAAGTTTGATACCGGTATCCAGGCCTTTGTTTCTTATCTGAATGAAGAAAAGGATACATTACACCCCGTTGTTGCATTTGAAGGTGTACAGAGTGAAATTGAAGTTGAATTCGCTTTTCAGTTTAATGACGGATTTTCTGAAACGATTTTATCTTTTGTCAATAATGTCAGAACAAAAGATGGCGGTACCCACGAAGCAGGTGCCAAAACTGCAGTAACAAGGGTATTTAATGAGTACGCCAGAAAAGTAAGTCTTCTGAAAGACAAGGATAAAAACCTTGAGGGCAGTGATATCAGAGAAGGGTTTGCGAGTATCATATCCATCAGGGTTCCTGAACAGATCCTGCAGTTTGAAGGTCAGACAAAAGGTAAACTGGGTACCTCAGAGGCACGGTCTGCGGTTGATGCAGTTGTAGCAGGTAAACTGCTGTATTTCCTTGAAGAAAATCCTGATATCAGCTCTATGCTGATTAAAAAGGCAATCAGAGCTCAGCAGGCAAGGGAAGCTGCTAGAAAAGCAAGAGAAGACGCCAGAAACGGTAAAAAAAGAAAAAGGTCAGATACAATTCTTTCAGGAAAGCTGACGCCTGCACAGTCTAAGAATGCAGCAAAAAATGAATTATATCTGGTTGAGGGTGACTCAGCCGGTGGTTCGGCTAAGCAGGGACGTGACCGGAAATTCCAGGCAGTACTGCCACTGCGGGGGAAAGTCATTAATACTGAGAAGGCTAAGTTAGCTGATATATTTAAAAATGAAGAAATTAATACAATCATTCATGCGATCGGTGCAGGAGTTGGACCGGATTTTAACCTTGATGATGTCCAGTACGATAAAGTAGTCATTATGACTGATGCTGATACGGATGGCGCACATATTCAGGTATTGTTACTGACATTCTTCTACCGCTACATGAAACCGCTTGTAGAAGCCGGGAAAGTATATATTGCATTACCGCCGCTCTATAAAGTCAGTAAGGGCTCCGGGAAAAAAGAAGTCATTGAATATGCGTGGACAGACGATGAATTGGGCAAAGTCCAACAGAAAGTCGGAAAAGGCTATATGCTGCAGCGCTATAAAGGTCTTGGTGAAATGAATGCTTCACAGCTTTGGGAAACAACAATGGACCCTTCAACGAGAACTTTAATCCGTGTCAGAATTGATGATGGAGCCAGAGCTGAAAGACGTATCACTACATTGATGGGAGACAAAGTTGAACCAAGAAGGAAATGGATTGAAACACATGTGGCATTCGGGTTGGAAGACAACGAAAACATTCTAGAAAATGAACAGATCATGACATCAGAGGAGGAATAATGAAATGACAGCAACAGAACGCTTTCAGGATCTTCCTCTTGAAGAAGTTTTAGGGGACAGATTTGGACGATACAGTAAATATATTATTCAGGAAAGAGCACTGCCGGATGCACGGGACGGTCTGAAACCTGTACAGCGCAGAATTTTATATGCCATGCATATGGAAGGTAATACGCATTTAAAGGGCTTCAGAAAATCAGCTAAAACAGTGGGTAATGTAATCGGTAATTATCACCCGCACGGCGACTCTTCTGTGTATGAAGCAATGGTCAGAATGAGTCAGAGCTGGAAAGTGAGAAACCGGCTAGTAGAAATGCATGGGAATAACGGGAGTATCGATGGAGATCCTGCAGCAGCCATGCGTTATACTGAGGCAAGACTTTCTGCCATTTCAGGAGAGCTGCTGAGGGATATTGAATCTGAAACTGTGGATCATATCCCTAACTTTGATGATACTTCAGAAGAACCTGTTGTTCTTCCGGCACGTTATCCTAATCTGCTCGTTAATGGTTCAACCGGAATCTCTGCAGGTTATGCAACTGAAATCCCTCCGCATCATCTCGGTGAAGTCATTGATGCAGCTGTGATGAAGATCGAGAAACCTGATGCAACCGTGGAAGATCTCATGACAGTGATTAAAGGTCCTGATTTTCCTACAGGGGGGATTATTCAGGGCGTAGAAGGAATCGAAAATGCATACCGTACTGGGAAAGGCAAAATTGTCATTCGGGGTAAAGTGGATGTTGAAGACATTCGTGGTGCAAAACAGCAGCTCGTGATCACTGAAATACCTTACGAAGTAAATAAATCAGTACTTGTAAAGAAAATGGATGAATACCGTGCAGATAAAAAAGTTGAAGGAATCGCGGAAGTCAGAGATGAGACTGACCGCACAGGACTCAGAATTGTTGTTGAACTAAAAAAAGAAGCAGATGCAAACGGCGTGCTGAATTTCCTGTATAAAAACACGGATCTCCAGGTTCATTACAATTTTAATATGGTGGCAATTCATAAAAAGCGGCCAATGCTGATGGGGCTGGGTGACTTACTCGAAGCCTATATTGATCATCAAAAAGAAGTTGTAACAAGAAGAACAAAATATGATTATGATAAAGCGATTAAACGGAAGCATATCGTTGAAGGGTTAATTAAGGCATTATCCATACTGGATGAGGTTATTGAAACAATTCGTGCATCTAAAGATAAAAAGGATGCAAAAAATAATCTGGAGCAGCAATTTGAATTCACTGAAGCACAGGCAGAAGCAATTGTTTCACTTCAGTTATACCGTTTAACGAATACAGATGTGACGGCACTGCAAAAAGAGGCTGCTGAGCTTGATGCGAAGATCACACAGCTTGAGGCAATTTTAACAAGTGACACAAAGCTTCTTTCAGTGATAAAAAAAGAATTGAAAGCAATTAAAAAACAATATAATAATAGCAGACTTTCAGTCATTGAACGTGAAATCGAAGAAATCAAAATTAATATGGAAGTACTCGTTGCAAGTGAAGATGTATATGTATCCGTAACAAAAGACGGCTATATAAAACGTACTTCCCAAAGGTCCTATGCTGCTTCAAATGGAAATGACCTTGCCATGAAAGACACTGACAGACTGCTTACACTGCAGCATATTAATACAACCGATTCTCTGCTGCTCTTCACAAATAAGGGTAATTACATTCATTTCCCCGTTCATATGATGCCTGAGATCAGATGGAAGGACCTCGGTCAGCATTTCTCTTCAATTGTTTCGGCTGACAGGGATGAAGAAATCATTCACGCAGAAGGAGTCAGAAGTTTTGAGCATGAGTCACTCATTTTTGTAACGAAAAATGGCATGGTCAAGAAATCAGAGCTAAGTCTTTATCAGGCGCAGCGTACTGCGAGGGCTCTTGTTGCTTTAAATGTAAAAAAAGGTGATGAAGTCATTGCAGTACACAGAACTGACGGCAGTAAGACGTTGATGCTTGCTACACACTTTGGCTACGGTCTCAGGTTTTCAGAAGAAGAGGTCAGTATGGTCGGTCAGCGGGCAGCTGGTGTAAAAGGAATTAACCTGAAGGATGGAGATTTTGTTGTCTCATCGATGATTGCTGAGGATGCGGATAGTTTGATCGCTGTCACACACAGAGGTGCTGTTAAAAAGATGGCAGTATCTGAGTTTGAAAAAGGGTCAAGGGCTAAACGTGGTCTGATTATGCTGAGGGAGCTTAAGAAAAATCCACACCGCCTTGTGAGGCTTTTCATAGCAGGACCTGATGATCACTTTACACTTGAGACTAATAAAGGTCACCGTGCTGTGATTCAGTCGAAACAGCTGCGGAATAATGATCGTTATTCGAACGGATCTTTTATCATAGATGAAAATGATAAAGGAAATGTCATGCAAGCATGGAGAAATATCATAGCTGAAGAGGTTTAAAAAAACCGCTTTCAAGGGAATGGAAGAAGGTACCGCTTTCTTCCATTTTCTAATTAAATCAAAAGGGGGATTTCATTTGAACACGTTACAACTTGTATCATTTATTGATGATGCAGCCACAACAATAAACGGATTTTTGTGGGATTACATACTGATTGTTGTGTTAATCGGCTGCGGTTTGTATTTTACAATCAGAGGTCGTTTTCTTCAATTTACTTCATTTGGAGATATGCTTAAGCTCTTAACTGAAAAAACAACGATTTCTTCTAAAGGCCGGAGAGGAATCTCTTCTTTTAAGGCTTTTACCATTTCAACTGCATCACGCGTAGGAACTGGTAACCTTGCAGGTGTGGCTACAGCCATTGCACTAGGGGGACCGGGAGCGGTCTTCTGGATGTGGGTTATTGCACTTGTGGGTTCCGCTACCGCATTCGTAGAGTCAACCCTTGCGCAGGTGTATAAAGTTGATGACGATAAGGACGGGTTCCGCGGGGGACCGGCTTATTACATGGAAAAAGGACTAAATGCAAGATGGCTCGGTATTGTTTTTGCTATTATCATTTCTATTACATTCGGGCTTGTCTTTAATTCTGTTCAATCCAATACAATTTCCCTTGCTCTCGAAGGCTCATTTGGATGGGATCGTCAAATAGTCGGACTGGTACTTGTCGTATTAACAGCAATTGTAATTTTTGGAGGAGTTAAGCGTGTTGCAGCTGTTACAAGTATTGTTGTACCGATTATGGCGATTTTGTACCTTCTGCTTGCTTTGTTCGTATTATTTACAAACCTTGACCTCGTTTTCCCGATGTTCCAGATTATTTTCAGTAACGCATTTGGGTTTACTGAAGTCGTATCAGGAGGTATAGGTGCAGCGATTTTAAACGGGGTTAAAAGAGGACTCTTCTCAAACGAAGCCGGTATGGGTAGTGCTCCGAACGCGGCAGCAACTGCAGGTGTAACACACCCGGCTAAACAGGGACTAATTCAGGCACTGGGTGTATTTGTAGATACAATTATTATTTGTACAGCAACAGCCCTAATCATCATTATGTCTAATGAGTACCTTAATGGCAGTGATGGCATTCAGCTGACTCAGGATGCACTGACTTATCACGTCGGAGAGTGGGCTGCTGCATTCATCAGTGTAGCGATCTTCCTGTTTGCATTCAGTTCAATTGTTGGTAACTACTACTATGGTGAAACGAATATTGAATTTATTAAAAACAATATGCTTTACGTAAACATCTACCGTTTTATTGTTGTCGGAATGGTGTATTTTGGAGCGGTTCAGGAGTTTGGCGTTGTATGGAATCTGGCAGACGTATCAATGGGTACGATGGCGCTGATCAACCTGATTGCCATCTCACTGATGGCACCACTCGCATTCAAGGTGCTTCAGGATTATAAACGTCAGAAAAAGCAGGGAATCGATCCTGTGTTCTACACGAGCAATATCCCAAATCTGAAAAACACAGATTGCTGGGATGAAGGGCCTGAAAAAGAATAAAAAAAGCGTGCCCGCGGGCACGCTTTTTCAGTTGCTGCACTTGCAATTTTATTTGTGATTCTTTATCGTAAACTCATCAGCAAGCGCTTCATTCACTGATTGTTCGATTAAAATAAGATCTTCTTTGTTGACTACTGCATCAAGATTACTCCAGTCGACAAATCTGACAAAATACTTTTTGCGGATTCGGGACAAGTGCACAACTGAATGTGGAAGTTCTTCAAAATAGGCTCGTACTCTTCCACGTCCTGCATAACTCCATCTGATCAGATTCATTTTATCACCAGAATCAGTTTATCACGAACAAGTGTACGAATAAAGATATATTTAAGGAGAAGATGATATGAGTGAATTATTTTTTGTATATGGGACATTAAGAAAACACGGAAGCAGGGATTCAATTCTTGATCAGGAGAAAATGCTTGCTTCCCAGGCATGGGTTAAGGGCAAACTTTATCTGGCAGATCACCTGGACCCGATTTTAAAGCCTGATGAAAATGAAAGAGCTTATGGCGAACTATATCAGGTGTCTGCTGATCACTGTGAGGAATTAAAGGAACTGTTGTCTTTAAACGGTAAGCTTGCAAGGGTCACAGTGTATACAGATCATCTTGGTGAGCAGGAGGCATTTACTCAAACAACAGTCCCTGATGCTGAGTTAGTGGAGCACGTAAGATTCAATGACTGGTTGATTCATATGGAAATGGATCGTCCAATTCAATATTATTTTGCCTATGGATCCTGTATGGATGATGAACGTTTTAAACTTGCAAAGGTGGATCACCTTTTTTTAAATAAAATCGGTGGCGGGACACTGGACCGTCTTGAAATGAATTATTCATTGTGTGTACATGATGGTGGCAGGGCAAATATTGTAGAAACTGGCGGACTTGGTGAAGGCGTGCTTTATAAGGTAAATCAAAAAGGTGTTGAATATCTGTTTGAACGTGAAGGTGTTGATAGCGGGATGTACAGACCTGCTATGGTGGATGTTACAGTTGATGGCATCCACTACAACAAATGTATCACTTTTATTGTGATTGATCCGGTAGAGGAGTTAGCACCGCCAGCTCATTACGCTACTGAAATTATCAGAGGATCCCGAGGCGTTGTGAGTGATGAATATCACGAGAAGCTTGTTAAAGACCTGATGGATAAATTCAATCTGGAAGTTAAATTTGATTAATAGATATATTTCCCCTGACAGATCATCCTGTCAGGGGTTTTTTAACTCTTAAAATAGGATATAAGTTGTCGAACAAATATAAATATCACGAAATATTGTGATCTGATACGCTGAGACGCCATAATACGGGATTAGGTGAAATCTCACCCCTTTGATAACGCTTTCACTCTGCTTAACTGCCTCTAACTCATTACTTTCAGGTTTTCCCTTGCGTGTGTATCGCTACGTGTTACGATAATACTCGTGATTAAAACAGCGAACAAAAAGCGAACAATACATTTGAAAATAACCATGAAAACAAAGGAGATGGGCATTTTGGCTAACGATTTAAGAGTTGCATTTATTGGAGCAGGAAATATGGCAGAGGCAATGATTTCAGGGATTGTAAAAACTGGAACGCTTGAGCCCCGTCAAGTCACTGCGACAAACAGAAGCAATGCTGACAGATTACTTGAACTTCATAATGAATACGGCATTCAGGGAATCATGAAAGATAAATTGCAATTATCTTCGTATGACGTTATCTTCCTGGCAATGAAACCGAAAGATGCTGAAAGCTCATTATTATCAATTAAAGATCATATCAGACCGGATCAGGTAGTGATGAGCGTTTTAGCGGGTATTTCTACAGAATTTATGGAAGAACATCTGAATGAAGGTCAACAGGTAATCCGCGTTATGCCGAACACTTCGAGCATGCTGAGAGAATCAGCTACAGCGATCTCACCAGGACAGAACGTAACAATGAAGAATGTAAAGCTTGCAAAAGGCCTTCTTTCTTCTATTGGAGAGGTATACGTGATTGAAGAAGATCAAATGGATCTATTCACTGGAATCGCCGGAAGCGGACCTGCTTACTTCTATTATTTGATGGAGCATATAGAAAAAACTGCTCAGGAAAACGGAATGGATGTTCAACAGGCGCGTGCAATTGGCGCACAGACCATACTTGGGGCTGCAAAAATGATGATTGAAAGAGAAGAAACACCAACTGAACTGAGACAAAATGTAACATCTCCAAACGGTACAACTGCTGCAGGTCTAAACGCACTGAACGAAAATGGTGGCGGAACAGCAATCAAAGCAGCAATCGAAGGCGCAATGAACCGTTCAAAAGAAATTACAGAACAATTGGCAAAAGTAACTGTACAGTAGATGCAGATAGAAATCTATAAATCAGGAGTGATAGCATGACATCGGATAATCAAAAAAGAGTCGTAATTAAAATTGGAAGCAGTTCTTTAACAAGCTCATCAGGAGATATCAGCCGGAGAAAGATTCAGCGTATTACAGATCAGGTAGCAGAGTTAAAAGATGACGGACATGAAGTCGTATTAGTATCTTCTGGAGCAGTTGCTGCAGGGTACAGAACACTGGGATTTGTAAATCGTCCATCATCACTGCCGGAAAAGCAGGCAGCAGCAGCTATTGGTCAGGGTCGTTTAATTGAAACTTACTCTGAATTGTTCACTTCTCATGGATATGCTGCTTCTCAGATTCTGATTACACGCAGCGATTTCTCCGATGAAACACGCTATAACAATGTCAGAAATACAATTAACGTCCTGCTAGAACGCGGAATCGTACCAATCGTTAATGAAAATGACACAGTAACCACAGACCGCTTAAGATTTGGTGATAACGATACTTTGTCTGCAAAAGTAGCAGGTCTGGTTGATTCTGATCAGTTAGTCATTCTATCAGATATTGATGGACTTTATAATGATGATCCGAGAAAGAATCCGGACGCAGAATTACTGAAAGAGGTAACTAAAATTACACCGCAGATAGAAGATATGGCCGGAGAACCGGGTTCTGCTGTCGGCACAGGCGGTATGAGATCTAAAATTGACGCATTTAAAATTTCAATGGCATCCGGTATACCATCATTTTTAGGCAAAGCCGGTGTGAAGAATATCATTGTAGAAGCTGTAAATGAAACAGCGCGCGGTACTTACTTTGACATTGAAAAAATTGATGTGAACCTTGACCGCAAACGTCAGTGGATCGCATTTAATTCCGGTCCTGAAGGCGAGATCCTGATTGATCAGAATGCGAAGAATGTGATCGTTAACGATAAAGGTAACTTGCAGCCAAGTCATATTTATCAAATCAACGGCTACTTTAAAAAAGGCAGTGTCGTACGTATTCTTGACACTGACAACAATAAACTTGGTCTTGGAGTAGTGAACTATTCTTCTAAAGACCTTGAAGAATTCCAGTTAAATCAGCAGGATCAAGATGATGAAGTCGCTATGAACAGTGATTCATTTGTATGTGAACTTGATATAGCAATCCCGCTTGGCGTCTAACGAATAAGTGAAATGAAAGATCATTTGACAAAAAACCAAAATCTCACAAGGAGTGGTTTGATGACTACAATGACAAAAGTAAATGTAAAAGAGCAGGCACAATTAGCACAGAAAGCTTCAAAAGAACTTGGACTGCTATCAACTGAAACGAAAAATAAAGCATTAATGGCAATTGCTGATCATTTAGAAGAAAATACAGCACTTATTCTTGAAGCAAATGAAAAAGACCTTTCAAATGGACGGGAAGCAGGGTATGACGCAGCCTATATGGATCGTCTTGCACTAGATAAAGACCGTGTAAAGGACTTTGCTGACGGGCTGCGCCAGGTAGCCGGGCTTGAAGATCCATCAGGAGAAGTGACTGATGAGTGGACGCTCGATAATGGACTTAACGTTCAGACGATCAGAGTACCACTTGGTGTAATCGGTATGATTTATGAAGCACGTCCTAATGTAACAGCAGATGCAACGGGTCTTGCACTGAAGTCAGGGAATGCGATTGTATTAAAAGGCGGATCTTCTGCGATTAACTCTAACAGACAGATTGTCAGCGTAATGAAAAAAGCACTGGAAGAAACAGAAATTTCTTCAGATGCTGTCCAGTTCATTGACAGTACAGACCGTCAGGCGACTGAAGAATTATTTACAATGAAAGAACACATTGATGTATTAATCCCACGTGGCGGAGGCAAATTGATCTCAGCTGTTGTAAATAACGCAACTGTACCGGTTCTGGAAACAGGTGTTGGGAACTGCCATATCTATATTGATAAAGATGCAGATGCAAAGAAAGCATTCGCAATTCTTGTTAATGCTAAAACTGATCGCCCGGCAGTATGTAATGCTGCAGAAACTGTGATTATTCACGAAGCGTTCCTGAATGCGCACAAAGATGACTTAATCGAGACGCTTAAGGACAATAATATCAGCGTATTTGGTGACGAGGCTGCATGTGCAGCTGTACCGGGTGCACAACCTGCACAGGAAGATCAGTGGGCTAATGAATTTTTAAGCCTTGATATTGCGATGAAAATTGTATCTGATGTAGATGAAGCAATTGCTCATATTGATGAGTATGGAACAAAGCATTCAGAAGCAATCGTGACTCAAAATGAAGAGACAGCAAAGCGTTTTAAAGGCATGGTAGATGCAGCAGCCATCTATCAGAATGCTTCAACACGCTTTACTGATGGCAGTGCATTGGGCTTTGGTGCTGAAATTGGTATTTCAACACAGAAATTGCATGCCCGCGGACCGATGGGACTGCCTGCACTGACAACAATCAAATACGTTATGACTGGAGACGGTCAGATCCGATAAAAAAAAGCAGCCGATTGGCTGCTTTTTTTATGTGTCTGGCTGCTCATCAGGAGATGACTTTCCACCGGACAGTTTTAATTTCAGATCAAAGAATTTTTTAGTCAGTTTTGGAAGAGGGCCATCAAACAGCTTTTCTCTCCAGAACATATCAGCAGCCTTCTGGACTGCGCCTGCTTTCACAGGATAAGTATAGACCATTCTTGATAAAGTACCGACCTTCATTTTATTTTTCTTTGCAAAAACCGCTAGCTGCATCCACTCACCTGCATCTGTGCCTGCTGCATGCGCACCGAGAATATAACCTTTTTTATCAGTTATAAATTTGACAAAGCCTCTCGTTTCGTGAGCTGTGATAAAACGATCCACTTCATTCAGATGAGCTCTGAACACTTTAAAATCAATATTTTTCTGTTCAGCTTCTTGTTCAGTCATACCGAGGTGAAATACTTCCGGTACAGTGAATGTAACCCATGGTGTATTACTGTGATCAAGAGAGTTACGGAGACCGAACAATACATTTGATACAATTGTTTTCGCTTCTTCACCTGCAGCATGAGTAAAGGGAAGTGTATTGACTGTATCACCAACTGCAAATATATGAGGTCTCGACGTTCTGAAAGTTGAATCAGTATGAATAAATCCTTTTACTTTTTCAACTCCTGCCTGTTCAAGCTTTAAAGAGTCAATCGCAGGCTTTCTGCCGGCAGCCACTAAAATCACATCAAATACTTCAGTTGACTGCTGACCTTTTTGTTCAACGGTTAATGTGGATTTTTCATTTTCATAAGCTGCCTTGACAACTTTTGCGTTAAGTCTGATATTCAGTTCCTTGCCGATCTCATTTTCCATGAATCTTGCAATGTCACGGTCTTCTTTAGAAAAGAGTTTATCTGCTCCTTCAAATACCGTAACTTCTGATCCAAGCCTTGAGAATGCCTGTGCCATTTCAAGTCCAACTGTTCCACCGCCAATAACGCCGAGCTTCGCAGGGAGAGAAGGGAGGTCAAAGATAGATTCGTTCGTTACATACGGAATTGTCTCAATGCCTTCAATAGGTGGTACAACGGGTTTAGACCCTGTAGCAATCACCACTTTTTCAGCATAGATTGAAGTGCCGTCAGCAATGTGAATAATGTGATCTGATTCAAATGAAGCTTCACCAAAATACACATCAGCTCCGAGTTCAGTGAATCTATCACTGCTGTCATGAGACTCAATGGTGTTTCTGGCTTCGTTAATTCTTTCTTTAACTTTCTCGAAGCTCATTTCACCATTAATCGTTAATCCGAGAAATTCAGCAGCCTCATACATATCATGTGACATGTTTGCTGTCTTAATCAGTGCCTTGGAAGGAACGCAGCCAAAGTGCAGGCAATCCCCTCCAAGTGAATCCCGTTTTTCGATTAAGGCAACTTTTGCGCCAAGCGAAGCCATGCCAGAAGCGGCTGTCATTCCTGCAGAACCTCCACCGATAATTGCTACCTGATAACGTTCCATTAAATCTCCTCCATATATAATTCACGAATCGTTTCCATTCGTTTTTTATTTACACCAAAATCTGAATGTCCAATACGAGACGCTGATCTGTAATGGATCACTTGTTCATCGTCAAAAAATTGAAAGTCGATATCATCTTTAAAATTGAAGAAAGAAGACGTTTCAATTGCGTAAATCATAGATTCATTTTCATTTTTAATGACTACTTTATCCATCGATTCTAAAATGGACTTCAGCCGTTCTTTTGATTCTTGTTTAGACCCTCTGTAAGGAAGAGGGTCAAGCTTCTTTTTCGGATCATCTGTCTGTGTGGATACATTGTTGGGCTTGTCTTCAAGTGGCAGCAATTTGCCATCTTTTAAGCGATCATTTAAATTCATTGTGGTCACTCCTTCAAAAATTGGGTTCTCCCAGAAAAAAATATCCTCTTTGGTGTACGATAGGCAGATCATATAAAGAAAAGGCTGCACCTGTAAGCTGCTTCGGGATAAAAAAGTGAAGTGTTTCTTTTTTACCTTCAGTGGTGATATCAAATGAATAAGTCAGATCCCCGATAAAGCCTTTTTTAGGTACATGCTCTATTTCCACAACATAATGGGGCTTTAACTCTCCAAGCTCTCTTGTTTCTTCAGCTGAGATTGGATGGTGATAAGCCTTTATCTGCCCCGAAACTGTATAAGTAAGCTGATCAATTACAGTATCAGACTGGTTTATAAAACATACGCTGTAATGATAGTCTTCAAATTCGCTAGGCCTTGTATCAAGTACAGCCAAAAACCATGGTTGATCGATCATATTTGCGCCTCCTATACTCGTTACTATCTAAACCTGCTATACCCTGTAGAGAATAAACAAAAACAGCACATATATGCATGTGCTGTTTTATTATGATAGCTTTGTTAAAAATAGATGTTGATTTCCGCTCCAGGGGGACGCTTTCCGCGGAAGTCGCCCCATTACGCTTAAATCACCAGCTGTACAGAAATAACATTAATCTTTAACAGAGCTTTTATGATAAATATTCATAATATGTGACAAAAATTGCTGCCAGCGAAATAGCGGTGTATGCAATGCTCGTGCCTTCGATCAGTTTTGGATAGAGAATTCTTTTCCTGTCACCATACTGTACGGTTGTCAGAGATGATTCAACAGGCTGGCGATTTGCTTTCGCATAATTACTTGGAGAAGTAAAAAAGCGTATTGCGACAACACTTGCAATTCCTGCAAAAAATGACACTTCAATAAATCCGGCATTTAAGATCAGCATTAACAGCACATTTAATAAAATAATCGCAAGTGCTGTACCTGCAAAATTCAATAATTTTATCAACACTTTCACTCCCAGAAGAATCTACTATCAGTTTCTCATAATTTAAGGACCCGTTCCATAGAAAAATAGCAGAACAGTTCATTTGTAAGCGTTTGCTTTCTGAATTTGTGAAAAACTTCTTATGAATGGGTTGTCACGCTGTACTCTCAGGGCTATAATTGTCCGTATATCAAAAACATATGTATGCTCAAAAAGAACAAAGTAGTGAAAGCAGGTGCGTATTATGGAAAAGCAAATCAATCTTGGAATGTTAGGATTCGGAACAGTTGGAAGTGGTGTGGCAACCATTATCAGGGAAAATGAAAAACAGCTTTCCCAAAAGCTTGGTGCTAATGTGAAAATTAAAAAAATCGCTGTGAGAAATATTGAAAAAGCCCGCAGTGCAGATATTAATGGAAGTGAATTGACGACAGATATAAATGAAGTGATTCAGGATGATTCCATTCAGGTGATTGTTGAAGTCATGGGTGGTATAGAAGAAGCGCACCAGGCAATTGAAAAATCACTGAAAGCAAGTAAAGCAGTCATTACTGCCAATAAAGATTTAATGGCTTTACACGGTCATTCATTACTTAAGCTTGCTGAAGAACACCAGGCAGACCTTTACTACGAAGCAAGTGTAGCTGGCGGTATCCCGATTATCAGAACGCTTGAAGACGGGTTGGCCTCCGACCGGATTTCAACAATTATGGGCATTGTAAACGGAACGACAAACTATATTCTGACGAAAATGAAAGAAGAAGGCTGGAGTTATGAGCACGCATTAAAAGAAGCGCAGGCACTCGGTTTTGCTGAAAGTGACCCGACTTCTGATGTAGAAGGGCTTGATGCGGCCAGAAAAATGGCGATTCTTGCAACGCTTGCCTTTTCAATGGAAGTCTATCTTGATGATGTGGAAGTAACAGGAATGACAAAAATTACAGCTGAAGATATGGCGCTCGCTGAACAGTTTGGCTACAGTGTTAAGATGCTCGGATTTGCTGAAAAGGATGAGGCTGGAGTAGATGTAGCAGTTGAACCTGTATTCCTGAGGTCTTCACATCCTCTTGCAGCTGTAAGAAACGAATACAATGCAGTTTATGTCTATGGCGATGCAGTTGGTGAAACAATGTTTTACGGTCCCGGAGCGGGTTCAATGCCTACAGCAACTTCAGTTGTATCAGATGTCATTGCAGCTTGCAGAAACCTGTTGCTGGGCGTTGCAGGAGCAAGACACATTGATTATGTAAACGATCGGCAAATCAAAAAAGAAGATCAGCAGCATGCCCAGTTCTTCCACAGACTGCTTGTGAAGGATAAGATCGGTGTATTCTCTACGCTGACTGATATCTACGGAAAATACGAAGCAAGCTTAAGTTCTATTATTCAGCGTCCGGGTGAAAAAGAGGGAGAAGCTGAAGTCATCCTAATTACACACCCTGTATCCAGAAAAAATCATCATAAGATCATTGAGGAATTAAATCATTCTGAAGTTGTAAAATCAATTATCAGTCAGTATAGAGTTGAAGGGGGTAGCCGCTAATGCGATGGAAGGGTTTAGTTGAACAGTATAAAGAATGGCTCCCGGTAACTGAAGAGACGCCTTTACTCAGTTTAAATGAAGGAAATACACCATTGATCCATTTAGAAAACCTTTCTGTGGAATGGGGAATATCTCTATACGTTAAAACTGAAGGCGCTAATCCAACAGGGTCATTTAAAGACCGGGGAATGGTCATGGCTGTTGCAAAAGCCAAGGAAGAGGGAAGTAAAGCCATTATTTGTGCATCAACAGGTAACACGTCAGCATCTGCAGCAGCATATGGAGCAAGAGCAGGCTTACGCACAATTGTCGTAATACCTGAAGGGAAAATTGCATTAGGTAAGCTTGCTCAGGCCCGTATGTACGGTGCAGAGATCATTTCAATTGAAGGTAATTTTGATGAGGCATTGAACCTGGTTAGGAAAATCAGTGAGGAAGAGGATATTACACTCGTGAACTCTGTAAATCCTTACCGTCTTGAAGGGCAAAAGACAGCTGCACTTGAAGTCATTGAACAGCTTGGACAGGCTCCTGATATTCTTGCTCTGCCGGTAGGAAATGCAGGGAATATTTCAGCTTACTGGAAAGGTTTTACTGAATACCATCAGAAACATGGCGGCCAGTTACCTAAGCTGCTTGGAGCTCAAGCCTCAGGAGCAGCTCCGATCGTACATGGCAGAGTATTTGATCAGCCTGAAACAGTAGCAACAGCGATCCGCATTGGCCATCCGGCAAGCTGGGACCTTGCGCTGAATGCACTGAAAGAATCAAACGGTCACATTCTCGAAGTAACTGATGAGGAAATCCTGGAGGCTTATCAGCTGATTGCAAAGCGTGAAGGGGTATTTGCAGAGCCTGCTTCATGTGCACCGATTGCAGCGATTAAAAAGCGCCTTGCTGCAGGTGAAATTGAAAAAGGCTCAACTGTCACTGCTGTATTAACAGGTAACGGGTTAAAGGATCCTGAAACGGCCATTAATGTTTCTGATCTTGAACCACTTATCATAAAAGCAGAGCTTGAAGCATTGAGAAGTGAATTAAAGGGGGAGGTGAAGCTGTGAGTTTCTCTCCTTTCACAGTAAAAACGCCTGCGTCCACAGCTAACCTTGGACCAGGCTTTGATTCGATTGGACTTGCACTCCCAATTTTTCAGACAATCTTTGTAGAGCCGTGTGAAGAATTAAAAGTATCATATACCCAAGCTGGTTTTCAGCATTTACCGACTGACGAATCGAACCTGATCTTAAATACAATCCTTAAGGTTGCAAGAGATGCTGGTAAAGAATGTCCCGGTGCTGCATTAACTGTCAGTTCAGATATCCCTTTATCCAAGGGTCTCGGCAGCAGTGCAGCAGCCATTGCTGCATCTATTGTCATTGCAGACCGGCTGATGAACCTTCAATTAAGTACAGATGAGCAAATCAAGGCAGCTTCAGCTATTGAGGGGCACCCTGACAACGTTTCAGCTTCTCTTGCGGGCGGCTTAACGGTTTCAAGATATGCTGAAGAACTGACGAGTGTTTCACTGCCTGCTGAAGGGTTTTCGGTTATTATCATGGCGCCGGAGTCAGAACTCGAGACAAAGGAATCAAGAGGTGTATTGCCGGATAAGCTTGCTCACGGGGATGCTGTGCTTGCCAGTGCAGCAGCTAATGTAATGGTCGCATCACTGATCACAGGCGATTTTAAAAAAGCAGGACAGGTCATGATGAAGGATACTTTCCATGAGCCGTACAGAAAAGATTTTTTCCCACAGCTTGAAGAAATAAAGACGCATGCATGTAAATCAGGTGCTTTTGCTGTAACAATAAGCGGCGCAGGCCCGTGTATTTCCATTTTTGCTGAAGATGCAAAAGTGTCATTCATTCATGACCAGCTAAAAAATATGTATACCAATTACCAGACAATAAAATTAAAACCTGTAAATCAGGGTACAGTATGTATAGAGCACCATTTAAACCGTCTGTCCGTATGACAGGCGGTTTAATTTGTGTTTGCAGCTGGAGTGAATTGGATAATACATGTACTAGAAGTTAAAAACGTTTTTAAGGAGTGGGAAAAATGGAATTCTCTAACGTGCAGAAAAATGGACAGCCCGGACAGCATCAGGATAAGCAGCCTGGAGAGCTGACTGCGATGAACCCTGAACCAATCCATGATGATAAAAATTATAAAGGGAGCGGGAAACTGAAGGGAATGACCGCTCTCATTACAGGAGGAGACAGCGGAATCGGCAAGGCTGCAGCAATTGCCTATGCGAAAGAGGGAGCAAACCTTTCAATTGTTTATCTTGACGAACATGATGATGCCAAGAAGACGAAAGAAGAGGTACAGGCTTACGGGGCAAAGTGTCTGCTTTTAAGTGGGGATGTTGGCAACGAAGAATTTTGCAAGCTTGCTGTATCCAGTACTGTAAAAGAATTCGGCGGTCTTGATATTTTAGTGAATAATGCAGCTGAACAGCACCCGCAGGAGTCTATAGAAGATATAACTGCCGCCCAGTTGGAAAAAACATTTAAAACGAATATTTTCTCGATGTTTCACCTCGTTAAAGCATCTTTAAAATACTTAAAAGAGGGGAGTGCGATCATTAATACAAGCTCAGTTACTGCTTATGCAGGAAATGAGCAGTTGATTGATTACTCTTCAACAAAAGGAGCGATCACGAGTTTTACCCGGTCACTCGCTAAATCCCTTACAGCTAAAAAAATCAGAGTGAATGCTATTGCACCGGGGCCAATCTGGACACCGTTAATACCTGCTACTTTTGACAGCGATCAGGTAGCTGAATTTGGGGTAGAAAATCCGCAGAAGAGACCAGGGCAGCCGGCAGAGCTGGCACCGGCCTATGTGATGCTGGCCTCAAATGACAGTTCTTATATGACTGGACAAACGATCCATATTAATGGAGGCACATTTGTTTCGAGTTAATCTTTATAAAAAAGAACAAATCCCCAGGCTTTAATTGCCCGGGGATTTTTTGAATACTAATATTCTTCGTCTACATACTGCCAGCCGTCTTCCCGATACTCAGATATCTCCTGAACTTCATCTTCACGCAATCCAGTGGAAAGAAGCTGTTCTGTTTGTACATGTGTTGCTTCCTCCGGCTGATAGTCCCTTAACAGTTCATCTCGGTTTCGCTTCATCACTGAGCCACCTCCATGAAAAATTTAATTGGCAATTGGCTAGAGGAATTCTACATATATAGTTTAACATATCTAAACAATTTCATACATCGGTCATTTTTCAGTGTCTAAAAGTCCTTCTGAAGAAGAGTCTGATTGAGTCTGGCGCTTTTTCTTTTCATTTTTCTGATCAATCTTCTGATCTTCAACCGGTATAGGATCAGTATACATCTCATCTTCATGGCGATCCAGGATATTTTTCTTATCACTCTTAATACGGTCTGGCTGATCATGCTTTTTTTCTTTACCCATATTATCCCTCCTATCAGTTCTTAATATACCATTCCCCTATTTTTACCACCCAAATCATACTTAGTAGTAACTCCGAACAAAAAAATGTTTCAAAACAACGAATTAAGGAAATAAAGAAATAAAGATATTATGAATGAAAGAGGAGGGCTTTATAGTGGGATTAAAGAGATTGGCAGTATTGGGACTTGGTGCAGCAGGTGCTGCATATTTTAAGAAAAAAGAAAACAGAGATAAAGCAAAAGCTGCTTTTGAGGATTCAAAAGTAAAGGTCAGCCAGATGGTGGATGATGCGAAAAAATCGTATGACAACTATAAAACTGGTGAGAAGACCACTGACTACTCACATGAAGATGACAAAATGATGTCAGAAGGTGCTCAGACATCTGTTCAATATTACAATGAACAACAGGAAGATCAGGATGGGAAACCACCTCGTCCAGGTACGCCGGAATAACGAATAGATCAAACAGCCGTGTTTCCGGCTGTTTTTTGTTTTATTTCAGTTCAAGCAAAAGATTTTAAAATAGTGTATAATAGTAAATGTATAATGATATACTGTAAGATAAAACATTACAAGATCCCTTTTTATCTCATGTAGATAAAACCTGATTTTGTAACTTAAGGGGGACAATCAGTGATGTTTCAAAGAAAACCAACTGAAGAAATTCAAAAAGAACAGACAGACGTATGGGAATGCTCAGCTGACGGGTGTAATGTCTGGATGCGGGACAACTTCTCTGTAAAAGGACAGGAAAATCAGCAGTGTCCGATCTGTGGAAGCGATATGGTTAAAGGCAGCAGAAATATTGAAGTCGTACCTAACCCTCAAAATTTTTAAACATAATAGCCGCAGGTTCGCTTGCGGCTTTCAAGAGGTACGTACATGTGTTAAAATAGTGGTAGTAAATGAATAGGTAAAGAGGTTCGCGACCATCCCTCTATAAAAAACTAGGCCAAAATGCAGGAAACACCTGCTTTTTTTAGTGAACTCGTGAACACTCTTACTTCTTTCATGGAATTTAACATGAATAGGAGAGGAGCTTTTTTTATGGAAAAAAATAAAGCAATTGTTGTTTTTAGTGGCGGTCAGGATAGTACGACTTGTCTATTCTGGGCACTTGAAAAATTTGATTCTGTTGAAGCTGTTACATTTGCCTATGGACAGAGACACGCTTCCGAAATTGAAGCTGCAAAAGAAATCGCTAATGATTTAAATGTAAAACATCATGTGCTTGATATGAGTCTGCTGAATCAGCTGGCACCATCAGCACTTACAAGAGATGAGGAAATTACTGAAAATGAAGGTGAACTTCCGTCAACTTTTGTTCCGGGGCGTAATCTGATGTTTTTATCATTTGCTTCAGTACTTGCTCACCAGATTAATGCAAAGCATATCGTTACAGGTGTTTGCGAAACAGATTTTAGTGGCTATCCTGATTGTCGTGATGCATTCGTTAAATCATTAAATGTGTCTGTCAATTTATCAATGGATAAAGATTTCGTGTTTCACACACCGTTGATGTGGCTTGATAAAAAAGAAACCTGGGAGCTTGCAGATCAGCTTGACCGGTTTGATTATGTAAGAAATCAGACCATTACCTGCTATAACGGCATTAAAGGTGACGGCTGTGGTGAATGTCCGTCTTGTAAATTACGTTTGAGAGGTATGAATGAATATCTGGCTGAGAAGGAGGAAATCTAATGATGCAGCAAATCTATCCCGCTCCAATGCATTCGTATTCATATGAATTAAATAAAGATTTCCACTTCTCAGCTGCACACGCTATTCCCTCAGATGATGCCGGTAAGTGCCGATTTGTGCATGGTCATACTTATTATGTAAATATTACAGTAGCAGGTGATGATCTGGATCATGCTGGGTTTTTAATAAACTTCAAAAAAATTAAACAGCTTGTACATGACCGGTTTGATCATACGCTTTTAAATGATGATCAGATTTTTTCTGAAGATGACTCAGAGCGTTTTCCTACAACAGAAGTCGTTGCAAGATCGATTTGGGAGATCATCGAAGATCATCTGAAAGAGACTGATAATAAACCGACATGCCTGCAGGTATTCCTTCGTGAAACACCTACTAGCTATGTGCTTTATCGTCCAAAGAAAGAAGGGAACTTTTAAATGGAAAGAACAAAAAAGAAGTTTCCTGTACTTGAAATATTCGGACCGACTGTGCAGGGTGAAGGAATGGTGATTGGTCAGAAAACCATGTTTGTCAGAACGGCAGGGTGTGATTACAGTTGCTCATGGTGTGACTCTGCGTTTACTTGGGATGGAAGTGCAAAAGACGAAATTAAAAGAATGACTGCAGAAGAGATCTATGATGAGTTAAAAGCAACTGGCAGGGATTTATTTAATCATGTGACGATTTCTGGAGGAAATCCTGCTTTACTTAAAAACCTCTCTGAACTTGTGGACCTGCTTCATGAAAATGATATACAGATAGCGCTTGAGACACAGGGAAGTATCTGGCAGGACTGGTTCCTTTATATAGATGACCTCACGCTGTCGCCAAAGCCGCCAAGCTCTAAAATGAAACCGAATTTGGGAATCCTTGATGATATCATTGCCAAACTCCGTGAAGGCAGCAATGATTACTCTTTAAAAGTAGTTATTTTTGATGAACTGGATCTCGCGTTTGCTGAAGATCTTCATCATCGCTACCCAGGGGTACCATTTTATCTCCAGGTGGGGAATGATCAGGTGCATGAAGAAAAAGACGATCAATTAATACCAAACCTGATTTCCCGCTATGAGTGGCTGATTAATCAGGTGATGGAAAACAGCAGACTGAACCAGGTTCGTGTACTGCCTCAGCTTCACACATATGTGTGGGGTAACAAAAGAGGGGTGTAAACAGCCTTGGTGACAGGAATTATATTATGCATGATATGTAGTCTGATTTTTATTTATCAGATAAAAAAGGACCATATTCACCGTAACGTGATTATTTTATTTTTCGCACTTGCTGGAATGATTGCTGGCGCCTGGTTTATATTTGATGCGATGATCATCAAAATGGCATAAAAAAGTGAAGGCCTGTTATATGAGGCCTTCACTTTTTTACTTTTCCCAGTGCTCTTCAATAAATTCATCTCTTCCTGACTGCTCACGATCTTTTTTATAGGCATCGGGATCTTTTTTATAAAAATCCTGATGGTAGTCTTCAGCAGGATAAAATATCGAAGCCGGTTCAACAGGCGTAATGACGGGTTTTTTAAAGCGCCCTGAATCTGCCAGTGCCTGTTTTGACTGCTCCGCTTTATTTTTTTGTTCTTCATTATGATAAAAAATGGTTGCCCGGTATGAAGGACCCCGGTCCTGGAATTGTCCTTCGTCATCTGTTGGGTCTACTTGCTGCCAGTAAATCTCTAACAGCTGTTCATAAGGAAATACTGCAGGATCAAATGTAATCTCAACAGCCTCACGGTGACCTGATTCACCTGATTTCACATCTTCATATGTTGGGTTCTCAACGTGTCCGCCGGTGTAGCCTGATACAACCTTTTCAATCCCATCAAACTGATCAAACGGTTTGACCATACACCAAAAACAGCCGCCTGCAAATGTCGCTTTTTCAAATGTCATCGTATTACCTCCAATGCTGAATAATTTATTTTAACACCCCATTCTTATATTTTCCCGGATAAAGGTTTGATTTTTATAAAAAGAGGGGTTAAAGTGTAACGAATAGATGGTTAAAAGCGTCTATATGAATATCACAAATCTATTAAGTGTGAATTCACTTAGGAGGAACTATGGAAACAAGAGTTAAAAGAAGAAAAAAGAAACTGAGAAAAGGCAGAACGCTTTTTACGTTATTCATTCTACTTGTCATGGTTACTGCAGGTTATGCAGGCAGTCAATACTGGATGGGCTATCAATCTACCAAAGGTGCCGCACCGGACCTCGGACAGGGCGAAGAGTTTCAGCGCTCCAATCCTGAAAACGGTAAAAGAAATGTACTTTTGATTGGTGTCGACAGCAGAGGTGAAGAGAAGTCAAGATCAGATACGATGATGATTGCTCAATGGGACGATGATACCGACACTGTTAAACTTGTGTCGCTAATGAGAGATATTTATGTTGAGGTCCCGGAATACGGTCCATATAAATTAAATACAGCTTTTTATCTGGATGGTCCGGAACTGCTCAGAAAAACGATTGATCATAATTTCGACATTCCAATTCACGATTATATCATTGTCGATTTTAAAGCGTTTGAGACAGCTGTTGATACAATTGCACCGAACGGGGTAGATATCAATGTCGAAAAAGCAATGTCTGAAAAGATTGGCGTGTCCTTAGAAGCAGGGCAACAAAAATTAAACGGACAGGAACTGCTCGGTTATGCGAGATTTAGAGCCGACAGTGAAGGTGATTTTGGTCGTGTTAATAGACAGCAGCAGGTGATCGAGGCGTTAATTGATCATACAGTGAGCGTGTCTTCTATTGCACGTGCACCAAAAACAATTGGTGCAGTACAGCCTTATCTGCAGACAAGCTTATCTGAATCTGCAAAACTGACTATGTTTTCAAGTATTTTATTCAGTGGGGGCGGAGAGGTTGAAAGGCTCACTGTTCCGATAGAAGGGTCCTATACTACACCGCGATATGAAGCTGCAGGGTCTGTTCTTGAACTTGATTGGGCAGCAAACCAGGCAGCAATAAAAGAATTTCTTGAATAATAAATAATAAAAACGCAGCGCTAAAGTTTGAGCGCTGCGTTTTTATCTATAATTTTTTCCTGCCTGTTATCAGGTTGTAGATAATTAAGATGACTGCAATAATTATTAATACATGAATAATGCCACCTGCGATATCTAATAATAATCCAACTAGCCATACTACAATCAAAATAACGATTATCCACCATAAAATCCTCATCATATGCTGTCACCCCTTTCTATATTAAAGTCATTTACAATCATTATTTACCCTAAGAACTGACTAATAACCCAAAACACGAAAAATTTTATAGAAATATGCTGGTTTGTGGATGTTCGATCATATGTTCGCTATAATGGGTTCATATACATATAGTAAAGGATGAAGCAATATGAAAGGTGCGTCTCATGCACTGGCAGGTACAGCGATTGGTTTAGGCACTGCTGTATATTATAATTTAGAACCGGCAGCAACAGGTCTTGTCATGCTGCTTGGTTCAACTGCAGCACTTGCTCCGGATCTTGATACAAACGGCAGGCTGTCTAACAGGATCTCACTGCACAGAAAATGGCTGTGGTATACATTATCTGCAATTGGTGTATTAATCGGTATATACAGTCTGGTTTCTTTAAGTGGATTATTTAAAGCAGGAGGAATAGTTGCAGCAGTTACATTAATTATAGTGCCGCGGTTTCTGATCAAACAGCGATTTATGGTCATGTTAACAGGACTTGCAATTATCGGAATCGGATGGTTTTATACAGAATACTGGCTGATTTATTTTGGTGTTTTCACAATCATCAGCTCATTTTTACCACACAGAGGGTTGACACATTCAGCACTGGGGCTGGTGATCTTTACTTATATAGCTTACACCCTTGAGCTAAGATTAAGTATTGAAGGCATCACAGCTGTATGCTTCTTTGCATATCTGAGTCACCTTGTACTGGATATGAAAGCACTGCCTTTTAATAAGAAAGGTGTAAAATGGTTTCTGCCGTTTTACAGCAGGGAGTTTTAAGGTTTTATAAATGTGGAAAGCAGTGGTAAACTACTAACATGAGAAAAATCGTTTCATGTTCGCCAGCCGGGGGTATGAAAGTAACTACTCGCATGTTTAAAGGAGTTTGATTATGACATTATCACACGAAAAAAGAATTCAATTGCATGAATTTAACAATTTAACGAAGTCACTCAGTTTTAATATGTATGATGTATGCTATACAAAGTCCAAGCAGGAGAGGGAGGCTTATATTGCTTATATTGACGAGCAATACAATGCTGACAGGCTCACAAAGATTTTGACGCATGTAGCTGATATTATAGGTGCCCATGTCCTGAATGTAGCAAAACAGGATTATGTGCCGCAGGGTGCAAGTGTAACAATTCTGGTTTCTGAAGGTCCGATTGTAGAAGTACCAACAGAAAACTATGAAGAATCACCAGGACCGCTGCCGTCAACTGCAGCACTGCACCTGGATAAAAGCCATATCACAGTCCATACCTATCCTGAATACCATCCTCATGAAGGAATCAGTACATTTAGAGCAGATATCGATGTATCAACTTGCGGCGAAATTTCTCCGCTTAAAGCACTGAACTATCTAATTCATTCATTTGATACAGACATTATGACAATGGACTACAGAGTGCGCGGATTTACACGTGATGTGGACGGTCATAAATTATTTATTGACCATGATATTAATTCAATTCAAAACTTTATACCAAAAGAAATTAAGAAAGATTACGACATGATTGATGTAAATGTGTATCCGGAGAATATTTTTCATACGAAATGCAAGCTTAAGGATTTCGATTTAAATAACTATTTGTTCGGCTATAAAAAAGATTCACTGACTGATGATGAAGCAACTGAAATTACTGATAAACTTAAAATTGAAATGGATGAGATCTTTTATGGGAAGAATATGCGTGCACATCCAAGAGATCCTTCCAGAAATGAATAACCCGTGATTTGCGGGTTATTTTTTTTGGGAGGGGAAGCTAATATGAGCGTCTGAATTTTTTTATTTTCTAGTTTACATAATATATATTATAGGAAGTTAAATTATAAAAGCGTTTTATATCTCATATCTTAAGTTTACTACTAATAGTGAGACAGAACAGAAAAATAAAAAGTGCATCGGCACTTTCTATTTTGTTTCTTCATGAAATTTAGCGATTTTATATCTTCTGACGGCGATGAAAACATTCACTGCGCTGATTAAAATTAAAAATACACCGAGCGCAGCATCATTATCAAGAAATCGTCTTATACTCCAGACACCAAAAAATACAGCAAATATAAGATTTAACGCAATCATGGCTGGCTGTACTCTCATCAAGCGCATCCACTCCTTTATTTTACAGTAAGCGCAGATAATCCTTTTTCGTTAATCAGCTGGTGGTATTTTTCTTCCAGCTGGATTAACACCTCAATTGCATTGTCTTCAGTGACTTTACCTGATTTTATTTCTGTTTCAAGTTCATTTCTTGCAAGTACTGCTGCGATCTGATCTTCAAGGATCGCATTTTCATAATTTCTCAGGTGTGCAGACTCTTCAGATTCCATTAACAGTGTCGGCATGAAAATCTGATTATGCTCTTCTATCAGGTCTTCACTTTCAAATTCTTTATAAGATGCATACAGCTTTTGTTCCATATCAACAAATGACTGGTCATGCTGTCCCGCTTCCTTCATAGAATGTTTCACCATATCTGTCAGATAAACCGCTCTTAAAAGCTCACGGTATTCCTGTTTGGTTAAATCAATTTTCATTAGAATCCCCGCCATGCTGAACTAAATGGGTTTCACCGTTTTTCTGAATGATTTTCTTTTCCTTATACAATCTTCCAAGAGCACGCTTAAACGAAGCTTTACTCATGTTAAAGATCATTTTAATTTCATCCGGGTTACTTTTATCGCCAAATGGCATGCTGCCGCCGCGGCTTAAAAGATAATTAAAAATCACTTCCGAATCCTCATCCATTTTATCCTGTTTTCGTGGAAGTAATGATCCGTTTAATGTACCGTCGTCTTTCACGCCAATAATACGTACCGTAATATCCTGACCAAGACGGGGTTCACTTTTGCGTTCGCTTTCATGGATAAAGCAGCGGTATCCTTCTTCAGTCAATACAAACGTACCAACTCTCAGCAATCTGTATGGGCGTCCTTTTAACTCTTTGTTATGAACATCGTCATCTGCACGCTCTGAAAGCACCTGAACGACTTCCTCAGTAGCAAGCCTGCCGAACATCTGTCCTGCAAGGTCTGTACGGAGTGTAATGTATAAATAATCGCCGGCTTCCGGCCATACATGTTCTACTGCAGGCAGATCCTCCGGAACAACCGTTACTTCTCTAGAAATCCCGATATCAAGCGCTGCTCCATCACGGTCATTAACTTTAATGACTTTTGCCCATCCGTAAACCCCTTTTCTGATTTCCGGGATGATCGTAGACGCTGTCAGTCTGCCTCTTCTGTCAGGATAGACAAAAAACTCTCTGACATCTCCTTCATTAATTTCCTCATGAATTTCTGAGTCGTTAATCGGAATTTCTTCATCGCCTCTTAATAAATAAAAACCAAATGACGTTTTACTGCCCACTGTCAGTTTCTGAACGGTACCGCCAATAGATGTTTGCTCACTCATTTTATATGCCTCCTGAAATCTTAAATAACTGATTAACTTTAACACAAAACTTTATGCTATTACAGGTAAGTATAGCGTTCTTGCCCTATTTTTAACAGGAAGAACAAAAAAACACCGGCAAATTTGCCGATGTTACTTAAAAACGGTATTAAGTATATTCTGTATTATCCGTTTTTGTTCTTCAAATAACGGCAGAAATTGTTTTTTCATGACTTCGAAAGCTTCTTTCCCCTGATCTGTCAGCGTATACCAGTAAACCTTCTGTCTTTTACGTTCATGGGATTTATAATCTTCTTTTCTGTGAAGCAGCCCTTCTTCAGCCATATCATGTAGTGCATCAAGCAGTGTGCTCGGTGCAGGCTCCCAGTTCCCGCCAATCTTTCTGAATTCCGCTTTGAAATGCTCACTGATCATACCTGAGTGCCTGATAGAGAGCAGATGAAGTATGTAAAACTTGGTGAATTGTGAAGCACTCATATTTAACGCAAATTTCTTTGGATTATGCTTACTCATCTAAGTACTCCTCCCTTTTAACGATAAAAGTGCTCTTTTTACAGGTGGCGATCATATGTTTGCTTTTATTATACAATAAAAGCCTGCAATTTTGCAGGCTTTTCCAATCTTTATAAAGTGCTATACCATTGTTTAGCGTCATTGACCTCTTCTTCGATCAATTGATGACCTCTGTTATACCATTTAACTGTTACATCTGCACCTGCACCTTTTAACAGCTCGTCTAAATCTTCCGTTTCGCTTGCAGGACAGATCGGATCATTCTCACCAGCACCGATAAAGACCTTTGTGCCAGATAGTGACGGCAGCTCATGGTCTCTTAAAGGAACCATTGGATGATGCAGAATCGCTGCTTTTAATGAGTCGCTGTAATTGAATAACAGACTTCCTGCGATGTTAGCCCCATTGGAATATCCAATTGCAATCACGTTACTGCGGTCAAACTGATATTTATGAGCAGTGTCACCCAGGAATTCGTTCAGTTCCTGTGTACGGAATTTCAGATCCTCTATATCAAATACACCTTCTCTCAGACGTTTAAAGAATCTTGGCATACCGTTTTCACTTACATTGCCACGAACGCTTAACACGCTTGCTTCCGGATCTATCATATCAGCGATCGGGAGCAGGTCCTGTTCTGTTCCTCCTGTACCGTGCAGCAGTAATAAAACGGGCTTACCTTCTTTACCTTCATGATAAATATGATGCATCATTGACCTCCGCCTTTCACAATATGTCTTATCGTACATTCTATATCAGATGAAAAGATTATTTCAAATCTAAGACTCTCGATTCAAAAGTATATTCTTTTACATTTCAATGAAGTCTAAGAAGTGATATAATGTATTGATATGTTTTCTTGGAGGGATTATTAAATGATACAAGTATCAGATGTTAGTCTTCGTTTTGGAGACCGCAAGCTGTTTGAAGATGTAAATATTCAATTTAACCCTGGTAACTGTTATGGTCTGATTGGCGCAAACGGTGCAGGTAAATCAACGTTTCTTAAGATTTTGTCTGGAGAAATTGAAGCACAGACCGGCCACGTATCCATGGGACCGAATGAGCGTCTTGCAATTCTAAAGCAGAATCATTTTGAGTTTGAAGAAGAAGAAGTAATTAATGTCGTATTAATGGGTCATACCCGTCTGTATGAAGTTATGCAGGAAAAAAATGCGATCTATATGAAAGAAGATTTTTCTGATGAGGATGGTATTAAAGCTGCTGAACTCGAAGGTGAATTCGGTGAGATGAACGGATGGGAAGCTGAATCAGATGCTGCGATCCTCCTTCAGGGGCTTGGTATCAGTGAAGAGCACTTTAATAAAAAGATGGCTGAGCTGACCGGGTCTGAAAAAGTAAAAGTGCTGCTTGCACAGGCTCTTTTTGGTAAGCCGGATGTTTTGTTATTGGATGAGCCTACAAACGGACTTGATATTCAGGCAATCCAATGGCTTGAAGACTTCCTGATTAACTTTGAGAATACAGTTATTGTTGTATCCCATGACCGTCACTTTTTAAATACAGTATGTACGCATATTGCTGACCTTGATTTCAGTAAGATTCAGATCTATATGGGTAACTATGATTTCTGGTATGAATCAAGTCAGCTTGCTCAAAGACTCGTTTCAGACCAGAACCGTAAAAAAGAAGAGAAGATTAAAGAGCTTCAGGCTTTCGTTGCCCGTTTCAGTGCAAATGCTTCTAAGTCCAAGCAGGCAACTTCACGTAAAAAGCTTCTTGATAAAATCACGCTGGATGACATTAAGCCGTCTTCCCGTAAATATCCTTTCGTACAATTTGAAATGGAACGTGAAATTGGAAATGATGTACTTCAGGTGAAAGACCTGTCTAAAACAATTGATGGTGTGAAAGTACTTGATAATGTCAGCTTTACGATGAATAAAGATGATAAGATTGCACTTGCAGGAACTGACGAAATTGCTAAAACGACACTTATGCGTATTCTGATGGGTGAAGTTGAGCCTGACAGCGGAAGCTTCAAGTGGGGTGTTACTACTTCACAGTCATACTTCCCGCATGATAACTCATCATACTTTGAGGGACAGGAATCTGATCTTGTAGATTGGCTGAGACAATACAGCCCTGAAGATGAGAGTGAAACGTTCCTGAGAGGATTCTTAGGCAGAATGCTATTCTCCGGTGAAGAAGTAAGGAAAAAGCCTGCTGTGTTGTCAGGTGGAGAGAAAGTACGCTGTATGCTTTCCCGTATGATGCTTAAAAAAGCAAACGTGCTTCTGTTAGACGAGCCTACTAACCACCTAGACCTTGAGTCAATTACAGCACTCAACAATGGTTTAATTAACTATAAAGGTGCCATGATTTTCACATCTCATGACCATCAGTTTGTTCAGACGATTGCAAACCGCATTATAGATATTACCGATGGACAAATTACTGATAAGCAGCTTACGTATGATGAGTTTCTTGAATGGAATAAAGAACGCGTATCTTCATAATAAAAAAATCCTGCCGGGAGTCCGGCAGGATTTTTTATTTCTGGAACTTTTTCAGTAATCCAGGTAATGTGCCTTTCTTTAATACTTTATCAGAAAGCGCAGCAAGTTTATGAATGACTTCAAGTCCATCCTCATCACCGGCCCAGTGGTCCCTGATGATGTCCGGAGACAGGTTGTTTACGATTGTCTGTAATACAAATGAAGCGACAACCAGGTCATCTATGTATCCTCCAGGTCCGACCAACCCTTCTGGTATCAGATCAAAAGGTAAAATAAAGTAACTGATCGCACCAGCAACCATTGCTTTATCCTTTCCGGAAACTCTTTTGTCTCTTACGACCTGAATTAACAAATAAAAAATATCCGGTGCAAACAACAGGTATTTAGCGTACTTATGATTTTTACCTGTTCTGTTTTTTAGAAAGTCATCAATTTTGTTTCTCAAACGGAAATAAAAGTTTTCCTGTTCCTCGCGTGAGTGTTGTTCCATTGCTGCTTCCTCCCTATTAATCGCTTTCCGGATCCTATGTACACCGGCTCTGCTTATATCATAAGGCAGCCGGCATGTAAATTACCACCAATAAGGTTTTGTATGCTGGTTTTCTTTTATCTTTTCATTCCGTTCGGCTTTTTTCTTCTGAAATTCCCAGAATGCATCAAACGGGTGCGGCTTTGAGGACTTAACCGGTTCTTTTTCTTTCATCTTAACCCCTCCTTGTAATCACAATATGCGCTAGGTGCTAACGAGGTATAGGTCATACATCTAAAAGGCTTTTTTAAACGAAAAAAACCGCTCTCTGTTAAGAGAACGGTTTTATATCAACAATTACAGTTTTACAACGTTAGCTGCTTGTGGTCCGCGGTTACCTTCAACCACTTCGAATTCTACCTGCTGGCCTTCGTCAAGAGACTTGAAGCCTTCGCCTGTGATAGCTGAGAAGTGTACGAATACGTCGTTTTCTCCTTCAACTTCGATAAATCCGAAACCTTTTTCTGCGTTAAACCATTTTACTGTACCAGTTTTCATAATGAAAAACCTCCAAAAAATAAATTGACAATATGCAAACTTACCGAAATAGAAAAATTCACATATTACAAAAAGTACCGTGCTTTCCGATCACTCTTTGTAATATGTGAATCTTGTCATGCAGGTATCCTTGCTTATTGACTTGTTACTCTTATTATACAGCGTTTAGAGGGAATGTCAAATTAATTAATCAATTTTTGTTAAAATTTATTTAATGTGCAGCCGGTGCTTCTCTGCAAGTTCAGGTGGTGCCATCTTAACTGCAAGCTGCAGCATAAATGTCGTAAAGGCAATATCATCAGTAATGCCCACTAAAAACAGATAATCCGGAATAATATCCGCAGGCATTACTGCATATGCCACAATTAGTCCGGCGGTAACCAGTTTTTTAAGCGGGTGAACAGAGGATGAGATAAAGAAATCCTTTATAAATGGAAGTGAGCTCCTGAAATGAAAAACAAATTGTACTCTTTTTAGAAATTTCATTAAATCAATCCTTCGCTTATATATTTTGTTAGCATAATACATCCTCGTAGGTTATGATAATGTCATTATACATACAGATGGAGGGAAAAGTATTGAGTGAATTAGCAAAGTCAAAATGGTTTCGTTTTGGTTTTGGCTTGATTACCATTTTAATTATTATTTATTTACTATCATTAGTAGAGTTTATTTTTACCCCAATCGTTATTATCGTAACAACGCTGTTTGCGCCAATTGCGATCGCAGGTGTACTGTACTATTTATTAAGGCCGATTGTCAATTTTGCTGCAAAATACTTACCCCGGGGCATCTCAATTTTATTGATCTATCTTGCGGGTATCGGGTTGATTGTCGGATTGTTCTTCCTGATCGGGCCTCCACTTTCAAGACAGTTCAACTCACTGGTGGATAATATCCCTTCCATCTTTAATGAACTGTCAGCAATGACCATGAACCTCGTTCAGTCTGATTGGTTTAAAAATCTGCAGGAACAGCAGGATTTTTCCATTCAGGATATAACTGACCGCGTAGCAAGCACGCTCCAGGGCTCACTTGACTCGATTGGATCAAACCTGATGTCGATCATCGGTGTCATTACCAACATTGCAATTGTACTTGTAACGATTCCGTTCGTCCTTTTTTATATGTTAAAAGACGGTCAGAAGCTACCGGAAAGATTTCTTCGCTTTACACCTGAAGAATTTCGCCCTGAAGGAAGAAAAGTACTGCAGGATATGGATATCGCACTGAGCTCATACATTCAGGGGCAATTGATCGTCAGCTTTTGTGTTGGAGTACTGCTTTATATCGGCTACCTGATTATAGGACTTGAATACACAATCGTCCTTGCATTGGTTGCCATGTTTACCAACGTGATCCCGTTTGTTGGTCCTTTTATCGGTACAATTCCTGCAGTGATCGTAGGATTTATCGACTCACCACTTACGGCTTTATTAGTCATTGTTGTAGTGATTGCCGCGCAGCAGATTGAAAGTAACCTGATCTCACCTCAGGTAATGGGTAAAAAACTGCAGGTTCACCCGTTAACAATTATCTTTCTGCTCTTGGTAGCGGGAAGCTTCGGCGGACTTTTAGGATTAATTATGGCTGTGCCAACATATGCTGTAGGTAAAGCAATTGTTGTAAATGCATATAGGTTTATCACAATTAGAAAACGCTATGATGATCAGCGGATTAAAAAGAGTAAAATGGTATAAAAAAAGAGGCCTTTATCAGGCCTCTTTTTTGATGGTAAAAATCTTTTCAAAAAACTGCTTTTCTGTATCTGTCATTTTTTCTCTAATAAACGGCTCATGCTCTGAAAAAAGGATATATCCGTGAAAGACCTGTAAATCTTCATCACAGTCATCACAAAAGAGATATTCATCTTTATTCCAGAACGCAGCCTGAGTGCCCCTTTTTACACGTACATGCTCGTAATTAACGAGATTTTCATGCATTTTCTCTTTGTAATAGTTAAATGCTTCTTGCTTTGTGTCAAATGTCCATTCGCTCACAATGTCAGACTCCCAGCCTTCAAGAAACCACCAGGGTTCTGCATCACTTTTTAATTGTACAATCCTCCACAAAAGCAGCACCGCCCTTCTTTCTTGTGCTGCCTTAAGTGTACTGAACCTTGAAAAGAAATGAAACGTATTTGCTCACTGGTTATACGTTGACAGCCTGCATATCCGCTGCCTGAGTGTTTTCCTGTTCAATCAGTGGATCAATAATCCGTAACACTAATGGATACTGTTCAGCATCCTGATTCAACTTATAAAGAATTCTCTTACCATGTCTCTGCTCCGTAATGAGCTTTGCAGTTTTAAGTTTTTTGATGTGCTGGCTGACAAGAGGCTGGCTAATACCAAACAATTGTACAAACTCAGACACCGTCCACTCTTCTTTTGCCATTTTCTTCGCCATGATTAACCTTGTACGATCCCCGAATAAACGATAAATATCAGCTAACTCGTGTGAGTAATCCACTTCTTGACTCATCATCTGCCCCTCGCTTCCAAAAAAATAAACCAAATGGCTCATATATAGTACCTTCGTATTATATTATAACCGGATTAAATTAAAAAAACTACACTTCTTGGAATTTATTTCGTTTTAAATAGTCTTTAAGTCTATCGGAGAATTCATCAATTGCATTGCTTGCTTCCTTTTACTGAATGATAGACAATATAAATAAGCATATTTGAAACTTGGAGCAGGGTATAACCGTATAAGATACTATAAGTCCTAATAAGGAGAAGATGGATATGAAACAAATATTAAATTTTCTGACCCGTCTTGGCATTTCACTGCCGATTGCCAGTATTACCTGGATCACGGCCATTTTTCTGATGAATGTGTCATTTTGGCCTTCGCTTGCAGCAGGGATCATCGGAGGCATTATTCCATTTTATTCAATCAAATGGTTTCAAAAGCGTTCTCTTTTAAAATCATATGGATTAACAAAAAGAGAATACGAATATATTCACTCAAATTTGAGAGAAGCACAGAAAAAAATATCCCGCCTTCAGGGAAAGCAGTTTCAAATCCGCTCTATCTCAGCAATGAGACAGCTGAATGATATGATTAAGTTCTCAAGAAGAATTTTTACGATTGTTAAAAAAGACCCTAAACGGTTTTATACTTCAGAGCGGTTCTTTTTTTATCATTTAGACAGCGCGGTTGAATTAACGGAAAAATATACGATGCTTGTCACACAGCCGGTAAAGAATAAAGAAGTGCTTGTATCACTTGAAGATACCAGACAAACGCTCCATGAATTAAATCGCTCCCTTGAAGAGGATTTAATGAAAGTACTGTCGAATGATCTTGATACATTACGAATTGAACTCGATATGGCGAAAAATACAATAGAGCATAAATAGCAGGAGGTTGTATTGATGGAAGAAAAACAACAGTTCAAAGTAGAAGAAAGATCATCTAAGCTTGATGATCTGCTGGCAAACCCTTTTGGTGAAAATGAAATGACAGCTGCAGATACTCAATCAGGACAACCCGCTCCTAAAAGATTGGCAGATGTATTGTCTGAAGAAGACCGAAAACAGGCTGAAACGCTTTCCCGGCAGATTGATCCTGCCGATCATCAGTCTATTTTGCAGTACGGTACAGCTGCACAATCCAAGCTGTCTAATTTCTCTCATGCAATGCTTGATCACGTTCAGAGAAAAGACGTTGGTCCGATCGGGGACATTTTAAAAGAATTGATGAACAGACTTGAACAAATTGATCCGGACGAGCTTTCTGATCAAAAGAAAAACGTAATCTCAAAACTATTCAGCCGGGTTAATCGGTCAGTCAATGAAATTCTGTCCAAATACCAAAAGGTTGGCGCCCAGGTTGACAGAATCAGTGTAAGGCTCGATCATTCAAAAAAGTCACTTCTTGATGATATTCAGATGCTTGACCAGCTTTACAATGAAAATAAAGAATATTTTCAGGCGCTCAATATTTATATTGCAGCAGCTGAACTGAAGCGTGAAGATCTTGAACTGAATGTGATCCCTGCACTGCGTACAAAAGCAGAAAAAAGCAGTGATCAAATGGCCTATCAGGAAGTAAACGATATGATGCAGTTTTTAGACAGACTTGATAAGCGGATACATGACCTGCAGTTAAGCAGACAAATTACAATACAAAGCGCACCACAGATCAGATTGATTCAAAATATCAATCAGGCGCTTGCTGAGAAAATCCAGGCTTCAATACTGACAGCTATTCCGCTTTGGAAAAATCAGATTGCGATTGCCCTCACTCTTTTCAGACAGCAGCGGGCAGTTGAAGCTCAAAAGCAGGTTACTAAAACAACAAATGAATTATTACTGAAAAACTCAGAGATGCTGAAAACAAACAGTATTGAAACTGCTAAGGAAAATGAAAGAGGCATTGTAGATATTGAAACACTGAAAACAACGCAGTCTAATCTTGTTTCCACATTGGAAGAAACGCTGCGTATTCAGGAAGAAGGCCGTCAGAAACGCAGACAGGCTGAAGGGGAAATTCAGGCAATGGAAGCTGAATTGAAACAGCAGCTGTTACAACTGAAGAATAATCGCTCATAACGAAAAAACCGCTGTGTCAGGTATACACAGCGGTTTTATATTTTCTTCAGCCAGTCAGTTGTTTTTCTTTTAGCATTTTTCCATTGATTCCTGTTTACCTTTTCGTTGTGACGGCTGTATTCTTCCAGTCGGGCTAAATGATTTGTATTCATGTTCGTTCATCTCCTCTTCTTTTGATACTTTAATTGTAGTCAAAAAAAGAAGTTCAGAAACGGATACACAGCATGATTTTAACTCCGTCCAGGGGATGAAATCTCTCTCAGTCCTATATACTCTTATAAAGAAGTCTTTTCAATAACGGAAACAATACATCCGGCAGTTCATCAATATTCTGGACAAATAAGCTGAAGCGTCCATATATATTCTGAATGACTTCCTTTTGGCTCTCAGGGATTTCTGAGGTGGATAAAAACACGTTCATCACTTCAATGCCGCGTTTTCTGGCCGCAAGCACTGCATCATGTGTGTCCACAATACCATTTTGCTCGTAGTCGGCTGCAGCTGGCTCGCCATCGGAGAATACGAGGAGAAATTTCTGTTTTTCTGTTCTTTTCTCAAGCCGCTCAGTCATGTGTCTGATGGCATATCCGTCACGGTTATCTTCTTCCGGCTCGAGCTGCATAATGGCAGCTCCGTCCTGATAAATACTGTTGTTAAAAGAGATAACGGTTTTAAAATGATTTGGCTGCCCTTTTTGCCCCGCTTCCTGTGCATTTTCCCAAAACCCTGTAATCTCATGTGCTACCTGCACTGACTTCAATGCCTCATGAAATAAAACAAGTCCTTTTTTTGTTTCATCCATCTTATCAAACATGGATGCGGAGCAATCAAGCAATAATTCAAATGCTGCATCAATTTTTGGAGACTCTTCATCCTTTTTATAAAACACCCTCGGCTTTTCATCAGTAAAGTAAGGCATCAGATTCTTGCTGAGCCGTCCCTTTACAAGTTGCGTGCGCGGGCTTGTCTTTTTATGATCAAGCGTCTTTTCAATTACTTTTTTGAGTTTCTTTTGATAGAGCGAAATATCTTTTTTGTACTGTTCATAAAGTGTTTTCTCATGATTTTTTACTCGCTCCGGCAATTCGAATATAGGAAAAGCATGTTCATTTTCTTTTCCGTACTTTGAACCGCCTGTTTCTGCATCTTCTGATTTTCGATCCACATCATTTTGATCAAAATCCTGACGTCTGGATTGTTTTGAATTGCCCTGTACGCTTGCAAGTGCCTGCTCCTGATCATCGCCTTCTCTTGCAGCTTCAGTATTAATAGACGTTTTGGTACCGGCTTCTAAGTCAAATTGCAGGAACGATTCCCCTTTTTCCTCTGACTCCCTGTGCCATGCTTTAAATTCTTCATCTTCAACCTCTTCATCACCGCTGGGCTCTTCTTTTTCTGTATCATTATTAATTAATTCATCTTTTCTTTTTAAATCATCAAATGTTAAGCCGTCTGCCCAGTGCTGAATCGTTTTCTCAGGAAGGTGAAAATATTCATTTAGCATATCCTTTTTCAATAGCTCATCCACTACTTCACAGAGTGTTGTGCAAATCTTTACAGAATCCGCTGTTGTTTTTGTTTCATGCACTTTTTCAATCTGCTGAGTAATAAACGGCTTGGCCTGATTCAGGTCTGCTTGTATATACGGCCACTCATCGATCGGAGATTCAGCAAAAACCTGCAAATAGATCAGGTTGAAAAAAGCATCCGTCGTGATACCCTTCACCTGATGAACATTTAACTGAGATTCGAAATATTTGCCATAGACTGCGCGTCTTGTAGCAAAAGCATTTTTAGTACCCGGTCTTTTTCTCTTTGTGATTTCTTCTAATCTGGCATCCTCGATCAGCATGAAGAGCTGTTTTGCAAAAGAAGGATGTTCAAGCGTATGGGTATACTTTAAAAAATTCTTTATCTCTTCCGGATCTGAATGCTTATAAGCACCTTCTGCCCTTAAAAAGACGTCTGTAATCAGTCCGTGCCATTCTTCAGTTTCTGAGCGATGATCCCAAAAGTGGCTGACAAACACCGTATGACGTGCGACGTCAATATAATTCATCGGACTGTACTCAACGTTCATCTCTTTTTCACGTGTGAGTGTTTTTGCCAGGTCAATTAACTGCATCAGGCGAAATGAATTGACCTGCTCATCGTTGAATTGAATAAACCGCTGCATCTGCTCACCTCATTCAAAGATTGTGTCAGCGATATTTTTAACTGCTGATTTTTCTCTTTCATCCTCAAGCTTATCAATGATTCCACGTTGGATTGCCCTTTTAGGCGGCATATAGATTGCAAGATCACACGTATCGAGAAGTGCTCTTATTGAAGCTGCTTCTTCAGAAACCTGTCCATTTTGAACCTGGGCAAATAAGTCAGCTGAAAGTTCAACAAACTGATCGATCATCCGTTCATCTACTAACTCGCTCTGGTCCACTAAAACAGATTTTAATGTTTCACCTTTTATGTAAGGCACATCTACAACGATAAATCTGTTTTTTAAAGCTTCGTTCAATGGTACTGTACCGATATACCCTTCATTAATTGCAGCAATGACTTTGAAACCTTCAGCTGCGGTGATGACTTCATTGGTAAAAGGATTTGTGATCGTTCGGCGGTAATCAAGCACACCATTGAGTATAGGCAGTGTTTCAGGCTTTGCCATATTAATCTCATCAATATATAAAATATGACCTTTTTTCATAGCCTGAATAACCGGTCCTTCAACAAACGTAATGGTAGATTTTCCGTCGATCTGTTCGATGGTTTTAAAGCCAAGCATAGCCTCAGCATCAAGGTCTACAGAGCAGTTGATACTGTACATGGGCTGATTAAACGTGTGACTGACACTTTCAGCGAGCTTTGTCTTACCGGAACCAGTTGGTCCCTTAAGTAAAATGTTTTTTCTGAGTGATAATCCAATTAAGACATCGTGAAAGATTGATGGATCCTCAGCAGTATATCCGCCGGATCCGATTCTGCCTTTTGGATCTATATCCCCTTTTGAGCTGTTTACAACTAAACCTCTAATTTTTTCAGGTAGTTTATCTACATTCATTTCAATCATCCTTTACTTGTACGTCAATGTCTCATTGTACCGTTCTTTTATTAAATTGATCAACTCATGAGGTTAGACAGCGCGTCTGATAATGGGTAAAATAGTGATTGGAGTGAAAGGAGTTATACATAAATGAACCAAATGAAAACTCGGTTTACCTTTATAGCAGAGCACCGTCTTTTTAACGCGGTGATTATCGGATTGATTTTAATAAATGCAGTACTGATTGGACTTGAGACCTATCCCTCATTATATAACAGCTATAGTGAATTCTTTATAGGTGCTGACAGGATTCTTTTATGGCTGTTCACGATTGAGATCATCATCAGGCTCATTGCAGCTTCCTCAATTAAACAATTCTTTAAAGAACCCTGGAATGTTTTTGACTTTATTATCGTGTTAAGTGGCCATTTAATTACAGGTGGACATTATGTGACTGTTTTACGTATTTTAAGAGTATTACGTGTACTGAGAACGATCTCTGTGATTCCATCGCTTAGAAAAATGGTCAATGCGCTGCTGATGACCATCCCTTCAATGGGGACGATCCTGCTGTTACTGGGTATATTCTTTTACATTTATGGTGTGATCGGTACAATGCTATATGCATCAATTGCACCTGAATATTTTGGAAGTCTTCATAGTTCACTTTTAACACTGTTTCAGGTTGTTACACTTGAGTCATGGGCAAGTGGTGTGATGAGGCCGATACTTGAAGAGGATCCGACTTCCTGGTGGTATTTTGTTACGTTTGTCTTGATCGGGACGTTTGTCATCTTTAACCTCTTTGTAGGGGTTGTTGTAAATAACGTTGAAGAGGCTGATAAAGAAAACAGACCTTCACCTGAGGAAGTGAAATTAGCTCAGGTTCAAAAAGAACTTGAAGAAATCAAAGCACTGCTAAAAACCAAAAAAGAGTAGGGGCAAGCAGCCCTTACTCTTTTTCGTATATATACAACCCTCTATCAAGCTTTCTTACTTCAGGAAACCTGCGCTGAATGGTATTCATAAAGGTTGTGATATTAGCCACTTTAAAGCCGGTTTCTTCCTCAACAAAGGATTGTATATCTGTCCCTTTCACCGGCTCAAGCTTTTTCTGAAGTATGCTCAGTGCTGCAGCATGCATCTTTTTGGATTTTCCAACATTAATCGTTTTGGGAGCAGCTTTTGACATTTGCTGGTCAGAGGATTCATCGAGCTCTCTCAGCCTCTGCATAATTTTATCACGTTCATGCCTGAATTCCTGGAGGATCCTGATTTCTGAATCCGCCAGTTGTTCAAGTCTTATTTTTAACGCTGTTCTTTCATCGAACATGTGTCAGATCCCCTTAGGCCTCTTCAAAGTAGTCTTTGTAAAACCCGCCTACTTTTCCAGTGTTGTCAACAATAAAAATAAATTCTTCTGTTTCATTTTTCACATCATATGTCTTACCAACTGTCAGAACGTTGTTAACAACATATTTTGCAGCGTTATCATGCACGCATTTTACCTGCTTAATTGTTTCACGGTTTTCCCAGTCTAAATGAATCATGGATATAACCCCTTTCAGTATTGTCTATCGTAAGTATATCGCTAAATCCGAGGATTGTTAAGAACTTCTGTTAACATGGCTGAAGCGCTCATTGGTATCGACCTGTCCAAATATTTTAGTGACAGGGTATCTCTCGCCCGCAAGCCAGTCCTTGAAGTTGATAATCAGCGGTACTGCATTCTCACCTGCACCGAATATTGCTTGCATATGAACCCGGATCATATACGACTGTATGAATTGTTCCTGACCAGCTGCCATAGTTCTTTTTAAAGATCCCGTAAGACGGATCATTAAAGCGGTAAAAGGCTTGAAGCGGACTGTCAGTTGTACTTGATTGATCGTAAATGTTTTGCAGCCTCGTTTTTGATTCTGTCAGCTGATAACGGTTTTCCGATAATTTTTCATCTGTCTCAAAGTGATTTGTGCACGCATAATCACTTGTCTGCTCTCTCACTGCTACTCCAAGTGCTGATGCCTCCACAATTGCCCGTTCTCCGGCTGCATCATACAGCGTATAATTAAATGCGTGTCTATGTGGAATGTCTTTAAGCATACGTACAGCTTCTTCCGTTGTAGCACAGCTGTCGAGTAAGAACCTTGCGATCACAGAACAGGTAAATCCTTCTCCCGGATTTTTGCGGTTTACAAAATGAAATCCTACACATAAACCTTTTTCATTCATACCATCTATTCGTCCAATCATTCTGCCTGCAACACCAATCGAGGCATAACCGTTTTCTGGCTGCCAGATCATCAGCCGTCCTTCATATGTCTTCGGATGATAATCATAATTCCTTGCAAAAAATCCACTTTTCATTAATACAGAACAGCCGGATTTCACCCAGTCCTGCTGCCAGCCTGAATATTCGTGAACAACTTCTTCAAATGCCCAGTCGAGTTTACTGCTTAACCCTTTCAGTTCATCCCACAACCCCGGCGCAAAGGATTTAATATGTTGTTCTGCTTTTTGAAGATTGATCTGATAAGCTTTTTTAGATTTCTCTCTTCTTTTTAAGTGAGTCTGATAAAGGGGGGTCTCACGGAACAGACTTCCCGCTGTCTGACCAAGCTGATAATAAGAGCCTTTCCCCTTGATTACATCTATATGAAACTTCTGCATAATAGATCATATCCTTTCAGGTCTATTATGTATGAGCAGCAGAAGTCTTTCCAGTCTGAATACACGAATATAACAATTAGATAACATATTGGAATAGCTGTTGAAGAGTCATGGGCATCATCGTATAATGACGTTAATGGAAAGTTTAGAATATTCCATTAACATAATCACTAAGGAGGTTCTATCCATTGAAAATCTTAAGTAATGAACAGCTGCTTTCTGCTTACAGGGATGCTGAGAAACATGGAGAACACGATACACAGGTGATTTTAAAGAAAGAAATTCAAAAAAGAGGCATACATGCCGGCAGACATCGTAAATAACGTTAAAAGAACACACAGTGAACGCTGCGTGTTCTTTTATGTTGAAATTACATGAGTTATAGAAAAAATGCCAGTTCTATTCGTTTATCGAATAGAACTGGCATTTTAAATTAACCTTCGAGCAGAAGATCTTCCGGATTTTCAAGAAGTTCTTTTACCATCTTCAGGAATCCAACTGCCTCTTTACCATCGATAATACGGTGGTCATAAGACATCGCAATATACATCATTGGACGGTTTTCGCTTCTTTCAGCATCAATGGCTACAGGGCGAAGCTGGATTGTATGCATACCCAGGATTCCAACCTGTGGACCGTTCAGGATTGGTGTTGACAGTAGTGAACCGAATACACCACCGTTTGTAATTGTAAATGATCCTCCCTGAAGATCGCTCAACTGAAGCTTTTTGTTTTTAGCTTTTTCAGCAAGGTTTACAATTTCCTGTTCGATCTCAGCAAAGTTTTTACGGTCACAGTCTCTGACAATCGGTACAACAAGGCCATCGTCAGTTGAAACTGCTACACCCACATCATAGTAATGCTTCAGGATGACTTCATCGCCGTCAATCTCAGCATTTACATATGGATATTTCTTAAGAGCTGCTACAACCGCTTTGGTGAAGAATGACATAAATCCAAGTCGCACATCATGCGTTTCATGGAACTTATCTTTTTTACGCTTTCTAAGGTCCATTACATGTGTCATGTCAATTTCATTAAATGTTGTCAGCATCGCTGCAGTTTGCTGTACTTCAACCAGGCGGTTAGCGATCGTCTGACGGCGTCGGGACATTTTTTCTCGTGTAACCGGTTTGCCATCATCCTTTTTCGCTGCAGGCTTCTCCTGTTTTTTAGGAGCTGCTTCCTGTTTTTTCTCCTGTTGAGATGATCCGTGTGCTTCTACGTCCTGCTTTCTCACACGGCCCATTGGATCCTGTGTTGAAATTGCAGAGAGATCAATTCCTTTTTCTCTTGCAAGCTTACGTGCAGCAGGTGATGCAATTGTCCGTTCTTTTTTCTCAGAAGGCTCCTGCTTTTCAGAAGGCTGATCAGAAGTTTTTTCTTCAGATTCTTCATCTTTTTTCACTTCTTCAGCCTCAGCGGATTTTTCTTCTGTCTGATCTTCAGAAGAACTGCTGCCACCACCTTCACCGGCTTCTACAATTGCGATGACCTGACCCACTTCCACTGTATCGCCTTCTTCAGCTTTCAGCTCTTTGATCACGCCTGCTTCTTCTGAAATGACTTCAACATTTACTTTATCTGTTTCAAGTTCTACGATATATTCGCCTTTTTCTACTTCGTCACCAGGCTGTTTTAGCCATTGAGCGATGGTACCTTCTGTAATTGATTCTGCTAATTCTGGAACTTTAATTTCTGCCACTGTGTCTTCCTCCTCTATTCTTACCCTTTAACGACTGAATTTTCTAGAATACGCTGCTGTTCTTTTTTGTGTACTGTCGGGTCGCCCTCAGCCGGACTGCTTCGACGGCGTCTGCCAATATAAGATACTTCAGATCCCTCTGGTGAAAGCTTTTTGAGGCGTGGCTCTACAAAAGTCCATGCACCCATATTCTTTGGTTCTTCCTGTACCCAGACAATTTCTTTTAAGTTCTTATAACGGCTGAAAACTTCTTTTAGCTGTTCCATTGGGAATGGATAGAGTTCTTCAACACGAATCAGATGTAGCCAGTCGTTATTTTCTTCTTTTTCAGCTCTTTCAATCAGATCAATACCCACTTTACCTGATGAGAGAACAATTCTTTCAACAGCATCCTCATTCTTTCCAAATGAAGGGTGTTCAAGAATCGGTGAGAATCCGCCTTCTGCCAGTTCATCTACGCTGCGTGATACAACCGGATGTCTAAGCAGGCTTTTTGGTGTCATGATGACTAGCGGGCGAACTTCCTCTTTTTTCAGAATCGCTGCCTGTCTTCTTAAGATGTGGAAGTACTGAGCTGAGCTCGTCAGGTTCGCGACCGTCCAGTTATTCTCAGCTGCAAGTGTCAGGAATCTTTCCATTCTGCCTGAGGAGTGTTCCGGCCCCTGGCCTTCATACCCATGTGGAAGCAGCATAACAAGTCCAGATTTTTGTCCCCATTTTGCCCGGCTTGATGAAACAAACTGATCAAACATAACCTGTGCCATATTAGCAAAGTCTCCGTATTGCGCTTCCCATAAAACGAGTGTCTCTTTTGAGAATACGTTATAGCCATATTCAAAGCCGACTACAGCCGCTTCAGTCAGTGGGCTATTGTAAACGCAGAATGAAGCATTCGCATCTGAAATATGATGAAGAGGTGTATACTCCTCACCTGACTTCTCGTCATGCAATACAAGGTGTCTATGGGCAAATGTTCCACGTTGTGAATCCTGTCCGCTTAAACGGATCGGTGTTCCATCCTGAATAATACTGCCGAACGCCAATGTCTCAGCATGTGCCCAGTCAACCTTCCCATCTTTTTCAAAAGGATCATTTCTTCTCTGAAGAATCTTTTCAAGCTTTTTAAACACATTAAAACTTTCAGGGAAGTTCAATAAATCCTCATTCAGTTTTTTCAGTCTGTCATATCCTACTGAAGTGGAGATGTCATATAACATCGACTGTACATCCTCAGGCGGATTCATATCAGTATCCGGATCTTTTTCGGATTTTGGAACTGTATCATAAGCTTTTTGAAGTCTGGACGTATTTTCTTCAATCAGTTGATCTGCTTCATCACCGGACAGTGTCTCGTTTGAAATCAGCTGATCCTGATAAAGTTTTCGAACGTTATCATGCTTTTTAATATAGTTATATAAATCTGGGTTTGTCACCATCGGCTCATCCATTTCGTTATGACCAAAACGTCTGTAACCAATGAGGTCAATGACAAAATCTTTACCGAATTCAGCTCTATATTCACTTGCCATTATAGCAGCTGCAAGACATGCTTCAGGATCATCTGCATTGACATGCAGAATCGGAACTTCAAATCCTTTAGCTGTGTCAGATGCATACTTAGTAGAGCGTGAATCAAATGATTCAGTCGTAAATCCGATCATATTGTTTGCAATAATATGAATCGATCCGCCTGTATGATAGCCTCTCAGCTGACTCATATTCAATGTCTCAGCAACAACTCCCTGACCCGGGAATGCAGCATCACCGTGAATCATGATCGCTAATGAGGAAGCTTTTTCAAGTTCAGGAATACCAGCGCTTGTTCTTGTCTCCTGAGCTGCTCTTGTGTAACCGGCCACAATCGGGCTGACTACTTCAAGGTGACTCGGGTTATTTGCAAGAGTGACACGTGTTTTTGCTTCATCTTTACTGACATTACGATCTGCCCCGAGGTGATACTTCACATCGCCGGTCCAGCCATATGTAATACCGGTTGAACCCTCTGAAGGAATCAGGTCTTTACTTGGAGCATGCTGGAACTCAGCAAAAATCATTTCATAAGGCTTTTCAAGAACGTGTGCAAGAACATTCAGACGTCCACGGTGTGCCATTCCGATATTAATGGATGATGCACCCTTTTCAACGGTCGATTGAATAATTTCGTCAAGCAGAGGAACCATGGTGTCTAGGCCTTCAATTGAAAAACGTTTTTGTCCGACAAATGTTTTATGGACAAAATTTTCAAACCCTTCAACCTGTATCAGGCGCTTTAAGATGCTCTTTTTCTTTTCATCTTCAATTTTGGCATCAAGTGAACCTGATTCAATATAATTCTTCAGCCATTTCTTTTCTTTTCTGTCGTGGACATGTGAATATTCAAATGCGATTGTTTTTGTATACATCTTTCGCAGATATTCAATGGCCTCATATCCATTTGTTACTTCATCAGTCGAGTTTTCAATCAGAATATCCACTGGAATTTTTTCCAAATCTTCTTTTGTCAGATTGTAAGTTTCCAGTTCAATTCTCTCGGTGTCTTTTTCTTTATCATGAAGCGGATTAATATCAGCTGCAAGATGCCCGTATGAGCGGATTCCTTCAGCCAGCTGAACTGCAGCAATCACTTTGCTGTAGTCAGTCCCTTCAATCGCTACTTCTGTCTGCTTTGACTTCTCTTTGTACGGAGAGCCATTTTCTTTGAAAAACTGCTGTAATTCCTCATCAACAAGTGATGGATCTTCCTGATAAAGATCGTACATCTCCATCATGTAGCCCAGGTTAGGCCCGGAAAAAGTTAACGATGATGGATCCTGTTGCTCCGACTGTTTTCTCATTTTGAAAACCTCCAACGTATTGGACAAATCACCTTAAATATCATAAGGGAATTTGCTATGTAAATATACTAATAATAGAGAGCTAAAACGCTTACAGAGCCATTTTATCACTGTAAAGGAACGAGATAAAGCGTTTCGATCGATTTTTTCAAAATTTTATAAGATAAAATAATGAATGGTTCATCACCATAACCTGTGGGAAGAGCCCATATTTAGCACAAATTAACAGCTATAAATAGAAAGAAAACGAAAACTCCTGTATCGTAATTGTTGACGAGACAAACCACGAGAGGAGCTTTCGTTTTGTGTACTCATCTTAACAAACCTCATGATTTTTTACCAATTCATTTTTCTGTTTTTCCTACTGTTCAACCGAATGTGGTGCGGGTAGAGACGTCTCCACAAAGTATTTTATGTCCAGAATGTCATGGTCCAACCCATCGTCACGGTCTGCTTCCACGGATGGTTCGCCATAGTTATTCCTTTCATGCAGGTGTGATCTGGCTTTCGATTGACGTATTAAGACTGCGCTGTCCTGACTGCGAATTGACATTCACACATGACTTTGAACTGGGATTACAGAGAAAGAGCACTTTTTTCTTCCGAAAAAGTATCGTAGATCGGTGCCATGGGCGTCCGCTGAGTCAGGGGGCAAAAGAATATGACATTGCCTATACCACACTTGAGCGCTGGTATTATCTTATGACGGCAGAGGATGTAAAAGCTCGTATTCGCTCAGCTAAGCGAATCTGCGTTGATGAATTCGCCCTGCGCAAAGGGCATTACTATGCGATTGCCGCCCTTGATGCGGATACGGGACAAGTACTCTATATTGAAACAGGACGAAATAAAGAAACGGTTGAATCAGTCTTGAATGCGATCGGGCAAAAAGCGCAAACCGTCATTACTGATACGGCAGCCTTTATGGCGAAAGCCATTCAAACGGTCTTGCCGGAAGCTGAACATGTGTTAGATCGTTTTCATCTGATTCAGTTTTGTACCGAAGCACTTCGCAGAAGAAGAAAATATCTGATTGAAGCCAAGTCTCATTTTAAATCCCGTTTTATCGATCGGTGCCTATCCATTCCGCCGGAAGATTTAACGGAGGAAGAACAGGGTTTTGTCAGGGAGTGGCTGGAAGAAGACTGGCATACAAAGACGCTCTACTACTTTCTCCAACACGTTCGTTTTGTCCTGAAATCCAATCAATTCATTCAGGCAAAAAGAAGATTTGATGAGTTGATTCATCGCTTTCGCTTTCACAGTTGCGGTGCAGTTGCCAAAATCATCAAAACATATACACAGCGATATGAAGCTTTTTTAGACACAATTATTTCTCCTTATTCAAACGGAATTATGGAGGGAACAAACAACAAAATTAAACTGATTAAACGCCGCGGTTATGGGTATCGCAATGAGCAAAACCTGTTTCATCGCATTTGTTTAGAAACAGGTTCCCACGGTTTTTGGTGATGAACCTAATGAATAGAAATTCAATATCGAACCGCTTTCATCTCTATTTTGCTGATTTTATATAAATGGAGATCACAGTGTGCCCCGGCTGACTTTGTATATGAATCTTTGCGCTATACAAGTCAAGCAGCCTTTTTGCAATGGATAATCCAAGCCCGTTTCCACCCATTTCTCTGCTTCTGGACTTTTCAATCCGGTAGAAACGGTCGAAAATTAACGGCATATTTTCCTCAGCTATTCCTTCACCAAAATCCTCCACCTTAACTTCATAAGTGGATTCTTTATTTTTTCCTGATATCTTCACTTTCTGATCATCTGGTGAATATTTAATTGCATTTTCAATCAATATAATCAGAATTTGTTCAAGATGATCTGCCGCTATTTGTGCATAACCTACTTCAGCTTTAATTTCGAAAGAACGTTTACTATATACGGACTGCATTTTCTGAACAGTGTTCAGCAGAACCTTTTTGCAATCTGCAGGCTGAACATCACCTGGATGCATGTCACGGTCTGCTCTAGATAACATCAGCAGATCTGACACAAGTTTTTTCATCCTGTTAATTTCCTCCAAGGAAATAGCCAGGGATTCTTCTAATACTTCAGGATCTTTTTTACCCCACCGTTGGATCAGGTTCAGATGACCTTCAATAATCTGAAGAGGAGTCCTCATCTCATGGGAGGCATCTTCTGTAAATTGCTTTTGTTTTGCGAAGTTTTTCTCTAATTCAGTCATCAGGTCATTAAAAATGTCAATTAATCCTCCTACCTCGTCCTGATGGTCAGGCTCGGGAAGCTGATGCTGAAAACCCTCCTGCTGTGTCTTTTTCATCGTTTTTCCTAGCTGAATCACCGGCTTAATAAATGTGCCGGATAAGATGTAAGCAGCATAGGAGCTGAATATCAATGCAGCGATTAACAGGATCAGCGAAAGGAATATCATATAATTCAGCTGAGCAGTGTAAGCACTCAAAGGATGAATAATTTCAACATAGCCGTTGAAACCGTTTGAATTAACCGGGGTGCGGCCTACAAGAACGGATGTGCCATTCACCCGGGTTCTTTCAATTTCCGTTTCTTCAACCCTTTTGAACGGGACCGAAAAATCACTTTGAGTCCGCTGGATCTGATAGATTTTATAACCATCGTCATTATAAAAATGAATGATCTGTCCTCTTTCATAGATCTGTTCTGCAAGTTCTCTTCCTTCGTTAATATCATTAATGGTGACGAGCGGGTTACGACTTTCATAAAAATCTTCAAGGTCAGATAATACGTCATTAAGTGTATTTCTTTCTTCCTGCATCATCCATTGGCTCATCGCAACAATCAGAATAAAACTGAATGCTGTAAAAGCTAAAAAGATTGTAGCAGAAGCAGACAGCATCCACTTCCACCTAATTGATAATGCATTCCATTTGTTTTTTAGATGATTCATGATCTGATCACATACCCTGTCCCACGCACGGTTTCAATATAAGCTGATGGATTGCCTTGATCAATTTTATTTCGTAAATGTCTGATATAAACGTCAACAACGTTTGTCTCAGCATCAGCATCATAACCCCATACCTTTTCAATTATACGGTCCCGTGTAAGGACGATATCTTTGTTCTCAAGGAGCATTCTTAATAAATCAAATTCTTTTTTCGTTAAGAGAATTTCTGCTCCGTTTTTCTCTACCTTATACGATTTAGTGTTTAAAGTGAGATCTTTATGTGTTAGTGTCTCCTGTGCAACTTTACCTGTTCTTCTCATTAATGCACGCATTCTTGCAAGCAATTCTTCAATCGCAAATGGCTTAACAATATAATCATCTGCTCCGCTGTCGAGACCCGATACACGGTCCATAACACCATCTTTAGCAGTAATCATGATAATTGGTATATTCTTAGACTGACGAATTCTTCTACATATTTCCATGCCGCTGAGAGAGGGAAGCATTAAATCAAGTAAAATCAGATTAAAAGGTTCACTTAATGCTCTGTTCAGTCCATCTCTGCCGTCAATTTCGGTTACAACCTCATATCCCTCATATTTCAGCTCAAGCTCAATAAATCTGGCAAGGTTTTTCTCATCTTCTATAACTAGTATTCGATTTTCCATATGGCAGCCACCTTTACGGAGTAGATATATTCCATTCTATAACAAAAACCGGTTTCCTCACAGGAAACCGGTTGTTTTCACTATTTCACAGCTGCATGGATCAGACTTTCAATCTCAGATTGCAGTTTTTTATATTGAAGATCAACAATTTTACTGCCGACAATCACACCATCCCCATAGGATGACACTTCCTTTACCTGTTCAGGTGTTGATATGCCAAAGCCTGCAAGGACCGGCACTGAACTGTAATTTTTTAATCTGCTGATAAAGTTTTCAAGCTTATCGCTGATATTTGCGCGCTCGCCTGTTATCCCTGTTACTGACACTGCATATAAGAAACCCTCGGATGCTTCAGCAAGTCTTTTAATTCTTTCTTCAGGACTCGTGAGCGTCACCAGCTGAATCAGTGCGAGATCTGTTTTAGATATAAATGGCTGGATCAATGCGTTTTGCTCATAAGGCAGGTCTGGTATGATCAGCCCTGAAACGCCTGCTTTTTCAATGTCCTGAAATACGCCGGATAACCCATACTTGTATAAAGGGTTAATATAAGTCATCAGTACAATTGGAACCGTTAGTGTTTCTTTCATGGCAGAGAGCGCACCAAGAATCTTTGATAATGAAGCCCCGTTTTTCAATGCCCTTTTCCCTGCTTCCTGAATCACCGGACCATCAGCAGCCGGATCTGAGAAAGGAATACCAAGTTCAATCACTGTAGCACCGCTTTCCTGCAAAAAGAGCAGCTGATCTTTTAGTTCTTCAATTGAAGGATCACCAGCCATAATATAAGGAACAAATGCTTTAGCTCCCTGATCATTTACTTTTTCAATTGCTTGTTTGATTGCTGATTTTCCCATTACTTCTCATCCTCCAGCGCCGCTTTAACTGTATTCACATCTTTGTCTCCGCGTCCTGACAGACAGATTACGATTACATCCTCAGGACTTCCCTTTTTAGCTCTTTTTACTGCCTCAGCTACAGCATGGGCACTTTCTAATGCAGGGATAATCCCTTCAGTTTTTGACAGCAGCTGAAGTGCATCAAGCGCTTCTTTATCTGTAATTGACTGATACTGCACTCTTTTTATTTCGTGAAGATAGCTGTGCTCAGGACCTACTCCCGGGTAATCAAGGCCTGCTGATATCGAGTGTGCTTCCTGAATCTGACCATCTTCATTCTGAAGTAGATACATAAGAGACCCATGCAGAATTCCGACTTCTCCGGCAGTGAGTGTTGCTGCGTGTTTATTTGTATGGATACCGGATCCGGCTGCTTCCACGCCAGTCAGCTTCACATCTGTTTCATTGATAAATGGATAGAACATACCGATCGCGTTACTGCCTCCACCAATACAGGCAATGATTTCGTCCGGCAGACGCCCTTCTTTTTCAAGGATCTGTTTTTTCGTTTCATGCCCAATCACACTTTGAAAATCACGAACCATTTCAGGGAAAGGATGAGGTCCGAGTACTGACCCGATAATGTAATGAGTATCCTCTACATTTGCGACCCAGTATCTCATTGCCTCATTCACTGCATCCTTCAGTGTGCCGCTGCCCTGGGAAACCGATTCAACTCTAGCCCCAAGAAGCTCCATTCTGAAAACATTTAATTCCTGTCTTCTGATATCTTCTTCTCCCATAAAAATAACGCAGTCCAGATTGAGGAGTGCACAGACTGTCGCAGTCGCTACACCGTGTTGTCCCGCTCCGGTTTCTGCAACAATTTTCCGTTTACCCATTTTTACAGCGAGCAGCGCCTGGCCGATTGTATTATTAATTTTGTGTGCACCGGTATGGTTCAGGTCCTCTCTCTTCAGATAGATCTTTGAACCGCCTACTTTTCTGGTCAGATTTCCAGCGTAATAAAGTGGGGTTTCACGCCCTACGTAGTCTCTGAGGTAATCGTTTAGCTCACGCTGAAATTCAGGGTCTTCCTTCGTTTCTTTGTATGCTTTTTCCAGGTCGATAACAGATTGCATCAGTGTTTCAGGGACAAAGCGTCCACCGAATTGACCAAACTGTCCGTTAAGATCCGGTTGCGTATATAACGTCATATTAACAGCTCCCTTTTGCTTGTTTAATAAAAGCAGTGATTTTTTCATGATCTTTCTTACCTGCTATTTCTACTCCGGATGATACATCGACACCAAGCGGAGAGGTTTCAGTGATTGCCCTGCGTACATTTTCAGCAGTTAATCCTCCTGCAAGCAGCACTTTCTGTCCACTGTCTTTAAGAATGGACCAGTCAAATGTATGGCCGCTCCCGCCCCGGTAATCCGCCCCGGGTGCATCTGCCAGAATATGTGCGACATCAAACTGATTCATCCTTTCAATATCAGATTGATCTGATATACTGAATGCCTTAATCACAGGCTTTGGCATCAGTCTGCAAAATTCAGGGGACTCATCACCGTGAAGTTGAATCATATCAAGATTTGCAGCAGCAACTGCTTTCATCACTTCTTCAGCTGAAGGATTTACAAACACGCCAACCTTCTTCACGGAATGCGGCACTAAGGCACCGATTTCTGCTGCATGACTGTAAGTAATTTGTCTCCTGCTGTCTGCAAATACAAAGCCGATATAGTCAGCTCCGCTTTCAACCGCTGCCGCCACATCTTCCTGATTCATTAAGCCGCAGATTTTAACGAGCATGTGAATCACTCTTTAATGGAACCTGTAATGATCTTAATAACCGCCCGGTATCAGCAGCCTTCATCAGTGATTCACCTACAAGTACTGCTGAAGCACCTGACCTGGCTGCAGTTTCTGCATCATCTGCTGTAAAAATGCCACTTTCACTGACAAAAGGCAATCCTCTGGACGTAATGATCCTTCCAAGGTCTTCACTGACTTTAAGATCGACTTCAAATGTTTTCAGGTTACGGTTATTCACACCGATGATATCTGCTTTAGCTGATAACGCACGCTGAAGTTCCTCTTCATTGTGGACCTCTGTTAAAACAGAAAGATTTAGTTTTTTTGCATGATGATTCAGCTCATGAAGCTGCATATCTGACAGAGCAGCTACAATCAGCAGAATAATAGATGCGCCTGCATTAGCGGCTCTGTCAATCTGTTTTTTATCGATCATAAAATCTTTACACAATACCGGAATATTTACTGAATCAGCTACTGCTTTAAGATCATCAAAAGTCCCTTGGAAAAATGATTCATCTGTCAGAACCGATATAGCTGAAGCACCGTTTTCTTCATAAAGCTTCGCCTGTCTGACAGGATCCATATCAGGGTTAATGATGCCTTTTGAAGGAGATGCACGTTTAATTTCAGCAATCACATTCATGTGCTTGCTTTTTTGAATGTTAAATGGCAGCGGCTTAATATGATCCGTGGCATATTCAGCTTTATAGTGAACTAATTCTTCTTTTTTCTTATCAATGATTTTGTCGAGAATTGTCAATCAGACCACCGCTTTCTTCTTACTGAAATCAATTAGCTGATTCAGTTTATTTATAGCCGATTTTGAATCAATGCTTTCTTCAGCTTTTGCTACACCATTTTTAATCGTTGAAACCTGACCCGCAGCAAACAATGCAATTCCTGCATTAAGTAAAACCGTCTGACGGAATACTGACTCTTCTCCTGAAAGAACAGAAAGAAGAATATTTGCATTTTGTTTTGAATCTCCGCCTTTAATCATTTCATTCGGTACGACTGATAAACCAAGCTCTTCCGGATGAAGAGTGAATTCCTTAATCTGGTCTCCTTCAAGAAGTGCAAGATAATTAGTACCTGCTAATGATGCTTCATCCATGTGACCGGCACCATTCAGTACAACACCTCTTTTTCTTCCTGTCTTCTTCATTGCCAGTGCCATTGTATGAATCATGTCCCGGCGGTAAATGCCAATGAGCTGGGATGAAAGGTTCACTGGATTTGTCAAAGGCCCGATCAGATTAAAAATGGTTGGGACACCGAGTGCTTTTCTGGCCTTCATCACATTTTTGATCCCGCTGTGAACGTGAGGTGCAAATAGAAATGTAATCTGATGCTTCTCAAGCATTTCTTTCGTTTCATTTTTATTAAAGTCCAGCCTTACACCGAGATGCTCAAGCACATCTGCACTTCCGGTTTTACTTGAAATGCTTCTGTTGCCGTGCTTTGCAACAGGAACTCCGGCTCCTGCAATCACAAATGCAGCGCAGGTACTGATATTAAAACTCTGGGAGCCGTCACCGCCAGTTCCGCAGTTATCAATGATGTTTTCTGCAGTCGTTTCATACGTACCTGCAATTTCTTTTACCGCAGTGACAAGCCCACTGATCTCATCTGATGTTTCGCCTTTTTCTTTAAGGGAAAGAAGAAAGCGCTGAATTTCTTCCTGCGGTGTCTCCGGGTCAAACATCTGTCTTCCTGCCTCTGTCATTTCACTTTCTGTTAAGTGAATACTCTGCTCAACTAGCTCAATATACTTTCTCATCTAAACTCTCTCCTTTGCTGTTATAAACTCCGTACACATCTTTAATAGCTCTTTACCTTCATCGGTTCCAATTGATTCCGGATGAAACTGAAGTCCAAGTACAGGATATGATGTATGCAGGACAGCCATAATTTCGTTGTCATCTGTTGAATAGGCAATCGTCTCAAGACAGTCCGGAAGCGTCTTGTGATCAATAACAAGTGAATGATATCTCATCACTTTTTTATCACCTTCACCAAAAATATCCGGTCTTGCATGCTCTATCACAGATTCTTTAGCATGCATAATATTCTCTGCTCTAATAACATCTGCGCCATACGCAGCACCAATTGCCTGGTGGCCAAGGCAGATACCGATAATCGGCACCTCAGGTCCAAGTTCCTGAATTGTTTCAATGCATTTCCCGGCCTGATCCGGGTGCCCGGGACCTGGTGAAAGAACAATTAAATCAGGCTGACTTTTTCTCAGCTCATCTATTGTGAAAACATCATTCCGAATGACTTTCACTTCATCATATTCACTTAAATACTGATAGAGGTTATAGGTAAATGAATCATAATTATCAATTAAAAGAATCATCGTCCCACCTCCAGCAGTGATTTTGCTTTATTTAAAGTCTCTTCGTATTCACTTTCAGGTACTGAATCATAGACAATTCCTGCACCTGCCTGAACATGTGCGACCTGGTCCTTAATCACCATTGTTCTGATCGCAAGGGCAAAATCAAGCGCTCCATTAAATCCGGCATAACCTACAGCGCCTGCATAAACCCCCCGTTTTACCGGTTCAAAATGGTTGATCAGCTGCATCGCCCGTATCTTTGGGGCACCTGATACTGTTCCTGCCGGCAATGCTGCGATTAGTGCATCAAGACCGTCAATCTCAGGTTTTAAAATACCTTTTACTTCTGAGACAATGTGCATCACATGCTGATATCTTTCAATCACCATAAATTTTGATAGAGAAATTGACCCGGTCTCGCATACTCTACCAAGGTCGTTTCTGCCAAGATCAACAAGCATTTTATGTTCCGCACATTCTTTTTCATCGTTTAACAGCTCTTCAGCCAGCTGCTGATCCTGAAGTTCTGTTTTTCCTCTTTTTCTTGTTCCGGCGATCGGATTTGTTGTCACCTGTCTGCCGTTTACCTTGATCAGACTTTCAGGCGATGCACCAAGAACAGTGTAGTCTTCAAAGTCAATGTAAAACATATATGGAGACGGATTATCTTTTCTTAAATTTCGATAAAAAGAAAATGGTGAACCATTGAATGGTGCGCTCAGGCGCTGAGAGAGCACTACCTGAAATATATCTCCTGCCCGTATATATTCTTTTGCTTCTTCTACATATTTTTCATACTGTGCTTTTTTCATATTGGATTTGTATTGCAGCACTTCAGTTTTTTCAGGCTGAGGATCAACACTGCTGAAATCAAAAATCTGATTAATCAGTTCATCTATTTGTAATTCAAGCTCTTCAACTGACCTTTTTCCTGATGGATCAAAAGTAAATATGGTTACCTCATGTCTTTTATGGTCATAACTGACGATCGTACTGTAAAACATCAAATGTGTATCCGGCATCTTCAATTGATCATCAGGCGCAGAACCGATATTTTCATAGGATGCGGCTTCATCGTATCCGATATAGCCTATTGCACCTCCGGCTACCGGGCTTTGATCAGTTTCTATACGGTAGTATTCAAGTATTTTTTTTAGCAGTGAGATTGGCTTCTCTGTGCCGGTATTTAAGTCATTAAGCTGTGATATCATCACTGCTTCTCCCTGAACGCCTGTTAACTCAGCGAATGGGTCAGCAGCAATAAATGAATATCTGCCGGACTCTTCATGCTTCAAAGAACTCTCAAGCAGGCATTTCTTACTTCCTTTGATGCTTTGAAAAATTGAAATGGGTGTCAGTGCATCTCCGACAACTTTTCTGACTGCATATCTCTTCTCTTCTGAACTCATCTCTCTCACCTCATTAAAATTAAAAAACTCCGCACAGGAATATCCTGTACGGAGGACGGTTTTTACCGCGGTGCCACCTCTATTGAAGCAAATGCTTCCACTCGACATGCTGTAACGTACATGAAACGGATTCACTCACAGGTCCATTCTGTCAGTGCAACAGTCCTGCTTTCACCAGCCGCAGGCTCTCTTAACTGTGCTTACTGCATACTCTTCCTGATCATCGTTTTTGAATATAAAAAAGCTTCCTGTCCTGTAAAAAAGGACGGGAAGCCCGTGGTACCACCTTCATTGATTTCATTAAGAAACCCACTCATTGCGGGACATAGTGTCTCCGCCGTCATATATCAGTGACGAACCGCCTGTTCCTACTGTATTCAGACAGGTGCTCTGGAGTCCATTCATACTCATTCTTTACTGGTTTTCACCAACCACCAGCTCTCTTGAAAAGAGATAAGCATTACTACTCTCCGTCATTGCGTTAATTTAATGTTGTAAATGATCATAAAACGGATTGGAAAAAAAGTCAACACTTAAAGCTTAATTATTACATAATTCAGATTCTATCAGTTTTGTCGTAATTGTAGCTCCGGCTGTAAAATGTTAAGGTGTTCTTTTGCTGCTTCAGCCATTTTATTATAAGCTTCATCTTCATTCGTTCCAACTTGTTTCAGAATTTCAGCGTAACCCTCCTCATTAAGGGACAATTCTAACGTGTGAGTAAATGTTGCATTCCCAATGAGATCAATATGATCATACTGTCCGTTTTCACCGTGAACGACACATTTTACACGGCCTCCGTCATTGAAAATATTGATCGGCTCACCTGGCTGACGTTTTCCTGCAATGACCTGGACCAGGCTTGATGATGACATGGCAGTTCCACAGGCATTAGTAAATCCTACTCCTCGTTCAAAGGTTCTAACAAAAAATTCACCTTCTGTCAGTTCGACTACATAACTGACATTTACGCCATCAGAAAACCATTTATTATCACTGTTAAAAGAAGTTGCAAGTTTTTCCTGGCTGTCTGAGTTAATGAGTTCAACTGAAACATTCGTGATAATATGCGGGTTAGGCACAGCAATTGCAGTATACAGACAATCTTTTTCCCATTCAGGAACGGGCGCCAATATTAATTCTGTTTTATCTGAGATCTTTAAAGGCAGTGATTCCAGGTCAAACAAAATCGGGGAAATTTCCACAGAAAACGTTGGGATATCTCCATACAATTCATCAACCTGCTCTACTTTCAGGACGGCTTTCATCGTTTCCACTTGAAAAGATTCAACATTATCTCTTTCAGCAATATATCTCGCAGCACACCTAAGGCCATTCCCACACATTGAAGCTTCTGATCCATCAGAATTAAACACTCTCATTTTCGCCTGGGCTTTAATGCTTTCTGAAATAAATAGAATGCCATCTGTCTGAGTTTCATCACACAATTTTTTCGTCCATGCGGCTCTGATCTCATCTGAAAGTTTAAATTGGATATCTTTTTCATCTATTATGATAAAATTATTTTTAGATCCATGTGACTGAATTGCTGGAATCATGCAGTACAGCTCCTTATTATTAACGTTGTTTTTAAATACAATGACACAAATAGTGAAAACGTGCAATCGAACAGGGGGAATTTCATGAATCAGGATGATGTAAAATTCCGCTTTGAAGTACTTGAAGTAACGGAAATAGAAAACGGTTTTCAGATAAAAGTAGATGTGCAAATCAGGTGGTTGAAGGAGTCAGTCTATCAGGGACCGGTTCGTGTAGACATGAACACGATTGGGATCTTCCCTTCACCTGCAGACATTGCAACAGCATCTCCTTTTAAAGGGGTTCGGGGTAAGCTCGGTGCTGAGATCAAGCGATATATCAGAATCCAGAGGAAATTTATTCCGGAACTCGTCAAATAAAAACAGGGACCCGCTAAACGGATCCCTATTTTATATTTATTTTTAAATTCCCGGCAGAAAATGCAGAATAAAATAAACCAGGAACAGAATTGAAATAATCAATAAAGGAACAGTTACCTCTCTCCATTTTCCAGTAACGAACTTTAATAATGGATAAAGGATAAATCCGATCGCAATACCATCAGCAATACTGTAAGTGAAAGGAATCATCACAATCAACATAATAGATGGAATCGATTCTGTGAAATCTTCCATATTCATATGTCTCATCTGCTGAATCATTAATATCCCAATGATGATCAGAATAGGTGCAATCGCGTGATCGGGAATATAGCTCATAAATGGTATAAACGCTGCTGAAGCGATAAACAATACACCTACAGTGAGTGTTGTCAGTCCGGTTCTTCCGCCGGCTGCCATCGAAGCGGTTGATTCAACTGTTGAAACAGTTGGACTTGAGCCGAGTATACCTGAACTGAAAGCTGACAATGCATTCGCTTTTAGCGCGCCTGAATATTTTTCAGGTCGTTTAATAAAGTTTGTATGTCCGTGCACGAGACCGATATTTTCAAAGACGAGCACCATTGTCATTGAAAATACAGCGATCCAGAAAGGAATCTGCAGCCAGCTGTCAAATGAAAGCTGGAACCAGACAACAGAATCTGCTGACAATTCAGCGCTTCCTGCGCTTTCAGGAGTAATGTTCATCAAAAAGGCAAGACCAGTTCCAAAAAGAATGGTCCATAAAAAGTGGCCTGGTACATTTTTAATAAATAGAACCAGCGCTACCAGCAGTGTAATGATGGTTGCCAGTGTTTGAGGTTCATTAAAATGTCCAATTGCAAGGATTGAATTTTCCCCCTGAATCACGAGAGATCCTTTTTCTAGCCCAATTAATAGTAAAAAGAATCCAAGCCCAACTGTAATAGCATCTTTCAATGACTGGGGAATGGCTTCACTCAAAACACCTGACAGTTTTGTGAAGGCGACAATCACAAATAAAACGCCTGAAAATGTCACGATCGTTAAAGCTTCCTGCCAAGTAAAGCCCATAGATTGAACCAGCGTATAGGTGAACATTGCGTTAATCCCCATACCTGGAACTAAAATAATCGGTGCCTTTCCGATGAATGCCATCAGTATACAACCTAATGCACTCACAGCAATCGTTGCGATCACAGCACCTTCAAACGGCATACCGGATTCTGATAAAATCAGTGCATTGACTGCTACAATGTACACGATTGTAAAAAACCCGATGACGCCTGCGGTCACTTCCTTTTTAACTGAAGTGCCATGTTGTTCTAACTCAAAAAATCCTCCTGATTTCATTATATAGCCTGCCTTTGCAAGCGCCCTCTCCCTACCCGCTCAAACCGTTAGACGGCGAGCCACAAGAGTTTATTATACGATGTAAAAGTGTTGCTGTCATCCTTTTCGCGTGAAAAAACCGGCTATCAGATTGATAACCGGTAAAAGTTCTTAAACATCCATTCTTTTAAACAGGCTGGCCATTTCGATCGCAGCAGTAGCTGCTTCCCAGCCTTTGTTCCCGGCTTTTGTTCCAGCGCGTTCTATTGCCTGCTCAATTGTGTCAGTCGTCAGCACACCGAAAATAACCGGCATTCCTTCGTCAAGTGCTACTTTGGCAACACCTTTTGATACTTCGTTACTTACATATTCAAAATGCGGTGTAGCGCCTCTGATGACTGTGCCAAGTGTGATGACAGCATCATATTTCCCTGACTTTGCCAGTCGCTGTGTAACGACCGGGATTTCAAACACACCAGGTACCCATGCAACGGATACGTCAGCTTCTTCTACGCCATGTCTTTTAAGCGCATCCTCTGCCCCGCTTAATAACTTACCTGTAATAAATTCATTAAATCTGCTTACTACAATTGCAACTTTTAATCCTGATCCTGATAAATGACCTTCATATACTTTTTTCATTGATGATTCCTCCTATAGATTCAGCATGTGTCCAAGCTTGGATTTTTTTGTTTCAAGGTATTTTGCATTTTGTTCTTTGGTTGGCATCTGAATGGCTACACGGTCTGTCACTTCAAGTCCATAGCCTCTGACACCTGCAATTTTTCTCGGATTATTCGTTAACAGCCTCATTTGTGTGACACCCAGGTCTTTCAGAATCTGTGCGCCAATTCCATAATCTCTGAGGTCGGCTGCAAATCCAAGTTTATGATTTGCTTCAACGGTATCCAGCCCTTCTTCTTGAAGCTTATATGCTTTCAGTTTATTGACAAGGCCAATGCCCCGGCCTTCCTGACGCATATACAAGAGGATTCCGTTACCTTCACGCTCAATTTGAGACAATGCTGCGTACAGCTGAGGTCCGCAATCACAGCGGTTTGAACCGAATACATCTCCAGTCAGACATTCTGAATGAACCCTGACCAGAACTGGTTCTCCAGCTTTAATATCACCTTTAACTAATGCAACATGCTCCTGCCCGGTCAGAATCTCAGTATAGGCTACTGCCTGGAATTCACCGAACTCAGTAGGCATGAATGTTTCAACTTCTCTTTTCACAAGCTGTTCTTTGTTTCGTCTGAATGCGATCAAGTCTTCAATCGTGATCAGCTTCAAATCAAACTTCTTAGCGATTTTTTGCAATTCAGGTACACGCGCCATTGTTCCGTCTTCATTAATGATTTCACAAATCACACCTGATGGTTTTGAGCCGCTTAACACTGCCAGGTCAACAGCTGCTTCAGTATGGCCGGCTCTTTTCAAAACGCCTCCCTTTTTTGCGACAAGTGGAAATATATGACCTGGACGCTTAAAATCAGCCGCTTTTGCATCTTCATCAATTAATGCTCTTACCGTTAATGCTCTTTCAGGCGCACTGATTCCGGTTGTGGTGTCTTTGTGATCCACACTGACTGTAAAAGCTGTACCGTGTGAGTCAGTGTTCGTATCAGTCATGGGTTTCAGCTGAAGCTCTTCTGCACGTTCTTCAGTAATAGGCGTACAGACCAGTCCCCGGCCTTCAGTAATCATAAAATTGATCATCTCAGGTGTTGCTTTTTCTGATAACCCGATAAAATCCCCTTCATTTTCACGGTCTTCATCGTCAACTACAATGACCGGCTTACCATTTCTTAGATCCTCTAAAGCTTCTTCAATTGTATTGAACATATCATCATGCCTCCTGTGTCTTTACATAAACCCATTCTCTCTCAGATAAGATTCATCTATTCCAGTAGATTGTGGCTGTATTAAGTTTTGAACATATTTTGCAATCATGTCACATTCTATATTTACTATACTGCCAGGCGATTTTGAGGCGATGATTGTGTCGTCAGCCGTCTGCGGAATCAATGAGATCATAAACGCATTCTTTTGGACATCAAATACGGTTAATGAAGTTCCATCCACTGCAACTGAACCTTTCATCATAAAGTATTTGATCAGCTCCTCAGGTACTTGAATATAAATATATATGGCATTTTCTTCTCTTTTCATCGATTGTATAACGCCAGTACCGTCTACGTGTCCACTTACAAAGTGTCCCCCGAACCGTCCTACTGCAGCCATTGCACGTTCAAGGTTCACTTTTGACCCTTTTTTTAATTCATGCAGCGTTGTGGATTTCATCGTCTCAGGCATGACATCCACTGAAAATTGGTGCGCTGAGAGGTCTGTGACGGTCAGACACACGCCATTAATGGAAATACTGTCGCCGATTTTAGCGTCATCCAGAATTTTATAGCACTCAATTGTCAGGATCATAGAATTTTTGCCTTTTTGCAGGTTGTGAACTGTCCCTACTTCTTCAATTAAACCGGTAAACATTTATTCATCTCCCTTTGGAATTGCAATGATCTTAAGGTCAGTGCCAACCATCTCTGTGTGAACAATCTGCATGTTTTGTGCTTGATCCATGTGCTCGATACCAGTACCGCCTATAACCCCTTTAGCATTATGACCAGTAATCATTTTTGGGGCTATATAAGAGATGAATCTGTTCACTGCTTTTGAATGTATAAATGAGGCGTGGATTTCGCTTCCACCTTCAACATAAACAGAATGAATCCCCAGTCCGAACAGATAGGTCAATACTGACTGGATCTGAATTGAATCCTGTTTCATTCTGTAAACAGATACATTTTTAAGTTGATTTAAATTAAATTCTTTATCGCGGTCCGCATTTTTTCCGCATATCACATGAACCGCTGATTCTCCGTCATGCAGAAGTTTTGAGTGAATTGGAATTGAGAGCTGAGTATCAAGTATAACTCTATGCGGGGATACTCCGCCTTCCGAAAGCCTGACCGTTAATGAAGGATCATCATATTTAACTGTATTAACGCCTACTAGAATGGCATCATGCAGATGTCTGTCGCGATGAACATCTTTTCTTGCTTCCGGACCGGTCACCCATTTACTGTGCCCGGTATTTGTTGCAGTTTTTCCATCAAGTGACATCGCTGTTTTCAGGGTCACGAATGGTTTTTTATGCTTCATTGCATGAAAGAAGTATTCATTCAGTGCATCGGTTTCTGTCTGACACACACCGGTCACCACTTCTATTCCGGCATCTATTAATTTATTTATACCCTGACCTGACACTTTTGGATTCGGATCAGTACTGCCGATCACAACTTTGCTTATTTTCTTATTTATAATCAGATCGGCACATGGCGGTGTTTTGCCATAATGAGAACATGGTTCAAGCGTTACATATATGGTTGCACCTTCTGCCTGATCTCCAGCCATCTGCAATGCATGGACCTCAGCATGTGCCTCTCCGGGCTTTAAATGAGCACCCATGCCAATTACTTTTCCATTCTTTACAACTACACTGCCAACTGCAGGGTTTGGAGAAGTTTGACCCTGCGTTGCCTGAGCAAGACTAATTGCTGTTTTCATCCATTTTTCATACAACTACACCATCTCCCGGTAACGACCATACGTATATTGAGGAATAAACACAAAAAACTCCCGCTTCTGACGGGAGTTTGATCATGACGAAATAAGCGTTCAACACATGTGTTAAAACGCAATTCCTTTCTCCCATCCAGACTATAACTGTCGGCTTTGGAATCTCACCAAATCCACCGGTAACACCGGGTCACGGACTAAGAGCAGCTGCTCATCACCGCCGGTAGGGAATTTCACCCTGCCCCGAAAGGTACGTTATTTTATTGTCTTACTATTATGTCGGATATCTCTTATATTTGTAAAGGAAACAGTACTCAAATTAGTATTCTTTCTGAAAATTCTTTTCTCTTAATATTGATTCAAGTAAAATTAAGTTATAAATCGTATACTCAGGAGGGCTGTCACATGAAGATTTTACTTAAGGATGCTGTTGTCTATCCAATTACTTCTTCAATGATTCAGTATGGTGATGTTTTAGTTGAGAATGGCATAATTAAAGAAGTAAAAGACACCATAATAGGACATCAGGATGCAAAAGTAATCGATTGCTCGGGACAGCATTTGACTCCGGGCCTGATTGATGTACACACTCATCTTGGACTTTATGATGAAGGAACAGGATGGGCGGGAAATGACGCGAATGAATCGATTGAGCCGATGACCCCTCACATTCGTGCAATCGATGGTGTTTATCCGCTCGATGAAGGTTTTTTAAATGCCCGGTCACACGGGGTTACGACAGTGAATATACTGCCGGGGAGTGCGAATGTGATCGGTGGGATTACTGCGATTATTAAAACGAATGGGAAAACAGTTCAATCTATGATCGTAAACCCGGAATCCGGCTTGAAAATGGCGCTGGGAGAAAATCCGAAACGGATGCATTCAAATGGTTCTAATGATTCGATCACCCGTATGGGAATTATGGGGATGCTAAGAGAGCAGCTCTACCTTGCAAAAAACTTTGACGGCACAAATGACCTCCGGTTAAGTGCACTTCAAAAAGCTTTAAGCCGGGAAATACCGGTCAGAATTCACGCTCATCGTGCAGATGATATTGTTACTGCAATCCGGCTTGCTGAGGAATTTGATCTGGATCTGAGGATCGAGCATTGTACAGAAGGACATCTGATTACAGATGAAGTGAAACGCTCCGGAGCAAAAGTATGTGTAGGCCCTACATTTACCAGAAAATCAAAAGTAGAGCTTAGAAATAAATCTTGGAAAACGTATCAGGTACTCCATGACGCCGGAATTGAAGTATCCATTACTACAGACCATCCCTATACGCCTATTCAATATTTGAATGTCTGTGCAGCGATCGCTGTGCGTGAGGGATTATCTATTCAGGCAGCACTTGAAGCCATTACCATTAATCCTGCAAAAAACCTTGGAATAGGCGATAAAATCGGCAGCATTGAGCCTGGAAAAGAAGCTGATTTGGTACTCTGGAGTGAGCATCCACTGCATTTTATGTCTTCACCTGTATTCACGATGATCAAAGGGGATATTGTCTATCAGGACCAGAAAAAATAATTTTCAAATAAGGCAAAAAAACTATTCTCAAATGCACATTTTTTTTGTATGATTTAGATGCAAATATGTAGAAGAAACTAAATAAGTTTACGATACAAAGATGCCATAAGACTGTCATATGAGTCTGTTATGGAGGGAAGGCAAATGGTGCGCCACCAGCTGATCAGCTGGTTCTAGTGGGTTCGATTCCCACCCCGAAATTTTTTATGAACGCAATGAAAAATTTCGAGGGTGGTGTTCTACAGGTCCTGTCAGGATACTGCCCTTTTATGGAGGGCTAAAACCATGATAAAAAAACGTGACGTACACGAAAGCCAGGCGCTGTTTGAATTAATGACACATCCAGACGTATACCCTTATATCAGACAAAAAGCATCTTCTTCTGAAGAATTATTGTTTATGATCAAACAGATGATAGAAGCTGAAGAACGCGGTGAGATCATTTCAAGAACGATTTTAGATGAATGGGGAAATCCCGCAGGCACGATCAGCTTATTTGATGTGCAAAATAATAGTGGCTTTCTAGGTACCTGGCTCGGTAAGCCTTACCACGGCCTCGGATACAACCAGGCTGCTAAAGAAGCTTTTTTCAATGAATTATTTTACGAGCTTGGAATTGAAAATGTTTACCTCAGAATCAGAAAAACAAATCTCAGATCACAAAAAGCAGCAGAAAAACTTCCTTATGTTGTATCGGCGAATGAAACGAACAAAGCACTTTATGATGAGATTAATAGAGAAGAAAATCTATTTAATCTTTATGTTATAACTAAAGATTTATATACGCTCGTCCATATGCGTACGCAGAATGAAACTGAAAATGCACTCGAAGCATAAAATCACCGGACCATTGTCCGGTGATTTTTTTATATCCTATTGAGTGCTGTAATCATATCTTCTTCATCATTTAATATCTCAACTGCTTTATTGTTAAGATTTTCATGTTCAAGCGCTAAAACAAGAACTGCTGCAACATCAGCCTTTGTGATGTCACCTGAACGGTCAGTTAGAACCTCATCAGCTCTGATTTTTCCTGTTTCATTGTTATTAGTCAGCAGTCCAGGTCTAACGATTGAATAGTTTAAACCGCTATTTTCAAGATGTTTGTCTGCTTTATGTTTCGCATCGTAATAGGTTTTCATATCATCACTGATTTCCATCGTTGACAAATCACCTGCTCCAATTGCGCTTAACATCACAAATTTTTTAATCCCTTTTTTCACTGAGAGGTCTATTGCCCTGATCGCCCCATTCTCGTCTACAGCTTTTGTTTTATCGTTACCGGTATGACCTCCGGAACCTGCTGCAAATATCACCGCATCAACTTCATCAAATGCCTGTTCAAAATCACCTTCAAGGTCACCAAGCACTGGAAGACCACCCAGCTTTTCAATTTCTTCAAACTGTGATTCTTTTCTGACCATTCCTCTTGCATAATATTTATTTCTTTTAGCAAGCTTATTAATTGTGAGTTTTCCAGTTGTTCCGGCCGCTCCGATAACTAATACGTCCATATTCTCAAACCTCCTGTTATTCAATGTTTTACTTTTCCCTGTCTGGTCAGGGGTAAACGGATTCTGAGCTCAAAAAAAACAGCAAACTAAAGTCCGCTGTTTTTTGATAGCTCTGTTATTTCCTGTGCCATTTGACTGATCGTGTACGAAGGAGGTGCTTCATCCATCTTCTCAATCATCGTCCACTGCTGATCTCTTAACTGTCTGACAGCTGTGAGGAGAGATTCAGTTGTTAATTCTTCTTCTTCAAGCTTTAATGCAAAGCCCTGCTGTACAAAAGAATTAGCATTTAATATCTGGTCTCCTCTGCTTGCTTCTCTTGACAGAGGAATTAAAATCATCGGCTTTTTTAAAGCGAGAAATTCAAAAATTGAATTTGATCCTGCTCTTGAAATAACTAAGTCCGATGCTGCGATCAGATCCGGTAACTCACCTGAAACGAATTCATACTGAATATAATCAGGATTTTGATTTTCAACGACATTTCCCTTACCGCACAAATGAATAATAGAATAATGCTCTGTTAATTCAGGAAGGGCATTTCTGACAGTCGTATTAATACCCTTGGCACCAAGACTGCCACCCATGATTAATATGACAGGCTTTGGCTGGTCCAACCCTGCAAATGTCATTCCTTTTTCTCTCGATCCGCTAAAAAGCTCCTCACGGATAATCGCACCTGCACAGGTGGCTTTTTCTGCAGGTACATATTGAAGCGTTTCTCTGAATGTCGTATAAATCTTCGTCGCAAAAGGCATCGCTAATTTGTTCGCAAGTCCAGGTGTTACATCAGATTCGTGGATTGCCACCGGTACTCCAGCCAGTTTTGCTGCCAGCAAAACCGGCACAGATACAAATCCGCCTTTAGAAAAAATGACATCAGGCTTAATTTTTTTAATTTTCAGGTATGCCTGTACAGTACCAGCGAGAACACGGAAAGGATCTGAGAAGTTTTTTACTGAAAAATACCTTCTTAACTTTCCACTTGAAATACCGTAATAAGGAACATCCGGAAATTTTTCTGTAATTATGTCTTTTTCAATTCCATCTCTTGAACCGATGTAAGAGACATGCCATTTATTTTTCACAAATTCAGGAATGAGTGCAGTGTTCACTGAGACATGACCTGCCGAACCTCCGCCTGTAAACAATATTTTCTTCATGTGATACTCCAATCTAAAAATTCATTACCCGTCTATTATACCTGAATCAATTCAAACGGAAAGAGCCGTTTTCTTTTATGATTGATTCTGCAACATTTAACCCACTCATTACGACCATTGGAGAACCTCCGCCAGGGTGTGTGGAGCCCCCGGTATAATAAAGATTATGAACAAATCTGCTCTTATTACCGGGTCGTAAAAATGCGTCCTTCATTGAATTTGAAGAAATCCCGTAAATTGACCCTTTATAAGCTTTAAAAAGATGTTTCAAAGAGTCTGGTGTAAATATCTTTTCACATTCAAGCTGTTCACTGATTGGAATCCCTTTATCCTCAAGTTTACGGTAGATCTTCTCTTTATATGATTGAATATCGGGTATTTCTGCTGCCGGTGCGTTCACAAGTATAAACAGATTGCTGCCTTTTGTTATACTCCTGTCTGTATAAGCACTGTGGCTAATATAGATTGTTGGATCATCCGGCATTTTTTTATGTGTAAAGATATCTTCAAATTCCTGATCGTAATGTTCAGGAAAATATACCTGATGATGATGTATATCCGGTTGAAATTCTTTTAACCCTGCTAATATGACAAAAGCCGAAATAGAGGGTTCGTACTGATCAAGCTTCCGGTCCGTTAAACCTGGACGGTCAGACTCCTTTATCAGATTTTTTGTTGATGTCACAAAATCCCCATTTATAATGATCTGATCAAACTCAAAAGTACGTCCGCTTTCAGTCACTAATAACTGAGCATATTTCTGCTTAACCGTAATTTCCTTGACAGTTTCATTAAAGACTATTTCCCCCCCAAGTTTTATAAATACGTCTTCAAAAGCAGTAGCAATTTTGGTATTTCCACCTTTAACAGTAAATACACCTGATACCATTTCCAGATAGCCAATCATCGCAAAAGTAGCAGGACTCTGATAAGGAGAAGAACCAATATATGTCGCATATCGATTAAAAACTTTCTGGATGTCAGGATTTGAAAAGTATTTCTGATTAAATTTATACAGTTTCTTAAATGGCCTGACCCGCATAAATGCTCTTGCCATAGCAGGATCGAGAAAATCACACAGTGATGTAATGGCCTTTGGGAAAAATGCTTTTTCAGAAATGCTGTACAGACGTTCGATTTCTATCAGGTAATCCCAGTATAGAGAAGCAGCTTCAGGATCAATTTCATTAAGCTGTTTAATCATTTCATCCGGATGGACTGATTGAGTAAAAACTGTACCATCTGAAAAGATATTTTTAGTATGACGTTCGAGCCTGATAAATGAAAGGTAGTCATTCAAATCGAATCCTGTATCTTTTAAAACATTTTTAAAAACCCACGGCATTGTAATCGTATTTGGTCCAAAGTCAAAGTGATACTCACCTAATTTGACCGGCATCATTTTGCCGCCGGCATGGTCGTTTTTTTCTATAATTGTAACCTGATATCCGATTGACTGGAGCCTGATGGCAGCAGAAAGTCCGCCAAGACCGGCCCCGACGATACATATCCTCTTCATTGGTAGATCCGTCCCTTCCATTTATACCCGCTGCCGTTCAATCCTTTTATTGCTGCAGTACTCAGCAGTATAACTAAAGCGATTGCAGAGATAGGCATAAGTAAAAAATGCAGCTTAGATTGACTGGTGGCAGCATCTATTAAAAATGTCTGTAGAAAAATAATTAAGAGCGGAACAGTCAGCATCCAATTCCCGCTGAATACACCGATCAAAAATAGAGGTAGCGGAATAAAATAAAAGCTGATATAAAATAATGCGACAAGAAATGCTGCAGGTACCGACCTGCCAATCCCTGTGAAGATGTTTTTTGTGAAGCCTCCCCATACTTCAGCATTTGTCTCATACATATCACATGTGATTGATTTCGTCACATTGCTCAGAATACATCTGAAGCCATTTTGTTTTAAAGTTCTCGTTATATGTATATCCTCTACCAGCGAATGCCTGACTGCATAATGTCCTCCTGATGCTAAATAGGCATTTTTATCAAATAACATAAATGCGCCATGAGCAGCTGTAAAAGCAGGTTTAGTTGAATGATTTGCGACTATGTTCGGCAAATGAAAAAAAACAAAAAAATGCTGAAGTGGTACAAGTAACTTTGCCAAAAATGTTTTTGCCGGAAATTGAGGAAAACCAGTAATTAGACCGGCATGATGTTTTTTCAATAAATGAAGTCCTTTTGAAATTGCATCGGGCTCAAGTCTGACGTCCGCATCTATAAAACAATAGTAATCTCCTGTCGCCTGCCTGCTCAGCTGATGACAGGCAAACACTTTCCCTACCCACCGTTCAGGCAGTTTTTCTCCCTGAATGACTTTAATCTTACCCCTGTATGTATCCAGTATGTTTTCAGTCAGGTCTTCAGAGTGATCGTTTAAAACGATAATCTCTTTATTCATATAAGTTGATTTCAAAACGGAATCTATAACGTCGGCGGCATTTGCCTGTTCGTTTCTCATAGGGATCAGGATTGAAACCTTTGAAGATTCATGATCTGACTGATCCTTCAAACGGGGCATTGTAAGTATGTTCATGACGGTAAGCAGTAAAAAAATGAATAATATACTGATGTAAATAACCACGTTCAATCCCCCTTCAGACCCTTATAACTTATTTTCTTTTTAATACTTCCAGCCATTCGCTAGATGTTTTAAAGCCACTGATAAACTTTTTATAGTCATGTATGTTTTCATTTATAACATCAGTTTTAACCTGATTAAGGGATTCCTCAAGTGTGCGTCGAAAGAAATCGCTTTTTTCATTTCTATTCATCTTCTCGATATTTTCATTTCTAACGGGTGTTCCAATTGAGATAAAAAGTTCAGGCCGCTGATCATGCCGGAAAGTGTAATAAGCTGAAACAGGAATGATCTCAACATCCTGGTTTTTTTCTGCAAGATATGCCGGCCCGTTCATAAACGAGAGCGGTCTTTTTTCAAGATGTTCTTCTTTCCCCTGAGGAAAAATCCAGACTGATTTCTTTTCCTTTAATTTCTGATCAGCAAATTGCAGGCTTCTAATAAGAGATTTTGGTGAATCCGGATCTACAGGAAACGCCCCGATCTTAGAGAAGAATGAGAAATTCTCTATACCATCTTTACTCATCATGGCATAAGCGTCTTCCTTCAGTAAGTATCGGTTTAAATAAAATACAATCAACCCATCCCACCAGCTCGAATGGTTCATGATATATAATTTAGGCGTGTCTGATGAGACGTGATCATTTTTTACAAAAACCCTGTAAAAGTGTTTTTTTAATTGCCAGGTTAAATAGTTTCCGAGAATTAATTCTGTTTTAAATGATTTTTTATTCATTTAATCCTCCTCTTTAACAGCAGGTAGATCAGATAAGTGATTAAGAGACCCGATCCGGTAACAAAGATTGCAAAATACAATTGATAAGCGAATGCGGTAATCACAAACATAATAATCATTAAAAAATAGAGCCAATTTATCCGTTTAGTCCACGTCTCATCAGAAGGTGGAACTGCAATAAAGTAAACAATAAACTGAATGATAAATGAAACATAAAACCATGCGACGAAGTTTTGTGTTGGAATCTCGTAGTAAGGACCGGTATCATCCCACACCCAGTATTGTTTAGCCTGATAAGCAACAGGGTCGATAATCAGATCCATACATACGGCTAATAGCGAAGCAATAAACGCAAACCTTAAACCTTTGAGAATGCTTTTCGGTTTAATCAATAAGCGGGTCATTAAACTAAGTGAAGTAAAAATGACCATTACCCAGGCAAAACCAATTGTTAGTGGAACACCGAATACCTGTACGCCGAAATCCTGTTCATAGTGATAAGCACCAAAGATGATACCATATTCAACACCTAATGACTCAGCCCACATTGTAAAGGCCATAATCACTATACTAATTGATAACCCTCTTAAATTTCCAAGCACTTTCATCCCGTAGTAAATTGCCAGAATTCCTGATAAATATAAAAATACTGCATTAGCCCATTCTAAAAATGGCGGCAGCAAATCAAATGCAACTAAAATGACGCCAATTCCATACCATACTAAAAAAACTTTCCATACGACATTCATCCAATCACCTTCCGGACCTATATGATAGTTTGTTATGTTATAATGCTCTGAGATTTAAAAACTAGTCACTTTACGTGTAACAGAAAGCGAGCCGGGTTTTAATGGAGCAAACATTTAATCTGAAACAAAAGCTGAAACAGTTTTCAATTATTTTAATACCGATTCTTGTCACTCAACTTGGTTTATTTGCAATGAATTTCTTCGATACAATCATGTCCGGACAGTATTCAACTGCAGACCTTGCAGGTGTCGCAATCGGTTCATCGCTCTGGATGCCTGTCTTTACAGGACTCTCCGGTATTTTACTTGCAGTAACACCGATTGTTGCACAACTGATCGGGGGAAAAAAAGAAATGTATGTAAAAAACACAGTGATTCAGGGTATATACCTTGCTGTGATTATGGCAGTTATTATATTGATCGCGGGTTTTATTGTCGTAAATCCGATCCTATCTGCGATGAACATTGATAGCGAGGTAAGGAGAGTTGCCGGTCTATACCTTGCTGCACTCGCTGCAGGTATTGTCCCTCTTTTTGTTTATAACGTATTGCGCTCTTTTATCGATGCACTCGGATTTACAAGAGTAACGATGTATGTAACGTTAATGTCATTACCACTGAATGTCATATTTAACTATATTCTGATATTCGGAAAGCTTGGTTTTCCTGCACTGGGAGGGGTTGGTGCAGGTGTTGCTTCTGCGATTACATACTGGCTGATCTGTATCATCTCGATCGCAATCGTCCATCGCAACCGCCCTTTCAGTGAGTACAACGTTTTTCGTATTAAAGCAAAAGCAGATTTTACTAAATGGAAAGAGATTTTGCTGATCGGAATACCAATCGGTTTCTCTATTTTTTTTGAAACGAGTATATTCTCTGCCGTTACACTATTTATGAGTGTCTATACCACTGAAGTTATTGCTGCTCACCAGGCGGCTATTAATTTCTCTTCATTTTTGTATATGATCCCTCTTAGTATATCAATGGCACTTACAATTGTCGTTGGATTTGAAGCCGGTGCAGGCAGAATAAAAGATGCAAGAACTTACGGTTATATGGGTGTATCAATTGCAGTTTTAATTGCTGCAACAGGCGGATTACTCACCTTCATATTCAGAGATGCTGTAGCTGGTATTTATGTAACTGATCAGGAAGTAATCAGTCTTACTGCGCAATTTTTGATATTTGCCGTTCTTTTCCAGCTGTCAGATGCAATACAGGCCCCTGTGCAGGGTGTGTTAAGAGGCTACAAGGATGTAAATATCACACTGATTATGACGATGATTTCATACTGGGTGATTGGATTACCGGTTGGATATATCCTTGCCAATTATACAGACTGGACTTACTTCGGCTACTGGATTGGTCTGATCGCAGGACTGACGGCCGGAGCCATCACACTTACGATTCGTATGGTCATTATACAGCGCCATAAAATGAATGCAGCTCCCGGGAGTTAACCGGGAGCTTTACTGTTTGTGAATTTTACCCAACACATCTTTTCCACCGGTAACAGGAATAATGGCACCTGTGATAAAACCGGAATCTTCATGAACTAAAAATGAAAGCACTCTAGCTATATCCTCACCGCTGCCCGGTCTGCCTACCGGGTTTTCATGGTCGTCAGAGCCTGCTGTATCTTTAATACCAAGCTCCTTCCACTCCCCTTCAATATCACCAGGGCAAATCATATTAGCTGTAATTCCGTTCTCCGCTTCTTCCATCGCGATCGTTTTGGTTAAGGAAGCCAGTCCACTTTTTGCTGATGCAAATGCTGATCGGTAGAGCCAGCCTGGAGCGCTATCAACACGATCGTATCCAAACATAATCAGCCTGCCCCACGACTGGTTACGCATCATTGGAATAATATGTTTTGATAAATAAAATACAGCATTTAAATTACCATTAATCATTTGATCCCATTCTTCATAGGAATAATCCGTCATTTTTTTTCTTTCTGAAATATATGGTCCTGCATTGTGTACAAGGATATCTATTTTGCTGACGCCATGGTTTTTTAATTGTTCTAGTATAGACAAACTTCCTTGTTTGGAAGCAATATCAGCTTTAATGGCAATACACTCCTGATTGCTGATCTGACTGAGCTCAGCTGTAAAGTTTATTGCGTGTTCATCATTTGATCTGTAATTGATAATGATACGGTAACCCAATGTGGCGAGATACCCTGCTGTATATTTACCGATTCCTTTTGAACCGCCCGTTATTAACACTGTTTTATCCATTGACTTCAACTCCACACAATGTTCTTACTATCATTGTATGGATAAAGGAATATGGAAAGCAAATATTAACTTGCTTAATCAATGATTCCAGTGATTTTTATTTTCACTTCTATATTCATTTCAATCAGTTCAAGCTTCTTAAACCTTTTCTAATCCTTTTCACATAGACACATCCTTGTTATCAGTAAGTACAAAGAAAAAAGTAAAAAAACTCTCCAAATTTGGAGAGTTTTAAGGACTGTGCCAATTATTTACCGATAAACATTTGTGTCCAGTAATTTCCGTCTCCAACATATCCTACACCAATATGAGTATATGAAGTGCTTAGGATATTCTGACGATGACCTTCACTATTCATCCATGCAGTAACAACCTGCTCAGGCGTCTGTTGTCCCATCGCAATATTCTCACCTGCTGAACGGTAGTCAATACCATAAGTTTTCATCATGTCAAATGGTGATCCGTACGTTGGGCTTGTATGAGAAAAATACTGATTTCTTGCCATATCAGCAGACTTCTCTTCTGCAACAGCAGAAAGTTCAGGATCAGCAGATAATGCGGGAAGTCCATATTTACTTCTTTCCTGATTTGTCAGCTCAATCACCTGAGCTTCAAAGTTACCAATTTCATCATCAGAAGCAGCTGGTTGTGTAGTTTCTGTTTCTGTTTCTGTTTCATTCTCAGGCTCATTACTCTCCTGAACCGGCTCTTCTGCTGCAGTATTTGTATCATCTTCTGTATTTACTTCTACAGGCTGTTTTGCAGTCTCTTCTTCAGATGCACTACTTTCAGTTACATCCGGCTGTTCTTTTTTAACTGGAGCAGCTTTTTTCCAGACCTTTTTTTCCTGTGTTTTAACTTGAATGTCCTGATCGTATTGCTTTATCAAATACTCAAAGCAATTCTGATAGGAAGCTTTATTTCCACTTGCGTCTGCAGTACCAGCTGGTACTAATAACGCAAAAATGATGGCTGCTGAAGCTATTACTCTGACAAACATATAATCCCTCCAAATGTGTTTTGTCTTTTCGACATACCTATCGTATCACCAGTTTTACTGAAATAATTAAGGCATAATCTGGAGGGGATAAAAGTAAGGAACATTCTGCTAAAATATTAATCATGCTCTCTTGTAAATGCAACTTCACACTTAATATAGCAGGGATTACTAAATAGTTGTCATAGTAGTAAAGATTTACACCCGTGCATAAAGATTTCTTGCTTCAGTAAACATTACCATTAAACCATAATTGACAAGTTTAGATCTGAATCTTTATTTAACGATTATGACATCTTTTTTTCATTTGTTAAAATTCTGCTCATATAATCCGGTCACGTATTTGATAAGGATTTTCTTTTGATCCTGTGCCAAGTCAGACTGACTGATCAATTCTCTGGTAATTTGAAATTTCACACCAGGGGCCCTTCTTACTCTGGGATGTGTATTTTCATCAGAGAGTTCACTCAATATAGATTGCTCCATTTGTTCGAAAGAGCTGTAAGATCTGTTATTCCATAATAAAGTGTAAAGATCTAAAATCATTTTTTTATCAGTCATCTTTCAAGCCCCTCAAGATCTTTTTTGATTTGTTCACCGTTCAGATTTTCACCGATAATAACAAAGTTAGGGGTCATTTTCATATCATGCTCAAAGAACAATGGCATCCCGTAGGAATATTGAAACAATGTGGGGTATTTGTCATTATTAAATGGGATAAAACCTTTCATACGGTAGACTGATGTGGACAGGCTCTTCATCCATTCATTAAATGCCCCTCTTTGGACTGGACGATTGAATGTATGTACAATGACGTTCAATTGAAGTTCATGATTCAATCTGACCTGAGATGCCCCTTCATAATTAATCAAACTTAAATTGTCCAGCAATTTAAAATCAATTTTTGCATGCTGTGTCAAATATATGTTTGATGATAGCGATTGTATTTCGTTTAATATACCTGGAATCCTGTCTTCAGTGACGAGGTCCATTTTATTCAGCAGAACAATACTTGCATATTTAATTTGCTCTCTCATCAGTTGTAGCGCCTGTATTGACAGCACATCTCTCTTTTCCCATTGATGTGCATCTACGGTCGTTATAATTCCTTTAAAGCTGAACTGATCAGCAAACAATGGAGACAGTACAGAATCTACAACTTCCACAGGATGTGCTGCACCTGTTGTTTCTATTATTAACGTATCAAACCCCCCATCTATCAGAAGCTGTTGAAGCTGGCTTTCGAGTTTGTCCTGAATTGTGCAGCAAATACAGCCATCTAACAGTTCTGATAAAGGAATATCTTTATCTACTTCTTCAGAGTCAATTGAAATTTTTCCTGCTTCATTCATTAATACGGCCGGAAGACGTCCCTGTTTCTTTTCAAAACGGATCAGATTTTTTAATAATGTTGTCTTACCGCTTCCAAGAAATCCTGATAATAAATACACAGTTTTTTTGTTCTTCATCATATCATCCTTTCAAAAAACCCGGCCAATCTTTAGGCCGGGTTTAAGCATGTCACTTAAGAAGCTTCTTCTGCTTCGATATTCGCTTCCTCAATTAAATAATCAATTGCACGATTTACCTGTGGGTCATCTTCTTCAAGCTGTTCTCTCAGACTGAGCATAATTGATGAAGCCGTTTCCGGATCGATGATACCTGTGACTTCAAGGTCGTTTTCTTCCTGATAGGATTCAACTGCATTCACGGTGTCTTCATCAAATAAACCATCAATGTTTCCTGGATTTAATCCAAGTGCATTCAACATTTGTTCAGCAACTTTCACATCTTCTGACAGCATTGATTCTTCAAGATCTGAATCAATATTCAAGTAAGGTAAAGTAGCATATTCAGGCATAACTACCTCGGTTGTAGGTGCCACACCTTCTTCATGTACCCAATTATCATTAGGTGTCAGCCATCTTGCAGTTGTAATTTTCATGTTAGATGAATCACTGAAGTCCTCAGCTGTCTGGACAGTTCCTTTACCAAAAGTATTTTTTCCGAATAAAGGGATATCTGCAGTCTCGTTAACAGCAGCTGCAACGATTTCAGATGCACTAGCGCTTCCTTCATCGATAATAACAGCAGTTGGAACCTCGACTTTATCGCCTTCCTGAGCAGCGATCACCTGTTTATCACCATTGCTTTCCTCAATCTGAACAATCGTTTCACCGGCTGGTACAAACAGATTAGAGATTGAGATCGCCTGAGGCAGAAGGCCACCAGGGTTTTGTCTCAGATCGAGCACCAGTGCTTCCATCCCTTGTGATTCAAGGTCCTGAAGCGCCTCAGTCAGCTCATCAAAAGTTGTCTCTGAAAAACTTGTAAGCTGCACTGTTGCAACATTCTGATCGTTCATATCATAATAGACAGTTTCTAAAGGAATATCGTCTCTAGTAATCGTAACTTCAAGTGTATCCTGAGCACTAGGGCGCTGAATGGTTAATGTAACATCAGTTCCTTTTTCACCTCTGATCAGCATAACTGCTTCAGAAGCACTCATACCCTGAATACTTTCACCATCTACAGCAAGGATCTGATCATTTGGTAAAATCCCTGCTCTTTCAGCCGGAGAACCTTTAATAGGTGAAACGACTGTAATCAGATCATTCATTGATTGAATCTCAGCTCCAATTCCCTGGAAGCTGGAAGTTATGTTTTCATTAAATTGGGCAGTTTCTTCCTGATTCATATAATCAGAATATGGATCACCGAGCGAATCCACCATTCCGTTTATAGCACCATTGATCAGGTCTTCTTCTTCGTATTCAAGGAAGTAATTCTCCTGAATCGTATCGTACGCTTCATAAAGTTTATTAAATTCGGTCCGCTCCTGAACGCCTACTGTAACCGCCTTTTCATCCCCGAACGATAAAGCAAAAATTGAAATTCCGGCAGTTGCTAATACAGTAAAAAATAAAAGCATCACGAAATGAAATTTTTTAATATTCACGTAGTTTGATAAGGTTTCTTTAGCCTCTTCCTTTGTTACGTCTTGATGCTCGTTATCCATTTTTTCACCACTTTCTAATCTTACGCATATGACAATCTATTTTATCTTAACAGCTTTAGGTATATAGGAAAAGCAAAATCTGACCATTCTTCAATATGTCGAAATTCAGCAGTAATGCACAGCTGTAATGAAAAATAAAACCGGCTGCAATTTTGCAGCCGGTGAAATGTTATTCTGCGATTGCAGCATCAAGTGCAACAACAATCATGTCATTAAAAGTAACCTGGCGCTCTTCAGAAGAAGTTGCTTCGCCAGTAAGGATATGATCACTTACAGTCAAAACTGAAAGTGCTCTTCTGCCATGTTTAGCAGCTAATGTGTAAAGTGCTGATGTCTCCATTTCAACAGCCAGAATACCGTATTGAGCCCATTTTTCATGTTCAGCATTGTCATCGTAGAAAATGTCAGCTGTAAATACGTTACCTACCTGAAGATTAAGACCTTTTTCCAGGCCAGCATCGTATGCATTCTTCAGAAGACCGAAGTCAGCTGCAGGTGCATAATCAACACCTTTAAATGTTCTCTGATTCATATTGTTATCAGTTGATGCAGTCATCGCCAGGATCACGTCACGTACTTTAACATCCTTTTGAATCGCACCACAAGTTCCAACACGGATCAGATTTTTAACACCATATTCTTCAATTAATTCATTCGCATAAATTGAAATTGACGGTACACCCATTCCGGTACCCTGCACCGAAATTTTGTGGCCTTTATATGTACCAGTATAACCGAACATATTTCTAACTTCGTTATAGCACGTTACATCCTCTAGGAATGTTTCTGCGATATATTTTGCACGCAATGGATCACCTGGTAAAAGTACCGTTTCAGCGATATCACCTTTTTTTGCACCAATATGAATACTCATCATATTTCCTCCCTTACCTTTATGAAGCCTTATTGTAGCTCTTTTCTTTTATTATTTCAACTTATATATAGATTCGGAGTTGCTACTAAGTTTTTTGCTAGTTGTTAGTTGTTTCGTACTCCTCCCAAAGCTCGTCAAAAATAACCGCCAGTAAAAAATATTGTTCGGTCGTTTCAATATATTGGCTAATTTCATTATAATTTTTAGACCTTCTGGGAAAATCACCATCTTCATAGATTTTGTTTGCCAGTTTTTCTTTATTGTCGCGCGGAACAGGTTCTCTGTACTTTAATACGAAATGATAAAATGTCTTCAATGTTGTCCCCCCCTGTATTTTAAAAATGGATCCGGATCATGACATAACTTTTATACCTCATTCAATTTAGCACAAAAAAAACTGTTCCCCAAGTTTCAGGGAACAGCCGTCATTATTTAGATGATACATTCATAACTGTGTCTTGTCCTGCCTGTACAGATGATGCGGGTTTCTTTTCAATGCCGGCAAGATCATCACCATTTGTAATGATAATAGGAGTAATAATGCTTTTAGCTTCATTTCTTACAAGTTCGAGATCAAATGTTACAAGCGGATCTCCAACACTTACTTTTGAACCTTCAGAAACGTGTGCTTCAAAACCGTTTCCTTCCATAGATACTGTCTCAAGTCCGATATGGATCAGAACTTCAGCTCCATTTTTAGCTTTCAGTCCGATCGCATGTTTAGTTGGAAATACCTGAACAACCTCACCGTCAATAGGAGATACTACTTTTCCTTCAGTCGGTTCAATTGCAACACCGTCACCCATCATTTTTTGTGAGAATACCGGATCCGGCACTTCCTCAAGCGTTAGCAGATTACCAGTTAATGGAGATTTAATTTCAACGTTTTTTGGTGCCTCTTCTTTTTTACCGAATAATTTTTTTAGCATCTAATCACGCTCCTCTTGTTTATATAGACTGAATTCCATCCCTTTAAACTTTCGCACAATGCAGTTTATCAGATTGTTCATCTATTCACAAGTATTATTCACTGAATAACTTTTTATATTCCCCGTACCCCTCTTTTTCCAATTCTTCTTTTGGTACAAAACGCATCGCAGCTGAGTTAATACAATATCTTAAGCCATCAGGTCCCGGACCGTCATCAAATACATGACCTAAGTGGGAATCTGCTACATTGGATCTCACTTCAGTTCTGATCATGAAATGACTTGTATCTTTTTTTTCAATTATCTCTTCCTGATCAATCGGCTTTGTAAAACTTGGCCATCCGCACCCGGCATCATATTTGTCTTTAGAGCTGAATAATGGTTTGCCTGAAATGATATCCACGTAAATTCCGTCACCGAATTCATCCCAGTACTCATTTTTAAATGGTGGTTCAGTCCCGTTTTTTTGTGTGACTTCATACTGCATCTTATTTAATTCTGTTACATGCTTCTTCATCGTCTCAACCTTTCTGTGTTTTGTTCAACCATTCTTTTTCTTCCGGATCCCGTATAGTATGCCTGATAATGCGTAGGATTTTTTTGATAGTAATTCTGATGTCCTTCTTCAGCAGGATAGAATACTGATGCATCGAAAATATCAGTTACAATCGGTTTGCTGAACTTACCACTTTCATCAAGTGCTTTTTTCGAATTTTCAGCTAGCGCTCTCTGCTTTTCATTATGAACATAAATCGCTGTTTTGTATGATTCTCCGCGGTCAAAAAACTGGCCGCCGGGATCTGTTGGATCGATTTGAACCCAGAAGAGTTCAAGAAGTTTTTCATAAGGGAACACTTCAGGATCAAAGACAATCTGAACCGCTTCACGGTGTCCGGTTGTTTCACTGCATACTTCCTGATAAGTCGGATTTTCCGTATGTCCCCCTGTGTAACCTGAAGTAACTGACTCAATACCCGGTTCCTGATCAAACGGTTTTACCATGCACCAAAAGCATCCACCTGCAAAAGTTGCTTTTTCATAATTAGACACTTCACTTCACTCCTATTATTGTGGGACATAAATTGAAAATGATATTTCATCCTCTTCCAGATTAAACTGATTGGTCTTCACATTCAGACCCTGTGCAACATCAATTTCTGTAACCTGCACAACAATCTGCTGATTTTGAGGCTCCATTACGACCCATTCCGGAAACTCATAAGAATCATCAATAAATTTGAGTACGCTTGATACAGGCAGGTCGATTGCACCAAGCGATAAACTTTCCTGTGTCAGTAATAAATTTCCGTTTTCGAGCGCATTAGCCTCAAATGACATTTGAAAATCGATACTAGTGCTGAAGATTGGTATTTCCCCATTCAGTTTTACCCGATCGTCAAACAGCACTGAATAGTCAATAGAGCCGCCAAGTTCTTCCTCAATAAACCTGTTTGCTACTATTGTCAGGTCCTCGCGGTTGGTGATCACTTCAAATTCCGCTCTGGATTCAGGAGGTGTGCCGGGTGATGCATTTGCCTGTTCACCCTCAACAGGACGTAATAATAAATAACCAATAATCGCTGTCCCAATTAAAATAACCGCTAACAACGTAAAGAACATTACTTTCCAAATATTACTCATTTTACTCATCTCCCTGACTGCCGGCATCTATCACTTCTGCCACACCTGATTCAATTCTTTCAGCGATCAGAGAATAACCTTCATCGTTTGGATGGAAATAGTCAGTGTGCAGTAAATTCTGATCAGGATGTCTGAACAGATCTGCTATATCGACATATGAGGTGTTATCATAATCGCTTATAATACTTTCACCGCTGGCATTCCATGTATCAACAATCATTTTCATTTCTTTTACATCTGCTGAGAACATGAAGAACGGATTATAAATTCCCATAAGCACCACTGAAATATCACGATTAATTGTTCTGATCTCTGATAAAATATCAGTTAAATTTTCCTCATAATTCAGTCTCTCTCCTTCAAAGCTCTCAAAAGTTAAAGATGGAAATGTGCTTCTGACAACCTTCATTACATCATTACCACCAATTGTTATGATTGCGATATCTGAAGAAGCAATAGCCGTCTGTATGTCAGATTCTTCATTAATTCTCTTTAACAATTGATCCGAGCGGTTACCTCTTTTACCGAAATTCAGGATATCCACTTCTCCGATTTCATTTCTTGCTTCAAGCCTTTCTTCAAGTAGCGGTACATATCCGCCGAGATCTGTACTATCTCCTACTCCCTGTGTGAGAGAGTCACCTAATGATACGATTTTAAGCGGCTCCGGGAAAAATCCTTCTTCAGGCATTTCTTTTTCTGGAAGCTCAACCTCTCTCAGCTGCTGTTCAGATGAAACGTTTGTGCAGGCTGAAAGCATTACGATGATGACCATTAATAATATAGGTCCTGTTTTAGTCTTAAACATGTTATTCACCTGCCTAACTCCTCTATTCACATTATAACACCTGGAAATTAGGTTCAAACAATACGATGCCTGCTTAATCTGTAAAAAAAACTGTGTCCACCTGGCAGACACAGTTTTAATGAAGGATTATTAAATTTTAATAATAAAAGTTACATTTATTCATAATAAAACATGAAACCAATCGCACCTTTACCCGTATGAGTAGAAATAACAGGCGTAGTTTCACTTATAAAAACATCTTCACTGATTTTACTGATTACTTTTTCAGCCAGCGGCATTCCATCCGCATGCACTACACTTACTTCTTTTACTTTTCTGCCTTTCGTTTCCTGCTCATACTGAGACACAAGATATTTTGCAACCTGCGTATAGTTTCTGGCTTTGGAAACCGGTGTGTATTCACCACCTGCTAAAGAAGCAATCGGTTTGATATTCAGCAGTGACCCGAGAAATGCTCTGCCTTTACCAATTCTGCCACCTTTAACGAGATTTTCAAGCGTATCAACGACAACGAATAGTGAAGAACGGTCTTTAACATCTTTAACAATTTCAACGATCTCTTCTGAAGTTTTTCCGTTTTCAGCTGCCTGAGCAGCCTCCAGTACTTGATAAGTAAGGGCGCGGGATATAAAACCGGAATCGATGACTGTCACTTTAGTGTCCGTCATTTCTGCAGCACTCTCAGCAGATCGCACAGTTCCACTCATCTTCCCGGTCATATGAATAGAAATCACTTCTGACCCATCTTTACCAAGCTCATCATATACTTCTTTAAATGCTCCGGCAGAAGGCTGTGAACTTTTAGGTAATTCTTTAGATGTAGCCATTTTTTCCATAAATTCTGATGGTGAAATTTCAAACCTGTCCAGATAAGATTCACCATCGATTACAAGTGTTAATGGTACAACGGTAATGCCATACTTATTAATTTCATCATTTGTTAAATCTGAAGTTGAGTCAGTCACAATTTTAATCATTTAACTACCCCTCATCCAATAGGTTATTATCTTTAATTATACTAATGATCGCCTGAATCTCCTAATACTTCACTATATTTTTAAAAATAAGTGACAGATGTCATATTAAGCTGATATGAAAGCTTTTAAAACGCTTTTTTAATGTTATAATCTTTCCTGAATGCTTCAGGTCGCTCTTTGGTCATTGCCTGAATAATATGATAGCAGTACAATAATAGAAACAGATAACAGAGGTGATATTCGACTTGGACACTTTTGATTTTAAAGATCAGAAAGAAGAATTCTGGAATGCGATTACACATGGTGCAGGTTTTTTATTATCTATACCGGCACTGGTCATGATTATTTTAGCCGCTGTTGAAAGAGGAACAGCCTGGCATGTCGTGAGCTTTACGATTTTTGGTTCGACAATGCTGATACTCTATTTATGCTCAACTTTACTTCACAGTGTAAAGACTGAAAAATTGAAGCGTTTCTTTGCAATACTTGATCACTCAGCGATTTATCTATTAATTGCAGGTACTTATACACCATTTGTGCTTGTAACAATCAGAGATCCCCTCGGTTGGACGATTTTTGGACTTGTTTGGGGACTTGCCGTAGCAGGTATCGTATTCAAGTGTTATTTTGTAGACAGATATCAGATCATTTCAACACTATTTTACGTGTTAATGGGCTGGCTCATCATTATCGCAGCTGTGCCATTATATAATGAACTGTCAGCTGCAGGATTTGGTTTATTACTCACAGGCGGATTATTTTATTCCTTCGGTGCGATCTTCTATGTATGGAGGAAGCTTCCTTATAACCACGCAATCTGGCATTTATTTGTGATTGCAGGAAGTGCTTTTATGTATTTCACAGTATATTTTTATGCATAAAAAGAACCTTCAGAAAAACTGAAGGTTCTTTTTTATATCCTGTCATAAACCAGGTATTCAAAATCATAAGGATTTTTCTCATTCTTCTTACCTTTTACTTTAGAACTAAGCTTCCAGTCTTCTTTCGAATAAGCCGGAAAGTGAGTGTCCCCGTCAAATTCTTCGTGAATCAATGTGATATATAACCGGTCTGCTTTTTCAAGCGCCATCTTGTATATTTCCCCTCCGCCAATTACAAACCCTTCTCCGGATTCATCTAGCAGCTTTAGCCCTTCTTCAAGATCACTTACAGTAATGGCACCTTCATGTTGCCATTCCTGATCCCTCGTAAGTACTATATTTTTTCTGTTTTTTAGCGGTCCATTCATGGATTCAAATGTCTTACGCCCCATCAGGATGCTGTGCCCTGAAGTGACTTTTTGAAAGTACTTCAGATCGTCAGGTAAATGCCAGGGCATATCCCCATCTTTACCGATTACTCTGTTCAAATCATGTGCACTAATCATTGATATCATATTTTCCCCTCCTATACAGCAACCGGTGCTTTAATGGCAGGATGCGGCTCATAGTTTTCAATCGTAATATCTGAAGGTTCAAGGTCGAAAACAGATTTTTGACTACTAATTCGAAGTACGGGCAGAGATTTGAAATCTCTTTTCAGTTGAGTTTTAACCTGTTCAGTATGATTAGAATAAATATGTGCATCACCGATCGTGTGGATAAATTCACCGACTTTTAATCCACATTCATTAGCGATCAGATGTGTAAGCAGCGCATAGCTTGCAATATTGAATGGAATACCTAAAAACAGGTCTCCACTTCTCTGGTATAGCTGACAGGAAAGTTTCCCTTCAGCAACATAAAATTGAAACAGCGTGTGACATGGAGGAAGAGCCATCGAAGGAACATCTTCAGGATTCCATGCACTGACAATGTGTCTTCTTGAATCGGGATTATTTTTTATCGATTCAATCACTTCTTTCAGCTGATCAATGGTTCCGCCGCTCGACTTGGACCACTCTCTCCACTGTTTGCCATATACAGCTCCCAGATCGCCGAACTTTTCCGCGAATTGATCATCTGATAAAATTTTTTGCTGGAAATGCCGCAGTTGTTTTTGATATTCAACGTTAAAATCTTCGTCATTTAAAGATTTCAATCCAAAATTGGTCATGTCAGGACCTGTATAATCAACTGATTCAACCCAGTTTTTAAATGCCCATTCATCCCATATATGATTATTATGTTCAAGCAGATAACGGATATTAGTGTCACCTTTTATAAACCATAATAACTCACTCACGATTAGTTTGAATGGCACTCGTTTAGTCGTTACCAGAGGAAAGCCTTCTTCAAGATCAAATCTCATCTGATGACCGAAGGAGCTGATTGTGCCTGTACCTGTTCTGTCACCTTTACTGATCCCCTGGTTCAGAACCTGTTCTAATAAATCGTGATACTGTTTCATTAAGCAGCGCTCCTTTATGGTTTATGTAAATAAAAAGCTGGCGGCGCCAGCTTTTTATTATTCAGCAAATTGTAAGTAGACAAAGTAAGCAAGCATTAATAGAAATCCGATACTGATCATAATTTCTTCCAACACATTTACCCCCTATTCAAGGAACAATATTTAAAAAACTAGCGCTTTTCTTTTCGTATTCTAGTATAATTGATTTAACAATATGAGTCCATTCCAGATTTTAATTATTTGAATTCTTATTGAAGGGAATAAAAAGTTATGCCTAACTGGTTAAAAAAATCATTTGTCGTATTAATATCGATCCTGACATTCGGAATGATATCACCCCAGGATTTATTAGCCTGGAATAATCAAAAGTCTGACGATCATGAAGTGATACCGGATCATATAGAAGTTTCGGCTCTGCCTGCATTAAGCAGGGAACAATCTGCTGAACAATTAATTTCTCAGGCAAGAGAAATTACAGCTTCCAAGCTCGGTGACAGAATTCTGCCGAGAATTGAGTCTGACTTTGAATCTGAAGTGTTACCTAAAATTGAAGAAATTATTCTTGACCTTCTCGATACATACCCAGAAGAAGAATTGCATGATATTGCGATCTCACCTATCCTTGGAAAAGGTGATGGTGAAAGAATATTTCATATTATGGATACAAAATCCAATGATGAGATTCTATATTTTCATGTAAGAAAAGACCGCCCGCCACTTGAGGGCTACAGCTTTAATTTTCACTATCATACTGCTGAAGACGGCTTTGAAACACACCATGAATTAGCAGAAGTTTACTGGGGTAAAGATACACCTGCAAAATTCGGATCAGAACAAATCCACTAAAAAACCAGTCTAGTTCAGACTGGTTTTTTCTAATGATATCACGCCATAATGCTGCTTTGTAGAGGGTCTGACAATTTGTTCGAAGCCAAGCTCTATAAACCTTTTTGACCGGAAATGATCTTTGAAAACGATTCTTCTACGTGCAACTCTTTTCGCTTCCCTAACCGCTTCTAAAAGATATTCATCCTCATACTCAGCAATTTGTTTCAGTCCTGAAATCCCTTCAGATTGGATCGTTTTAGAGAACATTGGATCGAAATAAATCACATCATATTCATCTTCTGTACATTTTTTAAGAAAATCATAAGCATCACAATGGATAAGGTTAATTTTTCTCATGGCAGCCGTGATCGAAGCATTATTATGTTGAAAGCTTTTAAGTCCTTCACCGGTGATAAATGCGACTTCTTTACTCCGTTCAACGGCGGTTACTGAATGGGTGCAATACCAGGATACGACCAGTGCATCAGATGCGATACCAGCAGTACAATCCAAAAAGCGATCACTTGGCAAAAGACCCGCGGCTGATACAAGCGGGTCCTGCTCACCTTTAATTAGTCTTTTAATTCTGAAGGATGCAGAGTTAGGATGATAGAAAAAAGGTTCATCTGAATCACGCGAAAAAAGTTCGAACCTGTTTTCCCCTGCTACTAGTATAGTCGAATGGAATTGATCAATTAAATGCCTGATAGATTTTTTATTTCTCACTGCATATATTGCGTCGGGAAAATGCGCTTTTGCCTTTTCCAGATTGATTAAAGCGTTTTTCCCGGGTCTGCCGGAAGTTGTAATGATCACGACTGTCAGCAGTATTGATCCATTGCATTTTTTAGGTTAATCACAATATCTTCTACATCATGGTCCTCAATTTCTTCTCTCGGAATAAAGTGAGCCACTTCATTATCTTTTAATAATACGATAGATGGTGAAGAAGGTTCATAATCAGGAAAATGAGCCCGCATTTTTGCAGTTGCTTCTTTATCCTGACCTGCAAATACTGTGACAAGGTGATCAGGTTCTTTGTCATGAGTAATTAAAGCCTGTGTAACTGCAGGTCTTGCAAGTCCTGCTGCACAACCACATACTGAATTAATGACGATGAGTGATGTCCCTTTAGACTCTTCAAGAAAAGACTCGACCTCTTCAGCTGTTCTCAGCTCCTGAAAGCCAGCCTGTGTAAGCTCCTGTCTCATTGGCTTTACTAATTGTCTCATATACTCTTCATATGCCATTGACATAATATTATTCCTCCATTCTCTGTTTTCTTGCTTCAGTCATCTGTTTCCAAACTGATCCTTTAGCTTCCTGTCCCTCAGCAATTCTTTCTATTGCCATTTTAATTTGAAGTTTAACTTCAAACTCAGGATCCTCTTCAGCAGCTCTTAAGGCACCTAATGATCTTTCAGTACCAGCTTCATATAAGAACATCGCTGCTCTCCAGCGAACAAGTTTATTTTTATCTGATAATGCATGAATCATTTCTTCTTCTGCAGCCGGAAACCCAAGATCTGAGAGGCAGTCTCCCGCTGTACGTCTTACTGAAGCGTTTTTGTCACGAAGTCCTTTATACAATGATGGCAGCACCTCTTCATCTTCAATCATACCTAGATAAACAACTGCAAGCCTTCTGACCGAGACTTTTTCATCTTCTAATGCAACATTCAGCATTGGAATGTCATCAACTTCAGGTTCAGGGATTTGTTCAAGCAGCTGATATCTTTCCTGCCATGTGTCACAGGCTTTAAGCATTTCCACAGTTACTTTTTTCAATTCTCTGCTTTGAATTGGCGTATCTCCAGCTTCTTTAGCAGCTTCTACAATTGCCTGGACTCTGCTTGAAGGATATGAAGCAAGGAGTTCATCTGTTACTTCCTGAGCTATTTTATCCAGATCGCCATACCTGATCCCGAAATCTTTCCACTTTCTCTGAAGAACAACATTATCGCCTTCAAGCTGAGCTTCACTCATCGCACCCGCAAAGTAATCAGGTAATCCGTATCTTTTTTCTTCTTCACCATTTAACAGCTTGATCTGCAATGGAATTCCTTTAAATTGAAGCACCTGAACATTTACTTCCCCGAAGTGTTCCTCCGTTTTATCTTCCTGCTGTGCAGAATCGTTTTCTTCACCGAATACAGATCTCACTTCAGGAAGGACAGCTTCCCAGTCTGCTTTTGGATGTCTCTCCACAGCAAGAAAATCTGCTACATGATAGATTCCTTTCACACCGTCGATCTGTAAAAGCAGTTTAATTTTATCTGGTGCTTTTTCTGCATCGTCTTTTTTATAGTTATTACTCTTTCCGCCTGCTAATGCTTCGTCTACAATTACTTTCATTGTATTAGGACTAGGCGTTGGTTCAATAGAAAGTATTTTCACTTTTACCCCTCCGATTATTCCCAAATCTAGTTGCATTGTATCATAATTGAATTTTCTGTTGAAGAAATGGGCTTACTCTGCGTATTCAGATAAATAACTCCAGCGCTCAATCAGCTGTTCAAGCTTGTTATTTAATTCCTTCAACAATTCATTAATTTCTTCAGCTCTCATATAATCACTGCCTGTTTGAACTAACTCTTCTTCGAGTTCATTAATCTTATTTTCAACGTCTTCAATATCAGTAGTGATCGATTCCCATTCTAGTTTTTCCTTATAAGATAACCTTGTCTTTTCTTTATCATCTGATTGTTTGAGCTCTTTAACAGCCGGTCGATCCGGCACAGCATGTTTAAATTCAACTTTCTTTTCCAGATAGTCTGAATAATCATCAAGAGTGATTTCAGGTGTAGTGGAGTGATTCAGGATAATTAATTTGTCAGCTACTTTATCTAAAAAGTAACGGTCATGAGATACAGTAATCACAACACCGCTGAAATCTTCGAGAAAGTTCTCAAGTACAGTGAGCGTCTGAGTATCGAGATCGTTTGTAGGTTCATCAAGCATTAATACATTTGGCTGTTTCATTAAAAGCTTTAATAAATACAGTCCCCTTTTTTCACCACCAGAAAGTTTATAAATTGGCGTTCCATGAACTTCAGGTGGAAATAAAAACTGTTCAAGCATTTGTGATGCTGAAACGGAGCCGTCACGGGTTTCAACAACTTCAGCAGCTTCTCTTATATACTCAATCATTCGCAACTTCTGATCCATCTCTTCAATTTCCTGAGAAAAGTAAGCGATTTTAACAGTTTGACCTATTTCAACCGTACCGCTGTCAGGCTCAATTTTACCTGCAATAATGTTCATTAACGTAGATTTACCACTTCCATTGGACCCGGCTATTCCAATTCTGTCTCCTGGGATAATCAGCAGGTTGAAGTCAGTAAATAATTCCCGTTCATATTTTTTTGAGACATTTTTTAACTCAATTACCTGCTTGCCCAATCTGCTGCCTAATGCACCAATACTGAGTTCCTGGTCCTGACTTTTATCAAGTGATTTCTCCAGGCTGTCAAATCGCTGAATTCTTGCTTTTTGCTTTGTAGTACGGGCTTTTGCACCTCTTCGCATCCAGGCAAGTTCATTCTTGTATAAATTACCTTTTTTCTTCTCTGCAGATGCTTCCTGATCTTCCCGTTCAGCCTTTGCCTCAATAAACTGCTGGTAATTCCCTTTATATTTAAAAGCTCTTCCTTTATCAATTTCAAGCATCGCATTTGACACCTGGTCAATAAAATATCTGTCGTGCGATACAAATAATAATGAACCTTTATATTTCTGCAGGTACTGTCCAAGCCACAGAATTGCCTCATAATCCAGGTGGTTCGTCGGTTCATCAAGCAGTAGAAGATCAGGTTCTTCTAAAAGTACCTGAGCGAGAGCGACTCTTTTTTTCTGCCCGCCTGAGAGTTCAGAAATCTTTTTCTCTGTTTCATTTATTCCAAGCTTTGACAGAATCGATCTGGCTTTTGACGCCGCGTCCCAAGCGTCTGCTTCATCCATTTTCTGTTGAATAACAAGCATCCTTGATTGAACTTCTTCAGAATCAGGGTTTTCTTCATAATCCTTCATTACCTGCTGATATTCTGTCATAAGCTTTGTGACTTCTGCATCACTTTCAAAGATAGTTTCCATTACTGTAAATTCACTCTTCAGTTCCGGCTCCTGGTCCAAAAGTTTAACTGAAAAATATTTAGGTTTTTCAATTTCACCAGCATCAGGATATTCGATACCTGCAATCAACTTCATTAATGTAGATTTCCCGGTCCCATTTACACCAATCAGACCGATTCTGTCAGAGTCAGTAATTGTAACAGATAAATCTTCAAAGAGCGTCTTTTCACCATATGATTTATGTACATTTAATAGCTTACACTGCTTCATTTTTTACCATTCCATTCATTCAAAAATTGATCTTTAAATAATGTTAAAAAGCGATCCCTCTCAACTGCTATTTTATAGGCAGTTTTTGTATGCATCTGATCCTTAAGCTGTAATAATTTTTCGTCAAAGTGAGAAATGACTGTCGATTCATCTCTTTTTTGACTGTGCAATTTAACACCGTTAGCACCGCCATATGTAAATGCTCTGCCTATCCCAATTGCTCCTATTGCATCGAGTTTGTCAGCATCAGAAACAATTTTGCTCTCGATCGTCCCTGTATAAATATGGCGGTTTCTGAAGCTTATAGATTTTAATTCATTTAAAAGCCAACTCTGTTCAGCTTCATTCATACCCAATTCACTGATGATATTTCGCAAAAAAAATTCAGCACCCTGCTTGGATTCATGGAGTTTATCATCTCCAGCATCGTGTAACAGGCTGAGCAATTCAATTAAATGAAGATTTTCAATCCCTTCTATATGGGCAATTTTTAATGAGAGATTCCTCACCCTGATGATATGATCCCATCCGTGACCGGAGTGATCGTTCACATGAAAACTTTTCACTGCCGACTCTGCGCTCTTTAATTGTTCTCTCGAAATCATCATTACTTCTTTCCACCTTCAAGAAAATCCAGCGTCTCTATTACGAAATAGACCATATCTTCTAAATCTCTAAGCATATCTTCTGTAATTGTTCTTTCAAAGCGGACGACCGCTTCACAATAATCATCATTTCTTGTAGAGGAGATCTTTCTGATGTCATAGCACCTGTTTTCCCCCCATTGCCCCGATAGAATTGATAGTTCTTCTCCAGTCCATTCAGTTCCGTACTTTCTAAAAACAATTGAAATGGCTGCTCCTGCTTCTTTCTCCTGATTGTCAGGCAGCAATTCTGCAGTCAACTTTTTCAGGTCTGCATACAGGTTCATATCCGCTTCAAATGATTTCTCCTGCACATGAAAAGTAAGTGTGAAACTCCGGGAGAGTGTGGCAATATCTACCTGGTCAGACCTTGTTGTGATTTTTATTGTTCCATCAAGATCTCTGTCATAGACAGTACCCTCAAGAACTGTTTTTAAGTTGTCAAAAGCAGTTGGATCAAACATATTATCCCCACATTCTTTTTCGTCATCATATCAGTCTTTACCCGAAAGTTGCACTTAAAAAGCAAAAGCATCCATTTAAAGGATGCTTTACTTTGTATAAGTCAGATTAAAATAATCCGATTCCTTTACCATCGTCTGTTACGTCCATATTATTTGCAGCAGGGTTTTTAGGAAGACCAGGCATTGTCATCACATCACCGGTTAATGCAACAAGAAAACCTGCACCAAGCTTTGGTACAATTTCTCTGATTGCTACTTTAAAACCTTCAGGTCGACCAAATTGAGAAGGATCATCAGATAATGAATATTGAGTTTTTGCCATACAAATCGGTAATGCTCCCCATCCATAAGATTCAAATTGTTGAATCTGAGCGTCAGCTTTTTTAGAGAAAACCGCTTCTGACCCTCCATAAACTTTTGTCACAATCGTATTAATCTTGTCCTTTATCGGCAGATCGAGATTGTAAAGGTAAGAAAACTCCCCTGGACTTTCTATCGCTTTAATGACTTTTGCAGCCAGATCAATCCCGCCGGCTCCACCCTTTTCCCACACTTCGGTCAACGAAAAAGGTACCTGTTCGCTTTTACAGAAATCTTCAAGGATATTGATCTCCGCTGTACTATCGGTATGGAATTTATTAATCGCGACTACAGCCGGCAGTCCGAACTGCTGAATGGTTTCAATATGCTTTTTCAGGTTAGCAAGACCTGCTTTCAAGGCCTGGGTATCTTCGTGTATTAATTCTTTTTTAGATTTTCCACCATGCATTTTAAGCGCTCTTACAGTAGCTACAATTACAACTGCGTCAGGGTGTTTTTCAGTTGTTCTGGTTTTAATATTTAAAAACTTTTCAGCACCAAGGTCGGCACCAAATCCTGATTCTGTCACTACATAATCCGCAAGCTTTAAAGCAGTTTTCGTAGCAAGAATTGAATTACAGCCGTGAGCAATGTTAGCAAACGGCCCTCCATGAATGAGTGCCGGTGTCTGTTCGAGTGTTTGCACAAGGTTTGGTTTCAGCGCATCTTTAAGCAGGAGAGTTAATGCCCCCTGAACATCAAGGTCAGCTACCGTTACAGGTTCTCCTTGATATGTATACGCGATAACAATGTTGGATAAGCGATTCTTCAGATCCTGTAAATCAGATGATAGACATAATATAGCCATGATTTCTGAAGCAACTGTAATATCAAAGCCATCTTCTCTCGGAACACCTCTTGCAGGTCCACCGAGGCCGATGACAATTTGTCTAAGTGCACGGTCATTCATGTCCATTACACGTTTCCATATAATTTTTCTTGAATCGATTTGAAGATCATTTCCCTGGTGAATATGATTATCTATAAATGCAGCTAACGCATTATTCGCTGTCGTGATAGCATGTATATCACCTGTAAAGTGAAGGTTAATATCCTCCATCGGTAGCACCTGAGCATATCCTCCACCGGTAGCACCGCCTTTTAAACCCATTACCGGTCCAAGAGACGGTTCTCTTAAAGCAACCATTGAATTTTGACCTGATGCTTTCAATGCATCAGCAAGTCCAACTGTAACTGTGGATTTCCCCTCACCGGCTGGCGTTGGATTAATAGATGTAACCAAAATCAGTTTTCCGTCCTGTGCAGTTTTTAAGCGGTTTATTGTTTCAAATTTTATTTTGGCTTTATGTTGGCCATACATTTCAATGTCCTCAATAGTCAGTCCTGCTCCGGCAGCAATTTCATTGATTGGTGCCATTGAAGCAGCTTGTGCAATATCAATATCAGAAGGTACAGTTTTATTAGTCGTCATAACAAGCCTCCGCAACATGTAATGATTTAATTATAACATGCGACAACTATATATAAACATGCAAAAACCGCCCTAAAGGCGGTTTATTGGTCTTCTTTTTCCTGTAATTTCCTTAGCTTTTCTATTAATTCAGGCTCGTTTTCGAATAATTGAACTAAATCACCGATCCGGTCTATTGAATTCCAGCTTAGATGATGCTCGATCCCCTCAACATCATTATAAATGTTCTCATCTTTAACCCCGATAACAGTTAAAAACTGTTCTAATAGTTCATGTCTGAAGACAAGTCTTTTACCAATTTTATTACCCTTTTTTGTTAAAACCAGCCCTCTGTATTTTTCATAGATCAGGTATTCATCCTTATCCAATTTTTGTACCATTTTCGTTACTGAGGATGGATGAACTGACAGTGCTTCAGCAATATCTGAAACTCTAGCATACCCTTTTTGATCTATCAGTAAGTATATTTGTTCTATATAATCCTCCATGCTGGGCGTTGGCATGCGGGGACCCCTCCTCCGGAAACCATGATTTGACTACTTGTAAAGTGTACTATAACGGTCTTTATGAAACAACTGTCACGAGACAAGCGGAGAAATGAAATCAAAAAAACCCGTGAAATGTTTTTTGAAAATTCTCTCTAGTTATTGACGCATTTTTTAATGATGTGTATAGTTAACATATCATTTATCGGCGAAATGCTGAGAATGGAAATCTCTTTAGGGAAATAGCAGGGAGGAAATCAGATGCATAATGGCAAAGTAAAATGGTTCAATAACGAAAAAGGCTACGGATTTTTGGAAGTTGAAGGTGGCGATGATGTATTTGTACATTTTACGGCCGTGCAGGGCGATGGCTACAAATCCCTAGAGGAAGGTCAGGAAGTTTCATTTGAAATTGTAGAAGGTAATCGCGGGCCTCAGGCTGCGAATGTTGTAAAAAAGGAGTAATTTAAGCCGGCGGAAACGCCGGCTTTTTTAATGGGAAATATATGATATTCACGTTAATAAACGGCCGATTTCTTTAATTTTCAGACCGATAGAACATTCAGAGATACAGAATTTATGAGCATGTAATTTCCCTTTTTCTGCTCTCAGCTGTTTTTTTATCGGACAGCCTTTGCAATAAGTGCTCATTAAATCATCTACAGCTGAAATTGCGGTTTGTTTTTCCATTTTACTCATCCTTATCATTCCTGTTCAGACTTTTAATATCAGTTTGATCCATTGCCTGCTGAGCTAATTTGTGAGCAGGTTTATTTTGAGTTCTTCCGATATGGAGGTAGTCTGCTGTCATTTTTTGATTGCTTAATAACAGATCTATTCTGTCTGCCCATTTTGATAACTCCTGGTCATAACATGGCCATTCCCCTGACATTTGATTCGTTACTGTCAGTGCGTCACCATAGCATCTGATGACCTGCTGAAACCCTTCAGCAATCTTTAAGGCATGCTCTAATGCATAATATAAAGCTGCATATTCTGCTTCATTATTTGATTGTATCTGACTTATTTTTTTGTTCCTTTTTTCAATAAATGATTCCCCATCTTTTACATACTCTATCGTCCATCCAAGGCCTGCAGTTGAGCCTGCTTTGAAATAGGTTGCATCAAAATGGAGAGAAATATCTTTGGCAGCACCTGAAGATTTAGCCATCAGTTTTTTAAATTCTTTTGTACTCCATTGCTGACCCAGATCATCATGAATAGAAATCATGGCAAACCTTCCTGTCCTTTCGAAATCTGAGATAAATGAAAGTGCATAATGATCATCAATCCAATCACTTTGAAAAGCAATGCTCTCGCCTGAAGGGTGCTCATATTGAGCAGTAAAGTAAATTTTCAAATTTAATCCCTCCTTCATTCATACTATTGTACATTTGATTTGTTCACGTATGCAACTGCTGATACACTTCTGTTAGAGGTGATATGAATGATTGAACTTTTTATAGATGGCGCAAGCGCCGGTAATCCCGGATTAAGTGGAGCAGGTGTTTTTGTGAAAAATGGAAAAGACAGTCTCCAATACTCTATTGAATTAAATGAAATGACAAATCATGAGGCTGAATATGAGGCACTTCTGATGGGTCTTGAAAAATGTCTTCCATTCAAAGATCATATTATCTCATGCAAAACAGATTCACAGGCAGTATTTGCAGCAGTGGAAAAAAGATATATTAAAAACCAGAAGTACGCCCATTATCTTCCGAAAATCATTTTATTGCTGGACCAGTTTGATCTATTCTTCATAAAATGGATACCCAGCAAGGAAAATGCAGTTGCCGATAAGCTTGCCAGACAGGCGATCTATTCACAAAAAAAGAAGAGCTGATTGGCTCTTCTTTAAAGTGGCATACCTTTAAGCTTTAAATGCATAGTCATCTCATTTTTATTTTTCCATTCTTTACCTGACAACTCTTCTAGCACGGACATATAAAAGCTGGAATCGAAACGCTTTTGGCATTTAAGTGTCGCTTCAATCGCCATTTTAATCAGCTGATCATCTGCGCCTGTAAATTTTTTCCCAAAGTAGATAAACCCGATTGCCTCGTCATCAAGCTTGAATCCTCTAGCAAGCAGGTCAGCCACAAAATCATCTAATGATTTGTTCATTTCATTCCCTGCTCCATAAACCTTCTGACGGATCTCAGACCAAATTCATCTACTACGTCAAAGGCATGGCCCGGCAAACCATTCCAATCCTTTACAACCGGCGTTTCGAGTGGAACATCACAATAAATTTCTGCAAGCTTGCGCGAGAGATGAAGCATTTCCTGGTCCTGAGTAATTTTATTTCTTTGGCCCGGGGTCAGCTTTTCCAGGTTCTGCAGGACCCCATCTATTGAACCAAATTCTTTAATTAATTTGAATGCAGTCTTTTCTCCGATGCCTTTTACACCAGGGTAGCCATCACTGGTATCTCCCATCAGCCCTTTAACATCTATAAACTGTTGAGGAGTAATATCATATTCCCGGATAAACCTGTCCAGGTTGTACGTTTCATAAGTGCCAAAACCTTTTTTAACCAGCCACACGTCCACATTAGGTCTCAGCAGCTGCAATAGGTCTTTATCTCCACTTACAATGCTGATTTTGCTATCCGTTTCCATTGTGGCAATCGTGCCAATACAGTCATCTGCTTCATATCCATTAACACCTACGTTGTGGAAGCTTAGTTTTTCAGCAATTTCTTTAACGAGATCAAATTGCGGAATCAACTCTTCAGGAGGTGCATTGCGGTTTGCTTTGTAAAGGGAGAACTCTTCATTACGAAATGTTTTTTTTCCCATATCCCAGCAAACGGCTACATGTGATGGTTGTATTAATTCTGCAGCAGTCACAGTATGTTTAATAAATCCCTGTATCCCGTTTGTTGGAATACCATTTTGGTTATACATAAATTGATTCGATATTGCAGTAGCAAAGAATGATCTGAATAATAGAGCCATTCCATCTATTAAAAGTACATGTTTCATTTTTTTCTCCTTTTTAATTGGCATTGTTAAAGTTGGCTGTTGACTGCAGCGAGAGGGGAAGCTTTCCGCAGCCAGGCGGTCAGCCCGCAGGCTTCGCCTAGGCCTCACACGCCCCTTCCTGCCGCAGGAAGTCGCCCCCTTACACCGCAATCTTCAAGCTATGCAGAAACAACAATGACCTTTGACTAAGCATTTTAGTTAAACCTTAACCATATCTGTTTAATGATCTTTATCTTTTTTTCTGATGTGGGTTGCATCTCCAAGCTCTATATCATGATGGTCGTAGGACACCCAATCGCTGTAACTGCCGGGATACAGCTTAACATTACTAAAACCTGCGAGTTTAAGCGCAATATAGTTGGGACACGCTGTAACACCGCTGCCGCAATAAACGATCAGCGGCTGTTTTTTATCCCATTCAGAAAACCTCTTCGTCTGCTCCTCGGCGTCAAGCATCCTTCCCTCTTTAAAGCTGTTCACCCATTCATTATTAATCGCTCCAGGAATGTGTCCCGGGACACGGTCAATCGGTTCGTGATCGCCAATATATCTGGAATAATCCCGTGAATCAACCAGGCATGCACTCTGATTTCCTGAGACCACATTTTCAACCTCTGTGCTGTCAGCCACAATATCATGCTTTACATAAAGATTGAACTCCGTATCCTGAGTTTCAGGCACAGCTCCAGTTACAGGATACTGCTTCTCTGACCATTCGCTATAACCACCGTTCAATAAGTAGACCTGTTCGTGTCCCGCATAGTGCAGCAGCCACCAGGCTCTCGCAGCCATTGCGCCTTCTCCATTATCATAAACAACAACAGGTATATGATTTGATACACCTGATTGCTCCATTTTTCGCTTAAAAAAATCTAAATCCGGTAGTGGATGCCTACCTCCATGATCTTGAACTTCTCCTGATAAATCGCGATTAAGGTGCAAGTAATATGCACCTGGAATATGTGAATGCTTGTATTTCTCCTGACCTGCATCTGGATTTTGTAAATCAAATCTGCAATCCAGAATTGTCACCGGGTTACTTAACTCTATTTGTTCAAGTAACCATTCTGCTGATACTGATGCCTGCATATTTATCCCCGCCTTTTTTTCATTAGGTCGATCACATGTTGTTTCGGTGTCCAGCAGCTAAACTGATAATGAGGTCTGGTTTCATATCCTAACCTTTCACATTTATACTTCATTACCCCTTCATTTCTTTCTGCTTTAAAGTAAATACAGGTAGCACACACATGATAACTATTGTCCATCTGATGATATCCTTTTGAGCGCACTTTCAAGTTTTAAAGCATATGCTTCAGAATATAGGTTCTCCACTGCCGCGTCAATTTGTGCTGACAGATCAGACTGCCAACTGCTGTATAATACGTTTTCAATCCTGGACATTTCTTTATCAATCCATTCCTTTATCTGACCGCTCACTACATCTGTCTCTATCAGGGCTTTATCCTTTAACCTATCTTCAAGAGCGTGCATCATAAATTTCTTTTCATTTTTTTCAAAGAAAGATTTAGTGTTTTTAAACATGGATTTTTCATGGCTGAAATCAGATTCTTTCACCTGATCAAAAATACGATTAAAAGTTAATAATTCAGATGTTTCAATAGCAGCTTCCGGTTTAACGCCCTCAGGAAACAGCTGTTTAATCTCATCCCAAATGCGGTTCATTTCAGATTTGTAAAGCTTCAATATCAGCTGTTCAACTCGGTAGTTAACGACCTTGAATTCCTGCGAAAGATCAAAAGCCACCATATTAATACATTCTGATAACGCCTCTGAAAGAGCGGTTTTATTAGACTTCCCATGGAAACCTGCAGGGTTGAAAGATTCCTTAAAGAAATCTGAAAATCTGTAAAACACCCGCTGATTAACGTAATGAAGCAGTTCTTTTAACTCCTGTTCTGTTTGAGCTCTGGCACTTTCTTTGAAAGAAAAATTAAAATAGCTGTTCAGATTTTCAGATAGCGCAGTAAGGTCTGATTTTCTCTGCGCCTTTTCTTTTTCATCCGATCTCATCTGTTTCAAAAGAACCTTCATTCTCTGCAGTGTCTGTTCATAATAGTCAGCTGTGTTATTTTTAACAATTGAATCAAGCTCCCGGTCAATAAATGTTGAAAATTCATTCTGAAACTGCTCCAGACCGGAATTCTCCTCATTTTTTAATGCCTGCAGACTTGATACGCCAAAGATTTTTGGGTCCGTAACTCCAAAAGTCTGAAGCTGCTTCTTCACATACTGAATGACGTCCTGTTTTTCTTCTTCGCTTTCAGCAAGGTCTACTGCGTTGACGATAAAAAACATTTTATCGTGATCAAAGCTTTCTTTAACCCTTCCCATCTGTATCAGAAACTCACGATCAGCCCGTGCAAACGCATGATTGTAATAAGTAACAAATAAAATTGCATCAGAACTTCTTATATAGTCAAATGAAACATCAGTGTGTCTTGCATTTACTGAATCTGCTCCTGGGGTATCAACTAGTGTAATGCCTTTATCAGATACTGAGGAAGATGTGTACAAATCAATTGCTTCTACAAAACATGACTGATGTTCATTAGATACAAAGCCTTGAAATTCTTTATACGCTACCTTTCTTTTCTGGCCAAGCATGTTTTTATATTCGTTCCATCCTTTCAGAAATGCACGAATAAAACTTTTCCTGGATTCTGATAGGCCAGACTCTTTCTTTATGATGTCAGGGAGATGATCTGCCATTTCTTCAAGAGTTTTTATTTCATTTAATTGTGAGGCTTCTTTCAGGTCTTCAAATAGTTCTTCTGACTGTTTAAAATGAACGATAACCGTTTCGTCAGGATGCCGCTGATCGGGCGGAAATATCTTGTTTATCGAAGCGGTAGTGGGATTTGGTGAAACAGGAAGTACCTTATTACCAAGCATCGCATTCGCAAAGCTTGATTTGCCTGCACTGAATGCCCCGAATAAAGCTACTGTATATTGTTTATTTTTCAACCGCTCCGCCTGATCAAAAAGCATTCGGGATTGTTGCTCGAATCCTCTGATATCACTTGTTTCACTGGCAAGCTGCAGTGTTTTTCGCAGCAGCACCTCTTCGTCGATATCACTTGAAGGAGCTGATTTGGAAATGGCTGGTTCATTTTCTGACAGTTCACCATCAGAAACCATCTGATCAAGGCTTGACAATTTTACAATCGTTTCATCCTGATTCCAGTTATGTTCCCATTCATTTTTTAAAAATTGATCGGCTTTCATATGATTCAGTGAGGCGATCTTACTTTCTAGTTCTTCGATTTGCTTCAATATATTTACCTTTTTTGATATTTCATTCTGGTCCGCTGATTTTCTTATTGCAAATTCTTCTATCTGATCATCAAGCGTCTCAAGAATGTCATCTTTTATAAAAAGCATTTGAGATTTAATTTCACTTTTGAAGTTTTCAGCCAGTGCCTCACAATAATTAAGTAACGCTTCACCTGTGAACCCGGCACCCGATTTAATGTTTTTATCAGCTATGATCTCCGGTTTTTCAATTGCAACATTCTCTATTTTTTCAGCCCAGCCGTTACGGGAAATACCTGCATGTTCGAGAAACTGATACATGATTGATTTTGCATGCCAGACAAGCTGTTCATCGATGACTGATTTAAGACGTTGATTAAATTCAGCTTCTCTTGCTTCTTTTTCCTGTTTCGTCTTTTTTCCTGAAAACAAACCTCCCGCTTTAAAGTTTGGCTGCCTGGATTCAAGATATTTTTCAGCGAGAATTCTCACATCTGACGGCATAAGGTAACTCGACTGAAGCATTTTATTCATTTCCTGATCATAATTCCCTGACCAGTCTTCAAATGAATGTATCGTTCCCTCAAGCTCTTTTGCCTGTTCATAGATCTTTTCTTTATTGTTTAAATCTTCATCAGTCACAATCAAGGAATACGCTTCAATAATTTCCGCCTTTTCTTCTTCTAAGAAGCTTAGCATTTCTGATTTTAAGACACTTAAAGAGCTCTCCACTGATTCAGTTAAGAGTGAATATCTGTTTTTAGTCATTATAGAGATTTCATTTTTCAGTTCGCTGCTCTGGTTTTCTAAGTGATCGGGCTTTTTAAGTGACGTATAGAAAAACTTTTCCGGCATTGCATCCCAGTCAAAAAACGCTCTTTCAACAGCGTTTTTATAGGTATTGAATGAAAGCTCTTCTTCTCTATGTTTATCCACCTGATTAATCACAGCATAAATTTTCCGGTTATGCTGTGACATATTTTTTATGTATTCAAAGTTCATTTCCGACTGCACATGATTATAATCCATAACATAAAATAACAGGTCAGCAAGGTGTACTGCAGATTCAGTCGATCTTTTGTGTGCATCATCCACTGAATCAATCCCAGGCGTGTCAAGCAGTGTTACACCATGAGGCAGATTGGTAGAGTTTTTCCACAGATCAATTCTTTTTACCGTTAGACCCTCTTTTCCTAACTGGATAATCGATGTTTCATCGAGCGGGGGTTCTAATTCGTACATTGTCTGATCGGCAGCAGTGACCCTCACTGGTTTTGCTGAACCTGTATGTAAAGCAATCAGGTTCGCACTTGTTGGAATCGGGCTTGATGGCAGTAAGTGTTCCCCTGCAAGATAGTTGATCATTGCTGATTTCCCTGCAGAAAAATGTCCACAAAAGGCAATAACAATTTGTTCACGGTAAAGCTTCTCTGCCAGGTTCTTAGATTTTTCTGCCCTTTCTGTATCACCATACTCAACAGCTTTTATATGAAATGCCATACAATCATTGATTAATTCATCTTTCCGGATAATAAAATCCGCTTTATTCACATAGACCATTCCTTTTTGTTCGATTATATCTACTATTGTAACGAAAAAAAGATATTGTCGTTTGAAATTTTATCAATTCTTAAAAAGAAATTTATAAACCTCTTTAATAAGCACAAAGTAATGGTATAATAGAATCATTATTTACACTGGAGGTTTTCATGAACACATCAAAAGTAATATCAAATCTTTTAAATGGAATGGTTCACTCTATCAGTAAAGTCGTGCCGGTGTCCATTCAGCATAGCAATCCTTCTGTATTAACTGTGCCTTATAAGCAGGATCAGATTGCAGTTTTGATCGGAATGACAGGGGAACTTAAAGGAAATATCCTGATTGATGGTGATAAACAGCATTTCAGCAGCCTCGGTGAATCGATGTACGGTATGTATCTAGAAGATGATATGCTGATCTCATTTATCGGTGAAGTCGGAAATATGATAGCTGGTAACCTCACAACTTATATTTCCTCTGAAGGAGTAGAAATGGATATTACACCGCCCTCAGTTATGACTGGTGAGACAACCATGCATAACTTTAAACAGGCCATTCATTTACCATTTGAAGCAGCGGGTATAGGTCATTTTTCAATTCTTGTTTCTATCCAGCAATAAAAAACAGAATTCTGCAGGCAGAATTCTGTTTTTTATATTATTTCAATTAGTTAAAACCCGTTAATTGTCATACCACCGTCTACAAAGAGCGTTTGACCGGTTACATAGCTTCCGGCTTCTGATGATAGAAATAGTGCCGGACCGATCAGTTCTTCCACCTGACCAACTCTTTTAAGAGGTGTTACAGCCAGAATTTCATTTAAATAATTTTCATCTTCAAGCAGATGTTTGGTCAGAGGCGTTTCAAAATACCAGGGGCCGATTGAGTTCACTCTTACTCCTTGAGTCCCCCATTCATAAGCAAGAACTTTTGTCATCTGGATCATAGCGGCTTTTGAAGCTGCATAAACGACCCCCGTTTTAAGCGCGACATGCCCTGCAACTGAGGACACTGATAAGATACTGCCGCCACTTACCTGCTGCTGCATTCTCGTACCGACTGCCTGGGACATCATAAAAGCGGATTTCACGTTAGTATCCATGATTCTGATCCACTCGTCTTCCGTTACATCATTCGCTTTAGAACGAATGTTCATCCCGGCATTATTTACAAGAATATCAATGACCTGAAAATCATTGAATATCCTCTCTACCGTTTTTCTTAATTCAATCGTGTCTGTTACATCTACCGCGTAAACAGACGCTATCCCGCCAAGTGCTTCAATTTCACTTTTTACCTGTTCAAGCTCCGATTTTGTCCGTGAACATAAAATCAATTCCGCCCCTGCTTGTGAAAACCCGATCGCAAGCGCCCGTCCAATGCCTCTTCCGGCACCTGTGATAATGGCTTTTTTACCCTCTACTCTGAATGAAGGAAGAATCATGCTTTCACTCCTTATTTTGCAGGCTCAAGGTCATATAGTGCTGCATATTTGTCCTGCAGATATTTAATCAGATACTCTGCGTTAAGTCCTTCACCGGTTGCTTCATGTAAAATCTCAAGCGGCTTCTTTGTTTTACCGAAGCGATGTACTTTTTCAGTCATCCAGTTTTTAATCGGTGCAATATCACCGGTTGCAATACACTGATCAAATTCAGGAATATCTTTCAGCATAGCATTTTTGAACTGGGCTGCATACATATACCCAAGTGCATAAGAAGGGAAATAACCGAATGCACCCCCGGACCAGTGAACGTCCTGCAGGATCCCCTCCGCATCATTTGATGGTACTACTCCTAAATACTCTTTATATTTACTGTTCCAGACCTCAGGCAGTTCATTCACTTCATACTCACCATTAAACAGACCTTTTTCAATTTCATATCTGATCATAATGTGTAGAGCATAAGTCAGTTCATCTGCATCCACTCTGATCAGTGATGGCTTTGACTCATTGATACCTGATAGAAACTCTTCCACTGAAACATCATTGAACTGTTCAGGTGAATACTCTTTCAAAGATGGCAGGTGACGCTTCCAGAATTCAGGGTGTCTTCCAACGAAGTTTTCCATGAATAATGACTGTGATTCATGAATCCCCATTGATGTTCCTCCGCTGAGAGGGGTTCCCGTTAATTTCGGATCAATATTCTGCTCATACAATGCATGTCCGCATTCATGGATTGTTCCGAAAATTGCCCCCCGGAAATCATTTTCATCATAACGAGTTGTAATCCGCACATCACCAGTGTTCAGACCTGTTGCAAATGGATGTACTGTTTCATCAAGTCTTCCTGCATCAAAGTCGTAACCCAGCTCCTTCAGCACATGTATACTGAATTCCCGCTGTGCCGATTTTGGAAAATGTTTATAGATAAAAGATGTTTCCGGTTTAACAGCAGATTGCTCAATCCCTTTTACAAGCGGAACAATTGCTTCACGGACTTTACCAAATACTTCATCCAGCACCTCAACTGTCACTCCAGGCTCAAACATATCCAGCAATGTGTTATAAGGGTTACCTTCATAGCCCCAATACCCAACAAATCGTCTAGTGGTTTCAACAAGCTCCTTCAGGTACGGTTCAAACATCGCGAAATCAGATTGTTCACGTGCTTCTTCCCAGACACTTTCAGCTTTTGATTTTAATACAACGTACTTCTTAAACTCGTCTTCTGGAATTTTGCGGTTACGGTCAAATTCTTTCTCACATTCCTCTACCATTTTAACTGTTAGCTCATCCAGCTCACTTTTATGTTTATTCAGTTCTTTTATGTAGTCTGCCATCTGGTCTGAGGTAGACAGATTAAATACTTCTGATGACAACATACCAATTACTTCAGAGCGCTGATCGATTGCTTTTTTCGGTGCTCCGGTACGTAAATCCCAAAAAATCAGTCCCAATGCTTCCTGATAGGCTGAAATTTTATTCAGGTGGTTGATAAAATCTTTTTTTACTGTTTCTAAAGTCAACGTAATCCCTCCAGTCAATTTCAATACTTATCTTATCATACTTTTCTGAAAAAATAATGAATTTGCTTCGGGACTTGAAATAAATAATTAGGAGCCCGGGACTGTGTCCCGGGCTCCTAAAAGCAGTAAAGGGGTATACCCCTTAGCATTTATATTTTATCTAATAATCTCCGGCTCAACAGGAAGGATTTTTTTAATCGCCGGTATCCACTTTTCTTCATCTTTTGATAAGAAAATTGTAATTTTTCCTTTATCAGATGAAGAACGGATTAATCGGCCTGCACCCTGCTGCAATCTTAAGAGCATATATGGGAGATCCACTTCATTTATCGGGTCTACCGAATGATTACGTTTTGCTTCAAACACCGGATCATCAGGCGGGAATGGAAGAGAATCAATGATAACCTGATTCAGACTTAACCCTGGTACATCAAGACCTTCCCATAAATTGATTGAAGCCAGTACTGAAGAAGTATCTTCCTGGAATTTCTCAACCAGTGTACTGATTTCTTCATCACCCTCAAATAGACACTGCTTGTCATCTATCAGGTTAGTAAACCTGAATAAATCCTGATCTTCATAATTGTTAAATAAAATTAGTGATCCGCCATCGTTTTGATTGACGATGTCAGAAATAGCGGACGCACGATCTGTCTCATCGAGCACTCTCACCTGTATACTCATAACTTCATCGTATTCATACGGAGATTCTACTGTAAATGATGAGTAGTCGTCGATTCCGAGACTGGATGCTAAATACGAAAAGTCTTCATCAACTGAAAGAGTGGCTGATGAAAATATGAACGGCAGTTTTTTTGAAAAGACTTCTTCTCTCAAAATTTCCTCTACCATTCTTGGCATAATGACAAGCCTTTCATCTTCAAAATTTTCTTCAAGCCAGATAATTGCGTTGTCATCTTCAACCAGTAATTTTAATGAAAAAAGAACGGTTTCAAGATATTCTTCTGAAATTTTAAGATCGTATTCATCTATTACATACATTTCAGATTCAAATACCAGTTCCTCAAGCAATTCATCTATTGATTTTTTCAGTCTGGCAGAAGCCTTGATCAATTGATCAGACTTTTTAATTTTCATTCTCTCTGAACTATGGTCTGCACTGCTTGAAATTAAAGCAAACCAATCATCATGTAACTCAAGTATGGAGTCTATCAAATATAACGTCTTTTCTCTTATATCATTACCTGAAAGCTTTGAAAGAACTTTTTCCATCGACTGCATTGACGTTTTATAGGTCAATGCTTTTTGTGCAGCATATTCTAGCAGATGTCCTTCATCAAAAATAACGGAGCTTGCTTCAGGAAGCAACGGAAGCTGTCCTTCTCTTACTCTGGCATCCTTTGTCCAGATATGTTCCATATAAAAGTCATGTGAGCAGACAATCAAATCACCGGACTGCCTGTAATATTCACGATGAAGTGTCTGACCGCAGCGATGTCTCACATCACAGCTCAGGCAATCCTGAAGAGAATCATAATTTACAGCCTGCCACTGTTCATCATCTAAATATGGATACTCTTTTCTGTCGCCATAAGGGTAAAAGGATGACATGGATCCTGCTCCATAGACGAATTCGGGAAGCTGCAAATAAACATCCTCAATTGCTTCATCTTCAGTCCGTTTATCAGCTTCATCAAGCTTTTTCAAACATAAATACTGTTCTCTGGATTTGGCGAGCCTGACATCAATCTCCATATCCAGCATCTTTTCAATTTTTTTAATATCCCCGGTTGGTTTTACTAATTGTTCTATCAGTGTTTCATCCGCACACGCGATAATAGCCGGTCTGCCTGTATACCTTGCATAAGCAACCGCATAAAGCAGATATGCAATTGTTTTACCAGTACCGACTCCTGCTTCTGCAAAGATAACTGATTTATTTTTATAGGCCTGTTCAAGCTGAAAAGCCATAAATATCTGCTCATCACGCAGCTCTAACCCTTTTTCAGGTAATATGTCATAGAAGACATCACCAATCCAGTCTCCCAGAGCTTCATAGAATGACTGGTCGCTTGTTACAGGAAAAGGTAGGCTTTTTGTATTCATTCAATCATTCCCTTAATCATTTTTACGTTTAGGACGCTGACCAAAATATTGATAATAATCTGTACGAATAAACCCGTTAAATAATTTGCGTTTTTTAGTTGCCTTTTTACCATATAAGTCTTCAAAATGAGGATGTGATGTAATAATGTACTTTGACCACGTCGGATATTGTTCGAAAACCTCACCCATATCACGGTACATTTCTTCAACTTCTTCCTCTTCCCCGATCCGTTCACCGTAAGGCGGGTTTCCTACAATGACGCCGTAATCATTATAAGCGGTGAAGTCTTTTACCTGCATTTGTTTAAATTGTATTAAATCACCGAGCCCCGCTTCTATGGCATTTTCCTTAGCCACTTCAATCATCTTATGATCTACATCTGTCCCGTAGATCTCAAGCGGCTGATCGTAATTTGCTGCAGATTCTGCTTCTTCTCTCACTTTATCCCATAAAGCTTCAGGAATGATCGGCCATTCTTCTGATATAAATTCACGGTTGAACCCTGGTGCAATGTTCTGCCCGATTAGCGCTGCTTCTATCGGAATTGTACCTGAACCGCAGAATGGATCATGAAAAGGACGGTCGGGACGCCAGTTTGTTAATTTGATCAGTGCAGCAGCCATTGTTTCTTTTAACGGTGCTTCCCCCTGACCTGTACGGTAGCCTCTTTTATGTAAGCCCGCACCACTCGTATCAACGGTAAGTGTCACTTTATCATTTCTGATTGCAACTTCAATTTTGTAAGTAGGACCTGTCTCTTCAAGAAAGCTCATTCTTTTATATGCTGCTTTCATTCGCTCAACGATTGCTTTTTTTACAATAGACTGACAGTCAGGAACACTGTATAGTTTAGATTTAACAGACTTACCCGACACTGGAAATGCTGCATCTACCGGCATTAGGGTTTCCCAGGGAAGTGCTTTTGTCCCTTCAAAAAGCTGATCAAATGAGTAAGCATTAAATTCACCCATCACAAGCTTCACCCGGTCAGCGGTTCTCAGCCACATATTCGCTTTTACAATTGCGAGTTCATCCCCTTCAAAAAATACCTTGCCGTTCTCTACTGTAGTTTCATAACCAAGATCTTTTACTTCTCTTGCAACAATCGATTCGAGTCCCATCGCTGCTGTGGCGATCAGTTTGTACGTAGCCATGTTTCACCTCGTGTTATATTTATGATCATTTCATCTATGCTCATCATACCCTGTTTCGAAAGAAAAAAGGCAGACCTCCTGATAATGGTCATGCCTTCTGATAATTTCACTATAAAATTGGTCAACCAGCTAATGGTCTGTAAGCCATGTTTTGTTCATGCGTACTTTAACGCTTATTAAGCTCGTACGACATGCGGCAATCATCTATCTGCCGGCATAAATACCGGCCTTTCCCTCAGTTCATTTCCCCTGGGAAAGTGCCTCTACCATTGTTTGAGTTTCTCACTCGTGGGGTTTACCTCGTTCCACTTCTGCCATTTCTGACAGAACTACGTCACTGTGGCACTTTCAAGAGATGCATACCGTATCTTAAAAAGACTTAGGTATCTTCTCTGCCGTCAGCCTGACGATTCAGGCTGCCTCCGCTTATTATTTCGCGAAGCACGAACACTACGGGCATCTCAGCACCGTGTGAGCATGGACTTTCCTCTGCATAACGCAGCAATTGCCCAACCATATAGCCGGTTTCGCCAAAATCAAATTATACAGTGAACATTGGTAATAAGCAAGAAGCTTTTATTACCTGTCCTCGTATAATTTTCTGCCAAACACTTCTTTTTCCAGATTAGACAGTCTCTTCAAAATATCAAAATTTGTAGTACCGCTTGCAGTTGTCTGCGGCTGAGTCTGTTGTACGGTAGATCTGCGCTGAGGTTCCGCAGTGCTTTTCTGTGCTTTCTTCAATTCATTTTCAAGCGTTTCAATTCTTTCAGTAAAAGCTTCATAATCTTTAATAATCTGGTCAAGAAATGCATCTACTTCTTCAGGCTTATAGCCTCTCATTGCTGTTTTAAATTCTCGTTCAAGGATTTCTTTCGCAGTTAATTGTGCAATTTCGCTTTTCATTATTATTCACCTCGGCATTCGTATCCAGTATATTTATTTTTCCAAAAAGCAGGTCGCTTGTCAATCAGGTTCTATTTCATTTAATGCTTCTTCATCTGCAATCCACTGTAAATCCTGAAAATTAATATACATAATTTCCAATTTATCAGTTTCTGCATAGTTTTTCGCTTTTTTCACAAGAAAACCGGGCGATCCGTCTTTTTCCTCATCATAGACAATCAGTAAACCATCAGCTTTCCGGAGTAGCAAGTCATCTCTATTTTTAAACTGTGAGGGATCTGTATAAGATTTATTAGAAACAGATGCCGTAAAGTCAGCACTTTTAAGGATATTTTGATACTTGTTCTGATTCTCTTCATTCCATTTTTCTTGCTGGTTCAAAAAAGGTGTTATTACAGCCAGCTGTATTTGAGCATGGTCACGTTTCATTTGTATGACCTCTTCTGCGGCCCACTGTTCAATACCGAGTCCCCCGGATACAATGACCCATTCAAGACCTTCTTCTATAAGGGGTTCCACACGCTGTCTGATTGCTTTTTTAATGATCCTAACTGCAGGATCATCAGATTTAAAAATGCCGATTTCCTGTGCCCGATATCCTGAGATAACGAGTGTTTTCATATTGATCACCACATTTTATATAGACGTTTATCAAAAAAAGCGGCGGGACTATTTTATCCTGCCGCTTCCAGATGCTTTTACTCAGCTAACATATCCGGTTCATTACTTATTATAATATTGAAAGCTGATCTCCAATTGCCGAGAATACGTAAGCAGTAGCTCCAATCACGAAGAAAAACAACAATAACAGTAATTTTCTCATACTTTCAACCCCAAATATAATCAATAATTTAATAGTACAATTGTTTCGCACATGAAACAACCATCTAATAAACATAGATTCTTGTCTATTTTGTGACAATTATGCAATCCCCTGCGGAAATTAGTCGAAATGAAGGGTTGAAAAAGCTGTTAAAACGTCGGTTTATGCGCTTGCCCGGGAAATACTTTAATGATTTCCACGTAATTTCCGGGAAATACGATTTAACCTGTGTTTAATTTCTTCAAGCTTTTTTTGCTTATATTCTTCTTTTACTACATCACGATCCAGTGCTTTTATCGCCTTCATTGCAAATAAATAGGCCTGTTGATAATCTTTTTTTTGATGCTCAAAAATTTTTGAGATCTCAATTGCGGAGATTCTTTGTTCTTTATACTCACTATTTTTCAGGGAAATTTTAAAAAGCTTAATTGCCTGATCAAATTTTCTCTGGTTTTTATATTCATAGGCCAGATGAAAAGCAGCAGAAGGATTTTCATCCATTTCATACGCATCTTTCAGGTATTTTTCTGAAATCAGCTGTTCCCCTTCTTTTTTAAACCACTTTCCGGTTTCAAGTTTTTCCATGCTGTTTTGATTCAGATCTGTCCCTAACAGCTGAAGACTGATATGAGTATAGAGCGTAATCAATGATAGAATGTCTTTTTCATTATGCTCAAGTACCTTCAGCATGCCTTCAGGATGCTTTCTTTCTACAAAATCAAAGTAGATTGCCGGTGCCAGATAGCCTGGCACATCGTCCGTTCTGACAAATCCGAGTTTCTCTTCTTCAAGACTTTTTAATTTTAATGATTTCAGGCTGCTCTTCCATAGTCTTTTAGCTGCATGATATAAATCAAAATGACCTGTTTCAGGAAGTTTTGGCACATGATTACGTATTAATGTATGACGTGATTGCACCTGAGGCCAGTCAAAAGACTTCCCATTAAAAGTAACGAGTGTTTCGTAGTTAACATTTTCTAAAAAGCTCAGATACAACGCAATCTCATTAGATGGATCAGTTAAAATATGTTGTTTTAATATGACTTTGTCTTCCTTAAATGTCGCGTAACCAAGTAAAAATATTGTAGTGCCTGTCCCGCTCAGTCCTGTTGTTTCAGTATCGAAAAAGAATAAGTCCTCAGGGTTAAACGCTTTGGCAGATAGTGAATGATCAAAATTGGTCTGGTTCCATGATTTTACTACCTCTGAGAAATCTGAAAGCCTGTAATGGCCGTGCTGATGATCTGCAGAATAGTGAACTTCTCTGATCAGACAGTACTGGTCTTCATAGACATATACATTTGTCTGATGATCTTTCCAGATATCCATATGAGGCAGTTTTTCAGTTACAACTTCAGATTTCACTTCACTTTGCTGTAAATGAGGCTTCATCCGTGCAAGCTTTTTTTTAAAGTTCATTTCGAGCATTCTCCATTGCTTCTGCAAATAATGTTAATAGTGTGTATGCATCTTTCTTTCCACCTGAGAATGAAATCTCGGTCCCGACGCATGATGGACACCCTTCCTCACAGCTGCACCCTTTTACAAGTAAGGCTGCTTCCCGGATCAGGCTGCCCCCTGTCTCATATACCTTTTCACTCAGCCCGATTCCCCCAGGATAACGGTCATATATAAATATAGTAGGCAGTTGATTATGAACTGCTTTTACCTGTGGAGTAATCTGGATATCCTGAGGGTCGCACATGACGTATACAGGAACGATTGCTTTTAGGGCATGTGCTGCACCTATCAGACCCTGTTCGATTCTTTCATCCGTCATTTCATGAAGATCCTCATTTAATGCAAACCATGCTGCACTTGTGTGTAATTCTTCTTCAGGCAGATCGATTGGTCCTGAACCGATGTTTTCATGTGTATCAAATTTAATTTTCTTAAATATTGTAGCCATTGCCCTGACGGATACATCCCCGTATGAGACCCTCGCTTGATCAGTTTGTTTACATTTGTCTTCTTCAAGCACTGATAGCTGAACTGCAAGATTTGCATCCGTATAATAATCGACTTCCACTTCTCTTACAAATGCCTTTTTTTCTTCCCAGTCAAGAAATTCAACCTGATACTGGATACCCTGGTGAAGATAGATCGCTTCATCATGTAATAGTGTCATTGCGCTGAAACGGTCCATCTCGCCGAGTACTTTATGATCAGCAGTTTCTGTCTGATCAATGATCACTACATTTTCCTGTGAAGCAGATCTGAGACTGATGTTGTGAGCAGGAAAGGCATCATTCATCCAATGCCATTTATTTCCTGAAAAATGCAATACACGTTCTTCTGTTAAATATTCAAGCAGATCAGCAGGATCGATATCACCAAAAAGCTCGTCCCGTTCAAAAGGAAGCTCAAATGCAGCACATTTTAAATGATCAAGCATGATAATGATATTTTCAGGATTAATCCTGGCTGTCTCTGGACTTGCTTCAAGAAAATAGTCAGGATGCTGAATAACAAACTGATCCAGAGGACTTGAACTTGCCACCATAATAATTAAGGCTTCTCCCTGTCTTCGTCCGGCACGCCCTGCCTGCTGCCACGCGCTGGCAATGGTCCCGGGGTATCCGGTCATCACACAAGCCTGGAGCTGTCCAATATCAACTCCGAGCTCGAGCGCATTTGTACTTACAACACCATACACATCCCCTGTACGTAGCCCTTTTTCAATTTCTCTGCGCTGTGTGGGAAGGTACCCGCCGCGGTAACCCCTGATCGATTTTGGTCCGAGTTCATTTTTCACGAGCTCCTGAAGATAAGTAAGAATTATCTCAACTCTTACTCTGCTCCTGGCAAAGACGATGGTTTGTATTTTTTCTTTTAATAACAGTCCTGCAATTCTTCTGACTTCCAGTGTTGCACTCCGTCTGATATTCATCTGGTGATTGACTACAGGAGGATTATAAAATACAAAATGTTTTTTTGCTGAAGGAGCTCCATTCCTGTTGATCAGTTCCATTTTGTTGCCTGTAAGATTTTCTGCAAGTTCCTTTGGATTTGCAATCGTTGCGGATGTGCAGATAAAAATCGGATCACTCCCGTAAAATTTACAAATTCTTTTTAATCTTTTAATCACATTTGCCACATGGCTGCCAAAAACGCCCCGGTAAATATGCAGCTCATCAATCACAACATATTTCAGATTCTCAAAAAGCGATACCCATTTTGTATGATGCGGAAGTATCGCTGAGTGGAGCATATCCGGATTTGTAATGACGATGTGGCCCGCCTTTCGGACTTTCTGTCTGATTCCTGCCGGAGTATCCCCATCATAGGTATATGAATTAATGGAAGCCTCAGCAAGCTCAAGCAGCTCATTTAACTCCGTTTTCTGATCCTGAGCCAGTGCCTTTGTAGGGAATATATATAATGCCCTGCTATGTTGTTCTTTCATGATCTGATGAATTACAGGAAGGTTATAACAAAGTGTTTTACCTGATGCTGTCGGTGTAACAGCAGTAATAGAATGACCGTTATTGACAGCTTCAAATGCCTCAGCCTGGTGTGAATAAAGCTGCCCGATGCCCCTGCGCTCCAGCGCTTTAACCAGGTCCGGGTGAACACGATCAGGAAGCGGTGCATACACCGCTTCCTTAGGTTCTATCGTATGCCATTTTATAATCTGATCTGAAATTTCCCGATTCTGTTTAAAGTTTTCTGCGATTTCACTTAGCGTCTTCTTACGCATGCGATCACCTCTGTACCCCTATTATACGAACATATATTCCTTCATGCAAATAGGGTTAAGTTTTTATTACCTTTGTGATAGATAGAATGAGCTGATTCGCCTGGCTGCACGTATTTACGAATTGGTTACAGGTTGACATAATATGATTAAAGTCAACTTTTTGCCTTTTTTCCTCTTTTTCCTCTTTTTTTACTCCTGGTTCTTCGGCAGCATAATGATATAAAGGACGACAGCAATATGGACAGAAATACACGGTCATTCCCCTTTTTAGATAGCTTATGCCTATCAGTGCTTTAATGATCCTCCAGAATTGCGCTTAATTGTTCTAATACATAAAGACTTGATTGTATATAGCTCTTGAATCGCTTGTAGCTTGTTTCCGGGAAAAAGCACTGTACAACAATTAACTCAATATTTTCAGCAGTTGCAGCAATTTGATTCTGGTGAATATTTTTTTTCGGTTGATTGATCAGATAATTTGATGCAGCTTCTTTCCACTCGGACAAAATAGAATGTGCGTGATCTGCAAATGGTTTGACTTCTGTGTAAAAATCACCCTTAACTTTTGAATCTCTTCTATTGTTATATTCCTGATCTGCATGTCTGGTTATTTCAATTAATTTATTCGTTTGTTTTAATATCTTATCCGGTTTCAAATGTAACACCTCAATTTAGTTATACAGTTAGTTTAACAAACGAATGCCGGACTGTAACTTTAATTGATGTATGTACGTCTAATTTTACGACCAATCAGTTTGATCAAACCACGCATGTGGTATGATGTTCAGGTGAGGTGTTACACATGGAATTTCATTATCCAAATGGAAAAAAATTCAGCTCTAAACCTACTGTGAACAGTGCTGTAAAAAAAGAAAAGTCATATTCTCACGGAAAAAGAGGAATGACCCTCGAAGAAGATCTTAATGAAACGAATGACTATTATGTTCATTCCGGTACTGCAGTTATTCATAAAAAACCTGTACCAGTGCAGATCGTAAATGTAGATTATCCAAAAAGAAGTGCTGCTGTTATTAAAGAAGCTTATTTTAAGCAGGCTTCTACCACCGACTATAATGGTGTTTATAAAGGAAGTTACATTGATTTTGAGGCGAAAGAAACGAGAAATCGTACTTCTTTTCCACTGCAGAATTTCCATCAGCATCAGCTTGATCATATGAAACAGGTCACTGCTCAAAAAGGAATTGCATTTGTCATTATCAGGTTTTCATTGACTGAGGAAATATTCCTGATGCCGTACGTGCAGTTAAATCAATTTTGGGAGAGGATGTTAAAAGGCGGAAGAAAATCTATGACAAAAAAAGAAATAGAGGAAACTTCCTACCCTATCCCTTTGGGGTTGCACCCCAGGATAGATTACCTTAAAATTATAGATCATTTGCTTAAATGAGCTTTTGAAAGAGAGGAAATGTTAAATGGCTGATTATAAATCACGCGAAGAAAAAAGGAATGCGCAAAAAAATTCCAAGACCAAAAATAAAAAGAAGAAAAAAGGATCTATATTTAAAAAGATTATCATGACAGTCCTGATCGTTGGACTGGCCGGACTATTGTTTGGAGGCGGCTTGTTCGCCTACTACGCTTCACAGGCTCCGGACCTGAATGAAGAAGATTTTATAGACCCGATCACAACAGAAATTAAAGATGTTAATGGCGATGTTTTCGCAAGGATTGGTGCACAAAACAGAGAGTTTGTATCTTATGATGAAATTCCCCCGGTCGTTGAAAATGCAGTCCTTGCAATTGAAGATAACCGCTTTTATGAACATCAGGGCGTAGACTTTTTCCGTCTTGTTGGAGCAGTACTTGCAAACATTACTGAGGGATTTGGTGCTGAAGGTGCCAGTACATTAACACAGCAGGTCATTAAACAATCTGTTCTCACACCTGAAAAGTCACTTGAGCGTAAAGCCCAGGAAGCATGGCTTGCATATCAGCTTGAACAGGATTACAGCAAAGAAGATATTTTTGAAATGTATGTAAATAAAATTTATTACTCAGACAGCATTTATGGGATCAGAACAGCGTCTCAATACTATTACGGTGTAGACCTTTCAGATCTTCAGCTGCACCAGGCAGCCCTCTTAGCAGGACTACCGCAGCGCCCTAATGCTTATAACCCATATGAAAATCCTGATCTTGCAAAAGAACGTCGTGATATTGTACTGCGACAAATGAATAATCATGGCAAGATATCTGAAGAAGAAATGAATCAGGCAATTGAAACAGATATCACAGATGGTCTTGTAGACCGCAGTGAAGGTTCTGAAAATCCAAGACAACAGCTTGCAGCTGAAGAATCGAAATATGATGCTTTTGTTGATGTCGTACTGGATGAAATTGATGACCTAGAAGATGTTAACCCGTATGAAGATGGTTTAACCATTAACACGACACTTGACCCGAATGCACAGACGATCGTCGAAAATACGCTGAATGATGGAAATATCCAGTTTCCTGCAGATATGAATGATGTGATGGCTCAGGCTGGTGTGACATTGCTTGATACCGAAAGTGGTGCAATCAGAGCAATCGGCGGCGGCCGCGGATATGGAGATGAAGTGCAGCGTGGCTTTAACTACGCTACTGATCAGACCCGTCAGCCTGGATCAGCAATTAAGCCACTGCTTGATTATGCACCAGCAATTGAATATCTGGACTGGTCTACTGCACAGACAATTGTCGATGAGCCTTATGAATATTCAAATGGCTTTGCACCAAATAACTATGACGGTCAGTTCAAAGGACCAATGACAATGAGAGAAGCTTTAGCAGATTCTCGAAATATTACTGCAATTAAAGCCTATATGGAAGTTGGCCAGGAACAGGGAACTGAATTCCTCAGAGACCTCGGCTGGAACTTTAACACAGAAAATTGTGGTGAAGTACTTTGTGAAAGTGCAGCAATTGGTGGTGAGCCTGAAACAAATACATTAGAAATGGCTGGTGCCTATGCAGCATTTGGTAACAAAGGCGTTTATAACGAGCCGCATTCAGTTACAAGTATTGAATTCAGAGACGGCTCATCAATGGAGCTTGAGGCTGAATCAGAAGTTGTCATGAAGGATTCTACAGCATACATGATGTCAGATATGCTAAAGGATGTACTTGAGCCTGGTGCAACAGGTGAACTCGCTCAGGTGAACGGTCTGCCGCTTGCTGGTAAGTCAGGTACAACCAACTATCCTGAAGATATCCGTAATGCTAATAATATTCCATCAAATGGAGCGCCTGATTCTTGGTTTGCAGGATATACAACGCAATACACTGCAGCAGTCTGGCTTGGGTATGCAGCAGATGTTAACCAGAACTACCTCTCTCCTCAGGACCGCTGGGTTTCCCAGTATATATTTAGAGATATTATGAGAGGCGTTCATGAAGGAATCGAAACACCTGATTTTGAAAAGCCGGATAGTGTGGTTGAAGTGGAAATTGAAAAAGGCACTTCTCCGGTTCAGCTGGCGAGTGAATACACGCCTGATGATCAGAAATCAGTTGAATTATTTATCAGAGGTACAGAGCCGACTGCTGTATCTGAAGAATTTGTCGTTCCTGACCTGCAGGCCCCTTCTAACCTGTCAGCAGAGTACAATGAGGAAAATGGTACAATACAGCTGACCTGGGATCACAGTCAGGAGGAAAACGATGATCGTGATGTAGAATTTGAAGTGCTAGTGAGCATCGACGGCGATGAAGAACGTGAGCTTGCTGTTACCTCTCAAAACGGGTTGAATATTGAACAAGTACAGGAAGGCTCAACTTATACGTTCACAGTTACAGCGATCGCTGATGATGAACGAAGCAGTTCTGCGAACACGAATATTGAAATTGTACGTTCTGAAGATGAGAATCAGGATGAAGAAAACGAAGAAAATCCTGAAGAAGAACAAAATGAAGAAGAAAATCAGGAAGAAACGCCTGAAGATAATCAGGATGAACAAACTCCAGGTGAAGGCGACGGCAATGGAGAAGGTCAGGGCAACAATGATGGCGAAAACTCCGGAAATAACGATGAAGAAAATCCTGATCAGGGAACAGGTCAGGAAGAAGGAGACAGTGGGAATGAAACCCCTGAAGAACCTGCTGAAGGTTCTTCAGACGGCACAACTGATTCCGAAGAATAAAAAAGAAAGCGCGGAGGTCAAATTCCGCGCTTTCTTTTTTTTATGGCTGCAAATTTAGCAGATGTTTTAGTCAGCTCCCGGAACATTTCGTCCAGCTGGATAAAAGAAAAGTAAACAGCAGGTCTTTTCATCACAAATGAGATCCGTTCATGCGGGTTCATGATTGATACTTCAAAATGTTTTATATCCTCTGCCCACGTCGAGACTGATACATGCTTTTCATTTGTCCAGTATAAAAGTGTAAAGAAAAGCGAAATTCCTTTTACCATAGAATCAAATGTCTTTTCAGCCTGACCTTCAAAAAGCGGCCTCATTTCATCTGAAAGAACCTTCCATTCCTCATTGATGGAACCGATACAGGATTCAATATCCTCCCAGGGCTTTACTTGATGATGCCTAGCCAGTAGATCTTCTGCAAAATAAGGGTCAAAACTTCTTTTATCATCTATCTCCACTTCAACGTGATCTGGCTGATAAAACAATGGATGCTTATACTGATCCGGCAGTATATATTTCATGATTATATCTCCTGCCTCAGTTTCTTTTGTCTTTTCTTCCCTTCGCGGCATAAGTGCAGCAATGGACAATTAGCGCAATCCGGCCTTTGAGCTTTACAGTGATAGCGGCCGAAGAAAATCATTCTGTGATGAGTGACCGACCACTCCTCCTTCGGCACTTTTTTCATCAGCGTCTGTTCTACTTCAAGGACTGAGTCCTTCCACCTGCAGATACCAAGCCTTTTGGATATACGCTCTACATGTGTATCAACAGCGATTGCAGGCCAGTCAAATGCAACGGACATAACAACATTTGCAGTTTTTCTGCCAACGCCAGGTAAAGTAGTCAGTTCTTTGTGATCTGCCGGGATCTCACCATTATAATGCTCTATTAATCTTTCACATAAATTACGTATGTGCTTTGCCTTATTTCTGTATAAACCTATAGACCTGATATCCTGCTGCAGTTCTTCGAGCGTTACATTCAGGTAGTCTTCAGGTGTTTTATATTTTTTAAAAAGGTCCTTCGTCACTTTATTAACCAGCGCATCTGTACATTGTGCTGATAATAATACAGCGATCGTTAATTCAAATGCATTGTCGTGAATTAACTCACAGTGAGCATCCGGAAACATTCTTTCCATTTCATCTAGACACTCTCTAATTTGAGGCTTAGTCAGCATATTATCACTTCCAGTCAATTCTCAAGCCAATTATAAAATGGCGCAGGCTCATGAGGTTTCTCTGTCTGATTTTTTGGTTTTCTGAATTGCTCCCCCTGTTTTTTTGCGTCTTCCGGGGATTTGATGCCTTTTTTCTTCCATTCAAATAATATGCGGTCAATATATCTGAAGTTCAGTTTTTCAGAAATGACCGCCTCTCTTAATGCAGATTTTACGATCTCCGGACTGTGATCATCCTGATCAATCCACATCGCAAGCGTTTCACATTCCAGTGGTGATAAAGGACGGCCGAATTCCCGTTCGAACATTGTATAAAGGTCCGTCTGCATTGCCATCGTCTGTTCAACCGTTTCCTGGAACTGTTCCTGACCTGCAATGTTCAATATGCAATTCCATAATGGTTCGAGTGAATAGTGCTCTGTTTTAATTTCTTCTTCACTATTATTTATTTCAAGAAGATTTTTTTTAATCAGCTTTTGAATGATCTTCAGACATTCTGATGAAGTTAAAGTCATTCTTTCAGCGATCTCATCGGGTGTCGGAAAATGATTTCCCTTATCTATAAATGAATGAAGCTGAATGAGCAGCATGCTTTCAGTTTCGGTGAGATTCAGTTTTTTGTAATACTTCAACAGCATTACAGGGATCGCTGTGTATCCCTCTTTAATCCATTTTTGCAGTGGAAGCTGTGCCACTCTGTCCCCTCCTTTCAGCTTGAAAAATGACCGAAAAAGCAGTTGTGCTTATCCGGTCATTTGTCATTAAGGATATAGTCTGTTTAATAGTCTCGGGAATGGAATTGTTTCTCTTACATGCTCCACTCCACTGATCCACGCAACTGTTCTCTCAAGTCCGAGTCCAAAGCCTGAGTGAGGCACTGAACCGTATTTTCTAAGCTCAGAGTACCACTGATAAGCTTCAGGCTCGAGGTTATGTTCTTTGATTCGCTGTTCAAGTAATTCCAGATGATGAATCCGCTCAGACCCTCCAATAATTTCCCCGTATCCTTCAGGGGCGATCAGATCTGCACATAGCACGACGTCTTCATTATTTGTATCAGGCTGCATATAAAATGGTTTCAGGCTCGTTGGATAGTGCGTAATAAAAACAGGCTTATCATAGCTTTCAGCAATCGCTGTTTCATGCGGCGCCCCAAGGTCGTCACCCCATTTAATATCATCAAACCCTTTTTCATGAAGAAACTTCAGTGCATCATCATATGTGATCCGAGGGAAAGGTGCTTTAATTTTCTCTAAAACTGATGTATCTCTTCCGAGTCTTGTCAATTCAAGCTGGCAGTTATCAAGTACAGATTGAACGACGTAGGAAACATACTGTTCCTGTACTTTCAGATTATCTTCGAATTCATAAAACGCCATCTCAGGTTCGATCATCCAGAACTCAATCAGGTGACGGCGAGTTTTTGACTTTTCAGCACGGAAAGTCGGACCGAAAGAAAATACTTTTCCAAGTGCCATTGCAGCAGCTTCCATATATAATTGACCACTTTGTGAAAGGTAAGCATCTTCTTCAAAGTATTTAGTATGGAAAAGTTCTGAAGTACCTTCAGGCGCACTGCCTGTCAGGATAGGCGGATCTACCTTTACAAAACCTTCTTTATTGAAAAATTCATAAGTAGCCCGGATGATTTCATTTCTGATTTTCATGACAGCATGCTGACGGTTAGAACGCAGCCATAAATGACGGTGGTCCATCAGGAACTCTGTACCGTGTTCTTTCGGCGTAATTGGATAATCAATCGATTCATGAATCACTGTCAGATCTTTCACATCCATTTCATAGCCAAATGGAGAACGTGAATCTTCTTTGATTACACCAGTTACATAAATAGAAGACTCCTGCGTCAGTGATTTTGCTTTTTGGAAAATGTCTTCTCCAACTTCACTTTTAACAACGACTCCCTGAATAAATCCTGTACCATCGCGTAACTGTAAAAAAGCGATCTTTCCGCTTGAGCGTTTATTTGCGAGCCACGCGCCAATTGTCACTTCTTCCCCAACATGGCTGCCGGCTTGAATAATTGATGTTTTCACTTGATTTCCCTCCAGGAACATTAATATCTATTGTTTCATCACTAACGTATTATACCTTTGTTACGTATATGGTTCAATCAGCGTCTTTTATTTTCAACGTAGTCATTGATTCTATTCAATGCCGTTTCAAGCGAATTCAGGTCCGTTGCATAGGATAATCGAATGTTATCAGGCGAACCGAATCCTGATCCCGGAATCACTGCAACATTTGCTTCACTTAAAAGGTCTTTTGCAAATTCATCCACTGAATCAAACCCACATAGCACAGCTGCTTCTTTTACATTTGGAAACAGATAAAATGCACCTTGTGGCTTAATGCACCGGAAACCGGGAATTTGATTGACCTGATCATATACTTTGTTCAGACGGCTTTCAAATGCGGTTCTCATTTCTTCAACAGCATTTTGAGGTCCTTCATAAGCGGCCAGCGCACCAAATTGAGCAGTAGTTGTCGGGTTGGATGTAGAATGACTAGCCAGGTTCGTCATCGCCTTAATCAGATCCTGTCTCCCTGCAGCATACCCAATTCTCCAACCGGTCATTGAATGTGATTTGGAAACCCCATTTATAATCAATGTCTGGTCTTTTAAAGCAGGTGAAATTTCTGCAATAGATGTATGTTTCGCCCCGTCATACAGAAGCTTTTCATAAATTTCATCTGACACGATTAAAAGATCTTTTTCAATACATGCTGCTCCGATCGCTTCAAGCTCCTCTTTCGTATAGACCATCCCTGTCGGATTACTTGGCGAATTAAGAATAACAGCTTTTGTATTAGGTCCTGCAGCTTCAATGATCTGCTCAGCAGTTACTTTATACTGATTCTCTTCTTTTCCTTCAACGATCTTAGGTGTTCCCCCTGCAAGTTTAACCTGCTCAGGGTAGCTTACCCAGTACGGTGTCGGAATGATCACTTCATCACCGTCGTTCAGGATTGCCTGGAACAGACAATAAAGGACGTGCTTGGCTCCACTGCCTACAAAAACTTCAGAAAGCTCATATGTAATATGCTGGTCTCTCTTGAATTTATCAGCAATCGCCTGCTTTAATGCGACTGTACCTGCTGCAGGCGTATATTTAGTTTCACCGCTTTTCATTGACTGGTATGCTGCTTCAATAATATGATCAGGCGTGTTAAAATCCGGTTCTCCGGCACCCAGTCCGATCACGTCTTTTCCAGCTGCTCTCAGCTCTTTTGCTTTAGCTGTAATCGCTAAAGTAGTTGATGGTGTTAATGATTTAACTCTGTCAGCAAGTAATTCTCTCATATTCTTTCCACTCCTTATAAGTTACGGATTGTTCTCCACCAATCGCCGCTTTCAAATTTAACATAATAATAATTCAGAAGCTCATCCTGATCTTCATACACAATTTCCCATACTGGACCAACTGATTCCATTCCAATCTTGGAAGATAAAATTTTGCTGGGTTCATCATCAGCGTAAAGCATCTCAATGGCCTGTTCCTCTGTGATCCCTTCATCATATGGAACAGTGACAGATTCGAGCTCACTATTTTCAGAATAAAAGAATAATTGATTTGAACCTTCAATGCTTCCTGAAACAACATAATAAGCTTCACTGCCATGATAATGATAGCTGTCTGATACTTCCATCCCTTCTGACCTTGCAGCTTCTTCAGCTATTTCAAGCTCTGCGTTAACCTGCTGATTTGCAGTAAAGTAAATCAGTGCAAAACAGATCATAAACACTGAAACAACAGCAGTTAACAAGAGTATCCATTTTTTCATATTAAACCTCACTTATGTTCTGTAAATTGTAAAAACTGCTTTTGACTGATCTTCTTGATCAAGTGCAAGACCAAACATCAGATCATCTCGTTTAAGGGACCGATTTAAAGCATCTACAATTTTATAAAGATCTTTTGAGTGATCTACTGTCACTGTCGAAATGATTTCAATCTTTTCACCCATCAGCTTCACTTCTTTCATCAGATTTATCATAAATAGTATAACAGGTTTATTCAGTCTACAACCATTCTTCAATGTCAAAGATACATTCATCCAGGCTTTTTTCTTCCACTTTCATTTTCGGGATTGAATCTGTAAATGCTTTACCGTAGGATGCACTAATCAGTCTCCTGTCAAATACCATAAAAATGCCGCGGTCATTTTCGTGTCTGATCAGTCTGCCAAAGCCCTGTCTGAATCTGAGTACTGCTTTTGGAAGGGAGACTTCCTGAAACGGATTTCTATTTTCACTTCTTGCTCGCTCCCATTGAGCTTTTATTAACGGTTCATCCGGTGGTGAAAAAGGTAGCCTGACCATAACAAGACAGGATAAGTCCTCCCCTGGTATATCTAGCCCTTCCCAAAAGCTGCTTGTACCAAATAAAACCGCTTTATCGAATTTACGGAAGTTCTTCGAAAGCTTTGTTCTGCTTCCTGCTGATATCCCCTGGGCAATCAGGATAAAATCCTCCATCTGCTGGCTTTCTTTAATCAATTCATACGTATTGCGCAGCATTTCATGAGATGTGAAGAGTACTAACATTCTTCCCTGGGTTGCTTCAGCAATAACTGCTAAATGTCCTGTGATCCATTCAACATATTCCTCAGGTGACACTGATTTAATATCCGGAAGATCATTAGGTACCATCAGCCGGACATGATTCTGATAATCAAACGGTGACTCGTATTTTTTTGTAATCAGCTTCTTCCCTTCAAGGCCTGTTGATTGAATAAAATGATTAAATGAGTCATTAACTGTGAGAGTAGCACTTACTGCTGCAGAAGGGATCTGATCAGCAAAAAAGGCCTGCTGGATTTTCGCTTTAAGGTCCAGTTCATTCGCCACTATCGTCAAACTGCCCGGAACTGATCTTAAATCACCTTCGACCCACTTCACATGATGATCATGCTTTCTGATGAATAGCATTCTGATCATTTCTATCAGGCGTTCCCATTCCTGAACCAGCGCGCCCGCATCTTCAACTGCAGCTTTTTCGGTTACAGTCAATTTTGTTTTCTTCTTCCCGATTGCATCAAGCTGGACAGATAGAACTTTTAGACAGCTCTTCAATTCAAAGAATAGTCTTTCAAAACTGTATTTTACATATTTCCAGTCATCATGTTTTTCCGAATTTAAAAGCAGCTTTTGCCTTTGAAGTCCTTTTTGCCGCTTTACATACTGCTTAAAATATTGACCCAGTTGATTAAACGATGAATCTGTTTCCTGATTTAATTTCTCAAAGCTGTCAGGATCCAGCCTGTCACTGCTTATATCATATTTGTTTAAAATCAAATGAAGTTTTTCTGATACGCCATCATCCTGTGCGCCTGTCAGACGGGTGATGGCAAACTTTATTTTCATATAATCGAGCCTGATTCCCCACTGATTTCTGCATGTATCTTCGAGATGGTGTGCTTCATCAATCATTAAATAATCATAGCGCGGAAACGTCTGAACCTCTTTATGCTTATCAGCAGCAAGCATTGAATGATTTGTAATCACAATATCCGCGTTTTCAGCTTTTGTAAGAGAGTAGCTGTAAAAATCCCTGTTTGCCCATGGATCCTGATTTTTATCTAAATACCAGCCGCTGTGTCTGATTCTGTTCCAGTACAAGAGACTGCCGCCTGATAGATTTAATTCATCAATATCACCGGTTTCGGTTTCAGTCAGCCAAGTTAAAAGCTGCATCTTCGCCAGAACAGTATCATACTGGCGATCTGATTCTTTTAATGACTGCTCAAACTTCAGCATATGAATATAGTTGCTTCTTCCTTTTAAAACAGTAGTTGAGATTGAATCATTAAGCAGCAGATTCATTTTTTCAGCTGTTAACATTAGCTGATCCTGCTGCTGAAGTGTTTGAGTGGTGATTAAAACTTTTTTACCTCTGCTCACTTCGATCATGGCAGGGATCAATAACCCGAGCGTTTTCCCTACCCCGGTTCCCGCTTCAATCACTGCATGCATCTGCTGATCATATGCAGTCAAAAGATCACTGATCATGTTCAGCTGGGCTTCTCTTTTTTGATATCCCGGCACGAGCTGTCTGATAAAAGGTTCAATGTTAAACTCAGCTGGCTGGTTCTGCTTTCTTGTAAATTGTTTCTTCTTTACAGCGATGCCCCTAAAGACTTCTAGCTCTTGCGGGAGGTCGGTTAAATTTTTCTTTTTTTCATATATGCAGGCTTCAAAAAAAAGAGTCAGATCACTTTTAAGGAAAGCAGACTGAACAGAAAGCTGTTCAACAGTGATTAACGGCATAGACATCACTTTATTATGTAAGCTGATTAACAATTCTGCAGTTGCCAGCGCATCACTGTCTGCCTGGTGGGGACGTTCATGATCCAGTGACAGATTATCAGTCAGGTCACCGAGTTTGAAGCTTGCTGCTTCGGGCATCAATGCCCGTGACAGCTCAACTGTATCCCAGGTTTCACCCGAAAACTCATGATAACCAGCACGGGAAAATTCACCATTTAAAAAAGGCAGGTCAAACTGAACATTATGTGCAACAAAAACAGCCCCGTTCAGCATCTCATTGATACGGGGAGCAATCACTTCAAAATCAGGTGCGCCTTCAACATCCTGATCTGTAATACCGGTAAGTTCGGTGATAAAAGCAGGAATTGGCTGCTTCGGGTTTACAAATGATGAATAGGTTTCTGTAATTTGCATGTCTTCAATCAGAACGACCGCAATCTGAATCATGCGGTCGCCTCTTTTGTATGAATTTCCTGTTGTTTCTATATCCACCACTGCAATTTTTTCTGATTTCATACCTGTCACAGCCTTTATCTGATTTCTAGCCCATTACTGTTGCTTCAGGCTCATGATGAATCATCTCTGTAATTTCGTTATGCTCATTCATAATTGCTACTTTTGGCTGGTGGTGTTTCGCAGCTTCATTTTCAACCAGCATATAGGAGATCACAATAATGACATCCCCTTCCTGCACCAGTCTGGCCGCTGCACCATTAACACACATTACCCCGCTGCCGCGTTTACCTTTAATGATATATGTCTCAAACCGAGCACCATTATTATTATTTACAATCTGTACCTTTTCATTAGGGTACATGCCGACAGCATCTAAAATATCTTCATCTATTGTAATGCTGCCTACGTAATTCAGATTGGCTTCTGTTACTCTTGCTCTATGAATTTTCCCACTCATCATTGATCTGAACATGCTGTTTCCTCCTCAGTCGTAAATATGATATTGTCGATTAATCTGGCCCGCTCGAACCTCACCGCAGCAGCTATAATCAGACGGGTATCTGACTCAGAAGGTACCTGTAATTCCGGATAGGTGAGGATTTCTATATAATCAATGTCTCCGCTGACAGTTGAAAGTTCATGTTTAAAGTGCTCGATTGCAGCATTGCTGCCGTCTGTCATATATATTTCAGAAGCTGTTTTTAACGCCTGGTAAATGACAGGTGCTTCCGTTCTTTCCTGATCGCTCAGATATACATTTCTCGAGCTCTTAGCAAGCCCGTCCTGTTCTCTGATCGTTTCAACAGAAATGATTTCGGTAGGGAAATGTAAGCTTCCTGCAAGGCCTTTCACCACTGCGACCTGTTGAGCATCCTTTTGCCCGAAATAACTTTTATCCGGATCAATGATATTAAACAAAATCGATAAAACTGTCACAACTCCATCAAAATGCCCGGGTCTCGAAGCTCCGCAAAGAACGTCGGTGCGTTCAACCGCTTTTACACTTACAGAAGGCTCTGCAGGATAAAGTTCGTTTACATCCGGAGTAAACAGCACATCTACGCCCGCTTTTTCTGCAAGCTCTATATCTCTTTCGATGTCTCTTGGATATCTGTCATAATCTTCTCCGGGACCAAATTGAAGCGGGTTAACAAATATACTCATGATTGTAATGTCACAGTCACTGCCTGATTTACTTACGAGAGTTAAGTGACCTTCATGTAAAAAACCCATTGTGGGTACAAAGCCAATTGTTTTACCCTGTTTTTTATAGTCTTTTATCATTTTTTTTATTTCCCGGGTGGTGCTGACAATATTCACGACTTCGTTCCTCCGTAAAGTGAAATTCTTTCTTCTTCTTTCAGATTAAATGAATGTAATTCGGCAGGAAACTCCTGCTTTTTTACTTCTTCGTTATACTGTTTGATTGCACTGATTATATCCGGGTAAACTTCAGTATATTTTTTAACGAATTTTGGTACACGATGGTCACCATACCCAACCAGGTCATGGAATACAAGTACCTGGCCATCTGCCTGAACTCCTGCGCCGATCCCTACAGTTGGAATCTGACATTCAGCTGATACTTTTTCAGTGATCTGCTGAGGAATACATTCCAGAACAACTGAAAATGCACCAGCTTTTTCACAAGCTGCGGCATCGTTGATCAGCTGTATCCCCTGCTCAGCAGTTTTCGCCTGTACTTTAAAGCCTCCAAGTACTCCGGCACTTTGAGGTGTCAGCCCCAGGTGAGCCATGACAGGAATACCACTTTCAACAAGCGCTTCGATCATAGGCAGCACATTACCCGCACCTTCGACTTTCACTGCATCAGCACCTGATTCCTGCATGATTCTAGCAGCGGACTTCAGCGTTTCCTCACGTGATAAATGATAGGTCATAAAAGGCATGTCCACTACAATAAATGTGTTTTTCGCACCACGTCTGACCGCTTTTGCATGATGTATCATATCTTCTAGTGTGACCGGAACCGTTGAATCATACCCAAGCACAACCATCCCGAGAGAATCCCCCACCAGGATCATATCTGATTGTGCCTGTTCTGCTGCTTTAGCAGACGGGTAATCATAGGCAGTCACCATTGTTATTTTTTCACCGTCTTGTTTCATTTTAAGAAAATCAGCAGTTGTTTTCATGTTTTCTCCTCCTTTATTTCAGAGGGAAACGAAATCCCTGCAGACATAAATAAAACCTTCTGATAGACAGAAGGATGCCGCAGATTATTCCGGTCCTCTGTCCCTGTCACTTAATGGATCAAGGCAGATCATGTCAGTTTTTTGTTATAAGGTGCAGTTCATTTAAGATACTGCCCAACCACAGTATAACAGATCACTCCTGATCCCAGCTATAAAAACTACTCAATATCAGCTGAGTAAATCAGGTGCGTCTTTCCACATTCGTCAATCAGTTTTAAAACACCCTCATTTGTAATACCTGAAGCAAACCCTTTAATTTCTTTATTCAATGTTCTGGCTGTAATCTGTTTACCAATCGTGACCGCATATTTTTCCCAGACCTCTTTGATCGGTTCAAAACCTTCACTGATATAAATGGCATAATACTTCTCAAGGTTAAATAGAATTTCCTGAACAATCCCCGCTCTTGAAAATGTTTTACCACTTTCTATATGAAGTGAAGTGGCAATTTCACGGATCTCTTCCGAAAAATCATCAGCAGACTGATTCACATTAATCCCCATTCCGACAATAAGTGAATGAATCTGCTCACTGTCTGCCTGCAGTTCCGTTAAAATACCTGTAACCTTTTTGCTGTTGATCAGCAGATCATTAGGCCATTTAATATCAACCGAGAGTCCACACGTGCTTTCTATTGCCTCTACAATGGCTACAGCAGCGATTAATGTGAATTGCGGAGCTTTTTGCGGTGACAGAGAAGGTCTGAGTAATAAGCTCATCCATATTCCCGTTCCTTTCGGTGAATGCCATGAACGTGCCATTCGCCCTCTTCCTGATACCTGTTCCTCTGCAATCACAAGGGTTCCTTCAGGTGCATTTTCCTGCGCAAGACGGTGTGTAATTTTCTGAGTACTTTCTACTGATTCATAGAAATGAACAGATCTGCCAAGCTTAACTGTTTTTAAGCCGACCAGGAGATTATTTTCATTTAATTCATCAGCCTTTCCAAGCAGCCTGTACCCTTTCTTTCGCTTAGACTCAATCATAAATCCGGATGATCTTAAATCTTCTATGTGCTTCCATATAGCAGTTCTCGAACACCCTGCCTGGTCTGCCAACTCCTGACCGGAAAAATAACTGTTATCAGAAGATGACAGTGCGGCCAGTATTGATTCTCTTATTTTTGAAGCCATTCTGATTCCACCCACTCTTTTATGTCACTTAAGTTATTTTCAAGCTCTTCATCTAAAATCAGCTGTTCTATTACTGATGTGCAGTCTTTCACCCATGGTCCACCCTTTTTACCCGTCCATTTAATTAAATGTGTCCCTTTAAAAGCTAAGTCTGATCTGGATTTAATTCTCATTGAATGATACAGATCTTCCATATATTGCGCATCATATGGTCTCTGGTTAAGCACCGCTGCTATCTTTTCAGCAGATGTAACAGGCTCTATACCCATATGATAAATATCCGCTTTCGTAAATGCTCTTCCTGCCCTGATCGTCAGCAGATCTGATAGGGACAGCTGCTTTTTAATTGTTTTATTAGACATTTTCCACTGCTTGAGTAAGGTTTTCACATCGTCAAATTCTCCGATCGCTATGATGAGCGCAAGACGTTCTCCAGCATTTAAAACTTTCCAGTCAATCTCTCCTAATGACTTCACAACTTTTTCTGTTATGAGTACAGGCAGATAGGCATGAAGGTTTGTCTCTATCACATAGCGCAGCGCTCTCTCCATTGCAGGACCATTGATCAGTTTTTCAAGTTCTGCTGCAATCCGCTCTGTTGCAACCCTTGACAGTCTCCGGGCATATACTCTGATCGCTTCAAATGTATGATTTTCAATTGAAAAATCAAGCTGTGATACAAACCGGACCGCTCTCAGCATTCTCAGTGCGTCCTCCTCAAACCTCTCCATGGGAAGACCTACAGTTTTGATTTCTTTCTTTTGGAGATCTTCTCTCCCGCCAAAAAGATCTGTTAATTCATATGAAGAAGAGAGGGCCATTGCATTCATCGTAAAATCTCTTCTTTTCAAATCTTCTTCAAGAGACCTGACAAATGTAACTTTATCAGGCCTCCTGCTGTCTGAATATGTGCTTTCAGTTCTGAAAGTGGTCATTTCAAACTGACCTTTTTCATGGAGTACCAATATCGTTCCGTGCTCGATGCCAACATCTATCGTCTTTTTAAAAATCTGTTTGATTTCTTCCGGCGTTGCAGATACAGCAATATCAATATCATTGATTTCCCTGCTCAGGTAATAATCACGTACACAGCCTCCAACAAAATAAGCCTCATAGCCGTTTGCCTCGATTTCTTTTAAAACAGGCAGTGCCTGACTGAACAATTCATTCATTGTGCATGTCTCCATTTAGCAATTCATCATACATTGCTTCATACTGTCTGATGATTTTACTTGAGTGAAAATCATTTTGAACGGTGACGACAGCCTGACGTGAAAAAGATGAATGGAGCTCTTCGTTTTGGAGAAGGTTAACAGCTGCTTTTCCCATTGAATCAGTATCACCAACAGGGAAAATATAACCGTTTTTCTGGTCCATGATTACCTCAGGTATGCCGCCTGCATCAGTTCCGATACACGGGACGCCACAGGCCATTGCCTCCAAAGCAACAAGACCAAAGCTTTCTTTTTCAGATAACAGTAACATCAGATCACTGATGGAGTACAGTTCCTCAAGGTTATCCTGTTTACCAAGGAAGAGCACATGTTCTTTAATCCCCAGTTCATCCACTTTTTTCAGGACTGCAGACATTTCAGGGCCATCACCGGCAAGGATTAACTTTGAAGGCAATTCTTTATGAATGTGTGCAAATACCGTCACGACGTCAAGCACTCTTTTCACTTTTCTGAAGTTAGATACATGAATAATGATTTTTTCATGATCTGTTATGCCGTAGTCCTTTTTCAGATAATCTGACTGGACTTTTCTGTAGATCCTTTCATCAAGAAAGTTATATAGCACATCAATCTCTTTATCAGGAGCAATCAGATCTTTTGTCTGTTTTACCAGCGCTTGTGAAACTGCAGTTACACGATCGGATTTTTCAATCCCGAATTTAATTGCTTTTGTCAGACTGTCATCAACTCCTAGTACTGTAATATCTGTCCCATGAAGTGTAGTGACGATTTTCACATCGCTATTTGCCATTTGCTTACCCATAATCGCACAGACTGCATGCGGAATAGCATAATGGACGTGCAAAATATCAAGCTCTTCCCTTTCAATGACATCTGCCATTTTATTAGCAAGGGCAATATCATAGGGCGGATATTGAAATACCGAATAATGATTTACCTCTACCTGATGAAAATAAATATTCGAATACATCTTATTCAGTCTAAATGGGATACTTGATGTAATAAAGTGGATCTGATGTCCTTTTTCAGCAAGCAACTTCCCGAGTTCAGTCGCAATTACACCTGACCCGCCAACAGTCGGGTAACATGTAATACCTATTTTCATTTTTTTCATTTTACACCTGCAATATTCCTGTTAATAAGTAAAGGTTTATCGCTTATAAACCCTTCTGCCATTTTCACTTCAACTTCCTTACCAAAAACCTTATCTCTTGAAATGACTGTTTCTATGTAATCATCCGTCAATGGTGTCTGAACACCATCCACGGGTGTGAACTGGCTTTTATAAGAAGAAAGAGCGCGTACTTTCTGTTCGCTAAAATCTGTTATGTCAATTACAAAATCAGGCTTATGTATGCCATTAATCATATAATGATAAAGCATCGTTTTATGTGGTTCCTGTCCGGTTTCAAACTTTCGGATTCTCGCTGAAAATACAGCTTCAATCACTAACTTCGCAGCATGGATGTGATCGGGGTGTCTATCTTCATAATAGGGACAGAATACAATTTTCGGTCTGACATCTCTGATTACTTTAACAACCTGCTCAATTGTGTGATTATCGGCAGTAAAATTGCGGTCCCCAAGATCCAGATTGATTCTTTTTTTTACTCCCAGAATTTTCGCTGCATGTTCAGCCTCATTCATTCTGTTTTCAGGCGTACCGTTTGATGACAATTCAGCTTTTGTCAGATCACAGATAACTGCATTCATTCCTTCATCTACCCATTTGGCAAGCGTACCACCCATCCCGATCTCAACATCATCTGAATGAGCTCCGATTGCCAATATATCAGCTTTAGACATGTTTAAGATCCCCTCTTATGATTCCTTTAATCAAAATGTCAGCAGAGCCGATATTTGTAGCCATGGGAATATTATATACGTCTCCAAGTCTAACGAGTGCAGATACATCCGGCTCATGCGGCTGTGCAGTCAATGGATCCCGGAAAAAGAAAACTGCATCCAGCTCCTGATTTGCAATTTTTGCACCAATTTCCTGGTCACCGCCTAGAGGACCTGATTTAAACCTGTGGATCGGCAGGTTAGTCAGTTCATTAATTTTTTTTCCGGTTGTCCCGGTTGCAAATAATTGATGCTTAGCAAACTCATCTTTAAATTCATCAACAAATTTTAATAGCGCTTCTTTTTTCTCATCATGTGCGATTAATGCGATATTCATTTGACCATCTCCTTAATCAATAATGTTTTCCACTCCATAGATCAATTCTTCCAGATCCATAATTGTATGAATACATAACTTTACACCTGACATAAAGGACCCTCTGTCGTGAGAATCGTGCTTAATTGTGAGAAGCTGTCCTTCCCCGCCAAACATGACCTGCTGATGAGCCACAAGACCAGGCAGTCTAACGCTGTGAATCCGGATACCGTCAATGTCACCACCGCGGGCTCCTTCAATTGTTTCTTTCTCATCAGGATGGCCCTGCTGCTTTGCTGTACGCTGCTCTTGAATCATCTCGGCAGTTTTCAGGCCGGTGCCTGATGGTGCATCAAGTTTCTGATCATGATGCATTTCAATGATTTCAACATCTTCAAAATATTTTGCTGCCATTTGTGAAAATTTCATCATTAAAATTGCACCGATTGCAAAGTTTGGTGCAATAATTGTTCCTAACTGATTTTCTTTAGACAGCTCCTTGAGCTCTTCTAATTCCTCTTTGGTAAAGCCGGTCGTTCCTATAACCGGTCTGACTCCGTTTTGCAGTGCTGTTTTAGCATGAAGGTACCCTGTTTCAGGCGTTGTAAGATCTACAAGCACATCGGGTTTTACAGTGCTGAAGCATTCCTCAGGATTTGTAAAAATGACAGCATCCGTGCTGAACCCTTCCAGATCAGACAGGTTTTGCTGATTATACTGCCTGTCAATAACAGCCGAGAGCTTCATCCCTTCAGTCTGTTCTACTAATTTTACCGCTTCTTTTCCCATTTTCCCACGCGGTCCTGCAATGACTACTGAAATTTCTTTTGCCATATTACTTGTCCTCCTTTTTTGTCCATCTGTCTTTATCTCTCGATTTGAATTTATTCATCACTTTATGGTGCGCATCTTCCAGGCTGATCCCCTGCTCGTTAGCAAAGCAGATCAATACAAAAAGTAAATCACCCAGTTCTTCTTCAATTGTGCTTGCATCTTCAGTACTTTTTTTCGGCTTCTCACCATAGTGGTGGTTAATCTCTCTTGAAAGTTCTCCTAATTCTTCAGTCATACGGGCAAGCATTGTTAAAGGTTTGAAGTACCCTTCTTTAAACTGTCCAATATACTGATCTACATCGTCCTGCATATCTTTTACTGTAAAATGATTATCTTTCATCTGCTACCTCCATAATATTGCTAATAGATCGTCAATTAGCATATAATGTTGAACGTATGTATAAGGGGGGGAATTGTATTGTTCGGTCTGAAATTTAAAAATATACTCTTTATTATTCTGGGTGCTGCTATATTCAGTTTCGGCATTGTTCATTTTAACATTCAGAATAACCTGGCTGAAGGCGGATTTACAGGGATCACGCTATTATTATACTTCATATTTGATCTGAAGCCTTCTATTACGAATCTGCTATTAAATATTCCTGTATTTGTTGTCGGCTGGAAACTGCTTGGATTAAGATCTTTTTTGTATACACTGCTTGGAACATTAAGTGTATCACTTTTTCTTGAATTATTTTATATTTATCAATTCTCGATCCCGCTTTCAAATGATTTGTTTTTAGCAGCACTGTTTGCAGGTGCTTCTATTGGCGTTGGGCTCGGGATTATTTTCAGGTATGGAGGCACCACAGGAGGCGTGGATATTATTGCGCGGCTTGTTAAAAAATACGCCGGGTGGAGTATGGGACGGACAATGTTTATTTTTGACGCTGCTGTGATTATTTTATCTCTTGCAACTTATCTGAACTATAGAGAAGGAATGTACACTTTAGTCGCTGTTTTTGTCGGTGCTAGGGTCATTGATTTCATGCAGGAGGGTGCATATACTGCAAGAGGTGCTATGATCATCTCGCCACACCAGAAACAGATTGCCGACCTGATCACAGCAGAAATGGACCGCGGCGTCACAGTCCTGACCGGTTATGGACATTATTCCAAGGAAAAGCGCGAGGTATTATATTGTGTGGTCGGAAGGAATGAACTTGTCAGACTGAAAAACCTGATTACTTCAGTAGATCCTCATGCGTTTGTATCTGTTACTGATGTTCATGATGTGTTAGGAGAAGGTTTTACTTTGGATGAGAACAAAAAACCGATAGAAACGTAAAAAAAGCCGTAAGCCTCTATATAGAAGCTTACGGCTTTACTTTTTAATCGTCTCCATTCATTCCGATAAACATCAGAATAAATCTAAGCAATTCAAGCAATGCAACTAATGCAGCTGCGACATACGTGAGTGCTGCAGCATTTAGTACTTTTTTAGCGTGAGGTTCTTCTTCATTTCTAATCAGTCCAATGCCGACCATCTGGTTCATTGCACGCGATGAAGCATTAAACTCAACCGGCAGTGTAACGAATTGGAACAGAACTGCTGCAGCGAAGAAAATAATCCCGCCAAGCATGAATTCCATCGAACCGAGAAGCATACCTGCAATGATCAGAATAAAAGAAAAGTTTGAGCCGAGATTTGCCACAGGAACAAGCTTATGGCGCAGTCTTAAAAATGCATAACTTTCTGCGTCCTGAATCGCATGTCCCACTTCATGGGCTGCTACAGCTGCTCCGGCAACTGACATCCCGTGATAATTATCGGGTGAAAGGACAATTTCTTTCGTCCGCGGGTTGTAATGATCACTTAAGAACCCTTTACCCGGTTTGACAGAAACATCATAGATCCCGTTCTCATGAAGGATTCTCTGCGCAACTTCAGCACCAGTCATGTTTGCTGTTGTCTGAACTTTAGAGTATTTTTTATACGTCTTTTTCACACGGCTGCTAGCCCATAAAGGCAAGATTAAAATCAGCGCAAAATAAATCAGGATTTCCATTCAGACCCTCCATTTTATTTGTTTGATTAAATTTTACCTTTGAATTAAATTTACTGTCAATTATTACGTTCACGGTCCGGCACATTCTTTTTCTGTCCGACATATTTTCGCCATGAAACATAGGATAGGACTAATATGATGGAACTCAGTGTAAATATACATAATACGATAAACGGAATATTAAACACTGCAGGCAGCATAAGTCATTCCTCCTTGACCTATGCTATGCCCGTAATTAATTTCTATGTAAAGACCTCTGCCACTCTTTTCGATATATTCCTACATACCATGCGATCAAGACTGAACATACGCTTAACCAAAAAGTAAAATAACCGATGTGGTCAATCATCTCAGATAATCTTGAATACACAGGATACTGCATATACACATAATCAATCACATCATTATGAAACGTCCATACAGCAGCAAAAACAATGTGCCAGAGTTTCATTCTGTAAAAAGGAGCATATAAAAGACCCTGTACAGCCATTGCAGCATGAGAAAGTACGAGCATCCATGCAACTGCAGACATCTCACCAGTCACACCCCAGGTCAAAAAATTCATGACAACTGCCCAGATCCCGTATTTAAACAGAGTAATGATTGCCAGTGCTTCAATGAGCGGCCACTGCCTGTTAATTAAATAGCCGAAAATAACGATGGTAAAGAAAAGACTGGCAGTTGGACTGTCAGGTACAAAGATTAAAAAGATGGGTTCTGTATCTGCCAGCTGAAATCTGTACCAGTAATATCCATAAATTGTTCCGAGCAGATTAACGATAAATAATACGATAAGAAAATATCTGTTTGTCAGCCATGAAAAGATGTATTCCTTCATTTGTTCACCTCCTGCGTAATCGTTCAATTTCATTGTCAAATCACAAAATCTGATTAAAAAAAGAGCCGGAACATCCGGCTCTTTTCATATTATTCAGCTGCTGGATCAGTCAGATACTCAGCTAACTGCTGAAGTTCTTCATCAGAACCTTCAAACAGACCAGCTGGCATATTTCCCTGTCCATTGACAGCAATATCAGCAATTTCTTCGGCTGATAGTTCTAATTCACCAAGTGCAGGTCCTGCTCCACCTTCAAGGTTTTCACCGTGACAGTTTATACAGCCCTGCTGTTCATAGATCGCATAACCTTCAGCTTCCGTATTAATATCAACTTCAGCTACGATTTCACCCTGACTGCGCTGTGTTTCCCAGTCATGGTAAGCAACTGATTCCCAAGTCAGGAAGATCGTTGCAGCGACACCAAGCAGCATAAATCCGGTTGCAAGTGGTCGTTTACCGGGACGACGTGCAGGTCCGCGGTCAATAAATGGTGCAAGCAGTAAAGCGCCAAACGCGATACCAGGAATAACGAAAGCACCAATTACATTATAAGGACCAGAAGCGAAATCATATTTCAACAGCTGGTATAAGAACAAGAAGTACCAGTCAGGAAGAGGAATATATCCTGCATCCGTCGGGTCAGCAATCTTCTCGAGTGGTGGCTCGTGCGCTACAGTTAATGATAAGTAACCAATTAAGAATACAGCACCTACCAACCATTCTTTTAATAGAAAGTTTGGCCAGAAAGCTTCCGTTTTTCCAGGAAACTCTGAGTAATCTTTTGGAATATTTGGTTTACGGTTCGCCGGAACACGTGAGTCCCCGACAAACTTCATCCCTTTTCCACGATGCATAGTTTTCCCTCCTTTTAGTCCAGATGTTTTACAGCGGTCCTGAGATACCCTGCTTACGGATCATAATAAAGTGGGCTGCCATCAGACCAAGTAGTGCACCTGGCAGGAAGAATACGTGAATTGCAAAGAATCTGGTTAATGTCTGAGCACCCAGTATGCTCGTATCCCCTGCTAATAGAACACGGATCTGCTCACCAATTAATGGTGTTGCAGCAGCAATTTCAATACCTACCTTAGTTGCGAATAGTGCTTTCATATCCCAAGGCAGAAGATAACCTGTGAAACCAAGTCCAAGCATAACGAAGAAAATAAGTACGCCTACCACCCAGTTAAGCTCACGCGGTTTTTTGTAGGCACCTGTGAAGAATACCCGTAAAGTATGAAGAAACATCATGACAATAACAAGACTGGCTCCCCAGTGGTGCATACCACGGACAATTACGCCGAAGGCAACTTCATTTTGTAAGTAATAAACTGAACGCCATGCATTTTCGATATCTGGCACATAATACATGGTCAAAAACATTCCGGATAAGATCTGTATAACGGTTACAAAGAATGTCAGTCCGCCGAAGCAGTATACGAAAGCTGAGAAGTGGTGAGCGGGGTTAACGTGCTCAGGAACTTCGTGATCAGCAATGTCACGCCACATTGGGGTGATATCCAACCGTTCATCTACCCAATCATAAATCTTATTAAGCACCCATTACGCCTCCTTTACTATGCAATTGTGTTTGGAACAACTTGTCCAAGCTGCAAGATGCCATCGTCAGATACTCTCGTCTCGAACATGTCAAGAGGAGCAGTCGGTGGCGTTCCCGGTACGTTCTTACCGGATTTCTCATACAGTCCATTATGGCAAGGGCAGAAGAATCTGTTAGGATCACTTTCTCTTCCTTCCCAGTTGACTGTACAGCCTAAGTGTTTACATGTTGGATTCAGTGCAACAACTTCCTGATTTTCATCAAGATAAACCCAAGCAGTCTGAGTGACCTCGGACGTATACCATGCGTCTACCTGTTCATAAGAAAAGTCTACGCGGGTTGGTACGTCACTCAATTCATCAATTGAAGTACCAGTAGAGATAAAATCTCCTCCGGCTTCAGCAGTTAGTACAGGATCAATTGCAAATCGCACCATTGGCATAAGCATACCTGCAGCCATGAAACCGCCTACACCAGTTAATGTATAGTTTAAAAATTGACGACGTGAAACACGCTGATTACTCATTAATTTCCCCCCTCTACCGTCAGGTCAGTCCCTCGGACATTTTTCGCACAAATATATAACTAGGACATATTCATGATATATCAATATATTATCAAGGTCAATAATCCGTTAAACCTTTTCATTTCAACTATGTGAAGTTTTTTTGAACGTTAGTTCGCCTGCCATTTACCAACGACAATTTTCAACAGCTGGCTGACCTGGTCTTCTATGATTTTCTGCTTATACTTTCCTTCCATATGTTCCATCGGAATTGACGGAAGCCAGATTAAATCCGCATTCAGATCATTTTCAGTCTCTCTCCAGAAGGAATCAGACGTCACAAGAAAAATATGGTCAAATCCATTATCTTTTAGTGTGTCTGCCCATTCACTCATTCTTAATTTCCTCTGCTCTTTATCTTCTGATGAGAAATAAGTAAAAGGCGGCAGCAACATCATACGGCCCTTAAACTGCTTTTCAAGCATCGCTGTAACGAGCGGGATAAATTCCGCCTGGTCAGCTTCCTGCTTTGCCTGCTCTCCAAAACTCACCGGCAGCAGCGGTACAACTGCTGTATCTATGTACTTTTGTTCCTGAAAAAATAATTCGATATCTTTTGTATTCCAAATCACATACATCACCCCTTTAAATAGTTCCGCGATTAAATTGTAGCACAAAAAAATATAGACAGCTCTCACTGTCTATATGTTACGTCAGAGTTTTCAGCCGCTCTGTCAGCTGTCTGAATTTGCTTTCATCATGACGGTCCAGAGCCTCATCAATTTCTTTCATCAGCTGATGTCTCAGATTTTCATTAATGCTATCTGTAAGGAATTGTTCAGCCATTTCTCTTTCTTTTTTTGATAAATGGACTTCTTTCGGTGTATAAGGGTTGTCTTCGAGAACTGCTGCATACTGATAAGATGAATACGCTGATTCGAAATTCAACTGTACATACAGATCCTCTTCACGGTGAAGCCTGATATCATGAAACGACTTTTCAGCATCCGTCGTCATTACCTGTTCCTTATAAAACCTGAATGGCACTTCATCACTGCAGGCAGTTGACATAACAATTCCCCGTGGACAATACCTTGCATCTTCTACGAAGTGTAAATGCTCGATTAACTGGTCATGGCTCAGCAAATAATTCATAATCCAAACTGATTCTCTTTTCTTCAACTGATAGTGCTGTAAAAACCATTTAATAAAATCTTTTTTTTCATCTGCTGAAATGGATGGGGCCAAGCCAATCCCTCCTTTATTCTTGTCTCAAATGTTCAATATTCATCTGCCACTCTTCATTAGCAGGATCCTTTTTTGAAAGTTTCACATAAATCTCCAGCGCTTCCTGATGTCTGCCTTCTTCTAAAAGAAAGTTTCCGTAATCTTCAAGAAAATCACTATGATCATTATATACCACATAAGCTTTTTTATATTCTTCTGCTGCTTCAGAAAAATCTTCTCTTAATTCAAAAGCCCTGGCAGCATCCCATAAAAATTGTGGGTCATCTTCACCGGATTCTCGTACTGTGTTGATGATATCGAGACATTCATCAGGTTTTTCCTGTCTTAATAAAATTCTATTCAGGATCAAAGCCGCTTCAAGATAATCAGGATCAATTGCGATTGCCTGACGCAAATACGTTTCAGCTTTAACTTCGTCTGCTGATTTCAATGACAATTTACCCGCAGTTAAAAACAGCTCCTTATTAAACGGATCATGCTTCACACCTTTTTCTGCTGCATCTAGTGCAAGGCTGATCTCTTCCTCATGCTCATAAGAGTGCGCGAGCAGTTTATAGGCACTGTTATAGTCTGGGTCAAGCTCTATCAGTTCTTCAAAAACTTCTGCTGCTGTCATATGATGGCCGGCCTGATAAGCTGTGAAACCATACTGGAATAAAGTTTCTGCATCTCTTTCATCCTCGAGCGCCTCTTCATAATAAGGCAGTGCTTCTTCAAACGAGCCTCCCGCACTGTAGCATTCTCCCAGACGTTTGCTGATCAGTACACCTGCAATTTCACTTTCATTTAGCATTTTATAATATCTGATCGCTTCAAGAAATCTACCCTGCTGAATATAGAACTCAGCAAGTGCAAATTGAATAATTTCTTCAGATTTATCATGATCATAAGCTTTCAGCAGTTTCTGTTCACTGACTTCATGTAATCCCTGCATATGATAAAGATCTGCTGACAGCAACATGGCACGCGAATAAAATTCACTTGTTTCAGTAATTGTCTCAAGACATTCCAACGCTTCCTCGATCTGGTCAAGCTCTGCATGCGCTTCAGCTTTTAGTACCACAAGCTCTGTTTCCTCCGGATAAAGTTCAATCAAATCTTCGTAAAGCTCAATGCTTTTTTCCTGAAAGCCCAGACTAAAAAGTGCTTCAGCTGCTTCATATTTTTCTTCGTCTGTACCTGTTCTCTTGATTTCCTGAAATAGCTGCATTGCTTCTTCAAGACTTCCTGAATGAAGATAGTCAATCATCTGTTCGATATGATTCATTGTAAAACCTCTTTTCGTTCTTATCTCATAAAAGAATAAGAGAACTTGAGTTCAGATTCAACCATAACCTCTTAACTCTTACATTCGCTTTTTCTTTTAGAAACCCTTTTTTCCCAATTAAAAAGAGCAGAAAATTCTGCTCTGATTTGGTTCATTATTTTGCGACCAGTGAGAGGTCTTCAAAAAAAGTTGGATAAGAAACACTGATGCAATCTGCATTCTCAATATGCACCGGCCCTTCTGAAACAAGCGCTGCAACTGCAAGCATCATACCAATTCTATGGTCTCCTCTTGAGTCAGCATAACCACCCTTCAGCCTGACTGGTCCATTAATGACCATCCCGTCCCCGGTTGCCGTGATATCCGCACCAAGCTTCTGCAGCTCTTCAACAACTGCATCAATACGGTTTGTTTCTTTCACCTTTAATTCTTCCGCATCCCTGATCACAGTTTTACCGCTTGCCTGCGTAGCAAGAAGGGCAATGATTGGAATTTCATCAATTAATCTGGGTATTAATTCACCGCCAACTTCACAGTTTTTTAATGAACTGCTTTTGACCAATATATCGCCCTGAGGCTCTTCATCATCATTTGTAAGGGTAACACTAAAATCAGCATCCATTTCTCTTAAAACGTCAATGATACCCGTTCTGGTTTCATTTAATCCGACATCTTTCAGAATCAGGCTGCTATTGGAAGTAATTGCTGCTGCTGTAAGAAAAAAAGCAGCTGAAGAAATGTCACCTGGCACACGGACATCCTTTGCTTTGAATGGCTGGTTTCCGCGAACTTTGATACTTGTTCCTTCCCTGACAATTTCTCCGCCGAAATGTCTGATCATCTTCTCAGTGTGATCTCTTGTTTTTTCTGGTTCAACAATGACTGTTTCTTCTTCAGACTGCAGGCCTGCCAGAATAAGTGCAGATTTTAACTGGGCGCTTGCAACAGGCAGGGTATAGTGAAAAGATTTCAGTTTCCCGCCTCTGACTGATAATGGTGTCAGATTACCATCATCTCTGCCATCAATTGTTGCACCCATTTCTTTCAGTGGAACTGTTACACGGTTCATCGGGCGTTTAGCAATCGATTCGTCACCCGTAATAACCGAGTGAAATGGCTGTCCCGCTAGAACGCCCAGGAGAAGTCTGGTGGTTGTGCCTGAATTACCCGTGTCTAAAATCTCCCGGGGTTCTTTTAGACCCTTGAATCCTCTTCCTTCGATGAGAATCTCATCATCTTTTTCTGTAATGGTTACGCCCATTTTTCTGAAGCAGTCAATTGTACTGAGACAGTCATCACCTTTAAGAAATCCTGTCACTTTTGTAACGCCTTCAGAGATTGCACCGAACATAATAGACCTGTGTGAGATTGATTTATCTCCGGGCACTTTTATTTCTCCCTGAATAGAAGGGTTTTCAAATTGAAGCATCTTCATCATAAAAACTCCTCTTTATGTTTTTAGACTGTAAACACATCATAGTCTGTCACAGAAGAAATACAGTTAGCACCCCGCTTACGATCTTCTTCAGTCTGAAAACTGATCGTCAGGACCCCGTATATATCTTCTCTTGTTTCCATAATTCTTAAGTTCACGATACTGATCTCTTCTTTAGCGAGAAGACCTGTAATTTCTGAGATGACCCCCGGATAGTCAGGTACATCCACAAACAGATCATAAAAAGACGGAATTGCACCCTTTTGAAGGATCGGCATCGCATCCCTGAATTTTTTGGCCTCAGAAAAATAATGATAAATATCATCAGCATTGTTGGCTTCTAGCATATTAATCACGCGGTCCATTTCCTGCTGCCATTCTATTAACAAATCTTTTAAAGTATCGATGTTATGGAGTGTAATATCTCTCCACATTGACGGATTAGAAGAAGCGATCCTTGAAATATCCCTGAATCCGCCAGCTGCCAGACTGGAAACCAGCGGCTGCTTTTCATAATTCTGCTTCACCTGATGTACGAGTGAGGATGCAATAATATGAGGGAAATGGCTGACCATTCCGGTAATATGATCATGCTCTTCAGGTTTAACTTCAAGAAATTTCGCCTTGCTCCCTCTAAGCCAGTTTTTTAATGTCTCAACTGACTTTTCGTCGGCAGAATCACCTGGTGTTAAAAGATAAAATGCATTCTCAAATAAAAATGCTTTTGCAGCAGACACGCCACTTTTATGTGAGCCCGCCATCGGATGTCCACCGATAAATGTGATTCCTTTTTCAGTTAGAATCCTGCTGGCTGACATAATATTTTTTTTGGTGCTGCCAACATCTGTAACAATTACATCTGGTTTCAGGTTAAAAGCAGCGATTGATTTCATCAGATTTTCAGTTTCATTAACCGGTGTACAGATGATAATCAGATCAGCCTGCTCAGCATCCTCTCTCAATGACGAAGAAGTACGATTAACGGCATTCAGTGCTTTAGCGAGTTTAACTTCTTCAGCTTTAAGGTCGTAGCCTGTCACCTTTGCCTCAGGGTATTCTTTAAGAATCGACAGTCCAATCGATCCACCGATCAGTCCGAGACCGATAATAAATACATTTCCATTCATAGCTTCACAACCTTTATTGCGAAATGATCTCCTCAATTGCTTTAAGGGTTTTATCTACCTGCTCTTCAGTTCCAATTGTAATCCTTAAGCTCTGAGGATATCCGAGTGCATGTCCGCTTCTGGCAATAATTCCTTTATTCATTAAGGCCTCAAACATCTCATTGGCATCTTTATTAAAATGAACAAGAATAAAGTTCCCCTGCGTCGGAAAATAGTTAAGTTTATGTTCACTACAGAAGCGTTCAAATTTTTCAATTCCAATTCTGTTTTGTTCTTTACAGTATTGAATGAATTCCTGATCTTTCATTGCTGCTGCTGCTGCGAGTTGAGCCAGTGAATTCGTATTAAATGGCTCCCTGACCGGTTCAAGCGCCTGGATTAATTCAGGCTGTGCAATTCCATAGCCTACTCTTAATCCTGCAAGCCCATATGCTTTGGAAAAGGTTCTCGTCACAATGAGATTCGGGTACTGCTTAATTAACTCAAGTGCATCATAATAATCAGCAGCAGTGACATATTCAAAATATGCCTCGTCAAGTACAATGACCACATCAGCCGGGATTCTATCTAAAAATCCTCTGAGTTTCTGGTCACTGATACTTATCCCGGTCGGATTATTTGGACTGCACACCCATATAACTGCTGTGTCACTGTTAACTGCCTGAGCCATTTTCTCAAGGTCATGTATGCCATCAACAAGTGGTACTTCAGTGACTTCAGCGCCTTCAATGACTGCATTATGCCTATATTGCGGGAAAGTCGGTACAGCCATCACAGTGTTTTTCGAAGCGTCAAGCATCGCTCTTGATATAATCTGGATGATCTCATCTGATCCATTTCCTAACATAAAATGATCACCCGGAAGCTGATAAAATTCTGTCAGTGCTTGTCTCAGTATCGAACCTCCGCCATCTGGATAAATCGCATAATTCATCGCATGCGCTGTAAGCTCTTCTCCTACCTTGGCTGAACATCCAAAAGGGTTTTCATTAGAAGCCAGTTTGATAATCTCATTCAGACCGAGTTCTTTTTTCACTTCATCTACCGTTTTACCCGGTTTATATGGCGTTAGTTTTTTCACTTGATCTTTAATGTACATTATGAATCCGCCTTTCTTTGCGCGCCCACCAGATCTGGTCGCAGCTTTACAGCTTCATGGTGGTAAATATGCTGTATGTCTTTTTGTTTCTTTTGGGTATTTACATGGACCATTACTCTGATGCAATAAGGCAGCGCATCTTTTACAGGGATTTCTCTCATACACATAACCGGTACGTATTCCCATCCGTCAATTTTTCTTAAAGCTTTTGCAGGAAATACCGAACTGATATCTTCTGTTGCAGAGATAAACACTGAAGCAGTTTCTTCAGGATCAATACTATTTTTTTCAATCATATCTTTTAAAAGCATAAGCGTCGCCTCTACAATTGCATCCTGTTGATCTCGATCAACCGTCGTTGCGCCTCTAATACCACGGATCACTGTATTTCCTCCTTTCGCTTTAGTAACTGATGAATGTATTCAAGTTCTGAAGATTCAATATTCACTAATTCCGGTTGTCCAACCGCCTTAAGTAATACAAACCGGATATTACGATTAAGGTTTTTCTTATCTTTTTTCATAAGATGGTGCAGTTCTTCAAATGGGGCATTTATAGAAATTTCATACCCTAAAGATTTAACCCACTTAATAAACTGTTCAATCGGAAAATCGAGTCCTGTTTTCTCTATACTTAATAAAGAAGCATAAATCATCCCGATCATTACGCATTCACCGTGAAGCTTTTCACCAAAACCGGACCAGGCCTCAACAGCATGTCCATACGTATGCCCAAAGTTGAGAAATGCTCTGATATTCTGCTCACGCTCATCCCGGCTCACAATTTCGCCTTTAATCTGAATCCCTTTTTTTAATGCATATTGCAAAAAGGATGGCTCAAGTTTTTCCAGGCTTGATACACCAGTCAACAGTTCTTCCAGGAATTCAGGATCTGCAATTAACGCATGCTTGATGACTTCTGCAAAACCGGACCTGATTTCTCTTAAAGGTAAGGTCTTAAGAAACAGACTGTCATAAATAACCGCTGAGGGCTGATGAAATGCTCCGGTCATATTTTTACCCAGTGGATGGTTAATCGCTGTTTTACCCCCAACTGCACTGTCATGAGCAAGAATTGTAGTAGGTACCTGAATATACCTGATACCTCTCATATATGTTGCTGCAGTGAACCCTGCAAGGTCTCCTGTTGCGCCGCCGCCACAGGCAATAATAAGCGAGTGTCTGTCAAGACCCGCCTCAAGAGCCTCTCCCATCGCCTGTTCATAAACTGAAAACGTTTTTGCTTTCTCACCCTGCGGGAGAATAAACAGTGAATCATACTGAATGTGCTGTTTAATTGTCTGTTGATGCAGCTGATAAACTTTTTCGTCAATTAATAGTAAAACAGAAGTGACTGCAGGCTTTAGTTCTCTCACAGTCTGTGAGATCTCAGATAAAGCCTTTTCTCCAATTATGACCGGATATGACGCTCCTGCATGAATCGTTAAATATTCCATCTCAATAGTCCTTTGTGTAGGCTCTATGTTCTTCAACAGACTTCTTCAGATGGTCAAATCGATCACTGTCAAATTGCTCACAGATCGCTTTTGCAACCTCCCATGCCACAACAGCCTCTGCTACAACTGCTGCTGCAGGAACGGCACAGCTATCTGAACGTTCGATGCTGGCGCTGAAAGCTTCTTTCGTGTCAATATCTACACTCTCAAGCGGTTTATATAACGTAGGGATCGGTTTCATTACCCCTTTGACGACAATCGGCATACCTGTAGTCATTCCGCCTTCAAAACCACCGAGACGATTTGATTTTCTGTAATAGCCTTTATCCTCAGACCAGACGATTTCATCATGTACCTGACTACCAGGAAGTCTGGCCATATCAAATCCAAGCCCAAATTCAACACCTTTAAATGCATTGATACTCATGACAGCTGCTGCAATTTTTGAATCCAGCTTTTTATCATAGTGAACGTAACTGCCTAAACCGGCAGGCACATTTTCAATCACAACTTCTACGACGCCTCCGATTGAGTCACCATTTTTTTTCGCCTGATCTATTGCAGCTTTCATTTCTTCTGATGCTTCAGGATCAATACATCTAACTTCACTCAGCTCGGATCTTTCTCTTATTTCTGAAGCTGAAAGCGGCTGCTCTTTTGCTATTACCCCACCAATTTCCTTCACATGGCAGGCAACATTAATACCTAGGTCTTTCAATAATTTTTGTGCAAGTGCACCTGCTGCAACCCTGACAGTGGTCTCTCTGGCAGAAGACCGTTCAAGCACATTACGCATATCTCTGTGGCCATATTTAATTCCACCGTTCAAGTCTGCGTGACCAGGTCTTGGTCTGGTGATTTTACGTCGTACTTCTTTTTCTTCATCATCTGTAATAGGCTCTGCACCCATAATTTTAGTCCAGTGTGTCCAGTCTTTATTTTCAACTGCCAGAGCGATTGGAGAACCAAGTGTCTTACCGTGCCTTACACCGCTTAAGATCTGTGCACGGTCCGTTTCTATCTGCATTCTTCTCCCGCGGCCATACCCTTTTTGTCTTCTTGCAAGATGCTCATTTATATCAGATGCTTCCAGATTAAGCCCTGCCGGAAGACCTTCAATGATTGTTGTCAGCTGCGGGCCATGTGATTCACCCGCCGTTAAGTATCTCATCATAACGCTTTCCCCCTTCAACTCGCTAAAGTGATATTTGTACAGTCTAACATATTTTTTATCGTGTATGTAGTGAAATTATCCGGCAAATTCAAATTTTCCGGTAAAAAAACGTATCAGCTGATTCAAAACCATATTTGCCTGGATTGAATATCTGTTCAGTACTCCCGACAAACAGAACACCCCCCGGTCTTAAGGCTTTACTGAATTTATGATAAAGCTCTTCTTTAGCTTCTTCCGTAAAATAAATCATGACATTCCGGCAGACGATTAAGTCAAAGCCGCCATCAAAACGATCATTGAGAAGATTTTGCTGTTTGAATTGCACCAGTTCTTTAATATGATCTGTTACCTGATAGTAGACACCCTGTTTGGTAAAGTGTTTATGTTTAACTTCAAGTGGCACTTCTGCAAGTGCTCTTTCAGTGTATAATCCGATTTTTGCTTTTTCTAACGCAATTCTATCGAGGTCAGTAGCCAGTATTTTTGCGTAACTCCCCTTAGGAAAAGTATTTAACACCATTGCAAGTGAGTAAGGCTCTTCCCCGGTTGAACAGGCAGCGCTCCACACTTTAAGCGGCTGATGATTTTTAAGAAGTACAGGCAGTATTTTTTCCTCCAACACGGCCCAGCGCTTTTGATTTCTGTAAAATTCCGATACGTTAATCGTCATTCGGTCAAGAAATTCATCGAGTAATGTCTTTTCAGATGTCAGGGCTGATGAAAAATCGAGAAATGATTTGTACCCCTTTTTTTCGTAAAGAGACGTAAGCCTTCTTTTCATTTGCGCTTCTTTGTAAAGACTGAGATCAATCCCCGTTTTACCTTTAATATAAGTTATAAATCCTGCATAATCATTTGACATCAGATACACCTCATTTAGTTAAAGCTATTATAAGCTAATATAGTAAAACATCAAAAAAAATGCTATAAAAAAAAGCACCCGCTAAGGCGCTTTTTGTTTTTAATATACCCACTCATCACTTGATTTCTTATATTCAAGTGCCGCACTTTCACCGAAGAAAAGGTTCATTTCCCGTTCTGCACTTTCCAATGAGTCAGAACCATGAATGATATTCTTTCCAACAGTCAGACCAAAATCGCCGCGGATTGTTCCAAGATCAGCTTCACTTGGTTTTGTTGCACCCATCATGTGGCGGGCAGTTTTCACAACGTCTTCCCCTTCCCAAATCATTGCAAAAACCGGACCGGAAGTAATGAAATCTACCAGTTCACCAAAGAAAGGCTTGTCGGCATGCTCGCCGTAATGTTTCTTCGCTAGGTCATCTGAAATAACCATCAGTTTACCAGCTGCTAATTTAAAACCTTTTCTTTCAAATCGGCTGATCACTTCACCAATTAACCCTCTTTGTACACCGTCTGGCTTAACCATTAAAAATGTCTTTTCCATTCTCTATTCCCCCAACTATGTATGTCGGTCTAAAGAAGACCCTATCAAAGATTATCACTCATTTCATTTTTTGGCAACGTTTTCATTACATATTAATACTTTCTTTTACCAATAAAAATCGCAATATCTCTCAGGGATTTTTTAGCTTTGGAAGCCGGAAGTGCATCAAGCTGCTCGAGTGCTTTGACAAGATAGCGCTGGCTGATAACAGTGGATCTTTTTATCGCATCCGTTTTCAGAATGCTGTCTATAATTACTTGGAGATCCTCTTTTGGCATGTCCTCATGGATCTTTCTGATTCGATGTCCAAGTTCCTGATCTTCCATTGCGAAAAACACAGGAAGTGTAATATTCCCCTGAAGCAGATCACCGCCAGCAGGCTTCCCGAGTTCTTTCTCTGTCCCGGTAAAGTCAAGAATATCATCAGTAATCTGATAAGCCATCCCTACATAATAACCAAACCGGTATAACCTTCTCTGTGCTTCGGGACTGGCTTCTCCCGCTACAGCACCAAGCTGGCAGCTGACTGCAATTAAAAGAGCAGTTTTTCTTTTAATTCTTCTGAAGTAATCTTTTAAGCTCTGATTAAATCTGTATTTATCCTCAATCTGAGCAATTTCGCCAAGGCAAAGCTCTACGATTGCATCGGAAAGAATCCGGTGTGCAGTAGTATCCTCAATCACTGTCATATAATTTAAAGCTCTGGCAAACATATAATCCCCTGTATACATCGCCACCTGATTATTCCATTCAGCCTGAATCGTTGTTCTGCCTCTGCGCATTTCAGAGTTATCAATGACATCATCATGAACTAATGAGGCCATGTGAATCAGCTCAAGCGCTACTGCAGCATTTTTAACTCTGTGAATATCATAATGTCCTGTCTTGGCGGATAACAGTACAAAAACAGGTCGGATACGCTTTCCTCCGGCCTGAAGTAGATGAAGTGATGCATTTTTTAATAATGCAGTTTCTGAATTAATTGCTTTGCCAAGCTCTTTTTCTATTTCTTCGATATCCGCTTTTAGAAACGAATACAGCATTGTTAATTTCATTTAACTTCCACCTAATCTACATGTTGAGCTTTTTTATAGCCGATATGCATGGCAGCCGCTCCACCACTGAAAGGTTTGTAATGTACGCTGGTAAAACCGGCTTCTTCAAACATTCCTGCTAATTCTTTTGCACCGGGAAAATCCTTTGCGGATTCCTGCAGCCATGAATATTCATTATAGCTCTTAGCAAGAAGCTTTCCGAATACCGGCATCACATATTTGAAATACACGTAAAAAATCTGTCTGAATCCAGGAAGTGTGGGCTGTGATGTTTCAAGACAAACAGCCATTCCACCCGGCTTCAGGACGCGATTCATTTCTTTTAATACCTGTAAATAATCAGGTACATTCCTGAGACCAAATCCAATCGTGACGTAATCAAATGAATGATCCTCATAAGGCAGAGACATCGCATTCCCGTGAACGAGTTGAATCTGAGGAAAGTCTTTTACTTTTTCATGACCGGTCTTTAGCATGTTTTTACTGAAGTCAAGTCCAATTACCTCTCCTTCAGTCCCTGTTGCCTCAGCTAATGCAATAGTCCAGTCAGCAGTACCACAGCATACATCGAGCGCTTTAGCTCCGGGTGCCACCTGCATTTTATCCATTGTGTATTTTCTCCAGCGCACGTGCTGCTGAAAGCTGATGATTGAGTTCATTTGATCATAGCGGCCATGAATTTTTTCAAACACGCCGTGGACTTTCTGTTCTTTTTCCGTCTGCATAATTACCCTTCCTCTGCATACATAATCAATCTTTCATAAAAAGAGCTGAAGATCGACAGGTTCTTTGCTGATGTAGGAAGGTTCAGTTCCTTCACCTGAAATTCAATCTCTTCAGAAATCTTTTTAACAATACTTTTATATGCCCGTGTATAATCTGATGTTTTAATGTGATGTTTACCATGTTTGAAAAAATAAAATAAACTTGAAAAATGTCCTTCTGAAAAGGCTGTTTTTTCTCTTTTCAGACGCTGAATCAGCAGTAATTTTTCTGCAAGCGGGACCATTTCATGAAAGCCCAAATGCTTAAAGAGTCCGGTAATAATCGATGATTCAATTTTTGTAAGGCTATGCAGGAACTCACTTTCCGTTAATGAATGCCCAGAAGAAATCTCGATTTTATGCTCGTTAATCTCCTCGATTGCATGTGCAATTTTTCTGATCAGCTCGATATCAGGAATATCTGAGAGGATTTTATAGTAAAGCCCGCTATAGTAATCCCCAGCGAGAACTGTCAACTGTTTGATTCGATGGGATTCATTGTTTGACGACACTTTTTCATGAGTATCCAGTGCCTGTTGAATTAGTATCGCTGTAGCCACATAGGACTGGTCAAGCTTTGTATATTTATTTTTCAGGTAAAAGGGGAGTAAAAGCAGTGACAACCTTTCCAGGTCAATCTCAGGCTGTCCGATTGCTGCATGAAGATAGGGATGATGAATTTGGTCGGATATGTGTTGCACTGTATCATTCATCCAGCGCTCAGATTGTTTAAAGCTCATCGTTTTCTCCCCATTTCATTAGTTCATATGTAAAAAGACTTATCCAATAGTGAATATGATATTCAGTGTTGGATGCGGATCATTTAAATTGAGCCAAATCTATAAATCCCTACCATTATAGCATACCAATTGCAGGAGTTGTGAAGTCAAAAGAAGCCAGCACTTGCTGGCTTCAGTCATTTACATTATTTTTTCGTTTTTTCATCACTCAGCACTTCACCGTGCGCAGTCAATATAGAGGCTTTTCCGCGTACTTTAACGGCTGATGTATGTTCAGTAAACTGAGCGATCATGACTTCACCTTTGTCCAGCTTTTCAGAGTGATGGAACTTTGTATCCGTGCCGCGCGTCAATCCAATTACATTCACGCCATCTTCCAGCGCTTTAATACTGATAAAATTACTCTGGTCACTCAAAGAAATTCACTCCTTTATTAATCCATCTTAAGAAGAGTCATTACTTCATTTCTTAGTACAGCATCTTCTTCGTATATACCACGTGCAGCAGTTGTAACTGTTTTCGCACCAGGTTTTTTAACACCGCGCATTGTCATGCACATATGCTCAGCTTCAACAATTACATATGCTCCATGTGGTGCAAGCATTTCCATAATCGCATCAGCTACTGTAGATGTAATTCTCTCCTGAAGCTGAGGTCTTCTTGCAGTTGTCTCAACTGCTCTTGCTAATTTACTCAGCCCTGTAACTTTACCATTCTTAGGAAGGTAAGCGACATGCACTTTCCCATAGAACGGCACCAGGTGATGTTCACACATTGAATGAAAAGGAATATCTTTTACAAACACCAATTCTTCATGGTCTTCGTTAAATACTGTTTTAAAATACTCTTTAGGGTCACTATGAAGACCTGAGAACATTTCTTCATACATTTTCGCAACTCTTTTCGGTGTGTCAAGAAGGCCTTCTCTTGAAGGATCTTCACCTACTGCTTCTAATAGCATCGTAATTGCTTTTTGTATTTTCTCCCGGTCTACCCGGCCATTATTCTCTTCTGTTAAAGTTGTCAACTGTTCAGTTGTATGGTCCATTGTCCAATCCTCCTACACTGCTATATTTCACTTCATATTAGCATAATGGACGAAAAAGGCGCAAAGCCAACTGCTCAGATAATGTGCGATCATTTTTACGTCATATAAAAAACCGCACGAAATGTGCGGTTTTCTCGCTAAAGATATGTATTATTTAACAGCATCTTTTAGCGCTTTACCTGGTTTGAAAGCAGGCACCTTGCTTGCTGAGATTTCGATTTCTTCTCCAGTCTGCGGGTTACGGCCTTTACGGGCAGCACGTTCGCGTACTTCGAAGTTACCAAAACCAATCAGTTGTACCTTATCACCTTTAGCAAGTGCATCTTGTACTGTATCGAATACTGCATCAACTGCTTTAGTTGCGTCTTTCTTAGAAAGCTCAGCAGACTCAGCAACTGCATTAATTAGTTCAGTCTTGTTCACGTCATTCACCTCCTCCCAAAAAGTATGGGCAAGTCTCTGTTACATTGTGAACATTGAAAAGCATCTTCCCGATTTTAAATAATCGTTAAAAAGCCTATAGAATCAATGTTTTAGATCAATTCTGTTAAAAGATTATCACATTAAAAATACATTAGCAAGAATAATACGATAATTATTGGCAATCTCTTCTTATTATCTCCTTTTATAGGAGAAATAAACCTCTTTTCGCGACTAAATCGCATTATATAAAGGGTTGTAGCACTGCAATCAAATAAAAAATGACGATTGATTCATTTTCATTGAATATGCATCATAGCATACTAATCCATGTTTGACTAATTACAGCACAAAAAGCAGCCTTTAAAGCAGGCTGCCTGGAGTAAGTACTTTTAAAGGATAATAGCAATCATTCCACCCGATCCTTCGTTGATCACTCTTTCAAGCGTTTCTTTAAGTTTATATCTGGCGTTCTCAGGCATGATCGCAAGCTTTGCCTGAATACCTTCTCTGACAATTGAACTCAGACTCCTGCCGAATATATCGGAGCTCCAGATTGATAACGGGTCATCCTCAAAGTCCTGCATTAAGTAATGGACCAGCTCTTCACTCTGTTTCTCAGTACCAATAATTGGGGAGAATTCCGATTCAACATCAACCTTAATCATATGGATTGATGGAGCCACTGCTTTTAATCTGACGCCATACCTTGCACCCTGGCGGATAATTTCCGGCTCATCAAGGCTCATATCTGACAATACAGGTGCAGCAATCCCATACCCTGTCTGCCTCACCATTTTCAGGGCATCAGAGAACTGATCATATTCTTTTTTAGCTTCTGTATATTCTTTAATTAATGATAAAAAATGATCTTTACCAGTAACCCTTTGACCGATCAGTTCTTCGATTACCTGGTCATATAATTCTTCTGGTGCATGAAGATCAATATTGGCAACACCCCCGCCCATATCCATTCCAGCAAGCTGAGCAGCGTCAACATGATCAAACTCTTCAAATTGTCTGACCACTCTGTCAACATCACGTATTCTGCGGATATCATGAATTACATCACCTATAGCTGTTTCAAAATGAGATCTGAGCCAATGATCCTGATCCAGTACCATGACCCATCCAGGCAGCTGTACATTAACCTCAAGGACAGGAAATTCGTATAACGCTTCTTTCAATACCATCATGACGTCTGCTTCCCGCATGCTTTCAACACTCATCGCAACAACAGGCACATCGTATTTAAGCTGTAATTCTTTTCTTAACGTTTCAGTCTGCTCCTGATGCGGTCTCGCACTGTTAAGAACCATAATAAATGGCTTTCCAACTTCCTTTAACTCTGCAATAATTTTTTCTTCAGTTTCTTCATAGCTTTCCCTTGGTATTTCACCAATCGTACCATCAGTTGATATCATTACACCGATCGTTGAGTGATCCTGTATGACTTTCCTTGTCCCAGCCTCTGCAGCTTCATCAAACGGGATTGGTTCATCATACCATGGTGTGTGAACCATTCTGGGACCATATTCATCTTCATGCCCTTTTGCTCCCGGTATCGTATAACCTACACAATCAACCATTCTGACATTCACTTCAAGGCCTTCTGACACAGTAATTTTTACTGCCTGATTAGGTATGAACTTAGGTTCTGTCGTCATAATCGTCCGGCCGGCTGCACTTTGAGGAAGTTCGTCCTGGGCACGTTCTTTTTCTGCAGGATTTTTCATATGGGGTATGACAGCAAGCTCCATCATTTTTTTTATAAAAGTTGACTTTCCGGTTCTGACCGGACCAACTACACCAATGTAAATATCCCCTCCCGTTCTCTCTGCAATATGTTCGAATACGTTTTGTTTTTCCATCTGCAAGCCCCCCTGTTTCAGCATCACGCAATTATATTCTATGAGGACATGCTGCAAAAAGAACAAAAAAAACCGGCTCTTTTAATAACTGATATGCTCCCTTCAAAGTAGACAGAGAAATAATAAAAATTCTCTACTACTATGAAGGGGGCATTTTTATGTCTAAACGAGTAACTAATCATATGTTAGATGAAAGATTGAAAGTGGTGTTATGTGTCTTAGATGAGAAGAAGCCGACGAATGTGGTCTCTAAGGAATTCAGTGTTGCCCAGACGACCATCCGAGAGTGGGTCCGTAGATATCAATCTGATGGAATCGACGGATTAAAGGAATCGAAGACCTGGAAAGAGTACTCCCAAGAATTGAAACGACAGGCAGTGGACTATTATCTGGCGGGTCACGGTAGCCTCAGTGAGACCTGTGCTCGTTTCAACATCTCAACCTCCTCTGTTTTACGAAGGTGGATAAAGCGTTACACTAGTGGAAAAGATATAAAATCCACTAGTAAAGGAAGTAGAGAGATGAACAGAGGACGAAAGACGACATTTGAGGAACGGATAGAGATCGTCCAATTCGCAATCGCCCACGACCTTGACTATCACGGGGCTGCGGAGAGATATCAGGTTTCGTATCAACAGGTCTATGGATGGGTACGGAAATATCAGGCTGACGGAGAGACGGCACTTCACGATCGCCGCGGGAAATCCCTGGAGTCTAAGCCGGACCTGACAGAAGTAGAGAAACTGAAGCTCCGCATCAAAGAACTGGACCATCGCAATCAATACCTTGAGGCGGAGAACGGCCTCTTAAAAAAGCTGAAGGAGATCGAAAGGAGGGACAGAATGCGCGAATAGGCAGTCATCTACATCGGTTCCAGGCGATCCATGATTACCATGAGGAGACGAAGACACCGATTCAACTGCTTTGCCAGCTGGTCGGCGTGTCGCGATCCGGTTACTACAAATGGCTGAACCATACACCGACTGACCAAGAGGAAGAAAATGAATGGCTACTCGGGGAGATCAAGAAGATGTTCAACAAACATCAAGGGATCCTAGGCTACCGACGGATCACCTTGTTCATCAACCGTCAGTTCAAGAAGCAGTACAATCGCAAACGGATCCGTCGTCTGATGATCAAGCTCGACCTGAAATCCTTTATCCGCCGGTCGAACGGCTACTGTACGAAGACCAGCTACGTCAACATCGAGGACAACATCTTGAATCGCGCGTTCACAGCGAGCCAGCCCAATCAGAAATGGGTGACGGACATCACACACCTCCATTACGGTCTTGGGCACAAGGCTTATTTAAGTGTGATCAAGGACTTGTACGACGGGTCTGTCGTAGCCTATAAGATCGGTCACTTCAACAACAACCCTTTGGTGATGGATACGCTGAAGGCGGCCATCGAAGCGAACCCAGACGCAATGCCTCTACTCCATAGTGACCGAGGGTCGCAGTATACATCGAAAGAATATCGCTACATCACGACAGAGGCAGGGATCACGCGGAGTATGTCCCGTGTCGGGAAGTGTATCGACAACGCGCCGATAGAGAGCTTCTTCGGTCACTTCAAATGCGAGAAATATGCATTGAAACCGTACAAGAGCTATGAAGAATTAGTCAACGACATCGATCAATATATGCGATTTTACAACGAGGGACGTTATCAAGAAAAATTAAACAACCTGGCACCGATGGAGTATCGATACCAGGCCGTAGCGTAGTTCTAACCTTTTTTCTTTTTTACTGTCTACTTGACAGGGCGCAGTTCAAACCGGTTTCTTCTCTTCCGTATTTAATTTCCCCATCTTCCCCTACAAAATATGGAACGCTGTATGCAGGTACTACTCTCGAATCCTCGAGCAAAATCGAACGGAGATCCTCTTCATTTTGAAAAGCAGAAAGGTCCTGGTCCTGTGTAAGCTGATATAGATCAGTCATATAGTCCAGATATATCGTCCCATCACCACCTGCCACAAACGGCAGCTCGTTTCCTGTATATGGACTGACAGCAGTCGGATCTTCATCAAATCCAAGCTTAGAGTAATCAATTGAATACATATTATCTCCAACCTGTTCCTTAAACGGAATACCTCTGTTAGCCTGAACTCTGATCTGGATTGTTCTAATCGTTTCTGCTACTCTCAGGTCAAATACATATACAGTCGGATCTTCTTCCACATTTAACAGCGTATATTGAAAGACTCCGCCGTTTTCGAACGCATTTCCCGGGAGCTCAGCCATAAATCTTGGCTTCAGCATTGAAAAGTCGATCTGATACTTTCTGTAAATTGGTGTATCATTGTCAACTGTCTTTATCGGGAGCAGTCCACCAGTACTTTCCTGGTATTGGTCCACAGCAGACTGCACACTCTCAATCTGCTCTTTATAAGCAATTTCATTTCCTGCTCTTTCCTGAGAAGGAAACATACATCCACTCAGGATAACTGACAGTACTGCAGCTAGAACAATCAGGCGTTTATTCATATAACTCTCCCCCTGATCAGGCTTCCATCGTCGGACCGCTTAAAACGACCCAAAGCATAATTAAACCTGCTAATATCATGAAAATATAGGCTGCAAAAGCAGTGATAAACTTTAAAACCTTGTTTGATATTTTATATCGGCTGAAATAAATAATAATAATTGCTAAAAACATAAACCCCATTGAACCAAATGAAATCCACATCTTCGTTAATGCATCCACTAAAGCTCACCCTTTCACAAAACGTGCCGTTATATTATAGCATATTAAGTAGATAAACTTGATTTATGGTCTGGAAGAGTCAGAAAAAGTTCATTCTTTCTGTCAGAATGATTTTTCCGCATTGAAAAAACCGGGATTAATTCCCGGTTTTATCGTCCTGATCTTCAAGTATGTTAACCAGATCTTCCATTTCATGCGTTTTTACACGTGCCATCAGCTGGTCAACCGCTTCTTTAGGGTGAACACCTTCAAACAATACATGATAAAGAGCAGTTGTGATCGGCATTGAGACCTCATATTTATCAGCAAGCTGGAAAGCCGCCTTTGTCGTTCTGACGCCTTCTACAACCATTTCCATACTATCAAGCACTTCATCAAGCTTATGTCCCTTGCCGAGCATATTACCTGCTCTCCAGTTTCTTGAATGGACGCTTGTACAGGTTACAATCAGGTCGCCTACTCCGGTCAGGCCTGAAAATGTGAGTGGATTAGCACCCATTTTCGTACCCAGTCTCGCAATTTCAGCTAGCCCCCGGGTAATCAGAGCAGCTTTGGCATTATCTCCGTAACCAAGTCCATCTGTTATACCTGCAGCCAGTGCAATAATATTTTTTAGTGCACCGCCGACCTCAACACCTTTCACATCATTGTTTGTATAGACCCTGAAATGCTGATTCATAAATGCATCCTGAACTTTTTCAGCTGCTTCGATCTGATGTGATGCTGCTGTAACAGTTGTAGGGTGCCTTTTGACAACTTCTTCAGCATGACTAGGCCCGGATAGAACAACAAGATTTGACATCGTTTCAGGACTGAGTGTCTCTTCCAGTATTTCAGATATTCTCATATGTGAATCTGGTTCGATCCCTTTACTGACGTGTACCACAATTGCAGGCTTATCAGCTACACGGTTCACTTTTTCAGCTACTTCACGTGTAGCTTTTGCAGGAACCGCAAAAACTATCATATCTGCAGATGAAACAGCTTCCTTAACATCAGAATAAGCTCTGATCAGTTCCGGCAATTCAGTGTCAGGAAGATACTTATCATTCATGTGCGTCTGATTGATTTTTTCGGCCTGGGCTTCTGTATGAGTCCAGAGATTTACCTGATGGTTATTATCAGCTAATACTAGTGCCAGAGCGGTTCCCCAGCTACCGGCTCCAAGTACTGCGATTTGAAGATTTGCCAACTAAAACCCTCCTTTGTCTTACTTTCTCGCTCTTGCAATCAGTCTGATCGGCGTGCCTTCGAAACCGAATGCCTCTCTGATACGATTTTCAAGAAATCTTTCATATGAGAAGTGCATCAGTTCAGGCTCATTAACAAATATCACAAAAGTTGGCGGTTTAACAGCTACCTGTGTCGCATAGAAAATCTTCAATCTTCTGCCGTTTTCAGTCGGCGTAGGATTCATGGCGACTGCATCCATCACAACTTCATTCAGAATACTGGACTGTACTCTCATTGAATGGTTTTCACTAGCCATATTAATAACCGGAAGCAGTGTATGGATCCGCTTCTTCGTTAATGCTGAAACGAAAACAACCGGTGCGTAATCAAGAAATTGGAAATGTGCTCTGATCGTTTTCTCAAACTTTTCCATTGTTTTTTCATCTTTTTCTACAGCATCCCACTTATTCACAACAATAATGACAGCTCTGCCTGCCTGGTGTGCGTAACCTGCAATTTTTTTATCCTGATCGATGATACCTTCTTCTCCATCAATCAGAACAAGCACAACGTCTGAACGCTCGATTGCACGCAGTGCACGAAGAACACTGTATTTTTCAGTGGACTCATAGACTTTTCCTTTTTTACGCATACCAGCAGTATCAATAATGACATATTCCTGACCGTCATATTTATAAGGGGTATCAACAGCGTCTCTGGTTGTTCCGGCTACATTACTGACAATTACCCGTTCTTCTCCAAGAAGTGCATTAACCAGTGATGATTTCCCTACGTTTGGTCTGCCGATTAAAGAGAATTTTACAACCTCTTCTCCATAATCTGCTATTTCACGCTTATCAAAATGTTCAGCAGCAGCATCAAGAAGATCACCAAGTCCCAGTCCATGTGATCCTGAGATCGGATAAGGTTCCCCAAAACCGAGTGAATAGAAATCATAAATCTGATCTCTCATTTCAGGGTTGTCCACTTTATTGACTGCAAGAACTACAGGTTTATTTGATTTATATAAAATTTTTGCAACATGTTCATCAGCTGAAGTGACACCTTCACGACCATTTGTCATAAAAATAATAACATCAGCTTCATCAATGGCAATTTCAGCCTGTTGTCTGATCTGTTCTAAAAATGGCTCATCACCGATATCAATACCGCCTGTATCAATAATATTAAAATCATGGTTCAGCCATTCAGCTGAACTGTAAATACGATCTCTTGTTACACCAGGAGTATCTTCCACAATTGATACTCTTTCTCCTACAACTCTGTTAAAAATAGTAGATTTCCCTACATTTGGGCGACCAACTATCGCAACGACCGGCTTTGCTTTTGCCATGACGTTCACCCTTTCTACACACTTCATTTAAAGTGTACTATCAATTTATTCGTTCTATACAGCCAAATCATTGTATCAGTAATTAATTTAATGCACAATGACTGACCATACAAGTAAAAGCTGATTTCTTTTTAAGGAAATCAGCTTTTATTGTAAAGAGCAGAAGAATAACAATTCAGGATCTCCTGCTCATCAGTTCCGGAGAAAAGCCTCTGACGCTCAGCCAGTGGTATAAGTCACCTTTTAAAATCACAGGTACATGATGAAGATCTGCAATGTTTTTACAACCGAGTGCAGTCATCATCATGACCAGATCATCCTGAAAATATTTTATTTCTTCGATTAACTGACCTTCACCCTGTTCAGTTAATATTCTTAAAAAAGATCCTGCAATGCCAGCAGCAGATGCACCCAGAATCAGGCTTTTTAGCAAATCTGAACTTTTATGTATGCCTCCAGAAGCCAGTACATCCTTTGAAGTGGCATGGACAGTCTCAACAATTGACGCGGCAGTTGGAATTCCCCACTCATTAAAAAAAAGTTTCTTTCTTTCCTGCCTGTTATTTTCAATGCTGGAGAAATTAGTTCCGCCATATCCCCCTGCGTCAATTGCAGCAATGGACGTCTGATCAAGCTTCACTGCAGCTTCCCTGCTGATTCCAAAACCTGTTTCTTTTACAATGACCGGAATTGTTAAGTCATCAGCAATTCGGGCAATCCTCTCAAGAGCACCGTTAAACGCACGATCACCTTCAGGCATTGCCAGCTCCTGAATCACATTCAAATGAATTTGAAGGGCATCAGCTTCGATCATTTCAGCTGCTTCAAGCGCCTGTGATACAGTAGCCTCACTGCCTATATTGCCGAATATCAGTCCTTCAGGATTTTCTTTTCTGACAACCTCATAGGTGTGCCGCTCCTGTTTATCTTTAATCGCAGACATTTGGGAACCTACAGATAATGCGATTCCCGTTTCTTTTGCAGCTCTTGCCAGTGAAGCATTTATTTCTGATGTTTCATCTCCACCTCCGCCAGTCATCGCATTGATGAAAAAAGGCGAACTTAGTAAAAGTCCGCCTACTTCAGAGTGAAGAGAAACATCATCGACTGAGCTGTCCGGAAGGCTCTGATGAACAATAACAACTTCATCAAAACCGGTTTTTCCAGATTGCCTGTCAGATAAAGCATATTCAATATGGTCCAGTTTTCTTTTCGCTCTGCTCACATTTATTCACCTAATTACTTATCATTATTTAAATCTTTTAGTTTGTCCCCTATCATTTCACCAAGCTGGAAACCTGAAGATTCTTCAGGCATTTCATAGCTTTGTGATGATGACCCTTTATCTTCTTTCAACTCTTTAATCGAAAGTGATAGCCTTTGATCATTAACGTTCACATCCAGTACTTTTACCTGGACTTCTTCACCTTCATTCAATACTTCATGAGGCGTACCGATATGCTGATGTGAAATTTGTGAAATGTGAACCAGACCTTCAACGCCAGGGAATACTTCCACGAAAGCTCCATAAGATACGAGGCGTCTTACTTTGCCATCGAGTACAGCTCCTCTTGGGGCTTTTTCTTCAATGTCTGACCAAGGTCCTGGTAAAGTTTCTTTAATTGATAACGAGATTCTTTCATTATCACGATCAACAGAAAGTACTTTGACTTGGACTTGTTGACCTTCCTCTACAACATCGGACGGTTTTTCAACGTGCTGATGAGACAGCTGTGAAATATGAACCAGTCCATCTACACCGCCAATATCAACAAATGCTCCAAAGTCAGTAATACGCTGGACTGTACCGTCCAGAACATCATCAGCCTGGATCTTTTCAAGCAGTTCTTTCTTTTTCTCAGCCTTTTCTCCCTCAATTACAGCCCGGTGAGAAAGAATCAGTCTGTTCTTCTCTTCGTCAAGTTCAACGATTTTAAAAGTAAGAGATTTCCCTCTGTAATCTTCAAAATCTTCTACATAGTAATCCTCAACAAGAGAAGCAGGTACGAAGCCTCTTACACCCAGATCAACGACAAGACCGCCTTTTACAACGTCTTTGACCTCAGCTTCAAACACTTCTTCCGTTTCATATCTGCGCTTCATTTCTTCCCACGCTTTTTCCGCTTCAACTTTACGCTTAGAGAGCACGAGCAGCTCTTCTTCGACCTTAGTGACGACCAGGTCCAGCTCGTCCCCTTCATTTACAACGTCAGAGGCTTTTTCTACATGGAGGCTCGAAAGTTCCGAGATCGGAATTATACCGTCAATCTTGCTGTCTTTTACATCCACAAGAACCTGTTTTTCCTCCACCTTGGTTACAGTACCGATAACCCGATCTCCTACCTCTAATGAGTTTACTTCGATGTTGTTCATATCCTCTGTCATATGTACTCCTCCTTAATCCAAGACTGCTGAAATTGTATTAAATGTGAAAAAATTCACAGTTTAATGTTAAATTCAGAATATACTACTAACTTCTAATAAATAGCCCTGTTTGTCAAGCGAGAACTTTTATCGATGATTGTCGGAAAGTGTTTTGATCTCATTCATGATCATGTCGGTTACTTCAGTAGCAGATGCTTTTCTTTCTTTTAATTCAGCCATATCAATCGGTTTACCATAAACCACCTTAAGGCGTCTGGAAAATTTATACGGACCGATTATCGCACAAGGGACGACTGCAGCATCAGATCTTAATGCAAAAAATCCCGCACCTGCCAGTCCTTTACCAATCTGACCATCCTTACTTCTGGTGCCTTCTGGAAATAATCCGACAACATGTCCATCTTTTAATTGTTTCAGCCCTCTTCGCAGTGCTTCACGATCACTCATCCCTCTCTTAACCGGAAATGCATTCAGGTTAGGCAGCAGCTTTTTCAGAATTGGCATATTAAAAAGCTCTTCCTTTGCCATAAATGAAACTGGACGTGGTGAGGTAATACCTACAACAGGAGGGTCGAGTACATTAATGTGGTTTGCACATATTAATACGCCTCCACGTTCCGGTATATGTTCTTTACCCACTGTGCGTATTCTGTAAGCAGGCGTGAGTACAGATTTTACTAATCCTTTTGCAAAAGAGTATAAATTCATAATGTTGCCCCCCGATCAGCAGCTAACTCAGTTACTTTGTTTACTACTTCTGAAATTGACATATGCGTTGTATCAAGCTCGATTGCATCTTCTGCTTTTACTAACGGGGATACAGCTCTTGTTGAATCAATATGATCACGCTTTTCTATCTCGGCTTTAAGCTCATGAAGATCTGATATGATGCCCTGTTTCTGGTGTTCTTCAAAGCGTCTTCTTGCACGCTCCTCAGCTGTAGCTGACATAAATATTTTCAATTCAGCATCGGGAATAACAGCTGTGCCGATATCACGGCCGTCCATCACGATGCCGCCATTTTTTACAAGCTCCTGCTGCCTTCGGACCATTTCACTTCTGACAAGCTTATGAAGCGAAACATCAGAAACATTCTGCGTGACATTTTGCTGTCTGATTTCTGAAGTGACTTCCTCATTATCTAAATAAACAAGCTGCCCCTCTTTACCTGGTTTTAGCTCTATTACTGTATTCAATAAAAGGTTATATAATTCCTGCTCATTTTTAGGATCAATCTGATTTTTTAAAGCTTTATAAGTAAGAGTGCGATACATTGCACCTGAATCTATATAGATGAAACCTAATTTTTCAGCTATTTTTTTTGCTGCTGTACTTTTGCCGGCAGCGGCCGGTCCGTCAAGTGCAATTCGAATGTTCTTAGTATTATTCACTGGCGATTCTCCTCAATCTAATATAATCTCAATTATTGTATCATAACATGGTCCACAAAATAGTAATCAAAAACGCGCCTGCTTAAGTAAAAGCAGGCGCGTCACGTTTATTTTTCCTTCATTTTCAACTGGCATTCAAACGTATACCTGAGTAGAAGCTGTCTTTCAAGTGCGGTCAGATTGCTGAACTTAAGCATACCGATCTGAACACGGTTTACAACTTTGGTGCGCGTAATTTCACCAGCTGCTTTTAAATACTGGGTTTCACCATTTCTCATAGGAAGCACCATAAATAGCCCTACTGTATCTCCCGAATGAAAATCCATACCATCTTTTAAGATAAAAGATAGCCCACCGGCACTTATGTCTTCAGTCACAGTATTGAATTTAGCCATTTCAGTTTTCACTGATACATCTATTGAGGTGTTCACCCTGACAAACTGTCTGCGCTGTACTTTAATTAAATCCTTTTCGTCTGGCTGATCCAGTAAAATCATAGGGATGTTTAGATTTTTTCGGCCTTTCACTTCTGTTACAAAAGAAAAAGCATTATTATTTTCAGTTGTATAGCTTATTCTTAATTGCATTCCATCAATTAAAAATACAGTTTTGTTCGTTGTCATATTTATTGGATAATCAATAAACAGCTTACCTCCACTAATTTCAACCAGTCTGCTTTTATACTTGTCATGGCTTGAAGCATGCATTGGTTCAATCGTTAGAACTGTTCCTATTTTCATCTGATACACCCACCTATACTCGGCTATATAGGTATTATCGCACAGAAAAAAACTTTTTCAATTCCTTTTTTCAGTAAATCCTTTATAGCTTTTCTACTTTTTCTTCCTGACCGCTTTCTGCGTTTATATAGATCCGGAATGTTTCGTCATTCGTTATACCAGTGAACTCATAACACAATACATGCTCATCAAGCTCATTTCTGATCAGTGTCATTCTGGTCTCGGCATTTTCGAATTCTGAATGCAGCAGTGAAAGTGCTTCATTCTCTGTTAACTTAATCTCAGGAAGCTCAATCTCCCCGTGACCTGCCCAGTAATCATAACCGGTAAACCCGAGAATTTCTCCATTATCAAGTGCAACCTTAATATAGACTGAATCATCCAGCACCCAAATGTCACTGTCTTCCAGATACCTTGAGAATGTGAGAGAAGCACTGTGATCAGTTTGATGCCCTTTTTCAAGTTTCAAATCATTCAGGTCATTTTGCTCGAGAAACTTTTCAGCTTCAGCAACTGCTTCATTGAGGCTGAGATTCGCTTCAGAAATTTCTCTATCCTTAATCATATAAAGCGGATACCCACCCTTAACAGAGAGGTCCATTGAAAATGATTCTTCGTTGTCTGTAACAGATATAAATGGATAAGTCGATCCTTTAAGGCTTTTTGAAACATCAGCATTTTCGAGCTGCTTACCGGAAAACTTCTCAGCAATACTTAATGCATCATCTGGTTGTAATTCATCTCCCGTCAGATGCTGAAGCTGTTTTCTTCGCTGTGAAGCTGTTTCCTGCTCTGTTGGTGCAAAAGTTTCAGATGCATACCCTTTTACGGCTCCATCAACTTTAGCAAATCCATCAACAACCGGCTGTGCTTTCGCATCACCAGTGGCCATGAGTTGCTCCAGATCAAGCCAGCTGAGTTCTTCTTCCAGAATTCTGTTCTGAATCGATCTCAGCTCATTTTGTATCTCTGCTGATTGGTCGTACAATTGTTCAAGCTTTTTGTATTCATCGTCTGTCAATGGTTCTGAAGAAAGGTCCCGCACTGAAGTCAGATAGCTGAACTCGCCAATCTTCATCAGAAACTTTTCCATTTCACTATAAGGCAGTACACCTAATGGCAGCTGGCCAATATCTGAGTGAATCATCGAAGTTAATCTCCAGACTTCTGTGAGTGCCGGGGTTAATGTTCTGCCCCCGTTCATTGCTAAAGTTGATCCGATTTCATCATGCAGAAGGTCCATTTGAAAAGTCATTTCATGAAAGGCACGCTGGTATTGATTTTCCATATGATTTTGCAGTGCATTTGCCTGACCTTTCTGATAAGCTGCGAAGGCAGCTGCAGAAAAGGCACATAAAAATAACACAATTAAAATTGTTTTTTTCCAGTTCATTTTTCATTCTCCTCATTTATAGGCAGAAAATATGTTCACCAATCTTTTTGATTTGTGGTCTGGTCCAGATCCATTCGCTGGTAGCAGTAACCGGATTAAAATAATATAATGCATTTTCAGACGGATCCCACCCGTTTATTGCATCCATTACAGCTCTTCTTGCCTGATCATTTGGTGTCAGCCAGATTTGGCCATCAGCTACAGCAGTAAATGCAAGAGGTTCAAAAATAACGCCGGATGCGGTATTAGGAAACGCTTCATCTTCAATTCTGTTCAAAATAACTGCAGCTACAGCAACTTGTCCTTCATAAGGCTCTCCCCTTGCTTCACCGTAAACTGCATTAGCCATTAATTTAATATCATTTTCAGAATAACCGTTTGGTAATTTCAGTTTTTTGGATACCGTTTCTGTCTTAACCTGATTCTTTAAAGGAGTTCCGCCATAATGTGTAAATTTCACTCCCTTATTTAGGTTTTCCCTTACAAACGACTCATTGTATTCACTGGCATTAATTAATTTCTGTCTCGTTTCAGGACCTGCAAGTCCGTCTATTTCCATACCGTAATCAGACTGGAAATTTCTCAAAGCCCAGTAAGTGCCCCATCCAAAATCTCCATCAATCTGACCTTTGTAATAGCCGATATACTGAAGTCTTGACTGCAATTCAATCACGTCATCCCCAAAAGCGCCTTTTTGAATCACCTGACCACTGAATGCATCAGTTACTGATACACTGCTGAAAAAAATTGAAAAAGCCAACAAAACCATACAAAAGTTTTTCTGCATACAGATTCCTCCTATCAAACTGATACTAATAATCTGAACCAATTCATCTATTCTATACAATTCAATTTCTGAAAAATGAGCATAGACCTTTTTAGAAAAGGCAAATTAAAAAAGCATGCAGCCGCATGCTTTTCATGTCAGTTTTGTTTTATGGTGATAATCTGTCAGGATATGAGCTTTTTTAACTTTCCACAAACCCAGCCACCAAAGAAATAGCATGAAGGGAACCATATAGTAGATCCAGTTCCTGCTGCTGATCAGAATAAAGTCATAAGTGGTATGAAGCAATATGGGCAATATAAGAGAAATAAGTATAAAAAGCTTTTTATTTAAGTGAAATTTTGCTTTTCCTATGTAATAACCCATTACGACACCGAAAAGTGCGTGACTGGATACAGGAAGAAGTGCTCTCCCGATCGCAGCCTCTAGTCCGTATACTGCGAGGTATAATACGTTTTCAAGAGTGGCAAATCCAAGTGAAACAGCTGCCCCATAAACAATACCGTCATAAGGTTCGTCGAATTCTACAAGATGAAAAATAAAAAAATATAATATAAACCACTTGAAAAATTCTTCTAATAATCCATATGCCAGGAAAGATTGTATTAGCGTATTTGAAAAATCGGTTTCGACCTCAATCACATATTGTAAAAACATTACCGGAAATGTGACTGCAACCCCTAAAATAAAGGCTCTAAACACAACCCTGACAGGTTCTGAGTCATATTGATCTCTTAAATAAAAATAACTTAGAAGAGCAAGTCCCGGTGCTATCGCAGCTGAAATTAGAGCGATCATGCTGTTGCCTCTTTTCAATCCGTTTTTCTCATCGTATCATGGAAAAGAATTCATTTACACAAATAACTTTTTGGGAGGGAGAAAATGTCGAAAAAAACATTATTACTCATACATACAGGCGGCACGATCTCAATGTCCGAAGACGAATCAGGCGCTGTTAAAACAGAAGGGAACAACCCCCTGTTAAGACATACTCAGAATCTGAATGATTATGCTGACTTTATTGTTGAAGCACCGTTCACACTGCCTTCACCTCATATCACACCGGATCATATGCTTGAATTAAAAAAACTGATTGAAAAGTATTATCTTGAGCACGGTATTCATGGCGCTGTTATTACGCACGGAACTGATACATTAGAGGAAACAGCATACTTTTTGGACCTGACACTCAGACTGTCTATTCCAATCGTTGTGACAGGTGCTATGAGGTCTTCAAATGAGATTGGGTCAGATGGTCTTTACAATCTGATTAGTGCTGTCAGAGTTGCTACAAGTGATGAAGCCTTTGGTAAAGGGGTTCTAGTCGTGTTAAACGATGAAATTCATACTGCTGTCAATGTTACTAAAACCCACTCTAGCAACGTATCCACCTTCCAGAGTCCCCAATATGGCCCGATCGGAATTGTTACAAAGGGTGGTGTGCTGTTTCACCATACACCCAAATTAGATATAAAGTACTCAATTTCTGCGCTCAGTAAAAATGTAGCAATCATCAAAGCCTATGCCGGAATGGATTCAAGGTTGCTCAGTGCACTGGCAGATCTGAAGTTTGATGGTGTCATTATAGAAGCACTTGGTCAGGGGAACCTGCCGCCGGGGACAGTTAGTGGCATTGAGGACCTGATTAGCAAAAACATCCCTGTCGTACTCGTTTCCAGATGTTTTAACGGTATTACTCAGGATGTATATGGTTATGAGGGCGGGGGCAGACAGCTGAAGCAAAAAGGCGTTATATTTTCTAACGGGCTGAACGGTCAAAAGGCAAGACTGAAACTGATGATTGGACTTTCACAGTCTGACGATCCGGATTATATCGCATCCATGTTTAAATAATTGAATTATATTAAAAAGGAAGCTGCTTAGCTTCCTTTTTTAATCATTGCGTCTGCTATTTGATTTCCGTGAAATCTGCCATTTTCAATAAAAATTTCATTTGCATTGTTACCGGCTGCGATAACGCCTGCTATATAGATCCCTTCAACGTTTGTTTCCATGGTTTCAGGGTTAAACAGCGGCCTCCCTGTATCATAATCAATATCCACACCCATCGCTTCAATAAATGAATGGTCCGGGTGATAGCCGATCATAGCGAATACAATATCATTTTTTATTGAAATCTCCTTAAAGCCATCAGAATAAATTAATTCCTGATGTGAAATTTCCTTTATTTCTGCATTGAAGATCATCTTAACAACGCCGTTTTTTACCAGCGCTTCAAATTCAGGAAGAATCCATGGTTTAATACTTTGTGAATATTCACTGCCTCTATAGAGTACTGTTACTCTTGCGCCAGCTTTTTGAAGTTCAATCGCTGCATCAACTGCTGAGTTTTTACCGCCAATGACAGCCACATCCAGATCAAAATAAGGGTGCGCTTCTTTAAAATAGTGATGAACTTTTTCAAGTTCTGCTCCCTGACAGGTTAGCTTATTCGGATGATCATAATAACCGGTCGCTACGATTACCTGATCTGCTGAATAAAGATCTTTATCAGTCTGAATTAAAAATAAGTCATCCTGCTTCGTCACATTCTCCACTTTTTCAAAACGGTTAATTCTCAAATCATGCCTTAAGGCCACTTCTCTATAATAAACGAGCGCCTGATTTCTCTTCGGCTTATGCTGTTCAATGATAAATGGCACATTGCCTATTTCCAGCTTTTCACTTGAAGAGAAAAAAGTCTGATGGATCGGATAGTGGTAGATGGCATTCACAATATTCCCTTTTTCTATAATAAGCGGATTGATTCCTTTATTTTTAAGTTCGATCGCCGCTGACAATCCACATGGACCACCGCCGATTACGATAACCTGTTCATTCTTCACTTCATTCACTCCTCAGTGCAAACCGGTGTGTTCCGGGTATTTAAAAAACTCCTATCTAATCATAATAGGAGTTTTTGCATTCTGATACAATTAATTTGCTGACATATTTAATGCTTTACTGATCCAGTCTTCCCAATCTTCCTTATTCAGCCCGACGAGATTTTTTTCATAACCTTTCTTTTCATCATCATTCATCATGTTAACTGCATGTCCGCCAAGGCCAATTGCCAGATCCTTATACTCAGCTTCTAGATCAATAATTAGATCCTTTGCACGGGATAAATTGTCTTTTAACGTGCATGACATAAAAAGAAATTTCGGTTCAACTGTGTCAAGGACAGTTTGAATGTCTCCTTCTTTTATGCTGGATCCAAGATATATCACATTAAAACCTTTTCTACGGATATAAAGTGTAAATATCAGTAGCCCCAGTTCGTGCCACTCTCCCGGAGAACATACCGCTACCACTTTTGGTAAGAAGTTATTCTGAGGAAAAGAATGCATCAGAATTCCGATTCTCGATCTTAATATTGATGTAGCAAAATGCTCATGAGCTGTAGTAATCCTGCCTTCTTCCCATAACACACCGATTTTGATTAATATGCTGCCGAGTATATCAACCAGTACTTTATCCACAGTGTATAAAGAAAAAGCCTCATTGATCAGATCATGCGCTCTGCTTTCATCAAATTTCATTAAAGCATATAATAAATCTTCTCTAAGTACTGTCAGCTGATTTTCATTTTGATCGCCTGATATGATCTGGTCATGCTCCTGTTCAGAAAGTGCCACAGCCTGACTAATTGTAAAGCCTGCATTTACTTTTGAAACCAGCCATTTAAGCTTTCTGATATGTTCATCAGTATATAACCTGTGCCCGGAATCATTTCGTACGGGGGCAATCATCTGGTATCTTCTTTCCCATGCTCTGAGCGTACCTGGTTGAACCCCAAGCATATTAGAGACAGCTTTTATATTGTATTTTCCTTCATCAGCTTTCATGGCCAACCTCCTGCTCAACACTGTTTGATACCTAATTATATATTCATTATACAAAGATGTAAAACTTGTATAGGTTTTATATAACTTTTTAGGAGATCGTAAGCAGATGAACTTCAGACTTTGCTCCAAGTCTCATTGGGATCAGCGTCGTTCCATATCCGTTACTGATTAACTGTGTATATTGCTGATGTTTAATAAGCCTGCCTTTTTGGTAAGGGCCAAACCCCATCACCCTGATTTGACCTCCATGGGTATGACCGCAAAGGATGACCCGTACCTGATTTGCATGCTTAACGTCACTTAACTTTCTCGTAACTCTCGGATCGTGACTCAGGAGGATCACATCCTTCTCACCAACATTACTTAATGCCTTTAAGAGATCATCTTTTTGATAATTGATATCTCCTATTCCTGCAATGGCAATCTGATCGTTAATTATATCGGATTCGTTTTCTAATACCGTTATTCCTTCAGCTTCAATAATTTCAGTCAGTTTTCTTTTATTTACTTCTTCATCATTATTACCAAATACAAAATAGGCTTTCCCTGCTTTTGCAATCAGTGATGCATTATACTGAACTCTCTCGTAGGGCACACCCTTTTCTGTCATATCCCCTCCAATCAGAATCAGATCCGCTCCAGGCAGTGAACGAAACCATTTTTCAGGGATTTTACGCCGGTGTATATCCGAAATAAACAGTACTTTTAATGGTGGAAATGTTGAGGCGTCATTTAATTTAATGTGATGGGTGATCAGGTTGTTTTCAAATGCTCTTTTTATCATCAATAACCCTATAGAGAGGCAAAAGACAATGCCTGCATATAAATATTTCATTTTTTCCTCCTGAATAAGCCGATATTATCACCAAACAATGATTTATTATATATGATTCAAGCTCAACTGAATATGTTTTAACCTGAAAACCTTTTAATCAAAGTTATGTAAAAGATGATTTTGTTTCTGCACATCTGGTGATTGAAGCGTAAAGGGGGGACTCAGTGACAGGAAGGGACGAGTGAGGCCTATGCGGGCTCACCGTCCGGTCATGGAATGCGTCCCCCCTCTCGCTTCAATCAACAGTCAACTTTAACAAAGTCGTAATTAAAAAAATCATTTCCCCATGAGCCGGAGAAATGATTTTAGTGCTAGTCTTCCTTAATATCCAGTATTCTGAATCCGGATTTTTCAAGTTTCTTGAGAAATTTATCAAGATTATCTTTCTTTTCAATTTTCAGTACGATTCTTCTGACAAGCTTATCAGTTTCGTCAAATGTAACAAGAGAGATAACAGATTCATGAAATTGCTGAATAATTTCTGCCAGACGTGAAATTCTGCCCTCTGTCTCAACAGAAGTGAATGCAATCCGGACGCCTTCTTTATGCATGCCAAATGCACTCCGGAATTGATTAAACACGTCATACCTTGTCACAATTCCCATAAACCTTCTTTTAGTATCTACGACTGACATCAGAGGAAAGTCATTTAACTGGTAAAGTGTTGTCTCAAAAATTTCATCCCCCTGCAAATAGTTATCCTGGTGTGTAATAATATCTCCTGCATTCCTGGATGCATAGAAATCTTCCTTGGAAAGACCGGATTTAAAGAAATCCTGATAAATGTGATATCGTGTCGTTACACCTTCATATGTATCGCCATTTAAAACAGGCAGCGCATCCACTTCTTTTTCTTCGAGCAGGTTTATTACGTTTTCAATAGATTCATCAGATTGTACTGTATAACATTTCATCGCCGGAACCATCGCACTTTTAACGAACATTTTATTCACCCCAATTGATTAATAACAGCAAAGCTGTTTGTAAAATCATTCTATAAAGAACAACTAAATCCCTTTATCCTTTTATGGGAGTTGTAAAACCTGCCCAACATAAATTTCATTGTCACCAAGATTATTCAGCTGTCTTAGCTGCTCAACCCCATCAGGTCCAAGGTCGTAATTAACTGAAATTCTATATAATGTTTCATTTGCCTGTACGGTATGGGTTGAACCAGATGGCTGCTCTGTTTCCGACGGTGTTTCTTCAGCAGGCTGTTCTGCCGGTTCTTCTGCAGGCTCTTCCGGTGCTTGAGCCTCCTCAGCAGGCGCCTCCTCCTGAATATCCTCAGCAGGCTTCTCTTCAGGGACTTCTTCTGATTCATCTTCATCATTTGTTACACCTGCTAAAACAGGTTCAGCTTTATCACTTAAAGCTGTTTCTCTATTTTTTTCAATTTGAAATTCATTGGAATTCTCAAGCGTGGCATTAGTAATGCCTGAATCACTGTTTGAAAAGAAAAAGATCGAAACTATAACAACTGTCAAAGGCAGGAGTACAAATGATGCCAGCAGTAACCCAATTAGAGGAAATGGTTTTTTGCTGGATTTTTTTTCTTCTCTTTTTTTCCCATGCAGTTCAAGTCTGGATTTCACATCATCCTGATTTTCCTGCTCGCTGCTGGCAGCTAATAATTCTTTGCGGTCTTTTTCAGCGCGGTCTCTGTAAGGATCTCTTTTCATATTAAACCCCTTCTTTATTGGAATAATGAATATAAATACCTAATATATAGTCTATTATAAAGTGAATAATGAAAACTGACCATAGACTTTCGGTATATTCATACACATATCCCAAAAGAAAACTTAAAATAGTAACATTTATCAGCAGATAAAAGTTTTTCAGGTATCTGAAATGTACTGCGATAAAAAGGATATTTGCCGGAATGAAACCAATATGGGTTTGTAAAACACCACGAAATAACAACTCTTCACTGAAAGCAATGAGTATGGTGATGATTAATATTTGCATAGGGTTCAGACATGTAAAAAGGCGTTCATTAATTCCCCCGTCATCAAACGCTCTTTTTGGCAGAACTCTCATCAGCAGCAGGTCTGCCACAACACAGATCAATCCAATTAATACACCTATCAATAACACCTGTACACTTATAGTAAATATATCAGTAAATTGATTGATATTATTAAACAATAAGAGAGCCAGCAATGATGCAACAAATATTATCAATATCTGAGTATAAATCACAGCCTGTTTTAGCACATGACATGGGTAAACTTTATAACTGTCCATTTAATCTCCTACCAAAAGAAGGTTTAATCTATCTTTCCAATGAATGATTTTTGGTTTTTCAGGTCTGCTGATGATCTTGGTCTCTTCCAGCCCGCAACGGTCACAGCACTGGTTCTGCTTTTCTTTCATCTCCTCGCCAAAGAAGTGAAGCAAAGTTTCCCTTCTGCATCCTTTTGTATCGATATAACTTTTTAGATCAAGCACCTGCCTGCGTTTTTTCTGCAGCCTGCTTTCAAGCAGTTGATCCATTTCATATGCCCAGGAGTGAGCGTTCTTATGCTCAGCATAATATAGTAGCACTCTCAATTGTGTATCTGATAACATCAGTTCCTGCTGAATTGTCTCAGGCGGTTTCCCTGCAGAGTACAAGTGATGAAAAGTCTCGATTTGAAATAATGCCGGCTTTTCAATCTCTGCAAGCTGTAAGGGAATTGCTGCATCATTGTTGCTATAAAGCAAAACAGCACGCGCCTGCTCACAATCCCTGCCAGCTCGTCCAATTTCCTGAAGAAAATTCTCGATCGATGAGGGCATGTGAAAATGAATAACCGTCCTGATGTTCTCTTTATTAATACCCATTCCAAATGCATTCGTAGCAAAAATCCAGTCCAGCTGACCTGTTATAAACTGTTGTTGTATCAAAATTCTCTGTTCGGTTTCAATGTCACCATGATATACAGCAGATCTTACAGCATGAGATGCTGCTCTGGCCTGCAGCTCCTCAGCTTTCTTTTTACTTGAGAAAAAAACAATACCAGGCGCCTGATTAGAGGAGATTTCATCAATGAGCTTTCGTTCCTTTTCCAATGAATCCTCAAGTTGTTTTACTTCAAGTGCTATGTTTGGACGATTAACCGAAAAAACCCATTCTTTCCAATCATTCAGCTCAAGCTTCAAAGCGATATCCTGTCTGATTTCATCGGTGGCTGTTGCAGTTAACGCGAGCGTGCACGGATTACCAAGTGCTCTTTTAAATGAACCCAGCTTCAAATAATCCGGTCTGAAGTCAGGACCCCACTGGGAAATACAGTGTGCTTCATCAATCACCAGTAGACCTATTCCGATTTCTTTCAGCTTGTTCAGTACTTCAGCTGATGAGAGCATTTCCGGAGATAAAAAAATAAATCGGTATGACGCAAGGTGACGGATTAAATGCTTTTTTTCGTTAAAGTTTAAAAATGAATTGATCGCTGCTGCTCTCTTTTCTCCCCTTAATTTAATCTGATCAACCTGGTCCTGCATTAAAGATAATAGAGGGGAAATAATTAATACCCTTTCATTGTTTACATAAGAAGGATATTGGTAACAAAGACTTTTCCCTGTACCGGTGGGGAGCATCGCGATCGTATCCTGTTTTTTCAATATTGTTCTGATGATCTCTTTTTGTCCTGCTCTGAATGTGTGATACCCAAACTTTTCTTTAAGTAATTCTTCCAAATGAGTTCACCTCTTTCTGCTTTTGCCAGCACCAGTCTGATTTGAAAATAATCAGCCTCAGGGACATGTTCTTTTATGTACTTCAAACGGTTACTTCTCCCCTTAAATGTTCTGATTTCTTCAGCTAATTGTTCTGTGACAAATGAATGGATTGAAAATTGCTGATCGAGCAGTGCGATCTCCAGTATATGATCCTCTATTGTACTTCTTTTTAATCTTCTGACTGAGGCAATCTGATCGATCGATAGATTTCTTTTAACATATTGATAAGTTTCTTCAGTAGATCTAGTAAACGGGATAGACTTTATTTCCTGTGTATCCATCATTTCAGATAGTAGCGGAAAGCAGGTTTTGTCATCATCAATCACTCTAAACATATAGTGCAGCTCATTAATAAATCTAGTGAATATTTCATCCGGTCCGCAGTTTAATTGATCTGCGAGCTGACGGTTGGTTTGTCCAATCTGATTGTATCCGGAAAGCTGCTGAACAATCAGGTCTGGAGAATCAGGAAAGTCATCCCTTTCAAAAAGTACCGTTAATTCTTTGTTCAGCTGTGAAGTATAGTCCTTTAACCGGTTCCGGTTTTCGCTGATCATTTTTTTAACCCACTGCTGCACATAGAAATCCCGGGTGACAGGAATAAACTGATGCTGCGAATAAATCAGATTTGACCCGGTCTGGACGGAAAGTGTGAGTCTTTTCCAGAAGAGGTGTGTGACCTGATGGTATTTCCACCCGTTCAAATACACAGGGAAAGGATGAACGGAGAAGAATTCAGCCAGTTCTATTCGTCCTTTCGCAGTGAGTCTGAACTTTAATTCTTCTTGCTCATCAATCATGCCATGATGCTTTAAAAACTCAATTCTCTGATCATAATATGATCTTTTCATAGATCGATATAATTGAAATAGTGGGGAGATGCCATATAACTGTGCATCCTGTATCGTTTGTGAGGTTTTTTTGCCCTTAAGAAGATGATAGATTGAGGATTGTGTTCTTTCACCATTAATAATATCAAGACCTGCCAGCACAATTGCATCCAGATAATTCATAAGAATGCTCCTTCATATTAGTCGTAAATATATTTTAACACTCCCCTTGAAGGTTCAACAGTTTTCTTTCTTTTCAAGATGGGTATTATGAAATTAAGTAACCTTCAGTATTGAAAATCAATACACGTACGAGTAAAATAAGGAATGGACATTTTTAATTAATTTAAATGCTTGAACAAGGAGGTAATCCAATTGGCTAAATATACGATCGTAGATAAAGATACATGTATTGCATGCGGTGCCTGTGGCGCTGCAGCTCCTGACATTTATGATTATGACGATGAGGGCATCGCATTTGTTGTTCTTGATGACAATGAAGGAACAGTAGAGGTGCCGGAAGTACTTTACGATGACATGCTTGATGCATTCGAAGGCTGCCCGACTGATTCAATTAAAGTAGCTGATGAGCCGTTTGATGGCGATGCATTAAAATACGAATAAAAAAAGCTCCCGCGGGAGCTTTTTTTATTGCAGAAATGCTGTGTTTCCACCAATTGGAACATTTACCGGCTCATCGAAGCTGTATCCTGCGAGAAACTCATCTTCCAGACCATTAAAGCGCACTGAACTGATAGCAAAAGATTCAGCAGTCAGCAAAATTGATTCGATCAGCTGTCTTCTCTCAATCTCTGTAGTTTCAGTAAAATCTCCTTCAAATGATACCGTCATATCTGAGCCATTCACTTCATAATTGATATCCACGTTTTCCGGAACCGGAGATGCATATTGATCGTTTGGCACTTGTTCTTCTATTGCATTCAGTGCTTCCTGAACTGAGCTGAATTGATCATAGCTTTTAGCATAAAAGTAACTGCCATCTTCATTTTCATAAATGTAGAATCCTTTATTATCGTGATTCAGATCATAAGATTCTACACGTCCGAATTCACCTATTTCTGCAGGTTCATTATTTTCATCAATGATGCTGAACTGATCATAGAATGATCCGAAAGTTTCCTTTAATACATCAATTAATAAGGCTGCGGATGCGCCTTGTGTTTTCTCATCCAGGTTATCGATTAAACCAGACACATTGCCTTCTTCTACACTTAAGTTTTGACTGATCGGGTGATAATCCATAAATCCAAAAGATGCTTCATCTATTTTGTCTGCCCACTCCTGATACAGTGAAAGTGGTGTTTGATCCGCTTCACTCTGTGGGACTACAAATGTAAAAGGAATCACAAATGCATCTCTGGTCACGAGGCCTGCTTCAAAATACATGTTATTACCGAGGTCCTCCTCAAACAGTATTCCTTTTTCACTTTCCTCTTCAATTGTCACTGTTTCTAATTCTTCTTCCTCTTCTGCAGCAGGCTCTTCTGAAGATTCTTCACTATTTTCCGCCACCTCATCAGCATCAGATGACTCATACATTTCAACATTCTGTTCTTCAGATGAATCCTGACTTGCTTCTTCACTTGTCTCTACCTCAGCTGATTCTTCTTCTGCGACAGGAAGGGCTGTGTCTGAAGCCTGCTGATCAGAGGAGGCGTCCTCATTAAACAAACCAGGAGCAAGAATTGCCATTAAAGCGACAGCAGCGGTCCCTGCTGCAACGGGCATCCAGTGAAACGGCTTAATTTTTCTATTTCGCAGTTTCACATGCTGATACACTTCTTCCGGATCAATCCGGCTATTGATTTCAGGAAATTTTTTCAGTTCGTTTTCTATTTCCTCTTCAGTCCACTTGCGTTTGGTCATTGAACTCCCTCCTCCTCATCTGACATCAGTTCCTTCAGCTTTTTAATTGCCCTGTGCTGAGTCGTTTTTACTTTTCCTTCTGTCCATCCCAGCACCTCTGCAGTTTCACTAATATTCAAATCCTGTATATACCGTGTAATGATCACCATTTTCTGGTCGGTTGTGCAATGGTCAAGGCAGGCATAAAGCTTTTTCACCTGCTCACTTTGCTCAAGCATTTCATCAGGCAGCGGCTCGCCTCCTGATATTTCCCGCTCTCCCCAGTCAAAGTGATCCATTACTCTTTTTCTTATTGTTTTTTGCTTTCTGAAATAATCGATTGTCACGTTTTTAGCAATAGAGAATAACCAGGTTTTTTCCGAACTCTTTCCTTCAAAACGGTGATAGGAATTCATCACTTTAATAAACACTTCCTGAAGTAAATCTTCAGCAGTGTCTCTGTTCTTAACCATATATATTAAGAATTGAAAAACATCCTGCTGATACTCTGTATACAGCCTCTTTAAAACGGAGTCCATGAACCGTCTCCTCCCCGTTCATACCATTAGTCGTAAGCAATGAAAAAAAGTTTCTTTCTTAAGCACATTTTAAATATTAACCCTACTTCGTGTTGTTTTTCACATTCCCATTTTACATGACCGGTCATTTGATATAAACATTGAATTAAATAAAGTAAAACAAAAAGCAGACGCATACGCCCATAAATGAGTAAACAGAGGATAGATTACTCATTTGCAGGCATAGCAGTCTGCCTTTTAGTGCTTATAATAAAGTCAGCAGGGAAGATAAAAAGAGAATATTGTCCCCTCTTCCACTTTACTTTCAGCTTTAATCTTACCTTTATGGGCCTGAATCAGATTTTTAACTATCGCAAGACCCAAACCTGTACCAGCTCTTCCTCTGGTTCTTGCTTTATCGGCTTTATAAAACCGTTCAAAAATAAATGGCAGGTCATCTTCAGGAATACCAACGCCATTATCGATCACATCAAAACGGATAAGTTGATGTTCTTTCTGCGTTTTTATTGTTATTTTCCCATCTGCCCTCGTATGTCTGATTGCGTTATCCAGAAGATTTGTCAGCACCTGCTCTATTCTGTCAGGATCAATACTGATCGCAGTCGTATCATCGAGTTCAGTCTGATAGGACATCGTAATATCTTCGTCACTGAGTCCAAGCTTAAACTTTGATAAGACCCTGGAGGAGAATTCGTTCACGATAACTTCCTCTTTATTCAGAACAATATGTCCAGCTTCCATTCTTGCAAGATCAAGCAGTTCATTGACGAGTCTGCCCATTCTTAAAGATTCATCATAGATGACTTTTGCAATATCTTTTCTTTCCTCGTCACTTTGAGGGATATCATCGATGATGGCTTCGCTGTATCCCTGCAGCATTGAAATTGGCGTTCGTAATTCATGGGACACATTTGCGATAAAATCTTTTCTGAGTGTTTCAAGCTTTCTTTCCTCTGTCATGTCTCTGAGAACCACTACTGCTCCCCTTACTGTCTGACCGCTATAAAGCGGACTGATAATCGCAGCATAGGAACGTCCGTTTACTTCAAGCTCGCCTACCTGTTCCTCATTCGTTTTCATCACTTTTGTAATCAGAGATTCAAGCGTTGGCGGCAGTGCAAGCTTTGTGTATCCTTCCTGCTCATCATACCAGTTCTGCAGAAAGCGCTCAGCAGGGGGATTTGAGACAAGAACTGTACAATCTTTATTAAAAGTTATGACCCCATCTGCCATTGAGCTGAGTACACTTGAAAGCTGCTCCTTCTCCTGACTGAGCGCATCAAGATGATGTTTCAGCTGTCTGCCCATCTGATTAAAAGCTGTCGCCAATTCACCGATTTCATCATTCGAGAGAATTGGTACTTTAGTGTCAAACTTACCTCTTGCCACTTCAAAAGCACCTTCTCTCATTTTTCTGAGTGGAGCTGTGATTCTTGTTGACAGGAAAAATGCAAAAATCGTCGTAAGTATGATTGCGATTGCTGCTGCAAGAATGATCAATCTCGTTGTCTGTTCAGTTGTTTGCTGAATTGCTTCTAAAGATTGATAAACATATACGGCACCAGTGGTTTCCCCATCATCACTGCTGACAGGTGCACCGACGACCATTATATTGTTATAACGGTTATCAAAGTCGTCACCTGATGGAAATTCATGCTGTACAACTGTTCCATCTGAATAGATTCTTTCCATTGAATTACTGCGGTTTATTGCCTGCAGCGTATCCTGGAATGATAATTCATCGGAATAAAAAACCACTTCTTCATTGATCTCGACAACTGAGTGTACGGGATCATCAAGTATTTCAGCTACGATCTGAATACTCATATCAAGATCATCGTGTTCTTCTAAAACACTTGCTGATTTTTGCGCTTCATATCTTAAAGACTCTTCCACTTCTTCTACATGGTAGTTCTGAAAAAACTCCAGCAGCAGAATTGTAAGGATGAATAAAACAAAGGAGACAAGCAGCAGAATTGTCATCCACAGCTTGCCTACTACGCTTCTCCAGATTCTCATTCGTCAACCTCGAACTTATATCCTACTCCCCATACCGTTACAATCATTTTCCCGGCCTTTTCAGATACCCTGTTCAGCTTCTCACGCAATCTTTTCACGTGTGTATCAACCGTTCTGAGGTCACCGAAGAACTCATAGTGCCATACTTCTTTTAACAGCTGTTCTCTGTCATATACTTTATCCGGGCTTTTAGCTAAAAATAACAGTAGCTCATATTCTTTCGGTGTTAATGTTACCTCGTGCCCATCTGCAGTAACACGATGGGCATCATTGTCTATTACCAGATGGTTATAGCCGATCATATCTTTTGCTTTTGTATCTGTATTGACAAAACTGCTTGTTGCAGTTCTTCTCAAAAGTGCTTTCACACGGAGGACAACCTCACGCGGACTGAATGGTTTGACGATATAATCGTCCGTTCCCACTTCAAATCCCTGTACGCGGTTTGCTTCTTCACCTTTAGCAGTAAGCATAATCACAGGAGTGGTTTTTGTTTCACGAAGCTCTTTACACACTTCAATTCCATCTTTTCCTGGCATCATTAAATCGAGTAAAATACAGTCAAAATCTTCTTCAAGGGCTTTTTTAAGTGCTTTTTCACCGTCTTCAGCCTCTTCTATGGTGTATCCCTCACGCTCCAGATACATTTTTAACAGCCTGCGGATTCTTTCTTCATCATCAACTACAAGAATATGACCAAGTTCATTCATTGAAAATCCCCCTCATCAGATATGTATTTAAAAGAAGCCCTCACTTACACGTGAGGGCATTGATTAAGCGTAAGAGTGTAGTCCTGCAATAATCAGGTTAACTGCTATCAGGTTAAACATAATAATAGCAAATCCAATTACTGCTAGCCAGGCTGAACGGTTTCCTTCCCATCCTCTCGATAGTCTGAGGTGAAGGAATGCTGCGTAAAACAGCCAGGTAATAAGCGCCCATACTTCTTTCGGGTCCCATCCCCAGAAGCGCGTCCAGGCAATCTGTGCCCAGATCATCGCGAATACAAGTCCGCCGAGTGTGAATACCGGAAATCCGATTAACACTGAACGGTAGCCGATCTCATCAAGCATATCCAGATTGGCTTTTCTGACAAGCGGCTGAAATAAAGCCGCCACTTTCTTTCTTGTAATTAATCTGATTAATAAGTATAAAATTGCACCAATTCCAACTGACCAAATCACTGTATTCAGTCTCGGTGCATTTACTAATGGATGCATTTCAAGACCTGATGAAAATGCTCCCTCTGTCAGCAGTTCACCTTCATTAGGCGTCACAAGTGCAGGCATCGCATATTGTACAACTGTTTCTTCTTCATCTGCATTAACAAAAGTAAATTCTGATTCATAGCCCGCAATTGAAAAAGTAGTTGCACTGATAATGAATCCGACAACAAGAATGATACTGAACATAATGGCTTCAAGCCAAAATACCTGCTTACCTCCTTTTGAAAGATCAATGTCTTTCAAAAGAAAGATTAATCCTGCTACAAAGCTGATTGCAAGAATCGCTTCACCCGCTGCAACGGTAGATACGTGAATGGCTAGCCAGTCACTCTGCAGAGCAGGAATAAGCGGTGATATATCTCTTGGAAACATACTTGAATATGCAATGATCAGCAATGCGATCGGCAGTGCAAATACACCAAGCACATGAAGTCTGTAAATAAAATAAATAATGATAAATGACGCTACAAGCATCATTGCAAAAAATGTAATAAACTCAAACAGATTACTAACCGGCGCATGTCCTGAAGCAATCCATCTTGTGATGAAATACCCTAACTGTGCTGCAAAACCAATGATTGTAATCGTAATACCAATCGTGGCCCATCTGTTCTTTCCAATCTGATTTGTATGTTTTTTAGATTTAATGGATCCTGCAAAAAATACAGTAGCTACTAGGTATAATAGAAATGCTGTATAAAGCAGGGTACTACTTATGCTGGCGAGTTGTGCCACTTCCTTCTTCCTCCTTCGCATTGCTGTTGGATTCTTTCAGTTCCTGATGATCTTCAGGCTGATCGAGTCCCGCATATTCGAATGCCGGAGCAATGTCTTTTTTCAATCCGTACCAGTTTTTATTTGTGTGTCCTGCTGCATAAAGAATTCCATCAGACCCCTGCTTGATCCAGATTCTTCTGTGATTCCAGTATGCACCCACTACTACGCCGAACATAAAAATAGCGCCGCCAAGGGCCAGTATCCACAAGGTTAAATCCTTTCTTACAGTTAAGCCGGAAAGATCTCTTGTTTCAATTCCATTAAAACTGATCTCATATTCATTTTCACCCAGAGGTTCAAGGTTCTGCTGAATCGCTACAAATGCCACTTCACCATCAGGATGTTCAGGTGAGATCATATTAAATAGAAAAGCAGGATTATTTGGCAGAGGTGAAGCAGACTGCGGTTCACCATCTTCAAACCCGCTGAAATCAGGATAATAGCCGGTTAATTCTACAGAATAACCATCGTCTAATTCATATACGCCCGATGTTTCAGGGTCAAACAGATTAACGGTGAATTCACCGGCAGATTCGCCAGTTTCTTTATTGTCCATAGTAAAAGACATTTTATAAAGTTCATTTTCAATGTAGTCAGTTTGATAAAGAGCAAACTGATCAAACTTCATTGGTATATTTACCTGTATAGCATGGTGCTGTACTTCTGTCAGCTCATCCTGTGAACCTGCTACTGAATTTTCATCTCTTTTAAATAGAATTGCATCTGTCTGGAAATTTTTCGCGATAGCACCAGTTCTCTGAATCGTCTGGTCAAAAACTTCAGAATCACCCTCCTGGTACGTTTCAAGGGTAAAACCCTCATTTTTCAGAAAGTATTCCTGTCCGGTACCTGGAATTGATCTTGTTTCGCCTTCACGGATCCATAAAATTTCATCCACATACATCCCTGGAACAAATCTCAGCATCGCACCAATTAAGAAGATAATCAGACCGGTATGATTAATATAGGGACCCCATCTTGAAAATTGATTTTTTTCTGCAAGAAGATGTCCATTTTCCTGCCTGACTTTATAGCGTCTTTTTTTCAGACCTTCATTCAATTTATTCAGCACTTCAGAAGAAGCTTTTCCTTCATAGGATGAATAAATACGCTGCCTTTTAAGAAAAGAATCGTGTCTTTCCACTCTTTGTTTTTTCAATGCCTTATAAAGCGGCACTCCACGATCAAGACTTGCGATTATAATAGAAGTACCTATTGCCGCTACCAATAGCATAAACCACCATGAACCATATAGATCATGAAAGCCAAGCACGTAATATATTTTACCAGGAAGGCCGTACCTGCTTTCATAATACTCTACTGCAGGTACATTCTGCGGAATGAAAAACTCCTGCGGAAAAATCGTACCGATCGCTGAAGCTACGAGCGTCATCACGATCAAGGATACGCCAACTTTTACAGAAGAAAAGAAGTTCCAGATCTTATCGATAATTGAAGCATGATAGGTCTGTGATCTTCTGGCCATCCCTTCATAACGCATGACGTCATGTGTTTTTCTTTTTGCAGCCGCCTCAGTCAGCGTACGCCCACAGGCCTGACATAATTCAGAGCCTTCGGGATTTTCGTGACCGCATTGACAAATTATTTTACTCATTCAGAAGACTCCTGACTATCAGGTTTAATCATTTCCATGTAGGACTTAACGTCTTCTTCAGTCATTTCACCTTTAATTACTTTTACAATTTCACCTTCCGGATTAACTAACAGTGTAGTCGGAAGCGGTCCGATTGAGTATGCATCCATGACATCCTTGTTAACGTCTCTTACTACAGGAAAAGTCAGACCGTATTCATCTGCGAAATTAGAGACTTTATAATGAGACTCACCTACGTTAACAGCAAGAACTTCAATCCCTTGGTCCTGATAAACCTCGTATTGATTTTGCATATAAGGGAACTCTTTCTCACATGGTTTACACCAGGTTCCCCAGAAATTTAAGAAAACACCCTGACCTTTATATTCAGAAAGCTGATGTGATTCTCCATTCAGATCTTCAAGCTTGAAGTCAGGTGCCTGATCACCCGCTCCCACTAGCAGTCTTTCATCTCCTGCTACACTGGAGTAGATAGTGTATGATATTGCTGCCAGCAGCACCGCAAGAATAGAGACGCGCATAATCAGCCTCTGCTTTTTCTTCTTACTCACTTTTGCTACCCCCTTTTAATGCGTAAATCCATAAAGTTTCATTGTCATTATAGCATTCACAGGAATAGGACTAGCGCACAGTATTTGAATGAACTGTGAAACTTATCAGTTGTTCTGGCCATTTTCAGCGAGTGCTCTGAGCTGTTTTACTTCATGTGGAGACAGCTCTCTTGATTCACCTGCGTTCAACCCTGATAAATGAAGAAAACCGTATCTTTCTCTTTTAAGCTTCTGCACAGGGTGACCGGCAGCCTCAAGCATTCTTCTCACCTGTCTGTTACGCCCTTCATGAATGGTGATTTCAATAATCGTTTTATCCTTCTGTTTATCAGCTGAAATCACTTTAGCTCTCGCAGGAGCGGTCATTCCATCTTCGAGCTTGATCCCTTTTTCAAGCTTTTTAAGTGTCTCTCTCTTAACAAGCCCTTTTACTCTGGCGATATAGGTTTTAGGCACTTCATATTTAGGGTGAGTAAGCAGATTAGCAAACTCGCCGTCATTCGTTAACAGCAGTAATCCTGAAGTATCATAATCCAGCCGTCCAACCGGGTAGATTCTTTCTTGAACATATTCAAAATAATCCGTTACAACTTTACGGTTTTTATCATCACTAACAGCTGAGATCACACCGGTCGGTTTATAAAATAAATAATAAACCTTGTTTTCACGCTCGATCTTTACACCTTCCACTTCAATTTTATCTGAAGGCGTTACTTTAATGCCCAGTTCTGTTACGGTTTTACCATTCACTTTAACTTTTCCTCCGGCAATCAGTTCTTCTGCTTTTCTGCGAGAAGCTACACCTGCGTGCGCAATCACTTTTTGTAATCTTTCCATCTTTTACACCTCTTCATTTGTTCTGCTTCTTACAGCATTATGTCACATCTACCCCTAAAAGCAAATCAGTACATAACAAAACCTTGTTTTCCTGTTGGAACTGACGTTTTATTCAGATATAATTAGCACTATTGAGGAATCTCAGCAAGAATGCTTTAAGAAAATGGTGAGGATATGGAATATACAGTTAAAGTCGATGCTTTTGAAGGTCCCCTGGATCTCCTTTTGCATCTGATACAAGGTCTTGAAATTGATATTTATGATATCCCGATGGCTGAAATAGCTGAGCAGTACACGCTTTACATCAAAGCAATGAGTGTACTCGAACTGAATACAGCCAGTGAGTATCTTGTAATGGCAGCAACACTAATGTCCATTAAAAGCCGAATGCTCCTTCCTAAACAGGAAGAACATTGGGAAGAGGATCAGCAATTTGAAGAAGATCCGCGCGAAGAGCTTGTCGAAAAGCTGATTGAATATCGAAAATACAAAAAAGCTGCCACTGAACTAAAGGAAAAAGAAAATGATAGAAATATGCATTACACTAAACCACCTGAAGACCTCAGCAGTTATTCTCAGCCAATCGAGTCAGGTGAGAAAACTCAGATTGATCTTGCAGAACTGATCGGAGCGTTCAACAAACTGATGCGACGGAAAAAAATTAAAAAACCAATGTCTACAAGAATCACAAGACAGGAGATTTCAATTGAAACAAGGATGACTGAAATCCTGGAAACAATTCGTGCCCATGCTGCACCCAGACCTTTTTCGGCACTTTTTCCTGTTGCTGAAAAACCGCATATGGTTGTATCGTTTTTAGCAGTACTTGAACTTGTAAAAAGACAGGAAATTCATATTAATCAGGATCATAATTTTTCGGAAATTATGGTTGAAAGTACTGAAGGAGTGTCATTAGTTGGCCAGTCATAATCACAAAGCAATTACAGAAGCACTTTTATTCACAGCAGGAGATGCCGGGTTATCTAATGACCAGATCGCAAATGCACTTCACATTTCCCCTTCTGAAGCCGAAGAGCTGATGAAGGAAATGCAGGATCGCTATCAGCATGAAGAATCAAGAGGGATCGAGATCGCTATTTATGCAGAAAAATATCAATTCGTTACAAAAAAAGATTTATCGGATTATATTAAGCTTTTAGCTGATTCACCTTCACCTTCTTCTCTTACTCAGGCAGGGCTTGAAACCCTTGCAATCATTGCATACAAGCAGCCAGTTACACGCGTTCAGATTGAAGAAGTCAGAGGGGTTAAAACGGATGGGCCGGTTCATACACTGCTAGCAAGAGGATTAATTAAAGAGGTTGGAAGAAACGAAGGTGCCGGCAGGGCAATTCTGTATGGTACCACAGAAGAGTTTTTGGATTATCTCGGATTAAAAGATCTGTCAGAACTCCCCCCTCTTCCGGAAGATATCGAAGAAGATGAGAAAGAAGATAGTGATCTGTTTTTTGAATCATTAAAAAATGGACTCTCAGTGAATGAATGACACATGCCAACGCATGTGTTTTTTCTTTTGCAAAGGTCTAATTTTTCGTAACTTCTCATAAAGATACATGTGAAAGGTGGTGTATCCGATTAAAAAAATCGTCATTGTTTCGTTACTCTTTTTCTTACTTTATAAGCCTGCTTATGCGATTGATGTTTCTGCGCACTCCTCAGTAATGATTGAAGCAGAAAGCGGAAGGGTCATATTTAATAAAAATGAACATGAACAAATGAAAATAGCAAGTATCACAAAAATCATGACCGCTCATTTAGCAATTAAGTATGGTGACTTAACCGACAAAGTTAAAATATCCAGTGAAGCATCTTCTACCGAGGGGTCCAGTTTATATTTAAAGGCTGGACAATCCGTCTTACTCGAAGATCTTGTTTATGGACTCTTGCTCAGATCAGGCAATGATGCTGCAGTGGCTATCGCTGAGCATATCAGTGGTTCAGTTTCAGCGTTTTCTGACCTGATGAATAAAGAGGCTAAAGAATTTAAAATGAAAAACAGTCACTTTACAAATCCTCATGGCCTGGATACAGATGATCAGCACCTCTCAACAGCTTTTGATATGGCAATTCTGACTCAGCAGGCAATGCAGGATCAAACATTTCAAAAAATTTTCTCAACTGCACAGTATACTCCATCTTTTAAAGATGCTTATCCCTGGACAAATAAACACAAACTTGTGACCGGACTTTATCCATATGCAAATGGAGGGAAAACTGGATTTACAAAAAAGGCAGGCAGAACTCTTGTAACAACTGCGAAAAAAGAAGATCTCACTTTTATCGTTGTCACAATTAACGGACCTGATGACTGGAATGACCATATGTCACTTTTTGAACACGGATTCGGTCAATACGAAATGACTGAACTGATTACCCGCGGTGCTCTCCCTGTCCTGCCGGGTATGCCTGAGAATATACAATACATATCAAACGTTGAACAGAAAATTCCTTTAACAAAAAAAGAACAAAAACGGATTGTTTATCAGATGGTCCAGGGTAAGAATGCAAAGCTTATCGTCTATGTAAATGGAGAAAAAATCAGCAGTATTCCAATCGAAGAAAAAAAGGTTGATCCACCTGCACTTTATGAAAACCTGATCAGGAAAATGAAGGAGCTTTTTAAATGGTAAATTTAATCTGGATCTTCATGCTAGCCTCAGGACTGATTTATAGTATTTTTAATGGAACGATTGATGAAGTGAACAAAGGTTTATTTGAATCGGCAGGTCAGGCTGTTGAACTGGTCATAGGGTTTGCTGCGGTTTTTACGCTCTGGCTGGGGATGATGGAGATCGCCAAGCGCTCGGGGCTGCTGAATGTTATTACCAGACTGTGCTATCCGTTCATCAGGAGGCTGTTTCCTGACCTGCCAAAGAATCATCCCGCTGCCGGATACATCATGACAAACTTCTCAGCGAATTTTTTTGGTCTTGGAAATGCAGCCACTCCATTTGGTGTGAAGGCCATGAAAGAATTGCAGACGATGAATCCCACCCCTGAAAAAGCGAGTAGATCCATGGTCACTTTTTTATGTCTGAATACAGCTGCAATTACATTTTTCCCCGCTACAATTGTGTCAATGCGCCTATCTGAAGGTGCTGCCGATCCAATGGATATCGTGATTCCTGCGTTTTTAGCCACAATCTGTTCATGTTCTGCTGCAATGATGTATGACAGAATCAGCTGGAAGATTGCTTCAGGGAAGCATCATGATTGAGTTTATTTTTTTTACAAAACTGATCCTGCCTTTATTAATTCTTACGATTCTGCTGGCTGCTCTGATTACCAGAACAGATGCGTACAGTGCTTTTGTAAGTGGTGGAAAAGAAGGATTACAAATGGCTGCTGAACTGCTGCCTTTTCTGGTCGGGATGATGGCTGCAATCAGTGTTTTAAGATCCTCCGGGTTATTACTTTTTATTACGGATTTAATCGCACCATTATTTGTTTATTTCAGTGTGCCGGCAGAACTTTTCCCCCTGTTTCTGACACGTCCAATATCAGGGACTGCTGCTCTCAGTATTACAGCCGATCTGACTCATACTTTCGGTCCTGAGCACATGATTTCAAGGCTCGCTGCTGTAATCCAGGGCAGTACTGATACGACTTTATATATATTAACTGTTTATTTTGGTGCTATAGGTATAAAGAAAATGGGCAGGGCACTTGCAGTTGGATTACTCGCAGATCTAACTGGGATGATTCTTGCTGTCATCATTACTGTGTGGTATTTTCAAAACATTTGGAGCTGAGTAAGCAATGTGATAGACTAAATCAAAAATTGGAGGTGACTGTCGTCCATTATCCTGACGCATATATTCAGTTTTTAGTTCACTTTCATGGAGACCGTGATTACTTTGAATGTCATGAAATCCTTGAAGAATATTGGAAGGAACATACTAACAGAGGGAAAAATTCAGTATGGGTCGGACTGATACAGCTTGCAGTTGCGCTATATCATCACCGCCGCGGAAATTTTAAGGGTGCTGCAACAATGATTAAGCAATCTAAACAAAAGATTACTGTATTCACTCCTGAATGCAATAACCTGGCACTTGATACCAGAAGCTTATTGGAATTAATCAGTGAAATCGAAGGTGCTGTCCTGATTGGGTCACCCTACCAGAGCGTCACCCTGCCTTTAACTGACCCTTCTTTAATTAATCTCTGTCAGCAGAAATGCAGACGAAATGGATTTACCTGGGGTAGCGAAAGCAATCTCGCAAATGCTGATTTAATAAATCGTCATATGTTACGTGATCGGTCTGAGGTTATATCGTTAAGAAAGCGCGCCCTGCTTAACCGGTCAAAGCTGAATGCAGTATCAAAGGATCCTGAATAAAAAATGAAACCGCAGCTTTTAATCGGCTGCGGTTTCATTATCTTCACATTTTTGAAGGAATCCTTCTGTATAAGAAGTACTTACCAATTCTTTTTCTGTATACATATCCTTGAGTGTTGCAACAATACGCTGTCCTACTCCCTCGTTTCGGTGAGACGGATTCACTGAAATATGGCGTAGCGTAATCTGATTTTCTTCGATTTCCACCCCTGCCAGGCCAATGATATCTTCTTCCTTCCACAAAAACAACTGATAGTTCTTTTCTTCCTCATACTGCTTCATCGACTGCTGTAACTGCTTAATGTCTTTTTCTGTCGGCATAAAAGACATCAGGCCCATCGCAATTTTCTCAAAGGATTTTTTATAACGAATTAACATACAGTACTCCTCACCAAGCGTAATCGTAATCTGCTGAAATATATCAGCAGGTGATCCAGTAAAATTTGCACAGCTCTTACACCGTAACATATCATACTAAATGTATCAGAACTTTTCAATTTTGTCCTTATACAATAAAAATCCAGTAAATAATACCCCAGATCACGGCAAGTATCAGTAAGACAATAAATGTAATTGCATTTTGTTTTTTCATTATTTTATATCCGCTCCTGAAAAAGTCAGCGGCAGGTCGTGTCTAATGAGATCCTCAAAATTCTCGCGTTCAATTACAAGTTCTGCATGACCATTTTCAACAAATACAACTGCCGGACGCGGAAGACGGTTATAATTGTTTGCCATCGCATAGCCATAAGCACCTGTGCAAAATACTGCAAGTATATCTCCCGGCTGATGAGTGGTAATAGGCAGATCCCAAATGAGCATATCTCCTGACTCACAGCACTTTCCGGCTATAGAGACGACTGAATCTGTATTATCTTCCGGACGGTTTGCGATGACTGCTTCATATCTTGCATTATATAAAGCTGGTCTTATGTTATCACTCATCCCGCCATCCACTGCAAGATAGTTTCTTACCTCAGGAACATGCTTGGATGAACCTACTTTATATAAAGTAGTACCTGCATCTCCTGTTAACGATCTGCCTGGTTCAATCCAGATCTCAGGCATTGAAAGCTGATGATCTGCCATTAGTGACTTTACTTTTGTGATAATGTCTTCCACATATTTACCTGGAGCGAGCGGTTCATCTTCTTTTGTATATCTTATGCCAAACCCGCCACCGAGGTTTAATACTTCAGCTTTAAAATTTAAAGACGCGCTCCAGTCTGCCATCTTTTCAATCATCTTTTCAGCAGCCATGATAAAGCCGGTTGTCTCAAAAATTTGCGATCCAATATGGCAATGTAAACCAAGCACATTAAAGTGATGATCCTGAAGAACAATTTTCAGTGCTTCCTCAGCCTGTCCATTCTGAAGGTCAAAACCAAATTTTGAATCTTCCTGACCTGTCAGAATATAATCATGCGTATGTGCTTCAATACCGGGCGTTACACGGAGTAAAATGGAAGCAGTTTTGTCTTTTTCTTCACAAATACCGGATAAAAGCTCAATCTCATAGAAATTATCAACAACAAAGCAGCCTATATTGGCATCCAGTGCCATAGCAATTTCTTCAGGGCTCTTATTATTACCATGAAAATGAATTTTTTCAGGGGCAAATCCTGCTTTTAGCGCTGTATACAATTCACCGCCTGAAACGACATCAAGACTTAAGCCTTCCTGAGCAATCAGCTGAATCATTGCGATTGATGAGAAAGCTTTACTCGCATATGCTACCTGAGATGAAACACCAAGTTTTTCAAAAGTGTCTTTAAAGCCGCGGGCACGTTCCCTGATCAGCTGAGTATCATAAACATACAGCGGAGTACCAAATTCATTTGCAAGTTCAATTGTATCTACCCCGCCAATCGTTAGATGACCTTTTTCATTAATTGATGATGTACCATAATAATACATGTTACGATCCCTTCTTTACTGCAGAATATCATTAATAGATAGTAAGTACATTACCACAGTAAAGCGTTTTAATGCAATTGATTAATGAGAGCGCCTTTGTCTGACACGATCCTCCGCCTTGACGATCATCGGTCTGATCACAGTACCTGTAATCGGAGCCCTTGCGACGATCTGTAATAGTGCGAGTGGTCTGAAGGGTAGTAATGGCCATAAATATGGCACAGTAAAGACACGCATCTGTGCCAGAAAAACAATTAAAACCGTAATGCCAATAATAAAACCTGTTGTATGGAAAAATGCGGTAAGGATTAAAAGAAATATACGTGCAAATTTATTTGCAATACTAAGCTCATAGCTTGGCGTTGCAAAAGTTCCAATCGCTGCGACTGATACATATAAAATAACTTCCGGCACGAACAATCCAACGTCTATCGCAATTTGCCCAATCAGTACAGCTGCAATTAATCCCATCGCTGTTGAAAGCGGTGTAGGTGTGTGAATGGCAGCCATTCTTAAAAATTCTATTCCGATATCGGCTAATAATAGCTGAATGATCAATGGAATGGCTGCTTCCTCTTTCACGCCGATAAATGATAATGAATCCGGTTTTAAAGAAGGGTCAATTGCCATCAGATACCAGAGCGGAAGCAATACAATTGAAGCAGCAATGCCTGTAAATCTGATAAATCTGAGCATTGTTCCTGCTGCAGGTGACTGCCTGTATTCCTCAGCATGCTGTACATGATGAAAAAATGTTGAAGGTGCAATGATCACACTCGGGGACGTATCGATATAAATACATATATGCCCTTCTAACAGGTGTTCAGCAGCAATATCTGCTCTTTCTGTGAACCTAACAAGCGGATATGGATTAAACCCCTGTTTCACGATATATTCCTCAAGGGATTTATCTGTCATAATCAGGCCATCAGTATGAATCTGATTAATTTCCTGTCTGATAATATCAACAAGCTCTTTATTCGCAATACCCTCTATATAACCAATTGCGACGTCCATTTTTGATCGTTCACCAAGTTCAAGCATTTCAAACCTGATTCCCTTATCCCTGATCCTTCTTCTCGTTAGAGCTGTATTGACGATTATATTTTCAACAAACCCGTCCCTTGATCCGCGCACCACTTTCTCATTATCAGGTTCTTCCGGCTGCCTCCCGGGATAAGTTCTGACATCAATCAGAAAACATTCCTCTTCACCATCAATTTTTATCGCAATTAAGCCGGAAAAAACCTGTCTGATCAGTACGTCTTCCATATCAATTATTTCAACTGAATGATGGATAATCCTCTGGTCAACTAGTGCTTTGAAATTTTTTCTGCGGTCCATTTCATGTAACGCACTTAATTCATCAAGTATTTTCATTATATACCGGGTCTCACACAGGCCATTTACGGCATAAAGGTGTATATTTTGATCACCATAGTCTATTTTTCTGACAATAAAATCAAAACTCAAGCCTAAACCGGCTTCTTTGAGCCGGCTGTCTAATTCCCGATTTTTTTTAGGGAGTTTTTTCAATGTACTCAACCCTTCCATACCGGTAAAAAGATCAGCCAGTAAAAAAGTGAACCGGCTACTTTCCCCGCAATGATCGCTGTAATGATCAGTTCCAGACTTCCAGTCATTTTAAGCCTTCTTGTTATGAGAGGAATCACATTCAACACTTCCGTTAACGCAGCTGCCATCATTCCAATAAATACGCCTGATAATAATCCAAGTATCGGAACTGCTAATGAGACGTCTATACTAATTGGCAGGTACATTGCAGCTGTTCCTGAGAGTGCACCAATGATCAGTGACCATTCAATGCTTTTCAGCCTTACTTGCTGTGAAGTCATGATTACTACTCTTGGAAGTACACCCAGGACTGAAATAAATGCGACAAACCCACCACCAACTGCAAATCCTCCTGCAATTCCTATAAATGCAGTGATCAGATCTGTAACAATGGTCATTTCTTTTGATCAGTCGTTCTGACATAATCTTCTACAGATTTTTCATATTTATAGATTTCTATATCCAACGGACTCGGTTCATCATTGAACTGCTTTTTTAAAAGTCGATTAAAAAATACAAGCATCCCAAGTCCAATACCTGCTGAATAAGGAATATGAAACCAGTTCGGATGACTACCACCAAGCATATTTACGATAATCAGCTGAGTTTCTGCCATACTGACATCTTCGTGAAAATACATAATTGTGAGTGCTGAGCCTGTGAACAAGAGAAGCCACACAATACATAACAGAAGTGATGAAGAGCGCGTTGACTCAAGGCGTTCAATTACGGTATAAGAATTGCCTGTAATTGCTATATCCGAGTGTCCTGCTATGCGGAGAATGTCCGTACTTGAGATAATTGAATACCTGCCATCGATCTCATCGAGTACCAATCGTTCAGTTAACTCACTTTTTGCTCCTGAAGTTGTCCAGATATCAGCAATATCCCCAAGCCGGACCGGACCACCTTCAAGGGTAACTTTCGATTTCATCTCAATATAAGTCTTCACGCTCTTCACCCCCTTTACACAATGTGTTCTTCTTCAAGCCATTCTTTAATTGAGGATAGTACTTTCTTTTCAATACGTGAGACCTGAACCTGGGAAATACCAAGCTCTTTTGCTACCTCTGATTGTGTCCAGTCTTTAAAATACCTGAAGAAAATAATCATGCGGTCTCTATGATCCAGTGTCATCAGCGCCTCTTTAAGTGCAATATGGTTAAACCACTGATCGTCCTGTCCCGCAAGCTGATCTAAAAGCGTAATTGGATCTCCTTCACTTTCATATACTGTTTCATGAATAGATGAAGGAGCTTTTGAGGCTTCCTGGGCAAGAATAATGTCATCTACCGGCACTTCAAGGTAAGTGGCGATTTCAGAAAGTGAAGGGACTTTATTTAATACTGCTGATAAGTGTTCCCTGGCTTTTCTAACCTTATAGCCAAGCTCTTTAATTGATCTGCTCACTTTAACCGTGCCGTCATCCCTTAAAAACCTCTGAATTTCTCCAATGATCATCGGAACAGCATAAGTAGAAAATTTCACGTTATAGGACAGATCAAATTTATCTACTGCTTTTAGAAGTCCAATTGATCCGATCTGAAATAAATCATCGAGCTCATACCCCCGATGTTGAAATCGCTGAACAACCGACCAGACCAGCCGGACATTCTGTTCAACCATTTTATCCCGTGCCTCCTGGTCACCATTCTGACTCTGCCTGATCCACTCACGAACCTCTTCATGATTAATCGAATTTACACTCATCTGATGATCCTCTACATACAATTGGCTTTAACAGCGGATAGCTGCTTCACCATTTTGACAATCGTCCCCTGATCTTCAAATGAGTTTACTTCTACCTGATCCATAAAATGCTCCATAATTGTAAAGCCCATTCCTGATCTTTCCATATCAGGTCTTGAAGTATAGAGAGGCTGCATTGCCTCTGTCAGTTCACTGATCCCTTTACCATGGTCCTCTATTTCGATTGTCAGTATTCTGTTTTCCATCGACAATTTCATGCAGACTTCATGAAACCCCTCTTCGTTATACCCATGAATAATCGCATTCGTCACAGCTTCTGAAACAACTGTTTTAATATCACTTAATTCTCCCAATGTCGGGTCATACGGCGCAACAAATGATGCAGCAATCATTCTTGCAAGTGCTTCATTTTCACTGACTGAAGTAAAGTGGCAGACCAGTTTATTTTTCATTGGACAGCCTCCAATCTGGAAAGTGCTCTCTCCTCAGATATTTCCACCATCAGAATTTTATACATACCAGACATCTCAAACAGCCTTTTAACAGCTGGAGTAGCGGCACACAACACCATATTCCCTCCGATTTTTTGTAAATACTTATATCTCCCGAGTATCAGTCCAAGTCCTGAGCTGTCCATAAATTCCAGGTTTTTGAGGTTCAGAATAATGTGTCTGATCGAATCACTTTCCATTAAATCTGCAAGTTCTTTTCGAATAGGTCCTACTTCGTGATGGTCAAGCTCCCCACTCATTCTAAGCAGCAGTACACTTCCTTTGACTTCAGCTTCCACTTTGCACGCCATACCTACTCCTCCTTCTTCAGCTGATCATTTACAGCTGTAATCCGGTGTATTCACGATTGAAACCAGCTAATCCTGCAAGGTGACAATACTAGAAAAAAGAAGTAGTATTTCGACTTAATTAGCAAAAAATGATTTTTTCCATGTTCGTGTGAATAATGCTGACCATTTGGCTCGTTTGATGTCTTCTTTTGAGATCAGTGCACCTCTTGAGATCTCTTTCCCATTTTTATATACGCTTACATGACCGATCGCTTCTCCTTTCTTAAGCGGGGCCTTTACATTTTTTTTAATTGAAACTTTCCTTTGATAGTCAGCACTTTCATTCTTTTTCTCAATGACTTTTAAAGAATGGCTTAAAACAACGTCAATTTTTTCTGGGGAACCTTTATCTGCAGCAGCTTCAGCAATTGTTTCTCCCTGTTGATTAAATGTTTTAGTCACGTAATTTGTAAATCCGTAATTCAGCATTTCGGCTGACAGCTGATTTCTTTCTTTAGAAGACTCTGCACCGAAAATAACACTGATCAGACGCATATCTCCTCTTTTAGCAGTCGCGGTCAGACAATATTTGGCTTCACTTGTGTATCCGGTTTTTAATCCGTCAGCACCCGGATATGATTTGATCATTTTATTTGTATTAACGAGCCAAAAAGGGTCTGTGTCCTGTCTTAAATAATCGTCATATGTGCCAGTGAATTCTGTGATTTCCTCATACTTCAACAGCTCTTTAGCAAGTATAGCCATATCATGTGCAGAGCTTAAGTGTCCGTCTTCAGGAAGACCGGTTACGTTTTTAAAATGAGTATTCTTAAGATCGAGAAGACCGATTCTATCATTCATTTTTTCCACAAAAGCTTCTTCTGAACCTGAAATATGCTCTGCCATGGCAACTGACGCATCATTTGCTGAAGCAATTGAGATTGCCTTGACCATCTCTCTTACTGTCATTTTCTCGCCCTGCTTCAGATAAATTTGTGAACCACCCATACCTGCTGCTGTATCACTTGTAGTTACTTCGTCTTCCCACTTGAGCCTGCCCTGATCGATCTCTTCCATAATCAGCAGCAATGTACCGATCTTTGTCATTGAAGCTGGTGGAAGCTGGTCTTTACTGTTCTGTTCAAAAAGCACCACCCCTGAATCTGCATCTACTAAAATTCCTGACTTTACTTTGTCTAAATTCAGTTCAGCTGCACCGGCTTGTGAAAAAATGCAGAAAAACAAACTGAAGCAAAATAGATGTAATAGCTTCTTCAACTCACACACGCCCTTTAGAGGTTTTTATTATGATTGCTGATTAATGCTATTTTTATACATAAAAAAACCGCAGCAATTAAGCTGCGGTTCTAATGATTATGCCCCTGTTACCTGATCAACAATTAATGCCGGTGCGTGACCTTCTGCTGAGATTTCGATACTCTCATACAGTTTTGTTTTTACTTTCTCAACTTCTGTTAAATCATTTGCATAGATTGTAACGAGAGATTCTCCTTCTTTTACCTCATCCCCAACCTTCTTATTCAGCAGAAGTCCGACAGCTAGATCAATTTCACTTTCCTTAGTTGCTCTACCTGCACCAAGCCACATTGCGGCAGTTCCAACATTATCTGCAACGATACGGCTGACTTTACCACCCGCTTTCGCAGGAAGTTCAATTTTATGCTCTGCCTGAGGAAGCTTTGAAGGGTCATCTACAACAGATGCGTCACCACCCTGCCCGGACAGGAATGCCTTAAAGCGGTTAAGTGCTTCTCCGCTTTCAATTGCATCCTCAAGCATTTTTCTTGCTTCTTCATGCGATTCTGCCTTTTTCGATAATACAACCATGTGGCTTCCAAGCACTAAACAAAGCTCTGTCAGATCTTCAGGTCCTTCACCATTTAAAGTATCAATTGCTTCTTTTACCTCAAGTGCATTACCAATGGCAAAGCCGAGCGGCTGGCTCATATCAGAAATAACAGCCATTGTCTGTCGCCCAACATTATTGCCAATCTTAACCATTGCTTCAGCAAGCTCACGCGCCTGTGCTTCGTCCTTCATAAACGCACCTGCCCCGGTTTTTACGTCAAGCACAATTGCATCTGCACCTGCAGCAATTTTTTTACTCATAATTGACGATGCAATCAGTGGAATACTGTTTACAGTTGCTGTAACATCACGCAGTGCATAAAGCTTTTTATCCGCCGGTGTAAGGTTTCCGCTTTGTCCGATGACTGCAAGCTTCTCTTCATTCACAAGGCGCGTAAACTCATCACTCGATAATTCAACATGAAAGCCCGGTACTGCTTCAAGCTTGTCTATCGTCCCACCTGTGTGGCCGAGCCCGCGTCCGCTCATTTTAGCAACAGGTACGCCCGCAGCTGCAACCAGTGGTCCAAGAATTAATGTTGTCGTATCCCCAACGCCACCTGTTGAGTGCTTGTCTACTTTAATTCCTTCAATTGCTGATAAATCGATCTGATCGCCTGACTCCACCATCGCCATCGTGAGGTCAGCACGTTCTGACTGGGACATACCTTTAAAGTAAATCGCCATTAATAAAGCGCTTACCTGATAATCAGGAATTGTTTCATTTGTGTATCCTTCGATAACGAATTTAATTTCTTCAGTCGTGAGCTCTTCACCATTTCTTTTCTTTTCAATTACATCTACCATTCTCATTTTATGATGCCTCTTTTCAATGTTTATTGTATTGATTCAGGGCAGTTTAACTGCCCTGAATAAGTGAAATTTATTTCAGCAGCTCATTCAAAAAGCTTTTACCGAATTCAGGTGCCTTCACATTAAAGTTTTCTGCCACAGTTGCCCCGATATCTGCAAATGTTTCTCTTAGAGGAATTTCTCCACCTTTTTGAATTGCCGGAGAATAGACTAGAAGCGGAACATATTCACGTGTGTGATCTGTTCCGTGATGTACAGGATCATTACCGTGGTCAGCTGTAATAATCAGCAAATCATCATCTGTCATTTTATCAAAAACTTCTGTCAATCTCTCATCGTATTCTTCAAGCGCTTTCCCGTATCCTTCAGGATCTCGTCTATGTCCATACAGCGCATCAAAATCTACAAGGTTTAAAAAGCTCAGACCCGTAAAATCTTTATCAAATGTCTGAATGAATTTATCCATCCCATCCATATTATCTGTTGTACGGATTGATTCAGTTACACCTTCACCATTATAAATATCTGAAATTTTCCCGATCGCAATCACATCAAAATGGTCATCTTTCAATTCATTCATAACTGTACGATTAAATGGCGTCAATGCATAGTCATGTCTGTTAGATGTACGCTTGAAAGAACCCGGTTCTCCAACAAATGGTCTTGCGATAATGCGTCCTACAAGGTATTTTTCATCTAATGTAAGATCTCTTGCAATTTCACAGATCTTATACTGCTCTTCAATTGGAATAATATCTTCGTGTGCAGCGATCTGCAGCACCGGATCAGCGGAAGTATAGACAATTAAAGCACCAGTTTTCATATGTTCTTCGCCTAATTCATCTAAAATCGCTGTACCGCTTGCAGGTTTATTCCCAATCACCTTACGTCCTGTCTTTTCCTCAAGCGCCTGAATCAGTTCTGCAGGAAAACCTTCAGGGTATACTTTAAAAGGTGTATCTATATTGAGGCCCATAATCTCCCAGTGACCTGTCATTGTATCTTTACCAACTGAAGCTTCCTGCATTTTTGTATATTTAGCTAGCGGATTTCCGGATGGTGAGATCCCCTTAATTTCTACTATATTAGATAGACCGAGACTGCCCATATTTGGCATTTTCAGACCACCCATATGATCTGCTATATGTCCAAGTGTGTGTGCACCCTTATCATTAAATGCTTCTGCATCCGGTGCCTCACCAATTCCTACAGAATCCATTACAACCAGATGAATACGTTTGAATTTGTTATCACTCATAAGATCTTCCTCCTTAATTAACTAATATTATTGTACCTATTCTATAACCTTCCTTACAAGAGAAACGTCTGAAGTCTGACAACTAATTTCCCCGAGAATTACGCTCTCGGATGAAATTGTGAATAAACCTCTCTAATTCTCTTTGTAGAAACATGTGTATAAATTTGTGTTGTAGAGATATCAGCATGCCCAAGCATTTCCTGAACAGCTCTCAAATCTGCCCCATTTTCAAGTAAATGAGTAGCAAAAGAGTGTCTGAGTGTATGCGGCGTTAATTCCTTTTCAATTCTTGCTTTGTCAGTCAGCGCTTTTAAGATCTTCCAAAAACCCTGCCTGCTCAGTCTCCGTCCATGATGATTCAGAAATAATGCCTGTTCTCCCGGCTTGCGTCCTCTATTTTGTCTCAAATATTGTGAAATGACATTTGAGGCTGTTTGTCCTATAGGTATAATTCTTTCTTTATTTCCCTTTCCACGGCACTTGATAAACCCCATATCAAGGTTAATATCATCAGTGTTTAAATTGATTAATTCACTTACCCGCATACCTGTACCATAGAGCACTTCGAGCATCGCTTTATCTCTCAGTCCGTTTTTCTTAGTGAGATCAGGACTTTCAAGCAGCGCTTCAACTTCTTCTATACTTAAAACTTTAGGCAAAGTCTTTTCAGCCTTAGGTGTACTCAGATGTTCAGTCGGGTCCTGATCGCATAATCTGTTCCTCATTAAATAATGGTGAAAAGATCTGATTGAAGAGGTATGTCTTGCAATGGTTTTAGCTGACTTTCCCTGCTGTTTTAAGTGTTGGAAAAACTGAAGCACATGAAGTCTCTGTACATCACACACCTGACTGATTGTTTCAACTTTAGTTAAATATTCAGTATAACTCTTTAGATCTCGTTCATACGACTGAATCGTGTTTTTTGAAAGCCCTTTTTCAATGATCATGTATTGTATAAAATCCTGTAACTGGTCTTTCATCAGCTCACCCCGCTTCTTATATATTTTAATGTTTAAAAAGAAGAAAGTCACCTTTCTGTTGAACAATAAGGGTTTTATAAAATAAAAAACCATGCATAAATGCATGGTTAAGTATCTATTACTGGCATCGATGGCAAATACCATGAAATGTCAGTCGGTGGTCCTTTATTTTAAATTTCCAGTCGCGTTCCACAATCTCTTCAACATCTTCAAGTAAATCATCCTGTATTTCATCAACAGCTCCACATTCGAGACATATCAAATGGTGATGGAAATGAGCTGCACCCTCTTTACGCAAATCATATCTTGAGACACCGTCTCCAAAATTGATTTTATCGACTACTTTTAATTCTGATAGCAGTTCCAGTGTGCGGTATACAGTCGCTAAACCGATTTCAGGCGCTTTTTCTTTCACTAATAAGTAGACATCTTCTGCGCTGAGGTGGTCAGCTTCGTTCTCAAGTAATACCCTGACTGTTGCTTCACGCTGAGGGGTTAATTTATAGCTTGCTGAATGAAGCTGCTTCTTAATTCTGTCAATACGGTTCTCCACAACTACCCCTCCCCTCACAATATCATCAATATTATAACAAACGGAATACTATTTGCAAACAATAATCATTATTAATTAAGACCATAAAGAATTATCATCTGATACTGGTTCTTATGTAATAAAAATTCTAATTAAGAAGCCTGGCACATAATATTCAACAACTCCTGCAAAACCTGTAACAACTGCTGCAGCGGCAAATAACATTATATACGCAGCACCAATACTTTTAACAGTATATATGAAAGGCTGTCTTGCGCCAATTCCTTTCCAGATCTGCCCTGCAAGGATTAAGGATTCAGCGCCTAATATAATATAAACGGTAATAATAAGCAGATTATGTGGTAAAAGCACAATCGCTGCTTCAATAAGTCCACTGAGGCCTTCATCATACAACATCATACCTGCTGCAAAACCAAAAAGGCAGCCTTTCATGTAGATTAAAAACCAAGCAACCGGCAACCCGGCTAAAGTAAATCCGGAAGTCCAGATAAATAATAAGATGAGTAAATCTATCATCAATGCGCTTAAGATTTTACCATTTCCTCCAAACTGGATATCCGGCATTATGTGCAAAGGTGCATAAATGTTCACTAAGAGTGCCCCTGCAGCTGTGCCTCCTGCCAGTAGGATTAAAATAAAAATATAATAGGCCAGGTGGTTTGACAGGTAATGTAAAATATTACTGCTGATATTCGGCTTCAAATGTATCCTCCTCCCTGCACAACCATTCTATGCAGGAAGCTGAACTCTATGTAAGGTTTCTCAGCTGCTCCAGGCGGAGATATTGGACTGCATATGCTGTTTTAGCATCATAAATGCGCTGATTCAATACCATTTCCTCTGCTTCTTCGAGGGTAACCTCCATCAATTCAACAAATTCATCTTCATCGGTATCTTGTGCATCTTCAATTTTATATAACCCTTCTGCTTTGTAGACATGAACCAATTCATCAGCAAATCCGGGTGATGTATAAAATGAGATTACATGAGTCAACGTTCTGCACCCATACCCTGTTTCCTCTTCAAGTTCTCTCTCTGCTGTCACTTCAGGTAATTCTCCGGGCTCAAGCTTTCCGGCAGGGATTTCTACGATGGACCTTTCAAGCGCTTTACGGTACTGTTCAACCATAATCAGTTTATGATCATCCGTTTTTGCGATCACACAGACTGCACCTGGATGCTTGATGATTTCTCTTTTTGATGTTTTACCATTCGGCAGTTCAACATCCTCAACCTGCAGGCTGATAATTTTACCTTTGAACAGGTCATTTTTCGTGATCGTTTTTTCTTCAAATTTTTTCATCTCGGTCACTCCTTTATAGTTGTATTGTAACAGTGTTTCCCCACGCTTGCCTCACGCATTGTTTGAACGGGAATAAATTAGAGAATATGATAATTAAAGAGAGGAGAATGTATATGGAAAAAAGAAGAATTGGTTCATCACCGCTTGAAAGCTCACTGCTTGGTTTAGGATGCATGTCACTCGGCACAGATGCCAAAAAAGCTGAAGAGATTATCAGAACTGCCTATGAGAATGGTATAAACTATTTTGATACAGCTGATTTATATGATTATGGTACGAACGAAGAAATTGTCGGGCAGGCTTTAAAGCCAATCAGAAGTGAGGTAATCATTGCGACTAAAGTCGGCAACCGTGCGAAAGATGATCTGAGCGGCTGGTACTGGGACCCCTCAAAACCCTACATAAAGGAACAGGTCAAAAATAGTCTTAAACGGCTTCAGGTTGATTATATTGACCTCTACCAGCTTCACGGAGGGACACTTGATGATCCAATTGATGAAACGATTGAAGCATTTGATGAACTGAAAAAAGAAGGGCTGATCAGGGCTTACGGATTTTCTTCAATCCGGCCGAACGTTATCCGTGAGTATGCACCGAGATCTTCTGCAGACTCTAATATGATGCAATACAGCCTGCTCGACCGCAGACCTGAAGAACAGGCTTTTGAAGTCCTGAAGGAAAACGACGTTTCTGTCATTACAAGAGGTCCGCTCGCTAAAGGTCTATTGTCTGCAAAATATAAGGAAAAGCTGACTAAACACAACGGCTTTGTTCATTATTCTGAATCCGAACTTAAAGACTTAATACCAAAGCTTGAACAACTCTTTGAAGGCAGATCTTTAACAGAGATCGGACTTTTATTCAATGCCGCCCACCCTGAAGTTTCCACGATCATTGCCGGTGCAAGTTCACCTGAACAGGTGATTGAAAATATTAAAGCGATCAATCAGCCACCTTTAACGAGAGAAGAAATTGAAATGCTGAAATCTATAACAAAAGCAGATGGCTATAAAGAACATCGTTAATACAAAAACTGAGGGGGCTCCCCTCAGTTTTTGTATTTTTTCCAGTCGAGACTGCTTTCATTTAGTAATTCCTCAAAAGACTTATTTTTTTCGCGCAGCTTTTTTTCTTCTTCTTTTTTTGCTAAGGCTTCTTTTCTGTTTTTTTCTTCTGCTTCAGCTGCGTCCTTTTTTAACATTTTCAGCTTTGCAAGTGTTTGATCGTTGAGAGCGTCTTTTAAAACGGCTTCTTTTTGATCTTTTCTTTTCATGTCTTTCCCTCCCTGTTCAGAAGGCATCCATCTTAATATGGTCACTAATAAGCAGCTTGGGTCCTGTTGAATGAATGATATCATCAACAGTGAAGCCTTTTGCAACTTCAGTCAGTTCAAGACCGGATGAAGTCACATCAATAACGGCACGCTCTGTAATAACACGGTCCACAACCCCTTTTCCTGTAAGAGGCAAGGAACACTCTTTCAATATTTTAGGGCTGCCGCCTCTGCTGACATGTTCCATAATGATAATGATTTTCCTTGCACCATGTACAAGGTCCATCGCGCCTCCCATACCTTTAATCATTTTACCGGGGATCATCCAATTTGCCAAATCACCCTTTTCTGACACTTCCATCCCACCGAGGATTGCAACATCGACATGCCCTCCCCTGATCATTCCAAAAGACTCTGCACTGTCAAAAAATGCAGCTCCTTTTATCGCAGTTACGGTTTCTTTACCAGCATTGATCAGATCGGGATCCAATTCACTCTCTTTCGGATATTTCCCAATTCCAAGTAACCCGTTCTCTGATTGTAAAATCACTTCTTTACCTTCTGTGATGTGATTGGCTACTAATGTAGGCATGCCGATTCCTAAATTGACGTAGTCACCATTATTAATTTCTTTTTCAGCTCTTTTGGCAATGGTTTCCCTTACTTGTTGTTTATCCATTTGATTGACCTCCGGCACATACTGTTTTCCTCTCAATTCTCTTTTCCTGATCAGCCTGTAATAACCCCTGAATATAAATACTCGGCGTATGTATGTGATCAGGATCGAGTGACCCTGTTTCAGTAACCTCTTCTACTTCTGCGATGGTGACTTTACCGGCTGCAGCAATCATAGGGTTAAAGTTTCTTGCAGTTTTCCGGTAAATCAGATTCCCCATCTGATCTCCTCTCCAGGCTCTGACAATACTGACATCAGCTTTTAATGCCCGCTCCATGACATACTCTTTACCTTCGAAAGTCCGGATTTCTTTTCCTTCTGCAATTTGAGTTCCTACGCCCGCTGGTGTAAAAAATGCCGGAATTCCCGCCCCGCCGGCTCTGATTCTTTCAGCCAGTGTTCCCTGGGGTACCAGCTCAACTTCGAGCTCCCCGGAAAGCACCTGTCTCTCAAACTCTTTATTTTCACCTACATAAGAGCCAATCATTTTATTGATTTGATGGTTATGCAGCAGCAGACCAAGCCCCCAGTCATCAATCCCGCAATTATTCGAAATCACAGTAAGGTTTTTGACACCACTGTCTCTAATCGCAAGGATCAGTTTCTCCGGGATCCCGCATAATCCAAATCCTCCTGCCATTAACGTATCTCCGTCTTTTAAAACAGCGACTGCTTCTGAGGCCGACTGATAAATTTTTTTCATTTTCCATACCCCTTTCATCACAAAAAAATAGTGATCATCTACCTCTTCTATGTAAGCGCTTCAATTCCTTCTTTTTTACAATGTTTTTTTCTGCTAAAGTTGAATTATGACTGATAAAGGAGATGGAGAATTTGGAATTGCCGCGTTCTGTCGAAATTATAGAAGTTGGTCCACGTGACGGATTACAAAACGAATCAAATTTTGTTCCGACTAAAGTGAAGGCCGCATTTATAGAAGCATTATGGCAAGCAGGATTCAAGGAAATGGAGATTACTTCATTTGTTTCTCCTAAATGGGTACCTCAAATGGGAGATGCAGCTGAAGTCATACGATTATCTGGCAACCATCCGGGAACGATTGTACTGACACCTAACAAACGGGGCATTGATACAGCTTTAGCTTCAGGAGCCAGAGCTGTTGCGGTATTTATAGGTGTAAGTTCTTCTTTCAACCAGAAGAATATTAATAAAACAACGGATGAGGCTTTAAATGGTCTCATCCCGCACATTCGGGAATTAAAAAACAAAGGTGTCTTTGTCAGGGCATGTATTTCCACTGCATTTCACTGCCCTTATGAAGGTGAAATCGCTCCTGCTGATACAATCGCATTATGTAAAGTGCTGGCTGACGCTGGGGTGAATGAGTTGAGTGTTGCGGATACAATCGGTAAAGCAACACCACAGGAATCATTTTCTTTATTCAGCTTATTAAAAAGAGAACTGCCCGGCGTGTTAATCGCTGCCCATTTTCACGATACCCGCAAAATGGCACTGGCAAATATTTATGCTTCTCTTCAGGCGGGTGTGACAAGGTTTGATAGTTCTGCAGGCGGCCTGGGCGGCTGCCCTTTCGCTCCTGGCGCCAGCGGGAATGCCGCTACTGAGGATGTCGTTTACATGCTTCACCGGATGGGGATTGAAACCGGTGTTGACCTCAACCTGCTCAATCATGCGATCAGTGTAGTAGAGCCTCATCTTTCCCGTGAGCTCACAAGCTGGTATTATCAATCTTATAAAAAGGAACAGCACTCTTAGAAAGCAGGGATCCCACTTGAGAAAAAGGAGCATTGCAGCCATTACAGCTGCGGGCATCGGTGCATTCGGCGTATATTTATCAAACAGAATTATGTTTATGAAGCTGAAAGACCCTAAAGAAATCGAGACAAGAGAACGTGAAGCCGGATTTTATGATCCTGATCTATATCTGCAGATGATTAAAAAAGAAGTTCGCATTCCGTCGCCTGCAGGGTATCACATTCATACAGTGTTTCTTGAACAGAAACCGGGTGCTCCTTATATGATTTTTTGCCATGGTGTTACTGAAACAAAAATTAATTCACTTAAATATGTGAGCCTGTTCATGAAAAAAGGATTTAATGCTGTCATATACGATCACAGACGGCACGGGGACTCCGGCGGCAAAAGTACCAGCTACGGACATTTTGAAAAGAATGATTTGAAGGCTGTCGTGGACTGTCTGATCAAAGAACAAGGAGAAAGTGCGATTTTTGGTATTCATGGTGAATCTATGGGAGCTGTTACAATGCTGTTATATGCAGGAAGTGTTGAAGACCGGGCAGCCTTCTACATTGCAGACTGCCCATTCTCTGACCTGACTGAACAGCTGTCTTTTCTCATGTCTAAATCACCTCGTCCTGCGCTGCTTTCGAAAATGGCTTTGTCACTTGCAGGCTCATTTATTTTTCTAAGGGACCGCTATCAGATCAGAGGAGTTTCACCCAAAAAGGCAGTGGGACAAATCGAAAAGCCGGTTTTATTTATTCACAGCAGGCATGACGGCTTTATTCCTTACCATATGACTGAAACCCTTTTTAAAATGAAGAAAGGTCCTAAAAGATTGTTTTTACCTGAAGAAGGTGATCACGCTCAGTCTTATGTCAAAAATCCTGAAGCATACAGTAAGGAAGTTGACCTTTTTCTAAAAGAATTTTTTTATGCTGAATAACAAAACAGCGCCTGTGGCAGGCGCTGTTTTGTTATTTAATCATATTTTTAAAACTCATTCTGCCATTGATTGTCTGTGCCGGGCTCTTCAACTGGAAAGTACGAGCCGACTCAGAGTAATCAATTTTCAGGGTCTTATCATAAAACACCGTTTTAGAAGCTTCAACAAGTATCGGCCGGTCATTTGTTTCAATCAGCTGATCTTCCTCTTCCTTTTGTTCAACATACCAAAGAATCGGTACCCCATTCAGTACACATCCTGTTCCTTCTGTATCATACTTCAGCTTTAGATAACCAGCTACAGATGGAATTTTTTCAGCAATTTTTTCTGAAGCTGCTTTTGTGATTTCAATTTTCATCTAATCGCCTCCTGTGCGTTCATTATATCACTTCAGCTCCTGCCCTTCCGCTATCTTGCTTTACATAGACTTTTCAAGTAGCATCAAAGAAAGAGTACATAATTGGAGGGGTTTAAATGGATAAAAAAGTGCAGATTAAAGTAATGGATAACGGTTCACTGAAAGTAACCGGTGATGTTGAACTGGTCGATATGGATGGTAATCAGTTCCCTGTCAAACCGGTGTTTTCTCTATGCAGGTGCGGTCATTCTAAAAGAATGCCATTTTGTGATGCATCTCATAAAGGGGTATTTGAATCATGCGTTCGCGCTGAAAAAGTGCTGGATGAATAACAGATGAAATGATAAATACTTCCCGGCGCAAATTTAAAAGTGCGCCGGGAAGTATTATTTCTGGTTAAATCCTTTTTTACCGAGTCGTTCGACCATACCCGGGGCCAGTGAGTAAGCTTTTGACGCAGCATTCATCCAGCCGGGAAGATTAATCTCTCTTTTTTCAGAGAAAAATATATCCACAGTTTTTTTAGCAACAACCTGAGGTGAAAGCATAAATCTTTTTACACTTGTTGCATAGCGTCCGGTTGTGTCAGCCGTTTCAAAAAAATCTGTCTCGATCGGACCCGGGTTCACGGCGGTGACAAATATATTGTCTGCTAAGATTTCCATCCTGAGACTGTTTGAAAATCCGAGTACTGCATGCTTAGCTGCAGAATATATTGAAGACTTCGGTGTTGCAAGCTTTCCTGCCTGAGAAGCGATGTTAACAATATGACCCCCGTTATTCATATAAGGTAATACTGCCTTGCTGAGCAGCATCAGAGCAATCACATTCACATTTATCATTGAAATAATCTTCTCATCAGGTGTATCCTCCAGTTTTTCAAAGAGACCAAATCCTGCATTGTTAACAAGAATATCCACGCTGCCTGTTTCATCAAGCACTTCTTTAGCAAAAGCAGGAATCTGTGTGATTTCATTTAAATCATATGGACGGATCAGAACAGAAGCTGCACCGAACTGTCGGCATCTTTCACTTGTCTGAATCAGTTTCCGTTCATCTCTTGCTGTCAGAATCAGGTCAGCTCCACGCCTTGCAGCTTCTTCAGAAATTGCTCTGCCAAGGCCCCCGGATGAGCCTGTGATCCAAATCTTTTTTCCTGATAAATCCTTCATAACTTCACCTCACTTTCCGCCTGGTAAATGATTGCCTCCCCGTTCATATCAGCTGCACTGATCTCACTGTTAAATATAAGATAATCAAGCTGCCCCACCGTTTCTGAAAGGGTAAGACCCAGCTGTTTTTTATAAATTTTAGGAAATAGCTGTTTGCAAACTTCAAACGCTGTCGTTTCCTCCTGCTGAAGCAATGATTTTACATACATTGCCCTTTCATGCTGTTTGATCAGGCGGTCTTTAACTAAGGATGAAGCATTGTACACCAGCTTGCCATGACCCGGATAAACGATGGATGGTTCAATCAAAGCTAACTTATTAAGAGATTGATTATATTGAATTTGTGGCAGTGGACGCGGCTGATTGATCCCAAATGGTGGTTCGATCAGCGGGTTTGAAGAGATATGCTGAATCAGCAGGTCTCCCCCGATGACTGCCCCTCCTTCATGGACCAGTGAAATATGTCCCTGCGAATGACCGTGTGTCTCCATCACCTGCCATCCTTCCAGACCCGGAACTTTAGCATTTTCTGATAAATAGACATCAATTGGTCTTCTTCCCATGGCATGTAATGGCTCTTTCATCTTTTCAACGAGAATCAGATAGTGCTCGGGAAGTCCGGCCTGCTTAAAAAACTCTGTATAAAAAAAATCATGTAAATTCATAAAAGAATGATTTCTGGTAAGGAAACGTTCACTGTCACAGTGCGCAAATAGCCTGGCATCGCTGAAAAATTCTGTCAGGCCTGCATGGTCCGGATGATGATGTGTGAGGACAACCTGATCAATATCTTTCGGTTCAAATCCAGCCTCCTTCAGTTTGGCAGTTAGTACCTCTTTCCCCTCTACCGTATCGGGACCGGTATCGACGAGTGTAACTGAATCACCGATCAATAAATAAGTATGCACATCACCTACTGCGAATGGTGTAGGGATTGTGAGCTGATGGATAACCGGATCTTTCATTATTTTACCTCCTGAAATGAATAACTATTCACTTTTTTACTAGTGTAGCCTTTTTCTTCTGTTTTGTTAAGCGTAATAAAAAATCTCTTGACAATCATTTATAAACTCAGCATAATCTCAATAATATATAAAATCGATGACAGGGAATAGTAAGCGGACCAGGGAACAATAGAGAGCAGAATTCAAAGGCTGAAAGATTCTGCAGTAAGCCCTGCCGCCGAACCTGCCCCCGGAGTGACATGAAACTGTCCGCTAAGCCGGCGTTAATGGCTTAATGAGTGTGCGGAGCAGTCTGCAAATTAAGGTGGTACCACGGAAGAACCCTTTCGTCCTTTTACAGGAAGAAGGGTTCTTTTATTTTTCAAAAGGGAGGAATGCTTAATGAAAATAGTGTTTATCGGTGCAGGATCCATGGCAGAAGCAATGATTAAAGGAATTAAAAATGCTAAAGCATTTCGTCAGGATGATCTTTGGGTAACGAATAAAAACGACAAAGAGAGACTCCTACTATTAACGGAAACATATGAAATTAATAGCAGCTATGACACGCGCAATCTACTGAAAGATGCGGATGTCATTATTTTAGCTGTCAAACCGAAAGATGCAAGTGACGCACTGCAGACAATTCAGCCGTATATGAATGGTCAGCTGCTGATATCTGTGCTTGCAGGTCTGTCTATTGGCTTTATTGAGCGTATCATTGGTCAGGCGCCGATTGCACGTGCAATGCCTAATACATCAGCAATGATTGGTCAGTCTGCAACCGGACTGGCATTTAATGATCATATATTTGATTTACAGCGCAGTCTGGCTACTTCAATTTTTTCTGCTATCGGTTCAGTGACTCATGTTGAAGAATCACATCTGGATCTGGTTACAGGACTTTCAGGCAGTGGCCCTGCTTATATTTACTATATTGTAGAAGCGATGGAAAAAGCGGCAGCAGAACTTGGTGAGGATGCAATGCCATTTATTATCCAGACGTTAAAAGGAGCTGCCCATATGCTCGAAACTTCCGACCGGACACCGGAGGAATTAAGAAAAGCCATTACGAGTGAAGGCGGCACCACAGAAGCGGGGATCGCACAGCTTGAGTATCATCACGTGAAGGATGCATTTGCAGAATGCATTAAAGAAGCAACTGACCACTCAGAGAGACTCCGCAGACAATTTGAGCAGGCACATAACATTTAAAAGTTGCAGTTGTTGCGTGCGGTTATGTACGATGGTCAAAAAGGAGCTGTAGATGATGCTATTTATACTGCTAACCTTTACGGCTCTCTTCTGGATGATCACTGCAATTGATACGTATAGAGGTCTCGCTTTACTTCATGCTCTTGAAAAGGAAGCGCCCGTCAGGCAGGTCGGTAAAATCAGTGTAATCGTGCCTGCAAGAAACGAAGAAAATCATATTGAAAAAAGTATCAGCTCACAGCTTAACCAGACTTACCGGCAAGTCGAATGGATACTGGTTAATGACCGGTCAACCGATCAGACCGGTGAGCAGATGGAAAGGCTTGCGGAAAAAGATCATAGAGTTCGTGTGATTCATATCAGCAAACTGCCCCCGGGATGGCTCGGAAAAAATTATGCACTCTACAGAGGCGCCAGAGCAGCTTCCGGAAACGTCTATTTATTCACTGATGCTGACGTCATCTATGAGCCCGATCTTTTGGCAAAAGCTGCTGGGTATATGAAACGAATGAAAATTGATCACCTGACTGTCTCACCTGACCTTCAGTCAAAAAGCTTTTTATTAAAAGGATTTGTTTCTTTTTTCTTATTCGGCTTTTCTTATTATAAAAGACCTTGGTCAGCCAACCGCGACCGGTCTAAAAGCGGTATGGGAATTGGCGCCTTTAATATGATTACCAAAACCGCCTATCAACAAATCGGCAGTCATGAAGCCATCAGACTCCGCCCGGATGATGACCTGCAGTTAGGGATGCATGTAAAAAAGTACGGCTTGCGTCAGAGAATGGCGACTGCAAAATCCATGCTGAAGGTTGAATGGTACCCAAATATAATAGAGGCTTTGAAAGGCCTTGAGAAAAACGCCTTCGCGGGACTTCATTACAGTTACCTGTTCACTTTTGCCGCCATGTCAGGCGTATTTATCTCGCAGGTACTTCCCTTTCTTGCGATATTCAGCCCGGATCCAAATACAGCAGCAATGGCATGGGTCTGTATAGGGGCAATTATGGCTGTCTACATTCCGATCACAAGAAGGCTCACATCGTATTCGAGCTTTCATGCACTCCTATTTCCGGTATCAGCTATTCTGTTTATTATTGCGGTTTTAAGGGCCGCTCTGCTGACGATGGTCCGTGGGGGCGTGAAATGGCGCGGAACCATTTATCCATTAAAAGAATTGAAAAAAAAGAGCTGAAAATTCAGCTCTTTTTCTTGTGCTGTTATACTGTGATGGAATGTAAAAACAGGAGGTTTTGTTATGAGTACAGCTTTATTCTCACCTTATCATGTTAAAAACGTTACATTAAAAAACAGAATCGTCATGGCGCCAATGTGCTTGTATTCCTGCTTTAACCAGGATGGGATCGTGACGAACTTTCACAAAGTACATTATGCTTCAAGAGCTGCCGGACAAACCGGACTGATCATGCTTGAAGCAACGTCCGTTTCACCTCAGGGCAGAATCTCGAATGAGGATCTTGGTATATGGAGTGATGAACATATCTCGGGATTGAAGGAACTTTCAGACCTGGTGAAAGAAAATGGTGCAAAAACTGCTATTCAGCTTGCACATGCAGGCAGAAAATCAATGACTGACGGATCAATTATTGCGCCTTCAGCGATTGCCTTTAATGACAGAATGAAACAGCCTGAAGAAATGACTAAAGAGCAGATTCTTGAAACAATCCAGGCTTTTAAAAATGGTGCCAGAAGAGCGAAGGATGCACTGATGATTCCAATTCATCAGTGTGCTGTTTTTAAATTTCTTCTTCGAGCAGATCATAGGCAATAAAACTATTGGGCATGATTTCTCTGGCTTGTCTCAGGAGCTCCTTTTCCTTTCCTTCTGTATATCTGGCGCTAATATGCGTCAGCCAGAGCTTTTTTACACCGGCAGCCACTGCAACTTCTGCGGCCTGGACTGCTGTTGAATGGAAATAGTCATAAGCCATTTCTTCATTTTCGGAACCGAACGTCGCTTCATGTATGAATATATCTGCCTCTTTTGCTAGTTCAACTGCAGCAATACATTTTCTTGTATCCCCTGCCACTGCAATAACTCTTCCTTTTACAGGTGCTTCAATAAAGTCATTTCCATTGATTACTTGTCCTTCCCATTCAATTGTCTCACCGTTTTTCAGCTTTTTATAAACAGGACCCGGACGAATTCCTATCTGCTGAAGTTTCTCTGAATTCAGTCTGCCCGGTCTGTCTTTCTCCTGAATTCTGTAGCCATATGAGGGAATGACATGCTCAAGTTTTTTAACTGATATGATAAAATCCTCTTCATCAAAAATTTCACCGTCTTTAATCTCTAAGATCTCCAGATCATATTTTAAATACGTCCTGCTTAGTTTCAATGAAGTAGTGATATATTCTTTAATTCCTTCCGGCCCATAAACCGTAAGCGGCTCTGTTCCACCCTGGAAAGAACGGCTTCCAAGAAACCCCGGGAGACCAAAAATATGATCACCGTGTAAATGGGTCACAAAGATTTTTTTTACTCTTCTCGGTTTAATCGTTGTATGAAGAATTTGATGCTGGGTGGCTTCACCACAGTCAAACAGCCAGATATCACCGTGCTTATTGATCTGTTTTAAAGCAAATGCTGAAACATTCCGTTCTTTACCGGGCACCCCGGCTCCGGTACCTAGAAAATGGATGTGCATACTTTTCCTCCCTTATATAAAACAATTAAAAAAGTATAAGCTTTTCTGCTTAAGTCGTAAAAATTGGACTGCCTGTATGTTCAAGTACTGCGTAAAGGTTGCATCTCTCACAAACCCGCTATACAATTTAGATATTGTATTTCCGGCTAATGGCCGAATTGAATAGTAAAGTGAGGTCCTGAAAGTGAAACAGACATCTACACCACCAACATTAATCATGATTTTTGGCGCAACCGGAGACCTTGCTAAACGCAAATTGTACCCTTCATTATATCAGCTTTACCTGAAAGGGAGTTTAGAAAAACAATTTGCAGTGCTGGGTATCGGGCGACGGGAATGGTCTAATGAACAATTTATACAGCACATTCGCGATTCGTTAATGCAGGCTTCGAGTAATCATGACCATATAGAGTCATTTATTGAACACTGTGTTTACGAATCACATGATGTGGAAGACTCCTCATCATACATAAAACTGAAGAATAAAGCGAATGAATTAGATGAAAAGTTTGATCTAAAAGGAAACAGAATCTTTTACCTGGCTATGGCACCTGAATTTTTTGGCACTATCACAGACCACCTGAAATCAGACGGTCTGACCGATAATGGCGGGTTCTGCAGGTTGGTTATCGAAAAACCATTCGGACATAATCTGCCATCAGCGAATGCACTAAACGATCAAATCAGACAATCATTCCCTGAAGAATCAATCTATCGAATTGATCATTACCTTGGTAAAGAAATGGTTCAAAATATTGAAGTAATCCGATTTGCCAATGCTTTATTTGAACCGCTCTGGAACAGCCGGTTTATCTCTAATATCCAGATTACCTCATCTGAAGTTCTCAGTGTTGAAGAACGCGGCAGGTACTATGAAAAAAGTGGCGCATTGAGAGACATGGTTCAAAACCATATGCTCCAAATGGTTGCGCTGCTCGCTATGGAGCCGCCAATCAGTTTGAGTACAGATGAGATCAGAAGTGAAAAGGTCCGCGTTTTGCGTGCACTCCGTCCGGTAGAAGGTGAAGAGGTAGACGACTATTTCGTCAGAGGCCAGTATGGACCTGACCATAAGGGTGAGCAAAAAGGCTACCGCGAGAACGCAAATGTGGATTCTGCATCAAATACTGAAACATATGTCGCCGGAAAAGTCATGATCGACAACTTCCGCTGGGCAGGTGTACCGTTTTATATCCGTACAGGAAAAAGTATGGCTGTAAAGTCTACAAAAATAGTTGTTCAATTTAAGGATATTCCGATGAATCTTTATTACAATAAAGAACATTCCCTTGAGCCAAACCTTCTTGTCATTCATATTCAGCCTGATGAAGGCATTACACTACATCTGAATGCGAAGAAAACTGCGCAGGGGATTGATACAGACAGCGTTAAGCTAAGCTACTCAGCAAGCAGTATTGACGGTATTAACACTCCTGAAGCATACGAAAAGCTTCTTCTGGACTGTATCCTTGGTGATGCGACTAACTTTACACACTGGGATGAAGTGAGGCATTCCTGGAGCTTTGTAGATAAAATCTCTGATCACTGGGAAAAAACAAAGGATAAAACGTTCCCGAATTACTTTGCAGGTTCAATGGGGCCTGAAAGAAGCGACTGGCTTCTTGAAAAAGACGGTTTTGTATGGTGGCCAATTGGAGAACTTGATGTAGAAGAATAACAATAAAAAAAGTAAGGCGGGAAAACCCGCCTTACTTTTTTGCTATATTTAGTGCCCATTTAATCAATGGAATTTGAAACAATACCCTTCCCCATAGTGCAGCAGGCATTCTTTTCCCTGCGATCGGAAAGTTTTTCTGAGCCATATAAATATTCGCCGGCCAGACTGCGATTAGAAATAAAGCCAGTCCTTTTCCGGCAAACCTTGTTCCCCTGTTAAAGACAAGCATAGCTCCAAGCATGATTTCAATGAAACCTGTAAGATAAACGATGGCTTTTTTAAACGGAAGAACGGGAGGAATAATCTTTCTGAAATTCCTTTCTTTAAAGAAATGCATGATCCCTGCATATAAAACAATTGCACCATATACTCTTCTCATTTCAGCTCTCCATTCTATAATACCCGCCTCTCAAGCATGAGAGGCGGGTATATGTTATTCCATCCATTCAGTATGGAATGTACCTTCTTTATCAACACGTTCATACGTATGAGCACCGAAGTAATCACGCTGAGCCTGAATCAGGTTAGCAGGCAGCACCGCTGTACGGTAGCTGTCATAGTAAGATAACGCTGTAGAGAATCCTGGTACCGGGATACCATTTTTAACTGCCAGGGCAATGACATCGCGAAGTGCACTCTGATAATTCTCAACGATCTCTTTGAAGTAATCATCGAGCATCAGGTTAGTCAGCTTAGGATCTCTGTCATATGCTTCTTTAATTTTCTGAAGGAACTGCGCACGGATAATACATCCTCCGCGGAAAATCATTGCGATTTCCCCGAATTTAAGATCCCAGTTATATTCTTCGGAAGCAGCTCTCATCTGTGCAAAGCCTTGAGCGTATGATGCTATCTTAGACATATACAGTGCACGTCTGATTGCTTCCACCCACTCTTTTTTATCTTCTTCAGGAAGCTTTGGTTCCGGACCATTTAAAATTCCACTTGCTTTAACACGCTCATCTTTAAGCGCTGAGATAAACCTTGCAAATACAGACTCTGTAATAATCGGAAGCGGTGTACCAAGGTCCAGTGCGCTCTGGCTTGTCCATTTACCTGTTCCTTTTTGTCCTGCTTTATCAAGGATGACATCGACCATCGGTTTACCTGTTTCTTCATCATACTTTTTGAAAATATCAGCAGTGATTTCGATCAGGTAGCTGTCAAGTTCTCCTTTATTCCAGTCAGAAAACACTTCATGCAGCGCTTCTGCATCAAGTCCCAGCACCTGCTTCATCAGGAAATAAGACTCTGCAATCAGCTGCATATCCGCATATTCAATCCCGTTATGCACCATTTTCACATAATGTCCCGCTCCATCAGGACCAATATAAGTGCTGCATGCTTCTCCGTTTACTTTCGCAGAGATTTCATTGAAAATCGGCGCCACAAGGTCATATGCTTCTTTTTGTCCGCCTGGCATGATTGAAGGCCCTGTGAGTGCACCTTCTTCACCGCCTGAGACGCCTGTACCGATAAAGTGAACACCGTACTCACTCAGCTCTTTATTGCGGCGGATCGTGTCACGGTAGAACGTGTTACCACCGTCGATCAGGATATCTCCTTTATCAAGCAGTGGAAGCAACCCTGAAATCGTTGCATCAGTTGCCGCACCCGCTTTAACCATTAACATAATTTTTCTCGGTGATTCAAGAGAATCCACGAACTCTTCAAGACTGTATGTACCGTGGATCTGCTTCCCTTCAGATTCTTTTAACATATCATCAACTTTTTCAGAAGATCGGTTATATACAGCAACTGAAAACCCTCTACTTTCAATATTCCATGCAAGGTTTTTACCCATTACCGCCAAACCAACAACGCCAAACTGGTGTTTTGACATAATCAACTTCCTTTCTTTAATTCGTTCTCCCTTTGATCCTAAACTATTGTATCATTAAACGCGAAAAAATCTAATCATGACCTTTTAATCGTGGTCATCCAGAAAATCTTTGCTGAAACTGGTTTCACTATTCTGATGATTTTTTGAGCTTTTCAGTCCACGGGTCAGGATGCCTTTCCCATGCTTTTCTTCAAGCTCTCTCATCACCTTTTCCACAGGTTCGTATTTCACATCATCCTCGTAGGAAAACAAGTTAATCTGTTTATAGGCATGACTCTTATCGGCAAGATCCTGGACAGTAACACCAAGAAGCCTCACCGCTGTACCATTCCAATGTTTTAGAAATAGTGATTTAGCATGTTCTGCTATATGTGCCTGTTCATATAAAGGATGACTGAGTGTCAGGCTGCGTGTAATCGTATTTCTGTTTTTAAAACGGATCATCACCTGGAGGCCATAGCCGAGCATCTGTTTTGATCTCAACCGCTCACTGACTTTTACAGAAAGCTGATCTATTATTTTCAGCAATTCAGTCTGATTCGTTAAGTCTCTCGGTAAGGTTGTTGAGTTTCCTACGCTTTTAAAATCATATACGCTTTCCGGATCTACTTTTCTCTGATCTTCACCGCCCGCTCTGTTTTTCAGCTTTAAGCCGTTAATGCCTAAAAGTGATTTTAAATGGATATCTTCTGCTTTTGCCAGATCCCCAATTGTACTGATAGACAAGGATGCAAGCTTTTCAGCTGTTTTCTCTCCAACGCCGTGCATATCCCTGATCGGGAGTGGCCATAGCTTCTCTTGAATTTCTCTTTTACGAAGCACTGTAATTCCCATCGGCTTTTTCATATCTGAAGCCATTTTAGAAAGAAATTTGTTCGGTGATACCCCTATACTGCATGGAAGGTCCAGCTCTCTCAGGATACGGTCCTGAATTTCTTTTATCAGTTCAACAGGGTTACGCTCATGTTCAGTTATATCCATATATCCTTCATCAATCGAAACAGGCTCAACAAGTTCTGTGTAGCTTCTCAGAATATCAAACATTGCTTTTGAAGCCTGACGATATTTTGTAAAATCCGGCCTTAGTACGATTAATTCAGGACATAATTTCATTGCTTCATGTACCTGCATGGTCGTTTTTACACCCTTACTGCGGGCTTCATAGCTGCATGTAACAACGATCCCTCTCCGTTCATCGGGGTTTCCGGCAATTGCAATCGGTTTTCCCTTCAGTTCGGGCTGATGAGCAACTTCCACTGAAGCATAAAAGCTGTTCATATCAATATGAAGAATGATTTTGCCCTTACTCATCAACTCAGTCCTTTCATTACCTCTCTTCAGATTTTACATGAAAGATGTGCAAAAAAAAAATGTTCCTGTATAAGGAACATGCAGACTTTAAATGGTTATACCGGCTCTGAAGTTTCTAACTGGATCATATACTCTCTGATCTCTTTCATACCCTCGAGGTTTTCTGTCAGTATTTCAGGATCAATCATTGTGATTAAACGGTTTTCAAGCTGAGCAACACCTGTAAAATATTCAGTATGTTTGTAAGCTGCAAGACCGATTTCTTTCAATTGTTCAGAAGGAATGTCGATAATTTCTTTTGCTTCCTTTACCCTGATTGCAATGGAAAGCTGTTCTGTTTTTACTACAAGCATTTTAGCGTCTGCTGTAGTTAAAGGCTGATGATATAAGATCTGCTCAAAGTCTAGTACCGGAACAAGTTCTCCTCTGACTTCTGTAATGCCAGGCATAAATTCAGGTAAATGCGGAACAGCGGTTACCTTCTCTTCTTTCTCAATCGACACGATTTTATGTATTGAAATGGCGTACTCTTCATTTCCACAGGAAAAAACCACGGCTTTGAATCCTTCAGGCATAACCTTTTACCCCCTTTACCAAGTGATACTAATGTACCATATATTGAATAGAAGTTCCAGTTAATTTTAGTTTACATAATAAAATTATTATCGCTTATAATTAAAAAGCGGGATAAACCCGCTTTACTATTTTTTACTTTCAATGACAATCTGAGTCAGCAGTTCGCTCAACTTTACCAGTTCATCCACCGGCATACGTTCATTTGTCGTGTGGATTTCTTCGTATCCTACAGCGAGATTTACTGTCGGCACACCCATCCCGGCGATTACATTGGCATCACTGCCCCCGCCGCTCGTCAGTAATTCTGATGTTCTGCCGACAGCCTGTGCAGCGCGTTTAGCAAGCTGTACAACATGATCATTTTCATTAAACTTAAATCCTGGATACATGATCTGGATATCAACTTCCGCTCTGCCACCCATTTCATTTGCAGCATCTTCAAAAGCTTTTTTCATTGCAGCTGCCTGTTTTTCCATTTTTTCCGGTACCAGTGATCTTGCTTCAGCCAGGACATCAACCCGGTCACAGACAATATTTGTAGCACTCCCACCTTCAAAACGACCGATATTTGCAGTCGTTTCTTCATCCAGACGCCCAAGCTCCATATTGGCAATCGCTTTTGATGCGATCGTAATTGCAGATACACCTTTTTCAGGTGCTACACCTGCGTGAGCTGTTTTACCGTGTATGACTGCTTTAATTTTCGCCTGTGTTGGTGCTGCAACAATAATATTTCCTACCTGACCATCGCTGTCTACTGCATAGCCGTACTTAGCTTTTACATAAGACGGTTCAAGTGCTTTAGCCCCTACAAGACCCGATTCCTCTCCTGCTGTAATGATAAACTGGATATCACCGTGCTGAATGTTCTGCTCTTTCAGCTGATGAATCATTTCAATCATCGCTGCAATTCCTGCTTTATCATCTGCTCCAAGGATTGTAGTACCGTCAGAGTAAATGTAACCATCCTCTTTAATGACAGGGTTAATTCCTTTACCTGGCGTCACAGTATCCATGTGCGAAGTAAAATAAATCGTATCCGCCGTCTGATCTTCACCTTTTAATGTGATAATTAAATTATTCGCACCATGTCCTGTTTCTTTCATACTGTCATCTTCCTGAATATCACAGCCGAGTTCTTTAAAGATATTTTTAAGTACTTCAGAGATCTCTGCTTCATATTTCGTTTCTGAATCCACTTTTACCAGTTCAAGAAACTGATTGACAACTCGATCTTTATTCATCCTAAAACCTCCACTATTAAATGCTAAGTGTTTAGTATATCGAAGAATGGCGCTTAATTACAGCGGGATGTTACCGTGCTTCTTTTTCGGACGATCCTCATGCTTATTTTTCATCATCTCAAGTCCCTGGATCAGCTTGATTCTCGTTTCTCTCGGGTCAATTACATCATCAACCATTCCTCTTGATGCCGCTACAAAGGGATTGGCGAACTTTTCACGGTATTCTTCAATCTTTTGTGCACGCATGGCTTCAGGATCATCACTATTTGCAATTTCTTTTGCAAAGATAATATTTGCTGCTCCCTGAGGACCCATTACTGCAATCTCAGCATTTGGCCATGCAAACACAAGATCTGCTCCGATTGATTTACTATTAAGCGCAACATATGCTCCGCCGTAGGCTTTACGTAAAATCACAGTCATTTTCGGCACAGTTGCTTCAGAATATGCATATAAAATTTTTGCGCCGTGTCTGATGATTCCACCATGCTCCTGTTTAATACCAGGGAAAAACCCTGTAACATCTTCAAATGTAATAATCGGGATATTGAATGAATCACAAAATCGGATAAACCTTGAAGCTTTATCACTTGAATCGATATCAAGTCCGCCTGCCATCACCTTTGGCTGATTGCAAACCAGGCCGACCGTTTCACCTTTGATTCTTGCAAAACCAACTACAATATTACGTGCGAACTCTTTTTGAACCTCCATAAATGAATCTTTGTCCACAACATGGTCAAGTACTACACGTACATCATAAGGACGAAGCGGATCAAAAGGAATTGCATCTGCCAGGTCCGGTCTGTCATCAGATTCGTCAGGGATATCTTCCACCGGTGGCTGCTCTTCATTGGACTGGGGTAAATAACTGAGCAGCTGTCTGACCTGTTCAAGCGTTTCCTGTTCAGTTTCAGCCCGGAAGTGAGCATTCCCGCTGATTGCATTATGTATTTTTGATCCACCTAAATCTTCTGATGATATTTTTTCACCTGTTACCGTTTCAATTACTTTTGGACCTGTGATAAACATCTGACTCGTTTTGTCGACCATAAAGACAAAATCAGTGATTGCCGGTGAGTAAACAGCCCCACCTGCACACGGTCCCATGATCACTGAAATCTGTGGCATGACACCTGAATAGATGGAATTACGGTAAAAGATCTGTCCATAACCGTCTAACGATACAACGCCTTCCTGAATACGCGCACCGCCAGAATCATTCAATCCGATAAACGGTGCCCTGTTTTTTGCAGCAAGGTCCATAACATTTGCAATTTTTGCTGCGTGCATTTCACCAAGTGCGCCTCCAAAAACAGTGAAATCCTGTGAAAACAGGTAAATTGGACGGCCATTCACTTTTCCATAGCCCGTTACAACTCCGTCTCCCGGTCCTTTTTGAGATTCCATTCCAAAATCGCCGCATCTGTGTTCAATAAAAGGATTTAATTCCACAAATGACCCTTCATCAACCAATAAATCAATTCTTTCACGGGCAGTCAGCTTTCCTTTTTCATGCTGTTTTTCAATTCGCTCATCCCCGCCCCCAAGCTCTATTTCTCTTCTTCTATCATATAACTCATTAATTTTTTCAAACATATCACTCACGATGATCGCCTCCGTCATAAGAATGGTCACAAAGCTCATATAATACTCCGTGTGCCTGCTTAGGATGTAAGAAAGCGACCTGAGCCCCGCCTGCACCGGATTTTGATGTTTCTGAAGTAAATACCAGGCCTTTTGTTTTAAATTCATCCATTCTTTTATCTATGTTTTCTACACCAAACGCGACATGATGGATTCCTTCCCCTTTTTTCTCAATAAATTTAGCAATTGGAGATTCAGCGTTTAACGGCTCAAGCAGTTCAATTTTAATATTACCTGCATCTAAAAAAGCTACTTTAACTCCTTGTGAATCAACTGTTTCCTGCTTTAATAAAGTAAGCGCTAACATTTCAGTGTAAAATGGAAGTGTCTCATTAATTGATTTTACTGCAACACCTATGTGATCTGTTTTTTTCATATGAATGCTCCTTTCAAACGGCTACTTTTCTATTGTAACGATATCAGCTGAAGTTGACCACTACTTGCGTCAGATTAGGGTTCGGTGTACAATTAAACCAATATGCTGTAAAAGGAGCGAATCATTTTGCGCAATCGCAAATTCAGAACTTTTATCGTTTACCTGATGATTTTTGCAATGCTTGCATCAACGCTTGCTATCGGATTATCAATGGTTGTTTTCTAGATATGAATAATTGAATTAAAAGCAGTCCCTCACTAGCTGAGGGACTGCTTTTTAAGTTACTGGCTGCCTTCTTGATGAAGGAATCCCTCTGAATGACTGCTTGATCTGAAGGTATTCTTCCATTTCGCGGATGAACTGAAATAAGGCAGCTCTTGTTTCGAACTCCTCTCTTTCTTTAGGCATCGGCATATTTTCAATTACGAGTTTCATATCGTACAGCTTTTTCAGATATAAAACAGCTGTGTTTCCAGGGTGAATATGTGTACTTAAATCCTCTACAAACTCAGCAATCATTTCTCTTTGTTCAACTTCTGAATTAAGGCTTCGAAGCAGCGAAAGCATTCTTTTAATCAGAACAAATTGTTTTTCCCGCATTGTAAAATATAAATAATATGTATTTTCATTTCGCAGGAAATGATTTTCTACATCCTGAAAGGCAATCGTTTTTCCTTCTTTAATTAAGCTTTCTGTTTCCTTTAGTAAATTTTCATTCCATTCGGTATGGATGTCTCTGAGATAAGATGACATCTGCTCAAAAATTTCTTTGAACTGTTCTTCAAGCTGATTTTGCATCTGTGCCATTTTACTTTCTACACTCGGCATGTACAAATTCATGATCAGTGCGGTAATCACACCAATTGTCAGCAGCATTAATTCGTTCCCTATTAATGACATTGTAATGTTGTTACTCGTATAAAGGTGAAGAATAATAACACTGCTTGTCACAATTCCTTCTTTTATCTTCAGGGCAACTGCAGTCGGAATAAAGAATAAAATTAAAAGTCCTATCATGACAGGGTGAAAAGCAATTCCTTCAAAGAATAAGTAAGAAAACACCATGGCCACAAGACATGCCAAAACTCTACTCCATGAAGCTTTGACTGATTTTCTTTTCGTGTTTTGAATACATAAAATTGTGATAATGCCTGCTGATGCAAAGTTTTCGAGACCGAGTATACTGGCTATCCAAATTGCTGCTGCGGTTCCTGTAGCAGTTTTTATCGTGCGGTACCCTATACGGAACATTGATTTTTCCTTTCTCTATTAAAATGAATGTTGATACATAATAAACCCAAAGTAAATGGATACTTTGGGTAAAATGATATAGGGTATTATAACACTTTTTGAAGAAAGTTTTGGGCTCTTTCTGTCGCGGGTGCATTGAAAAATTCCTTCGGATTAGCCTGCTCCACAAGCATCCCCTCATCCATAAAGATGACACGGTCTGCTACTTCACGTGCAAATCCCATTTCATGTGTCACAATCATCATTGTCATGCCTGTAACAGCAAGTGATTTCATAACATCAAGCACTTCTTTCACCATTTCCGGGTCAAGTGCTGAAGTCGGTTCATCAAACAGCATTACTTTTGGCTCCATAGCAACTGCCCTTGCAATGGCAACCCGCTGTTTTTGACCGCCTGAAAGTCTGTTTGGATACTCTTTCGCCTTATCAGACAGACCCACTTTTGCAAGTAGTTCCTGACCGAGTTTTTCTGCATCAGCCTTATTAACACCTTTAACTTTTAAAGGTGCGTATGTGACATTTTCAAGAACGGTCATGTGCGGAAACAGATGAAAATGCTGAAACACCATACCGACTTCTGATCTCAGCTTTTGCGGATTAAATTTTTTACTCGTCACTTCATCCTGACCGATTACTATTTTACCTGCAGTCGGTTCTTCAAGGAGGTTCAGACATCTCAAAAATGTAGACTTACCAGATCCTGAGGGACCGATGACGACTACAACTTCCCCTTCTTTTATTTCCGCATCTATATTTTTCAACACTTCTAAGTCACCAAATGATTTAAATAATCCTTCAACTTTAATCACTTCTTCTCATTCTCCCTTCAACCCATTTACCGGCAAACGTCAGAACAAGTACCATTAAGTAATAAATGAGCCCGGCAAATAACAGCGGCTCGAGGAACGAAAACTTGTCACTTCCAACGATATAAGCTCTTCTCATAATATCAGTAACACCAATAACTGTCACAATTGCTGATTCTTTTGTCAGCGTGATGAATTCATTCATTAAAGCAGGGAGTATATTTTTCATCGCCTGCGGTAAAATAACATCTTTCATCATCTTATTATAGGGGACACCGAGTGCCATCGCAGCTTCACGCTGGCCTTTATCCACTGCCTGAATCCCTGCACGGATAATTTCAGAAATGTACGCAGCTGAGTTTAGACCAAATGACAAAATAGCAGCAGTATATGCTTCGATCTGAACGCCAAACAGCTGTGGAGATGCATAATAAATAATCATCAGCTGTAAGACGAGAGGAGTTCCTCTGAATATTGAAGTGTAGCCATCTGCAAACCATCTTAAAAATGGAACTCTTCCAATCTTAAATAATGAAAGTATTATTCCTATTGCAAAACCAAGTAACCCTGCGATCAGCACAATCTGAAGTGTAACCCAGATCCCCTGAAGGATATATGGCATTGAAGGAATGATTTGTTCGAAATTCATTTCTATTCCTCCTGAGTATCATATGATAAATATAGTGAAAAACAAAAGAGTGCTTTTTTTGAGCAGCACTCTTTCTGATCAGCTTATTCAGATGCTTCCCCGCCGAACCATTTTTCAGCAAGTTTCTCCAGTTCACCTGACTCTTCCAGTTCAGTCAGTACTTCATTGAATTGATCTGTCCATTCGCTTCCGAGTGGCAGTGCGATTGCAGAGCCTGCAACCTGTTCTTCTACTTCAATTGTTTCACCTGTAAGCTCTTCGCTGTTATTCAGATATCCTTCAGCGACAGTATTTTCTACAATAATTGCATCGAAGCGCTCATTAATTACATCCTGCATTAATTCTGGAATACGGTTTCTTGTTTCAACTGTAATATCCATTTCCTCAGCTAAACCGTCCACATATTCCTGCTGGATCGATCCGAGTTGTACACCTATTGTTTTTCCGTCAAGATCTTCAGGCGTTGAGATATTGCTGCCATCAAGTGAAATAATCATATCCTGTGCTACATAGTATATATCCGTAAATTCTACGTTCTCTTTTCTTTCCTCTGTCGGTGTCATTGCAGCAAGTACAAAATCCACCTGCTCATTTTGCAGTGCAGTAATCAGACCGCTGAACTCCATATCCTGAATTGTAAAATCAAACCCAAGTTCCTCAGCAATCATATTTGCAAGGTCTACGTCATATCCGATAATTTCATCGCCATTTGCAGTATCCACATATTCAAATGGTTTGTAATCTGCTGAGGTTCCCATTATCAGTTGAGGTGTATCTTCTGATGACGCTGATTGTCCTAACTGCTCCTCTTCAGATCCGCATGCTGATAAAATAAGCACTCCTGTCAGTACTGATGTGAATAATGTTTTCTTCATTGCAATTCCCCCGTAAATGAATTTTAATACATCTTTTTGTATAATTATTATGTTTTTATTCTATCAACATTTTTATATCTTGCAATAGTTTTTTATAAAATGAATAAATATAAAATAATTCTGATTTTTCGAATAATATTCTTGTCCATTAAAAGAGCCCTGAGACAGTTGTCTCAGGGCTCACTTTATCACGATTAAACTTCTTTACAATGTACTTCGAAAAGACTTTGCAGATTTGCAATAACAGACATTGGATCATGCCCTTCAATTTCGTGCCTTTCCACCATTGAGATAATTTTACCATCTTTAAGAAGTGCAAACGATGGCGATGAAGGTGGATACCCTTCGAAATAACTTCTGGCTTTTGCTGTTGCATCTTTGTCCTGGCCTGCAAAAACCGTTACAAGGCGGTCAGGACGCTTATCATAATGGATCGCATGAGCTGCTGCCGGACGTGCAATACCGCCTGCACAGCCGCAAACCGAATTTACCATCACAAGAGTCGTACCTTCTTTTTCAAGTGTTTCTTCCACTGCCTCAGGTGTAGTCAGCTGCTCATATCCTGCAGTTTCAATTTCTTCTCTCGCCTGACGGACAACGTCATTCATAAAAATATTAAAATCCATGCTCATATTCCGACTCTCCTTTAAAAGTGATTACAAATTCATCATAGATGACCGGGACATCTTTATCAACTATCTGCAATTCAAAGATAAAATGAAAAAATGTAATAAATCAGGTTTACTTTTTTAAAACGGTGGAATAATAGCTACTAGGATCTAGATTTAACCCCTAAACTCCCTAGATTTCTTTGGCGGCAGAACCCTCTGTCGTCCTTTTTTATTCTTTCGAATTAAATAATATATCTACAGCTTCAGAAGGTGACAACTCATTTTGTCTAACCTTCCCTTCAAGTTTTTTCATCAGTTTATTCTTTTCCGGATTAAAAAAAGTTTCATTCAGCCTGATCTGTACGAGCTGACTCATCCAGTCTACAGCCTGTCTGCTACGCCTCTGGGCGAATTCACCACTTTCTTTTGTTTCATCAATAAATTGATTTATGATATCCCATATTGCTGCAATTCCTTCATTGTATAACGCCGAACATGTATGTGCTCTAGGATTCCACCCTTTTGTTGCCGGAGAAAGGAAACGCAGGATCTGATTATAATCATGCATTGTCTGTATTGCCTGATCCTTATTTGAGCCGTCCGCTTTATTAATAACGATCGCATCGACAAGCTCCATTATCCCTTTTTTCATTCCCTGTAATTCATCCCCGGCCCCGGTTAAAGACAGAAGAAGAAAGAAATCAGTCATGCCTCTGACAATCCCTTCACTCTGCCCTACTCCAACTGTTTCAACCAAAATCAGATCGTAACCCGCCGCTTCACACAATAAAATGGTTTCCCTTGTCATTCTTGCTACACCACCAAGTGTGCCTGATGAAGGTGAAGGTCTGATGAAGACATCAGGATGATGCGCCAGAAACTCCATACGCGTTTTATCACCAAGTATACTGCCCCCTGAGAGCGATGAGCTTGGATCGACTGCGAGGACGGCAATTTTTTTTCCTTTGTTAACTGCTGTTTTACCGAATGCTTCAATCCAAGTGCTTTTTCCTGCTCCAGGTACACCTGTGATACCCACCCGAATACTGTTTCCGGAGTGTGGAAGTAACTTTTGTACAAGTTCATTCGCATTCTTTCTATGATGGATGGCACTGCTCTCAATAAGTGTGATACCTTTTGATAAATACCCCCTGTCCCCGGAAGTAATTTTTTTAGCAAGATCCTGGATATGAATTTTTTCCTGTGCCTTTTTCTTAAAGACTCTTTTTTTATTTGGATTATTCATCCTCAGTTACTTCCTCGTAGCCGAGCCGCTCGTATATTTCTTCAATTACTTTTTCTGCTGCTGCCGGAATCACAGTTCCAGGTCCGAAAATTGCGGAAGCTCCGTTGTTTAACAGGTAAGCATAATCCTGCGAAGGAATGACTCCGCCGATCACAACCATGATGTCTTCCCTTCCCCATTTTTTGAGTTCTTTAATCAGTGCTGGCACAAGCGTTTTATGTCCCGCAGCAAGCGAGCTTACACCGATCACATGAACATCATTTTCAACAGCCTGAGCTGCCGTTTCTTCAGGGGTCTGGAATAAAGGTCCGATATCTACATCAAAACCAAGATCAGCAAACGCAGTGGAAATGACTTTTGCTCCGCGGTCATGTCCGTCCTGTCCCATTTTTGCAATGAGTATACGCGGACGCCTGCCTTCCTGTTCCATAAAGGTGGCTGTCATCTCACGTACATGGTCAATTGCTGCAGAATCAGTATATGCATCACTGTATACGCCACTGACTGATCGGATCACAGCCTGATGTCTGCTGCTCACTTTTTCAATCGCACCAGAAATTTCACCCAGCGTTGCTCTGAATCTGGCAGCTTCAATCGCTTTTTCAAGCAGGTTCGCATCATTTTCTGCAGCTTCAGTGATCGCCTGAAGGGCACTGTTAACAGCAGCCTCATCTCTGCTTTCTCTCATCCGGTTTATTCTTTCGATTTGTCCCTGCCTTACTTTTTCATTGTCGATCGACAGAATATCCATCTCATCTTCCTTGTCCAGCCGGTGACGGTTCACACCGATAATGACCTCTTTACCTGAATCAATTTTAGCTTGTCTTTTGGCAGCAGCTTCTTCAATTCGCATTTTAGGCAATCCTGTTTCAATTGCTTTTGTCATCCCGCCGAGAGATTCGATTTCTTCAATGTGAGCCCACGCTTTTTCCATAATCTGCTGCGTTAAATGCTCAACATAATATGAACCTCCCCATGGATCAATCACATTAGTCATACCTGTTTCTTCCTGCAAATAAAGCTGGGTATTTCTTGCAATTCTTGCAGAGAAATCCGTTGGCAGCGCAATTGCCTCATCCAGTGCATTCGTATGAAGCGACTGCGTATGCCCCATCGCTGCAGCGTGAGCTTCCATCAGTGTCCTCATTACATTGTTATAGGGATCCTGCTCTGTGAGTGACCAGCCGGATGTCTGTGAATGTGTACGGAGCATTAATGATTTAGGATTTTCCGGATTAAACGGTTTAATCAGAGATGCCCACATTTTTCTTGCGGCTCTCATTTTTGCCACTTCCATAAAGTAGTTCATTCCGATTCCCCAGAAAAATGACAACCTCGGTGCAAAACGGTCGATATCAATACCCGCCTTTAATCCGGTTCTTACATACTCCAGGCCGTCTGCAAGTGTATAAGCGAGCTCTACATCAGCAGGCGCTCCAGCCTCCTGAATATGATAGCCCGAAATTGAAATGGAATTAAATTTCGGCATGTTTTGAGCAGTGTAGGAGAATATATCCGCGATGATTCTCATCGACATGTCCGGTGGGTAAATGTATGTGTTTCTTACCATATATTCTTTTAAAATATCATTTTGAATTGTCCCGGACAGCTGCTCGGGTGTGACACCCTGTTCTTCAGCAGCTACAATGTAAAAAGCCATAATCGGAAGCACTGCTCCATTCATTGTCATAGAAACTGACATTTGATCGAGCGGAATACCGTCAAATAATATTTTCATATCCTCAACAGAATCAATTGCAACCCCTGCTTTTCCAACATCCCCGGTTACCCTATCATGATCTGAGTCATATCCCCGGTGAGTAGCAAGATCAAATGCGACTGATAACCCTTTTTGTCCCATCTCAAGGTTTCTCCTGTAAAAAGCATTACTCTCCTCAGCCGTTGAAAAACCGGCATATTGCCTGATCGTCCATGGTCTTGTCGTATACATGGTTGGATAAGGTCCGCGTGTAAAAGGTGCAGTGCCAGGAAACTCCTGTAGACCACCTGATCCTTTCATATCACTCTCAGTATAAAAAGATTTTATTTCAATTTCTTCATTTGTCATAAGCTGTTCATTTTGAATATCAGCAGTATGCTTATAATCAGACCATGTAAATGATTCCTTTTTAAATTCAGGCTTCATGGTGATCTCCTCCAATCCCGGCAAACAATACATCTTCTAAAAATGACACCATATCCATCCCATTAAAAAGGCTTCCGTCAAGACCTTCTGCTTCCCTTTTACCGGCGATAAATATCTTCTGATCCGCCTTTTTTGACTGAATGGCTTCAGCTAAATACTGATCATATGCTGCATCAGAACCACACACAATTAACACATCTGCCTGATCCTGATCATAGTCAGGGACAACACCTGCACCTGCAAAAACGCCTTTGACAAAGTCTGCCCGGGGTTTGTAATCTTTCAATTCTCCTACTGTCAGCAGTCCAATTTTTTTAACAGGATTGTTCTGAACTTTTTGAATTAAAACATCCCAGGCATATCCTGCTGTTTCAGGAATGTTTTCGATACGATTTTTATCTGCAGGTGCATATTTGTTCATTCCAACGAGTGTATGTTTTCTTGTTCTTACTCCCTGGTCACGCTGATCTCGTATTTTTTGAACGTCACTCATAAGCTGATGATAAGCAGAAGTTAACCCGCCACGTTCTTCTAATTCACAGAGTTCACTCCATGATTTTTCAGCAAGTTCTTTCGTCAGATGTTCTATATAATAAGATCCCCCTGAAGGATCAATCACGTTTTGTAAAAACATTTCCTCTTTTAAGATCAGCCCGATATTACGTGCTGCACGGACTGCCTGGCCTGATGACACATTTTTATAGCAATCGTATGGTCTGACATACAAATAATCTGTTCCGCCTAACACAGCAGCAAATGACTCATTCCCGCTTCTGAGCATATTTGTATGCTCATCCTGAGTTAGCTTAGTGAATGGAGATGTTTCTGTACTGATTGTGATAGGCGAATCGACCTGATACTGTTCAGTGAAATGACGCCAGATTGCACGGAATGCTCTCAGCTTTGCAATTTCCAGGAAAAAATTTGACCCAATTCCAAACTCTGCATGCATTTTAGAAATGACTTTTTCAGCACTCCAGCCGGATTTTTCAGCGAGCTGAATCACCCTGTTTGCCTGTGCCAGAATAAAGGCTAGCTCCTGAACGGTATTCCCTCCTTTACGGTGAACCGGTAAACCGGATAGTATAATGGTTTTCAACTCAGGTTGAATCTTATCTATTTCAATGATGTCATTAAACCAGTCTTCATCCAGATCGGGACCACTGCAGGCTTTTCCTATAATTCCACTAATGTCAGCTTTTTGTAAAGCCGAAAGCCATGGTTTTAAGTCTGTGTATGTTATATAAATATGTAATTGATTATCCAGTCCAAGAAAATCTGATGCCTGTTCCGAATTAAATAAAGAAGATGTATGTTCGTTCAGAGCGGCGACTTCTGATCCTCTTATTAATTCTTCCTTTGCAGAACGAATAAGCTCTTCTGCAGACTCACCATTAGCCTGCTGCGCGATCATCCACTGTGCTTTTGATTTCCACCCTCTTGAAATATGTGTATCAGTTATATCAGGGCGGTCAGTATAAAGCGGGTTGACCGTTAAACCTTCCAACAGTTCTATATTCAGGGAATCAACAGGTTTTCCTTTTAACACTTTTTTCACCTGTTCTGTCCATTCATCAAATGATGAAGCCGGAAATTCTGTATCTTTTAATGTCATAAGTGTGCTGCTTGGCAGCTCCCTCCCCCGTTGTAATCGTTTTCAATTCTCTTATGTACAGTATAAAGAAAAGTTGTACAGATGAAAAGAGAGCCGCCAGTTTTACACTGGCGGCTGTTTACATTTAATAAACTGACGTATTTTCAGATGTATTTTCCAAAATTTCTTTGACACGCTGCAGGAATCGTCCGCATACAAGTCCGTCAAGAACACGGTGGTCAAGCGACAGACAGAGATTGACCATATCACGCACCGCAATCATTCCGTTATTCATGACAACAGGTCGCTTTACAATTGACTCAACCTGCAGGATTGCTGCCTGAGGATGATTAATAATGCCCATCGACTGTACAGAACCGAATGAACCTGTATTATTTACTGTAAATGTTCCACCCTGCATTTCCTCAGATTTCAATTTACCTGCACGGACTTTACCGGCAAGCTCGTTGATTTCCCGGCCGATGCCTTTGATCGTCTTTTCATCCGCGTGCTTGATAACAGGAACAAAAAGCGCATCATCTGTGGCTACAGCAATTGAAATGTTAATATCTTTCTTTTGAATAATTTTATCCCCTGCCCACATAGAATTCATTTGAGGGAATTCTTTCAGTGCCTGCGCTACTGCTTTTACAAAGAAAGCAAAATACGTAATATTGAAACCTTCTTTTTGTTTGAAATCACCTTTAATTGAATCACGGTAATGAACGAGATTCGTCACGTCCACTTCCATCATCGTCCATGCGTGAGGCGCTTCGTGCTTGCTCTTTAACATGTTGCTCGCAATTGCTTTTCTAACACCTGTTACCGGTATTTCAATGTCTCCCGGAGCAGATTGTATACTTTGAGCCGGTGCTGAAGGCTTTGTGGCAGGTTCAGCCTTAGTTGCTACAGGAGCAGACTCCTGGACCTGATCTTTAGCTGTTGGCATTTCACCAGAATCAATAATTTTTTGCAGATCTTTTCTTGTGATTCTGCCTTCTTTTCCTGATCCTTCTACTAATGATAAGTCTATTCCGTGTTCCTGTGACATTTTCATTACAGCAGGAGAATATCTTGTATTTGACTTCTTAGGTTCTGATTTTCTGTTCTCAGCAGCAGACTTTTTTTGTTCTGGTGCATCTGAAGGTTTTTCTTCAGGCTGCGTAGACGTTTCTTCAGCTGATCCGCCGCCTTCAACTTCGATCGAACAGATCACTTCACCAACTTCTAATGTATCTCCTTCATTTGCTATCAGTTCTTTGATTACACCAGTATATGAAGATGGTACTTCTGCGTTTACTTTATCTGTATTTACTTCAGCGATTGGATCATATTTGTTTACAGTATCTCCCGGCTGTACAAGCCATTTTTCGATCGTACCTTCTGTAACAGATTCACCAAGCTGAGGCATCGTCATTTTTTCAATACCCAAGGAAATTACCTCCTTTGTTATTTAATATTCAGCAAGTTCTTTCATGGCTTTTTCCACTTTATCCGGATTCACCATAAAGAATTTTTCCATTGTCGGCGCATAAGGCATTGCCGGCACATCAGGACCTGCCAGACGCATGATCGGTGCATCCAGATCAAACAGACAGTTTTCTGCAATGATTGCTGAAACTTCACCCATGATGCTGCCTTCTTTTGTATCTTCAGTTAACAGGAGCACTTTTCCTGTCTTTGAAGCAGCTTCAATGATTGCTTCTTTATCAAGCGGATAAATCGTACGAAGATCAAGTACATGCACGCTGTATCCATCTTCAGCCAGGCGCTCAGCCGCCTGTAGTGCGAAGTGTACACAAAGTCCATAAGTAATCACTGTAATGTCTTCACCTTCACGTTTCACATCTGCTTTACCAATTTCAATTGTGTAATCTTCATCAGGTACTTCACCTTTAATTAGACGATAAGCGCGTTTATGCTCAAAGAACATAACAGGATCGTCATCACGAATCGCTGCTTTCAGAAGCCCTTTAACATCGTGAGGAGTAGATGGCATGACAATTTTCAGACCAGGCTGGTTTGCAAATATAGCTTCAACTGACTGGGAATGGTACAGTGCACCGTGCACTCCGCCGCCATAAGGCGCACGGATCACCATCGGGCAGCTCCAGTCGTTGTTAGAACGATAGCGGATTTTTGCCGCTTCAGAAATGATCTGGTTAACAGCCGGCATAATAAAGTCTGCAAACTGCATTTCAGCGATCGGACGCATTCCGTACATCGCAGCCCCGATTCCTACCCCGGCGATTGCTGATTCAGCCAGTGGTGTATCAATAACACGATTTTCACCAAACTGATCATATAAGCCGTTCGTCGCTTTAAACACGCCACCTTTTTTTCCTACATCTTCACCAAGGACAAACACGCGCTCGTCCCGTTCCATTTCTTCTTTCATTGCTAATGTAACAGCGTCAATATATGACATTACCGGCATCGGTTTATCCTCCCTTATTCTTGTTCTGCGTATACGTATTTTAATGCAGATTCCGGATCAGCGTAAGGCGCCTGTTCTGCATAATCTGTTGCTTCATTGACTTCTTTCATGATTCTGTCATTGATTTGTTTTTCAAGCGCATCATCCATTACGCCATTTTCCTTCAGGTAAGCACCAAAAGTAATAATCGGGTCAAGTGACTTTGCTTTCGCCACTTCATCCGGTGAGCGGTAAGCGCGATCATCATCATCAGATGAGTGGGCAGTTAAACGGTAAGATACAGTTTCAACAAGTGTCGGTCCCTCACCGCGGCGTCCTCTGTCTGCTGCTTCTTTCACAGCTTTATAGACTTCAAGCGGGTCATTCCCATCAACTGTGATTCCCGGCATTCCATATCCGATAGCACGGTCTGAGACATTTTCACATGCAAGCTGTTTTTCAATCGGGACTGAAATTGCGTATTTATTATTTTCGCACATGAAAATAACCGGCAATTTATGTACCCCTGCAAAGTTTGCTCCTTCATGGAAATCACCCTGGTTGGATGAACCTTCACCAAACGTTACAAATGTCACAAGATCTTTTTTCTCCATCTTTCCTGCAAGTGCAAGACCTACAGCATGAGGAACCTGAGTCGTAACAGGTGAAGAACCCGTTACAATGCGTTTTGCTTTATGACCAAAGTGTCCCGGCATCTGACGGCCGCCTGAGTTTGGATCTTCAGCTTTTGCAAATCCTGAAAGCATTAACTCACGAGCAGTCATTCCAAAGTGCAAAACTACACCCATGTCTCTGTAGTATGGCAGTGCAAAGTCTTTTTCCGTATCAAGAGCATACGCAGCACCAACCTGAGCCGCTTCTTGTCCCTGACAAGAGATAACAAAAGGAATCTTACCTGATCGGTTTAATAGCCACATACGCTCATCAATACGTCTGGCCATTAACATCGTTTCATAGATATTCAGTACATCTTCATTAGATAATCCTAATTCTTCATGACGTGATTTTGTCATTGCGTTTTTCGCCTCCTGCATTTAAGAATGAATTGCCCTTCCATCTACTGCTAATGCTGCTTCACCAATTGCTTCACTCAGTGTCGGGTGAGGGTGGATCGTCTGACCGACTTCCCATGGTGTTGCATCAAGTACTTTAGCAAGCCCCGCTTCAGATATCATATCCGTTACGTGAGGGCCGATCATATGAACACCAAGAATATCATTTGAAGCTTGATCAGCAATAATTTTTACAAAGCCGTCTGACGTACCGAAAACGAGTGCTTTTCCAATTGCTTTAAATGGAAACTTCCCGATTTTTACATCGTATCCTTCGTCTTTAGCCTGCTGTTCAGTAAGTCCCACACTTGCTGCTTCAGGACTTGAATAAATACATTTGGACACAAGGCTGTAATCGATCGGATCAACTTCCATATTCGCAATATGTTCAACTGCGTGAACCCCTTCATGTGAAGCAACATGTGCGAGCTGAAGCCCACCGATCACATCACCAATCGCATAAATATGAGACTCCTTAGTCTGAAGCTTATTGTTTACTTTGATAAATCCTTTTTCAACCTGAATATCAGTATTCTCAAGTCCAATACCTTCAGTATTTGCACTTCTGCCTACTGAAACCAGGATTTTTTCTGCTGTATATTCAACCATCTCGCCTTTTACTTCAGCGGATATAGACGTTTCTTCACCTGTTTTAGCACTTTCTGCATCTACTTTTGCGTTCGTTACGATCGTAATCCCTTTTTTCTTAAGCAGCTTTTCCATTTCCTTTGATACATCAGCATCTTCGGTAGGAATAATACGATCCGCATATTCAAGTACCGTCACTTCCACGCCGAAGTCATTCAGCATCGAAGCCCACTCAATGCCAATTACCCCTCCACCAACGATAATCATAGACTTTGGCAGCTCTTCAAGTTCAAGTGTTTCATCTGAGCTTAATACGTACGTACCATCAATCTCAAGACCTGGGAGTGAACGTGGTCTTGACCCTGTAGCGATGATCACGTTTTTAGGAATCAGCATTTCATTATCAGTGCCGTCAGTCATTTCAACCGAGACTGTCCCAGGCATTGGGGAGAAAATTGAAGGTCCTAGAATTCTTCCGAAGCCGTCAAAAACATCAATCTTACCCTGCTTCATCAGGTGCTGGACACCTTTGTGCAGCTGGTCAACAATTGACTGCTTACGCTCTTGGACTTTCGTGAAATTCAGGACCGCTTCACTGATCTCCACTCCGAATTCATCTGCATTTTTAGCTGTCGCATATACTTCTGCACTTCTTAAAAGTGCTTTACTCGGAATACATCCACGGTGCAGACACGTTCCACCAATCTTCCCTTTTTCTACAATCGCTGTTTTTAATCCCAGCTGAGAAGCTCTAATTGCGGCTACGTAACCGCCAGTGCCTCCGCCAAGTATGACGAGATCGTATTCTTCTGCCATGTTAAAGCCTCCTAATCTGCTGAATAAACTTTCGCAGTTTCTTCGTTTCTGAGTACTCTGAGAGCACCTTCTGCAAGTGCCTGAAGCTCATTTTCTCCAGGCTGGACGATTACATCTGCAATCCAGTCCACCCGTTCACTGATCAGACCTACAAATTCCTTACCGTAAGCAAGACCACCTGTTAAAATAATTGCATCTGCTTTACCTTTTATCACTGCAGACGCCGCACCAATTTCTTTTGCGACCTGATAAGCCATTGCTTCATAAACCTGTTTAGCTTTTTTATCTCCATTTTGAATCATCTGTTCTACTTTTACAGCATCATTGGTACCAAGGTATCCGACAAGCCCACCCTGTCCAACAAGCATTTTCATAATTTCATCTCTGTAATAATCACCTGAAAAACAGAGTTCCACCAAGTCTCCAGCCGGTACGGTTCCTGCCCGCTCCGGACTGAATGGTCCATCCCCGTGCAGTCCGTTATTTACATCAATCACCCTGCCATTATGATGTACCCCGACAGTAATACCTCCGCCCATGTGCGTTACAATAAAAGTTGATTCACTGTAAGGCTTGCCGAGCTCTTTAGCAACACGTCGTGCAACTGCTTTTTGATTCAGCGCATGAAAAATACTTTTACGTTCGACTAAAGAAAAGCCTGAAACCCGTGCAGTTTCAGATAACTCATCCACTACGACCGGATCGACAATAAATGAAGGAATATTAAGTCCCTGTGCAATCTCATAGGCAATAATACCACCCAGATTTGAAGCGTGCTGACCTGAATACCCCTGTCTCAGATCCTTTAGCATAGCATCATTCACACTGTACGTTCCGCCTTCGATCGGTCTTAAAAGTCCACCTCTGCCGCAGACCGCATCGAGCCTTGATACATTCATTCCTTCATCATCAAGCGCCTCAAGAATCGTTTTCTTTCTGAACTGATACTGATCAATAATTTTTTCGAATTGATCAATTTCAGCCGTTTCATGACGAATCGTTTTTTCTAAAATCGCAGTTTCACTGTCAAAGACTCCAATTTTGGTTGAAGTTGATCCAGGATTAATGACTAAAATTCTGTAATGTTGCTCCTGCACGCTATTCCCTCCATACTTACAAACCAATGCATTAAAACATCAGGTGCATCAGCATATTCAGTTATTATCTTCTGCTTAAAATATTGTGTTCGCTGCGCAAAAACTGGCTTCTTGATTTCGCCATGCTTGCAATACGCTCCTCTGCCATCCGGTCAGCGGCAAGGTAGCTTGGCACACCGTCGCGCTTAGCGATTTCAAATACGCGCGCTACATTATCATATACCTTTTCAACGTTTTTCATTGCACGCTCACGGTTGTAGCCATATAATTCGTCAGCTACGTTGATTACGCCTCCAGCGTTAATAACATAGTCAGGTGCATATACGATTCCGCGCTCATGCAGAATATCACCATGTCTTGTTTCTTTCAGCTGGTTATTAGCAGCACCCGCAATAACGTCCGCCTTTAGTACCTCGAGCGTATTGTCATTGATAATCGCTCCAAGTGCACATGGTGCTAAGATATCACAGTCAACTCCATAAATTTCATTTGGTTCAACAGCTTTCGCACCAAATTCATCTACTGCACGCTGAACGGATTCTTTGTTTATATCTGTTACGATCAGGTTTGCCCCTTCTTCATGTAAGTGGCGGCAAAGAGTGAATGCTACGTTCCCAACACCCTGAACAGCAATTGTTTTGCCTTCAAGAGAGTCGCTGCCATAAGCTTCTTTAGCTGCAGCTTTAATTCCGCGGTATACGCCGTAGGCAGTTACCGGTGATGGATTACCTGATGAGCCGAACGCAGGTGAGATACCTGTTACATAATCAGTTTCTTCATGAATCAGATCCATATCCTTTACAGTCGTTCCAACATCCTCAGCTGTAATATAACGACCTGCAAGACCCTGAATATAGCGGCCAAATGCGCGGAACATTTCATCATTTTTATCCTTTAGCGGATCTCCGATAATAACTGTTTTTCCGCCGCCGAGGTTAAGTCCTGCTGCAGCGTTTTTATATGTCATACCCTTTGCAAGACGGAGTGCATCTTCAATCGCATCTTCTTCTGAATCATATGTCCACATTCTTGTACCGCCCAGTGCTGGTCCAAGTGTCGTATCATGAATTGCAATAATTGCTTTTAGCCCTGAATTTTTGTCCTGGCAAAATACCAGCTGTTCATAATCATATTTCTCCATATAAGTAAATAGTTCCATCGTTAATGCCCCCTAATTAATATGATGTGCAAATTGCCAGTGCTAGTGAGTGCAATTTACTTTCTGCTGAGTCAGCTCTGGAAGTTAATACAATCGGTGCTTTTGCACCAGAGATGACTGCACCTACTTTACTATTACCAAAATACATGAGTGATTTATATAAAATATTACCTGCTTCAATTGATGGTACAAGTAGAATATCCGCTTTCCCGGCTGCGGGACCCGTTATTCCTTTATGTCCCGCGGCAGTTTCTGAGACTGCATTATCGAGTGCAAGTGGTCCATCTACGACACAACCCGTTATCTGACCTCTCCGGTTCATCTGTGTTAACGCAGCTGCATCGAGCGTTGCCTGCATGGCAGGATTAATGGTTTCAACCGCAGCAAGCGGTGCCACAGACGGATTTTTAACACCTGCTCCATGGGCAATCCTTACTGCATTTTGGATGATTTGAACTTTTTGAGTCAGGTCAGGTGAAATATTCATCGCAGCATCAGTCACAAAAATACTTCTTTCTATAGATGGCACTTCAAACAGTGCCACATGTGATAATACATTACCTGTTCTCAGGCCGACTTCTTTGTTCAAAACAGACTTCAGTAAAACAGCTGTTTCGACATGCCCTTTCATTAATACACCTGCAGCTCCTGAACTGACAAGTTTAACAGCCTCAAGTGCAGCAGACTGTGGATTACTTGCATGAAGAATCCTTACAATGCTCTGATCCAGTGCAGGAAAGGATTCATGAATCAACTTTTTGATCTTTTCCTCGTCACCTACAAGGATGAAGTCTGCCAGTTTTTTTTCTACAGCCATATCAACTGCTTTTAATACTTCATAATCTTCAGCTGATGCTACCGCAACTGTAGCTCCTGCTGTTGATTCTGCTTTTATGATGATGTCATCAAAACGAACCAAACTATCCACTCCTTTCAGTATCCACCTGATACTTCTCAATTTTGTAGTATAAATTTCTAATTGAAATATCAAGTTCTTTTGCAGTAGCGGTTTTATTTCCGTTATGCTTTCTTAACGTTTGTTCTATGATTTCTTTCTCAACGGTCTCCAGCTGTTCAGCTAAAGGACCATTCATTTCACGTTTAAATGTCTGTTCACTCTGCAAAGGGATCAGATGCTTTTGTTCAATGAGCTCTTCTTTTTGATCCATAAAGATCATCGCTCTGCTCAGCACATTTTCAAGCTCTCTTACGTTACCCGGCCACTCATGGCCTGTTAACTGTTCAAGTGCAGATTTTGAAATGCCTTTTACCGTTCTTCCAAACGACTGATTCAGCTTCATAATTAACCGGTCACAGATAACAGGTATATCCTGTTTATGCGTTCTGAGAGGCGGCAGCTGTAGAGTTAACCGTGATAAGTAATAATACAGCTCTTCTGAAAATTGACCTTTTGCAATGGCTCTTTCCAGGTTGATATGAGATGCGGTAATGACTCTCGCTTTGAACGTGATCATTTCATCGATTCCCTGCTTTTTCACCTGTCTGGACTTTAACGCTTCTAACAGCTTGTTCTGTGCTTCAAGACTCAGTTCACCGATTTCATCAAGAAATACAGTCCCTTCACCAGCCTGAGCCAACAAACCTTCAGTAGAATCAGTACCAAAAAGGGTATTCAGCAGAAATGCAGCCGGCATACTTCCGCAGTTAACTCTGTGAAAAGAATTATACTTACGGTCACTGCCATTATGGATTGCATTTGCAAATAATTCTTTCCCGCTCCCCTGTTCACCGCGCAGCAAAACAGTCGTATGGGTCTTTGATGCAACCTTTGCCTGCTCTGTCACAAGTAAGATCTCATCGGAATTCCCGAGTATATCCTCAAAAGTATATTTCGCTTCAAGTGACCGGATAATTCTTCTTGCGCGATCCAGCTCTGAAGTCAGCTGATGGATTTCAGACAAATCATGAATGACACCCACACTTCCTTTCAGCAGGCCATTCACTATAATCGGTGCAACATTTACCGCAACTTCTTTTCTGTTTGGTCCAACTACCATCTTCACTCCGCGCACAGGGCGCCTTGTTTTCAGAACCTGCATATGCATACTTTCTCCCTCGAAAATATCCGCTTCTGCAGGCTGGCTGATGACTTCAGACTCTGTAAGTCCGGTTAAACGGGTATATGCCGGGTTAATCATCAATCCACGGCCCTGTTCATCTACAACAGAGATCGCATCATCACTTGATTGAATAATGGCTTCTAACATGGTCTGGATTTCTTTCAGGTTCGTCATTTCCTCAGCCAGATTAACGACTTCAGTAATATCCTTGAAAACGGCAAATGCCCCGATTACCTCTCCAGTTTCATTCACCATTGGTATCCTGGTTGTAACGACTTTCATGCCATTATCAAGCATGAGTTCCTGATTATTTTCGGCTCGACCAGTTTCGATAATTCTCGGCAGTCCGCTCAGCGGCACAACCTGATAGATCGACTGATGCAATGCTTTGTCTTTATCAATCCCGATCATTTCTGCTGCTCTGTCATTAAATAAAATGATTCTGTGATCACAATCAATTCCAATCATGCCATCATGAGTCGAATTCATTGCCAGTTCTCTTATGTAAGAGTCATGTTCAAGGTGAGAAATGAGCGATTCTTTTTCAGTTAACAGTTGATAAACCAGAGAAGCAACACTTCCGGGAACTAAAACCGTCTTTCGTGACCTGGCCTCCCGCAGCTGGTTAAAAGTTTCCTGATCACCTGTAACATCGATAATAATATCCGTCTGATCACTTAAATACTTTTTCCAGTCCTGTCCGGTTTCAATATTCATTGATTGTGCCAAAGTAAGACCCGGTGCCTGCGGATCATGGTCGACCACTGCATACACCTGAAAAGCATCACTTTCAGCCATCACTTGCAGCAAGGCGACACCTCCGCGCCCAGCTCCAACAATCAGCACTTTTTGCAATATATTTCATCCTTCCTTCAATATCACGCAATATCTTGCAACCTCCTCATTGTACATGAAAGCCCTTTCCTTGACAATGTTTTTTATACATAGCATAGTTTGTACATAATGATTGTTTTAAGGAGTTAGAATATGGCACGTATGATCGCTTTAATCATCCTGTTAATCCCAGGTGTAATAGCCGCTTACGGGATTAAATTAATGAGGGATATGTTTTTTGGACTTCAGGTTTCATGGCTTCCTTCATTAGCACTTCAATTCTTTATAGGTTTAGTTATGTTTCTTGCAGGTTTAAGCTTTATTGGAGGATTCCTATTGCATAGAGACCGTAAGAAAAACAAAGTTCAGCAGCGTTTCGTTAAAAAAAAGCAGTGACTGCCGCTCAAGGCACTCACTGTTTTTCTTTTAGTATTTTTTCGGCAAGTTCCGGATTGTCTGTAATGACTCCGGCAAGACCGGCATTTATCCATTTGCTGATGATGGCAGGTTTGTTTAGCGTATACAATCTAACAGGGATTCCATTCTGCTGACAGTCTTTCATCAAACTTTCAGTCATAACACGATGATTTGCATGAATCGCATCAGCTCGTGTTGATCTAACGAGCAAAAGAGGATTGATTCCTTTTTTTGAAAATAACGCTGCTACTTCAGATGTGGTCACTTTTTTAAGCTTTTTCACACTGACATGGTTAAAGGTAGAATAAATCACTCTGTCTTCCAGACCATATTCTGCAACTTTTTGCACAACCGCCTCTTCCTGACCTTCATAATAGATCTTATCATTTTTAAGTTCGATATTGATGATCAGATCCGTTTTCGCTGCCCACTCTAGTACCTCATCAAGGATCGGTATTTTTTCATTTTTAAACCATTTTCTTTTTATTGAAAGTTTTTTCAGTTCTTTCTTTGTTAAATCTTTCACATAACCTCTTCCATTAGTCGTCCTATTAACAGTTTCATCATGAATCACGACAAGATAGCCGTCCCTCGACATATGCAGATCCAGTTCAATTCCATAGCAGCCGGTTTTCTCAGCTTTCTTAAAGGCAAGCATCGTATTTTCAGGATAGTTCAGCGAGCTTCCTCTATGGGCAAATACCTTTGACACGTTTATCACATCCAGACAAATCATTGATTTGATAGGCTATGTTAAAGTTGGCTGTTGATTGCAGCGAGAGGGGACACTTTCCATGCCCGTGCGGTGAGCCCTCAGGCTCCGCCATGGCCTCACCTGTCCCTTCCTGCCGAGCAGCCCCTTAAGCTCAATCACCAGCTGTGCAAAAACAACACTAATTTTTAACATAGCTATTTTATAAAAAAAACGCCAGTTTAAATACTGGCGTCCCGAATGATTATTTCAACTTGCTTTATGCTCGAGTCTCAATTTATCAGCAACCATTGCAATAAACTCGCTGTTTGTAGGTTTTGACTTTACTGCAGAGACCGTATAACCGAACATATTTGTAATGGCATCGACATTTCCGCGATTCCACGCCACTTCAATTGCATGCCTGATGGCTCTTTCGACGCGGGATGAAGTTGTATTAAATTTCTTTGCAATATCAGGATACAGTATTTTTGTAATTGATCCGAGAAGCTCAATATCATGGTACACCATTGAAATCGCTTCTCTCAAGTACATGTACCCTTTTATGTGAGCAGGTACACCTATCTCATGAATCACACTCGTAATACTGGCATCGAGGTTAGGCTTTTTATTTTTCTCCCGCTTTGTACTGCTGATTACGGGGCGGTCTTTTTTCCCCATCACCTGGCGGATGACCTGAAGCAGATTGTCCATGTCGAACGGTTTCAGAATAAAATATGAGGCGCCAAGCTCAAGCGCTTTGCTTGTAACATCCTCCTGACCAAAAGCAGTCAGCATAATCACGTGGGGATTTTTCTCGAGATCCAGTTCTTTCATTTTTTCAAGCGCATTCAGCCCATCAATATGAGGCATAATGATATCGAGTAGACATACATCCACAGGTGTATCTTCAATTATATCCAGAAATTCCTGTCCATTAAATGCAGTGCCTGTAACCTCCATATCAGGCTGGCTGTTAATAAATGTTTCTAACGTTGATACTAACTCCCGATTATCATCAATAATACAAACCTTCATCTTACTCACTAAAATTCCTCCCCATCATGATTTCTCACTCGATATATTCGACATGTGGAATTAATTCCATTTTCATTGTAAAACTTTTTTTAAAAATTAACAAGGTTTCTTTTAAATACTCACGAATGCTCTTTTTTTCGATGTATTTCAACAATAACTGACATATTGTCGAATGTATGTATAGTGTATCACGGATTGCCTGCCTCACCAACCACTGCTCACATTTTACATATGGAAGAAACAGGCTATGAGGCCTGTTCCTTTAACATATCTTCTATATAAAGCGCATAACCTTCATTGGGCTGATGTATTAATACGTGCGAAACTGCACCGATGATTTGTTTGTTTTGGATAATCGGACTTCCACTCATCCCTTGAATAATTCCGCCAGTCTTCTCAATTAGTTTTGTGTCCGTGAGACGGATCTTCATTCCTTTTTCTCCACTTGGGAGCGTAACACCTGTTTCAAGAATTTCGATTTGAAATGATTCCACTTTTTGACCATGTAATACCGTCAGTATTTCAGCTTTTCCCTCATGTACTTCTTGTTTCTCGGCAGTACTAAGTGCCTGCTGATACTTTTCGTTATTTACCCTTTCAAATAATTCACCAAATATACCCGTTGATGCATTCTTTTTTATCTCACCGAGCATGCTAGTTTTATCATCAAAAAATGCAATTTTACCGCCGGGGTTACCTGCCCTGCTCTTTTGAATATCTCTGATGTCGGCCGACTTAATATGACCTGATTTCATTTCTACAGGCAACTTAGTATGCTGTTCAGATACGACATGACCGAGCGCACCAAAGCGGAGCGTTTCAGGATCAATATAAGTCAACGTGCCGACCCCGAAAATTTCATGTTTTGCAAAGAAACCCAATTGCGACTGACCCTTTTCGTTTTTAGTCAGTCTTACATTTTTAGTTATAATGCTCTCATTTCTGATGACTTCAAGCCTGATCGTTTTTTCCGGTTCAACCTGATTAACTGCGCTGTTTAATTCTTCTACTGTGCGGATTTTTGTTCCATTTACACTGCTGATTCTGTCTCCAATTTTAATTCCAGCCCGCTCTGACGGAGATATTTCATTAGCAGGTGCATAAAAACCTGTCACTAATACGCCATTTGTCTCAAGAACAATCCCAATCGACTGACCGCCTGGTATCAATTCGATCGCAGCACAATATTGCGATGTAACAGAACTGATGATTAAAACGGCAAGAATCAGCTTTTTGATCATTTACTTCCCTCCTCTCCACTAGTACTAATTTGAGCGAAAAGAGGAAAAATATCAGCCGATCACATGAAAAAAGCTATCCGTTAATGGATAGCTTTTACACAGCAGATTTTTTAATTGTATGTGCTAAGTGTATAAGTTCTTCTGCATGGCTGATTGTTAAGTCAGTAATCTCAACCCCGGAAATCATTCTGCTGATTTCTTTTACTCTGTCTTCTTTGGCAAGCGGGCTGACACTCGTATGAGTCCGGTCATTTTTAACTTCTTTAGAAATAAATAAATGACGGTCACTGATCGCAGCTACCTGTGGCAGATGGGAAATACAAAGTACCTGAGAGTGAGCGGAGATGGAATAGATCTTTTCAGCAATTGCCTGAGCAACCCTTCCACTAACGCCGGTGTCGACTTCGTCAAAGATGATAGAAGTAATTCCCTGATGCTCCGAAAAAATTGTTTTAAGTGCCAGCATCATTCTCGAGATTTCTCCACCGGAAGCTACTTTAATTAGCGGTTTAAGCGGTTCACCGGGGTTGGTTGAGATGTAAAATTCGATCTCATCAATACCGTTCGATTTATAATTCTCAGGCTTTTGTTCAGCAAAATGCACTTTAAATACAGCTTTATCCATATACAGTGCTTTTAATTCACCGTGTATTGCCTCAGTTAAAATTTCTGCCCATTTTTTTCTGAGGGCAGATAAATGTTCTGCCTCAACAGATAAATCCTTTTTAATGGATTCAAGTTTATTTTTCAAATCCTCAAGAGACGAATCCTTATTGGTGATTGCTTCGATTTCTTCCTCGATCCCTGAAAAGTATTCCATAATCTCTTCAATAGAAGAGCCATACTTACGTTTCAACTGGTTGATTTCATTCAGCCTGTCTTCTATCATCTGGAGTCTTTCCGGATCAAATTCCAGACTGTCGAGGTGCTGTCTGATCTCTCTTGCTGAATCCTCAAGTAAATAAAACTGACTGCTGATTGTATCACTGATCTGCTTTAAATCCTGATCAATTTCTGCAGCATGCTCCATATTGGACATGGCAAGACCAGTCCAATCAAGGCCGCGCTGTTCACCCTGAAGCGCTTCATAAGCTGTCTGAAGTGATTCATAAAGTTTTTCAAAGTTGGAAAGCCTGATTCTTTCTTCCATCAGTTCTTCATCTTCATTAAGTGATAAGTCAGCATCCTGAATTTCCTTATATTGAAACTGTATCAAATCCAGCCTGTGAGCCATCTGCTGGTCATTTTCTGATAATGATCTGATTTGCTTTTTCAGATCAGCATACACAGTATACACTTCCTGATAATTCTTTTTGGCTTCGCTGATTTCTTCGGCGCCAAACTGATCAAGTAAATGAATATGTGCTGATTCATCCATCAGTTCCTGACTTTCATGCTGCCCATGAATATCAATCAGGGCTCCGCCGACTTCCCTTAAAATAGAAATTGTAACAAGCTTCCCGTTAATCCGGCATGAGCTTTTACCCGAAGAGGAAATATCTCTTTTCAGGAGAACCATCTCATCCTCTATTTCGATTCCGAATTCCTGACACTTATTGAAGACAGGGTGTCCTTCAGGTGCAGAAAACACACCTTCAATTTCAGCTTTTTTTTCACCGTGTCTGACAAATTCAGCTGATCCCCTTGCACCTACAAGCAGCTGTACAGCATCAATAATAATCGATTTACCCGCACCGGTCTCCCCGGTCAAAACAGTAAGGCCGTCTTCTAATGATAAAGAAAGTTCGTCTATAATCGCAAAATTACGTATTGATAAGTCCTGTAACAAACAATATCACCCCTGTTTAAAGCATATCAATAAAGCGCTTTGAAATCGCTCCGGCTTCATCTTCTGACCTGCATATAATTAAACATGTATCATCACCACAGATTGTGCCTAGTATCTCATCCCAGTCAAGATTATCGATCAATGCACCGATGGCATTTGCATTACCAGGTAAAGTTTTCATCACAAGTAAATGACCAGCACCATCAATCCTCACAAAAGCATCTGTTAACGTTCTTTTTAATTTCTGAAGTGGATTAAACCGCTGGTCAGCAGGCAGTGAATATTTGTATCTTCCATCATGTAAAGGCACTTTTACTAAGTGCAATTCTTTAATATCTCTTGAAATTGTAGCCTGCGTCACTGGAAATCCCGCATTTTTCAACTCGTCTACAAGCTCATCCTGAGTTTCGATATCATTGTTTACGATAATTTCCCTGATTTTAATATGTCTTTGCCCTTTATTTATCATATTTTCACTCCGTCTGTATGAATATTTATGCTTAAATATACAGTTATCTTAACGTACATTTTCCATTTTGTACACTAAGGTGAGTGCTCCAGGTTCCTTTATTCTTGTATATTTGACAAAAATAAAGGACAGCCTACAGGCTATCCTCCACTTTTACATTCTTCAAACTAGCGTGGGCTTCTGACACAACTTTTTCCATCACGACACGTTCTGCAATCTTTCCTGTATCAGACTCTGTTGTGCGAAGGTGAAAAAGGAATTCGATGTTCCCATCTCCACCTGTAATCGGCGAATAGGAAGCTGCAAGCACATCATATCCTGTCTCTGATGCAAACGTAGAAATCTTATTGACGACTTCAAGGTGTACTTTTTTATCTCTTACGATTCCCTTTTTGCCTACCTGTTCACGGCCCGCTTCAAATTGGGGCTTCACAAGCGCAAGCACATCACTTCCGGGCTTTAATAAAGTTCTTAAAACCGGCAGGATAATTCTCAATGAGATAAACGATACATCAATAGATGCAAAATCAGGTAACCCTTCTTTCAGATCTTCAGGAGTCAAATACCTGAAATTCGTTCTTTCCATTACAATGACACGGGGATCCTGCCTTAACTTCCAGGCAAGCTGATTATAACCGACGTCTACTGCATAAGACTGTCTAGCACCGTTTTGCAGTGCACAATCAGTAAATCCCCCCGTAGAAGATCCAACATCAATCATACATTTTCCCTGTACGTCTATATTAAATTCCTTCAAAGCCTTTTCAAGCTTTAATCCGCCGCGGCTGACATAAGGCATCACTTTCCCCTTTACTGTCAGTACTGCATCTTCAGGAATTTTTTCTCCAGGCTTGTCAAGTCTGGTCTCATTGTGGAAAACAAGTCCCGCCATAATGGCTCTTTTTGCTTTTTCACGTGTTTCTGCAAGCCCCTGATCTACAAGCAGAATGTCGACTCTCTGTTTTTTAATTTTCATGCTCAGGCTCTTTTCTCCTTCATTGGAACGATTAATCTGATGACCTTAACAGCCTGTTCGGATGTGAGATCGATTTCTTCTAACAGCTGATCAACATTTCCATGTTCGATGAACTGATCCGGAATTCCCATTCGCTCAATTTTAGCGTGTGAAATTTGCTGATCATGAGCAAATTCGAGTACTGCACTGCCAAATCCACCTTGCAGAACTGCTTCTTCAATTGTCAGGATCGGTATGTTTAGCGCAAGTAAATCTTTCAGCATCGCTTCATCAAGAGGCTTAATAAATCTTGCATTAATCACCCGTACTGAGATCCCTTCTTTTTCTAACTGCTCTGCAGCTTCAAGCGCCATTGGTATTGTTGTACCAAACGTGAGAATGGCTGCATCATTTCCTTCTCTAAGCACTTCCCAGCTGCCAATTGGAATTTGCTGAAGTGTCTCATCCATCGGTACACCAAGACCATTTCCTCTCGGATATCTCATCGCAATCGGTCCGTCATCATATGCTAATGCTGTATGAACCATATGCTGTCCTTCATTTTCATCCTTTGGCATCATCACGACCATATTCGGAAGACTTCTGAGGAAAGCAACATCAAATACTCCCTGATGCGTTTCTCCGTCAGCGCCTACGAGCCCTGCACGGTCTACACCGATAAAAACGTTCAGGTTCTGACGGCAGATGTCATGTACGACCTGATCATAAGCCCGCTGCAGAAACGTTGAATAAATTGCAAGAAACGGTTTCATATTCTGTGTTGCAAGCCCTGCAGACAATGTTGTTGCATGCTGTTCTGCAATTCCGACATCAAACATTCTGTCAGGAAATTCGCTTGCAAAACCTTCTAGCTTCGAGCCAACCGGCATGGCAGGTGTAACCGCCACAATCCGCTGATCAGTTCTTGCTTCTTTACGCACTGTTTCTGCGACAAGTGCACTCCAGCCCGGGGCTTTTGCAGATGATTTGATTAAATCCCCTGTATCAATTTTGTAAGGGCCTGTCCCGTGCCAGGTTCCGATTGTGTCATTTTCTGCAGGGTGAAAGCCTTTACCTTTTTTAGTAATCACATGCAGAATTACAGGACCTTTTGTTTTCTTGGCGTATTTAATATTTTCCTCAAGCTCATCAAAATTATGTCCATCAACCGGACCCAGATAAGTGAAGCCTAGCTCTTCAAAGAACATGCCTGATACGAGCAGATATTTTAAACTGTCTTTTACCCGTTCAGCAGCCGAAGCAAGTCTTCCGCCAACTGCCGGGACCTTTTTAATCAGGTATTCAAGATCATCTTTTGCTTTATTGTATTTCCCTGCCGTTCTCATCCGTCCAAGAATACTATGCAGTGCACCAACGTTAGGAGCAATAGACATCTCATTGTCGTTTAAGACAACGATCATATCCTTTTTTTCATGCCCTATATGGTTTAGTGCTTCAAGAGCCATCCCACCTGTTAATGCCCCATCACCAATGATCGGTACAACAAAGTTACTGGCACCTTTAATATCACGTGCAATTGCCATACCCATTGCAGCTGATAGTGAGGTAGAACTGTGGCCTGTCTCCCAGACATCATGCTCACTTTCAATCATCTTTGGAAATCCGCACAGACCTTTATATTGTCTGAGCGTATCAAACTGGTCAGCACGTCCTGTAAGAATTTTGTGTACATATGACTGGTGCCCGACATCCCATAGAAACTTGTCAGCAGGACTGTCAAAGTGTTTGTGAAGAGCTAATGTTAATTCCACAACACCAAGATTTGGTCCGATATGACCCCCTGTTGCTGATAATTTCCCGATCAGAAATGCACGGATCTCTTCACTTAATTCAATTAACTGTTCTTTGTTCAGGTCTTTTAGAAAACCAGGGTCTTTAATTTGATTTATCTCCACCCGGATCACTCACTTTCTCCAAGGGGATGAGAGACTTTTACATATCAAGTCCGCTGATCCCCAGATTGAATTCTATTTCGTTTTCTTTGTATCTTTTATTATAACAAGGTGTAGTTTTTCCTCAAGAAATTGTAGGGTTTTTCCTACCCTGAATATGATATCTCTGGAAAAAGTGATCGCAAGGGACTTCCCCATTGCCTTACCACCAACCGTTAACGCTGCGATCAGGCTTGTCAGACCAATATTGATTGAACTCTCTATCAGTGAACCCTGACCAAGCTGAAGCTCATTTGCCAGCTGGATAATTACAATTGCCGCAGCAGCCCCACTGATTATACCTGCTATATCCCCTATTACATCGTTACAAAAACTTGCAAAACGGTCTGCGTTTCTGACGATTCTGAGGGCATGCTTTGCGCCATAGACTTTTTTGGCAGCCATTGCGTGAAATGGCTTTTCTTCACCAGCAGCAGCTGCAATTCCAAGCATGTCAAAGAAGACACCGACTATGACAATGATCAATACGACAATGAGTCCTACAGTCCAGTTTACCTGATTAAGTATACTTGTCGAAAGAAGTGAAAAAATAGCCGCTAACACACCTGTGATAACGGCTATCGTAACACTCCACTTTATTGTTTTATGTAAGAAGTTGTTCACTTTATATCACACCTAACAAAAATAAAGGGGTGGTCGTGATCAGAGTTAACATTACGGCTTAGGTCCAGTAGGTTTTCCCAATTCGACACCAGCTGTTGCCATACTGGCGGTTTCCCATTATACCGAATTCGGCAGGGTTCCCCACTGCCGGACTGGATTACCACTTAGTCCGCACTCTAATCCTCTGAACACGTATGCGTACAGTCTAGGGGATTTCCCCGGCAGCCCTGATCCTGATTCCTTATCCTCTTTTGCAGAAGGGATTTCATACGGACTGAAAAGAACATATTAATGGCCAACTAATGTGTTCTCTGTAACCATAATCCCCTCACCTTCCACTCAAGGCAGGCTACGCTGCGGCTGATTGTCATCACTTCCACAGGGTTATACAATCATTCACCTGCATATGCTTTATGCCAGCTGTAAATGAAAGCCTCCGCGGTAAGCGGGTCATCGCCCACATGCCATTGTGGATCGCCCGCAAACCTTACTCCCAGAAAAAGCCCAAAGCTGGGCGCCTCAAGCCTAAACCAGGAACTTCATCGATATGCCCTTTAGTGGATTTTTAGGCCCACCTTCGGAAACGGCGGACTGACTAGAATACTGCACCACCCATTGAAGGAAGTATAACATATTCATTTTTCTCATGTCTTGTGATAAACTCAGTTTTTCCGGCTGCCGATTAATTCAGTTAACTCGAGCAGCAGTGCAGGTTCATGATGCAGTTCAAAAAGCAATTCTCTCGCCTGTAAAAGGTGATCATTTAACTTCTGCTTCGCTTTCTCCATACCAAGTATGGCCGGATAAGTACTCTTATGTCTTCCTTCGTCACTGCCAACAGGTTTACCTATTTCATTTTCGTTCCCTTCAATATCCAAAATATCGTCTCTGATCTGAAACGCAAGTCCGATATGCTCAGCGAATAGACGCAGTTTATTCAGTTCAGCTTCTTCAAGACCGCTGATTACACCACCTGCTACAGCAGCAAATTCAAGCAGCCTGCCCGTTTTTCTTTTGTGCACAGATTCAAGCTGTTCGAGTGATAATGCTGCATTTTCACCTTCAATATCAGCGATCTGGCCGCCTACCATCCCTTCAGCACCTGCAGCTTTTGCAAGCATAGAAATGATCCTGATCTTAGATTGGTTATCAAAGGTAGAATCAGCTACCATCTCAAAGCTTTTTGTCAGCAGTGCATCTCCTGAAAGGATAGCGACTGCTTCACCAAATACTTTATGATTTGTCGGCATTCCTCTTCTCAGATCATCGTCATCCATACTTGGAAGGTCGTCATGAATCAGTGAATAGGTATGAATCATTTCAAGTGCTGCAGCAGTTTTCAGCCCTTCATCCGTACTTTTACCGAACGTTTCCATTACAGCAAGCAGTAAAAGCGGCCGGATTCTTTTTCCACCGGCTTTTAAAGAGTACAACATTGATTCCTTCAATGATTCAGGGGCTTCAAGAGAATGAACGGCAATGAGCAATTCCTCCTCTACCCTGCTTTTTTGAAAGCTTGTGAAATGTCCCAGTACATTCATTCAGACAACTCCTCCGGATCAATTGGAGTTTCGCCTTCTTCAGTCATCATTACTGCCAGCTGTTTTTCTGCACTTTGAAGTTTTTCATGACACAGCTTTGAGAGTTCTACACCTTTTTTATAGTAATCAATTGCTTCCTCAAGAGGTACATCTCCCTCTTCCAATTTTGCCACGATTTCTTCAAGACCTTCCATCGCTTCTTCAAAAGAGTATTTTTCAATTTTCGCCATCTTGATCACGCTCCACTTTTTTGTCCACTGAACAGATTAAATCTGCTGTTTGAAGTGATACCTTGATTTTATCTCCATTTTCAACCTGACTGCTACTTTTAATAAGCTCATTCGATTCATTAAAGACTAAAGAATAGCCTCTATTCATAATTTTTAACGGGCTGAGTGCTTCAAGTGATGCTGTTGCCTGGATAAACCGCTGTCTGCCTGAATTCACCTTTTTTGCTGTCGTGTTTTCAAGCCTGTCCATTAAACGCTCAAGATTATTTTTTTTGCGTTCAATCTGGTTTACCGGGTTGAGTCTGATCAGCCTCTCATGTATTCTTTCCCTTTTTATTTCAGCCTTTTGAATGATCATCGCACTTTCTCTGTACAGGCGTTCATTCAGTCTGTCTAAGTTTTGGGCATGTGGTTCAATCATTTTTTCAGGCTTCCTGAAAACGATTGAATCTGTCTGTTTTTTCAGCTGCTGCTTTTTATTTTGAAGCTGTTGTGAGACTGCTCTGTGAGCCCTGACTTCCATGCTCATGATCCGCTCTCTTACTTCTTCTATATGAGGCACTGCGATTTCAGCTGCAGCAGTCGGCGTTGGCGCACGCAGATCCGCAGCGAAGTCAGCAATTGTCACATCTGTTTCATGACCTACAGCCGATATTACCGGAACAGGAAAGGAAGCGATTTTTCTCGCGATCCGCTCATCATTAAAAGCCCATAACTCTTCAATAGACCCCCCGCCCCGGCCAATAATTAAAAGGTCTAAAGAAGAATCGCCTGCTGCTTTGTCAAGCGCTTCTAATATGGAAGGTACAGCTTTTTCTCCCTGAACCGAAGATGGATACAAGCGGATAGAGGCAATTGGATATCTTCTCTGAGCGGTTGTCATAATATCTTTGATGACCGCACCTGACGGAGAAGTAATGACACCAATATTTTCGGGGTAAGGTGGCAGTGTTCTTTTTCTGTTCCGGTCAAACAGCCCTTCTTTTTGGAGTTTCTCTTTCAGCTGTTCGTAAGCGAGGTAGAGGGCACCGACGCCATCAGGCTCCATTTTTTTGACATAGAGCTGATATTGCCCGCTGGATTCAAATACTGATACGTCAGCCTGGAGGAGTATTTCCATGCCGTTTTCAGGCTTGAATTTGAGGGATCCTGCTGCAGATGAAAACATGACTGCACTAATTCTGGTTTTCTGATCTTTCAGTGTAAAGTAGATGTGCCCGCTTGAAGGCTGCTTGAGGTTTGAAATTTCACCTTTAATGTACACACCTGACAAATGCGGATCAGCATCGAACTTTCTTTTTATGTATTTAGTCAATGCACTGACTGTTAAGTATCTTGATGTGGACATTTGAACACTCCTAAATGTGCAAAAGCGGCTCCGAAAAAACTATTTCGGAACCGCCAAGCTGATACTTTATGTTATCTTGAAAAACGCTCAGCTGATTCAACTGTATTAAATAGCAGCATTGTAATGGTCATTGGCCCTACGCCTCCGGGAACCGGTGTGATCGCTGTTGCTTTGCGTCTGCACTGTTCAAAGTCAACATCTCCACATAATTTCCCATTATCATCACGATTCATGCCAACATCTATGACCACTGCCCCGTCTTTAATATGATCAGCGGTAATGATATTACGAATACCAACTGCAGCAATTAGAATATCCGCCTGTTGTGTATAACTTTTCAGGTCTGATGTTTTGGAATGGCAATAGGTTACGGTTGCACTCTCATTAAGTAAAAGCTGTCCCATAGGCTTTCCGACGATATTACTTCTCCCAACCACGACTGCATGTTTTCCTGTTGGGTCGATGCCATGGAATTCAAGCATTTTCATAATACCGTTTGGTGTGCACGGGTAAAACGCTTCCCCGCCCGCCTGCAGTCTGCCTATATTGATCGGATGGAACCCATCGACATCCTTTGAGGGGTGAATCGCTTCAATCACTGATGTTTCACTGATATGGTCAGGAAGCGGCAATTGAACCAAAATTCCATGAATCGCCTGATCTTCATTCAGCTCCTGAATAATATCAAGAAGTTCTGATTCCCTCACTGTATCTGACAATTTAATCAGTTTAGAGTAAATACCGAGATTTTCACACGCTTTCTGCTTCATGGAGACATACGTTTTTGACGCCTGGTTGTCCCCAATTAAAACAACTGCGAGTCCGGGCTTTACGTGCTTTAATTGTTCAATCCTAACTTTCAGTTGCTCTCTCATCTCTTGAGCAATTTTTTTACCATCAATCATTTCAGCTGACATTCAAATTTCCTCCCGTGATTCAATCACGTGAATGTAAGTTAGACACTACCTTCGAAAGAAGTCCATTCACGAATTTGCTTGATTTTTCATCACCGAAACGCTTTGAAATTTCAACCGCTTCATTTAGAACCACATTATGAGGCACATCATCTTTTTTATATAAAAGCTCATACAGCGCAACTCTCAGAATGTTGCGGTCTACTCTTGCAAGGCGCTCGATCTTCCATTTTTCAAGATGGTTCTGTATGACCTGATCAATTTCAGAAAGATGGCCGCTCACACCTTCTACCAGGTCTGTTAAATAATCATCGTGCTTTTCGTTTTCCAGAATATTATCAATCGCTGTTTCCGGCGTCATTTCATTCATTTCCATTTGGAACAACGCCTGCAGCGCTTTCTCTCTGGCCGTTCTTCTTTTCATTTCAGGTTTAACTCCTTCTCTATTTGCATAAAATCCATGTCATAAAAAGATCATAGCATAAAATGAAGCTTCCTACTAACTCTTCATGACAGGAATTATGAAAAATTGATCAACGTATACGCTTACACGATCTGCATAAAAAAGACAACAGCTTTTTAAGCTGTTGCCCTCTGTTATTCTTTATCGTCTTCTTCAGCCTTTGCTGATTCAAATTGAATGCCCACTACGTGAATATTCACTTCATCCGCTTCAAGTGCTGTCATGTTAAGGAGCGTCTGACGGATATTATCCTGAAGCTTTTGTGCAACTTCCGGAATCGCTGCACCGAATTTCACAGTGCAGTATACATCTAGTACAATTCCTTCATCGGCAAGTTCTACTTTAATTCCTTTACCGTGATTTTTCTTTCCTAGTCTCTCTGCAACACCAGATGCAAAATTCCCTCTCATCTGAGCAATTCCATCTACCTCTGATGCAGCAATACCAGCAATGACTTCAATTACTTCAGGAGCAATTTCAACTTTACCAAGCTGGTTTTGTGCAATGCTGCTCATTTGCAATAGATTGTTTTCGTTTTCAGCAGTCATATGATCCCCCTCTTAATCAGCCTTTTTTGTCATGATATCATACTTCTCAAGAAATTTCGTATTGAAGTCTCCACCTGTAAATACATCATGGCTTAACAGCTTTAAATGAAATGGAATCGTTGTATGAACGCCCTCAACTACAAACTCAGATAATGCACGCTTCATTTTCGCAATCGCCTCTTCACGGGTAGCTCCGTACGTAATCACTTTCGCGATCATCGAATCATAATACGGCGGAATCTCATAACCAGTATATGCAGCTGAATCCACTCTTACACCTGGTCCGCCCGGCGGCAGATACATTGTGATTTTTCCTGCAGAAGGCATGAAGTTCTTCTCAGGATTTTCAGCATTAATTCTGCACTCCATCGACCAGCCGGTAAATGTAACCTCTTCCTGTGAAATACTGAGTTTTTCACCAGAAGCAACTTTAATCTGTTCTTTGATCAGGTCAACACCTGTCACCATTTCTGTTACAGGGTGTTCAACCTGGATTCGTGTATTCATTTCCATAAAATAAAACGACTTCTCATTATGGTCATAAATGAATTCAACCGTTCCGGCGCCTGTGTAACCGACAGCTTCTGCAGCTTTAACAGCAGCATCACCCATTCTTTCGCGGACTTCCTGATCAAGTGCTGGAGATGGCGTTTCTTCAAGCAGCTTCTGCAGCCTTCTCTGGATTGTGCAGTCACGCTCACCAAGGTGAATAGTCTGTCCGTGTGTATCAGCCATAACCTGAATCTCAACGTGACGGAAGTCTTCAATGAACTTTTCTATGTAGACACCCGGATTACCGAATGCTGCTTCGGCTTCTCTCTGAGTGGCTTTTATGCCTTTTTCAAGGTCTTCTTTACTCTTTGCCACGCGGATTCCTTTACCGCCTCCACCGGCAGTTGCTTTAATGATGACAGGGTAACCCATTTCCTCAGCAAGTGACAGCCCGTCTTCAACTGATGCAATAATTCCTTTTGAGCCAGGCACAACCGGTACACCGGCCGCGCGCATCGTTTCACGCGCTACATCTTTTGTCCCCATTTTGGAAATCGCCTCTGGACTTGGTCCGATAAAAGTGACATTGCAGTCTCTGCACAGTTCGGCAAAATCCACATTTTCAGCGAGGAATCCATATCCAGGATGAATCGCATCAGCGCCTGTCAGCTTTGCTGCAGAAATAACGTTAGTGAAGTTCAGATAACTGTCTTTGGACAATTTAGGTCCAATACATACAGCTTCATCTGCAAGCTGAACATGCAGTGCCTCTTTATCCGCTTCAGAATATACAGCAACCGTTTCAATATTCATTTCTTTACATGCCCGAATGACACGTACTGCAATTTCTCCTCTATTAGCAATCAATACTTTTTTTATCATACGTATTCTCTCCTAACTACTTTTTAACAAGAAATAGAGGCTGTCCGTATTCTACAAGCTGTCCGTTTTCAACGAGGATCTTGACAATTTCCCCTTCAGTTTCAGCTTCGATTTCATTAAATAATTTCATTGCCTCAACGATACATACAGTCGAATCCGCTGTAACTTTTGAACCTACTTTAACAAATGGCCCTGCATCAGGTGAAGAAGCCTCGTAAAATGTACCAACCATAGGTGATTTAATCTCAGTCGTGTTTTCATGGTCAGCTTCAGGCGCTGCAGTTTTTTCTTTTACCGGTTCAGGCTGCTTTTCAGCTTTAACAGGTGCTTTTACTTCTTCAGTATGCTGTACAGGCACTTCTTCTTTCACCGTTTCAGGCTGGACTTCTACTGATCGTTTTGATTGTTTTCTAAGTTTAAGCTTTTCGCCATCCTGTTCATATGTAAATTCATCAATTGAGGATTGGTCGATTAATTTGATAAGTTCTCTGATCTCTTGTACTTTTAACATATTTTACACTCCCTGGTCGAAAATTAATTAGCAGCAGCTGCTATTATCATACGCTAATACTTGACCAAAATTCAAGACAGCCAAGAAAAGACAAGATAAAACGCTTTCATAAATCTGATTGTAACACAGATTAATTACGCTAAAACTCATTTTCACACATAAAAAAATGCTCTCAAAGCCTCAAGTGAGTGGCTTTAAGAGCATTTTTATCATTCAGCTGGTTCAAACATTACCGATACGAAAGTATTTTCGCCCATTTCTCTGCGTCCGAGCTGAACGAGTTCATTAGCTGCTTCTTTTGAATGTTCATGATCGATTGATTTTACGGTGATCAAAACCCTTTCTTCATCTGTTCTGACCAATGCATCTTCATAGCCCATGGCCCGTATCATTGTTTCGATCAGCTTCTCTTTTGACTCGAGTCTGTTAAGCTCTTCCATTGCTTCATAGGCTTCATCCTTTTCTGCTGCCGAGAAGTCAGCTGAAGCGACCTTAGATGTCAGCTGTTCCTTCAGTGCGCTTCTTTCATCCTGCACTTCCATTCTCAGTACGTTAAACAGATCCTCCGCGGAAGACTCCGTTGATACTTCAACTTCATCTTCAAATACCCACTCTTCCCCATCCTCGCTGCTGACAACTTCAGCATCCTCATATGTAACCGCGGTCTGGGAGGTCGGTGACATGACATAATATACTGACAGTACCACTACAAGACCGATCATTGTCAGCAACCAGACAGTTTGTTTTTTCAGCATTTGTTCATCCCCTTATTCGTATGGTATGACAGCTACCCTGTGTGTAGACACATCGAGCGCTTTAGAAACCGCTTCAACAATCCTCTTTTTAACCCCCGCTGACTCTGAACCTTCAGCTGCGATCAAAACGCCTGAAACCGGGGGTTTTTCAACATACTTTAACACCGGCTCCGCACCCGGTGACGCTTGTCCGAATACGACTTCTGATGTTGTGGATTTTCTTCCGGATACAGACTGCTGGTTGTCCCTTTGTTCTTCACCATTATCCTGCTGAATTGATTCGTTGCGCTCATAAATTAATCTTTCCCCGCTGCTTAGCGTAATCATGACATCGACTTTTGAAGTACCCAGTGATTTTTTTAAAAGGGATGTGATTTTCTTTTCAAGCTGTCTTTCAAGATCTGTTATCTCAGCTGTCTGATCAGATGAATCCAGCTCGACAATCTCAGGTTCCTCAGGCGCTTTGCCCTGAGTCAGAATCATTACTCCGATAAAGAGGAGTAAAATGATAATCGGGATTTTCTTTTGAAATGTTGGATCTCTTGATGAAAAAACAGCTTCTTTAATTTTATTCATCCTGTCCTCCAATGTTAATCAGTGATCAAAACATTTTCTTCATGAATTTCAAGAAGTGTTGCAATCTCCGATAAGAGCTCTCCCCTGTCCCCCTTATACTCACCATTCATTGATATGATTACTTCATATTCCTCACCCTGACTGTTGACCTGAACAGACTGGATCTCACATTTGCATGCTTGTTCAATTAATGGATGAAGACTTTGTTCACTTTGTTCTAATATGTATGCAGTCTGATCAGCTGACATGCGTTCAATTACTGCTTCACCGCTGATTTTTTCTTCCGTAACCCATTTCTCAATTTTGTCAGGAAATGAAATCGTGAATGACTCAGCATCATTAATCAGATGTTTCACTGGATTAAGGAACCAAAATAAAAAGATCAGCCCTGCTGTAAACTTGATAAACGGCCTCCAGGCATCAGTCGGCGTCAATATTTCAGCAACCAGAACCAGCAGGATCAACACCGCGAGCCCCGTTGCCCACTCTGCAAGAAATTGTATACGCCTCACCTCAGCGAATCATAATTGGGATATTACTGATAAACATCACGACAATAATAGAAATAAAGAAAATGCAGCTCGTGAGCAGCAGTGCAGCAGCGAGATGAAACATCCCCTTACTTGCAGCATCCACAGCTTCTGTCAATCTACTGCCTGCTACAGGCTCCATCATGACAGCAGCCAGACGGTACATAATTGCAATGACCAGCATTTTAATGGCAGGAAATAAAACGATAAGAATCAGAATAAATCCGCCTGCAGCTCCGATCATGTTCTTTGCTAGCATAGAGGATGTCATAACAAGGTCAGCTGTATCAGAAACCACTTTCCCTACAAATGGCAGCATCGTCCCTGCAAGAGTTTTGACTGACTTCGCTGCCACTCCATCAGCTGCAGCTGCGGCAGAAGTCTGAATGGATAAGATCGAAACTGATGTCACAGCAGTTACACCGAGTATCCAGAGTCCTGCCTGTCTGCAAAGCGCAGCTACTTTTCCCATGCTGTAACGGTCGGATAAACAATTCAGCTGATCGAAGAAGATCGAAAAAATAAATAAGGGTATAATCACAGATTTCATCAAAAAAGTAATGACATAAACCATGGCAAGCAGAATTGGAAATGATGCTGCTGAGGTAGCGGGTCCCCCTGAGAGTGTAATGGACGCGATATATAATGGCAGAAGACCGTTTAAAAAAGAAGCTGTGGTCTGAAGTGATTCAAATATGACTTCAAGCATCAACTGGACGCTTGAAGTGATTGTAATTAACACTAGTCCCATTAATATGAGCGGACTGACTGAGGCTACTTGACTACTATTGAATGACTGCTCGATCACATGGATAAAAGAGCTTAAGAGTAATAATAAAACTAACCAAAAAATCAAATGAAGATGATCAGTGACCTGCACCATTGAATAGGCGATCAGCCCCTGGACCCATCCCCATATTCCTTCATCAAAAGAAAACATAACGTCCCATATCGAGGTATTGCTTGAATCGGGAAGATAATCACCATAGGAATCACGTATTTCCTTCCAGTAACCTGTCCATTCAGTATGGTCCTGCTGTTCAAGCTGATTTTTTATCAGTGTCTCTACTTCCTGATGCTCATTCATTTAGCGCCTTCCTTGCATCATATTATCAGGCAATAACTGAAATATTTGTTCGAGCAGCTCAATAAAAACCGGAAAAGCAATTGTTAATATTAACAGCTTGCCTGTCCATTCTATGATCATTGCTAAAAGTGGCTGTTCAAGCTGTTTGACAAGATGAATGCAGATCTCTGATACAAACGCGATCACAAGTACCTTCAATAAAACAATTGAGTACTGATGCAGTCCTGGTACATATCCCGTCAGTTGTGTGAGCAGGTAAGAGGCTTCTCTGATTTTAGTCATAAGCTCATTAACCAGATACACACCCCCGCAAAATGCAAGCAGCATTGCAATAAGAGGCGATCGCTCCTTTAAAAGCAGCGCCAAAAAGCCGATTAAAAAGCAAATACCGGCTGTAACCAGTAGCTCCTGCATGTTAATCCTTAATCGTAAAACATAAGGATTGATCTGACAGCTTCAAAAAAATCACCAAGCGCCTGTATAACAATATAAAGCACATACATTGCTCCAAAAAATGCAAGCCACTGCGCATAATCTTTTTTCCCTGCCTGTTCAAGCACTGTATATAAAAATGCAACTGCAAGGCCAATACCGGCAATTTTAAAAAGCGTTTCTCCATCTATATACACCCGCGATCTCTCCTGGTTTCAAATAAGCAGCAGCACTGCAATACATCCGGTCATAAAACCAATCGTTCTGTAGATCTTTACAAACTTCTGTTCCATCTCAAGTGCTTCTTCATATCTCGCCTGAATACCAGAAATTGTAAACGATAGCTCTTTCTCCACTGAATCTATATGAATATTTTTAAATGCATCACTTACTTTTACAAGCCAGTTAAGATCTTCTTTTTTTAAACAGTTAAAATACCTGGAGACGTTCTGCTTCCAAACAAGATGAAATGGGGCAGTAGCCATATCATGTTGGACCTGCCGTAAAAAGTCACTCAGCGTTGATCCTGATTCACATTGTGCATCAATCATTTCAGTAATAGATGTTCTGCGATCTGAGACTTCTCTTTCCATCCATTTGCAAAGTCTCAAGCACTCAAGCAATAGCTGCCTTCTTCTGATTAATAATGAAGCCCTTCTCATACCCTCAAGTGTAAAGCCTAATATGATACAGACTGTCCCGATTGAATAAATCATCCGGCATCAATTTGATAATTCAGTTTACTGCATTTGACTAAAATAAGATCTGTCAGATTCATCAAAGAGGCCAACTCTTTTTTCTGCTTTAACTCCTGTGATGATTCTGCATGGGCAGTCACCATCATTTTCACCCCAGCAGAAATAACCTCCTCTACCGCTAACGCATCTGCAACTCCACCAATTTCATCGACCGCAATTGTGTCAGGAGACATCGCTCTCAGCATCATTTTCATCCCGCGTGTTTTCGGACACTTGTCCAATACATCAATATTCTCTCCAAAAGTCAGCTGGGGCACCCCCTGATAACAGGCGGCAATTTCTGATCGTTCGTCTATTAAGGAAACCGTTTTAGCCGGTATAAGTTTATCCCCCTGTGAGACAAACCTTACAGCATCTCTAATAAAGGTGGTTTTTCCGCTCCCTGGTGGCCCAAAGATCAGAATATGGGGCCATTGACGGTTATTTGAACGCCAGATTTCAGTCATAATTTCGTTTGAACTGCCTACAAATTCACGTGCGATACGGATTGAAAATGACGAAATATACTTGAATGTAGGCACATGATTCAAGCTTTCCGTCATTTCTCCGGCAACGCCGATCCGGTGTCCGCCTTTTACAGTAATAAATCCTTCTGAAAGTTCTTTTGCTATTGAATAAACAGAGTGATCAGATACTTTTTCAAGGAGCCTGTGACAGTCTTCCTCAGTAGTCATATAACGGATCGTCTGATAACCATCTTTCATTTTCAATACGATCTGTCTGTCTTTTCTGATCCTGATCTCATTTACAGATTCAAGGTACGGGCCTGCTGACGCCATCACTTCTTCAGCTATATGATCCGGAAGGAACGAGAATATTTGATGCATGAGGGTCTCCTTCGTGTTTTACGACTATCTTATTGAAGAGAAGGTTACATTATGCGGAATAAAAAAAACTGCCCGGTTTAATGGACAGTTACAGTGGGATTATTGAATGCGTGATACATAAGACCCGTCAGTTGTGTTAATAACCAGCTTGTCACCTTCATTTACAAAGAAAGGTACGTTGACAGTCAGTCCTGTCTCAACTGTTGCGGGCTTAGAGCCACCGCTTGACGTATCACCTTTAATACCAGGTTCAGTTTCTGTTACTTCAAGTTCTACAGTGTTTGGAAGCTCCAGACCTAACGTTTCAGCCTGATACATCATAATCTGTACTTCCATGTTTTCTTTAAGGAATTTCAACTCATATTCAATCTGTGCTGCAGGAAGTTCGATCTGCTCATACGATTCGTTATCCATGAACACATGCATATCTCCATTTGCATACAAATACTGCATACGTTTGTTATCGATCTGAGCCTTGGCAACCTTTTCACCAGCTCTGAACGTTTTTTCCTGAACTGCTCCAGTACGAAGGTTACGCAGCTTAGAACGAACAAATGCTGCACCTTTACCAGGCTTCACATGCTGGAAGTCCATTACCCGCCAGATTCCGCCATCTACTTCTATTGTTAAACCTGTTTTAAAATCATTAACTGAAATCATTTTTATTCCTCCGTTTTCTTGGAAAATGTCCCTGTTTACCGATAGTAATTGTATTGATTTTCCGGTAAAAAGTAAACGTCCATTTTCATTGATCTTATTTATTTTATAGGATAATCAGATCTTTTGTCGAGTGAGTCAGGGTTTCGTTTCCATTTTCAGTGATGACTGTGTCATCCTCAATCCGGACTCCACCGATTCCAGGCAGGTAAATGCCAGGTTCAACTGTAACGACCATATTTGTTTTGAGTTTCGTCTCAGATCTTGAAGAAAGACCCGGCCCTTCATGCACTTCCATCCCAAGACCGTGACCAAGTGAATGACCGAAGTATTCACCATAACCTTTTGAAGTAATATAATCACGCGCGATTGCATCAGCTTCTTTACCTGTCAGTCCAGGTTTGATTTCTTCCATCGCTTTAAGCTGGGCATCAAGTGTTACCTGATAGATCTCCTTCAGCTTTTCGTCAGGTTCACCAACCGCAAGCGTTCTGGTCATATCAGATGCGTAACCTTTATGAAGGGCACCGTAATCCAGTGTAACAAAATCGCCTTTTTCGATTGTTTTGCTGCTCGCTACTCCGTGCGGTAGTGCTGAACGTGTACCGCTGGCAACGATAATATCAAATGATGACGATACAGCACCAGCATTTCTCATAAAGAATTCAAGCTCATTTGATACTTCAATTTCAGTTCTGCCCGGCTGAATAAAATCCAGAATATGCTTAAATGCTGCATCTGCAATATCAGCTGCTTCTTTAATAATTTTTATTTCATCTGCTGATTTAATTAAGCGCAGTTTTTCGATCGTTCCTGATAAAGGGATCAGCTCTGCATGAATGTGTTCTTCATATTGCTTATATGTACTTAATACAAGATGATCTGATTCAATTCCAAGCTTTTTAATGCCTAGCTTTTCACATTGGTCAGCAATCTCTTTAATAATTGGTTGTTTATGAGTTACTACTTCATAGCCCTCGGCTTGTTTTTCAGCCTGCTCCGTATAACGGAAATCTGTAATGAAGACTGCTTTTTCAGCTGAGATCAGTACAGCGCCTGCAGATCCGGTGAAGTTCGTCATGTACCTGCGGTTATATGGGCTGGTGACTAAAATGCCATCAGCAGTGCCCGCTATTTCATTTCTTAATTTTTCAATTTTGCTCATGATGATTCTCCTTTACATGTTTAATTAAGGCGTTTAAAGCCATTTCGTATCCATACACACCAAAACCTGAAATTTGTCCAATTGCTTCAGCTGCGATCATGGACAGATGTCGAAAAGGTTCCCGTGCATGGATATTGGATAAGTGCACTTCTGTAACGGGAATTGAAATCGCTGCTACCGCGTCTCTTAGTGCGATACTTGTATGCGTGTAAGCAGCAGGATTAAAAATAATCCCTTTGTATTGGTGATCCTCGGCATGATGCAGCGCATCAATTAATTCACCTTCGTGATTAGACTGCTTTGCGTCTATGATAAAACCTTGCCTTTCAGCGACTGAAGCCAGGTGAAGCTCAATCGATTCAAGTGTGTCTGTACCATAAATTTCAGGCTCTCTTTTTCCCAGTCTGTTGAGATTGGGTCCGTTAAGCAATAAAATTTGATTCACAGCAGTTCACTCCTTTGCCCTTTACTTCGTCACACAAACAAATTGTAACATAATCGCCGTTCAATGTTTTGAATCTTTATCTCTATACGGTTCCTGATAGGAAATCGAATAGCCGGTAAACAAACCGTATAAGATAAATAATGAATGAAGAGAGACGATCGTCCTTACTTCAAGTGCAACCGGATCAATACGCCAGTCATTTAACCACCCAAGAAGCAGCAGCACACCTAATATAAACAGTCCGAAAATAATACTCGGATAAACTGTATGACTGTTTTTAAAAAACATATAATAAATCAATGCCCAGATAAACGAAGACATCAGTAACATACCTAAAAACAGCAGCTCAGTGACCCAGCTGCTTTGAAAATCTTCAGCAATGTAAGAAAAGTCGGGTTTTAGCAGATCTTTTTCGATAAAATGAAAGAAGACATAAATTCTGTAGATACTGTAAAATATCAGCGCTCCTGCGATAGACGTATAGATGGCGAGTGTAAATCTTTTAATTGTGGGAAACTCCAATTGGATCTCTCCTTTTTATCACCCATTATGCCACTGAATTAAATACGTTATTCCATGCGCCGGATAGTAGAAGAATGGCAGATTTTTTAGTAAACTAAAATTACCTTATTTATGATCAGCTTTAGCTGAATGATTGAATATTGGAATGTAAGGAATAGGCTGGTGTAAAAATGAAAAATCAAAAACCCGCTTACGGCGGACAGGCAGTAATGGAAGGCGTTATGTTTGGCGGTAAACGTCATACAGTTACTGCAATTAGAAGGAAAGATGATTCAATAGAATACTTCGACCTTCCGAGAAAACAAAACCCTACTTTTCAGAAGCTGAAAAAAATACCTTTTTTAAGAGGGATTATCGCGCTGATTGAAGCAAGCGCAAATGGCACACAGCACCTGAACTTCTCAAGTGAAAGGTATGACGTGCTGCCTGAAGAGGATGAAAAGGTTCAGCAGGAGCAGAAATCATCCAAGCTTGAGATGGTCTTTGGTATTGCCGCTATTGGTGTTCTGTCATTTTTATTCGGGAAATTTGTCTTTACGTTAATACCAGTGTTTTTAGCAGAACTATTCCGTTTTGCAGTACCTGGTGATGTTGGACAGGTCATGCTTGAAAGTGTATTTAAGGTGATTCTGCTGTTAGCTTATATTTACTTTATTTCACTGACGCCATTGATCAAGCGTGTTTTTCAATATCACGGAGCAGAACATAAAGTGATTAATGCTTATGAAAATAACCTGCCACTATCGGTTGAAAATGTTCAGTCCCAGTCAAGACTACATTACAGATGCGGATCAAGCTTTATTCTTTTTACTGTTATTGTCGGCATGTTTGTCTATTTACTTGTCCCGACTGAGCCATTAACCGCAAGGATTCTAAACAGGATCGCACTGATTCCTGTCGTACTTGGTATTTCTTTTGAAGTATTGCAGATCACAAACAGAGTGCGTGACATTCCGGTACTGAAATTCCTGGGTTACCCCGGGCTGTGGCTGCAGTTACTGACGACCAAAGAGCCTAAGGATGATCAGGTAGAAATCGCAATTGCTTCATTTAATAAGATGCTTGAAATGGAGGAAGAGGCTGAAAAAGGTTTAAAAAAAGCTGCACTTGTCTAAACTAATAAAAAGGTTTGCTGCGGGAGGTGGCTGCATTGAATGTTAAAAGTATCGTTTTCTATGCCGTTATTGGTCTGGGAGCGTTTGGATTAATTTCAATGATTTTATTTGAACCGGGTTCTTTACTTAGAATGATCCTGATTTACGCACTGATTGCTGCTGCTATCTTTGGTATTTACCGTTTTGTAATGTCTCGCAGAGGTAACAGTCAGGAAAACAGTGCTTATAAAAAAGCTGTCCGTCAGTCAAAAAAGAAATATCAGCCAGCAAAGCCTTCAAAGGTCAGAAAAATTCAGCCCGCACAACGAAATCAATCTCAAAGAAAGCCTGCTAAAAAAGCTGGTGCTGCAAGATTGAATGGACCGAAGCTGACAGTAATTGAAGGTAAAAAAGGCAAAAAGAAAAAGCGAATGACCCTTTAGCACCTGAGCAATCAGGTGTTTTTATTTTGATGAAAATAAGGCCTGGACAATGTCCAGGCCTTTTAGCAATATTTATAACCCACACTTCAACTGTGCATTACAGTTTGTACATGTGTTACAGCCGCCGATTTCTTTCACTGTTCCTTTGCGGCAGACCGGGCATGTGTTGCCGACTTCAGATCCGATCGTTACGTTAGTTGATCTCAGATCCTGAATGGTATCAATTAATACCACATTCTGTTTTTCTCTTGGCTTTTGTTCTGTATTTTCTTCAGCCTTTAATGTCAGCACCTGGCTGTCACGGCTACCGTCCACGTATACTGTTCCACCCTTAGCGCCACCACGATAAAGTCGCTCATACACGCTTTCAACCTGCTCAACAGAATAGCCTTTTGGCGCATTCACTGTTTTTGAGATGGAGCTGTCAATCCAGCGCTGGATTACGCATTGTGTATCAGCGTGTGCTTCTGGTGCAAGCTCCATTGCAGTTACAAAGAATGACGGCAGTTCTTCACCCTCAGTTTTATTATTTAACTCCAGATATTCTTTAACGATATCTGCTTTCACTTCGATAAACTTACCTAAACGGCCGCTTCTGTAATAAGTGTAAGAGAAGTATGGTTCAAGTCCTGTTGCTACCCCCACCATTGTTCCTGTGCTGCCTGTTGGCGCAACTGTAAGTAGGTGCGAGTTGCGGATTCCACTTTCAAGAATACCCTCTCTGACCTGCTCAGGCATTTTTTTCATGTAGCCGGAATTAATAAATGCTTCTCTCAGACGCTTTGTTTCTTCGTCTGTATCACCTTCTAGGAACGGGAATGAGCCACGCTCTTTAGAAAGTTCAACAGATGTTTCATAAGCCGTTACAGCAATCGTTTCAAAGATTTTATCTACTAATTGATTCCCCTCTTCTGAACCGTACTCCTTTTCACAATAAATCAGAAGATCTGCAAGCCCCATGACACCAAGACCTACACGACGCTCCCCAAGCGCCTGTTTCTTATTCTCTTCAAGAAAATAAGGTGTAGCATCAATCACGTTGTCCTGCATTCTAACACCTGTTGCGACTGTTTCTTTCAGCTTGTCAAAAAGCACTGTTTTGTTTTTCTTATCTGCAAACTCTGCAAGGTTCACAGCAGCAAGATTACACACAGAAAATGGTGCAAGTGGCTGTTCTCCGCAAGGATTTGTAGCTACAACCTGCTGTCCGTAAGCTTTTGCATTAGTCATGTCGTTTGCATTATCAATGAAGAAAATACCAGGCTCAGCAGAATAAGTTGCACAGATATTAATCAGATTCCAAAGCTCTTTTGCTTTGATCGTGCGATAAGTTCTGACCTTATTACCCTGTTCTTCCCACTTACGCACATCTCCAACTTCATGCCACTCTGCATTATAACGAGCCATTTCGTCTTTAGAGTATGCTTCTACATGTGGGAATCTCAGTGCGTAATCCTGATCTTCATCCACAGCTTTCATAAAGTCATCAGTCAGACAGACAGAAATATTCGCACCAGTCAGGAAGTCCGGGTTGTGAACAGAGTAATTGCCGCCTTCAGCAAGCTTCTGTTTTGCATCATTAATTATTTCCTGATTAAATCCACCAAAGCCTTCGATGGTTTCGTAGTTGACAATGCTTTGATACATTGCTGCTTCCTGCTCAGTTAGCGGTGTGAATTTAAGCTTTTCCTGAGCAATTTTTTTAATGAATTCGTCGTTTGTTGTCTCTAGTAAGAATCTTAAAATTCTAGGGTTCTGCATTTTAGAAATAATAAATTCAATAATATCCGGGTGCCAATCTGAGAGCATAATCATTTGTGCCCCACGTCTTGAACCACCTTGTTCAACAAGATGAGTCAGCTTCGCGATATCATCGAGCCACGATACAGACCCTGATGATTTTCCGTTTACTCCGCGGGCAAGTGTGTTTCTTGGTCTCAGTGTTGAACCATTCGTTCCTACACCACCACCGCGACTCATGATCTCCATTACCTGCTTACGGTGATCTGAAATACCTTCTCTTGAATCCTGAATAAAAGGCATAACGTAACAGTTAAAGAACGTTACATCCGTTTTTGCCCCTGCACCATATAACACGCGGCCAGCCGGAACAAATCTCATGCTTGAAAGTTCACGATAAAACTTCTCTGTCCATTCCTTCTGCAATTCCTCAGTTTTCTCAACAGATGCAAGGCCTGTCGCATTTCTAAGTGCAATCTGCTCGTAGTATACTTCAAGCGGTTTTTCAATGACGTCAAGTGACCGGACAATAATACCCGATTCAACTTCTTTCGGTGTATCCAGTGAATTTTTAAATTCATCTTCCACCTGAACTGAAGCGACACCTTTTTCCCAGTCAATTTCTTTAATGAAGCCAAGTCCGCGAGCCGGGAATTTCGGATCCTCCCTGACAGTCAGTACGACAAAATCTCCCTCGCTTAGCGTTTTCTTTTCAGTGTCCTTGAACGCATAGCGGTCTAACATGACGAGCCTTGAAACACCTGTATGTGTCAGCGTCATGTCTTCTGTAATCGGGTGAACCACTTCGAAAGACTGAATGTCCTCATTTAATTTTTCTTTATTTAGTGCTGGCGCTGATGCTGATAATTGGGCCACTTTCATTTCCCCTTTCGACATATATCCTTAATAAACAGCAGGTTAAGTAATAACTACTGTATGTATTACCAATAATATATACCCTCAAACCAAAAAACACAACATATTGTGTTTAGATTTTTACCACTCATACAATATATAGTTTTTTGTGTCAATTGCAAAATTTATGTCAAATCCAATAAACAGAGAAAAACAGATGAATCCTTAGAGAATTTAAGAAAACATATTGGAAATTTGTCATTTTGAAATGATTTCATACTTGTTCTTTTTCATCAAGTGATGTCCATGAACTTGTCAAAAACTGATCACAAATCTGATAATTTTCTTTGAACTTATGAGAGCCGGCTACTATAATAAAGAATAGTGTGAGATAGAAAGGGGTTAAAAACTTGGAGTCATTATATGTACTGATCATTGTGCTTGTAGCCATTATTCTTTATTCAGTTTTCACTTACTTCAGACAGAAAAAAATTCTGAAGACGTTAACTGAAGAAGAGTTTAAAGCAGGTTACCGTAAAGCACAATTGATTGATGTCCGTGAGCAAAAAGAATATGACGGGGGTCATATTTTAGGAGCAAGAAATATTCCATTATCACAACTGAAAATGCGACTTGGTGAAATCCGTGCTGATAAGCCGGTTTATATCTATTGCCAGAACGGTATGAGAAGTGGACGTGCAGCACAGCTGCTACACAAAAAAGGCGTAAAAGACCTTTATCAGCTACAGGGCGGCTTTAAAAAGTGGACAGGTAAAATTAAACGTAAATAATTTAAATCATAAGAAGAGCCTCCTGAACGAATCAGGAGGCTCTTCTTATTTTATACTTCTACAGCTTCTTTTTTCATGTATCTTAGAACGGGCTTACGTGCTGCCTGCGTTTCATCGAGGCGGCTGATCACCGTTGTATGCGGTGCTTCCTGGACGATTTCAGGATTTTCTTCCGCTTCTTTTGCAATCTGGATCATTGCTTCAATAAATGAATCGAGTGTTTCTTTTGATTCAGTTTCAGTTGGCTCAATCATCATACATTCCTCGACGTTGATCGGGAAATAGATGGTTGGCGGATGGAAACCAAAGTCAAGCAGTCTCTTTGCAATATCCAGCGTACGGACGCCAAGTTTTTTCTGGCGTTTACCACTGATAACGAATTCATGCTTACAATGTCTGTCATATGGCAGATCAAAATATTCAGCAAGTCTTCTCATCATATAGTTTGCATTAATCACTGCATTCTCACTTACTGCCTTTAAGCCATCAGGACCCATTGTTCTGATATAAGTGTATGCACGGACATTGATTCCGAAGTTGCCATAATAAGGCTTCACACGACCGATAGAGTCCGGACGGTTATAGTCAAATGTATAGCCTTCCTCCGTTTTAACAAGTACCGGCTTAGGCAGATAAGGAATCAGGTCCTTCTTTACTCCAACAGGACCTGAACCGGGACCACCGCCGCCGTGAGGACCAGTGAATGTTTTATGAAGATTTAAATGAACGACATCAAAGCCCATATCACCAGGACGTGCTTTAGCCAAAACAGCATTCAGGTTTGCACCGTCATAATAAAGCTTTCCGCCTGCATCATGGATAATTGATGCCATCTCCAGAATATCCTCTTCAAACAGTCCGAGCGTATTCGGGTTCGTCAGCATTAGAGCAGCAGTCTGATCGTCGACCACTCTTTTCAGGTCCTCAAGATCAACAAGGCCGTTTTCATTTGATTTTACAGTGACTGTTTCAAAGCCCGCAACAGTGGCAGAAGCTGGATTTGTTCCATGTGCCGAGTCAGGCACGATCACTTTTGTACGGTTAAAGTCTCCATTTGCTTCATGGAAGGCCCTGATCATCATCAGCCCCGTCCACTCACCATGTGCGCCTGCTGCCGGCTGTAGCGTCACTTCATCCATACCAGTAATTTCAATTAAGTGCTCCTGAAGGTCATACATCATTTCCATCGCACCCTGGACAGTGCTTTCATCCTGAAGCGGGTGGATGTGAGCAAATCCTGCATAGCGCGCAACTGCTTCATTCACTTTCGGATTGTATTTCATTGTACAGCTGCCAAGCGGATAAAAACCTGAATCTACTCCGTGGTTTCTCTTAGATAAGGCTGTATAATGCCTCATAATATCAAGCTCAGATACTTCAGGCAGCTCAGGAGATGCCTTACGTACAAAGCCTTCGGGAAGAAGGTCTTCAACATTTGATTGTGGCACATCGAGTTCCGGGAGACTATAACCGATTCTCCCCTCACGTGACAATTCAAAAATTAACGGCTGGTTCTCATTACGCATATTGCTTCAGCTCCTCTGCGAGTAAATCAATCTCTTCTTTCGTACGCTGTTCGGTTACGGCAATCAGCATTTGATGCTGACGGCTGTCAAAGTCTCTTCCAAGATCATATCCGCCAATGATGTTTTTCTTCATCAGGGCCTTATTTACTTCAGAAACAGGCTGATTAAGTTCAACAACAAATTCGTTAAATGTATAACCACCGTTTACTATAGGTAAGCCTGCTGCCTGCAGCTGTTTTTTTGCGTATGCAGCTTTTTGAAGGTTCTGGTGGGCGATTTCCTTTATACCCTGTTTCCCAAGAGCTGTCATGGTTACAGAAGACGCTAAAGCATTGAGCGCCTGATTTGAACAGATATTAGATGTTGCTTTGTCTCTTCTGATGTGCTGCTCACGTGCCTGAAGCGTTAACACATACCCACGCTGTCCTTCTTCATCATTCGTTTCCCCGACCAGACGGCCAGGTACTTTTCTCATAAGTTTCTTTGTGACGGCAAAATATCCGCAGTGAGGTCCTCCAAATGATTGCGGGAGACCAAATGGCTGTGCATCACCCACGACAATATCTGCTCCAAATTCGCCCGGCGGTGTCAGAGCACCGAGTGATAGAGGATTTGAAGATACAACAAACATTGCTTTACTACCGTGCGCAAGCGCTTCAATTTGATCCAGTCTCTCAATCTGACCAAAGAAGTTTGGATATTGCACCATCACGGCAGCGATTTCATTTGACATAAGCGCCTCAAGTTGATTAAGATCTGTCACACCGTTTTTTTCAGGTACTGTAATGACTTCAATATGCTGTCCGGCTGCATAAGTTTCAAGTACCGCTTTTGATTCGGGATGAACAGCACCTGAGACTAATACCTTTTTACGTTTCGTCTGACCAGCAGAAAGCATTGCCGCCTCCGCAAAAGATGTACCCCCGTCATACATTGAAGAGTTGGCTACATCCATTCCAGTCAATTCAGCAATCATGGTCTGGAATTCAAAAATAGCCTGAAGTTCACCCTGTGAGATTTCTGGCTGGTAAGGTGTATAGGCTGTATAAAATTCCGATCTTGAAATGACGTGGTCCATAATAACCGGCGAGTAATGATCATATACACCCGCTCCAAGGAAAGACGTATTCTTCTGAGTGTCAGCATTTTTTCCTGCTAGCTGTGCCAGTTCCTTCATTAAAGCTGATTCAGTTTTCGCAGGCTTGATCTTTAACTCTCCTTTAAAGCGTACTTTTTCAGGAATGTCCTCAAAAAGTTCTTCCACGGATGAAACGCCAATCGTCTTCAGCATTTCCTTCTGATCCTGTTCAGTCATTGGTAAGTAACGATGCTTCATATTTGCTGCTCCCTTCTTATTTACCTTTTATAAAATGGAGATTTTACAACTTCGGCTTTTAATTTCTTTTTTCTGACTTCAACGTAAACTTCCTGACCAAGTGAAGCAAATTCTTTCTTCACAAGGATATAGCCTACGTTTTTACCAAGTGTCGGAGATTGCGTTCCAGTTGTTACGAATCCAATTTCTGTATCATCTGCGAATACTTTGTATCCATGACGCGGGATTCCTTTATCAATCATTTCAATCCCCACTAATTTACGTGGCGCCCCATTTGCTTTTTGTTCTTTCAATACTTCCTGACCGATAAAAGCCGCCTCTTTATCAGGCTTAACAGCAAATCCGATACCAGCTTCAATAGGAGAAATGTCTGCAGTGAGCTCCTGTCCGTATAACGCAAGTTTCGCTTCAAATCTGAGCGTATCACGCGCACCAAGTCCGCATGGCAGCAATCCATCTTCTTTTCCCGCTTCAAGCAGCTCTTTCCAAAGCTTTTGTGCATCTTCAGGATTGCAGTATAGCTCAAACCCATCTTCACCTGTGTAGCCTGTTCTTGAAACCAGCACCGATGAACCGTTAATATTCACGTTATCTTTAAATTTAAAAAATGTAATCGCACTCAGGTCTTCTTCAGTCAGCTTTTGAAAAATCTTTTCAGCTTTAGGTCCCTGCAGGGCAATCTGAGCAACGTGATCTGAAATGTTTTCTACTGATACATTGTCAATTTTATGCTGCTGGAGCCATTCTACATCTTTCTCAATATTAGACGCATTGATCACGAGCAGATAATCATTTTCGCCTTTTTTATAAACAAGCAGATCATCAACCGTGCCGCCATTTTCGTAACACATAGCCGTGTACTGTGCTTGTCCGTCTTTAATTTTACTAATATCGTTTGTCATCATTTTCTGAAGGTAAGCTAGACTGGCTGATCCCGTCACTTTCACTTCTCCCATGTGGGAAACATCGAATAAACCTGCATTCTTTCTTACGGCATGGTGCTCTTCTTTGATACTTGAAAACTGTACCGGCAGCGCCCATCCTCCAAAATCAATTACTTTTCCGCCAAACTCTTTATAAATGTTAAAGAGCGGGGTTTTCTTCAAAGTGTCATTCATCAGGCTTTCCTCCTCTTATTGGTCCAAGTACAAATACATACAAAAAAGGACAGGGATACCCCTTTTAAAAACGGGTCCCTGTCCTTTTCACCTGAAAGTTTTACCTTGCGGCTTTCCTCTTTGGTGGTTTCATCAAATGAGAAACACTCTCCAGAGTTGCGTCCGGCAGAAGTCTTTTTGCCTGAGAGATTCACGGATCAGTTTGCTCCTTCGGCGCTCTCTATAAAAGAGTCTCTCCCTCTGCTTTCATTCGCTTATATTTGTTTAATAAATGGACACAATAATAAATAGTTTATTCATTTCTTTCTGATTACGCTTAAAATCATCTTTATCGTACCATCATCTTTCTGTTACAACAATCATTAATTGCAATGAAAGGAGATTTATTATGTCTATTTCAGTTGTTTCTGATGAAAAAAACTGGAAAGAAAATTTTCTGTCATATTTATATTCACCTAAATCTCCAAACTTCCATTTAAATCATATGGTACGCCAGCTTCACCAGGGGGAGACTGTAAAAGAAGGAGAATTGAAATCAATAGCAGCTATGATTTCATTTACACCACTCCCCCATCAGATTGATGCAGTTAAAAAAGTTGTCTTTGATATGAACGGGCATGCGATTCTTGCAGATGAAGTGGGTCTTGGAAAAACAGCTGAAGCAGCAATGATCTTAAAAGAACTTCAATTGAGATATCTTGTTTCTTCTGTTTTGATTCTTGTTCCTTCATCATTAGCCGGACAGTGGCAGACTGAACTTAGCAGCCTTGGTATCTCTTCGATGATTCATAAAGGAAAAAAAGAGTGGCGAACTTTTCCGGTAACAATCGCTTCGATTGACCTTTTAAAAAGAGAACCTTTCAAAACCGTATTTACTGACCTTGCATTTGATCTTGTAATTGTAGATGAGGCACACAAACTTTCTAATCCGAAGACAATGAATTATCAATTTGTCGCTTCTTTAAAAAGAAAATATCTGCTGCTCTTAACAGCAACACCCGTCCAGAACAAATCCGAAGAGCTTTATACGCTGTCAACGCTAGTTAAGCCGGGACTGTTTGAAGATAAAAAACAATTTAACAGACTGGCCAGGGAGAATACAGATGATTTCCACGGACGGATCAGTCAATTGATGATTAGAACAAGAAAGCAAGATACAGATATTAAATGGACAAGCCGGAAAATTGAAGTAAAATGGCTGGAACAGCAAGGGTATGAAAAAGAACTTTACGTGGCTTTGGAAAAAGCATTCAGAGAACTAAGAAGATTAAATACGCACCAATTTACTCACCTGACACTGCTTAAGCAAGGGTGCAGTTCAAGTATCGCATTGTTAAAAGCACTCAGAAGAGATCAGCATAAGGATATATGTCACATTCTCGGGCCCATCTTACAAGTTACGCCTGATCAGCTGGAAACGATTAAAGGAAAAGAGATTTTGAATATTATTAAAAAAAGACAGGATAAAGTGCTGATATTTACACAATACCGGGCAACGCAGCTTTATTTGCAATGGTATTTAAAGCAGCACGGGGTGTCTTCTGTCATGTTCCGGGGTGGTTTCAAAAAAGGGAAAAAGAAATGGATGACAGATCTTTTCAGGGATCATGCGGATGTAATGATCGCTACTGAAGCAGGATCGGAAGGACTGAATCTGCAGTTTTGCAGCTGTGTAATACATGCGGACCTTCCCTGGAACCCGATGAAGCTTGAGCAGAGGATTGGAAGAGTCCATAGACTGGGACAGAAAAATGATGTTGAAATCATTTATTTATTAAACCGGCATACGATTGAAGAGCGGATCTGGACGCTATTGAATAACAAAGTTCATTTATTTGAAACGATTATAGGGAAGCACGAACAAATTCTTTCACCGTATAATACAGAAGCAGAAAAATATCTGGAGGATGCTTTGATGAATTCACGGTCTGAAAATGAAATAAAATACAAGCTGGATTTACTTGAAGATTATTTAGCAAATGAGGGCATAAATAATGATAGAAAAATACAGACTGGTTATTGAATACTTAAAATCACTTGGGGCAATTGTAACAGAATCCTCTGGTAAAGCGGCTGTCCAGCTGACTGAGCAACTGGACAGAAAGTTTATGAACAGGCCGTTTTATTGGCATTACAGAGATGCACTGCATCAGCCGGGGGATCCACTTCATATCATCATTACAGATTCTACCGGTGCTGAGATGCATAAAGATGTTATTCAAATATATCCTGACCACCCGATTTTCCAATCAATATTTCATTCAGCGCAGATCGAAAACAGGTTCTATACAGCCTACGAAAATACAGAAGCTTTAAGAGAATTATTTCCATGGATGACAATAGACCTAACTGCAGAGGCCGTGCCCCCGGGTTCAGCAAGTATAAGATTTAATGGACGTATGTCTCTGATGACCGGACGTATGGTGATGAGCAATTTAAATACCCTTGAAGATATACTGACAGCTGACCGTCCAAACGGAAGCATACTCCGGCCGCATAAAATTCCTTATGAAACTTCATTGAATAGATTAAATCATCAACTTGAAAAATATATTGAAGATCAATTTAACCTTAAAACAAAAAAAGTTGAACCTGCTGCTTATATTCATACTTATCATATTTCTGCCGGACTGGTTTATCTCCAATCACCTTAAGAGTGAAATCATTTCTGATACAGTCTCCTGAGGTGAACAATCTGATACTGAAACCTGATGATGAGATACGCTCCTGTACTCCCTGTCTCTCTTTTCATAAAGATTCTTTAATTCTTCATAGGGTCTCGCTGCAACCGGTCTTGAAGTATCACCCTGAATTCTTGCATACAACTCTTCAAAGGGTGCATGAAGATAAATGATTGTCCCTTCATTACGCATCCACCGGCCGGTTTCCTCCATATAAAGTATTCCACCACCAGTGGCAATAATCTCCGCATCAGAATTTCTTAATGAATCAGCTTCAATTTTCCTGAAAGCTATTTCTCCATCTTCTTTAAAGATGTCACTGATCTTTTTATCAGACTGCTGTTCAATCACATGATCCAGATCGACAAAAGACAGGTTTAATTCCTTACTTAACAAACGCCCGACTGTTGATTTACCGGCACCCATAAAACCGACTAAATAAATTTTCATGTAAAATCTCCTTAATTATTTTTGCTCCATCATACATGAAATCTATGAAGATGCCTATTGCTGATTCCACAAATCCTCTGCTGCATCCCGGTAATACTCACTCATCATCTCTGCGTGGCGCACCCGGTCAACAGTAATAGCGGCAATTACAGTCGAAGCGGATAGCAAAAGAATAAAAAACAGCAGAACCGGCAGTAACACTGATCCTTTGTCATTCATCAGGTGCACTATAGAACAAACTTTTTTTATCATCACCATTTACGAAACGAACTCCCATCGTAATGATTTCTCCATCTGTACTGAAGTTAAGGTCAGTTATGCCGGTTAAGTGAATTTCATGTCCGGTTCCATTTACCGTTTTTCTGAGTACTGAGCCGTACTTTGAAAAAACTACTTTGTCATTGCCTTTATGAAGCGTAATAGACTGTGCCGTGTTTGAAGCCACGACCATGCCACTGATCTCATTTTGAAACTGGATGGAAAACAAATCCCACTCCTTTGAATGGTTCTGCATACTGATCAGATGACTATAGCTGAATATCAACATGGCAAAAAGTGGTGCAATCAAAGTTAATATCGCTACACTGATCATTACTTCAAGCATGGTAAATCCATCACAATTACTGATTAATGCAAACTTCTTTTTCTTCATGATTTCGAATGCAAAGCGCTGATGTATTAATTTCAATCGTGTATTCTCTCCCATCCTTATATGAGTGAGTCTGAACATGATGATTGGAGTGAATCAGCTTTACCTGTTCATAAGCTACTTCATACATTCTATAGCGTTCCTCTGCTTCATCGGCTTTCACATTCAGCAATACAACAACCGGGATGATAAACAGACAAAATGACATGCAGATACTTAACGACAATATACTTTCAATCATTGTAAATCCCTTATGGTTTATCCACATAAAATCGTCCTTTAGCTAAATGAAAATGAATGTTAACCGGTGAGTCATCCACCCTGAACCGGACAACACCAAATGTTGTGGTATTTCCGGTAGGATTATATCTGAATTGTTTCAGCGTACTTGTCTCCAGAAGTTCAATGTGACCTGGCAGCTTTACTTCAATCAGTAAGGTTTCGTTAGGAGGATATCCGACAATGACTTTGTAAGACTGCTGAGACACATCGAACCTTACATTCAAATATTGTTTTTCTTTAATTGCATACAGCTGAGCGTAATGAAGGTCGTTTGTAATTTGAGTTTCAAATGATGTGGAAACCCTTTTTACTGAGGAATAAATTGAAGTTGAAATGAGGATCAATGTACTTAATAACAGCATTACAATGACTAATTCAATCATCGTAAAACCTTTCTGGTTCTTAAGGCTCATTAATTATGGTTACGTTGCCTTCTGAACCGATTGCCAACTCTCTTCCATCAGGACAGGTTGTTTCTTCCTGATTTAAATATCCCGCAACCTGAAGATCTTCGATTGATGCCGGCAGGGATTTTTCAGACATTCTGTATGATTCCACCCGCGCCTGGACCATCTGCTAAGAAGACTGTCCAACGCAACAGTATAATAGACCTATTTATTAATTTATTGTAAATGGTTGTTCCAGTCTTCCTCAAACTCTGCTCTATGCTCATCAATGTAGAGGTCTTGCTTGTACTGGTAGCGATAATAAACGGCTCTACTCTCTTTTACTTCTCCAACTGATTCATCTAAAGTAAATTCAGTATCGGATAAAACAGCATTAATCTTTTTTACTTCGTCATTATAATTAGGAAGCTTGTAGAAAAACTCCACATGTTCCTCACCTGTGACAACAATTCTGTCTAATACCTCTATTTTCTTTAATTTGCCTGATTGAACATCTTTTGAATACTGTTTAATCTCTTCATATTTTGCAGTAACTATTTCTTTTAGATATTCAATTTGCTGTACATTTAATCGTGCAATTATCTGATGCTTTTCATTGATTAAATCATCATTCTTTTTAATTCTTGCTTGAAATCTATTTATTACCACGTTTTCATCAAGAAGCATGATTTTATTCTCAATATTCTCTATTTCCTGTTCAAGTTGATCTATCTCTTTATTAAGTCCATTTTTTATTTCATTCAAAGCACTCTCAGCATAATCCAAGTGTTTAAGTAACATACTCTTAACAGCGTGAGCTTTAATATTATCTAATATAGGCAATGTTTCAGAGCGTGACATCATATTATCGAGAACACTTTCAGATATGCCCTTCTGGTCACACACTGTTCTACCCTGCTTATTGCGAGTCCAGCACATGTACATATAAACTCTTGTCTTTTCTCCAGATATCATTTTATTATTGGAATGTCTAACAAAATTAGAATTACACTTACCACAGACAATTTTCTTAGTATACCTGTCATTCTTAGGCGCTTTATATCCTTTTGTATCACCCTGTTTAGTAGTCTGAACCCTTGCATTCATCTTCTCATTTGCTTCAATCCATTCCTCTTTTGAAACAATTGGTTCAACCGCATTTTCAATGTATACCCATTCAGACTCATCTAGTTTTGTTCTTCTACTATCTGTAATTGAATATTTAGTCTGCTTGTTTTTGGTTGCTGTCCCGTAATAAATAGTGTTTTGAACTATCCGAGTGACTTTATCTCTTGACCACTTTTTACCTGTCTTTGTAGGAATAAAGCTTAAATTCAAATCAATTGTGATTTTATGAGTACCATCAGTTTTTATACGCTTGAAAATCTCTCTTACAATTCTAGCCTCTTCAGGGACAATAACAATTTCTCTATTTTCGTTCCGAGTATAACCATATGGAAGCCTTGACGGGTTATATGTTTTAATATTTCTCTTTTTACCCCACTTAACTCGTTTTGATTGATTTCTTGATTCTTCTTCAGCTAATTGAAAAAGCAAACCTAAACGAAACTCCCAATCTGAATCCATTGTAGAAATGTTTGCATTTTCAAAGAATACAAAGACTTTTTTATATCTCAATTCAGCAATTAGTTTCATCGCATCGCCAGAATTTCTACTAAATCTGCTAGTGTCTTTTACCAAAATTATGGAAAATTGTGACTCTCTTGCTTTTGAGGCAGTGAAATCATATTGTTTATGACCCTTATGGATATAATCAATCCCTGCGTCATAAATCATAGATAGGAACGAAGCACGCTGTGATGAAGTTCCAGAAATACCCTCATCTGCATAGACATTATACAAGATCAAATTTTCTTTATCGTCACAAAACGATTCATAATGCTTCTTCTGAGACTCATACGATTTTAGCTGATCTTCTGAATCAGTTGATACCCGAGTATAAGCAGCCACCAATATTTTATCTGGAAGCCTGATTCCATCATCAGTAATATTTTTTATTTCTTTCATCTACTCACCCTCTCATTTCTGACATATAACAATTATAACGCATTCACATATTGAATTGACACACAAAAACAACATTTTACAGTTAATATAGCTACAGGAAGTTTTATCACTACTATTTCTCAATTCGGCTTCATATTTTCAATTTCTCAGCGTTCTATATATTTTTGAATATCATTTATCACAAACCTCATAAAACACTCACAAATTAAAAATAAGAAGTATCAGACGTATGCAGCTTTATTTATAGCTAAAAATATTGATTGAAATGGTTAAAGTTTAAGTTTAATGTTAATTTATTACACACAAAGGGGTTAGGTTTAATGAGCGTAGAAAGAAAATTCATGAATGCTTTTATTGGTGAAGGATTTGAAGATCAAAAAGTAATGATGGATGTGAAGAAAAGTTTCTATGGACTGGAAGATGAGACAGTTACTTTCTCGTTGGATAGCAAAGATTATTTTGAAAATGATTTAATCGAAAAGTGGATGAACGAATTCATGTATAAAGGTTGGGGAGATGAAGAGGAATTAAAAGAAAGGTTTGCTGAAAGTCCATTGAATCAATATGCTGAATTAATATTTGAATGAAAAAATCCCCTCTACCTTGTCTGGTAAAGGGGATTTTATAATATTATGAGTAAATTATAACCTCAACATTAATTCCATATTCAGTAGTATCAGTCTCTATTTCATCTCCACTATTAACCTTAAATTTCCCACCGTATAAAGTAGCGTCTACTTCTAACTTTTTGTTTTCATTAAGAGCTTCTAATATAATCCTCTTTTTTGTGATGAAATTCTTTTTTAGAACATAGCCAACTTTATATCCATTAACATGTACTGCTATTGCTTCATTATCAAACTCATTATCTGGCTCAGGCTTCAATTCCACTTCATGAAAACTTTCTTCATCATACTGATAAATTCTTTCGTCATAAGTATCTTCAATAATATCTTTATTCTTCATTCCTTGATACTGTTCATCAAATCCATAATGTTCTTCTTTATCAAGTTTGATAGCCTTTTTAATTGCTGGCTGATTATTAAAAGCACCTGCAACCCTAAATTCATATACTTCATAATTCTTTACAGCTTCTTTTGGAGTTTCTTGAACCTTTTCTTCAAGTTTTATCGCATGAACATTTTCATTAGTCGGTATCTCAGGCTTAGTGCTAACAGTTGTTATAGCTTCATCTTTTTTCTTTTTCTTGAACAAATCGAATATACCCATTAATAGACCACCTTTCAAATATTATTAATCTTGAATTGCTGTCAGAATATCATTTTCAAAGTAAAGATATTTTGAATAATATACCCATTGTTCATCAGTTCCAGATGAAGTAATTGTTTTATTAATATCATTAGGCTCTCCCCAACGTTTTTTAACTTCTTCTGATGTCATTCCTATTCTAATAGTAGAAGATTCCGCAATCTCTTGCTCTTTAAATCTAGCTTTAAGAATTTTAAGCTTACTTTCATCAATATAGTCTTTATACTGCATTGCTTCTTCCATCAAGAAATAATCTTCACTTCTGCTGATCTGAGTAACAGCCAAATTAATTAAAGTATGTAACTTTTCTTTATTTCCACTGTCAGTTTCTTCATCATATAAGAGAACCGCTAAGCCTAGTGATTCCCCCAGAAGTTTATTCGCTGAAATATTATCATTAATTTCTTTAATACGTTCTTCTATACTGATCTGATTATCCGAAGAATTATCTTCAGATTCTTCCGCAACAACAGTTTCAGTTTCAATAATGTCATCTTTAATAGCTATATCATCTTTAGGTAGCACTAACATCAAAATTACAACTATCGCAAAAGCTAATCCACTTAATAAACCTATTTCTAGCTTATTCAGCTTCCTCACATTACCCCTCCTAAAATTGTTTATATTAGGTAAATAGTAACACAATATAATCTTAAAGAAACATAAAAATGTAAAAATATAATAATTAAAATAGAAAATGGCTAGACACAGCATTATACTGAATCCAGCCATTACTAGTATTATTCTTACTTCCCTCTTTTCTTGATTGAATTTATAATATTTTTTGATACAAAATTAGAAATTTCTTTCGCTTCTTTATTTGTCATTTTCCCATTGCCACTTACAGTAAAGTTAAATGTATTATTCATTACCAGAGCTTCTCCAGTTTCATCACTCGCTGGATTCCTTTGACCATATGGAAGTAACTCTGATAACTGTTGTGCTACTTGTGCTGAGAATGGTCGCATTGCGTTTTTATCTTCAATTGGAAGAATCGCCTCTTTACCCGCTTCTGCAAGCCCAACTAATGAAGCCTGATCGAAAATACCACCCTTTTTAAACCAACTAATATTAAACTTAGGGATAGGAATACCCCATGAATTCTTATTCATAGATACGCTAACAGATGGAAGTTTTAACTTTGGCAACTTCCATGTAAAGTTAAAGGCATTTTTAATAGCGTCTACTGTATTCATGAATGTGCTCTTGGCTGTTTCTATTGGTGTAGTTATAGCAGATTTTAGAGAATCAAAAATAGTTCGCCCTTTAGTTAAAATACTGTCCATCTTACCTTTCGCAGTATTATACATATTGGTAAAGTGATTCTTCACGCTATTATAAATACCACTTGCCACGCTGGAGACTGTATTTTTCAAAGAATTAAATGCCGTTTCTCCTGTGCTTCTAATATTTGAATAAATTGATTTGGCTTTGTTGAAAAGGTTAGTGAAAAACTTAACTACATTGCTAACTAAAGAAGAAACAGCGCTTCCTGCATTACTCGCTAAACTCTTAAATGATGAAACAATGTTTGTTCCCATTGTCTTTATAAGATTTAGAGCACCTGTAGCTAAACTTTTTACGAGTTTTATAATCTTTCCATAGAAAAGTAAATTCAGCACATTCCATACTAATTCTACTGCACCACTTAAAGTTTGTTTAATACCTTCCCATAAACCTTTCCAATCACCTGTAAATAAACTGGAAAAGGTTTTTATTAATCCCATTATTAAATTTAGAGCACCGTCTATTGCACCCTTTATATTCGTCCACACCGTTTTTATTAATAATTCGGCAGCTGGCATGATAAATTGAATCACTGCCATAATACCGTTAAAAAGATTATCTACAGCTGTTTTGATCTGTGTTCCGTTTTCATTCCAGAAAGTTGTAATCATTCCTAGTTTCTCAGAAATGAAAGTAACTATGGCTTCTAAAATTGGTTGCACATAAGGGAGTATAAAAGCAAAAACTTCGGTGACGGCTGTTCTGATCCCATTAAAGGCAGCCAATGCTACTTGTTGGAGTGTAGTAATGAAACCTTTGACATTTTCAACAGCTGTCATAAACATTGCTATTTGTTCAGGAGAAAAACCTAACTTATGTAGTAAATTATTTGCACCTTCTCCATCACCTGCAATAGCCATGAATAATGCTTCAATTACACCTTTAAAAACAGTGAAAGCCTCTTTCACTCGATTAACTGAGCCTATAATATCTTCAATTTGTGCAGGGGACAATCCAAGTTTTGCAAATATATCAGAGGCTTCAGTATCATCCCCTCTAAGTAATGCAATAGCACCTTTAATAAATTCAAATGCAGAACTGATCTTTGTTTTTAATTCATCTGATTTTATACCAACTGTTGCAAAGTAAGCTACTATTCCCACTAATGCAGCAATAGCTAATGCTACTGGTGCTGATATTGCTGCAAATGCTCCAGCTACTGCACCAACAGATGAAATCATTGTTCCTAATACCATCAATAAAGGACCAATACCAGCAGCAATTAAACCGACAATGATAATTGCATTTTTCATACCTGAATCCATATTAGTTAACTTCAAATTTAAATCAGAAAAGAATTCTGCAGCTTTTTGAATATATGGCGCTAGTGTTTCACCTATTGAAATTGCTAAACCTTCAGCAGATGATTTAAGTGATCTGAAAGCTCCGCCTATACCACCTTCCATATGCTCTGCCATTTGCTGTGCAGTACCATCACTATTTCTCAAAGCCTCTTCCAATTCAACAATTGAATCAGTTCCTGCCTCTAAAGCAATGTTTACCCCTCTCATGGCTTCATCTTGGAATATGGCACTTAGAGCAGCATCTTTTTGTGCACCTGTCATACCTGCTGTAGAGGATTCAATATCACTAAGAATAGAAGTCATATCACGCATGTTTCCATTGGAATCATAGACTGCTACAGAAGTTTTACCAATTGCTATTGCTCCTTCTTCTGCATTCTTTTTGACATCTCTCAGCATTGCATTTAGAACAGTACCACCACTTGAACCTTTGATACCTGCATCTGCTAATTTACCTAAGATTGCAGCAGTTTGTTCTAAATCCATTCCGGCAGCATTAGCACTTGAACCAGCATATTTCATCGCTTCACCTAACTGAGTAACATCAGTATTAGATGAACTACTTACTTTAGCGAAAATATCTGTAGCCTTACCTGCATGATCTGCTGACATACCAAAAGCACTCATTGTATCAGTTACAATATCTGCAGCTGTATCTAAATCCATTGCACCTGCAGAAGCTAAATTAAGCATTGGACCAGTAGCATTTAAAATCTGGTTAGTATCCCAACCTGCAAGGGCTAACTTTTCCATTCCTTGTGCCGCTTGACTTGCACTAAATGCAGTTGTGGAACCTAACCTCTTAGCTTCATCTCTAAGAGATTTAGTATTCTTCTCTACCTCTTGAGTAGTCTTACCAAGTTTTGTTCCCATTGTTGCTTCAACTTTTCGCATCGAATCATCAAAACTAGTAAAAGTAGCAACCGCAGCTGCTCCTAATCCCGCTAACGGTGCTGTAACGTAGGTGGACATATTCTTGCCCACCTTGTTCATACCGTCACCAATAGCTTTAGTTTTATCTGAAAAACCTTTAGCAAATGAGTTAGCTTGATCTTTTGCAGCATTTAAACCTTTAGTAAACTGCTCAGTCTTAGCAACTATATTTGCTACTATTGAATATTCTTTTGCCATTTATTAACCACCAACTTTCTTATTTGAAGGCAAAAAAAAAGACACCTCTCAGCGAATGAAAGATGTCTTCTTATCTAGCCATTTTCATTTTGGCTTCTCTAATTGCTTGAAAATCAGTTTTCTGATTATCTTTTATTTCTACACTGTTGCCCCTAGCGTTATCTGTGAGCATATCTACAAAATTTTGCCTATCTTCTTTAGAAGCCTGTGGCATCATTTGCAGGTTATATTGCATCAGCAAATCAGATTTTCTACTACTTTCAATAATTTCACTTAACAAGAAATGCTCATCAATATAAACGTTCTCTAAAATGTAATCCTTAGTCCATTTATATTCTTTTGCGTATGTATGAACGATTGCCATTAATGCTTTCTGAAATAACATAGAAGTAGAACCTGATCTCTTAACATTTTTTGTATTAGAAGTTTCAGTTTTTACAGACCCTCGCCCTACTTCCTTACGAGAGCCTTGCGCAAGTTTTTTACTTTATCAATGATTAGATCAATATTGTTAATTTCTAAAACTGCTTCAATTAGTGAAAGAGCATCATCAAGCCCGGCTTCTTCTAGCACCTCTTTATCAAAACCAGTAGCAGCAGATAAAAATTTGATAGTTGTATCTGTTAATTGAGTTAATAGATATGGTGCTTTTTCAAGAATTGTTTCATTATTAATGTCAAGTGGTTGCCCATCTACAATGAATACTTCTTGAATACCATCTAATGCCATTGCTAGTTCTCCGAATCGCTTAAGTGGAATCTTTGTAACCGTTTCTTTCTTACCGTTAAATGTGATTGTTTTTGTATTTTTCAAATTGACACTCTCCTATTTTTTAATAAAAGAGATGTGAAGAATCACACCTCTTAGAAATATAAATTGTTTTAGATATTAAATAACTGGTGCTACTTCTTCACCAATACGGAAGTAGTTACCGTGTTGATTGATATTACCTGTTCTAGGTAATGCCATAAATTCAACCTCATAAACTGAAGCCTCTTTACCATATGTACGTTCAAATGTTCCTACTGGAAATGCCTTGAATACAGTTACATCAAACTCTTTACTGTCTCCAGCTTCAATAGGGTGAACAACTACTTCAACCGCTTTGTCTCTTGCGCGTTGCATTAACTTTCCATCAGTAAGACCAGTAACATTTCCTTCTACATCTGTTAGTTCCTCAAGGTGTGGCATAGCCATTTTAAATTTGCTGTAATCCTCTTGAGCAAATCGAACAGTTAGCATAACCTCCCATTTCTCAAGAGCTTTATCATATACACCCATCTCGTATACTTCTACATCAATGTAAGTAGGTGTGGCTGAGAATACAGCAGCATCACCCTGTAACCCTACATCTTCTCCATTGACTGTAATTTGTGCCATTCCAAAAGGAATTTTAATTGCTTCACTCATAATTTTGTTGCTCCTTCTTTATTTTATTTTTGAATTAAAAAAGCCAACTCAAAAGTAAATTCGTCTCTACTTTTCGAGTCAGCATATAGATAGGTTGTGTCATATAAAATGTAAGAGTTAATGATGTATGTATCGCCTAAAATGTAATGTTCTTTTTCATCGAACAAATCAATAATAGAATTACAAATCTCATAACCTTCCCTATAATTTTTATTTCTCACTTTAAACTCAATCACTCGTTCACGCTGCTTTAGATACCTATTAGTATTAGAGCTTCTCCCACCGATAACCGTAACAACATTGTCAGGATCATCAGGGTAGTGATTTATATATAAGTTCTCAGCGATTATATAATCAGTTAACTGATCTTCAATAAGTTGTGTGATAGCTTCAAGCAAAATTCATCACTCCTAACTCTGACCAATCTCCAATAAAAAACTTTGATTTAAAGTTTTCAATATTAGTTTTTCTTGCAACAAATTCAATATTGAAAGGTACAGTGGACTTATCATAGATTCTTTCAAATGGAGTTTTCGGACTGATATATGCATTAAAAATACAGATATCATATTCTTTGCTCTCTCCTGCATCCCTCGGATGAATAATCAAAGGTGCTGAATTTAAACCATTGAATCCAGTGTCTAACAAACCGCCTTTATAATCAGTCAAATTAGACATATATAGTTTCAATGACTCCTTTGAAGCATCAGTAAGTGAGATAGTAAATTTAACTTCATTATTTGATTCAATGAAATTTACTATCTCATTACCTTGTCCACCTCTTAATTCTTCAAATTTTGAGACTGAAGAAAAGATTCCTTCACTACCAATTGCTTTTAATTGCTGCTGACCAAAAGTTATATCACATAAACCAAATGGAATATACATATCTTCCATAACTTAATCCTTCAGCCTATCAAAGATAAAATTCATATATTGATCTGATTTAATTTCTAATGGCTGTGATAAATACTTTCGCCCAACTGTCATTCCATCTACATTAGGTTTCTTCCTTGAAGTTTCACCTAAATTGTAAATATCCTCATGCATCCTCAGAGCGTATTCTTTGTTATAACCCACTTTAGCTTCAATCTTTGAACCTGATGTAACAGCAGGCTCAACTGATCCGCTTTCCATTAGTCCACCTTCATCTAATGGTGCTAACTTTTGAGAAGTTGAGTGAACATCTTCAGCAACTTGATTAACTCCACTTTCAATATCAAGAATTTTTTCTTTAGCGTATGCTTCTAACTCTTTTGCAAATTGTTCAGGTGTCATCATAAATTAATCACCTTCTTAACTATTTCACCTAAAGTATTTCTTGTGATTCTAAGTGAAATGATTGGATAATCCTTTTCAGCATATTCAATCCAATCATTCAATTTCACTTCAGCAGTTGAAGGTAAAGTCACTTCTATTTGTGACACTACTTCTTCCCCAGCTTTATTTTTCACTAACTTGAAAGATTCTTTCACTCTACATGAAGTAACATGCTCATTAGTTTTCACCGGTTTTCCGTATGCGTCTTTTACCATTGAAAAAATTTTACAAGTCTGATGAAAAGTAATCATACAACTTCACCTTTTTGTTTGAATTTGTGCTTCTTTAGAAACCCAAAAACAATAGGTGAAATTAAGTTTCCTCTTACATCAACCTGAATATCTTCATACTTATAATTTCTTACACCCTGATTAATTAGATTGAATCGCTCTTTATCAAATGAAAGTAAATGAATAGCCTGTTCGCATACAGCGTGAAAATATGCTTCAGTTTCTTCAGTGCCAGGTCTAAGATCGAATGAGCTATCAATATAAGCTTTAGCTAGTTTCAAAATCGAATCTTGTTTAACTGGATCAGATTCAATCCAAAACTTTTCGTTTGGATGTGCTGATAAATACTCAGTTGCACTTTCAATTGTAATCACCCTTTAGCCACCTTCTTTTTAGCAGCAGTTGTAGGTTTTTTCGCAGAAGTGTTTGCAACTTTTTTGGCTTCAGGTTTATACAATTCAAAACCCTCACGATTTTTATATAAAGTTTCATAAGCTACTTTAGTAACCTCGACAACTTTTCCGGCATTATTTTTAACTTTGATCTTACTCATCATCTCACCTCCATAAAAAATAGGGGGATTGCTCCCCCATTGTTAAAACTTATGTAAGGTTAAATTATGGTGTAACTACAGCTGGCTTAAGTGCTGCAAATGCATCATCTTTAGTTACAGCATAAGCAACATGCATAACTACTCGTAACGCTACCATATCCTGTTCTGCAAGATTTACATTTCCTACAGTAGCTTCCTCAAGTAGCTTGTACTCGATATCTCCACGAACACCAACTACTGAATAACGGAAGTCACCTGTAATTGCTTCAGTAGCAGTTTTGTCAACTCCAAATGAATATCCCACAGGCTGACCGTATAACTCACCGCCAGCAGACTGAGTAACTGAAGGTACATAAAGTGGAGTTCCTTGATTATCTTTCAGTTTGCGTAGCTTATTTTTCATACCGTTATATGTAACGAATCCATTAACTTCATAACCATCTTCTTCTACTAGACCCATAGTGTCTGAGAAGTCATCGTGTAGCCCTTGTGCAGTATCTCCAATAGTTACCGCTTTACCAGTGCCATTAACCACACCAAGAAGAGATTTAGCATACATTGAGCTAGTTCCATTAATCGCTTCATGGTCAAACTTGCGGTAAAGCTGAGTCTCAATTTCAGGTTTAATCTCTTCAAATACATCTACAATTGAGTTATTAACCAGTTCATTTGAGAATGGTACAATAACAGCTAGTTTTTTAGTTTCAAGAGTTACGAAATCAAATTGAGCATCATCACTGTTAATTTTCTGTCCTTCGTCTACAAAGTATGCTGACAGTCCATTTAGTACAGAAATCTTCTTCGTTGGTGCTGTCATTGGCTCAAGTTTAGAAAGTTGCATTACAGTTGATCCGCTTTGTACTCCCTTTACAATTTCGTTTGATAGTTCCGTTGGGATTAGTCCTTGTGCGTTTGCTTTTAAAGTTGCCATAATAATAAATCATCCTTTTCGTTTTGTAATTTTTTGCATTTAAAAAAGCCACCCATTTTGAGTGACTGAAATTTTGAAACGTATTCAGTTGTGATTGAAAATTAAAACTTGCGTGATAATCCTTTAATGTAAGCTGTCTGTTTTACAGGTGACTCAGTAGAAGGATTAGCACCCTTGTTGCCAAATGACTCAGCTGTCACTTTATTAAACAACCCTTTTGAAGAAGCGTTCTCAATCCATTTCAGCTTTGCTGTATCTGATAAATTCTCAGGAATTAACTCTTTAAAATCATCTGGTACAGTTGCTAATTTAGATTCAAGTAGATCACTGAAAAACTGTTTATATTCTGAAACTTGATTCTTTAGTGGCTCATGTTCATCCTGCAGAGAGTCATATAATTCTTTATATTCTCCTGCTTTTTTCTTAGCTTCTAAATCATCTGTAGCTTTCTGATTTTCAATTTCTTCTAGCTTATCTTTTAATGATTTGTAATTATCATTAACCTCTTTGAATCTTGAATATGGAATAGTTTTATCTGCTTGTTGATCGTTTTTAACGTCTTCAGTTGACGAATTAGCAGAAGTGCTTTCAGTATTAGTTACTTCCTCTGTATTGGTATCTTTAATTTCTTCTGACATTGCTATCATCCTTTCGTCATTTTTACGTCTTTTGTGACGAGATTTTTGGCAAAATAAAAACACCCAAATGTATTATTTGCGTGAATGATAATCTTGCTTATTTAGTTCTTTGATATTGTTATTTAAATATTTGTTACTTGCTGATTTCCCCTCACCTTGAAATGCTGGCATATAGGATAAAAATAAATGCTTACATCCGGGGTGAAGTGTATTATAACCATAGTTAGGCAGACTGCTTAACGGTGGATATTTCTTGCTGTTACCGCTAATTGAAAACACCTTATCTTCAAAGTGTCTACACCAATCAGAAGCACTATGATTTGATATTTGAATCAAGTCAAAATTTTCATTATCAGAATAACGCTCACGATATTCAGCAAGTCTATTTAAAGTACCTGTGTTATGAATAATGCGTGATTTTGTTCTGACAGCCATATCGACATACTTATCAATCTTCCAACGCCTCTTTGAAGCATCTACAAATGAAGTGATACCTTTAGCTGCAATATCATCTTTCAGTTTCTTCTTAATCGTTTTATAAGATTCACCTGATTCAATCATGTCAGTTAAAATAGTTTTACTGGCTTCCCTGATAACTTTCTTTGCATCCTCATTCATGTAAATTGTGTTTCTAGCTAGATCATTGAATAGATCATTCTGAGCCTGTTTCAGCGCTTGTTTATGGATCATTGAAAAAGAATCATCCATTGAAACAATACCTTTTAGGCTGCTTGCTTTTTTATCAATATCAGATAATGACGAGAAATAATATTCGCTGATTTGCTTATCAATAAACCTTTTAACAGTATTATTCAGTCTCGTTAACCTGTTTTGAATTCGGTCAATTGCTCTATCTTCAAATGACTTCCCTCCACCTTTATCAATCATCCAAAAGATTTGCGAGAGAACAAAAGCATAGGCTAATGTGTATTCATTGATTAACTCTTGTGCCTCTTCATCTAGTTCCTCAATGCTCATTCAGTCTCACCTTCTTCACCTTCTTCAACATCTTCATTATTTGAAGTGGAAAACATTGAATCATTTAAGAAAGATGAATTAGTCGATTCAGCTTGTTCCTGCAGAATCATTAAATACTCTTCCTCAACTTGCTGAGAAGTATAATGAGGATTCATTCTACCAATTGAAGATTTAATAGCAGTAATTCCAGCAGAAACTTTTAGCTGTTCTTCTTGTGCTTCTTCAAACTTATCCTTTGGCATAGATACATAAATATCTATTTTAGGAAGTGCAGGAGTATAATTTTCATTTCCTCCAATCACCTCTAATTGCTGAGCAATAAATAATACTTTCTTGATAGCACGTTTCCAATATAAAAGAGAATTTTCAATTGTATTTTGTGTACGGAAAGATTTTATTTTAATTGACCTTGCAGAGGCTGCAGAAGCTTCTTTGGATAGTCCATATAGAGAAGGATTAAACGGAGAAACAAGGTAAATAGATTTCATTAGCACGTTTTCAATGTAATCAAAGTTCGCTTGTAGCTTACTTTCAAAACTCATATATTCTGGTTTCACTTCGTCTTTATCTGTTGGCAGGAATAATGAAGAGTCTTCACTCTTACTAAATTGATATTGAGCATCTAACAATGTTTCTGAACCAATGATTGAAGGGTTGGAATGTTTGTCAAGAATCTTACTGATCTGTGATACTCGCCAATTGTATTCCTCCAGTAAATTCTCCATACCAGTGAACATTGAATAACCAAAGAATTCACCATTCCTTCTAGAAAATGGAACATATGTCAAAGGTGACTCTGTAAGAAAAGTATTAACCTCTTCTGATTCAATTTCAGCACCTGATCCATCATCAGCATAATAACTTTTGGACATTGTGCACCAGTAGTACCCATCATCTCTTTTAGCATAAGTTTCTTTAAATAAAAACTGCTCATCACCTTCAGTTACAGGAAAAGCAATAGTTTCACTGAGTAGTTTTCTTTGATTGTATGGATCAATCTGAGGAAAATAATAATCAGGCTGCACATATGTAATTTCAGATTTACCGTTATTCAAATAGTTTTTAAATACCGCTCCACCTTTAGCAGCTACTGTAATTGCCATTTCAGATAACATTGAATCAAATTCATTTTCATAAATCATTCTATCAACAGCAGAATCGGCAGGTTCATTATTAGCTACTTCAGCACGGATATTATCTTTAAAAGATAAGTCTCTGTATAGCTCCACCATTTCTTTCGCCAGTGGGACAGCAATATATTTATTGCGAGTCCGTTTAAAATCAGGATCATTCATAAATATGTTCCAATTCCGCAAATACTCTTGGTGTCTTTTACTCTTAAAATTAATTTCTGTAATTTGTCTCACCCCTTTCAAATAGATTTATAGCCATGATGGTTTTGGTTGTATCTTCTTTGGTTTCTTAATTTTTTCGATAATCTGCCATGCTCCCTGACATGAATCAACAGCGTCATCATGCCTTGCGTTCATATTCCAATCTTTAACCTGAGAATTGTAAATCATGTTATCTCGATTAAATTTTAAAATACCGTTTGCTACATCTGGCTGAAGCTGCATGATTCTAACTTCTTTATTTGAACGTGGTTTAATCGGTAATGTTCTCACATGAAAAATTTCATTTTTTACTAACTTTTTCTTCAACTCTTCTAGCAGATATTCCTGAAAGAGAGTTGATTCAAAAGCTAATACTTCTAAATCTTCATATTGCTTCACCTTCTGAACAATTAAATCTAATAACTGATCTGGTGGAATCCGCTGGATAGAGCCATCAATCACATACTTATAATTAGTGACTTTATGCTTTGCCATAATTGTTATGGCAGAGAAATCACCTTTCTTCTTACCCATTGCAGGATCAACAAACATAACTAAATTACATTCTTCAAAATCAGGTAGCTTGTCCCAATAGCTTAATGATTGGAATACATACTCATCTAATCCTCTAGGCTGACACATCATTTCTTTGTAGAAGGAGGATTCACCATCATCAACAAGTTTTTTCATCAAGTGATAATAATTAAATTTTTCATTCCATAAGACTTCAGTTCCTTCTAACATTTCATCCTTATTGGCAATAAAAAAAGCGTGAGCAGTAGCTTCACGTTCTTTGTCTTCAAGCGATGTATAAAGTTTTCTCCATTCTTCCCAAAGGTCTGTTCTTCTGGCCCATTGTAAAACGGATTGAAAAAATAATTTCTTATACCCTGTGGTTTCTGGATTAAGTAGCTCAGCCACTATATCTTCATTATGTAAAATTGTTCCCACTACTAATACACGTGAATGTTCATCACCTGCATTCAGTAACGAATCTTTATATGTATTACTTAACTTTTCTCTGGCTGAATCAGATTCAGCAACTTTATCTTTTATCAAATCATCACATAGGATTAACTGTGCTCTATGTTCCTTATATCTGATCCCACGAATAGAACCATCAATTCCCCGAACAGTTAAACACGTGTCATTCTTTAACCAGATTTCATTTGCAGCCCACTTTTCAGATGATTTCATTTTTCCAAAGTCAGAAAGAATGGCATCGTTTGAAACCAATTCATCTTTAATCATTTGTAGAAATGGAATGGCTGTATCTTCAGTAGCTGAAACTAGCAGAATAAATTGAAGTTTTTTGTACAGAAGAATATATAAGGGGAATAAAAATGATGAGAGCGTTGATTTCCCATATCCTCTAGGGACACCAACTGCCATTCTCTTTCCTTCATTCTCAATGAGCCAATTTAATTCACTCATCAATGAAGTATGAAAATCACAAAATGGCTTTGCAAAATACTTTGGAAAATAAGCTTGAGCAAAATAGGTTAAATCAATTTCTGCCAGCATTTTTCTGACACTGTTTTTGCCTGTCAGTGGATAATTTTGAATGATTTCTCTGATCTGTTCATCAGTGAAATGCAACTTCAGGTGCTTCAACATTAATTCTTTTTCTTTCGTGTTTATATTATTGTCCTCCTTCCATTAATCAAAAGTGTGTGTATTTGATATTATTTGAACTGTATGATTAGATTCTGAAGGTTTAATTTAATCAGTAGAGTGTTTATACTCTAAATTTGAGAATCTAATGATTCAGTTCAAAAGCGCTTAAATACACATCTTTTTTTAACTTGCTAAATTTGTTACTGATAATTTCTTATTGATTGAAATATTTTTTCTCGCTAATCTTTTAGCAGCGTTTAAATGTTCAACTGGTACTGCATATTGAGTAGCTTTTAATTTTCCTTGTAGATAATGATAAGTAGCATGAACAGTGAAGCCCTTCTTGAAGTAGTACCGCTCAATAGATTTCATTAGCTTGCGGTCATCAATATATAATGCATAATGTGACGGTGAAACTTTCCAAAGATGATCTATAATTTGCATGGGGCTGTGCTCTCCTTTAGTTTTTAAATTAGATGTGTATTGATATAGATTTATAAGTAAATGAAGCGATTCTGACTGTTTAAATAAGATGGTGGAGTATTTATATTCTGATTGAATAAAACCGCTTAAAAGTTGATTAAATCGAGTAAAAATTCAATTTGTAGAGATATAACAGATGAATGTTGAGTTTTGGTAGATATGAAGGAATGCAGTTTAAATATTCAAATCGTGAAAATAGGATAGAAATTTTTAGGTTGTAGTGCGTGGGGTATTTTAATTCTAAAAAGTGGGTGGGGGGTATTCAAAGTAAAATGACCTCTGTTCCCTAACCTTCCTTTGCATTTAAGCCAAAAATAATACCAACTCTACTTTTATAAGCACCAGTGAAAAAGGTTATCTGAATTTAATCAAACAACCTTTAATCACTTGCTTCATTCACCTTACTTAACGCTTATCACTCTTCACTATGTTAGTGCTTCACTATCAGTACACTAAATGCTCTCACTCCTGCTACACCTGACTGACCATAGGCACAATAGATATACTATCCTTCATCATGTATGGCTGTACCAGTGGCAGCAGTTAAGCAGTCACTCTCCTTCTCTTCAACAGTCACCCTCTCCCCCCTCACCATCCTGAACAGCTAATGACATAACTCCATATGAATCAGCTAAGATACTTAGGAGTTAATACTAAGTTGTAATCAGATGCTACTGCTATTCAATTACACAGCAGTTATATTCATACGTATTCTTCTGTGCTGGTTGATCTGCACTCATAAATCAAAACTGAAATTGATAATTCAGATGCAAACTACGTTTATAATTGTGATCCTGAATCCAAATAGACAATTGAAAAGTATTCCCTCATTTTATTCTCATTCGCACTGCTCAACTAAGCTGAACAATAAAGCTTCAAGTATTTTAATCTCAAAAACAAAATCGCATTTTTAAAATTTAAATTGAAATCGAATTAATTATAATTGCGTATAACTTGACTTATACGCAATTATATATGTAAAATAAAGATACTCAATACATAGTATCAGTATCTAACCGCTTATCTTTTATCAGTCTACATTGCGTATAACTAATTATAAGGAGTGATTCACGTGATTGAACAATTCATTCAACATCTCGAAAAGAAAGAAGCCAGCAGTAATACTATTAAGAATTATAAGCGTGACCTTCAGTTATTCGATAAGTATGTAGCTGATAAAGGTTACAGCATGAGCAACCTAAATGAAGTGTTAGTTCAACAGTATGTAAATGAACTGAATAAGAAGTATGCTGCTACTACTACAAATAGAATGTTTGCAGCTATCAGTTCCTACTGTCACTTCACGAAGCAGTCTGAAGCTGTATATGACATTAGCAAGATTAAGACTAAGCATATCAGCAAACAGGAAGCTAAAGGACTTGAAGAAGCTGAATGGCAATCAATCCGCTTATCAATTGCTAACAATAAATCTAATCCAAATAGAGAACGTGACCTTGCTTTATTTGATTTCTTATTATTTTCAGGTGTCCGTATTTCAGAATTAGTTGCTTTAAATAAAGACAACATAACCTTTAAGAAAGGTGTTTACACTATTCATATCACTGACTCAAAGAACAAATCAGAGCGTTATGTATATATGGACAGCAAGCAATATAAGTATATAAAACGCTACTTAGATCAGCGTACAGATGATTGTGAAGCTTTGTTTATATCCAGTAGAAATAAAAGAATTTCAATTAGAACAGTTCAGCATATGCTTAACAAATATGAAATTCATCCGCATGAATTGAGACATACTTTTTGTTCTACATTGACTAGAAATAATGTAGATTTAGTTACAGTCGCTTCACTTGCTGGTCACACTGATATTAATACAACTAGACGTTACTCCAATCCAACGGCAAAAGAGATGGCAGAGGCAGTGTCGAGAGTATTTAACTCTTAATGCTGCTTTATTCTTTTTCATTGAGCATATCTAACATAACATTCTTTTCTTCTTTATCTTCTTTATTAATACTGATTTCTTGTTTCTGATTCTGAAGCCAACCAGCATAATTTAAAAGAGTAGTTGTTGTGTGGTATCTAGCCATATCATTTTTAGTCGTTTTTCTGATCTGCTCCAATGAATCAATATATTCTTCAACATTTCCTTTAACTGCTTCTCTCAGGAATTCACTTTTCAATTCAGTCATTTCATTTAACATATCTCTGAATTCTTGCTTCTTCATCCACTCATAGAATGTTTTTCGACTTACCCCTACTTCTTCAGCAATTGCCGTAACAGTTTTATTGCCGTGAACTATTAGCTCAATTGCTTTAATTTGATTTTCTCTTAGCATTTATTTCACCTCCTACTATATATCCAAATTTTTCATGGTGTTTCCATTTGTCCGATGTTGCTTTAAATTTTTAATTTCCCTTATTCATAACGCAATTACTTTTATTCTCTACTCTATTTGATACTTTATAAAGAATTTTAATTACATTATCAAGAACGGAAATTATAATAAAAAACACCCAACTATTGAGCGTTAATTACCTGTTTGCATTTCATTACTCATGTAGTTTTTTAATGCTGCAAAACCATTAAGCAAATCTCCACCAATTTTATTTTCTTCACCTTTAAAACCAGTTCGATTCTGTATTTGATAAACAGCTATTTCTTTATTTATCATCAGTTTATTTAAATTATCTATAATCTTTCTAGTGATACTAAACACTTTATTTGAAAAATATAATTCATCTTGTTCTAAATCACTTATTAAAGAATTAAACTCTTTACTGAGTTGTTCAAATTCATATTGCTGGATTAAAAATTCAATTTTCATCATTCTATCTACATAATCTGAATCATTCTCATAAATTTGTTTAATTACCTTTGGGTCTATCATGTATCTCTCAGCAAAATTAATATCTTCTTCTTCATTAATACCTAATACTTGTTCAAAATGTCGGGTTGGATCGCTGGTTAAATTCTGATGAAATTTCAGTATTCTTTTATAATAGGTAGGATATATCTCATGCTTCTTTGTATTGTACATTGACCAATTATGTATCTCTTTCTGATAACCATGTTTAATTTCTTCTGTAACAGCTTCTAGTTTGTTTTTATGTTCGTTTATACCTTTAGTTAATTTACTCTCAACCATCTTTTGTAAAAAAACTTTTAAGTAAACTACTACTGCACCAATAGAGACTGCAGCACCTGAAATAAAACCCAATAAAGTGTCCATGAATTCACCTCGTTAGATGACTACTTTATAAATCCCTTAATCTCTTTAATTCCTTTATACACTTTACTCCATGCACTATTCTCACTCAAATACTTCTCACCTTTTTCAGTTACATGAACTGCTTGAAGAAAATATGGTCTGTTATCTGCATAACCCACACCTCGAATATAACCTTCTCTTCCAAGAAACCTAACAGCTTCGTCAAACTCATTTTGTTCAACCGGAAAATCAGCATCGGATATGTTTTTATTTCCATTGTCAAATTCTTTTAAGATCGCATATCTAAGTTTTTGCTTATTCATTTTCTGATTCATCCTTTTTTAGTTTATGAAAGGCATCAATCTTAGTTAAAATGTAATCTAGTATAATAATACTTTTTATAGAGTTTAACTCTGTACCATACTCATAAAACTTGCCATGCATCATAGCATGTCTACTTAAATGATCTATTGGATCATCATGTTTAAATTGACTTAAGAGCTTTTCCTTATAATATCTGTCCCAATTATTATCTAATGTATCTGAATGACAACTTAAAACCCTTTCAAATGTATCTTTCAGTTGTTTTGTTTTAAATTCATCCTTGCCATTTCTGATGTCAGGAAATGTATCAGCTAACATTCCTTCGATTTGAGGGTATATCACTGGTACTGATAAGAAATACAATTTATTTTTGTGACCTTCAACTATCTGCCTTAAAATCTCGATTCTTTTTCCTAACCAAGTATAATGACTCCATATAGATAATTTCATTTCAACATATCTATAGGTGTATCGACTTAAGATAAAACCATCAAGTAACTCAATTACTTGTTCATCATCAACGCACTTTTTAATTTCATCAATTAATAATTCCATATCCGACATTCTCAAATTAGGCATAGGTGGATATTCAATCTCGCCTAATAGCTGTTCAAACTCGTTTATAGTTTGAATCCCACTTGTCATAAAAGCTTGTATGGCATCTAACTTTCTCTTCTCATTTTCCAAAGCTTTCAAAGGTGTAGCCATTTGTTTTTCAAAGTGACTTCGATGAATTCTGTTCAACTTATCAAATTTATTTATTTGCTTTTGAATTATGTCTAATGCTGAGTTAGAATACACTTTACCACCTCAAGAATATTTTTATTATAAACCAAACATCTGTTTACCAACTTGAATCATTAAGGCTTTAACCATATCTAGTGGTATGTTTTTTAAATTCATCCCTTGCCGCTTTATTTCATCTTGAGTTTTATTCCAAATAGTATCATTCCTAATAGCATCTAGGAAGTCATGCCCACTATTGGTTAAGCTTTTAGCACCCCATAAATAAATATCGAAGCCCAGATCTTTTCCTTCAAGAAAACCTGCCTCAACTAATAATTTAATATGATATGAAATTACCTTACTATCATAATTATCAATTGTAATGTTATATTTTAACTTGTCGGGCTGTTGATCTAGTTCTATGTACAGTAAAATTTTCTTGAGCAATTCCACATTTCTTTCCATAATAACCATGTACCTCCCTGTCTGATAATTCTAATTATAACATCAAACAGGAACATATGTACTAAAATCATTTTAACTCAATAAAAAGTCAGCTACAGCATTCTCCACTTTTCTATAAATATTGTGAGCATCTTCTATTGAAATACCGTACTCATACTTCACTAAATCATAAATTTTTTCATCATCAATAACCGGATCATAATTCTGTCCATTGTTTGTGATTCCATTAAATGTGCCGTAAATAAATTTATATACATCCTTCTCAAAAGCAGACACAGCGAATAAATGGTCAACTTCTGGTATGTGTGTAAGTGTCATTGTTATCACCCCTTTTAGAAAAAATAAAAAGCCATATACAACAAAATGACCTCGCTCGAATTAACGAGGAGGTCATGATACAGTTAGAAAATACCTTCAATAATCAAAGGTCATGCCATTAGGCTAGATAAAACTGTATACGTTATTATATGTTGTAAAATAATTTATATTCTAATAAATGTAGAAAGAGAGTCATTACTGACTCTCTTAGAAATACTTCATTTAAGAAGTCATGTCTCAAAAGAGACTAGATATTTAAGTAATTACAATATAACTTGTTAAACACTAAATGTCAAGTGATAACTGAGAAATTAAACTTTTACTTACTTCTTTCATTTTTTCTTTTTTAACCATACCAACTTTTAACCCTAACCTAGCTTTATCAATAGTCATTACATCAGAAAGAATGATTCGAGATGGGTTTTTTGTTAATTTAACCCCGTCTTCCAAATCATCACTTACTATTCTCATCTGATATGGCTCTTTCACTATATTTCCATCACCTTCAATCGGTAAGACATTTACTTTTTGTGAAAATAAGTTTCCTGCTGAATTCTGAAGTATAATTACAGGATGCTCTCCACTCAATTCACTTCCCAAATTTTCACCTAAATAAGCACTGTAAATTTGTCCCCTGATTGGTTTAACAGGATGTTTATTTTTATCTTTACCAGATTTAGGTCTTTGATTGTTCAATTGCTCTGAAGTATAGGTAAGTCTAATATTTTCAGATATAAAATTCAATATTCCATCATACTTTTTGAAATCTGATTTCTTTAAAGTATTTATTACCTTGATTGTTCGATTAATTAAAATGTCTTTAGACTTTTGATTTAATTCTTCTAATTCATCATATTTTTTAATTTCTCACACCTCCGATCTCATCAATTATACGACAAGACAGGAGGTATTTCCTCATATTTTACTATTTTATATGAATATTCTCACTCACTATACACTCAACCATACCAAACTAAAATAATCATTGACACTTTTTCTTCTCCACTATCTACTTTATATATTCTTTCACATCATGATCTTCACATGTAGGAAAATCTCCATAAATTTGTTCAAGTACATTCTCCATCAACATGATTTGATAATAAGTTTTTATATTTTGTATTGCTCACATAAGGAAAATTATTTTTAATCATAGTTGTTTACTCCCTGCTGCTTTTTTAAATGCATCTGAAATGGTAGTTTTTAATCCATCGTCTAAACTCTCATATAAACTTGTTAGATTATTTTCATCAGCAATCTGATTCAGTTGAAATCCCTTTTCCTCTTTTACTTCTTTCGGCATTTCACCTTGTTGAGCCAGTTTTAAATAATCAACTTGATTTAACAGTGTCAGGATATCCTCCTGAAGCCTATCAATGTATTTAATCATTCCTTTAAACAACTGCTCATTAGCTTTCCTTGCAGCATTAAAGGATTCATTATATACAAGCTGCTTAAGCTCACCAACATCCAATGCCTCAATGATTTGGTCATCTTCATCAAAATCAAAATATCCCATCATTATTCCACCTTTTTTATTTGAAAAATCTATATCTGATCTTAAAAATCTTGTTTACTTGTTCAATTTGCTTATCGGTCATTACTCGTTGACCGTTTTCAATTAATGAAATGAGAGTTTGACTAACCTTTAGAAGCCTAGCCAACTCTGATTGTTTCATTCCTATTGTGACTCTCAGCATCTTAAGTTGCTTTCCTGTCATCTCTATCACTTCCATTCGGGGTAACTTTCGGGGGTGTAAATGTGTAATAAAATATTACACTGAAGGCAAAAAGAAAACTTCCAGTGAGATTCTATGAACACTGGAAGTAAAAAGGGAAATTAAATTAAATGTCTAACAATTTAAATGGCTCGCAAGAAAATTGTAGAACTATTTAGCAAAGGAATTCGGGTGGTATACCGAACCCTACACTTATAATAGGTAGTTATAATATAATATTACACATTTTTGAGTATTTTTACCATTATTAATAAAAAGACAAGACAGCTTTCACACTGTCTTCCCCATCAACTCAGACTGCTTTATTCTGTTTGTTTTTCTTACTGTTCTTCTTATTCTGCACCTTTTCACACTGCTTGCAGAAAGGCTTTCTACCGTCAGTCATATTCTTTTCATCTGCATAAAACTCATTGATAAATTTTTCTTTCTTGCACTTCTTGCATTGCTTCTTATCTAATTTATTGACAACTGCCTCAAAGCTCATAGCAATTTGTTTTCCAATTTTCGACTTGATTTCACACTTTAGTTTGCTGGTTGTTGTATCAATCTGATATGTACATTTTAAATAATTTACAATAAAATCATACGGTCTTTTAGCAAATTGAATTCTTTCCTTATCTGTTTTAATCTTATGTAATGCTACCTGATCTTGAATAATAAATCTTACTATGTCTTTTTGATATTCTTCTAGCTCAGACATTCTCACTGCTTCCTCAAAGTAATCAAAGAGCTGTCTAATCCTGTGATTTGAACTCTTTTCAAGGCTATATTTATTTCTCATATCTGCATATAGAAACTGTCCATAGCCACCTACTGAATTAATTTTTAATAATGCTGCCACTACTGCCGGATCATGTAAGTGTTCTAACTGTGCTGACAAATTGTCCATCACTTGAGAGTGTTCCATATATTTTTCAGAAGCCTGTCCTGTAGCTCTGATTGGCTTTCTAAGCTGCTCATGAATGATAGTCAGCTCATAGAATGATGCTCTATATAATTTAACAATGGCTCTATACTGCTTTTCAGAATTGAAATTAAGCATATAATTCAGCCAGTAATTCCATTTCTTCTGAAAGTCCAACTCGCTTATGTATGAAATTTTTCCTCTCAGCTGATTTTTAAATGTATTTAAACCCTCATCATTACCTGATTCAATTGCTTCTTTTAACTCCTGCTGGATCGGCAGAAACTCAGTCTCAATTTCATTTATGTATTTTCTCTTTAGATGCTCTTTAACTTCATCTGACTGATCTGTAAGTAACCCAAACTTTTCACCAAACTCTACTACTCGTTCATATGCCAATTTTAATTCAAGGTATTTACTCAGAGCCTTATACATGGATGAGTTACGTTTATTTCTTCTATCTGCAGCACTAAACCGTTGATTATGTATATCCTTTTTGACTTCATCATTAAGAAATGGCTCAAGATATAAACCTGCCTCAAGGGAATCTGCTGAAAGCTTGTCCCCTCCTGAAGTCATGATGAAAGATAATTCTCTTTTTCTGCTGGTCTTCTCGCTGTCAGATGTAAGAATAGTATATAATTCTGCTGGCTCTCCATTAGAATTATAGTCATCTTCCCACTTGCTGAAATACTCAGAGTGGTCAGGATTATCTTTATCAAACTTATGCTTTTCCAAAAGGTAATCAGCAGTGAATCCTAATGCTCTTGTATAAGGATCGTCTTGATTGATCTGACTGCCATCGTGAGTATATACATTATCTCTGTATTGGAAGCCTGATTGATAATCAACTAAATCATTGAGCCTGTTTTCTTCAAACAGTAATTCATTTAGTAATTGATTTCTTTCATCAGCAGATAGTAAGTTTCTATCCAATAGCCTGTTGATTTCTCTAACTCTTTTTGCTGCGTCTTCGGTGGTAATTGTCGTTTCTAAATAGTTTATAGTCAAATTTAGTTTCTCCTTTTAAGTTGAATAGTTGTTTAATGTTAGTCATTTAAATCTCTCCTTTTGTGCTCTGGGCACTGTTGTATAATTATGTTTTATAGTCATTTGTGGACTGTTGTTTATATGTATAGTGAAAAGAAAAGGTCAAGAGCCTGCCGCCTAAAAAGGGAAGAGCACCCTTTTCAGTTGTCCTTGATGAGCAAGCTCATCAAGAGAAACGGATAAAAGCTCCCCTGAGTAAAAATAGAATAGTTATATATTATTTAAGCGTGGCACACCTTTAATACCTATAGAGAGAATCGGTTCCACGCTATCCAATTTTCATAATATATTTACTCTTATCTGAAAAATTATCAACCTTTTCAATTATCTCAAAGCCATTGCTCATTAATTGTTTGTTAATATTTTCACCTTTATTTTCCCAGTGCCTGTTTAAGTATTTTCTGAATGATAGACTTATCTTTCCAACCGCTGCAGGTAGTTCTAATCCTTCATCTACTTTTGTATGTATAGCTTCAATATGCTTTGCCAAAGTTTTATCTCGATTGTATGAGTTTAAATCAGTTAGCTTATGTTCAGTTATATTTGCACCTGGCATATATTGAATTATGTTTTCGCTGATAGGTGTGATTGTATATGATCCCTCACGCTGCTTTGTGTCTTCGTTGTAAGCAATATAAATATGTATTTCTTCACCTGAATCAATTTGCCTTAATTTTGTTCTATGTACAATTTGAAGCAATTCAGCATAAAGAGTATCTCTGTACAGCGACTCCATTTCATCTGACTTGAACCACTTATCTTCATCTGTTTCCTCGTACATACCCAATTCGATATCATAATTTAGTGCAATACCGATTGATTTATAATACTCAGGATACATCTTAGGTAATGATGTCAGATAGAGTGCAGTTTTATTCTTAATAATGTTTTTGCCAATAGTATTCATCAGATGGATTGATTCACTATTTTTATCGTCATAACTCTTTAATTCATCCTTTGTAAATTCAATCAGCTTTTTATATATAGATAAATCCTTCTGTGCAGGAAGGATAAACAGGTTATTATCAACTTCCCTAAGGTCATTCACTCTACTTGCTATTGTATGCTGAACTGGATTCCCTTTTTTACCTCTTGCATAGGCTGATGTATTAATTGATTCAATATGTATTGTTAGCCTTGAATAATCATTCTGATTTTCTATGTCTTTTAGTTCAAACAGATTATTATATTGAAGTATATTGGCTTTGGCTGTCCCATCAAGTATGAGCATATGCAAGCCTAATTTTGTGTAATCAATGTAATTGCTGACAATAATCTTTTTACCCTTCTGATCGTTTGAATGATCGTCAATTCTGCCTACATTATCTATATTTAATAGCTGCTTGAATATTTTCAGTTTCCTGAGTGATTCAGCTTTACTTTTATTGGCTTCAGACTCTTCCATTTGTTTGATTATTGCTTTCAAATTCTTTCTATTAGATACTGAATCTTCATTGTCAATTAGTCTTGTTGTTTTACTGGTTACATTTTTTAGAAGCTGAAGTCCAATTAGTATCATTACATTGTGCCTGATTAACTGAAAATCAAGATGTCCAATATCAATTCCTTTTGAAAGATCATCAAATGCTTCTAATATGTTATTTTGACTTCCCATATCAAATATGGCTGAGTCAGTGAAATTAGGTTTCTCATCAATAATGAGCATTCTTTTTTTATTGTTATACTGATTATATTTATAAGGATTGCCAATACCTAAAGCCAGATTTTCTAGCCTCTTATGTTGAATGATTATAAATTGATAATGCTGTAGCTGGTCTTCAACTATATTTTTATTTTCAGTATCAACCTTTTGAATGAAACCTTTTTTGAAAGTGCTAATTTCATTAAAGATACTTTCAGCCAATTGCAGTTCCCTCACTGCTATCAGCAAGGGAACATTAATTTTATGTTCTATCATATGTTTGATTAAGCAGATCAGGGCAGTGGATTTACCGTGCCCCATAGACGCATTACAAAGCCATCTGATCTGTTCAGTTTGATTGTTGCTATGTATGTAATCTAAAAATAAATTTTCAAGCTGTGTGAATGCTGTTTGATTTATGTTATCTGCGTGACTTTGACTTAAGTACTTCTGGAATTGATTATTATTCGTCACCTTCATCATCGTCACTATCTTCAAAGAAAATATCTGTAATAACTTCAAAATCTCCATAATTAGAGTGGTCATCATCATCATTAAATCTAGTAACAACAAAGTCTTTCCACTTTGACTCTAGTTTGTGATGCTCCAAGAAGCCATTAATCAGATTTACTACACCATGAAAATCATATGCTAATCTTTCAGTTTCATCTTGCTCTTCATCCAGCAGATGTAAAGCGTTAGCTAGTTCAATCTTTGTTTTGTTTAGTTCATCTTGGCAAAGTGTTTTTGGCTGTTCAACATTCTGCACCTGAAAATTATTAAAGTTAGTAGCTGCTTTTTGTTCTGCATTTTTCTTGATGTCCAATTTTGGTAGATTCAGATCAATCAGTCCAGTTTTCTTTCTATTATCAAAATTTGTCATTAAGTAATTCCCCTTTTAAAAGTTTGGTTTTCAATTGGCATTTGTGACATTGAGACTGGCACTTACTATTTACAACTCACATTTTTATCACTCCCTTCAATGTAGTAAAAAATCAATAAGCATCTATAAATTGCTTATACTTAATGATCTTTTGTTCGTTCATGCTGTGTCTACCAAGCTCAAACTTACTTATTAATGAAATAGAGCAGTCAATATGGGCAGCAATTTCTTTCAAGGTGATCCGCTTTCTTTTTCTCATAAGAAAATATTTGTCAATCTGTTTTCTAGTCATTATCACACCTCCTTATATTGTCTATTTTTAGAATAATAATGTATTTGAATGATGCTATTGAACCACCCTTACAATACTATTATAGCACTCAGATTCATTTTTGATTAAATTATTTAAAATTTATCTTGACTTTTTTCATAAAGTGTGTGAAATATAATTTTATTATAAAAAATTATATTTCAAACCTATACAAACCGCTTGGTATAGCTGAATTTAATATAAATTATTTCGGTTATGAAAATAAAATATTTTGTGTCTAAAATGTGACTTTAGTTATTTTATTTTCAAGGAGCAACTCAATTTTAGACAATTATATTTAAACTCCAGCAGATTCTAATTCGGCAAATAACCATTCCTGATACTCAGCATCCAGCATCCGTTTAATGATTCCTGTGTAATAAGCACCCACAGACTTTCTTATATTTGTTTTAAGCTTCATATTGCGGATTAACTGATATAAACCCTTTAAGCCAAGTGAAACCTTATCAGCGTTGCTATATGAAGTCAGATGATATGTTTGATACTGAACAGCAGACCATAAGTCTTCAATCTGTTTATAGTCAGTGTTTAGAATGGCTGCTACTGCTTTAAATTGCTCTGGAATTCTATTTGAGACTAATTTTGATTCGTTGATTTCACGTGTATGTGAACGGTTATTTAACATATTATTAGTTTTAGAAGGCACTTCAGCTTTATGGGGTGTCTTACCCTTAGTTGATGCTGAAAGCTCAGTATCGTTGCTATATGAAGTCTTAGAGCGTGTTTCTGACTTCACTTCAGTAGAGTAAGGGGATGTCATTCTATTAATAAAAGGCTGAAATACATAAAGGTTAGAAGACTGGCTTTTATCAGATCGCTCAGTTGCGATAATTTCAATAATGCCGAGTTTAATAGCCTTCCTTTTCATTCTGTGGAATGTAGCCTCAGAAACGGTTATACCTTGTTTATGTACTGCTTTTATTAGAGTGCGGATAGAAACATTAGAAACGCCCAAAACCTTCACTGAGTAGCGTGTGAGCGTTTTTAGGAGAATTGTTTCTTTCTTGGATAGGTCAGAACCATGAGAAGCCAAAAAAGCTTCAATATTGTTATTGAAGTCCTTTAATGATTTGAAGTTAGACAGGTGGGTGAATGAAGTAATATCAGATTGTTTATATATCATTGTCATTGTAAATGCACTCTCCTTATTAATGAAATGAGCGCATACCAAATAGGATTAACACAGACATATTTAAAAATATAAATATATGTGGTAAGATGTAATTACATTGAGTGTACCCATACGGTATGCTGAAGCTCTTGAAGGTAGCCGCCTACAAGAGCTTTTTTATTTTTTATTGAATCCTTGCTAACTTTTCTAGTTTCCAGATGTCCTCATTCGTATAGCCTAACTTGAGTAATACATCCGTGTAGGCATCATATAAACCCTCTCTGTAGCTTATATACTGGTCATCCTGATTTACTTCTTCTCTTCTGGATTCAACCTCATCCGTGATCCTAACCATGTGTTGAGCAATGTCAGTTATAAATTCCGGCTGCATTTTCAGTGGCATTTAAATTACCTCCTCGTCTTTGAACATCCATGACAAATTTGTACGTTGAAAATAGTCCTGAGCATACTGGCGCTCATCTGAACCATTTGAACGGGCAGAACATACTAAATCACGAACGTAATAACCAAGTATCAATGAAACTTTGACATTGTGCTCATCTGCGATTTCCTTTAATCGTTCATATTCTTCTTCATTAATATCTACTGAAATTCTCTTCATTTAAATCACTCCTTCAATTAATCTGCTAGAGCTGCAATGTAAGCATCTAAATCCTCAACATGGATAACATCAATAAAATCAGAAAGTTCTGCTGCAGATAGCCCCCCAGCTTGATCTGAGCGTGAATTTAAAAGTAAGCCAAGTTTCTGAAGCAGTGGATGGTCACTGACAAGCATTGTTGAAATTTCATGTTTTTTCATCTGATTAATTGTCCCCTTTGTTATAGTAAATTTGTCATGTTGCTTTACAATGTCTATTATATGCTGAAAAGCTTCGCACCCCTTGCCATTAATCTCTTTACTCTGTGAAGAGATATTCGGAAGACTGACAATTAACAGGACGGAAATGACTAACAGAACGATGACCATCTCAATCAGCGTAAATGCTTTATTATTTTTGAGCAATTTCATGATTTTTTTCATTTAAATTCCTCCATGAATTAGATTGTTTGAAGTAAGTTAAATACCGGAAGCAGAATCACAAGATAAGCACCGACCACCGCAAGACCGAGACATGTGAAGATAATCGGCTGTAATACATTAAAATAAATGCCTGATCTCTCTTCGAGTGCGTTCAGACAATATTGACTGTAAAAACCCCACTCTTTTTCAAGATTCCCATTCATCTCACCGTGCTCTGTAATTCTAAGCAGTTCTTCTGTAAAATATGGGAGCTGCAGCATCGTATGATACATACTTTGTCCCCTCTCAAGCTCATCAGTCATAAACTGCCCAATCTCTTTAAATAAGGGCCTGTATGGCTGCTCAATAAACGTTTTCAGCATTTGTTGAAAGGACAAGCCGCTTTTTAATAAAGTAGAGGCTTCTCTTGAAAACAGGTAGCTGTGATAATGTCTAAAATAAAACCCCGCAAATGGAAGCAGTGATATGGTTTTCCACCTTTCAAGAGTCGGCTTTTTAAAAAGAATCATTCCACCCATCGTAAAAATTACCAATGCACATATGATGGCTCCTGTCGTGAGCAATGGTAACGCCTGAAAGATCAATTCAGCTGTCTGAAGAACGCCTGACTGAGTATTGCCAACCGACTGATATAGCTGTGTCATTCTCGGTAACAAATACATATTTAAAACAGCTGACACAAAAACGAATAACAGGATTAAAAAAAGTGGGTACTGCAATATGGAAAAAAGTTTTTTCTTTTGAGCCTCACGGTGCTTCATTAGATCTGCAGTGTCTGATAACGAACTTCCTACATCTCCGTATTGTTCAGCAAAATACAAATGCATACAAACATATGATGGATAGCCCAGTGTTTTTAATGTTTCACTGATTGAGGAACCGTTCATTAATAGTTTAAGCAGCTGGTCTTTTTGAGTAATTGATGGGAATTGCAGAAATAAAAAGCTGAGGGATTGATCAAGGGGGTAGCCATTACGCCTGAGTTCACTTAATCGGTGAAGGAAAACGGGCTGATCTTTTTTGGGAATATAAGTCCGGCGGCGTGATCCAGCGATGATACTCCTGAGGCGATACATAGCCAAGAGCTGCTCCTTTCCTGAAAAGCTGTTCAAGTGTCACATACTCCCCTTGTACAGACAATTCATCTAAATAATCACATACAGCACCTGTAGTCATGATTTCATAAATTGAAGACCTTGATTTTGAAAGACCATTCACACTGATTTTAACTAGCCGCTGCCCTGTTGCACCGATCAGTGACTGCTTTAAATCTTCTTTCCGTATACCAAGATCAATCATTCTTCTGATCGCACCTTTTGTATCTTTCGCATGAATTGTCGATAACACCAGGTGACCGCTCAGAGCAGCTTTTACTGCAATATCAGCGGTTTCTTTATCCCTGATCTCTCCAATAATAATCATATCAGGGTCATGTCTAAGCACAGCTTTAAGCCCTGAAGCATAGGTGACTCCTGCTCTTTCATTGATCTGGACCTGCAGCACGTGTTCTTCATTTCTTTCAACCGGGTCTTCAAGCGTTATGATACTTCTATTCAATTCTGTAGAGCAGTAATGGATGAGTGAGTATAATGTGGTTGACTTTCCGCTTCCCGTTGGTCCGGAAAACAGAATCAGCCCCTGAGGTTGTCTGACAAGGGAAGTTAAAATTTTTGCAGAGTTTGAAAATAAGGAAAGTTTTTCGATGGGAACTGCGAATGATTGGGGTAAGAGTCTGATGACCATACTTTCTTTGCCTTCTGCTGCGGGAAGTGTGGATACTCTGAGGGAAACTTTCTCTTCATCAATCGTGATAAGCGTTGCCCCACTTTGAGGTTTGCGTTTCTCGCCAATGTCGAGCGATGCTTTAAACTTGAAGTGGGAAATCAGCCTTTCCCCCTGATTCATGGATATTTGCTTAAGAATCGTCAGATCACCAAGTGCCCTCAGTTGAACGGTCATCTGTTTTGCTTCGGGATAAAAGTGAAGATCAGACCCTCTTTGGTTAAAAGCTTCTGTAATTAAATTCTGTGCTAACAGCTCAGTGCCATATGGCATTTTTTCACATCCTTTCGTAAGATAATTTTCACTATACACGATATTGAAGAATTTGTCATTAATTTTTTTAATTTTTTGACATTTACATAAAAAAATGTCGGTTCACCTATCTGTGCACAACTTGTACAGATAGGTGAACCGACATTAAGCTGAATTGTTTGATCAGCCTGATAGTTTGTAAGTCTGTTTTTTGTTTGATAGACTTCTAAGTCCTTCAGGATTGTATCCAACGATAAGGGATTTACCATCTGTCAGAATTGGTCGCTTTAATAGCTTTGGATCTTCAATAATCAATTTAACTACTTCAGACAGCGGCAGATCTTCTACATCCTGATCAAGCGCTTTAAAAGACTGGCTGCGTGTAGCAAGTAATTCATCAAGTCCTTCGGTTGTAAGTGAAAGAAGATTCATTAACTCATCATAATCCGGAGTTTCTCTGAAGATATGACGTTCAGTTACGGTGACTTCATTTTCTTTTAACCACTTTTTAGTTTTCCGGCAAGATGTACAGCTTGGGTAAGTAAAGAATGTAATTTGATTCATGTTGTTACCTCCGTCTGTTTAGTTTTTGTATCACTTTTGAACAAGTATTATTTATATTATATTCATTGTATACCCGTGTATAATCAATGTACACCTTTTTTATATGAAATATATAATTATTTTAAATTATTCACAATTTTGTTTAATATAGAAGCTGCAACTCCTTATTAGATGGTACTTTGATGAGGCATTGGATACAATATATTCTCTTAATGGAGTTGTCGAATGGGCTTGTACAAACTTGTACAAGCCCATTCACTTAAATAGCTTATTAATGAAAAATCACTCAATCGTCACATTTAATAATATGGGTTATTTACTTTATAATATGGTATCCTATATAATAGGTTCGATGGATTGTTTGCGTAAAGGAGGGATTCGGATGGATAAAATGTATCGTGTTATGGGGTTTTGGACTGGAATTTTCTCTGTATTATTTTATTTAGGACATATGCCAAAAACTTCATTGCTTTTCCTGGCCCAGACTGGCTTTTTCATCCTTTTAGGGTACATGAAATTATCTGAGCGCATGTATGTGTATGTATTCTTTGTATACTTAACAATTTTCTTTGCAGGATTTACTTACTGGACAACATTTATGATGCCGCTTCAGGGTCCGCTTTAAATCTCTTCTTACTATTGAAGAACAATAAGCTGATTCAGACAAAAAAGAGACGCTTCCTTTATCAGGAACCGTCTCTTTTTTATGACTGCAGGAAAGGGTTATTTAACCTTTCTGTACCGATTGTTGTAGTCAGGCCATGTCCTGGCAATACATATGTCTGATCATCGAGTGTCATCAGCTTAGTATTAATACTTTTAATTAGTTCATCCATGTTTCCTCCAGGCAGGTCTGTTCTGCCAATGCTCCCGTTGAATAATGCATCTCCTGCAATAACAAAAGAGCTTTCCTTAAAATAAAAACTCATACTGCCGGGAGAATGTCCTGGTGTATGTAACAGCTCAAAACTGAAATGGCCAATTTCTACACTGGACTCTCTTTCCCAGATCTGTTCAGCAGCAGAAGCTACGATGGGTTTAATGCCCTGAAATAATGCAGAGCCATTTTTTTCAGGCTTCCCAAGCCAGCTTTTCTCCTGAATGTGCATATACACTTCTATATGATATTCATTCCTTATTTCTTCTAGTGCACCGATATGATCAAAGTGAGCGTGTGTTAACAAAATCCCGAGTGGATTCAGTTCTTTTTGTTTTATAAAACTTTTGATTTTTTGAGCTTCTTCACCAGGGTCGATAATTAAACATTCCTGATGATCATTGTATACAATGTATGCGTTTGTCTGCATAGGACCTAATGGCAGCTGAAACCATTCCATTTCTATCACCTCCTGAAAAGTGTAGCACGATTAAGAAAAAAAGACGAATACTCACGAAAGTGTCACGAATTATGCTCGACAATACAAACAATTAACTATAAAATATATTAAGAGTACGCTTATATATGCACTAATCTCGTTTATTCATGAACCAACGTATGGAAAGGGGTGCTTTTAATGAACGGATTAACAATTATCCTTGCGCTGGTAACCATTCTATCAGTAATTGGTACAATCACATCTTTTAAAGAGAAAAACATTATGGGTATTTTCTTTGCAGTGGCTACACTTGGTGTATTTGGCTGGTTCACTGTGATGACAATCGTATTTGACGGTTATCCGGTATAATTAAAAAAAGCTGACTGAGGTCAGCTTTTTTTAATTTGATAAATGCTTCTTAACTGAAGCGAGCTTATTCTGCATAGAATGATCGTTTCTGTCTCTTCTTTCATCAATACGGATATTGGTAGCCACTCTCTTGATCTCCTCAGAAAAGACTGACTCATGGAGCTCCTGTATCACTTTAAAAAGGTCAGTAAGTTCTCCCTCAATTAATGTGCTCATCGGCGTTAACTCATATGTAATGAGGCCATCCTGCGCTCTTTTTTCTAACACACGCTGCAAATCCGCAACATATTTGCTGACACTCGGTGTTTCAGTGCCAATCGGTATGATAGTAATATCTGCAATTGCCATGATCACTCAGCTCCTATTTTTACATTCATTATAATATAAAAAGCTCCCGAGGGAGCTTTTTATATTTATTCTTCAGTTACAGTTGTATCTTCAAGCAGACGTCCTGACTCGTTATCATAAAATCTCAACAAGTCACCGTAAATAATTTCATCATTAAACGCCAGTTCTTCAGTAGCTTTGTCAATTAGAGGCTGACAATCTTCTTTTTCCACCGGCTCACCTGATTCTTTATCCCAGCAGGTTTCTCCTGCATAAACCAGGTTTTCTGAAATGACACGGCCATCTCTTAAAATAACTGTATTATCATTTTCTTCAGAGAAAATATCCTGACCAAACTGAATACTGTTGCTGCCTTCAATTCCCATAATAGACTGGATTGTCGGCTTAAGATCAATTTGTCCTGCCAGCTTGCTGTTTGTCTCACCAATGTCTTCACCAGGAATATGGATAAACATAGGTACTCTTTGCAGCTGAGCTGAATCGAACGCTGTAATTTCTTCCTGTTCAAGGTATTGAGCCATCGCAACATTATGATTTTCTGAAATACCATAGTGGTCTCCATACATAACGATGACAGAGTCTTCATATAATCCTGCTTCTTTAAGGTAAGTGAAAAATTCTTTAATTGCTTCATCCTGATATCGTACTGTCTGGAAATAACGGTTCAGTGTACCTGAATTTGAATCAAATTCATTAATAAACTTATCCTCTTCATCCAGATAGAAAGGATGGTGGTTTGTCAGTGTAATCATTTTTGAATAAAACGGCTGTTCCATTTCCTTCATATGCTCAACTGACTGTTCAAAGAATGGAATATCCTTCATGCCCCAGTTAACCGCCTGACCTTCTTCCACTGTATAGTCAGAAAGTGAATAATAACGGTCATAGCCAAAGTTATCATAGACAATGTCACGGTTCCAGAAGCTCTTGTTATTTGCATGCATTGCATTTGTATAATAACCGGCTTCATTCAGGCTGTCAGTAAGCGTGTTAAATTCGTTACCACTGTGAGTAAAAAATACTGCTCCACGGCCTAATGGATATAGTGAGTTATCAAGCAGAAATTCAGAGTCTGAAGTTTTACCCTGTTCTGTCTGGTGATAGAAGTTATCCATATAAACTGTGCTTTCATCTTCTGTCAGAGAGTTAAGGAATGGCGTAATTACTTCACCATTCATTTCATTATTAATTACAAAATTCTGCATTGATTCAAGCTTTACGACAATCAGGTTTTTACCTTCTCCGATGCCGTGCATTTCATTGTTCACATCTGCTTTGTTTGCCTGAACGTAATTGTTCACGTCAACCAGTGCATCGCTGTCTGCAAGTGCACGCTGCGCAGACTGTTTCGATTGAAGGTACACATCGTAAATGTGATAGTTGTACGTTCCGATGTTCTTAACAAGCATTTCACGGTCAAATGTACGTGTTAAAAGCTGTGGACGTTCAGTTTCGGCTAAACCGAGGTTTAAGAAGAATGTAGCAATTGCTACAAGAAAGTACGCTCTTCTATTAACCTTTGTCGGTTCTTTAAACACCATGAATGACGGTTTATATTTTGCAAGTACAATTAAAATCAGCACATCTACAAAATAAAGTGCATCAGTCATATAAATGTTTTCTACGGCACTTCCACCAAGATCTCCAAAGTTACTTGTCTGGAATAATACCGGCAATGTAATAAAGTCATTAAAGAAGCGATAGAAAACCATATTTGCAAACAAAATGGCTGTCAGTACAAAACTTGTAATAATCACGTAGTTGTTTCTGGTTTTTTCTTTTTTAAACAGCAGCCCTACACCAAAGATCAGTAATAGAAAGCTGAGCGGGTTAATAAACAGGATCAGATCCTGCATGAAATTATCTGTGCTGATATTAAAGCTTGCGTGATAGGCAATAAATGTCTTAATCCAAAGGAACGCAATGGCAATAATGACAAGCGACAGCTTTGGCATCGACCATCTTTTGTTCATATAATTTCCTCCTACACTTCCAATTACAATTTGTGGATATAATATCTATCCCATAATCATACTCCTGATTGTAAATAAAATCAAACGGCATCTTTACATACTTAAAATCTTATTTACAATTCCACCTTTATAGACGTCTCAAACATTAAAAAGTTTCGTTTTTCTCAGTTTTAATAAAAATCAGCCAATAGTCTTGCACATCGTTTTTACTATAAATGAAGGATTTAAAATTGAACTAAGCTTTAATTTTACCCGAATTGTGTTAAATGTAAAGCAAATACACTGTTATTGTAAAAGCCTGATTATTCATAAGAATCATGACATAAAAAAACCCCCTGCTTTGCAGGAGGTCACTGAAATCATTAATGTTTATATTTGATCAGCCAGGCAGCTCCAATAACTCCGGCATCATTTCCAAGTGTAGCAATTTTAATGTCTGTTGATTCTGCTACTGTTGGAAAAGCATATAATCTGAATTTCTCATTAATACCGTCAAGTAATATACTTCCGGCTTTTGATACACCGCCGCCAATAACAATTCTCTCCGGATTTAATGCACTCCCGAGATTTGCAAGTGCAAGACCGAGATAAAATGTCAGGCGCTCTACAGCTGCAGAGGCAGCTGGATCACCATTTTTCGCCTCATCAAATACATTTTTAGCACTAATCGCATTATGCTCGCCCATGATTTTGTGAAGTGCTGAAACGCCATCAGCTTTTTCCATCTCTTCTTTTGCAAGTCTAACTACCCCAGTTGCAGAAGCTACTGTCTCAAGACAGCCTTTTTTGCCGCAGTTACACTGGTAGCCTCTTTCAGGTACAGCCGTAATATGACCAATCTCTCCAGCCGCTCCTTTAATACCATGAGCGATATCACCGTTTACAATTACGCCTCCACCGACACCGGTGCCAAGCGTTACGCATACTACATCTCTTGCTCCGCCTCCTGCACCTTTCCACATTTCACCAAGGGCTGCTGCATTTGCATCATTTTCAATCACTACAGGCAGGCCGGTCTGCTGTGACAACTCATCTCTTAATGCTACGGGCTTATCCCACCCGATATTAACGCCTGTATACAAAATCCCTGTCTGCATATTTACCGGACCAGGAGCACCTACTCCGATACCGATGACGGCTTCTTTACCCAGATTCATCTGCGTCATTTTTAACTTAACCGCTGCTGCAATATCAGGTATAATACTGATTCCTTTATTTGATGTATTAGTGGGGATTTCCCACTTTTCAACGATCATTCCTTCATCTGTAATGACTGCCAGTTTCGTTGTTGTTCCACCAATATCTACTCCGAAAATGTATTCTGCTTTCATCTTACTGATCACCTTGACTTTCTTTTCTGATTTCATTTTTTAATACCATTAAAGCTTTTAAATAGTCATCCCGTTCCAGCATACCTGCTTCATATAAATCTCTCACTTCAATTTCCATTAATTCAAGTGTAGCGAGTCTGCCCGGACCGTAGACATATTGTCCGTATCTTTTAAGCAGCATCTGAACGTCATGCATGGTATTGAAATTCATAACTAGGCACTCCCTGTATCATGTATTATTGCTCTGTCAAAATCCGCATGACCGGTATATCAAAGCTTTCAGCAAAATCTTCGTTGATCAGCTGAAAACTGTATGCCATTGATAAACTGTTTCCATTATAATCTTTTAGAAAACGGTCGTAGTATCCCCCGCCAAATCCAATTCTGTAGCCTGAGTGTGAAAAAGCGAGGCCTGGTACGATCACCAGGTCAATCTCATTCTTTTCAGCAGTCGGCAGGTACGGTCCTGGTTCTAGCAAACCGTAGAATGACGGCTTGGCATCACTTAAAGACGTTATGTAGTGAAAAAATAAAGCTTTTGTTGCGGGCTCACATCTGGGCACACAGATTTTTTTCCCCTGCTTCAGTGCGGCTGAAATAAGTGTGGTGGTATCAATTTCCAATCCTTGCGATATTGTTACTGCAATGACTTCAGCATGCTGCCACTCAGGTGAGGTCAGAACTTTTTGATGCACCCTTTTAGTATATAATACTTTCGTCTCTTCAGGAAGATTCTTCAGCTGCTCCTGTATTTGCTGCCTGATGACTTTTTTATTCATAGCCTTCCTCCCCCTCCCAGACATGATAAAAAAGCCGAAAATGCACAATACATTTTCGGCTGTCGTTCATTATTTTGTCTCGCGGTGAAGAGTCACTTTCTTCAGGCGCGGACTGTATTTTTTAAGTTCAATACGATCTGGATTGTTACGCTTGTTCTTAGTAGTGATGTAGTTACGATCACCAGTTTCAGTGCAAGCAAGAGTAATGTTTACACGCATCTTTATCCCTCCAAACATTCAAATGCTGTTTGTTACATACTTCGATTCATACGACTTACTTATAATATCATTGTTCAGAAAAAAAATCTACTATCTTTTTATAAGCTTTTACAAATCATTTACGCTGAACATGGTACAATAGAACCCGAATCCCATGGAGGTGAGTATATGGAATGGATCACGCTTGCTGCAGGCGGCCTGGGCCTTATTCTATTTATATTATCTTTCTTTTTAAGAGACCGATCCAAAGAGACTGAAGAAGAGTTACACGAGTTGTCAATGAGCCTTTATCAGGAGCTGTATCAGCTTAAGAAAAGAACGAAACTGCTTGAAGAGGAATTGATGATTGAACCGGCTGCTGGTCATAAAAAGCCAAAACCTAAACAAATCAATGAGATTCTGATTAATCAGGTGCTTTCTCTTCATAAGCAGGGAATGAAACCCGATCAGATCTCAGCGCTTTCTTCACTCCACGTAAGTGATGTCAGACGCATTATAAATGAGTAAATTAAGGAGTGTACATAAGTGGATCGAAAAATTATCCGCTCGACAGGAGTCGGTATGATGGCAAGTGCGCTTTTCATTTTTGGTGCAGGTGCTCTTACAGAGGAAGCACCAGAAGCACAATCTCCTCTTCAGGAAAATGAAATGATTATCAGCACTGATGAATACGAGTCTCTTCAGAATGAAATTGCAGGATGGGAAGATAGGATGAACCAGATTGAATCAACTGATGAAACGCCAAATGAGGAAATCACACGCATGATTTTATCTGTGGAATCAGGGATGACCTCTCCCGATATTAGTTCAGCTTTATATCAAAATGGTCTGATTCCGGATGAAAGTGCTTTTAATGATTATTTAGCTGATCAGGGGCTGACTGACAGAATTCAGATCGGCGAGTATGATTTAAATTCCACCATGACGATTGAGCAAATGGCAAAGCTGATTACTCAATAATAGTGCTGAAAAAAATGAGTATGAAAAAAGAAGCCCGGGGGCTTCTTTTTTATTTGTTCAAATCGTATCTTTTTCCTTTAACAAGATAAAAAATGTTCTCAGAGATGTTTGTCACGTGATCAGCTGCGCGCTCCAGATAGCGGCAGATAAATGTTAATTGAGTGATTTGTGCAAGCTTTTCTGGCTGAGCAGCGCTTGATGATAACAGGTCTTTAATTGTTTCACCATAAAGCTGGTCGACTCCATCATCAAGTTCTGCAATTTTCTTTGCTTTTACTACGTCTTCATCAGTATAAGCTTCGAGTACAAGTTCAATCATTTCTTCAGTGATATTATACATTTCATGCACATTATCAATCGAGTTAACAAAGCTGTCGTTACCAATGCGGATTGTGGACTTTGCAATATTGACTGCAAAGTCAGCGATCCTTTCAAGATCTGCTGCAATCTTGATTGCGACAATAATTCTTCTGAGATCAGTTGCAACCGGCTGCTGCTTGGCAATTAATAAAATCGCCAGGTCATTAATTTCTTCTTCAATTCTATTCGCTTTAATGTCTTCATCCATAATGATCAGTGACTTTTCAATGTCTCTGTTATCAAGTGCTGTAAGTGAATCTTTCAGTGCGACCTGAGCAAAACGCCCAAGCTCAACAATTTTATTATTCAGTACTTCTAATTCTGTATCATACCGCTCTCTGACTGACAATGTATTCACTCCTTATCCGAATCTGCCTGAAATATAATCTTCTGTTCTTTCATCTGAAGGATTAGAGAATATTTTATTCGTTTCATCGTATTCAACAACCTCACCATGAAGGAAAAATGCCGTTTTATCAGAAATACGTGCTGCCTGCTGCATATTGTGAGTGACAATGATAATGCTGTAATCCTTTTTCAGATCCTGTACAAGCTCTTCAACTTTTAACGTAGAAATCGGGTCAAGCGCTGATGTTGGCTCGTCCATTAATATAACGTCAGGCTCAATGGCAAGACACCTTGCAATACAAATACGCTGCTGCTGACCACCGGAAAGTCCGTAAGCATTCTCACTAAGACGATCTTTTACCTCATCCCAAATTGCTGCTCCACGAAGTGATTTTTCTACAATTTCATCGAGAATCTTTTTATTCTTAATGCCGTGAATTCTCGGTCCATAAGCAATGTTATCGTAGATAGACTTTGGAAATGGATTAGGCTTTTGGAAAACCATACCGACTTTTGTACGCAACTCTTCTACCTGATAATCCTTACCGAAGATGTTACGGTCACGGTAGATGATTTCACCTGAAGTTTTAACAGATGGAATGGTTTCGATCATACGGTTCAGCGTTTTAATATAGGTTGATTTCCCACATCCTGAAGGACCAATGATCGCAGTTACTTCGTTTTCTTTTATATCAAGATCAATATTTTTTAATGCGTGGTTGGATCCATACCATAAATTTAGCTGATTCGTTTTATATACAGAGGCTTTTGACCCCTTTACATGAGGTTCCTTATTTTCAAGAACATCTGTAGCCGGTTTAATTGTCGTAGTCATATTGAAAAGCTCCCTTCACCCAAATAAATTAATAACGCTTTTGGAATTTGTTTCGAATTAACACTGCAATTGAATTCATGATAAGCAGCAGCCCCATCAGTACGATGATCCCCGCAGCAGCTACGTCATGGAATTCAACCTGCGGACGTTTTGTCCAGTCGTAAATCTGCATCGGGAGTGCTGTAAACGTACTCGTCAGACCATCCGGCATAAACATTAAAATTGTTGGTATTCCGATTACAACAAGCGGTGCTGTTTCACCAATCGCTCTTGAAAGTGCAAGAATGCTACCAGTTAGAATCCCAGGGATCGAAGCAGGTAGAATGACACGAAGAATCGTCTGCCATTTAGTAGCACCCATAGCAAAAGAAGCATCTTTGAGCTCATTTGGCACTGCTCTTATTGCCTCCTGTGACGCGACAATAATGATTGGCAGAATAAGCAGACTCATTGTCAGACCTGCTGCTAAGATCGAAATCCCTAAACCAAAATATCGAACAAAAATCGTCAGACCGAGAAGACCGAATACAACAGAAGGTACCCCTGCTAGATTTGAAATATTGACCTTAATTAAATCATTAAATTTATTTTTAGTTGCATATTCCTCAAGATAAATAGCTGTCCCAACTCCCAAGAACATAGAAACAGGAGCTACTACAAGCATTAAATAGATTGAACCGACAACAGCTGCCCGAATGCCGGAATTTTCAGGAATTCGAGAAGAATAATTTGTGAAAAAATCAAGGCTCAAATAGCCAGTTCCTTGAGTGATGATACGATAGAGTAAGATCGCAAGAACAATAAGACCAAATGCAGTCGCTGCTGCAAATACGCCTTTTAATAGCAGGTTTTTTGTTAATCTTTTTTTCGTTCTGACTGCGACTTCTTCATGATTGATATACCTCATATTAATACTCCTCTCTAAAGCGCTTGGAGATGAATTGTGCCAGCATATTCATAAATAGCGTGAATAGGAATAACGTAAATCCTACTGCATAAATGCTGTAATAGATCGTTGTTCCATATCCGGCATCACCAGTTGTAACCTGAACAATATAGGCTGTCATTGTTTGTATAGAGCCCGTAACATCAAGGTTAAATCCTGGAGTTGATCCTGCTGCAAGGGCAACAATCATTGTTTCTCCAATAGCTCGCGAAATCGCAAGGACAGTAGATGCTACAATTCCAGACAGAGCTGCCGGTAAAACAATCTTAATTGCAACTTCGAGTCTGGTTGATCCCAGTGCATATGCCCCGTCCCGCATCGCATTTGGTACTGAAGACATCGCGTCCTCAGAAAGAGAGGCAATCATCGGTATGATCATGATTCCTACAACGATTCCCGGGCTGAGTGCATTAAATATCCCAATCTCGGGAAACAGCGAACGAAGTACAGGTGTGACAAATGTTAATGCAAAATATCCATAAACAATCGTAGGAACGCCGGCAAGCACTTCGAGTACAGGCTTTACAATACGTCTTACTCGCTCACTCGCATACTCACTCAAAAAAATGGCCGTTGCAATACCGATCGGTACAGCAACAACTGTAGCTATTGCTGCGATTTTTAAAGTTCCAGCTATTAAAGGAAGAATCCCATAGGTAGGGGTTGAGTTGGCAAATGGATACCATTCTGTTCCTGTTAAAAAATCAAAGATACTAACCCGTGAGAAAAAAATAGTTGTTTCCACAATCAGCGTTAATACAATGCCGATTGTCGTCAATACAGATACCGCCGCAATAGCCAGCAGTAATTTAGGAATTACTTTTTCGATAAACGCCAGAAGACCCCTGTTGCTTTTCTTGGCGATTAGTTCCTGAACCGATACCTGCTTTGGTTCATTCATTGCCATGGTTGAAAACCTCCTTATTATCCAAGAACATAATGAGACGAGAAGCGTGACCTGCACGCTTCCCGGCTCCTATTTAATTATTCACCTGCAAGTTCTTCAATTGTTGCCATATCTTCGTCATAGATTTCTTGTGGTGCTCTTACATACCCTACCGCTTCAGATAGATCGCCGGCATTTTCAATTGCAAACTTAATGAAGTCTGCAACAGCTGGATCTTCTGCTACCATGTCATTTCTTACATAAGTAAACATTGGACGGGAAAGTGGAGCATATTCGCCTGATTCGATTGTTTCGTTCGTTGGTTCAACAGGACCTTCCCCATTGTCAATCGGTACTACCTTCAACGTGTCCTGATTTTCAATATAATAAGCATATCCGAAGTAGCCAACTGCGTTCGGTGATCCAGTTACACCTTGAACCAGAACGTTATCATCTTCAGAAAGTGTAGCAGAACGCACGATATCTTCATCTTCAAGGATTACTTCATTGAAATAATCATAAGTTCCTGAATCTGTTCCCGGAGAGTAGTACTCAATTGGTTCTTCCGGCCAACCTTCACGGATATCAGCCCAAGTTTTTTCTTCTCCTGTTTCAACCCACATTTCTTTAAGCTCTTCAACTGTTAGGTGATCGATAAAGTCGTTTTCCTGACTCACTACTACTGAAAGTCCATCAAAGCCAAGTTCAACCTCTGTGTACTCAACACCCTGTTCTTCAAGACCTGCTGCTTCTTCTTCTTTAATTGGACGGGATGCATTTGAGAATGAAGTTTCTCCAGCAATAAACTTTTCAAAGCCGCCACCTGTACCAGATACACCTGATGAAACCTGTACGCCTGGCTGAGCAGCTGCGTATTCTTCTACAATTGCCTCCATGATAGGTGCTACAGTTGAAGAACCGTCACCGCGTACCTGACCGCTAAGCTCTTCTGATGAACCTTCAGAAGGAGTACCAGATCCAGTTGATTCATCGTCTCCACCGCAAGCAGCTAAAAATACTGCTGACCCTAAAATAGTAGACATTGCTAGATGTTTTGCGCTTTTCATTCTGTAATTCCCCCTGTGATATGGTTGATTTGTCCTACAGCTAATACAATACACCCCTTCTATTAATCTCATATAAATCTAATGTAAAGGTCTTGTAAAGGTCTTGTAAATGCATAAAAAAACTGAGTACCGCAATATGCGATACTCAGTTTCATATATTTTCATTGCCCTTCTTCAGCCTGTTCTGCTGTTACTTCAACCTGCTGATCCTCGTCAGCTCCGCCTTCATTCATTCGTTGTTCTCTCATATCAAAATAAACTTCAAGCGCTGCTGTTCCTACATTCTCGTTTACATCTTCACGTAATGCAGTACTGCCATCGTTAGGGTAAACCCATGGTGCAAGTACTGAGAACGCTACTTCAGGCTTATCAAATGGCGCAAATCCTACGATTGTAGAATTTGTGGTCTCTGGTGGTGGCAAATCACGTGAACGGTAAAGATCTTCGTATTTAGGTCCAAAATATACAACCTCTGCTGTACCAGTTTTACCCCCGGCTACATATCCGTTGCCTACAAAGTCTCTACCTGTTCCTTGAGGTCCATTGAATGACCGGTAAAATCCTTGTTTTACGTGATCAAGCTCAGCCTGTGAGTTATTGAGTTTATTCAATACACGCGGTTTCATTGCTTTTACTAACGGACCAAGCGTATCATTATCTGAACTAGGCTCACGAATCTCTTTAACAATCGTAGGAGCTACTCTGTTCCCTCCATTAATCACAGTAGAGACGTATTGAACCATTTGCATTGGAGTATATGTGTCAAACTGTCCAATAGATAAGTCGAGCAATTTACCTGGTGTTAAATCCAGTGGATTATTTGTCTGATAACCAACACTTTCACCTGGTAAATCAATACCTGTTTCACTGCCAAGACCAAATTGACCGAAATAGTTTCTCATTTTAGTAAAAGCATTGGCTCCTATATCGATCGGTTCATTCGCTACATAAGTAGCTCCAGCCATATTAATTGCAATTTTAAACATATAACCGTTTGATGAACGTTCCAATGCATAAAGATCGCTAATTGAAATATTTCCTTCACTGGAATAATACCAGGATGCCTTGGGTTCAGTTCCTCTAATTCGAATAACTTCATCATATAAGTAAGAACCGGGCTGAATAATGTTATCCTGATAACCCGAAAGCACAGTAGCCCCCTTAATAGAAGACCCAGCCTCATAAGCACTCGTAAATGTTCCGATATTATAATCCTGAATTTCAGGACCTTCATCAGTTTCTACATACTGTTTACCTGCCATTGCAAGCAGTTCACCTGTATTTGGATCCATCATAACAAGAAACAGCCTGTCCATCAGGTTACGACCCGGATCCTGCTTCAATCGTCTTAATTCATCTTCAACTACCTGTTCAAGTGCCTGCTGCAGTTCAATATCAATAGAAAGTACAAGATCTTTTCCGCGCTCACCCTGCTGAATTAACTGTGAATCGATCACATTTCCAGCTTTGTCCGTGATGGTACGTACTTTTGACTTTTGTCCCTGAAGCACTTCTTCATATTCGAGCTCCAGATAACTTGTACCGACTCTGTCATTTCGTGCATAGTCTCTTGCAAGGTAATATTCGATCTGATCTTCCGGAATTGATCTGACGCTTCCCAGTACAGATCTTAAGACATCACCGTAAGGGTATTCTCTTTGCCAGTCTACAGTTGAATTAACGCCAGGAAGAGAACCTAAATGTTCACTCACAGTAGCAAATTCTTCATCTGTTACACCTTCATTTTTAATGATTTGAGGTGACAGGTTATAACCGGTTTGCATCTGACGATAGATTGCGAGTATTTCCATTTGCTGATCTGTAATTTCTGCCAGTTCTTCTTCAGTAAGACGGTCGCGGATTAGCTTATCATAGTCATTTTGCGATAGATCGCCTTCATCATAAAGGGCACGCTCTTCATCTGTAATTTTTTCCTCGGCCCTGTCTTTATTTTCACGGATCCAGAAATCCTGTATATCCCGGTCCTGTACACCTTTAGTATCCAGCTCAATCATATCTGCGAGCTTTGTTGCAACTTCCATCATTTCTTCCTGGGAAGTCTGCTGGGTTTTTGTATAGGTAATCGCGTTTACAGGTCGATTGTCTACAATCACATTTCCGTTCCGGTCAAAAATCTTACCACGTGGCACACTGGCATTTACAACAACTTCTTCAGTTCTCTCCAGCTGCCTTGTAAAATCTTCTCCGTTAACAATCTGCAGCACACCAAGACGTAAAATGAGTGCTGAAAATAATAAAAATACTGCAAAGAATAGAATATTCATTCTTGCAGCAAGAAAATTCTTTTTAATTTTCTTAGCGTTCTTTGTACGGGACTGATTCTTTTTCAATAAGAGTCTCCCTTTCTTTTATAGATTCACATAACTTAATTTTATAGGAATCTATCAATTATTACTAGAGGATGACGTGTTATTTCATTAAAAGGTCAAATACTTGTATCATTCCTACATTTGGCTCATGAACCATTTACATACAAAAAAGACTGACGAAATGAACTCGTCAGTCTTTTTGAATCAATTATTTTGCTGAAGTATAAAGCTTTTCAACAGCATTCCAGTCAACAACGCTCCAGAAAGCGTTGATGTAGTCAGGACGCTTGTTCTGATACTTCAGATAGTATGCATGCTCCCAAACATCCAGACCAAGAACAGGTGTCTTTCCATCTGTTAATGGTGAATCCTGATTTGGTGTGCTTGTGATTTCAAGCTCTCCATTGTTTACTACAAGCCAAGCCCAGCCTGAACCAAAGCGGCCTGCACCAGCTGCAGCGAATTCTTCTTTGAATTTCTCAAAGCTTCCAAATTTGCTGTTGATTGCAGAAGCAAGGTCACCTGAGGGTTCGCCGCCACCGTTTGGTGATAGAATCTTCCAGAAGAATGAGTGGTTAGCGTGACCGCCACCGTTGTTACGAACTGCTGTGCGGATTGATTCCGGTACGCTGTTCAGATCAGCTACAAGCTCATCAATTGATTTTGCCTGAAGATCATCGTGCCCTTCAAGTGCATCGTTTAATTTTGTTACATAAGTGTTGTGATGTTTCGTGTGGTGGATATTCATTGTTTCCTTGTCAATATGCGGTTCTAACGCATCGTAAGAATAAGGTAGTTCTGGTAAAGTATAAGCCATGATTGAATTCCTCCTTGTATGTAGTATAATTTTCCGCTTGATGCGGAATCAACTGTTTTCAGATTATCAGAATAGATCATTCTATTCAATTAATAAGCATTGCAAACGCTTTTTTCAGTCTTAAGACCGAAATCACACATACAAAAAGAAAATAATGATCATAATTGCCTGTATCGTTCCCTTTGTAATGACAGAAGTGATAAACCCGATCAGTGAGCCAAAACCTATCTTAAGCGCCTGTTTAAATGGTGTTTTATTTACTAACAGTTCACCGATTACTGCACCTGCAAGCGGACCGATCAGAATCCCGATGACCGGGATAATAAATGGCCCGATTAAAAGGCCGATCGTACTTCCCCAGATACCGGCTTTAGAGCCCCCGAACCTTTTAACACCGAACAAATTGGCAGCATAATCAGCACCGAAAAGTAAAATGACAAACAGAATCTGTACAGTCCAGAAAAACCAGGTGAAATCTGAAAAAGTAAAAAACAAACCATACAATATAAACCCAAGCAATATAAATAATACACTTGGAATGATTGGATAAATCAGTCCGATAAATGCGATGGCAAAGCTCAAAATGATGAAGATCCAAAAAATCGCTTCTATGTCTCTCATCCCCCTTCTTAACAATATACTTTCAACCAGTATAACAAAAAATGCCGGCTGAAGTGTCAGCCGGCATGATCTATTATTTTCTGATTCCAAGTACTGCTTCTGCAATATTAACTGAGTGATCCCCGATACGTTCAAGGTTGGAAACAATGTCTACAAACACGATTCCAGCCTGTCCGCTGCAAACACCCTCGTTCAGACGGAGAATATGCTTTTTACGGAATTTACGTTCCATCTTATCGATAAGATCTTCTTTTTCAGCTACACTTCGAGCCTTATCGTGATCATTCGTATCAAGAGATTCGATTGATTGAGATACTGCTTCAATCGTCAATGTGAACATTTCATTCAGATCTGCCATTGCTTCATCAGTCATTTTTACTTTATTTGCCTGCTGATAGTCCACAAGCTCAATCACGTTTTCAAAATGGTCACCGATACGTTCAATATCACGAACTGTGTCCATCAGTACTGAATGACGTTCAGACTCCTGAGCAGATAAAGAACTTCCTGATAATTGAATCAGATAATCTGTAATTTTTGCATCAAGATTGTTTATTGCATCCTCAACCTGATAGCCGAGTTCTGCATTTTTTTTATTTTTAGTTTTCAGATATTCATATGATTCACTCAGACCCTGTACTGCAAATTGTCCCATGCGCAGCACTTCTTCTTTTGCCTGTCCAAGCGCAATAGATGGCGACTGCTCAATAAAATGAGGATCAAGATGTTTCGGTTTGAATTCTACCACCACATCTTTACCTGGCACAATTCGAGTTACAATCCATGCAAGTGCAGCAATGAACGGGAATTGAACAATTGTATTAGTTACATTAAATGTACCGTGAGCGAATGCAATTTGCATAGCCGGCTCAAGATTTAAGAACTGATCGATCCACGTAATAAATGCTGTGAACGGAATCAGTAAAATCATAAATATAGCAGTACCAATAATGTTAAACAATACATGCACTGCAGCAGCACGCTTCGCAGCTACTGAAGCACCGATTGCAGCTAAAACAGCAGTAATTGTTGTTCCAATGTTATCACCGAACAGTACCGGAATTGCGGCGTTCAGTGAAATTAAGTCTTCAGAATATAATCCCTGTAGTACACCAATTGTTGCACTTGAACTTTGAACAATCATAGTAAATACCGTACCTACAACAACACCGAGTATTGGAACATCACTCATGCTTTGAGTCAGGTCAATAAATGCCTGAAGTTCTCTAAGGGGCTTCATTCCCTCACTCATTAACTCCAATCCATAGAAAAGAGCACCGAAACCAAATACAATTTGACCGAAATTATTAACTTTATGATTTTTAACGAAAAACAGAAGTATCGCACCAGCTGCAATAATAGGAAGTGCATAAGCACCAATATCGATCCCGATAATAAATGCTGTAACAGTTGTACCGATATTTGCTCCCATGATCACACCGATTGCCTGACGTAACGTCATAAAACCGGCGCTGACAAGTCCAATTGTGATAACAGTTGTACCTGTGCTAGTTTGTAATAAGACAGTTACAAATATACCTGCTAAAACACCCATAAAAGGATTAGTCGTGAAACGATCCAGGATTTCACGCAGACGATCACCTGCAGACTTTTGCAGGCCATCACCCATATACTTCAAACCAAATAGAAATATCCCAAGTCCCCCAATAAACATAAAGAAGACTTCCTGCCAATTCACTTCCATGATTTCAACCCCTGTTAAACAAATTTAGTCATACTTCTTGAAAACCCTCCACAATTATTAATTCTTTGCAGGACATAAGTAAAGGGGTTAGATGAAATCTTTACAATCGGTTAATAATAGCGGGTTAATATTACAGTTATGTTACAAAAAACAAGCGCTTACTTTCTTATTTTTCTCACATTTGCCCTTTTCTATGTCATAAAAGTACAATATATAAGTGTCTAACTTACATCGGAGGGTTTATGATTGAACATTTTCAAACAACTATTTAAAAGCCTGTATTCACCAAAAGATATTGCCAGATTCCGCTTTCAGGGGATAGGTAAAACGATTTTATTTGTGTTTATCCTTGGATTTCTTTCTATTATACCTGCCATTATTCAGGTTGCTACGATTGGAGAAGGACTATTTTCTGAGGGTGAAGAGCTGCTGCTAAATGACCTTCCTTCATTTGAAGTTCAAAATGGCCAGCTGCAGACTGACGTTTCTTCCACAGTTGAAGCAAGCAGCAGCGGGATTACTTTTTATGTAGACGGATCCGATGAATTGGCTTCTGATGGATTAACGAATGAAGATGCTGCTGTAGCCTTCTTATCTGACCGTCTGGCTGTTGCTACTGGCGGCAGCGTTCAGGAATATCAATATGATACGTTTGAAGGATTTGACTTAAGCAGCGCAGGAATTGCTTCTTTACTCAATTCTCTTGAAGGTGCTAAATTCATCATATACTTTTTCATTCTTGCATTCATTTTTATTCTGGTAGCAGGGATGCTGTTTATTAAAGCGACGATATTCGGGTGGATCGGAACTAAGCTTGCCGCTTCTACAGAAAGGAAACTGACTTACCGTCACAGCTTCAGAATGGCCGCCTATAGTTCTGCACTGCCTGCCGTATTTTTCCTGATAGCAGATCTCGCGGGATCCATTATTCCATTTGGAACACTTATTAACTGGTTTGTTACAGGCTTAATTCTTTACCTGTCGATTAAGGAAATCCCTAAGCCTAAAAAGAAAGCTGTTAGCGCGTAAATGATTAGCGTATTCACCGTTCATTTAGTTGTCAATGTGAATTCAACACTGTTAGAATAAGTAGGAATAGAAATTTGAGTAAATGAAAAAGGAGCGAATGACTGGTGGGAGACATTACACATCGTTCGAATACGCGCCCTGTAAAAGTCGGGGATTTAACTATAGGTGGAAATAATGAACTTGTAATTCAAAGTATGACTACTACAAAAACACATGATGTAGAAGCAACAGTTGCTGAAATCATGCGACTTGAAGAAGCCGGATGCCAGATTGTCCGTGTAGCATGTCCTGATGAAAGAGCTGCTGATGCGATTCCTGAAATTAAAAAAAGAATTAATATTCCTTTAGTCGTAGATATTCATTTTGACTATAAGCTTGCATTAAAAGCAATTGAAGGCGGAGCAGATAAGATCAGAATCAACCCTGGTAATATCGGACGCCGTGAGAAAGTTGAAGCAGTTGTAAAAGCTGCTAAAGAGAAAAATATTCCGATCCGTATTGGAGTAAACGCAGGAAGCCTGGAAAGAAAGATCCTTGAGAAATACGGCTATCCGACTGCTGACGGTATGGTTGAAAGCGCGCTGCATCATATCAAGATTCTTGAAGACCTTGATTTCCATGACATTATTGTGTCAATGAAGGCGTCTGATGTAAATCTTGCGATTGAAGCTTATGAGAAAGCAGCTAAGGCATTTGATTACCCGCTGCATTTGGGTATTACTGAATCAGGTACCCTTTTTGCAGGAACTGTGAAGAGTGCTGCCGGTCTTGGAGCAATCTTAAGTAAAGGCATTGGTAATACACTTAGAATTTCACTTAGTGCAGATCCTGTAGAAGAAGTAAAAGTAGCAAGAGAATTGTTAAAGTCATTTGGTCTGGCATCAAATGCAGCAACACTCATTTCATGCCCTACCTGCGGAAGAATTGAGATTGACCTGATTTCAATTGCGAATGAAGTTGAAGAGTATATTTCAACGATCAAAGCACCACTGAAGGTTGCAGTACTCGGCTGTGCAGTAAATGGTCCTGGGGAAGCCCGTGAAGCGGATATCGGTATTGCAGGTGCCAGAGGCGAAGGTCTTCTCTTTATGAAAGGGAAAACTGTACGCAAAGTACCTGAGGAAACAATGGTTGAAGAACTTAAAGTTGAAATTGATAAGCTTGCTGAAGAGCACTACCGTAAGCAGGCTGAAGAAGCAGCGATGCAGAAATAACCCAATCCCGGCTTTTATGAGCCGGGATTTTTTTATAACAATGGATAAATGATGAGCCCTAGCAGCATGGCAATCAGCCCGATTGCAATTCCGATGCCTCCCGCTTTTGCCTCATCAGATCTTCTCGCAAGAAAACCTAAAATAATGGCTGCTGCTCCAAAAATTACCGGGGCAGTAAAAAATGCCAGAATCCCCAGAATAATCGACGCATATGCGAGCCAGATTCCCTTGTTTGTATTTTTGATTACACCGTCTCTTTTTCTTTCCGTATCTGCATACCATGATGGGCTGAATTGAGACAGTTCATTCCCTACCTCCGTATCATACTCCGTTTTAATAACTTCTTTATTTTTTTCTTCATTTTTCTCATCATTCAATCATATTCCCTCCTCCGGTTTCTTTCTTTAGCTTTAGCAATGCACATGAATCTATGTATAGAAAATTGTTTTTCTGTGTTATTGTATTGATAAAGAATGTAAAAAGGAGTCAATATAACATGCGCTTAGGAATTGACATAGATGGAACAGTAACCTGTCCCTCATCACTGATCCCGTACATTAACCGTGCATTTAACAGTCGTCTGACACTGGATGATATAAAGGAATATGATTTGACTAAGGCTTTGCCTGAAGTGCATCCCCAGACATTTTCAGATTGGTTTGAATCGTCAGAAGCGGAAATTTATGAAGCCTCTCCAATGAATGAGCAGGCCGATACTGTATTAAAGGATTTACAGTCATCCCACGAGCTCATTTATATCAGTGCAAGAGGCACTGAACATCATCATCTGACAAAAGAATGGTTTTACCGCCATAATATACATTTTGATAAGATCGTGTTAACAGGCTCTCATGATAAACTGACTGCAGTAAAAGATCATCATATTGACCTGTTCCTTGAGGACAAACACGATAATGCTGTGGATATTCATGAAGACACAGGAATTCCCGTTCTGCTGTTTGATGCCCCTTATAACAGAGCACCACATCCTGAAGGCGTCATTAGAATTTCTTCGTGGCATGAAGCAAAAATGTATATTCAGCAATTCGAAAAAAAGCTCAGTTCGCAAAAATAAGCGAACTGAGCTTTTCGTTTATTGGCATTCAGGACAGGTGCCGTATATCTCAAATTTGTGTCCCGATACATCATAGCCGCTCAAATTTTCATTTAAAGCTGACATTGGACACGTATGAATCTGTTTAGTCTTGCCACAGTCCAGACAAATAAAATGATGATGGTGATGTCCACTGTCACATACAAAACGGAAATGCTTTTCCCCTGACAATTCAGTTTCCTCAAGTATATTCAGTGAGACAAATGTAGAAAGATTCCTGTAAATTGTATCAAAGCTCAAGCCTTTATGATGCAGACTCATTTCTTCAAGGACTTCTTTAGCAGTCATATAACGGTCATGCTGATCAAACAGCTCGAGCATCATTTTCCTTTTACCTGTTTGCTTGTAGCCCTCTTGCTTTAATAACCCGATTGCTTCCTGAAGGTTCACATCTATCACCCCATTGTTATTTCTTTACAGCGAACCAATTACGATAACCAATTGCAGCGAGCAGGATCAATATAGATGACACGACAATTGTTCCACCTGGTGCAAGATCAAGATAAAATGCACTGATTAAACCAACGATTACTGCAATTTCCCCAAATAATATAGACAGTCCAATTGTTTGTTTAAATCCTTTGGATATTCTCATTGCAGCTGCTACTGGCAGTGTCATCAATGAAGAAACCAGCAGAATCCCGACAATTCTCATCGACGCCGCAATCACGAGCGCTGTCATCACCATGAAGATCAAATGAAGCGCTTTTGTAGATAACCCTGATGCTTTACCGAATTCCTCATCAAATGATAACAAAAACAGTTCTTTATATAATAACGATACTATAATCAGCACGATGATTGCGATCCCTGTGATCAGAAACAGATCGCTTCTGCCAACTGCACTGACACTTCCGAATAAATAACTGAATAAATCAGTGTTAAAGCCGTCAGCAAGTGAAATGAAAATAACCCCTACTCCGATCCCTCCTGATAACAGGATCGGAATCGCAAGCTCCTGGTAATGCTTATAGACGGCTCTAAGTCTTTCGATTAACAGTGAGCCTGCCACAGAGAAGCCCATTCCAAGCCATAACGGATTTAATCCGTTAAAAGCCACTACCGTTTTACTTAAGAACAGGCTGGCTGCAATGCCTGATAAGGTTACGTGACTCAGCGCATCAGCAATTAATGATAGCCTTCTGACAACAATGAATGCCCCAAGTAAAGGTGCAATCAGACCAATTAAAATACCTGCTGCAAATGCATTCTGTAAAAATTCATATCTTAAGATCGCTTCTAACATTTAATGCACCCCGTGACTGTGATCATGGTGAATGGTCTGAACATCATGCCCGTAAAATGCAGACAGTTCACGATCTTTAACCTGTTCAAAATCCGCTGCACTTCCGTGAAAATGTAACGTATTATTCAGACATGCTACATGTGTAATTTTATTTGAAACCGTGCCAGTATCATGTGTGACCAAAACAAGCGTAATACCAAGTTCAACATTCAGGCGTTCAAGCATATCATAAAATGTCTGAACGTTTTTTGCATCTACACCAACTGTCGGCTCATCGAGGATCAGTACCTCCGGCTGGCTGACGATCGCCCGTGCGATGAAAATCCGCTGCTGCTGACCGCCCGAGAGTTCACCAATATTTCTGTACACAAAATCCTGCATATCCACAGCTTTGATTGCTTCCATAATTTCAGCTTTATATTTCCGCTCAACTCTTTTAAACAACCCTGCTTTTTTTGTGAGTCCGCTTGCTACTACCTCATATACTGTGGCAGGAAATCCGGTATTAAAAGCGTTCGCTTTCTGAGAGACATAACCGATTTTTTCCCACTCTCTGAATTTATGAAGCGGCTGACCAAACAGCTTCACTTCACCTTCTCTTGCTTTAAGAAGGCCAAGAATTAATTTCAGCATTGTTGATTTACCAGATCCATTAGGCCCGACTACTGCCAGAAATGAACTTCTTGGAACGGCAAGGTTTATGTCAGTCAGTACCTGCTCCTGGTCATACCGGTAATAAACATGTTTAAGTTCTATGACATGATTGCTCATCGTGCCACCTCTTTCAAATTAGAATCGTTCCGATTTAACAATTCATTAGTATACACCTCTGAATCCACGATGTAAACGAATTTAGTCCCATTTTCTCCGGATCGCATAAAACAGTGGTGAATAAAGAATAAACCTGGAGGCGTTATGAAAAAATATCCGATTAATATTGAGTATCTTTTAACTGTTTCACCGGCAAAAATGCAGCTTTATCTGATCGCTGCAGGCATTTCTTTATCTGTACAGGAATGTACAAAAATGCAGGATCTCTTAAAAAGCAATATCCGCTGTATCCAGTCTCTGCCGCAGATTCTAAATGATGCTGAACAGATATTAGGTAAAAAAAGAACAAAAGAATTAATCACCAAAGCTACGTCATTTCTATAAACATTTAAAAAGGGCTGTCCGCAGACAGCCCTTTTTAAGCATTCCCTTTAATTTCATCAATTAATTGTTCGTTAAATGCTCTGTTTTGAAGCATTTGAATTTCATGTTTATAAGGGGCTTTCTTATCGTTCTTGTCTTCACCGACGTATGGTGTTTCAAGAATCTTTGGAATCTGTGAAAAAACCTCATGGTGAACGATCCGGTCCAGCGCATCATATCCAATATGGCCAAACCCGATATTTTCATGACGGTCTTTAGAAGCACCTTTTGGATTTTTACTATCGTTTACGTGAACAACTTTAATCCGGTCCAGCCCTACAATTCTATCAAACTGCTCTAACACACCGTCTAAATCATTCACAATATCATAACCCGCATCATGCACGTGACATGTATCAAAGCATACTGACAGCCTCTCGTTATGCGTGACGCCATCGATGATCTTTGCAAGTTCATCAAATGAACGGCCGCACTCAGAGCCTTTTCCAGCCATCGTTTCCAGAGCAACCTGAACAGTCTGATCTTTTGTCAGAACTTCATTCAGTCCCTCGATAATTCGTTCAATTCCCTTGTCTGCTCCTGCTCCTACATGGGCACCAGGATGCAATACAATCTGTTTCGCCCCAAGTGCAGCGGTTCTTTCTGTTTCAGACCTCAGGAAATTTACACCTAATTCAAATGTTTCCGGCTTCGTTGTATTAGCGATATTGATGATGTACGGTGCATGTACAACAATATCTTCAATCCCGTGCTCTTTCATATGCGCAAGGCCTGCTTCGATATTTAAATCTTCGATCGGCTTTCTTCTTGTATTCTGAGGGGCGCCTGTATAAATCATAAAAGTGGATGATCCGTATGACACCGCTTCTTCACTTGCTCCGAGAAGCATTTTCTTGCCGCCCATTGACACATGTGATCCGATTTTCAACATACTGATTTCCCCCAATCAACTATTATTTCTTCTATTTTTTCTGCGTTCTTTTTTCTTAATCTGCTCCATCTTATCGTTCATCTTTTTCTTATAGCCCGGTTTAACCTTTTTAGGTTTACGAACAAGTGATTTTGCTTTTTTATCTATTTCATTTTCGCCTTTTGGACGAGTTGACCGTTTATGCCGATCATTCAGGGTAACCCACTCACCGGCTTTTACTTCCTGGTGACTGAACTTAATACCCTTCTTTTCAATTTGTGCAAGTGCATCTTCATCAGATGTCTCATAAATTGTAATGGCTGTACCTGAGTGACCCGCACGTGCAGTTCTTCCTACACGATGGATGAAGAAATCAAGATCCTGCGGAAGTTCAAAGTTAATGATATGGCTGACACCCGGAATATCAATTCCCCGTGCAGCAAGATCAGTTGCAACAATGTACTGATATTCAAGGTCTCTGATCTGCTTCATCATTTTATTTCGCTCACGCGGTGAAAGACCCCCGTGAACACGTCCCGTTTTAAGACCTTTATTAAGAAGGTAATCAGCAACTTCATCCGCTTTGGATTTTGTATTGGTAAATACAATTGCCAGGTAAGGGTTAATCGCATTTAAAGTATCAAGCAGCACAGCCTCACGTGAACGGCTCTTTTGCGGCACAAGAATAAATTCAATGTTCTCTGCCTGAATCTGCTTTGGTTCAATATGGGCATATTGCGGGTTTTCCATGTATTTTTTCAGGAAAGGCTTTAGTTTTTCAGGAATTGTTGCTGAGAAAACATAAATGTTAAGATCCTCTTTCATTCGTGCAGCAATCTGATCCACATCTTCAATAAAGCCCATCTCAAGCATCAAGTCCGCTTCATCTATTACGATCGCTTTGGCAGTATACACCTGAAGTGCCTGTTCAGACACAAGATCATTAATTCTTCCAGGTGTCCCTACTACAATATGAGGCTGCTGCTTCAGCTTTTCAATTGCTCTTTGCTTATCAGTTCCACCTACAAACACTTTTGCCGTTAAAGCAGTATCCTCAATCAGAAACTTGACTTCATGATGAATTTGCTTTGCAAGTTCTCTAGTCGGCGCAGTAATCACGATCTGCACTTCTTGACGGTCAGGGTTTATCTGATTAATCAGTGGAAGCAGGTAAGAATGTGTTTTTCCGGTACCAGTCTGAGACTGCCCGATCGCACTCTGCCCGCGGTTAATCATTGGAATCATTTTCTCCTGAATAGCTGTCGGCGCATGAAATCCAAGTTTCTCAATTGCATCTATCAAAAATGGCTGGAAATTGTATTGTTTAAATGATGACATATACGTCACTCCTTCTATTCGCATCAAAACTTAATTATAGTCTTTTTTAATTAAAAAAGCTATGTATATCTGAACTCCTCCTGATTACGTTTCCCCATTCAGTGAAATTTTGCATATGATAACACTGTACAGGAGGTGTCATTTTATGTATCCTTATCGCCAATATCCCATCCCTTATCAGTTTGTACAGCCTGCATCCAAATCAACCGCTTTTTCTCTTGCATCCATTCAGAAATGGACCGGTACTGCCCAGCAGTTCATTAAAACCGCTAACCGCTACATGCCTTATGTTCAGCAATACGGACCAATGATCAAAAATTTTCCATCAATGTGGAAATTATACAAAGCATTTAATGAGTTAGATTCAGGTGATGAAAAAGAACAGAAGTCACATGATAAACCCAAACAGGTGGCAGTCCCTGATAAAGAACCTGAAAGAACAACATCCGAATCCATACCAAAGCTTTATATATAGCTTTTAATTGTTCCTGTACGTCTTCTGCTTTATACTGATTGTATAAAGTCTTACGTGCAGGAGGATTCTGATGAAGACACTTAAAATAACACCCCGCGGATATTGCTATGGTGTAGTAGACGCAATGGTGATTGCAAGAAATGCCGCAATGGATAAATCACTGCCCCGTCCAATTTATATTCTGGGCATGATCGTTCATAATAAACATGTGACTGATGCGTTTGAGGAAGAAGGTATTATTACGCTTGACGGTGAAAACCGTAAAGACATCCTTGAAAAGGTAAATGAAGGCACTGTTATTTTCACAGCTCACGGCGTCTCACCTGAAGTGAGAGAAATTGCCCGGCAAAAAGGGTTGATCTCCATTGATGCCACCTGTCCTGATGTAACAAGAACGCATGATCTGATCCGTCAGAAGAAAGCTGAAGGTTATCATATTGTGTATATCGGTATAAAAGGGCATCCCGAGCCTGAAGGCGCTGTTGGTGTTGCACCTGATGTCGTACATCTGGTTGAAAAACCTGAAGATGTAGAAGGACTTATAATTGATAACGATAAAATTATCGTGACAAATCAGACAACGATGAGTCAATGGGACGTAGCTGATGTCATGGTGAAAGTAAAAGAAAAATATCCACAGACTGAAGAGCATAAAGAAATCTGTATGGCCACACAGGTTCGTCAGGAAGCAGTAGCTGAGCAGGCCGGGGAAGCTGACCTGTTAATTGTAGTCGGTGACCCGATGAGTAACAATTCAAACAGACTTGCACAAGTATCAGAAGAAATTGCAGGTACACCTGCACACCGAGTAGCTGACGTATCAGAGATTAAACACGAATGGCTTTTAGGGTGTGAAACTGTAGCAGTGACTGCCGGTGCTTCCACACCAACGCCAATCGTTAAAGAAGTGATGAATTATATTAATCAGTTTGATCCGGATAATCCGGACACCTGGCTTGGCGAGAAAAATGTGCCTCTCGAAAAAATTCTGCCAAAAATTAAAACACCGACTAAACCTGAAACGATTCTGCCTTATACAAAATAAAAAGAGCTGCCGCGGCAGCTCTTTTTATTTGAATTTAAATGGTTCTGTTGAAAGCGCTGAAGGGATAAATTCAACATTCAACCCCTCATTTTGTGCTCGTTTATTTAACTCTTCTGCTAAACCTGACTTCATGATTTCTTCTACATGGTGCCCGGGATCAATGATTGAAATACCTGCAGCTTCTGCATCCTGTGCTGTATGGAAATCAACATCCCCGGTAATATATACATCCGCTCCTGCAAATTTAGCTATCTGGAAATACTTACCACCCATTCCACCTAACACAGCCGCTTTTTTAATTTTCTTTTCGGGGTTACCAGTTACTCTTAAAGCAGGGACATTTAATTGTTTTTTAACGTACTTTGTAAAATCACCAAGCGTTACAGGCTCCTTCAGCTTACCTACACGCCCAAGACCATAAGCTTCTCCCTCAATTGACTGAGTGAAAATATCGTAAGCAGGCTCTTCGTATGGGTGTGAAGACTTCAGCGCTTTTAAAATCGTTTTCTTATCTGAACTCAGAAAAATACTTTCTATCTTTACTTCTTTTACTTCTTCCACTGTTTCTCGCTCTCCAATAAATGGGTCGGCATTTGTGCCTGGTTTAAATCGTCCGGTGCCTTCAGATGTAAAAGTGCAGTCAGAATAGTCACCTATATTTCCGGCGCCAGCCGCGGTTATTGCTTCACGCACGGCTGTTGTATGTGATTCAGGTACAAATACAATGAGCTTTTTATATGCATCTTCATATGTTTTAACCAGCACCTGTGAATCCTGCAATTCAAGCGCTTTAGAAAGCATGTCATTTACCCCGCCCTTTGCAACATCTAGATTTGTATGTGCGGCAAAAATGGTGATATCATTTTTAATACATTTTTCTATGAGTGTGCCTGCGTTTGTTTCAAGATTGATTGATTTTAAAGGTCTGAATAGGAGCGGATGGTGAGCAATAATAAAGCTTGCACCCTTTTTAATTGCTTCATCAACCACCTCATGTGTAACATCAAGTGTTGTTAAAACCTTTGTTACTTTCCGGTTTAACGCACCTATCTGCAATCCGACAGGGTCCCCCTCCATTGCAAGTGCTTTGGGAGAAAACTGTTCGAGTAATTGTACTACCTGGTGTCCATTCACCTGTTCCACCTGATCGCCTCCTCAATCATGATAATTTTCTGTTCCAGCTGGTTTTTCTTTTCAGAAAGTGAAGGGCTTGCTTCCGCTCTCTCCATCTGGTTTTGAATTTTTTTAAGCTGGATTAATTCATTGGTCCATTTATCAATAAACACAGCAGATTTTTCTTTTAATAATACCGGTCCCAGCAGAAGCTCCTGTTGAGATAACGTTTGACGCTCACTAGATCGACCGGCAAGAATCACCTCATAAATTTTACGGTCTTCTTCTAATATTTTCTCGTCTTTTATCTCCCAGCCATTATCAAGCAGCCACTGTCTGATTGATATTGCGCTGATATTCGGCTGTAGAATCAGCTTTTGCACGCCTTCGAGTCTGTTTTTTCCGTTTTCAAGTATCTCACTGATTAAAGGACCACCCATACCGGCGATCGTGACAGTTGTGACTTCCCCTGGTGAAAGTACCGTTAACCCATTCCCTTTTCTTACTTCAACATGCTCAGTTAATTCATCTTCTTTTACCTGTTTTAAAGCTGATTGATAGGGTCCTTCCACAACTTCCCCTGCAATGGCGTTGCTGATTTTATTCGTCTTCACTAGATAACAGGGCAGATATGCATGGTCTGATCCGATGTCAGCGACTGTTTCACCCTCGCCGACAAAATCTGCCACTGTTTTTAATCTTTGTGATAATTGATTACTATTCATTTTTACACTTCCTTTGATATAACATTCGGTGCTGAATCGTTGTTTTATGATACCCGTCAGGAATGCTGAGGTAACGTCATTATTTCACAATCCATTTTACTCATGTCGAAAAAAAGAGGCAACCGTTACCCGGTCGCCTCTTCTATCTTTAAGTATAAAGCAGTTTATGCTGCATCTTCTTCAGAAGATTCTTCAGATCCTTCTTCAGCGTCTCCGCCCTCTTCTTCAGAGCCTTCCTCAGCGCCTTCTTCACCGCCGCCTTCAGCTCCAATTTCTGCTACCCATTCAGCCATTGCCTGTGCATTATCCTGTTCAACAAGACCAGCTGGCATTGAGCCTTGTCCGTTGACAAGAATATCTGCGATTTCATCTGTAGATAATCTTTCACCTACACCTGTAAGTTCAGGACCGGCACCGCCTTCATAGTTCTCACCATGACAGCTGATGCATGCGTTTTGATAATGTGCTTCTGGATCGAAGTCACCGCCTGATGCTTCTTCACCGCCGCCTTCTTCTTCTCCTGCCATTTCTTCTGAGTCATCAAGACCCTGAACTGACATAAAGAAAACGACACCAAAACCTAATACCATAATTAGTAAAAATGGAATAATCGGATTCTTATTCAATGGTTTACCCTCCCTTTTGACAAAAAATATGTAATTATCAACCCTATAATTGCAGGTATGAACAATTCATATTTTACTTTACTTTATGGGAATCGGAAAGACCCAATACTCAACTTTTCCCTTTTTGTCGCATTTTAGACACAAACAAAAAATATTTTTTAATATGCGCCTATTTCTCTTGATATCACCATTCTTTGAATTTCCGAAGTTCCTTCACCGATTTCGAGCAGTTTTGCATCACGCAGGTATCTTTCAACATGGTATTCTTTCATATAACCATATCCGCCGTGGATCTGAATTGCTTCATCACACACTTCCATACAAATCTCAGAAGCATATAATTTTGCCATCGAAGCCTCTTTCGTAAACTTCTTACCCTGGTCTTTTAACCAGGCTGCTTTGTAGGTCATTGTTCTTGCGAGTTCAATTTTCATTGCCATGTCAGCAAGCTTGAACTGAGTTGCCTGAAAAGATGAAATGCTTCTGCCAAACTGTTTACGTTCTTTCGAGTAACTGAGCGCTCGCTCGTATGCAGCCTGAGCAATTCCAACAGCCATGGCAGCTATTCCGATTCTTCCCCCGTCAAGCGTCATTAAGAACTGTCTGAACCCTTCACCCTTTTTACCGAGCAGGTTTTCTGCTGGTACTGACACTTCATCTAGTACAAGCTCAGTCGTGTTAGATGAATGAAGACCCATCTTTTCGTAATTATCAATGACTGTAAATCCTTCAGCATCTGTCGGGACAATGATCGCGCTGATCTCTTTTTTACCGTCTGTACTTCCTGTCACTGCAGTTATTGCAAGGAATTTTGCATAGCTCGCATTTGTAATATAGCTTTTGTTTCCGCTGATGGTATAATTTCCATTCTCTTCTTTAGCAGTCGTCTGTGTGCCTCCTGCATCAGATCCCGCATTAGGTTCAGTCAGTCCGAATGATCCGAACGATTCCCCTGAGCAGATCTTGGTCAGATACTTTTCTTTTTGTTCATTCGTTCCGAACATATTAATAGGCGCGCCACCGAGAGATATGTGCGCTGAGTAAGTAATACCGGTAGATCCACAGGCTCTGCTTAATTCTTCAGTAACGATTGCAAAGCTGGTTGTGTCTCCCCCTGCACCTCCATATTCCTCCGGAAACGGTAACCCCATCATCCCCAGTGATGACAGTTCCTTAAAGATTTCTTTAGGGAACTCCTTATGACGATCACGGTCCAATGCACCCGGTGCCACCTTTTCCTGTGAAAATTCCCTGATTGTCCGTTGAATCATCTGCTGTTCCTGTGTTAAATCAAAATTCATGTTGATCCCCCTTGTTTGAATGCGCTTACATTTCTATTATAAAAGAAAAGACTGAAAAGTCACAGTCTTATATTTTTTCAGTGTATTTAAAGATATAAAATAAGTAATACAATGGCTCCTATAGCGCCGGAAATCGTAAAATAATGCTGCCTGGCAAAAAAACCGCCAACTGCCCAGACTATGCACTGAATACCAATAATCAGATACAACATTTGCAGCTGACCTGAAAAATATGTACGCCATAATTCTACTGAAAATAATAAAACGATAAATGCAGCTATAATTCTGCTGAGTATTTTAATTACCGGAGATGTTCCAGGGTTAAAGCTTACGATCATCATTCCTACACTGATTAAAATCGAAATCAGCGCCTGAACGACCAGCGCAAGTTCACCGAAAATGAGTGCAATGACAGTAAAAATCCCCACTGCAAGTGAAACTCCGGACACAAGCCCATTACTTTTACTGTTCATATTGTTTGTTTCACCCTGCTCTTCAAACTCACCTTCACCACTCGTATACAGGTTCATCAAAAAGTCACAATAAGCATCAGGCAGGAGTTTATTCTGTTTCCAATAGTTGATTTCCTGTACGATCGTCTCTTTTCTCTTTTTATCCATTATATAACCTCCGCCACTATATATCTATGACTATACTGGAATAGATCAAGAAAAAAAAGTTAAAAAAAAAAGCTGGCAGCTGCCAGCTTTTTTTCTACTCTAAAAAGTCTTTAAGACGTTTGCTTCTGCTTGGGTGACGAAGTTTTCTTAAAGCTTTTGCTTCAATTTGACGGATACGTTCTCTCGTTACACCGAACACTTTACCTACTTCTTCAAGTGTGCGTGTACGACCGTCATCAAGGCCAAAGCGGAGTCTTAATACGTTTTCTTCTCGATCAGTCAGCGTATCCAATACATCTTCAAGCTGTTCTTTTAACAGTTCATAAGCTGCATGGTCTGACGGTGACTGAGCTTCTGAATCCTCAATAAAGTCTCCCAGATGCGAATCGTCTTCTTCACCGATCGGCGTTTCAAGTGAAACAGGTTCCTGTGCGATCTTCAGGATTTCTCTAACCTTTTCAGGTGTAAGGTCCATTTCCTCCGAGATTTCCTCAGGAGATGGCTCTCTGCCCAGATCCTGAAGAAGCTGACGTTGCACACGGATTAACTTATTAATTGTCTCAACCATGTGTACCGGTATACGGATTGTACGGGCCTGATCGGCAATTGCACGTGTGATCGCCTGTCTGATCCACCATGTAGCATACGTACTGAACTTGAATCCTTTTCTGTGATCAAACTTTTCCACAGCTTTAATAAGACCCATGTTACCTTCCTGAATTAAATCAAGAAATAACATACCTCTCCCAACATAACGCTTGGCTATACTGACTACCAGTCGCAGGTTTGCTTCAGCAAGGCGTCTTTTTGCTTCTTCATCGCCTTCTTCAATTCTTGTAGCAAGATTGATTTCTTCCTGAGCAGAAAGCAGGTCCACACGACCGATTTCCTTAAGGTACATTCTGACCGGGTCATTGATCTTAACGCCTGGTGGTACACTCAGGTCATTCAGATCAAATTCTTCTTCAGCTTCCTTACCAAGCTCAGTTACAGATGGGTCTGCATCGGCATTTTCTTTCATTACTTCAACACCCTGTTCACCAATCTGTTCATAAAATTCTTCAATTTGTTCTGTATCTAATTCAAACCCCGCAAGTTTTTCTGCAATATCCTCATAGGTAATCTCACCATTTTTCTTTGCTGCTTCGAGTAATTGTGCTTTTACCGATTCGAGTGTTGCTGTTTCAGGTTCTGTCTGCTTGGAACGTGTTGACTTCTCAGCCATTAGTCCCCCTCCTTCCAACTTCCTAACGATGTTGCCCCTTTAGAGCTTTCCACAGTTGAAAAATTTCCATTCCAAGAGCTGTGGCTGTTTTTATATCATTCATTTGTTCAGCTTGTTTTAATTCAGCCTCTTTTTGTCTAATTACATTTACTTGCCTGTATTTATTCAGTTCATTTATATAATCTGCTAATTCAGCTTTTGTTACTTCAGCATTTAATTCCAGCATTGTTAATTCAGTCGCTTTAGAACGTAAATGTCTGTCTGGAAGATACTCAATAAAAGCCCCCGGTTCAAGTGATCCGCCCTGCTCTACATATGCGAGAAGATATGTGTATATCGCCTGATAATCATCTGTTGGAAATGCCAGATCTTCCATTAGATCCTGCACTGAATAAGCTGTGTCATTTCCGGTCATCATATAGGCAAGGAGATATCTTTCCGCTCGTTGATATGCTTTAAATATCGAAGCTTTTTTGGAAGCCGGAATGACCGGTTCCTGACTCACTTGAACATCTTTTTTTGCAGGTAAATAAGTTTTGAGCTGCTCTTCAAGGGATGAAAAAGAAACACCCGTATCATCTGACAGCTGCTTTAAATAAAGTTCTTTCTCAACTGCGCTGCTTAAAGTTGAAACTTCAGGCAATACAGCATTAATGTAAGAGAGCCTCCCATCTTCTGATTGAAGATTCTTCCCGGACCGCAGATACCACATTTTAAAAGCCATCAGGGAAGATGCGTGCTGTATGATTTCATCTCTGAATTTTTTGGCCCCGAACTTCTGAATATAATCATCCGGGTCCATACCGTTAGGCAGCCTGGCTACCTTAACAGTCATACCGCTTGCATTCAATTCACCGGCAGCTTTAAATGCGGCTTCTGTACCTGCATTATCTCCATCGTAGCAGATTACAACCGTATCAGTGAGCCTTTTGATTTGCTGGATGTGCTGTTTAGTTAATGAAGTACCCATTGTTGCCACACCATTTGAAACGGTTTCTGATGCTGCAATGACATCTGCGAATCCTTCAAATAATACTGCAAATTTCTCTTTGCGAATCGGGCCTCTGGCTCTATGAAAATTAAAAAGCAGGCTGTTCTTTTGAAACAACGGTGATTCGGGACTGTTGAGGTATTTCGGTTCATTCTTATCAGGTGTGATGATTCTTCCCGAAAACCCTACCGTTCTGCCCTTGGCATCTTCGATTGGAAACATCACACGGTTTCTGAAACGGTCGAAATAAGTTCCATCATCACGCTTGATTAAAAGACCTGCTTCTTCCATCAGTGAAAGGTCAAAGCCTTTTTTTTCAAGAAGCTTGGATGCTGTTTCCCAGCCGGGTAATGACCAGCCGACTTTATAATGGTTAAGCTGTGATTCATTAAACCCCCGATCCAAAAGGTATTCAAGTGCTTCATGTCCTTCTTCTGTATTAATGAGTAAGTGATGAAACAGCTTTTCTAGAAGACTGATACCCTCAAGCTGGGCTTTTTCATTTGTGCTTGCCGGACTCACCTCAGCTTCTTCATTTGAGCTGAATTCAAACTGCACATCAGTCTTATCTCCAAGTGATGCGACTGCCTCATGAAAAGACATGCCGTTATGATCCATTAAGAATGTAAATACATTCCCACCCGCACCGCAGCCAAAGCAGTGAAAGATCTGTTTTTCAGGTGACACAGAAAAGGACGGGGAGTTTTCACCATGAAATGGGCAAAGCCCAAAATAGTTACGTCCCTGCTTTTTCAATTGAACGTATTCACTGATCACATCGACAATATCGGTGTTTAATCTGATTTGATCCACAACTTCTTCCGGTATTCTTTCTGGCACTTATTCACCACCAACTTAACTTGTGATACTGTATTGTTCGTCAAAAATCATTTTTTTCCTGCATTTTCAGTCAAAAAACTTTTTAAGACATGCTGTAAATGTGTCCAGGTCAATTTTTGATACCTTTTTTGGACCAGAATGAAACCTGCCTCTTTTTCTTTCTTCCTGATACAAATATCTAAATGACAAGCTGGTCTCGATCGTGTCTTGATTGTACTCTTTTCCCCGGGGTGAAATAGCATAAACCCTTTTTGGCAGTACAAGTGAAGCAAGACCAATGTCCTGCGTAACAACTAAATCTCCCTCTTTAACGCGGTTAAGAATATATAAATCCACTGCTTCACTGCCTGCATCAATATAGGTCCATAAAGAGGGATCTTCATTCGCGCTGTAGTGATTATACGTTGCTACAAATCTGATATCCGCTTTAGATATATACTCAAGAATTTTATTCTTCACTTCAACCGGACACGCATCTGCATCGACATAAATACATACGTTTTTATTATGTTCCATATAGGTACCATTCTGCGCTTTTACGCAAAAACCCTTTTTTAGCGTATCTTTTATCACAATTTTTTATTATAGTATATTTACTTGTCTACCGCCATTATTTTCGACAAATTGTTTTCTAATATTTTGGTTCTGTTACGCTCATTCTGTACTTTTATTTTTGGCTTTTTTAAAGTTGGCTGTTGATTGCAGCGGGAGGAGACGCTTTCCACGCCCGGGCGGTGAACTCCCAGACTGCGCCATGGCCTCACACGTTTCTTCCTAAGAGCCGCTCCCTTACGATGCAATCACCAGCTGTGCAGAAACAGCAATGACCTTTAACTATGCTTTATTTTTTTATCCATGTAAAAACAGATGTCCCATAGACATCTGTTTTAATCAGTTGTTCATTAAATCATTTAAAATTACATTAGCCGTTTCTTCAACTGCTTTATTCGTCACATCGATAACCGGACATTTCATCCTGCTGATAATCCGGTCAAAATGCTCAAGTTCTTCTTTAATCCGCTCCATTTTAGCATATGTTGCATCATCTTTCAGTCCAAGCGCAATCAGCCGCTCTTTTCTGATATGGTTCAGTTTATCTGAACTGATTTTTAATCCGTAGCATTTATTTGGATTTACCAAAAACAATTCTTCCGGAGGTTCAATTTCTGGGACAAGCGGGACGTTGGCTACTTTCAGCCTCTTATGAGCCAGATATTGCGACAGCGGAGTTTTGGACGTTCTTGAAACACCCACAAGCACGATATCCGCCTTCAATATTCCCCTTGGATCCCGCCCGTCGTCATATTTGACGGCAAATTCAATTGCTTCGATTTTTCTAAAATAATCCTCATCAAGATCGTGTACCATTCCCGGCTCATTTATCGGAGACTCCTCGCACACTTCCTGCAGGGAGCTGACAATCGGCCCCATCACATCATGCGCTGTCAGCTGATGTAATTTCACCTGCTCTTCGATGTAAGAGCGTACGTGCGGTTTTACAAGCGTGTAGACAATAACTGCCTGGTTGTCTTTGGCGAGCGATATCACTTCATCTACATGTCCCTTATCTTCTATATAAGGAAAACGCTTGATTGTAATTGACTTTCTAGACTGCCGGAACTGACTGACGCTGGCTTTTGCAACGAGCTCAGCAGTTTCACCAACAGAGTCTGATACGACATATACGTGCACTTCGTTCATGACTCCACCATCCTATCCTTCATCCTTTGACAAGCTGACAAATGCTTTTGTAATATTAGTCTTTGTGATTCTGCCTGAGACCTCATATCCCGCTTCGGTTTTTTTCACAACCGGTAGAGAATCAATCTGTTTACTGATTAATTTTGAAGCAACCGTTACTAAGAGATCATCCGGCCCGCAATAAGTGACATTTGGCATCCTAGTCATAATAACATTTACGGGCAGGCTCGTTAAGTCCTGTTGTCCGATGCTTGCTCTCAGCAAATCCTTCCGTGAGACTACACCGGCAAGATGCCCTTTTTGATCAAGGACAAATAACGTACCTACATCCTCTAAAAACATATGACAGATTGCATCATATACTGATACATTATCCTGAACTGCCACCGGCATGGACTGATAATCCTTTACATATAGCTTTTTCAGGTTTTCAGTTAATAATTGTGTGCCTGATTTCCCTGTATAAAAATAACCGACTCTGGGCCTTGCATCGAGGAAGCCAGCCATTGTTAAAATGGCTAAATCCGGTCTCAGTGTAGCCCGTGTCAGATGAAGTCTGTCTGCAATTTGTTCCCCTGTAATTGGTCCGTCTGCTTTTACAATCTTGAGAATTTCAGATTGTCTTTTATTCAGTTCGATATTGTTCACCACCCGAAATTCAATAGTGTTATACTGTTTACCAATATTATATACTAAATGAATGCACCATCATAGTAAATGATTTGAGATATATTTTTATTGTCTATTCAATTAAAGCGTGTTAGGATTGTTTAAAGATAAATGACGTGCGCGATGAAAGAGCGATAAGTACCTTTAAAGTAGCGACCGGGGATAGTGAAAGCCCGGATCAAAGGGAAACGGCACTCTGGAGCAATGCAGGTAATCAAGGTGGATGCATCATGCATCAATCAGGGTGGAACCGCGGTCAAGAAGTACCGTCCCTGGACTAGACAGATCTCTAGTCCAGGGACGGTGCTTTTTTCATGCACAGCAACACTAAAAAGGAGTGACAGTACATGACGAAAAATATGGATGATATCGTACACATTGCCAAGCACAGAGGATTTGTATTCCCCGGCTCTGAGATTTATGGAGGACTTGCAAACACATGGGATTACGGTCCACTTGGAATTGAATTAAAAAACAACATTAAAAAAGCATGGTGGAAGAAATTTATTCAGGAATCTCCACATAACGTCGGCCTTGACGCAGCGATTCTGATGAACCCGAAAACATGGGAAGCTTCCGGTCATATCGGAAACTTTAATGATCCTATGGTCGACTGTAAAAGCTGTAAAGCGAGACACCGCGCCGATAAGCTGATTGAAGCTGCAATTGAGGAAAAAGGCGAAGAAATTATTGTGGACGGTCTTCCATTCAGCAAGATGGCAGAGCTGATTGAAGAGTATGATGTAGCATGCCCTACCTGCGGCGCTAAAGACTTTACCGACATCAGACAGTTTAACCTGATGTTCAAAACGCACCAGGGTGTAACTGAAGGCTCTACAAACGAAATCTTCCTGCGCCCGGAAACTGCTCAGGGAATCTTTGTTAACTTTAAAAATGTTCAGCGGACAATGAGAAAACGTGTACCATTTGGAATTGGCCAGATCGGTAAGAGTTTCAGAAATGAAATCACACCTGGTAACTTCACATTCAGAACACGTGAATTCGAACAAATGGAGCTTGAGTTTTTCTGCAAACCCGGTGAAGACCTTGAGTGGTTTGGCTACTGGAGAGAATTCTGTAAGAACTGGCTGTTAAACCTTGGCATGAAAGAAAACAGCATGCGTCTGCGTGACCATGATGAGGATGAACTTTCCCACTACAGTAACGCAACAACTGATATCGAATTTAAATTCCCGTTCGGCTGGGGAGAGCTGTGGGGAATTGCAGACCGTACAGACTTTGACCTGAAGCAGCATATGGAGCACTCAAATGAGGATTTCACCTATCTTGATCAGCAGACAAATGAAAAGTATGTTCCTTATTGTATTGAGCCTTCACTTGGTGCTGACCGTGTAACACTTGCATTCCTGTGTGATGCATATGAAGAAGAAGAACTTGAAAATGACAGCAGAACCGTTCTTCGCTTCCACCCTGCACTGGCTCCTTATAAAGCAGCAGTACTCCCGCTTTCAAAGAAGCTTGGCGGCGATGCAATTAAGGTGTTTGAAGAGCTTTCACAGCACTTTATGGTTGATTATGATGAGTCTCAGTCAATTGGTAAGCGTTACAGACGACAGGATGAAATCGGTACACCTTATTGTATTACTTATGATTTTGATTCTTTAGAGGATCAGCAGGTAACAGTCCGCAACCGCGACACAATGGAGCAGATCCGCATGCCGATTGCTGAAGTACAGTCATTTATTGAGGATAAAATTAAGTTTTAATTAAAAGCAAAAAGCGTGCAGCTCATGAGCTGCACGCTTTTACGTATCCTTAGGACCTTCCATCGTCTTTTTCATGCGGTCCATCTGATCAAGAAATGATCTGGACTTTGCGTAGACACCTACGTACTCATCGTAATAGGTCCTGATGACTTTCTTTAATTCCTGCTTCGTGCTTTCCTGCAGTGATACTTTTCCGAGCCTTCCGAGGTCGATAAAGAAAAAAAGCCTGATGATCCGCACAGTCTTTGCTGAAAGTGGGAGCTTATAATCATCAAGATGCCAGCAGCGGTGACATAGAAAACCATTCATACGGAAAGAAAATGAAAAATCCCCTTCACCCGCTCCACAATTTACACACTGGTTTAAGACCGGCTGTACACCGAAAAGAGGCAACAGTTTTAATTCGAAAATGTAGGAAATGACTTCTTCATCATAGCCTTCATTAATTAACGCGTATGATTGCTGAAGCAGTTCAAATAAAAAAGGGTTTGGTTTACGATCTTCCACCGCTTTATCAAGAAGCTCTGCCATATAAGAGGCGTAAGCGGCCTTGTAAAGATCCTCTTTCATTGTTCTTGATGAGCTGATCATATCTCCTTGCTGCAGTGAACCCATACCGCTGCCGCCATGATAAAGGTATATGCCGTGTGTGAACATTTGTGATACAGATGACAGGCGGCTATTGGTTTTCTTAGCACCGCGAGCCATCAGGGCAACCTTTCCAAGCTCACGGGTGAAAAGAATAACAACTTTATTCGTTTCACCATAATCCCTTGTCCGGATGACGATTCCCTCACATTTATGAAGCATTCATCAAGTCTCCTTTAGACCAGCTCAATACTCCTTATCGTTAAACCCGAAGTCTCTTAAGCTGTTGGCTTTATTCCGCCAGTCTTTTTGTACTTTCACCCATAATTCGAGATATACTTTAGACCCTAGAAGGTTCTCAATATCCTCACGTGCACGCTGACCAATTTCCTTCAGCATTGCACCTCTTTTACCAATCACAATTCCTTTTTGTGAATCTCTCTCCACCACGATCGTTGCCATGATATCAACAACTTCTCTGCCTTTTTCCTTTTTAATCTGCTCAATTGATACGGCAATCGAATGTGGGATTTCCTCCCGTGTTAAGTGAAGCGCTTTTTCACGGATTAGCTCCGAAATAATAAATCGTTCCGGGTGATCTGTCACCTGATCGGCAGGATAATACTGAGGACCTTCAGGAAGGTACTCAGAGATCTGATTTAACAGAACCTCTACGTTATTTCCTTCTAGCGCTGAAATTGGAACCGTTTCTGTAAATTCGAATTTTGATCGGTACTGATCAATAACCGGCAGCAGTTCATCCGGGTGTACTGTATCTATTTTATTTAATACAAGAAAAACAGGTGTCTTAACTCCCTGCAACAGCTCCATAATATACTCGTCACCACGGCCATATCCTTCATCTACATTGACCATGAATAAAATCAGGTCAACTTCACGAAAAGTATTTGTCGCCATTTTAATCATAAAATCCCCAAGCTTGTGCTTAGGTTTATGAATACCAGGTGTATCAATGAAAATCATCTGACTGTCATTCGTCGTCAATACACCCTGAATTTTATTTCTTGTTGTCTGAGGCTTGTCACTCATAATGGCAATTTTCTGTCCAATCACACGATTCAAAAAGGTTGACTTGCCTACATTCGGTCTACCGACAATTGAGATAAATCCCGACTTATGTTTATTATCCATTTAGATCCTCCGGCATAAATGCACCAGGAAGCAGCTCAGCTACGGTTAATTCCTGAATGTCACCTGATAAGTTTGTTAAGTATACAACCATGTCCTGAGGGCACAGTTCTGCTATGACTTGACGGCAGGCTCCACATGGAGGAACTGGGCGCTTTGTATCTGCTACAACTGCAATCGCTTTAAATTTGCGGTCTCCCTCTGCAACCGCTTTAAACAGCGCAGTCCGTTCAGCACAGTTACACATGCTGTATGCTGCGTTTTCAATATTACATCCGTGATGCACTTTTCCGTCTTCAGTCAGAAGGGCAGCACCAACTTTAAATTTAGAATATGGCACGTATGCTTTATCACGTGCTTCTTTCGCTTCTTTAATCAATAAATTAGAATCCATATATTTACTCCTTTAAAAAATTATTGTTTCGTTTTAGGGTTAAAAAAAGGAGAAGACTCACCGAATCGGTTAAGTAATTCTCCTTATACCTTATTATACTATAAATGAGGTCTAAATTAATGTAAAAACTCCGCATTACATAATTGAGATTAATTTCGGGACAAATATGACCGCGCCGGCAATTGCTGCAGCAATCGAAAATACTAATACCGAGGCAGCACCCGCATCTTTAGCTTTCTTTGCCAGCGGATGATTTTCAGGAGAAATCAGATCCACCGTACGTTCGACAGCAGTGTTGATCAGTTCGAGTGCCATCACGTTTCCAATCGCGATCAGTATAATCAGCCATTCCGTCACTGAGATTCGAAAAAAGAAGCCGGCAGCTACTGTTAATACAGCAGCCACCGTATGAAACCTGAAATTCTGCTCCTGTTTAAAAACATCTTTCAGTCCATGTCCGGCGTATTTAAAAGAAAGCATGAATTTCCTGAGCTTCATCATCAGTTCCTCGAAAGTCCGAAGCCTTTTAATAATTCATCCTGCCTCCCAAACATCGCCTTTTCATCCTGCTCGTTCATATGATCATATCCAAGCAGGTGTAAAAAGCCGTGAAGTGCGAGAAAACCGAGCTCTCTTGAAAATGTATGTCCGTATTCCTCAGCCTGCTCTTTCGCTTTTTCAACCGAAATGATAATATCGCCAAGCATTCTTGGCATATCACCTGCTGCGATTACTTCAACTTCATCTTCAGTCATTTCTTCAAGCGCAAAAGAAATCACGTCTGTCGATTTATCTTTTCCTCTGTATTCTTTATTTACTACTCTGATCTCTTCATTTGATACGAATGAAATCGAACACTCAGCTTCATCTATCTTTTCTTCTTTCGCAGCATATGAAAGAAGGTCGCTGATTAAATTTGTGTCTTCATCTGACAGCCATTCTGTTTCATCTATAAAATCAATGTGTAAAGTTGTCATGCTTCCTTCTTCCTCTCTTCTTTTTTAAAATCAGGATATTCGATTCTTGAATGGAAAATCCCGTTTAACGTTTCACAAAACACAGTTTTTATTGTTTCCAGCTGTTTTATTGTAATATCACACTCATTAAATTGTCCATCCTGCAGCCGATCCTGAATAATCGATTCTACAAGCTTTTTAATTTTTTCAGGTGTCGGATCCTTCATTGACCTAACGGCGGCCTCAACACTATCGGCTACAGAAATGACAGCTGTTTCTTTCGTCATCGGTCTTGGTCCGGGATACCTGTATTCCTCTTCATCCGGATCGAGCCCTTTTTCTTTCGCTTTGTAGTAAAAAAACTTCAAAAGCGTTGTGCCGTGATGCTGTTCAGCTATATCAACAAACTCGCTAGGAAGCTTATATTTACGCAGCATGTCCGCACCCTCTTTTGCATGCGAGATGATAATATCTCGGGACGTCTGAGGGTCTAGATGATCGTGCGGGTTATGTCCTGACATCTGATTTTCAATAAAGTAATGAGGTCTTTTCGTTTTTCCAATATCGTGGTAATAACAGCCTACTCTTGCAAGCAGACCGTTTGCTCCAATTGCCTCACATGCAGCTTCAGCGAGATTGGCAACCATTACACTGTGGTGATAAGTGCCTGGTGCTTCAGTCAGAATTTTTTTCAGCAGCGGATGATTTGGGTTGGATAGTTCAACCAGCTTCATTGTTGAAAGGATACCAAAACCTGACTCAAATAATGGCAGCAGCCCTATCGTTAGAATCGATGACAATACACCTGATATGATCGCAAACACAGCAAACAGCGTATAGTCAATTGCTGACAGCTGCCCGCTTTCAATCAGCGTAAGTGAGAACAGAAACATCAGGTTGGCAGCTGACACAAATAGTCCCGCTCTTAACAAATGTGTTCTTCTTTTGCTGTCTGATAGAAACAGGATACCTGCAAGTCCGCTGAATAAAAAGTAAAGTGATACTTCAACATTTACTGCACCAGTCATCATATCATTAAATATAATACTCGCACATAATGCCTGGATCATTGTAATAATCAGAGCCACTCTTGTATTAATCATACTTTTCAAGAGCATTGGCGCCATTGCTGCCGGGAAAATATAACCGACCTGAAGGATTTCAAGCTCTCTGATTAACTCAGCAGCCTTCATTAAAGATAATGAAAGAACAAGAATGATACTGACCAGGACGAGATAAAGCCCTTTTGTTTCTTCACTGATTTTCCACGACGAAAAATGAAAATGAATGATCAGCATAATCAGCAGTGAAAATAGAGCCAGTCCAATATAGGGTTCAGGACTCGCTTCATTCGTTGTGAGACCAAGCGCATCAAGCTGACGGTATACATCTCTGTCAATTAAATATCCTTTTTGCACGATGACCTGACCTTCAAGGATCTGGACAGGTTCAACCGCTTCCACAGCCTGTGCAATCCTTGCTTCTGTCTGCTCAGGGTCATAAATATTATTTTCAACAACAGCAAACCTTGCAAGATCCATCGCAGCGTTCATCAGATTATCATTGAGTGAAAACTGTGCAATATTATCTGCAGCTTCATTCTTTTTCGCAAGCGCTTCTTCCTGCTTAAAGGGCTCCTGCATCACTCTTTCAACCTGATCAATTGTAATATTCTTTGCGTTATCTAGACCATCATCAGTTGCAGCTAACAGCTGTCTGAATGTCTGGTCATTGATTGATTCAGTGACATTTTCTGAAACGTCTTCAGATAACGCGTTTTTCAGACTCTCGAGCATGTCATTTGACACTGTCTGCTCAGTCGGAGGTTCTCCCTCTTCAGGTACCTGATTAAAATCCTTTGCAAATTCATAGATCGAACTGATCAGGGAGGTCCGGTTCTCTGTAATTTCCGGTCTGTATTGATAAACCGGTTCAACTTCAGCAGCAGCTCTTTCCCGCTCAGCTTCTGAAAGACGTTCATCTACAATCGTTTTAGGTGATCTGATCGTTTCATCGGCTACAGAAAACAGACGTGTATTATAAGTATCAGGGCTCACATGAGAAAATAGCAGCAGAAAAGAAGCCAGCCCTACGATTGTTAAGAGAATCCATTTAAAGAAAGTATAATGTAAAAGATCCTTCATGCTTCGGACCCATTTCTGCATAAAATCCTCTCCCGAAATACTAGTATGTATGAAAATTGAATCATCTTGACTTATAGTATAGCAAATAATGTATAGTTCCGATATTAGACATTTGTAAACACAAAAAAAGCTAAGACATTTTGCCCTAGCTTTTAGAATCGGTTCGCTACGCTTCACTGATACAAGTTTTAAAGTTAAAATTTTGTCTATTTTAACTTTAATGAATTAAAAGCAAAAGTTTTATACGCTGCCTTTTTGATCGTAGGCGCCGATAATTTTTGCTACAAGCGGATGTCTGACAACGTCTGCCTGATCGAGATAATTAAAACCGATTCCGGGAACGCCTTTTAATATTTTCTGGGCAGCAACCAGGCCTGATTCCATTCCTTTTGGAAGGTCTACCTGACTCTGATCCCCTGTGATCACCATTTTAGATCCAAATCCAAGGCGTGTTAAAAACATCTTCATCTGTGCGTATGTTGTATTCTGCGCTTCATCAAGAATCACAAATGCATCATCGAGTGTACGGCCTCTCATATAAGCAAGAGGAGCAATTTCAATCACACCTCTCTCGATAAACCGCTGAGTCTGTTCAGTGCCTAATACATCATGCAGCGCATCATAGAGCGGTCTTAAATATGGATCAACCTTTTCTTTCAGGTCGCCTGGTAAAAAACCAAGGCTTTCACCAGCTTCAACAGCAGGCCTGGTTAAAATAATTTTTTTCACTTTATTATTTTTTAAAGCGTGAACTGCCAGCACTACTGCGAGATATGTCTTACCGGTACCTGCAGGACCAATACCAAATACCAGATCTCTTTTCCGGATTTCGTTGATATATTGACGCTGACCCATCGTTTTTGCTCTGATTGACTTACCTTTGGCATTTTTTGTGATCTCTTCATCATACAGTTCATCAAAGTATTCAATTGTTCCTCTATGTGACATTTGAACAGCATAAATGACGTCTCTCTGACTGATCTGGATGCCTTTTCTAATCACACTGAGCAGCTGACTGATCACATTTTTTGCTTTTTCGATGTCTTCATTTTTCCCGGTAATCCGCAGGGATTCTCCCCGGGAAATGATTGATATATCAAGATCTTCTTCAATCGTTTTAAGATGTGAATCAGAATTACCAAACAGCTGAACTGCTTCATTCGGATCTTCCAATTTAATATCTACAGTAATCCGTTCTTCAATCATTCGCGTGTCTCCTCGGTAAAAGGTTTAGTTGCTGCAATATTTTCTAATACTTCGTAGAAAATTGTTAATTTAACTTTACCATTCTCAATATCTTCATGCAAAATTTTCTCCTCCAGAATTTGCCCGCTCCCCTCAGTAAATGATAATACATCTTTTTCAGCGATTTTTTTCAATACATTTTTATAGTCTTCTTCGGAAAAATCCATTTCTGATTCGGATATTTCCTTATATTCCTTTTCCACCAACTTAAACGGCAGATGAAAACCTAAAACAGAAAGCGGCTGATCGCTGATTTGTCTGATCTGGTTTTTAAATGGACTTTTTTTATAGGAGATGAATGGTGTTGTAAAAGATCTGAATTGCAGTGCATATTTACTGTGAGTCTGACCTGTTATTTTTTTTATTTTATTTTTTACAGGCATACTTACACTGACTGTATACCAGGTTAATGCTTTGACTGATCCATCGGCTCTGATTCCTTTCTCATACCCCTCCCGGCCAATATAGCCCGAAACCAGGATTTCTCCTTTCTTTACTACATCCCCTCTTTTAACCAGCGGGGTACCTGAACTGACAGATAAGGTATGTATCGTGCCTGTTTTAGAAGCTACAAGATGTGCCTGTTGATCAGATTTTTTATTATGAAGAGAATCCTTCTCTCTTAATGTCACCTTCAGCTTCGATCCTGTTCTCTCATACCCGATCCATGACAGCTGGTCAATTTCTTTATACAAAACAGAAGCGCTTTGCTGATTCAGTGAAAGGTTGGAATGATGAACGCCTGGTTTAATGCCCTTTTCCTCCAGAATTTCTAATGCTTCATCCCTGATTTCAGGGTTTGGACCTGTCATTTCAACTGCCCATATGTATTGAAATGCCTGAAAGAATATGAATGCTGATAACAAAAATGCTGCAATCGAGGGAATATTCATTTTCGTGAATTCAAGTATTTTATGATTTTCGCCCTCTTTACTCAGTGAGACTTTTACTCCTGATCTCCTCACTGCTTTTCTAAGTGCTGCGAGATCAGTATACCTGATCATAAATGTAGTTTCTTCTTTACATATAACCTGTTCCAGAGAAATGTTATTCAATAGTAGCCTGCTGATCACAAGACTGCTGTTTGTCCCACGGAGAGAAACTTTAACACGGAGATATCCTTTAATCATCTGATTGACCTTTAAAATGAATTTGAACAATATCTCCATGTACTGACGCATACTCATTCGAAAGGCTGCTGGTGACCAGATCTTTTCCTGTAATCGTGAGCGAGCCGTGACTGACAGCAAACACGATAGACGTATCAGAAAAATGGATCAAACCTTTATGGTTTTCTATCTTTACTGTTTTAAGGGCAATCCATTCTATTTTCGGCAAATCGGTTATTAAGTCTTCAGGCAGGTCCAGCCAGTCAGCGGCCCGGCTTAACCAATGTTTTTTAACCATGTAAAAAACCCCCTTCAGTTAAGATTATGTCTTAACTGAAGGGGGCATGACATTCACTGTCTATGTTTACGTTTTGATCTTGGCGGCCCAAGTACTTCGGCAAAGATAATACCGTTCACTACATCGCTTGGTTTTAATTCTTTAGTGATTGTAATATCAGATTCTTTAATCGGATCTGACTTTACAGCAGGTTTCACTCTGCTATCAGCTGCAATTTCCTGAGAAACCACTGGAGCTGCCTGTTTTTTCAACTGACTTTGTTCACGGGATTCACGCTTAGGCCTTTGAGATTCCTCAAAGGTTTTGCGTTGTTTGTCGTATTCCTCTGCCAGCTGTTTTGCATGCTTATCAAATGTTTCTTTCAGGTTTCTCGGTTTAGATACTGTAGGCTTTTGTACCGGCGGTTTTTCTGCAGGTGCTTCCTTCTTCTGTTTATTTAGAAGACTGATGACACCCGCAATGACCGCCATGATGAGAATCTCCACGGAGTCAGCCTCCTAACTTAGTTTTTGCTGCCACCTTTATCATCTTTGTTGCCTGTAATCTTTCCAATTGAATCTCTCATATCAGTGTCTGCATCAATGTTTTTAATATTCATATAATCCATTACACCGATATTTCCTTCACGGAGTGCTTCAGCCATCGCAAGTGGTACCTCTGCTTCAGCTTCCACAACTTTCGCACGCATTTCTTCTACGCGCGCTTTCATTTCCTGCTCCTGTGCTACGGCCATTGCACGGCGTTCTTCAGCTTTCGCCTGTGCAATATTCTTATCAGCTTCAGCCTGCTCTGTTTGAAGTTCTGCACCAATATTTTTACCGATATCAACATCAGCAATATCAATCGATAGAATTTCAAACGCTGTTCCTGAATCTAATCCTTTACCTAATACTGTTTGTGAAATAAGATCTGGATTTTCAAGTACTTTTTTATGGTTATCACTCGAACCAATTGTGCTGACAATCCCTTCACCTACACGGGCTACGATTGTATCTTCACCTGCACCACCGACCAGTCGGTCAATGTTGGCACGTACTGTAATTCTTGCTTTCGCCTTTACTTCAATTCCGTCCATTGCCACACCGGCAATAAATGGTGTTTCAATTACTTTAGGGTTTACACTCATTTGAACTGCCTGCAGTACATCACGGCCGGCAAGATCAATTGCTGCACATCGTTCAAAAGCAAGCTCGATATTTGCTCGCTGTGCTGCAATCAGTGCGTTGACAACGCGGTCAACGTTACCGCCTGCAAGATAGTGACTCTCAAGCTGGTTGATCGTTACATCAACACCTGCTTTATGTGCTTTGATCATCGGGTTAATGACTCTGCTTGGAATAACCCGTCTTAATCTCATCCCTACTAAAGTAAAGATACTAACTTTAACACCTGCTGCTAGTGCTGAAATCCAAAGTGCCACTGGTACAAACGTAAAGATGACACTTAGCAAAATCACTGCAGCAACAACAATAATAATTAACGTAATTGCTTCTGTTCCCATTTAATTCACTCCTTAAAATTAATCAACTTCTCTAACAACAATACGTGATCCTTCAACTTTCACAACTAACACTTTCACATCTTTATTAATGTAACTGCCTTCACTCACTGCATCAATACGCTCGTTCTCTATAATAATTGTGCCTGAAGGTCTTAAGGCGGTTCTGGTTATGCCGGTCTGTCCAATCAGCTCATGGCGATTCACATTGGACACATAACCACTTTCAGTATTGGTTGAATCACTCAATATAATTTTCTTCAGCATATGAAGATTTTTACCAAGAAATTTCACCATTATCACCATCCCGATCACTGCAGCTAAAAGCGCTACAGATAATGCAATACCCATAAATGCAATGCTCTCTCCTGCAAGCAGGATACTGACAACAATTGCAACAAGTCCAGCGATACCAAGAATACCTCCTGGCACAAAGAACTCTGCAATCACGAGGGCTAATCCGATCAGGAATAAAATTAACACTTCCATTCCCGCAAGCCCTGCAATTAGATGACCAAAGAAGAATAGTAATAGTGCCCCAAGTCCCAGCGAACCTGCTATACCAAATCCTGGCGAATACAATTCAAGTATAAGACCAAGACTTGCCATTGAAAGGAGAATCGGTACTACAATCGGATTCGTGACAAAACGTGCCAGGTTTTCAGTAAAAGTTGGTTCTACAGAAACCACTTCAGCATCACTAAACCCGAGTCCAGCGACCAATTCATCAAGGCTCGCATAAGTCCCTTCAGAGTAATTGTTTTCTTCCGCTGTTGAAGGCGTAAAGGTTAACAGCTCACCTTCATCAACAACTCCATCAATCTCAATGGACTGATCAACCATTGCTTCAGCGAATTTCGGATCTCTGTTTTTATCAGAAGACTCAGCAGCATTGATCATCGCAGCAAGCCATGCGCTTTGAGCTTTTCTATCAGCATCTCCACCTGCACTTGTAATCACAGCAGAAGCACCCATCTTACCTGAAGGCGACATATAAATTTCATCTGCATACAGTGCAATATAAGAACCTGCTGACAAAGCATTCGGATTAATGTATGCAATGAGATCAACTTCACTGTTCAGCATAATCTCACCGATTTCCTCAGCAGCGTTTACAGCTCCTCCTGGCGTGTTAATATCCAGTATTAACGCTTCAGCATCATTTTCTTCAGCTTCATTAATCGACCTTTCAAGGAATGCTGCCAATCCTCTTTCAACCTCTTTTTTAACCGGAGCCACATACACTTTCTGACCATTTGCATCTGCCGGCTGAACAAAAGAGAACAGTGACAATAAGACAACAAAGGCAGCTAACAGTTTCACTCCGATAATCTTCATTTTACTCCCCCCTTCTATCTGCCAGTGACTGGGTAGCTATTAATGACTTACCTACTATACGTATGTATCAAAAAAAGGTTTCACTTTTAACCTTACTTTTATTCTGAATGTTTAATATAAAAAAATCAAGCCGTGTTGCACATTGCAAACACGGCTTGATTGGTCTGAACCTGAATAAACAAATTCAGTTTTATGATAAGTGTTGGAGAACCATTTTATTAATACGGGCTCCATCAGCCTTGCCTTTGACCTTAGGCATAATACTGCTCATCACTTTGCCCATATCAGCTTTAGAGGAAGCATTTGTTTCATTGATCGTTTCGATCACAATGACTTCAAGCTCTTCTTCTGTCAATTGACGGGGCATATAGGTTTCAATTAAGGCGATTTCATCAAGAAGCTTATCAGACAGATCATCTCTACCTGCAGATTTAAATTCAGCATAAGAATCTTTCCGCTGTTTTAACTCGCGGGAAAGCACAGTCAATTCTTCATCTTCAGTTAAATCACTATGGCCAACTTTATATCCTTCATTTTGCAACGAAGACTTAAGCATCCGGATTACTGAAAGACGTTCCTTTTCCTTATTTCTCATTGCTGTTTTCATATCTTCATTCAGACGATCTAACATACTCACTTCATGCACCTGCTCCTATATTAGAATTTGCGCTTTCTTGCAGCTTCAGACTTTTTCTTACGCTTAACGCTTGGCTTTTCATAGAATTCACGCTTTCTGAACTCCTGAAGAGTACCAGCCTTTGATGTAGTCTTTTTAAAGCGGCGAAGAGCATCTTCGAGTGATTCGTTTTTACGAACGACCGTTTTTGACATCTCTAATTCCCTCCCTCCGAACACTACGCTTACATATTCAAGCAAAGAGAAACACGAATGTGAATTCTTCATTGCATGCAGTAAGATAGGGATACTTACTGACATTCATGGGTAATCCCATGTACTTATACAGTATAAACCAAGTATAAGTGCTGGTCAACAGGTATTCGAAAGAATAAGAAGCCTTTTCAGCGCTCAATTAAGAGTTGAAAAGACTTCGAGATTCAGCTGATGATCATTTGTTGAATTAAACTTTAATAATCACTGTCAGCCGTTTGTCCCTGAACGATCTTGATGCCGGCACTTGCACCTAAACGTGTAGCTCCTGCATCAATCATTGCCTGTGCATCTTCTGCAGATCGTACTCCGCCTGAAGCTTTTACGCCCAGGTCAGGTCCCACAGTCTTTCTCATCAGTGCGATATCTTCAGGTGTTGCACCGCCCCCTGAGAAACCAGTGGAAGTTTTTACATAGTCAGTACCTGCTTCAACTGCAAGCTTACAAGCCTTCACTTTTTCTTCTTCAGTCAGAAGTGAAGTTTCAATAATCACTTTTGATAGTGCTTTTCCTTTTGCAGCAGCAGTTACAGCCTGAATATCCTGCTTTACTGTGTCAAAGTCACCGCTTTTCAGTGCGCCGATGTTAATCACCATATCCACTTCAGTTGCACCATCTTCAATTGCCTGTTTCGTTTCAAAAGCTTTTGTCTCAGTCGCAGATGCGCCGAGTGGGAAGCCGATTACTGTGCAGACTTTTACATCTGTTGAATGCAGAAGTTCTGCCGAAAGCTTCACCCAGTATGGGTTTACGCATACAGACATAAAACCGTGCTCTGCTGCTTCTTCACACAGTTTAGTTATCTGTTCTTTCGTTGCTTCCGGTTTTAGTAGTGTATGGTCGATCATTTTTGCGATTTGTGTCATGGTAATACCCCTTTTCATTTAGATGTACGTACCTATTTTAACACTTAGCGGTTGAAATGCCTAATATAAAAGGACTTAGACAAAATTATTGTCTAAGTCTTTTAAAATCATTCCATCAAATTGAACTTTTTTATCTTATTGGCGATTTGTTTTAAAAAAATCTATTACTTAACGCTTTATACCGTTAATTCTTCTTCAAGCACTCTTACAAATTCACCTTTATTGTAAGGGTATCCTGATTCTGTGATTTTAACTTTCACAAGCTTGCCAACCATCTCTTCATTAGCAGGGAATACGACTTTCAGATAGTTGCTTGTGTAACCGACATATAAAGAGCCTGTTGTATCTTCTTTAAATGGTTCTTCAGGGATCACTTCGAGTACTTCATTCTGGTAATTAGAAGCATATTCTTTTGCCAGCTGATCTGAAAGTGAAATCAGTCTGTGTACACGCTCATTTTTAACCTCTTCATCTACCTGATCATCCATTCTCGCTGCAGGTGTACCGGTACGTTTTGAATACGGGAACACGTGAAGCTCTGAGAACTTCTGCTCGCGGATGAAGTTATATGTTTCCATAAATTCTTCTTCCGTTTCACCAGGGAAACCAACAATTACATCAGAAGTAACCGCAAGTCCTGGAAGTGCTTTTTTGAGCTTTTCCAGTCTTTCAGCAAAAAATTCCATTGTATATTTACGTCTCATTCTTTTCAGGACTGTATTTGAACCTGACTGAAGAGGAACGTGGAGGTGATTTACAACCATGTTTGAGCGGTCAATGACTTCGATTACTTCATCAGTCAGCTGACTCGCTTCAATTGATGAAATACGGATCCGCTTAAGTCCTGTTACTTTTTCTTCAAGGTCTGTAAGAAGCATTGCCAGGTTATAATCCTTCATATCTTCTCCATACCCACCTGTGTGAATACCTGTCAAAACGATTTCCTTATAGCCTGCATCTACAAGCTGCTGAGCCTGTCTGAGGACCTCTTCAGGATCTCTTGAACGCATAAGGCCCCGAGCCCACGGAATAATACAGAATGTGCAAAAATTATTGCACCCTTCCTGAATTTTCAGTGAGGCCCGTGTACGATCAGTAAAGGCCGGTACATCCAGTTCTTCGTAGACGCGGTTTTTCATGATGTTTGTCACACCGTTAATTGGCTGTCTTTCCTGTCTGTATTGTTCAATATAATCAAGCATCTTTGTACGGTCCTGTGTACCAACGACAATATCTACGCCAGGAATCGCCATAATTTCTGCAGGAGACGTCTGGGCATAGCACCCGGTCACACAAATAACAGCATCAGGATTTTTGCGGATCGCCCGCCTGATTACCTGACGGCTCTTCTTGTCACCTGTGTTTGTTACTGTACAGGTGTTAATCACGTACACATCAGATGACTCTTCATACTCTACTCTGTCATATCCGTTTGCTTTAAACAGCTGCCAGATTGCCTCTGTTTCGTAATGGTTCACTTTACATCCCAACGTATGAAATGCGACTGTTCCCATTTTTTCACCTCATTAATTCAAAATGATAGGAAATCGCAGCCAATATGTATAATGGTGCGGTTTCAGTTCTTAATATTCTCGGTCCCAAACCACAGCTGACTGCCCCGTCATGCGTAAACTCGTTCACTTCATTTTCAGAGAAACCGCCCTCAGGACCAATAATGACAAGCACATTAGCATTTGTCTCCAACTGATTCAGGAATTGATAAAAGTTCGACACCTCTCCAGATTTGGCATCTTCTTCATATGCCATCATAATAGCATCAAATTCATGAAAAGACGAACGTAATTGTTTTGAAGTTACAGGCTCTTCCACCTCCGGAATAATAGACCGGTGTGACTGCTCAGCAGCCTCTTTTGCAATTTTGTTCCAGCGTTCAGCCTTCTTCTTACCTTTTTTCTGATCCCACTTTACAATCGATCTTTCAGCAGTGAACGGCTTCAGTGCTGTCATACCCAGTTCAGTTGATTTTTGAATCACATAGTCGAGCTTATCGCCTTTTGGCAGTCCATGAGCAATTGTTACATTTACAGGCAGCTCAGACTGAAGTTCAATTTTACTGACCGGCTTGAGAGAAAGGTGATTCTCTTCGATTTTTACAATTTCTGATTCGTAAACGGTATGCTGATCAAGAACTGCAATGACGCTGTCACCTTCAGTCATTCTCATCACACGGACAATATGTTTATAATCTTCACCATCGATTAATAATATCCCGTTTTCACCCGGTTTGTGTTGAATAAAATAACGCTGCATCCCTGATCACGCTTCCGGCTTAGTAGCGATAATCGCTACCCAGTCTTCCATTGTCATTACTTCATCAATTTCAAAACCTGAAGTTTTGAGCGCTTCTTTTACTGTTTCTTTTTTCTGTTTAATAATGCCTGAAGTGATAAATGTGCCGCCCGGCTTTGTCATTAAATAAGCATCATCTGTGAAAGTCATAATGACTTCAGCCAGTATATTCGCTACTATGACATCAACCGGCTCTGAAGTCCCGCTTAACAGATTTCCCTGGGAAACAGAAACCGTTTCTTCCACACGGTTCAGTTTGATGTTTTCAGTTGCTGACTTGACTGCAACTTCGTCAAGATCAAGTGCGAGTACCGACGAAGCTTCAAGCAAAGCTGCCGCAATACTTAACACACCCGAGCCGGTTCCTACATCAATCACCGTATCGCCTTTAATCACTGTACGTTCGAGCGCCTGGATGCACATAACAGTAGTTGGATGAGTTCCTGTTCCAAAAGCCATGCCCGGGTCAAGTTCGATGATCAGCTCATCACTTGAAACCCTTTCATAATCTTCCCATGTAGGTACGATTGTAAAGGTTGAAGAAATTTTTACAGGGTTATAATATTTTTTCCACGCAGTAGCCCAATCCTCTTCATTCACTTCACTGACGGCAACTGTATTTTCACCAATATCAATATTAAATGAAATCAGATTACTAATTTCCTGTTTAATGCCATCAACCGTTTCAGCAAGAAAACTGTTAACAGGAAGGTAGGCTTTCACCATGACACCTGTATCTGGATAATCTTCAGGGTTCAGGTCATATATTTCGCCGAACTGATCTTCCCTGTCTTTTAATAGTTCACCCGGATCCTCAATAACAACGCCACTGGCACCAGACTCATGCAGGATATTGGAAATTGGCTCAATTGCTTCATTTGTTGTATGAATACTTATTTCTGACCACTTCATCAGACCAGCTCCATTTCACTTCAGGCTGTCAGGGCGGCTGCCCCGACAGTTCATATTTTATTATTCACCTTTGAATGCGCGTTTTACTTTTTCAAAGAAGTTGTCGTGCTGTTCATCAGGCACATCTCCGCTGATCTCTGCAAATTCACGGAGCAGCGTCTTTTGTCTGTCTGTGAGCTTTTTCGGTGTAATGACTTTTACACGGATCTGCTGATCTCCCTGTCCATAGCCATGAACATTTTTAACACCTTTACCTTTCATCCGGAAAGTTGTTCCTGACTGAGTACCTGCCGGCAGCTTCCATTTTACTTTGCCGTGAACAGTAGGTACTTCAAGCTCATCTCCAAGTGCCGCCTGGACAAAAGTAATCGGCATATCAAGGAAGATATCGTCTCCTTCACGTTCAAAAATTTCATGCGCTCTCACGCGGAAAACAACATACAGATCTCCTGGAGGTCCGCCGTTAAAACCGGGTTCACCCTGACCTGCAACTCTCATCTGCTGACCATCATCAACACCGGCAGGAATTTTCACATGAATTTTCTTGCGCTTCTTCACTTTTCCATTACCGCCACAAGTTGTACACTTATCTTTCACAAGCTTGCCTGAACCTTCACAATGATGACACACTCTGCGATTCACAATACGGCCAAATGGGGTCTGCTGTTCAACGTTCAGCTGACCTGAACCGTTACAATAATGACATGTTTCAGGCGTTGTGCCTGGCTTCGCACCATCTCCGCCACATGTTTCACATTGTTCCTCTTTTGGAATTTCAATATCTGTTTCTTTTCCGAACACTGCTTCTTCAAATTGGATTGTCATTGTGTATTGAAGATCATTCCCCTGTCTTGGTGCATTCGGGTCACGTCTTCTGCCGCCACCGCCAAAGAACGAACTGAAAATATCTTCAAATCCGCCGAAGCCGTCGAAGCCTGCACCGCCGCCAAAGCCCTGATTCGGGTCGGTATGACCGAATTGATCATAATGTGCACGCTTTTGGTCATCACTTAATACTTCATAGGCTTCTTTTACTTCTTTAAACTTGTCGCCTGCATCTTCATCTTTATTAATGTCCGGATGATATTTTTTTGAAAGCTTTCTGTAAGCTTTTTTGATTTCATCTTTAGAAGCACCTTCTGATAGTCCAAGTACTTCGTAGTAATCTCGTTTACTCATGATTCCACTCCCCGGTCCTTTTGCATAAAGGTTATTTTAGCATTTTTCCTGCTGCCCTTGCAATGGCAAAGAAAAAGCCAAAGTACCGTGACTTTGACTTTTTCCGCTTGTGCTATTATTTCTTCTCGTCGTCAACCTCTTCAAAGTCTGCGTCAACAACATCGTCTTCAGGCTTTCCGCCTTCAGCCTGCTGCTCTGCTTCAGCTTGCTGTGCAGCTTCTTCATAAAGCTTCATTGAAAGTGCCTGTAGAATTTCCTGAAGTGCGTCTTTCTTCGTTTTAATTTCTTCAAGTTCTTTCTTTTCAATTGCTTCTTTCAGCTCATCGCGTGCTGCTTCAGCTTTTTTCTTTTCTTCTTCATCAACTTTTTCTCCAAGATCAGATAATGTTTTATCTGTCTGGAATACCAGCTGATCAGCTTCATTGCGAACTTCCGCTTCTTCTTTACGCTTTTTATCCGCTTCAGCATTTTCCTCAGCTTCTTTTACCATACGTTCGATATCTTCATCTGATAGAGAAGTAGAAGATTTAATCGTGATCTTCTGCTCTTTACCAGTACCAAGATCTTTTGCACTTACATTTACAATACCGTTTTTGTCGATATCAAATGTTACTTCGATCTGTGGCACGCCACGTGGTGCAGGCGGGATATCTCCAAGCTGGAAACGCCCAAGTGTTTTGTTATCCGCTGCCATTGGTCGTTCACCCTGAAGCACGTGGATATCAACTGCGTTCTGGTTATCAGCCGCAGTAGAGAAAGTCTGTGATTTAGATGTCGGGATTGTTGTATTACGTTCAATAAGAACTGTGGATACGCCACCCATTGTTTCGATTCCAAGTGATAATGGTGTTACGTCAAGAAGAACAACATCTTTAACGTCTCCTGTCAGTACACCACCCTGGATTGCTGCACCCATTGCAACAACTTCATCAGGGTTAACGCCTTTTGAAGGTTCTTTACCTGTTTCTTTCTTAATTGCTTCCTGAACAGCAGGGATACGTGTAGATCCACCTACTAGAATTACTTTATCAATTTCAGAAGCAGACATACCTGCATCTTTAATTGCCTGACGGGTTGGTCCCATTGTACGCTCGATTAATGAAGAAGCAAGGTCTTCAAACTTCGCACGAGACAGGTTCATTTCAAGGTGAAGCGGTCCTGCTTCCCCGGCTGTAATAAATGGCAGTGAAATCTGTGTTGAAGTGACACCTGAAAGGTCCTTCTTCGCTTTTTCAGCTGCATCTTTCAAACGCTGAAGTGCCATTTTATCCTTTGAAAGGTCAATGCTGTTTTCTTTTTTAAATTCTGCTACAAGGTGATCAATGATGACCTGGTCAAAGTCGTCACCACCAAGACGGTTATCACCGGCAGTTGAGCGCACTTCAAATACACCATCACCAAGCTCAAGAATTGATACGTCAAATGTACCGCCACCAAGGTCATATACAAGAATCGTCTGATCTTCGTCCATCTTGTCAAGACCGTATGCAAGTGCTGCTGCAGTTGGCTCGTTAATAATACGCTCTACTTCAAGACCTGCAATTTTACCAGCGTCTTTAGTCGCCTGGCGCTCAGCATCATTGAAATATGCCGGAACAGTAACAACCGCTTTAGTTACTTCTTCGCCAAGGTAGCTTTCAGCATATCCTTTTAAGTATTGTAAAATCATTGCAGAAATTTCCTGAGGTGAATACTCTTTGCCTTCTGCTTCTACTTTGTGGTCTGTACCCATATGTCTTTTTACAGACATGATTGTGTTAGGGTTTGTAATTGCCTGACGCTTAGCTACTTCCCCAACCTGCATTTCACCATTTTTAAATGATACAACTGATGGTGATGTACGGTTACCTTCAGGGTTCGCAATTACTTTTGCTTCTCCGCCTTCAAGTACAGCGACACATGAATTTGTTGTACCTAAGTCAATTCCAATAATCTTACTCATTTTAACATCATCCTCCCAAATACAATTATTCGTTTACTTTTACCATTGAAGGACGGATCACACGGTCCTTCAGTTTATAGCCTTTTTGGAGTTCTTCAATGACTGTATTTGATTCATATCCTTCTTCAGAAACTTGCATCACTGCCTGATGAAGGTTCGGGTCAAATTGCTGACCTGTTGACTCAATAATTTCAACACCCTCAGCCTTAAGCGCTTCTAAAAGGCTTGAGTGAACCATCTGCATACCTTTTAACAGTGATGCAGATTCATCATTTGAAGTCTCTATATTAAGCGCGCGTTCAAAATTATCCAGTGCAGGTAATATGCCTGTCACTATATTTTGAGCACGATACTTTTGTAATGTTTCATTTTCTTTTTGAATACGGCGTCTGTAGTTATTAAATTCAGCGTGAAGACGTAAATACTTATCTTCAGCTTCCTCAGCTTTTTGCTGCCAGTTAACTTCTTGAGCTTCAACTGATTCCTCCTGATCAACTGCCTGATCTGCAGTCTCCTCAGTTTCTTCAACCGCTTCATTTTTTACCTCTTCTGTTGTTTCATGTTGTACATCTTTTTCTGACACGATCTTTCACCTCCTTGAAATGCTTTCCCTTTTTCACCTTCGCTAAACGCCCGGATTAAAGAACGATCCAGACCCGCTCAGTAAAATGCACTGCCAGGGTAAAATCCCCGACAGGCATCAATTTTCATCTGAATCATAAAAATGTGACAATGCTTTAGACAGGTCCATGCTAATAACATTCAGCAGGCTGATCACACGGGAATATTCCATCCTTGTGGGACCAAGAATGGCTAGTGAGCCGCTTTGTCCTCCGATAACCGGAAAGGATGCTGTGATCAGGGAAACGTCTTTCAAAGCTTCATTATTATTTTCCTTGCCAATCCTGATCTGAATGCCTGAGCCACTGTTCTCTTTAATAAGCGGATATAAATAATCTTCCTTATCAATGACATCCATCAACATTCTGAGCTTATCAATATCATTAAATTCAGGCTGATTCAGCATATTCATTTTCCCGCCGAAAAACAGTTTGTCATAGACCGGTATGTTCATGATTTGCGCAAATGCTTCAATCATCAGATCATAGTTCGCTATATGACGCTTCAGAAATAATGCGACTTCTTTATACATTTTGTCATGAAGCTCTGCAAGCGGTGTGCCTGTCAGCTTATCATTCAGTATCTTAACCATCTGTTCAATATCCTCAGGGTTCAAACCGGGCGGAATGGTAAATCGTTTGTTTTCAACATGCCCGGTATCTGTCACGATAATGGCTATTGCGCTATCCTGATTCAGCGGAATAATCTGTACACTTTTCACTTTATTATCCTGATGATCTGGACCGAGCACAATTGAAGTATAATTTGTCATTTGCGACAGTATTTCAGCTGAACGCTGAACGACGTTTTCAATTTCAAGAATTCTGTCTGCAAAGATAGATTGTATCTGAGACATATCTTTTTTCTTTAAAGCCTGCGGTGAGAGCAGATGATCCACATAAAAACGATAGCCTTTCTCTGAAGGAATACGCCCTGATGAAGTATGGGTTTTTTCTAACAGTCCCATTTCTTCAAGATCGTACATTTCATTTCGGATTGTAGCCGAGCTGAAAGGAATCTCAACTTTTTTGGACAGGCTTCTCGAACCTACCGGCTGGGCAGAGCGAATAAAATCATCAATAATCACTTGAAGAATAAGTAATTGCCGATCTGTTAGCATCTTTTATCACCCCTGTTAGCACTCACTTATCACGAGTGCTAAATCTAATTCTTAAGTTATCAAATGATGATTTTACTGTCAACGACTATGCATTAATTTAATCCAAGAAATGATTGAAAAACTTCATTTCCGAGAAACCGCCCTTCCCGGGTTAATCTGATGCGGTCGTTTTCAGCTACCAAGAGTTTTCTTTCAGTCATGTTTTTAACCGGTGCATCAAATATATCCATCAGTTCAACATCGAACTTTTGTTTGAAGTGCGAAATTGATACGCCATCTGTTTTTCTTAAACCGAGGAACATCTCTTCTTCCATCTTTTCATAAAGCGTAACCTCCGCTTCATGAAAAACGGGTAAATTTCCGTCTTTAAGAGTTTGAATGTATTTGGATACGGGTCCGATATTTGAGTATCTGATGCCATTCACATATCCGTGTGCGCCTGCACCAAAACCGTAGTAGCTTTCATTCTCCCAGTAGGTTAGGTTATGAAGACTTTCGTGACCGGGTTTGGCAAAGTTGCTTATTTCATATTGATGAAGCCCTTTCGCTGCCATTTTTTCCATGAGCAAATCATACATGGCTGCTTCAGTATCTTCACCCGGGAGTGGCAGTCGCCCTTTTCTCATCAGATTATAAAACACGGTTTTCGGTTCTACAATCAGTGAGTAGCCAGAGTAATGAGGCAGATCGAGCTCGAGCGCACGATCGATTGTATCTTCGAAATCTTCGAGCGTTTGTTCAGGTAGCGCATAGATCAGATCAATACTGATGTTACTAAAGCCTCCTTCCTGCGCTTCTCTTACCGAGCGGTACACATCATCAGCGCGGTGATTTCTTCCGATTTTCTCGAGCAGCCGGTCGTTAAATGACTGCACGCCAAAGCTGAGTCTGTTCACCCCTGAGGCTTTCAGGACACTAATTTTATCTTTACTGAGATCGCCCGGGTTTGCTTCAAACGTATACTCGGTTTCTTCTGTGATCCGGAAGGTTGACTGAATTCCTTCGCACAGTTTTTTTAGCTGTTCAGCAGATAATGCGGTAGGTGTGCCTCCTCCGACAAAAATACTTTTCATCGGTTCAGAGCCTGTATGCACTGTTTTCATTTCCTGTATCAGCATATCAATATACAAATCAACCGGCTGATTTTTCATAAACACTTTATTAAAATCACAGTAGTGACATATATGGTGACAAAATGGAATGTGTATATATACTGCAGATGTCATGTCTTTCCTCATTTCTTTAACATAGAAAAAGGGACGTTTCCTGCCGTAAGCAGAACCCGCTCCCCATTCTGATGTATCAAAATTATTTTTCGCCTTCATCCATCTGCAGGACAGCCATAAACGCTTCCTGAGGGACTTCAACTGAGCCGACCATCTTCATACGTTTCTTACCGGCCTTTTGTTTTTCAAGCAGCTTACGCTTACGTGAAATATCTCCGCCATAGCATTTAGCAAGTACGTTTTTACGAATCGCTTTAATAGATGATCTGGCAATGATTTTATTTCCGATAGCTGCCTGTACAGGTACCTCGAACTGCTGGCGTGGAATTAATTTCTTCAGCTTTTCAACAATCAGCTTACCGCGTTCGTAGGCAAAATCCTTATGAACGATAAAGCTCAGCGCATCAACCTTTTCAGCATTTAGAAGAATATCCATTTTAACCAGCTTAGATTCATGGTATCCGATTAGCTCATAATCAAATGAGGCATATCCTTTTGTGCTCGATTTCAGCTGATCAAAGAAATCATACACAATTTCAGCAAGAGGAATTTCATATACGACGTTTACACGGGATTCGTCCATGTATTTCATATCGATAAAATTACCACGCTTTGCCTGTGAAAGCTCCATAACAGGACCAACATAATCGTTAGGGACCATGATTGTTGCTTTAACATACGGCTCTTCCACGTGATGAACAGATTGTGCATCAGGCATTGCTGCAGGGTTGTCCACTTTTACGTGGCTGCCGTCTTCAAGATAAACGTCATAAATTACACTCGGTGCAGTTGTAATCAGATCAATATTAAATTCACGTTCGATTCGCTCCTGAATGATCTCCATGTGCAGAAGTCCAAGGAACCCGCAGCGGAAACCGAATCCAAGCGCCTGCGAGGTTTCAGCTTCATATTGCAGTGCCGAATCATTCAGTTCGAGTTTTTCAAGAGCATCACGAAGATCAACATATTTTGCAGTGTCGATCGGGTAAAGACCGCAATATACCATCGGGTTCATTTTGCGGTAACCGGGCAGTGCTTCTTCAGTAGGAGTGACTGCGCTTGTAATCGTGTCACCTACACGTGTGTCGCTGACATTTTTAATCGCTGCAGTCAGGTATCCTACATCCCCTACAGTCAATTCATCCTGCGGAGTTGCTTTTGGTGTAAATACACCAATCTCATTCACTTCAAATTCTTTACCGGTAGCCATCATGCGGATTTTATCTCCTGGCTTCACGCGGCCTTCAACGATTCTGATATAAGCGACTACACCTCTGTAAGGATCATAGAGAGAGTCGAAAATCAGTGCTTTTAAAGGTGCATCCGGGTTACCCTGAGGTGCTGGTACTTTTTCAACGATCTGTTCTAATATATCTTCAATACCGATACCCGCTTTAGCTGATGCAAGCACTGCATCTGAAGCATCGAGACCAATTACATCCTCAACTTCCTGGCGAACACGCTCGGGATCTGCTGCTGGTAAATCAATTTTGTTAATAACCGGCAGAATTTCAAGTTCATTATCAAGCGCCAGATATACGTTGGCGAGCGTCTGTGCTTCGATCCCCTGAGCTGCATCCACAACAAGAATCGCTCCTTCACATGCAGCAAGACTTCTTGATACTTCATATGTGAAATCGACATGTCCAGGTGTGTCAATCAGATGAAAAGTATATTCTTCACCATCTTTTGCCTGATATTTCAACTGCACTGCATTTAGTTTAATTGTTATTCCGCGCTCTCTTTCAAGATCCATTGAATCAAGCAGCTGCGCTTTCATCTCACGGGCCGTCAGTGCTTTCGTCTGCTCCAGAATCCGGTCAGCAAGTGTTGACTTCCCGTGATCAATGTGGGCAATGATTGAAAAGTTTCTAATGTTTTTCTGTCTATTTAAACGCTGTTCCTGGTTCATTTCGTGTCCACTCCTGTTTTTAAGACGCAATTGTACTAGCGTAAAGTATAACAGTTAAACAGGCGTGTTTCAATCGCACACTTTAAGGGGCACTGACCGGTTCAGCATCGAGCATATATTCAGCCATTACCTGTGTAAAAATTTCCGTTGTTGCTTCTAGTTCTTCAAACTTATTATCTACTCCGCCAAGCTCAAGTAAAATGGACCTTGGGGACAAATCCTGATTAAATTTTCCGTTTGTGTGTTCCCCTTTCTTAATATACACACCACGTGAAATGCCGGGAACAAGCTCATTCAGCCTTTTATGAAGTTCCTCAGCAAGTAATGCATTTTCTTTACTACCCTCATGCTCTCCTCCTACAACGAAAGCAACTTTGGCATAGGTCTGACCATCAGATTGAAGCGTGGTTGCCTCACGTCTGACAGAATCTCTGTGAACATCAATAAAATATTCCAATGTATCATTCGTACTCATTGCTTCCTGTACGATATTTTTTGATGCATCATAAGCCTGCCAGTAGTCTCTGCCGCTTTCCTTTAACTTTGCCATTACATCAGTCGAATCAACTTTCACCGGAATTCCTTTCTGGTGAAATGACTGTTTAAAATATTGCCCTGTCTGAGTGATATTCACTTTTGAATGATGAGCCAGGTTAGGGTCTTTCGTATCTGGTAAATAGGGCAGGAAAGACTCTCTTGAATGGGTAAAGTATATAAACACACGCGGGTTCGCTGAGTCATCTTCTGTAATGGGTGCCTGGTTTACCTCGACCGCTTCTCCTTCTTCACCGCTGAAAAACCATTCTGTCGGGGGGACAGATTCAGAAGGTGCAGGAAATTCATTCGCAGCAACTTCATGATTGAAACCCTCCATTGCAAGCCAGTTCACAGGATCAAATACCGTATCCGATAATGCATCCCATATTGCTTTCAATTCATCCTGTGGTGTCAGGTAGGCATACTCAGTTTGTAACATCAGATATGTAGTACTTAGCGGCAGCTCTTCCGGTAATGCAAATGAAAAGTCAGTGATTCCCTGTTTTACATTTGGAAGGTAAAGCCCTGCCGCCATAACAGATATAAGCAGGAGAAATGTTTTTAGGAATAAATTGACTGAATGCATAGTCTGCGTCTTTTTCAACAGGCCACCTCCTGATTGAAATCTTTTTGCAGTATATGCAAACAATTTTTATTCAGAACGTTTCTTCAGGATGATGCAGTGCGTGATCAATTGCAGAAGCGAGCATATCTGACGCCTGTTTAATATAAAGGTCTGTTTCTTTCGGTGTTACAATCAGATTCTGCCCGATCGGAGAAAGGATTTCTGTAAAGAGCTGCTGTTTTTCCTCATCAGATAATTCACCGATTAACCCAAGGTACGCACTTTTCTCCAGGGGATCCGCTTCATTTTTATCTAGCTCTTCAATTGACGGCTTTGTCATTAAAAGTGAGGATGGCTGCTGTTTCTTACTCTTCATTTTCATCGTTTTTTCAAAATATCCAAGTGCGTCATGGGTAATTGAAGCAGCATCAACGACTGTTGGTATACCGATTGCAATAACAGGAACCCCGAAAAGCTCACTGCTGATCTCCTGCCGATTGTTCCCGACGCCAGCCCCGGGATTTATGCCGGCTGATGATATCTGAACTGTTGTGTGAAGTCTTGAAGCGGATCTGGCTGCGAGCGCATCAATAATTATAACTGCTCCCGGCTTATACTGCTCAATCACACCTTTCAGCGTTGCAGCGGTTTCCATTCCTGTAAGCCCCATAACACCTGGCGCAAGGGCTGCCGTTCTTCTGAACCCCTCGACTGCCTTTGGTTCAACTTCAAATAAATGATTGGTGACAAAAACCTTCCTGCAAACGTCCGGACCAAGCGCATCGGGGGTAATCTGCCAATTTCCGAGCCCCGCAATGAGTACCGGTGCTTCTTCACTGATTTGCTGTTTTTGAAGAAAAGATCTGATGACATGTGATAAAGCTGTAGATGCTTTTTCCACCCACTCCTCATTTTGTGTTCTCAACTGTGGTGCTTCAAATGTCCAGTAATCTCCTGCTTTCTTTCCTGTAAAAGCCGATGCAGCCTGATCGACATTTATTTTCTTTAACTTAAATTCATTGATCTCTTCCTCTTCAACAATCAGCTCATATTCCTTCTCTGCAGAAAGAGCTTCATAAGCCTCAAGCGCAAGATCTGTTCGAAAAGCCATCATGTCAACTCCCATCAGCATTTTTATTTAGGATGTTTCAATGCTCGTGTTCTATACGCTTATCCAAATATTTATTTTCACTACTATTGCAATCTCTTTGTCCGTTTGATAAAATATCCCTTGTTCTTATGTAATTGAATCTAACCGGTTCCTTACGAGAAACCGTATGCCGTAAATGGCGTGAATCATGTTAATCGAGTTTTTAAAAGTCCTCGATTCAGTTCGGGAGGTGACATAAATGCCAAACATTAAATCTGCTATCAAACGCACAAAGACAAATGCTGCTCGCAACGAAGCGAACATTCAGCAAAAATCATCTATGCGTACAGCGATCAAGCGTTTCGAAACTGCTGTTCAGAACGATTCTGACAACAAGACAGAATTGCTTTCATCAGCTGTAAAACAGCTTGACAAAGCTGCACAAAAAGGGCTTATTCACAAAAACAACGCAGACCGTCAAAAGTCTCGTCTTACGAAAAAGCTTAACGCATAATATTTAAGCCGATGCTGCATGCATCGGCTTTTTTTATCGGCTGAGTGCCGGGAGTTTTGTCAGAAACATTTCAAGTATCATCTCTTTTTTTCCTGAGGATGATTTTAGTGAAAGATCACATTCAGCAAGCTCAAGCATAATTATCTTAAGATGATTGGTCGACAGCTTTGTGGCGTGCTGACCGGCAAGCTTCACTCTGAACGGATGAACCTTTAGTCTTGAAGCAATCTGCTGCTGACTGAACCCTTTGCCGCTCATATTTTTCACCTGGTAGATCAGCCTGAACTGACCGCTAAGCAGCGCCAGCAGCTTTAAAGGCTCCTCTTTTTGCCTGATCAGGTCATGGTACAGTTCAATCGCATTCCCTGTGCGTCCATTCAATGTGAACTCAATTAAATCAAACACATTATTCTCTACAGACTTAGGTGTTAGAAGTACCACATCCTCATGCCTGATCATATCTGAGCCGCCAGCATATAACGAAAGCTTTTCGATTTCCCCTGCAAGCATAAAGAGATTGGTTCCCGCGAGCACCGTAAGTTTTTCAACCGCTTCATCTTCAATCTGAAGCCGGTGGTCCGCAACCTTACTTTTAATCCACCCTTTAATATCATTTACCGTTAATTTTTTGGCTTCAATGACTGTAGCATTTTTTTTCGTCAGCTTTGTAATCTTTTTCCGTTCATCCAGTTTTTCTGATGGGACATGAATAACGAGCACTGTATAAGGTGCAGGTGACGCAAGGTAAGCTTCAAGAACATCAGTTGACTGTTGTTTGGATTCCTTTTTCTTTTCAGCAGTAAAAAACATAGCGCCTTCAATAAAAACCAGACGTTTTTCACCCATAAAAGGAAAAGATTCTGCATCTTCTATCGCAGCTTCAAGGCTGGCTTCATCCGCCAGATCATGAAGAGAGAAATTAAAATCCATTTCTTCTTCTGAAATCACATGCTGAATTAACAGCTGTTTCGTCTCATGAAGCAGATATTCTTCTTCTCCGTACAATAAATAAACAGGCGCAAGCTGTCCTTTTTTTATTGCGTTCCATTCTTTAATTATCAAATAAATCCGCCTCACTTTTATATGTATCACCACTATTGTATAGGAAATCTCACTCCCTATACAACAGTGGAAAGGGCAGAGCGGATCTGCCTTATATAAACACTGAAAAGCCGGGCCCGGGTCACCGCCTTTTCAGTTGTTTGTGCGTAGTATTTGTATCAATTTATGAATTATTTGTGATAAGCTGTTGAATGTAAGAGATTTTAAATGGTAACTATGGATTTTTCTAAAACGATGCACTATACTGAAAATGTATATAGGAGGGGTAACCATGAATGAATTCGAACAAAATGTTCAATCGAAACGAAACGACCTGATTGATTCCGGCGTAGCATTTATTGTATCATTTGGATTTTTCGCTGCATTATTCACAGTTGGAACAATCATCTCAGTCGTGGGATCCTAACTTTTTTAAAGAGCCTTCAGGGCTCTTTTTATTTTTCAATATTATATGGTGTTGCAACCTCAAAAGTGCCATCACCCTCTGTAAAGGTATACCTGACAGCACCATTCACGGAAGTAATGTATACTTCAGTCCCCTCCAGTCTTTTAATTACATCAGGATGCGGATGACCATACACGTTATTCTTACCTGCTGAAATGATGGCAAATTCCGGTTTTGCAATATCTAAAAACGCTTGTGTGGAAGAAGACTTACTTCCATGATGCGCTACCTTCAGAACGTCGATATCTTCAAATTCACTTGACATCCCTTCTTCAGTTTCTTTTTCTATATCTCCAGTAAAGAGCCACTTCTTCCCACCCATATCGGCCTGCAAAACTAAGGATGCATTATTCCCTTCAAGATGATCATCCGGTGTGATCAATTTAAATTTATTTCCCCCCACCTCCCAGGTTGCAGTCTCTGTTATTTCTTTAACAGGCGTTCCTTCCTGCACGAATGCTTCCAGTAAAGTCTTCATTTCCTCCTTATCAGCAGATCCTTCACTTGTCCACACTTCTTTTATGAACAGTTCCTTTAATAAATCCTGTGCCCCGCCAATATGATCCCAGTCATGATGTGTCAATATCAGCAGGTCAATTGTGGAGATGCCCATACTTTTTAAATAAGGCAGTACAATTTTTTCACCAACAGAAAAACGATCGTCAGCTTCTCCGAAATGAACCTGACCACCTGTGTCAATCAGATAATTTCCCCGATTAAACGGAAGCTGGATTAGAATGCTATCACCCTGCCCTACGCTGATAAACGTAATGCTTCCTTTCGGATTCAAATAAGGCGAACCGAGCATATATGCAATCAGTACAATCAGACAACATCCTGAGAGCTTGAATCTGGCTTTTTCGAACAAACTTAGCATCACGATTAATCCGGCACTTAATATGATCAATTTGAGGGTAGGTGGTTTACCTGAGATCAGAACTGAACGTTTAATATCTGAAATCAACGCTGAGAGGTGTTCCACGGGAGCAATAAGAGTCGCGGGGATCATTGCTGCATAAATCGCCGCGTCCATCGAAATAAATGACAGGAGATAAATAAAAATAAATGAAGGAAGAATGACCAGCGTATACAGAGGCACATAAATCAGATTCATGAATAAGGAGGATAAAGAAAGTTCGTAAAAATGCCACAGAATGATTGGCATTGCACCAAGCTGCGCCACTGTTGTAACCATTAGAAGACTGACTATTTTATTTTGATATTTTAAGATCCTCCCGGAAGAAATTGCCAGTGTAAAACTGACTGCATAACTCAGCTGAAACCCGGCATTTACAAGCTCCAGTGGAAACAAAAATAAATGGATTACAAACACGGTGCTTAAAATATGAAGCAGCGGCAGACGGACAAATACATATTGGAGACTTAATCCCAAAAGGACCATTCCAACGGCCCTTAAAACCGGCGATGCGGCACCAGCCATAACTGCGTAAAAAGGTAAAATGATAAACAGACTGATTCTGATCGTTTCTTTCGTCAACCCTGCTCTTAAAAGGACTTTCCAAAGAAAGAAAGTAATCATTCCAACATGCATGCCTGAAATGGCGAGGAGATGAATCACACCTAAGCGCTGATACATTCTGATCTGTTCCTCTTCCATCATTCCCCTGTCTCCAAATAGCAACGCACCCGCAATTCCTTTTATGTGATCCGGAAAAATCTCTTCTGTTCTCGCGGTTCCCTTAGCGCGCAAATCAGTCAAAAGTGAAAAGAATGACTTTTTTACAGGAATACAATTTTTAAAATCATGAACCCTGAATATCCAATGTATATTTTCATAGAATAGATATCGTTGATAGTCAAATGCATTAAAATTTTCGGCAGGTTGCGGTGACATGAGTTCGCCCTCCCAGATACATTTACTGTGAGCCGGCACTTTATCGATCAGAGCCTGATGCTTCTCAGGTATAGTGATCATCAGTTTTTCTGAACCATGTATGGCAACCGCCCGTTTGTTTTCGCCTTCTGTAAATGGTGTTAAAATGTTGAGGGATAAAGAAGATTGCTCAGGAGAGATTGAAGTTTGAAGCGCTTGAAGCTGATGGTCTGTCTGGAGATAAAAGAGAATACAGATCATCATTGATACAGAGAGAATTACGATGCTTGAAGACTTTAGAAAATAATAGAGAAGCAGAAGAATGATAAAGGGGACCATATCAGAATGATATGCCCCCGCTGCACCTGCTAGGGCTGCGGGGGCGCTGTAGAGTATCAGCTTCAATTCACTCTTCCCTGTGCGGCGGGAGAAATAAGCTGTTCAATTGATGACGGGTCAAAAGGTACGCACTCAGTTTGTACACCTGACTGCTCAAGCAGCTCGATCGCATACGGATGATTTTTATAATCACTTGCATAATAGATTTTTGAAATCCCTGCCTGAATGATGGCTTTTGTACATTGCAGACATGGAAAATGTGTTACATACATACTGGCACCTTCAGTGGCTGCACCAAACTTTGCACATTGTAAAATGGCATTCATTTCAGCATGAATTGTACGGACGCAGTGGTTATCAATCACGTAGCACCCTTCATCAATACAATGTGTCCCGCCTTTAATTGAACCATTATATCCCCCCGCAATAATGCGCTGTTCGCGCACAATCGTCGCTCCTACTGTCAGCCTCGTACAGGTACTTCTAAGGGCAAGCAAATGACTTTGTGCCATAAAATACTGATTCCAGGAAATTCTGTTCATCGTTAACGCCTCCTGACAGCTGCTGCTGTTAATTTTGCTCGGTTTCAGTCTGTAATCAATAAGTGCTGATCGACTCTTTCAATTTTTCAAATGTTTTTTCGCCAATACCTGAAATATTCATGATTTCCTCAATCGATTTAAATTGACCATGCTCTTCCCTGTACTGGATAATAGCCGACGCTTTGGCCGGACCGATACCGGGAATGGTTTCAAGCTCTGATTGGGTTGCGTTATTAATATTTATTGTATCAGATTGTACTGGCTGGTTTCCTGTTAATTCAGAAGAAATTGCAGGGACCATAATGACCATTTCATCCTGCAGTTTTTGTGCCATATTTACTGCAGCCATGTCAGCCTCCGGAAGTTCCCCGCCGGCTTTTTGGATCAGATCGATGACCCTGTCTCCAATTTTCATTTCATAGACGCCTTCATGCTTCACTTCACCCTTCACGTCTACAAATATAAAAGGATCCTCTAACACAGCTGAAGCACCTTCAGTTTGATTGATCAGGCTTTTTTTCTCATGGAGCGGACTTTCAACAGGAACAGAACTTTGAGTGGTCTGATAAAACATGAAAAATAAGAAGAGTATGAGGAGAGGAATGAAAACAAAGAGAGGTTTTTGATGCGTTTTGAACCAAAGTAGCATGATGCAGTCCTCCATGATCTAGCAGATGACTGTCAGAAGATTACATTCATTATATTATGGCAGAAATAAAAGTCAATAAAAAACACGAAAAGTTATCTCTTCGTGCATGTAAAAAATATACGCTCGCTTAGTTCATGAGGATCTGTCTCATTAAAATCAGCGGTAATATTCTCCACTGTAAAACCTGCTTCAACAAGCCATTTCTTATATTGCTCTACCGGGAATGTTCGCTGCTTATGAAATTCATCAAATCTCGAATAAAGATTTTCCTCTTCCCTAATAAAAAAAGTCAGCTCATGCTCAGCACTGTTCTCATATTCTCCTTCAAATGAATTCCAAATATAAGCTGCTTCACCATCATCGTATGAATAAGTCTGCCCTGCAAAAAGTTCTTTAACTTTATACACAGAGTGAACGTCAAACATAAAAATGCCATCAGATGCGAGCAGATCATACATTCTTTTAAATGTCTCCTGAACAGTTTCTTCAGTCTCAAGGTAATTCAGCGAATCACAAAAAATTGTAATCAGATCAAATTGACCAAGATCTTCCGCCTCAGACATGTCCATCTGGAAAAATCTGATCGACTGCCCCGCTTCCATTGCTTTTTGCTGCGCCATTGAAAGCATGGATTCTGAAAGATCGATCCCGACCGTTTCAAAACCGGCTACTGAAGCTTTTACAGTCCATTCACCAGTCCCGCAGCCTACATCAAGCAGTTTCATGCCGTCTACCTTAAATACTTCTTTCTGGCGGATTAAAAAGCTCATCCACTCATCATAAGGAACATCGCTCATTAGTCTGTCATAGACATAAGCAAACTGATCGTAAGCCATTAGCTGATGGTGCTCGTCATATCTTCAATCTGAGCGTCTCCCCAAAGCTTTTCAAGTTTGTAGTAATCTCTCTCATCACGATGGAACACATGGACAATGACACTGCCAAGGTCCACAAGAACCCATCTCGCTTCATCGTAACCTTCCATACGCTTTACATTAAAGCCTTCTATTTCAGCGCGGTCCTTGACTTCTTTAGCAATTGCCTGAACCTGTTTATCAGAGTTACCGTGGCAGATCACAAAATAATCTGCAATCAGTGAAATCCCCTGCATATTTAAAGCGACAATATCCTCTGCTCTTTTGTCATCAGCCGCGTTATATGCAAGTGATAATAATTCGTTTTCTTTCGTCATACTCACTTCTCCTTTTGCACGTATTCGTTATAGCTTGCGAGTGTGTCAGGAAACACCGGCTGGCTTTTATTGATTAAAAATTCAATGGACTGTTTTAATGCGATTTTCATTGCTTTATCCAAATCCTGTGCCGCAACTTCACGGACATTCTCTACACCGGTGAACGTTCTGCCCGGTTCTATATAATCGGCAATATAAATAATTTTTTCTAATTTACTCATATTTGTTCTGCCGGTCGTATGATACCTGATGGCATTGAGTACATCCTCGTTTAAAATACCGAGCTTTTCCCTGGCAAAAACTGCGCCAACAGGTGCATGCCAGAGTTCATGATGAAAATCCAGCAGCGCGGGATCAAGCTGATGATCAATAATGACATTTCTCATTTCATTTTTATCATGAAATTTAGCCATGTCATGAAGTGCAGCAGCGACACCTGCATCTTCTACACTTGCATCATGTTTTTCAGCAAGTGAACATGCAGCTTCGATGACACCGAGTGTATGAATATATCTTTTTTCAGGGAGTATGTCTTTGACAATCTGTTTAGCCTGTTCAAGATTCATAGAGCCCCTCCTCTAAAATATACGTATAGGCTTTTTCAGGAATTAAAAATCTGCAATCCTGCTTTTCCGCCAGCCGTTTTCTCAGCATTGTAGAAGAAAGCTCTACTACGGGGCCTTTAATCATTATGACGTCCTCTTGATGATCACTTGTGTAACCAGGTCTTTCGAAACCTACAAACGTGATGATTTTTTTCAGTTCTTCTATACGATACCACGATGATAATGATTCAATCATATCACCGCCGATGATGAAGAAGAAATCTGTATCCGGCTCCTGATGTGTAAATTGAGACATCGTATCAAAGCTGAATGATTTTCCTTCTCTTAATACTTCAGTCAGCTCAAGCTTAAAATAAGGAACACCAGCTATACTTTTTTCAATCAGTCTGCACCTTTCTTCGGCGCTTGTCTGACCGGAAATATCTTTATGCGGTGGTGTGGCGTTTGGCATGAACCTCACTTCATCCAGGCCAAGGGCGTGATAAGCTTCGTTCGCCATGATTAAATGAGCGATATGGACAGGGTCAAAGGTTCCACCCATGATTCCAACGCGCTTTTTCATTACTTTCGCACTTTCGGCAGTTCGATTTTTTTGTTCTCACGAGATTCTTTATATAATACGATTGTATGCCCGATTAATTGAACAAGTTCAGCTTTCGCTCCTTTAGAAAGTGCTTTCGCTACTTCGTCTTTATCCTGCTCACAATTTTGAAGGATGCTGACTTTAATTAATTCCCTGACCTCCAAAGCTTCAGAGATCTGTTTAATCATATTATCATTTACGCCGCCTTTACCTACCTGAAAGATCGGCGATAGATTATGTGCTTCTGCACGTAAAAATCTTTTTTGTTTACCTGTTAACATATTTTCACTCCTGTTTCATTTTATCTGTGATTTTTATGATCATCTCAGCTGCCTCCGGCTTTCTTGATGTCCACATTTCAAAAGCAAGCGCACCCTGAAAGACAAACATACCGATCCCGTTTAACGAATCGGCTCCGGCTGATTCAGCCTTTAATAAAAATTGTGTCCTTAAAGGATTATAGATGATATCTGCTGCGAGTGCCCCTTTTTTCATGAAAGAGGTATCAATTGGCAGCTGATGAATGTGCGGGAACATGCCGACGGATGTTGTATTAATTACGATGTCATAATCCTGGAGCTGGTTTTGCGCTTTACTCAGGTCCATGCCCTCACCTGTGAGTCCAAGCGCATCAACAAGCGATACAGCTTTTGCAGATGTGCGGTTAGCGATCGATATCTGGCTCGCTCCAAAGGATTTTAGTGAGCCTGTGATTCCTTTGGCAGCTCCGCCAGCTCCTAAGATTAATATACGCGCCTGTCTGATTTCCGCCTCAGAGCGTTTTGTTAATAAGGATTGTAAAAACCCATTCCCATCCGTGTTATAACCTGTACATTTTCCGTTCTTGATCAGTACAGTATTTACAGCGCCCAGATCTTTTGCTGCTTCATCAATGTCATCCAGGTGCTGAATGACATTTTCCTTATGCGGGATGGTGACATTAAACCCTGTATAATTGTTTTCCTTAAAGAAATGAATCTGCTGTTCAAGCTGATCAGGAGAAACTTCTATTGCTTCATATTGCCCATCAATATTTAACTCATTCATCCAGATGTTATGCATGAATGGAGATTTCGAATGGCGAATTGGATAGCCAATCACTGCAAGCTTCATAAAATGTTCCTCCTGCTATTTATATTAACGACTTTCTGATAATCGCGCTAACACCCTTTGGTACATATGCTGCAATTTTTGCACCAGGCTCATTAATTGTAATCCAGCCTAGTCCTGAGAAGACAATATCAGTTTTACCTTCTCTGATCGTAAATTCCTGCCTTTTCAATGGAGGAAATGATTCAAGGTCCTCTGCTCTAGGTGGTGATAACATATCCCCTGCATGACGCTCATACAGCTCATCTGCTTTCTCAAGCTTTGTCCGATGGATTTCAAGTTCATTGGAGAAGTAACATGTAAAAGAGTTCCTTCCACCACTGATGAAGTCAAAGCGCGCGAGCCCGGCGATGAATAAAGTCTGTTCTTCATTCAGCTGAAATACTTTAGGTTTTAATTCCTTTTTAGGCAGGACTTTTTTCAAATCCTTTTTATTAATGACGTGTGCCATTTGATCCCTGTTAATAATGCCGGGTGTATCAATAATCGCTTTACCATCATCAAGTGGAATTTCAATCATATCGAGCGTAGTCCCAGGGAACTGGGAAGTCGTAATAATATCCTGCTCCCCGCTTACTTCTTTAATAATACGATTGATTAGTGTTGATTTGCCGACATTTGTACAACCAACCACATAAACATCACGGCCGTTTCGTTCGCGGTCAATCGCCTGAAGGACGTCCTGAATGTGATGCCCTTTATCAGCACTGCACAAAAGCACATCAACCGGCTTCAGCCCCATTTGGCTTGCCTCATATTTCATCCAGTTGATCAGTTTGTTTGTTTTAACCGATTTAGGAAGCACATCCGCTTTATTACCGATCAGTAATACCGGATTTTTTCCTACGAATCGGTGAAGACCTGTCAGAAAACTGCCGTTAAAATCTGAAATGTCCACAACCTTCACAATGAGTGCATCAGCCTGGCCAAGCCCATTCAGTATTTTTAGAAAGTCATCATCTGTTAAAGCCACATCCTGGACTTCGTTATAATGCTTCAGCTTAAAGCAGCGCTGACATACGATTTGTTCTCTTTCAAGGCTTGAAGGGGGTGCATATCCAAGTCCATCTTTATCGGTCGTCTGGATTTCAACTCCACAGCCAATACACGTTAACTTTTCTTCGCTCACTTTTTGTCCTCCCACTGGATCATGTTTTTTCTCTTGAAGAAATTCAGCAGTCTTCTCTCAATGATGCGATTGAATTTAGTAAAAAAACCGTCAGTTTTTGCTACAGGCACGACCAGAATTGTATAAAGCTTATTTAAATTGCCGCCCAGTACATCTGTCATCAGTTGATCACCAATGACTACAGTTTCATCTTTCTTTACGTTCATATCTCGAATCGCCTGCCTGAATGCACGGCCCATCGGTTTTCTTGCGTGATAAATGAATGGCACCCCGATTGGATCAGAAAAGGCCCCTACTCTTAATTGGTTGTTATTTGAAACGATCGTGACAAGAATTCCTTCTTTTTGCATGCCTTCGAGCCATTTAATCAGCTTCGGTGTTGCGTTTTTCCGATCCCACTCTACTAAAGTGTTATCCAGATCAGTAATAATTGCTTTTATCCCCTGCTCTTTTAATTTTGCAGGTGTTATCTCAAACACGCTATCAACGTATTCATTAGGCAAAAATAGTTTTATCATTGTTCTCCACCTCTTCACTTCAAGTCTATATCATACATCATCTGACAGGTTAGTTCAAAATGAATCTTTATCAGATTTCATTACAAGATTCGTTCGACAAATATCGTGTCACAGATTTTCTGTGGATAACTATATAAACATAAAGATTACTGCTGTTATTAAGTATGTAACCTTTATGCACAACTTTTACACAGGTTATTCACTATTGCCTGTGGATAACAGAACACTTGTTCTTTCAGGCTTCCTTTGATACCTTTAAAATACGGAACATTGAAAGGGGTATGATTATGGACAAGTTATCACTTGAAGCATTGATCATGGCATACGAAGCTGCAAAAGAAAAAAAGCTTTCAGAAGACTTCCTTCAGTTACTTGAAATGGAAATTTCAAAAAAAGAAAATTAACTCACCGTAGCTTAATTCCATGCTGACAGGTAAAATAAAATAAAGAGTACTGAAAATTCAAAACAGGAGGACTTATCATGAGAGTAACTGTGATCAGTCCAGGCTGTCATGGAATCGGCTCTGTGAAAAAACTCCGGGTATTGAGGCTAAAATGCAGTGAATGCCAAGGGTCAGGAAAAATCAGCAAAACAATTGCTGAATATAAGATGAATTAATGGGACTGGCAAGTTTTCTGTTTTTTTTCATACGGTGTAATAACCGGTGAAAGGAGGAGAAAGCTTGTCAATTTTTTTAATTTTATCCGCTCTCGTTGATCTGCCTGCTTTAACAGGCTATTTTAAGCAAAATGCCTTCCCTGAGCCTTTAAGTAAAGAGGATGAAAAAAAAGCGATTCTTGAGCTTCAAAACGGCAGTGATGATGCTAAAAGATTGTTAATTGAACATAACCTGAGATTAGTAGCACATATCATTAAAAAATTTGAAAATACCGGTGAAACAACAGAGGATTTAATATCAATCGGCACAATCGGCTTAATTAAAGCGATTGACAGTTACTCATATGATAAAGGGACAAAACTGGCAACATATGCTGCCAGATGTATTGAAAATGAAGTACTGATGTTTCTCAGGTCTCTCAAAAAGACAAAAAAAGATATCTCACTCCATGACCCAATCGGTGAGGATAAGGATGGAAATGCCATTAGTCTCATCGATGTGCTGCAGAGCGAGGAGGAAGAGTTAGACGAGGTCATTGCCCAGAAAATGAATGGCGAAAAAATCAGGCGCTTTGTTACAAAGCTTGATGAACGGGAACGTGAAGTGATCAGTGCAAGGTTTGGCATTAATGGAGAAGAAGAAAAAACGCAGCGGGAGATTGCCAAAGAGCTCGGCATCTCGAGAAGCTACGTTTCACGTATTGAAAAAAGAGCGCTGATGAAGCTCTTTCACCATTTCGATGAGGAAACTTAAAGTTCTTCTGTAATTTTGATAATCAGGTTAGCAGAATTAACGGCAGCTGTTTTTAAATACTGATCAAAGGATAGGTGAGACTCTTTTCCGGCAATATCAGAAAGTGAACGAATAATAACAAATGGCACTTCATATTGATGAGCTACCTGAGCAATTGCAGCAGCTTCCATCTCCAGCGCCTGCAGATTTTCGAATCTTCCCTGTAATGCCTCAACCCGTTTTGGATCGTTCATAAATGAATCTCCAGTTGCAATCAGACCGGAGACAGATTTAATCTCATGAATAGCTTCTGCACATTTCAAAGCTGTTTCTCTAAGCTTATCATCAGCTGTAAAGGCTGCCGGCATCCCAGGTACCTGTCCATACTCATAATTAAATGCCGTCACATCTACATCATGATGACGTACATCTTTTGATATCACAACATCACCAACATTCAGTGCAGGATCAAAACCACCTGCAGATCCTGTATTAATGATGACATCGGGCTGATAGCGTTCCATTAAAATGGTGGTTGTCATCGCAGCGTTCACTTTCCCAATTCCGCTTTTGACGAGTACGACCTCTTTTTGTTTTAATTGTCCAGTTGTGAATTCACTATTTGCAATTGTTTCTGTCTCAGCGTTTTCCATGCTTGAACGAAGCAACTCCACTTCTTCTTCCATCGCACCAATAATACCAATTTTCATCAAAATCCCTGCCTTCTGTATTCAATCTCAAAACTGATATGAACTTACCATAGTGACTATAAAAGATCAATGAAGGCGTGATATAATGAATAAAAACGCTGGAGGATTAAGATGGGTTTTGAACTGGATTTAATTAAAGACAAAATAGAGTTTTTTGATGCATATTCCCTGCAGGAGCTTGAAAAAAAGATCCAAAGGCAGATCGAAAACAACCAGGCAATTATGTTGCGTGTTCACGCTGTCAGCCACCAGACTGTATTCTCTCCTGAAGGTAAGCCTTATTATACGGCGAGCGTGCATTTTAAATCATAGCTATGTTAAAAATTATGTTGTTTCTGCACAGCTGGTGAATTCCGCTTCAGGGGGCTCCCCCTGAAGCGGAATTCACCAGCCAACTTCAACAAAGCCTAAATCATTAGAAAAGTGCTGCGGTTTGATCACCGCAGCACTTTTTTATTCATACACAATTATAACTCAACCACTTTTACCGGCTTCCAGCCCTTTTGATCGACCCACTCCATATGGACACGATATTCAGCAGCCCCTGCACCTGGAGAAGCTACATCCACTCTAGCTTTCTGTGGGCCGCCATCATTTCCTACCCACCAGACTGTCATCGTACTCATATCAAGTCCTGTTGCATATGCAGCTGCCTTTAATTTCTCATTCCAGTCTACACTGCCTTCTTCATATGACGATACGTGTTCTCCGGTTTGTTCGGTTCCAACCGGCTTGAACTCTCCATCTGACGGACGCTCGGAGTCTTCATTTGTATCTGACTCTTCTTTTTTCTCATTCTCTTTCTTTTTATCTTCTTTTTTCTTTCTCTCTGCAGCTTCTTTTTTCTTCTTCTCATCATCGGCTGCGGCTTCCTCTGACTCAGCATCCTCATCAGAATTGCCTTCGCTGTCATCAGAATCGATTTCGCTTGCAGTCAGCTCATTTGTGTCATTACTGTTATCATCCTGTGCACCGGCATTTTCCTGTACCTGTTCTGCAATTGTTTTTTCTTCTGTCTCTGCAGCCTGATTTTCATTATCTCCAAGAAAAATAAATGCTGAAACCCCTGCAATTAAAAGGAATACAACTGCAATGGATGTATTCAGAAATATATTTTGTTTCCGCTTTTTACTTTGAATATCTGACCTCGAACTATTCATCATATCACTCCTCGTTCAACTCTTCCCTCATGAATGGAATCTAAACCAGCATATCATGATTAACAGTACCAGTTACAAGAGCAGCTTTTCCTTATATTAAAACAGGACCTCTGTACTGTACAGGATTTGACGGGGAAACAAGATAAAAGTTACATTCAGTTTAAAAAAACATTCCGGCATACACCGGAATGTTTTTTGTATTAGTTAATTGAAGTGATTCTTACGTCCATATCTCCTCCAGGCGTCTGGACCTTTACTTCATCTCCAACTACTTTGCCAATCAGGCTTTTAGCAATTGGAGAGTCATTTGAAATCTTGCCTTCAAATGGATCAGCCTCTGCGCTGCCGACGATTGTATAAGATTCTTCATCTCCATCAGGCAGTTCCACAAATGTTACAGTCTTACCAAGTGAAACAACACCTTCAAGCGTCTGATCATCTTCAATAATTTTTGCGTTACGGATCATTGATTCGAGTGTAGAAATACGGCCTTCAACAAATGCCTGTTCTTCTTTAGCTGAATCATATTCTGAGTTCTCAGACAGGTCACCGAAGCTTCTTGCGATTTTAATTCTCTCTACTACTTCTTTTCTCTTAACAGATTTAAGCTGCTCCAGTTCCTGCTCGAGCTTATGTTTACCTTCTTCTGTCATTGGAAATACTTTCTCGTTTGCCAAATCCCTTCACTCCTTTAAAAAATGCATGAACTATTTCATGCTATGTGATTGAAACCCCTTTTATGAAGTATGCTAAAAAGAGGATAAATTATCCTCTCAGCATTTGCTATCATATTACACAATAGACTTTTGTTCAAGAATTGTTTGAATTTTCGTTACCATCAGGTCAATGGCAACATGATTTTGTCCGCCTTCAGGAATAATGATATCAGCGTAACGCTTTGTCGGCTCAATGAATTGATTATGCATTGGACGTACAACGTTGATGTATTGATCAACAACCGAATCGATTGTGCGGCCCCGTTCATTAATGTCACGCAGCATACGTCTGATAATGCGAAGATCTGAATCTGTATCTACATAGAGTTTAATATCCATCAGATTACGCAGACGTTCATCTTCAAGCACCAGGATCCCCTCAACAATAATCACATCCTTCGGTTCTACCGGAATGGTTTTTTCAGATCGTGTGTGCACAGTATAATCATACACCGGCTTTTCAATCACTTCTCTGTTGAGTAATTGACTTATATGCTCGATTAAAAGATCGTTGTCAAATGCAAGCGGATGATCATAGTTCGTTTTCAGACGCTCTTCATAAGGAATGTTGCCCTGATCTTTATAGTAGTAGTCCTGTTCGATAATTGCGATTGACTGATCCTGAAACACATCATAAATCGCTTTCGTAACGGAAGTTTTTCCAGAACCTGAACCTCCAGTTACACCAATAATAACGGGTTTATTTTTCATTTTGCCGTTAGCTCCTTTCTTACACATACCGAATGGACGCAGCGGCTTATTCGCTTATTATCTTAAGCGGATCTCTTGCAGCGTCTGTTTTACTTTGTATTTTCATCATGATTATTTTCTTTTACTGATTGACAGGCCATCACCAACAGGTAAAATCACTGTATGGTAGCCTTCATGACTTGCGATCCACTGATTAAAACGATCCAGTTTTCTGAGCATCTGTCTGACATTCCTGCTCTCTGTCCCATTTTGCTCAGCTACGAGCCCTTTAAATAGAACATTATCTGTATAGACACAGACATCTTCAGAAAAGAAAGGTTCGTATAATTCAAAAAAACGGATATTCTGGCTTTTCGCTGCATCTATAAATACCGCGTCAAACTTTCCGAATTCAGCAACAGCTTCAGACATTTCAAGCGCATCACCTTCTAACAGATGGATGCGGTCTTTATAGTCTGACTGCTCTAAGAACTGATTTGCCATCTGCGCCCTGAAAGCATCTCTTTCAATTGATACAATCTCAACATCAGGTAATGCCTCAGCCATGCGGATGGCAGAATACCCAATAGCAGTACCAATCTCAAGCACTCTGGCAGGCTGCTGAATTCGCAGTAACTGGAGTAATGTTTCAATTCCAGGGGGCTCCATGATCGGTACATCATTTTCCTCAGCAAACCTGGTCAATTCTTCTGCGATCATTGAACGCGGAGGAAAAAACTGTTCAATATATTGATGGACTTTATCCACTGTTTATCACCTTTTCTGATCTCAGGTTCCATAAAAAAGAGCGTTCACATACATTTCCTTTAGACCGAAATCCGGAAATTAGTGATAAACGCTAAAATACTTTTTCTATTCTAACATAAAAGCAGAAGGAAAGTGAATGTTCTTTCCTTCTGCCAGCCAACTATTCTTCTTCATTTACACTGTAAATAAATTCTTCTGCTTTTTGTTCGTGTTCTTCAAGCGTTTCAGAGTAATACATTGCCCCGTCTTCAGCTGAAGTCAGGAAGTAGTAATAATCTGATCGTTCAGGAGAGATCGCTGCTTCAAGAGAAGTAGCGCCAGGTGCAGCAATTGGCCCAGGTGGTAACCCTTGTACCTGATATGTGTTATATGGGTCATCGATTTCCAGATCTTCAAATAATACTCTGTCCTGCCATTCGCCTTTTGCATAGAGAACGGTTGGGTCTGTCTGCAGTGGCATTCCTTCTTCTAATCGATTATAGAAGATCCCTGCAATCATCGCTCTGTCGGTTGTTGCTGTTGCTTCTTCTTCAAGCAGGGAAGCCATTGTGATCAATTCATGAACAGACATCACTTTACCGTCTTCTGCCTCTGCCCCTGTATAATCTCCTTCTGTAAATCCTGCCAATAGATCTAAATATGGCGCAACATTATTATTCATCGCGTCAACCATCTGGATAATAATCGTCTCAAGTGATGGGTTTTCTTCATAATACGGATAAGTTGCCGGGTAGAGATAGCCTTCTAGTGAACGCTTGATATTCTCACCTTTTACTTCCTCCGTTATTAATGCAGGATATTGTTCCATCAGTGAATTAATAAATGTTTCATCTGTCACTTTTTCCATAAACTCTTCCTGCGTATAATCTGTGTTTTCAGCTATAATTTCACCAATCTCCTCAAGTACAAGACCCTCCGGAATCGTTACATTGAATAAAGGTTCATTATAAATTTTACCCGTCTTCAGACTTTCTGTTATTTCGCTCAGTGTCATCGCCGGAGTCATGTTGTAAGTGCCTGCCTGAAAATCTGTTTCATTATTAAATTTTAGATAGTATTTATATACTTGCGCATTTTTAATAATTCCGTTATCTTCGAGCGTCTGTGTAATTCCGTCAACAGAAGAACCAATCGGTATGTCAACTGCTACAGCATTCTCATCTGTTTCATCCACCGGCTCAAGCGCTGAACTGATATAGGAATACGCTCCAAGCAGAGCACCTGCTGTCAGAAATACGAACACAATCAACAGGATAAATACAATTTTCCTGACCTGCTTTGCTTCTTTTTTTCTTTCCTGTAAATTCAGCTTCCACTGATCTATTAAACTTGATTTTTCACTCAATCAATTTCCCTCCAAAAACGTCTGCTCATTTTCCCAATGGTCTTATTATACAATAAAAAGAAGCGGGGGCAAATAGCTGCCCCCGCTTCGTCATTTTATTCGTTTTCTTCTTCGTCAAGGAACGTGTTAAGCATTTCCTCAATCAGGTCCCACTCTTCTTCTGATTCAACAGGCTTTAACTCGCCTTCTGAATTTTCATCATTCGGTTCAAAAGAAGATGCGTGAATTTCAATCTCTTCTTCGTCTGTATCCCCAATCGGATAGTATAAAACATACGATTTTTGGAACTGGTCAGAATCAAATGTGAATAAAACCTCACATAATACTTCATTTCCCTGTTCGTCAATTACTGTAATTTGCTTTTCTCCATGTTCCATTTCAGTCACCTCATCTAGTATTGCTGTCCAGATAACCCTGAAGGATCATCACTGCAGCCATTTTATCAATTACTTTTTTTCTTTTGCTTCTGCTGACATCAGCTTCAAGCAATACGCGCTCTGCAGCCATTGTACTAAGGCGCTCGTCCCAGAAAACAATTTCAGCATCTACTCTTCTGCTGAGCATATCCGCATACCTCTGGCTGGCTTCAGCACGCGGTCCGAGAGAATTATTCATGTTTTTTGGCAGCCCGATCACGATTTTTGACACTTCGTGCTCTTTTACCAGCTCCTGAATCCGCTTGAATCCAAAAAGACCTGCAGCTTCATCAATTTTTACTGTTTCAATTCCCTGGGCTGTCCAGCCGAGGGCATCACTGATGGCTACTCCAATTGTTTTGGAGCCTACATCAAGTCCCATTGTTCTCATGTTTAGCCCTCTTTATGCTGCTGAAGATAAAACTTCACCAATTCCTCAATAATTTCATCCCGTTCTAATTTGCGGATAACATTCCTTGCATCCTGATGACGCGGAATATAGGCAGGGTCACCGGATAAAAGATACCCTACTATTTGATTAATCGGATTGTAGCCTTTTTCTTCAAGAGCCTCAAACACCTGGTTCAGGACCCGCTTCACTTCCTGATCGGCTGAATCATCTCCAAAGTCAAACCGCATCGTTTTATCAAATGAGCTCATCAACAACACCTCACTACGGAATCACATTCCTATTATCCAACTATTGTTATTGTACACCAGTTGGGGTGAGAATCAAATCGATTTCACCCATTCAGGTACAAATTGCAATGCTTCTTCTACTTTTGAAGGATCTTTTCCGCCAGCCTGAGCCATATCAGGACGACCTCCTCCTCCACCGCCGCAGATTGTAGCGACTTCTTTTATAAGTTTACCAGCATGATATCCCTTATCAATCAGATCCTTTGTCACGCCTGCGATGATCTGTACTTTATCACCATTTACTGAGATTAATACAAGCACGCCGGAGCCAATTTTATTTTTCACATCATCAGCCATCGTTCTCAGTGTATTCATATCAGATGCCTGCACTTTTTCAGCTAATACACTTACGCCATCCACTGTCTCAACGCGGTCCATGATATTTTTTGCTTCGATATTTGAAAGCTTTGCATGCAGTGACTCGTTTTCTCTCTGAACTGACTTAAGTTCCGCCTGGAGTCCTTCAATTCGACCTTCAAGATCTTTAGGATTTGCTTTTAACAGTCCCGCTGAACGATTCAGCACATCAATCTGTTCGTTCATTAATCGGTAAGCAGATTCTCCTGTAACAGCTTCAATCCGCCTGGTCCCTGCCCCGATTCCTGCTTCAGACGCAATTCTGAACAGACCGATCTCAGCTGTATTACCAACGTGGCACCCTCCGCATAGTTCAAGACTGTAATCACCGATTGATACGACGCGCACCTCAGAGCCATACTTTTCACCGAACAGCGCCATCGCACCCATTGCTTTTGCTTCATCAATTGATTTAATTGCTGTGCCTACTGAATAGCTTGTCCAGATCTTTTCATTCACAATCTCTTCAATTTTACTCAGTTCTTCTCTTGATACCTGACCAAAGTGAGAAAAATCAAATCGGAGACGGTCCGGTTCTACTAGTGAACCTGCCTGATTAACATGATCACCTAACACATCTTTCAGTGCCTGATGCAGCAGATGCGTAGCTGTATGATTTTTAGTGATTCTATTTCTAACAGAATCACTGACACTCGCCATTACGCTATCGCCTTTTTTAATCGTGCCGTTTTTTACAATACCGGTATGCAGGTTTTGACCATTAGGTGCTTTTTTAACATCCTGGACTTCAATGACACAGTTTTCATGTGTAACTGTTCCTTTATCACCAATTTGTCCGCCACTCTCAGCGTAAAACGGTGTTTCTGCCAGGACAAACTGAATTTCTGTTCCTTCAGGAGCCAGATCTGAAAAATCACCGTTTACGACTAAATCTTCAAGTGTAGTAGAATGCTCCAGTCTGTCATATCCTACAAATTCACTTTTTGTATGAATATCTCCCAGTACACCACCCTGAACCTGCATTGAGCCGCTTTCCTGACGGGCAGCCCGTGCACGGCTTCTCTGACCTTCCATTGCCTGCTCAAAGCCCAGCTGGTCAATTGACAGTCCGTTTTCCTCAGCATATTCCTGCGTGAGCTCAACAGGGAAACCAAATGTATCATACAGTCTGAAGACGTCTTTCCCGCTGATTTCTTTTGAGCCATCCGCCTGTGCTTTTTTCATCAGTTCAGTCAGAATCGAAAGACCTTCATTCAGCGTCTCATGGAAGCGTTCTTCTTCAGTCTTAATCACTTTTTGAATAAATTCCTGCTTATCTTTTACTTCAGGATAGAAGTCGATCATGATATCCGCAACCACAGGAACAAGCTCATACATAAACGGACGGTTAATTCCGATCTGCTTCGCATAACGTACAGCTCTTCTCAGCAGTCTGCGTAATACATACCCTCTTCCCTCATTTGAAGGCAATGCCCCGTCTCCTACTGCGAATGCGACTGTTCTGATGTGGTCAGCAATCACTTTAAATGCAGTATCTTCTTCAATGTTTTGGCTGTAACGTCTTTTAGCTACAAGCTCTGTTGCTTCAATGATCGGCATGAAAAGGTCTGTTTCAAAGTTTGTCGGTACGTCCTGAACAACACATGCCATTCTTTCAAGACCCATTCCTGTATCTATGTTTTTCTTTGGAAGTGGTGTATACGTATCATCCGCATTATGGTTAAACTGTGAGAAAACTAGATTCCAGATCTCGAGATAGCGCTCGTTTTCCCCGCCTGCATAAAGCTCAGGGTCTGTTGGATCATTTCCGTACTCTTCACCGCGGTCATAGAAGATTTCAGAGTTTGGCCCACTCGGACCTTCACCAATATCCCAGAAGTTACCCTCCAGACGGATAATTCTCTCTTCAGGCACGCCTACTTTTTTGTTCCAGATGTCATATGCCTCATCATCTTCAGGGTGAATGGTAACTGAAAGCTTTTCAGGGTCAAACCCTACCCATTTTTCTGAAGTGAGGAATTCCCATGCCCATTCAATCGCTTCTTCTTTAAAATATTCGCCGATCGAAAAATTTCCAAGCATTTCAAAAAATGTGTGGTGTCTCGCTGTTTTACCCACGTTTTCGATATCATTCGTTCTGATTGATTTCTGTGCATTAACAATTCTCGGATTTACCGGAATGACCCGTCCGTCAAAATACTTTTTGAGTGTAGCAACTCCGCTGTTAATCCATAACAGGGATGGGTCCTCATGAGGTACAAGTGAAGCACTTGGTTCCACATCATGATTTTTTTCCTTGAAGAAATCTAAATACATTTGTCTGATTTGAGCACCAGTCCATTTTTCCATTCTTATATCCTCCTTTGATCTCCCGAAACGTCTCTGAAAACAGAAAAGGGTCCTCAATCCTACACAGGGACGAGATCACTCTCGCGGTACCACCCTGGTTATGGATTGACAACCCATCACTCTAAAGTCGCTTTAACGCAGCAGACGGCAGCTTTTAACTGCACTCAGGACCAGCTTTCAGCAGATGCTTCAGTAAATTCCTTTCAGCCTGGGGAATTCTCTCTTTAAATGAGCTGACCTGCTTACTTGTTCCTTCTTCGAGATTCATTATTCTATCTGAAATTATATGAAAGATGATCACTGTTTGTCAATTTAACCTTATGATGTTTCAAGAAAATCGTAAGGCGTGACCCCTTCCATTCCAATCATTGGATCCGCTCCACCTTCAAAAGGATCAGTATTCTCTGAGACTGTTACCTCTTCTCCAGCAAGTCTTTCTTTCAGGGAGGTCAGACGCGTCAGGTCATCTTTTCTTTCAACACCGTATCTGAATGCATCCTCTTCACCGCACATAATTAAAAACTTACTGCTTCTTGTGATTGCTGTATAAAGAAGGTTTCTTCTGAGCATCCTTGAATAACTTTTTACAACAGGCAGTACGACAATCGGGAATTCGCTCCCCTGTGATTTGTGAATCGAACAACAGAATGCATGGGTGATCTGGTTAAGATCCTGTCTTGTATAGGTGACCTCGACACCGTCAAATGAGACAAGAATCATATCTTGTTTTTCAGTGTTTTCTTTCGCGTAAAATATGGATATCACTTCACCCATATCTCCGTTAAATACGTTACTTTCCGGCTGGTTGACGAGCTGGAGGACTTTATCCCCTATCCGGTAGACAATATCCCCCCACTTCAGCTCTTTTCTTGACCCGTCATCATTCGGGTTCATCAGCTGCTGCAGGAGTGAATTCAGTTTGTCAATTCCGGCAGGTCCTCTATACATTGGAGCGAGCACCTGAATGTCCTTTGCGGTGTAGCCCTTTGTCATTGCATTTTTTACAATCTTCCCGACCACTTCATCCATCTGATTGGCTCTGCACGGGATAAATGAACGGTCAGGATAAGGCTGCCTGATCGTTGACGGCACTTCCCCTTTTTTCATATGATGGGCAAGTTCAATAATTGATGACCCTTCCTCCTGGCGGTAAATATCAGTCAGCTCCACTGCAGGCACTTTTTTAGCATCAAGCAGATCCTGCAACACTTGACCAGGTCCGACTGATGGCAGCTGATCCTGATCTCCCACCAGTATGACCTGCATAGACTCAGGCACTGCCTGCAGCAGCTTATTCGCAAGCCAAGTATCGACCATCGACATTTCATCAATGATTAACAGACGCCCTGCAACCATTCTGTCGTCATCCTCTTCATCCATATCCTCCTGACCGTTAAATCCGAGCAGCCGGTGGATCGTCATCGCTTTTAAACCGGTCGATTCAGTCATCCTTTTTGCTGCTCTTCCTGTAGGTGCTGCAAGTACGATTGGGAACGGTTCATCCTTTGAATAATTATCAGGATCGAGTGATAGCCCATGGAGTTCTGCATAAAGCTCAACGATACCTTTAATGACGGTTGTCTTCCCTGTACCCGGTCCGCCAGTTAAAATCATGATGGGTGAAGACAGGGCTGTCTGGATCGCTTCTTTTTGAGAAGGTGCATATGTGACGCCTATCCGCTCTTCAAGATCACCGAGTGCGAGCAGGAATTCTGCTTCGGGAAACTGATCATGCACTTCTGTATTCGAGGTCAGGCTCTCAACACTTGAAGCTATACCGACCTCTGAATAGTAGAGAGAAGGTAAATAAACTTTTTTGTTTTCACCGACGATTTTTCCTTCTTCATGTAATTCAACCAGGCTTTTTGAAATATCACTATAATCCACTTTTTCCGGCTGATGCTTTTCAAGCAGCTCTTTTACTCTGATTAACAGCTGCTTTGAATCTGCATACACATGTCCTTCCTGCATAGAGAGCTGGGTAATTGTATACAGGCATGCAGCTTTAATTCTGTCGGGATGATTCCCTGACAGACCAAGGTGCCTGCCCAGTTCATCCGCTTTACCAAAACCGACCCCTTCAATATCATTCACAAGCCGATAAGGGTTTTCTTCTATGACTTCAACCGTTTTTTCCTGATAAAACTGATAAATTTTCATAGAGAGCTGAGGTCCGAATCCCCAGTCATTTAAAAGCACCATAATCCGCTCAAGTCCCTGATGTTCAATCAGTACTTCATGAATATGGTGAGCCTTCTCTTCAGAAAGTTTTGGCACTTCAAATAGCACAGCTTCATTTTCCATAATTTTAGAGATCGCATTTTCTCCTAGTGTATCAACAATTTTTTCTGCCGTTTTTCTGCCGATCCCATTAAAAAGATCACTGGACAGGTAATGAATAATGCCCTGCTTCGTCTGAGGCAATTCTTTTTTAAAACGCTCTGTAATAAACTGCGGGCCAAAGCGCGGGTGCTCTTTCACTTTCCCAAAAAACACATATGTATCTTCTTCCTGCATGGAAGGAAAATGGCCTGTGACGACCATTTCCTTCTCAGCATTCGCTATATTCGTGTCAGACACACGGATCCTTACTACTGAATACATGTTATCTTCATTATAAAAAATAGAAACGATCAGCGTTCCTTTTACATATAATTCTTCTTCAGTAAACAGATCCGTTTGCTGACCTCTCATGAAAGACTCCTCCTATTCGTTGCCGATTGACTGCTGTATGATTTTACGCCCATTTAAAGCAAGATAATGATCCGGCTGTGCTTTGATCGCCTTTTCAAAACATTCAAGTGCTGCTTCGGCATTTTCTTCAAAGCCTGCATATGCTACACCGAGATTGTAAAGGGCATCTGCATGTTCAGGATCCAGCTCCACCGCTCGCTTCAGCTGATTCACCGCTTCCCTGCCATGCTCCAGCTTTGCAAGCGATAATCCATACTGGAAATGAACCTCAGCGTCCTCAGGGGATAACTCTGCTGCTCTTTGAAGATATGGTACCGCCAGTTTCACCTGTTCGTTATTCATCATTGACATTCCAAGCATAAAATAAGCGTCATGGTCTTCAAGTCCTGCATTTATCGCTTTTTCATACAGTACTGCTGCTTCATTAAATCTTTCTTCAGTGTAATAAAGATTAGCCAGTGCGTAGTAGGCTGCTCCTGCTTTTTCATCAAGTGTAATAGCCTTTTGATAAAAGCGTTCAGCTTTTTCCACTTCATTGAATCTTGCCAGTACATTTCCGAAATTAATATAGGCGGCCGGGTCTTCAGGACTTTGTTCGATTTGTTCATTTAATTTCTTCAGGGCTTCTTCGAGTTCACCTTTCTGGATGAGTTCGATTGCCTGTTCATTTAAAGATTTCATAATGTTCTCCTTCGTGTTGATTTGGGCTTAGTATATCATAAGGCACAAAAAATGACCTGATGTGAAGGCATTTCACAAAAGGTCATTTCTATTTGGTTCATTCTGCCATAACTGGCTGATGATTTCCTCTTCAGGGGGGGCGCTTTCCGTGGCCGGGCGGTGAGCCCGCAGGCTTCGCCCCCTTCCGCTTCAATCATCAGCTGTGCAGACAAGTATATGGGTTTTACCATTTAATTTGTCTATCTATTAACCTACATACATCAACTGTTTTGAGCTTTTGAAGATTTTATCGATTGTGCCGCCGCCAAGGCATTCTTCTCCGTTGTAGAGAACGACCGCCTGTCCCGGTGTTACCGCACGGACCGGCTCGTCAAAAACGATTTCTGCGGTGCCATCTTCCTGCATATAAACCGTTACACCCTGATCCGGCTGGCGGTAACGGAATTTCGCAGTGCAGTGGAAGGATTTCTGCGGTGCTTCTGTAGAAGTGAAGCCCATATCTACTGCAGTCATAGAATCTGAATAAAGTGCTTCATGATCAAAGCCCTGACCGACATAAAGCTGGTTCGTTTCAAGGTCTTTACCAAGTACAAACCACGGCTCACCTGATCCGCCAATACCGAGTCCGTGTCTCTGACCGATTGTATAATACATTAATCCGTCATGACTGCCAACTTTTTCTCCGTCCATTGTGACCATATCACCAGGCTGTGCAGGCAGATACTGACCTAAAAACTCTTTAAAGTTTCTTTCTCCGATAAAACAGATACCTGTGCTATCTTTTTTCGCAGCAGTTGCAAGGCCTGCTTCAGCCGCGATTTTCCTTACTTCTTTTTTATCAATGTCACCGATCGGGAACATGACTTTAGAGAGCTGTTCCTGTGACAGCTGGTTCAGAAAATAGGTCTGGTCTTTATTCTGATCGAGGCCGCGGAGCATTTTAACTTCATCTCCTGAGCGGTCAACGCGTGCATAGTGACCGGTTGCAAGATAATCTGCGCCAAGCTTCATGGCATGGTCAAGGAATGCATTAAATTTGATCTCTTTATTGCACATCACATCAGGGTTCGGTGTTCTGCCGGCTTTGTATTCTTCAAGGAAATACGTGAACACTTTATCCCAGTACTGTTTTTCAAAGTTTACTGCATAGTAAGGAATACCGATCTGGTTACATACACGGATTACATCATTGTAATCCTCAGTGGCTGTACATACACCAAACTCATCTGTATCATCCCAGTTTTTCATAAAAATTCCGATCACGTCGTATCCCTGCTGCTTTAATAGATATGCAGCAACAGATGAATCCACGCCACCGGACATCCCGACTACTACTCTTGTTTCAGCTGGTGTTTTTGTCATTTGAATCACCTTTACTTTTCAGACGCTAAAAGCGATCTGTAATTTTCTTAAGTCTTTGCGCTATATAGATTGCGTCTTCAACCGTGTTCTTGTAACCAAAGCTGAGGCGCACTGAATTGAACAGTTTTTCGCTTTCCGGACCAAACATTGCAGCAAGTACATGTGAAGGTTCTACCGATCCCGCAGTACAGGCTGAACCGCTGGAAGCAGCGATTCCTGCCAGATCCAGATTGATCAGCAGTGACTCTATTTCGGCTCCCGGAATACTTAAGTTTACCACGTGAGGAAGTGAATGTTCAAGAGAACCGTTTACTTCAAACTGAACGTCTGACTGTTTTAATTCTTTTAGCAGCGCTTCCTTTATGTTAACCAGATTCGCTGTTTTTTCTTCTTTATTCTCGAATGCGTATTGCACTGCTTTTGCAAAACCGGCAATTGCTGCGAGATTTTCTGTTCCCGCTCTCTTTTTACGTTCCTGCTCTCCACCAAATACTGTTGCGTGATGGGGCGTGCCGTTTTTAATATATAAAAACCCTGCACCCTTGGGACCGTTAATTTTGTGAGAGGAAACAGATAAAAGATCAATGCCTTCTTCATCAATCTGAATGTCAGACAGTCCAAATGCCTGAACAGCATCTGTATGGAAGATTGCCTGATGGTCTTTTAACAGCGTTCCAATCTCTTTGATTGGCTGAATTGTACCCGATTCGTTATTGCCATACATAACGGTTACTAAAATCGTGTCTTCACGCAGAGATGAAGCAAATTCCTCCATGCTGATCCGGCCGGTTTCATCCACTTTCAGATAAGTGACTTCAAATCCCCGCTTCTCAAGCTCCTGACAGGGATGTAATACAGCATGGTGTTCAATAGCTGTTGTAATGACATGATTTCCCTTATGCCGCATGGCCTCAGTCACACCAAAAATAGCGAGGTTATCAGCTTCTGTTCCGCCGCTTGTAAAATGAATCTCATTAAAATGAACGCCAAGCTTCGAAGCTATTAGCGTTCTCGCGTCATCCAGTATTTTTCTTGCTGCTCTTCCTGTCTGATGAATACTTGATGGATTGCCGTAGGTCTTCTCCATCACATCCACCATGACCGCAGTCACTTCAGGAAGCATCGGGGTTGTCGCAGCATGATCTGCATAAATTCTGTTCAAACCAAAACCCTCCTGTTAAATATAGAACATATAGGCGTCTGATTCGCCTTCTTCTGTATGATTTGCTAAATCTTCAATTGTTGTGTGATCAAGTACATTTCTTACTGCATCTCTGATCCGGATCCACAGCTCTCTCTGAGGAGGCGCTTCATTTTCAAGACCTTCAACAGGACTGATCGGACCTTCCAGTGTTCTGATAATATCACCTGCAGTAATATTTGAAGGCTCATCTGCCAGGATATAACCACCATATGCACCTCTGATGCTTTTGACAAAACCTGAATTACGCAGCGGCGCGATCAGCTGCTCCAGATAATGTTCTGATAAATTATGGGTTGTTGCAATTGATTTTAATGAAATTGGACCTTCTCCATAGTTTTTCGCCAATTCAATCATGATTGTCAGACCATAGCGGCCTTTCGTTGAGACTTTCATGTGTCATCCACCTTTGCGACTATTTGCTTTTGCCATTATAGCATATAACCTTTAGAATTGGCATTTGTGCAGATTATATGGGTATGATGCTGTTAGAGAAATGGAGGGGATTATATGGCTGTAAAACCACTCGCATTCAGAATGCGTCCGGCTGAAATAGATGAAATCATTGGTCAATCCCATTTAGTAGGAGAAGGAAAAATTATCAGGAGAATGGTTCAAGCCAATCAGCTTTCTTCAATGATTCTGTACGGTCCACCGGGGATTGGAAAGACTTCAATCGCTTCTGCTATTGCAGGAAGTACTAAATATGCTTTCAGGATGTTAAATGCAGTCTCCAATAATAAAAAGGATATGGAAGTCGTTGTTCAGGAAGGTAAAATGTCCGGGAGGGTGATTCTTCTTTTGGATGAGGTTCACCGTCTGGATAAAGCAAAGCAGGATTTCCTGCTTCCTCATCTTGAAAATGGAACGGTTATTTTAATCGGTGCTACAACAAGTAATCCATACCATGCGATTAATCCCGCAATCAGAAGCAGGGTTCAGATTTTCGAACTGAAACCGCTTGAAGAGGATGATCTGAAGGCAGCTGTTCATCGGGCGATCAACGATAAAAGAGGATTTGGAGATAAACAGGTTGACGTGTCTGAAGAAGCAATCAACCATTTCGCCACAGCTAGCGGAGGAGATGTGAGAAGTGCGCTAAATGCATTAGAGCTCGCTGTTTTATCAACTAAAGAAAATAGTGAAGGTAAAATTAAAATCACTTTAGAAGCAGCTGAAGAATGTCTGCAGAAAAAGTACTTTTCCCACGATAAAGATGGGGACGCGCATTATGATGTGATGAGCGCATTTCAAAAGTCTATCAGGGGAAGCGATGCGAATGCTGCACTTCACTACCTTGGAAGGCTGATAGAAGCCGGTGACCTGCCAACAATCGCACGAAGGTTATTGGTTATTGCATACGAAGATATTGGACTTGCAAGCCCACAGGCAGGTCAGCGTACACTTGCAGCGATTGAATCGGCTGAAAGACTCGGCTTTCCTGAAGCACGGATCCCTCTTGCAAATGCTGTAATTGAACTTTGTCTGTCACCTAAATCGAATTCAGCGATTTCAGCCATAGACAGTGCATTGTCAGATATCAGAAAAGGTAAAGCAGGTGCTGTGCCTGACCACTTGAAGGATGCGCATTATAAGGGTGCTGAAAAACTTGGTCGCGGGACAGAGTATAAATACCCTCACAGTTATCCAGGCGGCTGGGTGGCCCAGCAGTACCTTCCTGATTCTCTTAAGCGTGCAGCTTATTATGAACCGAAAGAAACCGGAAAGTTTGAACAGGCATTAAAACAGATTTACGAAAAATTAAAATAAGGCCGGGACATTTGTCTCAGCCTTATTTTAATCGTTTCACTTAGATCTAAAACAGATGATTTAAGAAGCAATATCCCTTTTCGTAAAGGTTGTGAATGCAAGCACCATGAAGATGGTGAAGTAGATCAGGATCATGATAATTGAGAATTGCATGGTCATTCCATCTACGATTGGCATGTTCATTTCATATTGAGACAGGTTTGTATTTGCAAACAGACTGTATTTCGCCCAGTCGTAGTACATCGCAATAAAGCTTGTTGCCGTCCCGCCTACAAACAGCAGGAATAAGCTAATGCCGATTGCCAGTGAGCTGTTACGGAATACAGCAGATATCATAAATGCCATGGTTGTAAGCATGATGACATCAAGTGAATTAAAAAGATATACACGGGCAATATAGGCCGCCATACTTTTCTCAACAACCTGACCGTCTTCAAAGACAAGTCTGATGGATGAGCCTGCATCAAATAATATTAATCCAAGAATAATCGAAAGTACGGCTGTGATTGCTACAAGGAAAATTCCAAATGCACCAACTGTAATGAATTTAGATAAGAGAATCTTCCATCTTGCAATTGGTCTGATCATCAGCAGCTTAATCGTTCCCCATGAAAATTCACCGGCAACAATCCCTGAAGCAATGATAATAGCAAAAAGTCCGATCAGTGAAATTAAGAATGTACTGGATTCAACGTAAGACCAGAAAGTCCCGGCATTATTTGGTGCAATATCATTTTCAATTGCATACTCATTAATCGCAATCTGCTCAGTTGGGTCCTGCATCATAAATCCCGGATCCCCGTTTGCAGCCTGTTCTTCGAGCTGGGCATTCTGCGTCTGAAGCTCCTCCTGCCAGCTGCCGCTATAATCGTCTCCAATTGAATTGATAAAAATCGTAATCGCGGTTGAGGCAATAACTGCAAGCACAATCAAGCCGACCATAACGTAAGTGGCAGGTCTTGAAAAAAGCTTCATCCATTCATTTCTGATTAAATTAAACATGAGCAGGCTCCCCCTTTTTATCAGAAGTTACTTCAAGGAATCTGTCTTCAAGCGTTTTTGCAGCAATCGCTGCGCCAAATACTGATACACCTTGTTCCACACACCATTTTATAATGGCAGGTATATCTTCTTTTTTACAGTCGATCAGCAGGTCGCCGCCAACCACCTGAATTTCCCATGAATGAAAAGCCTGTCTCATTCTATCTACGATCTGCTCAGCATCTCCGACTTCAATTTTAAATACCTGAGCCTGTGCACCCACAAAATCCTCGATCAGTTGAACATCCTTCAGCTTACCGTGCTGGATAATACCAATCCGGTCACACATCATTTCCATTTCTGACAGGAGGTGACTTGATACAATCACTGCCATATCTTTTTCTCTTGCTAGCCTTCTTATGTAATCTCTGATTTCTCTTATCCCTGCCGGATCCAGACCATTAGTCGGTTCATCAAGTATCAATACCTTAGGATCATGAAGCAGACTCTGTGCAATACCAAGCCTTTGTCTCATTCCGAGAGAGTATGTTTTCACCTTTTCATGAATTCTTCCTTCAAGTCCTACAAGTTTAACAACTTCATCAATTTTTTCCTTTGAGATACCTTTATACATTCTCGAATAATGAATCAGGTTTTTGTATCCACTCATAAATTTATACATTTCCGGGTTTTCTACAATGGCGCCAACCTGACTAACTGCTCCTTCAAAATCTGATTTCACGCTCTTCCCGTTAACAAAAATGTCACCTGATGACATCTTCATCAGTCCAACGATCATCCGGATTGTAGTCGTTTTACCGGCTCCATTTGGTCCAAGAAAGCCGAAAACTTCCCCGCTGTAAACATCAAATGAAATGTTATCAATGATCGTTTTGCTGCGGATGTTCTTTGTTACATTTTTCAGTTCAACAACCTGCCTGCTCATTTTACACTCCCCTTAATTCTTGATATCTATAATTACGCATCAGCTGGAAAAAAGTTTCAGGCAAAATAAAAAAACGGCAAAATTGCCGTTTTCTATCTGACCGTTTTAATGTCAATGTCTTTTAAAAACTCTCTCATGACATAGCTCGCTGCAATTAACCCGGCAGCTGATGGAACAAATGCATTTGAAGATGGCGGCATTTTGGCCTTCCTGATCGGAGCATTTTCCTTACCGACTGTCTTATTAACCTCTTCCCGGGTTACAATCGGGCTTTCATCTGAGAAGATGACCGGAATACCTTTTTGAATTCCGTCTTTTCTAAGATGTTTTCTGATCACTTTTGCAATCGGATCTGTATGCGTTTTAGAAATATCAGCGATCTGGAATCGTGTAGGGTCCATTTTATTCGCTGCTCCCATGCTAGAAATAATAGGAATATTTCTATTCAGGCATTCTTTCATTAAATGAATCTTATAAGAAATCGTATCAGAAGCATCAACGACAAAGTCCAGACCGTAGCTGAAAAACTCTTCATACGTTTCTTCTGTGTAAAACATTTTCAGAGAATGCACTTCACAGTCAGGGTTGATATCAGCAATTCTTTCTTTCATCAGATCAGCTTTAGGCTGTCCAACAGTAGAGAGCAGTGCGATAATCTGACGATTTACATTCGTAATATCAACATCATCTTTATCTACAAGAATCAGACGGCCAACTCCACTTCTGGCAAGCGCTTCAGCTGCAAATGAGCCTACACCGCCGATACCAAGTACCGCTACTGTTTTCCCTTTTAAAAGATCGAGCCCTTCTCGGCCGATCGCTAGTTCGTTTCTTGAAAATTGGTGCAGCATATGATCAACTCCGTTAATTGGATTAGCGGCTTTTAGAATAGCGTAAATTGAGTCCGGTTGCAACTTATATCCGACAGATGCAGTTGCCATTAAAAATAAAAACAGACCCGGAGCAGCTGCCCAGGGTCTGTTTTTATATGTATGATGTGGTAAATCCCAATTGTGCCGTTCGATGTAGGAATCTATCGTTTTGAACCCGCTCTCAGCAGGTGGGTGTCCTATTCTCAGCTTTATGCTTCCCCGCAAAGGGCGTGCAAGCGGCTGAAAAACGCGAACTCCCGGATATTGAAGTGTTCGGTCAAAACTGATGGATATTAAAACGTACACATCAGGACTTACCTTGTGAAATCATCATAGCATACGGTGTATTAAAAAACAATTAATTAGATGAAAAATTATAGATTTTTCTGAAGATTCAGTGACAGCTTTAATTCATCCAGCTGAGCTTCACTTACCTGCCCCGGTGCATCCGTTAACACACAGCTTGCGCTCGCTGTTTTAGGGAAAGCAATCGTGTCACGCAGATTCGTTCTGCCTGCAAGCAGCATCACAAGACGGTCAAGCCCAAGTGCGATCCCACCGTGTGGAGGCGTTCCATATTCAAACGCTTCAAGGAGGAAACCAAACTGATCAATCGCTTCTTCTTTAGAAAAACCGAGAATTTCAAACATTTTTTCCTGGATCTCACGTTCAAAGATACGCAGTGATCCTCCACCAAGCTCATAACCGTTTAATACAATATCATAAGCCTGTGCTCTTACTGCACCCGGGTCAGAGTCAAGCAGGTGTAAGTCTTCTCTGACAGGCATCGTAAATGGGTGGTGCGCAGCATAATAGCGACCTTCTTCTTCATCATACTCAAGCAACGGCCAGTCAGTGACCCATAGGAAATTAAATGCCGACTCGTCAATCAGGTTAAGATCTTTACCGAGCTTTGAACGGAGTGCGCCGAGTGCATCAGCGACCACTGATTTTTTGTCTGCTACAAACAGTAGTAAGTCGCCTGCTTCTGCGCCTGCTTTCTCACTTAGTTCTTTCCGTTCCTCCTCGCTGAAGAATTTTGCGATAGGGCCTGAGAACCCTTCCTCAGTTACCTTAAGCCACGCAAGTCCTTTTGCTCCATATCGTCCAGCAAATTCTCCAAGTGCGTCAATGTCTTTACGAGAATAGTTTTCTGCAGCCTGCTTTGCGTTAATCAGCTTAACCTGTCCTCCATTTGCAACAGCCCCGCTGAACACTTTAAAACCTGAGTTTTCAACGATTGCTGATACATCTGTCAGCTCCATGCCAAAGCGTGTATCCGGCTTATCTGAACCATATCGTTCCATTGCATCCGTATAGGTCATGCGCGGAATTGGCAGCTGGATTTCAAGACCTTTAACATCCTTCATCATCTGATATAGCATGTTTTCATTCATTGTCATGATGTCTTCCTGGCTCATAAAGCTTGTCTCAATATCAATCTGAGTAAATTCAGGCTGTCTGTCAGCACGAAGATCCTCATCGCGGAAGCATCTTGCAATCTGATAATAGCGGTCAAATCCGCCAACCATTAACAGCTGTTTAAATAGCTGAGGTGACTGAGGAAGTGCATAGAACTCACCTTCATGTACACGGCTTGGGACAAGATAGTCACGCGCCCCTTCAGGCGTGCTCTTTGTCAGCATTGGTGTTTCAACTTCAATAAACGCTTCATCGTCAAGGAAGCGGCGAACTGATTTTGTAATGCTGTGACGCAGTTTGAATGTTTCAGCCATGACCGGACGGCGAAGATCAAGGTAACGGTGCTTCAGGCGGATGTCTTCAGCTGTTTCAGCTTTATCATCAATTGCAAATGGAGGTGTTTTCGCGCTGCTGAGGACAGTAACTGCCTCTGCCTGAATTTCAATTGAGCCTGTAGCAAGATTCGGATTAATCGTCCCTTCTCCCCGCGCCTGAACAGTTCCTTCGATACTTAATACATACTCACTGCGAATATCTTCAGCAGTTTCAAGCGCTTCTTTTGACGTTTCAGGGTTAAAGACAACTTGAACAATACCTGATCTGTCGCGCAGATCAATGAAAATCAGTCCACCCAGGTCACGCCTTTTCTGTACCCAGCCTTTTAAAGTAATTTTTTCTCCGATTGCGGCTTCAGGAACTTCTCCGCAATAAAATGAACGTCCAAACATATTATTTTCCTCCCTGTGCTTTCTCTATATAGTGAATAATTTCTTCAAATGAAATATCATCCTGTGTACCGCTCTCCATATTTTTCACAGCGGCTTTACCTGCTGAAAGTTCGTCTTCACCAATTATGACTACGTTGGCAGCATTGATCCGGTCAGCTGCTTTAAACTGCCCCTTCATTTTACGGTTAAGGTAATCAAGCTCAACACTTAATCCTTTTTTCCTTGCATCAAATGCTAGCGCCACTGCTTTTTCCTTAGCAGTCTCTCCCATCGCGACAAAATAACAGTCAACCTGGTCATTGATCGGAAGTGTGACATTTTCAGCTTCAAGTGCTGCCATTAACCTTTCGATACTTAGCGCAAATCCGATGCCAGGAGCGCTCGGTCCACCGATCTCTTCTGTGAGTCCATTGTACCTGCCACCGCCGCAAAGCGTAGTAATTGCGCCAAACCCTTCAGCGCTACTCATGATTTCAAAAGCAGTATGATTATAATAATCCAGGCCGCGAACCAGATTTGGATCCAGCTCATATTCAATTCCCATGACATCTAAATAACGTTTCACTTTTTCAAAATAGCTTTGTGATTCCTCATTCAGATAATCTTTAAGTGAGGGTGCATTTTCAATCAGCTCATGCCCTCTATCTTTTTTACAATCAAGAATGCGAAGCGGGTTTTTATTCAATCGCACTTGACAGTCCGAACAGAACTCGTCAATTCTCGGACTGAAGTGTTCGATCAGCGCATTTTTGTGCGCAATACGGCTTTCAGCATCCCCAAGGCTATTCAATACTAGCATTACTTTTTTCAAACCGAGTCTGCTGTAGAGCTCCATCGCCAGTGAAATCACTTCTGCATCAATTGCAGGGTCATCACTTCCAATTGCCTCTACACCAAACTGAACAAACTGACGGAATCTGCCTGCCTGTGGTCTTTCATATCTGAACATTGGTCCTGTGTAAAAAAGTTTGACCGGCTGAACTGCCTGCCCGTGCATTTTGTGCTGAACGTATGAACGCACGACACTTGCCGTGCCCTCAGGTCGCAGCGTCAAATTACGGTCACCGCGGTCTTTGAATGTGTACATTTCTTTTTGAACGATGTCTGTCGTATCTCCTACGCCTCTTTCAAACAGCTCTGTGTGTTCGAAAACCGGTGTGCGGATCTCTTTATACTGATACTGTCTGCACAGTTCTGCAGCAGTCTGTTCGATATACTGCCAGTGTTCTGAGACACCAGGTAAAATATCCTGCGTTCCTCTTGGTATGTTAATGGTCACTGATAATTCCTCCCTTAGATCATAGCTTCAACATAAAATCCCAGACAAATAAAAAAATCCCGTCCCTTGTTCGAAAACAAGGGACGGGAAATTCCGCGGTGCCACCCTAATTGAAGCCTGAGCTTCCACTTTAAGCAGTTAACGCCTGCTGACGTCTTTCCCTACTCAAAGTTCAGGAAAAAGCCTACGGAGTGTTCATTCAACAGGGCGCAATGTAAGTCTGCTTTCAGCCGGGTGGCAGACTCTCTCTTTCCATACGTAGTCCTGTTTACTATTCTCCATCATCGGGATTCGTTCATATGTTTTGATAATGTAATCAATCATAATCACCAGCGCCCGCATTGTCAAGAGGGTATCATTGTCCTAAATTATCAAAATTTTAATGACGCCTATTTTATTTTTCTATATGATATAGATAAGAGGATATTGAGGTGATGTGATTGAAACTGCTATCAGTATTATTATCGACTGTATTACTGGTCTCACTGTTTCCGGGTTTGGAAGCCCATGCAGAGGAAAATACTATTGAAGCTGCATATGATGGAATATTAATCCGTGAAGGTCCCGGTTTATCTTATCCTGCTATAGCATCAGGACAATCTGGAGATCAATTTAAAGAGCTTCAAAGAGATAATGGATGGGTTGAGGTGGCTGTAAATGACGGGACAGGCTGGATCGCTGAATGGCTGCTTGTATCACTTAATCAAAATGAGTCAGAAGAGCCTTCATCCGGGTCAGAATCTTCATCTGAGTCAGAGGTAAGTAATGCAACAATTCTCGTTGACAGATTGAATGTCCGGGATGATTTTTCATCCGACGGGCTGGTTATTGGTACACTTAATTCCGGTGATCAGGTAAATGTCAGTGATGAGAAGTATGGGTGGTTATACATAAGTTCAGGTGCTATGAATGGATGGGTCAGTTCTGATTATGTAGAGTACAATTCTTTATCTGTTCATCAAACTGCAGAAGCAGCAACTGATGACATACATATTACTGTTAATACTTTAAATGTGCGCGCGGAGCCGGACAGAAATTCAAACGTAGTTGGTTCTGTAAACCTGTATGATTCGTTTACAGTTAAAGAGCAGACAGGTGAATGGTTAAAAATTAATTACAGTGATGGCCAGAGCGGCTGGATTGCAAGCTGGTTCACAGAACGCGGGGTTCACCCAGGAGGCAGCACGGAAGAAGCAGCCGGTGGTGAGGAAAAAGTGACGATTCTGTATAATGGCTCAAATATCAGACAGGACCCATCAACAGATGCAGCAGTCGTCTATAAAGCAAGCGCCGGTGAAGCAATGACCATTGTCAGCCGGAGCGGTGACTGGTATGAAGTTACATTACCTGGAGGCGCTACAGGATATATCGCCAATTGGATTGTCTCAACTGATCAGGAAGCAGCTGTTGCACCTGAGGCTAATGAAGAGGATGAGCCGAAAGAGCCTGTTACTTCAATCTCTGATGCAACAATCGTCATTGACGCGGGTCATGGCGGGCGTGATGGAGGAGCGGTAGGCGCTGCCGGTACGCTCGAGAAGTCTTTAACAATCAGAACGGCTGAAGTGCTGTATCACATGCTGTCTGGTACAGGTGCAAATGTCATTATGACGCGGGAAGATGACCGTTATGTAGATTTGTACAGCCGTGTAACGACTTCTAGGGACCATCAGGCTGATGCTTTTATCTCCTTACACTATGATGCCATTAATGACCGCAGTGTAAAGGGCTTTACAACTTATTTTTACGGCGGACCGGATGAAGCACTTGCTGATGCCGTCCATGCGGGACTCAGTGATAGTATGACTGTGAAAAACCGCGGGATACATCACGGTAACTTCCTTGTGTTAAGGGATAACAGTGCGCCTTCTGTCCTTCTTGAGCTAGGATTTATCAGTAATCCATCTGAAGAGGCATCGGTCAATAACGATCGGTTCAGAGAAATTGCAGCAACCGGTATTTATAACGGTTTGACAGAGTATTTTTCACAATAGTAAAAAGGCTTCTCCGCTAAATGGAGAAGCCTTTTTTAACTTTCAACGATCAGTGTAACCGGTCCATCATTGACTAATGAAACATCCATCATCGCACCAAAAACGCCGGTTTCAACTGTTATCCCTTTATCGTTCAGGAATTCGTTGAACTTTTCATATAATGGTTCTGCGTGATCAGGCTTCGCCGCATTCATAAAATTCGGCCGTCTTCCTTTTTTCGTATCCCCGTATAATGTGAACTGTGAAATCGACAGAATCTCCCCACCCTGATCTAACACTGAATGGTTCATTTTACCGTCTTCGTCTTCAAAAATGCGGAGATTTGCTATTTTGTCTGCAGCATATCTGCAGTCTGCTTCTGTATCATCCTGGCTGATTCCTACAAGAAGAACCAGCCCTGAACGGATTTCACCTTCGACTTTTCCTGCTATTTTCACATGTGCTTCTTTACTTCTCTGAACAACTACTCTCAAAACAAACAGCCTCCAGTGCTAATTAACGATTCTCTGAACAGCGTAAATATCCGAAATCTGTTTAATCCGGTCTACGACTCTCTGCAGATGCGTCACGTTTTGAATCATAATTGACATATTAATCGTGGCCATTTTATTTCGGTCGCTTTTCCCGCTGACTGCTGAAATATTTGTTTTAGTTTCATTTACAGCCTGCAACACTTCATTCAGAAGACCTCTTCTGTCATAGCCGGATATTTCAATATCAACGTTATATTCTTTTCTATTATCTGTTGTGCCTTCCCATTCAACAGGGATCAGTCTCGCTTCTGAATCTCCCTGTATGTTCGGACAGTCACTTCTGTGAACAGATACGCCGCGGCCGCGTGTTATAAATCCAATAATTTCATCACCCGGTACCGGACTACAGCATTTAGACAATCTGACTAGCAGATTATCAATGCCCTTTACCGTTACGCCTGCATCTTTTTTCTTTTTAACAGATGGTGGTTTAATATCCGCCATTGCTTTTTCAAGTGTATCTTCTTCATCCCGTAGCTTTCTGAGCCTATCTGTTAAACGATTGGCAATCTGAGCGCCTGTGATCCCGCCATAACCGACTGCTGCATATAAATCTTCTTCACTTGCAAAGTTGTATTTTTCATATACGCGTTTCATGTTTTCTTCAGTTAGTACTTCTTTTGGTGAGAAATCAAGGGCACGGATTTCACGGTCTACAGACTCACGGCCTTTTTCTACGTTCTCTTCACGTCTCTGTTTTTTAAAGAAAGCTTTAATTTTGTTTTTAGCCTGAGATGTCTGAGCAAGCTTGAGCCAGTCCTGACTTGGACCGTAAGAATGCTTGGATGTCATGATTTCAATAATGTCACCTGTTTTTAAAGGTGAATCAAGCGGAACCATTTTCCCGTTAATTTTAGCACCAATCGTTTTATTCCCTATTTCAGAGTGAACTCTGTAGGCAAAATCAATCGGAACTGAACCTGCAGGAAGCTCCATCACGTCTCCTTTAGGTGTAAATACGTAAACCATATCTGAAAACAGATCAAATTTTAACGCATCCATGAATTCTTCAGCATCAGATGAATCCTGCTGAAATTCAAGAATTTCTCTGAACCATGTCAGTTTCTTTTCGATTGTCTGCTTGCTGTCTTCATTGACAACAGCACCTTCCTTGTAAGCCCAGTGAGCTGCCACCCCGTATTCTGCGATGCGGTGCATATCATCGGTTCTGATCTGGACTTCAAGCGGATCACCCTTAGGTCCAATCACTGTTGTATGAAGAGACTGGTACATATTCGGTTTTGGCATCGCAATATAATCTTTGAATCTCCCGGGCATCGGCTTCCAGCACGTGTGGATAATACCGAGCACGGCATAGCAGTCCTTTATACTGTCCACGATTACGCGCACAGCAAGAAGATCATAAATTTCGTTGAACTGTTTATTCTGAACAGCCATCTTTTTATAAATTGAATAAATGTGCTTCGGTCTGCCTACAATATCTACATCGATCCCGACATCTTTTACCTGCTGCTTGATCTCTGTAATGACTTCTTCAACGTACTCTTCACGCTCATTACGTTTTTTCTTCATCAGGTTGACAATCCGGTAATACTGCTGGGGATTGAGATATCTGAGTGATGTATCTTCAAGCTCCCACTTAATTGTCGAAATCCCCAGTCTGTGTGCTAATGGTGCGAATATTTCCAGCGTTTCATTTGAAATGCGGATCTGCTTTTCAACAGGCATATGTTTTAATGTCCGCATATTATGAAGACGGTCAGCAAGTTTGATCAGGATCACTCTAATATCCTGTGCCATCGCAATGAACATTTTGCGATGGTTTTCAGCCTGCTGAGCCTCTTTGGATTTATATTTAATTTTACCCAGCTTCGTTACGCCGTCCACCAGCATGGCAACTTCTTCATTGAACTTCTCAGTGAGATCATCATAAGTGAAAATGGTATCTTCAATCACATCATGAAGAAAACCGGCTGCAACTGTAGATGGATCCATCTGGAGTTCTGCAAGAATACCCGCAACCTGCACAGGGTGGATGATATAAGGCTCACCTGATTTTCGGAACTGCTCTTTGTGTGCTTCTTCAGCCAGGTGGTAGGCATTCTTTACAAATTCAACCTGGCTTTCATTCATATAACTTGAGGTAATCTCGAACACTTCTTCAACGGTAAGCACCCGATCATTTGCCATACAATTTATCACCTTTATCATGTTTAGTAGTTTTGAGTATTGTTTCTATTATTAATAAAAAATCAATTTATGTAAAGCCATTACTGATAATTCCTATAATAAAGCATCAATATACTAAAAAGAGCCCCTAAAGAAGGGCTCTTTTAACATTAGTTCATTAATATTCCATTAGACGGAGCATGTCATAACCATTCAGCTTTTCACGGCCATCAAGGTACGACAGTTCAATCAGGAATGCACATCCTGCTACAATACCGCCTAATTCTTCAACAAGTTTAATTGTTGCTTCGATTGTGCCGCCTGTTGCTAATAGGTCGTCTGTGATCAGTACGCGCTGGCCAGGCTTAATCGCATCTTTGTGAATTGTCAGTACATCTTTACCATATTCTAAACCATAGTCTACTTTAACTGTTTCTCTTGGCAGCTTTCCTTCTTTTCTTACGGGAGCAAAGCCTACCTTCAGTGCATAAGCAACCGGACAACCGATGATGAATCCACGTGCTTCAGGACCAACTACAAGGTCAATCTGTTTTTCTTTTGCATACTCAACAATTTGATCAGTTGCATAACTGTATGCTTCTCCATTGTCCATTAGCGTTGTAATATCCTTAAAACGCACGCCTTCTTTCGGCCAGTCTTCTACTATTGTCACGAATTGCTTTAAATCCATACCTTTTCCTCCTCAGGTTGCCGCGACCATCCGCAGCGCTCTTCAAACCATTTTTTCAAATCATGAAATGATGAATATAATAAATCCTGCTCTAACTTTGCAAGCCTTGTTTTTGCCTGATAAGCAGGGGATTCTGACAAATCACGTTTACTGATTTCTTCATTAAGCGAAATGAATCCATCGTTTATTGTAACAAAATCCAGTTCAAAAAACACCTTCGTCATAAAATTAATTGTGTCTATTGACCAATTTTTGTGGGAGGCAAGCGCCTTTCCATGCTGATGCAGATGGAAGGTTTTTCGTTTTTTCAGGAATGCAAAGAACCACGCAAAGTCTTCACGCTTGGGAATCGAGCTGAAGAACTGTGGATCTTCAAGATAAAAATGCGCGTAAATTCTCGCAGGTTTATTCTCATGAAGCACTGCTTCAAGCAGCTTCGCATCATCAGGGAGATCAAGAAACACAATCGTCTGATGGTCTGCATTTAAATCACCGGCATGTTCAAGTGAATCAATTAGCCTCACATTCTGAGGAAGAATCGGGTTGAACCGGTCATAAGTATGCTGTTTATAAGCGACCACAACTGAATCCTCAGGAATCGTCGGTGCCCACCGTGCAGCCTGGGCAATTCCGCGTATATCAAACAGCTGCCACTCCCTCACTCTCATGTCACTGACAAACAGCTGAGGCTTTTTAATGTTATTCCATTCATTGATTGAAAGTTCCCCGATCAGATCAAGCTTTGCAATCGGAGAGATCTGATCTGCAATTTCACCCATGCCGAATGCAATGGCGTCAAGAGACTGATCATCATGCTTTACTGACAGTTTTAAATGATTCTGACCTGCACCGATTTTTCTGATTGAAGCAATCTCTGTCAGCTCGATCAATACTTTCGGCTTCGGATTTTTCATGCCGAACGGAGACAGCATTTGAAGCTGGCTGATTGATTCAAGGTCAATCTCAGAGATTGAAGCTTTAACATCAATGTTTGAAACGGGTATGAAGTCTTCATCACTCATCTTTTCAGCCTGACGATTAAGGTTTGTACGTAATTCGTCAATATGCTGTATCTCTAACGTCATACCTGCTGCCATTGGGTGTCCGCCAAAGTGAGGAAGTATGGACCGGTTTTGTGACAGCTCACGGAACATGTTAAAACCTTCAATACTTCTTGCTGATCCTTTCGCCGTTCCCTTTTCTGCATCCTCACAAAGAATAATGACAGGACGATAGAATTTCTCCACGAGCTTAGAAGCAACGATGCCGACAACACCCGGGTTCCACCCTTCTTTAGAGATAACCAGTACCCGATCATCCTTATAGTGTGCTTCAGCAATTTCCATCGCTTCTTTAGCGATCTCAGCTACGATTGACTGGCGCTCTTTATTCATGGCATCAATTTCACTTGCGAGTGCTTCAGCTGTTGCTGCATCTTCAGTCATGAGGAGCTCAACTGCGGGATCTGCATCAGATAATCTGCCTACTGCATTCAGACGCGGTCCAATCGCAAAGCCGACTGTCTCTTCATTTGCTTCATGGATTTTCGCACTGGACTTATTTAAAAGTGCATGGAGACCTTTCCGTTCAGAAGCACGTAATTGTTTTAAACCCTTTTTTACGAGCAGACGGTTTTCACCAGTTAGCGGCACAAGGTCGGCGATAGTGCCGATCGCTGCAAGATCCAGCAGTTCTGTCGGGGGTTCTTTAAGGAGCGCATGGGCAAGCTTAAAAGCAACACCGACCCCGGCAAGCTCTCTGAAAGGATACGATCCGCCTTCAATGTTTGGATGGATAATCGCAAATGCTTCAGGCAGTTCGGGACCTGCTTCATGGTGGTCTGTGATAATCAGATCAACACCCAATTCTTTTAACACCTTCGCTTCATGAACGCCTGAGATCCCATTGTCAACTGTAATGACTAAAGTATAACCCTGTTCTGCTGCATAGCGAAAAGCGCCTTCGTTCGGACCATAGCCCTCTGTAAAGCGATTAGGAATATAAAAATCAGGCGTAGCGCCAAGACGCTTTAATGCACTCAGCATAACAGAAGTACTCGTCACACCATCAGCATCGTAGTCGCCATAAATTAAAATGGACTCTCCCTCGTTAACAGCCTGCTCAATGCGTTCTACTGCTTTTTTCATATCATCAAAAAGGAATGGATCATGAAATTCTTTTTTATCAATATGTAAAAATTCAGCGGCTGCTTCAGGGGTGGTCATCCCTCTTTGTACCAGTAATTTTGCAATAAAAAGCGGAATGTCAAGAGCGGCTGCAAGCTTTTCAGTCTCAGCTGTGCTGCTTTCTCTAACATTCCATCTAGTTTTAGATGTTAGCATCATTTCACCTCTTCAGATGATTCCATTATACATGAGGGACCCTCATGATTCAATGAACTGAAGAGGTGATGTTGTGTCAGAAAATATCATTCAGCAGCTGAATCCCCTGCTGAATCCGGTGCGGTTTTACGATATTCCTGACGGCTTGGTAATTCTCCCGACTGCGACTTCTCTGCTTCCACCAGCTTTTCATTCAGTTGTTTATTTTCTGCTTCAAGGTGCCTGACCTTACGCTGAGCAATAAACAGCCTAAACAGTCCAACTGAGCCCATAATGATACCGCCCATCAAAACTGAGCCTAAAATAACGAGAATCAGCGGTAGTTCAGTTTCAGAAAACCCGAAATTTACTGTTACGGGATCGACATTAATAACAGCAAAAATAGCAACGATAAGTGCAAAAACGATTCCCAATATCAGTGTCCATTGAAATTTCATAAAATCCCCTCCTTTTGATGATCATCGTCATTTTTAGACGCTATTTGTATTTACCCTTTTTATTCAGATTTTACTCCTTGTGTGCACTTAAAACTCTTTGGGGACGGAGGTGAGAGGATCTTTTCATAACCCTCTCACCTCCGTCCCCGGCTTGCACATAAAAAAGCTGAGACAATTTGTCTCAGCTCCTGATTATACGACTGGTTCGTCAGTCCATTCTTTCTTTTCTTTATAAGTGATGAGAACGCCTTTCTTTTTAAGCTGGCGTTTTTTCAGTACATACCATAGCTGTGCTGCGATAAATACTGAAGAATACGTACCGGCAATCAGACCGATTAATAGTGCGATTGAGAAATTCAGGATTGATGTTGCACCGAAGATAATCAGCGCTACGACTACAAATACGACAGTCAGTACAGTGTTTACTGAGCGTCCAAGTGTTTGTCTGAGCGATTTGTTGACGATCAGTGCAAGCTCTTCTTTCTTCTCAATGCGCTTCATCTTACGCATGTTCTCTCTGATCCGGTCAAACGTAACGATTGTATCGTTTATTGAGTAACCGATAACGGTCAGAACCGCTGCGATAAAGGTGATATCAACTTCGAGCCTTGTTAAGCTGAAAATTGCAATGATAAAGAATGCATCATGAACCAGTGCTACGATAGATGCAGTAGCCATCTGCCATTCAAATCTGACTGTTACATACAGAATAATCCCCAGTGATGCAATTGCAACAGCCAGAAGTGCATTTCTTGCTAACTCTTCACCAATAACAGGATTAACCGTAGAAATATTCGGATCTGATCCGTATTCCTCTGTGAAATAAGATCTTAATTCTGAGATTTCATTTTGATTTAGCTCTTCTGAAAATCTGGCAACACCAATCTCCTGATTATTGCCGGATATAACGACATTAGAAGCCTCATAGCCAGCTTCTTCAATCGCTTCAGCAAAAGATTCGTTCGTGAGCGGTGTCTCAGATAGTACTTCCATACGTGATCCTTCTGTGAATTCAATGCCGAGATTTAACCTGAATGCCAATAGAACTGACAGACCTGCTACAAGAAGAACCGCAGAAAGGATAAAGAATTTCTTTCTGATTTTCACGAAATCAAAACGGTCAAATTTCGTCGGCAGATCGAGTGAATCCGGTTCTTCCTCTTCATTATATTCAAGGATTTCTGATTGCTTAACACCAAACCAGCCTTTCCGCTGATCAAGGAACTTACTTCGGACCCACAGACTCATAAATAAGCGTGTACCAAATACTGCCGTGATAAAGCTTGTTACAATACTGATCAATAGCATTGTCGCAAAGCCTTTAACAGAACTTGTACCAAATGTGAAAAGTACAATACCCGCCAGCATTGTCGTTACGTTTGCATCGACAATTGTCAGCAGCGAGGAACTGCTGCCTTTTTTCCATGCATCACGGACAGATCTTCCAATACGAAGCTCTTCTTTCATCCGCTCATAAGTAATAATGTTGGCGTCAATCGCCATACCAACCCCGAGAATTAATGCTGCAATACCTGGTAAAGTTAATACGCCATTTACCCAGTCAAAGATCAACAGGATTAAATAGATATAGACAGATAAAGTCACAATACCGATAAAGCCAGGGAAACGGTAGAAAGCAATCATAAACAGGAAGATCAGCGCAACGCCAATAATACCTGCAAGAATTGTCTGCTCCATGGCCATTAGTCCGAATGATGCACCCACTGAAGTTGAATATACTTCTTCAAGTTCAACAGGGAGTGAACCTGCACTTAGCAGATCTGCCAGGTTATTGGCTTCTTCAAGTGTAAAGTTTCCTGTGATCGTTACTGTATCAGTATTCAGAACCTGGCTGACATTTGGTGCTGAGATAAATTTAGGATCTTCTTTCGTTCTTTCTTCTTCATATGAGTCTCCCTCTTCATAATCAAGCCAGATGACCAGCTGATTCTGGGGAGCCATTGCAAGTATTTCCTGCGTAATCTGACCGAACTGATTCGCATCTTTTAATTCAACCTGAACAATCGGCTGATTTGTATCCGGATCAAATGTCTGAGACGCTCCACCTTCAACAAGGTCAGCTCCTGTCATTTTGACTTCATCATTTACATCACGGAATGTCAGGTTTGCTTCAGTTGAGAGAATTTCTCTTGCCTGATCCTGATCTTCAACACCTGCAAGCTGAACACGGATTCTGTTGCCGTCTTCAACCTGAATAACAGGTTCATTTACACCCAGTACATTCACCCTGCGGTCCAATGCTTCTGCGGTGTCTGACACAACATCCGGCGTAATTTCCTGTCCTTCCTGTGCAGGGTTCACTTCATAAAGCACTTCAAATCCACCCTGAAGGTCCAGGCCAAGTTTTATGTTATTTAAAATTGTATTGGAGGTAAGTCCAATTGTGCCACCAATTAAGATGACTAATAAAAAGAAGGCGACAATTCTGCTGCGCTTAATCATTATGTAAAAATCCTCCCTGTATATATAGCCGAAACTATATGAAAACTGCCCGTTTGTAACAAGTCTGTAATGTGTCTGAAATTTCAGCAACAGACTTATTATGTATTACTTCCCTGAAGGTGTCAACGCAACAGGCGAGATTGTCAGTCAATGTTCATTCTTTATGCTGACCGTGAAGAAGCAACTGCAGCTCTTCATCTTCTAAACCACTTCTGCCTGCAGTCTGTTTATATTCTTCATTTGTCATAAAGTTCATAAAGTCCCCTGCCTTTACCTGCAGAATTTCCTGTACAATTTTGTGAAGTCTGAAGCTTTCAGTTTCACGCTTCCATTTCTTTTGCGTCAGGTACTGCCAGATTCTTTCAGGTGTGGCCGTATCATACCCATATATTCTAAACTCCTGAGCTTTACTGATCAATGCAGGACCGATTACAGGAAACGCATCTTCATAGCTGGTATGTTGATTCACTTTTTTTCTCCTTTCTATATTTAATGCATAGCCCCGATTCTGTACGGCATATGATTTATTGTATCTAAAATATATGCTTTTGAGAAGATGGAGGATAAAGTGTCTAAACTGATTAAAGGAACACTTTTACTGATGGCTGGCGCATTAGTAACAAAAGTACTGGGTTTTGTACATAGGATCGTACTTGCAGATATGGCTGGCGCTGAAGGTGTAGGCCTGTATATGATGACATTCCCTGCGCTCATGCTTGCCATTACGGTTACGCAATTGGGACTTCCGGTAGCCATCTCAAAATATGTATCTGAAGCAGCTGCAAATAGAAATGAGCAGGAAATCAGGAAAATTTTATCTGTATCTCTCTGGATTACAGGAACACTTGCCATTTTGTTAACACCCTGTTTATTTTTTGCAGCACCTTTTATTTCAACTACTCTTTTAAATGATGACAGAACGCTGATACCTTTTATCGCTGTATTACCCATTATTCCGATCGCTGCATTTTCAGCTGTTGTCCGCGGTTATTTTATGGGCAGACAGCAGATGGGTGTAACGGCTGTCGGTTCAGTAATTGAACAATCAATACGCATTTTATTGTTAGTGGCAGCAGTCGGACTTTTGAGTTCAAAAGGTGCTGCATATGCTGCCGGTGGTGCAATGCTCGCAGCTGTGATCGGCGAATTATGTTCGCTCCTGTTCTTACTCATCATGTTTAAGCTGAAGAAAAAGAAATTAACCGGCCGCTCGGTGAAATCCTTCAGTGAAACCGCTAACCAATTGCTAAAAATCGCCCTGCCAAGTGCCGGAAGCAGATTTGTCGGCTCTGCCGCATGGTTTCTCGAACCGATTATTGTCATGAAGTGTCTTGTGTTTACTGGTATGGCTGCCACTGCCGTAACAGCAGAATATGGATTATTAACCGGTTTTGTCCTGCCGGTTTTACTGCTCCCATCTTTTATCACGGTTTCACTCAGCATGGCATTGGTTCCTTCCATCAGTGAAGCGAGAGCACTATCACAGGACAGTGTCGTGATGTATAGAATCACTCAGGCATTAAGGCTCTCAGCGGTTACCGGAACACTTTGCTGTCTCCTTCTTTTTCTTGAGGGAGAACTCATCTTAACACTTTTATACGGATCGGCAGAAGGGCTCAATTTATTAAAAGTGATGGCTCTGTTTTTCATCTTTTATTATTATCAGGGGCCTTTACATGCTGTTTTGCAGGCATTTGAAGCTGCAGGGAAAGCAATGATTAACAGTATTATAGGATCTGTTATTAAGCTTGTATCCATGGCCGGGCTGTTGATTTATTTTGAGGATATTACCGGGGCAGCTATTGGACTCGCAATCGGTACTGCGACAGTGACGTTTTTACACTTTCATACTGTCAGAAAAATGAGCGGATTTGCGATACCAATCGGCCAATATGCTGCGATCCTACTCGTCTCTGCCTGCTGCTGGCTTATACATACGGGCATTTTGTCAATGAATGCACCATTCAGAATCCTTTCGATGATCATTATTTTCTGCTTTTTAGCTTCACGGGTACAGTTGATTCAGCGCGATGACTGGGCTTTCCTCAAAGGCTTTAAGAAGAACTGATAAACCACTGCCCATCTTCATAGGTGCAAAAGAATATCTCCTTCACATTGTCATGACCCTGGACTTTTAATTCATTTCTCAGCCAGCTCTCATTTTTACCGATCAGGTCCAGGTGCCTGCTTTGAATCCTGCCGTCCATTACAAGCGGCAGGGACAATTGCCCGGCACTTCGCTCTTTCCTCAGTACAGAAAGTGTGCCTGACGGTTCTAAAATGGCAAAAGATACTTCCTGCAGGTCAAACACTTCTTTTTCTCTAAGCTGCTGCATAAGATCATCTATATTATAACGGTTCTTTCTCATCTCATTTTCTACAAGCTCACCGTTATGAATTAATATAGATGGTCTGCCATCCATCAGATCCCGGAACTTCTTAGATTTTAACGAAAACCATGACAAGAGAATTTGCAGCAGCATTAACAAAATCATTGGAAATGCAGCCTGCAACAAACTCATATACGGATCTTCGATTGCAAATGCTGCCATCTCAGCAATCATCATAAACACAATGAGATCCAAAAGACTCAATTCACCGATTTCACGTTTTCCCATCAGCCTGAAAATCAGTAAGATCAATAAATAAAGTGTAACAGCTTTTATGCCCATTAATGTATACATCTCAATCATCGTCCGCACCACCTTTACTCATGTAGTGTGTGCGAAAAGCGGATATTTATTTCATAAAGGAGGAGCGTGAAGACATGATTGTATGGAAGAAAACTGCGGGAGGTCTGGGGATTGCGATCGGTTTTGTACTGGTCATCATCACCTTATATGCTGCGATCGTATCCGGATTATTGCACTTTACTTCGATCACTGAGCTTTCTATGGAAAAATGGCATGGAATTGCAGCAGCAGCTGCTGTGTTAATCGGCAGCCTGGTTGGAAGTGCCTCTGCCGGGCAGAAAGGAATTTATATCGGCATTTTAACTGCTCTTTCAGTCATTGGAACAGGGTTGTTTTTCAAAGAAACGCTATTTGAATGGTCTCATTTCATCCACTACGGTCTGCTGCTGGCTTCTGGAATGGCGGGAGGAATTGCCGGGGTTAACTTATTCGGACGATCTGAGACAAAATAAAAAAGCTGCGGCTGCAGCTTTTTTTATCTTGTCTTACATTGCTGAATCTTTTTCCACCACTTCACGAACCGCATTGCGGTCGTATGTTAAGCGGCTTCCATCTCCACATTTGATCACTACCTGACCTTCATCAAGTGCATCGATGATACCGTGCAAACCGCCAATCGTGACGATTTTATCACCCTTACTTAAGCTGTTTTGCATTTCCATTACTTTTTTCTGACGCTTCTGCTGAGGACGGATTAAGAAAAGGTACATTAAACCGAACATCAGAATAAGCGGAAGTAAAGTTACGATCATATCCATTACGCTAAACTCCCCCTTTCTTTCATATATCTATTAAAAGTTTTTTGCATTCGGCTGATTAAAACCGTATTGTTCAAAAAACTCCTCACGAAAGTCTCCCAGTCTGTCTTCTTTAATCGCCTGGCGGACATTCCCCATTAAGTTTATCAGAAAATGAAGGTTATGATAAGTCGTAAGTCTAATTCCGAACGTTTCTTCACATTTTATTAAGTGTCTGATATACGCTCTTGAATAATTCTTACAAACATGGCAATCACAGTTAGGATCAATCGGTGAGAAATCACGTGCATATTTTGCATTTTTAACAACGAGTCTGCCTTCACTTGTCATCAGTGTTCCGTTTCTTGCTATACGGGTTGGCAGTACGCAGTCAAACATATCGATCCCTCTGATTGCGCCATCGATCAGAGAGTCGGGTGAACCGACACCCATCAGGTATCTCGGCTTATCTTCAGGCATCCACGGCGTTGTAAATTCAAGTACGCGATTCATAACATCTTTAGGTTCTCCTACAGAAAGACCGCCTACTGCGTAACCCGGGAAGTCCATAGACACAAGGTCACGTGCACTTTGACGGCGCAGATGCTCATATTCTCCACCCTGAATGATCCCAAACAGCCCCTGATCTTGAGGGCGTGCATGAGCTTCAAGGCAGCGCTCTGCCCATCTTGTTGTACGCTCTACAGAATCCTTCATATACTTCTCTTCTGCAGGATATGGCGGACATTCATCAAACGCCATCATAATATCAGATCCAAGTGCGTTCTGGATTTCCATCGCTTTTTCAGGGCTGAGGAAAAGCTTGTCTCCATTAATATGGTTTCTAAAATGAACGCCTTCTTCCTGAATATTACGGAATTTACTCAGTGAAAAAACCTGAAAACCGCCTGAATCAGTTAAAATCGGACGATCCCAGTTCATAAATTTATGAAGGCCACCTGCTTCTTTAATAATATCGTGCCCGGGACGAAGCCAAAGGTGATACGTATTACTCAGAATAATACCTGCATTTAATTCCTTCAGATCTTCAGGCGACATTGTTTTAACCGTAGCCATTGTTCCTACCGGCATAAATGTCGGCGTTTCAAAAGAGCCGTGTGGCGTGTGAACAATACCAAGCCGTGCGCCTGTCTGCTTACATGTTTTTATATGTTCATATCTGATTGCACTCAAAAGACAATCCCCTCTCTATTTAATCAGCATGGCGTCGCCAAAACTGAAAAATCTGTACCTTTCCTTTACCGCTGCTTCATACGCAGCGAGTGTATGCTCTCTTCCAGCCATTGCACTTACAAGCATGATCAACGTGGACTTTGGCAGATGAAAATTTGTCAGAAGCACATCTGATGCTTTGAACTCGTAGCCAGGATAAATGAAAATATCCGTCCAGCCTGATTGAGCTTTAAAATGTCCGTTACCATCTGCAATGGTTTCTAACGTGCGGGTAGAAGTAGTCCCCACTGTAATAATCCGGCCGCCGTCTGCACGCGTTTCATTTAATACACGGGCATTTTCTTCTGACAGCTGATAATACTCACTGTGCATGTCGTGTTCTTCAATTGAATCAACTGACACAGGTCTGAAAGTGCCTAAGCCCACATGAAGCGTTATAAAAGCAACATTGACACCCTTTGATTTGATCTCTTCAAGAATTTCTTCTGTAAAATGCAAACCTGCAGTCGGCGCAGCAGCTGAACCCCGCTCTTTGGCAAAAACTGTCTGATAGCGGTCTTTGTCATCCAGCTTTTCCTTGATATAAGGCGGAAGCGGCATATCTCCCAACTGATCCAGCAGTTCATAAAAAATACCGTCGTAGCTGAATTCAAGTGTCCTCGCTCCCTGGTCACCTGTTTCAATACATTCAGCTGTCAAAAGTCCATCACCAAATGTAATCACAGTCCCGGGCTTAATTCTTTTAGCAGGCTTCACAAGTGTTTCCCACGTGTCACCTTCAAGTTGTTTCAGGAGCAGTACTTCAATCGCAGCACCGGTCTCTTTTTTCTCACCAATCAGCCTGGCCGGCAGCACTTTTGTATCATTTAACACAAGGCAGTCGCCCGCGTGTAAATAATCCAGTATTTGTTTAAATGATTGGTGTTCAACTTTTCCTGTTTTTTTATCCAGCACCATCAGTCTGCTTGATGTGCGGTCTTCAAGCGGGACCTGTGCGATTAATTCTTCAGGAAGTTCAAAATCAAAATCATTGATATTCATCTTTCGCAGCTCCTTACCTGAACCTTCCAATTAAAAAGAAGATTCCTGTCAAAATTAAACTGATTAAAATTGAAGTGACAATCGGAAAATAAAATGTCATATTTTCTTTTCTAATCACAATATCACCCGGCAGTCTGCCAGCCTTTATAAATTGCAGTAAAAATCCTGCTACTAAAAGTGCAGCACCTGCAATCATCAGCATTTTAGGCAGTGTCATTCAGGCACCTCCAGATTAAAATGTTCGTATACAAGTGGTGTTGCGATACGTCCCCTAGGTGTGCGCTGGAGAAAACCGATCTGCAGGAGGTAAGGTTCGTAGACATCTTCAATCGTTGAAGACTCTTCCCCAATACTCGCTGCAATCGTATCCAGACCAACAGGACCACCTCTGAAGCGTTCAATAATGCCTCTTAATAATTTATGATCGATATGATCAAGACCCAGCTGGTCAACCTGCAGTAATTCAAGGGAAGCTTTTGCAATCGGAAGTGTGATATCCCCTTCACCTTTTACCTGCGCGTAATCCCTGACTCTTCTCAGCAGCCGATTGGCAATACGCGGTGTCCCTCTTGAACGTCTGGCAATTTCATCCGCTCCGGAATCATCAATTTCAGTATTAAAAATATCAGCAGAACGGTTTACAATCTCTTTTAACTGGTCAACGTTATAATACTCAAGTCTGCTCAGTACGCCGAATCTGTCACGCAAGGGTGCTGAGATTGCACCTGCACGTGTTGTAGCACCGACTAATGTAAATGGTGGAAGGTCCAGTCTGACCGATCTTGCGCTTGGACCGGTCCCGATTACGATATCCAGACAAAAATCCTCCATCGCCGGGTACAGTACTTCCTCTATCGCTCTTGGCAGCCTGTGAATTTCATCAATAAATAATACATCACCGGGCTCAAGTGCTGTCAATATGGCGGCAAGATCTCCTGCTCTTTCTACTGCCGGTCCTGCAGTCGTGCGAAGATTTACCCCCATCTCATTTGCAATGACAGCAGCAAGTGTTGTTTTACCTAACCCCGGGGGACCATACAGAAGAACATGGTCAAGGGTTTCCTGCCTATTTTTCGCTGCTTCAATATAAATCGCCAGGTTCTTTTTTACCTGATCCTGACCGATATATGTCTCAAGCAGCTGCGGTCTGATTGATTGTTCAATCGTTTCTTCTTCAACATTTGCTTCCCCTGAAACAATCCGCTCTTCCATCTAATCCCCTCCTTTATTTAAGCTTCAGCATGAGCTGAAGACCTTTTTTAATATACTGGTCGGTCGTCAGTGATTCCTTTTGCAGCGCAGGTTTGATTTTTTTCACTTCACGCTCTGAGTATCCAAGTGCCTGAAGCGCCAGCACTGCTTCATCTAGTGCTGAATCATCCTGACCTTTTTCTTCTGCTGCGTCATTAAACAGGTTAGGGAAGTAATCCGGTACGACGTCCTGAAGTTTCCCTTTCAGGTCGAGAATGATCTGTCTGGCAGTCTTCTTACCGACTCCCGGAAATTTAACGAGCAGTGTCTCATTTTCTTCTTCGATTGCCTGAATTACCTGTTCCGGTGCTCCAGAAGCAAGAATGGCAAGCGCCCCTTTAGGTCCGATACCTGAGACATTTAAGAGCTTTGTAAATAACAGCTTCTCTTCCATCGTCGGGAATCCGAACAGTGTCAGCTGATCTTCTCTGACGTGCTGGTAAGTAAATACCTGCACGGTTTCTCCTTGCTTAGAAGACATCACAAAAGGATTAGGCATATAGATTTTGTAGCCTAATCCGTGATGATCAGAAACAATATACTCTGTTGAGATATATGTAATTTCACCTTTTATATATTCATACATAATAGACTCTTCCTTTCAATGCAAACTTCATTGTAACACAACTCAGCCTTTTCAATGTGTCAGACTTTTTAAGTTTGCTGAACTGTGGTTCTTAATATCAAAACGAAACATCTGTTCTATTTTATCACGTTCAGTCCTTTATTACAGCAAAAGAAAAAGGCTGAGACAAATCTGTCTCAAACCTTTATCGTTTCTAACTACCTAATTGTTATTAAAATACCCGCTCCACTTCACAAGCGGAGATACTGTATCTTCTGTTGTTCTAAGGGTGATCATTTCCTGATTCATATCAATAATCTGCCAGTCTTTGTAGTCTGCAAAAAAATCCTCCATTGCCTCATAAGTCTCAGTTCTTTGTTCAATGCTTTTTTCCCCATCTTGATAAATTGTTTCAATTGATAAGTTCAGCGTAGCAGCATGCATTGGATGGTCTATCAATACAGAGGCTGTAATACAGATCAATAATGTAAATAATGTTCTCATAGAATCCTCTCCTAAAAAGCTAGTTAGGTTAGGATTTGTAGATGATCACATTTTATTCATTAAAAAGGTCCTCTGTATGGATGGTGACATGGACAACAGCAATGATATGGCATCGGATGACACCCTGGTTCCATCATCATATGATGCTCAGGCATGCTGCATGGCGGCATCATGTGTGGCATTTGTTGTGGTATCATATGTGGCATTTGCTGTGGCATCATATGCGGCTTTTGCTGTGGCATCATATGCGACATTTGCTGTGGCATGACATGCGGCATATGATGGGGCATCGTTTGTATGGGCTTAGCTGCGGGTTTTTCTTTACATGTACATGGTGGCTTTTCAGGCATTTTGGTCCATTCTTTTATTTCTTCGGCTTTGGGCATTTGCTCCATTTTCGGCATCTTCGGCATCTCTTTCATCTTCGGCATTTCCTGCATTTTTGGTACTGCCGGCATTATAAACCCGGCATAAGGCATGACGGGCATTTCAGGCATTTCTTCAGGAAAGTTCTGGTAGACAGGTTTGTCATTTGCATAGGGGTGCATATATTCAGCTTTTTTTCCTGCTGCTTTTGCGGCAGGTATTTTGATTTTCATTCCCGGCATGATCATATCCGGGTCTGCTAAGTAGGCGTTTGCTGCTTTTAATTCTTCAAAAGACACCTGATAATTCTTTGCAATTGTCCAGAGTGTATCCCCTTTTTGAACAACATGAATTTTCATCTTGCCACCTCCATCATTCATTCCATATATCCTATGAATGAAATAGATTTATGATACAATACTTTCAGAACGTTCAAAGAAAGAAGGGTCACAAATGCCAAGCGATCGCCAGAAATCAGGAGAAGCGAGACGGGAAAAAATATTACAGACGCTCAGCCAATCCGTCGGACCTATTACCGGCCGCTCTCTCGCAAGCGAGATGAATGTGAGCAGACAGGTCATTGTCAGTGATATTAACTTATTAAAGGCAAAAAACGAGCCAATCCTTGCGACAAGCCAGGGTTATTTATACATGCCTGCGCATCCGACCAGTCGGGTATCCAGACTCATTGTATGCAAACATACGCCTGCACAGACTGAAGAGGAATTAATGCTGATTGTACGTAATAGGGGTATTGTTAAAAATGTCGTGATTGAGCATCCTGTCTACGGGGAAATGACTGCTTCACTGATGCTTCATAATCAGACTGAGGTAAAGCGATTCACTGATCAGCTTGCATCTTCTGAGTCAGTACTGTTATCAGTACTAACAAACGGTATACATATGCATGAAATAGAAGCAGAGCATACGGCTATTCTTGACCGGATTGAGTATGAGCTTGATCAGGCAGGTATTTTATATAAGGAATAAAAAAAGTTCTCTCAATTTGATGAGAGAACTTTTTTATTTTTGAGGCTCGAGCAGATGTTTTTTATAACTCCCGAGGATCTTCACTGTACAGCCGAGCGCTTCAAGCTCTTCAATTGCCCCCTGCATCAGTACACCATCCACAGGTTTTTCAACATCAATGATAAAGAAGTAATTGCCAAGCCCGGTTTTAAGCGGTCTTGATTCAATTTTACTCAAGGAAAGCTGGCGCCATGAAAAAGCAGATAGCACCTGGTGGAGCGCACCCGGTCTGTCATCAGATGGTAGCGTGACCATAAGTGTGGACTTTTCAGCATCCTGTTCAAACGGAAGAAGTTCCGTTTCTTTTTCACTTGTCAGCACAACAAAACGTGTGTGGTTGAAATGAAAATCATGAATATTTTCTTCTACAATCTCCAGACCATATGTATCAGCAGCCAGCGAATTACCGATTGCAGCTACATTTTCCTCTTGATGTTCACTTACATATTTCGCAGCCGCTGACGTAGAGGTTGATGGCTCAAGCTCAATCCCCCTGAAGCGGTAGTAAAGATACTTGTGGCATTGCGCAAGTGCATGGGAATGAGACATAATCTTCGTTACATCCTGCCATTTGTTCTCGTTGTCCGGATGTACCATTAAGTGCTGTTCAATTGGTGAAATTAATTCAGCCGTTATATGTAGATCAACATCATGGAACAGATAATCAATTGTAATGGGCACAGAGCCTTCCAGTGCATTTTCAAGCGGCACCACTGCACGATCCACTTTTTCCTCAGCAAGTGCCTCAAGACAGTCGGGAATGGTAGGAAAGGCAATATATTCTCCATTCGTAAATACACTTTTTACCGCATGATGGGTAAAAGAAGCTTCAGGTCCTAAGTAACCAATTTTCATATACTCACCTTCTTTATAAAATCAGGCCCCAGAGCCCAGTACTTCCACTTTTTCAACAAATTCAAGCTTTTTAAGTCTGTTCAGCATCTCATCTAGCGAAACGTTCATATCAGTTACATTTAATGACAGTGTGACGTTTGCTCTTCCCTGTAGCGGGATGGTCTGGTGTATCGTCAGGATATTTCCACCGCAGGATGCGACCAGCCCAAGCAGCTGAGATAAGGTGCCTGAGCGGTCTTCAAGATGAAAAAAGAGCGTGATGATTTTTTCTTTCACAACTGTGTGAAAAGGGAAAACAGTATCTCTGTATTTATAAAATGCACTTCGGCTTAAATCAACTGAGCGCACTGCTTCCCATACAGATCCTGCATGCCCTCTTTCAAGCAGCTGCTTTGCTTCAAGCGTTTTTTGCATCGCTTCCGGAAGCACATCTTCTCTGACAAGATAAAATTTTTCATTCAGTTCCTTTTTTGGCACCTTATAACCCCCTGCTTCTATCTACTCAACGAAATCAAATTCAAATTCAATGATTTTAACAGTGTCGCCATTCTTCGCACCTTTTTCACGCAGTGCATCGTCAATGCCCATTGCACGCATCTGTCTTGCGAATCGCCTGATTGATTCTTCACGGCTGAAATCTGTCATCTTGAACAGTCTCTCAAGAGAATCTCCTGAGATCACAAAGCTTCCGTCTGATTCACGTGTGATCTCAAACTTAGACCCTGCATCTTCGTGTTTGTAAAGGACGCGGTTGATTGTTTCATCTTTCTCAGCTTCCTGTAATGGGAATTCAGGCGTTGATTCAACGAGATCAGCTACTGTGTAAAGCAATTCTTTCAGACCCTGTCTTGAAATGGCAGATGCAGGGAACACTTTCACATCGTCTCCAACCTGTTCCATGAATTTCTTCAGGTTTTCCTCAGAATCAGGCATATCCATTTTGTTAGCCACAACAACCTGTGGACGTTCTGTCAAACGCAGGTTATATTCCTTCAGTTCGTTATTAATTGTCAGGTAGTCCTCATAAGGATCGCGTCCTTCAAGAGCAGACATATCAACGACGTGCACGATGACACGCGTTCTCTCGATATGACGCAGGAACTGATGACCAAGACCCACACCTTCATGCGCACCTTCAATCAGACCGGGCAGATCTGCCATAACAAACGTTCTGTTATCTTCCGTCTCCACCATCCCAAGATTCGGCGCAATGGTCGTGAAGTGATATTCAGCAATTTTCGGCTTTGCAGCTGATACGACAGATAACAATGTCGACTTCCCAACACTCGGGAATCCAACGAGTCCAACATCTGCAAGCAGCTTTAATTCCATAATAATATTCTTTTCCTGACCCGGTTCGCCTTTTTCAGACAGTTCAGGTGCAGGATTTGACGGTGTAGCAAAGCGTGAGTTTCCTCTTCCTCCGCGTCCGCCTTTGGCAATCACTGCCTGCTGACCGTGCTCAGTTAAGTCAGCAATGACTTCACCCGTTGCCTCATCTTTTACTACTGTACCAGGTGGCACTTTTACGATCATATCTGATGCGCCTCGGCCGTGCTGGTTTTTAGACATACCATTTTCGCCTTTAGGTGCTTTAAAATGACGCTGATAACGAAAATCCATCAGTGTTCTTAAGCCCTCTTCGACTAAAAAGATGACATTGGCTCCCTGACCGCCGTCTCCGCCGGCAGGTCCGCCTTTTGGTACATATTTTTCTCTTCGGAAAGCGACCATTCCATCTCCGCCGTCTCCGCCTTTTACATATATCTTTACCTGATCGACAAACATAATTGTGGATCCTCCTATTGTTAAACTTTCACTCTTGGCACAGGTTAATCAAATGTCAGCTTTATTGAAAAGGATGCGCTTGTATCCTGAATCCATTCCAGCTTCGCTTCTACTGGTTCCTGTATAATATCTTCCGGAGTAGATTGAAGAGGCTCCCCTTCGTATTCCACAACAATAGAAAAGCTTTCTTCCTGCTGTTCAAATAAAAAGTAAAGCTCCTGATCTGATGGTGTATTTAAAGCTTTATCCACCGCTGCTGCAGTTTTCTTAGCCCATTGAAGGAGTAAACTGTCATATGATTCCGGAATCTTCATCCGTTCTGTAAATTCATACCCAAGCTTGAGCGGACCTGGACGATACCAGTTGTATGTCAACAGCCATTCTGAAAAGCGGGGTGTGCCAAGACCGGTCAGTAAAGCTTCCTGTCTGGATTCAATGACCATTTCATCTATGATTTGTGTGGCCCGTTCTATATTTGATAACTCGAGATTCCCTTTGATCATCTGCAGTTTATTCATCCAGTCATGCCGGCAGTGCTGCAGCAGCTCGAGCTTTAGCTTTGATTCTATCATTGGCCCCCTCCTACCTAGTGTTACTTACACTCTAGTATAGCAAAGAGAGCGCTGATGCTGAACATAAAAAGAAACTCTGGCTGTTTATAACCAGAGTTTCTTAAGAAATTAAGCTTCTTGTGCAGCTGGATATACGCTGACCTTTTTCTTGTCACGGCCCATACGCTCAAAGCGTACAACGCCGTCAGCTTTTGCGAATAGAGTGTCATCTCCTCCGCGGCCTACGTTTTCTCCAGGATAAATCTTAGTTCCACGCTGACGGTAAAGGATTGATCCGCCTGTAACGAACTGGCCATCCGCACGCTTAGCGCCTAGGCGCTTAGAGATTGAATCACGACCGTTCTTAGTTGAACCTACTCCCTTTTTCGAAGCGAAAAATTGAAGATCTAATCTTAGCATGGTTTTCCACCTCCTACTGTTTGAAGGTTATTTTAATGTATTGCCCGTATTCCTGTTCAATTGTCTGCAAGGAGACAATCATACTTTCCATAATCAGCTGGGTACTGCTGTTTGCTTCATCCGGAAACTCAACTCTGAGATAGCCTCCATCGTCTCCCTGGTGTATCAGCGGTTCAGTCTCTGTCAGAGAAAGAACGGCGTTTACTGCGCCAAAGGAAACTGCAGATGCACCTGCACAGACTAAGTCTTTACCGTGTTCCGCATAATCAGCATGCCCTTCCATTTGAAAAGCTCTTATCAGACCGTTCGGATCTTTTTCGATGATCACCTGTATCATGAATAATCCTATTAAGCGTTGATCTTGCCGATTACAACTTTAGTGTAAGGCTGACGGTGACCAAGCTTACGGTGTTGATTCTTCTTCGGCTTGTATTTGAATACAGTGATCTTTTTAGCGCGACCCTGTTTTTCAACTTTACCTGTAACTGTAGCGCCATCAACTAGCGGGCTGCCTACCTTTACATTATCTCCGCCTACGAAAAGAACTTTGTCAAACGTAATTTCTTCGCCTGCTTCAACGTTAAGCTTTTCGATGTAGACCTCCTGGCCTTCAACTACTTTAATCTGCTTTCCGCCTGTTTCAATAATTGCGTACATTCCAATGCACCTCCTCAATTTCACTCAGACTCGCCATATACCAGGTGACTTCTCAGTGCTTAATAACCTGTTATGAGCGGTTGTAGCACGGGTGCTACAAACAGTAACATATGAATGTTATCACAATCAGAATCGTGGTGTCAATGACAATATTAGATTTATAGAATTTTGTAGTAAGGATGAATATGATCGATCTCTGTTATGTTGACCGGAATGTTCAGATCTTCTTCAATCCATTTGATAAATGCCGGGTCAGTTTTGATCAGCTGATGAATATCCCTGGTCAGTTGAATGTCCGCCTTGTCGATCTTTCTTCTTTTTGATAGAAGATCTTTTTCAAGTTCAAGCAGGCAGCTTTCCGGGGAAAGCACATGCCCTTTACCTGCACACACAGGACACGGAATTGTATATAGAGACTGATAGGAACCTTTCGTTTTTTTCCTCGTGAGCTGATAAAGCCCAAGCTCAGTAAAGCCTGCCGAATGGATGTGCTTATGATCATATTTTGCTGTGTCTCTGATTAGCTGATCAACCTCATCCTGATCTTTTTTTGAATCCATATTGATAAAGTCAATCAGCACAATACCATGGAGATCCCTCAGCTTCATTTGCCTGAGCGATTCAAGTGCAGCTTTTTGATTGATCTCTTTTACAGCTGCCCTCTTCTGCTTTGCACCTGTCTGATGTGAGGAGTTCACGTCAATGACTGTGAGGGCTTCCAGAGAATCAATGACAATAGAGCTGCCGCCATCAAGCCAGACTGTATTACGCGTGAGTATGTGGTTCAGATCTTCTTTCAGGAAGCTGCGGAAGAAATCTTCATCTTCCAAATAGAGTGTCAGATCTGCTTCAAGCTGTGCGTCTGCAATAAATGATTTCAGCTGTTTTGAAAGCGATGATGAATCCGTAATGATTTCATCAGGTTTTATTTTTATCAAAGCAGCTTTGACATCTTCATCAAAGTTTTCAGGCTTGTCTGCCAGAAAGAAGCCTTTTTTCTGCTTAAACAAGCTGGCTATCTTTTCATACTGCTGCTGTAATGCTGTAAGCTCTGACGTTAATTCAGATTCATCTGCTGCTCCTGCTTCTGTTCTGATCAGTATGCCACTGCCATGCTGCAGGGAATTTTCAGCCCAATTTTTTAAACGCTTATGCTGATTAGTCATAATCTTTTTGGATAATCTGACCATTTTAGTAAATGGGAAATAAACCATATATTGTCCGGACAATTCAATGTCACCGGTCAGTACCGGGCCTTTCGCTGCTTCCTCATCTTTTATCACCTGCACGAGCAGTCTCATTCCCTGATGCACCGGTCCATATAGATCAGGAATGGTTTTTAATGGCAGATAGCCTTTAGGACCGTGATCAAACATCACAAAAGCTGCCTGAAGTGACGGCTTAATACTTGCAATCGTTCCACTGTAAATGTTGCCAACCTTCGTTTCTGAAAATGGCGGATACAGTTCAATTCTTGCAGGTTTTCCGTGTTCTATCACTGCCCATTTCTTTTCTCTCGTCCTGCTGCTGATGATGATTTGCTTCATTGAATGCACCTTCTATTCTTACCGCGATCATTTTTCTGCGGAAAAGTATCGTTTTATTATCATATCATCACTTAGATTACCAATCATCTTCCCGTTTCTCATAAGAATAAAATACTGCTTCCTTCCTTTATATAATTTATTCACTAAGCTGTGTATGTTCAGTTTATCTTCAATCACTTTAACCTTTACTTTATGATCAGGAGCATGGTCTCCCCATTTTTCAAGCAAAAATTGTTTATGTAAAAGGTGCCTGTTCAGATAAAGCTGCCAGGTACAGACCGCTGAATAGATATATAAAAGCATCCACTGGAATTGAATTCCATTTAACAGGATAAGAAGTAGAGCAAAAAGGCTGATTGAACTAACGATTAATGTAATATGAACACTCTTTTTAAAAGGAAATAAGAGATTGGCGACTGAATAGACCACCCTCCCCCCGTCAAGCGGCCATACCGGAAGAAGATTAAAAAAGAGAAGCTGAAGGTTCAGGTGATAAAGCTCATCAGCCAATGGAAATGGGGGCTGAAAGCAAATCATGAGCAAATGGACGAGGATATGAAATAATGGTCCACTGCATGCAACTGCCAGCTCTTCAGAAACCGGCTTATTTAATATTTTCTTTACTTCAAGCTGACCGCCAAACGGCAATAACGTCAGCTTAGCCACCTTCCATTTAAAGCATGCAGCTGTCATTGCGTGGGCCGCTTCATGAAACAAAACGAGGATAAACAGCATAAAAAAAGATAAAAACTGTCCTGATAAAAAAGAAGCCAGTGCCATCACCCAAAGTACAGGGTGGAATGAAATGGAGAAATTACTCTTTTTCATTAATCTCATTTATAAAATGCTGCAGATTAAATGGCGTTTCTGACGGTTTAAGCATGAACTGATAGGTATGACCATCAGTATAGCCGATCTGTGAACCCGCATTTACCAAATCGAATGTTTTTATGCCCTTTGGTACGACAGAAAGGTACACTGTTTTTTTCCTGTCAGTGTGCTGCATGACTACAACGTTTTCCCCTTCAGCTTCACCTGCAAATAAGATCAGCCCGCTTCTTGGTGCAAAAATCGGTTCACCTGCAGCAGATTTGATCACTGAACTTTCCCCGCTCAGCGCTTCCTGATAAAAAGAGGCTGATACCGGCATCACTGTGTGATCATCTGTGTCAACCTCACTGATAAATCCCAGGTGTCTGCCCCATGTATCATAGTGAGCTGCAAATTCAAATGATGAATAGAGTACATCCTGTGCTTCTATCAGTTGTTCAATTGACCAGAGATCATCTTCACTTGCTGTAAATACGACTGCAATCAATCCGGCAAGTATCGTTTTAATCAGAAATTTTTCAGGAAACCTGCTATTGACCTGACCTTTTTTACGCAATGGATCAGCGTACTTTTTTTCAGGGGACATGGATACACTCTCCCTTAACGAGTCTTGTGATCCATTGTATGAAAAAAACCGGCAGCACATTCGCTGCCGGCTGTTTTACTTTTTGCCGAGTAACTTAAAAACTTTCTGAAAAAAAGAAGGCTTCTCATCAGTCAGGGACATAAGTGGAATTGATTCTCCGAGAATTCTTTTTGCAATATTACGGTATGCAATGGATGCTTTACTGTCAGGATTCATCGTAATCGGTTCCCCCTTGTTTGATGCTGTTATCACCTGATCGTCATCTAAAACGATCCCAAGCAGATCAATTGAAAGGTGAGTTGTCACTTCGTCAATGTCCAGCATGTCCCCTGATTCCATTAAATGATTTCTAATTCTGTTAATGATTAGTACAGGCGCTTCTTTTGTTTCCTGTTCGAGGAGCCCGACAATTCTGTCTGCATCACGGACAGCAGATCTCTCGGGCGTAGTAACGACAATTGCACGATCAGCACCTGCGACCGCATTTTTATATCCCTGCTCAATTCCGGCCGGGCAGTCAATTAATATGTAGTCATAATCCTGCTTCAGCTGATCAACAAGCTCCTTCATCTGTTCAGGATTTACTGCTGATTTGTCACTCGTCTGTGCTGCCGGCAGGAGGTATAGTAATCCATCAAAACGCTTATCTTTAACGAGCGCCTGATTCGGTTTACAACGTCCTTCTACTACATCTACAAGATCATAAATAATTCTGTTATCCAAACCAAGAATCACATCCAGGTTACGCAGACCGATATCAGTATCAATTAAGCATACTTTTTTCCCCTGCATTGCGATTGCTGTACCCAGATTGGCAGTCGTAGTCGTTTTACCGACGCCGCCTTTACCTGATGTAATGACGATTGCTTCGCCCACTGCTATCTTCCTCCTTCGAACTTCGTAATACTGGGACGGATCCTTCTCAAAATCTGCAAACGGTCAACAACGATCTGATTGCTGTCATCTATATATGCACATTCCATTTCATGTGAATCATCATCATGATCGGGTGCACGGTTTAATTTTGACGCGATCCGGAGCTGTGCGGGAATCATCTGGGAAGCCACAATGACCGCTTCCTCTTTTCCGTAACAGCCTGCATGCGCGATCCCTCTCAGTGTACCTAATATATAGATGTTTCCTCCGGCCATAATCATACCGCCGGGATTCACATCACCCACAAGCAGAAAATCACCTTCAACTTCTATCACCTGACCGGATCTGACAATACCGGTCATAGAAGACATCTCTTTTTCTCTGACCCGCTGCTCTGATTCAGTTTTCGTCATCACATCACTGTGAATTTCTTCTACAAGCAGGCTTTTCTGCTGATGTACAATCTGTCTGATTTCTTCCTGCTGGATTTCTGTTAAATAGCGGTGTCCCACTTCAATCCTGGCTTTAACCGCCTGACCATCAGCAGGCGCTTTATACTGAACAGAAAGCTTTTCGATCAGTTCTTCTTTTAAAACGTCGTAACCGCACTGGTCATTCAGCTTCAAAATAAAACCGTCCTTCGTGCCTTTAATCATTACATTTTGTGCACCCACATGATTCACCCCAAACCGTAGCGTATTAATCCTCCAGATACCTGAATTTCATCGCTGACATCCAGACCTTTAAAGGATAAGCTGCAATTAAAATAAAGATTGCATTAAAAATCAGTGTAGAGTATAACCTTTGATCCAAAAACGTCTGTATATTCATGTCCGTAATACCGATCAGCAGATTAAACTGATAAACCAGCCATTCAAGTAAAGCGATCATGATCAATGTAATCAGACTGCTGATTGCGATATTCTGAAAAATCAATCTCAGGATCAGCGCAGAAATATAGATTAACAGCGGGAATAAGAACATGTAAATTCCCATAATGCCTGTAAAAAATACGTCGTATAAAAATCCTAATACAAACGCATAAATATAAGCTGAATTTCTGCTGTAATAAAAGCTTAAAAATAATAAAAACACGACCAGAAAGCGGGGTACTAACAGTCTTGCGTCACCTGCCACTTCCACGGGTGAAAAGGTCGCGAAGATACTTTCACTGTAGAAGATTACAATGCCGAGAAGCGGAAGAAGAAACCGGTTCATTCTTCTTCCTCCCCTGTTTCTATCTCATCGGCACCTGCAGCCAGACGTTCAAGTACCAGTACATGCTCTATATCAGAAAGCTTGGCAGCAGGCTTTACATAAGCTGTCTGGGTCAAACCATATTCATCAGATGATACTTCTGTTACTTCCCCAATCAGAAGGCCGCGCGGGAATACTCCGCCAAGACCTGACGTGATGACACTTGAACCTTCTTCTACTTCAACATCGAAAGGTATTTTCCTTACCATTAATTCTTCTCTTTCAGGATCAAATCCTTCTACTAACCCATAAACATTTGATTCTTCCGTCTGGATTAAAGCAGAAACGCGGTTATTGGAATTTCTGGCGCTAAGTAATTCCACCGTTGATGTAAACTGTCCGGTGTCTTTTACTCTGCCGATCATACCGCCTGCTGTCTGGACCGCCATGTTTGCTTCAAGACCGTTTACCTGTCCTTTATCAATAATGATCGTATCCTGCCATTGATCCGGGTTTCTCGCGATCACTGTAGCATTTGTCGTATTGTAATCACGAATATTCCCTTCAACATTCGTCTGGGCTCTTAACTCTTCATTATCACGTTCAAGATCAGTGACCTGTGTCTGAAGTAAAGCAAGCTCTTCCAGCCTTGATTTTAACTTTTTATTTTCACTGTAAGTATTCAGCAGATCCTGCACACTTTCAATACCGCCACCGACAAACCCGGCAGGCTTTGAGGCAATATTCTGTCCGAATCCCACTATATCTTTTACAAATTGCTCAGGAAGAGAGATGTTTTCCCTTTCCCTCAGTGAAAAACCAATTAGTGCAACAAGCAGTATAATACTGACGAGCAGCACAATCAGCCTTTTATTTCTAAAAAAAGAAGGCATTTTCTGCACACCCCAATTAACTGTTTTCCTTGTTACTTCTGTTTCTTAAAGTAGTCGATATTATCCAGTGCTTTTCCTGTGCCGATTGCAACACAATCCAGTGGTTCTTCAGCAATATGAACTGGCATTGATGTTTCTTGTGTCATCAGCTGATCAAGTCCCTTAAGTAATGCCCCTCCACCTGTCAGGACGATTCCGCGGTCCATAATGTCAGCTGAAAGCTCAGGTGGTGTATGCTCAAGCGTGCTTTTTACTGATTCAATAATCGTAGAAATTGTATCAGCTAAAGCCTTCTGGATTTCCTGCTGCGTAATTTCAATTGTTTTTGGCAGTCCTGTCAGCAAATCACGGCCACGGATTTCCATTTTTACATCGTTTTCAGATGCAACCGCTGATCCGATTTCCATTTTAATCGCTTCAGCCGTACGCTCACCAATCATCAGGTTATATTGTTTTCTAATGTAGGAAACGATCGCGTCATCCATTTCATCGCCAGCCACACGAATAGACTCGCTCGTCACGATACCTCCAAGTGAAATCACAGCTACTTCTGTTGTACCTCCACCTATATCTACGACCATACTTCCCGTTGGTTCCCAAACTGGAAGACCGGCACCGATTGCAGCTGCAAACGGCTCTTCGATTGGAAATGCGTCTTTAGCACCTGCCTGTCTCGCTGCATCGATTACTGCACGCTTTTCTACAGACGTAATACCTGATGGCACACATACCATTACGTAAGGTTTTCTAGTAAATGCACCGCTTTTCAGTGCCTGATTCATATAATATTTCATCATTGTTGAAGTTGTTTCAAAGTCAGCAATGACACCATCTTTCATCGGGCGCAGAGCTACGATGTTACCAGGTGTTCTGCCGATCATGTTTCTAGCTTCATTTCCTACTGCTACAATATCTCTAGTATCTTGTCTTAGCGCTACCACTGAAGGTTCTCTGACAACGATCCCCTTACCTTTTATGTAAACAAGTGTGTTCGCTGTACCTAAATCAATTCCTATATCTTTCGTTCCAAACATGGAGTATCTCCCTTTCTCATTCCGCTAATAGCCCTTTATAGGCCGGTCAAAAACCATAGCTTTAATTATAGCTCACACACATACCATTTAACAACGTTACATATACCCTTTTTCCTTCAAACTTACATACTTCTTCTCACCAATGATTAAATGATCCAGCACTTCGATCCCTATCATCTTTCCACATTCTACTAATCTCCTGGTTACATCAATGTCTTCTTTTGAAGGGGAAGGGTCTCCACTTGGGTGGTTGTGCGCGCAGATGATTGAGGCTGCAGACCGCTTGAAGGCTTCCTTAAAAACCTCTCTGGGATGCACGATTGAGGAATTCAGCGAGCCGATAAAAATTGTCTGCTGGTGGATGATCTGATTTTTCGTATTGAGGTAAAGTGCAACAAAATGCTCTTGAGTCAAAAAGCGCATTTCATTCATGAGAAAAGTTGCCCCGTCTTCAGGTGAACGAATTGTGAACCTGTCTTCAAAAGTAATATTGGCAATCCTTCTGCCGACTTCAACAGCAGCGAGTACCTGAACAGCTTTTGCATGTCCAATCCCTTTAATGGCTGTCAATTCATCAAAGGAGGCTTCTTTTAAAGACCTCAATCCGTTAAATTCCTGAAGCAATTTATTTGAGAGGTTAATGACGGACTCTTCTTTCGAGCCCGTGCGGAGTAATATTGCGATCAGCTCCTGGTTGGATAAGCTTTGAGGCCCCTGGTTAATAAAGCGTTCGCGGGGCTTATCCTCATCATGGTAATCTCTGATCATTAACGTTTTCTGTGGAATCAGCATTGTTTTCCTCCTTAGGGCTGAAAACAGCTGAGAAAGCTTTGGAGCTCTCTTTTCAGGCGGGCTGCCGGTAGACCGACAACAGCATAATAATCACCTTTGATCTCTTTGACAAAAAGGGCACCTCCGGACTGAATACCATATGCTCCTGCCTTGTCGTAAGGATCATCAGTTGAAATATAACTGCTGATTTCTTTATCTGAAAGCGGCCAGAAAGTTACATCTGTTTTTTCAATAAATGAAGATACATTCTCACCTTTCATCAGTGTGACACCTGTATACACTGTGTGGGTCCTGCCGGATAGACTTCTAAGCATCTCTGCTGCTTCCTCAGCTGATTTCGGTTTGCCGAGAATTTTATTCAGATAAACAATTGTGTCACTGCCAATGACAATTGTTTCAGGAAATTTAGCAGCTACTTCAGCAGCTTTTCCCTCAGCAATTTTTAAAACGGCTGTTTCAGGATCCGGATCTGTAATGGTGGATTCATCAAATTCTGAAGGGTGTATCTTGAAAGGGTATGGGAGTAAGGACATCAATTCTTTTCGACGTGGAGATTGTGAAGCTAAAATGATTTCCATGTTTTTCACCTCAAAGCAAAATGATAATAGGGAGACAGATCCAGTATAGCATATCTTCCTATTATCATTGTAAGGATTTACATAAATGAGAAAGGTTAATCCTGCACTTCCCCTTCGAGCTGCAGAATGGCACTCAGACTCTGAAGAAAAGCTGTTTCACTTTCGTCGCTTTTTATCGACTGATGAAAGTTCTGCAGGGAATTGTTTTCTAATTTGTCGCCAGGAGCATGCATGAATTTCGTATCAGGTGCAGCCAGCTTCTGATTGATGGCACTCATCGTTGCTGTAAGCCATTCTTTGTCTGGTTCAGTCACATCGAGCTGAAAACTGTTTACACTGACCTGTTTGACATAAACGTCACCTGACTGCCTGGCTGCCAGTGATTTTGCCATATCTTCAGTTCCTGCAGCCCCGATCCATAAAAGAACCATATCATCCTGCTTAATCAGAACGTGCGGCACCTCGGCGGTCATCCCGGAAATGAAACTTTTGGCTGCCTCTTCACTGCTGAACGCTCCTGCCTGAAGCACCCAGAAAGAAAAAGCTTCAGATTCAAACAAGCTTGTCTCTTCAGGCGGTTCAGCAAGCAGCGGCTGCTGATCAGGTGTTTCCAACAGTATATTCAAAATCAGTCCAAATACAGCAGCACATAGAATACCTGATAAAACAGGAAATAAAATTAATCCTTTCGTTTTCTTCCTGTTCTCAAAAGAAGGAAATTGAATAATCGTTCCATCTTTGTTTTTCGAGGCCGGTTCCTGTTTCATTTAAGCAGCTCCTTCTCTATTTCATATATTGAGACTAGCACGTGAAACAAAAAAAAGAACAAGACAATTGTCGTCTTGTTCACGTGAGATTCCGACATGGATTTTACGGTCAGAAAAAGAAATCTGTATAGGTGGAGATGATCTCCGCTCCCCAGAAATAAGCGATCATTGTACCTGCTGCGATTGACGGACCAAATGGAACAGGATCTTTTCTGGATTTCTTTTTAACGTAAATTGCATAAAGTCCTGCTGCCGTTCCGATAAACGTCGCAATGAAAAATGACAGCAGCGTCAATTTAAAGCCCAGCACCAGTCCAATCACCGCATAGAGTTTAATATCTCCACCACCCATGCCGCCTCTCGACATGATCGCGATCAGGAGCAAAAGAATAAATCCGCTTGCTGCGCCAAGTGGTGCGTCCCACCAGGGGGTTAGCGGTTCAATCACTCTTAGAGGAATAAGTAGAAAGAGAAAAAACAGTAGAATTTTATCGGGGATCAGCATATAGGCTATATCCGATACGCTGATAATAAGAAGAAGGGAGATTAATATAAGAGCGACGATTAATTCCATGGTAAAACCGAAATAAATATATGCCAGTCCGAAAAATAATCCTCCCAACGCTTCTATCATTGGATAAACCGGTGAAATCACTTTTCCACAATTTCTGCACTTCCCCCGTTGAATGAGAAAAGAAAATACAGGAATCAGCTCTTTCCAGGTCAGACTTTTTTTACACTGCGGACAGGCTGAACCGGGATATACAATAGATTGTCCGGCAGGACTTCTTAATCCGACGACATTAAAAAAAGAAGCGAGCAGCATACCCGCTATTACAAAATAGGCTGTCAGTAAAATTGTCATTACAATGCTCCTGTTTGTTTATTCTGTAACACTTTCATTGACTTCGTGATAATAATAGGCTGTTGCTGTAAGCTGAAGTACGATTGTGTCATCCTGATCTGACAATAAACGTTCTTCATCAGTCAGCTGTTCAAACTCCAGTCCTTCAAAATTTATTACCCTTTCAAGGCGTTCCATTTCTTTAATAAATAACTGAAGACTGCTAAAGTCAGGTGAACTGACCTCTGCTGTGAATGTAACTGACTGAAGACCTTCTCCTGGTTCTGTTAAAGGCTCCGTTTCCTGCTCCTCTTCCTCCAGAAGCTCTTCATCCGAATTCAGCGGTGCTACTTCTGCTTCATCACCAAACCCCACAATATCGATTTGTGTACCGCTGACAAGCTCTGCAGATTGCATTGCCAGTAACACCTGATCTTCCGCTTTCGTTAAAGGGAGCTTATCTTCCTGAATCACGCGCGGCGAATCCTCTTGAACAGGATCAGTATTACTTTCAGCTTCTGCGATAATCACTTCACTCTCAAGAAGTTCTGTTCTGGCAGTCAATGCCTCATTTTTAGCTGCAGCAGGTCTGACAAAAAACAGATAAAAGACGAGCAGCTGAACAAACAGTAAAAAGATTAATAGTATAACCGTTGCCTGCCTTTTAGTCAGTTCCATCCTGCTGTCCCCCTGTCATAAACTGAAACGAGAATATATATCTCGGTATTTCTACAAAATCGCTCTCATCATTCGGAAACTCAGTCTCAACTCTGTCCACTTCCGCCAGCTCAAACATCTCTGACTGATACAATCTTGACGTATAAGCTGCACCATCATTGATCGTTTCAAACTGAATACTGCTATGTAATCCTGACTCTGTAAGATCAAAGCTGACTAAGTAAGCATTATCCGGCAATAAGCGGACTAATTCATCAAGATAAGGAGAAATGTCCGACGCCATAGACTCAGCTCTTTGCAGCGCTTCATCATACCCATCCTCCACAATGATTTCCGGTTGTTCTAAATATGCAAGCTCAGTCTGAAGTCTTGTCTGTTCCAGTACAAGCTCCTGATTTTCGGCAGTCTGTGAAAAGTACATGACCACAAGCCATATGCTAAGCAGTAACCAGATCGTACCAGTTATAATGAACAATAGTTTCCCTTTAGTTAAAAATGGGTCTTTTTGCGGCAGCAGGTTGATATCATGATTCATTTACCGCTCTGCCCCCTTTTGGAACAAGCCCATCAGCGCTGTGTATTTCCCTTTTACCCCATGATGGTCACTTTCCAGAAATGCTTCATTTACAACTGTTACCGGCAGATTGTAGTAATCTGTAAGCTTTTGACCGATTTCTTTTATATAAGGATTATCTCCTGTAAGAATAATTTCATTGATTTCTTTTTCACCTTTATGTAATGAGAATTGGTAGAAATTCATTAGCCTTTCAATCTCCGCAATTCTGTCTTCAAGCTGCTGATCATAAAGATTCTGATCTCCATAAAAAGAAAAATGTATCTCTTCCCCATCCCTTTCAGGCTTCCAGTCTGACAAGGTGGTTTCAATCGGCTGATAGCGCATAAAATCAATCACATTTTCTGAAAAAATTGAAATATTCACCATATTAATAGACCATTCACTGATCAGGTACGTTTTTTCTTTCTTCAGAAGCTGCAGGCTATTTAAAAAACGGTGAATCGCAAGCGACCTTACTTCCGCTGTGACAGGCTTCATCTTCACATCCTCAAAAGCATTAGCATAAGCAATTACATACTCCTGAGGAGAAGCAAACAGGATTCCTGGTGTTTCAACCTGACCCGTTCTCGATTTTGTTAAATGGTCCAGTCTGATTACATCTATTAAAGGATCTTCAAAAGGGAAATGCAGTGACTGCCCTGTTTCCATCATAAAATATGCATTCACTGCGTCAGGTTTTAAATGCGATGGAATCATCACCGGCTTCATTAACACTGAAGAGTCCGGCACAAAAAACTGAACACGTGATTTCTTCAATTCCCACGATTCAACTAACTCTTTCATGAGTTCAAAAAACTGTTGTTCATCTACAATATGACCTTCTTCAATCATGCCTGCAGGAAGAGGTTCTTCCCGCAGGGTGAGTGAATTTGTTCCTTTAGCGGAGGCAGCCATTCTGATGACGTAGTCCTGGATCATGATGTTCACTGTTTTTTTGGATGGAAATATGTTCATTTGGCTGCGCTCCTTTTTAATAAATGCTAAATATAGTATTTCTATGTTTTAGTTAGTTGTATCCAGATAAGTTTCTATTACTTCCTCAGTAACCGGTGTTGCAGTAATGTCACTAATTGAATTTACCGGATGACCAGTAATACTCCAAACATCCCCAGATCTAGAGAGAGTGAAATCACTTACTGAACTTTGGATATAATCTGAAAGAGTATCTTGTGTACATGCATCTGCAGTAGAACAATCAAGATCGCTTGACAACTCAGCCAGCTTAGCAGAACTAATGATATTTAATGCTTCGGCTGCTTCAGCACGATCATCTGAATCACTGATAATATTGTTTACAATCGGCACTGCAATCGCAGCAATAATTGCGATTATCACTAAAACTGCTAATAATTCTACCAGTGTTAAACCTTTTTGATTTAATAGATTTTTAATTTTTTTCATTATCATATACCCCCGAATATTGTTTTGGATGTTAGATGTTAGCCCCTAATCCTGTTGAAGCAGGTTCACCTCCTTACAATGGTTTTTTAAAATTGATCATATAGCGTAAATAGTGGAACCATGATGGCGAGCACGATTACACCGACGACAGCTGCCAGAATTACGATCATGATTGGCTCAATCAGTGATTTCAAGGTATCTACTGTTCTCTCAACCTCTGCTTCATAGAATTCCGCAATATTTTCAAGCATCATATCGAGTGTTCCACTCTTTTCGCCGATTGCTGTCATCTGATAAACCATCGGTGGGAATATCCAGCTTTTTTCTAACGGCTCTGACAGTGTTCCACCGGTTTGCAGATTTACTCTGGCTTCTGTCAGTACTTTTTCCATTGCCGGGTGATCCATTACGCGTTGCACGATTGCGATCGCCTGCAGAATTGGAACAGAACTTGCAAACAGTGAAGAGAGGGTCCGCGTCATTCTGGCAATCAAGGATTTTTGGAGCAGAGAACCGAAAATCGGGATTTTTAGCCACATCACCGAAAATGAATAGCGGAATGAACTGCTTCGTTTTAGAGCGATATAAAACCCGATACCAACTCCTCCCAGCAGCAAAAAGATCAGCCACCAGAATGATTGAATAAATTCGCTCATTGAAAGTACGCCTTTAGTCAGGGCAGGCAGTTCTGCATTCATTTGTGCAAACATTTCTGTAAATCTTGGAACAATGGTTGTCATAAGAAAGACCACCACAGCAAATGTCAGAACCGTCAGCATGATGGGATAAGCGAGTGCTGACTGGACTTTTTTTCTCAGGTTATACTGCTTTTCAAAATAATCAGCGAGTCGTTCAAGCGTTTCATCAAGACGCCCTGATGCCTCACCTGCTTTAATCATATTGATGAAAATAGCAGGAAAGATTTTCGGGTACCTTCCGACTGCATCTGATAAAGAGGTACCGGTCTGGATATCTTCTTTGACCATGAGCAGTGTTTTTTGAAGCTGTTTCCCGGAAACCTGAGAGGAGAGGATTCCTGTTGAATCAACGATTGGTATACCGGCTTTGATTAATGTTGAAAATTGTCTGCAAAAAACAACAAAATCCTTATGGCTGACCTGTGGCTTCAGATAAATTTCTTTATGAAGAAGATTGTTCGATTGCGAGATCTCACGTATGCTGATTCCGTCTTCACGCAGCTTGGCGATCGCCTGTCTTTCAGATATTGAATCTATGGTTCCTTTTTTCAATATCCCTTTTGACGTACGGCCGGTGTATTTATAGATGGTCATGTAAATTCACCGGTCTGGAGATGCTGCTGAACGTCTTCATACTTCACTTTTCCGGACTGAAGCAGCTGCTGAACTGACACCTGTAATGTATGCATGCCTGAAGCTCTTCCTGTCTGAAGTACGTTAGGTATTTGATGTGTTTTCTCACTTCTGATCAGATTGGCGACTGATGGGAGATTTATGAGTACTTCAGTAGCTGCAACCCTCCCGGAACCATCTGCAGCTGTAAAAAGTCTTTGGGAGATAACTGCCTGTAGAACAGATGCCAGCTGCGTTCTGATCTGACCCTGCTGATGTGGTTCAAACACATCAACGATCCGGTCAATTGTCTGAGAGGCTCCACTCGTGTGCAGAGTCGCGAGGACCAGATGCCCTGTTTCTGCAGCGGTAATGGCAGTCGAAATTGTCTCAAGGTCCCGCATCTCACCTACCAGAATAATATCCGGATCCTGTCGTAAAGCTGAACGCAGGCCGTTTGCAAAGCTTCTTGTATCAAGCCCGACTTCTCGCTGATTCACCATTGATCTTCTGTGCTGGTGAAGGTACTCAATTGGATCTTCAAGTGTGATAATATGTTTTGACTGTTCTCTGTTAATATGATCAATCATTGCAGCGAGTGTAGTGGATTTCCCGGAACCAGTTGGACCGGTTACAAGAATAAGACCCTGAGATTTCTTACATAAATCAGGGATTACCTGCGGAAGATTTAAATCGCTGAATGCAGGAATGACATTTGTGATGACACGGATTGCAATAGCAACAGAGTTCCGTTGATGATAAGCATTAACTCTGAATCTTGAAACATCAGGAAGACTGTAACTGAAGTCAATCTCACCTTTTTGTAAAAATTCATCCAGACGATGATCTGGAATCATTTCTGTAGCGATTCTCATCAGCTCTTTCGGCACGAACTTTTCTTCGCCAAGCTGCTGCAGCACGCCATCAATACGGCAGATTGGTGTTGAAGCTACAGTCAGGTGAAGATCTGATGCTCTCATTCCGTGTGCTTTTAACAAAAGCTCATTTATATCGTACTGTTCCATTTTTCTCACCTCACTGTGACAATGTAGATACTCTGAGGATTTCTTTGATCGTAGTCTGACCCATTGCCGCTTTTTTAAGTCCGTCTTCATGAAGGAAAGCTGAATGCTCTTGCATATATTGTTTTATGTTTGATGTGCCTGCCCGGCTGACAATCAGTTCTTTTAAGCCTTCATCCACACTGAGCACTTCGTGAATTGCCATTCTCCCTTTATATCCTGTGTGATCACACGATGGGCACCCATTCCCTTTTGCGAGTAACATCGTTTGAATGCCGAATGATTTTAACAGTTCAGCTTCCGACTGGTCTGGTTCGTATTCGGTTTTGCAGTCTCTGCAGATTTTTCTGACCAGCCGCTGTGCAATAACACCTGTTAGTGATGAAGCGATCAAAAAAGGTTCAATCCCCATATCAGCAAGGCGTGTAATTGTTTCAGGGGCACTGTTCGTATGCAGTGTGCTTAATACTAGGTGTCCTGTCAGAGAAGCACGAATGGCAATTTCAGCTGTTTCCTGATCACGAATTTCACCGATCATGACAATGTCAGGATCTTGTCTTAAAATACTTCTTAACCCTTTCGCAAATGTTAAGCCGACCTCTTCATTCACTTGAATCTGATTGATCCCCTGCATCTGATACTCTACCGGGTCTTCCACTGTGAGGATATTGACCGCTTCTTCATTTAACTCATTTAATGCAGCGTATAGTGTAGAGGATTTCCCTGAACCTGTAGGTCCTGTGATTAAAATGATCCCGTTTGGATTTTGAATCATCCTCATAAAACTGTTCAGGTTAGGCTCTGAAAAGTTCAGGTTTTTCAGGGCAGTCAGCTTATTTGATAAATCATGAAGCCTTAACACCATTTTTTCTCCATATACAGTTGGAAGTGAGGAAATTCTGATATCAACCGGCTTATGATTTATAACTGTTTTGATCCGTCCATCCTGCGGTACTCTTGTTTCTGTAATATTCAGGTTTCCCATGATTTTCAATCTGGCAAGCACAACATTTTGCATATTCTTTGGCAGGGAACGGTCTTTCCGGATGATGCCATCAATACGAAACCTGACTGACATTTCAGTTGCGTGAGGATCAAAATGAATATCGCTCGCTTTTTGAGATAAAGCTGATGAGATTATCTGATTTACAAGCCGTACCATGGGGGAATCTACATTAGTCAGGTCTTCATCAGTATCAGATTGTTTTCCGGTAACATCCATCAGCGCTTCATCCATCGATGATTGCATTTCAAAATACTGATTCACATATTTTGACAGCTGTTCTTTTGTGGCAATACTCGGTTCAATCTGACAGCCGGTCGCCATTCGAAGCTCCTCAATGGCGAAGTAATCCATTGGATCAGCCATCGCTGCAGTCAGTTTATTGCGCTCTTTTTTTAATGGGATAATGAGATTACTTTTTGCGAGCTCTGCAGGTACCAATTGGATAAGTTCCGAATCAATGCTGAACCTTGATAGATCCACATGAGGAATGCCAAGCTGGAATTCCAGTACTTCAATCAGCTGTCTTTCAGTAATGATTCCTTTATTAATCAGGTAATCACCGAGTTTCTCATTTTCACTTTTACCAATCAGCGCATCTTCAAGTTCAAATGAGGACACCATGTCTGATTCTACGAGTAAATCCCCAAGTCTTTTTCTGTTAACTGAACTCAACGCGGAACACCTCAATTATTTCGGGTTATTTTCTTCTTTTCTTTCAATGGAATTCTGCAGCTTCTGCTTCACATCTGGCTGATTTGTTTGATCTGAACTAGCTTCAACATTTTCATTTGTATCCTCGTTCACAGTAGTCGTTTCTTCAGAATTGTCGTCATCAGATTCAACTGCCTCTGTATCATCCTGAACGTTCGCGCCAGAGGACTCACTCTGTACCGGGGCTAGTGAAGAAACTTCAATGATCGCGGGCACAGGCGGATAAAAATCTCTGGTTACAAGTAAATCTTCGGTTACTTCTCCAGAAGCTGAGAGCTGTGTCTGATAAATCTCGACTTGGAAACCGTCAGAACCTTCCTGAATCCGCAACTCTTCTCCTGGTGCTAAAAGATTTGAATAACGTCTGATCGTTCTTGGTTTTACAATATTACTTTGCACCCGCTCAACACCGTAACGTTCTTTATTAGCAGATGTTAGTGTAACTGAGAGCTCATTGCCAGCTGCACTGGCTTCAATGTTTATTTGAAAGTCTGATTGATTAAAAACTTTAAAATCTTTACTGTCTTTAAGGCTTACAAACGCTTCAAAACCCGTTCTAGTATAGTCTGGTGGACGCATTGCCGCATGTCGTTCAGTAATTACTGTATCCGTTTGAAGGAATAACTGATAAAGCGCTGAGACAGCAATTAATCCTTCTTCATTGTCATTAAAGAACATATTGTTAAAGGAAAATTCACTGTTAGCATCAATTACAAATGAGGATAATAGATCAGCTGCTTCAGCAGCGTAACCCGTGGTCATTTGAACCATAACCGGATCATGTAACCCTGACTGCTCAGGTGAAGCAGTATTCACATCATCATAGACAAGCCGTTCAGCAAGTATGATCAGGTTCTGTTTTGTGTTTTCTGTATCCAGGACATCAGCATATGATGCCAGGTATTCTTCGTCCAAGTCAGCTGTCAATGAGAAAGTGATAAGTTCATTCCGCTCCCAGAAGGCAAACCATGGTGTATGTAAAGCTTCTTCTAAAGACTGATAGCTTTGTTCTAAATCAAAATCAAAATATGTACGTGGTATGTCAAATGTGCCGTCCGGATAACTGACAGTGATTGGGTCCCCGCTCTTCCATTCTGCAATCGCATTTGCTGTTTCCAGCTTCATTTCTTTCAAGTCGTCTCTCTCAATTGTAAATCCCTTATCTGTAGCTGCAGAGCGATCAGTAAAAGTGATAATAGAGCCAAAGAAAAGAAGCACCACCGGGATCATGATCATTAAAGATTTTACTATTTTACTTGACATCCATCCCACTCCTTTCTGCTTACGCCACCTATGTATTTTATCCTAAAAAAATAAATTAAAACGTAATATGTAAATAAAAAGACTTATATGTCTTTACACAAACATCACTTTATCAGTATAGATTGATTAATACGACAGAACAACAAACAGTGTGTAGTTCTTCATACGCGAAGTGAGCATTTTTTCACAAAATGCTCACTTCGCGTATACTGCTACTTTATTCCTACCTTTTTGCTTTGCGCCAATATAAAGCGCTCTATCAGCATTTCTTAACAGATTTTTTGAGGAATCGGTATCCTGAGGAGATGAAGCCACTCCGATACTGACAGTCATACTGATTTGCGACATTTCCCTGTTTTTACTCAGGTCATGCTGGATTTCGAAAATACAATTTTCAACTGTATACCTGATTTTTTCTCCAATGATTTGCGCTTCTTCTTTTGTTTTATCACTCAGCAGAAGGACAAATTCCTCTCCACCATACCTTGCAATTAAGGCATCGCGGCCTGCCGTTTCAATTAATATTCCTGCGAGCTCCTTTAATAGATCGTTTCCACTTTCATGACCATATGTGTCATTTACCTTCTTGAAGTGGTCGATGTCCAGCAGAATGAGTGAGAGTGCATTCATGTGACCTTTTTGCAGCCTGTCAAACTCTTTTTCGAGGTGCTCATTGAAGTATCTGAAATTGTATAGTCCGGTTAATGCGCAGCGCTCACTTCTTTTTACGTTACGCTGATAGTTTCTCGCGTTTTGCATAGCAATTGCCAGGTAGGAACAAAGAATCTCAAGAATCGCGATCAGATGGGTCCCAAATGCATTTTTCTTTTTAGATGCAGCCAGGAGAACAGCAACCGTTCTTTTATTCCGCTGGATCGGTACACAGATAATACTTTCGATATCTGACGGAATGTACCCCTCAACCTCTTCCACCCATTCGGATTTTTTATTGAATAATAAGGCTTCACCGGTTTCCCACACTTTACCTGTAATCCCTTCCCCTTTTCTGACTGGGGACAGGTTATTCGGTTCAATTTGCCCGTTTTCAATTCTACGCAGCAGAACCAGTTCATCTCTGCTAGTGTGCACATCTAATAAATACATATAATCAAGTGGCATAAGATCTGCAAGTTTATTTATAAACAGATCCAATACTTCACTTACATTCAGACGCTCTGCAAGCTGATGACCGATCTTAGCCGATTTTGCAAGGTCTGTATTCACCCGCTCGGATGTATTATAAAGTCTTAAGATCATTGTAACTGCAAGAAACGGGATACCAAGCAGCAATGTAGCAGAAGGACCTAACAGCTGCAGCAGGTAATAGAGAGCAAGTCCAAAAGGCATACTGAGCATAGTAGCAGCGTAATCCAGCTTTGTGTCACTGCTGAAGAATGCATTACGGTTTCCAATCAGCCAGTTAAATGTATACAGATAAATATGGTTAGCAAAAATATGAATAAATATATACACAGCTGAAGCTGCTACAAGTGGTCCAAAGCCTGCTGCTATATCGATATTCATTTGATAAAATACGAATCCTGCCAGTAAGCTGATTAACATAAACATTGCGGAATTAAGCGGAAAACGGTATAAGGTTTTCAGCGTGATTTTCGCTCTAATTAATACAGGAATCAGCACAATCTGCATAAGGAGCATTTCAAAAAATAGCCCATACGTTAAAAAGGCAGCTAGATTGATCCAGTGAATAATAAATATCGTTGAATGATCCACTTTAAATGGGAGGTAAGCTGAAATCACCGCCAGTCCGATTAAGCTGATCGCAATTCTCCAATCTACATCAGTAGCCGGACTAATCTGATGGGCAATGTATAACCCTGTGGGGAATACGGCCAGCCACATAAGCCACAATACCCACTTTACAGATTTATCCACATCTTTCATCTTACCTCACCACGCTTTTTTATGATAATAGTCACAATTACTTTTATCATACCAAATAATTTGTTGATCGTCACAAAGTTTTTAACAAATGGAAATTTTCTATTAATTAAGTTGGTTTTTCAATTGTCTGTAAACCCCTGATAAAAAGTACAAAGATCCTGTGATCATATGAACTGTGTGCTGATCGGGTGTTAAACTCTCAAGCCACTCAGTTCCTTCAACTGCCTTTTTATGCGGATGACAGCTGATTTTATAAAGGTCAGCTGCAGCTGATGCCCTCGGAAAATCGAAGGATGTAAACGTGATCCGATCTGCGTGCTGATCCAGCTGGCTGATCATTTGCGTCAGATCTTTATCAGAAACAGCTGCAAAGACAAAATGAATCTTTCTCGTACTGTATTTCTGACGAACAGTTTTCATCATCATTTCAATACCTTCAGGGTTATGTGCACCATCCATAATCACAAGCGGCTTTTCACTGATCGTTTCAAACCGTCCCGGCCAGAAGGTTTTTTCAAGCCCCGACTTAATAGAACGGCTGGAAATTTCATGATCAATCATTTTAGCCATGGTGACTGCAAGTGATGCATTTTCCACCTGATGTAAGCCACTCATAGCGGTCTTTAAATGCAGTTCTCCATCATAAATAAACTGCTCCCCTGCCTGTTCAGATGCAATTTGCTCAATTTGAAACTGCTTTCCGAATTCAAATACAGGTGCATTCATTTTTTCAGCCTGCGATAAAATCACTTCTCTGGCACCAGCATGCTTTACGTTTAAAACGAGCGGCGTGCATTTTTTAATAATTCCTGCTTTTTCAAATGCGATTTCTTCATATGAATTCCCAAGTATACTGACATGATCCAGTCCGATGGATGTAATGCAGCTGCAGACCGGTTCAATGATGTTAGTAGAATCAAACCTGCCCCCTAGTCCTACTTCTATCAGTACAAAGTCCACCTTATTCATTTCACCGAAATAATAAAACATCATCGCAGTGATGACTTCAAATTCCGTTGGGCCACCGAGCTCGTGCTGCTCAAGTTCATCTGCGAGCGGCTTAATTTTATTGACTAACGCTGTCCATTCTTCTTCAGGAGCCGGTTTCCCGTTGACAGAAATCCTCTCATTAAAGACTTCAAAATAAGGAGAGGTAAAACTTCCGACTGAATAGCCTTCCTCCTGCAGCACGTTTCTTAAAAAGCTGAGCGTTGAGCCCTTGCCATTTGTCCCACCAATATGTACTGCTTTTATTTTCTGATGAGGACGTCCAAGCCGCTCCATCATCCATTCCATACGCTCAAGACCAGGCTTGATACCAAGCCTTAATCTGCCATGAATCCAGTTCACTGCTTCTTCAAAATTCTGTATCAATGTAGTCACTCCTTAAAAAAGCGGACAGACAGTGATGTCTATCCGCTCGAACTTTTATACGGTGCGCAGTTCTTCAATTCGTGTCTTCACAGCTTCCTGTTTCGACAGATAATCTTTCTGCTTCGCACGTTCTTCTTCTACGACTGCTTCGGGCGCTTTACTTACAAAACGTTCGTTGCTAAGCTTTTTCTCTACGCGATCAACCTCTTTTGTCCATTTATCCAGCTCTTTTACAAGACGGGCAATTTCTTCATCGACATTGATCAGTCCTTCTAAAGGCAGGAACAGTTCTGCATTCGTTACAACAGCAGACATTGCTTTTTCAGGCGCTTTCACGTCTGTACCGATTTCAAGTTTTTCAGGGTTACAGAACTTTTCGATATACGCTTCGTTTTTCGTTAAGCGCTCTGCTGTCTGATCATTTGCTGCGCGGATCATCAGATTAACTTTTTTACTCATCGGTGTGTTCACTTCAGCACGAATATTTCTTACTGAACGGATCACTTCAATAAGCAGCTTCATCTCTTCATCCGCTTCACGGTCGATGTGATTTTCATTTACAATCGGCCATGTAGCTTCTGTAATTGATTTCCCTTCATGTGGAAGGTTTTGCCAGATCTCTTCTGTGATAAATGGCATAAACGGATGAAGCAGACGCATTGTCTGATCGAGCACATGTGCTAGAATTGAACGCGTTGTCTTTTTCGCTTCCTCGTCTTCACCATTCAGCGGCAGTTTCGCCATTTCAATATACCAGCTGCAGAAATCATCCCAGATAAAGTTATAAAGTGTACGGCCAACTTCTCCGAATTCATAGCGGTCAGCAAGGCTCGTTACATTCTCAATTGTGTCATTCAGACGCGTCAGAATCCACTTATCAGCGACTGACTTTTTACCTGTCAGATCAATTTCTTCAAATGTGAGTCCATCCATATTCATTAAAGCAAATCTTGATGCGTTCCAGATCTTATTGGCGAAGTTCCAGATTGATTCCACTCTCTCCATTGAGAAACGGAGGTCCTGACCAGGTGATGAACCGGTTGTCAGTACATAACGAAGTGAGTCTGCACCATACTCTTCAATCACATCCATCGGGTCAATACCGTTACCAAGAGATTTTGACATTTTACGTCCTTCTGCATCCCTTACAAGTCCGTGTATTAATACATCTTTGAATGGACGCTGCCCTGTAAATTCAACACCCTGGAAGATCATTCGTGATACCCAGAATGCGATGATATCATAACCGGTTACAAGCGCTGATGTCGGGTAGTAACGCTTGAAATCTGCAGATTCCCCGTCCGGCCAGCCCATTGTAGAAAATGGCCATAGTGCAGATGAGAACCATGTATCAAGCACGTCTTCATCCTGATTCCAGTTTTCAATATCCTCAGGCGATTCTTCACCTACATAAAGTTCACCTGTATCCTTGTGATACCATGCAGGAATTCTGTGACCCCACCAGAGCTGTCTTGAAATACACCAGTCTCTTATATTTTCCATCCATCTCATATACGTATTTTCAAAACGGTTTGGTACAAAGTTTACTTTTCCTTCAGTCTCCTGAATATCCATTGCCTGCTTAGCCAGAGGCTCCATTTTAACGAACCACTGAGTTGAAAGATAAGGCTCAACGACCGCACCGCTTCTTTCAGAGTGTCCTACTGAGTGCAGGTGCTCTTCAATCTCAAATAACACGCCAGCTTCCTGCAGGTCTTTTACGATCTGCTTACGGCACTCAAAACGGTCCATGCCTTTATATTTCCCGGCATTGTCATTCATTGAACCGTCTTCATTCATCACAAGTACGCGCTCAAGGTTGTGGCGGTTACCGATTTCAAAGTCGTTAGGGTCGTGTGCAGGCGTAATTTTTACAGCACCTGATCCGAATTCCATATCAACATAATCATCAGCAACAATCTCAATCTCACGCCCTACAATCGGAAGCTTCACTGTTTTGCCGATCAGGTGCTTGTAGCGGTCATCTTCCGGATGGACAGCTATTGCGGTATCACCAAGCATTGTTTCAGGACGCGTCGTCGCAATCTCAATATGACCGCTGCCATCAGTCAGGGGATATCTCATATGATAGAAAGCACCCTGCACGTCTTTGTGAATGACTTCAATATCTGAAAGGGCAGTTTTTGTTGCAGGATCCCAGTTGATAATATACTCACCGCGGTAAATTAACCCTTTATTATAAAGATCAATAAATACTTTTTGAACAGCTTTTGACAGACCCTCATCAAGCGTGAATCTTTCTCTGCTGTAATCAAGGCCTAGACCAAGCTTAGACCATTGTGCACGGATATGCTCAGCATATTCTTCTTTCCACTTCCATGACTCTTCAAGGAATGCTTCACGTCCAAGCTCATAGCGGGATTTTCCCTGTTCACGAAGCTTCTGATCAACTTTTGCCTGCGTTGCGATTCCTGCATGGTCCATACCAGGAAGCCATAGAACATCATAGCCCTGCATCCGCTTCATTCTTGTCAAAATATCCTGAAGCGCTGTATCCCAGGCATGTCCAAGATGCAATTTCCCTGTTACGTTAGGAGGCGGGATCACAATTGTAAAGGGGTCCTTACTTTCATCACTTCTTGCTTCAAATACTTTCTCCTTCAGCCACCACTCATAGCGGCCCTCTTCTATCGCCTTTGGATCATACTTTGTCGGCATCGATGTCTCATTCATATTAAAACCTCCATATTTAAAGTAATAGTCAGCAGCTTTTTCACAACAAAAAAATCCCGTTCGCCATAAAAGGACGAAGGGATTTGATTCGCGGTACCACCTTTTTACACAGACTGATCTCTGTGCACTCAATTAAGATAACGGCTTCTAACCGGCACAGGCTACTGAAATGTTCACCGGTACTGCTCACAGGCGACTTCTGCAGGATCAATTCTGGAAATTCTCTCACCAAATGAATTTCTTCTCTGAAGAACGAAAATCTGCATACTACTCCTGTTCAAGGCATCATATATATGCTCTATCATAATCAAAATGCTGCTGTTTAGTCAATAAAAATCGCAAAAAACCTCTTCCTGCATAAGATAGCTAATAAAGTTTCAGGAGAGGAGTCAATGATGGGGAAAAAAATGTTTCCAAAGCCTAAACCGCCATGGTGGAGAAAATGCCGATGTACACTTCAGAACATCATCGTCCCGCTTTGTATCTTTCAGACAATCCGGTTACTGCTGCTTCCATCAACACTTGATGTACTGATTCTTGGATTCCTAGTAGGTATTGCATGTGTTCTTTATTTTGAATGGATTTGAGCCGCTGGTATTCTGATCAGCTCACCTCTGTTAAACGGACGTCTCGATTCAAACTGGTTCACTTTCATCAGCTGGAGCATCGGAACTCCATATCGCTCTGCGACCGTTTCTGGTGTTTCATCCTGCTGAGCGATATGTATTTTTATGACTGTCCGCTCTTCTTCTAAGGACTTAATAAAACGTGTGAAAGTATCTTCACCTTTCTTCTCTTTCTTCTCTTCCTGCTCTTCTTCATCTTCACCTTCAACTTCTATTTCATCTTCAACTTCAACCCTGACTTCTTCAGTAAATTCTTCAATATCCGGTTCAGGCAGCGTCTCAATTTCTTCAGGAGTGTCTTCAGGAATTTCCAGAGCCGGCTCAGCACCTTCAGATTCTTCTGTAATCGCATGTTCAATTTCCGCTTCTGGTTCAGCAATCCCTTCCCACTCTTCCAGGGGATTAGGCAGCACCCTCGGCTCTTCTTCAGCTTTTACAGGCTTGGGCTCTGTAATACCTTCAATCATAATATCAGCAGTAACATTCAGCCTACCGCTCTCTGGTATTTCATAGTCCACATGATCAATGTACACCTCAACATCCTGTTTTCTATCTACTCTTGCAGAAGAAATGGAGATAGACAGCGGGAAGTGATGTTCAAAATAGATAAGATCCTCCATCACTACGGATTCCTGTACCTCCGTATCCTGCAGTGCACGCAGTTGATCAGTCACCGGCTCATAACTGCCTTCTCCAGCCAGATGGAGCGTACCTTCCACTACCACCTGATCAGCGTGCTCAGTAATCGATACACTCGGTTCAAACGAAAGAGAACGTAATTCACTCAGTACCTGATCCCCTTTAAACACGATATTTTCCTGTAATTGATAAATCGTATTTTTCGTCATCACGGCCTCCTCATAATCAGTCTTTTATAATTTATGATCACAAGGAACCCGTTATGATAAAAACCAGCCTGAATTTAATCCAGGCTGGTTAAGATTTATCGCTTTGATGAAATTTCTTTGAATGATGCTTCAACAGCTTTTAATGTTTTTTCAAGATCCTCATCACTATGAACAGTTGAGAGGAACCAGCCTTCAAATTGTGATGGTGGAAGGAATACACCATTTTCAGCCATCAGTCTATAAAATTCTCCGAACATGTTAAGATCTGACGTTTTTGCTTTTTCAAAGTCGGTTACTTTTTCATTTGTGAAGAAGAAACCGAGCATTGATCCTGCACGATTAACTGAATGAGGAATATTGTACTTTTCAGCAAGCTCAGTGAAGCCTGCCTGTAATTTGTCACCAGCCTGAATAAAGTGATTATAGCTTTCTTCAGTCAGCTGTGACAGTGTTGCATATCCCGCAGCCATTGCAAGCGGGTTTCCTGATAAAGTTCCAGCCTGATAAATCGGCCCTGCCGGCGCAATGAATTCCATAATATCTTTACGCCCGCCAAAAGCACCTACCGGAAGACCGCCCCCGATTACTTTACCCAGGCAGGTAAGGTCAGGTGTTACACCAAGGTGCCCCTGCGCACAGTTATACCCTACGCGGAAACCTGTCATGACTTCATCGAATATCAGCAGTGCACCGTGGTCAGAAGTTAACGTTCTTAACTCTTCAAGGAAGCCTTCAACCGGAGGCACGACCCCCATGTTACCTGCAACCGGCTCAACAATAACCCCGGCGATTTCACTTCCATATTCCTTAAATACATACTGAATGGATTCGAAATCATTATAAGGAACTGTAATGGTGTTTTGCGCCACGCTTGCCGGGACTCCCGGAGAGTCAGGCAAGCCAAGTGTCGCAACACCGGAACCCGCTTTAATCAGAAGACTGTCACCGTGTCCATGATAGCAGCCTTCAAATTTTACGATTTTATCGCGGCCTGTAAACCCTCTGGCAAGTCTGAGTGCACTCATCGTTGCTTCTGTACCTGAAGAAACCATTCTTACTTTTTCAATAGACGGTACACGTTCAATGACTAGTTCCGCCAGCTTATTTTCAGCAAGGCTTGGTGCTCCGAAGCTTGTACCGCTCTCTGCAGTTCTTTTGATTTCTTCAATTACATGATCATCGGCATGACCAAGAATTAACGGTCCCCATGACAGTACGTAGTCGATATATTCATTTCCGTCAATATCATAGATTTTTGACCCTTTACCTTTTTCCACAAAGATCGGATCCATGTTAACGGATTTAAATGCGCGGACGGGGCTGTTTACCCCACCTGGCATTAATTCTGATGCTGTTTTAAATGCTTCCTGAGACTTTTCATATGAACGCATGCTACCGCTCCTTTTAAAATTTATTGATCTTTCAGCCAGCGTGAAGCTTCTTTTGCGTGGTACGTAATGATCAGGTCTGCGCCGGCACGTTTCATACTTGTCAGCTTTTCGAGGATGACTTCCTGCTCATTGATCCAGCCGTTTGCTGCAGCTGCTTTAATCATTGAGTACTCGCCGCTTACGTTATAAGCAACGACTGGAAGCGGATGACGGTCTTTTACTTCCCGCATGATATCCAGGTAAGAAAGTGCAGGTTTCACAATCAGAAAGTCCGCCCCTTCATTTACGTCAGAATCTGCTTCTCTTAAAGCTTCCATTCGGTTAGCCGGGTCCATCTGATAGGTTTTACGGTCCCCAAACTGCGGCGAGCTGTGAGCTGCGTCTCTGAAAGGTCCGTAAAAGCTTGAAGAATACTTAACTGCATAACTCATAATCGGCACATCATGGTATCCTGCTTCATCAAGGCCATAACGGATCGCAGCGACAAATCCATCCATCATGTTAGATGGAGCAATGATATCAGCACCTGCTTTTGCCTGGCTGACTGCTGTTTTAGCAAGCAGATCAAGCGTAGGGTCATTCAGTACTTTGCCGCCTTCAATCACACCACAGTGACCGTGATCAGTGTATTGACACAGGCATGTATCCGCGACAATCACCATCTCAGGTGCTTCTTTTTTGATCAGTCTTGTTGCCTGCTGGACAATGCCTTTTTCAGCATAAGCCTGAGAGCCAACTGCATCCTTCTCTTTTGGCACACCAAACAGAATGACAGACTGAATACCGAGTGACTGACATTCCTTGATTTCATCAATCACACCATCTAAAGAGACATGAAAGACACCTGGCATTGAAGGAACTTCCTTGCGAATCTTTTCACCTTCCACAACAAACAGCGGATAAATAAAGTCTTCCGGGCGAAGCCATGTTTCACGTACCATCGAACGCAGCGCGTCAGAACCTCTTAATCTGCGGTGACGGTCAAATTGTAATTCATTCATTTAAAACCCTCCTGAATACGATTAAAAACACTCTTATTTACTTCAGAGACGAAGCGATCTCTTCAATCATCGCTTCCATTGTATATTCTGAAGGTTCGATATGTACAGGCAAAGCGATTTTCCTTAAAGCTTCAGTTGTCGTAGGTCCTACACTGGCAATTTTGATTAGACCCTGTCTTATTTTTGAAATCAGTTGTGAATCAGCTTCAATTGCTTGATCAAATCGCTCTGCAGCAGATGGGGAAAAGAATGTAATGATATCAGCTGTCCTGAGTTCATTTAAAAGATCTGCTGACATGTCAGGAGCAGTGTTTTTGTAGACCGTCCAGCTGATACATTTATATCCTTTTCCCCTAAGAAACTCTGTAATTTCACCCCGCGAAAGATTTCCCTGTGGAAAAAGCACAGGCCCATCGATCGGTTCAGAAAAGTCTCCCTTAAAACTTGCAGCAGAATAAAGAGGCGGAATGTAGTGAACCGGCAGTCCTTCCTGTTCTAATGCATCTGCTGTTTTTGATCCGACAGCACCAAGTTTCTTTAAGGCAATCAGGTCTTTTAATCCCGCTTCTTCTATTAATCTGCAAAAGTAATGAACGCCGTGTTTACTCGTAAAAATAATCCAGTCTGACTCGTTGAGCTCACGCTTTTTCTGTCCATCCAGGGTAACTGATTCAGGCTCAATCCGGATCATGGGTGTAATAACCGGTATTCCCCCGCTATTTTCTATCAGTTTACGATCCTGAACTGAAGAGCGTAAATCTCTGGTCAGGACAATCTTCATCCCGTTCAGGGAAGCCATCTCACTGACCTTCCTGTTCGATCTTAACCTGATCAATTAACGCTTTAGCACCCTGCTCTGTCAGAATTTCAGCAGCTTTTAAGCCTACTTCAATCGGATCATTTCCACTGATGACTTCTTTATACACTTTCGTGCCATCCGGAGATGCAACCAGTGCTGTCAAAGACACGCCATCTTCAATCTGCGTTGCATATCCAGCGATCGGCACCTGGCAACCGCCTTCCATCTTATGAAGGAATGTACGCTCAGCCGTAACAGTCAGAGCGGTTTCCTGGTCACTGAAACGGTTTAATAATTCTCTTAGTTCAGTGTCACTCTCTCTGCATTCAATTGAAAGTGCACCCTGTCCAATCGCTGGCAGGCAATCTTCAGGAGATAAAAATTCTGACACGACATCTTTTGACCAGCCCATTCTGGAAAGTCCTGCTGCGGCAAGAATAATGGCATCAAAGTTTTCAGTTTCAAGCTTTTTCAGGCGGGTATCAATATTCCCGCGGATCCACTGAACTTTAAGGTCCGGGCGTACTGCAAGAATTTGTGCACCGCGTCTCAGGCTGCTCGTGCCGATAATCGATCCTGCCGGCAGTTCTGCAAGGGTCTCATTATTTTTGGAAATCAATGCATCTCTAGGGTCCTCACGTTCCGGGATACTACCGATGATCAACCCTTCAGGAAGCTCTGCAGGCATATCCTTCATACTGTGAACAGCCATATCAATCTCACCATCGATCATCGCCTGCTCAATTTCCTTTACAAACAGCCCTTTGCCTCCAACTTTAGAAAGCTTCACATTCTGAATCTGGTCGCCTTTCGTGACGATCTCTTTAATCTCAAACTCTGTACCGGGTTCAAGCGCCTTTAACTGTTCAATTACCCATTTTGTTTGTGTAATCGCTAGCTTACTCCTGCGTGACCCTACAATGATTTTTCTCATAAATAAATGCCTCCAATGAATAGTTATCGTGATTTAAACTGACCAGAAATGGAATGATGATAACCTGCTTCCAAGTAAAAAGTTGATCAGCAGGCAGCCAAAAGCGGCTGTATTGAACAGTGCAAGAGACTTACCGGACTGTCCTTTTCCAAACCTTCTATATAAAAACACTCCATAGATTGCTAAAAGCAGAAATGAACCTGAAATTTTAATATCGTACCAAAGCACTGTCGGCAGTGATACAACTGCCCACTGCACACCCAGAATCAGACTTAGTAACAGCAGCGGAAAACCAATACTGTTTAAGATCACTGATCCTTTTTCAAGCTTCGCAAGATCTGTAATACGCTGAATCTTTTGTCCCCATTTTTTTTGTTTTAATAATCTGTATTGTAATAAATACAGGATTGAGAAAACGACGGAAATTGAAAAGGCAGCATAGGATACAATGGCCATTGTAATATGAATGAGCAGCAGTTCCGACATTAGCCGTTCAGCCGCTGCTTCTGTACTCGCCTGAACCGGGGCGAATGTATGTATCGCCATAAATGTAAATCCGATCAGGTTAACAAAAAAGACCGTGAAATCGATTTTCATTAATCGGTTAAGTACAAGTGAAAGCGTCAGTAATACCCAGGCATAAAAATAAATGCCTTCAAAGAGTGTTAAAACCGGAAATCTGCCGGTTCTGAACATGTATAGAAATAAAAAAATTGTTTGAAGAACCCAAACAATTGACAAAAGCCAGAAGGCAACGCGATTCGCCTTCTGGTCTCTTTGTACATAATCCATAAAATATAATAGCACGCTGATTGCATAGAGGATGATCATGACTTCATGCAGCCGTGTCATAGACAGTTCAAACATGTGTGATCCTCCCCGTCAACTTTGCAGTGTAAGCTGTGGCTCTAGTTTTACTGATTCAGCCGATTTTTCACGACGTTCAGTTTCCTGCGTCAAATTAAAAATCTGTTTGAACAGCTCAAGTTTTTCATCACCATCAGGTAATGCAGCCAGTTCTTTTGCCTGCAAAATCGGATCTTTTAATAATTGATTAATAATACTCTTAGTGTGCTTATTCAGCACCTTGCGCTCACGGTCTGTCAGGCTTGGCATTTTACGTTCAATGCTTTCCATTGTTTCAGCCTGGATTGCAAGTGCTTTCTCACGCAGCTCCGAGATCACAGGAACAACGCCAAGCATATTTAACCATTCTTTAAATGAGACAATAGCCTCTTCTACCATAAGACCAATTTCCTCAGCAGCCTGTTTACGTTCTTCAAGGTTTGCCTGGACAATCCCCTCAAGGTCATCAATGTCGTACAGGAATACGTTATCAAGCTCATTGATTGCAGGGTCAAGGTCTCTCGGCACTGCAATATCCACCATGAAGAATGGACGGCCTTTACGCATTCTTTCAACATCTGTCATCATTTCCTTACTGATCAATGCTTCCTGTGCACCTGTTGAAGTGATCAGAATATCTGCTTCAATCAACGCACACTGAAGCTCTCTCAGCTCTTTCGCACTACCTGAGAACTTGTCTGCAAGTGCAGCGGCTTTCTCAAATGTACGATTGATAACAGTCACTTTAGTTGCACCGCTGCCCTGCAGGTTCTGAATTGCAAGTTCACCCATTTTACCTGCACCGAGAATAAGCACATGTTTTTTATTTAAATCTCCGAATATCTTTTTAGCAAGTTCAACTGCAGCATAAGAGACAGATACAGCATTAGATGCAATATCAGTTTCTGAATGTGCTTTTTTAGCAAGCGTTACAGCCTGTTTAAATAATTCATTGAAAACCGTACCCGTTGTACCATTTTCCTGCCCTGTAAAGAAGCTTTTTCGTACCTGTCCAAGAATTTGAGTCTCGCCTACGATCATTGAATCAAGTCCGCAGCTCACCTTGAACAAATGCTCCATCGCACCATCTTTCTCATAAATAAACAAATAAGGACTAAACTCATCCTTGTCCAGGTTAAACCAGTCAGCTAAAAATTGCTTTATATAATAACGACCTGTGTGAAGCTGATCGACTACTGCGTATATCTCAGTACGATTACATGTCGAAACGATGACGTTCTCCAGTATACTCTTACGGGACTGAAGCTCCGTCATTGCTTTACTAAGATCCGCTTCCTGGAAAGAAAGACGCTCTCTCATCTCTACAGGGGCCGTTTTGTAATTCAAACCTACCACTAAAATGTGCATGTGCTGAATGACACCCCCACGAATTAATCATTACTCCCATTATAACATGATTAAGATCATGTCCTAATGGTAAATGTGAACAACCATTGAAACGTACGGATACAGCATCTGTAATGTGCCGTTTTGCACTGCTGTATCAAGATTTCATCTGAACTAAGGGTACCAAAGCACCCGTTCGTTTTCAATAGTTCTGCTCAATATCAGAATCTTCGTTGAAAACGTTTTAATAATCTATTCTTTCACTACTTTGATGTTTTATAAACATACTACAATAATTCTCAGGTAAGTTTTCTATTATTCAGTTCCTTAAAGTGGAGGGCTGCGCTTTCCTGCCCACGGGCGGTGAGCCCACTGATGCCTCGCATTGCGTAGTCTCTTCTGTCTTTTCCCGGGGCGGGAGTCTAGGCTCTTCCTTTTAAGAACCAGCTGAGTTTGGTAACAGCATTGAACATAAAAAGAAACGCACTGATTAATCAGGCGTTTCTCTTTTAAAATTGAAAACTATTACTCTTTCATTTTTCTTTCAATAAAGTGCCATGCGTTGTCCTTACCAAGACCTGTTTCGGAAGAGAACATGATGAGTTCATCGCCTTCTGCGATTTCGAGGACTTTTCGGGTAACACTAAGATGTTTTTGCCACTTTCCTTTAGGAATTTTGTCTGCTTTAGTAGCAACGATCAAACACGGGATGTCAAAGTGTTTTAAAAAGTCGTACATCATGATGTCATCCTTGGTTGGCGGATGTCTGAGGTCAACGATCATAATGACGGCTTTGAGCGGTGCTCTGTCTGTCATATATGTTTCGATCATTTTACCCCATGCTGCACGTTCTGTTTTCGATACTTTCGCATAACCGTATCCAGGTACGTCTACAAAGTAAAGTGCTTCATTTAAAAGGTAGAAGTTCAGCGTCTGGGTTTTCCCCGGTTTAGAGGAGATCCGCGCGAGCGCTTTACGGTTAATCATTTTGTTAATAAAGGATGATTTCCCGACATTCGATCTGCCCGCTAGTGCAAACTCGGGCAGACCTCCTTCAGGATATTGTTCAGGCTTTACAGCACTGATGACGATCTCTGATTGGGTTATTTTCATTGTTTTTCACCTGCCAGCGCAATTTCAAGGACTTGATCTACATGAGATACCGGGATAAATGTAAGTTCAGCACGTACACTTTCCGGAATGTCATCTATATCGCGCTCGTTATCTTTTGGAATAATAATTGTCGTAAGGCCCGCTCTGTGTGCACTTAGTGACTTTTCTTTCAGCCCGCCGATTGGCAGCACTCTTCCCCTAAGCGTTACTTCACCGGTCATACCGATTTCTTTTTTGATTGGACGTTCAGTTAATGCTGATACAAGCGCAGTAACGATTGTAATCCCTGCTGAAGGTCCATCTTTTGGTACCGCTCCCTCAGGAACATGAATATGAATATCATGCTTCTCATGGAAGTTTTCTTCAAGCTTAAATTGTTCAGCTCTCGATCTGACAAATGAAAATGCAGTCTGCGCAGATTCCTTCATCACATCACCAAGCTTACCAGTCAGCACGAGCTTACCTTTACCAGGTGACAGTGATACTTCAATTTGAAGTGTATCCCCGCCTACAGTCGTATAGGCAAGACCTGTCGCAACGCCAATCTGATCTTCTTCTTCAGCCTGACCGTAACGGAATTTTTTCTTACCCAGGAATTCAGAAAGACTCTTTGATGTAACAACAACTTTTTTCTTCTCTTCACCAACGATCATTTTAGCTGCTTTTCTGCATACAGTCGCCAATTGCCGTTCCAAGCTTCTGACCCCGGCTTCACGTGTATGGTAGCGGACAATGTCTTTAATCGCTTCATCTCTGATCTGAAGCTGTGATTTTGACAGTCCGTTTTCCTTTATTTGTTTTGGAAGCAGATGATTTTTAGCGATATTGATCTTTTCAATCTCAGTATAACCAGCGATCGTGATAATTTCCATACGATCGCGAAGCGGACCCGGGATTGTTGAAAGATTATTTGCAGTTGCAATAAACATGACCTTAGACAGATCATAAGGCTCTTCAATGAAATGGTCACTGAAGGAGTTATTCTGTTCAGGATCAAGTACTTCAAGCATCGCGGATGATGGATCGCCTCTGAAATCATTAGACATCTTATCGATTTCATCAAGAAGAAACACTGGGTTTACGGTCCCTGCTTTTTTCATCCCCTGAATGATCCGGCCCGGCATAGCGCCGACATAAGTTCTTCTATGGCCGCGTATTTCAGATTCATCTCTTACACCACCCAGTGATGCACGGACAAATTTACGGCCTACTGATTCAGCGATTGAACGCGCCAGACTTGTTTTCCCTACTCCCGGAGGACCGGCAAGACATAAGATTGGCCCTTTGAGAGACTTGGTCAGCTGTTGGACTGCAAGATATTCAAGCACCCGCTCTTTAACTTTTTCCAATCCATAATGATCACGGTCAAGAATTTTTTCAGCTTTTTTAATATCAAGATCATCTTTAGTTGACTGGGACCATGGCACTGTAATCAGCCATTCAATATAATTGCGGATGACAGAGCTTTCAGCTGAAGTTGCAGGAACTTTTTCATAGCGGTCCAGTTCTTTTCTTGCAATTTTTTCAATGGATTCAGGCATTTGCGCCTGTCGGATTCTTTTGGCAAGGTCTGAAATTTCACCTGTTTTCCCATCTTTATCCCCAAGCTCTTTCTGAATCGCTTTCATTTGCTCACGCAGGTAATATTCCTTTTGAGTCCGTTCCATCGACTTTTTCACGCGCTGACCGATTTTCTTCTCAAGGCTTAACACTTCTTTTTCATTATTAATCGTTTCGATCAATGCAGTGATTCTTTTTTTGATATCAGTCGTATCCAGAATTTCCTGCTTCATCTTAAGCTTGAGTGGTAAGTGAGAAGCAACAATATCCGCAAGACGGCCCGGCTCTTCTATATCAAGTACGGTATTAAGTGTTTCTTTTGATACTTTTTTAGACAGGGCAATATACTGCTCAAAATAGTCAGTCAGTGTACGCATAAGAGCCTCATATTCAGGAGACTTCTCAGGATCGTCCGGGAATGATTCAACTTCGACAGTGAAAAACGGATCACTTTCCACAAAAGAAGTTATTTTACCTCGCTCAATGCCTTCAACGAGAACTCTGATCGTACCATTTGGCAATTTAAGCATTTGTTTTACTTTTGTTAGCGTACCCATTCCGGCAAGATCGTCCTGTTCCGGCTGATCGATAGCCATATCTTTTTGGGTTGACAAGAAAATCATATGATCATCCATCATTGCTTTTTCTAAAGCCTGAATCGACCTTTCACGGCCAACATCTATATGCAGCACCATTGTTGGGTATACGAGCAGCCCTCGCAGCGGTAAAAGCGGCAAAGTCTGTATTTTATTCGCCATATGTAACACCTCCAGGTTAATTCAAAAAACCGATTAAAAACGTTTAGTACTACTTTACCCTTTAGATTAGAAAAACATCCAGCGAAGAGAAAAGTTTTATGCGCTTTTTCAGCTTACGCCTGTATCTTTTGAGAGATAAAAAAAGCTGACTCGATATGATGAGCCAGCTTTTGTCTTAGACATTAAGCAGATGTTTTTTCTTCATCATCCAGATCGATCTGAGAACCATCCTCACGTAGAAGAATTGGTCTTTCAGTCTGCTCTACAGCACCTGGTGTAATGATACATTTCTTGATCTCTTCTTTAGATGGAAGATCAAACATTACATCAAGCATCAGATTCTCAATAATTGAACGTAATCCACGAGCTCCGGTCTTTCGCTCAATTGCTTTACGTGAAATTTCACGGAGAGCTTCTTCTTCAAATTCAAGTTCAACATCATCAAGTTCAAGCATTTTCTGGTATTGTTTAACGAGCGCATTTTTAGGCTTAGTTAAAATTGAAATCAGCGCTTCTTCATCCAGCGTTTCAAGCGTGGCAGTTACCGGCAGACGCCCGATAAATTCAGGAATCAGACCAAACTTGAGAAGGTCTTCCGGTACAAGCTTTGAAAGCAGCTCGCGTTCTGTCAGGTCACCTTTTGAATCACCTGAACCAAACCCGATTACTTTTTGGCCAAGTCGGCGCTTAATAATTTGATCTACCCCATCAAATGCACCACCGACGATAAATAAGATATTCGTCGTGTCAATCTGGATAAACTCCTGATGCGGGTGCTTTCTTCCACCTTGAGGAGGAACGCTTGCAGTAGTACCTTCAAGAATTTTCAGCAATGCCTGCTGAACACCTTCGCCTGATACATCGCGGGTGATAGATGGGTTTTCTGATTTACGTGCTACTTTATCGATCTCATCAATATAGATGATGCCTTTTTCAGCACGCTCAACATCATAATCTGCAGCCTGGATCAGTTTGAGAAGAATGTTCTCTACATCTTCACCAACATAACCGGCTTCAGTAAGTGATGTAGCATCTGCAATTGCAAACGGTACATTCAGAATTCTTGCTAACGTTTGAGCCAGTAGTGTCTTACCGGAACCAGTAGGCCCAATCAGACAGATGTTACTCTTTGAAAGCTCAACATCATCGACTTTACTATTGGATTTGATTCGCTTGTAATGGTTATATACGGCTACTGAAAGTGACTTCTTCGCACGTTCCTGACCAATTACATAATCACCGAGGATCGAAAGGATTTCTCTCGGCTTCGGTACATCTTTAAATTCAACTTCTTCTTCAGTACCAAGTTCTTCTTCCACAATCTCAGTACAAAGCTCTATACATTCATCACAAATATATACACCCGGACCGGCAACAAGCTTACGAACCTGTTCCTGGGTTTTTCCGCAGAAAGAACACTTTAATTGTCCTTTTTCGTCGTTAAATTTAAACATTACTTTCACCCCTTTATCAGTATTGCCCATTTTAGAGCATGTCTTTAACTCTGTAGGAAAAATTGTACCATACAGAACCATCAGACGGAACTAACTCGATTTTCCCGATATGTTTTGCAATAAAACCTTTATGTATGTACTGATTTGAACCTTTTACTATGAAGAAACTGTGCTTATGTTATAAAACAAGGCACGATCTGATCGCGCCTTGCTTCAGTCTTACTTATTATTATGCAACAGTTGTGCTGTTATCTACAAGAAAATCGATTGCTTTTTGAACTCGAAGGTCGTTTTCAAGAATTTCTGTAGATCCACCAAGTGCTGCTTTGATCTGATCTACTGACATGTTGAACTGTTCAGTCATGCTGCTTAGCTCAGACGCAACATCTTCTTCAGTGACAGTGATATTTTCAGCTTCAGCAACTGCTTCAAGTACAAGGTTAGTACGTACACGTTTAGCTGCATCTTCCTGCATTTGTACGCGAAGTGCTTCTTCGTCCTGACCGCTGAACTGGAAGTACAGGTCAAGATTCATTCCCTGTGCACTCAGGCGCTGTTCGAATTCCTGCATCATACGGTCAACTTCAGTGTTAACCATTGATTCCGGGATATCAATTTCAGCGTTTTCAGAAGCTTTTTCAACTACTGAATCACGAAGTGCCATTTCAGCAGCGTTTTTCTTGTCTTCAGTCAGACGGTTTTTCGTCTTTTCTTTCAGTTCAGCTAGTGTTTCCACTTCCTCGTCTGCATCTTTAGCAAATTCATCATCAAGCTCAGGAAGTTCTTTCGCTTTGATTTCGTGAATTTTAACTTTAAATGTAGCCGGCTTTCCAGCAAGCTCTTCAGCATGGTATTCTTCAGGGAAATTGACTTCAACGTCTTTTTCATCTCCTGTAGCAAGACCAACTAATTGCTCTTCAAAACCTGGAATGAATGAACCTGATCCGATTTCAAGAGTGTAGTTGTCAGCTTGTCCGCCTTCAAATGCTTCTCCATCAACGAACCCTTCAAAGTCAAGAACAACTGTATCGCCGTCCTCCACTTTACCGTCTTCTTTCACAACCAGCTCTGCCTGACGTTCCTGCAGCTGCTTAAGCTCAGCGTCTACATCTTCGTCAGTTACTTCAGCATCAAGCTTTTCCACTTCAAGCCCTTTGTATTCACCAAGTTTAACTTCAGGCTTTACAGTTACTTTCGCTGTGAAAATCAGCTCTTTACCTTTTTCCATTTGCTCTACGTCAATTTCAGGACGATCAACTGGTACAATACCAGCTTCATCTACTGCGTTAGCGTAAGCTTCAGGAAGGATCTCATCTAGAGCGTCCTGATAAAGCGATTCCACTCCAAAACGCTTTTCAAACATTTGGCGAGGCATTTTACCTTTACGGAATCCAGGTACGTTAATTTGCTTTACGACCTTTTTAAATGCACTGTCAAGACCTTTGTTAACTGTTTCAGCGTCAACTTGTACCGTCAGTACGCCTTCATTTCCTTCTTGCTTTTCCCATTTTGCTGACATAAATAATTCCCTCCAAAACATCTATTAAGTTAATGGTTTCATGTACGACATGAAATCAATGATTCTTTCATTTATCAATTTAGAATCCCATTATGCAACCATTTTATTATAACATACGCGGTTTGTCTTTCAACTGCAAACCATTAGACCATTTCCACTTTTTCAAGCCGTCTGATTTCAGCAAGAAACTCAGTATGATCAAAATCCTCAAACGGGTTTTCCTCACCCATGTACTCACGGGCCAGCCTTTGGTATGCAGCTGATATGACAGCTGGCGAATCTACTCTCCAGGTGAAAGGATAAAGCAGAAATGCATGCTTTTGCAAGAGCTCTGACGCAATTTCTGTCAACTGTGGCTGATCACTATCATTTGAAAGGATTGCTGCTGCTTTCTGATAAAGCTCCTGATCGAATGGTTCGAGCAGATCTGCAGGTGACACCGAGATTTCCTTTCCCCATTTACAAATGACCGTTTCATCAGGTACACCCTGCTCTCTTAAAATATTTATCAGCAGCGTTTTGATAAAGGGATGTGTGTCATCCTTTTCAATTTCACTAATGATGTCATTTTTCATTGGTCTGATATTCTGCTTTGCAAGTGCAGCCGCCTGAATCATCTGTTGTTCCAGATCTTTTTGCAGCTGGAATGTCTGAAATGACTCGTCTTCAGCTTCTCTCACATCTTTTTGTTCCTGACCAAGATTAATCAGATTCTGAAGCCTTGCTGCTTTCTCAGGATTCAATTCATTTTCTTCTAAAAGAGGCTGTATGAATGAAGCAATCTCATCAAACCGTCTCAACTGAATCAGATTCATTACATAAAGCTCCACCATTTCTTCATATTCACCTGAACCATTACGGAGCATTTTTTCGCAAAGCGCTGCTGAGTCAGCCCACTGATTATTTTCATAATATGCTACAGCAAGAGATGTTCCTGCAGCAGCATCCTGTTCGTCGATTTCAAGGGCCTGCTCTAAAAGGCTGATGGCTTCAACATTTTCCTGATTCTGCAGCATGTCCAATCCCCGCTCTACAAGTCGGTCTTTTAATCCCGGAAACGGTATAACACGCCTGCTCTGCTGCTCAGCCATATATGATGAACCACCTTCCGTAATCTTTTTGAATTGAGTGTAGCATTGTACTTACAAAAATGCCAAGAAAAGCACTATCTTCACACCAAAAAAAGCCTGCCGGTTACGATTGTAACCGGCAGGCTTTGGTAGCGTCCCAGGAGCGATTCGAACGCCCGACCGACAGCTTAGAAGGCTGTTGCTCTATCCAGCTGAGCTACTGGGACATTATGTAGTCCGTCTTGTTAAGGACAATTATTATTATATTAATACATTGATCAAAAGTCAACGGATTTTCAAATATTATTTTAAAATATTTTAAAACGTAAATTGCAATATTAAATGCAACACCCTAATAAAGCATAGGGGGACCTCCCCGGTGTGTAGCTTTGTTGGCCTAGGCCAACAAAGCTACACACCGGTCGAACATTTCTGCCGGGGTCTCATAGTTTAAAATTTTTCTCGGAAGCTCGTTCATCCAGGTTTCTACTTCTTCAAGCAAATCATCGGAATAAGAATGGATGGGCTGGCCCTTTTTGATAAACCGCCTTATCATGCCATTGTGACGTTCATTTGTGCCACGCTCGAAGGAGGCGTACGGGTGAGAGAAATAAATGGCGATATTTTCCTTTTCGAACGCTGCGAGCTCGCTGAATTCAGCACCATTGTCAGCTGTGATGCTTTTAAAGACAGCTGAACAGTTGTCCTGGTAAGGCGCGAGAAGTGTCCGTACAGCTTCCTGAACAGCTGAAGCACTCTTACTCGAAATCCTGACCAGTAACTCTTTACGAGTTTTCCTTTCAATCAGCGTCAGTAATGCTTCATCTTTAGACTTTTTACCAAGCACCGTATCGATTTCCCAATGCCCAAACTCTTCACGGGAGTCCACGGATTCACATCTTTCTTCGATACTCTTCCCGTGTATCCGCTTGTTTTTCCGTGCAGGTGTTTTCTTTGTCGAGCGTCTCAGTTTCAGCGGCAGATCAATGTTTCTTACTGATAGCTTACACTGATCAATTAGGTTATAGATGGTTTTGGTGGCTGGGATATAGCTGTCTTTAAAAGCCTCGTGTCGTGTTGCGTGACCGACAATCGCATCCGGAGACCACTTGTCCTCAAGTATCTTTTTCTCTGCGTAACGCAGAAAGTGCCAGGCTTTTAGCGTGACAGACTGGGCTCCGCAGTGCCGACGGTTTTCCCGATAGACACGGGCAGCTGTATCCGGAAAATATTTCGCGAACGGTTTTCTGTTTGTATCCAGCTGCACAACTGTTCCCCGTTTTCTCTCACGGGAAATGGTACTGGGGTGACGCCCGGTTCTTTTAGCGATCTGTCTCAAAGAGAGCCCAAGGTTTAGATAAGCAGAGATTTCTCCTCTTTCTGCATCGGACAAATGTTTAAAGGTTTTCTGTTCTGTGCTAGAATTACTTTGAGCCATAGTGATGACCTCCGTGTATTAATTGTTTTAGTCGACATTAATGTTACACGGTCTCACTATGGCTTTTCTATTTTCAGGTGTTGCATTTCATTTTACAATTAACCAAATATTTTAAAACGGGTTAAAAATGAATAAAACGCGCCGCTTTTAATCAATCTGCATATAGCGGCACGTATGAGATTCAGTCAGTAAAAGTCCCGTTCCATGACAATAGTTTATCATGCTCATTCGTATAAAACACTACTTCAACCTTTTCGTTCTCGAACTCTACAATTGCATAAGTAGGTTCATTACGATCACGCGGCAATCTGATGCTGCCCGGATTCAAGAAAAGTTTACGATCAATCATTTCAGCTCCAAGCTGATGTGAATGTCCGAAAATAATAATATCAGCATTATTTTCTTCTGCTTTATAATGTACTCTGTCTAATGATGACTTAATGCCATACAAATGTCCGTGCGTGATAAAAATTCTTTTATCTCCGCATTCAACGACTTCATCCTCTGGATAGGATGAATCAAAATCACAGTTTCCTCTGACTTTGATAAAAGGGTTCATTTCATCTGATTCAAATGGAAGTTCTGAATCACCAGCATGCAGCATATAATCGACCTGATTGCTCCATTGTTCCCTAACCTCAGTCAGAATATGCGCATCACCGTGATTGTCACTTACGACTAGGATTTTCATCAGCTCACCTCACTGAAACTGTAATTGTAACTTCTTAAGTGCATTTGCCCGGTGACTGATCTGGTTCTTCTCATCAGGTGTCAGTTCGGCAAATGTTTTTTGAAATACTTCAGTATAAAATATAGGGTCATAACCGAAGCCATGGTCGCCTATTGGTTTTGTGGTAATATACCCTTCAGCTTCACCTGTAAACAACTTTGTTTCTTCCCCGGGTATGGCCATGGCAAGCGTACAATGGAAACGGGCGGTTCTTTTATCCCCGGGCACTTGTTCCATTTTAAATAATACTTTTTCAATATTTTTCTGATCACTTTTTTCAGGACCTGCATATCTTGCTGAATATACGCCGGGCTCTCCGTTTAATGCATCGATGATTAGTCCGCTGTCATCAGCTATAACAATTTCATTTAACTGCTTTGAAATTGTTTCTGCCTTTAAAGCGGCATTCTCAGCAAAAGTTGATCCTGTTTCTTCAACTTCACCGAGTTCAGGATAATCTGCGAGTGTTTTCACCTCATAGCCGAAGGACTTCACAAGGCGATCAAAGTCTTTTGCTTTTCCAGAATTGTTTGTTGCAATAATAATGGTTTTCATCATGAATGATCACCTGTTATTTTTGCAGTCAGTTCTTCACCTAGTATTAATTTCTGTTCCTGAATAATACGTTCAATGCCATCGCGGCTGATCTGGAGCATATCAAGTAACTCCTGATGCGTGAATGATGCTTCTTCTCCTGTACCCTGTAGCTCAACAAAATCACCGCTGCCTGTCATCACAATATTCATATCCACATCTGCTGTACTGTCTTCTGCGTAATTCAAATCAAGTATAGGTTGACCATCTGCATTAATGCCTGCTGATACAGCCGCAAGAAAATCCTTCACAGGAAATACTGAAAGCTCTTTTTCAACAGAGACTTTTTCTATCGCAAGCGCCATCGCTGCAAAAGCACCGGAAATAGAGGCCGTTCTTGTTCCGCCGTCTGCCTGAATCACATCACAGTCGATCCATACAGTTCGTTCTCCAAGTGAATCAAGGTCAACAACAGCTCTTAAAGCACGTCCGATCAGCCGCTGAATTTCCATTGTACGGCCGCTGACTTTTCCTTTAGATGATTCACGGATCGTCCGCTGTCCGGTAGCTCTCGGCAGCATTGCATATTCAGCAGTGATCCAGCCTTTTCCCTGTCCTCTCATAAAAGGAGGCACTCTTTCATCAATACTCGCGGTACAGATGACTTTTGTATCTCCAAAGGATACAAGAACAGATCCTTCAGGGTGCATCAGATAATTTTTTTCTATGGTAATTTGCCTCATTTCAGAAGGCGCTCTTTCATCGGGTCTCACATTGATTCACTCCATCTTTTAAATTGGCTTTGTTAAAGTTGGCTGTTGATTTCCGCTGCAGGGGGACGCTTTCCACAGGGCGTGCGGTGAGCCTCCTCGACGCTTTGCGTCTGTGGGGTCTCACCTGTCACGCTTCTCCTGCAGGAGTCGCCCCCTTCCGCTACAATCACCAGTTGCGCAAAAACAACATTGACCTTTAACATAGCTTTTAAACTAAACGATAAAAGCCGTGATACGCTCACGGCAATTTCACAGATTCTACCACGAGGGAATCGTCATTCATCCATTCCCTGGCAACTTGTCCAAATATCACAGGAGATCCTGTTGTGTAATAAAGGTGCTTTTGTCTTTCATGACGGGCATTTAATTCCCCGCGATAAGAAAGAATTGCACTGACTTCTCTGGCTGTTTCATCACCGGAGCTGATGACTTTAACTGACGGTCCCATATACTGTTCAATTAATGGCTGCAGCAAAGGATAATGCGTACATCCCAGAATCAGTGTATCGATAGGATGATTCCTCATATCACTCAATGTTTCTGCTACAATTCTTTTTGCGAATGAACTGTTATGTTCTCCACTTTCAACAAGCGGAACAAACTTAGGACATGCCTTAGGATATGTCTGAATGCTTTCTTTTAAACTGCACAGCACTTTTTCATAGGCTGCACTTTTGATGGTCCCGGCTGTACCGAGAATACCAACATGATTATTTTTTGTATATTTAATGGCTGAGCGCGCACCCGGGGAAATAACACCAATCACCGGTATATCAAATGCGGTTCTGATTTCTTCAAGCGCAGCTGCTGTTGCTGTGTTACAGGCAATCACCAGCATTTTGATGTCCTGTCTGTAAAGAAACTCTGCCATTTCCCATGTAAACCTTCTAACCTCTTCTTCAGGTCTCGGGCCGTATGGGCAGCGCGCTGTGTCACCTAAATAGATGATTTGTTCGTTCGGAAGCTGGTAGATAATTTCTTTGGCAACTGTTAGGCCGCCTACACCAGAATCCATTACACCGATTGCTCTGCTCAAGAAAAACGCCTCACTCTTATTTCATTTCTCCATGTAATTTACTCAGCACTTTTGCAAGAGAAGAGACTTCATCTTCAGTAAACTCTGACAGAACATCGCTTAAATCCTGCTGACGCTTTTTAATTACTTCTTCAATAATTCTTTCTCCTTCTTCTAACAGATGAATTCTCACTACCCGGCGGTCATGTTCATCTTTCACTCTGACAACCAGACTGCTTCTTTCCATCCGATCAATTAAATCTGTTGTTGTGCTGCAGGCGAGATACATTTTATTAGATAGTTCACCAATTGTCATATCCCCTGCCTCAAACAGCCACTGCAATGCTACAAATTGTGGCGGCGTGATTGTATACTGGCTCAGAATTTCTCTGCCTTTTTGTTTGATCAGTCCGGAAATATAGCGGAGGTCCTTTTCGATATCTGCTACAACCTCTTTTGAATGAAGCTCCTGCACTTCTTTAGTTTCCATCGTTTCATACACTCCCTATGTTTCATTCTGTTAATATTGTCGCCTTTTTGTTGACAATAATCAAGAAAATTTAAATATACAGCGACGAATAAAAAACTGCCTCCCGGTTAGAGAGACAGTTCTTCAAGCCTTAATAATTCAACAATCGCCTGAGATCTTCCTTTTACCCCAAGCTTTTGAATGACATTGGAAATATGATTCCGTACTGTTTTTTCACTTATAAACAACTCAGAAGCAATTTCTTTTGTTGTCTTATCTTTAAGTAAAAGAGTAAAAACTTCCTTTTCCCTTTTCGTTAAAATTGATGTTCTCCGAGCCACATTCTTTCCCCCTTATTCAATAACACCGTTTGTTCAGTGTATGAATACCAGGGGTGATAAGTGAGGAATCAACCGTCTATTTTTACTGCAGGGTGAAGGAATAAATCTTTCTGTTCGTCTGTCCACGGTTTTCCTTTACCAGTCGCCTTAGTCATTTGCACCATTGTTCCCCTGCCGCAAAATACAGACTGCCCGTCAGCGTCTGTCCCCAAATAATGAATATCTACTGAGGAGTTCCCTACCGATTCAGCTTTTACATAAACTCTTAACTCCTGATCAAAAAACACCTGTTTCAGAAAATCGCACTGGAGGTTAGCTACGACCGGAATCGATTCATTAGACGGATCAAGCCAGGTCTGCATAAAACCCAGGTGCTTAAGGAATTCAATTCTTGCCTGTTCAAAATAAATAAATGGCACTGTATTGTTTAAGTGTCCAAATAAATCTGTTTCAGAAAACCGTACCTTAACCGGGTAATAAAATTCAAAACCCGCTCTCCATTCTTCAAAATTAATTATGTATGGTATTTTCATTTCCCAGCATCTCCTTCACAAAATGAATGATCATTCATTCCTATTTTACATGAACAGGATCCTTTTGAACAGAAAAATCCAGGTGCTGTCAAAGCACCTGGACCTGTCGTTTTATACTTCTTTGTCACTTCCAAAGAAGTTTCTGAACATCTGTAGGTTTGTATCACGGTTAAGTGCCGCAATAGAAGTGGTAAGTGGAATGCCCTTAGGACAAGCCTGTACACAGTTTTGTGAATTACCACAGTTTGAAAGACCGCCATCACCCATAATCGCTTCTAGGCGCTCATTCTTATTCATAGCACCAGTTGGATGAGCGTTGAAAAGGCGAACTTGTGATAATGGAGCAGGGCCAATAAAGTCTGACTTACTGTTTACGTTTGGACAAGCTTCCAGACATACACCACAAGTCATACACTTGGAAAGTTCATACGCCCACTGACGCTTTTTCTCAGGCATACGTGGTCCGGGACCAAGATCATAAGTACCATCAATCGGAATCCATGCTTTTACTTTCTTCAGTGAATCAAACATACGGCTGCGGTCAACCTGAAGGTCACGTACAACCGGGAAAGTCTTCATCGGCTCAAGTTTGATCGGCTGTTCAAGCTGATCCACAAGTGCTGTACAAGATTGACGCGGTTTTCCGTTGATGACCATTGAGCAGGCGCCGCATACTTCTTCAAGACAGCCCATATCCCAAGAGACAGGAGTCGTTTTATCACCTTTTTTATTAAAAGGATTTCGTCTGATTTCCATCAGTGCAGATATAACATTCATATTTGCACGGTATGGAATCTCAAACTCTTCGAAATAAGGTGCAGAATTCTCATCGTCCTGGCGGTGTATTTCAAATCTAATGACTTTTTCTTCAGTTGCTGTTGCCATGATTATTTTGCTCCTTTCTTCTTAGAGTAATCACGCTTACGCGGTTCAATCAGAGATACATCCACTTCTTCAAAGTGGAATTCCGGTGAATTTGTTGCCGGATTAAATTTAGCCATTGTCGTCTTAAGGAACTTCTCATCATTACGTTCTGGGAAGTCCGGCTTGTAGTGAGCGCCACGACTTTCATCACGGTTAAGTGCACCAATTGTTACGACACGCGCCAAGTGAAGCATACCTTTCAGCTGACGTGTAAATACTGCACCCTGGTTGCTCCATTTAGCAGTATCGTTAATGTTGATACGCTTGAAGCGTTCCTGAAGCTCCTGGATTTTAGCGTCTGTTTCACGAAGTTTGTCATTATGACGAACTACTGTAACGTTATCTGTCATCCACTCACCAAGCTCTTTATGGATTACATAAGCGTTCTCATCGCCATCCATTGCCATGATTTCTTCCCACTCCTGCTTCTTCTCATTCTCAAAGCGCGAGTAGATTTCTTCAGGCATGTCTTCAACTGTTTTCTCAAGGCCTTCGATATATTTAACTGCGTTAGGTCCTGCGACCATTCCGCCGTAAATAGAAGAAAGCAATGAGTTCGCCCCAAGGCGGTTAGCACCGTGGATTGAGTAATCACATTCACCTGCAGCAAACAGTCCAGGGATGTTTGTCATCTGGTCAAAGTCGACCCACAGTCCACCCATTGAATAGTGAACAGCCGGGAAGATTTTCATTGGTACTTTGCGCGGATCATCACCCATGAACTTTTCATAGATTTCGATGATTCCGCCAAGCTTGATATCAAGCTCTTTTGGGTCTTTATGGGAAAGATCAAGGTAAACCATGTTCTCACCATTAATTCCAAGCTTTTGTCGTACACATACGTCGAAGATTTCACGGGTCGCGATATCACGTGGCACCAGGTTACCGTAAGCAGGGTATTTCTCTTCAAGGAAGTACCATGGCTTTCCGTCTTTGTATGTCCATACACGTCCACCTTCACCACGCGCTGACTCACTCATCAGGCGAAGCTTATCATCTCCGGGGATCGCTGTCGGGTGAATCTGAATAAACTCACCGTTTGAATAATATACGCCCTGCTGGTAAGCAACAGATGCTGCTGCACCAGTGTTAATAACAGAGTTAGTAGATTTTCCGAAGATGATACCAGGTCCCCCAGTTGCGAGGATAACTGCATCTCCTTTAAACGACTGGATTTCCATTGTTTTCAGATCCTGTGATACGACACCGCGGCAGACGCCGTCATCATCAAGTACTGACCCGAGGAATTCCCATCCTTCATACTTCGTTACAAGTCCGGCAACCTCATATCTGCGCACCTGCTCATCTAGTGCATAAAGCAGCTGCTGACCAGTCGTTGCGCCTGCAAATGCTGTACGGTGGTGCTGCGTACCACCAAAGCGGCGGAAATCAAGTAATCCTTCAGGTGTTCTGTTGAACATCACACCCATACGGTCCAAAAGGTGAATAATCCCCGGTGCTGCATCGCACATTGCTTTTACCGGAGGCTGGTTAGCAAGGAAGTCTCCACCATAAACTGTGTCATCAAAGTGTTCCCAAGGAGAGTCCCCTTCTCCTTTTGTGTTAACCGCTCCATTTATACCGCCCTGTGCACAAACAGAGTGTGATCTTTTTACAGGTACAAGCGAGAAGAGGTCTACTGACATTCCTGCTTCAGCTGCTTTAATCGTTGCCATAAGGCCGGCAAGTCCGCCACCTACAACGATAATTCTACCTTTACTCATTTTGTCACTCTCCTTACTGATATCAAAAGCTGCTCAAGGCAGCTGAAAGTTCATTTAATTATACAAATGCAAGAATTGAACGGATACCAATGATCGTCAGTACGACAAACACTCCAAGTGTTGCGTACGTTGAAATCTTTTGTGAACGAGCGCTCACCGTGATACCCCAGCTGACCATAAATGACCATAAACCGTTAGCAAAGTGGAAAGTTGTAGACACGACTCCAAGTATGTAGAACGCAACCATCCATGGATTCGCTAAGATCTGCTCCATCATGCCAAAGTTTACTTCTGCGCCAAGTGCAGCCTGAATACGTGTTTCCCAGACGTGCCAGGTTACGAAAATCAGTGTAATGACACCTGTGATACGCTGCATGAAAAACATGTAGTTACGAAGTGTGCCATAACGTCTTGTATTGTTCTTCGCAGTGAATGCGATGTATACTCCATAGATTGCGTGGAAGTATAAAGGGATAAAGATAATAAATAGTTCTAAGAAAATTCTAAATGGTAAACTTTCCATAAAGTGTGCTGCATCGTTGAAAGCCTGTTCGCCTCTAGTAGCGAAATGGTTGACAACTAAATGTTGAATCAGGAAGATCCCTACCGGTATAACCCCAAGTAAAGAATGCAGCCTCCTCCAATAAAACTCTCGATTTTCCGCCATCGAATGTAACCCCCTCTAAAATAAATACAGCTGCTAAAACCTACTCCCTAGAATGATAGATTCAGCAAAATTTTCGCACAGTATAACATTTATGTGACAAATTTATTGTACTCCTCTCGTAATGGAGCGTCAAGAAAACGTATACATAAAAACAATTCTAAATATTATTTATTTAACCAGCTCTATTATTAGACATTTTCCTGAATTTATCGGCTTCAGTTCACAAAAATTTCACAAAATCACTTTTCACAATTTATTATTTCAAAAAACTGCTTATCTATATGACAATATGCCGATTTCACAGTTAAATTTCTTTTTGACCTTACACTTTATCACTCAACACTTTATAATAAAGAGATTGAAAGTGAGGTTCGGTTAAGCAATGAGCGACAATGAAAATATAACACAGAACTTATTCGGTTACCGGTTAATCAGAGATGAGCTGATACCTGACCTTTTAGGCAACCATACAAAAGATATTCTCTATTGGGCGGGCAAAAAATTAGCAAGAAACTATGCATGCAGTAACGAAGGCGAAATGATTTCTTTTTTTGAACGTGCAGAGTGGGGGGTCCTCACCATCATAAAACAAAAAAATGATGAAATACATTTTGAACTTTCCGGCAATGTGATCGAAGAAAGAATTACACATAACGATCCTGTTTTTACACTTGAAGCTGGCTTTATTGCAGAACAGATCGCTATGATTAAGCAGTATCAAACTGAAGCAGTGTATACCCGCAAAAAAAAGAACTGCGTTCAAATTGAGCTTAAATGGGACCAGAAAGATCCTTATTCACTGCCCTCAAGAAAAGCCTCCTTTTAAAAATCAGCAGGCCCCTGTCAATGGAGCCTGCTGATTTTTATACCTCTACAGTGCTTTTGTTTAATCCAAAGCTTTCATGAATTGCATTCGCAGCATTGATCATTTCGTTAGAATCAACTACAACCGAGACTTTGATCTCTGATGTACTGACCATTTTCACCTGAATGTTCTGTGCTGCCAGCACGCTGAACATCTGGGCTGCTACACCAGGATTTGAAACCATTCCGGAACCAACAATCGATACTTTCGAAAGGTTCGTTTCATGTTCAATTTCCTGATAACCAATCTCTTCTTTATGACGCGTAAGGATTTGCAGTGTTTCTTCAAGCGAAGACTCTTTAATGGAAAATGACAGATTCACTTTTCCAGTATCAAGCTTACTTTGAATAATAATATCAACATCAATGTGATTGTCAGCTAAAATCGAAAATACTTTAGGGAAACCTGTCAGTTCATTCTCAAGACCTACCACTGTCATTCTAACGATATCCTTATCAAATGCTACGCCTCTTACAACTAAATGCTCTTCCATTGGTGCATCCTCCTCAATTAAAGTCCCTTCTGTTTCTTCCATGCTTGATCTTACAGTCAGTTTGATCCCGTAATTCTTTGCAAATTCCACTGCTCTCGGATGAAGAACACCTGCTCCAAGGTTGGCAAGTTCGAGCATTTCATCATATGAGATACCCTTTAACTTTCTTGCGCCTTTCACATAACGAGGATCAGTGGAATAAACACCGTCAACATCTGTATATATATCGCACCGGTCAGCACTCAGTGCAGCTGCAAGCGCTACTGCTGTCGTATCTGATCCCCCGCGTCCGAGTGTCGTAATTTCACCGTTTTCATCCATTCCCTGGAACCCTGCCACTACAATGACACGCCCTTCCTGCAGCAGTGTTTCTAAACGATTTGTCTTTACCTCAGTAATTCTTGCATTACTAAATACCGCTTCTGTGCGGATTCCTGCCTGCCAGCCGGTCAGTGACGTACTTTTGTAGCCCCTGTTTTGGAGTGCCATTGCAAGAAGTGACATTGACATCTGCTCGCCGGTTGTCAGCAGCATATCCATTTCTCTTTTTTCAGGGCGTGACGTCATTTCCCCGGCAAGCCTGACCAGTTCATCCGTCGTTTTTCCCATAGCGGATACAACTACAATGACATCATTGCCTTTTTCTTTTTCGAGAATGACTCTATTCGCCACATGATGAATTTTTTCAACTGATCCTACTGATGTACCTCCAAATTTCTGTACAATGATTCCCACTCTATTTCCTCTTCCCTGACATTATTTCTCAACTGTTTGCGACTATAAAAAAAGCAACGGGGAGAAAGTCTCCCCATTGCTTTTGAACAGATAACATCATCTGAATCGCACAGGTGAGATAGCTCTCCAGAACATTACAGCTCTGACAGCCCTGCATTTTTTAAATACAGAACCAGCAAAAAATCTGATGAATGATTTTCTGCTTCGGCGGTCCGCACCTTTCACACTGCCTCTCAGGGTTTCATCACCCTCTGCAGTGGTACTCTTTGCGTCCGCACCTCTATCACCACTTTAAAATAAAGTGTTTAATTGTGAATCATTATAGCACGTGACGATTAAGCCTTCAACGCTATTCATTTAATTTTTTTATTACTTTTTCTGCTGTTTTCGCAGGAACCCCTGCTTTTACAATTTCTTCAAGGGACGCTTCTCTCAGCTTTTTAACAGATCCGAAATACTTCAGCAGCTGCTTTTTACGTTGAGGTCCAACGCCTTCAATCTCATCAAGTACTGACTGAATGGAGTTTTTCGCGCGCAGCTGTCTGTGAAACGTAATCGCAAAACGATGGACTTCATCCTGAATCCGCTGCATAAAGTAAAACTCCTGACTGCGCCTGTTCAGCGGAACGACTTCTAGCGGGTCACCATATAACAGCTGGGAAGTATTGTGACGGTCGTCCTTGGCAAGGCCTGCTACAGGAATATCAAGACCGAGCTCATGACGCAAAATTTCCTTTGCCGCCTCAATCTGCCCTTTTCCTCCATCGATAACAATCAGATCAGGCATTGGCAGTTCATCCTTCAGCACTCTTGAATACCTTCTTCTGATTACTTCTCTCATAGATTCGTAATCATCCGGTCCCTGCACCGTTTTTATTTTATATTTCCGGTAATCTTTCCTGGCCGGCTTACCGTCTACAAAAACAACCATCGCAGATACAGGGTCAGACCCCTGTATATTGGAGTTATCAAATGCTTCAATTCTATAAGGCGTATAGATATTCATTGCATGACCTAAATTCTCTGCCGCTTTAATCGTTCTTTCTTCGTCACGCTCAATCAGCGCAAACTTTTCAGTCAGTGCAATTGAAGCGTTTTTCGCTGCCAGATTGACGAGATCTTTCTTTTGTCCTCTGACTGGCTGCCTGACATTTGTCTCAAGCAACTCTTCTGCCATTTGCTGATCAATCGTCTGCGGGATTAAGACTTCTTTTGGTTTAAAATGATTTGCCTTCATATAGAACTGACCGAGGAAGGAAAGGAATTCACCTTCTGCTTCATCATAAATTGGAAACATCGATACATCCCGTTCAATCAGCTTGCCCTGCCGGATAAAGAATACCTGAACACACATCCACCCTTTATCCACTGCATAACCGAAAATATCACGGTTTGTAAAATCATTCATCGTCATTTTCTGCTTTTCCATTGTTGCTTCAATATGAGCGATTTGATCCCGGAATTCTTTTGCCCGTTCGAATTCAAGGTTTTCTGCAGCATGTTCCATTTTAACTTTCAGATCTTTTTTTACTTCTTTAAAACCGCCATTCAAAAACCTGGCGATATCTTCAGTCATCTGACGATAGGTGCTTTGTTCCACTTTGAATTCACACGGCGCCAGACATTGTCCCATATGATAATACAGACAGACTTTATCAGGCATCGTCCTGCATTTTCTTAATGGATACATTCTGTCGAGCAGCTTTTTTGTTTCGTTTGCAGCCTGCGCGTTCGGGTAAGGTCCAAAATACTTTCCTTTATCTTTCTTAACTTTACGGGTAATGAGCAGTCTCGGATGTCGCTCTGCGGTTACCTTAATAAATGGATAATGCTTATCATCTTTTAACATAACATTATACTTAGGGTCATGTTTTTTGATCAGGTTTAATTCAAGTACGAGTGCCTCCATGTCCGATGAAGTCACGATATATTCAAAGTCCTCTATTTCTGAAACCAGCCGCTGTGTTTTCCCATCATGCGATCCGGTAAAATAGGATCTTACTCTATTTTTAAGCACCTTCGCTTTCCCTACATAGATAATCGTACCCTGTCTGTCCTTCATCAGATAACAGCCGGGCTGGTCAGGAAGGACTGCAAGTTTATGTTTAAGCTGGTCTTTCATCTCTTTAGCCTCCTGCACACGTGTTACCTTTATTTTACTCAATTAAAAGCTATAAGCAAAATAAAAGCCGGGCACATGGCCCGGCTCAGTTATTATGCATGCTTATTTAATAATTCTTCTAGTGCTTCTTTCGGCTGGAAGCCTACTACTTTGTCAACAATTTCTCCGTCTTTGAATACGACAAGAGTTGGGATACTCATTACACCGTATTTGCTTGCTGTTTCCTGGTTTTCATCAACATCAAGCTTTACGATTTTTACTTTATCGCCCATATCAGAATCAAGCTCTTCAAGAACCGGTGCAATCATTTTACAAGGTCCGCACCAAGTAGCCCAGAAGTCTGCCAGTACTAAACCTTCTTTTGTTTCAGTTGCGAATGTTTGATCTGTTGCGTGTGCAATTGCCATGTGTAATTCCTCCTTGTTGAATACGAATATAGTCAAAGTATAGCAGGGAGACTATTGTATTTCCACGTTTTTGCCTGAGAATTAAAAAGAGCCTAAGACAAGGTGTCAGGCTCTTAAAATCGTTTCGCTTCGCTTCAGGCGGACGCTTTCTGCGGCCGGGCGGTGAGCCCTTTCCGCGAGTCGCCGCCTTCCGCTCCGCTGCACTCAGACTTAGATAAATCATTAGTCCGTTTTTATATTTCAGTTTATTAAATGAATTAAGATACTTTCACTTTTTTGAATTCTTCGATCAGCAGTGGGACTACATCGAAAAGGTCTCCGACGATGCCGTAGTCCGCTACTTTGAAGATGTTTGCTTCAGGGTCTTTGTTGATTGCAACGATCACTTTTGAGTTAGACATTCCAGCCATGTGCTGAATTGCACCTGAGATACCACATGCGATGTAAAGGTCCGGTGTTACAACTTTACCAGTCTGACCGATCTGCAGTGAGTAATCGCAATAGTCTGCATCACATGCTCCGCGGGATGCACCTACTGCACCGCCAAGAAGGTCTGCCAGTTCTTTAAGCGGTTCAAAGCCATCTTCACTCTTAACACCGCGTCCGCCAGCAACGATTACTTTAGCTTCTGACAGGTCAACGCCATCAGTTGCTTTTCTCACTACCTCTTTAATAATTGTTCGCAGGTCTGTAATGTCAACACTTACTGATGATACGTCCCCTGAACGTCCCTCTTCTTTATCAAGTGCAGGAATGTTATTCGGACGGATTGTAATGAATGTCAGACCATCTTTGATCACTTTTTTCTCAAATGCTTTACCGCTGTAGATTGGACGAATGAACTTCGGTGAATCGCCGTCCGCTTCAATTGCAGTAACATCTGATACTAGTCCGCTTTTCAGTCTGCTTGCAAGCTTAGGTGACAGATCCTTACCTAATGAAGTGTGTCCCATGACAATTCCTTCAGGGTTTTCCTGCTCGATTACTGCAAGGAATGCCTGAGAGAAGCCATCTGAAGAGTATTGCTCAAGCTTTGCATCCTCGACTGTAATCACTCGGTCTGCGCCATAGGCTACCAGTTCATTTGCAACGTCTGCGATTCCGTTACCGATTAGTACGCTGATAACTTCTCCACCGTCAGCAATTGTCTTACCCGCTGCAATTGCTTCAAATGATACGTTTCTAAGTGAACCTTCTCTTGTTTCTGCTAATACAAGTACTTTTTTGCTCATCGGTTAAACCTCCTGAATAGTTATAGAGTTAGACTACTTTTGCTTCAGTACGAAGAAGTTGAACAAGTTCTTTTACCTGTTCGTCAACTTCACCTTCAAGAATGCGACCAGCTTCTTTTGCCGGTGGCAGATAAATTTCAACCGTTTCTGTTTTAGGTTCTACATCGTCTTCATCAAGATCAAGATCATCAAGTTCGATTTCATCAAGCGGTTTTTTCTTCGCTTTCATAATACCCGGCAGCGATGGGTATCTTGGGTCATTCAGCCCCTGCTGAGCTGTCACTAATAGTGGAAGTGTTGTTTCGATTGTTTCTGAGTCACCTTCAACATCACGCACAATCTCAACTTTCTCTCCGTCTACTTTAATGCTTGTAATTGTTGTTACATAAGGAATGTCCAGGTAATCAGCTACCCGTGGTGCAACCTGTCCTGACCCACCGTCGATTGCAACATTACCCCCGATAATCAGATCTGCCTCTTTATCTTTCAGATATTCAGAAAGGATTTTTGCAACTGAAAATTCATCTGTCATATCTACATCATCTTCAATATTAATCAGCACTGCTTTATCAGCACCCATTGCAAGTGCAGTACGAAGTTGCTTTTCAGTTTCCTCGTCTCCGACAGACACAACTGTTACTTCTCCGCCGTGCGCGTCCTTCAGCTGAATCGCTTCTTCAATCGCATACTCGTCGTATGGGTTAATGATGAATTCCGCACCATCCTCAGCGATTTGTCCGCCTTGAACAGAAATTTTTTCCTCAGTGTCAAACGTTCTTTTCATTAGCACATAAATGTTCATGTATATTCCCTCCTATTAATTATTGACCTTTAAATTCAGGTTTTCTTTTTTCAATGAATGCACTGATACCTTCTTTTGCATCCTCAGAAACAAATACATCCCCGAAGATCTCAGCCTCTCTTGCAACCCCTTCATGAAAATCAGCTGTTTTTGCATACTGGAGCAGCTCTAATGCAGCTTTTACTGAAATCGGACTTTTAGCGGCCAGCTTCGTTGCAAGCGCTTTCGATTTTTCGTGCACTTCATCTTCCGGAAATGCTTTATTAGCCAGCCCGTACTGGACAGCTTCCACACCTGAAATTGGATCACTTGAAAGAAGCATTTCTGCAGCTCTTGCAAATCCAACGTAGCGCGGCAGCCGCTGTGAGCCGGCAAACCCTGGTACAAGACCCAACTGAAGCTCCGGCAGGCCAAGTTTGGCTGTTTCACTTACATAGCGGATATGACATCCCATTGCAAGCTCAAGTCCCCCTCCAAGTGCAGCACCGTGAATAGAAGCAATAATCGGCTTTGAGAACGCTTCCATTCTTTCAAAAACTTGTTGGCCTTTTTCAGCCAGTTTGGAGAACTCAGCTCCGGTTTCGACCTGAGTGAATTCTTTAATATCCGCTCCGGCCGAGAAGAAGCGACCTTCACCGTGAATCAGCAGCACGCGGACATTCTCATCATGCTCTACTGCGTCAAGCCACCCGTCAACTTCGCGGATCAGATCACTTGCCAGCGCGTTAGCCGGCGGACGGTTGATCACAGCAGTTGAAATATACTGATCATTCTCCCATTTTAAGAAACTCATCCTGTTCTCCCCTTCACTTGCATAATCCTTTTACCAAAAGCCTATGTACGCCTGGTGACAGGTCAGTGATTGAATACTTCTGGTCATTAATCACCCAGCTTGTGGCCACCTCATCAATCGTACCAAATACCATCTGCCTTGCCAATCGAATATCTAAATCCTCTGATAAAACGCCGGTTTTAACACCGTTTTGCAAGACGTCATCAACGAGCACCAGATATTCTTTTAATACTTTATTTATCCTCATTCTGATATCTTTATTGGACTGCCTCAGTTCAAGCTGTGTTACAATAGCTAAATGGTGATCGTCAGCAAGCATTTGGAAATGACTTTCTACAAGTATTTTCAGCTGCTCTACAGCGTCTTCAGTACCGGCCATTTTGTTTCTGATTTTCTGAACGAACTGTCCCATTTTCTCTTCAAAAAGAGAGATCAGAATATCTTCTTTATTTTTAAAATATAAATAGATCGTTCCATCTGCTACCCCGGCCTGCTTGGCAATCTTTGAAACCTGTGCATGATGGTAGCCGTTTTCAGCAATGACCACTACGGCTGCATCAATAATTAATTTATATTTTGGTTTATCTTTCTTCATCCGGTCATCACCCTTCAATCACATATAAAAAAGACGAAAATATGAATGACTATTCATTCATATTTTCATCTTACTAAGAAAACCTATCTCCGTCAAGAAAAAACATTGTTAAGATGAATGCTTCTGCTTCTGCTTCTGCTTCTGCTGCTGCTTTTCCTTCTCTTCTTCAACCAGCTGTCTTCTGAGAATTTTACCGACTGCTGTTTTAGGAAGTTCATCACGGAATTCATAAATTCTAGGCACCTTATATGACGCCATATTTTTTCTTGCAAACTCATCTAACTCTTCTTCAGTTGCTTTCTGATTCTGTTTCAGCACAACGAACAGCTTAACAGTCTCTCCACGGTAAGCATCAGGTACGCCAACAGCAACAACTTCCTGAACTGCAGGATGCTCATACATCACTTCTTCAATTTCACGCGGGTAAATGTTAAAACCACCAGCAATGATCATGTCTTTTTTACGGTCGACCACATAAAAGTAACCTTCTTCATCCATATATCCGAGATCTCCGGTATACAGCCAGCCATCACGTAATACTGCTGCTGTTTCTTCAGGCTGATGCCAGTAACCCTTCATGATCTGTGGACCTTTTACTAGAATTTCCCCCACTTCACCAGGTGGCAGCTGTTCACCATTTTCCATCGAAACAACTTTAGATTCCGTATCAGGCCAAGGTACGCCTACGCTTCCCTTCACACGCTTCGCATTCCAGATAAAGTTTGAATGTGTAACCGGAGAAGATTCAGTCAGTCCGTATCCTTCTACCAGTTTCCCACCAGTCACCTTTTCGAATTCCTCCTGCACTTCAACCGGCAGTGGTGCTGAACCGCTCAGGCAGGACTCAACTGAAGTAAGATCATACTTCTTCAGGTCAGGGTGATTCAAAATACCGATATAAATCGTCGGTGCGCCAGGGAAGATCGTCGGCTTTTGCTTATGAATCGTTTTCAGCGCTGTTTCAACATCAAACTTAGGCAGCAGGATCATCTTATAGCCCTGCATAATTGAAAGAATCATAACAGTCGTCATACCGTACACGTGGAAAAACGGTAATATACCCAGAATACTTTCTTCACCTTTTTTGTTTTTATACAACCACGCGTCACACATAGAGGCATTCGCAATCAGATTTTTATGCGTCAGCATGACACCTTTTGGAAAGCCTGTCGTTCCGCCTGTATATTGCAGGATCGCAATATCTTCTTCAAAATCAAGCGGCGGGATACTCGGATCAGGTGTTGACGTTTTTAAAATTTCCGTCAGCAGATGATTACTGCCTGCGTGTTCCACTTTTACTGTAAGACCGTATTGCTTTTTCTGGATAAATGGATAAATTAAATTCTTTGGAAAAGGAAGAAAATCTTTAATCGCCGAAATAATAATGTGTTCAAGATCTGTGTCATTAAAAACCTTAGAAATCCTTGGAAATAAAATATCCATTGAAATGATTGCTTTAGCTCCTGAATCTTTCATCTGGTATTCAAGCTCGCGTTCTGTATAGAGTGGATTTGTCTGAACGACTACACCACCTGCGTATAAAATTCCGTAATACGCAATCACAGATGCCGGCATATTCGGCAGCATAATGGCTACACGATCACCTTTTTGAATACCGATGTCCTGCAGATACTTTGCCATTTTCAGAGATGATTCGTACATTTCCTTAAACGTGAATTCTTTTCCCATGAAATGTACCGCAATTTTTTCCGGCCACTGTTTTGCTGCTTCAGTTAAGTAGGCGTGCACCGGTTTTGGTTCGTATTCCAGGTGAGTAGGAATTGTATCGGGGTAAAGCTTCAGCCAAGGCTGTGATGACATCATAAAACCTCCTTCTTTTTAGTAAAATAATTAGAAAATTCTCATTTCTAACTTTATTATAATCTAAAAAGAAAACGGTTACAATTTATATATGAGAAAAAAGACACAGAGTCCCTTTTCATTTATTAATATATTTAAAACGCGCTGATGGTTTCAGTTACAGGGGTATGCTTTCCGCTGTCAGCGGGTGAACCCCTCCGCTTTCGCCTTATGATCTCACCTGTCCCTTTTCCGCCGGAGGGAGTTGCCCCCTCCAGCGAGAACCATCATCTGTAAAAAAACATGATTTATGACTTATTAAACCTTTATTCAAAGTGTTAATCATTTAATTTATTGCGAATTAAATGATTAACAGTCGCTGAAATCTTAAAAAACCTACAGCGTGACTAAATAAATAATACCGATCACCATAAAGACTGCGCAGCAGACGATGAGGATTTTGATTAAGTTTTCCATTTTCTATTCTCTCCTAGTTTATACTCGCTCCGATGACATATGACAGTCCAATTGAAATGAGCATTGAAATGAGTCCGACTGCTCTGTTATCTGATTTAATTTCTTCATCAACCTTAAAGCCCGGTGTCAGAAATTCAAAGACGAAATAGGCTATCAACAGTAAAACAAACCCGTAAAGTCCCCAGCCCATCATCGTTAATAACGTATCGTGCTGACTGATAGAGCTTTGGAAAATGTTTGCGATTCCAAATACTTTCCCGCCCGTTGCCATTGCAACTGAAAGATTACCGTTTTTAATTTCTTCCCAGTTCTTATATTTGGTGACTAATTCAAAAATTGACAGGAATACGATCATACAAACGACTACAACACTGAAGTATCCGGCTGTTTCGATCAGGGGATGCTGCCAGAATCCTTCCATACCGCTCACCTTCTGTTCCATTATTTGAACTCAACAACGGTTACACCGCTGCCTCCTTCACCGTCTTCACCAAGGCGTACCTTTTTCACTGAACGGTGATTTTTTAATTTTTCCTGTACGCCTGATCTAAGGGCACCGGTGCCTTTTCCGTGAATAATTGAAACACGTGGATATCCGGCGAGCAGTGCATCGTCAATATATTTATCCACTCTCAGCAGTGCATTCTCAAATCTTTCTCCGCGCAGGTCAAGCTCTAAGTCGACATGGAAATCTTTCCCTTTAACGGTTGCCAATGGTTTTGGATCCGGCTTTTTCTCACCTTTAATTAATTCAAGATCTGCTTCTTTCACTTTCATTTTCAGGATACCAATTTGTACAGCCCATTCTTTTTCGTCTGTCTTTTTAATCAGCGTCCCCTTCTGACCGAAGCTCAGTACATTGACTTCATCACCAGGCTGGAGTTTTCGTTCTGATTTTGATTTAGGCTGTTTCTTTTTATCAGATGATTTAGGTGCAGCGTCATCCAGACGTTTCCTCGCATCAATGAGCTCATGTTCCTTTACATCTGCCTGTTTCTCAAATCGTAGCTGTCTAAGCTCTGACATCACTTGTTCTGCTTCGGCTTTGGATTTTTCAACAATCTCCTGAGCCTTTAATTTCGCCTTTTCCATCATGTCATCTTTCTTCGAATAGTATTCAGCCATTTGCTTTTGCAGATCCCGGTGGATGTTTTCAGCATCTTTTAATAGTTCGTGCGCTTCTTCATAGTCTGTCTCCGCACTTCTTCTGCTCGTCTCAAGAGAAGCAATCATTGCTTCAACCGCTTTACTGTCTGTCCCGACAAAAGATTTTGCATGTTCAATGACATGATCACTTAAACCGAGTCGCTTTGAAATATCAAATGCATTACTGCGGCCGGGCACACCGATCAGTAATCTGTATGTTGGACTTAACGTCTCAACATCGAACTCCACGCTCGCATTAATGACACCGTCACGATTGTATCCATAAGCTTTTAATTCCGGGTAATGGGTTGTTGCGACGACTCTTGCACCAATTCCATGTACCTCATCAAGAATAGAAATCGCAAGTGCAGCACCTTCCTGAGGATCGGTACCTGCTCCAAGTTCATCAAACAGTACCAGACTCTCACTATCTGCCTGCTTTAAGATCTCCACAATATTCACCATATGAGAAGAGAAGGTACTCAAACTCTGTTCAATAGACTGCTCGTCCCCAATATCCGCGTGGACAGATTGAAATACAGCGATTTCGGAACCATCCAGTACAGGAATTGGCAGACCTGCCTGAGCCATTAATGTGCATAAGCCGATTGTCTTTAACGTAACGGTCTTACCACCTGTATTTGGTCCTGTAATCACAATAGTTGAAAATTCTTCGCCCAGATAAATATCATTGGCAACTGCTTCATCTATCGTTAAAAGCGGGTGACGTGCTTTATTCAGTTTAATGATTCCCTGATCATTCACTTCAGGTTTTGTTGCTTTGATTGTGCGTCCGTATTTAGCTTTTGAAAACATAAAGTCAAGATCTGCAAGTATATCGACTGTTAACAGCAGACTTTCTGCTTCCTGCTGCACTTCAAGTGAAAGTGCAATGAGAATTTTTTCGATTTCCTCCTGCTCCTTCAGTCGCTGTTCTCTCAGCTGATTATTGAACTGTACAATGGATGCAGGTTCGATAAAAAGCGTCTGACCAGAGGATGACTGATCGTGCACGATCCCTCCGTAATGACTTCTGTATTCCTGTTTTACAGGGATGACGTAGCGGTCGTTACGGATTGTAATAACTGCATCTGAAAGCATCGTAGCAGCGTTTTTAGAACGGATCGCACTTTCAAGCTTTTCTCTCACTCTGCTCTCACTCGTTCTGATTCTCTGACGGATTGCGCGCAGCTCAGTGCTGGCTGAATCGAGTACTTCCCCGCTCTCATCAATCGAATCAAAAATCTGGTGCTCAAGCGGCGTTAAAATGGCCAGCATTTCTTTCTTCTCAGTGATAATCGGTATTGAGATTTCCCGTTCCTCATGCAGGTCCTCTACGAAGTTCCTGATGTTTTTACCCGCTCTGATTGTACTTGCCACCTGGATCAGTTCAGCAGCACTTAACATACCGCCAATCTGTGAGCGTTTAATATGTGGTCTGATATCAAATATACCGCCAAGTGGCATACCGCCTTTCACTCTTAAAATGGTGGCTGCCTCATCTGTTTCATTCTGCAACCGCTGGACTTCTTCAAGTGAAAAAGAAGGTTCCATTTTTTCGATTCTCGTTGAACCAAGTGATGAAGCTGCATGCTCCATCACCAGGTTTTTAATTTTATTAAATTCAAGTGTTTTAATTGATTTTTTCAACAGCTTTCTCTCCTTAATCGTTGCGTTTCAGGAATTTCATCAGTTCTTCAAGCGTATAGGCGTTGACTACTGATTCTTTTTTCAGCCATCCTTTACGTCCAACTTTTACACCGAGATCCATGAAATCCAGATGCGTCCGGTCATGTGCATCTGTGTTGATCAGAATCGGCACACCCATTTCCTGTGCCTTTGATACATTCTCATGATTGAGATCAAAGCGGTACGGGTTAGCATTTAGTTCAAGTGCTGTTTTAGTTTCTGCAGCTCTTTTAATTAATTGATCCATATCCGGCTCGTAGCCTTTCCGCTCTCCGACAATCCTGCCGGTTGGATGCGCGATAAAATCCACGTGCGGATTTTGAAGCGCAGTTTCAAGTCTCGTCATAATTTTTTCCTGTGATTGTGAAAATGAAGAATGGATTGAAGCGATGACGATATCAAGCTCAGCCAGCAGGTCATCTTCATAGTCAAGTGACCCATCAGGCAGGATATCCATTTCAATCCCTGCGAGCACTTCAATTTCATCATATTTTTTATTCAGTTCTCTGATTTCTGCGATCTGTTTTCTTAAGCGTTCCGCAGAAAGCCCATTTGCTACTTTTAAAAACGCTGAGTGATCAGTAATTGCCATGTAATCGTATCCTTTTTCGATACATGCTTCAATCATTTCCTCTAAAGAGTAAGCCCCATCACTCCAGGTCGTATGCATATGCAGGTCACCTTTGATGTCACTAAGTGTGATCAGCCCTGCTGCTTCTTCATGCCTTTCTACTTCCCTGCCATTTTCACGCAGTTCAGGTGAGAGATATTTAAGATCGAAATAATTGAAAAATTCCTCTTCTGTTTCAAACGTTTTTAATTCACCTGTTTCGTTATTGTCAACACCGTACTCACTGATTTTTTCACCGCGTTCTTTCGCGATTTGTCTCAGTTTTACGTTGTGATCTTTAGACCCTGTAAAATGATGAAGTGTTGAAGGGAATGCCTGATCTTCTATCAACCGGATATCAATCGAGAGTTCAACGCCGCGCTCAAGAACAATCGATACTTTCGTATCACCATTTGCAATCACTTCTTTCAGCCCTTCCACCTGTAAAATCTGCTCTCTTACTTTTTCCGGCTGATCAGTTGACGCAATAAAATCAAGGTCCTTAACAGTCTCGGATGTTCTGCGCAGACTGCCTGCTCTTGAATAGCGTGTAATCTCTTTGATCCCGCCGAGCAGTAGATCAATTTCTTCTGCAATTGGTAAAACAGTTGCGATCGGAAGACGTTCAGGCCTGCTGCCGGCATTTTGTGCAGCAGCCAGGATTTTTTCTTCAGTTTTCGCACCAAATCCTGATAGCGCCTGCACTTTACCTTCTTCACAGGCTTTAATTAAATCTTCAACTGTTTCAACACCAAGCTCCTGATACAGCCTGGCAATCTTTTTACCGCCTAGCCCCGGCAGCTTTAACAGTGGAATCAAGCCTTCAGGCACTTCTTTTTTTAATGACTCAAGTACTTCAGATTCACCTGTTTCAACAAATTCTTTCATCACAGCTGCAGTACCTTTACCGACTCCTTTAAGCGCAGTCAGGTCTTCAATCTGCGAAAGGCTCCGCTGATCGGTTTCAAGTGCCTGTGCAGCTTTTCTGAATGCGCTGATTTTAAAAGGATTCTCTCCTTTCAATTCCATATAAATCGCAATTTTTTCAAGTAATTTAATAATATCTTTTTTATTCAATCTGACCGCTTCCTTTCGTTAAAAAGCCCGGAATCCACGACGGGGAATTCCGGGCTTTCTTCATGTTTAAGATGATGACGATCGCGTTTCCAGCCACCAGTCTTTCACTTGTTCTGAAAACACGGGTGTATGTTCAAGAATAAACGCTGCAATCCAGGAATCGGATAATGTACTTTGAATCATTCCCATAGGAATCATTGCAGCAATATAAATCAGTACAAATAACACAAGATACATTTCAATAAAGCCCATCAGTCCTCCACCGACAACGTTCAATGGCCGGAGCATCGGGAACTGGGCAACTGAATCAAACATTGACCCGATCAGCTGCATAATAATTTTAGCAGCAAAGAAGATAATTGCAAAAGCAATGATCCGGTAATAGGCATCTTCAAGGTTCACAGACTCAGCAATTAAACTGAGACGTGAATCAGTATCAAAAGCAGGGTATGGCACCCATAGCACAAGCTTAGGCGCTAATTGCTCATAATACCTGTATGCGAGGAAAAATGAAATGATAAATCCTATCATATGAATTAATTGTAATATAAATCCGCGGCGGAGTCCGATCAGGAAGCCGGCCAAAAGCAAAATGAATAACAGCAAATCCAGCATCTAGCATTCAATCCCTTAAATTTTTTAATTCTTTCTCGAGTTCTTCCATTTCTTCTTTTAACTTCAGATAATCATGTACTGCATTAACTGCTGTCAGTACAGCCAGCTTAGATGTATCGAGCGCCGGATTAACCGAGCTGATCTCTCTCATTTTTTCATCAACCATTGAGGCAACAAGTCTGATATGAGACGTGGACTCACTGCCTACGATGGAGTAAGATTGTCCATAGATGTCAACACTTGTGCGGTTTTTACGATTGTTCGACAACGCAGCTGCCCCCATTCTCAAGAATCCTAATCACTATCATAACACGTAGAATTTGGAGATGAAAAGAAAAGTTGATTATATTTACATGTCACGCTAATATGGTACGCTGACAAAGCAAATCTTGTCTATATAAAGGAGAAATAAATGGAGAATGCAGTCTTAACTTTACCAATTTCAAAGATCAATGAAATGAAGGTACACTACCAGTCTTTTTTAAAGCCAAGCCCTCCGGCAGGTGCGCTTTTCGCTGCGAAAGGACCTACTTATTCAATTACGGCCTATAAATCCGGAAAAGTGCTGTTCCAGGGACAAAGCGGGGTACAAGAAGCTGCTAAATGGGGTCCTGCAGAACAAAAGACAAAGAAGATTTCTGCCCCCTCTAATAAAAGCCTGCCGCAACATATTGAGGAAATGTCGATTATCGGGACAGATGAGGTAGGTACAGGAGATTATTTCGGTCCAATTACAGTCGTTGCTGCTTACGTCTCAAACGATCAGCTCAACCTGTTAAAAGAATTGGGTGTAAAAGATTCCAAGCACCTCACAGATGAAACAATTGTGAAAATTGCCAAGGACCTGATTCATACAATTCCATACAGCCTCCTCACATTACCAAATGAAAAGTATAATGCCAAACAGCAGCAGGGCTGGACGCAGGGGAAAATAAAAGCGGTCCTGCATAATCAGGCAATTATACATTTAAGAAAAAAGATCTCACCTGTCACCCCTGAATGTGTGCTGATTGATCAATTTGCTGAGGAAAAAGTTTATTATCGTCACATCAGTGGGGAAAAAGCGATCTACAGAGAAAATGTCTATTTCAGCACAAAAGCTGAAGGGATTCATCTTGCTGTCGCAGCAGCTTCCATTATTGCAAGGTACGCTTTTATCAAAGCAATGGACCAGCTGAGTCAGGAAGCCGGGTTTACATTACCTAAAGGCGCAGGCGCGAAGGTCGACCAGGCAGCAGCCAGACTCATCCGTTCAAAAGGTGAGAGCAGCCTGGATCATTTTACGAAAAAGCATTTTGCGAATACGCAAAAAGCGAAGAAGCTTGTATAGAGGTTGTTTTATATCGTGTGGCACAGTGGGGACGGAGTTGACTGTGCCACTTTTAGAATCATTCTAAAAATGAACCACTCAACTCCGTCCCCAATGAGTCACCCAAATCATGTAAAAAAGCTGAGACAACAACGTCTCAGCTTTTTTCTATTACGAACGCAATTCTGCGCCGGTTTTTTCTTTTACTGCATCAAGCACCTGATTATGTGCTTTCAAGACCTCTTCATCAGTCAGCGTACGTTCAGGGTCCAAGTACGTCAGTGAGAATGCAAGAGATTTCTTCCCCTCTTCCATTTTATCTCCCTGGTACAGATCAAATAACTGTACGTTTTTCAGCAGCTTTCCACCGGCTTCTTTAATGATTGCTTCGAGTGTACCTGCTGCAACTGCTCTGTCAGTTACAAGTGCGATATCTCTTGAAATTGAAGGATATCTAGGGATTGCGCTGTATTTCAGTGGTGCAGTTTCATCGCCGTAGATCTCTTCAAGCTTGACTTCAAAAACGTATGTTTCTTTCAGATCAAGCTCTTTTGCTTTTACAGGGTGAACCTGGCCCACAATACCAACCTGCTGATCTTTATAATAGACAGCCGCTGTTCTGCCCGGGTGCATATGGTCCATTTTAGCCGCTTCGTAACGGATTTCATCGCTGATACCGAGTTTTTCCCACAGGGCATCCAGGATTCCTTTTGCTACATAAAAATCAACCTGTTTTTTCTCACCCTGCCATGGATGCAGCTGCCAAAGACCAGTCAGTGCACCTGCAAGATGTTCTTCCTCATTTGGAAGCTCTGAGCCTTCAGCCAGGAATACTGATCCTGTCTCATAAAATGCTGAAGATTCTTTTTGTCTTGCACTGTTATAGGAAACACTTTCAAGTAGCTGAGGAATGATACTTTGTCTGAGCTGGCTTCTCTCTTCACTCATTGGCATCATCAGTTCAACAGGTGTTTTTACATCAAGCGCAAATTCAGTCACCTTTTGCTGGTTTGTCAATGAATACGTCACAGCCTGGACAAGTCCTGCACCCTCCATTGTCTGGCGGATCAGACGGCGCTTTTGCTGGCGCGGCGATAAGCCACCCGGATTTGTTTCGTGTACAGGAAGTGTCATTGGAATATTGTCATATCCAAATAGACGTGCAACTTCCTCAATCAGATCTTCTTCAATTTCAAGATCTCCGCGTCGCGTTGGAGCAGCAACTGTGATTAATCCCTCATTCGCAGATGCATCTATCTGTAATCTGCGGAAAATGTCCAGTACCGCCTCTTCAGTCAGTTCAGTGCCTGTCACACGATTAATTTTTTCAAGCGTGATTGAGATTTTCTTTTCCTGAATATCCATGTGATCCGCTGCAGAAGTGCCTGAGAGCACTTTTCCATCCGCATAAAGTGTTAACAGCTGTGCTGCACGCTCTGCTGCAAGTGCCGCACGTTTCGGATCTACACCTTTTTCAAAACGGGAGCTCGCTTCACTGCGAAGGCCGATTTCTTTAGATGTCTGCCGGACAGATGATGGCGCGAAATATGCCGATTCAATGACTACATTGACGGTCTGGTCTGTTACTTCACTATCATATCCACCCATCACGCCGGCAATTGCCATAGGCACTTCGCCATTTGTGATGACAAGATGATTTTCGCTCAGTTCTCTTTCAGCTTCATCAAGTGTTTTGATCTTTTCACCCTGTTTTGCAAGACGGATTACAATTTCACCTGTTTTGATCTGATCAAGGTCAAAGGCGTGGAGCGGCTGCCCGTATTCAATTAAAATGTAGTTCGTAATATCCACTACATTATTATGAGGTCTGATTCCTGCTGCAACGAGACGGTTTTTCATCCATTGTGGAGATTCACCGACTTTTACATCCTTTACTACTTTTGCAAGGTAGATCGGATTTTCATTCACAGCCTCAACACGCACTTTGATTGCATCTTCTGCACGCGCGTCAACCGTTTCATAGTTCAGATCCGGGAGCTTTACTGGGCGGTCTAAAATCGCACCAGTTTCATATGCTACCCCGATCATGCTCATCGCATCTGCACGATTAGGTGTCAGCCCGAGCTCAAGCACTGCATCATTAAGCATTAATGCTTCAAGTGCATCTGCGCCAACTTCTGCATTTTGTGGGAAATTGAAAATACCTTCCGCATATTTTTTCTCAATAAGTTTCGTTTCAACGCCAAGCTCCTGCAATGAACAGATCATTCCGTGGGAAGCTTCTCCGCGCAGCTTCGCTTTTTTAATTTTAAAGTTACCAGGCAGCACTGCGCCAACCTTTGCAACAGCTACCTTTTGACCTGCTGCAACATTTGGTGCACCGCAGATAATCTGTACATTTTCTTCCTCACCAACATCCACCTGACAAATGTTTAATTTGTCAGCTTCCGGGTGCTTCTCACACGATACTACGTGTCCGATCACAACATTTTTAATACCCTCTGCAGGAATTTCAACACCTTCCACTTCAATTCCTGAACGTGTAATTTTTTCAGCGAGTTCATCAGGTGTTACCCCGGATAAATCGATATATTCTTCAAGCCATTTATAAGATACAAACATGGTTCATCCTCCTTAGCGAATTTCTTTACGGGCGAATTGTTTTAAGAAACGGTCATCATTTGTATAGAAATGACGGATATCATCAATTCCATATTTCAGCATCGCAATTCGCTCAGGTCCCATACCAAATGCGAACCCTGTATATTTCTCAGGATCAAATCCCGCCATTTTCAGTACATTCGGATGCACCATACCTGCACCAAGAATCTCAATCCAGCCGGTTCCTTTACAAACGCTGCAGCCTTTTCCTCCACAGATCTTACATGAAATATCCATTTCAACTGAAGGCTCTGTAAATGGGAAGAAGCTTGGGCGTAATCTGATTTCACGGTCTTCACCGAACATTTTTTTAGCAAATATGTTAAGCGTTCCTTTAAGATCACTCATACGGATATTTTCATCCACTACAAGTCCTTCAATTTGCATAAACTGGTGTGAGTGCGTCGCATCATCATTATCACGACGATACACTTTACCAGGGCAGATGATTTTTACAGGACCTTTACCTGCATGTCGTTCCATCGTTCTTGCCTGTACCGGTGATGTGTGTGTTCTGAGCAAAACGTCTTCAGTTATATAGAAGGAATCCTGCATATCTCTTGCCGGGTGACCTTTTGGCAGATTAAGCGCCTCGAAGTTGTAATAATCCTTTTCAACTTCTGGCCCTTCTTCAACTGTGTAACCCATCGAAATAAACAGATCTTCAATTTCCTCAATGACCGTTGTCAGCGGGTGTGCATGACCTGCTGGTACAGGGCGGCCAGGAAGCGTTACATCAATTGACTCTTCAGCCAGCTGCTTTTCAACGGCTTCGTTTTCAAGACCTTCTTGCTTTTCTTCAATTGAACCTGCAATGCTGTCACGTACTTCATTTGCAAGAGCACCCATTTTCGGCCGTTCTTCTGCAGAGAGTTTTCCCATCCCTTTCAGGACTTCAGTGATCGGTCCTTTTTTACCGAGATAAGCGACTCTTACGTCATTTAATTCTTTCAGATCACTGGCATGCTGAACTTTTTCAAGTGCTTCCTGCTTTAATTCCTGTAAACGTTGTTCCATGTATACGTTCCTCCTTTATTTCAATACAAAAAAGCACTCCATCCCCTGGTAAAAAGGGACGAAGTGCTTAGATTCCGTGGTACCACCCTGATTGATCCGTCAACGATGACAGATCCGCTCATAAGACTGATAACGGCGTTTAGCCGGTACACCTTTACGCATATAGCGGTCCCGGTGACAACTCTGGAGGTGAACTTCATCAATAGTCTCTGCAGGCAGATTTTCAGTCCAGGATCCGCCTTCCCTTTTGAACAGATTGACCAGATTACTTTTCTCCGTCAACGTTTTTCATTTCATTCCTCAACAAGTATATACTACATTCAGAAAAATTTAAAGACCATCATTCACCTTTCAAATGATAAAGCAGAATCCCCGCTGCTATCGCAACATTCAAAGATTCGCTTTTTCCATAGATCGGTATATACAGGTTCTGATTAGTCAGCGCAAGCAATTCACTGTTAACGCCCGCTCCTTCATTCCCCATGATAAGCGCAAACTTTTCATTAGTTGAAGCTTCCTTATAATGTACAGCTCCCTGTAGTGATGTCCCGTACACTGGAATTTCACTCCCCTTACAATGTTCAATAACTGAGAATAAATCCTGCTTCAGTATTGGCAGGTGAAAATGACTGCCTTGTGCTGAACGTAAGACTTTTGCATTGTAGGGATCAGCTGTACCCTTGCCAAGAATTACTGCATCCATTCCTGCCGCGTCAGCCGTTCTGATCATCGTTCCAATATTCCCCGGATCCTGTATGGCATCAAGCATGAGAATGTTTGTCGCATGTAATGTTTCAAATTGTACTTCCGGCTGTCTGCAAACAGCAAAGACGCCCTGCGTATGCTCCGTTTCAGCCAATGCTAAAGAAATTTCCTCAGTTACAAAGTGGATCTCAACTGCTTCCATATAAGAAGGCAGCTCAATCCCTTCTTTAACAATCGCTTCTATCACTGCATCCGCTTTAATTGCTTCCTCAGTCAGGTGCCACCCTTCAACAAGAAACAAACCGCTCTTATCCCTGCCTTTTTTTGTGGTCAGCTTTTTCCATTCTTTTACCTTTGTATTTTGCAGTGATTGAATCACGTGTATGCACTCCTCTTTTATCGATTTCACTATTATAGCTGATTTTCATGTATAGACATAGTGAATGCGGAGAAGATAATGGTATCAAAGAATGGAGGGTACGTCATGAATTTAAATATCAGACAGACAGTGATGCATAATGTGAAAGACAATAATACTGAACAATTACAGGATACGATTGTGGATTCGATTCAAAGAGAAGAAGAGCAATTACTTCCGGGCCTCGGTGTACTATTTGAGATCATCTGGAAAGAAAGCGCTGCTGAAGAACAGCAGCGCATGCTTCAAACCCTTGAAAACGGCTTAAAACATTAAGTATTCAGGAGAAAATCGATTCCGAATATCGCAGCATAACCAAATGCGAGTGTCCAAATGGCAATACTGACAATCTGCCAGACCAGCACACGCGTTTTATCAGCTCCTAATGATAAAGCGATAAAAGCTGCAATATGAGTGCCAATCAGAATCGGTCCTAACAAAGACAGGCCCGGAAGACCATATTTGTTCCATACATTCCGGGCCCGGGTCTGGCGTTTGTTTTCTTTATGCGTTTGCTTTTTTTCATTTCTTTTTGCTAAGTATTCTTTTACTTTTTGAAATAATACAATGAGTAAAAATACAGTCAGCAGATTACCTGCAAAACCAGTTACCATCACCCAGAATGGTGACAGTCCCCTGAGGATCCCGAGCGGCACAACAAGCGCAATCTCAAGCCAGGGTGTTGCGGCTGCCAGGAATAAAAGTGCGTATTCAACAAGTAGCATATGGTGACTCCTTTAGATTCAATTTACTTCATTCAGTATATCATTAAAAAAGATGCCCCTGCTAAGAGGCATCTTTTCATTTAGTCAAATGTAATCGCATTCACTGCATCGCGGTCAAGCTTTTTAACTACTTCTACGATCAGCTTCACTGCATTTTCATAATCGTCTTTGTGGATCATCGCTGCATGTGAGTGAATATAGCGTGACGCAACTGTGATCGCGATTGAAGGTGCACCTGTTGCAGATAAATGGATTGAACCTGCATCCGTTCCTCCGCCGGCAATCGCATCAAACTGATAAGGAATTCCGTGCTCATCCGCAATATTTGTGATGAAGTCTCTAAGCCCTTTATGACCAACCATAGAAGCATCATAAAGTATAATCTGTGGACCTTTACCCATTTTTGAGCTTGCTTCTTTAGCTGTTATACCCGGTGTATCCCCTGCAATACCAACATCAACTGCAATCCCGATATCAGGATTAACAGCCACTGCAGCTGTACGTGCACCGCGCAGCCCGACTTCCTCCTGAACAGTACCAACACCAAACACTTCATTCGGGTGCTGCTGACCTTTCAGCTGTCTTAACACGTCAATCGCAATCGCACAGCCGATTCTGTTATCCCAGGCTTTCGCTAACAGCATCTTATCATTGTTCATGACAGTGAATTCAAAATAAGGTACAGCCATATCACCAGGCGTTACACCCCACTCGACTGCTTCTTCTCTTGACGAAGCACCGATATCAATAAACATATCTTTAATATCTACCGGCTTTTTACGCGCTTCGGGAGGCAGAATGTGCGGCGGTTTTGAACCGATTACACCTGTGATATCACCTTTTTTCGTCACGATCGTCACACGCTGTGCCAGCATCACTTGTGACCACCATCCGCCTACTGTCTGAAACTTAAGAAAACCTTTATCATCGATTTGTGTAATCATAAACCCGACTTCATCAAGGTGACCTGCTACCATAACGCGTGGCCCACCTGCTTTACCGGATTTCTTTGCGATTAAACTGCCGATACCGTCTGTTGTTACTTCATCAGCAAACGGTGATATGTATTTTTTCATGACCTCTCTTGGTTCATGTTCGTTACCCGGAATCCCTTTAGCATCTGTTAAATCTTTCAGCATTGTTAACTGCTCATCATATTTAGTCATTTCTTCGCCTCCCTAACTTATTACCAAGCAATATTATACCACTTCGCCAGAGTATTCACAAAATTAGTATTTATTTTTTTGGCGTTCTACATTGACTTCATTTTTTTCTTTATACGCACGGATTGTATCCTCAGCAGAGAAATCGAGTTTTTCGCCTATTAATAAATATGTATGCCACATTTGATCATAACGCTCTTCCGTGTGAGCCTCTGCAAATTCACTGATATGGCGATTAAACTGAAGAAATAATTCTGTCAGTGAATCATCCGTTTTAAAGACTGTTTTCTGGTCGTACCTTAGATGTGTTTCGAGTCCGATTGATAGTAAAAAGTGAATACCATCCACATACTCTTCAAGGATGACACTTTTTTCAGATGGTCCCTTGAGACTCCAGAACTTGAAACATCTTGTTTCATTCGCAAGTTCACCTGCTTCAACAGACAATGCAAGCAATTTATCCTTTAATAAATTCTTATCTGTCAGTCCATGCTCTTTTTCGATAAATAAATCCAGTTCATATTGCATTTGATAAAGTTCATTCCAATTCATCATATTCACTCCTTCTCACACAGTGTAACAAAATTTTAGTCCAAAACTGAAACTTTCAGCTGAACCAAACCGTATGTGTAGTATCTAGATTACAGGGGGTCCCGCATGATCTTAATCTTATTACGGGTAGCGATTACTTTATTAATCCTTTACTTACTATATAAAGGGATAAAATATTTGTTTGACCCTAAAAGAAAGCTCGAATCCGCTCATGATAGAGAAGAGTATTTTTTCCACGATGATGCGCGTAATCCGAGAAAGAACTTTTTTATAACGTATAAAGGTGTCATGTTTCAGGGAGAAAAATACCTTGGGGAAGCAGACAGGTCATTTGACGTCATTAATATCTTTGTCTGGCCGGATGATCCGTCTAACCTTCAGGGTTTCAGGGTGGAAGATTTTCGTTTTATGGAGACTGAAATCAAAAGCAATTATCCACATGCCAAAATCGACTGGAAAAGCCCGATTAGAGAATTACTCGGTAAAGAAACTTAAAAAAAGCTGCCATGTGGCAGCTTTTTTTAGCGTATAGCCCAAATAATGAATGCGCTGTGCAAAATCACAAGCAGCGGCATGCCGACTCTGAACGACAAATGTTTTGTCTTATGTCTGAATACATTCATCCCCGCCCACGATCCGAGTGCGCCGCCTAACAGCGCAATCGTCCACAGCGTTTTTTCAGAAATTCTATATTCATTATTTCTCGCACGCTTCTTGTCCACTTTCATTGAAATAAATCCGACCAAAGACAACACAAAGTAATATAACAAAAACAACGTATCCATAAACACACCTCTTCCTCTTTACATCATAAACAACCCGAAGATAATGTTCCAAGTGATTAATAGTCGCTTGATTTTTCAGGTGATTAAGCTAAAGATTTATATAGCTCATCTACATGTCTGCACAGCTGGTGATTCTCGCTGCAGGCGGCGACTCCTGTGGCAGGAAGGGACAGGTGAGACAAAGCACGGCGAAGCCTGCTGGCTCACCGCCCGGCCACGGAAAGCGTCCCCCTGAAGCGGAAATCACCAGCCAACTTTTCAGATGAACATATAAAAAGACTGCCCATAAAGGACAGCCTGATTGATATTACTTGTTAAGTTCAGCTTTAGCAGCGTCTGCAAGCTGCGCGAATGCTTTTTCATCAGCAACAGCAAGATCAGCAAGCATCTTACGGTTTACTTCGATACCCGCAAGCTTAAGACCGTGCATTAGACGGCTGTAAGAAAGACCGTTTGTACGAGCAGCTGCGTTGATACGTGTAATCCATAGCTTACGGAAGTCACGCTTCTTCTGACGACGGTCACGGAAAGCATAGTTTCCTGACTTCATTACCTGCTGGTTTGCTACTTTGTATAGCGTGTGTTTTGAACCATAATAACCTTTAGCGAGTTTAAGAACTCTTTTTCTACGTTTACGAGAAACGATTCCACCTTTAACACGTGGCATAGTAAATTACCTCCTAATAAATCATGTTCATTATTTTTAGATTAGATCATATCTTTGATGCGCTTGTAATCGCCTGAAGACACAAGTGAGCCTTTGCGCAGTTTACGCTTAGCTTTTGTTGACTTGTTAGCGAAAAGGTGACTAGTGAATGCACGTGAACGCTTAAGTTTACCTTTACCTGTCTTCTTGAAACGCTTAGCTGATCCACGGTGAGTTTTCATTTTTGGCATGAGTAGTATCCTCCTTAAATCATTACTTTTCGTTCGTTGGTGCGAGCATGAGGAACATGCTGCGGCCGTCCATCTTAGGCTTCGTTTCTACTGTAGAGATATCTTTACACTCTTCAGCAAATCGCTCAAGCACTCTCTGGCCGATTTCTTTATGTGTAATGGCACGTCCGCGGAAACGGATAGAAGCTTTTACTTTATCGCCTTTTTCAAGGAACTTCCGTGCATTACGAAGCTTTGTATTGAAATCATGTTCTTCAATTCCAGGGCTTAGACGAACCTCTTTTAAATTGATGATTTTTTGATTTTTACGTGCTTCTTTTTCTTTTTTCTGCTGTTCGAATTTGAACTTACCATAGTCCATAATTCTTGCAACAGGCGGTTTAGCTGTTGGTGCAACCAGAACGAGGTCAAGATTGACGCGCGCTGCGATCTCTAATGCTTCATTCTTTGATTTGACACCTAGCTGTTCACCGTTTTGATCAATCAGACGCACCTCGCGTGAACGGATGCTTTCATTAATCTGCGTGTTATCCTTGCTAATAGTAATCCACCTCCGGATTGATTTTGAATACCTTTGCGACTCGTTTTCGGCAATAAAAAAAGCCGGAAACTTCTTCAGTCTCCCGCTGCCATGCACATACTACCCTGTTATAGGAAATAAATGCGTGTTACCATCCAGCTTAATCTGCCGGGAAGGTGAGAAGCGGGTGCCTCTTCTTGTACACAAATTCGTATTCGATTCACTCTTGCTATTGTAGCAACTTCCGAGTGGAATGTCAATCCAAGTTCTTAATCAACAAAATTGATGATATCAGATTAATGGATATGAAGCAACACCTTTTCGACAAGTTTCTCATTAATTCATTCTTTTTTCATAATAATACGTTTGAATTTATATGAAAAGGCTAAACCTAATATAATTCAATTAATTTAAACGGAGGCGTTCATGATGAAAGCACGCATGATTATGACTGCTGCTGGCTTAAGTTTATTACTTGCAGCCTGTGGAGAAGAAGATGAAACCGTTCAGGATCCTGCTCCGGCTGAGGATGCTGAACAGACAGAGGATCAGCCTGCACCTGAAGAAGAAAATCAGGAGGATACAGGCATATCATTCCTCGAGTTCGATATGGATGCGGATTATGAAGGAAACGATAATGACTTTGAGATCTCTTATGACAGCGAAGGAAGTCAGGTGGAAGCCTCATATGAAAATGAAAGAGATATGCTGACGATGTCAGGCGATGACGCTTTTCAGGAAATCCAGCCTGTGCTGAGTGAATTTGATTTTACTACTGAGACACCTGATGATGAAGTAATCGACAGGGTGATTGAAGGTTTTGAAGTTGAAGAGGGATTCCAGTCAATCGAGATCGAAATTAAATTTGAAGATGGTACTGAAAAAGAATATCAGCGTGGAAATTAAAAAATCTGCCGGGGGATATCCCCCGGCAGATTTTTTATCGTGTAATTTCCTGTTTCAATTGCTGTGTGAAATCATTCAGTGAGGCAGTGTCTGTATCCTGCTCACCGTATTTACGGATATTGACTTCATTATTTTCCATTTCTTTATCCCCTACTACAAGCATATAAGGGATTTTCTTCATTTGTGCTTCACGGATCTTATACCCCATCTTCTCGTCACGCGTATCTACTTCTACACGCGCGCCTGCAAGCTGCAGCTCATCCTGCACTTTTTTCGCAAAATCAAGGTGAATGGATGGAGACACAGGAATCACCTGGACCTGCACCGGTGCCAGCCATGCCGGAAGAGCGCCTTTGTGCTCTTCAATCAAGAATGCAACGAACCGTTCCATTGTTGACACGACCCCACGGTGAATAACGACAGGGCGGTGCTGTTTGCCATCTTCACCAATATAATTCAGGTCAAAGCGCTCAGGAAGAAGGAAGTCAAGCTGTACAGTAGACAATGTTTCTTCTTTTCCAATCGCAGTTTTCACCTGAACATCAAGCTTTGGTCCGTAGAATGCCGCTTCGCCTTCAGCCTCAAAGTAGTCATGACCCATATCATCCATCGCTTCTTTGAGCATTGCCTGAGCCTTTTCCCACATTTCATTATCATCAAAGTATTTTTCAGTGTCTTCAGGATCGCGGTATGACAGACGGAATTTATATTCGTGCAAACCGAAATCTTTATATACTTCTTCAATCAAACGCACAACGCGCTGGAATTCTTCTTTAATCTGATCAGGACGCGCGAAGATATGTGCATCATTCAGTGTCATCGCACGAACACGCTGAAGTCCTGACAGTGCACCTGACATTTCATATCGGTGCATCAGACCAAGTTCTGCAATTCTGATCGGCAGTTCACGGTAGCTGTGAATATCCTGTTTATACACCATCATATGGTGAGGACAGTTCATCGGACGAAGGACGAGTGTTTCATTATCCATTTCCATTGGCGGGAACATACCCTCTTCATAGTGATCCCAGTGACCGCTTGTTTTGTAAAGCTCTGCGCTCCCAAGGGCTGGTGTGTATACGTGATCATAGCCTAAAGAAATTTCTTTATCTACAATATAACGTTCAATTGTACGTCGGATTGTCGCGCCTTTTGGCAGCCAGATTGGAAGCCCCTGGCCGACCAGCTGTGAGCTTGTAAAAAGATCAAGTTCTTTACCAATTTTACGATGGTCACGCTGCTTTGCTTCTTCAAGCATCTCCAGGTGGTGGTCCAGATCTTCTTTCTTGAAGAAGGCAGTGCCATAAATACGCTGCAGCATCTTATTATCACTGTCGCCTCTCCAGTATGCACCGGCAACACTTAACAGTTTAAACTCCTTAATATGCTTTGTTGACGGAACGTGAATCCCGCGGCAAAGATCAAAAAATTCTCCCTGCTTATAGATTGTTACGTCTTCCTCTGAAGGAATGGCTTCAATCAATTCAAGCTTATAAGGGTCATTAATTTCCTTAAAACGGCTGACTGCTTCCCCGCGGCTGACAACTTCTCGTTCAACATTAATGTTGTCTCCAGTGATTTTTTTCATTTCTTTTTCAATACGTGGAAGATCTTCAGTTGAGATTGATGACTCAGTGTCAATATCATAGTAGAATCCACCTTCAATCACAGGACCGACACCGAATTTCGCATCAGGATACAGGCGTTTTACGGCCTGTGCCATCAGATGGGCTGTACTGTGTCGCATAATTTCAAGTGATTCCGCGTCGTCAGGTGTCAGGATGGCTACTTCTGCATCCTGATCCAGCGGTGTACGAAGGTCCAGAAGCTGTCCGTTCACTTTTCCGGCAACTGCTTTCTTTTTCAGTCCTGAAGAAATGGATGATGCAATTTTTTCAACTGTGATCCCTTTAGGATACTCCTTGCTGTTTCCATCAGGAAAAGTCACTTTAATTTGTTCTTCCATGGGTAACACTCCTTCAATTAAATTTTTGCATATAAAAAACCCCATCCCTGGTAAAGGGACGGAGTTATATTAACCCGCGGTTCCACCCTTCTTTCTGAACAAGTGTCCAGAATCTCTGGTTCAGCTAACGGGCTGCATCCGGTACGAATTACTTCAGTGTTCACTCATACGGCTCAAGGGTGGTAAATACATTTTGCTTCATAAGAGGATTTCAGCCGGGTCCTCTCTCTCTTATAATCAGCTTCAAATGATTCATGTCCCTGTCAGTGCCTTTATTTATAAATTGTTTTGATAAGAGTCATTTTAGATGAGGTTGGTTATAAAAGCAAGTTTAAATTTAAAACATTGGCGTCTACTCTTCGCTCCAGGCGGAGGCTTTCCGGACGGCGGTCGCTGAGCTTCCTCGGCTTCGCCTGCGGGATCTCAGCTATCCCGCTATTCGTCCCGGAGTCCCCGCCTTCCACTACGAGTCACGCTGTGCATGAGACATTGAAAGTTTTTGTACTTAAATTGCAAAAGCCTGAGCCCAATTAAATATTCCGCTTATTCTTCCCTTTCATTTCAACCGGGATGGACAGGAATTTGATTCTTTCCATGATTCTGGCTGCTTTGACTGGTTCTTCTTCGCCTCGCTGGGAATAGGTCAGGTGGTGTTCGAGTTCGTTGTAGTCAAAGTTCGAGCTGAAAAATGTTGGAAGCCCTTCTGCCATTCTGTATTGCAGAATCGTTCCAAGTACTTCATCACGTGCCCAGCTTGAAAGTGATTCTGCCCCGATATCATCAAGCATCAGAATGGAAGACCGTTTGACAGCGTCCACTTTCCCTGCGAAAGTCTGATCGCCGAGCGACTGCTTCATTTCTTTTAAAAATTCAGGGAAATACAGAATAAAGCTTGCCTTGTTCTGCTTTTTCAATTCATTGGCAACAGCGCCAAGCAAATAGCTTTTACCAACACCAAATTTGCCGTACAGATATAGCCCTTTATAATGTTCAGGATCTGCAACGAGTTGACTGACTGTATCTTCTGCAATTTGCAAAGCTTTCATTCTCGTCGGGTTATCCACATCCACCTGATCAAAAGTGGCATTCAGCACATCTTTAGGGACATACATGCTTTGGACCAGTTTTTCAGTATTTCGCTGTTCCTGAGCTGCGATCTGTCTCGGGCATTGCGCATACTGCATATCAATGTAGCCGTTTTGAATGATCAGCTTCGGCTCATATCCCTTCATTGTGTTTTTACATTCCCCAAGACTCGGGCAATCTGCACATTTTCTAGATCTGGTCATAAACTCATATAACTTGATCATTCCCTGATCAGCTGCGTTCGGCGAGAGCTCATCTCTGTGGATTTGTAAAAACTGTTGAATTTCCGGGTCAGCTGAGATTTCCTTTTTCATCATTTCATATCTGCGCTGAAATTCATTTGATCCTGAAATCCGTTTGATCGTTCTATTAATCGGATCCATTATTCTTCACCTGCTTTGCGCTTTTTCAGTTCGCGTTCTTTTAAGTAGCGTTCCCTCTCCTTCAGGAATTCAGGATCCGCCACTTCTTCTGATTCATCAGAAGTAAACCAGTCCGGAAGCTTTTCTTTCCGAATGGTTTTTTCTTTTCTTGATGTCTTACTCCCACCTGACTTCTTCCAGGTAAGATAGTTTTTATGTTCTTTTTTTGCTTCAGCCATCGCTTCTTCAGCTGTTTTAATCCCGATTCTGACCCACTGTGAAGCAATCTGTTCAGTGAAGCCTTTAGTCAGCTTCATATTTGTCCGCAAAAGTACAAATTGAATTAACACATTGATCACTTCATCAGGAAGCCTCTTTTCATAAATCAGATGATCAATCAGTTCAAGCTCAGTATTTGAGGGCTTCACACCATTAGAGGCATCAATTAGTACCTGTACAGGTGAACTCTTCTTTAAATACTGCAGCGTCTGATCCTCTGAATCAGGCAGTTTTTGGACCTTCGCCTGCTCAGCAAAATGCTTTAGCGCAGGCAGTGCTGAATTCGTTTTAAGCTGAAAAGAATCCCTGCACGCTTTTCTAAGGGCTTCTGTATCAATTTTGTCTTCTTCTGTTATGGAAGAGAGAATCGGACTTTTCATCTCCTGTTCAGATAACCCATACAGAATAGAAAGCTTCACGATCAGCTGTTTTACATCATACGTTAAACTTTTTCTTGGCACCATCGCTTCAGAAAGACCTGCAAAAAGTGCGTGAAAGTCAAACGCCTGAAAATCTGCTGCGATCCCGCTGTTTTCACCTTCAAATGTCAGCGTCTTACCGTCCTCCACCTTTTCCGGCATATGCGGTGAGATCTTAGCATCTGAATAAAAAACATCCTGAAACGATCGCGTTACTTCCTCGTATGCCTGCAGGTTGTCAAAAGATACGATAAATCTGTTTTTTAACCGCTGAAACTGACTGGCTCCGATCTGTCTGTACAAGAAGACGCTCAGCATCGGATCTTCAAAAAAAGCTTTTGCACTTAATGGCGGCTGTATCTGATAAGCATACGACTTAGTGTCTCCTGTCTTAAGGAAGGTTTTTAGCAGCCCCATTCCTTCTAGGCGGAGTCTGGCCTGAAAGATTCTTTCTATTGAAACTGACATCAGGTCCATCAGTGTTTTATGAGTGCGTGCTTCACTCTCAAGATGATGACGCTCCACCTCGAGCCATAATATATTATACAGACTGATTGCGTCGGCCCCGAGCAACGGCTGATACAAAAATGACACCAGCTCTCTGTCATGTTCGCTTAATTGACCATTCAGCTGAACGTTATATTCATCTGAGGGCTGTATTTCTTTCCATAAACTCGTCATAAGCTCAGACCTTTCATCTATCCTATCCAAATCTACAAAAAAAGAGCAGCTGACTGCTCTTTATTTTCTTTCTTTATTCAACAGTTCTTTCATTTCATCTATGAACACATTTAAATCTTTAAATTCACGGTATACAGACGCAAATCTTACGTATGCTACTTCATCAACTGATGAAAGTCTGTCCATGACCATTTCTCCAATGTCGACAGATGGGATCTCTGAAATTCCCTGACTGCGGAGTTCACGTTCAATATCAGAAGCAATCTGTTCAAGTTTTTCAAATGGTACTGGCCTTTTTTCGCAGGCTTTAATCAGACCGCGCAGGATTTTGTCTCTGCTGAATTGTTCCCTGATGCCATCTCTTTTTACAACAATCAGCGGAATTTCTTCCACTTTTTCAAATGTTGTAAAACGATACTGACAATCTTCGCATTCTCTTCTGCGCCGGATCGATTTTCCATCGTCAACTTGTCTTGAATCAATCACCCTTGTTGCGTTTTCATGGCAGGATGGACATTTCATTTCACCAGCTCCACATCGAATCTATTTCCTCTAATGATACTGAAAAAAAGCTTAAACCACAAGGGTTCCTCTTACTTTTCAGCTTCTCTCATCTCTTTTGCAAGCGCCTGATAGCAGATAGAAATTTCTTCCTTCAGCTTCGGATAAGCACCGCCGACAACCATCTGGTCAGTAGACGCTTTCAAATCAAGCGCTGTGTGCATTGGTCTTGTACTGACAACGGTTGCAATTAAAAACATTTTAGGACTCTTCGTGCGGGTGATCATAATTTCCCCATGATCTTTTGATTCTGATGAAATCTCATACCCATCATTTGAAAAGTAGCGTTTTACTTGATCGTATACTTTGTCGAATGATACTTTATAATAACGTGTTTCAAGCTCTTTTTCTTGATGTTTGTCTGCCGTCTCGCATTCCTGACTGAACCTTTTAAAAACTCCCTTTAACTTGGCCAACGTAATTCCTCCTCCAGTGTCTATAACCTTAGTTTATCAGTTTTATGGAGAAAATAAAAAAGAGATGCGAAAATGCACCTCTTTTGTCAGATTAACCTGCGTGTACCGTTGATTGTGGGACTTTTACAGGCCCCATACCGCGTGATACTTCAATTGTTTCACGTGTCTCAGCGCCAAGTGATTCAGCGATGTGATTCGCTGCAACGTTTGGATCAAGATCTCCACATGTGTATACATCTATACTCGCATAGCCGTGTTCAGGGAAGCTGTGAATAGTCAAATGTGATTCTGAAATGATCACGACTCCACTTACACCCTGCGGCGCAAATTTATGAAATGCAACTTCTCTTACCTCAGCACCTGATTTCAGTGCAGCATCTACGAATGTTTGTTCAATTAATTCCATGCTGTTTAACTTTTCAAAGTCACAGCCCCATAGTTCCGCTATTACATGACGACCCATTGTTTCCATTGATCGTTCCCCCTTACTGAAAATTTGAACTTACCCGGTTAATCAGACCCTGCTGCCACGGGGGAAAGTTAGTCCAATGAGGTCCTAACCCTTTAAGCAGAAGTTATGTTGTGTGAACCGGAATAAGATCACGAAAATCAGTATAAGGTTTTTTGAATGATTTTGCAATGATTTGTTTTTATTTAGAGATATTGCACGTTTTTTATATGAAGACCGGGTGACCTGCACGCCAGGCGGACGCTTTTCGCGGCCGGGCGGTGGAGACACCACCTTCAGCTCCGGTCACCTTATCTACTATAAAAAGAAAAGAAGAAATACATTTAAATGTACTTCTTCTAAGAATATATTTAAATCCTATTCATTATAATGCTGTTACTTCTCTCTGGGATTGTTCCATCTGGTTTGCAAGGTGCTGGACGAGATCGACTACGCGGCATGAGTAGCCCCATTCGTTGTCGTACCATGCAAGTACTTTTACTTTTGTTGCGCCCATGACCATTGTTGAAAGTCCGTCAACGATTGCTGAGCTTGGGTTTGTGTTGAAGTCAATTGATACTAGCGGTTCTGTTGTGTATGACACAATTCCGTTCATTTCGTTTCCAGCAGCTTTTCTAAAAGCGTTGTTTACTTCTTCAACTGTTACTTCACGTTTCACATCTACGACAAGGTCGACGAGTGACACGTTTGGCGTTGGAACACGCAGTGCCATTCCGTGCAGCTTACCCTGCAGATTAGGCAGAACTTTACCAAGTGCTTTAGCTGCACCGGTTGAAGTCGGGATGATTGATTGTCCGCATGACCGTGCGCGGCGCAGGTCTTTGTGCGGATTATCAATATTTTTCTGGTCATTCGTATATGCGTGCACTGTTGTCATTAATCCATTTACAATGCCAAATTCCTGATCAAGAATTTTAGCAACAGGTGCCAGACAGTTCGTTGTACATGATGCGTTAGAGATTACATCATGCTTCTCTACATTCAGATCCTCTTCGTTTACACCCATTACAATCATCACATCTTCCTGTTTACCAGGCGCTGTAAGGACGACTTTTTTCGCTCCAGCATCAAGATGCAGTGCTGCTTTGTCGCGTGCATTAAATTTACCAGTAGCTTCAATGACAATATCAACATTCATTGATGCCCATGGTAGGTTTGCAGGATCTCTATCACTGACAAGTTTGATTTCTTTTCCATTGACAATTAATGCATCCTCTTTCGCAATCACTTCTGCAGCAAATGCGCCATGAGTAGAGTCATATTTAATCAGGTGAGCCAGTGTTTCAGGCGGGTAGCTCGCATTGATGGCTACTATATTAAGTGTGTCTTCCATTACCGCTTTTCTAAACACCATACGGCCGATTCGGCCAAACCCGTTGATTGCAATGTTCGTCTTGTTCATGAGGATCCCCCTAATAATGTTATACTTAATTTCAAATTAACTAGCATTAGTATAACATATTAAAAGCGTTTGCAAATACATAATGACATTTTTTCAATAAAAAACTCACCCTTTTAAAGGATGAGTACTGTTCGTTTATTCAGGGTGTCAGCTTCCAGTCTTCAATCAGCTTATGCAGCTGGTTAATAGATTGTTCAATCGAACCACTGTTATCAATGACAGCGTCCGCCTGGTCACGCTTTTGTTCTACCGGTATTTGAGATGCAATTCTTGAAGCTGCTTCTTCAGCGCTGTAATCATTACGTTTCATCAGTCGCTCTTTCTGAAGGTCTGCAGGTGCGTAGACGACGAGTACTTTTTCCACCATCCATTGCAGTCCGCTTTCAAAGAGGAGCGGGATATCCAGAAATACAGTGTGCTTTCCATTCTTAAGAGCCTGATCTTTCTGCGCGAGCATGTCAGCACGGACAGCAGGATGAACAATTCCATTGAGCTCTTTACGTTTCCCTTCATCATTGAAGATGATTTCACCGAGCTTAGGCCTGTCAAGATGACCATCCTCAGTGAACACTTCATTTCCAAATACTTCTCTGATCTTTACGTTCGCCTCTTCCCCCGGTTCAACGACCTTGCGCGCTGACTGATCGGCGTCGACTACCGTGTATCCTAAATTGATCAGTTCTTTAGCAATTGTGCTTTTTCCTGTGGCAATACTGCCGGTTAATCCGATAATCATAAATGTCCCCTTACTTTTGACATGTGGTGCAGTAATGTGAGGTCCGCCCTCCGACAACTGCTTTTTTAACCGCTGAACCGCAGACAGGGCACGTAGATTTCGCATACATCTGTAGACGTTCCTGCATGCCTCCAGCTTCACCGTTTACATTTCTGTAATCAGAGATACTGCTTCCTCCTGCTGCAATCCCTTCTCTCAGCACGTCTACAATATGATGAAACAGCTCTCTTTTCTTTTTCAGACTGAGCCTGTCAGTTTTTCTTTTAGGACTGACGCCTGCTCTGAAAAGCGCTTCTGTTGCGTAGATGTTCCCACACCCTGCAACCACACTATGATGCATAATTGATTCCTTAACAGGTTTCCGTGAAAATTTCGGTAGCATTAAAGCTGCCAGGAATCTGATCTCAGCATCCTCATCGAAAGGTTCAGGTCCGATTTCAGCTAAAGGCGGGTGCGCTTCTTCAGACGGCAGAAATCTCATTTCTCCAAATCTGCGAATATCTGAATACACCAGTTTTTGCCCGTTGGACAGATTAAATATGACATGTACGTGATTGCGGAATCTGTCTTCAAGAATTTCTCCAAGTTCATTTACAACGAACCATGCGCCTGTCATTCCAAGGTGCGACAAGATCAGCATTTCATCATCCTGCCGCCCCAGACGGAAGAGCAGATACTTGCTGCGGCGGTCAATGGCAGAGATTTCTTTTTGAGTAACGGCAAATTTAAAGGCGTCCAGCCCTTCTCCTTTTACAACCGCTTTTCTTCCAGCTTCATGGGCTTTAATGACTGTGTTAGAAAACGTCACTTCTTCAATGATCAGCCCTTCAACCTTTGGAGAGAGACCCCTTTTCACGTGTTCTACTTCCGGTAATTCAGGCATGTCTCTCGTCTCCCTTCTTACTTTGCATCGTACCAGGTGTTTCCGAATGAATAATCAACCTTCAGCGGTACTGACAGTTCCACTGCAGATTCCATTACTTCCGGTACGATCTTTTCAAGCTTTTCAATTTCATCTTTTGGACACTCAAAAATCAGTTCATCGTGCACCTGAAGCAGCATACGCGTTTGAAGTTTTTCAGCTTTCAGACGATCAGCCATTTCAATCATTGCCTTTTTAATAATATCAGCAGCAGTCCCCTGAATCGGTGTATTCATTGCTGTACGTTCAGCAAAGCCTCTCAGGTTAAAGTTTCTGCTCGTGATCTCAGGAATATATCTGCGGCGGTGCAGCAATGTTTCCACATAACCTTTTTGTTTAGCCTCATGTATGATGTCATCCATATATTCTTTTACTTTCGGATAACTATCCAGGTATTTCTTAATAAATTCAGCTGCTTCTTTTCTCGAGATATCTAGACTCTGCGACAGCCCATAATCGCTGATTCCGTAGACAATTCCAAAGTTAACCGCTTTTGCGTGTCTTCTCATACCCGACGTTACATCTTCCTTTTCTACACCGAAAACGTCCATCGCCGTTTTTGTGTGAACATCCATTCCCTGATGAAATGCTTCCTTCAATCCTTCATCATCAGAAATGTGAGCAAGTACTCTCAGCTCAATCTGGGAATAATCAGCTGCAAACATGACCCAGTCTTTTTCAGAGGGTATGAATGCCTGTCGGATTTTACGGCCTTCCTCAAGTCTGATCGGAATGTTTTGCAGATTAGGATCAGTTGAGCTTAAGCGCCCAGTCTGCGTGAGTACCTGATTATATCTTGTATGAATTTTATTCGAATCGTCATGAATCACTTTTAATAGCCCTTCAATATAGGTGGACTGAAGTTTACCGAGCTGTCTGAAATGAAGAATATGCTCAATAATTTCATGCTCCGGCTTTAACTTTTCTAAAATGTCAGCTGATGTTGAGTAACCTGTTTTTGTTTTTTTCAATACAGGCAGCTGCAGATTTTCAAATAAAATGACACCGAGCTGCTTAGGGGAATTAATATTAAATTCCTCACCGGCAATTCTGTAAATATCAGACTGAATTTCTTCAAGCCTTTTCTTCAGTTCGATCCCCATATCCTTCAGGCGGTCAATATCCACCTGCACGCCCATACTTTCCATTTCAGCAAGAACGGTTGCAAGCGGCAGTTCAAGCTTTTCAAAAAGTTCAAGCTGTTCATTCTTCTCAAGGGAAGCAATGCAGGTTTCTTTAATCGCATTGATCGTTGCTGCTTTTCTGGCTGTGTGCTGCATGAGATCGTTATGTTCGGGAACTTTCTTTTTAGCGCCTTTTCCGTACACAGACTCATCTGTTGGCACCGCATCCGCCCCATGCCTTTTTGCAATCGAAGCAAAATCATCCGCTGCTTCAGAGGCATCGATCACATAAGATGCAATCAGTAAATCGAAATCTACCCCTTTTAAATTCATACCAAGGCGGTCAAAGGCAACAATTGACGCCTTTGCGTCATAGACAGATTTCGACTTCTTTTCATCTTCTATCCACTGCTTAAATTGCTCTGACTTCGCAGCATTGTCAGGTGTAATAAAATAAGTCTTCTGATCAGCGTGGACAGCAATCCCTAAAATATCAGCTGTATGATAGTTCACATCATACATTTCTATATATAGTTCAGCATGTGATGGAAGCTGTTCCGGTGTAAAATCAGTGACTTCTTCCCATTCAATGTCTTTCAGTTCAATCTCTTCTTCTTCACCGTCCAGCTTATCAAGCAGTGAATTGAATCCGAGTTCTTTATAAAGCTGTGTAAGCTTATCATAGTCAGCTTCCTGTTTTTCAAGTTCGTCCAGCCTAACAGTTACAGGAGCCGTTCTTGTAATCGTCGCAAGCTTCTTACTCATCTCAGCAAGCTGCTTATTTTCTTCAAGCCTTTCTTTCAGCTTTTTACCGCTCACTTGATCGATGGAATCCAGAACATTTTCCAGCGTCCCAAACTCCTTCAGCAGCTTAATCGCCGTTTTCTCGCCAACGCCAGGGACACCAGGTATGTTATCTGAAGAATCTCCCATTAAACCCTTCATATCAATAATCTGATCAGGTGTCAGGCCATACTTTTCTTCGATATGCGCAGGCGTGTATTTTTCAAGATCAGTGATACCTTTTTTAGTAATGTCTACCCTGATTTTTTCTGAAGCGAGCTGGGTTAAATCTTTATCACCTGAAATAACGACTGTCTCAAAGCCGTCTTTTTCAGCCTGTGTGCTTAACGTACCGATAATATCGTCCGCTTCATACTGATCGAGCTCATAATATTTAATGTTATGTGCACTTAGTAAATCCCGGATAAACGGGAACTGTTCGGATAATTCAGGTGGGGTTTTCTGTCTTCCACCCTTATAGTCTTCAAAAGTTTTATGACGAAAAGTTGTTTTTCCCGCGTCAAAAGCGACCATCAGATGCGTCGGTTTCTCCTCATCAAGCAGCTTCATCAGCATCGTGGTAAATCCATATATCGCATTTGTATGTATGCCTTTATCGTTGTTCAGTAATGGCAGTGCAAAAAAAGCACGGTAGGCAATACTGTTACCATCGATCAGCATTAATTTTTTCGACAAACCGTTCATCTCCTCTAGATCAAATTAACCCAGCAGCTATTTGCCTGCTAAAGTTTTGTTCTCTACATAAAAAAGCTGTTTTCCCTCTTCATTTTAGCATGTCCAAAATGAAAGGGAAAACAGCGGGCATTATTCTGTTATACCTTGAAGAAGAGACGCATAAGGAGAATCAGATGGCAAAATAATCATGGTTTCATCATTTACAGTTTTCTTATACGATTCAAGTGTTCTGTAAAGCTCATAAAACTCAGGATCCGCAGAGAATGCGTTATTATACATCCTTGCCGCTTCCGCTTCACCTTCTGCACGGATCACGTCTGCATCAGCATTTGCTGTTGAAAGCAGCTCTCTTACTTCACGGTCAGTATTGGCTTCAATTCTGTTTTTATTGGCATCACCAGTAGAAAGGTAATCCTGCGCAGTCGCCTGACGCTCAGAGATCATGTTTGTGTAAACGGCCTGTTCGTTCTCAGCAGGCAGGTTTGTCTGCTTCATACGGACATCCACTACTTCAATACCGAATTGCTCCTGGCTGAGAAGTTCATTTACCCGCTCTGTAATCCTGTCATTCAGACTTCCCCGGGATGATTTCTCATCGTTTATAATCTGATCATAATCAAATTGACCAAGCTCAGATCTGACAACTGAGTAGATATACTCTTCCATCCTGGACTCAGCATTGATCATTGTTCCGGCGTTTGAAATCATTTTGACCGGATCAGTGATGCGCCAGACTGAATAGTTATCAATGATCAGTCTCTTTTTATCTTTTGTGTTAATTTCCGCTTCTGACACGTCATACGTCATTTGATATTTAGGGAGCGTTGTCACCGACTGTACAAAAGGTATTTTTGCATTTAAGCCAGGTTCATCAATAATTTTGACTACTTCACCAAACTGTCTGACAACCCGGTATTCGCCTTCTTTGACAATAAACACATTTAAAAGTGCAGTAATTAAGAGGAACAGCAGCAAGCCGATGAGAATAAAAACCTTTGTGAATTTTCTCCACTCAATATCTGCTTTTGGTTTATTTGTTTTAGGTTTTTTATTAAATTCAAATATTTTATTCTGATCATTGTCCATTTGCAGATTCCTCACTTTCCTCAGTCACTGGTGGCTGCTGCTGGCGTTCAGGCTGCAAAGGAAGATATTTCATCGTATCTCCGTCATCATTCATTATATAAAGCTTCGTGCCTGGCAGGACCTCTTCGAGTGTTTCAAGGATTAAACGTTCGCGTGTTATTTCTGGGTTACTCTGATATTCAGTTAAAATTTCACTAAAGATTGCAATGTCCCCACGTGCCTGCTCAATTCTTGAAGCTCTCTCACCCTCGGCCCTGGAAATAATAGCGTCTTTTTCACCTTCTGCTTCATTGACTTTCTGACTACGGTATTTCTGTGCTTCGTTTTCTTTTGTAATGGCACCTTCACGCGCATCTGTTACAGCGGTAAATGCCTGGCGAACTTCTGCGTTAGGGAGTTCAACGTCCTGCAGTTGTACTGCCTGCACTGAAATTCCGACTTCATATTTTTCAATTAATGAGGCCAGTAACTCCCTTGTTTCAGCTTCAATTTCCGCCTTACCTGAAGTCAGGGCATCATCAATCGTGGAGCTCCCGATAATGCTTCTGATTGACGCAGAAGTCGCATCATATAAAACTTCCTGAGGATCCTCTGCATTAAACAGATATTGTTTCGGATCTGTAATCTTCCACTGGACGACAAGGTCTGCCAGTACTATGTATTCATCTCCAGTGATCATGACTGTTTCTTCCGGGAATGACTTTATTTCTCCGTCTTCCTCTTCATAACCAAACTGTAAGCTGAATGTTTCTTTTGATAAAATTTCTACTTGCTGTATTGGCCAGGGCAGCTTGAACTTCAGCCCGGATTCAGTAATTGTTTCATTGGCTTCACCAAAAGTCAGCACAAGTGCCTGTTCTGATTCGTCCACTGTGTACCACGATGTAAAAAGAACAACTAATAAGATTGCTGAACCGACGACGATTCCAATACCAGCCATGATGCGCCTGATACTCATGTCTATCTTCCTTTCTGTATGTATTAACTCTAATACGTTAAATATTACAAAAAGGTTTCAAGATCTTTTAAATACAATAGAAAAAGCGTGAACGGGGTCTGTTCACGCTTTTTCTTGGGGTTCCCTGGATGAAGGGGTTTTCACTTAGTATCTTACCAATGAAATATTAAGTCACTGTCATGCCAGTGTAAATTTCATGTAAAGATTCACATTCCTGCTACTTATTCACATTTAAAGGCAGTGTAAGTGTGAAAACCGTTCCTTTTTCAGGCTCACTTTCAACAGTGATTTCCCCATTATGCACTTCGATAATATGTTTGACGATGGCAAGTCCCAACCCGGTACCCCCTGAGTTTCTGCTGCGGGCTTTATCGACTCTGTAAAAACGCTCAAATATCCGTGACAGTTCTTCTTTTTCCATGCCGATTCCATGGTCAATAAACTGAAGCTGCACTTTATTTTTCAGCTTTTTTGATTTCACAATAATGTTCTGATCAGCATAAGAGTATGTCAAAGCATTAGTCAGCAGATTAATAAATACCTGCTTCAGCCGGTCTGCATCTCCTTCTATTACGAGCGGCGATTCCAGATCCAGCTGAATCGAAGCATTTTTCTGATCCGCTTTTTGCTCAAGCATTAACGATACATCTTTTAAGGTTTCAGCAATATCAACCTGGCTGAGATTCAGCTTAAAGCCATGCTGCTCCACTCTGGAAAGCTCCAGCAGATCCTGTATCAGCATTTGAAGTCTGTCGCTTTCCTTGGCAATGATTTGGAGGAAGGATTCAAGCGCTCCTTTATCATTCATCGCACCATCGAGAAGCGTTTCAGTAAAACCTTTAATTGATGTAATCGGTGTTTTCACTTCGTGTGATACATTTGCGACAAAATCTTTACGCATCTGTTCAAGTTTCTTCAGCTCTGATATATCATGGAAAACCAGCACAATTCCCTGCCATGCACTTCGTTCACCGATAATCGGCGCCCCGTACACTTCAAGGTGTTTATGCGGAAAAGTTTCCTCAATTAATATCTGCTGCCTGACACGCTGTTCAGTTAGAAATACTTCCTCAGCCAGTGCGTTTACCTGCTGATTTTTAAAAACGGACACGTAACTCTCGTTCAGCACGTCCTCTATATCTGAATGAAAGAAAGTCAGAAACGGCCGGTTGACCAGTACGATATAGCCCTGCTTATCGATCATAATCAGTCCGCTTCCCATGTTTTCAATGAGCGTTTTCAGCCTGTCCTGCTGAACAGACTGCTCGCTGACCATTTCCTGCAGGTTTCTCGCAAGAATGTTGATTGCATTGCTTAACATACCTGTCTCATCAGCTCTATCTTCAAATGTACGGGCTTTGTAATTCCCTTTTGCAAGCTGAATCGCTACTTCAGTTGCTGATTCAATCGGCTTTGTATACTGGTTGGTGATGCGCGCACCGATATAAATAATCATACCAAGCGCTGCCCCGAGTGTAATCGCCAGAATCAGCCAGATCTGACGGTAGACATTCTCAAGGTTTTCAAAGGCAGCTGCGAGCACGACATACCCGCTTTCAGATCCCGTTTCTATACTGCTGATATAGTAGAAGCTGCTATCATCCGCATCGGCGGGAAACCTCACAATGCCGTTTGAAGGCTCTGGCAGAGAGTTATCAATTTCATCCAGCATCGATTCATGATTAATATCTGAGACCGCCTGACCGGAATCATATACGATCTCGGTATCATCATTTAATATCGTAATCCTCGTTTCCAGCACTTCACTCAGTTCATCAAATAATTCAGATCTCAATTCACTGAAAGAAGGTTCACGTTCAGTCTGATTGATCACAATATTCATTTCTTTTTCTAATCTTGAATGCAGTGCATTCAGGTAATAGGATTTTACCAGCTCTCCAATAATAATCCCTAAGCCTACCAGCACTAATACAATCAGTGTAATTAATGCAAAAAGCAGCCGGCCTTTAAATGACGTGAGCCTCACGTTACTTTCGGCTTCTCCATTTTGTAGCCGAGACCCCTGATTGTTTTAATATATACCGGCTTTTTCGTGTTTTCTTCAATCTTTTCACGCAAATGGCTGATATGCACATCTACAATACGGGTATCGCCAGCAAAATCATAGTTCCATACCGTTTGCAGCAGCTGATCTCTCGTTAAAACGCGGCCCTTATTTTCAATTAAATAAACAAGTAATTCAAATTCCTTCGGTGTCAGATCAATAGATTCTCCTTTATAATAAGCTTCATATTGTTCAGGATATACCTTCACTTCCCCAAGCTCGATAAAATCCTCTTCCACTTCAGGTTCTTTTAATTCCACCCGTCCGGATCTGCGGAGTATTGCCTTTACTCTGGCAACCACTTCACGCGGGCTGAAAGGTTTTGTCATATAATCATCGGCTCCAAGTTCCAGCCCCAGCACTTTATCAAATTCCTCATCTTTTGCAGTGAGCATAATGATTGGAATATGAATCTGCTTTTGGCGAAGCTGTTTGCATACTTCGATCCCATCCATTACAGGCAGCATTAGATCAAGCACCAATAAATCCGGATGCTCATTTTCTACAAGCGCAATTCCTTCCGCACCGTCATATGCTGTTAATACTTCATAGCCTGACTGTTCTAAATTATACTTTAACAGTGTCACAATCGACTGTTCGTCATCTACAACCAGTACTTTTTTCTTCATCATAACCCTCCAGTAGCTAGTATTAACCCCAGATCATCCGATTCCATTATAGTACATATTCATTAGTGATGGCGATTTTATTATGTGAATTGTAAAGCCTAAATGAACCGCTGCTGATCTCCGCTTCAGGCGGACGCTTTCCGGACGGAGGACCGTTGTGTGGTCCAACCTTTATCGCTCAGGCTTCGCCTTGTGGGGTCTCAGCTTCCCACTATTCGTCCCGGAGTCGCCGCCTTACGCTACAATCATCAGCTACAAGAAAATAAATTTATACTGAATTTCTCAAAAATAAAAAGACCATATAGGCCTTTTTAAAAGTTATCCAATGCTGAGCTGTTGAATTTTTGGAGTTTGTCTGGCGGACATACGACGACTTTGCCTTCGATGACTGTGTCTCCGCTTTCGTCTGTGCCACGCACGCTGATTTCGACTTCTGATTTCGGGCGGTCGATGGATTTAATTTCGAATACATAATCAACCGTCGCGTAGTGGTATAGCGGCTTCGGGAAGCTTAGATTGTGACTTTTAATATGAGATCCCGGGCCGGGCATATATTTTGAAACAGCTGAAGTTACGAAACCTGTCAGCATAATGGTTGGTACAATCGGTTTTTTATAGGAAGTTTGTGACGCATAATCATGTTGGATATAGAGCGGATTTGAATCATTTGTTAAACCAAGGAATAACAGCAGATCCTTGTCTTCGATTTTTTCAGTGAGCGTTAATTTTTCCCCGATTGACATATCTTCTATCTGACGTCCGATTTTTCGTTTCTTTCCGAGTAACATGTTTTCTCCCCCCTGTTGACTTTATTCATAACCCCTGAGTTTTACTGCTTATATTCTTTATCTTGTGTCTTTATTATAAAGGATGATCCTTCAAATAAAGAAGCGTTTTATATCACTTTGCAAAAAAGGAACTGCCTGAATCAGCAGTTCCTCCCCACAATTACGTCGATGACAATGCGGTCATCACACTGCGGACTGAATCTGCAGATTTAGAAAGCTGTAATTTTTCATCATCTGTCAGTTCAAGTTCCATAATTTTTTCAATTCCATTGCCCCCAAGGACTGTAGGTACGCCGAGGTAAATACCATCAAACCCGTACTCTCCTTCGAGATAGGCAACTGATGGCAGTACGCGCTTCTGATCCTTTAAGATCGCTTCAGTCATTTCCATCAGGGCGGCAGCAGGTGCGTAATAAGCTGACCCGTTGCCAAGAAGCGCTACGATTTCACCTCCGCCTTTTCTTGTACGTTCAATGATTTCATCAAGCCGTTCTTTAGGAATCAGCTTTTCAAGCGGCACGCCGCCTGCATTTGAATAGCGCGTCAACGGAACCATATCGTCCCCGTGACCTCCGAGTACAAATCCCTGAATATCCTTAACAGATAATCCAAGCTCCTCAGCGACAAATGTATTAAACCTTGCTGTATCAAGGACGCCGGACTGACCGATTACACGCTCTTTTGGAAGGCCGGACTCTTTGAAAACTGTATATGTCATGGCATCTACCGGGTTTGATAAAACAAGGATTGTTGTGTCCGGTGAATGTTTTACAATCTCAGCTGTGACTGCTTTCATGATTTTTTCATTCGTCTGGACAAGGTCATCGCGACTCATGCCTGGTTTTCTTGGCAGGCCTGCTGTAATGATCACAACATCAGAGTTTGCAGTATCTGCATAGTCAGATGTACCTTTGATCGTTACGTCATAGCCAAAAACAGGACCCGCTTCAAGCATATCAAGCGCTTTACCTTTAGTCGGCCCTTCATTTTGAGGAATGTCTACAAGTACAATATCTCCGAGTTCTTTTTGAGCTAAAAACAATGCAGTTGTTGCACCGGTAAAGCCTGCTCCAACGACTGAGATTTTATTACGTGTGAATGCCATTTCTTATTCCTCCCGGTGTTAAAGTATGTAGTTAAAGGCCGGCAAATGCCGGCCTGACTGTCTTACATATTTTCGATCAGAGCAGTTCCGAATTCAGAGCACTTCACTTCTGTAGCGCCATCCATCAGACGTGCAAAGTCATACGTTACAACTTTAGATGCAATTGTTTTCTCCATTGATTTAGAGATCAGGTCTGCAGCTTCGTTCCAGCCAAGGTGCTCAAGAAGAAGTACGCCTGAAAGAATCACTGAAGATGGATTCACTTTATCAAGACCAGCGTATTTTGGAGCAGTTCCATGTGTTGCTTCAAAGATCGCATGTCCTGTGTCGTAGTTAATGTTAGCACCAGGTGCGATTCCGATACCGCCAACCTGTGCTGCAAGTGCGTCAGAGATATAGTCTCCGTTAAGGTTCATTGTTGCAACTACATCAAACTCAGCAGGACGAGTAAGGATCTGTTGAAGGAAGATATCTGCAATTGAATCCTTTACGATGATTTTTCCAGCTGCTTCAGCATCACTCTGTGCTTTATTCGCAGCGTCTGTACCCTGCTCATCTTTAATCTGATCGTACTGATTCCATGTGAATACTTTATCTCCGAATTCACGCTCAGCAAGATCGTAACCCCAGCGCTTGAAAGCACCTTCAGTAAACTTCATGATATTCCCTTTGTGCACAAGTGTTACTGACTTACGGCCTTCAGTCAGTGCATAGTTAATTGCTGCACGCACAAGACGCTCAGTACCTTCTTTAGATACCGGCTTTACACCGATACCTGCTGTATCAGGGAAGCGGATATTTGTCGCACCCATTTCATCCTGAAGGAAGTTGATCAGTTTTTTCACTTCATCTGATCCTTCAGCGAACTCAATACCAGCATAAATATCTTCAGTATTTTCACGGAAGATCACCATATCTGTGTCTTCAGGACGTTTAACCGGTGAAGGTACGCCTTCAAAGTAACGTACAGGACGCAGGCATGTGAAAAGGTCAAGCTGCTGACGAAGCGCTACGTTTAATGAACGGATTCCTCCGCCGATTGGTGTTGTAAGTGGTCCTTTAATAGCAATGAAATACTCGTTGATCGCATCAAGCGTAGCCTGTGGAAGCCATTCACCAGTCTGATCAAATGCTTTCTGACCCGCAAGTACTTCTTTCCATTCGATTTTCTTTTCTCCGTTATAAGCTTTTTCAACAGCTGCGTCTAATACGCGCTGTGCAGAAGCCCAGATATCCGGACCTGTACCGTCACCTTCAATAAAAGGTACGATTGGATTGTTTGGCACCTGAAGATTGCCGTTTGATACTGAAATTTTTTCACCTTGTGTCATAAGTATTTCCCTCCAAATATCATTGGCCGGGGACTGACAGAGTCCGTCAGTCCCTTAGGCTTTAGTTACTATTACATCAGTTATCTGTCAGTTTGTAAAATGTTCTGTGAAATTATCGCTTCTCCACCGGTACATATTCCTGCATGCCAGGACCAGTATATTCTGCTCTCGGGCGGATCAGGCGGTTATTTGAATACTGCTCAAGAATATGAGCCAGCCAGCCTGATATACGGCTTACTGCGAAAATTGGCGTGAACAGGTCATGATCAATACCAAGGCTATGGTAGACAGAAGCTGAATAGAAGTCCACGTTCGGCGGAAGTTTCTTTTCAGACGTCACGATTTCTTCGATTTTAACAGACATCTCATACCATTTTGATTCTCCGCGAAGCTCTGTCAGCTTTTTAGACATTTCACGAAGGTGCTTTGCACGAGGATCGCCCTGCTGGTATACACGGTGACCGAAGCCCATGATCTTTTCTTTGTTTTCAAGCTTCTTACGGATAACAGACTCAACGTTTTCAACTGAACCAATCTCAGTTAACGTTTTCATTACCTGCTCGTTTGCTCCACCATGCAGCGGGCCTTTAAGTGCGCCGATTGCAGCAGTTACACCTGAATAAACATCAGATAATGTTGCTACACATACGCGTGCTGTAAATGTAGAAGCGTTCAGCTCGTGGTCAGCATGAAGAACAAGCGCCTTATTCATTGCTTCAACTTCAATGTCTTCAGGTAACTCGCCATTTAGCATATAAAGGAAGTTAGCTGCAAAGCTCAGGTCGGCTTTAGGTGCAATCGGCTCCTGGCCTTTACGGATACGTGCAAAAGCAGTAACGATTGTTGCAATCTTCGCCTGAAGGCGCACTGCTTTGCGGTAGTTTGCTTTTTCTTCCATTACATCTGCCTCTTCATCAAACAGGCCAAGCGCTGAAACTGCCGTGCGGACAGCTGCCATTGGATGCACTTTATCTACAGGCATCGCCTTAATTTGTGCAATGACTTCATCAGGAATCGCCATGTTATCAGCAAGCTGCTGTTTAAGTTCTGCAAGCTCATTCTCTTTTGGCAGACGTAAGTGCCAAAGCAGATAAATGATTTCTTCAAAACTTGCATTTTCAGTCAAATCGTCGATATTGTAACCAACGTATGTAAGAGTGTCATCAATAATTGAACTGATCGATGAAGTGGTTGCTACAACGTTTTCTAAACCTCTCGTTGCTGTCATAAACAAATCTCTCCTTTTAACCTTAGTCTTGTATTTAAAGCCAGACCGGCATTTAAAATACGGAATTGTCATCACATAAAAACTGAGCGATTGCTCAGTCAGCTGACAGAATAGAATTCGTCATTTCGGATGCGCTTACATTGTCCATTATAATCAATAATCAGAACTTTGTGAATGAAAACGCATTAATTTACCGGGATTAATTTAATTTGACGAAATTTGACAGCCTCAAAATGCCTTTGAAACCCATTCGAAAATTTTCATTGTACTGTAGGCAATCCCAGCTCCAATTAAAGGTCCGACAGCAATTCCGTTAAACAGAGCAACAGCGAGAATTGTCCCGAAGACAAGTGCCACTGTAATATGAGGATCCTCCTGAAGCAGTGAAATGCCGCCTTTTGCGATCAGTGCTACAGCTATACCGGTTGCAAGTGCAACCCACGCATATGGTAACTTTACCGCATCTGTCAGCTCTTTAAACCCGATTGCGCCGCTTGCAATAGGAGCAAGTACAGCAATTGTAATAATTGTGACCCCCCAATTAATTCCTTTTCCCTGGATAAATGCAAAAATCTTCTCATCAGCACCTGCCACTTTTAATAAGATAAGAAATAGGACTGCAATCATCAGCGAATTATTTTTGGCAAAGAAGCCGATTGCCAGTAATAAAATTAAAAAGATCATTGCCGGATTTATCATTTTTTATCCCTCCATTTCATTCGCACTTCATACAGGAGGACAAGCCCGTGATAAAGCGATGTTTTCATATTTTAGTTATCATGCTATTATTTCTCTTCACTGTACGTATTGTCCTGGTTTACTTCTGGCCGTTTACAGCAGGAGCGCTGCTTGCCACTCTTTTATATCCATTCATCAAACTGCTATATGAATATGTAAAACTCCCTTATAAGCTGAGTGTGCTGCTCGGATTGATTATACTGCTTATAACCGGACCTCTAATTCTTACAGGATGCTATGTACTTTTAAATAACGAAATTCTTTATTTATTGACCCGGTTACCTGTCTATACTTCATCACTGTTGAATTTAATTCAGGACACTGTTCAAACCTTCCCTGGATTTATGCATGATTTGACTCATCCCTATCTCACTCACAGCCATTTATCAATGCTAATGAAAGAAATAGAGCATCTTCTCATTAATGCCGGGAAACAGCTGATCAGTGAGATATCAAAATCTGCAGGCAACCTTCCTTCAGCTTTATTTTCAATGGGTATGATGTATATCGCTGCATATTATATATTGGCTGACTTTAAATCCTGGAAAAATAAACTGCCGGGTGAATTAGTTAAACAGCTTGAACAGATCCGTTCATTAGGTTTTCGTGAAGCAGGCGCTTACTTTCTGTCTCAGCTATTACTTTCATTATTTACTTTTATTATTACTTTAACCGGGTTGCTGCTGCTTGGTACCCCTCATCCATTTTTATTTGCACTCTTGTCTGCTGTACTTGATTTTGTTCCACTTGCCGGTTCTATGCTTCTTTTTCTGCCGCTTACCATTTTTTATATGATTCACACAGGTCCGGCTCATGCAGCAGGGGCAGTCTTGATCTATCTGGTGATTATTGGTGTCAGACAAGTAACTGAACCTAAAGTGATCGGTGACAGAATGGGGCTGCATCCATTAGTGGCGCTGATTTTCCTATATACTTCTGTTAGCCTGCTTGGCGTAAAGGGGCTTTTGTTAACTCCTTTATTTATAATTATTTTTGCTGTATTAATTAAGATCCGGCTGCTCCATGTAGTCTGGCGTTATATTTCCACCGGAGAAAACCCACTGGATAAACAATGATGTAAAAAACACACAGCAGCAGCTGTGTGTTATGGTCTGTGAATGATCACGTTACCGTTTCTCATTTTTCTTTGAACCCATTTATAAATAAGTGGTTTCATTAAATTCCTTGTTGCGGGAATCAATAAAAAGAATCCAATCGCATCTGTAATAAAACCTGGTGCTAGTAAGACAACTCCACCAATTAAAATACACAACCCATCAATGACGGCATCACCCGGGGCCCCGTCCAATACAGTCATATTCTGTACCTTTTTCAAAGCCTGAAGTCCTTGGGATTTCGCCAGATAAGCACCTAAAACACCGGTTAGTATGATTAACAGAACTGTTGGCAGTACACCAATCAGATTACCAGCACTGATCAGAATTGCGATTTCGAGTGCGGGAACAATAATAATTAAAAGCATGAGCCATCTCACAAGGAATTTCTCCTTTCAACATTACGCGCTATGTTCATTTTAGCATAATCTGCTTCATATTAAAAAAACCTGAACGGGAAATCCGCTCAGGTTTTTCACTATTCCTTACAGTACGCTTGCGTGTCCGTTATAGACAACTCCGCGTTCTGCATCAACTGTTACTTCCTGTCCATCAGTGAATGTTGCAATGGCGTTGTCCACACCAACGATAACAGGTAAGCCAAGGTTCAGACCAACAACAGCAGCGTGACTTGTCAATCCACCTTCTTCAACGATCAGTGCAGAGCACTTTTCAATTGCAGGCATCATATCTTTGTCAGTGCCGATCGTAACCAGAATTGATCCTTCTGTTACTTTATCAAGCGCTTCTTTTGCATTTGAAGCTGTTACGACTTTACCGAATCCTGACTTACGTCCAATTCCCTGCCCTTTTGCAAGTACGTCACCTACAATATGGATCTTCATCAGATTCGTTGTACCTGATTCACCAACAGGTACACCAGCCGTGATCACAACGAGGTCACCATGCTTTACGCAGCCGCTGTTTAAGCTTTCTGTAACGGCCATATCAAGCATTTCATCAGTTGTTTCCGTTTTTACTCCAACCTGAGCGTATACGCCCCATACAAGTGCAAGACGTCTTGATACAGCCGTATCAGCTGTCACAGCAACAATTGTAGCTTCAGGACGATATTTAGAAATCATTTTAGCCGTGTGACCACTTTCAGTTGGCGCAATAATTGCGTTTACTTCAAGGTTTAATGCTGTGTGTGCAACAGCCTGACCGATTGCATCCGTCATATTACGCTCAAAACGCTTGCTGCGCTTAGAAAGGATCGCTTTATAATCAAGTGCTTCTTCAGCTCTTGAAGCAATGTTGTTCATAGTCTGAACGGATTCTACAGGATAGTCTCCGGCAGCTGTTTCGCCTGAAAGCATGATTGCATCTGTGCCATCAAAAATCGCGTTTGCCACGTCAGACGCTTCAGCACGTGTTGGGCGCGGATTACGCTGCATTGAGTCAAGCATTTGAGTGGCAGTTATTACAGGCTTACCTACAGCGTTACACTTAAGGATCAGCTGTTTTTGAACTAATGGTACTTCTTCTGCAGGAATTTCAACACCAAGGTCACCACGGGCAACCATCAGGCCATCAGAAACCTGAAGAATTTCATCGATGTTATCTACACCTTCCTGGTTTTCGATCTTAGGAATGATGTTGATATTCGGAGAACCGTTCTTTTCAAGAAGTTCACGGATCTCCATTACATCAGATGCACGGCGAACGAATGAAGCAGCAATAAAGTCTACTCCCTGTTCAATTCCAAAAAGAATATCACTTGCATCCTTATCTGTAATACCAGGGAGATTAACAGATACGCCAGGTACGTTAACACCTTTTTTATTTTTAAGCGTACCAGTGTTCATGATTTTCGTTCTGATTTCACCCGCACTCTTATCAACAGAAAGTACTTCAAGTCCAATCAGACCGTCATCCAGAAGGATTTTTGAGCCTTCGTTCACATCATTGACAAGGTCGCTGTATGTGATAGAAAACTTTTCAGTTGTTCCTACTACTTCATCCATTGATACGATGATTTCATTACCGGCAACAAGCTCAATCGCACCGTTTTCCATTGTGTTCGTGCGAATTTCAGGACCTTTTGTATCTAAAAGGATTCCGATATTCTTACCAAGCTTTGCTGCAGCTTCACGGATGTTTTTGATTCTTGCACCGTGTTCATCGAAATCTCCGTGGGAGAAGTTCAAACGCGCTACATTCATTCCAGCTTCCATCAGTTGTGTCAGCTTTTCAATACTCTCACTTGCAGGGCCAATCGTACATACAATCTTAGTTTTTCTCATTTGTTTACCTCCTGAAATCAATTAAATAGATAGTTCCTGTGATAAGCGGTACAGATCAACATCCGCTTTATGCTCCATCTTCAATGCTTCAATAATATCATAATCAACGAGTTCGTTCTTCTGAATACCTACAGCACGTCCACCCTTATTTTCCATTAACAGTTCAACGGCACGCGCGCCAAGACGGCTTGCAAGAACGCGGTCTGAAGCTGTCGGTGATCCACCGCGCTGCATATGTCCAAGGACAGATACTCTTGTATCCACGCCTGTTTTTTCCTTCATCAGGGCAGCAAACTCCCCGCCTGACATGACGCCTTCAGCGACAATAATAATACTGTGCTTTTTACCACGCGCATGCCCTTTTTTAATCTTATCGACAACCTTCTCGAGATTATATGGATCTTCAGGAATCAGAATTGATTCAGCACCACCTGATAGTCCTGACCAAAGCGCGATATCGCCTGCATTCCGGCCCATTACTTCAATGATAAATGTACGCTCATGTGAAGTTGCTGTATCACGAATTTTATCAATTGCATCGATCACTGTATTAAGTGCAGTGTCAAATCCGATTGTAAAATCAGTACCCGGGATATCATTATCGATTGTACCAGGCACACCTACACATGGAAAACCATGTTCAGTTAATGCTTTTGCTCCCATATAAGAGCCGTCTCCACCAATAACAACAAGACCTTCAATACCGAATTTCTTCAGCTGTTCAATTCCTTTTTTCTGACCTTCAAGCGTCTTAAATTCTTCGCATCTCGCAGAATAAAGCTTCGTTCCCCCGCGGTGAATAATATCACCAACAGAACCAAGCTCAAGCTTTTCAATATTACCGGAAATTAATCCCTGATAACCCTGATAAATTCCGTATACTTCAAGCCCGTGGTAGATGGCTTTTCTTACGACCGCTCTGATCGCAGGGTTCATACCCGGAGCATCTCCACCACTGGTCAGTACGCCAATTTTTTTCATTTTGATGTTCCCACCTTTAATTGAAAAATTATGTTAACTATTTCACAGAAATAGTGTTCCGAAGTTGGATGTACAAGTTCGTTTTCATCCTTTTAAAAATAACACGAAGATGTTTTGTTCTCAATCATTAGCTTAAAGTCTCATACATTCTTCTAAAGCTAGTATTCATGTAAACGCTTAAATATTCATAATTGTACACATTTTAGACACATAATAACCTGAATGTTCCTTTCTTCTATTGTTTACACATCTCACACAGGAAAAAACCTCTTCAGATAAGATCTGAAAAGGTTTTTCGATTAAACAGTTTCTTTTGTAAACTCACCAATTGACTGGAATTTTTCATAGCGTTGCGCGACTAATGCTTCTTTATCTAACCCTGATAATTCCTTTAACGACTGAAGCAGCACCTGATCAATCGCTGATGCCTGCTGCTTTGTATCTCTGTGTGCCCCGCCTTTTACTTCAGGAATGATTTCATCGATAATGCCCATTCCCTTCAGATCAGGTGCAGTAATCTTCATTGATTCTGCCGCCTGTTTTGCAAGACCTGCATCTTTCCAGAGAATGGAGGCTGCTCCTTCAGGAGAGATGACAGAGTAAGTTGAGTTCTCAAGCATATGCAGATGATTTCCTACACCAAGCGCCAGTGCACCACCACTTCCACCTTCACCGATGACAATACATACGACAGGTACAGTAAGACCTGCCATCTCAAACAGGTTGCGGGCAATCGCTTCACTCTGACCGCGCTCTTCTGCCGCTTTACCAGGGTATGCACCCTTTGTATCAATAAAGCAGATGATCGGGCGGTTAAACTTCTCAGCCTGTTTCATGAGGCGCAGCGCTTTACGGTAACCCTCAGGATGCGGCATACCGAAATTCCGCTTAATGTTTTCTTTTGTATCTTTACCTCTTTGATGACCAATCACAGTCACAGGGTTCCCTTTATAGCTTGCAATGCCACCTACAATTGCGTGATCATCACCGTACAGACGGTCTCCGTGCATTTCCATGAAGTCCTCGAAAAGCTCTTCTATGTACTCAAGTGCTGTCGGACGTTCCGGATGTCTTGCAAGCTGTACGCGATCCCATGGCTTTATTGAAGAATAGACATCTGCCTCGAGCCGCATCAGGCGGTCTTCAAGCTTTGCGATCTCCTCACTTAGGTCAACTTCAGAATCCGCTGTGAATGCTTTTAGTTCATTGATTTTTTCACGCAACTGATTAAGCGGTTTTTCAAACTCCAGTTCGTTTACCATGATGCTCCTCCTTTATTGTGCAGAGAAAGAAGCACACTTAATTTTTCTTTCATCTCTAGACGGGAGATGACCTGATCAAGCTGACCGTGTTCCATCAGGAATTCTGCTGTCTGAAAATCTTCTGGCAGCTTTTCTCTGATTGTCTGCTCAATAATTCTTCTTCCGGCAAATCCAATTAACGCACCCGGTTCTGCAAAGTTATAATCACCCAGGGAAGCAAAGCTTGCCGAAACGCCTCCTGTAGTCGGATGAGTCATGACTGAAACAATCAGTCCGCCTTTATCACTAAAGCGTTTGAGAGCTGTACTCGTTTTCGCCATTTGCATTAACGATAAAACGCCCTCCTGCATTCTTGCACCACCACTTGCTGTGAAAATGATGAATGGCAGTTTTTTTTCTTCAGCTAATCTGACAGCTTCTGCAATTTTCTCACCGACCACAGAGCCCATACTCCCCATTCTGAAAGTCGAATCCATAATCGTCAGCACTGCCTGATTGCCATTGATTGAGCAGGTTCCTGTTACAACCGCTTCATTTAAACCTGTCTTTTTCTTATCCTTCTCAAGCTTTTCGAGATAGTCAGGGAACCCAAGCGGATTCTCAGAAGTCAACTGCTGGTTAAACTCCTTGAAAGAACCTTCATCAGCCAGACATTCAATTCTCTCAGCAGCGTTCATCGGGTGGTGATAACCACACTGCAGACAAACCTTTTGATTCTTGTAAATTTCTTTCGTGTAAATGATCTTTTTACATTTAGGACACTTGGTCAATATTCCTTCCGGGACATCATTTTTATCATGTTCAGATGGAATCGTTGCGTATTTTTTCTTTTTAGCAAATATATCCTTCAGCAACCTGGCTTCCTCCCTAGTCATAATCTATATTTGTGATCAGCTTCAGCGACTGCTCAGTATCTTCTGAAAGTAAGTATTGATAAAAATCAGCCATTATTCCTTCTGTCAGAGGCACATGCGTCTGTATCTCAGCATGATAAAAGTCATTCAGGATCAGCCAGATTTTTGTATAAAGCTGATTTCCCCCGGCCTCTACCAGTTCTCTTTTCAAATGCGTTAATGATGTAAGCTCTGATTTTTTATATTTAGATGAAATATGTTCATACAGGTGCAACTTGTCATCTTCTGATAAGGCTGAGACTCTTCTAAATGCATCTTCTTCAAGCCATGTTTTCACTTCAGCGACATCACTGACGGCACGGCTCTCCTGTAGAATGAACATGCCTAGCAGATCAATCAGGTGATGGTCTCTGAAGTCTCTGAGAAAAGTACCTTCTCCTCTTCTCGTCTCGATAAGCCCGAGCAGCTCAAGTGCTCTTAACGCTTCTCGCACAGAAGAGCGTGCAACGCCGAATCGCTCCGACAGTTCACGCTCTGATGGGATCCTGTTGCCGGCTGTAAGACGGTCTTCCCTGATCATGTCCCTGATCTGGTGGACAACAGATACATATCTTTTATGTTCATTCAAATGTCTGTCACTCACTCACTTTTTCCAATTTGAGATAAACGTGCAGTTTTCTCTCTGACTTCTTCAGGGTCCACTTTAATTCTGGCTACCCCTGTTTCCATTGCAGCGTTCGCAACACGCGAAGCTACAGCTGGTGCTACTCTCGGATCAAAAGGAGCAGGAATGACATAGTCTGCATTCAGTTCATCCTCAGAAATGAGTGACGCAATCGCCTCTACAGCAGCGATCTTCATTTTTTCATTAATATGAGTTGCTCTCACATCCAATGCGCCTCTGAAGATCCCCGGGAAAGCAAGTACATTGTTTACCTGGTTAGGAAAATCCGAGCGTCCGGTTCCGACCACTTTTGCACCGTTTGCTTTTGCCAGGGCGGGCATAATTTCAGGTACAGGATTTGCCATTGCAAAAATAATCGAATCCTGATTCATCTTCTGGACCATTTCCTCTGTCAGTGCACCAGCTACAGATACACCAATAAAGACGTCTGCACCTTCAATGACATCGTCAAGGGATCCTTCCAGGCGCTCTCTATTTGTGATCTTCGCTACATTATGCTTGACCTCATTCATACCATAAGGACGTCCTTCATAAATTGCTCCCTTAGAATCACACATAATGATATCTCTTACACCATAGCTGTATAACAGCTTGATAATCGCAATTCCGGCCGCTCCTGCTCCGTTCATGACGACTCTGATTGAAGAGAACTCTTTATTTGTTATTTTAAGGGCATTCACAAGACCTGCTACAGTTACAATCGCTGTACCATGCTGGTCATCGTGGAAGATCGGAATATTTGTTTCTTTTTTCAGACGTTCTTCAATTTCAAAGCATCTTGGTGCAGCGATGTCTTCAAGATTGACGCCCCCAAAAGTAGGCTCCATCAGCTTCACTGTTTCTACAATCTTATCAATCTCTGTTGTATTCAAACAGATTGGAAAAGCATCTACGCCTGCGAAGCTCTTAAAGAGCACAGCTTTCCCTTCCATTACAGGCAGTGAAGCTTCCGGTCCGATATTGCCAAGACCAAGTACTGCTGTACCATCAGATACAACTGCAACCATGTTCCCCTTCATTGTATAATCATATACCGTTTCCGGCTTATCATAGATTTCTTTACACGGTTCTGCTACACCAGGTGAATATGCCAGGCTAAGCTCCTCGGCATTTCTAACTAATACTTTTGATTTCGTCTCCAGTTTCCCCTGATTCACTCTGTGCATATGCAGTGCTTCATCTCGTAATGACAACGAACTTCACTCCTATTTTTTGGGTTACCCCTTTATTTAACAATTGGTCAGACCACATTCTTATTCACTATAACAAAAACAATTCTACATTTGCAATTTATTGTTCGACTACATTTTCATTTCCAAGCAGCTGAATCAGCCGGTCTATAAGGGCATCAACGGGGTTTACACCGTCAATGTCCAGCTTCTGTTTATTTCCCGATTCTGCATCGTACACAATGACCGGGGTTCTGCCTTCAAACTGTCTGCAATATTTACCAATCATGTCGAAAGTATCCTTTGAATCCATCGCTTCCGGAATTCTTAAAAAGAGGGTTTTCTCACTTTTCGATCCATTATATTGATCAGCAGGTATTGCATGCTGAACCACGAACTGATTTTTTCCGTTCCGCTCCTCAGTTTTTCCAGTCAATACGAGCGTCATTCCTTTTTGAATAAGCGATGACTGCTTTCTGAAGACGTCAGGAAACACGACACCATCCATATCCCCTGTTTCATCGCTTAATAGAATAAAGCACATATTTTCGCCTTTTTTAGTTCTGATCACCCGTACTTCATTTATTAGAGCACCGATCATAGTGTTTGTGCCCGTCTTTACCTCATCAATTCTAACCGCGCCTGTACCGCTAAGACTGTCACGGTAGACGGACACAGGATGGGAGGATAAATAAATGCCAAGCACTTCTTTTTCATGTGCAAGCTTCTGATCATCAGGCATTGGGGATGCCTTAGCGTGTTTCGGTTTAATATCAAGACCTTCAAACAAGCTGCCTTCTCCCTGCATCAGACCGGCGTGACTGATGGCAACCTCGATTGAAGCAAGCAGGACTGATCGATCCTGCCCAAAACTGTCAAGTGCGCCTGAAAATATGAGCGGTTCAAGCAGTTTTCTGTTCACAAGCTTGGGATTTAATCTGCTGCAAAGGTCGAAAAAGTCCCGAAAAGGCTGTTCCTGCCTGACTTTCATAATCTCTTCAGCTGCCGCTTTGTTAACCCCTTTGATTGCACTCAGGCTGTATATAATCTCACCCTGCTGACCCTTGAAATAGCGCATGCTTTTATTAATATCCGGCGGTGTTACTTTAATGGAGAGATTTCTGCATTCTTTTATATAATGAGCAGTCTTATCCTCATTACCTGTGGCAGTGGTCATGAGCGCTGCCATAAATGCCACAGGATAATGCGCTTTCAGATAAGCAAGCTGATAGCCGATTTTACTGTATGCCACTGCATGGCTTCTATTAAATCCATAATCAGCAAATCTGACAATCAGATCATACAGTTCATTTGCCGCTTCACTCGTATATCCTTTTTTGACAGCACCATCAGTGAACCTTTTTCTCTCACGGTCAAGATCCTGCTTTTTCTTTTTACTGACTGCTCTTCTTAACACGTCAGCCTGACCGAGAGAGAACCCTGCAAATCTTGAAGCAATCTCCATGATCTGCTCCTGATAAACGATAATGCCATAAGTGGAAGATAAGACAGGTTCAAGATCCTGATGAATATAAGGAACTTTTTCATGACCGTACTTTCTTTTTATATACTGAGGAATAAATTCCATCGGGCCCGGACGGTTCAATGCATTAACCGCTACAAGATCTTCAAATTCTGATGGTTTAAGCGTCATTAAAACCTTTGTCACACCTTCAGCTTCAAATTGGAAAATACCACTCGTCCATCCTTTTCCAAGAAGCTCAAAAGTAGCCTGATCGTCCTCATGAATTTTTTCTATATCAAATTTCGGTTCAGTCTGCCGCACAGACTGAATGACCCTGTGTAAAATCGTCAGGTTTCTGAGTCCAAGATAATCCATTTTTAGAAGTCCGATTTCTTCTAACGCACCCATTGGCCACTGCGTAATATGAGCATAGTCAGTTCCCTTTTGAAGCGGGACAACCTCTGCAAGCGGCACATCACTGATAATGACACCAGCTGCGTGTACTGAAGTATGCCTTGGAAGACCTTCAAGCTTCATGGCAGTTTTAAACCACTCTTTGTAGCGGTCTGACTGGTTCACAAACCGCTGAAGTGATTGTGACTGCTGGTACGCCTCTTTTAACGTAATACCGTGAAGAGATGGAATTGATTTTGAGATCACTTCCATTTCCCCGCTGCTCATGCCGTAAACTCTCGCCATATCGCGGGCAACAGCTTTTGCAGAAAGTGTCCCAAATGTGGCGATCTGTGCTACTTTCTTTCTGCCGTACTTTTCAGCTGTGTATTGAATCACTTCATCACGCCGGTCATCCGGAAAATCGAGATCGATATCCGGAAGCGTCACACGTTCGGGGTTTAAAAAACGCTCGAATAACAGCTTGTGTTCAATCGGGTCGACATGTGTAATAAATAGCGCATAGGCTGTCAGTGAACCTGCAGCTGATCCACGGCCGGGTCCGGCGAGAATATGCTGTTCACGCGCAAATTTCATGACATCCCATATAATCAGAAAATAATCATTAAAGCCCATCTGATCGATGACTTTCAGTTCGTATTCAAGCCGCTTAAGATACTCTTCTGTGACTTTTCCCACCCGTTTTTTCAGGCCTTCCTCACAAAGATATGCAAGGACTTCCTTTTGGGTCACGTCATCCGGAACAGGGTAAACCGGCAAATGTGATGTTGAAAAATCAATCGTAACCCCACAGCGCTCAGTGATACGGTAAGTATTCTCAAGTGCTTCAGGGGCATCTGACAACTGCTTTTCAACTTCTTCAGCTGATCTGAAATGGAAACTTCCATGAGTATTCACTTCATCCACCGTCAGACCATCCCGGAGTGCAATTAATGCTTCATAAGCTGTTTTATCAGCCGGCTCACTGTACCTCACTTCAGATGTAGCTGCCAGTGGAACCGCCGTTTCTACAGAGAGAGTACGGATGAGTGTGTTCAATTCTTCATCTTCCCGGCGATCAAAATTGGAAATTCCAAGGTAAAATTGTTCCTGACCCAGCATGTTTTGAAGCTGTAATGCGCGTGCTGCAGCTTCTTTAATCTGACCGTTCCTCAATAAGCTTTCAATCTCTCCATTCATGCCTGGCGTAATGGCGATCAGCCCTCCTGAATATGCTTTCAGCCACTTCTCCGGCAGCGGCTTTTCTGTTGTCGAAATTGCGCTGGATATTTTAATCAGGTTTTTATAGCCTTCATTTGTTTCTGCAAGTAAAACAAGCGGAAATGACTGTTCATCACTTCCGCTGATATCTGCAGTTAATCCGATAATCGGCTTAATCCCTTCTTTTTGACAAGCCTTATAAAAGGGGATCACGCCATACATCGTATTATGATCTGTCAGTGCCAGCGCAGTCTGCTTTTCACGCTTCGCCAGTGCAACCAGTTCCGGTATTGAGATTGTGCTGCTGAGCAGACTATAGGCACTTGTCACCTGCAAATGAGTAAAAGTCATCCTGGATCCCCTTTCATCACGTGATAAATTTTTTATGCTTTACAGATCGCTTCGAGCTTTTCAATCACTTCTTCTGCTTCAGTCCAGTTGTAAATTGAAGCACCGGCTGCAACCGGGTGGCCACCGCCGTTATACTGCTTAGCGAGTTCATTTACAATAGGTCCCTTCGATCTCAGGCGTACACGGATCTCTTTCTCCTCTTCAATGAAAAACACCCATGCGCGGATCCCTTTCACACTGCCGAGCGTGCTGACAAGAAGAGACGCTTCAGATGGAGCTGCATTAAATTCAGTAAGTTTTTCTTTCGTTAATTTTATATGTGCTGCACCATTCTCTGACATGTGGAAGTTTTGAAGTACATATCCCTGAAGCTTTAACACATGTGCATCCATTTCATAAAGTGAATTGTAAAGTTCTGATCTGTCAAAGTCATACTTAATCAATTCACCTGCATAATCAAAAGTTTTCTGTGTTGTGCTCGGATATAAAAAGCGGCCTGTATCTCCGACAATTCCTGCATAGATCAGTCTTGCAGCAGCGTCAGACATTTTTAATCCGTTATCTTTTCCGCTCAGGTATAATTCATAGACCATCTCACTGGCTGAGCTTGCTGAAGTGTCCACCCATAACAGGTCGCCATAAGCATCTTCATTTGGATGGTGATCAATTTTAATCACTTTCGCACCTTTTTTATAGCGCTGATCATCAATTCTGTCTGTGTTTGCAGTGTCACAGACAATAATTAATGCATCCTTAAAGTCTTCATCCTTCAGTTCATCAAGCTCATGTAAAAAGCTGAGTGTAGGCTCAGGCGCTCCTGTTGTATAGACTTTCTTTTCGGGAAAAGATTCTTTAATCACTTCTGCAAGTCCGGCCTGTGACCCGTATGCATCTGGATCAGGTCTTACATGTCTATGTAGGATAATTTTGTCATATAGCTTAATTTGTTCAATGATTTGCTCTTTCACCGTCTGTCACTCCCTGAATTAGTGGAATTTACTCTGATAAGCCTTTACAATAATAGTAGTTTATTATTGGAGGAATCAAAATGGCAATTTTAGTGTTTCTGATCATTATGTCCGGAGTTGCTTATCTCTATTTCAAGACAAAGCAGATCCGTACACCCCGCCCTGTAGAAAAGGCCTGGCAGAAAAGCCGCGCAGGAATGGCACTCGGTACAGGAATGGGATTAATAGGGCTGAATACCCTTTTTCTGTTTAACTTTGAGCTTGCAACTGATTTGATCTTTACTTATATCATCGCACTGATCTTCATCATCATCGGTTTTTCAAGTGCATGGGTTAGATATAAAGCCTATAAACATTATACGCCTTTATTGGCGGAAGAAGAAAACAACTGGAATCACTAATTTAATTAAACAGAGAAACCGGCTGCAAGCAGCCGGTTTCACTATTTTTCAAGCAGCTGACACATCATCATAGCCTTGCCCACGAGCGTTCCATCGCTGAACACTTCGACATCAACCTTCCCGAACTTCCGGCCGACATCAAGCAGCTTCGGAACAATTTCAAGCGTGCTTTCCATCTGTACAGGCTTAATAAAATAAATGGTGATATTTTCAACGACCAGGTCACTCCGTTTATATTCCTTAAGCAGCTGATTGGCTGACTCGGTGACCAATGTAGTGAATACACCATATGAGATCGCGCCGAGATGGTTCGTCATTTGTGGTGTTACCTGAAAAACCTGGCGTTTATTTTCATTTTTTTCAACCTGCAGTTCTTTTAAAATCAGGTCGTCGATGGTTTCACCCATCTGCGGCTGACGCTGGATCATTTGTAATGCTTTCAGTACATCCTGCCTGCTGATCACACCCTGCAGCTGGTGTGATTCATTTACTACAGGTAACAGCTCAATTCCTTCCCAGATCATAATATGAGCTGCTGAGGCTACACTTGTTTTTGTATTTACAGTCAGTGGATACTTCGTCATGACCTTCTCTAAAAGCTCATTTTTATCGCGGCCGATAATGTCTTTTGCGGTAACCATCCCTGTTACTTTCAGCGATGATGCATCAACGACAGGAAAACGGCTGTGGTGCGTTTCTTTATTTAAGTTCTCCCATTCTTTGATGGTGGACTTTGCATTCAGATAATAGGACTGTTCCAGTGGGATGAGTATATCGTCAACGAGGACAATTTCCTTTTTGATCATCTGGTCATAGATTGCCCGGTTGATCATGGCCGCTACTGTGAACGTATCATAGCTTGTTGAAATCACCGGGAGCTCAAGTTCATCTGCGAGTTTTTTGACAGACTCTTCTGCGTCAAATCCTCCAGTTATTAGTACAGCCGCTCCGGCATTTAACGCATATTCATGTGCTTTTGTTCTGTTACCAACAATCAGCAGGTTCCCGGCTTCTGTGTATCTCATCATCGCCTCAAGCTTCATAGCGCCAATCACAAATTTGTTCAGTGTCTTATGAAGACCGGTTCTTCCGCCGACCACATGTCCGTCTACTATATTGACGACTTCAGCATAAGTAAGCCGCTCAATGTTTTCACGGATCTTTTTCTCAATTCTGATTGTGCCGACCCGTTCAATTGTACTGACCAATCCTTTATTTTCTGCTTCTTTTATCGCCCGGTAGGCTGTGCCTTCGCTGACGGCCATATGTTTTGCTACCTGTCTTACGGAAATCTTGTTTCCGACAGGCAGGGATTCTATATGTTGTAGTATTTGTTCATGTTTTGTAGCCAATCGCTAATCCCCGCTTTCTCGTTCCTGCATTCGTTCCTTTATTATAACCGCAGTGGTAAGAAAGGTTCAAATCGGTTAGAAAATACAAAACAAAAAGGCTGAGACAAAAATGTCTTAGCCCTTCCAAATCGTTTCGCTGCGCTTCAGGCGGACGCTTTCCGCGGGGACGGCGCTGAGCCTCCTCAGCCTGCGGCTTCCGGGGTCTCAGCTGTCCGTCATATCCCGCTGGAGTCGCCGCCTTACGCTTCGCTGCACTAAAATATTATATTGAATATTTCCCATTCAATTCTTTTTATAATTCTACTTGATCCCCGGCATGCATCATTTTACCCTGTCCCTCTTTTAACATACTGATGAATTTCTCAGGGTCCTGCTTGATCGGCGGAAATGTGTTGTAGTGAATTGGTACAACGTGTGTTGCCTGAAGGAGCTCTGCTGCATAGGCTGCGTCTTCAGGTCCCATTGTAAAGTTGTCACCGATTGGCAGAAATGCAATATCGATCGGGTGTCTGTCACCGATTAGCTTCATATCGCTGAATAATGCAGTATCTCCTGCATGGTAGACGGTCTTACCTTCAGCCATAAATAAAATCCCTGCAGGCATACCAGTATAGATAATCTGATTATCTTCAGTTGTATAAGATGAGCCGTGGAAAGCCTGTGTGAATTTCACTTTTCCAAATTCAAATTCATACGCGCCTCCAATATGCATCGGGTGTGTGTTTAGCCCCTGTATTTCCATATAATTAGCAAGTTCAAATGGTGCCACGACCAGCGCATTACTCCGTTTAGCAATTTCAACGGTGTCGCCAACATGATCATTATGTCCATGTGTCAGCAGAATCACATCAGGATTCTGATCATCTGCATTCAGATCTGTCTGTTCATTTCCATTAATAAAAGGATCAATCAAAATTGTTTTGCCGTTTGTTTCAATTTTAATAATTGAATGTCCATGGTAAGAAATTTTCATTTTCATTCCTCCTAGGTTACGGTTTCTCTCTCAAGTTTTCCCTTCCTGCAGCTCATGAAACATTTACATGTGCTATATATAGTGATAATTTTGAAATGACTGAATTTGAGAGGATGACAATCATGATTGAAAAAATCCAAACGTATTTAAAAGATGAACAAATCGATGGTGCTTTGCTGACTTCTACTGAAAATGTTACATATACGACCGGATTCAGAAGCAACCCGCATGAAAGGTGGCTCGCAGTATGGATACCGGCTGAAGGTGAGTCTATTTTGATCTGTCCGGGAATGGAGGTTGAAGACACAAAAGCTGCCGGCTGGAATGGAAAAGTGATCGGCTATAGTGATACGCAAAAGCCTCTTGAACTGCTAAAGGCTGAAGTGAATCACGTAAGCAATCTTGCAGTGGAAAAAAACCACTTAACAGTAGACAGGCTGGAGCTGATCCAGCAGGTCTTCGGGGATTGCATCATTACTGCTGCCGAGCACTTCATGAATGATCTGCGGGTCATTAAAACTGAATCAGAAATTAAGCGGCTGAAGAAAGCTGCTGAGCTTGCAGACTTTGCAATCGAAACCGCATGCAGCGAGCTTGAAGAAGGCAAGACAGAGCTTGAAGTGCTCGCAAAAGTAGAATATGAATTGAAGAAAAAAGGAATTACTGAGATGTCTTTTTCAACAATGGTGCTGACAGGTGAGAATGCTTCTTCCCCACACGGAACACCGGGCGACTCCACAATTAGAAAAGGTGACCTTGTGCTTTTTGACCTTGGTGTTGTCTATCAGGGCTATTGTTCTGATATTACACGGACAGTGGCTTTTGGAGAGATTTCAGATACTCAGCGTGATATTTATGAAGCCGTACTGAGAGCAGAAATGACGGCACTTAAAATGGTGAAACCCGGCGTTATGTCAAGTGAGCTTGACCTGGCAGCAAGAAAAGTGATTGAGGATGCCGGATATGGAGATTACTTTCCGCACAGACTTGGTCATGGCCTCGGGCTGAATGTGCATGAATACCCTTCAATTACTTCTGAAAGTAACATTGTCCTAAAAGCAGGGATGACCTTTACAATCGAACCTGGTATTTATGTGCCGGGTGTTGCCGGTGTGAGAATTGAGGATGATGTACTTGTCACAGAGGATGGGTATGAAACATTGACGAAGTTTCCAAAAAGCCTTCAGACATTTTAATTCTGAACAGTGGACGGTGGTTGAGAACATTTATTTGAATCGATGTTGAATGTTTATGGTTCACCGCTGAATGTAATTGATTCATCGTCTCAGATATATGAATCAGTGGCCTTTGAAGTGTAGTTATTTGAATCAGACCTTTAGTTATTTGGTTCATACCGGGGATTAATTGAAACACCACGGCAGTTAATTGAACAACACATTTTTGCCGCTTACCCCGCGGCAACTAAACAGCGCCCGGCCATAAAATTGGCCGGGCGCTGTTGTTATTATTGAATCAGCAGTTCTCTCACACTTGCATATTCCAGTCCGTGTGCTTCAGCTACTGCATTGTACGTTACAAAACCATCCAGCGTATTGATCCCGCTCATCAGTGCTTCGTTATCAATACACGCCTGGCGATACCCTTTATTTGCAATCTGAATACCATATGGCACTGTCACATTTGTCAATGCAATTGTCGAGGTACGTGGTACTGCTCCCGGCATATTCGCTACAGCATAATGGACAACACCGTTCTTTGTATAAGTTGGGTTATCGTGCGTTGTAATTTTATCAGTTGTTTCGAAAATACCACCCTGATCAATCGCAATATCAACCACTACCGCTCCGGGCTTCATTGCTTTGATCATTTCTTCGCTGACCAGTTTAGGTGCTTTCGCGCCAGGGATCAGAACAGCCCCAATGACAAGATCAGATTCTGCTACACTTTCAGCGATATTTAACGGGTTTGACATTAATGTCGTTACATCTTTTCCGAAAAGGTCATCGAGCTGACGCAGTCTTTCAGGATTCAGGTCAAGGATTGTGACATCCGCTCCAAGGCCGACAGCCATTTTCGCTGCATTCGTTCCGGCTACTCCTCCGCCGATTACTGTCACTTTTCCTCTGGCTACACCTGGTACACCTGCAAGCAAAATGCCCATACCACCATGAATTTTCTCGAGGAACTGCGCGCCGATCTGTGTTGACATTCTGCCGGCTACTTCACTCATTGGTGTTAATAATGGAAGTGAACCATTAGGAAGCTGCACTGTTTCATATGCAATTGATACGACTTTGTTATCAATTAATGCTTTCGTCAGTTCCGGTTCCGGTGCAAGGTGCAGGTACGTAAACAGGATTAACCCTTCGCTGAAATATCCATACTCACTTGCAATAGGTTCTTTTACTTTCATCACCATTTCACAAGACCATGCTTCAGCAGCTGTTGGTGTGATCTGGGCACCGGCAGCTGTATAATCTTCGTTAGTAAAGCCTGAACCAAGACCCGCTCCATCCTCAACAAGGACTTCATGACCCTGATTGACAAAATGGTAAACACCAGATGGTGTAATCGCTACCCGGTTCTCATTGTTCTTTATCTCTCTTGGAATCCCGACACGCATGTTTATTCCTCCTAAATCCAGAAAATTTTAAACACCCTTTATGCAGTTCCATTTTAACAAATCGCCCAACCCTTGTCCCTACTTATTTTCCACTTCTGAATTGATTAATAATTCTCACATTTTGAAACCGTTTTCGCTATTACGCTAATGTGGTAAAATGACGGTACTTAATTGATGGGAGTTATCTCATGACTAATGCAATGAATAAAAAAAGAATTCAAATAGAAACAATCGGTCTCTCTGAAGTACCTGAATCTGAAAAGAAAACACGCTGGTTTGATTATGCCTTTATACAAATGGCCTTTTCTGTTAATACGGGAAATGTACTCGTTCCGGCACTTGCAGTAACTGCAGGTGGGCTCTCAGCCGGGGCTGCTATCGGCTCAACGCTGATCGGTGCAGTGTTAGCGTTTATACTCGTTTCAATTCTGTCACTCCCGGGTGCACGTTACGGGCTGCCTGCACAATATATGATCCGGACGATGATTGGCAGCAAGCTTTCCATGTACTTTGCTTCACCTGTAAGGTCCCTCACCTCTCTATACTGGTTTGCTGTCCAGACGATTGGCGGCTCGATTGTAGTGCAGTTTTTGCTGAATGAATTTGCAGGAATTCAAATTCCTTTATTTGTGCTTGCCCCTCTTTTTTCAGTCATTATGGGTATACTCGCTTTAATCGGTTTTGAAGCTGTTAAAAAAACGATTAAATGGTTTATCCCGTTTCTATTTCTCAGTCAGCTGCTAATGCTTTATCTGATTGTTGATCTGGTTGCTGCAGATACGACCGTATTAACTCAGGGTGAATTCTCGATCGGCACCTGTTTCTTTTACGGCAGCCTAGCCTTTATGCAATATGTTTCAGGGGTCAGTGCATCCTCTGATATGACGCGTTATGCAAAGTCACCTAAAGAAGGCTTTATCGGTGTACTGACTGGAAATATTGCAGGGTTTGCTGTTACAGCTGTACTCGGTGCTTTATTTGCTTCTGCTCTGCAATCTGTTAATCCATTTGTTTCAGCAAGCATGCTGACGGATTCCAGCGCTGCGATTGTTCTGATTGCTGCCGGCGCGATTATTTCAATGATTTCCATTAATCTCAGTAATGCTTATACCGGCGGATACAGTCTTTTAAATGCGCTGCCGTTTCTTGGACGCGTTAAAAGTGCAGTTGTGTTTGGAATTGCAGCAACTGCTCTCAGTCTGTTCCCAGGAATTGTTGAAGGAGCAGAAACGTATATTTCTCTGCTGGGAGCTGCAATTGTTCCTTTATCTGCAGTCATTATCGCTGACTATGTAATCGTTAAGAAGATGAACATTACTAAAGATCACTTATTCCGTCTGACTTCAGGAAATCATTCAGCAAATTTATCTGCGCTGGTTACTGTTTTATTATTTGTCCCTGTATACTTTTTAATTCCTGATCCATTATCACCTGGTTTAATCGTATTTATTGTCGCCTGTGCCTTTTATGCTGTTTTGCAAAAAATAGTCACTAATCGATCAGAAATTTCTCATAATTAGCAGGAATATTGACATGATTTGGTGTAATATATAAGTAAAGGAGGCGATCAAAATGACATTAAGCTATGACCACATTCTAGTTGCGGTAGACGGTTCTAAGGAAGCGGAGTGGGCTTTTAAAAAGTCAATTGATATCGCAAAAAGAAATGATGCAACGCTGAACCTGCTTCATGTTATCGACACCAGATCTTTTGCGGTTGTTGAAGCTTACGACAGAAGTGTTGCGAAGAGAGCAGAAACTTTTGCGGAAGAAATGCTGAATGATTACAAGAAAGAAGCAGAAAGCAAAGGTGTTGGTAAGGTTAATGTATTTGTAGAATACGGTTCTCCAAAAGTGCTTGTTCCTAAGGAATTTGCACATAAAGTTGAAGCAGACCTCATCATTTGTGGCGCGACTGGTCTCAATGCGATGGAGCGCTTCCTGATTGGAAGTATTTCTGAACATATTGTACGGGCAGCGAAGTGCGATGTGCTTGTTGTGCGTACTGACCAGCCTCCGGAAAAAGAAGCGAAAGACTTGGATATTTAATAATTAAAAGAGAGAACCCGCTAAAGGTTCTCTCTTTTTTGATTATGCTTTCACATGATCTTTTATAATGGCTTCAGCTTTTTTCAGCTGATTTTTCACCTGCTCAAAGCCCGTGCCGCCCTCTGATTCACGGCGTTTCACGGCCTGTGCTGGTTCAAGGACATGATAGATATCTTCTTCAATCAGAGATGAAGCGGCTGTCATTTCACTCAGCGGTAAGTCCTTCAGATAAATCCCCTGATTAATACACGTCAGTACAAGCTTTCCAACGACTTCATGCGCCTCACGGAATGGCATCCTTTTAGATGCAAGATAATCTGCAAGCTCAGTTGCATTAGAGAAATCTTCGTTAACCGCTTTTGCCAGCTGGTCTGTCTTAACTTTCATTGTATTGATCATACCTGCAAAGATTTTTAAAGATCCCATCAGCGTATGAACGGTATCAAACATACCCTCTTTATCTTCCTGCATATCTTTGTTGTATGCGAGCGGAAGGCCCTTCAGAACGGTCAGCATAGAGACCAAGTGTCCAAACACTCTTCCCGTCTTCCCTCTCACAAGCTCTGCCATATCAGGATTCTTTTTCTGTGGCATAATGCTGCTGCCTGTAGAGAAAGCATCTGCCAGTTCGATAAACTGGAACTCCTGGCTGGACCAGATGATCATTTCTTCTGAAAATCTTGAAAGGTGCATAATTGTCATCGAGGCGTTAGATAGAAATTCAACGATAAAGTCACGATCACTCACTGCATCCATACTGTTTTCGTAAATATCCGAAAAACCGAGCAGCTCTGCAGAACGTTTTCGGTTGATTGGAAAAGTTGTTCCTGCAAGTGCACCAGCTCCAAGTGGTGAAACGTCGATTCTTTTGAGTGAATCCTGAAAACGCTGAACATCTCTTTCAAGCATCCAGAAATAAGCCATCAGGTGATGAGCAAAAGAAACGGGCTGTGCGCGCTGAAGGTGTGTATACCCTGGTGCAATGGTTTCCACGTGCTGGTCAGCCTGCTTCACAATTGCCTCCTGGACAGCACGAACCAGTTCAACAATCTCAATCACTCTGTTTTTAAGATACAGATGCATATCTGTTGCGACCTGGTCATTTCTGCTTCTTCCGGTATGCAGCTTCCCTCCGACCTGACCAATTTCCTGAATCAGAAAGTGCTCAAGGTTTAAATGAATATCTTCATTCTGAACAGAATAAGGAAGATCACCATTTTGTGCTTTTTCCTTCAGAATAGAAAGACCTGAGAGGATCTGCTTCACTTCAGAAGGCTCTAAAATACCGCACTCTCCAAGCATCGTAACGTGGGCAACTGATCCTTCCAGATCTTCCATTACAAGATTCTGATCAAACCCGATGGAGGCGTTGAACTCGTCAACCCACTCCTCGGGTGATTGTGAAAAACGTCCTCCCCAAAGTTTACTCATGAAGTCGTCACACCTTTTGATTCCTTCTGTACCATAGAATGAACTTTCGTTGGAAGTCCCCATAGTTTAATGAATCCTACCGCTGCACCGTGGTCAAATTCATCATCAGAAGTATAAGTTGCAAGCTTTTCGTTATATAGTGAATTTGGTGAAGTTCTTCCTTCCACAATTGCATGTCCTTTAAACAGCTTCACTCTTGCTACACCATTTACATACTGCTGCGTTTCTTCCAAGAATGCTTTCAGTGCATCAGTCAGTGGTGAGAACCATAAACCTTCATAAATTACTTCAGTCAGCTTCTTTTCAATAACCGGTTTGAAATGGGCCATTTCTTTTACAAGCGTCAGGTCTTCAAGCTCTTTATGAGCCTTCATAAGTGTGATAGCCCCAGGGCACTCATACACTTCTCTTGACTTGATTCCTACAAGACGGTTTTCGACATGGTCAATTCTTCCAACCCCATGCTTTCCTGCAATGTCATTTAACTTCAGAATCATGTCAGACAGCTTCATCCCCTGACCATTTAATGCAACAGGAACCCCTTTTTCAAATGTAATTTCAATCGTTTCAGGTGCATTAGGTGTCGTTTCAAGAGATGCAGTCAGATCATAAGCACCTTCCGGAGGAGCAGCCCATGGATCTTCTAAAATTCCACACTCATTACTTCTGCCCCATAGATTCTGGTCAATTGAATAAGGACTGTCGAGATTGACAGGGATCGGAATATTATGCTGTTTTGCATAATCAATTTCTTCTTCTCTTGACCAGCCCCACTCACGTACCGGAGCAAGTACCTCAAGATCAGGATTCAGCCCATTAATCGCCACTTCAAAACGTACCTGATCATTTCCTTTACCTGTACAGCCATGCGCTACTGCAGAAGCACCTGCTTTCTCTGCTACTTCAACAAGCTTCTTTGCAATCAACGGTCTTGATAATGCTGAAACAAGTGGATATTTACCTTCATACATTGTATGTGCCTGAAGTGCAATTAAAGCAAAGTCCTGTGCGAATTCTTCTTTAGCATCAATGACGTAGCTGTCAACAGCACCAACTGTCAGTGCTTTCTCTTTAACAAAATCAAGGTCTTTTCCTTCGCCAACGTCTAAGCAGCACGCTACAACTGCGTACCCCTGATCTTTTAACCACTGAATCGCTACTGAAGTATCAAGTCCGCCTGAATATGCTAAAACTACTTTTTTGTTTTGTGTCATGTTAATCAACCTCTTTCGTATTTTTATAAATAACTTTGTATATTTATTCTTTATATGATGAATGTATCATAACAGTCTATTTATAAAGATGCAACACCTGTTTATGAAAAAAATAAAGATTAAATATTCTGATTTTATTAATTTCCAATCATTATTTTTTCGGTTTTGAAGGCTCGAGTGTTGATCTATCCTGAAAGAGAACGCTTACAGACGATAGTAAATTCAGCTGAAAATCATGAATTAACTCCACAAAAAAAGAACAGCTTTAACTGTTCTTATCAATCAGATAGCGATACTGGTAAAATCGCTCTGCATATTCAGTTACATTTCTCGTGAGCTGGTAATTGGCAGCTGCTCCGATCGCCATGGAAATGACCGGGTATCCTCCTGCACGTTTGTTGTTAAACATTCTGATTGCGAGTGTTTTAAACAGCTGAAGACCCGGGCCCTCCAGCCAGCGTTCGTTTGTAAGCTTATCAGTTCCATTGAAGAAATAGTCGCTTTGCACACTGCTTAATGTATTTTCAAGCTCATCCCATGCTTCTGCCTGAAATTTTCTTGGCAAAGTTGCTGCATGGAACAGCTTTAAGGCAATCGTCATTTCATAAGGTGTATGCACGTCACGCCCGTATGCAGCTGCTGTAAATTGAATGGCTCTGATGTTTATCAGCAGTAATGCAAGCAGGTCACTGATAAAGGCAGCCGCTCCACCTGAACCCGCAATACCACCCTGTAAAAATGAATAAAGTCTGTGTCTGCCGCTTTGCTGCAAAGACAGATAGTTAAGCTGGTCTATACTCAGTCTCCGGATATCTTCAATTTGTATAACTGAATCATCAAATGCTTTTGCCGTTCTCAGGATGCTTTCACGTTCGTCCTGCTGAAGCTGAAATCCCTGCATTGTACTATGTATATGAAATAAGGATGTATCTATATGGGAAAAGATGTCTTTTTTCAATTTTTCCGGGAAAAGAGAGAAAGATCGTTCAATCCATTTCGAATAAACATTTGTCAGGTCGTTACCTGATACTTCACTCAGAGATTGCTTCCATAAGCGGATTTCGTTGTATACTTCCTCGTCTCTTTCAGACCAATTCATTTAACCACCTCACCTTTCTTTCCTATATTATACTATTGTTATATTCAGGATTGCATAAGTAATTAAAAAAGCACTGCTCTCTCCTTATAAAGGAGTAAGCAGTGCTTTTGTATAATTAAAATTAAGTTAAACGAGTAACATCGCGGGCAATCATGACTTCTTCATCTGTTGGGATGACGATTACTTTAACTGGTGAGTGAGGATAGTTGATAAATGCTTCCTCACCGCGTGTCTTGTTCAGTGTAGGATCCCAGTATACGCCCATGAACTCAAGGCCTTTCAGTACTTCCGCACGGATAACATCACTGTTTTCACCAATACCGGCAGTGAAAATAATGGCATCAACACCGTTCATACGTGCTGCATATGAACCGATATATTTGTGAATACGGTTTGAGAAGACATCAAGCGCAAGACGTGCACGTTCGTTACCTTCTGCTGACTGGATCTCGATATCTCGCAGGTCACTTGAAAAACCTGATACACCAAGCATACCTGACTGCTTATTCAATACGTTCAAAACGCCTTCTGCTGTCAGGTTTGTTTTTTCCATAATAAATGGAATCAGTGCCGGGTCAATGTTACCGCTTCTCGTACCCATCGTCACACCGGCAAGCGGCGTGAAGCCCATTGATGTATCAATAGAATTGCCGCCTTCAATGGCAGCAATACTTGCACCATTACCGAGGTGACACGAGATCAGACGAAGCTGCTCAAGCGGACGGCCGAGCATTTCTGATGCACGCTGGGATACATACTTGTGTGATGTACCGTGGAAACCGTACTTACGTATACCGAAGTCTTTGTAGTAATCATATGGAAGGCTGTATAAGAATGAGCTTTCAGGCATTGTCTGGTGGAACGCTGTATCAAATACCGCAACTGCAGGTACATTCGGTAATACGTTCTGGAATGCTTTAATCCCTGTAATGTTAGCTGGATTGTGCAGTGGTGCAAGCTCAGACAGTTCTTCAAACTTAGCAATTGCTTCATCAGTAATGACGACTGAATCGCTGAATACTTCCCCGCCATGAACAACACGGTGACCTACACCGTTGATCTCATCCAGTGAGTTGATAATTCCGGCAGATGTCAGTTTATCAAGAAGCAGCTTAACTGCAACATCATGGTTCGGAATATCTGTTACTTCCTTCTGCTTTTCTCCGTTTACAGAAATCGTGAATACACTGTTATCTAATCCGATTCGTTCGATTAAACCTTTTGTGATGACTTCCTCTTCCGGCATCTCGAAAAGCTGAAACTTCAGTGAAGAGCTTCCTGCGTTAATTGCAATGACTTTTGTCATAAATTTTATTCGCTCCTTTTATATGAAAAACATAAGTATTACCTTTATACCCTGTTAAACAATTTACTATCCATGTTCATTTAATCACTCTCTTTACATGTCTTCAAGGGAAAGCTTGCTGTGGCAACGTTTTCATGTAAAAGTGTTTATTTTCAGAATACAATATTAGAAAAAGACTGAAACAATTTGTCTCAGTCTGGGTAATCGTTCCACTTCGCTTCAGGCGGACGCTTTCCACGCGGCCGGCGGTGAGCCTCCTCGGACGCTTCGCACCTGCGGGGTCTCACCTGTCCGGCTTCTCGCGTTGGAGTCGCCGCCTTACGCTCCGCTGCACTCAATTTCATTTAACACATTTTTTCATTTTCTATATTTCAAATCTGATCTTACTTGTTCTCTTTCATCCACTGCTGAATTTTTGTCATCATGTTCTGCACTGCAGGACCATTTGATAACTTCGGCATTTCTGCAAGGAGTACCTGCTTTGGCGGTTTTGTATTTTCGCCCTGTTTTTGAAGGATCAGGATGCTTTTTGCAGATTGTTCGTTTTTAAATAGTGACTGCGGCAGTTTGATGAGGCCCTGAATATGCGCTTCCTCTTTTAGAAATTCGTGAAGCTGCCCTGATAGCGGCGATTCAAATAATCCGTTTGGCACAAGGAAAAACAGGTAGCCGCTCTTCTTTACATGCTTAAGTGACTGCTCAATGAATAAGTGATGGGCATATGAATGACCTTCTTTTGCCTGGAGCTTATAGTCAGCAGCCCTTGTGTCATTCGGATAGTATCCGACAGGCAGATCACTTACGACAGCATCTGCCGGATCGATGAATAAAGGTTCAAGTGAATCCTGCGTATATAGATGGATTGGCTGTTCTGAAAGGTTTGCTCCTGTGTATGCAAGCCTGATCAGTACTTCATCAATTTCAACGCCGTGCGCCACTTCCACTTTCCCATTCAGCTGATTCATAATCGAGAGAACCAGGTTTCCTGTTCCAAGTGCCGGATCAAGCAATGTAATTTTTTCCTGACCCTGTGTGAACTTCTCAAGCAGGTATCCAATGACCATCGCGATCGAATCAGGTGTCATTTGGTGATTAGGCTGTGTGTGCTCTTTCATCCCTTTCAGAACTGCCAGCTGAAATGCTTTTCTTCTGTCATCCTGCGAGAAGGATTCAAGCTGAAGTGATGCATAACGGTCTTCAAGCTTTCTTTTAAGTTCAGGGTCCGTTTCTTCCACTGTTTCTGTAAACCAGTGTTCCCCAGATTCTGCCAGTGCTTCTAAATATGAAATTGAATGGACACGCTGGATCTCTTCAGCTGTTTCATTCAGTAATGTAAAAATGGATTCTACAGGTGATATGCTCATCATTTCGTGCCTCCTGTTTAACTTTTGACGCTTCATTTTAACATGTATATAAAAAAAAGAAAGCCATGACGGCTTTCTCACTTCTTACTCTGCTTTTTTCGCAGCTTCAATCGCTGCGTCATAGTCAGGATGATCGGTTGCTTCTTTTACATATTCAACGTAAGTTACTTTATCATTTGTATCAATCACAAACACCGCACGTGCCAGCAGACGCATTTCTTCGATTGCGACACCGTATGCCTTTCCAAATGACAGGTCGCGGTGGTCAGATAATGTAATCACGTGTTCAAGACCACTGTCTCCACACCAGCGCTTTTGTGCAAATGGAAGGTCAACAGAAATTGTCAGAACCTCTGTGTTGTTAAGCTTTGATACTTCTTCATTAAATTTACGTGTCTGTGCGTCACATACGCCAGTATCAAGTGATGGGACTACGCTGATAATTTTCACTTTTTCTGCAGAATCTTTTAGGTGAAAAGGCGACAGATCATTCGCAAGCACTGTAAATTCAGGTGCCTGATCTCCGACCTTCACTTCATCACCAAGTAGTGTTACCGGGTTATTTTTGAATGTAATAGAAGCCATGAAAATCCTCCTTCAGTATATGTATTCTCATTTATCATACTGAAAGGCGGACGCGGCAATCAACTAATATGATTCTTCCTGGCGAAAGACATCTGAAATTCTGCTGACTGCATCAGGTGCCATATCCATTAACTTCTCAAGCAAATGAGCACCTTCATTCATGTGGTGGAGTCTGATCCCATCCTTCCCAACGATTAAAAACGCAACAGGTGTGATCGAAACACCTCCACCACTCCCGCCGCCAAACGGAAGCTCCGGTGCTGCTTCATAGGAAGTCTGATAATCGCTGCCTCCTGCTGCATAACCAAAACGGACGCGGGACACTGTCATAATCGTACTGCCATCAGCCGTTTCCACCGGATCTCCGATAATTGTATTCACATCTACCATTTCCTTAAGCTGTTCCATTGCTGTTGTCATTACACCTTCAATTGGATGTTCCAATTAAGCCACTCTCCGTTCTTTTATGATTAACCATTCTTCTCATAAGAAGCATGACACCTGCTTTTATAAGGTGTGCAATCGTTACTGAAATTATGCAGTGACATACAACAGTCATTGGTGACTGGCTGAACACTGGTCTGATCATTAACCGGGGTGGGGCTGCCAGTCTGATATATATGGAGAGCTGTTGAACGATTAATGCCTGAACCATGCCAATTCCACCATTGAGCCATGCACTCAGATCAGGTCTGTTTGTTCCGACTCCGGCTGTTACATGCAGTGATTCAATAGTAAAACCTTTCGATGTCTTCTTTAGCCAGCTATTTAACCTGACTACTTTTTCTCTTATTTGTACAAGCTTTAATTTCATTTTTTGTAAATCACTTTTTGTTAATTTCTTTGGTTTGCTATTTATTTTATATTCAGGCTCAGGCGCCAGTTCAATCGGTATCATGTATCGCTTAACGCTGATACCGGCTATTTTCACGACAATCATAAACTGAATGTTTTTACCCTTCCACTCAATATCAATCAGACACTTGCATTTTAAAAATAGCAGTAGCGGCAAACAGAATAAAAAGAGCAGTTTAATCATCGCATCCACCTCAATGATAAACTGCCCTTTTCCTATTTATTTATACTTTTACAGTTTCTGCTCTGACAACCGTCCGTTCATGAATGACTGTTGTGTCAGCGAACAGATCGTGAATTGCCTGCTTTTTCGGAGTAAAAGCAGCAACCACATACAGGATCGCCAAAAAAGGCAGACCGAAAAATGTGATTGATGTGTATATATACCGGCCGGCAAGCTCTCTGATCAACACCGCAATCCATCCCGGTCGTTCGCCGTCTTTTGATATGACTCTTAATCCAAATATCATTTTTCCAAGCGACTGTCCGAAAAATTTTGTCATTAATATAAAGTAAGCAAAAAAGACGATCGCTGTTGCAATATTCACACCGCTGAACATTCCACTTCCCATTTCAAGCCCGCTCAGTCTGAATACTGGATAGATCAACAGTCCATTCAGTGCAGCAATGACTAACAGATCAAGTAAAAATGCACAGGCCCTGATCCAAAAACCGCCAAAGTGAGGCAGGAAAGCCGGTCTTTCAATCGTATTTGTTTCATTTGTCTCCATACAGCTTCCTCCTTTTAATCAGCGTATAAGTACATTGGGCGTGGTCCGCCTGTATGACTCATTACTTCTGACAGAATCTGACCTTCAAGGCCGCCAAATGTTTTTTGAACCTGCAGTGATAACAAAGAGCTCCAATCATTTGGCATTCCATAATGAATAACAGATGCATTTTCAAGTTCTAGGTCCGCTTTGATTGCACTGATGACATCTTCCTCGTAACCAAACTCGTCAATTAAATCTAGTTCAAGTGCCTGAACACCATTATAAATACGTCCGTCAGCAATATCTCTGACGCGGTCTTCAGGAAGGTCACGTCCATTTGCAATGACGTCAACAAACCCATCATAAGAGTCGTTTAGTATACTGCGTACAATTTCTAAATCTTCTTCACGCACTTCTTCTGCAGGATTGAGCATATCCTTAAATTCTCCGGAAGTGACCGTAACGAATTCCACCCCGTAATTATCAGCAAGCTCACCAAAATTAATGCTTTGAAGAATAACACCAAGTGAGCCAGTCATTGTTTCTCTGCTTGCATAAATTTTATCAGCAGGTGCTGCTACGTAGTATCCACCTGAGGTTGCCTGGGCACCCATTGAGACATAAACGGTCTTACCCGCTTCCTGAATCTCAAGAATTTTATCGTGGATCTGGGCGCTCTCTACAACACCGCCCCCTGGAGTATTCACACTGAGTACCACGCCTTTAATCGTGCCATCATCCTTCACCTGATTCAGCTGGTCCATAAAGTGAGAATGGTTATACCCGGCTGCACCTAGCAAACCGCCTGTATCACCAGTGTCCTGAATTGTCCCATTCAAATCAATGACAGCAATTCTGTCTGTTGTACTGCCTGTTTCAATCACTTCTTCAGACAAACCTGATGTTGTTTCAAAAGAAGAAAACATTTCATCAAAATTAGTTGAGAGTGCTGCAGTTGCAAAGTTAATACCGGCTGATACGACAAATAAAACACCCGCAATGCCGATTGCAATCCACCTTTTAGTATTCATTTTTCAAAAACCTCCTCGTATTCTCTCTCTTGTCTATACGTTCTACTTTTAGATATGTTTCATTTCATGATACACTTTAATCAATCTTTTATTATGTTGTATTTTCAAAATTTTCATGAAAGACCTGGAGGGATTCATATGACTGAAAGAAGAAATATTTATTTTTATGCACGTAAAACTGAACAGGCGAAAGAACATTTGCGGATGCTTGAAGAGCTTGCAGAGCGCTATCAGTTCAATGTCGTTCAGGATTTTAAAAAAGCAAATATTATTGTCAGCCTTGGTGGTGACGGTGCATTTCTTCAGGCTGTCAGAAAAACAGGATTCAGACAGGATTGTCTGTATGCCGGCGTTTCAGATTCAGGTAAAAAAAGCCTGTACTGTGACTTCCATGTAGATGATGTATCTTCAATGATTGATGCAATGACGCAGGATCAGATTGAGGTAAGAAAATACCCGACAATTGAAGTCACTGTTGATGATGAGACAAGCTTTCTATGTCTGAATGAGTTCAGCATCCGGTCAGGAATCATCAAAACATTCGTCATGGATGTACATATTGACGATCTTCACTTCGAAACGTTCCGCGGTGACGGAATGATTATTTCAACACCAACAGGCAGCTCTGCCTACAACAAATCTGTTGGGGGCGCTGTAGTGGATCCGATGCTTCCATGCATGCAGGTGAGCGAGCTTGCTTCAGTAAACAGTAACCGTTTCCGAACGCTCGGTTCCTCATTTATCCTGAGCGGTCAGCGGAAGCTTCGTCTGACTGTGACGCAGGATGGCAATGACTATCCGGTGATGGGGCTCGATAACGAAGCGCTTGGTATCAGTCATGTGCAGCACGTAGACCTTGCACTGAGCGAAAACATCGTTAAAACCGTTAAATTGAAAGACAATTCCTTCTGGGAAAAAGTGAAAAGAACATTTCTTTAAAAGAGAAGCTGCGGGTGATCCGCAGCTTTTTATTTTAGCCTGACCCTTCTCGCCATTCTCATTCTTGAGTATGTAAAAACTGTGAGGCTTAGCCATATAAAGATAAATGAAATCAGGTCAATTGCACTGAACGGTTCTCCGTATAAAAACACACCGAGAATCAGTGTAAGTGTCGGCGCAATATATTGTAAAAAACCGATCATAAAGAGCGGAATGCGCTGCGCTCCATTTGCAAATAAAAGAAGTGGTATAGCTGTAGCTGCCCCTGCCCCAATCAAAAAGAAATCTGTCTCTAGTGATACATCAAATAGTGCAAGATTTCCCGTGCCCTGCAAATAAGCAAGATAAATCAGTGCAATCGGCATAATGGTCATCGTTTCAAGCGTAAGCCCTATTGCTGCATTCACACGCAGCATTTTCTTCACAAGTCCATAAAATCCGAATGAAAAAGCAAGAGCAAAAGCGATCCAGGGAAAGCTCCCGTATGAAATGGTTAAAATTAATACCCCGATCAGCGCTAATATAAATGATAATACCTGCGCTTTAGATAAAACTTCTTTTAATACAAATACACCCAGCAGGACTGAAACGAGCGGATTAATGTAGTATCCAAGACTCGCTTCAACCATCTGCTCAGAATTCACTGCCCATATGTAGACAAACCAGTTAATACTAATCAGTACAGATGCTGCAACCAGCGCACCTAAAAGCTTTGGACGCCTGAAAAGGGAGAGTGCCTCTTTCTTAAACTGACCGAACTGGCGCATGGCAATGAGTAAAACGAGCATAAACCAGAATGACCAGAAAACCCGGTTCGCTAAAATCTCATCTGCCGGCACATGCTGAACAAACTTCCAATATACCGGGAGCAGTCCCCATAGTGTATAGGCAAGGGCAGTATAAATCATACCCAATCTTTCTTCGTTCTCCATTTAACCGCCCCGTTCTTAACATAAATCCTGCAATAAAAATAGTAATGATTTTAAACCCTTGTATAAACCGTCTTCCCATCAACAATCGTCCTTTCGACTTTCATCGTGAGCAGTTCATCCGGCTCTTGTTTGAATGGATTTGCTTCAAGTACAGTAAAGTCAGCTGCAAAGCCCGGCTTGATAACTCCGCGATCATGTTCATGATGACACGCATAAGCACTGCATTTAGTAAATAGTGAAATCCCTTCATACATACTCAGTTTTTCACTTTCACCATACACTGTTTTGTTTGGGTCATCCGGCTTTGTTCTTGTCACAGCAGCATGAATGCCAAGCAGCGGATCAACAGGTTCGATTGGTGCATCAGATCCTCCAGCGCACGCAATACCTCTATCCATCAGCGTTTTCCAGGCATAATTCCACTGCATACGATCTTTACCGATCCGGTCCTGCACCCATGGAAAATCAGATGGCACGAATCTCGGCTGAATATCAAGTACGATCGGCAGTTTTTCAGCCCGCTTAATCAGCTCTTCATCCAGTATCTGAGCGTGAATTAATCTGTCCCGCTCCCCGTTTGAAGGATAAGCTTCGATCGCATCAAGCATATATTCAAATGCCTGATCCCCGATTGTATGCACAGCAACAGGCATATCGTATTGTCTGGCCTTCCATACAAGCTGTTTTAATTTTTCAGGTGAATGAATCGCTACCCCTTTTTCGCCCGGCATATCAGCATAATCATTTTTAAGTAATGCTGTCCGCCCGCCAAGTGCACCGTCAGCAAAGATCTTCATCGCACCAAACTCAACATAACGGGACCCGGATCTGAAAGAGTGCCCCTGTCTGTGCCAGTCTTCAATCACATGATGGTGTACTAGCAGGTGGGCTCTGAAAGGCCGGCCGTCTTCTTCGATCACTTTCTGAAAAGCACGATAGGTTCTTGTAAAATCACCATAATAACTTAAGTCTTCAGTATGTCCCCCGGTTAATCCAAGAGACCATGCGTGCTCAAGCGCAGTTTTTAAAGATTTTTGGATATATTCATCCTCTATTGGCGGAAGTGCAGGGATCATTAAGTCCTGAGCGGTATCTTTGAGCTGTCCTGTGAGTTTCCCGTTAAACTTTTCAATGACCCCGCCTTCAGGATCCGGTGTCTGTTCATCAATTCGAGCTAAAAACAGTGCAAATGAGTTAACCACTAGAGCATGTCTGCAAATTCTTTTCAAAATCACCGGATGATCAGGTGCAACTGCGTCAAGCTCTTCAGCAGTCGGAACAGATGCATCCTCCCACTGATTCTCATTCCAGCCGTCACCCTGAATCCACTCACCCTTTGGCAGTTCAGCTGCCTTTTTTGCGACCGCATCAATCACTTCCTGCTTTGATTTCATCTCTGATAAATCCAGTCTGAGCAGCGTCTCCCCTACCCCGACAATATGTAAGTGGCTATCTACAAACCCCGGAAACATGGTTTTGCCTTCAAGATCCACAGTTGTAACCTCTTCATTGCCTGCAGATGCTAATAATTCATCCTCAGATCCAACTGCTTTAATCTTTCCGTTACTCGTCAGAACAGCTTCTACTGTAGACCCTTCCTCTTCCATTGTATAGATTGTTCCATTCTTAAATAGCTGCAGCATATCAAAACCCTCTTTTCTTTCGACACATTTATACTCAGTGTACAAAAAATATTTCGAAAGATGAAGTGGATTGAACTAGAAAAGTGGAAGGCGCTTGCTCAGCTTCGAAGGGCATAAGGCGAGGAGCGGAAAACGGGTGGACTTTCCCGTTTATCGATGCTTGACTTATGACCCGAAAAGCTAGCGCCTGGAACTGGATCGAGAAATGTGAAAGCAGGCTTATTTTGTTATACCGGAGCGTTCAAATAATTTGAGTGGTGATGTAAATAAGTAGATAGATGATGTAATTAATAACAAAGATGATTCAATAAAATCCTTCACGTTCAATTAATCCTGAAGCTGATCCAATTATTTCTGTAGCCGATCCAATCAACTGAATACCTCATACAATCAACAGCAAATGGGATTCAATTCTGCTGCCAGCGCATTTGCAGCTTCCATACCGGTTGCTTAACACGCAAAAACAGCAGGCGCCTCATTTAAGCACCTGCTGTTCTTTCATTATTATTTCTGATATCCGCTAAGCTGTTGTTCAGCCATCTGAACTAGACGCTTAGTGATTTCTCCACCTACTGAACCGTTTGCGCGTGATGTAGAGTCAGCTCCAAGCTGTACGCCGAATTCAGTAGCAATTTCGTATTTCATCTGATCAAGAGCTTGTTCTACACCTGGAACAACAAGCTGGTTTGAGCTTCTGTTTGCCATGTGCTATCACCTCCTTGTGAATATAGAATGTGCAATAACACGTGGCTTATTAATGGTAAATGTTCCTAACAAACGAGAACGATTAAAACGTGAAGCTCACGCTTAAAATAAATCAGTTTCTAAAGCTTCTTCTGTGCGGTATCCAGGCTTTAAAATGATGGTTTCAGTCTCTTCAACAGACTGAAGGATCATGTCTTCAAAATCGATAAAGCTTTCATAAAAAGCCACTTTTTCTGTTTTTGGCCTGGTTTTTGGTGCTGCCGGTGTAAAGATGGTGCAGCAATCTTCATATGGCAGGATCGATGTTTCATACGTGCCAATCTCTTTTGCAATCTCAATAATATCTGTTTTATCTGATGCTATGAGTGGTCGCAGTACCGGCGTATTCGTTACCGCGTTGATTGCTTCCATACTCTCTAATGTCTGACTGGCAACCTGACCAAGGCTTTCACCTGTGACAATAGCTTTTGCACCGGTTTTCTTTTTAATTTCATCAGAGATACGCAGCATCATTCTTCTTGTTGATGTCATCGTATAATTTTCAGGAACCTGTTGATGAATCGTTTGCTGAATGTTCGTAAAAGGTACGATGTGAAGCTTTACAGATCCGGAGAAACCTGCAAGTTCAGAAGCAAGCTGCTTTACCTTTTCTTTTGATTTTTCACTCGTAAATGGAGGGCTGAAAAAATGAACAGCTTCGAGTTCAACACCTCTTTTCATCATCTGATAGCCGGCAACCGGGCTGTCGAGACCACCTGAGAGCATCAGTACTGCTTTATTGCCAGTTCCAATTGGCATTCCGCCTGCTCCCTGGATCGTCTGCGCTGACAGATAGACAGCTTCACTTCTCACTTCAACTGTCAGTTCAACTTCAGGCTTTCTCATTTCCACTTTCAAACCGGGTACGTTTCTTAATACGTGCGATCCTATTTCGTAATTTAATTCATTCGTATCGAGCGGATAATTTTTGTCAGCTCTTCTCGCTTTCACCTTGAAAAGTGTACCTTCTGATGCAAGTGATTGGACGAGTTCTGCCGCATGACATTTTACTTCTTCAAGATCCCTATCAGATTTTACAACCGGACTGAATGACTGAATCCCAAATATTAATTTAAGTCTGTCCATCAGCTGATCAGCATCTTCAGGATTTTTTAACTCGAGGTGCATCCTGTCCCTGCCTGATTCAATATGAAAAGCACTGAGATCTGCACATGCATCCGTAATATTTTGCTTAAGACGCTTGATGAATTTATTCCGGTTTCTTCCTTTAGTTGAAATCTCGCCGTAGCGAATTAAAATTCTATCTATTTGCATATTGCTTATACTCCTTTCAGTAATGGCGGAATGACTTCCTGCCAGATCCTGATAAATTCTTGTATATCTTCTGTCTGCTGATCTGCTCCGAGACTGATTCTTACTGCACCCCTGATATCGCGGTCGCTGAAGGCGCAGGCAGTCAGTACATGGCTTCTTTTATTCATTTTTGATGAGCACGCGCTTGAAGTGGTAATAAAGATCTCTCTCTGAGCCAGTGCGTGCACAATGACTTCTCCTGTCAGCTTTGGGACAGTTAAAGAAAAGATGTGTGGTGCGGCATTTTCCGGGGAAAGGACTTTTACTTCTTCCCTCTTCTCAAAAAATGACCTCAGCATCTGCTGACAGGCTTGAAGTGTCTGATCAGCTTCAGGCTGGTGCTCTGAAGCAAGTCGCATGGATTTTGCGAGTGATACTGCTCCTGCAGTGTTGACTGTGCCGCTTCTTAAACCTTCCTGCTGACCGCCCCCGGCCATTTCAGGGATAAGCTTCATGTCTTTTTTCATTGCCAGCAGGCCTGACCCTTTCAGTCCGTTAAACTTATGGGCTGATAATGTGATCATATCCAGCGTTTCATAATCAGCTTTCAGCTTTCCATAAGCCTGAACAGCATCTGAATGAAAACGGGCATTTGAATTCGCCTTGATGATTTTTCCGGCTTCATGAATGGGCTGTATACTGCCGATTTCATTATTCACATACATGATTGATACCAGAATTGTATCTTTTCTGAGTGCTGCTTTCAGGTCATCCAGAGAAATCACACCAGCTGGATCGACAGGCAAATAGGTGACTTCAAACCCTTCATTTTCAAGCTTTTTAAACACTTCTAGAACTGATGGGTGCTCAATTGCCGTTGTGATTAAATGCTTTCCTTTACCCTGTAGAAAATAAGCGGATCCTTTAATCGCCAGATTGTTTGACTCTGTCCCGCCGGAGGTAAAAATCACTTTGCTGTCAGGCAGACCTGAAAGTTCGCTACACTGCTGCTGTGCCTTTTGAAAAAGTGATGATGCTTTCTCTCCAAATGCATGAATGGAGGAAGGGTTTCCATAAAACTGTTCATTTACCTTTATATATGAAGAAATGACTTCAGGATGTGGTTTTGTCGTTGCACTGTTATCCAGATAAATCATGGTGATCACTCTTTCTTTTATAGTGAATCTCTTATACAAACGCTACATTTATTTCATTAAACCTTATTCATCCTAACATATCTGCCTCAGGAATGTTATTTAAGGAAATTTATCAGTTGAGCAGACACAATTTTCTCTTTATTTAGACTTTTGCTATTTTCGACAAATTTCAACTTTTCTATGATATGATGTTGCGGTAAAACTTAGATCATCGGTGGAGGGTATTATGAATAGCAATAAAATAACATATGGTAGCGTTTTCACGGTTGGGCTTATGCTCTTTGCACTTTTCCTAGGTGCCGGGAATATGATCTTTCCGCCTCTGCTCGGACAGCAGTCGGGTGATAGCAGCTGGGTTGCGATCGCAGGATTCCTTCTGACCGGGGTAGGTCTTCCTTTATTAGGTGTCATTTCTATAGCGAAGTCTGGCGGAAGCCCGATGGACCTGGCAAGTCGTGTACACCCAATTTTCGGAATAATCTTTACAATCATCCTGTACCTGGCAATCGGACCGTTCTTTGGTATCCCGAGAACAGCAACTGTTTCCTATGAAATCGGTGTTTTACCATTTCTGACTCAGGATACTGCAGGCGGCTGGACGTTACTTTTATTTTCTATATTGTTTTTTGCAGCAACTGCATGGTTATCGTTGAATCCGGCAAAGCTCGTTGACCGGATCGGCAAAATATTAACACCAGTATTAGTTGTTATTTTAGCAGTTTTGGTAGGCGGTGCCTTTATTAATCCGATGGGCGAACCTGGTCAGGCTGTAGCCGGCTATGCAGATTCTCCATTTATTACAGGATTTTTAGAAGGTTATCTGACACTTGATGCGATTGCAGCACTTGTGTTTGCGATTGTTATTATCTCTGCGATTCAAAATAAAGGTGTGACAGACCGTAAGCAGGTGGTAAGAGCTGCTGTTTTCGCAGGGTTAATCGCAGCATCAGGCCTTGCAGCCGTATATATTTCACTAAGCTACCTTGGCGCTACAAGTTTAAATGCAGTTGGCGTTCAGGATAATGGTGGCGCACTGCTTTCTGCAGCTGCGAACTATCTGTATGGTTCATCAGGTGCGATCATTCTGGGAATTGCGATTGGTGCAGCCTGTCTGACGACTTCTATCGGACTGGTTTCTGCGACTTCATCTTACTTTTCAAGAACGTTTCCAAATATTTCTTACAAGAAATTTGTCATCATCTTCTCTGTTTTCAGTATGATGATTGCAAATATCGGACTGGCGCAATTGATCGCTGTTTCGGTTCCTGTTCTTGTGATGATCTATCCAATGACAATTGTTCTGATTATACTGTCATTCCTTGATAAAACGATTAAAGGTAAACAGGCCGTTTACGTTGGTGCAATTATCCCTACATTTATATTAGGTGTGAGCGATGGACTTGCAGCTGCCGGCTTTACAGCACTTGCGTCAGCATTTTCATTCCTGCCGCTGATGGATCAGAGTCTTGGGTGGATCTTACCGGCTATTGCTGGTGGATTGATCGGTTTATTCATTCCTTCAGGATCAGGATCTACAGCTCCGGTCAAACCTACAAATTAAATGAAGCAAAAAAAGAAGCAGTACTTCTCATCCTGAGAAAGTGCCGCTTCTTTTTATATGAAGATTATAATGCATCAATTTTTTTGAGTGCACCGGGCTCAATTTTTTCGATTGACTCAGCTGCCTGCTCGAGTGCATTCTGGTAATCACCGTTTCTGAACATCAGCTCTGCCTCGTTTAATCCGATAAACACTGTTTCATGGCGGCTTCTGTAGCGGTTACCGTACTGAATCACTTTTTCAGCCTGCTCGGCAGCCTGAATCATTTCCTCTGTATTTTCAGTAAAGGTTTCAATCATTTTTTCAGTCGTCATCGTGTGCTGATTAATCGCCTTCATATTCATCGGACGTTCTGCAAGATAAGAATCAAGCGCTTCAATCTGCCTGATAATATCCTTTCGTTCTAAGAACCAGAACTCAGGTATTTTAGGAAGGTTTGCACTGTCTACGATTTTTTCCTGATCTCTTACCGCTTTGATCTGATACTCCTGCTGGTTTCTCGCAGCTAATTCGTCACTTCTAAGCTGTTCAAGTTCACCAGCATACTTTTTATGTTCCTCATCGATCTGCATCAGTTCAGTTTCAATTTTCTCTGTTTCTTTTAATACAGACGAATAAGGTTCAAGCTGTTTTTCCAACTGCTTGTTCTGATGATCAAATGTATCAGCCAGTTCTTCAAGCTGAGTTTCCTTTTCTTTTGGCAGATCCAGGTCTTCTTGATCGAGTTGATATCCCTGCCGCACATAATCCATTTCACGGATCAATTCATTATTTCTGATTTTTAACGTCTCTAGAAGCTTTCTAACGTTTGCAATTTTAGCCGGAAGGTGAGTTCTTGCATTCACTTCATCTTCCAATGCAATAAACGCTTCATCAATTTCTTTTCTCGTGTTCACTCTCAGTTCTTCAGCTTCAGTAAATTCCAGTCTGATCAGATGCCTTTCAGCTTCTTTCAGGTTGTTCTCGATTACAAGACACCCTTCTTCAAGGTTTAAATGATGGATCGGATACTGCTGTTCGTCCATTTCTTTACAGGCATCCTTTAACTCATTCAATTCTTTCGGCAGTTCATCAAGCAGGTCATCTGCAAGTTCTGGCGCACTCTCGATCATCATGATGATCTCATTAATCTCTGCAGTCAAATAAATCACAATTTCTCTTGCCTGAAGATAATTTCCCTCAGCTGTCAGATTATGATATTCATCAAGCTTCGGCTCTAAAGCCATAATTTTACGTTCAATTGGCTCAGCAGCCTTGCCGAATTGGGTACGTCTGTTACGGATCAGTGAAGCTGCATCTTTGTAATCGGCTTCTACCAGCTGGATTTCTTCGCGGTTCTTCTCGTCACTGCCCATTAATTCTTCCAGTTCAGAAAGAATTTCATTCATATGTTCTTCAGCTTTATCCAGCTCAATCGCAATGTCTTCACGTACTTTTCGTGATTTTTTGAAACGGAACTTATCAATATATTCCTCAGCATCAAACAGCATACTGTCTACTTCAGCTAATTGTTTATCAACAATATTGTTCCATGAGTCTCTCCATTTTTCAAAGAGCTCCTCTGTCTGACCATTCATGTTCAGTTGTTTTACTTTTGTCATTTCTTCAAGAACAGGTCTGTGCTGAATGTCGAGCTTCTGTTCCTCAAGTTTATCTACTTCTTTATACTGCTTCTTCCTTAATACGAAAGCAGTGATGATCAATATAATGATTAAAATGACGGATCCAATTATGTACTCCATCTTATGCCTCCTGTTCAAGCAGCCCATGTCTATGTCAATATGAAAAATGTATTGACTTTATGATACCATGTAACAAATGAGATTTCTTGTTTTTTCTTGATTTTTTGACACGACTTTTTTCGTATGCGAAAGGACTGGACATGATGATTACCAGAGATGGACATATTCATACGCCATATTGCCCTCACGGCTCTCAGGATGCTTTATCGTTATATGCTGAGAAAGCGATTGAAGCCGGGCTTAAGGATATTACTTTTACTGAGCATGCCCCGCTGCCGGAAGGCTTTTATGACACAGTTCCTGATAAGGACAGTGGCATGCGACAGGAGGATCTCGAACATTACTTAAAAGATATTGAGGCGATTAAAAAAGTATATAAAAAAGACCTGCGCATTCACACAGGACTTGAAGTTGATTATATTGAAGGCTTTGAAGAGGAGACCCGTAATTTTCTGAATCAGTATGGTCCCGCACTGGATGATTCGATTCTTTCAGTGCATTTCCTGAAAGCTGCAGACCGGTATGTCTGTCTTGACTTCAGCCCGGATGCTTTTAAGGAGCTAATTTCTTTGACAGGGTCTGCTGATGCTGTGCATTCACTTTATTATGAGACCGTGATCCAATCCGCACTTGCTGACCTGGGTGAATATAAACCGAAAAGAATGGGACATATCACACTCGCCAGAAAGTTTCAGCGGCTCTTCCCTGCACTGGACTCACATGAAGCTGAAATCCAACAGCTGTTAAATGTGATAAAATCCCGGAACCTTGAGCTTGATTATAACGGAGCCGGAACCGGAAAACCGTATTGTCAGGAAACTTATCCGTCTCCTGCGATCGCATCAGCTGCTCACCAGATGGGTATTAAACTTGTCTATGGCTCTGATGCACATACCGCATCCGGCCTGATGCAGGGATCCGATCAGCTGATTGCACTTAATCCGTAACTTGAAGTTACACTGTTAAACCATATTTCAACCGTTTCGATATATTGCCTTGTAAAATAAGGGTCTGCAGTATTCATATGCCACAGCTCCCTTACAGTCTGGCTTTGTAAAAAAGGTGTTGTGATCATGGAATTCAGCTGAATCAGAAAAAACGAAGGGGACAGCTTAAAGCTGTGTCCTTTTTCAATATCCTCAGCCATCAGCATCTTCCATAAATACTGCTCTTTTCGTAAGTAACATGCAGTCATCTCTCTGATCAGCTGGTGATCAAGTGTAATCTCCCGCCAGGCAAATCTGGCAAATCGGTGATGCTGCTGTTGGAACCTGATCACGTCACAGGCAGCGCTCATTACAGCACTTTTATGGTGCTTCCCCTCATTCAGTGACTTTTCAAGCACATTCAGGTATGGTTCGAAAAATGCAATCAGACATTCTTCCAGCAACCCTTTTTTCCCCGCAAAATAATATGATACTGTTCCAACGTTTACACCTGCTGATGCTGAAATATCTCTGATACTCGTACCGTGAAACCCTTTTGTATAAAACAGATCCACTGCTGTTGTCATGACTTCGGATTTTGTTTCGCGCTGCCCATTCATTTGTCTTCACCCTTTCAAATGATTGCTTCAAGTTCCATGCTGTGTTATACCTGTATTATTCTAATGTATATATTCGGGGTGCCACGGCAGCCTTCCTTTAAAAAGCGTTCTTCAAATTACGCGTATGAAAGGAAAAATCAAATCAATTAAGCGGGTGATAAGATGTTTAATGTCGAAACGTATAAAGGCAGTAAAGAAAAACAATATGAAATGGTTCACAAACAGCTTAAGGCTTTACTCGAAGATGAACCGAACCGGATTGCAAATCTAAGCAATGCCTCAGCATTGCTGAATCAATTTCTGGATGAAACGAACTGGGTAGGCTTTTATCTAATGGAGGATGGCGAGCTTGTACTCGGACCATTCCAGGGGCTTCCTGCCTGTGTAAGAATTCCACTTGGAAAAGGCGTATGCGGCACAGCTGCAGGTGAAAACAAAACGATGCGTGTCGAGGATGTTCGTGCATTCCCCGGCCATATTGCATGTGACGCTGCTTCTCAGTCAGAGATTGTGGTCCCACTCGTTAAAGACAGCGAAGTAATCGGCGTCCTCGATATTGACAGTCCGGTAAAGAGCCGCTTTGATGAGGAAGATCAAAAAGGACTTGAAACATTCGCGGAAATTTTAACTAAATCTATTTAATGATTGCCAAAAAAGCCGCAAGCGACGATTCGCGTGCGGCTTTTATATGATCAGCTTTCCTGCTTCATTGCTGCACTTTCCTCAATTCTTGTAAATGCCTGGTCAAGGTCCTCTTTAATATCCTCCCATGATTCAAGCCCGACTGACAGTCTCAGCAGCGTATCGCTGATGCCCATTTCCTGCCTTGTCGCCTCAGGTATGACTGAGTGTGTCATTGTTGCAGGATGCTGAATCAGTGTTTCTGCATCTCCAAGGCTCACTGCTATTTTGATCAGCTTTAATTCATCCATAAAAGCCTGAGCCATTTTCTTTGTGCCATTAAAATCAAACGAAATGAGGCCCCCCCATCTACTCATTTGCTTCGCAGCGATGTGGTGTGATGGATGGTCATTGTCGCCAGGAAAATAAATATTTCTGACAGACGGGTGCTGTTTGAGATAGCCCGCAATTTTTTCAGCATTATCACAATGACGGTCCAGCCTGACAGCGAGCGTTTTTAAACCTCTCAGTAATAGCCACGCATCAAATGGTGACATGATCCCGCCAATATCTTTTTGGGTTGTCATCCGGATTTCAGCAATTGCTTCAGCTGATTTTGCAACCAGCAGTCCACCAATAACATCCCCGTGCCCGCCAATATACTTTGTCGCACTATGAAGTACAAAGTCCGCTCCGAATTTTAACGGGTTCTGGAGGTAAGGTGAGCTAAATGTATTATCAACTACAACAGGAATCCCCTGCTCATTTGCTACGCGGCAAACCAGTTCAAGGTCAATGATCTCCATTGTTGGATTAATGGGTGTTTCTACGTATATACAGGCTGTGTCCGGTGAAATCGATTGTCTGATCGCTTCTTCTGTAGAAAGGTTCGCAAATTCATGCGTGATCTGGAACTTTTCTGACATCAATTCAAGCAAACCGAATGTACAACCGTACACTCCTTTCGAACAGACAATATGATCCCCTGATTTTAATAGATGAAACAGAATCGCTGAAACAGCAGCCATACCGGAACCAAATGCTAAAGCAGCTTCCCCGTCTTCAATCGTTGTCATTCTGTCTTCAAGTACTTTCACTGTCGGGTTTCCAAGACGTGAATAAATGTATCCTTCCTCATCTCCTGCAAATCGCCTTTCCCCTTCAGCGGCATGAGCAAATGTATAAGTTGACGTCTGGTAAAGCGGAGGCGTCAGTGATCCTTCATATTTTCCTGAATCATACCCACTATGAATAACCTCTGTTTCAAATCTTTTTTTCTCTCTTGACATGTCAAGCTCCCCTTGTTTTGTAATCGCTTTCATAACCTATTTTACTTGATTTTGTAATAATTTCAATGGATCTTTCCAATATAAAAAGGACTGCATTTAAACAGTCCTTTTAAGAGCGCATAATCTGATCTGATTCTCTTTTTAACCAGACAACGCGGTTCTTGCCGGTGTTTTTCGCTTTATACAATGCGATGTCAGCACGTTTGACTACACTAAGCATCTCGTCATGAACTTCACCAGTCCAGTTGGAGACTCCGCATGAAATTGATACTTCCGGATCTGTTACGTGCTGAACAGTTTCTCTAAGGTTTTCTGTTAATGCTACTCCTTCATGAAGTGAAATGTTCCGGAAGTAGATCGCCAGTTCCTCTCCACCCCACCTTGCAGAAACGCTGTGCTCGTTCTGGAATGACATTAAATGCTTTGCAACCTGAATAATGACCTGATCTCCTTTTTGATGACCATATGTGTCGTTCACTTTTTTAAAGTCGTCTATATCAATTAAGATAAATACACCCTGCTCATCTTTTGCCATTGACTCTTCAATGAATTGATCAAGGTAATGTCTCGCAAAAAGACCTGTCATATGATCCCGGTTAATCATTTCCTGCATCTCCACGCGCAGCATAGCATTGACAAGTGCTAAAGCTGAGTGATGGACGATTGACTTAAAAAGTTTATACATCTCAAATGTAAAAGCGTAAGAATCCTGGTGAAGCACGATACAGAATCCTTTCAACTCGTCATGATGGATCATCGGAACGGCAATCAGCGAGCGGTATCCCGCTTCTAAAGCACAGTCAGACATGTACACGCCGTCAGTTCCTTCTAACAGCTGCTGTTTAACATTCTCAATATAAACACGGCCCTGTTCAGTGTTGAAAAAAGCAGAACTACCTTCGACGATTTTCCATTCCTCATGATCTACCCAAATCAACCCTGTTTCATCAGGATTCAATGCTTTTTGAATCTGCACTGTCAGCACGCTCATCATATCTTTCATGTTGAGATTTGCATTCAGCTCGTGTGACAGGTCATTAATTAATTTCAAGTCAATAATCAGCTGTCTTGATTGCATATAGAGTTTTGCATTCTCAAGCGCATGACCAGCAGTGGTTGAGAGTACCTTAATAAATTCTATCTCGTTCTTTTTGAGTGATTTGTTAGATTTCCCTTCAGTTTTTAACAATCCATAAACGCCCTGCTTACCTTTTAATGGTGAATACATAATGGAACGGCTTCCCTGATCATCGATTGTTACTTCAGAGGAAACAAATGCATGAAAAAGCGCTTCGTTATCAGACTGATAATCCAGGTATTCAATCGGCAAACCTTTTTCAACGCCTTGATCGTCTGAGAGAATTAATGTGAACTTATAATGAGAGAACGTGTTCTTTAATGAATGAATGATTTTAGCAAGTACCTGAGACACATTCATATGGGAATTAAACGCTTTTGTGACATCAAAAAGCTCATGATACCTTTTTCTCTCTTCTGCGGTGATTAACATCCTTCTGACATTCTGATAAAGTACAGCAGTATCACAAGCTAAAACTGATACCATGACAGGGTTTTTTGCCCACTGCGCTTCAGGTAAAGGTCTGATTGCGATAAAACCCATCAGATCGGATTTTTCGTAGCATGGAATTAAAATATCTCCCTGCTTAAGAAATGTCTGATTATATTTTAAAATATAGTATGGCTGATTATTAAGTTGGTTAATGATGCTTTTATCTATTGGTTCCCGCTTTTCCAGAGATTCATCGTATTCATAAAGATGCTCTCCTTCCTTATATAAATAGAAGGTTTCTTCTATATCAAAGTGTTCTTTTAATAGGGCAGATAACTGACGGTACCAGTGTCTGATCGAGCTTTCTCCTGCCATGGAATGTGCGAGAATATCAAAGACACCAGCTTTAAATCGGTCCATAAACGGTTTCAGCGAATCCATTTTTTCACCTTCGTCTCTTATGTATTGGCTTTGTTAAAGATGGCTGGTGATTGCAGCGAGAGGGGGGATGCTACCCGCGGCCGGGCGATGAGCCCGCAGGCTTCGCCCCCTTACGCTGCAATCACCAGCCGTGCAGAAACAAAAACAATCCTTAACATAGCTTATGTATTAAATATAATTGCTTTATTATATAATTTTCAGATATTTACAAATATTAATTATAGCACAGTATGTCCTATTTACTATACTCGCAGGCCGCTTTTCGTAACAGACTTTTCAGCAATTATTTCAGCAAAAACCGCCATCGTGTATTTGCATATTTTAATATACGCGCTATCAATGATGTTTCAGAATAACGGTTGACAGAAAGCCTTATAAATTGTATGATGATCTTTGTGTAAAATAATGCAGCCTTTTGTGAACACATGAATGTCTCATTTTGTTCCTATTGTTTGTAGGTGCATCGTGTAACCCCTGCTGCAGGGCGATGGTGCAAGATAACAAAATGGGTGTTGATGGTTTATCACATGGTTTTTATTTTACAACAAAATAAAAACACAAGGAGGAGTCAAATTATGGCTCGTTATACAGGTCCATCTTGGAAACTGTCTCGTCGTCTTGGTGTTTCACTAAGCGGCACTGGTAAAGAACTAGAAAAGCGTCCTTACGCTCCGGGTCCACACGGTCCTACTCAGCGTAAAAAACTATCTGAATATGGTCTTCAGCTTCAGGAGAAGCAGAAGCTTCGTCACACTTACGGAGTAACTGAGCGTCAGTTCCGTAACCTATTCGACAAAGCAGGTAAACTACCTGGACGTCACGGTGATAACTTCATGATCCTTCTTGAAGCTCGTCTTGACAACCTTGTATACCGTCTTGGTCTTGCTCGTACTCGTCGTCAGGCGCGTCAGCTTGTAAACCACGGCCACATTCTTGTTGATGGTTCACGCGTTGACATCCCGTCATACAGCGTAAAACCAGGACAATCAATCAGCCTTCGTGAAAAATCACAGAAGCTGAATATCGTTCAGGAAGCAGTAGAGCTTAACAGCTTCACTCCTGAGTATGTATCTTTTGATGCTGACAAGCTTGAAGGTACTTTCACTCGTTTCCCTGAGCGTAACGAGCTTGCTGCTGATATCAACGAAGCACTAATCGTAGAATTCTACTCTCGTTAAATTCTACAATTTGCAGGATAGTACTCAAAAATCCCTTGAAATGTTGGAATGCCAACGTTTCGAGGGTTTTTTTATTTTTTCCTAATTTGCAAAACAATGCATTATATGACTTTCATTTGGGACCAAAAAGAAATGAAAATTGCTTAACGGTGGGTAAAGGAATAAGTGCAAAAAATTAATAACTGTTTCTTTAAAACTAATATAAATCCAGCATGTAATGCGGATACTAAAAAATTGCTTTACAATTTTCATTATTTTTCTATAACAGTCACTTCTAAGACTTAAAAGAAAAACCGCCCACATGGACGGTCTTTCTTTGTTTAAGTATTTACTTTCCAGGAGGTAATTCTTCGCTAAATGGATTCACTATAGGTGGGTGAAAGCTTAAACTTTAAACGTTTATATTGTGAAACCGGATGGATGGATGAATAAAGGAGAAGCACCGAGGGATTATATTTCTCAGTGCTTCTTCCTTTATGATTCGATAGACTGTGGTACGAAGATTGAGAGCATGACAAGGTACATCATTCATTCGCTCCATTCAACCCCCTCATTAACATCAGAACTCTACATATATACCAAATAAACCATTCCTACCGTTACAATCCCGGTAAGAAAAGTAAGGGGCATCCCGGCCCGCAGATAATCCCGGAAGCGGTAGCCTCCAGGACCGAAAACAATCAGGTTCGTCTGGTAACCAATCGGTGATAAGAAGCTTGCAGAAGCTGCTATCGCTACAAGGATCGCCATGCCGATCGGTTCTATCCCGATCGGTCCGGAAATCTGATAGGCGGCAGGGAACATGATGACAGCTGCCGCATTATTCGTCACGACTTCTGTTAGAAGAGCAATCATTCCATATAAAACGACAAGCAGAAGGATGACTCCGTAGGGTTCCATCGCTTCCATAAGCTCCTGCGCCATCCAGTCCGCCGCTTTCGATTCGATGATGACGTTGCCTATTCCGAGGGCTCCCGCAATAAGGAGAAGCACCCGGAACCGGATCATCTCCCGTGCCTCTTCAGGGGAAACGAGGCGAAAAGCGAGCATCAGACCGACAGCCAAGGCCATGGCATTGAAAATACTAAGAAATCCGCTGACCACACACACGATAGCTCCTATGAAAATGACCAGAGCACTCCATCCGGTACGATCATCTTCAAAAAATTTTTCTTTTCCCTCAGGAAATGTAACGTAAAAGTCACGATGCCTCTTCATGCGTTGATCAAACGACTCGCCAGCGACCATCAGCAATACATCCCCCGCCTTTGGTTTGATGTCACCGATTTTCCCTTCTAACAGCTCTTCGTTACGATGGATGGCTACAACAGCGGCATCATAAGCTTCACGGAACCGAATTTCTTTCACGGTACGACCGAGCAGAGAGGACTGATGAGAGACCACCCCTTCTCTCAGTTTATTCGTCCCTTTTTTTAAACCGACGATACTTAAATCAGTGCCTGTATCAACGACCAGGCCCCGGCGTTTTCCAAGTTCTGCGATCGATGAGATGACTCCAGTGAAAAAGAGACGATCTCCGGGGAAAATCCGGGTATCGCCGGACACGGGAGCGATTCTCTCTTTCCCGCGTCTGATTTCTATCAGGTATAAACTTTCCAGATTCCGGAGACCTGCCTCTTTTACTGTTTTTCCGGCGTGCGGAAAATCAATCTGCACCCGGAGTTCACTCAGGAAGTCTCTCGGGCTCACTTCTTCCTCTTCACCTTCTCCGCTCTCGTGCCCGGGGAGCAGACGCGGAGCGAAAAGAAGAAGATAAATAAGTCCGACCACCGTAACCGGAAGTCCTACAATCAGAAGCTCGAAGAAACGGAATCCCTGTTCCCCGAAGTCAAGTAGCAGCCCGTGAATTACAAGGTTCGTCGATGTCCCCATCAGTGTCATTGTTCCTCCCAGAATGGTCGCATACGACAAGGGCAGCAGGAATTTGGAAGGAGCTATCTTGTGGACTTCACACCATTTCCGGACGAGCGGAGTAAGCGTTACGACGAGCGGAGTATTGTTCAGAAATCCTGACATGCCGGCCAATGGAATCAGCAGACGTCCTCTGGCTTTCCCTTCCGACGCTGCACCTGAAAGGATTCGGGAAACAAACTTCTCCGCAAGACCGCTTTTTTCGAACACTCCCCCGACAATGAATAACAACCCAATTGTCAGCATTCCCTGGTTTGAAAAACCTGCAAGCCCCTCTTCCGGAGAAATGAAACCGAACACGATGAACACGAAGAGCGTCGTGAGTACCAGCAGCTCAGGTCGTACCACGTCCATTATAAGACCGATCAGCATCAGCCCGACAATTCCTAAAACCATCGCCATCTCCATCGTCATATTTATCTTGGCCCCTTTTACCTTTTCATCACGGCTGACCCATGTACCTTTTGATTTCTTTCAGCACGTAGTTTGTCGCTTCCTCAAGCGAAAGATCGGTTGTATCGACTTCTATGTCCGGATCCCCTGGTGCCTCATAAGGAGCAGACACGCCAGTGAATCCGGAAATCTTACCTTTTCTAGCCTTTTGGTATAATCCTTTTACATCCCTCTCTTCGCAAACCTCCAGAGGTGTATTGACAAAAATTTCGATAAACCCTTCTCCAATGATCTTCTTCGCTTTCTCTCTGTCCCTCTGATACGGTGAGATGAAAGAGGTGAGCGTAATCAGACCGGCATCGTTCATAAGACGTGATACCTCCGCTATCCGGCGGATATTTTCGAAACGGTCTTCTGCATTAAAACCAAGATCACCGTTCAATCCGTGGCGGACATTGTCTCCGTCCAGAAGCATTGTATGGTATCCTTCGTGGAAAAGTCTTGCTTCTATTTCACTAGCAAGAGTCGATTTCCCGGACCCCGACAAGCCGGTGAACCAGAGAGTGACCGGCTTCTGCCCTTTCTGACCGGCTCGGAATTCCCGGGTGATCGATGTATCTTCCCAAGTAGTATTCGGAGAATTGTGCATCGTCTCCTCGATGACACCGCTTGCCGCCGTACTGTTCGTCACGCGGTCGATTAGAATAAATGCCCCCAACGTCTCATTATTTCGGAAGCTGTCAAACACACCTTTTTCCGCCGTAACAACCTCCACAGTAAGCAGCTCATTCTTCTCTCCTCGAGATACATCCACCTGGTCCCCGGTGTTGATATCCGTTTTATGATGAATAGCGGTTACTGTACCTGGAATCGTCTTGGTACCAGCTTTCACGAGAAAGTTTTTCCCTTCTGTCAGCGGTTCATCGTCCATCCAGAGGAGACTTGAGGTGAAACGATCCGTAACTGGAAGATCTACATCAGTAATCACGTTGCCTCTCGATATATCCAATTCCCTGTCCAGCTGCACAGTTACCGGCTGTCCGGTATCCCCCCGGCCCACTTCCCGATCAGTGATGAGAATGTTTTTAACTGTTGCCCGTTCTCTGCTTGGTAATATCAGAACTTCATCTCCCAGGTGGATTCGACCGGACTCAATCTGCCCCTGAAATCCCCGGAAGTGGTACCCCGGACGGGAGACCCGTTGTACCGGCATGATGAAAGGCGCTTCCTCTTCTTCTTTTGTAACGTCGGCATTCTCAAGATATGTAAGCAGTGGCGGTCCATTATACCAGCGTGTATTCGTAGAGTTCGACGTAATATTGTCCCCTTCCGTGGCGGATACGGGGATCACCGTTGTATTTATGTCCGCAAAAGAAGAGATGAATGTGTCGAAGTCACGATTAATTTTCCTGAACGTTTCTTCGTCATATTTGATGAGGTCCATTTTATTCACGGCCAAAACCATATGACGGATCCCCATAAGGGAGCAGATTCTCGCATGACGTTTCGTCTGGGTGATGACCCCTTTCGTCGCATCGACGAGGATGACTGCGAGATCCGCAAAAGAAGCTCCTACCGCCATGTTTCTCGTATACTGTTCATGTCCCGGCGTATCGGCTACGATAAATGAACGGGCATCCGTCGTAAAGTATCGGTAAGCCACATCGATCGTTATCCCCTGCTCCCGTTCAGCCATCAGCCCGTCAAGAAGCAGCGAATAATCGATTTCTCCGCCCCGGCTTCCGACTTTGCTGTCGAGTTCGAGTGCCTTCTCCTGATCGGCAAATAGTAGCTTCGCATCATATAACATGTGACCGATGAGCGTGGACTTGCCGTCATCCACGCTCCCGCACGTAATGAATTTCAACAGACTTTCCATACTAGAAGTACCCCTCTCTCTTCCGCCGCTCCATGCTTCCGGCCGCTTCCTGATCAATCACCCGGCTGGTCCGTTCCGACGATACTGCTCCGAGCGTTTCCTCGACGATTTCATCCAGCGTTTCCGCTTCCGATTCCACTCCACCGGTCAGTGGATAACACCCGAGCGTACGGAAGCGGACTTTGCGATGGACAACCTTCTCTCCCGGCTCGAAGCGCATCCGGTCATCATCGACCATCACGATATTGTTTTCGCGATAGACGACTGGACGTTCTTTCGCATAATAGAGCGGAACGATATCGATATTTTCCTTTCGGATATACTGCCAGATATCCTTTTCCGTCCAATTGGACAAAGGAAAGACGCGCATGCTTTCTCCTTTGTCAATCCTCGTATTGTACAACTTCCACATCTCTGGCTTCTGATTCTTCGGGTCCCAGGCATGGTTCTTGTTACGGAACGAAAACACCCGCTCTTTGGCACGTGACTTCTCCTCGTCCCTGCGTCCTCCACCGAAAGCAGCATCGAACCCGTACTTATCAAGTCCTTCTTTCAATGCCTGGGTTTTCATAATGTCTGTATAATTTGCTCCGTGATCGAACGGGTTAATCCCTTCCTTCGCTGCCTGTTCGTTGGTATGAACGATCATGTCGATGCCGAGCTCTCTTGCTTTCCTGTCCCGAAACTCTATCATTTCTTTGAATTTCCACGTCGTGTCGATATGCATGAACGGGAAGGGGGGCTTCTCGGGATAAAAAGCCTTCATCGCCAGGTGAAGCATCACCGAGCTGTCTTTGCCGATCGAATACAGCATGACCGGATTCCCGCACTCCGCCGCCACTTCCCGGATAATATAGATGGCTTCTGCCTCGAGCCTATCCAAATGCGTAAGCCCGGATCCCTGTTTTTTCTCTTCCGTGTTCACCTTCATACTTTCACCTCCGAATGAAAATCAAGACCTGACTGCACAGCTTTTACGTGCCCGGCCCGAATGACGAAATCACCGAAATGTTCCCCTTCTTCTCTCTCCGTCGCATATTCGATGAAAAGAGGACGGAGAGTATCGAGAATCTCTTCTTCTCCGATATTTTCGCGGTATAGCCGATTCAGTCTGTTTCCTGTAAACCCTCCGCCAAGGTACATGTTGTATTTGCCCGGCGCTTTGCCGATGAACGCGATTTCCGCCAGGGCCGGCCTGGAGCAGCCGTTCGGGCAGCCGGACATCCGGATGACGATTTCTTCCTCCCGGAGACCCGCTTCGTCCAGAATATCTTCGAGTTTATCGACGAGCGTTGGAAGATACCTCTCTGACTCCGCCATCGCAAGCCCACATGTCGGCATTGCGACACAGGCCATCGAATTCCTTCTGAGCGCCGAATGGGACCTGCCATCTGTCAAACCGTACTTTTCAATCAGTGCCTCAATCTCTTCTCTTTTCGCATCCGTTACCCTTGCAATAATGAGATTCTGGTTCGGACTCAGCCGGAACTCCCCTTCATGGACTTTGGCAATTTCTCGGAGACCTGTCATAAGTGGATAATTGTCTTCATCTTTAATCCGGCCGTTCTGGACAAATAAAGTGAAGTGCCATTCACCGTTCCCCTCGGTCCATCCATACCGGTCTCCGTTATGATCGAAGTGGAAGTCACGCTCTTCCTCGAGTCTGTAACCGAGGCGCTGTTCGAGCTCTTCTTTTACCCACGGGAGACCACGCTTATCGATTGTATATTTGAATCTTGCATTTTTCCGATCAGAGCGGTTTCCGTAATCGCGCTGGATGGTGATGATCTTCTCTGCCACGTCTAAAATGTTTTCAGGCTTGCAGAAGCCGATGACGCGGGCGATCTGAGGGTACGTGTTCGTGTCTCCGTGTGTCATCCCCATTCCGCCCCCAACGGTAACGTTGAATCCGAGCAGTCTCCCATTTTCAACGATGGCGATGAATCCGAGGTCCTGGGAATAGACATCTACATCATTTGACGGAGGCACGGCAATCCCAATCTTGAACTTTCTCGGAAGATAGAATTTCCCGTACATCGGTTCGATCTCTTCTTCCGACCTGGTGTCGACAATTTTTTCTTCATCCAGCCATATTTCATGATACGCTTTGGTACGGGGGGATAAGTAATCGCTCAATTCTTTTGACCATTTGTACACTTCTCCGTGTATCTCCGACCGGTAAGGATTGGCACCGGCCATCACGTTCCTGTTCACATCTCCGCAGGCAGCGAGTGTATCCATAAGTGCCTCATTGATCTCCTGGATTTGAGGCTTCATGTTCCATTTCAATACCCCATGCGTCTGAAAAGCCTGTCGCGTTGTAAGCTTGAGCGTCTTATTTCCATATTTATTCGCTATGTCATCCATAACGAGCCACTGCTCTGGTGTCGCCACCCCTCCCGGGGCCCGAACTCTCGTCATGAACTGATAGGCAGGCTCGAGTTTCTGCTGTTTCCTTTCCAGACGTAGATCACGGTCATCCTGCATATAGCTACCGTGGAACTTCAGTATTTTGGCATCCCCCTCAGGAATACTCGCTGTCAACGGTTCCTGAAAGCTCTTTACGAGGGAGCCTCTCAAGTAATCACTTTTTTCCTTCAGTTTTTCCATTTCACTTGGTCGTCCCGGCTGTTTATCGGTCATATCTCTCTCCCTTTCTTGCTGCAGCGGTTCAGTAAACGTCCCGCTGGTATCGTTTTTCTGTTCGAAGTGCTTTCATATAATCGGACGCTTCCTCAGAAGAAAGGTTCCCTTCCGATTCCATAATAGCTGTAAGTGTCCGATCCACATCCTTCGCCATTCGGGATTCATCGCCGCATACGTATACATACGCTCCTTCTTGAAGCCAGCGGAACACTTCCTGCCGCTGATCCCACAAACGGTCCTGCACGTATATTTTCTCCGCAGTATCCCTCGAGAAAGCGACATCCATCCGGGTGAGCAGGCCCTCTTTTTTCCAGCGCTGCCACTCCGTCTGATAAAGGAAATCGGTAACGAAGTGTTGCTCTCCAAAAAAGAGCCAGTTCTCTCCCTCGTCCTCCCTTTCTTCGCGTTCTTCGAGAAATGCACGGTACGGAGCTACGCCGGTTCCGGCTCCGATCATGATGATCTTTGAATCTCCTGATTCCGGCAAGCGGAAATTACGGTTTTTTTGGACAAAGACTGGTAGCGTATTCCCTGCGTCTGCCCGCTCTGCACATTGTACCGAGCAGACGCCGTTGCGCTGACGACCGTTCGCTTCATAGCGCAGAGCTCCGATTGTCAGGTGGACTTCATTCGGATTCGCTGCACTGCTGCTGGCAATGGAATACAGACGGGCCGGTAATTTACGAAGGATTGAAAGGAATTCTTCAGCCGGTACGTCCCACGGTCCGAAATCACGGACAAAATCCAGTAAGTCGCGGCCGTATATATAGGATTTCAATGCCTCCGTGTCTTTGATGAGCGCTTTCAGGTCCTCGTTATCCGTCAAGGTAGAGGATTTTTCAAGCAGCGGCTTCGTCAGCACCGTCGTTTCGTAGACGGACAGGAGCGCTTCACGCACCGAACGGATTTCTCCATCTTTGGTTATAGTGACCGATGCTTTCCCGTCCCAGCCCATTTCCTGGATCAGTTCATCCGTAAGCTTCTCCTCATTTTCCGGTAAAATGCCGATACTGTCGCCCGGCTCATAGTCAAGTCCCGATCCTTCTAAATCCAGCTCGATGTGGCGGGTTTCCTTGTTGGATCCACGCCCGTTCAGGTTGATATTCTGGAGTATCTCCGCCCGGAACGGATTCGCTTTGGAGTAGACGGGCCAGACCGCTGTTTCCTTCGCCTTCGCCACACCTTCAGCCTGAGCGGAGGGACTCTGTTCCTCGAGCTTTTCCAGCACCCCTTCCTTCCATGTTTCTGCCGCTTCTTCAAAGTCGAGATCGCAGTCTATCCTTTCATATAAGCGCTCTGCGCCGAGCTCTTCTAGCCTCGCATCGATGTCTTTTCCTGTCTGGCAGAAGAACTCATACGAACTATCTCCAAGAGCAAGTACGGAGTACCGCATGTCTTTCAATTCCGGTGCGCGTTTACTGAAGAGAAATTCATAAAAGGTCATAGCATTATCCGGCGGGTCTCCGTCTCCGTGCGTACTCGTCACCAAGAGCAGATCCTCCGTTTTCTTCAGGTTCTTCGGTTTGAAATCATCCATGGAAGAGACTGTGACCTGAAAGTCTTTTTCCTTCAGGTTCTTTGATAATTGCTCTGCAAGTTCTTCACAGTTCCCGGTATGGGAGCCGTACAGAACCGTGATCGACCGCTGCTTTGCTTCTGCTTTCGTTTTTTCGACTTCTCCTCCTGATTGCGTGGGCAGTGTCTTCGGTGCAAGAGCCGGGGCACTCGCCAGGTAACCACTGAGCCAGATTTTCTGATTTTCCGTCATCGAAGACAGCAGCTGATTAAGAAGATCTGCCTGCTTTTCATTGAACGGGCTGTTCATCACTTCAAGTTGCACCGTCTCCACCTCCTGTTTGTCTTGCATGTTTCTCTTCCCCCTTGTCATTTATCGCATCAAAGTAGCGGGCCATATCTACAACCATCGCTCCCATTTTCTGATTTTCCGGGTACAGTATTTCCTGTACACCGAAATTTCTGAGTTCCTCTGCCGTGACCTTTCCTGTGGCGACCGCTTTCACTCTATTATTCAGTGAATGGACAAGCCGGTCGTCCGCTTCTTCTTCGAACAAATTTCTTACCTGCGTTTTGCTGGTGAACAGGACAGCCTGGACTTCAGCATTCGTTACTCTTTCGACTAACGTTTTCCTGACATCTTTTGAAGGTCGTTTGTATTCATAAGGACGGGAAAGGTACACGTAGGAAAAAAACTTCCCGAATGATTCTTTCCATGAGGCATCATCAACACTGTATGCCTGTAGAAAGGCTCTTCCCTGTTCTTTTTCAAGCTTTTCCACCAGCCCTTTCATCGTCCCATCTTCAGAGACGACTTCAGCTGTAAGTTCATGTTCAATGAGCCACCGGAGCGCCTTTTTACCTCGGATCGCGAGCTTCGCATTCTGCAATTTTGCAAGGAAGGCATCAAGTATCCCTTCTTGCTGTGCTGCATTTTCGAGAGTTCGCACACCGATTCCTGTCGTTAGAATGATCCATTCGAAATCTTCTTCCAACAAAATGTGCACGTCTCTGATACTTCGCTTTTCATGCAGCTGCTGTTCTCCCTGGATGGGCGTATATACAGGAGTGCCACCAAAATTTTTAATGAGAGCTCCCAATTCTTTGCTACGCCTGTCAGCCGCTATTGCTATTCTTTTTCCATTCAAACTGTTCACTCGATCCCCTCCAACCTTGCGACCATAAGAGCCTGCTCTTTTTCCTCTCCACAGTCTTCATCGAGCAGTTTGTTGATTGCTTCTTTCTTCTTTTCCTCTGACAGACCGGATGTTTTAATTTTCGTTCGGCAAACATGCAAAAAGTCGAGGTAAGCCGCATAATCTTCGTCATACTCTTCTTCGAGACGGTTCTTGATACGCGCAGCAAGAGCCGGACTCGCCCCGCCGGTAGATACGGCAATGGACAGTCGGCCGCGGGAGAAGTGAGCAGGGAAGTGTATATTCCCGGCATCTGCCTCTCCGGAAATATTTACAAGCGGCACATTCTCTCCGGCTTTCTTCACTTCTTCATCCACATGCCGGTTACCGGTAGCGGCTATTAAGAGAAAAGCCCCTTCTATATCACTTCGCTCAAACGTTCTTCGTTTCCAATGAAAACGTTCTTCTCCTGCCAGATGGCCCAGGCCCGGCGTTATTTCAGGACTCACTATCGTAATCGAAGCTTCTGCGTCCAGAAGTTTTTTCGCCCGTTTTTCAGCGACAGTACCTCCTCCGACAATGACGACCCGCTTTCCCTTCATGTTAACGGTGAGCGGCAAATGACTCATGGTCTGTATCCTCCTTCATCAAGGGAGTGTACGGTTCTTTTTCCAAAGATTCCTGAACCCGTTGCCGAAGGAGTTCGATGATGAAGTGGTGGTTATCGAGGTAATGAGCTGTGTGGACATTACAACCTTTCTCTTTCAAAATCCCCACTTCCTTTTCAATGTGCCGGATCAGTCTGCCGGTAAACCAGAGACAGGGGAGTACGATGAGACCTTCTGGATGCTTTTTAACTGCGTCCGCCAGTCCCTGTTCAAACGTCGGTTCCAGAACAGCAAGGTAGCAAACCTCTCCATGCCTGCTTCCGGTTTTCGCTACAAGGTGTTCCCTGATCGTTTCCATCACCTGTTCCGTTGCCGGATTCGTGCTTCCTCTTGCTACAAGGAGAAATGCATCCGTTGATCCTTTTTCGCTAAGCCTGTCGGAGAGTGCATCAATTAAAGCCCCCTGTACACCTAGAGGTTCTCCGTATGTAAAAGTGACATCCGGATATTTCTTCTGAAGGTTCTCCAGTTCATCCGGAATATCTGAATAATAGTGACCGGCACTGAACAGAAGCAGCGGAACAATAGCTATCCGCTTTGCACCTTCCGCTATCAGTTTCCCTGCCCCTTCTTCTATGCCTGGAGAAGCGATTTCCAAGTAGCACAGCCTGTGAAGCGCAACATCAATACCCTTGTGTGCTTCTTCCACGACCCGCTCCACTTCAGCCTTCGTCTCCTCAACCCGACTTCCGTGACTGACATATAGTACTCCCTGCATCTTATCCTGAGACCTCCATTTCTTTCGCTTCTGTGGGCTTTTCGAACCACTGGATGGTTTCCCTGCAGCGGACCACCTCTCCGACGACTATAATGGCCGGATTTTTTATGTGTTCCGCCTTTTCTACAATCGTGTCGAGTTCTCCTGTAACCGTCTCCTGCCATTCCGTCGTTCCCCAACCGACCAGCGCAATCGGCGTCGTTACCGGTTTTCCATGACGGATCAGCCTTTCACATATATCCGGCAGTTTCCTGACGCCCATGTAAATGCAGAGAGTATCCATACTTTTCACGACATGCTCCCAGTACACTTCATCCTCCATTCCGAGTTTGCTTACGCCTGAGATAAATGCAACAGAAGAACTGTGTTCTCTATGAGTTACTGGAATTCCCGCGTAAGCCGGAGCTGCAATACCTGCGGTGATGCCTGGTACGACTTCAAAAGGGATACCGCGTGCGGCCAGCACTTCCGCTTCTTCCCCGCCACGTCCAAATACGAATGGATCGCCGCCTTTCAGCCTGGTGACTGTCAGCCCCTGCGCCTGGAAATCGCAAAGCAGTGTGTTAATCTCTTCCTGGGTTAATGAATGGTGATCCGGACTCTTACCGCAGTAGACAAGACGGGTGTCGCTACCTGCTTCTTCCAGCAGATCCTGATTCACGAGCCGATCGTACAAAATCACGTCTGCCTGCCGGATCGCCTTTAATCCTTTAATAGTGATAAGGTCCGCATCTCCTGGACCTGCACCTACGATATAGACTTTACTCATTTCTCCACTCTCCTTTATCACGATTGACCACCTGTATGGAGTCCACACTCCGTTTTCTCCATCCCTTTCCATCTGCCATCACGACCACCACTTTCTGCTTTAAATGTACATGGAATGCATCCGATACTCGGATACCCTTCATCATGCAAATCATTGTAATTCAACCCATTTAGTCGGATATAAGACCAGACGTCATCCCATGTCCAGTAAATAAGGGGGCATACCTTTATCGATTGGAAACGTTCATCTTTGTTAACGAAATTCGTATTGCTTCGACTGAGCGACTGCTCCCGTCTCAGTCCAGAAACCCACGCCTCTGCTCCATCAAGAGCTTCTTCAAGAGGTTTAATTTTACGGATGAAGCAGCACTGATCAGGATTTCTTTTCCATAGAGCGGAACCGTGTTCCTCTGCTTGTTCTTCAAGTGTCAGGGCCGGCTTTTTCATTTCTATTTGAAGCGCCGGGTATCTCTGCTTCACTTTTTCGATAAGGTCATATGTCTCCTTAAAATGAATACCGGTATCGAGAAATACGATTTTTGCATCCTTTTTCACTTTTGCAATCAGATCGATGAGTACGATTCCCTCCGCTCCAAAACTGCAGGCATACGTAATAGAGTCATACTCTTTGTAAGCCCATCTGAGGACCTCAAGAGCACCTTTCGTCTGATCATCAGCGTTTAGATTACTGAACGGATCTCCAGTGAAATTATCATAGGTAACAGCTGTATTAGTCATAGTCGACTCCTTTCTACGGATATAGAAAAACCTCTCTTCCAAATAAGAAGAGGGGTTTAGAAATCATTCATCCCACTCTCTTATCTTTTCTGGAATTGGCATTGTCTCTTTGTGAGCCGCTGCCGAATCTTCGTAGGGCCAAGCCCCCCACCTCTCTTGATAAGATATAGCTTCAAAAATTTATAAAACCGATAATTCTTAGTGTTTTAGTATGTTTTAACCACGATAACATGAGTCACCTGATCATACAACCAAAAATTTGAAAAATTCTAAATTAAATAAATAGTAATAAAATCGTTTTCCAGCCTTAGACTTTTTGATGCCTTTAAAACGTGGATCTTTTATAAATTCTTCTAAAAACCGTTTAGATATTTTACAGCGTATGCTCATGGTAGCAACATTGACTATAAAAACCCCTTCACTTACAAGTTGCTGTTGGACAAAAATACTTGCACAGCAAAACCAACTATTTGAAGGAAGGTGAAGAGTTAATTTAACAAACGTACGTGTAGTTGGAGCTGGATATTAACACAATTAAGTAATATGTCAAAGAGAAAATTGAGGGAATGGCTTTTCTGCAACTCAGGTTAAAAAATCTTATCTATGCTTCTGGAATATTTACAATTCACTTAGGAACTATGTTTTTAACTGCTGTACAGAAAGTAAAAGAGTAATTATAACTAAGTTAAAGACTGTTTCAGAGGTGCAAAGATATAATGGTCCTTTAAACATTTCCAAGCGACTTATGTTAATATGATGTAGCGTAAAATATCACCCTTAGGAGTGAACAGAGTGGATAAGAAAGATGTAGCAAATATTCGCAAACAATTAAAAACAGATAATGATCTGCTCAGAATTTCAGATATCTTTAATGTGTATATTATGAAGGAATCAACAGATATTTATCATTACCAGCGACAGCCATTTGAAATGCTGGACAGTGATCAGCAGGAACTGTTTATGAATAATTTTAAAAAAGTACTGACGGGTCAAATGAATGAGAAATTATTTGAGCTAAAATTTAAGCGTGATGCTGAAAACAGCAGTCAGCTGATTTTACATAAAGGATTGCTTGGAGAAGGTGAAGACTGGCAGGAACAGATGCTTCAGATGACCGAGAAAATGATTCAGAACCCTTTTGAAAAGGATATTGTCATTACATTTATCCGTGGTGAATACATGAAGCCGACTAAAAAAAGAAGTGAAGCGTCTGAAGAAAGCAGTCGTGATACAGTCTACTCCCATCCGTTTACACTGTGTACTGTCAATAAAACTGAAGAGCCAAAAAAAGAAATTCAGTTTGATTATATCGAAAAAGAATTTAAATATAAGGTCGAAGTCGATCCGGTTATCGACCTGAAAAATCCAATGACCGGCTTTCTATTCCCGTGTATTACAAATCACGCTTCTGATGTGAATCATGTATTATACGCAGCGCCAAAAGCAAATGAACCGGATTTTCATTTTATCGAAGAGGTACTGAACGGTGAAGAAATCATGACTGCGCAGGAAGATAAAGCAGTATTTGAAGAAGTGATTAAAAGCGTCGTCGGTGACCGCCTTTCCCCTTCTACGCTTGCAAAAGTATATAGTGAAATTAACACGACAATTGAAGAGAACGAAGAGGACGAGCCGCCAAAGCTTGATTATAAGGATGTTGAACGCGTGCTGACGAACAGTGGTGAAAAAGTTGAAGGAGATAAGATAAAAGAAGCCTTCCAGCTGATCACTGATGATGAATCGTACGAATTAAAAGCCGGCAGCATTGTACCGAAATACAAAACGAAGTCGATTAAAATCCAGACCATGATCGCAAATATTTCCATCAGCCCGCAGGATCTGCAATACGTCAGACAGGTCAATTATAAAGGAAAGAGATGTATTATGATTGAGATTGAGGAAGATGCAGAGATTGACGGGTTTAAGATGCTGCCTGAAGCATTTGGAGAAGAATAATGTTAGAGAATTGAAAAATCCCGCCAGTAAAGCGGGATTTTTTTATCTTTTCTTTAAAGGTGTTACAGCAGGTCCTTCGAGTACGGCTCCGTCAAATGAGAATCTCGAACCGTGACACGGGCAGTCCCATGAGCGTTCATCCTGATTCCATGCGCATTCACAGCCCATATGCGTACATGTAATATCGACTTTATGAAGTTTACCTTCTTCATCACGATAGGCTCCGGTTTTACCGCTGTTATCCTTAATGATTCCGCCTTCCCCACTTAAGATATCATCCTCTGTTTTGCCAGGACTTTTCAGTTTTCCTTTTACAAGTTCAGCCCCGACATTGGCATTTTCGCTGACAAATGTGCCAATAGATGATGATACATCGTGATCAGCCGGATTGAAAAGATCCTGAAAACGATTATGTTTATGTGTAATTAAATCCCTGATAATATGTGCAGCTGCAGTTCCGCCTGTCATGCCCCATTTTCTAAAACCGGTCGCAATATAAATGTGGTCATGATGACCTGTCACAAGTCCGGCATAAGGGATCCCGCTCACTGTATATAAATCCTGTGAGGACCATCTGTATTTAAAGTCTGTTACACCGAATTTTGCTTTAGCGAACGATTCCAGCCGCTGATACCTGCTGCCTTCAACATCATTTTGACCTGTCTTGTGACCTTCTCCTCCGATGATCAGAAGCTTTTTACCATCTTTATAGGGAGTCGTTCTGATCGATTTTGTCGGGTTTTCCGCGCTGATATACATACCTTCTGCAAAAGTATCATCAACGATCGCCGCTGATGTATAAGAACGTTCAGGCTTGAGCCTTGAGAAATAGAGCCCTTTAAAATCAACAAAAGGAAAGTGAGTTGCTGCAATCAATTTTTTTGCTTTGATTACATACCCATCTTCTGTATTAGCTTCTACCCCATTGCTGTGTTCATCAGCATCGAGTAATCTGGTTTTTTCATAAATTTTTCCACCGAGCTTGATATATTCATTCAGCAGCGCTTTTAAATATTTAACCGGATGGAATTGAAACTGATTCGGCATTTTTAATACCGCCGCTGCTCCGATATCATAAGGCATTTCATCTGTGAATTCCCCCTCTATGCCAAGCGTCTGATAAGCTTTCCACTCCTTTTCAAGCTGTTCAGGCTGATCTATTGTGTAGATGCCTGCTTCCTGGATACTAAAATCACAGTCAATCTCATGCTCACTGATTTGCTGCTTCATCCAGTTCATTGCTTCTGTATTTGCGTCGTAATAAAGCTTCGCCTTTTCCTTTCCATGCTGAGAAAGAAATTGATCATATACCATCCCATGCTGTGCAGTCACTTTTGCCGTTGTATATCCTGTCGTGCCCTGGAAGACCCGGTTTGCATCTGCAATGGTTACTTTAAATCCTTCTTTCACGAGTAACAGTCCTGCTGTGATGCCGGCGATACCGGCTCCTGCAATCAGAATATCTGTTTCATGGTTATCAGTCAGTTTTTCTGCATCAGGCACGCCGTCTTCGAGCCAGTATGACTGGTTAATAATATATTGATCGATAAATGATTCTCCCATTTTAAAAAACCTCCTTAACTCAATAGTACTAACATTTCCTTCCACTGGGTTTTTTAAACAAAGTTCATTGTAAAACGCTGACCTTCCAGTGGAGGACAGCTAAGTGTATCTTTTAAACATTAAAATGGAATTAAAAAAGCACCCGATTAAATCGGATGCTTTTAAGGATTATGCGTATTGAATCATAAAGTATTTTTTCTTACCTCGGCGGATGATGGTGAATTCGTTGTCGAGTCTGACTGAGTCGTCAAGGTCGAAGCCAAGGTCCTGTACTCTCTCGCCATTAATGTAGACAGCGCCATTTGTTACATCTTCGCGCGCCTGGCGTTTTGAAGATGAAATTTTCGCATCAACAAGAACTTCAACCAGGTTAACAGATTGACCTTCTTCAACTTTATGTGTCGGCACATCTTTGAACCCTTCACGGATCTCTGAGCTGCTGAGTGACTTCAGGTCACCGCTGAATAGTGCTGCAGTAATTCTCTTAGCCTGATCAAGCGCATCTTCACCGTGAATCATTTTTGTCATTTCTTCAGCCAATGCTTTTTGGGCTGCACGCAGATGCGGTTCTTCCTGCACGGCTTTTTCAAGTCCTTCGATTGTGTCTTTATCAAGGAAAGTGAAGAACTTCAGGTATTTTATCACGTCAGCATCTGTAGTGTTGATCCAGAACTGGTAAAACTCATAAGGTGATGTCTTTTTAGCATCAAGCCATACTGCGCCGCCTTCTGTCTTACCGAACTTGGTACCGTCTGCTTTTGTGACGAGCGGGATCGTCATACCGAATGCCTTTGCATCTTCATCGTTCATTTTACGGATCATCTCAAGACCGGTTGTAATATTCCCCCACTGGTCACTGCCGCCTATCTGCAGCTTGCAGTTGAACTCTTTGTATAAATGATTAAAGTCCATCGCCTGAAGAATTGTATAAGTGAATTCCGTGTATGAGATACCTGTTTCAAGACGTGAAGATATCGTGTCTTTTGCAAGCATGTAGTTCACACCGATATGTTTTCCGTAATCACGCAGGAATGTAATCATGTCAATTTGACCGATCCAGTCCATGTTGTTTACCATAATTGCTTTATTGTCACCTTCAGCAGTGTAGAGTTTTTCAAGCTGCTTCTTAATGGCTTCAACATTATATTCAACCTGTTCACGTGTCTGAAGCTGACGTTCTTCTTTCTTTCCGCTCGGATCTCCGATTTGACCTGTCGCTCCTCCTACCAGTACGACCGGACGGTGACCGTGTTCCTGAAATCTCTTCATTGTTAGAAACGGCAGCAGGTGACCGATATGCAGACTGTCTGCTGTCGGGTCAGCACCGCAGTATAGTGATACTGATTCCTTTTCAAGCAGTTCCTTCATACCAGCTTCATCTGTCTGCTGATAAATAATGCCACGCCACTGTAAATCCTGTAATAAGTCCATGTTGTTTCCTCCTTCAGTCAATTCGGTCAAACAAAAAACACGCATAAAAATATCCCTTGCAATTTATGCAGGGACGCTTCTATGCGTGGTACCACCCAGCTTAAGAAGAGATGCACTCTTCCTCACTTCATTGATATAACGGATCGCTCCGGTTTCCCAGCTAAGGGAGAACTGCTCCAAGAATGTAATTCGATCACCTGCCGTAGCGGTTTGCAGCAACCACCGCTTCTCTAATTGTACGGATCAGGATCTCTACTTCGTTCTTTTCGATGCATTTACATATGTGTTTTAATAAAGATAGTTTTAGCACAAATAAATTTCATCTGTCAAGTCATTGTTTCACTCTCTTAATCTCTTTAAATTTACATTTCAGCTGTATAAAATATGTTATAATCGTAAGGATGCTGCAAGGAGGATGATCTATATTGTCAGACCAAAATAAATCATTTCGTGAGCGGATCGCCGGGCTGAGCGAAGCCTCAAACCGGATCGGATTGCCACGGAAACTGCACACGTCGTACCAGGTTTTCTGGAATTTACTATTATTACTTTTAATTTTTATCGTAATAGGTGCTGCATTTGCCGGTGGCGTCGGTGCAGGATACTTTGCTTCTCTTGTAAAAGATGAAGAGGTTCAGTCACAAGAGTCACTTGAACAAAATATTTATAACTATACCGAAACATCAGATCTGTATTTTGCAAATGATGTTTATCTTGGAAAGATCAGAACGGATCTTGAAAGAGAAGAAGTCGCACTTGAAGATGTTTCACCACTGCTCATTGATGCAGTAATTGCAACTGAAGATGAGTATTTTATGGAGCACGAGGGTGTTGTACCAAAAGCAATCATGCGTGCGATTTTCCAGGAAGTCACAAACGCTGCCAATCAGACTGGTGGTAGTACATTAACACAGCAGCTGATTAAAAATCAGGTGCTGACAAACGAGGTTTCATTTGACCGTAAAGCAAAAGAGATTCTGCTTGCTTTAAGGGTTGAAAGATTCTTTGAAAAAGATGATATCTTAGAAGCTTATCTGAATGTCGCTGATATGGGAAGAAATGCTTCCGGCCGAAATATTGCCGGGGTTCAGACGGCTGCACTGGGACTGTTTGGTGTGAATGCGAGCGAATTAACATTACCGCAGGCTGCTTTTATCGCCGGGCTGCCACAGGCACCGTTTGGCTATACGCCATTCACAAATGGTGGAGAGTTAAAGGACGAGGAAGCTCTGCAACCTGGTAAAGATCGTAAAATAGAAGTGCTTTCGAGAATGCTCAGAGATGGTGCGATTACACAGGAAGAACACGATGAGGCAGTTGCATACGATCTGACACAGGATTTTGTGGAACCAAGCTCAGGCGCACTTGAACGTTATCCTTATGTGACAGAAGAGTTAGAGCGACGTGCAGAGGATATTCTGAAGTATATGCTTGCTGAAAAAGATGGTTATTCTGAAGCTCAGGTTGATGCCAGTCAGACACTCTCAGAAAAATATTCTGTTTTAGCTGCAAGAGATATGCGTCAAAACGGTTATCAGATTCACTCTACGATTGACAAAGAAGTTTATGACAAGATGGAAGAAGTTAAGAATAATTACTCACGTTTTGATGGTGAAAGAGAAGGCGAAGAATGGGACGCAGAAGAAGGCCGCTTTGTCCCTGTGATGGAACAGGAACAGGTCGGTACGGTCCTAATGGAAAATGCGACCGGGAAGATTATCAGCTTTACCGGCGGGCGTGATCATGAAAGAAACAGCCTAAATCACGCAACACAGTCTTATAGATCGAGTGGTTCAACGATTAAACCATTGGCTGTGTACGCTCCAGCCATTGAATATGGTTTGATTGGGGCAGGTTCTCCATTAGCTGACGTTGCGTTTACAGGCCCTGACGGATGGCAACCTGCTAACTATGTAGTTGGAAGAGAATATGGATTAATTCCAGCAAGAACAGCACTTGCTGCTTCTCATAACCTTTCTGCTGCACGCCTTTATGGAAGAATGTTGCAGTCAGGCTATACTCCGGGAGAATTTCTTGAAGTGATTGATCCACAGGGAATTGATGATGTTGAATATAGTTACCCTGCATTTTCTCTCGGTGGTATGCAAAAAGGTATCACAGTTGAAGAAAACGTTTCTGCCTATGCTGCAATTGCGAACTATGGTCAGTACAATGAACCTTATATGATCGCAAAAATAATAGATAGAAATGGTAACGTTATATTTGAACATGAGGCTGAATCAAAAGAAATGTTCTCTCCTGCCGCTTCGTACGTAACACTTGATATGATGAGAGATACCTTAACATCTATCGGGTCAGGACGAAGTGCACCGGGATATCTGAACTTTTCAACTGACTGGGCTGGCAAATCCGGAACATCCCAGGAAACAAGAGACAACTGGTTTATTGCTTCCAACCCTGAAGTTACATTTGGATTGTGGCTCGGCTATGATACCCCTAAAACGTTAAGAGATCAGAGTTCAGTCCGCGCCATTAACCTCTGGGCATTCATGATGAACGGAGTAAATGAAATCAGAACGGAAATGATTGATCCGGAATACAGCTTCCAGCAGCCTGAGGGTGTTGTGAACCGTTCATTCTGTTCATTTACAGGATTACCTGCAGGTCAGGCTTGTTCAGCTGCAGGACTTGTCACTTCTGATTTGTTTACAACTGCATGGAGTCCTTCTGGTGAAGATGCCGGACTTGAAACTTCTAAATACGTAACAAGAAATGGTCAGCGTTACATTGCACTTGATTCAACACCGGATGAATTTTCATCCACCGGTGCGATTTTAAGCCCTGATTTTGCGGAAACAATGTTATACCCTTATGGCGGAGATGCTTCTAAATTATTCCCTGAGAATAACAGCTTTTTCGATAACATGCTTGTTGCTGATAACACATTAAATGATGATGGATCAAATCCATCACCTGTTACAGCAAGCGTATCTGGCACAACGCTCAGCTGGACAAATTCAGGCAGCGGAGATGTGATTGGATACCGGATTTATTCAGGGTCAAGAGTTGTTACCATCAGTCAGTATGATGATGATAATTCCAGAACACTTCCTGCCGGTACTTATGAAGTCGTGGCAGTTGATGTAGCAGGTAAAGAGTCTGCAAGATCAAATGAAGTGAGAATTGGCGCTGAACCTGACCCTGAACCTGCTGAGCCTGCTGAACCGGAAGATAACAATGATGGAAACAGTGGAAATGCAGGGAATGGTAACGGAAACGGAAATAGTAATGGCAATAGTAATGGTAATGGTAACGGCGGTGGCAATGGTGGCGGAAGTACACCTCCTGCCGAGGAAGAACCTCCGGCTGAAGAGGAACCTGAAGAGGAACCACCTGCCGAAGAAGAGCCTCCTGCTGAGGAGGAACCATCTGAAGAAGAACCTCCGGCTGATGAAGATCCAGACGAAGGTGACGAAGGCTAGACAACAAATTAACCAGGATTGCATCAGCAATCCTGGTTTTTTCGTATAAAAAAATCCGTCCTGATTACAGAACGGATTTTCACTCTATTAATCTTCCATTGTGGATAAATCGCCTGTTGGCAGATCAAGCTCCCACGCCTTTAATACGCGGCGCATAATCTTACCACTTCTTGTCTTAGGCAGCTTATCCTTAAACTCAATCTCTCTTGGTGCTGCGTGCGCTGAAAGACCTTTTTTCACATGCTGTCTAATTTCTTCCTTCAGTTCATCACTTGCCTCATATCCTTCACGAAGTGCAATAAACGCTTTAATAATTTCACCGCGCACTGGGTCTGGTTTTCCGATAACGCCGGCTTCAGCGATCGCAGGGTGCTCTACAAGCTTACTTTCCACTTCGAACGGTCCTACACGCTCACCTGAAGTCATAATGACATCATCAATTCTGCCCTGGAACCAGAAGTATCCATCTTCATCCTGATAAGCAGAATCCCCTGATACATACCAGTCACCCGGCATGAAATAAGATTCGTACTTTTCTTTGTTATTCCAGATGGTATTCATCATGGATGGCCAGCCTTTTTTAAGCGCCAGGTTCCCCATGCGGTTAGGTGGCAGTTCGTTCCCCTGATCATCTACAATGGCTGCTTCTACGCCTGGGACCGGCTTACCCATTGACCCCGGACGGATTTCCATTGCAGGATAATTACAGATCATCTGTCCACCTGTTTCAGTCATCCACCACGTATCATGAATACGGTGATTAAACACCTTCATCCCCCATCTGATCACTTCCGGGTTAAGCGGCTCTCCTACGCTCAGTACATGACGTAGGTTGGAAAGATCGTATTTTTTAACCAGATCATCCCCTGCTCCCATTAACATACGGAATGCTGTCGGAGCACTGTACCACACTGTGACTTCATAGTCTTCAAGCGTCTGGTACCATGCCTCAGGGCTGAAGCGACCGCCTACTATCACAGAGGTTGTCCCAGTAAGCCACGGTCCGAAGATACCGTAAGATGTTCCTGTTACCCAGCCCGGGTCAGCAGTACACCAGTAAATATCATTGTCTTTCAGGTCAAGGACCCATCTGGCAGTCTGATAATGCTGCAGCATCGCACGCTGGACATGCAGCACACCTTTTGGCTTGCCTGTTGAACCTGATGTATAATGCAGAATCAAACCATCATCCTGTTCGAGCCACTCAATGTCAAATGAACGGGAAGCCTCACTAAAATGCTGATTGAAGTCGATATATTTGCCTGCTTCAGTCACGTTGTCGCCAACGACGATCACATGCTTCAGGTTAGGCAGTTCATCCACCGGAATTCTCTCAAGCAGTTCAGGTGTCGTGATGATTGCTTTTGCATCGCTATCTTCAAGACGGTCTCTGACTGCTCCTTCCATAAATGCTTCAAAGAGCGGGCCGACAATGGCACCGATCTTCAGGGTGCCAAGCAGCGCAAAATACAGTTCAGGAGATCTCGGCATAAAGATAAATACTCTGTCTCCTTTTTCAATATCCGCCTGGCTTTTCAGCACATTTGCTGCTTTATTCGTCATTTCTTTCATTTCTCTGAACGTATATTTCTCGTTGCGGTTCGCATCGCGGTAATACAATGCGATTTTGTTCTTTTTATCCCCTTCAGCATGACGGTCGATTGCTTCATACGCCATATTGATCTTGCCTGTATGATGCCATGAAAATTCCTTTTCTACCTCACTCCAGTCGAATGATTCAACTGCAGATTCATAGTTTTGAAGATTGTAGTCTCCTTTAACTGCTGGTAGCGCTTCCAATTTCATATTATCTTCCCCCTATGTACAAGTTCTTTTACAGTATAGTACACTTCCACTATTATCTCAATTTTTTTAATATTCCGTTTTACAAATTCTGCTTTCTCAAATAAGCAATAACCATTTCTCTTCTGCTTTTTGTTGAAAGCGCTTTTAACAATAGGGTATGCTGTATAATAGGACTACTATGAAATGTGGGTGACAGTAAATGGACCATCCGAAACTTTACAATGCAAAAGAACTGAAAACAGCAAAAGGTGCGATTATGATCGAGGGACCTGTATCAAAGGATCAACTCGCATCAATGGAATTTCACGAAGACCTCGTTGCGTTCAGGATACCTGAGCAGCAGCATAAAGCACTGATTGAAATCGCAGGATTACCTGAAGGCAGAATTATTATTGCAAGAGATCATAATACAATTGTTGGTTATGTAACTTACCTTTATCCGGACCCGCTCGAAAGATGGTCTCAGGGGAAAATGGATAATCTGATTGAACTTGGCGCTATTGAAGTGATTCCGAAATACCGGGGGGCTTCTGTAGGTAAAAATTTACTCAGGGTTTCAATGATGGATGATGCAATGGAAGATTATATTGTGATCACAACTGAATATTACTGGCACTGGGATTTAAAAGGAACCGGTCTTAACGTGTGGGACTACCGAAAAGTAATGGAGAAAATGATGAATGCCGGCGGGCTTGAATATTATGCAACTGATGATCCTGAAATCAGCTCTCATCCAGCAAACTGTCTGATGGCCCGGATTGGTAAACGTGTGGACCCTGAATCTATTCAGAAATTCGATCAGCTCAGATTCATGAATCGATTTATGTATTAGGAGGAATGACCAGTGATCATTGAAGACATGATGGTGCGTGATGTACATACACTTGCGCCTGACGCTACTTTAAGTGAAGCAATTGAATTAATGAGCAATGAAAAAGTTCGGCACCTTCCTGTAACCGACGTGACCGGAAAAGTTGTTGGCATCATTACCGATAGAGATATAAAAGAATTCTCACCCTCCCCTTTTCAGACAGCAGAGAGCAAAGGGCTTTTTGAAACAAAGCTGCTTGATATTATGACCACACCAGTCATAACAGGCCACCCGCTTGATTTTGTTGAAGAGGTAGCTGTTACATTTATGGAGGAAAGAATCGGATGCCTGCCCATTGTCAGTGAAGATCAATTGGTCGGAATGATTACGGAAACAGATATTCTTCATACGCTTGTTCAATTAACCGGGGCAACACAACCCGGCTCCCAGATCGAGGTAAAGGTACCAAATAAACAGGGTATGCTGTATGAGGTTGCAGGTATTATCCGTAAAAACCATTCCAATATTCATTCAGTGCTGGTCTATCCAGACCGGCACGATGAAAAGTATAAAGTGTTAGTATTCCGCGTACAAACAATGAATCCAATGTCCGTCATTGAAGATTTACGCGAAGAAGGGCATGAAGTTTTATGGCCAAACCTTCCAAGTTCTCCACTGTAGAAAAAGACGCAGTTTTTATCTATTCCGATGATCTATTAAACTATCGTTTTTCTGAAGATCATCCCTTTAATCAGAAAAGACTGCAGCTGACGCTTGATTTGTTAAAATTTTCAGGGGCTATTTCTGATTCGGACATTATCCCGCCCCGATTAGCAACTGATGAAGAGCTCGCACTGGTGCATGATGCATCTTATATTGAAGCGGTCAAACAGGCTGGTAAAGGTGAGCTGCCGAGAGAAAAGGCAGAGAACTTTGGACTTGGTACGGAGGATACACCCATTTTCAAGGATATGCACGGAGCAAGCGCCATACTGGTCGGTGGTACTCTGACCGCCGTTGACATGGTCATGGAAGGGAAGGCGCTGCATGCACTGAACCTTGGCGGCGGATTGCATCACGGATTCAGAGGAAAGGCTTCAGGATTTTGCATATACAATGACAGCTCAGTGGCGATCCGTTATATGCAGGAAAAATACAATGCCAGAGTATTATATGTTGATACTGATGCCCATCATGGTGACGGTGTACAGTGGTCGTTTTATGATGACCCCACCTCCTGTACGTTATCATTGCACGAAACCGGGCGATACCTGTTCCCTGGCACGGGTGCTGTAAATGAGCGCGGACACGGGAAAGGTTATGGCTGTGCGTTTAATATTCCATTGGATGCTTTTACAGAGGATGATTCTTTTCTTGCAGCGTATGAGCGTTCTTTCAGAGAAGTCATTGAGTTCTTTAAGCCGGATGTGATCCTGACCCAGAATGGTGCAGATGCACACTGCCTTGACCCGCTGACTCATCTGTCTTCCACGATGAGAATATATGAAGAAATTCCTAAACTTGCTCATGAATTGGCACACGAGTACTGCGGAGGTAAATGGATTGCTGTAGGTGGTGGCGGATATGACATCTGGCGTGTCGTGCCGAGGGCCTGGTCACGGGTCTGGATGGAAATGAGCGGCAATTATCCTGATTCAGGAGACCTTCCTGAAGAATGGATTGAAAAGTGGCAGAATGCTTCACCAGTTCCATTAATCAAAACATGGCGTGATCCTGAAGGCGTTTATAAAGCTATACCACGTAAAAAAGAAATTACCGAAAAAAATGCCCAGTCAGTAGAAAAAGCATTATATCCGCTCCAGAAATCGAAAAACCAGGGATAAGCTCCCTGGTTTTTCATTGTGATTCATTTTCATTCAGATATTGATTCAAAATGACAATTTCCACTCTTCTGTTCATCGCCCAGCCTTTGGGACTATCGTTTTCAGCGACAGGTCTTGTATCACCGTATCCGACCGCTGCAAAACGTTCTGAGCTGATCTCATATCTTTCCTGCATGTATCTCACCACGCTGCTTGCTCTGGCACCTGAGAGCTCCCAGTTCGAAGGATAAACAGCTGTCTGAATCGGACGGTTATCTGTATGCCCCTCTATCCGGACAAAGTTAGGAATGTCTTCAAGCAGATTTCCTACCTCCTGAAGCACCGGCTCTGCTTCAGTAAGCAGTTCTGCACGGCCTGAGTCAAATAGTACCTGCTCCTGCAGTGTGATCACAACGCCACGGTCCGTCTGGGAAGCTGTAACCTGATCAGTCAGGTCATTCTCAAGCAGGAATGAATTGATATCCTGATAGAGCGTCTGAAGCTCCTGATCCTCTCTGATCTCTTCTTCAAGCCACTCCTCATCAAATGGAATGACTGTATCTGACTGATCAAAGACCCCCTGGTTTCTAAAAGACTGGGAAATGGAATCGAATTTTTCACTATCAACCTGTGAGATGGAAAATAATAAAATAAAGAATACGAGAATCAGCATCATAAAATCTGCAAAAGTAACGATCCATTTAGGCGTATTATTTTCAGAAGGACTGACTGAAATAAATCGTTTACGCCTTGCCATCGGACTTTGCCTCTTTTAAATAGGGAATGACCCGGTCAGATTCAGAAAGGTAGACAGATAGCTGCTCCTCAAGTACTCTCGGGTTCTGACCATGATGAACACCGATGACACCGTCGATCATTGCCTGTTTCATAAAGATTTCTTTTTCTGTTTTCTGTGCAAGCTTACTTGCAATCGGATGAAACACCAGGTTAGCAAGAAGTACGCCATAAAAAGTCGTAAGTAATGCAATCGCCATATTCGGTCCGATTGCTGAAGGGTCATTTAACTCCTGCAGCATTAGTACAAGACCAATCAGCGTACCAAGCATTCCCCAGGCCGGTGCATAATCTCCAGCTTTTTCAATCATTCTTCTATTGCGCTTATGTCTTTCTTCGAGTGATTGAATTTCAGCTTCAAGGATCTCGGTAATCGTGTCACTTTCCACTCCATCAATCGCAAGGTATACTCCTTTTTTCATAAAAGGGTCTTTAATATCCTCAAGCTCTCTTTCAAGCGAAAGCAGCCCTTCTCTCCTGGCGATTTCAGCAAGCCTGATAAAGAGACTGACTACTTCTTTGACGTCAGCCGGCTGCTGTTTAAAAGCCTGAAACATGACAATCAGGATTCTCTTTAATTCGTTTACAGGAAATGTGACTGTCAATGCAGCAAGTACGCCTCCAATCACAATCAAGAGAGACGGCAGGTGAAAGAAGAATGAAAATCCATCTGACCCGCTGTTCCATAAAATCGCTCCGGCAATTAATAGTATCCCCGCTATAACGCCAACCGGTGTTAAAGCATCAAAACGTTTCATTGTCTAAACTCCCCATCATTTTAATAAAAGCCAGCCGGGAAACCCCCGACCGGCTCGAATGTACATTTTCTCTATTATATATATCGACTGATAGTAAATGATTGTTAAGGGTGAATCTCAATTATTTCGTAGACTGTCGCTCTTCAATTCTGTGAGGAAGTACGACTGTCTGATCGTCGATTGATTCTTTATTCATCAGCTTTGTTAACAGGCGCATAGCAACTGCCCCAATATCATATAGCGGCTGAACAACTGATGTCAGCTGAGGACGTACCATTAAAGCAAGCTTTGTATTATCAAAGCTCATTACCTCTATGTCATCAGGAATATTTAGCCCTTCATCCTGCGCACCGTGTACGACGCCGAGTGCCATTTCATCATTTCCGACAAAAATAGCTGTTGGTTTCTGATCAAGTTCACGAAGCTTCGCCCAGGCATCAAGACCGCTGTCATATGTGTAATCTCCTTCAAATACAAAATCCTCATTATACGTCAGGTTATTGTTTTCCAGTGCAGCTTTGTATCCTTCAAGCTTCATTGAGCGGTTAATTGTATCGTGGAATGGTCCGCTGACAAAGGCAACATGCTTATGCCCTTTTTCGATCAGTGATGACACAGCATCCACTGAAGCCTGATAGTAATCAATATTAACTGAAGGTGTCTGGTTTGTCTCTTCTACAGAACCTGCAATCACAATTGGAACTGGTGAGCGCTGAAATTCAGCTACGTGCTCTTCCGTAATACGGCCGCCCATAAATACAATCCCATCCACCTGTTTACCAAGCATGGTATTCAGGAGATGAAGTTCTTTCTCTTCATTCTGATCTGAGTTGCTCAGGATAATGTTGTACTTATACATGGTCGCAATGTCTTCAATCCCGCGTGCAAGTTCAGCGAAAAAGATATTTGAAATATCAGGAATGATGACGCCGACAGTTGTTGTCTTTTTACTTGCAAGACCGCGCGCTACAGCATTTGGACGGTATCCAAGTCGTTCGATTACTTCAAGTACCTTTTTTCTGGTTGCAGGTTTTACATTCGGGTTTCCATTCACTACCCGTGAAACAGTCGCCATTGAGACGTTTGCTTCACGCGCTACATCATAAATTGTAATGTTCATTGACAGCACTCCTTTGATCCATTTTCATTTATTTTCATTTTACACGAAAAATCCTTTAAAACGAACTAATAACTTAGTATTGCTCAATTACCCTATCATACTCGACTGATAAGGCGCTTTCAACAAAATCAAAAAAAATCTGAAGCTTTATGACAAAGCTTCAGATTTTGTTCAATTATTTAGCATGTACACCCAGGTATTCCTGGATTGCGTTCCAAAAATGATCAAATTGCTCGAAGTTCATCTGCTGGGCAGAATCTGACAGTGCAACTGCCGGATCAGGATGTACTTCAGCCATCACACCGTCAGCTCCTACAGCAAGTGCTGCCTTGGCAGTCGGCAGTAACAGGTCACGACGACCGGTAGAATGTGTTACATCTACGAATACAGGTAAATGCGTTTCCTGCTTCAGAATCGGCACTGCTGAAATATCAAGTGTGTTTCTTGTTGCTTTTTCATACGTACGGATTCCACGCTCACAAAGGATAATCTTATCGTTACCCTGAGCCATGATGTATTCAGCAGCATTAACGAATTCATCAATAGTTGCTGACAGACCGCGCTTTAGCAGTACAGGCTTTTTGGATGCACCTGCAGCTTTTAACAGTTCAAAGTTCTGCATGTTACGGGCACCGATCTGGATCACGTCAATGTAATCCACTGCTTCTTCAATATGAGCAGGGTTTACAATTTCACTGATGACTGCAAGGTCATGCTTGTCTGCTACCTGCTTTAAAATCTGCAAACCTTCAAGTCCAAGCCCCTGGAAGTCATATGGAGACGTTCTCGGCTTGTAAGCTCCGCCACGAAGCAGTTTCAGCCCTTTCGCTTTCACTTGCTCAGCAACAGCGTCAACCTGCTCAAATGATTCTACCGCACATGGTCCGAAGATAAATTGAGGCGTACCATTACCAATGCTTTCACCTTTCAGCGTTACAATTGTATCCTCATTTTTCTTCTTCCGGGATACAAGCAGCGCTTTGCGGTGATCATCCTTTTGTAATTCAAGTCCTGCCTTAAAGATCTCTTTAAAAATATGCTCAATGGTAGAATTCAAAAACGGACCTTTGTTATGCTCCTTCAGAAGATCAAGCATCGCCCGCTCACGAACAGGTTCGAAACGGTTCATTCCCTGCTTCTCTTTTACACGTCCAATCTCCTGTACAGTTTCTGCACGCTGATTAATCAGTTCAAGAAGCTGAAGGTTCATCTCATCTACTTTCTTTCTAAGCTGGTCTAATTCAATATTCGTCATAACAAAACATTCCTTTCATTTGAAAATACCATTGATTGTCTAGCTGTCTTTTCCATCTATCTGAATTGTGTTACATTTTGATAGAAGGTTTCAGCCGATCAATTGTAGATCATTATATATGATGTTTTTTAAAAAGTCACGTAAAATATTTTATTAATTAAACGCTTTTAAGCGGTAAAGCGTAAAAGGACAGGTGTGCAGTTGTGAAAAAACTATTTGCATTGGATATCGGAACCCGTTCAATTGTTGGTCTGATCATGACCGTGGATCCATCAGGTTATGAGCTGATTGATTACATTCAAAAGGAACATAAAGAACGCGCCATGCTCGACGGCCAGATCCATCACGTCCCGGCAGTCGCTTCACTTATTACAGAAATCAAACAGGAGCTTGAAGAAACCCACGGGCCATTAAAAGAGGTCTCTGTAGCAGCCGCCGGACGGGCTTTAAAAACGCAGAGAGCGGCCTATTCAAAAGAAATGCCAGCTGATAAAGCACTGACTAAGCAGGATATCTTACATATGGAATTAAGTGCCGTTCAATCTGCTCAGGAAGCTGCTGCTGCAAGTGAAGATAGTCAGCACTATCACTGCGTCGGTTACTCCGTCATTCGCTATCAGCTCGACCATCAGGAAATTGGCAGCCTTGAAGACCAGCTTGGGGATCACTCAGGCGTTGAAATCATCGCAACCTTTCTCCCACGTGTTGTCGTAGAATCACTGCTTGCCTCGCTTCACAGAGCAGGTCTGAAAATGAATGCACTCACGCTTGAGCCGATCGCGGCGATTAATGTACTGATTCCTCCATCTATGCGCAGACTGAATGTAGCACTGGTCGATATTGGTGCAGGTACCTCAGATATTGCCATTACAAATGAAGGTACAGTTACCGCTTACGGGATGGTACCTGTGGCAGGTGATGAAATTTCAGAAGCACTGAGCGACCAATTTCTTCTCGACTTTAATGCATCTGAAGAGCTGAAGAGGGATTTAACCAGCTTCGATGAAGAGATTGAGTTTACAGATATACTCGGGTTTACTCAAAAGCTTTCTAAAGAAGACATCATCAAAGAAATTCTTCCGGCAGTTGATCAGCTCGCCGACGCTATTTCCAGGGAAATTTTCACCCTTAATCATGAATCATCCCCTAAAGCAGTCATGCTTGTTGGAGGTGGCAGCCTTACACCTGAGCTGACTGTAAAGCTGGCTGAGAAATTAAACCTCCCTGCAAATAGAGTCGCGATTCGGGGTATAGAAGCGATCCAGGGCTTGAAACTGAGTCAGAAAACGGCTGTCGGACCTGAACTCGTCACACCTGCGGGTATCGCAATTGCAGCGAACCAAATGCCTATTAACTATATGCCTGTTAAAGTAAATGGACATGACGTCAGGCTGTTTGAAATCAGGGAGCTCACAGCAGGTGATGCGATCCTTTCGGCCGGATTAAGTGTACCAAGACTTTATGGAAAACCCGGTCTCGCAAAAATTGTAAAAATCAATGGCAGCACCGTCACCCTTCCCGGCACGCACGGACTCCCTCCTGTATTGATGATTAACGGGAAGGTGAGCGACTTTAATTCTCCAATACAGGCAAACGATGAGCTGATTGTTAAAGCAGGAAAAAACGGTGCAGAGTCCGCTGTCCAGATAAAAGACTTACTTGAAGAATCCCTGACAATGGATGTGACAATTAACAGCAGACTTTATCAGATTAAAAGAAAAGCTTTTGTAAACGGCAGTGAACGAGATGTTGAAACATTGGTTCAGGACCGCGATGACATTACAATTGAGCAGAAAATGACTGCAGCTGAAGCATTTTCAAAAGCCGGTATGATCCTGCCCGAACCTGAAAATACTTTTTATCTCAATATAGACGGAAAAGGCACCTACTTCCCTCAGTGGGATCATGTTTTTATTCATAATGGTCAGTCCTTCCCTTTTAAAAAGCTTAATCGGACGATTCAAAATGGAGACCAGCTATCCTGCCCTCCTGTTCCGCCAAGGACGGTAGGAGAATTGAAGAAGACCATGAATATGATCGAAAGCAAAGGGATAGTCTATTTTAATCATCAGGAAATTAAAATTTCATCAGCATCTACCCGGGTTTTTAAAGACGGAGTTTTATTAGGGGACCATGAAAAGCTTACAAGTGGAGATTCGATTGAAATTAAAACAAGTTCAGAAGGTATGATTTTTCAGGACATATTTAATTATGTAGATTGGAGTCCTCCAGCTTCGGCTACAAAAATTGAAATTAAGAAAAACGGGGAAGATTGTGCACTGTCCTCTCCAATCATGCCTGGCGATGCACTCGAAGTAATTATACATTCATGACAAGTTAAAAAGCTGGCCACGAGGGCCAGCTTTTTATCTTGAGCTTGCTTCTTTCAACGCTTTTTCAGTAATACGTGAATGAGAAGTATTCCAGACCGGCTGACCATTCTTCACATGAAAGACCTGTGGTGATTCATGGCGGGTATTGAAAGCTTCTGCAATGTGTGTTGATGTTTCACGTGTTTCCTGAATCGGCACGTAAACAACCTTTGCTGTTCCGTTATCCGAAAATGCTTTACATGCCTGGTAAGCAGCCGATGAAATCGGGCATGTCAGACTATGTTTTAAAATGAAAAAGTCTTTTTCATTTTGCAGAACCTCATTGAATTGTTCTACACTCGAAATCTTTTCCATCAGGCTCACTCCTTTAGTTTAACCTATCGATTCGTACTGAGCGGCTCACTTGAAGTCGGTGGTGTTAATGGATCTACAGGGTGAACGGTTGGAAGTGAAGGATCCTTCGCTGTAACAAGCGTAGGATCCTGCTCCTGAGAATTCTCTTTAGAGCGGAATGACTTCACTTTTTCAACGACGCCACTTGACTGATCCTGAACGTTCTTAGAAATAACTGCTGACTTTTCTTTTGCAAGTGCAGCCATTTCCGAGCTCTTCATTACAGCCTGATCTTTCCATTCATAAGAACGATCCTTCAGTTTACCGGCCTGCAGGTTTAAATCCTGTCGGAATTCTCCTCCAGATTTAGGTGCCAGAATCAGGGCAGTAACTGCTCCTGCAATACTTCCAATTAATGCGCCAAGTACAAAATCTCTTGAGTTTGTGTTTTTTTCCATCACTGATCCTCCTGCGTTGTTTTATTTTTGATTTTCATCAACTGGGGGCAATGCACGCTGAGGTTCAGGGTATTGCTGTTCACGGGATGCGTACTCTTTCTTACGCGTCTTCCACTTATTACGGATTTCCATTGCCACATTGCTCCACTGAACGACCTGAGCAATCTTCTCTTCATTCTGTTCAGCAGTCTGTGTAACAGAATGAGTGATTTTCCCAATTGAATTATTGAGCTGCTGTACATTCGTTCCTACACCTTTAACTGCATCAACAACAGAGTTCAGCTTAGCTGATTTACCCTGGATATCTTCAGCCAGTCCATTTGTTTTATGTAGAAGTTCAGTCGTTTCTGTTGTAATCCCGTCAAGCTGCTTCTGAAGTGCAGCAACTGTGTCTGCCAGACTGATTAATGTTTTCTTAACTGCATTAAGTGTAACTGCCAGACTGATACATAAAATTAAAAAGCCTCCTGCTGCAAGCAGCGCACTAATATAAAGTAACATTTCCATAATCTCTTTCAGCTCCTTTCTATTATAATTTGGTATTACCCTTGCCCCCTGCTACCTAAACGCTCATAGTTCCTATTCTCTAAAGATCTCCTGATTTCCTTCATAAAATTCAAATTCAGCATAAAAAAGAGGTCTGATTGATTCAGACCTCCTAGAATTTATCACGATTGATCCTTAATCCAGTCTTCAAAAGCTTCCTGAAATTTCTGAACGTCTCCTGCACCCATGAAGAGGAATACGCCGTCTTCATGTTTTCCAAGAACGGATGGATCTTCTACAGTTAAAATCTCTGCACCCTCGATTTTGTTCTGAAGGTCTGAAATTGACAGCTTGCCATGATTTTCACGTGCAGAACCGAAAATTTCACACAGATAGACATGGTCTGCACCCTTCAGGCAGTCTGCAAACTCTTCAAGGAACGTTTGTGTTCTTGTGAAAGTATGCGGCTGGAAGATCGCAATAATTTCTCTGTCAGGATATTTCTTTGAAGCAGAGTCAAGTGTTGCTCTGATTTCAGTTGGGTGGTGCGCATAGTCATCGATCAGCGTTCTGCCGCCAATATGCTTTTCAGTGAAACGTCTCTTAACACCGCCAAATGTTTTCAACTGTTCCTGTACCACTTCAGTGGAGATGCCTTCATAATGGCATAGCGCAATGACTGAAAGCGCATTAAGAATCGTGTGATCTCCATACATCGGAATGTCAAATGATGCGAAATATTCATTTCTTACAAAAACATCAAATGAAGTACCTGTCGGTGAAGTTTCTACATTACGCGCCTGGAAATCATTTTCTTCATTAAATCCATAGAATAAGACAGGCACATTTGCTACCAGGCTTTGAAGATGATCATCATCACCGCAGGCAATAATACCTTTGTTCACCTGTTTTGCCATATCCTGAAATGCTGAAAAGACATCATCAATATCAGCAAAATAGTCAGGATGATCAAAGTCAATGTTTGTCATAATCATATAATCCGGTGAGTAGGAAAGGAAATGTCTGCGGTACTCGCAGGCTTCAAATACAAAGTATTTGCTGTCTTCATATCCCTTTCCGGAACCATCTCCGATCAGATATGAAGTCTGGTCAGCTCCCTGCATCACGTGTGCTAATAATCCGGTTGTTGATGTTTTTCCGTGAGCACCGGATACACCTACAGAAATATATTTATTCATAAAATCACCAAGGAATTTGTGGTATCTGATGAGTTCAATTCCCTGGTCATTTGCTGCCTGAATTTCTTCATGATCATCAGGGAAAGCATTGCCGGCAATTACAGTCATATCCGGTTTGATATTTTCTTTATTAAAAGGCAATATTTTAATGCCTCTGTCTTCAAGAGGCTTTTGTGTAAAAAAGCGCTTTTCAATATCTGATCCCTGTACCTCGTGATTCATATCGTGAAGAATTTGAGCAAGGGGACTCATCCCCGATCCTTTAATTCCTACAAAGTGAAAACTTGTCATGGTTGAACCTCCAACAGTCAGCTGCGCAGGCAGTCTGACAGTATATAATTATCTTTATGATTGGCACATATTTTGTTATTATAACATGTTTTAAAATGTGAACAAATAAACAGTTTATTTTCCTGATCTCGCCATATCCTGCAGCTCTGACAGATCTTCATAAGCCATCAGCACATCGCGCGGTTTACTGCCTTTTGATTCTGAAATCCAACCGTTTTTTTCCATCATATCAATGAGTCGCGCAGCACGGTTGTAACCAATTCGGAACTGCCTTTGCAGAAGCGATGTTGAGGCGCCTCCCTGTTCGATGACGAATTCACATGCTTCTGTCAGCAGCTCATCTTCTTCATCTTGAAAATCAACTTTAGCAAGCAGCTCTTCCTGCTCAAATAAGTAGGATGCTTTACGTTCATTTCTTACGTGGTTTGCTACTTCATCAATTTCATCATCAGATACAAATGTTCCCTGCAGTCTGACAGGCTTAGATGCACCATTTTCAAGGAACAGCATGTCTCCTCTGCCAAGCAATCGCTCAGCACCGGAACTGTCAATGATCGTTCTTGAATCCACCTGAGAGCTCACTGAAAAAGCAATTCTCGTTGGCACGTTGGCTTTGATCAGCCCCGTAATCACATCCACGGAAGGCCGCTGCGTTGCGATCAGTAAGTGAATACCACATGCCCTTGCTTTCTGTGCAATCCGGCAGATGGCTTCCTCAACATCTGCAGGTGCCATCATCATCAGGTCAGCAAGCTCATCGATGACCACGACCAGGTACGGCAGCTTTTGTGAATAGTTACCTTCATTTTTAACTTTATCATTGTATCGTTTGATATCTCTTACACCTGCATGAGCAAAGAGCTGATAGCGTCTTTCCATCTCTTCTACAGCCCATTTAAGCGCAGCAGTTGCTGCTTTCACATCAGTAATGACAGGGCTGACCAGATGTGGAATATGGTTATAGGGTGCAAGCTCAACCACTTTAGGGTCAATCAGCAGCATTTTTACATCATCCGGTGAAGAATGGTACATCAGACTAATCAAAATAGAGTTAATGCAGACACTTTTCCCTGACCCTGTTGCACCTGCAATTAAACCGTGTGGCATCTTACTGATGTCAGTGACTACAGGCTTCCCTTCAATATCCAGTCCAAGCGCTACAGGGAGTGTAGCATCACTATTTTGGAATGCTTCGTCTGCAAGGATTTCCTTAATGGCAACAGGTCTGCTGTGCGGATTGGGAATTTCAATCCCTACGGCCATTTTGCCTGGTATAGGTGCTTCCATTCTGATATCTCTTGCTGCAAGACCAAGTTTAATATCATCTGTGAGACTTGTAATTTTACTCACTTTAACCCCTTTTTCCGGGAATAATTCAAAGCGCGTGACAGATGGTCCCTGTGTAACATTTTTCACTGTTGCACTCACATTGAAATGAAACAGTGTTTCGTTTAACAGTTCAGCCTGATAATCGAGCCAGTCCTGATCAGGTTCAGCATGTACTGGCGGTGCCAGCAGATCGAGTGAAGGCTTCATAAAATGCGGCAGGTCATCGTCACTCTGCACAACTTCCGGCTGGTTCTGATCAGTTGAAGCCGGCTTTTCTTCTGATTGCTTTCGATGATCATTATTATATGCATCATCTGGACGTTTGCGTCTATCCTGCTTCAGCATCATCACGTTGAACGGTACTCTTGCACCTCTTGGTTTTTCCTGAGCTGCGCGTCCAATTTCAGCTGCCGGCTTATCTTCAGGGGTCTGTTCTTCACTTTTTGCAGTCGGACCCTGAACTTCTTCTTCAATTTCTTCAGCCGGTTCTGTGTAAGTTTCAGCTGACATATCTTCTTTTGCTATTGCTAATTCAAAGTCTTTCTCTTCTGCTTCAGGTGGCTCTTCACTATTACCAGCCTTCTGATCAGATTCCGTCTTCTCAACAAACGGATCAACCTGTATTTCTTCAGTTGCAACAGGGATTTCTTCTTCATCTTTTATAGCATTTGGAGAAGGAATGGTTTCTTCTGTTTTAGTCATATCCTGCTCTTGTTGCTCTGTTCTTTGATTATGTTGTTGATCAGCAGGAATTTGTGCTTTCTTTTCTTCAATTGAATGAATTTCAGCTTGCTCTGTTTGCTTTTTTTCTTTTGCAATTTTTCTTTTCAGCTCACTGAAAGATGAGATTTCATATTCAACAGGCTCGAGGTTATGTACAGGCTTTGTTTTTTTAGATCTTTCTCTTGGTGACGGAATATCAGTCGGTTTAAAGGGTCCTGCATGAGGGCTCTTTTCAATAATTCTAGATTTTTCTTTTTCCGGGTGGGCTTCTTTTTTCGGTTCACGTTCTTTTTTATGAGATGATTCATCCGGAATCAGTGGAAATCTGAATTCCCCTTTTGGATATTGATATGACACCTTAGTCTGGAGATCTTTTCTGGCTTCCTGTTTTCTAGGTGCTTCTTTTTCTATATAGTCATCCTCCTGCCTTTGAACGAAGGACAAGAGTTTCTGAATCCAGTTCATATACATCACTCTTTCTATTATGTTCTCATTCATTCTAGCAGGTTTTATCCTTTTTTCGCTTAATTTAAACAAAATTGGTCATTTTGGTTTACGGCGTGGAAAAAATCCGCTCTGTCATTTAAACAGAGCGGATTTGTGTTACATGCTGAATGGTTCCCCTGCATGTCCATCTTCTAATACAAGGATTCCTTTTTTCTCAGGCGCATTCGGCAGACCTAGTTCCTTCGCTGAACAGATCATGCCGCTTGAAGGCACCCCTCTCAGTTCAGCATCTTTAATCACCATACCGCTTGGCATTACAGCGCCAACCTTAGCGACAACAACCTTTTGTCCGGCATCCACATTCGGAGCACCACACACGATCTGCAGGCGCTCTTCCCCAACATTTACCTGACAGATATTCAGCTTATCTGCGTTTGGATGCTTATCTATTTCTTCCACATATCCAATCACAAACTTCGGTGAAAAGTCTGAATCGATCTGATGATCAAATCCGCTTTCCTGAATCATTTGATTCACTTTCTGAAGCTTCTGTTCATCCATTTTTACCGGTCCTTCTGAACGAAATTCCTGCTCAGGCTGACCGAAAATGTTATAGCCGGTTACTTCATTGCTTTCACTATTTTTAATCTGCACCACGTTACCCTTTTTCTCAAAGGTCTTCTCATGTCGTGGTGTATCCTTTAATTTAACAATCAGTACTTCCCCAACGCCGCTTTCATTATAAAATACGTTCATTCTTTTGAATCTCCTTTATTTTTACTTTTATTTTTGCCTAAAATAAAGACCGGCTCAAGCTCACCTTCTTCATACAGGAAGGATAGCGCTGTAATAGGCACATGGCCTGCAGCGAAAAATGACATAGCCATCTGTGCAAGGACATCATAACCCGTTTCATTTCTCATATCACCAATAATCAGTACATCCTGATGAGGAACAGCGATTGTCATCTCACCTTCCATTTTTGAAGACATGTCTTTTAAGAAAGACTCATTCAGGATCCGGCTTGCATCATATCCATCATTAGAGTTCAGGAAATAAAACACATTTCCGGCTACTTCATCTCTCTTCATTTCTGTATCAAGTGAACGCACATTAAACATCGCAATTTCCTTTACCTGATCTCTTGTCCAGGATTGTTTTTCTAGCAACTGCTCATCAATCATACGGTACGTATTACCAAGATCGACCGCATAATATATACGTGTTTCTGCTGTATGCTCATCAAATACAAACGGAACTCCTTCAGAAGATTCACCTGGAAATGATGTAGAGCGGATCACAGGAAAGATTTGTTTTTCAGCTTCTTCAACAATTGTTTCTTTCCCCATGACAGCTAATGCCTCGTTTATATAATACACAGTTTCTGCGATTGCTTCATCCTTCTTTTCATTCCACTTTCCGACAACGCTTGGCAGGGACACTTCAATCCCTTTTTTTGTGTCAGCATTTTCTATACGAAGCTGATCTTTTTCACGGTTATAGCGGATATTCCGACCGGATTGTTCGAGCTTCTCTGTCAAAATCTTTTTCATTTTAATTGAGTCCATTTTCTCAGCCATGGTACCCCTCCTAAATATTAATTGGCTCTGTTAAAAATGGCTGTGATTTCCGCTCCAGGGGGACGCTTTCCGCGGCCGGGCGGTGAGCCAGCAGGCTTCGCCATGCTCTGTCTCACACGTCCCTTCCTGCCGCAGGAGTCGCCCCCTTACACTACAATCCCAGCTGTGAAGAAACTAAAATAACCTTTAACAAAGCTTAAGAATTAAAAGTAGTTAATGAATATGCCAGATTATTTATCCTTCAGTCATCTGTTATTCAAACTTAATGAATCAAGTTTTATAGTTAATTTTATTGTAGAAACCCTTTATTTTTTCTCCGCATTTCATTGTACACGAAAACAACCCGGTCCTAAAGCAATTCACTTTAGAAGCCGGGTTGTGGAATTAAATTATGAAGCTTTCAGTCCGTCGATAAACTGTTCAATTTCTTCCTGTGTCTTGCGGTCTTTGCTGACAAATCTTCCTGTTTCCGTTCCATCTTCAAATGCAACAAAGCTAGGAATACCAAATATACTTAGATCAGCACAGATATCAATAAACTCATCGCGATCAACATAAATGAACTGATAATCAGGATACTTACTTTCAACTTCCGGTAAAATCGGTTCAATCACTCTGCAATCCGGGCACCAGTCTGCTGAGAACATAAAGATGTGCTTTCCGCTTTTTTTTATTTCGTTAAACTGTTCAATTGATTCAAGCTTTTTCATGTTTGACTCCTCCTGTAGCAATTCTCATCTGGCCGGGTTTAATCATCCCTGCCTTTAGCATGTAATGAGATATTAACAGGCTGATCACTGCTGGTCCAATAATATGCAACAATCCGACTTTTAATAATACGTCCATTGTAAAGCCCATTGTATCAAAAGTCATGATCTGACCAACAAAGCCGCTGGTTCCCATGCCTGCGCCGGATGCGTTATTCTCCATTTGAAACCAGATGGTCCCGATCGGTGCAAGCAGTACACCTGCTGCTGTTGGTGGAATCAGGATAAGCGGATTCCTGACGATGTTAGGGACCTGAAGCATTGAGGTACCAATTGCCTGAGCAATAGAGCCTCCCCACTTATTATCACGGTAGCTTGCCACTGCAAATCCAATCATCTGCGCACTGCATCCGATTGCTGCTGCTCCCGCTGCAAGCCCGTCCAACTCAAGCATGAGCGCAATCGCAGCACTTGAAATCGGCGCAGTGAGAGCAAGTCCCATCAGCCCCGCTACAAGCATTCCCATAACAAGTGGGCGTTGTTCTGTTGCCCAGCCAATCGTTTCTCCGGTTGCCTGCATAAATGACTGTATTTCAGGACCCACCAGTGCAGAAATACCGTACCCTGCTGCAATCGTGACAAATGGCGTAACGATAATATCGATTTTAGTGGACCCGCTGACCAGTTTCCCAATTTCAGTTGAGAATACTGCTGCAACATAAGCCCCCGCAGGACCTCCAAGCGCATAACCTGCTGCTCCAGTGATAACCCCAGCAAACAAGACAAGCGGCGGTGCTTTTAAACCGTATGCTACAGCTGCTCCAATCGCAGGACCAGCAAGACCCATTGCGAGCGCGCCCATTTCTGTCAGGAATGAAATACCCAGTTCGTTCCCGGCGGTCTGCATAATCAGTCCGATAATTAACGAACTGAAAAGTCCGAGCGCCATAAAGCTTAATCCATCAATTAAGTATGTCTTAAAAGAAATATGTATGCCTTTTTTCTTCAAAAATCCCATGCTGTCCTCTCCTTCCCATAATAGTGTAATGACAAGTGTAAAGGTTGTAAAGTTAATTTTGCCGATTAAGTAGATTTTTTAACAGACACACAAGCTTTATACTAAAAAACCCGAAAGATTACTCTTCCGGGTTTTTCTGGGTCCATTCTGTTGATCTGACTGTCTCCATCATCCATTTTGCATTACTGCTGATGTCTTCAAGATTAGTGATCGTTGTCATTTTTGTATAATTCATGCCTGTCGTCAGCTCATAGCTTTCTTCATCAACCTGTCTAAGCAGTACATAGCCAAATCGGTCTTTTTCTTCAAAAGTCTCATTGACGAGCCACTCTTCTTCAGCAGCTTCAGTCATTGTATAAATAACATCATTCCCTGCTTCTTCATTTAAATGATGAAAAAGAACAAATGTCTCATTACTTTTTTCAATTACCGCATTGTGATCAGACGTTTCAGCGATTTCAGCATTATAAGGAAGGTGAACTTCCAGGTCATCTAATTCAGTATTCGGTCTTTCTGCTTCATCAAGGAAAATCTCTTCGACTTCCTCTAATGATTTTTCTCTTTCCTGCTCTATTGTTGTATTACAAGCTGCAAGTACAGCGGATGTGAAAATAATAAATAAAATAAACAGATGTTTCTTCAATGGTCTTCCTCCTTTTGAACACGTTCGCTACCCATCATACTAATCCACTGACATTTTGACAACCCTTTGAAGCAGCAAATCATTTCCAGCCCGATTTTAGCCATGTTATACTTTAGCTATTACATATGAAAAAGGGGCGATTTGATGGAACTGACAATTTATCTGGCAGGAGAGATTCACAGTGACTGGCGCGCAAAACTGAAAGAACAGGCTGAATCACTTCCATATAAGCTGCATTTCACCGGGCCAATGGAAAATCACAGCCGTTCTGATGATATTGGAGAAGAAATTCTCGGTGAGCAGCCGAATGCGATTTTCAAAGATGACGCTGCCTCTGCTTTTAATAATTTGCGTACTCAGGTGCTGCTTCAGAAATCAGATTTAGTGATTGCTTTATTCGGGGAGCAGTATAAGCAGTGGAATACAGCGATGGATGCTTCTGCAGCGTTGACAATGAATAAACCGCTGATTCTGATCAGACCCAAAAAGCTGCACCATGCACTGAAAGAACTATCACGTAAAGCAACAGTTACGGTTGAAACGCCAGATCAGGCGTTAAAAGCAGTATCATATATTTTTGAAACTGAGTAAGAAAAAAGGGATCGCCTGAACGATCCCTTTTTCTATTTGTTTTTTTCGTATTTCCACTGACCAATCAGGAGTTCAACAATATGCTCAAACATTTGTGCTCTCGTGATTCTTCCATTTGTAAAAAACCCGACTGCGCCATCATGCTGTCTGATATTTTTCTGACTGCTGAACTCTTGCATTAGAGGTCCAAGCTCCTGCCCTTCACGAAGTGGCACTGCAAGTTCATCAGGCAGTCTGATACTCGCTCCTGATGCTGTAAATGGTTCTTTAAAACCAGGGACGGTAAGGGCACCCCAGTTACAGATATAAAGACCATCCACCATCTCAGCTACGCCACCTTCAAGACCGAGACCGGCAGCTTCCGGAAAACATGAAGCAGCATTAACTGCGCGATTGATCGCACCCTGCCTCGTTTCGTCATGGCCAAAAGGCTGATCATTCACTCCTGATTCTGTTTTAAACCCTCTTACTTCACCAAAGTTCCAGCAGGCTTCAGCCGCTTGGACTTTTGCTTTATTTGTTGTACCTAATGCCAGATTCACGATTATGACCCCTGTCTGATTGTCTCAACAGTTGATTTATCACATGATTTAACCAGCTTCACGAGCAATTCTTTTGCCGCTGCATAATCATCAATATGAATCATTGAAGCAGATGTATGGATGTATCTTGAGCAGATTCCGACAACTGCACTTGGCACACCTTCATTGGAGATGTGGACGCGGCCTGCGTCAGTTCCACCTGCTGATACAAAATATTGATATGGAATGTTATTAGTCTCAGCTGTATCGAGAACAAATTCTCTCATACCGCGGTGAGTGACCATGCTGCGGTCAAGGATACGGAGAAGTGTACCTTTTCCAAGCTGACCAAATTCATTTTTATCACCTGTCATATCGTTTGCAGGACTCGCATCCATTGCAAAGAAGATATCAGGCTTGATCAGATTAGCGGCAGTTTGTGCCCCTCTCAAGCCGACTTCCTCCTGAACCGTTGCCCCACTGTAAAGCGTATTTGGCAGTGATTCGTTTTGAAGCTCTTTAAGCAGTTCGATTGAAATACCGCAGCCGTAGCGATTATCCCACGCTTTCGCAAGAATCTTTTTCTTGTTTTCCATTGGCGTGAAAGGGCATACCGGTACGATTTGCTGACCAGGTAAAATGCCCATTGATTCAGCATCTGCTTTATCATCCGCGCCAACATCAATCAGCATATTTTTAATATCCATTGGTTTTGCACGCTTATCTTCACTTAACAGGTGAGGCGGGATCGAGCCGATGACACCTGTAATTTTCTTATCGTTCGTTACAATATCAACGCGTTGTGCAAGCAGAACCTGACTCCACCATCCGCCAAGTGTCTGAAAGCGGATCATGCCGTTATCCGTAATACCTGTCACCATAAAACCGACTTCGTCCATATGACCTGCTGCCATCACGACAGGACCATCTTCAGGTCCCTTTTTTAATCCAAAAATACTGCCCAGCCCATCCTGTACGATTTCATCTGAGTACTTTGAGAGCTCCTGCTTCATCAGTTTTCTGATTGCATGTTCATTACCCGGCGCGCCAGGCAGTTCTGTTAATTGCTTAAATAACGCAAGTGTATCCTGATTCATTATGTATACTTCCTTTCGTAATTGCATTCCATTCTATTTTACAGAACTTTCTTTCAGCTTTCCACTTGCAGTGATGAAATTGGAAGAACCTGCTCTTTTTTTAAGTGCATAGACGGATGGAATCCGCTATACTGAATGTTAGTTGAATATCCGGAGGTGAAACGTATGAATTGGAAAGATGCAGCGCTTGGTGCAGCAGTAGGCTTAGCAGCCGGTGTTGCCATTAGTCAGAGTGCAAATGCAGTACAATCAAGTCAGGTTTCTGCTGAAAAGGTGCTTCAGAATGTAAAAGATCAGTTTAAGCAGGATGGCCCGATTGATGGCTCGTGGATTCAGATGAACCCAGAAGATCATCAGGTACTCGCAGTGAAAAACAAAGTATATCGTGGAGGCATTTCCCGCCACCACGGCAGTGAACTTGAACAATTCGAATTTATTGCTGATGCTAAAACAGGCACAGTGATGGATGTGTATAAGATATAATGGTAATGGCTGAGCAGATCACAGGAACGTGGTTTACTCAGCCTTATTTTATTTAACCGTTCCGCTGCGCTTCAGGCGGACGCCTTCCGGACGGTTGTTGCTGAGCCTCCTCACCTTCGGCTGCGGGGTCTCAGCTTCCAACTAATCGTCCCGGAGTCGCCGCCTTACGCTTCGCTGCACTCAAAGATATATCATAACCTTTTCTTTACTTCGATATTGTTTTCAAAACTTACTTATCAGTCTGTAAAAGGCGTTCTCTTAAGCTCACCAATTACTTCTTTGCCTGTTTCATTCCATTTGATCATACGCACCTGTGCGTCATGGTAAAAGCTGAACCACCAGCCGTTGTTCAGTCCGTCTTTCACCCACTTTTCTTTCGCAAAAACAGATGTCATCGGGTAATCATCGTAAGCAAGCACCCACAGTGGATTCTGATGGGCATGTGTCGGCATCAAATCAGCCATATGCAGAACCACTTCCCCATGCTGCTCCATCTTAACAATGCAGTGACCGTCACTATGACCTCCCGTGTGGATCATCGTTAACCCGGGCAGTACTTCCAGCTCCTCTGAAAAAGTTTTCACCTGATCCTGTACGGCCACCCAGTTTTCCTTCCAGTATGTATTTCTTGATCTGATATTCGGGTTCCTGATTTCATTCCATTCTGTTTCACTCGCATAAATCGTTGCATTCGGAAATACGGATTTCATTTCCTCTCCATCAGGCGTTGTTAAGCCGCCGATATGGTCAAAATGCATGTGGGTCATGACGACTGTATCAATATCTTCAACAGTCAGGTTCAGTTCGCTGAGCGAGCGTTCAATCGATGCTTCGCGTGTAATACCGTAATTTCGCTTTTTTTTCTCATCATATTTACCGGTGCCCACACCGGCATCAATCAGGATATTTCTTTTACCTGTTTTGACAAGCAGCGGTTCTGTAACCAGTTCAATCTGATTCTTATCATTTACAGGATATTTCTTAGACCAGAGCGGCTTTGGCACCACGCCAAACATTGCCCCGCCATCCATATTCGTAATGCCTCCATCGAGCCAGTAAAGCTCCCAGTCACCAAATATAAATGAATCCATTACATTCGCCTCCTATTTGTATACGCTTACATATTATCATAGAAAGAATGGGTTTGCTAAAGCAGGATTGGTGTTGCAAGTGTTTTTGCTGAAGTTGCACGTATTTACCTTCTAGTTGTAGCGATACACCCGGCAGGATGTAGCAATCTCCTCTGATCCTGTACGTATTCAGCCACAACATGTACCAATTGATTCTCCACACTGCTTACAAATAAAAAACCATCCTCTCTGTCATCCAGAAAGAATGGATCCAACATTATTGATAGCGCACTTCGCAGCGGTAGATCGGCTGTCCCATTGAAGAAAACTTTTCCTCATATTCAGTCATGACATTTCCTTCAAAGTCGCTGTTATGAAGGTCCAGGCTCACATAGGTTAACAACAGCCCATAAGCTGAGAAGCTCTGGAGTGAATACTCAAACAGTCCTCTGTTATCTGTTTTGAAATGGATTTCACCATTTTCAGGAAGAACGGTTTTATAAAGATCTAAAAACTTTTTAAATGTCAGGCGGCGCTTTTCATGTCTTGTCTTTGGCCATGGATCTGAAAAGTTAAGATACACGCGGTCAACTTCGCCTTTTTCAAACACATCTCCAAGAATTTCAGCATTGATTGTCAAAAGCTTCACGTTCGGGATATCAGCCTCCAGCATTCTGTCCAGCGCACTGATTGCGATACTTTCTGATAGCTCAATTGCAATATAATTCACTTCCGGATGCATTTTTGCCAGTTCAGTAATGAATCTGCCTTTACCTGACCCTACTTCAATATGCAGCTCATTGTTGTTGCCAAAAACCTCAGCCTTCCAATTGCCTTTATGTGATATGGGCTCAGCAGGTACATATTGCGGATGTGCTTTTAAGTGACCTTCAGCCCACGGCTTATTCCTTGCTCTCATAATCATATACTCCTTTATTTTGTTTTAAAATTTTCGTAATAGTAGATTTTCATATGTTCAGCTGACCCTTGGAATGCAGGACGAAGACTCCTGCGGCAGGAAGAGACGTGTGAGGCAATGGCGAAGCCTGCTGGCTCACCGCCCGGCCGCGGAAAGCGAAGTCCTGCATGGAAAGGGGCAGCGGTTATTATAATCTGAAATCAAAAATAGCCTGTACTCTTCTGTTGTTGCCAGAAAAGGATCAGGCTACTTCGGGTTTTCTTTCTGTTGGGTGCGCTGGAGGAAGTTCATCCATTTTGTCACATCATGCAGGCGGCCTTTGTCTTTTTGCCACTGCAGCATCACAAGCGCCTGGCAGACGACATACCATTTCATACGCAGCCTGAAATCGACAGTCAGCTCTTCGCCGTAATGTGACATCCAGCTGCTCCATTCCTGCTCAGGTACGTACCAGTATAAAAGCATCCCTACATCAACTGCAGGGTCTGCAAGCATTGCGCCATCCCAGTCTATTAAAAATAATTCATTCACATCAGATAAAAGCCAGTTATTATGATTCACATCTCCATGACAGACGACATAGCTTTCCGCCGAAATTTCATCAAGGTGATAACGTAAAAAAGAGAGTGCTTCTCTTACAGGCGGCAGATACTTCAGATCAGTATCGAGCGTATCGGCTACTTCTTTATACATAAGAGAAGGATCATAAGGTTCTTTTCCCAGTCTTTGCAGCATAGAAGTTAATGGCCTGGAGCTATGAATTTTTTTCAGCATTTTCGCGATTCGGGGACCGTTCATTTCATCTGCATGAAGCTCACGACCATTCAGCCAGTGCTGCGCTGTAATGACATCACCGTTTTCAAGTCGTTTTGTCCACTTTAACCTTGGCACAATCCCTTCTGCTGACAGTACAGCTAAAAAAGGTGATGAGTTGCGCTTAAGAAAAAGCTTCTGTTCATGATATCTCGCAAAAAAGGCTTCACCTGAAGCGCCTCCTGCAGATATGATCTCCCAGTCCTGGTCATCAAATAAATGTTCCAATTCATTCACCTTCTATAGAGGAGTGGTTTAAGAGCTACATTCATAGAATAGAAAAAGATAGCAACTAGACAAAGCGCTATCCTTTTAAAATATTATCGTTTTTCCCTATCATTCGTCAAGAGCCAACTTAGATGCAGTCCGGATTTCACGAGGTGCAACGTTAGCTTTTAAAATGCGGTCCGCTTTTAACAGACCATTGTCTTCTCCGTCTGCATGCACTCTCACACCTCTATCTGTCCGGCAGGTGACTGCATCTGTTCTAATCAGACTTACCTCTTTATACTTGGTATGGCTGCCCCTGAATACACTGACAAACACGAGCAGAAATTTTAAGCGTGATAATCCGTGAACAACCGTAATATCAAGCTTTCCATCTCTGCTGTCTGCCGATGGTGCAATGATCATTCCCCCACCGAAATAAGGCTGATTTGAAATTGTCATAAACCATACACGGTCAAACCTGTATATTTGCTCATCAGCAGTCAGTTCAAGTGTATAAGGTCTGAAGGTCAACAGCTGACGCACTAAAAAAACGACATAGACAACTTTTCCAATCGACAATTTATTTAAAACCTTTTTTATTTTCGACTGATTCGCAGCATAGGCGACTTCAGCATCAAATCCCGCTCCCATATTGCTGACAGCAGTTCTGACTGCATTCATTTCATATCTGATCACATCATGCTCCTCGCAGACTGCGCTATCCAATAATTCAGGAAGCTGTCCATTCAGCTTAAAACCGCCAAAGTATCTCGCGAAGTCATTTCCTGATCCTGTTGGAATCGATGCAAATACTGCATACTGATGACCGGCAGCTCCGTTTACCGCTTCATGCATGGTGCCGTCACCGCCTGATATTATAAAGCACACTTTCTCTGAAGGGTGACATTCGCACCAATCTTTAATTCTATTTTCAGCATCATGCTTTGATGTTGTCATCCATACTTCAATTCCGGCTTCTTTTAACACAGGAAGGACAGCAGATAATTGCCGCTGATCAATTCCTTTTCCTGCATGCGGGTTAAAGATAGCGATTCTTTTCATTCTTCTGTGTCCGACATGTCCTCACTCCACTGCATACGTTTGACTGAGGTAGTCTGGGTGTATTCAATGAGAGACCGTGCTGCTTTCATCTGCATATGTTTAAAAGGTGATGACATTGTCCGCTGGTGCTGATGCCACTTTTCAATGTTTCTTTTATCAATGACTTTATAGCCATAAGGAATGTCAGGAAAATCTACATAACCGGTTCTTGTCAAAACCGCTTTATGAATTGTAAAGTCAACGTCATTTTTATCAAAAATCTGCTGAACAATTGATGCTGTACGGTCAAGAGATATCAGAGGGTTCAAGAGCGTATGCTCACTTTCCCCCTGCTTGACCTTCCAGAACCGTTCAGTTGATCCGACAAATACAGTTCCCTCTCCTTCTTCAAGCATGGAAATACACCATAATCCGGTCGGTGTAAAAAGAAGGATCTCAAGTTCTACAGGTGCTTTTTTCAACAGCAGGATCGGTTCGTACATTAATAAAAATGTATCCGGGAATCGCTGAAGAAAAAATTTCAATTGATCATCCCGATGATATTTCGGATCCACATATGATTTTTCTGTCAGCGTTGAACTTGCCCATTTCAGCTGGAACTGAAGCAGCTGATCTAAATAAAGATGCTTCAGATCATCCAGCGTTTCAGGTTTATAATAGACTGACGGCTCAAAGGATAATTCATCCGTTTCCTCTTCTACGGGCCGCTCTTCAGGCTCATCCTGCTGCTTCACCAGTATTTTTTTAAAACGCTTCAGCAGACCATCTTTTCCTTCGACCTCTTCTTTAAAGCGCTCAATTTCTTCTTCATTTAAAAAAATGCCGCCATCTTCCCACTGCTGTCTGATTTTCGTCCACTGCTGCTTTTTCAGCCTGACGTATTGTGATGGGTAGCGGATCATATCTTTCTCATAACGTGACACATAATCCTGCAGCTTAATCAGCTGTGCCATTGTTTTCACCGCTTTCTTTTAACTTAAAAGATTGATAGACCGTATACATCGGCGAATCGCCGGGATTAATCTCATATATTGTAACCTCTTGTACCGTATCATTGATTGGATTAATCGGACCTTTATAAACGAAGCCCGGCTCACCCTTCCATTTCTTTGCAAGTGTGGCGTGCGGACGGAATGGCCTGTTTTCACCCTTATCAATCAGCCTCACTGCATCCTGTACCTGCCTGTATAAAGTTGTCAGTTCATCTGAATCTTCAGAACCCGCCCACCATACTCTTGGTGACGCATCAGGTCCGAATGTATCAATATGACTGAATGTTAATGGAAACGCGCTGCACGCTTCTATCCTTTTATCGAGCGCTTCAGAGACAATGTTAAGCTGTTCTTCAGATACTGCACCCAGAAATGACAGGGTGACGTGCAGATCAGCCTGGTGTGGTATTTTCTTGAACCAGTCTTCATTTAAATAAGACTGGCGCACGTTATGTAATGCTTCTTTTGCCTGGTCAGATAATGCACATGCAATAAAATAATGGTTCTCCATGACAGACCTCCATCATTTTGTATTGGCTTCATTATAACGTTTTTTAAACAACTGGACAGTCTAAATTGAATCCTTACGGCTGAAAAGGTAGAATGAAAACACGTAACTGTCTTGAAAGGATGATAATCATGAAAGTTGTTAATAACATTGCAGAATTGATTGGGGATACACCTTTTGTTAAATTGAACCGTCTGCAGCCTGAAAAAGGTGCTGCAGTTTATGCAAAGCTTGAAAATTATAATCCGAGTAAAAGTGTAAAAGACCGTGCAGCTTTTAATATGATTGTTGAAGCTGAAAAAGCCGGCTATTTAAAGGCAGGTTCAACAATTATCGAGCCGACAAGCGGAAATACAGGAATCGGCATTGCGATGAATGCAGCAGCAAGAGGATACCGCTCGATTCTTGTTATGCCGGATACGATGACAGCAGAGAGAATTAACCTCTTAAAAGCATATGGGGCTGAAGTGGTGTTAACACCCGGAGATGAAAAAATGCCTGGGGCGATAAAAAAGGCAAATGAACTGTCAAAAGAAATTGAAGGCAGCTTCGTACCAATGCAATTTGAAAACTTTGCGAATCCTGATGCGCACAGAAAATCAACTGCCCTTGAAATCATTGAAGCAGCCGACCAGCTTGGAAAGCCACTGAGTGCTTTTGTTGCCACAGCAGGTACAGGCGGAACAATTACAGGAACTGGTGAAGTGTTAAAAGAAAAGTATAAAGATCTTCAGGTTCATGTCGTTGAACCGGCAGGCTCTCCTGTACTCTCAGGTGGCAAACCAGGGAAGCATAAGCTTGTGGGGACAAGCCCGGGCTTTATTCCTGATATTTTAAATCAGGATGTGTATGATAAAATTCATAAAATTGAAGATGAGCAGGCATATGATATTACAAGACGTCTGGCGCGCGAGGAAGGCATTCTTGTAGGGCCTTCATCTGGTGCGGCCTGCTTTGCAGCTATAGAGGTAGCAAAGACGCTGCCTGAGGATTCATTTGTCGTGTTTATTGCGTGTGATACAGGTGAAAGATATCTGTCTAGCGATGTTTTCAGGTATGAATAAGTTTTGACTTTGAAAACTCAAAAAACCCTCCCATTGCTATTATGGAATGGGAGGCTTTTTATGATTGCTCTTAATAAAAATTTAAAGTGTAATTGTCTCTGTCAATGCACCGCACTGATTTTCAACTGCTTCTTCAAATGCTTCCTGCAGCTTGCGCGTCCAGCTGCCTGGTGTGCCGCCTGCGATTTGCTGATCGTTCACTAATGTCAGCGGCATGACTTCTGCAGTGGTACTCGCCATAAATACTTCTTCAGCATTGTATAGCTCATCAAGCGTAAATGCCTTCTCTTCTACATTCAGCCCAATGTTTGCACAAAGTTTAATGATTTCACGGCGTGTGATTCCGTTTAGAATCAGGTTTGTTGCCGGATGTGTATACATTGTATCGTTAGAAATAATAAACACGTTTGATGAAGACCCTTCTGTTACTGTCTCATCCCTGTGCAGGATTGCTTCAAAGCCACCCTTAGAAACTGCTTCCTGTTTAGCAAGCAGGTTACCGAGTAAGTTCAGGCTCTTAATATCACATCTTAGCCATCTCACATCCGGTGTGGTGATCGCTTTTACACCAGCACTCATATCGTTAACGGGACGTGCTACTTCTTTTGTATAAGCAGTTAATACAGCATTTTGTTCCTCAGGGAAGTGGTGCTGTCTTGATGACGCGCCTCTTGTTACCTGCAGATAAATAATACCTGTATCCAGGTTGTTGTCTGTCATCAGTTTTTCAAGTCTTGCTGTTAATTCCTCCAGTGTGAAAGGCAGTGTAAGAAAGATTTTTTCTGCCGATTCGAACAGTCTTGTCAGGTGCTCTTTTGCTGTAAACATCTTACCGCCATATACTCTGACTACTTCATATACACCATCGCCAAACTGATAGCCGCGATCCTCGATATCCACTGTGCCATTAACACGGTCTAAAAACTGATCATTTACAAGAATTGTACCCATACTGATCTCCCTCTCTATAATTGCTTCTCACATGCAAGCTGATAAATGGCTTCTGCATAGATTGCAGTCGCTTTTAATAAGTCTTCTATTTCAATATATTCATCTTTCTGGTGTGCAACATCTTCTCTTCCCGGAAATAGCGCTCCGAAAGCGACGCCTTTTTCAAGTGAACGCGCATAAGTGCCTCCACCGATCGCGAGCAGCTCACCTTTATTACCCGTCTGCTTTTCATATACAGATAAAAGTGTCTGGACAAATGGATCATTACCATCTACGTGATGAGGCCTGGAATGATCTTTAACATTAACGCTGATGTGATGGTGTTTCATTTCACTGATCAGCCACTCAAGCTTCTCATCCATATTATAGGTTACAGGATAACGAATATTAATGCCGAAATACGTATCCTTTTCATCAAAGCGGATCAGACCTGTATTCAGTGTCAGATCACCGCTGATTTCATCTTTCCCGGCGATACCGAGCGCGATCCCTCTTGACCCGTTATACAAATATTTATCTGCAAATGCGGCAAACGTTCTCGCTCTCGCGTCAAGCTCAAAGTGTTTTAGAAATCTGAGCAGCAGGATCCCGGCATTAAGTCCATTATCCGGCTCCATGGCATGAGCTGATTTCCCGTGCAGTTCCATCGTGAGGAGGCCGCTTTTTACATAAAAATCACCTTTAAGTTCATGCTCTTTCAGAAATTCCTCATACTCCTGAAGCAGGTAAGTCTGTTCAGCATGTACGGTCAGCTCTGCCTTTGCATAGTCAGGAACCATGTTATAGCGCTCACCGGAATGGAATGTATGCATTTCAATTTTAGGTGCATGCTCATCCGGTTCAAATTGTGTCAGATGAAAATCTGCGTCCAGGATCCCTTTTTCCGCATGAATCACAGGGAAGTCAGCATCCGGCGCAAAGCCGATTGTCGGCATTTCCTCTTCTTTAAAATAATGATCCACGCAGCGCCAGTCACTTTCTTCATCTGTGCCAATGATCATCCGGACTCTTTTATTCAGCTTAAGGCCGAGTTCATCAATAATTTTCATCGCATAATAGGCGGCAATTGTCGGCCCTTTATCATCAATGGCTGCGCGTCCATAAAGTCTGCCATTTTCAATGGCACCTTCAAACGGCGGGTAAGTCCAGCCATTTCCGGCCGGCACAACGTCTACGTGACATAAAATACCGACCAGGTCATCTCCCTCACCCATTTCAAGGTGACCGGCGAGATGACCGACATTTTTACTGTTAAATCCGGACGCAACACCAGCATCCAGTAAGTATTTAAGTGCCCGCTTAACCTCTTTTCCAAGAGGTGCCTCTTCGTCTGCGTCTGACTCATCCAGTACGCTTGGAATCGCAATAAGCTGCTGCAGCTCTTTTAATATGTCGTCTTTTCTTTTATCCACTTCATTCATCCAACTGATCGTCACGGCATTCACCCCGTTCTTCGATAATGGTCCTATTATAGAACATTTCCACGGTGGAATCACCATGAAATTTGATTCAGATGAAATTTAAGAGACATAACACGAACAATTTATAACTATAATATGTTAATAGTTTGTAAATGGGTAGAAAAGGGTAGAAATTTATTTAAATGGGGTGTACAATGAAATTGTCAGACAATAACGATTGTCGAAAAAGAATGAAAAGGGGCTGTCGTCAGGCATCCAATTTTACTTCTCGCAATAATTGAACTGTCAACCGTCGTCAATGCCATGGAAAAAAGATGAGGGAGTGGTTTTTTGAAACCAACTACGAACAGAATGCTGACGCGTATCAAATCTGTCTATATGTTCATTAAAGAAAACGGAACTGTGACTACAAATGATTTGGTAGATGAATTCGGCATTACACCTCGCACCATTCAAAGGGATTTGAATGTGTTAGCCTATAACGATTTAGTGACAAGTCCTAGTCGGGGCAAATGGACAACGACAGAAAAGAAAGTCAAAATTTCATAAATTGAAAGTATAAAAGAGCAGCGTATTTACGCTGCTCTTGTTCTGTGTATATAGACTTCGGAACCGCTGATCCTTTCCGCGGAGGGCTTCGCTTTCCGCGGCCGCGCGGTGAGCCTCCTCGGCTTCGCCTGTGGGGTCTCACCTGTCGCTTCTATGCCGCAGGAGTCTTCGCCCTCCGCTCCAAGGATCAGCTTAGTGGATCATAAACTAAAAAGATCTGGTAAATTCTATGACCTCTGTTTGAGGCTGTTCAGTTCTTCCACTTTTAATTCGCGGTAGTCACCCGGCTCGAGGGTTTGGTCGAGTTCCAGCGGGCCCATTGATAGTCTTTTCAGGAAGGTAACTTCTTTACCGACTGCCTGGAACATTCTTTTGACCTGATGGAATTTACCTTCTGTGATTGTCAGTTCGATTTCTGAGGTTTCGCCTGCTGATAAGATGACAAGTTCACCAGGCTTAGTTTTGTAGCCGTCGTCTAATGTGACGCCTTCTTTGAAAGCTCTGATATCGTCTTCTGTCACGTTTCCATTGATACGAGCAAAATACGTTTTGGCTACGTGTTTTTTTGGTGAGAGCAGGTCATGTGACAGTCCGCCGTCATTTGTCAGCAGTAGAAAGCCTTCTGTATCTTTATCAAGACGGCCTACTGGGAATGGCTCAAATAGGTGATATTCAGGGTCAATCAGATCAATCACCGTTTCGTGCATCCCGTCTTCAGTTGCTGAGATCACGCCCTGCGGTTTATTCATCATCAGGTAGATAAATTCACGGTAGTGAACCTCTTCTCCGTTTACACTGACTGTCTGTTTTTCAGGGTCCACCTGATGCTTTCCGTCTTTTACAGGCTTTCCATCAACCGTTACGGACCCTGACTTCAGCCATTTCTTCATTTCTTTTCTGCTGCCGTATCCCATGTTGGAAAGCAGTTTGTCGAGTCTCATCAGAAACATCCTTTTTTAAGAGAATTTATTGCGTAAACGCGTCACACGGTCGCCGAACAGGCGGTCAGCAAGACGTGATTTCATACTTAATACTGCATAAACAAATGCACCGATCAGTCCGCAGATTGCAAGGATGATAATCGCGTGTAACCTGTTTTCGGGGTTTAGTACCAGATCCAGTCCAAAGTATACAATCAGAACAGGAACAGCCATTACCACATTAAAGATCATCATCAGGAAGGTTCTTTTCATCACCATTCTGTATTTATAAGCTGCAAAGTATTTAATGACAAGCAGGTTGATGACGATTGCTGCAACATAACCAATACTTGTTGCCAGCACAGCTCCCTGAACTTCCATCATCTGAACGAGCGGTATGTTCAGTGTAAGTTTGACAAGCAGACCGATAAGTAAGCTCAGTACACTCCAGCGCTGTTCATTAATTCCCTGCATCATCGCTGCCGTCACAGTGTAGATTGCAAATAAAATGGCAACAGGTGCGTAGGTTCTGAGCACTTCAGTACCAAGCTGATCAGCACCGTAAAATACTGTATAAGCAGGTTCTGCCAGCATAGACAATCCAATTGCTGCAGGCATGGTCAGGAACAGAAGAATCTGGAACGTCTGGTCAATCTGTCTGTTCAAGTTATTCCAGTTCCCTTTAGAGAAACTCGATGTAATAACCGGAATCAACGTCATGGCAAAAGCTGTTGCAAGCGATACTGGGATGATGACCAGTTTATGAGTTGTAAAGTTCAGTACTTCAAGCTGAATATCCGTTACAGCAGCCAGCCCGATTGATACCATTGCTTTGTTAAATGTCAGTGTATCAATGACCTGGAACAGTGGATTTGCAACACCGACAAGTACAAAAGGAATAGAATAAAGGATAATTTCCTTATACATGTCTTTAATAGAAACATTTAATTCATTTTTACCTGTGGCACTCATTTTATCTAAATGAGGTTTGCGCTTCAGGTAATAAACAACTAGTAATGCCAGACTCGCAACTCCTCCTACAAAGGCTGCAAATGTTGCTACGCCGATTGCTTCTGTCATTGATCCTTCCATTACAAATAGGACTACGTAAACTCCAGCTAATAGGAATACAATCCGGACAACCTGCTCAATGACATTTGACACAGCTGTTGGTCCCATCGATTCATACCCCTGGAAAAACCCTCTGATCAAGCTCATGACAGGAATAATAATCAATGCAAAACTGACGGCCCTGATGACTGATATGACCTGATCAACACTGACCTGCTGTTCATTTGATTCAATGACCATTTCAGCGAAAACAGGTGCAAACAGATACATCATCAGGAATGATAAAATACCTGTAAGTGACATCAGGATCAGACCTGAGCGGAATAACTTTCTTCCCACCTCGTATTCACCTATTGCGTTATATTTGGATATAAATTTTGATACAGCAAGCGGAACCCCCGCTGTAGCAATAGAAAGGAAAATTGTATATGGAATGTAACCGTACTGATATAGTGCGAGCGCACCAGGCTCATCACGTACCAGTTCATTAAATGGAATCACATAAAAAAGTCCGAGAAACTTGGAAATAAAAGTACCTAACGTCAGAATAAATGTACCTCTGACAAGTGTGGATGTAGACATCTGTTATTCTTCACTTCCTAATCATCTGACAAGAATTTTGACACTATATTAGAGTGTACTATCCGAACGAATGAATGACAATGATAACTACATTGAATTGTCCACTTTCACGCGTTAAAATGAATGCATATTGCAGAAACGAGTTGAGAACAAATGAAATATGATGTAATCATTGTCGGCGGTGGTCCGTCAGGTCTGATGGCAGCGATCGCAGCCGGCGAGAAAAAAGAACGCGTTCTTTTAATTGATAAAGGTACAAAGCTCGGACGAAAGCTTGCGATCTCTGGCGGAGGGCGCTGTAATGTGACAAACCGTCTTCCTATTGATGAGATTATCAAGCATATCCCGGGTAATGGGCGATTTTTATACAGTGCTTTTTCTGTCTTTAATAATGAAGACATTATTGCTTTTTTTGAAGGGCTTGGCGTTGCTTTGAAAGAAGAAGACCACGGCAGAATGTTCCCTGTGTCTAATAAAGCACAATCTGTTGTAGATGCGCTTCTTAGAAGACTGGGCGAGCTGAATGTAGAGATCAGAACAAATGCGCCGGTGAAGGATCTCTTAATTGAAGATGGGAAAGTCATCGGGATTGAGACGAGAAACGATGAAGAAATTTTCGCGGATTCTGTTGTACTGGCAGTCGGAGGGAAGTCCGTTCCCCAGACCGGTTCAGAAGGAGATGGTTATCCATGGGTTGAAAAGGCAGGTCATACTGTTACTGACCTGTTCCCTACTGAAGTACCGCTCCTTTCTAGTGAACCTTTCATCAAAAATAAATCACTTCAGGGTCTTGCCCTGCGTGATGCTGCAGTTAGTGTGTTAAAGAAAAACGGTAAACCAATCGTGACCCATCAGATGGATATGCTGTTTACCCATTTCGGGTTATCAGGTCCTGCAATTCTTCGCTGCAGTCAATATGCAGTGAAAGAAATGAAAAAGCAAAAAGGCGCGCCGGTTACAGTCCGGATTAATGTCATGCCAGATCAAAATGCTGAAAGTGTTTTTCAGCAGCTGAATCAGATGGCAAAGGATGATGCGAAAAAGGCGGTCAAAAATGTCTGGAAAGGGTTTGCGCCGGAGCGCTATATTCATTTTCTGATGGAGCTGAATGACATTGACCCGGATCAGCAGGCAGGAACGATTTCTTCAGAGAAAATCCGTGGAATGGCTGGGCTGCTGACTGCATTTGAAATGAAGGTAAATGGTACGCAGTCGATTGAAAAAGCGTTTGTTACAGGCGGCGGTGTTTCTATTAAGGAAATTGAGCCTAAAACGATGAAGTCAAAGAAATGTGAAGGACTCTTTTTATGCGGCGAGCTGCTCGATATTCACGGGTATACGGGTGGATATAATATTACGTCAGCGCTTGTGACAGGCAGGCTCGCCGGGAGTAATGCTGCTGGTGAGCCGGTTTAGGTTTGAGTGGTGAATGGGTTTTGGGGCTGAGTGTTAAGATGAATGTGACCCGGGTTTTTGCAGAAGTGATCCGAAAAAATTGGAATGTAACCTGAAAATTTTTGAATATGATCCGAAAATCCTGCCCCACGCTGAATGTGACCCGGGATGATCAGAATCTGACCTCAAATTTTCCGGATATGACCCGAAAAACACAGTATGTGACCTCAATTCCCACCGGATTAGTACAACCTTATAAAATTCCAAAAATAAAAGCCTGGAATCTCAAAAAAAGATTCCAGGCTTTTTACTATACTTACGCTTTCGGCTTCGTTTCGCCCTGATACTCGAGCATTCCGCCAGTCATGTTTGTTACCTTATAACCATGGTCATGCAGGAACCAGCCTACGTTTTCGCTTCGGCGGCCGGAGCGGCAGATCACGATGTATTCTTTATCCTGATCAAGTTCGTCAAGGTGCATTGAAATGTCACCCATTGGAATGTGCGTTGCCTGCGGGATCATCCCTTCAGCTACTTCATCGTTTTCACGTACATCAATCAGGTTCAGTTCTTCTCCTGATTCAAGCTTCTTTTGTACTTCACTTGCAGTAATCGTGTTTAATTCAGACATGTTCTCCACCCTTTCCATTTTGAGCATGACTTTGTTAAGTTTGGCTGATGATTTACGCTTCAGGGGGACGCTTTCCGCGGACGAACGCTCAGGCCAGGCAGAAAACCACTGCCTTCCGGGGTCTTTCACGATCGTTTTTCCGCAGGAGTCGCCCCCTAACGCTTCAATCATCAGCTGTGAAAAAATATCAATGAACTTTTAACAAAGCGTTGAGCATAATTAAATTATAACAATCCAGACGGTCAATTTGCTACGATATTGACCAGTTTCCCTGGAACGGCGATCACTTTACGGACTGTTTTTCCTTCAATGGCAGATGTTACTTCTTCTTGCTCCATTGCAAGTGATTCCATTTCTTCACGGGTTGCTTCACGCGGAACCATCAGCTTTTTCTTCAGCTTACCGTTGATTTGTACAACGATCTCAACTTCATTACTTACAAGCTTAGACTTATCAAACGTTGGCCACGCCGAATAGCTGAGCTCACCTTCTCCAACTTTCTCCCATAGCTCTTCAGCAATGTGTGGCGCAATCGGTGACAGCATTTGAATAAAGCCTTTAATATAGTCAACCGGAATATGATCTACTTTATAAGCCTCATTCACAAATACCATCAGCTGTGAAATCGCTGTGTTAAATCGGATGCCTTCAATGTCTTCTGTCACTTTTTTCACTGTCTGATGATACACTTTTTCAAGAGCTTCATTCGGCAGGTCTTTTACTTTATCTGTTAGTGTACCCTGCTCTGTTATAAGCAGACGCCAGATACGCTCAAGGAATCTTCTTGCACCATCCAGACCATTTTCAGACCACGCAACAGATGCTTCAAGCGGCCCCATGAACATTTCGTAGACGCGTAGTGTATCTGCACCGTGCGTGCGGATGATCTCATCAGGGTTTACAACATTCCCTTTAGATTTACTCATCTTTTCATTATTCTCACCAAGAATCATTCCCTGGTTGAACAGCTTCTGGAATGGCTCTTTCGTTGGTACTACACCGATATCGTAAAGTACTTTATGCCAGAAACGCGCATACAGCAGGTGAAGGACTGCGTGCTCTGCACCGCCTACATAAATGTCTACAGGCAGCCAGTGTTTAATTTTTTCCGGATCTGCAAGTGCCCCGCTGTTTGTCGGGTCGATATAGCGCAGGTAGTACCAGCAGCTTCCTGCCCACTGAGGCATTGTATTGGTCTCCCGGCGGCCTTTCATACCTGTTTCAGGATGTGTGACATTTACCCACTCTTCAATATTTGCAAGTGGTGATTCACCAGTTCCTGAAGGCTTAATGTTTTCTGTTTTTGGCAGCTCAAGCGGAAGCTCTGATTCAGGTACGCCTGAAGTTGTACCGTCTTCCCAGTGGATGATCGGAATTGGCTCACCCCAGTAGCGCTGACGGCTGAATAGCCAATCACGCAGACGGTACGTGATTTTCCTTGTACCAAGATTCTTTTCTTCAAGCCATTCAATCGATTTAGCAATGGCTTCTTCCTTGCCAAGACCATCAAGAAAGCCTGAATTCACGTGCTTGCCTTCACCTGTATAAGCCTCTTTAGAAATATCTCCGCCTTCAACGACTTCACGGATCGGCAAGTTGAACTCCTGTGCAAACTCATAGTCTCTTTCATCATGAGCCGGTACCGCCATGATTGCGCCGCTTCCGTAGCTTATCAGTACATAATCTGCAATCCAGATCGGCATTTTTTCATCATTTACAGGGTTAATGGCATAAGCGCCTGTGAATACGCCAGTTTTTTCTTTAGCAAGATCTGTACGCTCAAGATCACTCTTAGATTTAATTTCATTAATATAAGTATCAACTGCATCTTTTTGATCAGCTGTTGTGATTTTTTCAACGAGCGGATGCTCAGGTGCAAGCACTGCGTAAGTAGCGCCGAAAAGCGTGTCAGGACGCGTTGTAAATACATCAAATTTTTCGCCGGTGTTTTCGATGTTAAACGTGATTTCTGCACCTTCAGAACGGCCAACCCAGTTGCGCTGCATATCTTTAATGCTCTCAGGCCAGTCCAGCTCTTCAAGGTCATCGATCAGGCGGTCAGCGTATGCAGTGATTTTCAGTACCCACTGCTTCATCGGACGACGCTCTACAGGGTGTCCCCCGCGTTCACTTTTACCATCAATAACTTCTTCATTTGCAAGAACGGTTCCAAGTGCCGGGCACCAGTTCACCGCTACCTCGTCCACATAAGCAAGTCCCTGCTCATAAAGCTTAAGGAAAATCCACTGCGTCCATTTATAGTACTCAGGATCAGTTGTGCTGATTTCACGGTCCCAGTCATAAGAGAAGCCCAGCTCCTGGATCTGACGGCGGAATGTATCGATATTTTTCTTTGTAAATTCAGCCGGGCTGTTTCCTGTATCAAGTGCGTACTGCTCAGCAGGCAGTCCGAATGCGTCCCATCCCATTGGATGAAGTACATTGTAGCCCTGCATACGCTTAAAACGGGATAGAATATCAGTCGCTGTATAACCTTCCGGGTGTCCTACATGAAGACCTGCGCCGGATGGATAAGGAAACATATCCAATGCGTAAAATTTCTTTTTTGAAAAATCTTCTTCTGTCTTGAATGTTTTTTCTTCAAGCCAGTGCTTTTGCCATTTCTTCTCGATCACCTTATGATCAAAGCTCATACCAGTTCCTCCTAATGTAAAAAATTACCTGTAATAAACAAAAAACTCCCGCCCCAATCATGGGACGGGAGGTGCTTATACACTCCCGCGGTACCACCCAAATTCGTGTACACGCGCTCAAGTCCTTATCGCGGAAAACGGATCATGCTACTCTGTTTCGCATGATCGACTCAAAGGTGAGTTCACAGTGCTGCCGGTCTGCTTTCACCAAATGCAGACTCTCTTTTATCAGCGGCGATCTGTTACTAGTCCTTTTCAACGTCTTAGTTATGATGACTATTTTCTATTGTATTCAATTGACTCCGGGCTTGCAAGTATTTTTAGACCGCTGCTTCAACTTCTTTTTTCTTTAATGGCAGGTCATAAATAAACGTAATTCCGATTGAAATGACCAGTAATCCGATTAATAGGAAGAAGAGTGGCGTCATCCCGTAAAGGTCCACCATGATGCCGCCAAGAAGCGGTCCGATCATTCTTCCACCGGTTGCTGTGCTGTTTACAACTCCCTGATAAAAACCTTCGCGACCTTTTGGCGCAAGTCTGCTTGCAATGGTTGGTACTGCCGGCCAGATCAGCATTTCACCGATCGTTAAAATAATCATGGCAGCTAGAAACCCCTGAAAGCTTCCTGCATAGGCAGTGACGGCAAATGACACCATAAAGATCACTGTGCCGATCGCCATCTGTATTTTCAAATTATGCTCAAATCGTTTTACAATTGGCTTGATTAAAGGCTGTCCGGCAACAATCAGAAGTCCATTGACAGTCCAGAGCACACTGTAAAGTTCGAGCGGGATGTTAATCCGCTGCGTGTAATCAGCGATTGTCGACTGCCACTGGACATATCCAACCCAGCACAAAAGATAAGCCCCGCACAAAATCAGTAATGATGTAAATGCAGCCTTACTCTGAATACGCCCCCGCTCCTGCAGCACACTCGTCTGGATATTCGGCTGAAGCTCAATATTTTTATAAGTTAGCAGTGCAATTAAAAAGAAAATCACATACATCACAAAATTCGCAATGAAGATATAATTAAATGAGAATGAAGCAACAAAACCACCCATGGCAGCACCTGCTGCAACCCCGATATTGGTTGCAAGATAAATCGCGTTAAAAGCCTTTCTTCCACCCTCCGGCCAGACAGACCCGGCCATTGCATACATTGAAGGAAAAACGATCCCTGACCCGAAGCCGATAAAGATCATAATAAATACATAGTGTGGCCATTCGTGCCAGATCATCAGTCCGCCGACTGCAGTCAGCGTGATCAGAATTCCTGACATGATAGACCTGTAGCCGCCAATTTTATCAAACAGTACACCGCCAAGCAGATTGCCAAGTACACTCGCACCGGCATTTGCCATCAGCACCAGTCCGGCAGTCGTCAGGGATTTCCCCAGCTCACCGCTGATATAAATTGTATTTAACGGCCATAAAAAAGAAGCCCCCGTCACATTGATTGCCATTCCAATCACTAAAAACCATAAAGCACGCGGCACGATTGTCCCTCATTTCATATGTATTTCGTGTACCAAATTATTTTACCGGTTTGCTTGAGCGAAAACAAGATACTGGTAAGAAGATGGAGGATTCTTAATATTTGTTTAATATATTGCTGACTTTGCAGTGGTTCAAATTTCAAAATAATTGTGTATTTTCTCGTTGATATTCATACTCAGCCGATGATTTCCGGGGAGGACGGAGACTCCCGCCCCGGAAAAGGGCAGGTGAGATCCCGCAAGGCGGAGCCTGAGGAAGCTCACCGTCCGGGGGCAGGAAAGCGCAGTCCTCGCCGGAAATCATTGGCGTTACATCTAGCGCTTTTTGATCAATCCGCCCCCATTCAGTAGTCCCCTTCTGCAAATCATGGTAGAATGCCTAGAGTACGCTAATAGCAATGAAGGAGGTTCACACCTTTGGCAATAGAAAACCCTTTTCAATATGCGGCTGACAATAAGCGCTATCATACATGGAATTATCATTTAAGAAACCATTTTGGACATAAAGTATTTAAAGTCGCGCTTGATGGCGGCTTTGACTGCCCGAACCGTGACGGCACTGTGGCACATGGCGGCTGTACTTTCTGCAGCGCTGCCGGGTCAGGTGACTTTGCAGGAAACCGGGTTGATCCGCTTGAAGTGCAGTTTAACGAAATCAAGACGCGTATGCACCGCAAGTGGAAAGAAGGTAAGTATATGGCTTACTTCCAGGCATTTACGAATACGCATGCACCAGTTGAAGTATTGCGTGAAAAGTACGAGAAAGTACTCGGCTTTGACGATGTAGTCGGTCTGTCGATTGCGACACGACCTGACTGTCTGCCTGATGATGTAGTTGATTATCTGGCTGAGCTGAATGAAAGAACCTATCTCTGGGTTGAGCTCGGACTTCAGACTGTACACGAATCAACGGCTAATATGATTAACCGCGCACATGATTTTGAATGCTACAAAGAGGGCGTTAAAAAGCTGCGTGACCGTGGTATCAGAGTCTGCTCCCATATTATTAACGGGCTTCCGGGTGAAGACCGCAACATGATGATGGAAACGGCAGAAGCTGTGGCGGACCTTGACGTTCAGGGTATTAAAATCCATCTGCTTCACCTGTTAAAAGGGACACCGATGGTTAAGCAATATGAAAAAGGCCAGCTTGAATTTATGACACAGGAAGAATATGTTGAGCTAGTGTGTGATCAGCTTGAAATTCTACCACCAGAAATGATTATCCACAGAATCACAGGCGACGGACCGATTGAACTGATGGTCGGACCGATGTGGAGTGTGAATAAGTGGGAAGTACTGACTGGCATTGACCGGGCGCTGATTGACAGAGGCTCGTGTCAGGGGAGCAAATATGTAAGCGGGGTGCGATCATGAATCTGGACAGAATCCTCCCATATACAAGAACACTTTTAGAAAGAGCGGTCAAACCGGGGGAAGTGGTCATTGATGCCACAGTAGGAAATGGCAATGACACATTGTTTCTCGCACGTCTCGTTGGCGAGCATGGCAGGGTTTACGGATTTGATGTACAACAGGAAGCCATTACAGAAACAACTTCCAAGCTTGAAGAGCATGAATTAAAAAACCGCGTACTATTATTTAATCAGGGACATGAAACGATTGAGGATACACTGCCGCCTGTCCACTACGGTGCAGTTGCCGGTGCGATTTTCAACCTCGGTTATCTGCCGGGCAGTGATGAGACCATTGTGACAAGACCACGCACAACCATTGCCGCAGTTGAACAATGCCTGCGTGTGATGCGCTCAGGAGGAATGATGATTCTCGTGATTTATCACGGACACCCTGAAGGCGCCGTTGAACGTGACTACCTGTTACGCTACTGCGAAAAAATAGACGGACTTGAAGCACAGGTGCTCCGCTATCAGTTTATTAATACACAGACACCATCGCCATTTATTCTGGCGATTGAAAAGAAATGAGAAACAGCCATGTGATTGGTGAAAATCACATGGCTGTTTTTGTGGTGGTTTAAGGGGATGGAGTGCCGGGCGGTTGCAATTGATTAATTGGCTCATCCGTGACGTTTTTCGGTTTGGCGCGACCGGTAATTGGTTCACCGCTCGCGTTAATTGAATCAGACCCAGGACCAGGCAGTTATAATTGAGTCAACCCGGCAGGTAATTGGTTCAGCGCCGTTATTAATTGAATCAACGCGCTGATTAATTGAACGACACTCCCCGGCATTCCACGCCACACCGAGCTGCACCAACCCGCCGCTTCGTACCTCCTACAGCATTCTCTCCGCGATCCGCTTAAATGAATTCAGCTTATCCTCAAAATCATATGCAATCGTTGTCAGCATGATTTCATCTGTCTCATATTCTTCAGCAAGTCTGTTCAGCTCTTTTTCAACATGGTCAATATCACCAATCACCATACGCTTCCTGTTTTCAAGAACGCGCAGTCTTTCGAAGTGACTGTAGTCATATGCCATTGCCTTTTCAGGGCTGGGTGTTCCTTTAGATGGCATGCCCTGCTCCAGCATCACCATTGACAGGTCAAGGCTTGAAGCGATTCTCTCAGCATCCTCCATTGTTTCACCGCAGATCGTAAATACGGAAACGGAGTGCTTCGGCTCACTGTAATATTTAGAAGGCTTGAAGCGTCTCAGATATTGCTGCGTATAAGCAGGTCCTCCCTGCCCGTTAATAAATAACGCAAATGTGTATGGTACACCAAGATCAGCTGCTAGTGCTGCAGAAGACGGGCTTGAGCCAAGCATCCACAGATCCGGTACCGACTGTGTAATCGGCGTTGCTTTAATATTGCCGTATGGGTGATCCTCCGGCACATCGTCATGGAGGTACTGAAGCAGCTCAACAACCTGTTCCGGGTAACGGTTGACGTCACGTGGTTTTCCGTCAGACAGTGCATATGAGGCTCTTGGCATCCCGCCTGGTGCACGGCCGATTCCAACGTCAATGCGCCCGGGTGTAAGACCTTCAAGCACTTTAAAGTTTTCAGCTACTTTGTATGAGCTGTAATGCGGCAGCATCACACCGCCAGATCCTACTTTGATCCGTTCAGTTTTTGCTGCTAAATGGGCAATTAGTATTTCAGGGGAAGATCCGGCAAGTGTCGGTGTATCATGATGCTCAGATACCCAGAAGCGTTCAAAGCCAAGACGGTCTGCGAGCTGTGCGAGTTCAACTGTCTGCTGCAGACCCTGCTCTGCCGTCCCGCCTTCTGAAATAGATGATTGATCTAATATACTTAATGTCAGTGACATCACTTCACTCCTCTCACTCACCATTATTGTAAAATCCATTTAAAAAGTCGAATATTCCGCTTAGCGAAACATCCGACTCATATTACACCTGGCTTTTGATATAAATGTTTCCTGACAGAACCTTCATGACATTTCTGTATGCGCGCCCGTTGATATAAAAGAAGAAACTGACTGCTCCGCTCGAACGGATCATCTTTCTCGCAAGATTTCTGACCTTCTTCTGACTATTTACTTTGTCATCAGACAAATAGACGCCAAGTAATCCTCTGTTAATCAGCATATGAAATCTGCTGTGAGGAAGTTTTCTTGTATGTCTGTCTGCTTCCGTAACAAAGTGCTGCAGCCTTTTAAAAAGATTTTCCGGATTTTTATAATAGAAGCAGAAGTTCAAATCCCCTTCTTTCTGATCCTCTTCCTGGTCAATAAAATAATCGAGCAGAATGTGAAGTCCCTGTATGTAAGGAAAGTACCCTTCTTTAATCACGGCTGCATATTCCGGTTTAAAATCAGGTCTGAGCGCATAGGATACGAGGCAGAAGATGCCAAGCGTTGATCCCGTACATGCTGAAAACTCGAACCATTCCATTTCGGGGAATTCATTGCGGTGGTCTTCAAACCATTTCTGAAGACGTTCTTCACGTTCCTCTTCCGCCACGTGCTTATGAATCTGAAGTTCACAGTAAATACGTGACAGATAAAGCAGCTCGTCCTTAATCAGCGGGTAGTTCGGAATTCTTGAGAGAACCTCCTGACAGCGCTGTACAAGTCCTGATAAATAGCGGTCTTCACTGTCTTCTCTTAAGTGATAATAGTCTCCTGGAACTGCCCCGACAGTCAGTGCGTCTTCCATTGCCTGGTGAAGTGCCGCGAAGTCCTCTGGATCAAGTGAAGTACTGCGGTCACAAAGGTTATCAAGATAATCACTGATTGTCTGGTAAGCAACGATAAATTCAATGGCATCACGTTTCCCTTTTAGAGCTAAAAGGGACATAATCCCCCCGCCTTCACAGTGAAATTCCTTATCCGTTATGCTGTCCACTGCCTGCTTTTTTAACTCTTCATTCTCAATCTGAAGTGCTTTTTGCTTCCAGTGAAAGAGTTCCCTGTGAACGATCGGAAACACTTTACGGTATACCTGATTCATCAGAAATAACGGTTCATTCGGAACTGCCATGTGATTCCACCTCATTTATAAGTCATAGCCGATTGACCTCAAGCGGTTTTTAACAAATGATTCTGCGTAGTGAAAAACTTCATCCCGTTCTGGTTCGTTAAATAATTCATGATAGCATTGTGACCATTCTTTATATTGAAATTCATCAAGATTATGTGAGAGCAGCCACTTTTTGCCGACAGCTGTATCCACAAGCTTATTCTGACCGCTTTGCATCAACAGCAGCGGGATCTCAGGAAAATCACTGTCTTCAGCTAACGTCTGCTTCATAGCATACAGCATTTCCCTGTACCACCTGACAGATACCCTTGATACATAAATCGGATCCTCTAAATCAAGCTCAATAATTTCTTCATTACGTGTTGCATCCTGAACTGTAAAACCGAATGTAAAACGATGTTCAGGCGACAGTCTGTTCAGGCTCCCTGACAGCAGATGACTGAATTTAGATGGTGTATGTTTATAGGCGAAGCTTGGATTAGAAAGCATCAGCCCTGCAATTTCATATTTCTTTTTATACATCATACGGACAGCAATCAGTCCGCCAAGTCCCTGGCCAAGTAAAAAGATTGGCAGATTAAATAACATAGCTGCTTCAATCCATTGTTCAACAGCTGTTTCATATTCTTTAAAAGAATCAATATGTCCTCTTTCAGTCCGTTTAACCATACCCTGACCAGGAAGGTCACCCATGACAACGTGATAGCCTCTCTCACGCCACATCTCAATTAACCAGCCATATCTGGCATGATGCTCAAGCTCTCCATGTACCATTACTATCACGCCGCGAGCAATTCCATCTGTTTCCCATTTCCACATAGCAAGAACACCTGCCTTTCAAATTCTTAGAAGTCTGTATTGTGAAGTATCCGCTATGCCTGTGTTAAAATAAACTATATCATATTTCATATTGGACACAGGAGTGATTTGATGATTCTTTCTTATAAAGGTCACAACCCTACAATTGATAAAAGTGTATACATATCAAAAATGGCTACTGTATCAGGTGATGTCAAAATTGGACCTGACTCAAGTGTCTGGCCTGGCGCTGTTATTCGGGGAGATGTCTCACCTACGTATATCGGGAAAAAAGTGAATATTCAGGATTTATCCATGCTGCATCAGAGTCCGAACTTCCCCCTTGTGATTGAAGATGAGGTAACAATCGGACATCAGGTAACGCTTCACAGCTGCACAATTAGAAAACATGCATTGATTGGAATGGGTTCGATCATTCTTGACGGTGCTGAAATCGGGGAAGGTGCATTTATCGGTGCTGGAAGTCTCGTGCCACCCGGAAAAAAAATACCTGCAGGGAAGATGGCTTTCGGACGTCCTGCAAAAGTGATACGTGATGTGAACGATGAGGACCGTGCTGATATGCAGCGGATTGTAAGAGAATACGCTGAAAAAGCACAGGTTTATAAAGAAGCCGAACAAAATACTTAAAATGGGGATGATGCATAATGAGTGATCTATATGCTGTTTGAGTCCTTTGGCATTGACTCATTTATATTATTAACAGGATTATTACTGGTCACTGGAGTGATTGTTGCAAAGTTCTCTAACAAATGGGGACTCCCCGCTCTGGTGCTGTTCATTTTAATCGGCATGATTATTGGGAGTGACGGGCTTGGAATCGTCTATTTCGATGATGCAAGAGCAGCTCAGCTGATTGGGATTCTCGCACTTGTTATCATTCTTTTCGAGGGTGGTATGCAGACAAAATGGCCAACCGTTCGTGCGGTTGCGCTCCCATCCATATCACTTGCTACACTTGGCGTTCTTATTACTTCCGGAATCGTAGGGTATTCAGCTTACTTGATTTTTGATGTTACCCTTCTCGAAGGTCTGTTATTCGGTGCAATCGTCGGTTCTACCGATGCTGCTGCAGTATTCGCCGTATTAAAAGAGCGGAATATTAAAGCGAAAATGGGTGCCACACTCGAAGCGGAATCAGGAACAAATGATCCAATGGCTGTTTTCCTTACCTTATCTTTTATTGAATTGATTACTACTGAAAATTCATCCATATGGAACATGATCCCTTCATTTATTCTGCAAATGGGTGCCGGTCTTGCACTCGGATTGATTCTCGGACGAATTGCCTCATATGCACTCAATCGCATTAAGCTTGATTCGAGTGGACTTTATCCAATTTTTTCCGTCTCATTTGCACTATTAACATATAGTATTACAGCAATTATTGGTGGGAGCGGCTTTCTTGCGGTCTATGTTGCCGCACTGATTATCGGGAATAATGAATTAACTTACCGTTACTCTATCTTTCAGTTTAATGAAGGGTTCGCCTGGATGTCTCAGATTCTCATGTTTATCATCCTCGGGCTGCTGGTCTTCCCGGGTCAGTTATTTTCATTAAATATTGTCATCAGCGGACTGATTCTGTCAGTTATTCTGATCTTTATTGCACGGCCGATTGCAGTCTTCTTATCTGTTGCAGGAATGAAATACAAAATGAAAGAACGGATTTTTATTTCCTGGGCCGGATTACGTGGTGCAGTACCAATCGTACTCGCTACGTTCCCAGTTGTAGCAGGCCTTGAGAACGGACAGCTGTTTTTTAACGTTGTGTTCTTTATCGTTTTGACATCAACACTCCTGCAGGGTTCTACGATTTCCTATGTAGCAAAAAAGCTGGACCTTGTCGGACCTAAAAAAGATACACCTCACCATTCGCTCGAGCTCATATCGATCGGGAAAGCGAATGCAGAAATGATCCAGTTTCATACGAACCGGGATGTGGAGATTGTTGGCAAAAAGCTGAAGGAATTAAAATTTCCCCACCAGGCTACAATCAGTGCGATCGTCCGTAACGATCAGCTGATCAGTCCTTACGGTGAAACACAGATTAAAGCAGGAGACTTTCTTTATATCCTTGTAAATACAAAGCATAAGGATGAAGTGAAGAGACTGCTTGAAAAAAAGAAAAACCCGCAGAAAACTGCCGGCAAATAACAGAAAGCGGATGAGGTGCGATGCACTCATCCGCTTTTCTTATTTAAACACCATTTCAATCTTTCCGTCCTTCAACATCAGCCGGGCACTGAACGTTTTACCTGCTTTACTTTTAAATCCTTTAATCATCCCTGTTTGACCTTTTTCACAAAGCGCTTTGATCTGCACATCTGAAATTTTCTTTTTTAATAATATTTTTGGAAGCGTCTGTCTGCAGCCCTGCTTGTAGTCACTGCATCCAAAAAATCCACCCTTATCGACCATAACGCCTTTTTTACACTTTGGACAAATTGGCATGACAGATGACTTCTTCTGAGCAGACCCTGCGGACGCTTTAACATTCCCCATCTGTTTCGGCGCTTCAGTAATCATATGCTGAATAAATTTTGCAATATTATTCAAAAAGGCCTCCTGACTGCCTTCTTTTCTGCCGATTTTCTTTAAATAGGTTTCCCATCTGGCTGTCATTTCAGGACTGCTGAGCAGCGTTCCGCCAATGACTTGACAAAGGGTCACACCTTTCTCTGTTACAGTGACAGTATTTTTGGTCACGTTGATATACTGCTGTTTTTTCAGCGTGTCGATAATAGATGCCCGCGTTGCCTCTGTGCCAATCCCTTCAACTTCCTTCAGCATGGCCTGATCCTGTTCATCCTCAAGCATCTTCCCTGCCGTTTTCATCATCGTAATCAGCTGTCCCTCTGTATACGGCTTGGGCGGCTTGGTCATATCATCCTTTATATTCACGACAGATGCGATCACATCCCCTGTCTTTAATGGAGGAAGTATCGTATCCTTTTTAGCGTTTTCGCTGAATAGCTCTTTCCATCCGCGCTTTTTTTCAACTGTTCCTTTTACACTGAAAATGAGCCCCTGAATGTCCACATCCACCTGCGTTTCTTCATAATGGTAATCCTCATGGAACATCGCAAGCGTACTGCCGAGAATTTCGTTATAGATATTCTTTTCCATCGGCTTTAGCTTTTCAATTCTGTCTTTAGTCAGCACTTTCTTCGTTGGAATGATCGCATAGTGCTCCTGCACTTTACTATCCTGTACATATTTTGGCCGCGGCTTCGGGTGCGCTGTCTCAAAAGTAGCGCCAGCAGCGGCTTTCATTGATTCAAGCTGACCGGACAAATACCGGAATTCACTCATTGTAATGAACTGACAGTCTGTTCGTGGATAGGATACAAGCTTTTTTTCATATAAATCCTGTACGGTTTTCAGCACGTTTGAAGGACTGTATTTGTATCGTCTGTTCATTTTTGCCTGAAGTGAAGACAGACTGTGCAGACTCGGTGCCTGCATTTTCTTCAGCTTCTTCTCAGCCTTTACGACTGTTCCTTTTAACTCGGCTCCATGTTCAATTCTGTGCTGTTTGAGCGTCTTCTCTGCTTCTTCCTTCTTTTTAAAAGTAGTACCATGCTTAGTCTGAAATGCCTTTCCGCTTTCTTTATGATCAGCAAGCAGTTGAAAAAACGGCTCTGGTTTAAAGTTTTCAATTTCATGCTGCCGCTGCCAGATCATATAAAGCGTTGGTGTCTGAACACGCCCGAGACTGAATGGTCCGTCGACACCTCTTTCTTGTAAAAGGAGCGTGTAGAGCCTCGAAATATTCATACCAACAAGCCAGTCACTTACCTGTCTCGTCTGCGCTTCATCATATAATGAAAGATAATCATCACCATTACGCAGCTCCTGAAACCCTTTTCTGATGACGTCTTTTTCAAGCGAGTTAATCCATAAACGCTTAGTCGGCTTATGCATCATGCCTGCCTGCTCTATAATGGACCGTGCGATATTCTCCCCTTCTCTGTCACTATCAGTTGCAACTACAATCTGATCGGCTTTTCTGAGAAGCCCTTTGACAATATTGAATTGCGCACGCTTCGCATAAGGGACGGTGAATTTGAATTCTTCCGGGATCATCGGCAGCGTATCAAGCTTCCACTTCTTCCATTCCGGTTTATATTTCTGAGGCTCTTCAAGTGACACTAAATGTCCGAAGCCCCACGTAATCGCCGCTCCTCCCGGGAACAGTGAATCTTCTATATGAAAATAACCATCTGTTTTTCTGGATGTTTGAAAAGCATCTGCATAGCTTTTCGCCTGTGAAGGTTTTTCTGCGAGAATGACTGTAAACAAAGGAATTCCTCCTAGTATTGGTCCGAAGCATCAATCGGGGATTTGTGACCTTATCATATCATGGGACGGGTGAGATGGCGAACACTTATTCTGGTGTGGCATGATCGTAGCGTTGGTTCGAAGAATTTTCGCTAGTGGTTCGGAAAATACATGCTATTGTTCAGAGAATAACTGTTGATGTTCAAAGAATAAACATGATGCTTCATAAAATCTCGTGACATGTTCGCAGAATCGTGTAATTTGACCTATGCCCAACCCATAAAAAAATCCAGAATATATCATGGAAGATATATTCCGGACCGTTTCATTCCTATTATGCGTTTGCACCCTTCTTCAAAGCATCAGCTTTATCTGTTCTTTCCCATGGAAGGTCAAGATCATTACGGCCGAAGTGTCCGTAAGCAGCTGTCTGTTTGTAGATCGGACGGCGAAGGTCAAGCATTTTAATGATGCCTGCAGGACGAAGGTCAAAGTGATTACGGATCAGATCAACAAGTGTATCCTCTTCCACTTTACCAGTTCCAAATGTGTTAACAGAAATTGATACAGGCTGTGCTACGCCGATTGCGTAAGCAAGCTGTACTTCACATTTATCAGCAAGACCTGCAGCAACGATGTTTTTCGCTACGTAACGTGCAGCATAAGCACCTGAGCGGTCAACCTTTGTTGCATCCTTACCTGAGAATGCACCACCGCCGTGACGAGCATATCCTCCGTACGTATCTACGATGATTTTACGGCCAGTCAGACCTGCATCTCCCTGAGGTCCTCCAATAACAAAGCGGCCAGTCGGGTTAATGAAGTATTTCGTATCTTCATCGATTAGCTCTGCCGGTACAACGTGATTAATCACATGTTCCTTCAGGTTACGCTGAATACGCTCAAGGCTGACTTCCGGATGATGCTGCGTTGAGATAACAATTGTATCTACGCGCACCGGCTTGTCATTTTCATCATATTCAACTGTTACCTGTGTCTTACCATCCGGACGAAGGTAAGGAAGAATATCTTCTTTACGCACTTCAGTCAGACGGCGTGACAATTTGTGTGCAAGTGAGATTGGCAGTGGCATCAGTTCAACTGTTTCGTTATTTGCATAACCGAACATAAGCCCCTGATCGCCTGCACCGATTGATTCGATTTCAGCATCAGTCATCTGGCTTTCACGGTCTTCTAGTGCACGGTCAACTCCTGCTGCGATGTCAGGTGACTGCTCATCAATTGAAGTTAGTACTGCACAAGTATCCGCATCAAAACCATACTTAGCACGTGTATAGCCGATTTCTTTAATCGTTTCACGCACGATCTTAGGGATATCTACATAAGTAGAAGTTGAGATTTCTCCCGCTACCAGAACAAGTCCGGTTGTAACAGAAGTTTCGCACGCCACTCGGGCATTCGGATCATCTTTCAGTATTGCATCAAGAATTGAATCAGAAATCTGATCACAGATTTTATCCGGATGTCCCTCAGTTACGGACTCGGATGTAAATAAACGACGTTTTACAGACATATAAGTCTCCTCCTTGTGAAGCAAATAGTCGACGGTACTCATTACCCTTAGAGATCGAACGTTAACCTACAAGATCATCCAAGTTTCGGCATAAAATAAAAGAAACCTCTCCTCAAATCACGTTCATGAGGAAAGGTTCATAATCAGTTCGCCTTTCACTCTTATCGTTCAAGACACACGTCTTGCTTCAGGTTAGCACCTTCGCTCCAAATGTTTGGACCGCAAAAGCATCATGCTTTTTTGCGGAGCAGGTTGCTGGGTTTCATAGGGCCTGTCCCTCCACCAGCTCGGGATAAGAGTATCCGTTCAAAAAACTATCATACGGAAATGAATGTGTAATGTCAATCATAATATACAATTATAGATGAGAAGTTTAGTGCTTATTTAAGTTGGCTGATGATTTCCGCTTCAGGGGGACGCTTTCCGCGGCCGGGCGGTGAGCCCGCAGGCTTCGCCATGCTCGGTCTCACACGTCCCTTCCTGCCGCAGGAGTCGCCCCCTTACGCTGCAATCATCATCTGTGCAGAAAAAAATGGGCATTATTAAAATGATTGATTTAATATCCACAGCGTTGATCGCAGTAGAAGGCGGCGACTCCGGGACGATTAGTTGGAAGCTGAGACCCCACAGCCGAAGGCGAGGAGGTCTAATGGAGCCACAAAACGGCTCATCCAGGAAAGCGTCCGCCTGAAACGGAGATCAGACGCCAGATTATTAAATTTAAACTAAATAAGAATTTTTAACGAAATCGCCAATTAGTATAGACTATTCATTTGAATGTGTTATACTAATTTCGAACAAAGGTGAATGACTTACTGAAAAGGTGGGAGATAACATGACAACAATCCGAAACACTTCAGAATTAAAAGAACTATTAATGAGCGAACGCGTGAATAAGAACCTTTCTGTACCTCAGCTTGTGGAGAAGGTATTAATGAGAGAAGAAGGCACATTAACTTCTACAGGCGCTGTAAGAGCTGAAACAGGTAAATACACCGGCCGCTCACCTAAAGATAAATTTATTGTGGATGAAGCCTCTGTACGTGACAAGATTGACTGGGGTAAAGTTAATCAGCCGATCTCTGAGGATTCATTTGACCGTTTATATACGAAAGTACTGAACCACCTTGGTGAAAAAGAAGAAGTATTTGTTTTTGAAGGGTTCGCAGGAGCTGATGCTGCTTCCCGCCTTCCGATCCGTGTAGTGAACGAGCGAGCATGGCATAATCTTTTTGCTCACCAGCTGTTTATAAGAGCTCAAAAAGGTGAAGCGTGGACGAGTCAGAATGAAGCGCCGTTTACAATTCTTTCTGCTCCATCTTTAAAAGCTGACCCTGAAACAGATGGTACAAATTCTGAAACATTTGTGATTGTATCATTTGAACAGCGCACGATTTTAATCGGGGGCACGGAATATGCAGGAGAAATGAAAAAATCCATTTTCTCAGTGATGAATTACCTGTTGCCACAAAATGACATTTTACCAATGCACTGCTCAGCAAACGTTGGGGCAGAAGGTGATGTTGCATTATTCTTCGGACTTTCCGGCACTGGTAAAACGACGCTTTCAGCAGACGCTGACCGCAAGCTTATTGGGGATGATGAGCACGGCTGGTCTGATAATGGCGTATTTAATATTGAAGGCGGATGCTACGCAAAGTGCATTAACCTATCAGAGGAAAAAGAGCCGCAGATTTTCGATGCGATCCGATTTGGTTCAGTACTTGAGAATGTCGTGCTTGACCCTGAAACACATGAAGCTGACTATGATGATTCTTCATTAACTGAAAATACGCGTGCCGCATACCCCTTGCAGGCAATGAGAAATATTGTGGATCCTAGCAGAGCCGGTCACCCGAATACAATTGTATTCCTGACTGCTGACGCATTTGGTGTACTGCCTCCGATCGCAAAGCTGACTAAAGAACAGGCAATGTATCACTTCCTGAGCGGCTATACATCTAAGCTTGCCGGCACTGAAAGAGGCATTACGGAGCCGGAAGCAACGTTCTCAACGTGCTTTGGATCTCCATTCCTTCCACTTGAACCGACTGTATACGCTGAAATGCTTGGTAAAAAGCTTGAAGAGCATGATGCTGAAGTATACCTCGTCAATACCGGCTGGACTGGCGGTGCTTACGGGACGGGATCACGTATGAAACTTGGATATACCAGAGCAATGGTCAGAGCTGCTCTTCACGGTGAGCTTGCAAATGCGGAAACTGCAAGCAACGGATTATTCGGACTTGAAACGCCGCTTCACGTACCGGGTGTTCCTGATGATGTACTGCAGCCTCGTTTTGCATGGAAGAATGAAAGCGAATACGAAGAAAAAGCAATGGAGCTTGCACTGAAGTTTAAAGAAAACTTTAAGAAGTTCACAAGCGTGGATGAGCGGATTGCCAGACTTGGCGGACCAATCGTATAAAATAAATAAAGCGTATCGGCACCTTGCCGATACGCTTTTTAATTTGTAGACTCGAGTGATTTCATTTCAAAATAGATGAGTGTTTTCTGATCGCTCCATTCAAGCTTATAAATTTCTGCGATCCCCCTCACTTCACCGGCAATTGAGTTTTTCACTTCAAGTGGGATATGCATCGGATACAGCCTGTACTCACCCTTCTCCAGCTTAAAAAAGTTATTGTCAATTCTCTCTTCTTTTCCTTTGGTCACAATCATTGTATTTAACTCTAATGGCATGCCCATGTCGTTCAGCTCCTTTGTTTTTTCATCCAGTCCGTTAGTTTCTTCACTGTGGCAATATTATCGAGCGGTGGAAATGCATGATGGAAATCAGTATAATACCAGCTCTCTACTGATTTATTATGCTCCTTCAACTTCTCTTCCAGTTGATATGCGTGCTCAGGTGATACATTGTCATCCAGCTCACCGTGAATAATGAGCACCGGGCAGTTGAGCTTATCAATTTCATTCAGTGGTGTTCGCCAGGTATAAGCTTCAGGCACCTTTGCTGGTGAACCACCAATGACGCGCTTCATCATTCTTCTCATATCCTTTCGCTCCTGATAAGTCAGCACCATATCAGAAACGCCATTCCATGTGACAACCGAGGAAATTCCAGCATCCTCAATGCCTGCAAGCAGTGCCATAACACCGCCTCGCGAGAAGCCGAACACATGCAGGTGACCTGAAAACGACGGATGATTTCTTAAAATGATATTACCATTAACTGCGTCCATCCTGTCTTCACCAGCAAAATCCTCATTCCCTTCTCCCCCTCTGTTACCACGGTAATAAGGGGCAAACACGATAAATCCCTGTGAGGCAAACTGGGCAATTCTTGATGGGCGGACCATACCGATTCCCTTGATTCCGCCACGCAGATACAAAAAGCCGTCATACTTCCCTTCCTGAGCAGGCTCTGCCAGCAAGCCTTTCACTTTCAAACCTTCAGACCAGTAAAGCACTTCATGCATCACAATGTGCGGGTTTGGGGATGGATAAAGCTGCTTGCGAATGATCTCACCATTTTTACCCAATGCTTTTCCCTCCATCCAGTTCATGCTGAATATATTCAATCGATAGCCTGACCGTCTCATCTTTCATAATAAAACTGAACTCATCTTTGAAGCGTTCTTTTAAAATATCGCCTGTCACCATGACCGGCCCGTCTGTCTCGTGATAGTGGGGCTTTGGTGTCAGAGAGCTCAGTTCAGTGTAATAAACTGATTTAATGATTTCCGGCTCCACATCCACTTTATACTGCCCGATATAGATCAGTTCACCAACTTTTCCACCGAGTTCTTCCATCACTTCCCGGCCTGCTGCTTCAACCGTTGATTCACCTTTTTCAACCTTGCCGCCCGGGAACTCAATCCCTCTCTTTAGGTGCTGAGTTAACACCCACTGTCCGTTATAGCGTGTTAAAATAAACACGTGTGCAGGCGAGGACGAAAATGGGTGATCGTCGTAAGAATATGTAACTGTGTAACCATTTTTGTCTGTAAATTGATACATATAAGCCACCTGCTTTCAAAATAATTGAAACTTTTTGAATCTTGATCCGTATATTTGGTAAGGACCTACAAATAAGGAGATGATTGGGTGAAGAAATCAATTCTATTTACAACCGCTGCTTTAACTTTAACCTTAACCGCATGCACGGAAACCGCTGAACCTGCTGATGGAAGTAAAGACACATCATCGATGACCCTTGAAGAGGTATACAGCAAAGCGCTTGAAAAAAATAATGAAATTGAAAGCGTAAAATCAACTGCTGTACTGAATCAGTCTGTAACAATGGGGTCTGAGGCAACCATCAATTCAGTATCTGAAATTGACATGTCCATGATCAACAGCCCACTGACCGTTCACCAGGTCAACACGACAAAAATGACTGGTGAAGAGGCTGAAGAACAGAGTTTCACTATTGAATCCTATATGACCAAAGAAGGTTTTTTCATGCAAGACCCCTCTACGGGCGGCTGGGCTAAGCTTCCGTCTGAAATGTTAGAGCAGCTGCTTCAAATGAATGAATCACAATCAAACCCTGCAAGCGAGCTTGAAAACCTTGAAGCCTATATTGAAGATTTTACTTTTGAACAGGATGATGACAGCTTTATTTTAACGCTGAATGCTTCCGGTGAAAAGTTTAGCGATATGCTGATTGAGCAGACCGGCGAATTAATGCCTGATCTCGGGCTTGGTATTCCGGCAGAAGCATTATTCCAGAACACTACTTTTGAAGATGTGCTGTATGTGATTACAATTGATAAAGAAAGCTTCCTGATTGAATCACTGGATCTTGATATGACGATGAATATGAAGTTTGCTGAGGAATCCATGACGATGGAACAAAAGCTTGAGTCTGAGTACACTCATTATAATGAGGTTAAAGAGATCGAGGTGCCTCAGGAGGTTATTGAGTCTGCTGAGGAGATTGAGCTTTAAAAATGATGTAAGGCTGGGAGAAGTCCCAGCCTTTTTTAATCAACTCGCTGCGGCATTAACTTTACATCTCCGTGATGGTGATGATTGTCACAAGGCTGAATCTGTCTAATGTTCTCTATCAATAAACGGATGCTCTTCTGTAGGCGGTTTTATTCCCATTGTGACAATGTGATTCCTTGCCTCCTCATCGCCAATTTCTCCGATCAGTCTGTAGATTTTAATCAGCTGATTGTCTGACTCCTGATTGGCTCCATCCAAGTGGTAAGGTACTGAAGGCATTTGGCCGGTTAGAAACCCTTCCATCTCGGTTTCCTCATTCCGGTCGAACAGAATCCTCAATTTTGTAATTTCATCATCTGTCGCATTTACAACAAATTCATAAGGAGAATCAGTGCCGCTTCTTAAAATTTCCCGTCTGGCAACTGAAACATAGTATGTGTTTTTCTGCTCCATTTTCATCACTCCTTTCCGTTCAGTATGTCCATTACCAGTAATCTTCATGATTAGAAAAAGACTTCCCGGGTATAGTAGTAGTGAGACATACGAACTACGGATTTCCTGGACATCTTGAAAGGAGGACGGGGATATGAAACTCGTAGATGAAATTTTTGAAATGTATAAAGGTAAAATCCGGGGCAGTCAGGAAGATCTTGATATGATAGCGTTCACAATACTTGAGCAGTTAGACCATACTGAACTTCAAGAAATGATAAAAGAGCTGTCAGAAGATGAACTCGCTTATTTTATTCGTCTATACATAGTAGAATCACTTAAAGGCCGACTTGAAAAATTAGATGACACAAAAACTTTTTATCATTAACGTATTTTAAAAGGATGGGACACCGTGGTCCCATCCTTTTTTCTTACCCTTTCAGATCAATCATATGACCTTTATGCGGGTGTGGGGCAGGTGTGCCGCCCTGATTATTCATTGCTTCTAGCATTGCAACAGCGCCTGCTGCCTGTTGAGTCATTGCGCTGTTCATAATACTTAAGCTTGCTGTTTGTTGAATCTGTGCTGTCTGCTTAGCCATGATTGAAGAGATTTCCATATCATCACTCCTTAGGATCATATTATCATTAGCCATTAAAAAAAGCACTGCAAAGTAGCAGTGCCCGCTAACTATTTTCCAAGGAATGAACGAAGCATCCACGCATGTTTTTCGAGACTCTGGTGAACTGATAGCAGCATATCACTCGTCATTTCATCGTCATCCTTCTGCGCAAGATCCATACCTGTTTTTAAATCATTCATCAGTGTTTCAAAATCCTGATTAAGCACTTCGACCATCTGATCAGCGGATTCTCCACCGGCTGCTTCTTTTACAAGAGACATCTCAAGAGATTCCTTAAGTGTTGCAACCGGCTCACCTTTCAGCGCGAGCAGCCTTTCTGCAAGCTCATCAATATGGATCGCTGCTTCGTTATAGAGCTCTTCGAACTTTTCGTGAAGGGTAAAGAACTGATGTCCTTTTACATACCAGTGATAGTTATGTAGCTTTGTGTAAAGCACCGTCCAGCTTGCGATCTGTGTATTTACGCTTTTTACTAATTCGGGATTTGTACTCATGATTCATCATCCTTTCAATAAAATGTACACTACTTATTCTCTACCACTCCTTACTGATTTTAAACGTCCTGAGCATGTATGGTTTACTGTAAGCAATCTCGTGCTACACTGTAATTAATGTAACGATCGAGGTGAAAGTATGAAAAAAATGATGCTTGCAGTGATCCGTTTTTATCAAAAAGGTATTTCTCCATTAACCCCGCCCAGCTGCCGCTTTTACCCGACGTGTTCACAATATGGGCTTGAAGCCATTCAGAAACACGGTGCATTTAAAGGCGGACTTATGACGATGATCAGAATTTTAAAATGCCAGCCGCTGCACCCGGGCGGCGTTGACCATGTTCCGGATAAATGGCCGTCAGGAAGAAAAAATTCCTGACGGTTTTCTCTTGCAATCTTTTTCGTTTCATAGTAAAGTAACGATTGTTGAATCATAAATCGTAACAATTACTATTTAGAACGAGGTGCACTATGAAGAAAAAATCATTACTTATGTTAGCCGCTGTAGCCCCGTGGATACTTGCCGGCTGTAATACAGGATCAAACGAGACTGAAAGCAATGAAGATGCGCTTGAAGTTTACACGACTGTGTATCCACTTCAATATTTTGCTGAGGAGATTGGTGGCGAATACGTATCAGTTGAAACAATCTATCCGCCGGGAGCAGATGAACATACATTTGAACCTTCCCAAAGAGATATGATTGACCTTGCTGAGGGAGATGTATTCTTTTACATTGGTCTTGGACTTGAAGGATTTGTTGAGAATGCAACTGATGTATTAGCGAGTGAGAACCTGAATATGGTAGCTACAGCTGATGCTATAAGTGATGCTGAGCTCGAAGAAGGACACGCTGAACACGAAGGAGAAGAACATTCGGACGAGCATGCTCATGAAGAAGACGAGCACGCTCATGAAGAAGGTCACGAAGGACATGATCATGGTGATACAGACCCTCATGTATGGCTCGACCCAGTCCTGTCAAAATCATTAGCTGAATCAGTAAAAGATACACTGATTGAAGAAATGCCGGAACAGGAAGCGTATTTCACTGAAAACTACGAAAACCTGGTTGAACGCCTTGATGAGCTTGATCATCAGTTTGAAGAGCTTGCAAGTGAAGCTGAAATTAATCAGTTCTTTGTTTCACACGCAGCTTTTGGTTATTGGGAAAGCCGATACGGTATTGAGCAGCAGGCAATTGCCGGCATTTCAACCACAGACGAGCCTTCACAACGCGAGCTTACTGAGCTGATTGAATCTGCTTCGTCTCAAAATGTAGAATATATTTTGGTTGAACAGAATGTTACTACAAAATTAACAGATGTGATTCAGGAAGAAATTGGTGCAGAAACGCTTGCTGTGCATAACTTATCTACCTTGACTGAAGAGAATATCGAGAACGAAGAAACATATTTCTCATTGATGGAGAAAAATATTGAATCACTTAGAACAGCGATGAATGCAGAATAACGTAAAAATAGACATTGGCGTTTGCCAATGTCTATTTTTGATATTCAAACCTCTCAACCGTCACTTCATTAAGCCGTCTTCTATTAAGCTTAACCCCAATGCCGTTTCCTTTAAACGGCTCAACAAGCCCTTTATCAACTAATAGTTCAGGCGTAGTAATATCCTCTGTCCAGTATCTGTTTGAAGCTGACAAATCTCCTGGTATTGTGAAGCCCGGTAGTAGAGATAGCGAAACGTTGTGTGCCCTTGAAATACCAAATTCCAGCATACCACCGCACCAGACCTGGATTTCATGCTTCATGCACAGATCATGAATTCTTCTTGCGATCGTTACTCCGCCAACCCGTCCAATTTTGAGGTTAATTACTCTGCAGCTCTTAAATTCAACCGCATTCACTGCTGCTCCGTAAGAATTGATGCTTTCATCAAGACAAATGGGCGTGTTCATTTCACGTTGAATGGCTGCATGCCGAGCAAGGTCATCCGGTGAAAAAGGCTGCTCAATCATTTGGAGACCGAGGTCATCGAGTGCTAAAAGGTCTTTTGTATAGCCGTGGTAGGCTGAATTTGCATCTGCAAGAATTTGAATATCAGGGAACCGGTCTTTCAGTGCCTTGAGTGGCACAAGATCATATCCGGGACGTATTTTAACTTTAATCCGCTGGTACCCCTGTTTCTGTGCCTGTTCAGCCTGATTCAGCAGATCATCCAGATTCTTTGATCCGATTGCAACTCCTGCGAGCGCATGCGATCTTGTTCCTCCGATGCAGTCTGATAAAGGCTTGCCCTGCTGCTTTGCATATAAATCCCAGACAGCCATATCCACTGCAGCTTTTGCCATCGGGTTCCCTCTTACTGAAGAAAATCTTTTTTCAAGATCTTCAGGATGAGTAATTGGTTCCTGAAATAATAATGGCAGTAGATGCTCACGAATCATCTCAAGGCTCGTTTCTACTGTTTCTTCTGTATACCAGGGCGATGAAAAGGCAACACCTTCCCCAAGACCGCACGCCCCGTTTCCATCAAACAATTCCAGCACAAGCCCTTCCCGCTCCGTTACCGTTCCAAGACTTGTATGAAAAGGAGTTTTTAACGTCATGTTGATTCTACTGAAGACGGCATTAGAAAGATTCATGATTGATCTCCTCTTTTAACTTTCTTCTGACCAGCTTTCCTGCTGCGTTTCTCGGCAATTCATCTGTAAAATGATAGACTTTCGGACGCTTATAGCCTGCTAACCTCTCTTTAACAAAGGTGTGCAGGTCTTCTTCTTCTATCTGCTCAATTAAAACGACAAAGGCGGCAGGCACCTCTCCCCACTGATCATCTTTTTTACCAACGACCCCTGCTTCTTTTACAGAAGGATGACCTGAAATCACAGATTCTATTTCCGCAGGGTAAATATTTTCACCACCTGAAATAATCAGATCTGAACGCCTGTCAGCAACAAACAAGAACCCTTCATTATCCAGGTATCCGACGTCACCAGTTTTCAGCCATCCTTCAGCGAATGCCTCTTTCGTAGCCTGATCGTTGTTCAGGTACCCTTTTGTAACAGAAGGACCTTTCACAAGAATCTCACCAATTACATTTGCAGCACAGTCCCCACCCTGGTCATCGACAATTTTTATTTCACCCGGAAAAAGCGGTTTTCCTGAAGCGCCTGTTTTACGCGTTGCGTCAGCAGGAGAAAGAGTGGTGAACTGTGAAGCCGTTTCCGTCATTCCATACGATTGAAAAACGGGAATCTGCTCATGATGACATCGTTCCACTATATGTAAAGGAGCCGGTCCCCCGCCTAAAATCATGCACCTGAAAAAAGGATGGTAACTTTCATTTTTCACATCAAGCAGCCGCTGAAGCATCGTTGTGACAACTGAAATAACGGAACCTTTCCCACTTATAAGATCAGCATGTATACCGCGCTCATCAAACTTTTCATACAGTCTCACAGCAATGCCATAAATCACACTTCTCATCAGAATCGAATAGCCGCTGATATGAAATAATGGAACTGCACACATCCAGATATCATCCGGCTTGTGACCGATATTAAATGCTGAGCCGGTTGCATTTGCAAAATGATTATTGTAAGTCTGCATAACGCCTTTTGGATTTCCTGTGGTACCTGATGTATACATAATTGAGCATACGTCTTCTTTTTTAAATGCCTGAACTTTTTGACGTACACCATTTCTTAGTTCACCAATTGAAAGAGCTCTATCTGCTTCTATTGCAAATTGATCTTCATAAATAACTAACTGTGCATCACTATTTTCAAGCTGATATTGCCATTCATTTTGTGAAAGACGGTTATTCAGCATCAAAACCGGTACCCGGATCTTCTGAAGTGCATGAATCAAAAAAACAGATTGAGGCTGATTCGTAATAAGCAGTGCGACTGGTGCCTGATTCTGTATATACGGCGCGATTCGTTCAGCCAGTTCAGTCGCTTCTTCATTCATGTCACGGAATGTCCAGGCATTTTTATCACCTGAATAAAGTCCAATCTGATCCGGCGATAAAGCAGCTCTCTTCTCAAGCCAACTTTTCATATATGTATCCTCCTTTCACAAATTGAAGCTTAGTTAAAGATCATTATTGTTTCTGCACAGCTGATGATTCTCGCTGCAGGGGGCGACTTCTGTGGCAGTAAGAGACGTGTGTGTGATGCCTGGGCGAAGCCTGCGGGCTCACCGCACGGCCGCGAAGTCCCCCTCTCGCTGCAATCAGCAGCCAACTTTAACAAAGCTAAAATAGAAAAAACGCCCTGCAGGCCGGAGCTCACAGGGCAGATTCATCGATTTAAGGGAAACGAGGGAACTGACCAAAGTCAGGCTTACGCTTCTCTTTAAAGGCATCGCGGCCTTCTTTTGCTTCATCAGTTGTGTAATAAAGAAGTGTTGCGTCTCCTGCAAACTGCTGAAGACCAGCAAGACCGTCTGTATCTGCATTCATTGCAGCTTTTACAAAGCGCAGTGCAGTCGGACTCTTTTCAAGCATTTCCTCACACCATTTAACCGTCTCATCTTCAAGCTGATCAAGCGGCACAACTGTGTTTACTAAGCCCATGTCAAGCGCTTCTTTTGCATCATACTGACGGCAAAGGAACCAGATCTCGCGTGCTTTCTTGTGTCCGATAATACGTGCAAGATAGCCTGAACCATAACCGGCATCGAATGAACCGACTTTAGGTCCTGTCTGACCGAAGATTGCATTATCAGCAGCAATTGTCAGGTCACAAACAACGTGCAGGACGTGCCCGCCGCCAATTGCATAACCTGATACCATTGCAATAACCGGCTTAGGAATCACACGAATCAGACGCTGAAGGTCAAGTACGTTCAGACGTGGAATCTCGTCTTCACCTACATAACCGCCATGTCCGCGAACGCTCTGGTCTCCACCCGAACAGAATGCCTTATCGCCGACACCTGCAAGCACGATTACACCGATTTTAGAGTCATCGCGCGCAAAAGCAAAAGCATTGATCAGCTCCATTACTGTTTTTGGACGGAAAGCATTACGCACTTCCGGACGATTAATTGAGATTTTTGCAATCCCATTATACGTTTCGTATAAAATATCTTCATAGTTTCGTTCCTGTACCCATTCACGAGTCATGAAAGAAACCTCCTTAATATGTAGTTGAGTTTTTATTTAAAAACTCCCTTACCATTGTATCAAATTTTTCCGGCTGTTCCACCTGTATTGCATGTCCAGCGTGCAAAATGTTCTGATGCATAGCATTTGGAAGTAATTTCTCCATTTCATTTGCGATATTGATAAACTTCCGGTCCCATTCTCCGGTTAACAGTAAAACAGGAATATGAAGCGTGTTGAGATGCTCCCAATATGATTTCTGGCTGCCTGTACCCATATAACGCAGACTTTCAGCAAGACCTTCTTCTGTATTCTTCAGTCTGCCTGCGCGGATCTCTTCACGTTTTTCAGCACTTAAATGCTTTTGGGATTCAAACAGCGGCACCTGCTCCCACCTGTCAGTAAAGCGTTCAATCCCTTCGTTTTCAATAAAAGCAGCAAGTTCAGCGTCACTTTTCTGTCTTGCTAAACGTTCGTCTGGCGTTTTAAGACCTGGAGATGCACTCTCCAACACGAGACAGCTGACGCGCTCAGGATACATATTCGCAAAAGCGAGCGCTGTTCTGCCGCCCATTGAATAACCGATAAAAGCCGCCTTTTTAATTGCTAACTGATCAAGAATGGTTTTAATTGATTCGCAGGCCTGTTCCATCCTGTATTTTTCACTACTTGTAACCTTCGTATGACCATGTCCCGGCAAATCGATTGCGATCATCTGAAACTCATTTTTAAAAGTCTGTATCAACCTTGACCAGCTTTTTGTACTTCCGGTAAAGCCGTGCAGCAGCACAACCGGCTTGCTGCTGCCTTCAATCTCAATGTGATATTCTTCCCCGTTTACAATCATTTAGTCACCCCGCACTGCACGAGCGACGGTTTTCCATAGCTGACGGTGTGAAGCTGTATTCTTTTCACGATCAGTGATGACTTCCATCATTTTAAGCTGCGTACTGTCGGAATTGAGTGATTCCTTAAGTGCCTCTTTCGTTTCACACCGGTCATAATTAAGGTCATAAAGCGCTGCTGCATGCTTAAAATCAAGTGATGGCGGTGTGCCAAATAACGTTTCAAAATGCTCAGGCTCTGCTGCCTGTGGAAGAAACGAGAAGATTCCCCCGCCGTTATTATTCATCACAACAATCTGTAGTTGACTCGCATGCTGTTTTGTCACAAGAAGTCCGTTTAAATCATGGAACATCGACAAATCACCGATTAATAAATAAACCGGTTCCTGTTTCACAGCTGCAATGCCGAGCGCAGTCGAGACAACTCCGTCAATTCCATTTGCCCCGCGATTGGCCCAGACGTGGAATGGCTTCATTCCCCGGATCCAGAACGTATCCACATCTCGGACAGGCATACTGTTACCTACCAGCAGATGTGCCCCTTCAGGCAGAGACTCCAGTAAAGTTCCGACAGCCGCTCCTTCATCTGTTTCATTGTCAATGTAGGCTCGGATTTCACGTTCTGCTTTTTCATTGAGCGTCATCCACTGATAAAGCCATGAATCATCATTGTCCTGATCTGCTGCTTTCGCAAGCTGCTGTGCTAAAAGCGAGTCATTTACTTCTAGATAATGCGTAGCTGATGAAGTCGGGTCACGCCAGTCAGCACCTTCATCAATCAGCCACTGACTGCATGCACTCCCTTTAACATACTGCGTCAGCGCCTTTGAAACCGGCATGCCGCCAAAGCGGATAATGAGGTCCGCCTGAAGATTCTTTTTCACTTCGTCGTCTCTTAGAAATGCATCATAGCATTCAATGACAGAAGGATGTTCTGTCATCAGTGTGCGCAGTCCGCTTAATGGATCAGCCAGTACCGGGAAGCCGGTTGCTTCAGCTAGGCGAATAATTGCTGCAGCAGATTGCTGATCTTCTGAAGGCCCTGCAATAATCAGACCGTTTTTTGACTGATTTAATTGCGCTGTAAGGTCTGATAGGTAACGATCATTTAACTGCTTTTCAGCTAAATATACGGCAGACAAAGGCTGATTCTCAGGTTTGTATGACAAGTCCGGTGATAACGGCTCTCTGAAAGGAAAATTCAGGTGAACCGGCCCTTTAGGTGAGGCAGCTGATTTTGCAGCAGCCTTTGCAGCAATTCTTCCTGTGTATTGCAGCATATTCACTTCAGACTCAGGAAGCGGCATATCAAAAAACCACTTGGCGTGTTTGCCAAACAGGTTAATCTGATCAATTGCCTGAGGCGCACCATTATCACGCAGTTCGTGTGGACGATCTGCTGTCAGGACAATCAGGGGCACCCTTGCGTACCGCGCTTCTACAACAGCCGGATAATAGTTCGCAGCAGCAGTGCCTGATGTACAGACAATCACAACCGGCTCCTGAGAAGCTTTAGCCATTCCGAGTGCATAAAAAGCGGCAGAGCGTTCATCCACGTTTACATATGTATGAATATGCGGATGATTTTCCAATAAATAAGCAAGCGGCGTAGAGCGTGATCCGGGACTGATCACTGCTCTTTTGACGCCGCTTTGATAGAGCTGTTCTATAAAAGATGATACGTAAACTGTTAAATTCTTCTTATGACTCATGAAATCGTTCCTCCTACAGCTCTCACCATCGGACGCAGCTTAATCAATGTTTCCTGATACTCACTTTCAGCATCAGAATCCTTCACTACACCGCAGCCCGCATACAAATAAGCTTGGTTACCTGAAAGCAGCCCTGAACGGATAGCAACAGCAAATTCACCGTCACCTTCTGCATTCAGCCAGCCAACCGGTGCTGCATAAAAGCCCCGATCCATCTCTTCTTTCACGCGGATAATCTGCATGGCTTCATCTGTAGGTGTACCGCCAAGTGCCGGTGTAGGATGAAGTTCCTTTACAAAATCCAGAATAGATGTTCGGTCTGTAATTCCTTCAACCGGTGTATAAAGGTGCTGAATATCTCTCATTTTCATCAGGACCGGCTGTTCCGGCACAGATAATTCAGTACATAGATCTTCAAGGCTCTTTGAGATCATTCGCACAACAATTTCATGCTCTCCTAAGTTTTTCACATCATGAAGCAATTCATTCCCGAACTGCTGATCTTCTTTAACGGTCTTGCCACGGGCAATAGACCCCGCAAGACACGTCGAGAGCACTTTTTTCTGATGCTTTTTAATTAACCGCTCCGGTGTTGCCCCGATAAAACAGCTGTCCCCTGACTCAAAAGAGAATATAAAACTCTCACTCTGATCATCTCTTAACTTCTCTAGTACAGAGTCAGAACGCTTTTTGTCATCAAAAGTAACCTTCACTTTTCTTGCCAGCACGACTTTTTCAATCTCACCGCGATTAATCTGCTTCACAACCGATGTCAGTGAGGACTTCCATTCTGCCGGCTCAAATTCCTTTATTGATAAAACATTTACATCCTTTATACTGCTTACAGATTTATGCAGCAATGCAGTCTTCTGCTTCTGCATCTGATTCCATACCTGAACAGCACTGTCACCTTTTTTGCATTCAACATTTATGGTTAAAAAGGTCTTGCCATACTGATCAACAGTCAGCATAAAAGCAGGCAGCTGGAAATAACCCTGCTCATAAGCAGACCACTCTGTACTTCTTGTTTTCTCGGGATCAAATGAGAAACCGCCGAAAATAATCGGTCCGGTCCAAGCGTCCCCTTTTTCAATAACCGCATTTTTGAGGAATGCTTTCCACTGATCACTCAGTGAATCAAACCGCTCATGCTCTTTAATATAAAATGTTTTTGCAGAACCGGCACCTGCAAAGATAAGCTCTGACTTTGGATCCTGCCAGAAAGACCGGTTTCCGTTAAAGATAGAATAACCCGCTTCATAAAACTGAAGAGGGTCTATCGATTCGACTTTCATCGTTTTACTATATAAGACAGGTCGATTCAACTTTTCCGCCATTTCATACGCCTGTTCAAAAGTTGTAAATCCTTGTGATTGATGTAGGATTCTCACTGTGCTTCCCTCCAAAAAAACGCACATTTGTCCATGGTTTACTCTCTTAAAGATACACTTCTTTTGACAGCACTGTCAACGAATCGTCATTTTTGAATGCTTTTTTTGTAACGGTTTACACTTGAAGATTTTACAGTCTTTTCTAAACAATCTGTTTCTTTTTTTACCTATTTAAAAACGATATAATAGAATAAGATATTTTTGTCACAATTCGCTTATGCGAACTTTAATAGACATGTTGGGAGAGAATCAATATGAGTGAAAGACCTGAACGCGATCAGGGGTGGAGAATCTGGTGGCAGCTGACACGCCCCCATACACTAACTGCAGCTTTTGTACCCGTTCTGCTTGGTACAGTACTTGCATTAAATTATGCTGAAATGGACTGGCTGCTTTTTCTGGCAATGTTAACAGCCAGCATTCTGATTCAGGCAGCAGCAAATATGATCAATGAATACTTTGATTACGTGCGCGGTCTCGATAATGAAAACTCTGTCGGAATCGGCGGGGCAATTGTTCGTAACGGGGTTAAACCTAAAACAGTGATTAACCTCGCGTATACATTGTTCGGAGTGGCACTCCTGTTAGGTATTTACATCTGTGTCAACAGCTCATGGTGGATCGCTGTAATTGGATTAATCTGTATGGCAGCAGCCTACTTTTACACAGGCGGACCTGTACCGATCGCATACACACCATTTGGAGAACTCGCTGCAGGCTTCTTTATGGGATTTGTCATCATCCTGATCTCATTTTACATTCAGACCGGAATGATCAATACAATCGCTATGTTTGTGTCAATTCCAGTATCAATCTTAGTAGGAGCAATCCTTCTTGCAAACAATATACGCGACCTGGACGGCGATAAAGAAAACGGCCGAAAAACAATTGCGATTCTGTTAGGGCGTAAATACGCCATCTATTTCCTTGCTTCAATGTTTGCTACTGCCTATGGATTTGTCATCATCCTTGTCATCACGGGAGCAGTCACACCATGGATGCTGATCAGCTTCCTGAGTATCCCTAAAGCAGTAAAAGCCACAAAAGGATTTATCGGCAAAACAAAACCGATGCAAATGATGCCAGCAATGAAAGCAACGGCGCAGACCAATACGATATTCGGATTCCTTTTATCAATCGGCTTACTAATCGGATACTTTTCATAAGACAGAACCCCGCTCATATCAGGCGGGGTTTTTATTTTTGAGCTTTGACAAACGTTTAAAAGGTTTTAATTCCTGTCAGAAGGATAAACTGTAATATGCAGCAGATTAGAAGGAAGGATGAATAAATATGATTACAAAAGAGCAGCAAAATACATTAAAAGATGAATTATATACACGTAAAAAGCAGATCATCGAACAAAATGAAAATACAGAGGAATACGAGAATACTGAACTCTCGAATTACGATAATCACCCCGCTGACAATGCAACAGATCTTTATGAACGTGAAAAAGATCTGGCACTGGAAGAACATACGCAAAAAGAACTTGACGACATTAATGCAGCATTAAAAGCTATGGATGAAGGAACGTACGGCATTTGTGCTGTTAGTGGTGAGGATATCCCTTTTGAACGCCTCGAGGCGATGCCAACAGCACTTACTTGTGTTGAGCATACTGAGACATATCATAATCAGAATCAGCGTCCAAGTGAAGAGTCAGTGATCAGTCCGTCTACTGATCATCCTTACCGTGGTGAGGATGAAGGTGTAAGGGATTATGAAAACAGTTTTGATGAGGCTGCCAGATACGGCACATCTGAGACGCCTTCAGATATGGCAGGCGGTGAGAAAACCTATGATGATCTTTATGAGGAAGATTATGAGGATGAAGATGTAGCTAATGAAATTGATGGCAAGCATCGTAAAATTATGCCTGATGATGAATAGAGATTAATCTTGTTCTCCTTCTTTTATTTTGAAGGGGAACTTTTTTGACTTGTTGCCGCTATAGCTGAATGTTTACTTTCAACGTTTTGATTAAGGTCCCAAATGAAGTAACTATTTAGGAATTTATTTGTGATATGTGTTCTGTTCTATAATGACCACGATTTGCCCGATTTAATTGAAAGGCAGTTTTAAGGATAATAAAAAGCAGCACGACAATCAAATTGATTGTCGTGCTGCTTTTTATTGATGACCCGTACGGGATTCGAACCCGTGTTACCGCCGTGAAAGGGCGGTGTCTTAACCACTTGACCAACGGGCCTAAAACTGGCGGAGAAGGAGGGATTTGAACCCTCGCGCCGCTTACGCGACCTACACCCTTAGCAGGGGCGCCTCTTCAGCCACTTGAGTACTTCCCCGTAAAAATGGCTCCACAGGTAGGACTCGAACCTACGACCGATCGGTTAACAGCCGATTGCTCTACCACTGAGCTACTGTGGAACAAATATGGTGGGCCTAAGTGGACTCGAACCACCGACCTCACGCTTATCAGGCGTGCGCTCTAACCAGCTGAGCTATAGGCCCAAATATAATGGAGCGGGTGATGAGAATCGAACTCACGACATCAGCTTGGAAGGCTGAGGTTTTACCACTAAACTACACCCGCATACTCTAATGGGGCGACTGATGGGAATCGAACCCACGAATGCCGGAACCACAATCCGGTGCGTTAACCACTTCGCCACAATCGCCATGAAACAACAAAGATGGCTTTGGACGGAATCGAACCGCCGACACATGGATTTTCAGTCCATTGCTCTACCAACTGAGCTACAAAGCCTTAAAATGGCGGTCCCGACCGGGATCGAACCGGCGATCTCCTGCGTGACAGGCAGGCATGTTAACCGCTACACCACGGGACCAGATAATTGCGGGGGCAGGATTTGAACCTGCGACCTTCGGGTTATGAGCCCGACGAGCTACCGAACTGCTCCACCCCGCGACGATATTAAATTTAAAAAATGGAGGAGGTAGAGGGATTCGAACCCCCGCGGGCTGTTACACCCCTGTCGGTTTTCAAGACCGATCCCTTCAGCCGGACTTGGGTATACCTCCGTATAAATAAGACTATGGTGGACCTTGCAGGACTCGAACCTGCGACCGGACGGTTATGAGCCGTCTGCTCTAACCAGCTGAGCTAAAGGTCCTTTATTATATTGGTGGCGGCAGAGGGGATCGAACCCCCGACCTCACGGGTATGAACCGTACGCTCTAGCCAGCTGAGCTACGCCGCCCAATAAATAAAGTAACTTCATAAAATACATATGGTGGAGCCTAGCGGGATCGAACCGCTGACCTCCTGCGTGCAAGGCAGGCGCTCTCCCAGCTGAGCTAAGGCCCCATAGTGATTATAAAAGATGGTCGGGAAGACAGGATTTGAACCTGCGACCCCTTGGTCCCAAACCAAGTGCTCTACCAAGCTGAGCTACTCCCCGTCGATTATAGATTGTTCTATGTATTCTTATGGCGCGCCCGAGAGGAGTCGAACCCCTAACCTTTTGATCCGTAGTCAAACGCTCTATCCAATTGAGCTACGGGCGCTGAATAGAGTAAGCGGAAGACGAGATTCGAACTCGCGACCCCCACCTTGGCAAGGTGGTGTTCTACCACTGAACTACTCCCGCATGGTAATGATTAAAATGGTGCGGGTGGAGGGACTTGAACCCCCACGCCTTGCGGCACTAGATCCTAAGTCTAGCGTGTCTGCCAATTCCACCACACCCGCATAAAAAAATCATGGTGAGCCATGAAGGACTCGAACCTTCGACCCTCTGATTAAAAGTCAGATGCTCTACCAACTGAGCTAATGGCTCGAGAAAACTGGTGCCGGCAAGAGGACTTGAACCCCCAACCTACTGATTACAAGTCAGTTGCTCTACCAGTTGAGCTACACCGGCATAATGGTGGAGAATGACGGGCTCGAACCGCCGACCCTCTGCTTGTAAGGCAGATGCTCTCCCAGCTGAGCTAATTCTCCACGGTATTATGTAATACCGCCTAGCGACGTCCTACTCTCACAGGGGGAAACCCCCAACTACCATCGGCGCTGAAGAGCTTAACTTCCGTGTTCGGCATGGGAACGGGTGTGACCTCTTCGCTGTCATCACTAGACTATAAAGGCTCGCGCCTTCAAAACTGGATACGTTCATCAAAGTAAGGGATTCCCGAGAATCAACCTAGTCCAGTTTCAGCTCCTAGCTTTTCGGCTGCTTCACCCTGCCTGTTTGAGACTGACGTCTCATCCATTCAGGCTTCCACCAGCTCTCAAAGCTGACCAGTCGCTTCCACTTTCTTATATTGGTTAAGTCCTCGATCGATTAGTATTCGTCAGCTGCACATGTCACCATGCTTCCACCTCGAACCTATCTACCTGATCATCTTTCAGGGATCTTACCACTTGCGTGTGGGAAATCTCATCTTGAGGGGGGCTTCATGCTTAGATGCTTTCAGCACTTATCCCGTCCGCACATAGCTACCCAGCGATGCCATTGGCATGACAACTGGTACACCAGCGGTGCGTCCATCCCGGTCCTCTCGTACTAAGGACAGCTCCTCTCAAATTTCCTGCGCCCACGACGGATAGGGACCGAACTGTCTCACGACGTTCTGAACCCAGCTCGCGTACCGCTTTAATGGGCGAACAGCCCAACCCTTGGGACCGACTACAGCCCCAGGATGCGATGAGCCGACATCGAGGTGCCAAACCTCCCCGTCGATGTGGACTCTTGGGGGAGATAAGCCTGTTATCCCCGGGGTAGCTTTTATCCGTTGAGCGATGGCCCTTCCATGCGGAACCACCGGATCACTAAGCCCGTCTTTCGACCCTGCTCGACTTGTAGGTCT
>NZ_CP085252.1:2440000-3591877 GCF_044789845.1 Jeotgalibacillus malaysiensis
ATTTTCTCGTTAAATAAAAAGTATGCGCCTGCAAAAGCAAATAATGGCTGCATCGTGACCAAAACTGTTGAACTTGCAACAGAAGTATACTGAAGTGATTCAAACCATAATATAAAATGGAAAGCTAAAAGTGCACCAGCTGCAGAAGTAATCAGCCAGTCTTTTCTCTTTAACATTTTTAATTCCTTCAAATGACCTTTTAAAAAGAATGGTAACAAAATGAGTGCACTAAAGAACATTCTGTAAAAAGCGATAACGCCCGGCTCACCTGATGAGAGCTTTACGAGAATCGCTGAAAATGAAACTGTTATCACACCAACCACGATTGCCAGTGGTGCTAGCTTCTCTCCAAATTGCATAGTTTAATCACCTCTGCCGCTGTATAATAAAATTAAGCACTGCCATATCCTTACTTTGATCGATTGATTCAATTAATTCAAGGGGGTGTGCTACAAATGATTAATGAAGAACTTTTAATAAAACTGGGGATCACTGCTGTTCTCGGTCTCGTAATCGGTATAGAGCGTGAACTGAAAAAGAAGCCTGTTGGCCTTAAAACGAGCTTAGTGATATCGATCGCAAGCTGCTTATTAACAATTGTATCAATTGAGTCCGCTTATTCATTTAGTGGAGATAATGAAGTAAATATCACGATGGACCCCCTCAGACTTGCAGCTCAAATTGTATCTGGAATCGGATTTCTTGGTGCAGGCGTTATTTTACACAGAGGGAATGATACCATATCCGGTCTGACGACTGCAGCAATTATCTGGGGAGCTGCCGGTGTGGGAATTGCTGTGGGTGCAGGATTTTATATCGAAGCGACGATGGGTGTCATTTTAATTATTGTCAGCGTGGAGCTTCTACCTTTCATATTAAAATGGACAGGACCTTCTCATTTCAGACAAAAGGAGATCTATATTAAGGTAATCCTGGCCACGCCAGCTACCGGTAAAAAACTGCTTGATGACCTGAAGGCTGAAGGTGTGATCATTGAGCAGATGAGATTGAAGGATACAAAAGAAAAGCTTCATATGGTAGAGCTGACAGCCTCCATTCCAATCAAACAAAGTGTAACTGACTTATACAGTTTGTTATCAGTGATGGAGAGTGTTGAAGGTGTGGAGATTGAATCAAGGTAATTGAATAGGTACGCAAACACATTTAAAAACCCTTGAAGCAATATTGCCTCAAGGGTTTTCTTTTATGGAGCTAAGGGGAATCGAACCCCTGACTCCGCACTGCCAGTGCGACGTATTCCCGCTATACTATAGCCCCGCGCAAAAACTATTATACCTCTAATTCACATTTGCGCAATAGATGTCAGAATATTTTTTCTTGCATAAAGGCAATAATGAGTTTGAGGTGAATAAGAATGATGTTTCAGCAATTAAGCAGGCTGCCGAAATGGATGTTTATAGCTTTAGCTGTAGTTGCGTTAATTTTTTGTGGTGGAATTTTGGCTTTCTTAATAGAGCCCGATACTTTTCAAACAGTGGGCGATGGCTGGTGGTGGGCACTCGTGACGATCTCAACACTTGGGTATGGAGATCTTGTTCCTGTAACGACTGAAGGAAGACTGCTCGCAGCCTGTCTGCTGGTAATTGGTGCCGGATTACTTTCGAGTTACTTTTTTATGTTTGCAGCTTTTGTTCTCCAATCTCATCAATCCTTTAGGGAAGGTGCAGCGACCATTTCAAAAAAGAATCATGTGATTGTTGTTGGGTGGAATGCGAGAGCAAGCTATATTCTTTCCCGCATAAATGATGACGCAATTATTATTGATCACACATTGACGACTCATCCACTGTATGACCAGAGGCGGGTTGATTTTATCAAAGGAGTTGCCTATCAGTCATCTGTGTTGCATAAGGCCTGTGTTGAAACAGCAAAAGAGCTGATTATTACAGCTGATCAACATCTTAATGAAGAAGCTGCTGATACCCATACGGTTTTAACGATCCTGACAGCAAAACAGATGAACCCTTCTATCCATTGTGTAGCAGAACTGATCTCAACTCAGTTAAAAGAACAGGCAATATCAGCCGGGGCTGATGCAATTATCCAGACAAAGCGGGTGATTGGAGAAGCACTTCTCAGTAAACACCGGACTAACTGAGAAGTCTCTCCGCTCTATCAAGCGCAGCCTGTCCCTGATCAATTTGTTCAGAAGAAACCTCAGCGTCCTTATCTTCAGGGGATTGAAATTGGTTGAATGCAGCTGATACTGCACCCGAGGAAGAATCCTGGTCCCGGTCCGGATCGTATTGATGACATAATAAGAAAGGCTGCAGCATTCTCACTGTACTATCATTCTTATCAAGTTCTCCCCCTTCTGCTTCAAAAGGCAGTCTGAGATAAAGGTATTCTCCTTCCTGACTCAGGAGCAAATCGAAATATCCATGATCATATTCCCAGCCACCACCTATTACATAGCCCTCTTTTTTCAAACGATCCTCAAGCAGTACAAGCGGAAACTCTTTTCCTTCTAAAGATGATTGAAACGTATACATCTCCCACACTCCTTTTAGCGTAGGATATCCACCGAGAAGAGTTTGTATGCAAAAGGCTGCCCATAGCAGGCAGCCTTTCAACGATTATTTTAAACGCTTCTCAAGCTCAGCTTTCTTTTCTTCAAAGCCGGGCTTTCCAAGTAATGCGAACATATTTACTTTGTATGCTTCAACACCAGGCTGGTCAAATGGATTTACGCCGAGGAGGTAGCCGCTCACTGCGCATGCCTTCTCGAAGAAGTACACCATATAACCGAATGTGTAAGCATCCATTGCAGGAATTTCAAGAATTAGGTTTGGTACACCACCGTCAGTGTGCGCGAGCAGTGTGCCTTCAAATGCTTTGTTATTAACAAAGTCTACTGTTTCTCCAGCCAGGTAGTTCAGTCCGTCAAGATCGCTTTCTGCTTCTTCGATCGTCAGTTCGTGACGCGGGTTTTTCACCTTCACGACTGTTTCAAAGATATCGCGGCGACCTTCCTGAACATACTGACCCAGTGAGTGAAGATCTGTAGAGAAGTTTGCTGATGCAGGGAAAATACCTTTTAAATCCTTGCCTTCACTTTCACCAAACAGCTGCTTCCACCATTCATTGAAATACTGAAGACCCGGCTCATAGTTGATCAGCATCTCAACTGTTTTTCCTTTGTTATAAAGGATGTTGCGGATTGCTGCATACTGATAAGCGCCGTTCTCTGAAAGCTCAGAAGAACTGTATGCTTCACGCGCATCAGCAGCACCTTTCATCATTGCTTCGATATCGATACCTGCTGCAGCGATTGGCAGAAGTCCAACTGCTGTCAGCACAGAGTAACGGCCTCCAACATCGTCAGGTACAACGAACGTTTCGAAGCCTTCTTCTGATGCAAGTGTTTTTAAAGCACCTTTTTCTTTATCAGTAGTTGCATAAATACGTGATTTTGCTTCTTCTTTACCATACTTTTCTTCAAGCATCTTTCTAAAGATACGGAAAGCAATCGCAGGTTCTGTTGTTGTGCCAGACTTGGAAATGACGTTGATTGAGAAATCTTTCCCTTCAAGCAGATCCATCAGGTCTCTCATATATGTAGAGCTGATGTTGTTGCCGACGAATAGAATCTGTGGTGATTTTCTCTGATCTTTAGATAATGCATTGTAAAAGCTGTGGTTCAGCATTTCAAGCGCAGCACGTGCACCCAGATATGAACCGCCGATTCCAATGACTAATAACACGTCAGAATCTTTACGGATCTTTTCTGCTGACTGCTGAATACGTGAGAATTCTTCTTTATCGTAGTTAACCGGAAGATCTACCCATCCTAAAAAGTCGCTTCCTGCACCTGTTCCTTCGTGAAGTGCATCATGAGCCTGTGAAACTGCACCCTGAAGATACGTCAGTTCATGTTCACCAAAAAATTCAAGTGCATTTGAATAATCAAAACGAATTGATGTCATATCGTTTTATCCTCCTTAGTTTTCTCTTTCTTCACTTTATATGATGTCTATTAGAGAATCAAGAAAGGTCCTGATTGTAAACGGATTCATTTAGAAAAAAGTTATTTTTACTTTTAAAATTTGGAACGTGACAGTAGAACGGCTGATTTCCGCTTCAGGCGGAGGCTTTCCGGGCGGCGGGCGCCAAGCCTCCTCAGACTTCGCCTTCCGGGGTCTCGGCTACCCCGCTTTATCGCCCCGGAGTCCCCGCCTTCCGCTCCAATCAACCTGAGTTTATATTTATAAAAAACGAGTAACATGCATTTTAAAACAAAATGATATTCATCAAAATTAAAAAAGATGGAATATTGACACACCTATTCGATAAATTTAACAATATTTTGTTCTATATCTAAGTGCAGCGAAGCGTAAGGCGGCGACTCCGGGACGATTAGTTGGAAGCTGAGACCCCGCAAGCCGCAGGCTGAGGAGGCTCAGCAACAACCGTCCGGAAAGCGTCCGCCTGAAGCGCAGCGAAACGAGTAAAGGGATGAGACAAATTATGTCCCATCCCTTTATTAAATACGTTCATCATCATTTACAGTGACGCAGTCAGAATCTTCACGACATCGTCTTTATTTAACTTCTTAAAGTTACCGAACTCACCGTTGATCATTGCTTTATCTGCCATGAGGTCAACTTTTTCATCAGTGATGTCGTAGTCGGCAAGTGTTGATGGTGCGCCGATTTCTGTCCAGAATTCGCGCAGACGCTGAATGCCTTCTTCACCGATTTCACGGTCAGATTTACCTTCAGGGTCTACATCAAATACGCGGACTGCCATTTGTGCAAAGCGCGCTTCGTTGACTTCAAGGTTGTGCTTCATCCAGTTCGGGAACAGGATAGCAAGTCCGCCGGCATGTGGAATATCGTATACAGCAGATACTGCGTGTTCGATATTGTGGGATGCCCAGTCGCCTCTGTAACCCATTTGAAGCATTCCGTTCAGTGCAAGTGTTCCACTGTAGAGAATTGTTTCACGCAATTCATAGTTTTCAAGGTCAGTGACAAGCTTTGGTGCTGTTTCAATTACAGTACGAAGTACACTTTCAATCAAGCGGTCCTGCACCGGTGTATTTGATACATTGTGATAGTACTGCTCAAATAAGTGACTCATCATATCAACAATACCGTAAATCGTCTGATCTTTTGGTACTGTAAATGTATTTTGCGGGTCAAGAATTGAGAACTGCGGAAATGTTGCAGGGCTCCCCCAGCCGTACTTTTCCTGCGTTTCTTCGTTTGTAATAACAGATCCTGCATTCATCTCAGAGCCTGTCGCTGCAAGTGTCAGTACTGTACCAAATGGGAGTGCTTCGCTTGCGAATGCTTTCTTTGTCACAAGATCCCATGCAGCGCCGTCATACTTGGCACCGGCTGCGATCAGCTTCGTGCAGTCAATGACACTTCCGCCGCCAACAGCAAGGATGAAGTCTATATTTTCTTTCTTTGCAATGTCAATTCCCTTTTCAGCAGTAGTTAGACGCGGGTTAGGCTCAACACCTGAAAGCTCAAAAACTTCAGCATCGATTTCTTTCAACAGGCCTTTAATCTGATCGTAGAGGCCATTCTTTTTTATACTGCCCCCGCCATATACCATTAATACTTTATTTCCGTATTTTGGAACTTCTTCTTTTAATTGTTCTACCTGGTCTTTTCCGAAAATCAATTTCACTGGATTATAAAAAGTAAATGTATCCATTAAAAAGCCTCCTCTTGGTATGCTGTCCACTATTCATTATCTTTGATGAATGGATTGAATGCAATTGAGATGCTTAGGTGGAATAGAGAGGTGCCGGATCGCAAATAATAAAACGATTCCACAGTAAAGGAGGGATATCATGCATACGGTCCAGAGAATCGCATTAGTGCTAACAGTCATTGGCGCACTGAACTGGGGATTGGTCGGATTTTTTGAATTTGATGCAGTAGCCGCACTATTTGGAGGAGTTGAATCATCAGGCGCACGTCTGGTTTATGGATTGGTCGGGATCGCAGGGTTGATTAACCTGGGATTATTATTTAAATCATGGGAGCCTGAGACAATCGAAGAAAGAGATCCTGCGACGGTTTAAAATGTCTTCATAAAATGGAATCATTCCATGACATACACAAAGGGTTGCCCTCATAGAAGGCAACCCTTTGTAAAATCACGATGTTATACCCAGCCTCTGAAACGGCTTGCTTCTGCAGATTTACGCACGCCGACCATGTAAGCTGCAAGACGCATATTTACACGTCTGCTCTGTGATAAGTCGTATACCTGATTAAATGCATCAACAAGCTTCTTTTCGAGCTTTTCATTCACTTCATCCTCTGTCCAGTAGTACCCCTGGTTGTTTTGTACCCACTCAAAGTAAGATACTGTCACACCACCGGCACTTGCCAGAACGTCCGGCACAAGCAAAACGCCGCGTTCATTCAGTCGATTTGTTGCTTCAAGTGTTGTCGGACCGTTAGCCGCTTCAACAACAATAGAAGCTTTAATGTTATCTACATTTTTAGCAGTAATCTGGTTGGAAACAGCAGCTGGAACGAGAATGTCGCACTCGATCTCAAGCAGCTCTTCATTTGATAGTGTATTTTCAAATAGCGTCGTTACGGTACCAAAGCTGTCTCTGCGGTCAAGAAGATAATCAATATCAAGCCCGTCCGGATCATGGATCGCACCATGCGCATCAGAGATCGCAATCACTTTTGCGCCAGCATCGTGCATGAATTTAGCAAGGAAGCTTCCCGCATTACCAAATCCCTGAATAACGACACGTGCGCCTTTAATATCAATGCCGCGTTTTTTCGCAGCCTGGTCAATACAAATTGTTACCCCTTGTGCAGTTGCTTTTTCACGTCCCTGCGAACCACCAAGTACGATTGGCTTCCCAGTGATAAAACCAGGGTTGTTGAATTCATCAATTCGGCTATACTCATCCATCATCCACGCCATAATCTGAGAGTTTGTATACACATCAGGTGCGGGAATATCCTTAGTAGGTCCCACGATCTGACTGATGGCACGTACATATGCACGGCTCAATCTTTCAAGCTCTCCCATTGACATTGTTCTAGGATCACAAATGATTCCGCCTTTTCCTCCGCCGTATGGAAGATCTACAATTCCACATTTCAGCGTCATCCACATCGAAAGTGCCTTTACTTCTTCTTCATCCACATCCGGGTGGAAGCGAACGCCGCCTTTTGTCGGACCAACAGAATCGTTGTGCTGTGCGCGGTATCCTGTGAATACGCGCGTGCTGCCATCATCCATGCGGACAGGCATACGCACAGTCAGAAGGCGCATTGGTTCTTTCATCAGTTCAAAAACTGCATCATCGTACCCCATTTTTGTCAGTGCTTCGTGAATAACCTCTTGTGTAGACGTAAAGAGATTCAAATTTTCTGCCATGATTATTGTTCGCCTCTTTTATTTCAATAGTATGAATCGGCATTATTGTAACACAACCAGCGTATGAAGACGACGGTTTTGTTAACAAAACTTTAAGAAAGAACACGTGTGATTTTTTCGATTGCCCAGTCCAGTTCCTCTTTGGAAATCACGAGTGGTGGTGCGAAACGGATCACTGTTTCATGCGTTTCTTTACAAAGCAGTCCTTCATGCTTCAGGTCTTCACAATACTTTCTCGCCGGCTCTGTCAGTTCCATTCCGATGAACAGTCCGCTCCCGCGGATTTCCTTAATGATCGGGTTATCGATTTTCTTTAAAGCATCCATAAAGTATTGACCCATTTCAAGTGACCGCTCTGCAAGCTTTTCTTCTTTCAGCACTTCAAGAGATGCGATTGAGACCGCACAAGCCATCGGATTGCCTCCGAATGTTGAGCCGTGTGAACCTGGGTTGAATACGCCAAGCACATCCTTATCAGCAACGACGCAGGAAATCGGGAACACGCCACCGCCTAGTGCTTTACCTAAAATGTACATATCAGGATTTACATTTTCCCATTCACACGCAAACATTTTACCTGAGCGGCAAAGTCCGGCCTGAATTTCGTCAGCGATAAACAGGACATTGTGCTTTTCACACAGTTCCTTAGCAGCCTTCAAAAATCCTTTAGGCGGGAACACGATACCAGCTTCTCCCTGGATCGGTTCAATCAGAAATGCAGCTGTGTTTTTCGTAATTGCCTGCTCAAGCGCTTCAAGGTCACCATATGGAATCAGCTTGATGCCTGGCAGCATTGGTCCGAATCCGCGCTGGTATTCTTCTTCAGACGAAAGAGAAACAGCCGTCATGGTACGCCCGTGGAAATTCCCGTGACATGCAATGATCTCAGCCTGATCCTTTTCAACACCTTTTACTTCATAAGCCCAGCGGCGTGCTGTTTTCACTGCTGTTTCCACTGCTTCAGCTCCCGTGTTCATAGGAAGTGCCATTTCCTTGCCTGACAATTCACAGATTAATTCATACCACGGTGCCAGCTGATCGTTGTGGAAAGCACGTGAAGTAAGCGTGACACGATCTGCCTGATCCTTAAGTGCCTGGATGATTTTCGGGTGACGGTGCCCCTGGTTCACCGCAGAGTATGCACTTAGCATATCCATATATTTATTGCCCTCAGGGTCTTTTACCCATACCCCTTCTGCTTCTGAAATGACGATTGGCAGTGGATGATAGTTGTTCGCACCGTAGCGCTCTGTTTTTTCGATAATTGATGTAGAGTTAACCATTTTAAATTCCTCCTAATAAAAAAGGCAGGTAGAGAATGGCAAATACTGCCCTCATTACAGACGCATCTGTTCAATCTCTTACCTGCCGGCTTAGTGTGTAAAGCTTAAAGCATTTCTGAAGTTGTTTTGGCCTGCATGTGAAGAGTCAGGTAATCCGGTCCGCCAGCTTTTGAATCTGTACCGGACATGTCGAATCCGCCAAACGGCTGGTATCCTACGATCGCGCCAGTACAGCCGCGGTTGAAGTAAAGGTTACCAACATGGAAATCTTCACGTGCCTGCTCCTGGTGCATGCGGTTATTTGTAATCACAGCACCTGTCAGACCGTATTCAGTGTCGTTCGCAATATCAATTGCTTCATCAAACGTTTTAGCTTTTGTCATCGCAACAACCGGTCCGAATATTTCTTCCTGCATGATACGCGCTTTCGGATCAACGTCAGCGAATACCGTTGGCTTAATGAAGAAGCCTTTGCTGCTGTCGCCTTCGCCACCTGCAACAAGACGGCCTTCTTCCTTACCAATATCAATATACCCCATAATCTTATCAAATGCAGCCTGATCAATGACAGGTCCCATGAAAGTATCTGGAGATTTTGTTTCACCAAGTGATAGTTCTTTCGTTAATTCAACAACGCGGTCAAGCACCTGATCATAGACATCTTCAAGGACTACTGCTCTTGAACATGCAGAACATTTCTGACCACTGAAGCCGAATGCTGACTTGACAATGGACTGTGCAGCCAGTTCAAGGTCCGCTTCACTGTCAACAACAATTGTATCTTTACCGCCCATTTCTACGATGACACGCTTCAGCCAAACCTGGCCATCCTGCACTTTTGCAGCTCTTTCATAAATGCGTGTACCTACGTCACGTGATCCAGTGAAAGAGATGAAACGTGTTCTCGGGTGGTCTACAAGGTAGTCGCCCACTTCTTTACCGCTGCCCGGGATATAGTTAACGACCCCTTTAGGCATACCTGCTTCTTCAAGCACTTCTACGAATTTCGCTGCGACAACAGGTGTTGTTGATGCAGGCTTCAGAAGAACAGTGTTCCCTGTTACCATTGCTGCAACTGCAGTTCCTGCCATAATGGCAAATGCGAAGTTCCATGGTGAAATGACTACGCCCACACCAAGTGGAATGTAGTGATACTGATTGAATTCACCAGGACGGCTTTCTACTTTCTTACCTTCTTTCATCGCGCGCATTTCGCGGCCATAATACTCCATGAAATCTATTGCTTCAGCTGTATCAGCGTCAGCTTCATTCCAAGGTTTACCAGCTTCCTTTACAAGCAGTGCAGAGAACTCATGCTTGCGGCGTCTTACGATCGCTGCTGCGCGGAAAAGAATATCAGCACGCACTTCAGGCTTCACTTTTCTCCACGTTTTGAACGCTTCATCTGCAGCCTGCATCGCTTTTTCTGCAAGCTCCTGGTTCGCTTTAGATACACGGCCTACAACTTCATCCTTCTTTGCAGGGTTATAAGATACAATTTTGTCTTCTGTCACAACACGCTGCCCATCAATGATCAGCGGATAATCCTGCCCTAAATATCCTTCAACGGTCTTCATACCGTCTTCGAATGCTTTTTTGTTTTCTTTTACTGAAAAGTCAGTAAACGGCTCATGCTTGTAAGGAATCATAATAAACCTCCTAATTGATTAAGTATTTGGGTCTAACGCAAAAAATATTTGCAGTTAGAAAACCCTTACATATATAATAATGCAAAAGATGATTGCATTTTTCAAGTATTTTCTCTTTTCAAATAATTAAAAAGCCAATCCATGTTGCAGAGCTGCATCATGAAAGGAGCGAAAAGACCTTGCACTCAATTCAGCATTCAGCTTTTATTTCATCCATGATTGATGTAATTGATCGCGGTATCCACGTTGTGGATGCGAACGGCAGAACTATTTTTTATAATCAGAAAATGCGCGAAATGGAAGGCACAGGTGACATTGACTTGCTTGATAAACGTCTGCTCGACGTCTTTCAGTTTCATCCTGATGAGCAAAGTACCCTACTCCAGGCGCTGACATTAAAAGAACCGATCCTAAATATCCAGCAGTCTTATTTCAATGTGAAAGGGCATGAAATCACTGCGATTAATGATACGTATCCAATCATTATAGATGGCGCTGTTCTCGGCGCAATCGAAATTGCGAGAGAAGTAACAGCTGTCGAGCACGAGATTACTCCGCATAAAAAACTCTCATCATTTGATCACTGGGCAGGCACTTCCCCTCTTATTCAACAAATGATCGCTGAAGGCAAACGCGCTGCAGAGAGCGATGACTTTTTACTTTTATGCGGTGAAGCAGGGACAGGAAAAGAACTGCTTGCACAAAGTATTCATTTAGAGCGGGGACTGCATGAGAGCAGCTTTATCGGGATTGACTTCAGAAGTTCTTCTGAAGAAAGAAGCGAGCGGTTTATTGAAGAGCTTAAAAGCAACAGTAAAAAAACATTTTTTATGGGGCATGCAGAATATTTACCGCTTCACCTTCAAAAAAGCCTTGCTGAAAGATTACTCGTTGAAAAGCGCAAGCCACGTGAGGAACGGGAACATGTGATTCTGACGCTCAGTGAGGATCCGATCGATGCCATTCAGTCAGGAAAGTTATTAAAAGAACTTTATTATGTCATCAGCGAACGGACTGTTTTTGTCCCGGCTTTACGGGAGCGGAAGGAAGATATCAGCGAGCTCGTTCAATATTTTATTGAACAGTTCAATATCCGTTTTCAAACGGCGGTTTCAGGAACCGCAGGTGAAGTGCTGAAGCTTTTTAGAGAGTATGACTGGCCCGGAAATGTCAGAGAGCTTGAGCATGTGATGGAAGCGTCGATGCTTGCGCTCGGGACCGAAAATCAGGTTTCTTACTCCCACCTCCCCCACTATTTCAGGCTGAAATTCGATGATCCGGCAAGCAGTATGCCTGCACTGGATGGATCAGCTTTTATGGTGAAGGAAGGAAAAGCTTCGCAGACACTCGACAGCTTTTTACATGAGGCGGAATCCTATTATATTCAGAAGTCGCTTCAGTACCATGAGTTTAATATTACGAAAACTGCAGATGCGCTCGGAATGAGCAGGCAGAATCTGCAGTACCGGATGAAGAAGCATGGGCTGAAGGTGAAGGGGTAGGTTGGAAAATTTCGGATCAACGATAGGGTTAAGAGTGATCTGCGGACGTGCCGAATCTTTGCTAAAGGTGATTGAATAAATTGATTGCTGATCGAATAATCTGCATTGCTGATAGATTTCATGACGCCCGCAGTGCCGGACGTCGAAAACAGATAAAAGGTGATTGAAATAACTTTCAAAGGTTAAGCAATTATAGAAAAGGTGATTGAATTATCGCCATCTCCACGCACAAGAACCACCTGCGATCCATACAATTAAAAAAGACTCACGCGGCAACCCCGCATGAGTCTTTTTAACATTCTATTATCGCTTCATGTCAGACTGATCAATCCACTCCTGAAGCTTGTCCTTCAGGCTGTTGAAACCTGTAGTGTCTTCAGTGTGAGATACAGACTTAGAAGGCTGAGCACGGCGCTCTTTGCGCTGTGGCTTTTCAGGTGCTTCTTCAGTCGCACGGATTGAAAGGCTGTATTTACCAGCATTTTCATCAACAGAAAGAACTTTTACGTTAACTTCCTGACCTACTGTAAGGTGGTCGTTAATATCGTTAACGAAACCGTGTGTTACTTCTGAAATGTGTACTAGACCTTGTGTATTTTCATCAAGTGCAACGAACGCACCGTATGGCTGAATTCCTGTAACTTTACCTTTTAGTTCTTGACCTGCTTCGAATTTTGTAGACATAGAAATCTCTCCTATAAACGGTTATTTTTTTATCGTTTTCACGCAATTATTGATTATATCACAAGTCGAATACAAAATCAAAACCACGTTAAATGGTCAGGGTCAAATTCAGCCTTCCACACACCGTTAATTTCCTGCATCACAATCTGGCGTTCTGTGAAATTGTCACCGGATAGTGTGACGATCGCTTTTCCATTTTCATAACTTGTCTGTATGCTTGTAATGTCATTTGCCTGCATCGTAATACCGCTCCACGTTCCTTCATCTGCGTTTTCAAATGTTTCAGGAACGGTCATCATCGCTGCGACCTCCTGATTGTAAAGGACGAGGGAATTAATATAAAGCTGCACAGCTTCTCTCGGAAGGAAAAAGCTGATGTCCTGATCTTCTCCAAATGCATTCAGCATGTTATATCTTTCCCGGAGTGTGTCGTTTAGGGGGAAATAGGTGTCTGCTTTTCTGATCCGGTATGAGACAGGAACAATTGTATATTGATCCCTTACTGCCGTAACTTCATCAGAAATCATAAAATCATTTTGATCAAAAGCCTCATACACACTTGCAACGTAGCGGGCTACAGTATAGTTTTCCTGATTTTCAAATGTGATCATCTGCTGCCAGACATCCTTTACTTCTGATCTCAGCTGACCGGATTCATCTGTAATATCTCTCAAAAAATATTGAAACAGCTGCGTGTGATGAAACAGCAGCTCACTTGATAATGTTTCAGTTCCTGCCGACCGCGCCAGCAGCCTTTCTGTCTGGAGTAGCTTATCTGCAACCTGTGCATACGTATAAGCCGTCTCATTATCTTCAACATAGGGTTGCGCCTTCTGCTCCTGGATCATATCAAGGTATTCATCTGTCAGCAGCCCGTTCATTACACGTTTGATTGCTTCTTCCCCGTAATTCACGTCAAAAGACTGCTGATCAGACAGAACAGTGACTTCGAATCCATTCTGGTTGATTTTATCTATCAGCGTCTGTGCCTCAGTTGAAAATTTAAAATCTGAAAGCTTTGTATCCAGGTCACTCAACTCATCTTCATAGGCTGACAATGCATTTTCATAAAGCTCAATCAACCCTTCAGCATCATAGGTAAATCTTGATAACAGGCAGTCATTTACTTCAAGGATGCCATACGATGTATTGGCTGAAACCCAGGAAGCCGCATCATCCAGCCGACTGATCGGTGTCATCATCCGAGAGGAAATAAGCTGTTCTGTTCTTCTAATTTCACTGAGTGCTGAAGTCCTTTCTTCTTCTGATTCAGCATAGTCTATATATTCCTGAATACTATTTACCTGACCTAACACATTACTGACAAATTCAAGCTGCCACACAGCTTCTGTACTCAGTCCAAGCTCCTCTGAAAGCGACTGCACTTCATCATCAACTGTCTGATTCAGCGCCTCAATCTCTTCTTCGAGCAGCCCTTCAGTCTCCTCCGGTGCAAAAGTCGTCTCTCCTACTTGCTGGTCCGGATTTTGAAAAAGCAACACGCCTGATACTAATACAAAAATCCCTGTTGTAACTAAAAGCCATTTATTAACAGGCGTTCGTTTCGGATCAGGCTCATCTTTCGTTTCCGGCTCAGGTTTTGAAACCGGTAAGACCTCAGGAGGACGTTTCTTCACTTCACCTACCATGATTTGAACCATCCGTTTCAGCTGAGCAGTGGTGAGCTCATAGCCAACCTGCTCTTCCATATTAATCCGGAGCTTTTCCAGCGCCAATTCAGAACTCGAATACTCCGCACTGAAATAAGGAAGAAGTAAAGCTGCCCGGTCGTCAAAATCCAGCTTCTTTACTTCACCCAAGAGCTCTTCATCTTCTTCGTGCTGAAAATATTCACTGTGAGCTGCCGTTTCAGCGTCGCCTGCTTTTCCAATTAAAAAGCTCAGCCGGTCTTCTTCACTCACTAATAGTGCTGCCTGAATGAGATCAGCTCTCTTTTCTTTTGTAATCCCTGCCGCAAATAAAAAATCATTGAATTCCTTTTCAGTCCTGAGCATCTCCCTCATCCTTCTTGTCAATCATATTAAACATTCCGTCACTCGTATATTTCACTTTATATATTTCATCTTCGACAATCATGCTGACATCAATCTGATAGCCATGCATCTGGATGCTGAAGTTGGCTTCTGATACCTCATTGTTTTGGGTTCCACCCGTATAAGACAAGTTGTTAACTGGTTCAAACTCAAAAGTATGTTCACTAATAATTTCTTTAAAACGGGCATTTTCAGGAAGGTCCTCCCCTCCCATTAACGAATAGGCAATCTCGTAATCACCCTGTTGAAGTGCATTGAAATAAAACAGGATTAAGTGCTTCGGGTGCAGAATTTTAAGTGCTTCGACATCCCCTTCAGACACGTACGTGTCGTAAATATCCTTCAGGTAACCTTCAAGCGGCATTTCAACTGCGCTAAAAATCCCTGAATCATGCACCGCTCCCTGCATTTGATAAAACGGTGAAAAATCAATTTCTGACCAGCCATCTGGCATGACAAATCCATATTGTTCACCTATCGTATAGTGAAACGCTGTCATTTCCCGGAGATAAGAATTTTCAAATGTACGATCCTCAAGGATATTTTCCCAGGCTGTCAGCTGATCTTCATTTAACTCAACGTTCATTCTGTTACCGCCTATGTCTGCGCCTCCAATCAGCCTTTTAACTAATTCACTATATTGAAAGCCCAGCCTGTCAGGCAGTCCCTGATACAAATGACCGTTTTCTTCGTCAGATCTGATTTCTTCGCCAAGCTCATAAAGCTCTTTCATCTGCTCCTCGAGATTAAGTGCTTCAGCTGCGTAAAATTCATAATCAGGATCTGTTTGAATTGTATTGTGCTGAAACAGACTTTCGTAAGATAAAGGCATATTTTTCAGGAACTCCTGATGGACAGGATGTATAAATGCCGTTTTTTCTTCAAACACATCTCCACCCATCGTCACTGTAAATTCTGCATTTTCAGCATCATAGTCATAGGTAAATCCATTTGCTTTGATTTTTTCTCTTAACACACGTTCCTTTTCTGGCAGTTCATCATCCTTGTAATAGGATCTGTTCCACGGTGCGATCGAATCGATATTTTCATTAAGCTTTTGTTCGTAAACACTGATCAGGTTCTGCCCTGTATCCATAAACATATCAACTGCCAGATCTGACCGCATGATTTCATGATTCATTTCATACTCTTTTGCCAACTCATAGCCTGCCTCGAGCATCTCCATCGGCGGAAGCATCGTAGTCTCAATTTCCTGTGTCAGCATCGTGAGCATCCGTTCATGATCACTGTGGGTATTTTCATAAAATCCCTTATTGACATCTCTTAGGTATTGCAGCTGACTCTCTATGTTCTGAACAACCATCAGCCTATTCACTTCATCCTCACTAAGTCCCAGCGATTCCGAAAGCTCAATTTTGCGTGTGTTAATCAGTTCATCAAGCTCAGCTAATTTACTCTCTTCATATACAAGCTCTTCATCCTGTTCCTCAGCACTCCCGGAGACTTCTTCTGCAACTTCAGGAATCGGATCATTCAGTAAAAAGATGACGCCTGCTGCAGCTGCGAGAATTCCACCTGCTGCAAAGGCAGGCCATTTGGAGCTTTTCTTCCGCTGTTCAGTTATTTCATCTACATGTTCTACTGGTTCTGGCAATTGCTCAAGGTCGGGTTCCTGTTTTTTATAGGCTTCATCCAATAGCCTTAAAAATTGGCTGATTCGCCCTCTGTCCGTCTGCCAACTTTCAGCCAGTGTATTGATAGCAGCCTGTTCGTGTTTTAAAAATTCCTGATATGAAAGAGAGGTGATGTACTCTGTTTCACTCTCTGAAATTGTATGGTAATGAAATAAAGAAAGACTTGATTTTTGAGTAAATGGAAGTGTTTGTATCGCTTCATGGAGTTCCTGATCATCAGCGTGGGGTGAAACTTTCTCGATTTCATCATGTTCTGATGATCGTGCGAAATGGACTGCTGCTTTTAAAACTGCAGTTCTTGAGTCAAATTGGTCCTGATTTAATGTAGCGAGGTAGGTCTGACGGTGTTCAGACGTGACGCCTAGCTGAAGTAACAGCTGATCGGCTTCAATCAGCCACTGTTTCTTTAACTGATCCATCTTTATCCCCCTGTTCTTCCTACTATTATACAGAAAATTCCGGGACGTTTTAGGTGTTTGAAGGAATTTACAGAACATTTTAAATCATATTTTTGAAAAAAGTCTTTTCAGCTCTTGTATACTTGTAGTAGCATATACAAATCAATGAAAGAAGAGGTGGAACTGATGAAGTCACAGCAATGGTCGTCAAAGATCGGTTTTATACTGGCTGCTGCCGGTTCAGCAATTGGTCTGGGTGCGATCTGGAAGTTTCCGTATATGGCGGGATCAAATGGCGGGAGTATTTTTCTGCTGTTTTTTATATTATTTACAGTATTAATTGCAGGGCCGATCCTGCTGGCTGAATTTGTGATCGGGAGACGCGGGAAGTCTGATGCAATCTCCACTTACAGAAAGCTTGCTCCTTCAAGCGCATGGCCGTTTGTCGGATATTTAGGTACAGTAGTCGCAATTATTATCCTTTCATTTTACAGCGTTGCGGGTGGATGGATACTTTCGTATCTGTTCCGAAGTGTAACCGGAAGTCTGATGGGGCTTTCTCAGGAGGAGTACGGCGGATTATTTGAAACAATTATCTCCAATCCGGTTGAAGTGCTGCTCGCTCAGGCAATCTTTATGATCATGACAATCGCAGTCGTGCAGACCGGGATTCAAAATGGGATTGAACGCGCAAGTAAAATCATGATGCCTGCATTATTAATTATGTTTATTATTCTTGCGATCAGATCACTGACGCTTGATGGTGCTTCTGAAGGACTGGCTTACTTATTCATTCCTGACTGGAGCTATATGACGAGTGAAACGATGCTCCTTGCACTCGGGCAATCATTTTTCGCACTGAGTGTCGGGGTTTCTGTTATGGTTACTTACGCTTCTTATCTGAAGGATGATGAAAATCTCGGGAGATCAATGGGGTCAGTTGCGATTTTAAATATCGTCATTTCACTTCTTGCTGGTATCGTGATCTTCCCTGCAGTATTCGCTTTCGGTTTTGAGCCTGGTGAAGGTCCTGGACTTGTGTTTGTTGTACTGCCGGCAGTCTTTAATGAATTGGCATTCGGCGGACTGTTTATGTTCGTGTTCCTGGTCCTGCTGCTGTTTGCGACATTAACATCAGCATTCTCGATTCTCGAAATCGTTACAGCCTCCCTTTCAAGAGGCCGTCCTGAAAAACGTAAAAAGTACGCCTGGATCTCAGGTACGCTGATTTTCATTGTCGGACTTCCAAGTGCATTATCATTCGGTGTTCTGACGGATGTGACGATTAACGGGCTGTTGATATTTGATTTTGCAGACTATGTAGCCAACAACTTCGGGCTGCCACTCGGTGCATTATTAATCAGCTTGTTTGTCGGTTTCAGACTGAAAAAAGAAGATGTATTTGCAGAACTTGAAAAGGGTGCAAACGGTCATGCGAAATGGATGCATGTCTGGTACTTCCTTATTAAAATCCTTGCACCACTCGCGATTATCGCAATCTTTTTGCAGTCGCTTGAGATTATTTAACAGGTAATAGAAGTTGTGAAGAGACAAGCTAAACAATCTGTTGATTAAACTATAAGTGTAGCGGAGCGTAAGGCGGCGACTCCGGGACGATTAGCGGGATAGCTGAGACCCTCTTGGCGGAGCCGAAGGGGCTCAGCGACCGCCGTCCGGAAAGCGTTCGCCTGAAGCGCAGCGAAACGACGAAGAGGATGAGACATTTATTTGTCCCATCCTCTTTTTATGCTTCACCCGTATTCATTTTCACTGCAAGCAGCTTGTATGAAACTTTCGTGCACTCCTGAAGCGGAATCCACTTTTCAAAAGTACGCTCATAAATGGCCTGTATCTTTTTCGCAAGGTCACTCGGATGATGAAGTTCATGCACAGCATCCATTACTTCTGCAATTTCCACATCATAGCCTTCTTCCCCCACTTCAAAAGGGTCCCACTCCTGCAGGATCATGACCAGCTTTAAATTCATTTCACTCAATTCTAAATTCATATGCCCCACCTAATTATTATGAAAAATGCTTAATCTATCATACCATAGAATAGAGATATAGAAAGGATGTGTTTCTGTTGAATATTTTTGATACTGAATTAAAACGAAAAGGAACGTATTCTGTTAAGTGGGATATGATGAAGGATGTATTCGGGACAGATGATCTGCTGCCAATGTGGGTAGCTGATATGGATTTTCTGCCACCAGATGCAGTCGTAAAAGCAATGAAAAAGCGAATGGAAGAACCGCCATTCGGCTATACATTTGTACCGCCTGAAACAGCAAGAATCATTTCAAAGTGGCTTGAGAAACGACATGCCTGGAAGACAAGCGCTGCCTGGTATATGTATTCACCCGGCGTTGTTCCTTCGATCGCAACCGCAGTCAGAGCGCTGACTGAAAAAGGTGATCAGGTGCTGACCATGACACCTGCCTATCCGCCATTTTTCAGCATGGTTGAACAGAATGAACGGGAGCTCGTACTGACGCAGCTGGTTGAGAAAAATACCCGCTATGAAATTGACTGGGATGACCTGGCACGTAAGCTGAAAGACGTCAAAATGTTTTTGCTGTGCAGTCCGCATAATCCGTCAGGCAGAATCTGGACTGAAGAGGAATTGAAGAAAATCTCTGATATGTGCAAGCAGGAAAATGTTTATCTTGTTTCTGATGAAATTCACTCAGATCTCGTGTACCGCCACGCAAAGCATGTACCTGCAGCACTTGCAGCTGAGGACGACGCACACATCATCACATTCGTCGCACCGTCAAAAACATTTAACCTGGCAGGCATGCAGGCTTCTGCCGTGATTGCTTCTGATGAGGAAGTCCGTAAAAAAATGCAGGAGGACCAGGGTAAACAGGGATTCTTTACGCTTTCCACATTTGGCATAACTGCAATGGAATCGGCATACTCTGAAGGCGAAGAATGGCTCGAACAGCTCATTGATTATCTCGAAGGAAACCTTGAAATTGTGAGAAAAGGTATTCAGGAAATTGACGGCCTGTATCTGATGGAGCCTGACAGTACTTACTTGTTATGGATTGATGCACGTGAAAAAGGGTTGAGTGAGGATGAAATGAAAGAATTACTTTACCAGAAAGCAAAGCTCGGCGTTGATACGGGTGAAAAATACGGCAAAGGCGGAGAAGGCTTTATCCGTATGAATATTGCTTCGCCACGCGCGATGGTGGAGGAAGGTATGGAGAGATTGAAGAAGGCTTTTGAATAAGCTTTGGGCTGAGAACGAATGTGTCGAAGTAGGTATTTTTTCAACTGAGGTAGATGGATGTGCTGTTTGAGTACTGTATTCGCGGGTTTGAGTGCGCGATACAACCGGGTTGACTACTCTATCACCGCATTTGAGTGCACTATACTCCATCTCGACTGACATAAACGCAGCTTCGATTACTCTTTTATAAACAAAAAAGGCTGGATCTCAACATCACATTCTTGAGATCCGGCCTTTTTATATTTAAGAATGAGTATCCTTACGATTCATCATTTTTTCTTCAAGCTTTCTCGCTTCATCTGCCTGACGTTTTGATACGCGCACAATCCACTTATACGTCACGTATGTCAAGATTACGAATAACAGCAGCCATAACCCAGCCGGCAGGTATTCGGATTTATCCTCAGGGAAGTATAGGAAAAGCTGTAAGACAAACCATTCAGCAACCATTGGCCGCCCTCCTCACATCTGTCTGATACACTCATTATAACAGCCGATAAATCAGACTTCACGTGAACAATTCGTGTACGCTACTCTTCAATTGTAATGGATTCAATCACAATGTCTTCTTCAGGGGCCTCATTGACTGTTTCAGTTGCAGCAATCTGATCCACAACGTCCATTCCTTCAATCACCTGTCCGAACACTGTGTGACGGTTATCAAGCCATGGTGTACCGCCGCGTTCTGCGTATATATCAATGATCTCCTGCGGGAATTCAGCCTCTTCCATCTGACCGATCATATCTTCAGCAACAGTGTCTGCCTGTACGATGAAAAATTGGCTGCCGTTTGTATTCGGTCCTGAGTTGGCCATCGACAGTGCACCTTTCATGTTGATCAGTGACTCATCAAACTCATCTTCAAATGGCTCTCCGTAAATGCTCTCTCCGCCTGCACCAGTTCCATCAGGGTCTCCCCCCTGAATCATAAAGTCCTGGATCACACGGTGAAAAGTCAGTCCATCATAATAGCCGTTTTCAGCATGTGTCATAAAGTTTTCTACTGCTTTTGGCGCCTGATCAGGGAACAGCTTCAGTGTAATGGTTCCTTCTGACGTCTCCATCGTTGCTACCGGCTCATTTTCAGCAGGTTCAGGATTTGTCTGAGGATATCCTTCTACAACTGCATATTCCGGTTCAGTGCTTTCAGTTTCAGTCGCGCTTTCTTGTTCTTCCCCGCCGCATGCTGACAGAATAAATAATAAAGATATTGGTAATAGTGCTTTTATTTTCATGATTATCGCCTCCATTTAATACTTTAGACGAACGAAAAGAAAAAATCATCATTTTAAGGTAAACTTATGTTAAAGGAGTGGAGATTTTATGAACCTGGTTAAAGCATTTTATAAAACCGGTGCTTATATTGGTGAGGTTGACCAAGTACATAATGAGCATCAGGTGATCCGGATTAAAAGTGTGATCAAGCATCCTGAGCAGGGAGATCTGCATAATCCCAAACAGGTGGATGTAGCTTTTTTTCATGAGCGTAAGGCGCTTGCCTTCAATGAGCGGGCAAATATCCCATCATCTATGATAAAACCATTTGACGGGGAGCTGACAGACTACAATGAAAGTCTGATCCAGTCAGTCATAAGCCTTGAGGAAAAGCTGGAGGCTGAAGATTCTCCTTATCACAATAAAAGCCTTGAAGCGCTGCAGGGTGTTAAGCGTGAATATGAATTGATGTATAATCTGAAATTCTGACAATAAAAAAGAACCCATGCACGGGTTCTTTTTTATTGGGCGAGAAACTGCCTCAGCGCAGAAAAATCCACACGGTCTCCAATGGTTGTTGATTCTGACCGGTTCAGATATTTTTTGTCTTTTTCTACAAGCTGGTAAATATGATAGGTGGTCATGGCGTCATCAAGGGCTTTATGATGCTTTCCGGTCCCATCTTTGCCATATTCCTGAACTGCCTTCCACAATCCGGTTTGATTCCGGTCACCAAAAAATCGTTTATATTCCATAGACAGGTCTACAAATTCTCCTGTGAAAGGAAAATGCAGCTTGGCAATCTGACAGTTCTGTTTTAATACTTTCATATCCATGTTGCCCCATGTAACGACTTTGCATGGACCTGCCTGATTGTATTCAGCCAGTTTTTCCACGAGACTGTGAAGTGTGATCCCTTGATCCACTTGCTGCTGGCTGATATTTAAAAAGTTTTTGCACCTGCGGGATAGCCGCTTAAAAACACGGGGTTTCACATAGCTTGAAAACTGTTCCTGCTTCCCACCCTGCACTGCCAGCAGACCGACTTCAATAATTTCAGGAAAAAAACCTTTATGTCCTCTTCCCTCCGGCATGGAGAATTCAAAATCAATAAAAATGGTTACTTCATTCATACTACCCCCCCTTATGCTGTGGAATGATCCACAAAAATGTTGGGTTTATTATACCACGGGACAGATAAATGTTTATATAAATGTCTGAATTTTCATACGACAATTTCCGTGATGCTTTGTTGCACGATGTATTCAAAGGTGTATAATTACTACGGTACACGAAATAACGAATGAAATGAATACAAGAGGTGTTTGCAATTACTTTTGAAAAGAAGAATTTGACGATTATGTGGGTAGCGAACTTTTTAGTCGCTGCCAGTGCTACAATGATTTTACCGTTTTTATCTCTCTATATAGAAACAATGGGAAATTTCTCTCCTGAATATGTTCAGAAGTGGTCCGGTCTGGTTTTCGGGATTACTTTTCTGACCGCATTTTTCGTATCGCCAATCTGGGGCAGATTTGGTGACCGCTTCGGATACAAACCTATTTTGATGATCACAGGTTACGGGATTGCCTTCAGTATTTTTATGATGGGCTTTATTGATTCAGTCCTCGGTTTGTTCATTTTAAGAATGTTTATGGGTGTTGTAACCGGCTTTATTCCGACCTCTCTTGCTTTAATTTCCTCACAGACACCAAAGCATATTGCAGGCAGAACGCTTGGCACCCTTCAGATGGGTACAGTGACCGGTGGATTATTCGGACCGATCCTTGGAGGATTAATGGCTGATGCTTTCGGATTCAGCTATACCTTTATCATTAATGCCATTGTGATTTCAATTGCTGCCACTGTTGTGCTGTTTGGGATTACAGAAAAGAAGAAATCTGCCGATAAAAAGAATGAGAAAACTTATACGAGAAAAGAAGTTTTTAAACATATTATAACTCAGCGCATGCTTTTGACAGTGATGGTGCTGTCATTTCTTGTTCAGATGGCAAACTTCAGCATTCAGCCGCTGCTTGCACTATATGTAGACGGGCTGACGAGTGCTGCAAATATTGCTTTTCTCTCAGGACTCGCCTTTTCTGCCACAGGATTTGGGAACCTGATTGCAACAAGGGGCTGGGGAAGGCTTGGTGATGCGATCGGGTACACGAAAGTACTGACGATTCTGCTCGTCCTGTCTGCCGCATTTATTATTCCTCAGGCACTCGTCACAGAGCTGTGGCAGCTGATTATTCTAAGATTTTTATTCGGGATTGCAATTGGCGGCATCATTCCGAGTGTGACCGCATTTATCAGGCACGCCGCTCCTGTATCCATGCAGGGTGAGGTGCTTGGTTACAATCAGAGTTTCAGATTCCTGGGTAACGTTGCCGGTCCTGCATTTGGGGGATTACTATCCGGTTATATCGGAATCTCATCTGTATTTTATGTGACAGGATTTTTATTCTTGAGTGCATTCGGTCTGCTTTGGTGGAGCAGACAGCAGGTAACAATTGAAGATCATTAAGTTGAAATGGAGAATTGCTCTATGCGCATGACAATAGGTTTTACGGGTGTATTATTACTGGTCCCGCTATGCATCTTTCTATGGGTTGAAATGGATAAAGAAATGAAAACGCAGGCTGCTTTTCAGCAGGCGGTATCTGAAAAAGTTGACGTGGATCAGATTCAATCTAATGAGACAAGCTTCCTTCTCGATAAAGATGGAAACCGTTTTGCTCAAGGCAGTTCAGGCGTGAGGCTTTATGCCACGGATGAAGAAATTCCACAGTTTTTAAAGGATGTAACTGTGTATTCAGAAGATCAGAATTTTTATGATCATATTGGCTTTGATGCAGGAGCAATTATCCGGGCTGTTGTAAAAAACCTGGTCTTTACCCATATTCAGCAGGGCGGAAGTACGATCACACAGCAGCTTGCGAGAAATCTATATTTAACACAGGATAAAACCTACAATCGTAAAATGACTGAACTGTTTTATGCAAATGAACTGGAGAAGAAGCTGTCTAAAGATGAAATTCTATCAGCCTATTTAAATATCATTTATTACAGTAACGGGGTTTATGGAATTAAGGGTGCATCGATGTACTATTTTGATAAAGACCTGCATGAGCTGTCAAAAGCTGAAATGGCTTTTTTAGCAGCAATTCCTAATAATCCTTCAAAATATGATCCAATCAACAATTTCGATCAGGCAAAGGTACGTCAGGAAAGATTGCTCGATGTTATGGTGCTTGAAGAGATGATGGACAGGGAAGAAGCTGAAGCACTGAAAGCAGAACCTATCACCCTTCAGCAATATGAAAACACGGATCTTTATCCTGATTATGCAGTCTATGTAGAATATGAATTAAAGCAGCTGATCGCTGAACAGGAAGGCTTTAAAGATCGCCTGAATCGCGCAGAAAAGTCTTCTGTCAGAGAACAGATCAGCCAAGAGCTTAGCCAGCGGACAAATGAGGTACTCGGTTCAGGTATTATGATTCACACCGCACTCGATCCGGCTCTTCAGCAGAAAACGGTCGCTGCTGTTAATGAAAACCTTCCATATAAAGGTGTAGAAGGAGCCGCTGTTCTGATCAATAATGTTTCCCGGGAAATAGTAGGGATCGCCGGCGGTAAAAACTATCAGAAGTATAATTTCAACCGTGCGTACCAGGCCGTTCGCCAGCCTGGTTCAGCCATTAAGCCGCTCATTGTCTACGGGCCCTATATCGATACATTCCAGCCATTTTTAAGTCAGATGGTAAATGCCAACAGCTTTTGTATCGATAATTACTGCCCTGAGAATTATGGCGGAGTTGAGTATGGGGATGTATCCTTATCCAGAGCATTTCTTTTATCTCTTAATACACCAGCAGCCAGATTAATGAATGAAACAGGGATTGATTTGTCATTCAATTATTTAAATGCATTCGATTTTGATTCAGTCCAGCCCGGTGACCGGACACTCGCAGCTGCATCCGGCGGCTTCACTTACGGCATGTCACCGCTTGAACTGACAGACGCCTATACGAGTTTCATAGACGGAAGCTATACACCTGCTCATGCCATACGCATGGTAACAGATACTGCCGGGAACGTACTCTATGAATGGGAAGATAAAAAGATCCCGGTTTGGTCCGCTCAGACTACCTCTAAAATGAGGGAACTGCTGAACACTGCAGCGGTATCCGGGACAGGAAGCCCGGCCTACCTGAATAAGCCGTATATCGGGATTAAAACTGGAACAACAAATGAATGGGCTGACTACTGGACAGTCGGCTTAACAGACCAGTATACAGGGGGCGTATGGGTTGGATATGACCTGCCTGAAAACATGAGAAGCATAGAAACTGACCGACCTGCTCATATGATCTGGAAAGATATGATCAGGTAAATCGTTTCTTCAATTAAAAAAGAACAATGGTGTATTTTATACGCACCATTGTTCTTTTTGTTATTAAAGTTATGTTATAGATGATGATTGTTTCTGCACAGCTGGTGATTCTCGCTGCAAGGGGCGGCTCGCAGGAATGGACGTATGAGGCCATGGCGAAGCCTGCTGGCTCACCGCCCGGCCGCGGAAAGCATCCCCCCTCTCGCTACAATCATCAGCCAACTTTAACACAGCTATTTCACTTAAGCAGGCAGCTGCTCCAAAATCGGAAGGCTTGCAAGCAGTCCATTATATAGTCTGATTACAACATACAACACAGCCGAAATCATCGCAGACCAAACCGTAATCTCAAACAAAATCACTCCGACAGTTCCACCTGCAGACAGCGTCGTACTTACTTTCATCACAAAATAAATAAAGTAAATAAACGATGTCACAGCAAATATAATCAGCAGTCCCCTGATAGAAGAAAGACTCATAATCGTTACAAGTGAGCCGAAGAAATAAATGAGCGATCCCGAGCGTACACGGGTCAATGCCTCTCCCTCTTTATCTCTTGAGAAAAAGAGCAGTGCCACTTCATTCACAGTTTCAGCAATCAACTTTAACGCTGCAAAAATCATAAAGCAAACTATCATGAGTACAATCAAAATAAAGATTTTTAATTCGAGATCAGACAAAAACTCTCTCATTCCTGCGTAAATGCCAATTCCCCTGAATAATTCAGTCAGCACTCCTGTTCCATATACTGAAAACGATAAGCTGAACATTAAAATTGAAAATAAAGGAATATACCCTGTTAAATATGTATTCTTCATCTATGACGCTCCCGGTAATTCATCTACTCACATGATAATCGTTTCTGCCGTTTTTTAAAAGGAAATTCCAAAAGATTCTAGCATTCGCCGTCATTTTTCGACACGAAGATGTAAAAATTTTATGTCCTCTGATCTATTTCTTCCTATATATAAGCACAGAATAAAGCCTGTTATACAAGTGATTCCATTATGCATATACACATCTTTTACGTTATACTTACTTTTATACGAGATATAAAAGATCACATCACTAAGGACTTCCGTGTAAGACGAGAGTCCTTATTTAAATGTGTGACAGAATTTTAAGGAGGGATCTTCATTGTCGCTGCTTCACTTAGCCATCTTACTGCCATTTATTGCGGCGGTATTTGTCCCTTTTTTATTTAAGGGCTTCCGTTCGATTCATACGGGATGGTTCGTCTTGCTCGTTCCGCTGGCACTGTTTATTTATTTTATCCAGTACATGCCGGTAACAAGCAGCGGACAGACAGTTTCACAAACATTTGAATGGATTCCGTCACTGGGCATTAATTTCACTGCCTATGTTGATGGACTCGGGCTGTTATTTGCCCTTCTGATTACAGGTATTGGATCACTTGTCGTGCTTTATTCGATCTATTATCTGGCTAAAGAAAAAGAAGCACTTCATAACTTTTATGTTTACTTACTGATGTTTATGGGTGCAATGCTTGGAGTCGTGCTTTCAGATAACATGATTGTGTTATATATGTTCTGGGAGTTTACTTCGATTTCATCATTCCTGTTAATTGGTTACTGGTATGACAAAGAGCGCTCACGTTATGGTGCTCAAAAATCAATGCTGATCACCGTATTCGGTGGTTTATCAATGCTTGGCGGTATTGTACTCCTGTACATTATGGGTGGTACCTTCAGTATTCGCGAACTGATCGGAATGTCAGGAGATCTGATGGCAGAGCCATTATTCCTGTTTGCGATGATTCTGATCTTACTTGGTGCATTCACGAAATCTGCACAGTTTCCTTTCCACGTCTGGCTTCCGGATGCAATGGAAGCTCCGACGCCGGTATCAGCTTACCTTCACTCAGCAACAATGGTAAAAGCAGGTATCTATCTTGTGGCCCGTATGAGTCCTGTGTTTGCTGAATCAGGTGTCTGGTTATGGCTCGTTGCAGGCTTTGGTATCTTCACTTTATTCTGGGGATCCTTTAATGCAGTAAAACAGACTGACCTGAAGGGAATACTCGCCTTTTCAACGATCAGTCAGCTCGGTCTGATTATGTCATTACTCGGACTTGGTGCAGCTGCACTGCATTTTGACACACTTGATGAAAATATGTATATGACAGCAACAATTGCAGCAGTCTTCCATCTGATTAACCACGCAACCTTTAAGGGAGCGCTGTTTATGATGGCCGGTATCGTGGATCATGAAACCGGGACACGGGATATCAGGAAGCTTGGCGGCCTTGTTAATCTGATGCCGATTACATTTACGATTGCCATTATCGGTTCATTTTCAATGGCAGGTCTGCCACCTTTTAACGGATTCCTGAGTAAGGAAATGTTCCTGACAGGTATGATTTCTGTATTTGAGCTGGATCTGTTCAATTTAAATACTTGGGGTATTTTATTCCCTGTCATTGCATGGATCGCAAGTGTATTCACATTTATCTACAGTATTATGCTTGTTTTTAAAACGTTCCTTGGGAAGCCTCAGTTTGACAAGCTTCCGAAAAAGCCGCATGAAGCACCTATCGGGATGTTAATCTCCCCTCTTGTGCTTGTTACACTGGTTGTTATTTTCGGATTCTTCCCGAACCTGCTGTCTAACAGTATGATCAAGCCGGCAGTTGAATCGATTCTGCCGAGCCTGACTGATGCAGGACAGGAAGTGTATGTAAATATTTATTTCTGGCACGGGTTTACACCTGAGCTGTTTATGACACTCGGTATTATTCTGGTAGGTACGCTAATGTATGCCACGCTTGCGAAATGGCAGGGCATTTACAACCGCATTCCTGAAAGATTCACAATCAATGGTATTTATGACCGCAGCCTGGATCGAAGTGAATCTGGAAGCTTTAAGCTGAACGAATTTGTCATCACAGGCTATATGAGATCCTACCTGATCTATATTTTCGCATTCTTTGTAGTGATTCTCCTGTCTACACTCGGTAGCCGTGATGCATTTGCAGTAGATACTTCAAATCTGGCAGAGATCAGAATTTATGAAGTTGCGCTTGCACTAGTCCTTATTGCCGGTGCGATCACAATTCTATTTGCTAAATCAAGACTGACTTCGATTGTTTTGCTTGGTGTAGTCGGTTATTCAGTTGCCCTGTTCTTCGTATTCTTCAGAGCGCCTGACCTGGCACTGACTCAACTTGTGATTGAGACAGTATCTGTAGCGTTGTTCCTGCTGTGCTTCTATCACCTGCCTGAGATCAGCAGAAAAGAAGAGCGTATGAAATTTAAGCTTGGTAATGCGGTCGTTTCGATTTTAGTTGGTGTGACAGTCACACTGATTGGGATTGCTTCATTCAGCAATCAGTCATTTGAATCGATCTCTCAATACCATATTGATAATGTATATGAGTTGGCAGCGGGCGGTAACATGGTGAACGTTATTCTTGTTGACTTCCGTGGCTTTGATACATTCTTCGAAATTTGCGTACTTGCCATTGCAGCATTGGGAATTTATGCGATGGTCAACTTCCGCGGAGTTAGGAGGCAAAAATGATGAAGAAACAACCGAATGATTTGATCCTTCAGACTGTAACAACAGTCATCTCTTTTATCATTCTTTTATTCTCCATCCATTTATTCTTTGCCGGCCACTATACTCCCGGCGGAGGATTCATCGGAGGATTGATGACTGCAGCTGCGCTTGTGTTGCTGCTGCTTGCTTATGATATAAAAACGCTGAATACAATTTTGCCATTTGATTACCGGCTGATGACAGCTCTCGGTCTGATGATCGCCCTTTTAACAGGGGCTGGGGCACTATTGTTTGATGTACCTTTTCTTACACACGCATACGACTATTTTGATTTGCCGCTTTTAGGTGAGACATCGCTTCATACAGCTGTGTTATTTGATATCGGCGTGTATATGGTCGTAATCGGAGTAACGATGACCATTATTCAAACGATTGGGGAGAGTGAATAATGGAGATTTTAATGTCAATTGTTGTAGGTATTCTGTTCACATCTGCCGTGTATCTAATGCTTTCAAAGAGCCTGCTGCGCGTGATCATTGGAACAGCATTACTCAGTCACGGTGCCCACTTGCTTCTTTTAACAATGAGCGGTCTTAAAAGAGGTGATGCGCCTGTTCTGATGGATGGCGTTACATCTTACGCTGACCCATTACCTCAGGCACTTGTTCTGACAGCCATTGTAATCAGTTTCGGGGTAACGGCTTTCTTCCTGGTACTTGCCTACCGGGCATATCAGGAACTTGGAACAGATAATATGGAAGAAATGAAAGGGAATGAGTCAAATGATTAACTTACCATTATTACCGATACTCGTTCCGCTTTTCGCTGCTGTCACTTTAATGTTCTTCCCGAAACACATTAAAGCACAGCGGATCATTTCATTAATTGGAATTGCCGGAACAATCATTGTTACGATTGTGCTGGCAGCAGAAGTAAAAGCGAATGGTATCCAGACTGTTAACCTTGGAAGCTGGCCTGCACCTTATGGAATTCCACTGGTGTCAGATATGCTTTCAGTACTATTAGTCCTGACATCTAGTATCCTGACATTCTTTGTTGTCTGGTATGCGATGATCTACATGGATGAATCTTATGAAAGATACTTTTTCTATATTGGCGTCATGTTCCTTTTAACAGGAATCAATGGTGCCTTTACAACAGGTGATATTTTTAACCTGTTCGTATTCTTTGAAGTTTTTCTGATCGCATCTTATATGCTGATCGCATTAGGCGGTAAAAGCGGACAGCTGCGTGAATCTATTAAATACGTGCTGATTAATGTCATATCGTCTGCACTGTTTGTAGCAGGTGTTGCCTATCTGTATTCAGTTGTCGGCACCTTAAATATGGCGAACATCTCCCAGCGAATTGATGAACTGGGCAGCCCGGGGATCATTACAGTCATTGCAATCTTTTTCCTGATTGTCTTTGGATTAAAAGGTGCAATCTTTCCGCTGTACTTCTGGTTACCCGGCTCATACAGCGCACCACCGATTCCGATTCTTGCACTGTTTGGTGCATTGCTGACTAAAGTTGGTGTCTACTCAATCATGAGAACGTACACACTGTTTTTCTATCATGATCAGGGCTTTACGCATCAGCTGCTGGCCATCCTTGCACTGCTTAGTATCGTGGTTGGTGTGATTGGCGCAATTGCTTACAGAGATGTGAAAACAATCATTATTTATAATATTGTAATTGCTGTCGGTGTTATTCTTTACGGTGTTTCTGCAATGACGCCTGCAGCTCTTGAAGGAGCAGTCTTCTATCTTCTTCATGACATGATCATTAAAGCAGCGCTATTCCTGCTCGTTGGCATTATGATGGCCATTGCAGGCGCTAGTCACCTGAACCAGATGGGCGGCATGATTAGGGATTATCCGCGTATTGGCTGGACTTACCTGATTGCAGCGTTCGCGCTTGCCGGGATTCCGCCACTCAGCGGATTTATCGGAAAGCTGCTGATCGTTCAGGGTGGCTTTGAGACAGGTGATATGGTCGGACCATTGCTCATCCTGCTATCAAGCTTACTCGTTTTGTATTCAGCAATGAAGATCTTTATGAATGGCTTCTGGGGAACGCCAAAAGAGTATCACGGAGCAAAAGCTCACCTTGCAAACCGCCTGTGGGTACCAGCTGCAGGATTAGTGCTGATTGCCGTTGCATATGGCGTTGGCTCTGAAGCAGTATATCCATTTATTCAAATGGCGGTAGAACCACTCATCGATCCTGCAATCTATATAGAAGCAGTGTTAAAGGAGTAATGTGATATGCCATTTCAAATTTTATTAAATTTCTTTTTAGCGTTCCTGTGGATGTTTTTAACCGGGTCATTCAGTCTTTCAAGCTTTATCATCGGGTATTTGCTTGGTCTTCTTGTGATCTTTGCTATGAGACGCTTCTTTCAGACCAGACTCTATATCTTCAGAGTCTGGGCCATTATCAGGCTGACGGTTCTGTTTACTTATGAGCTGATTAAAGCCAATGTTGAAGTACTGGTGATTGTTTTACGACCGAAAATGGATTTAAAGCCTGGTATTTTTAAGTATGATACAAAGCTTGAGCACGGCTGGGAAGTTACGCTGCTGTCTCTTCTGATTACACTGACACCAGGAACACTTGTAGTAGATGTAAGCGATGATAACAAAACGCTTTATATTCACGCACTGAACGCTTCTGATATTAAAGCGAATGTTTCATCGATTCGTGACGGCTTTGAAAAAGCAATTATGGAGGTGAGCCGCTAATGCTGGATATCACTGTATATATCGCACTTGTCGCATTTGCGCTTGCCATGATCGGCATCGTCTTCCGTGCGATTAAAGGCCCTTCTGTTGCAGACCGCGTGATTGCGCTCGATTCACTCGGCATCAGCCTGATTGCAGTCACAGCACTGTTTTCCATCCTGCTGCGTACGAGCGTATTTCTTGAGGTTATCTTATTGCTTGGGATTCTGGCCTTTATCGGTACAGTTGCCTTCTCAAAATATATCGAGAAAGGAGCGATTGTAGACCGTGATCGACGTAAGTGAGTATTTCGTAGTCGCATTTATCCTAATCGGTGCCTTCTTTGGCGTCGTTACTGCGATCGGGCTGATCCGTTTACCCGATCTCTACACCAGAACGCATGCTGCTTCTAAGAGTGCTACGCTTGGTGTGATGAGTGTCTTAATTGGTGCGCTCCTCTTCTTTATCACAGAAGAAGGCATGTTTAATTCCCGGATTGTGCTCGGTATCTTCTTTGTACTGATCACAGCTCCTGTAGGCGGACACCTGATCGCCCGTGCCGCATATAATACAGGTGTCAAACTTGCACCCGAAACAGTCCAGGACGATCTGGCAAAGAAAGAAGAACTTGAGTCAAAGAAAAACTCATCCGGGGATTAATTCCCGGATGAGTTTTTTGATTCATATAAAGTCTGATCAAATGAACCATCTTCCTGATAAACTTCAAGCTGACCTCCATGATCTGTTACATAGGATTTTGCTTTGCCTTCAAGATCCCCTTTTGTTTCTTCCACATAGATTGCTTTGTCAGAGCCTTTTTTTACAAGCTGCCAGCCATCATTATGCTTTTTCAGCTGATATGTGTCCTGGTCATCTTTTTGAACCGCCTGCTTTGCTTTGTCTGTCGCAATCGCAATGACTCTGCTTTCATCGTAATTCTGTTCGCGTAAAAGTGCATTCCCGATTTCTATCGCCTTATTTCTGACATCAGGGTCAAGGTTATTCCATGAATCAGGATAATCGTTTTTACTCCAGGGCATCAATAATCTCCTCCTCATTCTCATTGTTCATTCTTTTCCACGCGAGAAGGAAATTAAACCCTATTTACGCTTCGGTACGACTGCGACTGTGCAGCGTGAAATACAAAGCAGCTCCTTTTCTTCATCCACAATTTTAATTTCCCATACCATTGTGGTCTTTCCTTTATGTATAATCTCAGCAATCCCTGTTACAGTACCTTCTTTTTTAGCCTTAATATGATTTGCGTTTATCTCAAGACCAAAGCAGCTGTATTCATTTAAATCAACCATTGCAGCTGATCCCACACTTGCCACTGTCTCAGCGAGTGCGACTGATGCACCGCCGTGCAGAAAACCAAACGGCTGATGCGTCCGCCCATCTACAGGCATTTCAGCAACTGCTTTCCCCTTTTCAACGCTGATCATTTTGATCCCCAGTGCATCCATCAGTGTATCTCTATTCCACTCCATCTTGACTCCCCCTTTTTTCTATCATCTCTCAGCGGGGATTGGTTGGCAAGGGTTTTGGATTTGGCGGGGTTCGACGCTCGCGGGTGGATGTTCGGTGTAAAACCTAATGTGTTCGGCGTTTGACATTATATGTTCGACGTAATACATCAATTGTTCGACGCTTATCATTAATCGTTCGACGCTTATCATTAATCGTTCGACACTTAGTGACTTTAGACTCATAATGAAATTCATCTAAAAAGGACCCTGACCACTTAGTCAGAGTCCTCACCTTTTTATAGTACGAGCGCAGCAATCCAGCCGAATAAAATCAGTGGAATATTGTAGTGCAGGAATGTCGGCACACATGTATCCCATATGTGGTTATGCTGTCCATCTGCATTCAGACCGGCTGTTGGGCCAAGTGTACTGTCTGATGCAGGAGAACCGGCGTCACCAAGCGCACCTGCAGTACCAATCAGCGTAACTGTTGCCAGTGGACTGAATCCAAGCTCAAGCGCTAACGGCACAAACAGCACGGCAATGATTGGAATCGTCGCAAATGAAGAGCCGATTCCCATTGTAACAACCAGACCGACGACCAGCATGAGCAATGCACCGACTGCTTTGTTATCCCCAACCAGGTTTGCCGCTCCATTCACAAGGCTTTCAACAGCCCCTGTCTCAGTCATTACAGCTGCAAAACCATTAGCTGAAATCATCACAAAACCGATAAACGCCATCATTTTCATTCCATCAGTCATCAGTTGATCCTGATCACGTAGCTTTACTGTTCCGCTGACAAATAAGACAGCAAGACCAATGACCGCACTAAAGACCATCGATTGGAATACGGACTGAATCACAAGCGCAGCAATGATTGCTGCAATCGTTACAATCAGATCTTTTGTTGTAATAGCTTTGGCATCCCCATCCTGAAGTGATACCTTTCTGTTCTGATACTCTCTCGGCTTGCGGTAGCTGATGAAAATCGCCACCAGCAGTCCAAGAATCATACCGGCAGTCGGAATCAGCATCGCTGTTGGAATGACATCCATATTTATTTCAAGCCCGCTCAGTTCCATATTAGTCGCAATCGTATCATGGAAAATCTGACCGAAGCCGTATGGCAGTAATATATACGGGGCGGTTAAACCGAATGTGATCACTGTCGCAATCAGTCTTCTGTCAATTCCAAGCTCATTCATGACCAGCAGTAAAGGCGGGATTAAAAGAGGAATAAACGCAATGTGCACAGGTACAACATTTTGAGACATGATTGAAATAGATAAAATAGCAAGAATGACAAGTACCTTAGGAAGTGCCTTCGTTCTCGGTTCCCCTTCCTTGCTGACAGCTGCTACAATTTTATCCACCATCAGCTTTGGCAGCCCTGTATATGAGATCGCAACTGCAAATCCACCTAACAATGCATAACTGAGCGCAATATTCGCTCCACCGCCTACACCATCAGAAAACACACTCACTGTTTCTTCTACAGACAGACCACCAGTCAGCCCACCCACTGCAGCACCAATAATCAGCGCCGCCACAACATTTACTCTGATCAGACTTAAGACCAGCATAATTAAAACCGCAATGACAACAGCATTCATCTATATGAACTCCTTTTTAGAAAATTCTTTACTCTGCTAAACAGGTAACGTATTAAAACACCTTTCATACATTAACAGAGTAAAAGCGAGGTTGTCAATGGGTTAGGATTTAGCGGCGGAGCGGGGGTGGAGCGAGAATTATTTGGAATGATTACAATAATGGCACGGGCGGGGACGGAGTTAAGTGATTCACTTTTAGAATCATTCCAAAAATGAATCAGTCAACTCCGTCCCCGGTGAACCGCACACCATCGAAATGCGGAAGGCGCTTGCCCAGCTCCGAAAGGCATAAGACGCGGAGCGGAAAACGGGTGACCTTTCCCGTTTACCGATGCGTGCCTTATGACCCGAGGAGCTAGCGCCTGCAGCTGGACACAAAAAAGGAAACGCCCACAAAAGGACATTCCCCCGAAACCTTACTTCTCTGCTCTCTCAAGCACAAACTGCTCTGTCAGCAGCGCAAGGGTTCTGGCCATTGCGCCTGTTCCGCCTGCAGGACCTAACAGGTTAGCTGACTTCGTTGTTGCTGTTCCTGCGATATCAAGGTGAACCCATGGTGTGCCTTCTGTAAATTCTCCAATGAATGCACCGGCAAATAAAGCATGCCCGTCGCGTCCAGGTGAGTTATTCAGATCGGCTACCGGGCTGTTGCGTACACGCTTCCTGTCGCCTTCTGTATAAGGCAGCTGCCAGATAAACTCTCCCGCTTCGACTGAAGCCTCCAGGACCTTTTCAAATAATGGTTCATTATTCGTCAGTGCACCTGTTTTATCAAGACCAAGCGCGACAATAACCCCGCCTGTGAGCGTAGCAACATCTACAAGGTAGTTGGCTCCGTGCTGCTTTGCATACGTCACAGCATCAGCCAGTACGAGTCTGCCTTCTGCGTCTGTATTTAAGATTTCAATTGTTTTACCGCTCATCGAGGTGATCACATCATCCGGTTTAAATGCCGTATGGCTGATCATATTGTCCGTTGCTGCAATAACCGCCATTACGTTCTGCTCAGGCTTCAGACGGCCGATGATCTCCATTGCACCGAGTACAGCAGCTGCGCCGCCCATATCAGCTTTCATGCCAACGATGCCGTCTTTCGGCTTAATTGAATAACCGCCTGTATCAAATGTGATGCCCTTGCCGACAAGTGCAAGCACGTCTTCCCACTTTTCAGTCGCCTGATGCTTCATGACAATCATGCGGGGCGGGATTTCTGAACCCTGGTTGACTGCAAGAAGTGCACCCATCCCCATTTCTTCGATTTCTTCTTTTCCAAGAATCTCGATCTCAAAGTCATGTCGCTCAGCCATTTCTTTTGCATAGTCAGCCATTTTCACTGAAGTCAGCAGATTTGATGGCATATTTACAAGCGTTCTCGCTTCGTTTGTTCCTTCTGCGAGGGCAAGTCCAACTTCAAGTGCTGCCTCAATTTCCTGCGTGTCATGGGCTGTGTAGATATGCAATTCTTCAAGCGCTACATCAGGTACGTTTGATTTCTTTTTGTACCCTTCAAATTCATACATTGAAAGCGTCATCCCTTCAATCAGCGCCTGCGCTATGTCTGTTGCTTCAAAGTCATTTCCTTTAAATGAATCAAGTGCAACTGCAAGTGACGACACTTTCTTCTTTTTTAGTACCTTCCCAAGTGCACCAAAGCTCTCTCTCAAGTCCTCAAATGTGAGATCCGCCTCTTTGCCGAGCCCTGAAAAGATCACTCTTTTCGTAGCCAGCGCCCCAAGCGTCGGTAGAACCGTTACCTGCTTCGATTTCGTTTCGATGTCACCTTCTTTGATCAGATCGGTCAGACCGCCATTCATCTGGTCATCAATTTCTTTTGAAAAGCCCGAGACGACCGACTGGTTCCAGACCCCTGCTGCTAAATTGTCGTGATGTTCTTTCAGTACGTTTTCATTACTATGTATTGTCCATTTCATATCAAACACCTCCAATTGTTAAGTATACTTTAAATGTTATGATAATTCGATTACCGTACATTCGAACCGGCATTGATATGTGGTATACTTGCTTAAAACTCCTGCCATTTGAAAGGATGACAAACGTCTATGGAACTCTTCAGCAATTTTCCTCTATGGGCTTCATTATTCGCTATTTTATTTGCCCAGGTTGTAAAAGTACCGATCCAATATGCTGCAACACGGAAAGTGGACTGGTCACTCGTCACATCCACCGGTGGTATGCCAAGCTCTCACTCTGCCGCTGTCACTGCGCTCGCAACAGGGATCGCACTCGACTTTGGAGTGGGATCATCTGTCTTTGCGCTGGCAACTGTTTTTGCCATTATTACGATGTTCGATGCGACAGGCGTACGCTTTCAGGCTGGTGAACAGGCTGCTGTGATCAATCAGCTGATGCGCGATTTTAATAAATTCGTCTCTGAAGCGAAGGGCTGGCAGGATAAAGATGAGGAAGAAAAGCGGAAAGAGCTGAAAACACTTCTTGGTCATAAACCAATTGAAGTATTTTTTGGCGGACTGACGGGAATCTTTTTGACATTACTTGTTCATTATCTGATTACACTGTAACTGGAGGGTAAATAATGAGAATCGTGTCGCTTTGTCCCAGCAACACAGAACTGGCTGCTTATCTAGGGCTGACAGAATCGATCGTCGGGGTTGATGATTTTTCAGACTGGCCTGGAGAAGTAAAAGAGCTTGAACAGCTTGGGCCGGACCTGTCGATCGATATAGATAAAGTGGAAGCATTAAAACCGGACCTGATCCTGTCTTCACTAAGCGTGCCCGGTATGGAGAAGAATATTGAAAAACTCGATATAAGAGGCCTTCATCACATATGCTTTAATCCGCAGTCACTTGATGATATTGCCCAGGATCTGCACACGCTCGGTCACGCAGCAGCGATTCCTGACCGTGCTGAGAAAGTAGCAAAGGCATTCAAAGCTGTGATTAATGATTGTAAAAAAGCTGCTTCAAAAATCGAAACTCCTCCATCACTTTACTGGGAATGGTGGCCAAAACCGGTCTTTACTCCAGGCGGCGTGAACTGGCTGACAGAAATCAGCCGTCTTGCAGGCGGGGTGAACCTGTACGAATCAGTGGAGCTGGCAAGTATCCAGACCGACTGGGCAGATGTCTATAAAAGAAATCCGGACGTGATCTGTATGGCCTGGGTTGGTGTTCAGCCGAGAAAAGTAAACCCTGCTATCTTACATAAACGGCCGTACTGGACTGAAATGGATGCCATTAAAAATGGACATGTACATGTGCTTGAAGAAGCACTCTACTGCCGTCCATCTCCACGGCTGCTCGAGGGTTTAATTAAACTGGGGAAGATTTTGCATCCGGAGCTGTATAAAGGGATCGATTTGCCGGAGGAATTAAGAATTTAAAAAGTGTCACGCTGCATTGAGCGTGACACTTTTTTGTTATTGGTTATTCATTGCAGCAAACTCTTCTTCAGTCAGTGTTCCGTCGCCTTCTTTCAGCACGTAAACTTCAACCTTTTGCTTGCCCCATTCGTTAAATACTTCATCTACTGTATCAAAGTACAGATCAATGATATTTCCTTTAATTGCACTTCCCGTATCAGCTACTACTCCATAACCATAACCAGGGATAAACATCACTGTGCCGATTGGAAATACTTTTGGGTCGGCTGCGATCGTTGAGTAAAGGTCTCTTTTTACCTCAATACCTGAAAATGTAATCCCATAAAGCTCATCACCAGGCTCTTTACCGGTTGATTCGATTCCGGCAGTATAGCCTGTTGCAGTAACGGTTTTGGATGGGTTGTCTACTACGTGTCTCGGTACAGCTTTCTCTTTATTCCCCTTCACTTTCGAAGCAATTAGCTTAAAAGCTGTATCCTCACTTGATAAGGTTTTGGATGTTAAAGACAGCTCCCTGTCCTGTAACATTCTCATATCTTCAACAACCGGCACCATTTCTTCAGATGGCAGTGCAATCGACCATCCTTCTACTGCTGCTTTGTTTTCCTGCGTGAAAAATAACGAAGCAAGCCCTGCAAGAATAATCCCTGCAGATACTTTTACTAATTTAGACATTACATCTACTCCTTCCAAAATTACATATTCCCTATATCACAAAGAATAATCATTTAAGACGATAGACCTAATCCTTTGAATTGCCTGACAACTAAAAAAGCTCCACGTTATCCGGGGAGCTTTAGAACATTCGGTAACCCTGCTTACGGAGCCATATCATTACAAGTCCTGCAATGATCGCGCCTGCCATACCGCTTGATAAAATTAAGATATCCGCTGGTGCCAGCGAAACAAATCGGGTTCCGAGTGCTGAAAAAGATTCTCCCGGTTCACGAAAATATTCGATGAATCTGACCTCATCGACAATCAAAATCGTAATGACCGGATAAATTACTGCCATGATCCATGTCATACGTAAAAGCATATTTAATAGAAAGCCGATTCCAAAAAATAAGATCAGAAACAGCATCATCGAAATTAAAAGTTCAGCCAATCCAAACGAAGCCAAATGATACACCTCCATGTTCACTAGAACAGTGTACATCACTTGAGAATCCAGTGCAATGCTCCTGTATGAACGTTCATTTTGATGACACAAAGTTGAGGTTTTGGCTATGTGTGGGGTGCTTGACGCTGTTTCTGGCTGGCATGTAGTAATCTAACCTAAACTTGTAGCGGTACACGCGGGAACTTGTAGCAATTACTGCGTATGAGGCAGCTTTTCGCCGTTTAGTTGTCTTACTTCCCCCGTTAATCATGCATGTCAAAATCCAAAAATAAAAAAACCGGATGCATCTGCTGCACCCGGTTGTATCATTTATTTTTTACCTTCCCCTCCACAATTAGGGCAAGTTTCTGATCCACCTAGTCTTAATTGAAAATATCCTTTACCAGCACAATAGCTGCAATTTGTTTGTTTCTTCATGTGAAGCACCCTCTCTTCTGATGTATTGAGAGTACTATAGCACGGACGCTTTAAAGCTGAAAAGCGGCATATTTGGTGAAAAAAAGGCATGAAAGCGAATACATAAGCCCATTTCTTCCGTTTTCTTTAATTATCAGAAAATTTAGAACTGTGGGTAAATTTTGCAATTTGTTCACAATTGGCTTTTGTATCCCCGATCTCTTTTCGAGGGGGACCCGCTGAAGGTGGGTTAATTAACTATCTCATCTAAAGAACACAGTTACAATCAAAAAAACAAATGATACTTTGTATAACCAAACTGATCACCCGGATTTGCATGACGATTAATCTCCAGAGTCGCTGCTTCTTCATGATCAATCATCACTGGAATCATAGAAGATACATCCGGATGGTCCCTCAGTTCTCTTTTGTCAATCCAGGCCGCCTCTTCAATTTCATCTTCCGGGATCTGCAGCGCTTCAGATTCATCCATTGCCTTCATCACAAAAATAATCATATTATCGCTAATCGTATCTTTGAGCACGCCGCTCCTAAATCCTGCTACTCTGATCACTTCTGCTGTCATGCCCGTTTCTTCTTTTACTTCTCTCACTGCTGCCTGGTCTGCAGTTTCCCCTTCTTCCACAAATCCGGCAGGGATGGACCATTTTCCTTTTAAGCCGCCGTACTTTTTCTTGACGACGAGCCATTCGCCTTTACTGTTTTCAATGACACCTGCAGCGCCTAGCCAGACTTTTCCCCTTTTCATGTTGACACCCCTTATATATGTAGAAAAAAGAGCAGCCGCAGCCGCTCTTTTTATTAAAACATGTTCAGCTTACCTTTTTTGAATACAAGTCCAGGACCACCGAGGATATATAGTGCACGGTTATCGATGACTTTTTTCATCATTGCAGCTTTTTTACCTGTAATCTTGCGACCGAATACTTCACCGATTGCTTCGTTTTCACCAAGTGAGCAGACGGTACCTTTAAGATCAGGTGTGAATGGCTCAAGCTCTTCACCCTTGAACAGTGCTACCAGGTTGTGTGCAGTGTGTGCACCTTGCTGCATTGCGATCTGTGCAGTTGGCGGGTATGGACGTTCTGTCTGAGCATTGATCATTAATGCGCAGTCTCCAACGATGAATACGTTGTTGTGTCCAGGTGCGCGAAGGTCCGGATCAACTTTGATACGGGCACGCATGTTGTCAAAGCCTGCTTTTTCGATGATTGAGTTACCGCGAACGCCGGCAGCCCATACAACAGTTTTAGCAGGAATTTCTTCGAATACATCTTCACCTTTTTTAATCTTAACGCCCTCTGGTGTTGCTTCTGTCAGAGGTGTTCCGATTGAGAATTCGATTCCTTTACTCTTAAGGTAGTTTACTGCGTATTCAACAAGCTCTTCATCAAATCCTGGAAGAACCATTGGTGCAGCTTCAACACAAAGAATACGAACTGCTTTAGGATCTACATCATATTCCTCGCAAAGTTCAGGAAGTCGGTCAGCAAGTTCTCCAAGGAATTCGATTCCTGTGAAGCCTGCGCCACCAACGATAATTGTCAGTCTTGAAGGATCTTTCACTTCTTCAAGGCTGTATGTTGCGAATTGATATTCGATGTGGTCACGGATCTGGCGTGCAGCTTTTACGTTAGCAATTGAGAAAGCGTGCTCTTTTAAGCCAGGGATTCCGAATGTTTCACCTTCGAAACCAAGTCCGACTACCAGGTAGTCATAGCTGATTTCAGAACGATCTGTAATCACCTTCTGCGCTGTAGTATCAATATTTTCAACTGTTGCCTGTACGAAGTTTACTTTTCCTTTGTCAATAACGCCGCCGATATCAAAGCGCACTGCGTCAGGAGACATTGTACCTGCTGCTGCTTCATGAAGCCATGTTGATTCATAATGGTAATCATTCTTGTTCACAAGAATAATATCTGCATCATCTGCGTTCACAAGCTTCTGAAGTTTCGTAATTACGGATAATCCACCGTACCCTGCACCTAAAACAACCACTGTTGGTCTTTTCAATTGGATCACTTCCACCTTTTTAATATGAGATTACGCTGCTTTTAAGGCAGCAACGCCAGCCATCATAAAAGATTGTGAAATTGTTCACGTGAATGAACATCATACTTCTTCTATTGATTCTTTATCTTAAACCATCATATTCTTTTTTTCTTCTTATTTCAAGGTTTTATGCTAAAATCTGAAAAATCGGTTTCATCCTAAAGTCTGAAAAATGTACTTGTGGAACCTCAGAAAAGGTTACAGAGCCCCGTCGTGTGTTACACTACATGCAAATCAGGTTTTTGTGGAGGGATTGCAGGATGAAAGAAGATACTTCAATTTATGATATTACAGTGATAGGCGGCGGTCCAGTCGGGTTATTCACAGCTTTTTACGGTGGTATGCGCCAGGGAAGTGTAAAGCTGATTGAAAGCCTGCCCCATCTTGGCGGACAGCTGACTGCTTTATATCCTGACAAATATATATATGACGTAGCAGGTTTTCCGAAAGTAAAAGCACAGGAGCTGGTTGATAATTTAACCGCTCAAATGTCACGATTTGATACTGAAATCCGTCTCGGTCAGGAAGTCACACACGTTGAAAAGCGTGAGGATGGCGTTTTCGTACTGACTACACCGGAGGAAGTTCATTATACTAGAACAATCATCATCACTGCAGGAAACGGAGCATTCCAGCCGAGAAAGTTGAATCTTGATGGACTGAATGATTTTGAAGAGAAAAATCTTCACTACTTTATAGAAGATCTTTCAAACTTTAAGGATCAGGATGTTGTGCTGTTAGGCGGCGGAGATTCAGCGGTTGACTGGGCACTGATGCTTGAACCGGTTGCCAAATCAGTCACACTTGTGCATAGACGCGATACTTTCCGCGCACATGAAGCAAGTGTTGAACAGCTGAAGCAGTCATCAGTAAATGTGATGACACCTTACGTACCTGTTGCCTACCAGACAATGAACGATAATATTCAATCACTGACGCTTCAAAAGGCAAAGTCAGAGGAAACAACAGGATTGAACTTTGATCATTTAATTGTGAATTACGGTTTTGTCTCATCTCTTGGCCCGATTAAAGAATGGACGCTTGATATTGAGAAAAACTCGATCGTTGTGAATTCACGGATGGAAACGAATATTCCAGGTATATATGCAGCTGGTGATGTGTGTACGTACGATGGAAAAGTAAAGCTGATCGCTTCAGGGTTCGGTGAAGCACCGACTGCTGTGAATAATGCGAAAGCTTCAATCGATCCAAAAGCACGTGTGCAGCCAATGCACAGTACGTCAATGTTCAGCTGATCATTCGTTTAGCAAAAGTCAGCCCGGGTATGATAAGAGTATCAACTAATTTTTGGAGAGTGATACCATGCATGTACTCGTAATTGGCGCAAATGGAACGACGGGACGAATGACAGTGAAAAAGCTTGCTGATAATGAGCAGCACATTGTCAGAGCAATGATCCGGAAATCCGAGCAGTCCAAGGAAATGGAGGATCTCGGGGCAAGACCAATTATTGCTGACCTTGAACAGGCATTTAAATACGCATTTGAAGATGTAAATGCAGTTATTTTTGCTGCAGGCTCAGGCCCTGACACAGGAATGGATAAGACAACATCTGTAGACCGGGATGGAGCCATTAAAGCAATTGATTTTGCGAAGGAAAAAGGCATTGAACGGTTTATTATGCTGAGCTCAATGGGTGCTGATGACCCGTCAATTGCCGGGGACAGTGAAACATTCCACCACTACCTCCAGGCGAAGCACGATGCAGACGTTCATTTAAAACAAAGCGGACTGAACTATACAATCGTGCGTCCAGGCGCGTTAACAGATGAAGAAGCCACAGGTAAGATTGATGTATCTGAGGAAATGAAGCATCGCGAAGGTGAAATTACCCGTGAGGATGTTGCAATGGTGCTTGTTGAATCAATTCTCTGTACGAACCTTCATTATAAAACAATTGAAATGATTAATGGAGATCAGCCAATTAAAGACGCGTTAAAAAGCATTTAAAAAATCGCCGGCGATGATGCCGGCGATTTTTAGTATTAACAATTTTCAGGTGTACCAGCTTTTGTAGCTGTTCTGAATGAAGATCCACATCCACATGATGCGATTGCATTCGGATTTTCAATTGTAAAACCGCCACCCATTAGTGACTGCTTATAATCAATTTCAGTTCCATTCAAAATATCAGCGTCTTCTTTCTTCAGTAGCACCTGAATCCCGTGGTGTTCTTCGATCTGATCAGTCTCGCCAAGTTCGTGCTCAAAGCCCATCCCGTAAGATAGACCACTGCATCCGCCGCCTTTAATTGCAACGCGAAGATATGCATTTTCTTCTTCAGCCTGCTTCATCATATCTTTTACCTGAAGCGCTGCAGCTTCTGATAATTTAATTACATTTGCCATTTCAGCACCTCCAACGTTTTTAACTGATTTTAGTATATCGCTAAATCCCGCTGCACTCAACCAATTGAAATCGAGTTATTTCATTATAAAGTCTCCATCTCCTGTATGATCACCATCAGATCAGATATTTTAAATAATATGTTCTAAAAGACCTATTTTTAGGGTATAGTATAAGCATGAACAATGATTTTTAGAGTATATTGAACTATTTGGAGGCGTTTCAAATGGAATTGACCCCTCTCTATCAGAAAAACATGACCTGCAGTCTCTGCAATCATTCATTTAAAACAACAAAAATCAGAGGACGTTTTGTCCGTGCAAAAGAACATAGCACAGATTTGATGCCTATTTATGAAGATGCTTCTTTAAACCCGAACCTGTACCATGTACATGTCTGTCTGGATTGCGGCTATTCTTTCACTGATGATTTCGTCCCTTATTTTCCACCGGGTGGAAAGGAAGAAATCGAAGAAAAAATATCTAAGCATTGGCAGCACCTTGATTTTTCCGGTGAGCGGTCCATTGACGACGCAATTAAAGCATATAAGCTTGCCATTTATATTGCTGTGATGAAGCGTGAAAAGAGTATTACACTCGCAGGGCTTTATCTAAGGCTTTCCTGGCTGTTTCGTGGACAGGATGCTGAGCAGGAGCAGCGATTTCAGCGACTTGCAGTGGAAGCTTATAAAGAGGCCTATTCGAAAGAAGATTATCAAGGCTCCCAAATCACGACAGAGCGCGTACTATATCTGATTGCAGAGCTTTCGCTGCGTCTTGGCGAGGATGACGAGGCAACAAGGCATTTCTCAAAAATCATCGAAAGACAGCACAGCTCGACTGACAGGAAAATGGTTCATATGGCAAAAGAAAGATGGCAGATGTTCAGGGAAGAACGCACATTAAAAAGAAGCTGATCCAGGTCAGCTTCTTTTCTGGGTTTAGAACATTGGATTTTCTTCAAGAAACTCATAGACAGCTTCCACAAGCTCTTTTGGCGTATCTGCCTCTACAAGCTCCCCGTTCACAATTGCAAACATCGCTGCTGCACAAATCCCGCAGTGGCTCGTACATCCGTATTCAATCACATCAAGGTTCGGGTCGCGCTCAAGCGTTTCAAATGCCTCCTGTGATCCACTTGCTATATTACTAATACAAAACTCTATAATTGGTTTCATTTTTATCACCTCATACTAACTTCAAATGTAACGTCTTCCAGAAAGTTCGTCAATGATCCTGCTCTTATTCATGACAAGTTTGTGAAAGAAATCTCTTAATATGATTGTACTAAGACCTTTATTCCGATATACTTTTTAATGAATGTAAACGTAATGATCAAACACATTGTGTATGTATGATCATATTGAAAGTGCTTACCTACCAATATGCTTACTGTAAAGAGAGGGCTATCCATGAAACACTTAGTATTATTAGGTGGAGGCTACGGCAATATGCGCGTCTTACTGCGACTGCTGCCGGATAAGCTGCCTGAAGACGTAAAAATTACATTAATCGACCGTACTCCTTATCACTGTCTGAAAACAGAATATTATGCGCTTGCAGCAGGTACAGCTTCTGATCAGGAAGTCCGTGTAAGCTTTCCTGAACATGAGCGTCTGGAAGTGAAGTACGGCTCAGTCGCAAAAATTGATACTGAACAGAGCCGTGTCATTCTTGAAGATAACACTGAAGTTCCTTACGATGACCTGGTTGTCGGTCTCGGCTGTGAGGATAAATATCATAACGTTCCCGGTGCTGATGAGCACACTTACAGCATCCAGTCGATTCAGCGCTCAAGAGCGACCTATGAACGCTTGTCAAACCTTCCATCCGGATCAGTTGTCGGGGTAGTTGGAGCCGGTCTGAGCGGGATTGAGCTTGCAAGTGAACTGCGTGAAAGCCGTGAAGACCTTAAGATTAAGCTTTTTGATCGCGGTGAGCGTATTCTTCCTGCCTTCCCTCAGCGCCTGAGTAACTACGTACAAAAGTGGTTTGATGCCAACAATGTTGAAGTTGTCAGCAATTCGAACATCACTAAAGTCGAACCTACGATGCTGTATAACCATGAAGAAAAGATTCCGGTTGACGTATGCGTATGGACAGCAGGCATTCAGCCCGTCAAAGTCGTACGTGACCTGCCTGGTGAAAAGGATTCTTCAAACCGCGTTGTCATCTCACAGTATCATAACCTGCCGGATAACGAGCACGTCTACGTGGTCGGTGACTGCGCAAGTCTGCCATTCGCACCAAGCGCCCAGCTTGCAGAGGAACAGGCCGAGCAGATCGTGAAAGTACTCTTAGCACGCTGGAAAAACGAAGAATTGCCGGAGCAGATGCCTAAAATTAAACTGAAAGGCTTTATGGGCTCACTCGGTAAAAAGCAGGGCTTCGCCTACCTTGCAGACCGTACCGTAACAGGCAGAATTGCACGACTGATGAAGTCAGGTGTACTTTGGATGTATAAGTACCATAATGGTTAAACAAAAAGTGCTGAGCGAATCAGCACTTTTTTTAACACATTTAAAAATTTCTAAAATATAGATTTTTAACAACATCGTTTATACTGAAGAAAATCTTTTTCAGGCGGTGAAACAGCTATGTCATTACTTCCATTTCAAGAGCGCTATAATCTTGTAGAAGTCCCTGAAGATTACGATTATCATAACCCTGATTTCGTTGTGATGAAAGATATGAAAAAGCGTCCGGAAGCGAGTAATCACTCCAGGACGCTTTTAATTTATTTTGCAGTCTGAAAACCGTACTTTTCAAGCTCTTTATATACAGCTTTTAAACGCGGGTTGCCTTCCCCGACGATCTCATCTTCTACCAGCACAACCGGATAAAATAGATCCTCTTCCCACACACGTTCCACAAACGCAGCCTTTTTAGGATCTTCCTGTTTAGTATTAATATCCACATAATCCATTACAAACGTACGATCCGGAAACTTACGGCCAATCGCCGCTTCCAGCCATTCATACGTCTCCTTTGAAGAAGGCGCCCCCACACAACTCGCACAAATCGTCTCCGCCCCATACACCGTAATCGTCACAGCTTCATTTGACATATTAAACAACCCCCTTCAATATTAAATCTTTTTTAGGTTGGCTGAGGATCTCCACTTCAGGGGGACGCTTTCCGGACGGTTGTTGCTAAGCCTCCTCGGCTGCGCCTGTGGGGTCTCAGCTTCCAACTAATCGTCCCGGAGTCGCCCCCTTCCGCTACAATCCTCAGCTGTGCATAACACATTATGCATCTTAATAAAATGAGATACCCCATCAATTATTCTACATAGAGCTGGCACTTGGAGGGGAGGGCGGAGACTCCCGCCCCGGGGAAGGGCTGGTGAGATCCCGCAAGGCGCAGCCTGAGGAAGCTCACCGCCCGGGGGCAGGAAAGCGCAGCCCTCCACGGAAAGTGACAGCGGTTACTGAAGACTCATTCAGAAAATGAGTAAACAATAATAATTTCAAATAACATGGATGGATTTTTTTCGCTATACTCATTATAATAGAACACAGGAAGGGAGTCGATTCGAATGACAGAAGTAGAAATGAAAGATTCAGTTCAGGAAGTACTTGATAAACTTCGTCCATTCCTTCTTCGTGACGGCGGAGACTGCGAACTCGTTGACGTTGAAGATGGAATCGTAAAATTAAGACTTCTTGGCGCATGCGGTACATGCCCAAGTTCAACGATTACACTTAAAGCAGGTATCGAACGCGCACTGCTTGAAGAAGTACCAGGCGTAGTGGAAGTTGAACAGGTATTTTAATTTACATCATCCTCTTGCTGAAGACAGCAAGAGGATTTTTTATTGAGAAATTTTTTAATTAAATGAGAATCATACTGATACTTTCGTTAATGGCTTTTCACCATTCAATACTGCTTTGATATTATCAGCAGCCAGCTTCATCATAATAAATCGGGTCTCCGTTGAGGCACTGCCAATGTGCGGTACTGCCACAACATTTTTCATCGAAAGCAGTGGATGGTCTTTTGAGATCGGTTCCTTTTCAAATACATCAAGACCTGCTCCTGCGATCTCACCATTTTTAAGCGCATCAATCAGCGCTTTCTCATCTACTACAGGACCTCTTCCGACATTAATGAAAATCGCTGAGTCCTTCATTGAACGGAGCTGCTCAGCTCCGATCATTCCACGCGTTTCTTCAGTTAATGGTGCAAGCACTAACACAAAATCAGATTTTTCAAGAAGGTCGCTTAAGCTTTTATATTGCGCGCCGAACTGCTCTTCAGCTTCAGTTTTTCTGCTTCTTGTATGATACAGGATATTCATATCAAACCCGGCTGCACGTTTTGCGACAGCCTGTCCGATTTTCCCCATGCCAATAATGCCAAGCGTTTTATGATGAACATCACGACCGGCAAGTAAATACGGAGACCATGACGTCCAGTTTCCTTCTTTAATATAACCTGCCGCCTCAGGAATTCTTCTTGCTGTTGCAAGTATCAGTGAAAAGGCAAGATCAGCCGTTGTATCCGTTAAAACATCCGGCGTATTGGTCACAATAATTCCAGCCTTTTCTGCAGCCTGAACATCAATGTTGTCATACCCAACAGCCATATTCGCAACCACTTTCAAATGAGGTGCGTCAGATAACAGTTCTTTATCAATCTGATCAGACAGCATTGTAAACAGTGCATGACTTTCCTTTGCCTGCTTTAATAATACGTCTCTCGGTACCGCCTGATCCTCAGAATCCCACACTTCCACATCAAAACTCTTTCTAAGTTCATCAATTACAGCATCATCTATTTTACGTGTAATGAATATTTTAGACATGACTAACAACCCCTTTTGAAAGTGATAAAAACTTAATATGTACGTCTCAGCTGTCCCTTATAGTGGAGGACGAAGACTCCCGTCCCAGGAAAGAACAGGTGAGACCCCGACCCCACCGTCAGGCGGCAGGAAAGCGTAGTCCTCCACGGAAAGGGACAGCGTTCTAAGAGCTAACTTTAAATCTCCCACTCAGCCAAAGAATTAATTGAATAAGTCGGCTGCAGCTCTTTTTCAGCAAGCAGGCTCTTTGGTGACACACCAGTATGCACCATTAACGTATCCATTCCTGTGTTAAACCCTGCCTTGATATCTGTATCGTAGTTATCCCCAACCATCACAACGTCCTCTTTCGACAGTCCAAGCACGTTTAATGCCTGCTCCATAATGACTGCTTCAGGTTTGCCGATAAACAGCGGCTGTGTCTGTGTGGAGACGGTAATAACTGACGTCAGGGAACCATTTCCCGGCAGCAGTCCACGCTCAGTTGGAATCGCAATATCACCGTTTGTGGAAATGAATTTCGCTCCGTTTCTGACAGCCAAGCAGCCAAGTGCAAGTTTTTCATATGTAATCTCACGGTCAAGACCGACAATCACATAATCCGGGTTTTCATCTTTAATCGTAATTCCTTTTTCAGTCAGAGCCTGATGGATTCCGTCGCCTCCAATCACATATGCAGAAGCTTCAGGCATTTCGCGGGAAATCACTGCTGCTGTTGCAAGAGATGTCGTAAATACCTGCTCTGGTTCTGCAGGGACATCAAAGTTTTTCAGGTGTGCAGCTACCTGCTCCTGCGTTTTTGAGGAATTGTTTGTCACAAATAAATACGGAATACCTTTTGCCTTCAGCTTTTTAACAAACTCAACCGCTTCAGGAATCGGCTCAGTTCCTCGATACATCGTTCCATCTAAATCAATTAAATAACCTTTATAAGCTTTCATACTGTACGTCCTCTCTATTCCTTACCGTCTGAATGCTGAGACCGGGCCCAGCTCATCTTCAAGATAGGTTCTTACTGCAGGTGCAAATGCTTTCAGCGCACCTTCTGCTGATGAAAAGGTATCAATGCACATCTGGTGATTGACCTCAGTAAACTCCTGCACAAGGTGCTTTCTGAGTTTTACAACTTGAACCAGATCAGCATGCATCTCTTTCCCGATCACTTTTTCATCCTCTAAAATGTCTATAATATCTTCATAACTGCCGGGATCACGCATAATAAAACCATCAATCATTGAATTACCTACATCAATAATTGATTCTATAATGGTATGCAGGCTGCGTTCAAGCGCCAGCTGTTCGATTTTAGATTGCCATGTGCCATGTTCATTTAAAAAGCTCAGCTGCTCCTCCATAAACATTAATGTCTTTTCAATTGTTTCTCTGTCCACGAAGTACATCTCTTCACACTCCATCAAAATGTCTGCTTTTAGTGTACCATAAGCCTTCAGATTTTTTGGCATGACGTGTGTTAATCGTTATAATTGTGATAGCGTAAGGAGGATGTTAATGATGAGTGAGAGATTTTTTCTTTATGATGATACAGAGGAAACAAAAACGAGATTTGTCAGCTTTATGGGGGAGCATCAGCGCTTCGACCTGGCGATCATGTATTCTGACCGTTATTTCGGTAAAGCAATGGTGATGGATATTCAGGGAAGCCGATTTGCCATCATCGGGCAGGATGACCTTGAAGAAGAAGGCTACATTGAACATGCATTCAAGCTGTCAAACCAGGATGCCTCAGAACTGAGAGAATTCTTAAACGAAGTCATCTTGTGAATCAACTGAAGTCTGACTGCTCATACTAAATCAAAAAGGAGCAGTCTCATGGAACGCTATAGTGATTTTTCAAACGTTGAAGTACAAAAGGAATACCTGATACCTGAAACTCTCCCTGAAGGTCCATACGGCTCCCCCAGAGGAAAATACACGCTGGTCAGAAACAAGTCAGGCCCATGGCAAGAAGGGCAGCGTTACTACAGCGCGTTTAACTATGAAAACAAAGGTGATCACGAAGACATCCCAAGACTCGATCCCGGGTCACATAAGCCTTAACTAACAACTAAGCAACCGAACTACGAAAAGGAGTATGTCTCTCTGTTAACTGAGACATACTCCTTTTCCTTCAAAACAGATGATGGTGATAAAAAATTTTTTTATTGAACAATTAGTGCAGCGAAGCGAAGGGCGGCGACTCCGGGACGATTAGAGGGAAGCCGAGACCCCGCAACCGAAGGTGAGGAGGCTCAGCAACAACCGTCCGGAAAGCGTCCGCCTGAAGCGCAGCGAAACGGTTAATCACACCATACATTCTTACTTTTTAGCCCCGGCAACCTTCTTCACAATAAAATAAGGGCACCCGAAATTACAGTGCTCATACAAATAATCCTTCACCGTAGAAATTTTTGTATCAAAAGATGCCTTCTGGTTCGTATCCTCAAAAAAACCCTTCAGCCTTAATTGACCATATCCCCAGTCACCTACAATGTAATCATACTTATGCAGAATCTCACTGTATCTTGCCTCAAAAGCTTCTTCATTATAGCCTTCTCTAAATTCTTCTATGATTTCATATTGTTGATTGTGCATTGTAATCATCAGATTCTCACTCCTGCTTTGTGAACTACTTCCTATTATACATGACCACACACTTTTTTCTATGCATGAATACCATTCAAAACGGACAAACTTGCGAAAAGGAGTGTTGTTTTTTATGAAGCTTATTCTCGCTGCCCTTTTGATCTTAGTTGTCAGCGGATGTACAAAAGAACCCGAACCCCCTGAAGTTTCTCCGGCAGTTGACTTGCTTCCGTCTGTCATGAATGAGTATGACCTGGCACCGGAATATACATCAAAAAAGCTGCCTGTACTGTAAGCACAGGCAGCCTTCTTATTAAACTGTTTTATTCTTGGATTTTCTTACTGCGTGCGTAATACTTGCAGCAAGTCCGCCCCATAAAAGAACGATCCCAATTACCATCATCACTATTGCACTGGCTGTCATTGTGAATCCCTCCCTTAGTCCTTATCCGGAAGCTCAACTGGTGTTGAACGGCTCCATTTAATGAACGAAATAATGATACCAATCACAAAAGCTGCACCTGCTGAAGCAAGGAACATTATCAGTGCGAACTCATTTGTATATCCTTCATAGTTCCCGGTATCATTATCGAACTGCTGAAGAATATTTTGTGTGATCAGACCGAACAACATGTAACCAAGTACGATTGGCGTAACAATGCCAAGGCATGCTTTCCACCATCCGCCAAGGTGAATATCTGATGTCAGGTTAGCATGTGTCTGAAGAACACCTGTTTTACGCAGAATCCAGGCGATCATAACGACTTCAACAAGTCCGATTGCCGCTACACCAAACTGGTTAATGTAGTAATCTGCTGCGTCAAGGAAGAACAGTCCGCCCTGAGTAGCAAACAGAATTGAGATTAGTGCCGCAAGTCCGCCTCCGAAAAGAACGGCCTTGTTACGTGAAATACCAAGCTTTTCAGTCAGACCTGCCACATATGTCTCAGTGATAGACATCAGTGAAGTTAGACCTGCAAGCGTCAGCGACAGGAAGAACAATGCGCCAAAAATGCCATTAAGTCCCGGCAGCTGATTAATAATCTGCGGGAACACCACAAAGGCAAGACCTACACCTGCTGATGCTACTTCTGACACAGGTACTTCAAGCTGTGTCGCCATAAATCCAAGCGCTGCGAATACCCCGATACCAGCTAAAAGCTCGAAACCTGAGTTTGCAAAACCTGTGATAAATGCGTTGTTAGTAATATCCGATTTCTTCGGAAGGTAACTTGAATAAGTAATCATGATTGCAAATGCAATTGATAAACTGAAGAAAATATGACCGTAAGCTGCAACCCAGACTGACGGATCCAATATGTTTTCAAAATTCGGCTCGAAGAAAGCAGTTAGTCCAAGTGCTGCACCTTCAAGTGTTACTGCCCGGATTACAATAATCAGGAACAAAATAACAAGTGTCGGGATGAAAATACGGTTTGCATATTCAATCCCTTTCTTAACACCTGCAACAAGAATTCCAAGTGTAATAGCCCATACCAGCACAAGTGGAATAAATACACCCCACACAATGCCACCTGTCTCCCCAGGCGCTACGTCCAGCTGTAAAAATTCTGTGAATAAAAACCCTTCTGTGTCTTCTCCCCACGCCTGCCCGAATGAGAAAATTGTATACCTCATTGCCCAGGCAATAATGACAGCATAATAGGTGGAGATGACAAATGCTACAAACACTGCCCACCAGCCAAGCCACTCTGCTTTTTTACCGCTCATGCGGAAGAATGACAAAGGCGCCGATCCTCTGTACTTATGACCGATGGTGAATTCCATGATAAGAATTGGAATACCTGCTGTTAAGAGTGCAAATAAATATGGAATAAAGAATGCTCCTCCACCGTTTTCATAAGCGACATACGGAAAACGCCAGATGTTCCCGAGTCCGACTGCGGAACCAACTGCTGCAAGAATAAATCCGGCACGCGATCCCCACTGTTGACGATTCATCTAATTACCCCCCTGTAAATTCTTCCTGAATATGTGGAAGTTTTTATATATTCAGATTATTTCACATAATCTAAAATCAGTATAGCACTTGCTTCCTAAATGTAAAAGTACTATTTTGAAAAATTCCAAAACTATATTGATATAATCTATACAAAAAATTAAACCCTTACATATCAGGGTTTAATTTTATAGTGTGCAAGATTTTTCACGCTTTATATAATTCATACATTTTTCCAGTCATACAATAGTCCTTACAAAAAAGCGCCTGAGCAGCAGTTACTACTCAGGCGCTTTTCATCATTATTCCAGTCCTTCTTTAGCTGAAACGGTTCTCGCTTTCTCAGGATTCCTGCCCATGATGACTGCAAATAACACCAGCAGTACAATGACAAGACCGATTGAAAGTAATGTACTTCCTGAGAATCCAAGAAGAATATATCCGGCTGATGCAATTGCAGCTCCTGTTATTGCATAAGGAATCTGCGTTGCTACGTGATCGATATGATTGCTTCCCGCTCCTGTTGAAGAAAGGATCGTTGTATCAGAAATTGGTGAACAGTGGTCACCGAATACTGCTCCTGCGAGTACTGCTGCAAGAGATGGAAGAAGCAGTGAAATATCTGTGCTTGCTGCGATTTCCCCTGCGATTGGAAGCAGGATACCGAATGATCCCCATGACGTTCCTGTAGAAAATGCCATGACGCCTGCTACAAGGAATAACAGAACTGGCAGCCAGCCAAGAGGCAGGTTGGATGATTCCACGATGCCTGCAAGGTATTCTCCAGTCCCAAGATCTCCGATTAATCCAACAATCATCCATGCAAACACAAGAATATAAATTGCCGGAAGCATTGATTTTACACCTTCTTTAAGTGCAAGGAAGAATTCAGCTCCACCGATTTTCTCAGAACGGCCAATCTGTCTGATAAAGAATGCAATGGCAACTGCAAGTCCTACAAGTGCACCATATACAAGTGATTTCGCAACGTCTGTGTATTCAAACATCTGAAGAATCGTTGCAGATTCCCCTGTGTCAGCTGTATAAGCCTGAGCGCCTGTCCACATCATCGAAGCCACTGTACCGATAACAAGCGCGATAATTGGAAAGATCAGATCTCCAACCGTACCATGCTTTGATGTAGGCAGATCATTTTTTAATTCACCCGGAATATCCTTTTTCGGATCATACACTTCCCCGGTTTCAATTGCACGATTTTCATGAATTCTCATTTGACCAAAGTCAACACCGCGCAGTGCAACGATGAAGACAATCCCAAGTGTTGCCCATACATAAAGATTCATCGGTACCATCTGCATAAACGCTGAAAACGCTGTGTATTCAGTAATTGAATGTGTAGCAAGAATTCCACCGATGACTGCGATAATATATGCGCCCCAGCTTGATACCGGTGACACCACACAGATCGGTGCTGCAGTTGAGTCAATCAGATAAGCAAGCTTAGCGCGGGATACGCGGTGGCGGTCAGTCAATGGACGCGCAACCTGTCCGACTGCAAGACTGTTAAAATAGTCATCAATAAAAATAATAATACCAAGGCACGCTGTTACAACCTGGGCACCAGCACGTGTTTTCACACGCCTCATTGCCCATTCACCGAATGCTCTTGCGCCTCCGGATACATTAATGAACGCTGTGATAACGCCAAGAATAATCAGGAATAGCATAATGAAAATATTCCATAAGTTCAGTCCACCAGGCTCTCCATCTGAACCGTACTCCCAGAATACGCCGCTAAATGACATCCAAAGTGTCTCAAGCGTTGCAACCGGTCCAAAGCTTGTAATTAAGAGTGCTGCTGTGACGATACCTGCTCCAAGTGAAAGCAGTACGCGTCTTGTAAGTAAAACCATCGCAATTGCAACGATAGGTGGTAAAAGTGATAACCATGTTCCTTCCATAATATTCCCTCCTTTATTTGTATGATAGGGCAGTGAGGCATAATCGTAAAAAAACGCAAAAAAGGGCAATGATAGAGGACTCTACCATTACCCTTGTCATTAGTAATGTTATGCTCCATCACGATCTGTAGCTCCTCAACCCGCAAAAAATGCTGCGGAAAGAGAGTGTTATCCTTATTAAAGATAACCCCAATGATAAAATCCTGACTGATTATTACCATTTCGGCAGTGATTCCCTTTCATCTGTGATCGCAGTTGTCATCCTCACACAGATTACTCTTAAATCCTGCTCCTCTACCCCATCGGATTATGATGTGGTGATTATTCATTTTACTGAACTATTATAACAAGCGACTCTCTTCAATTCAAGATTAATTTGTTGGAATCGGGACTTCTAATGAAGGAGACATGCCATCTCCGACATTGTAAATTTCAGGTACCTGTCCCTGAATGAGCCCCATCGCAACCGGAATGTCCTGTTCGATTGTCGTTTCCTCTGTCGCAAACGGCACAATGATCTGTACTTTAACGACAAGATGGATGTTGATTTCTACAAAAGCGTTATTTATGCCGAACTCTGTAATATTGGATTTTATGTTTGATGTCACATTTCCTACTGCATGAAAGCGGATCGGCACTTTGGGGCCCAGGTTCCCGAGCAGTGCATTTCCGGTTGCCTGACCAAGTGGCACTGTATAGACAATCCCCTCAAGATTCCCTGCATCCTCCACTTCAAGATCCAGCTCAGTCAGTGATTTTAATATACTCGTATCTCCTCTTTCAATTGCCCTCAGCTGCTCCTGTACAAGTTCGGTTGTTTCTGCGAGTACTCTGTTGATGATTTCTGTATTAAACTTTGTTGTAACCATTTCAGCTGAATCAGTCGGTACATTTTCAATGATTTCGTTAATATCCATGACGTTTGCGATTTCTCTGTTGACTGCTTTACTAATAACGAGTGCACCGATCTTTTTTGTCTGCGACTCTGCATAGATCATCAGTGTCGGCTTCACACCTGTGTTAATCACGGCAAGTCCGATGACTGTCATCAATAGAAACAGCAGTAAAGACAGCAGCCAGACAGAACGAGCTGTGAGCGGCTTGATCATTATTCTTTTTCTGCGCATAAAAAAGCCCTCCTATAACGCAGTGTATGCGCCCAGGGAGGGTTTTTTACAAAGAATTATTCAGTTACGAATGCAATATCAGTCTGAGCGATTGTACAGTCTAAGTGGGTGGCCAGATCAATTTCATAAGTAGCAGGGACAATAGCGCCATTTTCTTCAACAACCCTGATGACCGGCCTCATTGAAACAGCTTTATTCTGTCTTGCCACAATTCCTTTACGTCCATCACTCAGCTGAACTGTCAGCCCGTTCGGATAAATAGCGATTCCTTTTTGAAAAGCCTGAATGACTGTCGGATCAAATAATGTGCCGGAGCCTGCGAGCAAAGTCTCCACTGCATCAGCAGGCAGCATTTTCTCCCGGTATACCCGGTTAGAGGTACAGGCATCAAACACATCTGCAACCGCAAGAATTTTTGCATACGGATGAATATCCTCAGCGGTTATTCCTCTTGGATAACCCGAGCCGTTTAACCGTTCATGATGCTGAAAAGCACAGTGAGCAGTCAGTAATGAGACATTGTGAAGGTTTTTCAGCACTTCAAAGCCATGCACCGTATGCATTTTAATTTCTTCAAATTCCTCCTGCGTGAGAGGGCCTTCCTTCATTAAGACGGATTCATCAACCATTGTCTTCCCGATATCATGCAGCATAGCTCCAAGTCCCAGCTGCTCAAGCTGCTTAACCGGAAGCTTCAGCTCTTTTCCGATTGCAAGTGTATAAAGCGTAACATTATAAGAATGGTCAAAAATGTATGAATCATATAGATAAGTATCTGATAAAATCATCAGGAGGTCCTGATTTGCATCCATTTCACTCATAATGTTTTTCAGGATATGCTGAATTTTTGATGCCTTGCTTTCAAGCATATCTGCCATGTTTTTTTGCTTGCAGCCTTCAATCGATGAGAAAGCCTGTCTGATTTCCCTGATTGATTCCTGTCTGACAAAAATCGGTACACTTTCTTTTACTTCAATTCCTTTTGACTGCTCATCTGCAATGTAGACGTACTGCACTTTTAAAAGACGCAGCCGTGCAATCATTCCATCTGTCAGCATCACACCCGCCTGAAGTAATGGCTTTTCATTTACGTTATAGATTGTATGTCCCAGCACCATGCCTGCCTTTAGAACCTTTGTGGATATTAACCTCATTGACTGATCACCCTTCTCTATCTGTTTCTATTTTTAACGGGCTGTATTGCTCAGCTTGTCTTTTAAAATATCACGCAAAAATTCAGGCATGAAATACTGTTTTTTTGCACGCTGCATTCCCGGGAAAAAGAACCCGAACGTAAACATATCAACCGTTGCAATTTTGTACACCTGATCTGCACGGACAGCTTCCCCATCTATGTAAAACTGATGATCCTTCTCTTCCAGCCCTTTATAAATAAACTCTCCGAGGATCGTTCCTCTGAACCCAAGCCCTCTGATCACAGTTGTCGGCCAGTTCTGGTGGCGCGACTCCCTGATGACTTCTTTCAGTTCACTCCCGGTCAGTTCAACAAGGCACGGGTTGATCGGGTGGGGCAGGATTTTATGAAGGTCGTATTCTGTAACCGGACCCGCTTCAAGCGGATGAAGCAGCAGTCCTCCTGTCACGATTGACAAATCCGCATTACACCAGTCAAGAATGGCTTCAGCCAGTAAATTTGATAATGGTGATGCAGCCTGGAGCGGGTTATGCAGAATCGGCTGATCGAGCACTGTAATTTCATTTGATAATAGCTCCTTGCCTTCTTCAAGCCACGTTTCATTCAGGTCTTCCGCTTCAGGAAGCTCACTTGTTTCATATAGTGTAGCCGTTTTGCCTGATACTTCTCTGCTGACATGATCAAACTCAATTTCCACTTTTCCAGTATACATTCCGTATTTCCCTGCGGCAGCTAACAGCACCTGATTATGCAGCCTGCCGTTTTCGAGCACATGGTGTGTGTGGCCGCCCATGATCACGTCAATATCAGGGCACTCCTCTGCCACCCACTCATCCTCTCTGATTCCAAGGTGTGATAGCAGAATCACAATATCCACTTTATCCTTCATCGCCCTGACCTGCGCCTTCAGCTCGTCTTTTGCAGACGTAATATGCCATCCGAGCTTTTCATAAAAAACGGGGTATTCAGCTGTTACAGCCGTGATTCCGATTTTTATTCCACTTTTGGTTGTCTTGATGAGATAAGGACATGCCCAGTCCGGTCGATTCCCTTCTGTCGTAAAAAGGTTCGCCAGGATGACTTCAAAGTCTGCGTGCTGATACAGTTCATTCAGTTCTTCATATGAGAACGTAATGCCTTCATTGTTTCCAATTGTGACCGCATCATAATGGGCTTCATTCAGCAGATCAACATTCCGCTTACCCGCTGACCCCTCAGTTAATGGATGAGAGCGGTCAGCGTGATCCCCTATATCAAATAGAAATACATCCTCCCCGTCCTGTTTGAGCATATTTCGCTCCTGCTCCAGGAACTGATGAATGCGGGGCCAATTCTCAAAATGACTATGTAAATCATTTGTATGAAAAATTGTAATTCTTTCTTTCACGATTCATCACCTCTCAAATCCAATTAACCTAATCCCTCGATAATCGATCTGATGCCGATCAGTACGAGTATGATTCTAAGCACAAATACCAGCTTGTCTGACTGAAGCTTCTGGTTCATCCAGGCACCAAGCTTTGCACCAAACCACGCGCCTGGCGCAAGCAGTGCCACATAAAGCCAGTCCACATTGCCAAGCGCAATATGTGAAGCAGAGCCGAGTATTGCCGAAAGAAATACCATTAGCATCGATGTTCCCACTGCTACATGAGGCGGGAATAAAAATGCAATGATCATAATCGGCACCATAACGGATCCGCCACCGATACCAAATAATCCTGATGCAAATCCGACTGCAAATGCTGCAATAACCCCTGCAACCGGCGGAAAGCCGTATTTCCATTGTACGCCCTGCGGATCTGTAAAATGCCGCTGGTAGGAAGCCGACTTGAACTTTTCAATTGGCCTGATTTTGTTGCGGATCAGCAATATAAAAGATAAAAAGATCATAAACAGTCCAAAATACAAATGAAACGATCCTAATGTCAGATACTGATTCGCATAGGACCCTGCAACTGCACCGGGACCGCTTCCTGCAAAAAAGATCAGTCCGCTTTTTACATCAACGGTTTTCGTTTTTAAATACGCAAGTGTCGATGATAATCCTGTAAAAATCATCACAACTAAAGAAATCCCGACAGCGGTCTGCGGCGTTATGCCATCGATCCACATGAGTGCCGGTCCAAAAAAGAGCAGCGCAGGTACAACTATCACACCGCCTCCAAGTCCGATCAGCGAGCCGATTGCACCCGCCGCAAGCCCGATTAAAGGCAGTAAAAACCATTCCATTTATTCTTCATCCCAATCTAAAATAAGTCGAGCTGTCTAGGGGCAAGACCTCCATAATCCAGTCCCAGAAGACCGATCATTGTTTTCGCATTGGCTGCTGCATGGCCGCCTGAATTATTATTAAAGAGTACATACACTTTATCGGACGCCCGGTCCAGCTTTTGAAGAATCGGCACAAGATCTTTAAGCTCTGCTCCATTATAATCATAAAGATAGCGAACTTCCCGCCAGCTGTTTTCGTTGCCTTTCTTCGTCCAGCCGGCTACATTCCTGCCGTGCAGTCTGAAAACCGTGACCCCTTTATGCGTGCTTTCAGCAATCAGCGGAATTGACCCTTCACCTGCCTGCGGCTCATCGCAGACACTGTGAATCAGCTCTTCATCCTTTAAAAACTGAAGCGTCCTGTCGCGGAACTCATCTGAAAACCAGGTCTGATTTCTGAATTCAATTGCAAGCGGAAGCCCTTCAAGCTGCTGCTTGCAATATCTTATGTAATCGACATTCTGCTTCTGGCAGTCAAACCACGGTGGATACTGCAGCAATACCACACCAAGCTTATCCGCTTCTATAAAAGAAGTGAGTGACAGGCGAAATGCTTTAAACATGTCCTCCCTAGAATCAAAAGGAATATCTCCCCGCTGATGTCCGGTCATCCCCTGATAAGCTTTTACAATAAACTTGAATGAGTCAGGCGTTTCAGCTACCCACTTTTTCATATTCCGTTCCGGCTGAACCGCATAAAAAGATGCATCCAGCTCAACAATTGGAAAATGACCTGCATAATCCTTCAGCTTATCCTGCTTTGATGAATGCTCATCATACACATCCGGATGATCTCCCCATCCGGTTAAACCGATATAAATCACACAATCACCTTCTTACGCCCAATTTAATATGGTTATTGTATCACAGTTAAGCTGGTGCATGACAAACAGGTGATCGGGTTGTAAATGTCAGATCATTTCTGTTCCAACAACTATTTCCAAAAGGAAGCGCTATCAGAAGAACTCTTTTTAAAAATGAAATTATTGCTATTGTAACCCTGGTAGATTCTTGTTAGGATTACCTTTATCACATCACAGCGTTGCACTTAAAAAGGCACAGGAAAGGAACACGATTATGCAACAAAAGATCCCATTCTCTACTTATCTGATGATCGGCACGATGTTATTCGGGCTTTTCTTCGGGGCAGGAAATCTGATATTCCCGATCCAGCTCGGCCAGCTTGCCGGTACATCATTCTGGCCTGCACTGGCAGGATTTCTCGTTACTGCCATTGGACTTCCGCTACTGGGTATCCTTGCGATCGGATTATCAGGCAGTAAAGGGCTGCACGATTTGGCAAGCAGAGTTCATCCTTTATTCGGTACAGTCTTTGCACTGATTCTATACTTAACAATCGGACCGTTCTTTGCGATTCCTCGTACAGCCACTGTTCCATTTACAGTCGGGTTTGAACCTTTCGTCAGTCCTGCACAGAGTCATTTATGGCTTGCAGTTTTCAGCATTATTTTCTTTGCAATTGTCTATGTGCTGTCACTAAAAGCTGAGAAGGTTATGGACATCGTCGGAAAATATTTAACACCGGTCTTCTTATTTTTCTTATCAATCTTAATCCTTACGGCAATCGTTAAACCGATGGGCAGCTTCCAAGCACCAGCTCCGGGTTATGAGTCACTTCCTTTTATGAGCGGATTCCGTGAAGGCTATAATACAATGGATGCGCTTGGCGCACTGGCGTTTGGCATCATTGTGATTCATGCGATTAAAAATCTTGGGATTACTGATAAAAAAGCCATTGCCAGCACGACATTGAAGTCAGGTCTCATTGCGACCGGCCTGATGATGCTGATCTACGGGCTGCTTACCTACATGGGCGCTTCAAGTCCTTCAGCTGTCGGTACATTCGAAAATGGCGGACTGACTTTTGCCGCAGTTGCCCAGCATTATTTCGGTCCATTCGGCTCAATATTGCTTGCATTGATTATCGTCCTGGCCTGTGTGAAAACCAGTATCGGGCTGATTATCGCCTGCAGTGAATTTTTCCATCAGCTTTATCCTAAAGTCAGCTACAAAATGTTTGTCTTAATTCTGACACTGATGTCACTGGTTATTGCAAACTTCGGCTTAACGAATATTATTCAGTATGCGATTCCTGTATTGATGTTCTTATATCCGCTTGCGATTGTGCTGATCTTACTTGGCATGACTTCGAATCTGTTCGGTCATAAGCGCAGCATCTATGCAGGCGCAATGTTCCTGACATTCTTCGTCAGTCTGATTGACGGCTACAATGCACTGGTTGGCACGCTGCCTGGCATTGCAAACGGGGCACTAGATGCTGTAACAGATTTTTATATGATTTACCTGCCTTTATATGAAATTGGACTCGGCTGGATGCTGCCGGCATTGGTTGGTGCGGCGATTGGCTTTATGTGGAGACCTGCTTCTGGTGGGAAGGTTTCGGAGGATTTGTCTTATTAAAAAGTTATCACTGCATATGGAGTACGGTGATTTACGTTACAGGGGGACGCTTTCCGCGGCCGGGCGGTGAGCCCGCAGGCTTCGCCATGCCTGGTCTCACACGTCCCTTCCTGCCGCAGGAGTCGCCCCCTTCCACTCCAATCACCTGTTGTGCAGGGATATAGATGATCTTTAATAAAGTAAACTCCAAAGACTGCCGCGGCAGTCTTTTTTTTTGGCTGTTGATAGTTACTGGTCAGGGGTCGGTGGTAAATGCTGCTGTTTCTGCCGGAGTTGTCGCGGTTTATGCTGAATTTGTAGCGGTACGCCCGGGGATTTGTTGCAATCGCCACCCGAATTGTCGCAATCACTTCAGAGCTTGTCCAAGTCCCAGTCCATATAAAAAACCCGCACTTCAAAAAGTACGGGTTTTTGTCATATTAACCGATAGAACCTTCCATCTCGAACTTGATCAGACGGTTCATCTCTACTGCATATTCCATTGGAAGCTCTTTCGTAAATGGTTCAATGAAGCCCATTACGATCATTTCAGTTGCTTCCTCTTCAGAAATTCCGCGGCTCATCAGATAGAATAGCTGCTCTTCAGAAACCTTAGACACTTTCGCTTCATGCTCAAGTGAAATGTTGTCGTTCAGAATTTCGTTGTATGGAATTGTATCAGATGTTGATTCGTTATCCATAATCAACGTATCACACTCAATGTTAGAACGTGCACCGTGTGCTTTACGTCCGAAGTGTACAATACCGCGGTACGTTACTTTACCGCCCTGTTTAGAGATCGATTTAGATACGATTGTTGAAGATGTGTTTGGCGCTAAGTGATGCATTTTAGCTCCTGCATCCTGGTGCTGACCTTTACCTGCAAGTGCGATTGACAGTGTCATACCACGTGCACCTTCACCGCGAAGGATGACTGCAGGGTATTTCATTGTCAGCTTAGAGCCGATGTTTCCATCTACCCATTCCATCGTTGCATTTGCATCACATACTGCACGCTTCGTTACCAGGTTAAATACGTTATTTGCCCAGTTCTGAATGGTTGTGTAACGGCAGTAAGCGTCTTTTTTGATAATGATTTCAACAACGGCACTATGAAGTGAGTTCGTTGTATAAACTGGTGCTGTACAACCCTCAACGTAGTGTACGCTTGAACCTTCATCTGCAATGATCAGTGTACGCTCGAACTGACCCATATTTTCAGAGTTGATTCGGAAGTATGCCTGTAGTGGTGTATCAACTTTTATGCCTTTAGGGACATAGATGAATGATCCACCTGACCATACTGCTGAGTTCAGTGCTGAGAATTTGTTATCACTTGATGGAATAACTGTTCCCCAGTACTGTTTGAAAAGCTCTTCGTTTTCTTTCAGCGCTGAATCAGTATCCTTGAAGACAATACCCATTTCTTCAAGATCTTCTTTCATGTTGTGGTATACAACTTCTGATTCATACTGTGCAGATACACCTGCAAGGTACTTTTGCTCAGCTTCAGGAATACCAAGCTTGTCAAATGTACGCTTGATTTCCTCTGGAACCTCGTCCCAGCTGCGCTCGCTTCGCTCTGATGGCTTAACGTAGTACGTAATTTCATCAAAGTTCAGTCCGCTTAAGTCGCCGCCCCACTGAGGCATTGGCATGTTGTAAAACTGCTCAAGAGCTTTTAGACGGTAGTTCAGCATCCACTCCGGCTCTTCTTTCATACGTGAGATTTCTTCCACGATTTCACGTGTCAGTCCACGCTTCGAACGGAAAATCGATACGTCTTTATCATGAAAGCCATATTTATAATCGCCAACTTCGGGCATTTTTTTAGCCATGATGATTCCTCCTTCTTTGTTTGCAGTTATTCAGACTGCTGGTCAATCCCTCTCTCCATTGCTTTCCAGGAAAGTGTTGCACATTTGATACGGGCAGGGAATTTTGCTACACCCTGCAGTGCTTCAATATCACCAAGGTCTACTGAATCATCGTATTCTTTACCAAGCATCATATCTGAAAAGATTTGAGAATATTTAAGTGCTTCCTCTACGGGCTTGCCTTTGATCACCTGAGTCATCATAGAAGCAGACGCCATTGAGATTGAGCAACCTTCACCATCGAATTTCGCTTCTTGCACAATTCCATCCTGCACATCAAGTGTTAAATGAATTCTGTCACCGCATGTAGGGTTATTCATATCAACAGTCACACTGTCTTCGATTTCACCTTTATTACGTGGATTCTTATAGTGATCCATAATCACCTGACGATACAGCTGGTCTAAGTTATTAAAAGACATCGCTGAAATACTCCTTTGTTTTAACGAGTCCACTTACTAAGCGGTCAATATCTTCTTCTGTGTTATACAGATAGAAGCTTGCACGGGCTGTTGAAGAGACATTAAGCCATTTCATCAGCGGCTGTGCACAGTGATGACCTGCACGAATCGCAATACCGTCTGCATCAAGTACAGTGGCTAAATCATGTGGATGAACGTCATCAAGATTAAATGTCACAAGGCCTGCGCGCTTAGATGGATCTTTAGGTCCGTAGATGGTCAGGCCATCGATTTCAGACATTTTCTCCATCGCATAAGCTGCAAGGTGGTGCTCATACTTCTCAATTTCATCCAAACCGATTTCATTCAAGAAGTCGATTGCTGCCCCAAGACCGATTGCTCCGGCGATGATTGGAGTACCGCCTTCAAACTTCCACGGAAGCTCTTTCCATGTGGAATCCTGAAGACCGACAAAGTCAATCATTTCTCCGCCGAATTCTACCGGCTCCATTGCGTTTAAGTGCTTCTTCTTACCATATAAAACGCCAATACCAGTCGGCCCAGCCATTTTGTGGCCTGAGAATGCAAAGAAGTCACAGTCAAGATCCTGCACATCCACCTTCATATGAGGTGCAGCCTGTGCACCGTCCACCACCATCACTGCGCCATTTTCATGTGCAATCTGTGTGATTTCTTTAATCGGGTTCATTGTGCCGAGTACGTTTGAAACCATCATGATCGAAACAATTTTCGTGTTTGATGTGATTGTTTCACGTACATCATCAAGTGACAGCGTGCCGTCTTCCTGAAGCGGTACATACTTCAGTGTTGCACCGGTTCTTTTCGCCAGCTGCTGCCATGGAATGATGTTACTGTGGTGCTCCATGTGTGTGATGACGATTTCGTCGCCTTCTTTTACATTGTCCTGACCATAGCTTTGTGCGATGGTATTAATCGCCGTTGTTGTACCGCGCATGAAGATGACTTCTTCAGAAGATGCGGCATTAATGAATTTACGAACTTTTTCGCGAGCTCCTTCATACCCGTCTGTCGCCCGGGTTCCAAGCGTGTGTACACCGCGGTGCACGTTTGAGTTGTACCCTTTATAGTACTCGTCAAGCGCCTGGATCACAGACAGCGGTTTTTGAGAAGTAGCTGCGCTGTCAAGATAGACAAGCGGCTGACCGTTTACTTCCTGGTCCAATATTGGAAACTGTCTGCGGATCTCTTCGACATTCATACATTCACTTTCCTTTCAATGACTTCTGTAAGCTGCTGCTTTACGCCTTCAATTGGAAGCTTTGTCACAACTGGTGCAAGGAAACCGTGGATGACAAGACGCTCTGCTTCTCTTTGAGAAATACCACGGCTCATCAGATAGAATAGCTGCATTGGATCTACGCGGCCTACTGAAGCTGCGTGACCTGCAGTTACATCATCTTCATCAATCAGAAGGATCGGGTTTGCATCACCGCGTGCTTTTTCACTTAACATCAGTACACGTGATTCCTGCTCGGCATTTGCTTTTGTCGCGCCGTGCTCGATCTTACCGATTCCGTTAAAGATAGAAGAAGCTGCATCCTTCATTACACCGTGCTTCAGGATATATCCTTCTGAATTTTTACCCCAGTGTCTGATATTTGTCGTAAAGTTCTGCTTTTGATTTCCACGTCCGACTACAACCATTTTCGTGTCGCCGTGTGAATTATCGCCAATCAGGTGCGTGATGTTTTCTGAGATTGTATTCCCGTCATTCATCATGCCAAGTGCCCACTCGATTTTTGCATCACGTGCTGCTATACCGCGGCGGTTCACGTAAGTTGTTGTACCTTCTGACAGGTTATCAACCGCTCCGTATACAACGCGTGCGTTATCTTTTGCTACAACTTCAGTGATGATGTTCGCAAGCGACTCACCCGCACCCTCAGTTGCAAGATAAGATTCAACATAAGTGACTGCAGAATTTTCTTCAGCCACAACCAATACGTGATTGAAAAGTGCTGCTTCTGCATTGTCGTGAACGTATACAGCCTGGATTGGCTCTTCAAGTTCAACATTCTTAGGAACATAAAGGAATGCTCCGCCATTTACAAGTGCTGCATGAAGTGCAGTCAGCTTATGCTCATCAACCTGCACTGCATCCTTCATAAAGTACTGTTCTACAAGCTCAGGATGTTCCTTCGCTGCAGTTAAAATATTTGTGAAAATAACACCTTTACTTTTCAGGCTGTCAGACAGCTTCAGGTATGCTGGTGTATTGTTGCGCTGAATATACAGGTTTTCCTGCTTCTCAGCGTCTACAAGAGACTTCACTGATTCAGGAAGCTCTTCTAATGAAGCATAAGCTTCGCTTTCTACAGTATGGCTTGCAAACTGTGTGAAATTCCATTTATCAATTTTCGTTTTATCCGGCTTCGGCAATGGCAGCTCTTCTGCTTTCGCAAGTGCGTCCAATCGAAGGGACGACAGCCAGCCAGGCTCGCCGTTCTTTTCTGAGAAAGCCTGCACCGCTTGCTGATCAACCGGCAATTTCATTTGTGTCGTCATATTCATCCTCCTATCAGTTACGCTTCTTGTCCTACAGTTTCGTCTTCAATACCAAGTTCCTGTTTGATCCAGTCATAACCTTCACTTTCAAGGCGCTGAGCCAGTTCAGGTCCACCCGATTTAACTACGCGGCCCTGCATCATAACGTGTACAAAATCAGGCTCGATGTAGTTAAGAAGACGCTGATAGTGAGTGATAATCAGGCAGCCGAAGTCTTCGCTGCGCATCTGATTAATTCCTTTAGATACAACTTTAAGTGCATCAATATCAAGACCAGAGTCAATCTCATCAAGAATACCGAATTCAGGTCTGATCATCATCAGCTGAAGAATTTCATTACGTTTCTTCTCACCGCCTGAGAAACCTTCATTCAGGTAACGCTGTGCCATGTTCTGATCCATTTCAAGGAAGTCCATGTTTTTATCTAATTCTTTAATAAATTTCATTAAAGAGATTTCCTGACCTTCTTCACGGCGTGCATTGATTGCAGAACGAAGGAAGTCTGCATTTGTTACGCCAGTGATTTCACTTGGATACTGCATTGCAAGGAATAGACCTGCAAGTGCACGCTCGTCCACTTCCATTTCAAGAACGTTTTCACCGTTCAGCAGTACTTCACCTTTTGTTACTTCGAACTTAGGGTGTCCCATAATTGCTGAAGCAAGCGTGGATTTACCCGTTCCGTTTGGTCCCATAATAACGTGAATCTTACCGCTATCTAATTCAAGGTTTACACCTTTTAAAATTTCTTTGCCTTCGATCTCAACATGAAGATCTTTAATTACTAAAGTTGAAGCCATTGTCTAATTACCTCCGTTTGTATATGAATTTGAAATGGAAGAACCATTCTCAATTTATTCTCATTCTAATCTTATAACAAATTAAAACTAGAATCAAATGTCGCTGACCCTTGCCTTTACAATCAAAAAAGTCAGTGTAAGATACACTGACTTTTTCACTTCATTACTATTATAAATGATTGATGACTTTACCTTCAAGTTCCTGGACTAAGTCCTGTGACTTTTTATAATCTTCTTCACGTTTCATTTCCACATTCATACGCACATTGTGATCTCTCATATACGTTTCGTAACCAATTCCGTGCGAACTTAGCATCTGCTTCTCCATGTCAGTTGTAAAATCAACTTTAATAGGATGGATAATGAATCATTCCTTTTCGATTTTTTGTCCGTGACTCCGTTTCCATATTTTTTCTAAAACTGTTTGCTAGTTGGTGTATTACCCGCTAGAAAACTTACTAAACACACTATCATCTTTTTTTGACTATTACAAATATTCACCCGGTATATGTAAGGGTTTACATTGTTTTTATAGCAATGGATGCGCTATTTTAAAAAAATTTTTGGAGGGAGGTTTTTGTTTTTGGTAAATATAACAGCCGGATATCGGAATTACTACAATCTCAGGCGTGAAAACAGAAAACTTCCCAGGTGTATTGCGACAACCTGAGAAGTGATTGCTACAACTCCGGCCAAAATAGCGACAAAAAGCAGCAGCCCTGCATGTCCTTCGGAAGCTGGCTTTTGTTACTTAAGGTCATTAAGAGGGCGTCGTGCAATGCAGGCTTGAGATGGAAACCGATAAGTAGAGAGATGAATTGCAGCAACCTCCACTCCATATAAAAAACTGCCCAGTCATAGACTGAGCAGTTACCAAACAATTATTCAGCGTCAACCGGTACGACAGCGCCGCCCCATTCTTCAAGAATGAAATCCTGAATTTCTTCAGAAGTTAATACTTCTACAAGCTTCTGAACAGCTTCGTTTTCTTCTTCACCGCTGTTAACTGCAATCACATTTACATAAGGTGAATCTGAATCTTCAAGGGCAATTGAATCCTCAAGCGGGTTAATACCAGCATCAATTGCGTAGTTAGAGTTGATCAGTACAGCGTCACCTTCTCCGTTTTCATATAGCTGTACAAGAAGTGCTGCTTCATAATCTGCTTCAAATTGAAGGTTTTTAGGGTTGTCCTGAATATCAGAAATTTCTGCTGCTGTTTTTTCAACTTCAGGATCAAGTGTGATCAGCCCCTGTGCTTCAAGCATTGTCAGGATACGGCCGTGGTCAGCTACTGAATTACTCATTAAGATTTCTGCACCATCAGGAAGGTCTTCAAGTGAAGCGTGCTCCTGAGAATATACGCCGATTGGCTCAATGTGAATACCGCCAGCGTTTGCAAAGTCATAGCCGTGTTCTGCGATCTGTGACTCAAGATATGGAATGTGCTGGAAGTAGTTCGCATCAATTTCTCCTGATTCAAGATCCTGGTTTGGCAGGATATAGTCCTGATACGTTTCGATCTGAAGGTCTACGCCTTCTTCTTCAAGGAGCGGCTGTGCCTGCTCAAGGATTTCAGCGTGAGGCACGTTAGATGCGCCGACTCTCAGTTCAACCGGCTCGCCATCTTCGCTTGTACCGATACCTTCCTCTGAATTATCTGAACCACAAGCTGCCAGTGCGAAAATACTTGTTACTGCGAATGTCCCTGCTACGAATTTTTTCATGTTTAAATCTCTCCCTTTAATGTGTTTTTATAATTAGCTAAATTAGCGTTTATCCAGTTTGTTGGTGAAGAAGTCTCCAAGGAATTGAATGATGAAGACGATTGCTAAAATGATGATTGTTGCTGCGAGTACTACGTCATCACGACTCCTCTGGAAACCGTCAAGAAATGCCAGGTTACCAAGTCCTCCTGCTCCGATGACACCAGCCATCGCCGTATAACCGACCAGCGCAATGGCTGTAACAGTAATTCCTGAGATCAGAGCTGGCATTGATTCCGGAATTAATACTTTAAATATAATGGTGCTTATTTTGGCCCCCATTGATCTTGCTGCCTCAATGACGCCCTTATCAATCTCACGTAATGCAATCTCAACCATACGTGCGTAGAAAGGTGCTGCACCGATAATCAATGCCGGTAGTGCTGCCTCTGCTCCCCTGATCGTCCCTAGTAGAAAACGTGTAAATGGGATGAGCAGAATGATCAGGATAATGAAGGGGATCGACCTGAAAATATTCACAACTGCTGTTGTAATTGTGTAAGCAATTTTATTTTCCAACAGGTTCCCTTTAGAGGTAAGGAATAAAAGTAAGCCGAGACCGATTCCAAGAATAAATGTAATGACAACTGAAATGACCGTCATATAAATCGTTTCATAAGTTGCTTCCCACATGACCGGCCAGTCAACGTTCGGAAAAATCTGTTCAATCATGTGTCATCACCTCCACTCCAACACTTGCCGCTTCTAAAAATTCAATCGCACGCGCCAGCTCGTCGGACTTCCCGTGTAAATGTATAAACAGGGATCCATATGCACCATTTTGCGTTTGAGAAATTTTTCCCTGCAGAATATTCACCTGCAGATCAAACGAACGGATCAGGTTAGTGACAACCGGCTGCTCTGCTGATTCACCAACGAACGTCAGCTTGACAACTTTTCCGTCCTGATATTCCTTCAGCAGATGTTCAATTGTATCTTTTGTTTCTTCAGGTTCCGTTACCTGCTGAACGAAACGTTTTGTGATATTTTCTTTCGGCTGTTTAAAGACGTCAAGCACATCTCCAAGCTCTACAACCTTCCCGCCTTCCATAACAGCAACGCGGTGACAAATCTTTCTGATCACGTGCATTTCATGTGTGATCAGTACAATGGTCAAACCGAGACGTTTGTTGATATCAACCAGCAGTTCAAGGATTGAATCAGTCGTCTGAGGATCAAGTGCTGACGTAGCCTCATCACAAAGCAGTACTTCAGGGTCATTTGCAAGCGCTCTTGCAATCCCTACTCTCTGCTTCTGACCGCCACTGAGCTGAGATGGATAGGCATCCCCGCGCCCTTCAAGTCCTACGAGTTCAATCAACTCATCTACTCTTTTTAATCTTTCCTCTTTTGGAACGCCTGCGATTTCAAGAGGAAATGAGATATTCTCTCTCACCGATCTTGACCAAAGAAGATTAAAATGCTGAAAGATCATACTGATTTTCTGTCTCGCTTTGCGTAAGTCTCCTCCTTTGATAGAGGAAATCAGCTTACCGTTTATATCAACCTTACCTTCTGACGGCTGTTCAAGACCATTCAGCATACGGATTAATGTACTTTTACCGGCACCACTGTAGCCAATCACGCCAAAGATTTCGCCTTCCTGAATTTTCAGGTTAACTTTGTCAACTGCAGTCAGTGAACCGCTTTTTGTTTTAAATACTTTTTTCACATCTGAGATGGTAATCATACCATCACCCACTTTCGTAAATTAACTTATTATCCCGTTAAAGCAGGAAGTTAAAGTGCTGCCATTAAATAGCCCTTTATATATAAAAAACGCCTCTCTGCGTGATGAGCAGAAAGGCGTCAAAAATTAAACGGCTTTCTCTCATCTGCCAGGTTTAAACCTGTGTGACTTGGCACCTTTCCAGTAAACTGTCGGTTGCCGGGCTTCATAGGGCACTTCCCTCCGCCGCTCTTGATAAGAGTTACGCGTATTCAGTTAAGATTCATTAAGAGTACGAGACAAATCGTATCATGTTCTTAAATTTACTGTCAACGAATTTTTTTCAAAATTGGACATTTACTGATTTGCCGGCTGTCTTGACAATTCTCCGAATGCTTCAAAAATCGTTGGTACAGATTCAAATTTATATATTTTGCGGACCATTTGTCCATCCTTGAATAACAGCAGACACGGTACACTCTCGATCTGGTAACGCTCAGCCAGCGGTTCAACATAATTCAGGTCAGCTTTTCCGATCTCAGTATCCTGAATCGCCACAGCCGTTACCTCAAGCATTTTACCGGCAAGCTTACACGTTCCGCACATCGGGGTGTATAAATACATCGCTGACTGCTTTTTTTCCTTCAATCGCTGGTCCAGATCTTCTATTGTCCATTCTTTTATCATTAAAGATTCATCCTTTTTTCTAAAAACTCAGTATAAATATCAATGTTCGCACCGGCTAAAATGACTGCCAGGTGCTGCTCAGGAGCTGTTGCGACCTCACGATAGGCTTTGTCGATATACAGATGATCCGCTTCAGGCATCTCTCTTTTAAACTGTTTTCTGAGCTTCTCACCTGCATCATCCGCATCCACAAGCACATAAACATCTTTTTCATACAATTCATCAATCAGTTCATCCATTTTCGTCAGGCTGATTGTACCATTTGTACAAATGATATCAACCGGCTCTCTAATAATCGGCTGAACCTTGCGCTTATCAGACTTACCCTCAACAATAATAACCTTTTTGCACTGCATTTCCCATCACACCCTCACCTAAGGATCGCACGGCTTTCTTACATGGTATGCTGCTGATTTAATTGTCGCCTGTACTGTGGATAATTGCAAGTAAATGAGATGGCTGGTGATGTTACTTCCATTATTTATGCGGCGCAGGCGGGACGGAGTTGAATGTGTCGTTTTTAGAATGATTACAAAAATGAACCACTCAACTCCGTCCCCACTGTGCCGGTTACAAAAAAACCGCTCACCCTACCAGGTGAACGGCACTTCAATCAGTCTTCGTCTGTCATTTTGTCATATGCTTCAGCATCCATCAGTGCGTCAACTTCTGAGTCATCAGAAAGTTCCACTACGACCATCCAAGCTTTTTCATATGGAGATTCGTTAACGTATTCAGGGCTGTCTTCAAGGTCTTCGTTCACCTCAACGACTTTACCGCTGACTGGTGCGTAAAGTTCTGAAACTGTTTTAACAGATTCAACGCTGCCAAACGGCTCGTCTGCCTGCAGCTCGTCGCCTACTTCCGGAAGCTCAACGAATACGATATCGCCAAGCTCTGACTGTGCGAATTCAGTGATACCAATTCGTGCTTTACCGTCTTCAACTTTTACCCATTCGTGTTCTTCTGAATAACGTAATTCTTTTGGTGAACTCATGTGTTTTCCCTCCGCATATGAATGATTTCTATACTACTTCATATTGGCATAACAGGTGCCCGAAAACAAGAATTGTTTCTGATTTAGCCCTGCCATTTTTCCTCGAATTCAGGTTCTTTGAATCCGACTGTTACCTGACTGCCGTCAGTTGTCAGCGGACGCTTGATCAGCTTACCGTCTGAAGCCAGCAGTTCAAGCTTTTCATCATCTGACATGTCAGTAAGCTTATCTTTCAGACCAAGCTCGCGGTACTTTACGCCGCTTGTGTTGAAAAACTTTTTCAGCTCAAGCCCGCTCTTTTTATATAGCTCAGAAAGTTCCTCTTTTGAAGGCGGTGAATCAATTAAATGAATTTCTTCGTATGAAACCTCATTTTGATCCAGCCATTTTTTCGCTTTGCGGCATGTTCCGCATTTTGGATAAGTATAAAAAGTAATCGACATGTTCATTCCTCCCTTTTAATAACACCGGTCTTCCACGGTAATAATCAGATGCTTTAACGTTTCCAGCGCTCCCTCAAGAGCAAGGGAATAATTGCGCTGCGTTCCATGCTGTTCCATTTTTAAAATACCCTGTTCACGAAGAATTTTCAAATGATGAGAAACAGCAGGACGGGAGAGTGGCAGCTTGTCCGTTAATTCGTTCACTGTCATTGAATCTGTTTCTGAAAGCATTAAGACAATATCCTGACGGTAAGGATCACTCAATGCCTGAAATAACGGTATACAATCCCGAAATGCTTTTTCTGCCTGTTCACCCATTGTTGTCACCTCACTACTCTCTTTCCTGTGTTTTCCTGACAATATTTGCAGCTACTGACCTGGATATGAGACGGCTCGCTCTGGACTGAAGCTTGTTCATGCCTCCAGGAATAATCTGCTTTTTCCCATTCATAAATTCGATAAACGCAATTTTTGCTACCGCTTGCGGCTTCATGGTGCCGTTATTAAATAACTTTGAATCATTCAGTTCTGCCGTATCCTTAAACCCTGTACTCGTAGGACCGGGATATAATCCTGAAACCTGCACGCCATGTTCAGCCCACTCGTTATCAAGTGCTTCGGTAAATGATTTTACGTATGCTTTAGATGCATAGTACACTGCCATTAATGGCCCCGGGAAGAATGCTGCAGTTGACGCCACGTTCAGTATTCTTCCTGACTTCGCATTCACCATCTCCCGTCCAAAAAGCTTTGTCAGTTCAGTTAAGGATGTCACGTTCAACTGAATCATTTCCTGCTCCTTTTGAAGATCTGTCTGATGAAACTCTCCAAAAAGTCCCACGCCTGCATTATTGATTAAAATATCGACCTTCATATTTTCTGATTGAACCTGATCAAAAAGTGCCTGAGCAGATCCTGTCTTAGATAAGTCGCTTTTAAAAATATGTGTTTCAATCGTATATTTCCCAGCAAGCTCAGCCGTCAGTTCATTCAGCTTATCCTCACTTCTCGCTGCAAGAATCAGTGTATGACCCTTCTCAGCAAAAAGCTTCGCCAGCTCTTTCCCAATACCACCTGATGCCCCGGTAATTAACACATTCATCTAACCACTCTCCTTATGTCTATACGTTTAAAAGTTTAAACATATCGTAAGGATTTATGCATTATAAGTCAATTAAAGATGCTTTCCACACGAAAAAACCGCCTAAATTGTAGACGGTTTCTTACTTAGAATTATTTCATTAAAGTTTATCGTACAAACCAGCTAGTGATTGGAGTGGGGACGGAGACTCCCGCCCCGGGAAAGGGCAGGTGAGATCCCGCAAGGCGAAGCCTGAGGAAGCTCACCGGCCGGGGGCAGGAAAGCGCAGTCCCCACGGAAATCATTAGCGGCTTACAAGGGTATGATTAAACGACAAACTTCTCAGCATCAATCAGCTTCGCAGCCGCTTCACGCTTTGTTGGAATCAGGTTCACCGGTGTGAAACGAGTGAACTTACGAAGTGCAGAAAGCATCATGCGAAGTGAATCTCCGCTTTCAGCAGCAATCAGTGTTTCTTTTGCATGCTGTTCAATCTCATTGAACGCTTCCTGACAGAAGATCTGTGTATAAAGAACCTTCTGCTGGTTCTTTTCAAGACCGGACTTTTCAACAGCCTTTTGTGTACGAAGAAGTGAAGATTCCATCGCATATGCAAGTGATACGATATCAGCAATGTTCACAAGGATTTCCTGCTCTGCTTCAAGCGCTTTGCCGTACTTTTGTGCAGCAAGACCTGCAGCCAGCAGACCAATTTTCTTCGCATTCTTTACAAGATACTCTTCCTGCTTTAACGGCTCATCGCTGATTTCTTCAGGCATCATCGACATCAGTTCTTCCTGAAGCGCCTGTGCTTTTTGAAGTAATGGCAGCTCGCCCTTCATTGCTTTACGAAGATAAGTCCCTGGAACCAGCAGACGGTTAATTTCGTTTGTTCCTTCAAAGATCCGGTTAATACGTGAATCACGGTAAATACGCTCTACTTCATACTCCTGCATGAAGCCGTAACCGCCGTGCAGCTGAACTGCTTCATCTGCAATATAGTCAAGTGATTCAGTACCGAATACTTTGTTTAGAGAGCACTCAATTGCATATTCAGCAATTGATTTCGCTACTTCTTTACCATCTTTGATTTCTTCATCAGACAGCTGGCTCATACGATCTTCAAACAACCCTACTGTTCGATATACTGAGCTTTCTGTTGCATAAAGCTTTGCACCCATTGTCGCAAGCTTTTCCTTCGTCAGGTTAAAGCTTGAGATTGGTGTGTTGAACTGTTTACGCTCGTTTGTATATTTCACAGCAAGCTCAAGTGCACGTTTTGAGGCTCCAACTGTACCTACACCAAGCTTGTAACGCCCGATGTTCAGGATGTTAAATGCAATGACGTGACCTTTTCCAGCTTCCCCAAGCAGGTTCTCAACCGGAACTTGAGCGTCTTCAAGAATCAGTGTACGAGTTGAAGAACTCTTGATCCCCATCTTCTTCTCTTCAGCACCAACTGAAACGCCGGAGAAGTCGCGCTCTACGATAAATGTAGAGAAGTGCTCGCCGTCGATTTTTGCATACACAACAAATACATCAGCAAAGCCTGCATTTGTGATCCACTGCTTTTCACCGTTTAATACGTAGTGAGTGCCTGCTTCATTTAGCTTAGCAGTTGTTTTTGCGCCGAGTGCATCAGAACCTGAACCTGGCTCAGTCAGAGCATAAGCAGCAATCTTCTCACCAGTAGCAAGTAGTGGCAGATACTTCTGCTTCTGATCTTCGTTACCAAAAAGAACGATCGGCAGTGAACCGATTCCTACGTGTGCACCGTGAGTGATTGAGAAACCGCCAGCGCGAGACATTTTTTCAGCTATTAAAGCTGAGCTGACCTTATCAAGTCCAAGACCGCCGTACTCTTCAGGTACATCAGCACCTAAAAGACCGAGGTCCCCTGCTTTTTTCAGAAGTTTAACTGAACGGTCAAACTCATGGTTTTCGATGTGCTCAACTTCAGGAACAACTTCATTGATAACATAGTCCTCAGTTGTTTTAGCGATCATTTTCTGCTCGTCAGTGTAATCCTCCGGTGTGAATACGCTTGAAGCTTCAACATCCTCAATCAGAAAGCTGCCGCCTTTAACCAATGCTTTTGTTTCGTTTGACATGAAAAATTCCTCCCTTTATGTTCTTATTATTAAAATTGACATTAGTACCAAGTAACTTTCCAGGCTGCGAACGCAGCGAAAGGCGGCGACTCCGGGACGATTAGTTGGAAGCTGAGACCCCACAGCCGAAGGCGAGGAGGCTCAGCAACAACCGTCCGGAAAGCGTCCGCCTGAAGCGGAGTGAGCAGCCGGTCTATGGAAAGTTAATTAATCATTTCAAAGACGCCTGCTGCGCCCATTCCGCCGCCGATACACATTGTAACTACACCGAATTGCTGTTGTCTGCGCTTTAGTTCATGAAGCAGTGACAAAGTCAGCTTTGTTCCTGTACAGCCCAGTGGGTGACCAAGTGCGATCGCACCACCGTTTACATTAACAATCTCTTCATTCAGGCCAAGCTGTCTGATGACCTGGATTGACTGAGAAGCAAAGGCTTCATTCAGCTCGAACAGGTCAATATCAGATAGAGAAAGTCCTGCAAGCTTCAACGCTTTTGGAATCGCTTCAACCGGTCCGACACCCATGATCTCAGGTGGCACGCCGCCTACTGCAAATGAACGGAACTTAGCGATTGGCTTTAGTCCAAGTGATTCTGCTTTTTCGCGCTCCATCACCATGACAGCTGCAGCCCCGTCACTTGTCTGTGACGCATTACCCGCTGTTACTGACCCGGTCATTGAGAACGCCGGACGAAGTTTACCAAGGGATTCTACTGAGGAGTCAGGGCGTACGCCTTCGTCTCTTGAGAATGTAAAAGTCTCTTCTTTCAGCTTATGATCTTTCCCAACTGTTCGGCGTGTCACTTCCACCGGCACGATCTCTTCATCAAATACGCCGCCGTGAACCGCTTTAGCTGCTTTTTGATGACTTCTGACAGCAAATGCATCCTGGTCTTCACGCGAGATGCCGAATTTCTTCGCCACTTCCTCCGCTGTGTGACCCATGCTCATATAATATTCAGGCATTTCTTCTGCGATTTTTGAGTTCGGCCGCACTGTATGACCCATCATTGGAACAAGACTCATTGATTCTGCTCCGCCGGCGATAATTGTATCTGCATGGCCAAGCATAATCCGCTCTGCACCATATGCAATTGACTGAAGGCCGGATGAGCAATAGCGGTTAATTGTGATCGCCGGTACTGTGTAGTTCAGTCCTGCAAGTGCACCGATATTACGCGCCATGTTCATACCCTGTTCCGCTTCCGGCATTGCACAGCCGAAAATCAGATCATCAATTTCCCCGTCATAGTTTCCTGCACGCTTCAATGTTTCTCTGACAGCAAGTGCGCCCAAATCATCCGGACGTACATGAGCCAGCGATCCTTTTTTTGCTTTACCGACCGGAGTTCTCGCTCCGGCAACGATTACTGCTTCACGCATAATGCTCCCCCTTAAATGCTGGTGTGGTTTTTCAAAACCGTCGATTTCCGCTTCAAGGGGACGCTTTCCGCGGCCGGGCGGTGAGCCCGCAGGCTTCGCCATGGCCTCACACGTCCCTACCTGCCACAGGAGTCGCCCCTTACGCTACAATCGACTAAATGATTTATCCAAATAAGATTGTTATTCGTAATCTGTATGCTGAATCGTAAAGTTATTTCACTCTATTAGCTGTTGATCTTCGTTACGGACGGAGACTCCTGCGTCATAGGAGCGGTGAGACCCTGGAGACGCAAAGCATCGGAAGGGGCTCACCGCGCGGACGCGGAAAGCGTAGTCCTCCACGGAAATCAACAGCGGTTATTAACTACAAATTAGTTACGCAGCGGCTTTCCTTTTACAAGCATGTGCTGCATGCGCTGTTGTGATTTAGGCTGTTCGATCAGGCTGAGGAATGCTTCTCTTTCAAGCTGAAGCAGATATTCTTCATCCACTTCTGTTCCATAAGGTACTTTTCCGCCTGCGATCACGTATGCGAGTTTCTTAGCAATTTTCAGATCGTGCTCTGAGATAAACCCTGACTGATACATCGACTGTGCACCAAGAAGCAATGTTGCGTATCCCGGCTCCCCGACAACTGGCACCTTCTTCTTCACAGGCTGCGTATAGTTTTCAGCTAGATGAAGGACTGCCTGCTTCGCGTCATAGATCAAATGGTCTCCGTTCACACTGATGCCGTCAGACTGGCTCAGGAAGTTATAGTCTCTCGCTTCAGCTGCAGAAGTTGAAACTTTCGCCATGGCGATCATTTCGAACACCTTGTTTGCTACTTTCTGAAGATCGAAGTCTACACCTTTTGGCAGGCTGTTGTAGTAATTCAGGTAAAGTTCTTTGTTGCCTCCTCCACCCGGGATGAGTCCAACGCCAACTTCCACAAGACCCATATACGTTTCAGCGGACGCCTGAATATGGTCAGCCGGCAGACAAACCTCTGTTCCACCGCCTAATGTCATGCCAAACGGCGCAGCCACAACCGGGAATGAGCTGTATTTCAGCTTCATCATTGCCTGCTGGAAGTGCTTGACGACCATATCAATTTCAAAAATATTATCATCCTGTGCTTCCATCAGGATCATCGCAAGGTTTGCACCAACACAAAAGTTTTTACCCTGGTTGCCGATCACAAGACCTTTATAATTTTTAGATACTTCATCTACTGCGTAATTGATCATCTGGGTAATATCCATACCAATCGCATTGTTAGGAGAAGTAAATTCAAGCAGCGCTACGCCATCTCCAAGATCAATCAGGCTTGCACCTGAGTTTTTCTTAATGACACCGTTTCTTTTCTTCAGACGCTTCAGGTTGATTACTTTTTCGTTTTCTTCAACCGGATGATATGAACCGTTATGATAGAAGAAAAGGTCACCATTTTCTTCTTTATAGAATGAATCATGGCCTTTTGCGATCATGTTTTCTACCCATTCAGGTACGTTCAGCCCTTCAGCCTTCATGCGCTCAACTGATTTTGCTACGCCGATTGCATCCCACGTTTCAAATGGTCCTTTATCCCAGCCGAAGCCCCATTTCATTGCCTGGTCAATACCTGTGATATCGTCAGCAATTTCACCATTTAGCTCAGCTGAATAAACGAGCACCGGTGAAAGGATGGACCAGAGCAATTCTGATGCACGGTCTTTTCCGTATACGAGCGTCTTCATCTTGCCTGAGAAGCCTTTTTCCTGCTTAGCCATCTCAACTGAAGCTGCCTTCAACTTACCGCGCGTTTCATATTCAAGCGTCTCAGGGTTTAACTGAAGAATTTCTTTTCCTTCTTTCTTAAAGAAGCCCTGACCTGATTTGCTGCCAAGCCAGCCGTTATCACGCATTTTCAGCATAAAGTCCGGCACTTCAAATACTTCCTTTTCCTGACCTTCCACCTGATCGTAGACGTTTTTCGCTACATGGATAAATGTATCAAGTCCAACAACGTCAAGCGTTCTGAAAGTGGCACTCTTCGGACGGCCGATTAATGGGCCTGTTACCGAATCAACTTCACCAACGCTGTAGCCGCCTTTCAGCATTTCTTTTACAGTCACCAGTAAACCATATGTTCCAATTCTGTTCGCAATAAAGTTAGGCGTATCCTTTGCAAACACGACCCCTTTACCAAGCGTGTCTTCTCCAAATGTCTTCATGAACTGAACAACTTCCGGGTCTGTTGACTGAGCTGGAATCACTTCAAGAAGCTTCAGGTAACGCGGCGGGTTGAAAAAGTGTGTCCCAAGAAAGTGCTTACTGAAATCCTCAGATCTGCCTTCTACCATTGCTTCTATTGAAATACCTGATGTGTTCGAACTTACAATACTGCCAGGCTTTCGATACTGATCTACTTTTTCAAATACTTTCTTTTTAACATCAAGGTTTTCGACAACCACTTCAATGATCCAGTCGGCTTCACCAAGCTGGTCCATGTGGTCATCCAGGTTACCTGCTGTAATGAGTGCTGCATGGGATTTTGATGATAGTGGTGCAGGCTTTTGTTTAAATAGTTTTTGTACAGCTCCCTGACTCAGGCGGTTTCTGACCTGTGGACTTTCAAGCGTCAGCCCTTTTGCCTGTTCCGCTTCTGTTAATTCCTTTGGAACGATGTCCAGCAGAAGCGATGGAATACCGATATTTGCAAGGTGGGCAGCAATGCCTGACCCCATGACACCCGAGCCGATTACTACTGCTTTTTGAATGTGTCTCATCTGTTAAAGATCCCCCTTTGAACTGAATCCGTAATTTTTGAATGAATACTCATTCATTTTACGGCAAAAAAATATAAGAAAATTCTCTACATTTCTATCTTAATAAAGTTTTCAGAATAAAGCAACAGAAAATTAGAAGCGCTTTCATAAAATCATGGAAAAATTTTCAGCATGTAATTTTGGGTGTGAGGGGCAGGGTTGTACCTTTTATTGGCCGGGATGTAGCAATAGGGATTTAGGTTGTCGCGATACACCCTCAAAACTTGTTTCACTCCACCAGCACAATCAAAAAGACTGCCCAAAATCTGGGCAGTCTCACGTTTATTTACTGATAATCCCTTTTGCCACAAACGCCACATTCTGCGGGCGTTCTGCAAGGCGGCGCATAAAGTAGCCGTACCAGTCAGTACCAAATGGCGTGTACACACGCATTTTATAGCCCTGCTTATGTAACTCTCTCTGGCGTTCTTCGCGAATGCCGTAAAGCATCTGGAATTCAAATTGGTCCTTTGAAATCCCATTCTTTTCAACAAGCATCAATGTATAGTCAATGATTGCATCATCATGTGTGGCAACAGCTGTGTAGTTACCATTTAATAAATGCATTTCAATGATCTTTTTGAAGTTTTCATCTACATCTCTTTTTTCAGGAAATGCTACTTCAGATGATTCCTTGTAAGCCCCTTTTACAAGTCGCAGGTTTGGAGAGAATTCATTCAGCATTTTCATATCTTCTTCCGTCCGGTAAAGGTAGGCCTGGATCACTGTGCCGATGTTATCATATTCTGATTTTAGCTGTGTGAACACGCCGAGCGTTTTACCGCATCGCTTATAGTCTTCCATATCAATTGTGACAAAAACACCGTGCTCAGTTGCCGCATCAAGGATTCTTCTCATATTTTCAAGGACAATCTCCTCTGAGAGATCAAGCCCTAAAGATGTCAGTTTAAGTGAAAGCTCTGAGTCCAGATTGTTTGTACCGATTGCTCGGACGGCTTCAATACAAAGCTCTGTGATTTCTTCTGCCTCCTGCTCATTATCTACAAATTCACCGAGACAATCGAGGGTTACACAAAGACCTTCTTCGTTCAGTTCTTTAATTGTTTTTACTGCCTGTTCAACTGTTTCTCCTGCAACGAATCTGTTAGCACCAAACTTTAAACCATACTGCTTAGCTGCTTTCGTCATCGGTTTGTTAGAAGATAAGAATAAAAAGAAATCACGCATCACTTTTTCCATGATGACAAACCCCCTGAATCATAAATTTTGCAACCGCTTTCTATTTTTCTAAAATAAAGAATACTTTAGCGGACTAGCATAATCTTATCATGCCATTCAGCATTTGAATACAAAAATCGACGCATGTATTTCCAAAACCTGCACAACATAATGTTGACGAAAAAGGAGGCGAAAAATATGACGCAGCAACAACTGTCAACAAAAGACCTTTTATACTTAAAAGACGTACTTGAATGGAATCTGCTGGCTGCAAAGAAAGCACATTTTGCAGCTTCCCAGTGCACAACACCACAGTTAAAAACCATGTTTGAATCATGCTGCACGATGCACAAGAATCACTATGAGAAAACGTCTGCTTTCCTGTCAGGTCAGCCGCTTCAATAAACTAAATACTCAGGAGGAATTTCAATGCAGGACATTCAACAGACTGCCACAATGTCTGAAAAAGACTGGGCAACTGATCTTCTTATTTTAGAAAAACATCTGGCTGTCAGTTACAGCGTTGCTTCTAATGAAGCGAGTACTAATCAGCTTTTTCAGTTTCTACAGTCAGTTCTGAACGAAACATCAAGACAGCAGCACACGCTCTACAGTTATATGGAGCAGCAAAACTGGTACAATCCTGCTCAGGAGACACCTGTTAATATTCAGAAAGCTGCCAGTCAGGCACAGTCAGATAAAAGTCAGCTGCCTGTTCATTAAAAGTCTGAAAAGCCGAAAAGTGTGTAGGCACTTTCCGGCTTTTTTATGCAATTTTAATCTTCCTGATCCTTGTTTTCAGCTCTTACGGCTTTATTCTTTTGTTGAATTTCTCTTACAATTCTTTTCATTTCCTCTTTACCTTCAGGATAGAGGCTATTCCAGTGTCTTGCGAGTGCCGGCATGGTTTTTGCAATATGATTGTAGAGCACATACATTTTAATTTCTTCTATTGATTGTTCAGATGTGTCACCTGTTAACAATTCAGCATATTTTTCTACCATTGCATCCATTTTTTCATTCATCATTGTACTTACATCCCTTCCCTGTTTAGTTTTATTTAATCGTCATTTGGTAAATTGATGTTAATTGAATCATGCTTTTAAAAGTTGGCTTGTGATTTACGCTTTAGGGTGGGGGCTTTCAGCGGCCGTCCGGCGACCCTTCCCATTCCAATTATCTGCTGTGCAATCACATTTACGGGCTGTTTACAATGATCATAAAAACAAAAACCGCCTAAGGGTAGACGGTTTTCAGATTATGACACTGCGTCTGCAGTCGTTTTTGTTTCCTGAACGATGCATCGGCCTCTGCCGTGCGGGATGCATAGCGGTGTGCCGAACAATGGGTCAGTTGTAACCTGGCAGTTCATTTCAAATACGTGTCTGACAAGGTCGCAGCTGATGACTTCTTCAGGTTTCCCCTGGCTGTATACTTTACGGTCTTTCACTGCGATCAGGTTATGGGCGTATCTGCATGCAAGATTCAAATCGTGAAGCACCATCACAATTGTACGGTTTTCACGTTCATTTAATTCAAATAATAAATCCAGAATTTCAATCTGGTGTGTCATATCTAAGTAAGTCGTTGGTTCATCAAGTAAAATCAGGTCTGTGTCCTGTGCAAGTGTCATGGCGATCCACGCACGCTGGCGCTGTCCGCCTGACAGTTCATCCACAAAACGTCCCTGAAGCTCTGACATGCCTGTTGCTTCTAGTGCACTGTTCACAGCTTCTTCGTCCTTTTTAGACCATTGCTGTAAAAAGCCCTGATAAGGATATCTCCCCTGCTTCACAAGCTGCAGGACAGTCAGGCCTTCAGGTGCAACGGGTGATTGCGGCAGAATCGCCATTTCCTGGGCTACTTTACGGGATGAATAGCGATTGATTTCTTTACCATTAAGTAAGACATCACCATTCTGAGGCTTCAGCAGGCGGGCCATTGAGCGCAGCAGCGTTGACTTACCGCAGCCGTTCCCCCCAATCAGAACAGAAATTTCTCCCTTTGGAATGGTCAGATCAAGCTCTTCTATAATAACGGAATCTCCGTATCCTAATGTTAATGACTGTGTCTTTAGCATCTCATCCGAACTCCTTTAGTTTCCTTCGCAGGCTTCAGCAACTTCTCTCCTATTCAGTCTAGCCTCTTTTAAAGATTCAGTCAATGACTTTGAGAATCATTATCAGTAAATTTATAGAGTTTTATCAAAGACAATATTAGTTTTCCTAAGATGGTGATTTACGTTTCAGGAGGCGACTCCGGGACGATTAGTTGGAAGCTGAGACCCCGCAGCCAAAGGCGAGGAGGCTCAGCAACAACCGTCCGGAAAGCGTCCCCCTGAAACGTAAATCACCAGCCAGCTTATATAAAACATATTATTTTTGCGTTTTCATTAAAAAACTCTTATGATTCCTTTATGGAGGGATGAACTATGCAAGGAATTAAAAATAACGATCAATTTAGAGAAACGGTGAATCAGGATGAACCTGTCATTGTAAAGTTTACAGCAGACTGGTGTCCTGACTGCCGCAGAATGGATATGTTCATTGATGAGATCATGGACACTTACAATGAATACGGCTGGTATGAGCTGAACCGTGATGAACTGCCTGAGATTGCAGATGAACAGGAAGTCATGGGGATTCCAAGCCTGCTAATTTTTAAAAATGGTGAAAAGAAAGCACACCTTCATTCAGCTAATGCGAAAAGTCCTGAACAAGTAAAGGAATTTCTGGACGCGCAAAAGTAACCAGAGGAGAGATCAGCTATGACATCCAGAACGATTCAGGTCGGTGAAACCCCTGTTTCAGCTTCAGTCGTCGCTTTCGACAAGGATGGCACGCTGTTCCAGGCAGAACCCTTTTGGAAAGCTTTAAATAAAGAAAGGAAAAAGCGCTTCGTCTCCATGACTGGTCTCCACCACGGTGAAGAATGGGACCGGATTATGGGTGTAAATGAGACTGGCGTAGATCATAGCGGTCTTTTGGCAGTCGCAAGTGAGGCTGAAGAAAAAACAGTCATTGCTGCACTGCTCTACCAATATACCGGCAAGCCCTGGATCGAATCTCTGGCGCTTGCTGACAAGCTGCTTGATGAAAGTAATCAATCTTTAAATATCAAAGAAGCCTTTATTCCTGTAAAAGGGGCCACTGAGCTTCTGCATGATTTGAAACAAGCAGGATACTTAGTCGGAATCGCCACTTCTGATAATAAAGAACGGGCAGCTGCGTGTATGAAATTACTCGGTTTTCATGATGCAGACTTTATCGTAACACCTGAAAATGTGTCTCACGGTAAACCCGCTCCTGATATGCTTGAGAAAATCTGCCGTGATTTTACTGTGCCGCCTGAAGAAGTATTAATGGTCGGTGACAGTATCGTGGACTGTATGATGGCAAGAGCGGCTGGCTGCAAATCAATTGCTGTGAATGAAAATCCTGAACTGCTTGAAGAGCTGTCACAGACTGCTGACTTCTGTCTTGCGAGCGTAGCAGATATTATTATTAAATGGGAATCATAATTATTTTTAATGTAGAGCATATTCTGATGAATGTGCTCTTTTTTTGTGCAAAAATCTGACCTCATGATGCTAACTCGGCGGTTTACCGGCTTCAAGTGACGGGATAGCTACTTCAACTGGGAACATACCTACTTCAACTTGTTGGAGTCCCTACTTCAAACTGATGGGTCACCTACCTCAACCGACCGTATACCTACTTCAACCCAAAAATCACCTGAATTAATCACCTCCACACTCCCCCCCAACACTCCAATCTTCTTTAAAAATACCCTTTTACACATCCGAGCATCTTCATTCTTGACACAACTGTCGGTTTTGTGAAAAAGTTAGTTTATTGATAGAACAATTGGAGGTGCAACCATGTTTGAATGGGTGCTGAAAAGATCAAAAATATTCATGATTTTATTTGTATTATTCCTCATTGTCGGTGTGCTGACGTTCCTTCAGCTGCCGCAGCGTGAAATTCCCGAGACGTCCATTAACATTTCGACGATCTCCACTCCGTACCCTGGTGCGACACCGGAAACGGTTGAGCGGACGGTTACAAATCCGATTGAAAGAAACCTTGATGGTCTTGATGAAATTGACAGTATTTCCTCATCTTCTGCTGCTGGGTTCTCTCAAATCATTGTGACTCTGACAGACGGAGCTGATCAGCAGGAAACATTATCTGCGATCAGACAGGAGGTTTCAGATGCCGGCGCTTCCTTCCCGGAAGAAGTGCTTGAGCCGACTGTCAGTGAAGCGGCTGCCAATTTCCCCGTAACTTCCTATATGCTGACTGCTGACAGCCGTGAAGATTTTGAGGGCCTCAGAAGCGTGATGGATACGTGGGAAGAAGAGCTCACAGCGGTTCCCGGTATTTCAAGCGTCACTGTAAAAGGCGTGCAGGAAGAAGAAATTATACTTACATTAAACAGTGAAGACCTTGGGGAAAATGGACTTGCTTTCCCGCAGGTGCTTACAGCAATTGAAGAAGAATTCAATCCGGTACCGCTTGGCAAACAGGAGGCTGACGGCACCATTTACCAGCTTGCAATTGAATCTTACAGTTCTGTAGATGAAATGGAGCAGGTTGTAATCGGTCAGAATCCACAGGGTGAATCTATTCTGCTGTCAGATGTTGGAACTGTTGAGATCCAGCCAAAACAGACAGAGGATCTGATTACATTAAACGGACAGCCTGCTGTATCAGTTACAACTTACTTAGAATCAGGTGAAGATATTCCTTCAGTCAATGAAGCAGTAGATGAAAAAATCGCTGAGCTTGTACCGCTTTTACCTGAAGAAATTACATTTGAATCATATTACTCTCAGGCAAACCTGGTAAATGATATTTTCCAGGGACTATTCTTCTCGCTTGCAATTGCAGTACTCGCAGTTATTGTGACAAGCTCACTCGGTCTGACTGCCGGCGGTGCGATTGTTGTGGCGATTGCCGTACCAATGTCTGTATTAATGGGGATTATCCCGCTCCCGGGTGCAGGGGTTGACCTGAACCAGATTTCAGTGATCGGGGTGATCATCGCACTCGGTATCCTGGTCGATGATTCCATTGTAGTGAATGATAATATCCAGCGACGATTCAAACTAGGTGATAAAGCGCTCCCTGGTGTTGTCACCGGTGTGAAGGAAGTTTGGGTATCCATTGTGACTTCCTCACTTGCAATCGTATTTACCTTCCTCCCTCTTGTTTTTTTATCAGGCGGGAACGGTGACTTTATCAGAGCGTTGCCAACAGTACTGATCACCACGATTATTGCATCAACGATCGTTGCATTGCTGCTCGTACCGATGCTCAGATACAGTTTTTACAGAAACACAACTAAAAAAGTGTCAGATTCACCTGGTCTGCTAGGGAAGCCGCTGAATATTCTTGCTGATTTCTATGCAGATAAAGTGTTAAAAAGAACAGCTAAAAAACCTTTATTAACAGGTGCAATCGGCCTGATTGTGACTACTCTATTATTCGGACTGGTTGTCTTAACACCATTTGAATTTTTCCCGGCTGCTGACCGAGAAGAAGTAACGGTGGATGTCACACTTCCGATCGGAACACCGATTGAGGAGACTGAAAGTACGTTACTTGAAATGGCAGATGTACTTGAGCAGGATGAAGGCGTGTATGAAACGTCAGTCTTTGCGGGTACCGGACTGCCGAACCTCTTTAACAGCTCGCTCGATACAACCGGTGACTATACCGGTCAGATTGTTGCAAGAGTGGACCGTGAGAACCAGACGGCCCAGGGACTGATAGAGGACTGGACTGATGAATTAAGAAGTGAGTACCCTGATGCGATTGTGTTCATGAATACGATTGAACAGGGACCGCCTTCAGGTGCACCGGTTACAGTAACTGTAAAAGGACCTGAGCTTGATGAACTCGTTTCGATCCGTGATGAGGTCATGACTCAAATTGAAGATCTTGGTGTAGACCTTGTTCTTGATAACATTGGTGAAGAAGAGCCGGTCATTTCTTACGTACCGGATCGAGGGGCACTTGAAGAGAATAATATTAGTATTCAGACGATCAGCCAGCAGATCAGACTTGTCACAGAAGGAATTCCAATGGCCGCGTTTGACGATGGTGTCACGCAGCGTGACATGAAGCTGCTTGTAGACCCGGTTGAAGAAGGTCAGGACATTCCACTTGATGAGATTGAAGTGCCGTCTGCTTCACAGCAGGAAGGACCGCCGCAGCTGATTCCGCTTTCAGATCTGGTAACAGCTGAAGAAACTTCCCAGCTACAGCGTATTCAGCACGAAAACGGTGAACGCGCGATTACGATTCGCGCATTCCCTGGTGAAGTGGAAGACCTTGAAGCACAAACGACTGACATTGTAGAAGATGTACGCTCTTCGTTAAATGATGATTATTCACTGACAATTGGTGGGGAAAACGAATCACAGGATGACTTCTTCTCAGAAATCATCTTACTATTTACAATCGTGATTTTCCTAGTGTATCTGCTGATTGCATTCCAGTTCAACTCACTGTCACTGCCATTCCTTGTGCTGACAGCAGTGTATCTGGCGATTGCAGGAGCAATACTCGGACTATTTGTAACACAGACCCCGATCAGCTTCCTTGCTGTGATGGGTATGGTTTCACTGACCGGTATCGTTGTCCGGAACTCTGTTGTGTTAATTGACTTTATCGAACAGGGTGTCGCAAACGGGATGAATGTATTGGACGCCGTCATTGAATCAGGACGCGTCAGAATCCGTCCGATTGTACTGACTGCTGTTACTTCGATTGTCGCGCTGATCCCAGTTGCCGTAAGCGGTGATGCGTTATTTACGCCGCTAGCAGTTACGATTATTGCCGGCATTGCGTTCTCAACTTTACTAACATTGATCATTGTACCGATGCTCTATCTTGTATTCCTGCGTTTTAGACGTAAAGGAAAAGAACTGAAGAAGAGCGGTCAATATTAATGTTGCAGAGTCGTCCTTGATGGGCGGCTCTTTTTAATACACTTCTTTCAGCTCAGATTTCAATTCAACTCCCCTCTTTTGATATAATAAGGATCTAATGCTTTTTCAAAGGAGATCACAATGAATATTATGATAACCGGTGCTACAGGCTTTGTAGGTTCAAAGCTTGTACGTTCACTTTTAGATAAAGGTCATACGCTTTACCCGGTCGTACGCAGCGAGCAGAAAATCAATCAGCTGATTGAACAGCTACCTGCTGATCAGACTGACAGAATCCACCCGGTCACAGGTGATATTACACAAACTGATTTCGGTATCAGTGAAACAGATTCTCTTGCTGGTAAAATTGATATCCTTTATCATACAGCTGCCTTTTTATCTTTTGATCCGGCTGATCGTGAGAAGACATTTTTGGCAAATGTGGATGGGACTGTTCACGCACTGGAGCTCGCGGAGAAACTGCAGATCCCTGCCTTTTATCATGTCAGCACAGCTTATACTGCCGGAATTGAAGATATTGCTGAAGAAGAACTTCATTCAAAGGACAGAGTATTTGTAAATGACTATGAGGAAAGTAAGAATCACGCTGAACACCTTGTGTGGAATAAACGCCATGAGTTGAACGTCAGTATTTTCAGGCCTGCGATCATTGTCGGTGATACAAATACCGGCGAGGCTGACACAACATTTGCGCTTTATGGTCTGCTGAAGGCTGTTGCATTACTGAAAAAGCTGATCAGACGCGGTCGTGTTGACGGAGACAGAATGATTAAGCTGTTATGTGATCCGGAAGCTTCAAATAATGTTGTCCCGGTCAATTATGTCGTGGACGTCCTGACAGCCGCTGCCACTCATGCCAAGAGAGATCATATTTATCACATTTCAAATAATGCGGCTCCGGATAATGCAGATGTGATGAAGTGGATTAAGGAACAGAGTGGTGTAGATAACCTGGCTGTTACAGCAGATACGATGGATTTATCTGATGAGGACGCTGTCATTAATGCGCCAATGAGCGTATTCCACTCGTATCTTTCGCGCACGGTTGTTTTTAAGGATGAAAATACGAAGTCTCTATTACAGGATGCCGGCTACCCTGCATTCCAGCTGACAGATGATCAGTACCAGTTTTTAATTAAGACGTATTTTGCACATGCATAACAAAAAGCACGCCGCGATGGCGTGCTTTTTGTGTTAGATATCACATGAATCATCTGTGCAGGCATTCCCCTGTCCGCCAACATTCACAAGCGGTGATTGATTCGTTTCTTCCCATACTTTTTCAAGCGCCTGAGTGAACACTTCATCAGGCTGTGCCCCTGAAATGGCATATTTATTATCGAGTACGAAAAACGGTACGCCTGATACGCCGATTTGTGCAGCCTTCTGAATATCCGCAGTCATCTCTTCTGTGTACTGATCAGATGTAAGGACTTCACGCGCTTTTTCCCCATCAAGACCGGCTTCTTCAGCGATCGCAACAAGCTGATCGTGATCACCAATATGCTTTGATTCAAGGAAATAAGCACTTAACAGTTTTTCAGTCATCTGCTGATCTTTTCCGTGCTCAGCTGCGTAATGAGTCAGTCTGTGTGCATCCTGCGTATTGGTGCGCTTCATTTTTGAAAAGTCGTAATCAAGGCCGACTTCTTTTGCCTGCGCTACAACATTGCTGGTCATTTCAACGGCCTGATCATAGGACATGCCATATTTTTTCGCAAGTGCTGAGATGGTGTCCTCAGATGCGTTTTTCGGGGCATCAGGATCAAGCTGGAAGCTGCGGTAGACGACTTCCACCTGGTCTTTATGTTCAAACTTGTTCAGTGCGCTTTCAAGCTTTCTTTTGCCGATATAGCAAAACGGGCATACGTAATCTGACCATACTTCAATTTTCATCGGTGAATCCCTCCTGAAATGTTCATATTCTTATCTTACATTGTTTAATTTTGTTTATCGAAAGATCTGCCTGTAGGGTTTAAGGTGGCCGGTTGACTTACGCTGCAGGCGGAGGCTTTCCGGGCGGCGGGCGCCAAGCCTCCTCGGCTTCGCCTGTGGGGTCTCGGCTATCCCGCTTTATCGCCCCGGAGTCCCCGCCTTCCGCTTCAGTCAACCTATTCTTATATAATTTGAGACTGCTATACACCTATTTTTTCTCATAAAGTAGATAGGAGAGTTAGATTATAAAATATAGTTCTTTTTTAAAAAGAATGTGGGCTCTTAGAATGAATATCTTAGTGTAGCGAAGCGTAAGGCGGCGACAGCAGGAGAAGTGTGACAGGTGAGACCCCGCAGGCGCGCAGCGTCGAGGAGGCTCACCGCACACCCTGCGGAAAGCGTCCGCCTGGAGCGCAGAGAAACGATTATAAAAGCCAAGACAATATATGTCTTGGCCTCAATAAGTTACTCTTCAAATAAATCTGTTACTGCACCTTTAGATGAAGAAGATACCGTATTTGCGTATTTTGCAAGGATACCGCGCTTGAATTTTGGTTCAGGCTTTTTCCATTCACGGGCACGTTTTTCGAATTCTTCTTCAGAGATCTGCAGGTTAATTTCCTGAGTATCGCTGTCGATTGCGACGATATCTCCATTTTGCAGCAGGCCGATTGGTCCTCCGACTGCTGCTTCCGGTGCGATATGACCGATTACGAAGCCGTGCGAGCCTCCTGAGAAGCGTCCATCTGTCATGAGGGCTACTTTACCGTTCAGCCCGCGTCCGACGATCATCGCCGTGATAGAGAGCATCTCAGGCATACCTGGTCCGCCTTTAGGTCCCACATTACGTATTACGACGACGTCGCCTTCTTTTATCTGGTTATCTTCAATCGCTTTTGTACATTCAGCTTCACTGTCATATACTTTTGCAGGTCCTTCAAAGCGGCTGATTTTCTGTCCGCTCATTTTTGCAACTGCGCCTTCAGGAGCAAGGTTTCCTTTCAGCACAACAAGTGGACCTGTTTTCTTAAGTGGTTCGTTGAATGGTGTAATGACCTGCTGACCTTCTTTTAATGAAGGAACTTCGGCAAGGTTTTCAGCGATTGTTTTACCTGTAACTGTGATGCAGTCGCCGTGAAGCAGGCCTACTTCTAAAAGAAGCTTCATCACTGCCGGTACGCCGCCTGCTTCGTAAAGATCCTGCATGACATATTTACCGCTCGGCTTCAGGTCCGCAATGTGCGGAACGTTCTGACGTACACGCTCAAAGTCATCCATTGTCAGATCCACTTCAGCCGCGTGCGCCATTGCCAGCAGGTGAAGAAATGCATTCGTAGATCCACCAAGTGCCATAACAACTGTAATTGCATTTTCAAACGCTTCTTTTGTCATGATGTCACGCGGATAGATATCCTGCTCAAGCAGTTTTACAACCATTTCCCCTGCCTGTTCACATTCCTGCTCTTTATAATCATTGATTGCAGGTGTTGAAGATGATCCCGGAATACTCATACCAAGTGCTTCAACTGCTGATGCCATTGTGTTCGCTGTATACATACCACCGCATGCACCAGCGCCCGGACAGGCACTGCATTCTACTTTATAAAGCTGTTCTTCATCAATCAGGCCTTCCTGGTACTGACCAACTGCTTCAAATGAAGAAACAATATCAATATCTTTGCCGTCCAGTTTACCCGGCTGGATTGTACCGCCGTATACATAGACAGAAGGAATATTCATACGTGCAATCGCCATGACACAGGCAGGCGTCGTTTTATCACAGCCTCCGATTGCGACTACGCCATCAAGACGTTCTGCATTCGTTACTGTTTCAATAGAATCCGCGATTACTTCACGGCTCGGCAGTGAGTAGAACATTCCTTCATGCCCCATCGCAATCCCGTCAGATACTGTAATCGTGTTAAAAATCATCGGTGCACCACCGCCCGCTTTTGCACCGCTTTTCGCACGCTGGGCAAGCTTATCAATATGTACGTTACACGGCGTCACTTCACTCCATGTACTTGCTATACCAATCATCGGTTTTTTAAAATCTTCATCTGTAAAACCGACAGCGCGAAGCATCGAACGGTTTGGCACTCTGTTGACTCCTTCACTGATGACTTTACTTCTGATTCTTAGATCTTTTTTTGTCGTATCCATCGTGTAACCCTCCTGATGATTTTCCGCTTTACATCGCTGCAGCGAAACGTTTATATAAAGACCATCATACATAGAGATGTGAGGTTCCGCAATAAGAATTCTGAATTTATCAATATTTCTCTATATTTAAACGCTTACATTTTTTTAAAAGCGTCCTTTTGACAGAATATGTGTGTTCTAATAGAAAACTCAACTTTCGTGCGGTACACTATCACTGAAGGAGATGATCAAATGTTTCATACGTTTACAGTGAAAACGCTCAGCCGTGATGAAATGATTGAGATAACACATGAAGTGCAGCAGTGGATCAGCAGTCAGTCGTTTGAAAACGGCATTGCTGTCGTATCATCAAAGCACACAACTGCAGGCATTACCGTAAATGAAAATGCAGATCCTGATGTGAAAACTGATTTTTTGAGAAGGCTGGATGAAGTGTACCCTTGGGATCATCCAAAAGATCGTCATATGGAAGGCAATACTGCATCACATATGAAAGTAAGTACAGTCGGACATGCACAAACAATCCCGGTTCAGCATGGCGAGCTGGTGCTTGGCACATGGCAGGGTATTTATTTCTGTGAATTCGACGGTCCACGCTCGCGTCAGTATACCGTCACACTGATTTCAAGCTAAAAGGAGAACAATATGAGAGCATATGCAGCACTCGGAGGTCTCAGCCTGATCTGGGGCCTTTCGTTTGTATTTATTAAAATTTTGGCAGAATCATCAGGCGTCTGGGGAACGGTTTTTATCAGATGTGCAGCAGGCGCGCTGATTTTATTGCCAATTCTGATTGTACAGTGGAGAAAAATTGAGCGTCCGATTCCGTGGAAGCATCTGATTGTGATCGGGGTTATGAACGCGGCGCTTCCATGGGCACTCATTGCACTGAGCGAAACGAGAATTGCGTCAAATACAGCATCTGTACTGAATGCCACCACTCCGGTTTTTGCAGGATTGATCGGATTTTTTCTATTTAAACAGCGACTAAAACTGCAGCAGTGGATCGGGATACTGATTGGTTTTACAGGCGTGCTCGTGTTAATAGAATTTAAAATAGGCGGGATCTTCGGTTCACAATTTATCGGGGTTGGTACGATGATGCTCGGGGCAATGTGCTATGGGTTCGGTTCTCATTACGTCAGACGCTTTACACCGGCAACCGGTGTTGTGCTACTGTCTGCTACATCTCTGATTACCGGAGCAATTGTTGGTCTTATCATGATGACAATTAACGGGTATAGCGTAATGAATTTTACATACAATACGTCCTTCTGGCTCTCAGCAATTGGGCTTGGCTGCTTTGGTTCAGGGATCGCCTACCTGCTGTTTTATTATATGATCAGGCAGAAATCACCTGAGTTTGCGACGACAGTTACGTACCTTGCACCGGTTTCTGCGATGATCTGGGGCAGTGTCTTACTTAATGAGCCAATTACGCCTTCACTGGTTGGGGGCATGATCATTATTTTTGCAGGAATTTATTATGCAAACCGTAAACCATGGAAGACCTTTAAAAAACGCACTGCGCTTCAGACTGAATAGAAAAAAGAGCGGCACATTAAGCCGCTCTTTTATTTTTAAACTCTCTTTACATATTGCTTCAGCTGCATTACGATATCCTCTTTCACATCATCAGAGGCATAAAAATGAACACCATAGTGAAAATCATCACCACTTACTCTCTTCCATACTAATTCTGCTTTCATTTCATATACCACTTCATTCAGCATAAACTGTAAATGAATTTTAACCGGCTCATCCTGGTTGCTCACAGGCAGATTGAGCTGAGAGCTCATCTTAGTCCCGCTCGGACTCAAATCATGCATCAGGGCCTTCCCCGGGTGGGAATTCACCTCACGACCATGCAGTTCATAAATTTTAAACGCTGCCTCTAACGGCTTTTTGAATGCGAATCTGAAGCTTTCCTTCCGATTGTACCGCAAAGTCCTCACCTCATTCAGAGAAGTCAAAAATAAAACTTTCGTACTACTTATATCGGTTATTTTTTTATATTATGTATCATTAAATTGTGTTTTTGCAAATTGCTGAATATATTTTTTTAAGTTCTCTCCCTGTGATAACAGAATACTTAAAAACCATTCATAATCTGTCGAATAAAAAAAGGATTTTTTCCAATGGTTCGCCAACTTTTTCATATTAAATCTGGCACAATTTAATTAATCGTTTATGAAGGAGCTGACAGACAACATGTACATTTTACACAGGAAAAACAATGGTACTCATGAAGTATTAAAGGATTCACTTAATAGAGCGTTTAAGTTTTTTGTGGATCAGCATGAGGCCAGTAAACTTTCAAGCAAGCTGAATCAATACACTCATCAGGGAAAGCAGTGGAGAGTAAAGAAGATCAATTTATAGATGGTAAAAAAAGAAACCTGATTGGGTTTCTTTTTTTATGTTTTGCAAAATATATTAAGTACTTTTACACGCGGAAGCTTATTCCCAACGGGCCGTGCATTTTCTTACCGAGGCGAGCGAACCTCTGTTCAAGGCAACATATTATTGAAACTTATGAACCCGGTCTGTATGGAATAAAATTTCAACAAATATATCTAACAACAACCCTTCTTCTTAATTACCAGCTGACAGCATACTCTCCTGCTGGCTTTTATGGAAGAAAGACCTAAGCTGATTTTTCATTGATTCGTTTTCTTCCCAAAGCGGTCATCGTAAATTCGGTGGCCGTTAATCGTGTAATAAGGATAAAATATACTCTAATACAACTCTCTGATCTGGGACTTTATTCTTGTCAGCAACAGATCATTAACCTCCGCACCATTTTCTGAATACTGCCTGACAATACCCCCTTTGTCACGCCCTCTTTAAGATCATCCCGCATTACAACTAAGTGCTTTGCAATTTGTGAATTAATCAGCCCAGCCAGATCAACCGAAAGTTTACCCGTTTCAATCCTTAAATTGATTATTTCAACCTCATGATTTTTCAATTTTAGACTTTTCCGCCAGTTGAATTAAAACTAAATCATTTTATTAATTTTCTAGCCTTTTATTAATTCCTTCTAAGATAACCAGAAAACTTTAATAAGATATATATCCAAAAAGAAGCATTTATATAGATTGCTTATTAATATAATTTTATTTATTTTTAATAATTATTTATTGTTTTTCGATAAATATGGTGATATTATCTAGTTATTCAAAATGTAGCTGAGGAGGGATAGCTATTAACGCGTATATAGAAAGTAAAAGCAAAATTGTTTTAGTTGATATATGGCGCTTCACTTTAGACCAGTTCAGATCTGCAATGTTCCCGATCTATATCTTCGTTTGTTTGGGGATAACACAATTATTTAATCTGCCACTGTTTGACCGTTATGACTGGCTGCTTTTCTTTTGCCTGCTCATGCAGGTTTTGATGGTCCGCCTGGGAATCGAGAGTATTGATGAGTTAAAGGTGATTACCGTCTTTCACTTAATCGGTCTGGCGATGGAGATTTTTAAAGTAAATATGGGGTCATGGAGTTATCCGGGGGAAGCGTTTTTTAAAGTGTATGGCGTTCCATTATTCAGCAGCTTTATGTATGCAAGTGTAGCGAGCTACCTGTGTCAGTTCTGGCGAAGATTTGATGTTGAACTGATCAAATGGCCTTCACTACTTCTTGCGGTTCCGCTGGCAGCGGCGATCTATCTGAACTTTTTTACTCACCATTACATTATGGACCTGCGCTGGATATTGTTTGTGCTTATAGCGCTGACTTTTTCTCAGGCTCAGCTGACCTTTAATGTGAATCGCCGGTACTTTAAAATCCCGATCCTCATGTTTTTTCTGCTGATCGGATTTTTAATATGGATTGGTGAAAACATCGCTACTTTTCTCGGTGCGTGGCAGTACCCCAATCAAAACGAATCATGGGAATTAGTGCATTTAGGAAAGATTAGTTCCTGGCTGCTATTAATGATTGTGAGTTTTCTGATTGTGGCAAATTTGAAGGTTGTAAAAAGTAAAATCAACTAATTTTTCGAGAGGTGCATGATGAAAAAAGGATCAACTTTTTTACTTAAATTGACCTTACTTGTTCTGGCATTACCTATTTTAATCATATGTGTATACGCTTTCCCGGTTTTGTTTTTTGATGTGATTGACGAAGCAATTAACGGAGAGACGGTAGCGATTGTATTAATCGGATTTATTCTGATTATGTATGCAGCGGCTGTTCCTTATTTTCTTTCCTTGTATCAAACCTTTAAATTACTTTTAAATATCGATAAAAATCAGGCTTTTTCATCTCAATCCGTCAGTTCTTTGAAGCTGATTAAAAAATATGCAGTGATCATTAGTCTTCTTTTTTTAATAGCTCTGCCATTCATTATTGTAGTGGCACGGTCGGATGATACCCCGGTATTTATATTAATCGGAATAGTGTTAGCTGGAGCCTCAATGGTGATCGGTGTTTTTGCTGCTATTCTTGAGAAGCTTTTATGGGAAGCAATCGAATTTAAACGTGAAAATGAATTAATAATTTGAGGTGAAATTGATGATCATAATTCATATTGATGTGATGTTAGCAAAGAGGAAAATGAGCGTAACTGAATTGTCAGAACAAGTTGGCATCACGATGGCCAACCTATCAACTTTGAAAAACAATAAAGCAAAAGCAATCCGTTTTTCCACTCTTGAAGGGATATGCAAAGCACTGAATTGCCAGCCCGGAGACATCATTGCATATCAAAAGAAATGAATGAGGTGATCGTATGAGCAACACTGTATTGGAGTTAGACAAAGTGAATGACGGGATGTTACTACTTAAGATACCAATGTGGGATTTAATCTGCCCGTATGTTAAAAACCCTCCGAACAGCTGTTCATCTTCAGCCCACCTTAATTCATGGAGGAAATTATGAATGAACTGGATTTTATGTATTTAATCAACATTATCATCATTGGCTTCGTACAGGGTTTTACAGAACCGATCCCTGTATCTTCAAGCGGTCACGTAATGATTGCGAGTGAATGATTAGGGTTAAGCGAACAGGGGTTCACTTTTGTCATTTTGACAAACACTGCTTCACTTCTCGCTGTTCTCATTATCTACAGAAGTGATGTTTTCAGACTGATCGTAAACTCGATCAGTTATATAAGAACTAAAGAATCAGGTTACAAAAGTGATTTTCAGTTCGTCGTCTTTTTAATCCTTGCAACACTGCCAGCTGGAGTACTTGGACTGCTGCTTAATGACTTTATTGCTGATAAAACGAGTATGACGACTATTGCCATTATGTTATTTTTGACTGGAATTGCTTTATGGTTAATTAAAAATATACAGGGGACAAAAAGTGAAGGTGACATTTCTATTAAGGATTCCTTCATTGTAGGGTTTGGCCAGTCACTTGCCTTAATGCCGGGGATAAGCCGTTCAGGCGCTACAATTATTTCTTCCATTGCTGTAGGAATGAAACAGGATACAGCGCTGAGGTTTTCATTCTTGCTTTATATACCTGTCAGCCTTGGCGGTGTAGTTCTTGGGTTTTCTGATTTCATCAATGAGCCTGACAAATCAGATTTGGTTGTTCCTTATCTGTTAGCATTTATTTCAACACTTTTAATGACTTACGTTGCGATGAAATGGCTTATTGGCATAATGAAAAGCGGTAAACTAATCTACTTTTCTTATTACTGTTTTTTTGCTGGAATCATGCTGTTCATTTTGTTTTAAACTGCTATAAATCCTGAGAATATGTGAAAACTCTGGTGTATTTCCTTTTATCTCAATGTTTTAGAAGTCTATTGAAAATCAATGAAATTAAAAAAACCACCAAATATTTATTTGGTGGAGACGGTGGGAGTCGAACCCACGTCCAGAAACTTCAATACTTAAGCTTCTACGAGCGTAGTCAGCCTATTCGCATTTCACCGTAACTTATGCCAACTGGGTTTGAAGCTTCTGATATATAGTTTTTTAGCTTTAGGGAGTATAACTTTTTTACGAACTCGGTTCAATTCCTCGATTTTAATTATACTCATTAATATTTGGGTTAGTCCAGTAATACCTTTGTTTCTTGTTGGTTGAAGTTTAATAGTGCTTATTGCTATCGCAATGATCTTACACATAAGGAGATACCAATAATTATACATAATGGTTCTACGAACATCTGCCAATTTTTTAAAATACCTTTACATACCTTCATTCCTTTTCTGAATCTTTATAGCAGCATCAATAGCAGATAACAGGTTAAAGAAAATCCACGGGTAAAAGATTTCTTCATCATAATTCGGCTTCTGTTTTGGTTTATAATGTCTAATATTAAAGCCATTTAAGAGATTAAAAATGTCATTTTCATCAGTTTTATTGAAGGGCAACTGATTACTTTTCTGAAGGTTTTCTAGTACCCTACCTAGTTCAATAACTGCGGTTCTTTTATCTTCCAGTGTTGCGGCTGACTTAAAGAAATTTTGTTTTGCCCATTTTATAGCTGAATTTGCACTTTCATCTTCAGGAAATACCTGTTCTGCATCTAGCAATTTTTCCATCCCGTTATCGACTAATTCCCGGACATAACCATCTTCAGTCAATTCGTAGCCATCTTCATATTTGGATAATATTCTATTTGTTTTCTTTCTGTACTTCTCTTTTATTTCAGCCAAAGGAGCCAAGTCGCTATCTGGAATCCGTTTTCCAGGAATCTCCTCACCATCCATAATTGATAGCTGATAATCTTCAGGTAGCGTTATGTTTTCATAGAAATATTCTATAAAGTCGAAAATATCATCATATGAATAAATCTTCTCATTATTAAAAGGCAACAAATGGAACTTGCCGAATTTCTCTGCAGACAGCAATTCAATTTCTACAGATTTAAAACGAGGTACTTCTGATAAGAAACCACCGTCTAAAAACTCTTGATAAAGACCATTAAAATACCTTTGTAAATCATCTTCATCCATATAAAAGTCACCGTCACTGTACAGTCCGTTACGTTGAGAATAATACTGTTTATCTGCCATCATTTATGCCCCTTTGTGTTGTGTGTGAAGGATTAGCGCCCTGCACCTGTACAAGTAGTTACAAAATCAGGTGCTGCAGTGAATGCCTACAGGTAGCAATTTTTTGATAAATATGTAGTAAGCTTCTACGCTTATATCCATATAACTAGCATAATTGATTTCAATAGAATTAGGAAACACCCCAAATTACTTTTCACTACATTTTCAACTAATACTCACTATAAATTTTCTTTAATTTTAAAGTTCTTTGTATTATCTATTCGTTAGTTTTTTAAGTGATTTTTATATAACTTATTTACAACTTCCTGAGCCAAAAAAGTAATCCAAGTTGCAGTTTCTCCATACACTGTACCAATTTTAAATGCCATTAAATTATTTACAACGATAGGAAACTCTACAATATAAAGCAGAACCGCTCCTATGATTAAATATCGTTTTCTATTCAAATTTAACCGTCTCTTCAATCTGAATATATTTTTATAGCAACAATTATTGAGTAATTTTATTTGTGTTAAATAAATTCTCTTTATTGAACTTAAAAACGCATAGATTGTGCATCTATGCGCTTTCAAATATTAATTGTTTACTCTCCAACCATTCCGTCTCCATCATTATCACGCATATATGGGTAAAGCCAGTGGTCACTCATGATCGGCATCGTGAACCCTGCATCCTTTGCTTCCTGTATTGTAACTTGACCATTTCCATTTGTATCAACACTAGAAACATCACCTGTTTCATTTGATTCTGTGGACTCAACAGGCTCACTCTCTGTTAAACCAAGTGATTCGTTAACCTCATCAGGGTTAACATTATCAAATGTATCAACAATGACATTGCCATTTAACGTGTAAGTGTATTGATAACTTGATGGGATCTGTGTTTCGTTGTCAGGGTACGTGATAAGTGCTTCAAAATCGCTTGCTCCACCAGCTCTACGAATTTCGTTTTCCATATACGCTTGATCCCCGTGTCTGTTGAGCGTACTTTCTTGTGGAGTAATATTATAAGCATTTGATACGCCTCCGAGAGAATCGGCAATAATATGACCTTCATCTAACACATCACTTTCAACACCTGGAACTTTTGCTTCATCAGAATAGTACCTTCCAGCTGATGTAACGTCTTCAGTAGTATCATCTTGTAGAATGATTTCTTTGGCAATGACTTTGATAAGCTGCCCATGTTCATTCGTAAACGCCCAATATTCACGATCTCCAAAACCAATATCAACAACAACGTTAGGTTCACGATACCCAGATAAGTCTCCACCATCGACTTCCACAAGTTCGTACCCCTCAAATAATTCACTATTGGAAAGATCTGATGTTTCATTTCCTTCTACTTCCTCAACAGTTGTTTCAATAGAAGTATCTTCTTTACTATCTACGTTACTTTCATCTACGGACTCTTGAAAATCTGTTTCTGTTTCTGTTTCTGTTTCTGTTGCTGCTTCAGCTTCTAAATCTACATCTGTAGTGACATCCTCTACAGTGTTACAACCTACCATAAATACAATTGTTAAAAGTAAGATTAAATAGTTCATGCTCTTTTTCATTCTGTGATTCTCCTATTATATTTATTATAAAAATAACCACTCCTCTGCGCTCGGACAAGCTAATCATTTAAAGAGAAAGTGGTTATTTCTATATTTTAACTTTTAATCGATATTATCTCAATACTCTTTATTTTAGTGCTTGCAAACAATCATTTATATTTTTCACACCAAAACATGAGATAGATATGCATAATTTTAAATAAATTATCGGGTATTCAGATTTCATGGTGGAAAAGGGCTTATAAATCACCCTTCTCCAAATTCTTAATAAGTGTGGAAAAATCGACACCAAAGTTGTCTGTAATGTCGTGATCATTCACTTCATACCAATTGAAAGTATCGTATAACATAGCTTTATTGAAAGCACTTGAATTAAATCGTGGCTTACGCTTTTTATGGAGCTTCTCATTGAAAAGGATTTTGGCTCGTAAGGCATCAAACGAGTAACCTCTACCCATTCGCTCTACCTGCCTAATAATGCTGTTAATTGACTCCGTATAAGCGTTAGTGAGCCTTTTATCAAAGTAGTTGAATATTTCGACATGCCAGTTGTCTACGGCTCTCACGAGGTCTTTATATGCGGCTTTAGAGTTACTGGACATACAACGGTGTCTCCATTGACTATAACGAAGACGACCTTCATCTGGATCAGGAGTATCCCATATCCAGTAAAACTCTTCTTTGAGTTCATAGGCTTCTTTTAAAGCAGGAAGATTACCTAACCAAGTATCTAAGAGGAATGATTCACGTTCATTTAGATCGTGTTTACGCTTTAGAAGGATAAACCTTTCACGCATAAGGGTACGTCTTTCTTTTTGGCTCATATGGGCTTTCAAAGACTTTCTGACGTTATCTAAGGCTTGATTAGCCATTCTAACTACATGAAACTTATCTACGACAACTTTAGCGTGTGGAAGGATAGTGTTCACTGCGTCTTTGTAAGGCTTCCACATATCCATTGTGACGTACTCAATATAAGTCCTGTCACTGATTTCTGAAAGACGTTGGATGACTGTTTCCTTGTTACGGTTTGGCTTGATGTCATAAATAGTCCTGCGTTCAATATTAGTCAATACAAGCCGAGGTCTACGGATAATATGTATCTCGTCTATCCCAAGCCACTTAGGAGTTTCAAACTGGTATTCACGTTCTTTGAGTGCCACATAGTCCTTAAAAACGTTCCTAATAGTTTTCTCGTCAACACCAACGCTTTCTGCGACTTCTACAAAGGTCTTAGACATGGATTGCTCTTGAATGGACTTTAAAAGCCTTTTGGTCATACTACGCTTTTCATCTACAGATATTAGGCGTTCCCAGAAGGTAGATCCGCATTCACGACACTTGTATCGTCTACGGTTCAATTGTAAGCCCACTCGCTTTAAACGAATGGGCAAATCCATAATTAGTTGATTTCTTGAACTGTGTTTGTACAACTTGTCAAAACCACATTCAGGACAACGTTCAGGTGGTCCGACTGCTTCAACTTTAAACATCATATCGGTTTCATTTTCTTGTGGTGGTTCTATTGTTTTAATGTCTGGTAGGGATAATAAGTCTGACATATTGTTCATCCTTTATTACTCTGCGGTGTTAAGGTATCAATTATAGATTTGATGTCGAAATCATCAGTGTTAAATTATTTTTGTGACCACAAATGCACTTAGAAAATCCCTTAAAGCATTTATATAATGGGTGATCGCAAAATAGTGTATGAAATCTTTTGTAGACTTTGCTAAACTACTGCACACCTTTAGTACAGTATTAGCTGGTTCACTTGAATAGGGAGTTGTAAAAAAAGTTCCCTTAGCCTGCACAACAAGATAATTTCGAAACATCTTTATCGAACGTAAGTGCAGCTAATTTTAGCCCTTCAGCCATTGTTAAATATGGTGCTAGGGTTTCTGTTAAATCTTCTATCGTTAAGCCAAATTTAACAGCTAATGATGCTGCATAGATGACATCTCCTGCATTCTCAGATACAATATGAACCCCTAATAATTTTAGTGTTTCTGCATCTGCTACTAGTTTAAATACACCGGTTGTTTCACGGTTTACAATTGCTCTTGGAACAGCATCTAAAGGTAATACAGATGTCTTCACATCATACCCTTTCTCTTTTGCTTGTTCTTCTGTTAAACCAACCGTTGCAACCGTCGGATTCGTAAACGTAACAGCAGGAACTACCGATAAATCTATTTTTTTGTTTAATCCACCGATAGCATTATCAGTAATAATTCCACCTTCATAGGCTGCTACATATACAAATTGCGGTCCTAACGTCACATCTCCTGCTGCATAAATCTTTTCATTACTTGTTTGACCAAAATCATTGATCAGGATTTCATTATTTTTTCCAGTTTCAACACCTGCTGCACTTAAATTTAAAGAATCCGTATTTGGTTTTCTTCCAGTGGCAACAAGTAACTGATCTGATTCAATGACTTCTTTACTGCCATTTACTGTTATGTAAACCTTTTTTATCTCTCCACTTTGTTCAACACGCTCAAAAGTTGCCCCTTTGACAAGGTTTATACCCTGTTTAATTAACGCTTTTTCAACTGACTCTGAAATCTCAGGATCATACTCCTTTAAAAGTCGCTCACTTCTTTGCATAAGCGTTATTTCTGAACCTAAATGATGAAATAGTTGTCCAAGCTCCATTCCAATGTATCCTGAGCCAATTACAGTTAATCGTTTTGGTATTTTCTTTAACTCAAGAAGTGTTGTACTAGTTAAATAGTCCATTTTTTCAAGTCCTGAAATTTGGGGCAACGAAGGCGATGCACCTGTTGCAATTAAAAAGCGTTTTGCAGATAACTTTGCCCCATTGACCTCAACCGTACTAGCATCAACGAATTTTGCTTCACCTTTAATTAAATCAAAATTATATTCATCAATTAAATCCATATATTTTTGATTCCGAAGTTCGCTCACCAATTTATCCTTTTGCGTGATTAAACTAGCTAAATCCACTTCTCCAGCGGATGTTTGTAAACCTTTAAACGGATTGTCTTTTGATAAATGATTGATTTCCCCTGCCCTAAGAAGAGTTTTTGACGGAACACAGCCAATATTCACACAGGTTCCCCCAACCGTTCCACGCTCAATCATTCCAACTTTTGCACCGTATTCTATAGCTTTAATTGCCGAAGAAAAGGCAGCAGCACCAGAACCAATAATAAGAAGGTCATAATCGTCTTCATTAATTAACGCCACGTTTTCTAGTGATGATACTTCTTCAATTTCTCCGGCTTGGTAATTTGCTTCATCAATCGCCTTTATTGCACTTTCAACCTCAATATCATCGGGCAGTTCAAATACTGCTTCACCACGACGAAAATTAGACTCAATATTTTTAGCACCTATCTTTTCAAGTGCTGATTCTACGTGTTTTTCACAACCCGTACAAGTCATTCCTTGAATATTTACCTTAAATTTATTCATAAAAAAGCCCCTTTCGTTAATGTCTCATGTTAATGTTTCTATTATTGGACACGAATGTAATTGCTTTTCATCTGGACATCGTTGTTTTAAGTCGTCTAACATAGTTTCAATTCGTTTTAAATCCTTTATTTGTTTTTGCACTTCCTTTTGTTTTTTAGAAACAAATTCGAACATGTCTTGACAACGAACTTCATCTTTATCTACAACACCAAGTAATTTATAAATCTCGCTTAAAGAAAAACCAAGTTCCTGTATTCGTTTAATAAACCCAACACGCTTAACGTCATCATATGAATATATCCGATAACCAGCTTCCGTTCGGTGAGGTTCTTGTAATAAATTTTTTCTCTCGTAATATCTAATCGTTTCTTTATTAACTCCACATTTATCTGCAAACTCACTAATGCGATAAATCATCTTATTTCACCCCATGAATATTATAAACCGTGTACCATAGTACGCGGTCAAGTAAATTGGACTATTTTATTTTTCCCCAACGTATCACTCGTATGTGATTGATACTTTTATATAATACTATTGATTGTCCTAACATCCCACCAGAAAATCCGATTTAAACACCAGTTGTTTTTAAACTATTAAGAAAGTAATTCCACTATATATTCCGAAGACCCAAATTATCAGTTGAATAGATTGAATTATATGATTATTATTAATTTATTACATAAAAAGGGGTAAAACTTATGGGATATAAACGAAACATTATGAAGAGCTTTTTTGAAGGGGAAATTGAAGAACAGAAAGTCACTATGGAAATAAAGAAAAGCTTTTATAGTGATGTAGATAATACGGTGACATTTTCTCTGGATAGCAAAGATTACTTTAAAAATGATTTAATTGAAGAATGGATTAACAAATTTATTGATGAGGGATTTGCTGAAGAGGAGATATTAAAGGAGAGGCTTGCCAAAAGCCCATTAAGTCAATATGCGACCTTAATCTTCTAACAAAAAGTCTCTATCTAATTTTATAAAAGTGATTTTCTTCAAAAGAAATCTGACCACATGGCTACCAAATATATTTATAAAGCGAACTGTTATTAATAAATGAATTCCAATAAAAATAACCACTCCTCTGCGCCACGGCAAGCTAAAGATGAAAAGAGAAAGTGGTTATTTCTATATTTTAATTTTTATTCTAATTGATTACAACAATAATTTTCTCAATATTCTTTAATTTAAATAATGCAAATGCTATTTATACAAAACAGTAATGTGTGATTTAACCTACTCCGTACCCTTTACTTATCACCCGCTTATAAATATGTGTTAATTGTCCCCCACTCTTTTAGCTTCTCTATACAAAGTTGCTCTACTAATCTTAGTAATCTCGCATATTTGATTAACAGTCATTTTATTGATATCTCTATTACTATAAAGATCCAATGCGTGTTGCAAACCATTATGTCGATCGGAATACTTTTTAGGTCTGCCTTTATATACACCACGAGATTTAGCGAGCGCTATACCTTCTGCTTGTCTTTCACGTATCATATCCGCTTCAAACTCAGCTATCCCACTCAACACAGTAACCATTAACTTACCGATAGGTTTAGATGTATCTAATTTATCTCCACCCATATTTAAAACAATCAAGTCCACACCACTTTTATTCAACTCATCTATTATATGTAAAGCATCTTTTGTACTTCTAGCAAACCTATCCAACTTGGTAACAACTACAACATCACCATCTTTTACTACTGATAACAATCGATTAAATTCCGTTCTATTCTCTTTTTCACGACCACTTAATTTTTCTTGAAAGACTTTATCGCAACCTGCCTCTTTAAGTAGCTTTATCTGAGAGTCTAACTTTTGACCAGAAGACGATACACGAGCATAACCATACTTCATTTCACTCATCCTTTTTGATACATGTATTTGAGACGTTATACACATAGAATACACCATCACCATAATATGTATCAATAGGGTAAACCCATATGATACATATTGATATAAGTAGTCTTAAAGATTAGATTAACTGACTCGAAGTTATCTATTACTTTGCAGTAGAAAATCAATAGTAGCGAGTTTGATTATAGCGATATACTTCAGTCGAATCGGTAAATTTCAAGAGCTTTGCGTGAAACAAGGTAGTTATTCAGTTTCCATTCCCTATTAATTTTGCAACATTAACGGAAATACGCTGTAGGACTAACGCAGTTACAGTAGATACTAATGAGGTTAAAATTAAGAGAAGTCTTATTATTGTAAGAGTTAGTGATATCAGTTTTCAACAGAATACGTAAATATAGAAAACGCTTTTAAGTCTTTCAATTATTATTTAGCTTTTGAAGACTTTTTATAAAAGCAGCTTTACTCCAGTCAAAAAATGGTGTTAAAAGTAGAATTTATCTACTTTTAACACCTCATTATAAGTAATCGCAAAATCTTCAATTTTCCTCGTTATTCATTAACCTAATTTTCTTTGTTTTATAAAAGCAATAAAGTCTTCTGGTGTCACTGAATCTTCTTTTAGAATCTTCATTGCTTCTTCTCTCCACAACAGATTACCTTGACTACTAAAAGATCTTTTAATTTTTCTTATTGCTTCGATGGCTTTTACTGACCATTTGACAAATTCATCCCGATCAACCCACCAAACTTTCTCACCATAGGTAACTGCAGTCTGATCGACATTAGAAGCATTAGTTAGCATTATAGTAATAATTTCAGCATCTCTTTTGAGAATCTTTATTTTATCTTTAATCCAGTTTTCATGAGAAGCTGCTTGTCTCACATGATTTGTTGGAATGCTTTTATTAGAGGATTCATATATTTTATCTTCTGCTACTATACAAAGTGATTCATTTAAGATCCACCACGGATCAGGATCCGCATTACCCTTACCATTTTCAGACTGATATCCCAATAATAACCCCAACCTCAAATGTCCTCTTTCGAATTCGTTGCCATCTTGACTTTTTAATAAGCTTAAAATTTCATCTGCTTCTTTTTCAAAAGTTCTATGGCTATGATACCCATTCTTAATAAACTCATCTTCAATTCTTTCTAAGCAATCATATATATAGTTATCTTTTTGTTCATCAACATCTTTAATTTCTTCTTCAACTATTTTTGAGAACCAGTTTATACTATGAGTAGTTGTTGATGCTTGTCTTAGGTTCTCTATTGCTACTTGTTTATAAAAGGAATCTCCGTTTTTATATATTTCATTAGCAACAACACCAGCTAAATAGTGCCAATACGCTTTATAACCTTTTAATTCAGGAGTTACAATAATCGCTAAAATCTGTTCAATTAATTTTATCGCTTCTATATAATCTTCTCTCCAAATAGCGTATTGATATCTCACTTCATACTTTACACACTCTTGAAGTTTTTTATTATTCTCATTGTCTGTGGAACTCTGATCAGTAATAAAACCATCTCTAGTTGAAATAATTTCATCATCTGCCTTTTCCCATTCTTCTCCCTGCTGCAAAAATAATTCTAATAATTCTAAAAAAGTATCTATATCTGGTTGCTCCTGTGATTGTGAATATCCAAATTCTAACTCAGCTCTAAGTTCAGGCGGAAAACCTTTTAATTTTTTTGGTGAGACTAATTCATTTTCTAATTCATTTCCAAAAACACAAACTGCAGAATAATCTTCATTTGACCTAGTGCATCTCCCTATAGCTTGAATAATACGAGTTTTAATACGTTCATTAAATAATAAAGATGCTGCCATTTTTCTTGATAAGAATTTTTCTTGCAAATGAGTAGCATTAGGCATATTAGCAATTATCATCATATTGCATGAATCTCCTGCAAAATCTATACCGTCGTACCTGTTGGCTAAAATAGCTACAGAATTATCTGATTTTACAAATGATTCCTTGCTTTTCTCTATATCCTTACTTGTATATATTTCAGTAGATGTTCCTTCATAATATTTTTTAACTTTTTTTACAGTAGAATCGTCTTGAGTAAGAATTAAATTTCTTTTAGACAATTCCTTGATTCTTAAATAAATTTCTTTATTTTGCTCTTCTTTAAACGAAGCATTAGGAAACATAAAAAACCTTCTTCCAATACTTCTCTTATCCCACTCAGCCACCATTGGAAGCCGATGGATCTTTTCAACACCAAAAACTCTTTCTAACTCCCCACTTTTACCTAGTGTAGCTGACATATATAATCTCTGACCTGCATTTACAAAAGAATCACAGGTTTGGGTTGGAGGTATTAATGGACGGATTAGTATGTTGTTCCAACTAATAAACATGCTGCAAGCCTTTAAATGTGATTTTATATTGCTCCAAGGGTAAACTAAATTTGTTTCTTCTGTTTGTGCATCTATTATAGGACTAATATTGCTAATTGCATCTATAAATTTTGATTGAGGTACTTTATCAACCCACTGTAAATCATTAGTTGACGGTGAGTCATCAGCAATTTTATTATAGACACCTTCTCCAATTTCATCTTTTAATGCTTGAATTAATGAGACAAACAAATTTTCATCTTCATGCCTAGAGATGTTTAAGCTCCAATTACTGGATATGTAGTTTTCTGCACCATGGGCATCATCAAAAATCAATAAATCTGCATCATCAAAGAAGGAATTAGTATTAAAAATACTACTATAATTGGTTACCGCAATTGTTTGAGCGGTAGTATATTTAGATACAGAATTCGGATCATAATCTCTCCTCTTTCCGGTAAATGCGGTTGCTTTAATTTCATATTGATTGTTAGCCATATCAACTACTTGATTTACTAACTGATTATTAGGACAGACAAAAACGACTTTCTCTTTGTTTTTTCTTCTTCGATATTCTGCAATTAATAATCCAATCAATGTTTTCCCGCTGCCTGTAGGTAGTTCGAGAGCAACATCTGACTTCTTAAATCCGTCTTTCATGTAAGATTCTATCATTGCAGACTGGTAATCTAGCAACCCCATAATTTTCTTCTTTTTATAATCATTATACATTTCAATTGGTGAATCAAAATTTGCTGAATCTACTTTGTTTAATCTAAATGCCATACTTTTATTCTCCTTTAAATAGAATTTTTAATATTACAGACCTATCTATTAATATTATAAATAGTTAAATAGGCTTACACAACTGAATTACATAATATGGTGAATAATTATCCAGGAGAAATTTACAAAAAAGATGAAATCCTGCGACTGAATAAAATCAACATTTTATTATTAAAAACTTTATATTTAAAAGTAATTTCTTAAAAACCTGCCATAAAGGCATAATATTTGGTATTCATTAACATCTAAGTAGACCAAACTTCTAGATTACACAACATTTTTACCTATAAAAGTATCGATATTTATTCAGCAATATAGTAGAATTTTCTATATTGATTTATTTCTAGTCGAGAGGAGAAAGAATGAATATATTTCAAACCGTAGAAATTTTAAACAGTATGATTTTAGCATATGCTGCTATGACAATTGCTTTAGGAATTTTACTATTATTACGACATTTGAAAAGACAGCAAAATTTTAAAAGAATTGAGTTTACACAACGTATAATTGAACAAAATCAAGAGGTTAAAAAAACTGCGAGCAAATTAATCTCTTCATTAGCAGGAAATAATAATATTGAATTTTGGAAAGTGGAGAATGAGACAAATAGTTCTCATTTCAAAACCTATGATAATGGTAATGAAAATCTCATTGCAGATATTTATTCACTTGCGAATTTTTATAATACTTTAGCGGATGGAATTTATCTGCAAATTTATGATGAGGATTTAATTAGAATAAACTTTGAACAGGACATTAAATCATTTTATCATTATTCCAGACCTTTATTTAGGTATACATTCTTCTCTGATTCTGACCAAATGTTATTAAGGATCGAGTTTTTAATACTTGAGTGGGATAAAAAAGCGCAAAAAAAGAAGGTGACTCTTTTTGGATAAGTCTACCTTTACTAAAATCAATGAATTTTGCGACAAGCAAGAAGTGGTGACACAAGCTGTAAGAGACACGGTTATTAGAAGGTTTTTAGATACAATGTTCCAAGCAGTATCAAAAAAAGAAGGTGAAAAAGGAAGTTCTCTAAGTAATCAAGAAATAAAAGATATTCAAGATGCATTATTAACAGATAATCACCTCGACAATATCTTAGTAGCTGCAAAACAATTTCACTCAACAGCTGAAGAAGTCTTGCAGCAACAATTTCAGAAGAACAATGGTAAAAGTAACTTTTGGCATTCTGTTTGGACAAGTATAGCAGCAAATACAATTTATTCGTTATTTCTAATTGTTGGTTTCGTTTTAGGGAAAGACTTAATATCCAGTTGGTTGACCTCTCTTTTAGATAAATAAAATCCCTTACTGCTTTGAGTAAGGGATTTTTTAATTTGAATTACTTTTTATTGTAATAACTTTATCTAAAGCCTTCCCTAGTAAATGTGGTACTTAGTATGTTTTAAGTTGAAAGATGTAAAATTTACTTATTTAGATTTCCCCCTAATCTTTTCAAATACTGCGAGAGGATTTTTATGCGATTGTTCATTTAAAACAAGTTTTTCTTTATAATCTTTAGCACTCTCATTTTTAGGCTCTTCAAATTTCATATTGTAGTCTCTATCATTATCAATTTTTGGTTTATCAAATACATCTAGTGTTGTCTTCCCATTTAAATACCTCATTGCAGAATCAAATGTTAAATACTCCATGGCTCGATCACCGTATTTTTGTTCATAGTCTCTAATCTCTTCATTAATTTCTGCCATTGCAGCTTCATATTCACTATTAATATCATTATATATTTTAAGACTTTCTACGATTGTATTATCTTCGTCTTCCCCGAGGTCAGTAGTTACACTTTTTTGACTCTCGTTTATTTCCATAAATTCATCTAATTTTTCTTTATCTTTATTTTCAGGTTTGGTCTCATAAAAGCTCTCAAGAACTACTTTTTGTCTATCTTCAGTCATTACCTTTGTCTTTGACATTTTTTCAATCTCTTCCTCAACCAGCAAGTCATATAATCGAACCTCTTCTTTAATTCTTTCACAGTCCTTAATATTCATTTCGTGCAATATTCCATGGAGATGCTTAACACATTTTACATAATTTTCACTTACCAGTAAATCTAAATAAGGTGAGTTTACATGTTCATCTATTGATACTTCAAACGTATTATGGATTATATATTCATCAGTTTCACTTTTTGAGTAGCCTATACTTAAAAGAAACTCTTTTGTATCTTCGTTATTGATATTTAACTTCTCATTACGCTTTTTAATATAGTTTTTTTGTTTTCTTTCCGCATTATCAATCACGTATTTAAGTAATTGATGATGATATTGAATTTCGTTATAATTTTCGTCAAAATCCTCAGATTCATCAGGGTAATGTGAATCAATATATTTTTTAAAAACATCCTCTGCTAATATTTTTATCTGAAATACTTCATATATATATTGCAAGTTCATTACGTTTCCGTTTAGATCTGTAACGTTTTTGATATATTCAAGCCATTCAGCTTTAAAAGATTTAGTTTTTGAGTCATTCTTATATATAAGAGAAAATGCTTTACTAATCCCATATTTTTTGAGCAACTGATTCTCCATTAAAATAATTTCATTTGCAATAGATGTTTCTACATTAATGGGTGTACTAACGTTCTTTATTTTACCTTTCCAAGAAGAGACTATTCTAATTAAACCCATATTATTTTCAGAAGCCTGCTTAAATACATTAAACAAATGTACTTTACTAACCCTACCTATAGTATTTGCAATATCTTGAAAAACTTGCTCTTCTAAGTCTTCAAGGATACCCATTTTATTCATGTATTTATGATATGGTTTTATAGACTCTTTATTAAAAATACCACTCATAATATCTTGTTCAGCAGGGGAGATAACACCAAAATAAGATGCCCAACCGTTCTTAGTTCTAGCTATGTTATCTACATTAGCAATCTTATTCATTACCATAAGTGCTAAGTACTTTGAGTGAGCAGGTGCTTGTCCCTTATTATATTGTCTGAAGTCTCTTTTTTTAACTTTTTCTTTTCTCTTATTATCTGTATAAAAAACTCGATTTTTACCTCTTCCTTTTTCTTCAACTGACTCATAATAGCATTCCATTTCTTTTATAAGAGAATCTATTTGACGTCTATTCATATTTCCCTTGTTCTTTTTTAAAGATTCTAGTTGGTGTGGGGTAAATTTTTTTACTGCGTTAGTTAGTGTCCATTCTTTTGGCAAAAATTCTCCTGCTTTCTTTATATTTTCATTAATACTTTCACGTATAAGGTTCTGTGCAAGATTACCCTCTAAGTAATATTATATACCTCTCCTTATAGAGAGTAATCTTGCACAGAAAATAAATTAAAATTAATTAAATATTAACTACTACTTTTAACAATCATCTTTATATTTGAATATGAAAAAGTATAAATTGACATGTCCTATCTCACACTTAATTACATAAGATAAATCTATCCACACTCTCAAAGAAGCAAAAATATAAAGAGTGTAAATAGATTATTTATGGGGAATTTATTATTTTTTATCCATTTCTTGTTTTACTCATGAAGATTATACTCATATTAATTTTCTATTTCAATAGCTTTTAGAAATACTTCAAGAAATTAATGTTCATTATTGAACATCAAAACTTTTATACATACTAGCCTTTAGATCAGAACGTATATCAGAAATTATTGGATCTATACACTTCTTAGAACAATATTTATTACTCGATTCATAATTAGGACCACTTATTCTCCACCAACTCTTATCTTTATCGCTTGATACTTTTTTCCCGCAATTTTTACAGCTAAAAGACCACTTCCTTTTTAAATTTTTGCGAAAAGCTGTTTCTAATGAATTAGGTCCATAACAAAGAGTATAATGCCAATATTCATTTTCGGCATTTTGTTTTTTGATTTCATTCAAGTCATATTCACTCATATTTTTATATGTGTGATTCAATTCTTCAGCCAATGCTAAAGCAATTTTCGGATCTATTTCGTACCCTTCATCATTGAACAACTTAACTTTTCCGCTATCTTCTTCATAATCAAAATGATAATTAATTCTTTTATTATTTTTTATATACTCTCTGATTACATTTTTATCCATCATTTCACTCCTAAATCAACTTAATTGTTATATGTCTAATCAAACAAAGCTATATAGCTAATATTTATCATTAAACAAACTGATATTTTAAAATTTAATTTGGATTGTTCATATATTGTCGTAGGTTATTCGCAACCTCATCTACATCTAAGTATAAATACTTTGTAGTCACTGAAATATCACTGTGTCCCAGTGCTTTTGAAATTAATGCTACACTTGCTCCATTATTTAATAAATTTTTAGCATAGGCTCTTCTTATTGAATGAGCATTTATATTTTTAAAACCATATTTCTTTGAATACCTATTTAGCTGCTTTGAAATCGCACAATTTGAGGATTTTGTTTTACATACTGGCAAACCATTTTGAGTGATAAATATAAAAGAATGTTCAGTACCATAGTACTTTTTAATTCTCGAATTAAGATCTATGAGTTTAAGAAACATTTTTAATAGCTCATCATCGAGTGGAAGTTTTAGACTGTTGTGATTTTTTAAAACCGATCCGTCTAAAACGAGTTGCTTACCAACAAAGTCTATATGCTTAATTTCTAAACACCCTAAAGTTTTGATACGGATTCCTGTTTTATATAATGTGATTATTGCCACACTATCTCTGAATCCAATGAAATTTGATTTATCTATTACAGACAACAATTGATGTAAATCATCTGCATTAGATCCTTTCTTAACTTCATTGTCTACTTTAATCTTTATCCCGCTCCAAAAACGGTCTTGTATCCATCCATTGTTATAGAATCGTCCTAGTATGGCTTTGATAGATTTCAATCTTATTAATTTGGTTTGCTGAGACACATTTAAGCTTCCAAGATAATCATAAATTACTTGTTGATTTAAATCTTCCACAAAATTGATATTTGTATTTTGTATAAGCTGATTAAATGCATACTGATATGTTTGTATAGTTCTGATCCTATTTCCTTCTAAATGCATTTGTTCTGTTACAGCTTTCAAAACGACGGATAACTTTTGCTTATTCGACTTATTTTCATTTAAAACTGAGAAACCTAAATCTTCTTGAAGGTTTTCAACTGAAAAAACCCCATGTTTTCTGTTTCTTTTCATATAATCGCTCCTTGAATTTAGTTAAGGAGTTGAACCAGAGTTCGCAAACCACATAAAAAAACAGGGATATTACAGAAGAGTTCATCTCCCGTTCAATATCCCTGTTGCTTATAAACTTATATATATCAGTATTTCCACCGTTTTAATTTGGTGGAGACGGTGGGAGTCGAACCCACGTCCAGAAACTTCAATACTTGAGCTTCTACGAGCGTAGTCAGCCTATTCGCATTTCACCGTAACTTATGCCAACTGACAGGCGTCCGAACGGCTATCCTGATTAGTCTCTTCAGGCTGCTTCAGGTGGCAGCAGACTGCGTATCCCACTATAAGTGAACCTCAGGCAGGTCTACATGGGTGATAGACAAGTGAGGCCTCAAGTGCTTATTAGGCAGCTAGAGCGTAATCTTGTTTGTTGTTAACTATTTTTGTTGACGTTGATGACGGAGACGATCCCTCCGACTCGCAACTCAAGCTCGAACCATTCCTGTCGAATCCGTAACGTCCCCATGATAAGGATGAAACAGGCGTTAACCTGGTTCAGTACGGGATCCGGAATTCAATCCGGTTGTCCTGCCGCTGTTAGCAGCATAATCAATTATAACATAGTACCGTCTTTTTTCAACTGGAAAGCCTTACCGCTGGCGCTCTTTCAGTGCACGTGCCACTTCACGCTTCGCATCCTTCTGCTTCATCGTCTCACGCTTATCGTATTTCTTCTTACCTTTACCAAGACCAATCAGCACTTTTGCATATCCGTCTTTAATATACAGCTTAAGCGGGACGATTGAATAACCCTGCTGTTTTGTTAAGCCTATTAATTTATTAATCTGCTGTTTATGCAAAAGCAGCTTTCTTTCACGCAGCGGATCATGATTATACCGGTTCCCTTCTTCATAAGGACTGATGTGTGCATTATTTAAAAACACTTCGCCGTTACTGATTCGCGCAAATGAATCCTTAAGGTTGACACGTCCCCTGCGGATCGATTTGATTTCCGTTCCCTGAAGCACGATGCCCGCTTCGAACGTTTCTTCTATAAAATAGTCATGACGCGCTTTTTTATTTTGCGCAAGTAATTTACCTTCTCCTTTTGGCATGAGTTAAACCTCCCAATAGAAATGCTGAAGGCGCTCGTTCAGATCCGACAGGCATAAGACGCGGAGCGGAAAACGGGTGGTTTTCCTGTTTGCCGCTGCGTGGCTTATGACCCGAGGAGCTAGCGCCTGAAGCTGGACAGCTCCAAGTTTAGAATGCGCCCCTGCATCCTACTTTTTCTTCTTCTTTTTGTTCTTCTTATTTCTCGGAGCACCTTTATAAAACTTTTTCTTGTCTCCTTTGCCGCCATCATCACGTGTACGCTTTTTCTTATCGCGACCGTCTTTTTTACCGCGGCTGTCTACAACGCGTGCTGTTTCTCTGCGGACTCTCGGTGTACCCTTCATGCCGACTATTTCAAAATCAATTGCACGCTCGTCTTTATTCACGTTGACAACGCGGATTGAAATTTCATCACCGATTCTATATACGTTACCGGTCCGCTCACCGATCATCGCCATGTGACGCTCATCAAAGCGGTAGTAGTCGTCAGTCATATAGCTGACGTGAACAAGTCCTTCAATTGTGTTGGACAATTCAACAAAGATACCGAAGTTTGTTACTGAAGAAATGACACCGTCAAACTCTTCACCAATCTTGTCCATCATATACTCCGCTTTTTTCAGCTCATCTGTTTCACGTTCAGCGTCAACTGCACGTCTCTCGCGTCCTGAAGTATGTGCTGCAATTTCAGGCAGCTGTTCAGACAAGCGCTTCTGCGTCTTTTCATCGACCTTTTTATTGATCAGATACGTTCTGATCAAACGGTGGACGATTAAGTCAGGATAACGTCTGATAGGTGAAGTGAAGTGCGTATAGAAATCAGTCGCAAGACCAAAGTGGCCAAGGCTGTTTTCATCATATTTTGCCTGCTGCATTGAACGAAGCATCATTGTTGAAATCACCATTTCTTCAGGTGTTCCCTGAATATCATCAATGATTTCCTGCAGTGCTCTCGGATGCACTTCATTTCCAGTACCTTTTACTGTAATACCGAAGTTTGTAATAAACTCAAAGAATCTCTCCAGCTTTTCAGCCTTTGGATCCTCGTGAATGCGGTAAATAAACGGCAGGTTCATCCAGTGGAAATGTTCAGCAACTGTTTCGTTGGCTGCAAGCATAAACTCCTCAATGAGCTTTTCACCGACAGAGCGCTCACGGATACCGATCTCAGTCGGATTTCCTTCTTCGTCCACGAGTACTTTTGCTTCTTTAAAATCAAAGTCAATCGCACCGCGGCCAAAACGTTTACCGCGCAGAATCGCTGCAAGCTTTTCCATCTCACGGAACATTGGTACAAGCGGCTCATACTTTTCAATCAGCGTTTCGTCCTCATCAACAAGAATTTTATTTACATCAGAATACGTCATACGCTCATTTGTACGGATTACACTCTGGAAAATGTCGTGTTTAATCACGCCGCCGTTTTGATCAATCTCCATTTCACATGAGAGTGTCAGACGGTCCACTTTTGGGTTCAGTGAACAGATTCCATTTGACAGGCGGTGCGGAATCATTGGAATTACACGGTCTACAAGGTAGACACTTGTCCCGCGCTCATACGCTTCTTCATCGATCGGCGAGCCTTCTGTCACGTAATGGCTGACATCCGCAATGTGAACACCGAGCTTATAGTTTCCGTTATCAAGCTTGCTGAGTGAAATCGCATCATCTAAGTCCTTCGCATCTGCGCCATCAATTGTCACAGTCGTCACGTCACGCAGATCACGGCGGTCGTTCAGGTCTGCCGGATCAATTTCATCGGGTACGTTATTCGCCTGCTCGATCACTTCATTCGGGAATTCAATTGTAATGCCGTGCTTATGAATGATCGACAGGATATCCACACCCGGATCATTTTTGTGACCGAGAATCTGGATCACTTCGCCTTCAGCACTGTTGCGGCCATCCGGATAAGCTGTGATTTCAACGATCACTTTATGACCTTCCACTGCACCTTTGCTCGCATTTTTCGGAACAAAGATATCACTGGTCATTTTTTTATCATCAGGCATCACAAATCCGAAGTTTTTACTCTCTGTATACGTTCCGACAACCTGCTTCGTGCCACGCTCAAGAATACGAACAACCGTACCTTCTTCACGGTCTCCTCTTGATTCACTTGATACACGTACCATTACCTTGTCACCGTGCATCGCGTGTGCAGATTCATTCGGCGGAATAAAGATGTCTTTTCTACCCGGCTCATCCGGAATTAAAAATGCAAATCCTTTTGCATGGCCTGAGAGTGTTCCTCGTACAAGGTTCATTTTTTCCGGAAGGCCGTAACGGTTACTTCTTGTTCTGACGATTTCTCCTTTTTCCTCTAAAATCACAAGCGACTTTACAAGGTCTTTGAAATCTGCAGAATCAAAAATTCCGAACGATTCCTCCAGTTCCTGCACAGTCAGCGGTTTATAAGCCTCTTCCCGCATGTACGTGAGCAGTTTTTCTTTCATTATCATCACCGATTCTTCCATCAGCGGCCCCTCCATTTTCAGCTGTTATTTTTCAACTGACCAGTCAAGGGAATCAAGAAACGCCAGCACATCCTCATGCAGCTGTTCTTTCTCTTTATCAAGCGTAATCACGTGGCCTGACTCCTCATACCATTTCAGCTTCTTCTGATCAGTTTCAATGCCTTCAAAGATAATATTTGCTGAATCTGTATTAATCATGTGATCATGTCTTCCCTGCACAACAAAAGTTGGCGTATAGATCATATCAACAGAATTTCTCACTTCACCAATCAGCTCCTGAAGTCCCTTCAGTGTCTGCATCGGTGTCTTTTCAAATTCCTTCATTTCAGCTTCAATCTGATCTTCATCTTTTTTCTCATATTTCTTAAATTCGCGGGCGTACTCTAAAACTCCTTTGTACATCACTTCTTCACTCTTAATGTACATCGGCGCACACATTGTCACGATACCCTTTACAGGAGCAGTGTAACCTAACTTCAGTGAAAATACACCACCAAGTGAAAGTCCTGCAACCGCAATTTCCTCATAGCCCTGGTTCTTCAGATGCTCATAGCCTGCTTCAACATCCTTCCACCAGTCCTCAGGTCCCGTTTCTACAAGCTCCTCAGGTGGCACACCATGCCCCTTATAGTGAGGCGCGTGTGATGTATATCCGTTTTTCTCTAAAAAGCGGCCAAGCATTCTCACGTCGGAAGAATTACCTGTAAAACCGTGAAGTAATAGTACAGCACGCTTCCCGCCTTCAAATGTAAATGGTTTTGGTAAATTCAGTTTCATCTTCAGTCACTCCAATTGCAATTTCGTCTTGTTCTATTTTAGTAGAAAACGCGGTGGAAAGCTATTTGTGCGCATTGTGGAGGTTTTATGGAACCGTTTCGCTACGCTTCAGGGGGACGCTTTCCGGACGGTGGTCGCTGAGCCTCCTCAGCTTCGCTTGCGGGGTCTCAGCTATCCCACTAGTCGTCCCGGAGTCGCCCCCTTCCGCTACGCTCAACTATGAAAGTGCTCTAATAACAAAATGGGCAAAATTCAAAACAGCATTAACGACTCAACATTCTATATAGTCAGTTAACTACGCTCAACAACCGTATTTAAAGTCTTAATATAACTAGTATGGTTTTTGAATGACATATGATGTCTCCCGACGTAGCGATACACCCGGGTGGAGTGCTGTATAACCTCTGTTGACTGCAGTGACACTGGTATTGAATGCACTATATATATCACTGACTGCAGTAACACCTTACTTCGACATCCTCATTTAACAATTTACCGGCTGGATGGTCATTTTAATATGCTCTCTAATTACAAATAGTAATCTCAGGCGAGCGCAGCGGAAGGGGGGGCGACTCCTGCGGGATTTGACGGACAGCTGAGACCCCGCAGTGCAAAGCACGAGGAGGCTCAGCGCCGTCCCCGCGGAAAGCGTCCCCCCTGAAGCGCAGCGAGACGATGTCTAATGATCCGCAAAATAATAAAAACCCGACCATCCGATCGGGTTTTAAGCATTTATTGTAGCACAAAGGCAACTGCAATCGTCAGAACGAAAAACAGTACCGAAAGAACGATAGTAATACGGTTTAAAACAAGGTCAATCCCACGTGCTTTCTGCTTGCCGAAAAGCTGTTCAGCACCACCAGAAATGGCGCCTGAAAGACCAGCACTTTTACCTGACTGCAGAAGAACCACGACGATCAACAAGATACATACGATGACTAATAGGACAGTTAATAATGTTTCCATGTGTTCCACCTCCTGAACCGACCTTACACTCGTTCCATTTTATCATACGCCCATAAGGCATACAATCTTTGTTTTTGACATTATTCAAAAACACTAACACTTGTCAGAAAACTAAAATATGCAAAAAATCAAAACTTCCTGATTGACGGATTTACTGTACATGGCCCATTATATTAGGTTTCTAGTGATTGCCGGACTTTGTGCCATACTTTCTCTGCAGTTTCAGTTGAAAAGACAGTGAGTACGGATTGAAAAAAGCGGCTGCCTCGCACGGCAGCCGCTTTTTCTTATACATGTTCATAGGTTTTGCAATCTGTTTCTTCACTGGATTCAGCACGTTTTTTATGAGAGCCAACATGAATTTTCTCTGCCTCGCACCTCGTACCATCTCTGTTAAATTTACAGCTGTTCACTTCGCACATAATGATTTGTTCCATCAAAAGCCCCTCCTTCTTTTGTTGAATCAAATACCAGCATGACAAGTTGACATTTCATTATGACTGATAAACGCTGAATATTGAACTAAATATTCTGTTTATTCAGATAATAAAACGTATTAATATTATCTCCTTTTTGTATATAACTAAACCCGGTAATCATTTTTACGTATAATGTTGCAGGAAGAGCACCTGGTTCTGAATAGTTTAATTAATCCTTTTGGTAATCAAATGAATCCTGTCATTGATTTAAATATTTATCATGATGAACCAATTAGTCACTTTGCACATTAAACTAAAGCTGATTAACACCCCACTTAGCTTCTATTTCACCAAAAAAAACTCTCTGTCCTATAAGACAGAGAGGATCTCTTTTCAGCATATGATGTAAGAATTCCCAGCAGCCCCGCTGTTTGTTACAGCCTGTAAACACTCTCACACGTATTAGCCTGCGGTTCATAATAGCAGTGCTGTTTGAATTGTCCGGAAAATGGCTGATCGTACCAGGTTGGAGGACAGGGTGCATATGGATTGAAGTACCAGAGTGCATATTTGGAAGGGTGTTGTCTCCAGTTTCTAATGACCTGTCTAGCTAAATCTCGCTCCAGGTCTCTTGCCGGGCTGTAAAACAAATTACCTTTTTGTACTGCCTCAAAAGAATAATTATTACCCTGAATCTGAAAAATCACATCATTGATCGTCCTCACATCCCTGAAATCCAGACAATCGGCTACAGCACGATTAACGATCACATTCCCGACCATCAGCATCCCCAATTTCCCTTCACCCTCAGCTTCTGCCCGCATCATCCTTGCAATCAGATCAATGTCCTTGCTGTTATGCTTTACTCTCGTCACGTTTTTCACCTCTCAGTTATTGTATGAAAGACGCATTGAAAGATGTCAGCCGGCACACCGGGGACGGAGTTAAGTGAGCCGCTTTTAGAATCATTATAAAAATGAATCAGTCAACTCCGTCCCCCCCTGTGCCGCTACAAAAAAATCCCCCCTGCCATCAAAGGCAGAGAGGACTTGATTATTAGCGTAAGTTATAGAAAGTTTTAGCGCCAAGGTACTGTGCTGTTGCACCAAGCTGATCTTCGATGCGAAGAAGCTGGTTATATTTCGCAACACGGTCAGTACGTGATGGAGCACCAGTTTTGATCTGGCCTGCATTTGTAGCAACTGCGATGTCAGCGATTGTTGCATCTTCAGTTTCACCAGAACGGTGAGAGATGACTGCAGTGTAACCTGCACGCTTCGCCATTTCAATTGCATCAAATGTTTCAGTCAGTGTACCGATCTGGTTCACTTTGATCAGGATTGAGTTACCAATTCCCTGCTCGATACCGCGAGCAAGTTTTTCAGTGTTTGTAACGAACAGGTCGTCACCTACAAGCTGAACTTTATCACCGATCTTTTCAGTTAACAGCTTGAAGCCATCCCAGTCGTTTTCATCAAGGCCATCCTCAATTGATACGATTGGATACTTGTCAGCCATTTCAGCATACCAGTTAACCATTTCTTCAGAAGACTTCACAACGCCTTCTCCAGAAAGGTGGTACTTGCCATCTTCTTTATTGAAGATTTCAGAAGCAGCTACGTCCATTGCCAGAAGAACCTGTTCTCCTGGCTTGTATCCAGCTTTTTCGATTGCTTCAATAATTGTTGAAAGTGCTTCTTCATTTGAACCAAGGTTTGGCGCAAATCCACCTTCATCACCAACAGCAGTGTTAAGACCTTTGTCTTTAAGAACTGATTTAAGTGAATGGAAGATTTCTGCACCCATACGAAGTCCTTCACGGAATGTTTCAGCACCAACAGGCATTACCATGAATTCCTGAATGTCTACGTTGTTATCAGCGTGCTCCCCACCATTAAGGATGTTCATCATCGGTACTGGAAGCTGCTTCGCGTTGAATCCGCCAAGGTACTGATAAAGTGGTACATCAAGGTAATCTGCTGCTGCGTGAGCAACTGCCATAGATACACCAAGGATTGCGTTAGCACCAAGCTTACCTTTATTTTCAGTACCATCAAGCTCGATCATTGCATGGTCGATTGATACCTGGTCAAGTACTGAATAGCTATCGATTAGTTCTGGCGCGATTACGTTGTTTACGTTTTCGATTGCCTTAAGAACGCCTTTTCCAAGGTAACGGTCTTTGTCACCGTCACGAAGTTCTACTGCTTCATATTCACCTGTTGAAGCACCTGATGGTACTAGTGCACGGCCAAATGCGCCGCTTTCTGTGTAAACTTCAACTTCTACTGTTGGATTACCGCGTGAATCAATTACTTCACGTGCGTATACATCTACGATAAATGGCATGTTAAAATCTCTCCTCTTTTAAATGATTTTTCGGGATATTTTGCTTTTTTTAGTTAGTTCGTTGATTTCCGCTCCAGGGGGACGCTTTCCGTGGCCGGGCGGTGAGCCAGCAGGCTTCGCCATGCTCTGTCTCACACGTCCCTTCCTGCCACTGGAGTCGCTCCCTTACGCTTCAATCAACTATGTGCAAATCATTTGATAGCAAAATTCAATTTACAGGCCGGAAGTACACTGTGATATGAATTAACTATTTCAAATTATATTGTGTAGGAAACAAAATCCGGAAGTTCTTTTGTTTCCTTTTTATTAAGAAGCATCCAGCAGATCGAAGCGGAGGGCAGTGACTCCGGAGCGATTAGTGGGACAGCTGAGACCCCACAGGCGAAGCCGAGGAGGCTCAGCGACCACCGCTCGGAAAGCATCTGCCTTGAGCGTAGATCTCTGCGATTATAGGAAACCTTACTTCTTAATAAGTGACTCACCAGTCATTTCTTCAGGCTTTTCAACCTTCAGCAAATCAAGCATAGTCGGTGCAAGGTCGCCGAGAATTCCGCCTTCACGAAGCTCTGCACCTTCCTTTGTTACAATCACCGGTACCGGATTTGTTGTATGAGCAGTCATTGGCTTGTCATCAGGTGTGATCACTTCGTCAGAGTTGCCGTGGTCTGCTGTGATAATGACATGTCCGCCTTTTTCGTGAATCAGGTCAACGATTTTACCAAGACATTCGTCTACCGCTTCAATCGCTTTTACAGTTGGCTCAAGCATGCCGCTGTGGCCAACCATATCCGGGTTCGCAAAGTTCAGCAGGATCGCATCAAATCGGTCTTCATTAATTGCATGAAGTAACGCGTCCGTCACTTCGTATGCACTCATTTCAGGCTTCAGATCATACGTTGCCACTTTTGGTGAATCAATCAGGATGCGTTCTTCTCCCGGGAATACTTCTTCACGTCCACCGCTCATAAAGAACGTTACGTGAGGGTACTTTTCCGTTTCAGCAATACGCAATTGCGTCAGGCCATGAGCAGATAGCACTTCTCCCACTGTGTTTTTCAGATCCTCTGCTTTAAATGCTACATCAGCACGCACTTTATCACTATAGTGCGTGAAGCTGACGAACTGCAGATTCTCAGGTTTATTCTGACCCAGTTCAAAGCCCTGGAAGTCAGGGTTTGTGAGGGCTGTTGACAATTGAATTGCACGGTCAGGACGGAAATTGAAGAAGATCACTGAATCCTGATTTTCAATTCTGCCAACAGGCGCTCCATTCTTTTCAATGACGAAAGGAATGACAAATTCATCGTACACTTCTTCACCGTAAGAAGCCTGAACACCTTCTTCAGCAGAGCTGAATGTAGGGCCCATTCCGTCAACCATCACGCGGTACGCTTTTTCAACGCGTTCCCATCGGTTGTCACGGTCCATTGAGTAATAACGGCCGGAAATTGTTGCGAATTCCCCAACGCCAATCTCTTTCATTCTTGCTTCAGCATCCGCAACATACTGAAGACCTGATGAAGGAGCAACGTCGCGTCCATCTAAAAATCCGTGAACGTACACTTTTGTTAGTCCTGCATCTTTTGCAATCTCAAGCAGTGCAAAAAGATGCTCATAATGACTGTGTACGCCGCCGTCAGAAAGCAGCCCCATAATATGAAGTGCTTTGTTGTGACGCTTCGCATTATCAACCGCACGAAGAAATTCCGGGATAGAATGAAACTCCTTATCGCGGATTGAAATGTTAATACGCGTCAGGTTCTGATACACCGGTCGTCCTGCTCCGATATTCAGGTGACCTACCTCTGAGTTACCCATTTGCCCATCCGGAAGTCCGACAGCTTCACCGCTTGCTGTCAGTGTGTTGTGGGGAAAGGTTTCCCAGTATCGGTCAAAGTTCGGCTTTTTCGCCTGAGCGACTGCGTTTCCTTTTGTTTCAGAACGCAGTGCAAAACCATCAAGAATAATTAAAGCAACTGGGGCTTTACGCATTTGCGCCAGCCTCCACTAATGCAAGGAATGAATCTGCTTCAAGACTTGCACCGCCAACAAGTGCGCCGTCGATATCGCTTTGTGCCATGTATTCTTCAATGTTAGCAGGCTTTACGCTTCCGCCATATTGAATACGTACTGCTTCTGCAGCAGCTTCTGACACAGTCGAAGCAACCACTGAACGGATGTGTGCACATACTTCATTTGCATCTTCTGCAGTTGAAGATTTACCAGTGCCGATTGCCCAGATAGGCTCGTATGCAATCACTGTCTGTTTTACCTGTTCTTCAGATAATCCTTCAAGTGCAGCCTTTACCTGGCCACCAACAAAGTCTTTTGTTTCGTTGTTTTCACGCTGCTTAAGAGATTCACCCACACATACGATTGGTGTAAGGCTGTATTTAAACGCAGCATGTGTCTTCTTGTTTACTGACTCATCCGTTTCATTGAACATGTCACGGCGTTCAGAGTGTCCAAGAATGACATATTGCACGCCAAGGTCCTGAAGTGCTACAGGGCTTGTTTCGCCTGTAAATGCACCATTTTCCTCGAAGTGCATGTTCTGTGCACCTACAGCGGCATCTGAGTTTTTAGTTAAATCCACAAGATTTGCTAAAAATAGTGCCGGTGAACAGATTACAGCATCCACCTTGTCATTTGAAGGTACTTTTGAAGCAACTTCTTCAGTAAAAGCTTTCGCCTCAGATGCTGTTTTATTCATTTTCCAGTTTCCTGCAATAATTGGTTTACGCATTGAAAATCATCCTTTCCCGGTTTACTTATCGTTTAGTGCGACAACGCCTGGAAGATCTTTACCTTCCATAAACTCAAGAGAGGCACCGCCACCTGTTGAGATATGACTCATCTTATCAGCCATGCCGAACTTTTCGACTGCTGCAGCTGAGTCTCCTCCACCGATGACAGAATATGTATCCTGTGCATCAGCAAGGGCCTGTCCTACCGCTTTTGTACCATTTGCAAATGAATCAAGTTCAAATACTCCCATTGGTCCATTCCAGATCACAAGCTTGGACTGAAGGATCACATCACGGTACAATTCGCGTGTTTTCGGTCCGATATCAAGACCTTCCCAGTCAGACGGAATTTCATCGACTGAAACTTCTTTAATATTCGCATCGTTTGAGAAATCATCCGCTACGACGATATCGACCGGCATATAGAACTTCACGCCTTTGTCTTCTGCTTTTTTCATAAATTCTTTCGCAAGATCAATCTTATCTTCTTCTAAAAGAGATTTTCCGACTTCATGACCCTGTGCTTTAACAAATGTATAAGCAAGGCCGCCACCGATAATCAGGTTATCCACTTTATCAAGCAGATGATCGATCACACCGATCTTATCTTTTACTTTTGCTCCGCCAATAATTGCTGTAAACGGACGCTCCGGATTAGATAAAGCTTTACCTAACACATCAAGCTCTTTTTCCATGAGCAGACCTGATACAGCCGGAATGTGTTCTGCAATACCTGCAGTAGAAGCATGTGCACGGTGTGCCGCTCCGAATGCATCATTGACATACACATCAGCCAGGCTTGCAAACTGCTTCGCAAGTTCAGCATCATTCTTTTCCTCACCAGGATAGAAGCGCACATTTTCAAGAACGAGAATGTCTCCTTCTTCAAGAGAAGAAACAGCTTCTTCAGCTTTCTCACCGTATGCTTCCTCAACTGTTTTTACGTCTTTTCCAATCAGTGAAGACAGGTGCGCTGCAACAGGTGCAAGACGAAGTTCCTCAACAACTTCACCCTTTGGACGTCCAAGGTGGCTCGCTAAAATCACCTTCGCTCCGGCTTCTGTTAAATACTTAATCGTAGGAAGGGCTGCACGCACGCGCGTATCATCTGTCACTTCTCCATCCTTCATCGGCACGTTAAAGTCTACGCGGCAAAATACCCGTTTCCCTTTAAGATCAACATCTTTCATGCTTTTCTTGTTCATTGAATACAGGCCTCCTTCAATTTATTGGCAAGCGGATGAAAAAAGGGAGTGGGGATCATTCCCCGCTCCCCGTTTCACCCTCTTATTATAAGGGATGACCAGCCGAAAGACCAATCATACTCTCTAAAAATCCGGACTTCTTACAGTCCTTTTTCAGCCATATAAGCAGCTAGGTCTACACAGCGGTTTGAGTAACCAGTTTCGTTATCATACCAAGAAAGTACTTTAACCATGTTATCTTCAAGAACCATAGTAGAAAGACCATCTACGATTGAAGAGTTCGTGTTGCCATTGTAGTCAGTTGATACAAGCGGCTCGTCGCTGTATGCAAGGATTCCTTTAAGGTTGCCTTCTGCAGCTTCTTTAAGTGCAGCGTTGATTTCGTCAGCAGTTACATTCTGATTAAGTTCAACTACAAGGTCAACAAGTGATACGTTTGGCGTTGGTACACGCATAGCCATACCGTTCAGCTTGCCTTCAAGTTCTGGAAGTACAAGAGATACTGCTTTTGCAGCTCCAGTTGAAGTTGGGATAATGTTTTCAGCAGCTGCACGCGCACGACGGTAGTCTTTGTGTGGCAGGTCAAGAATCTGCTGATCATTTGTGTATGAGTGAACTGTCGTCATCATACCGCGCTTGATACCGAACTTGTCGTTAAGAACCTTAGCATATGGAGCAAGGCAGTTCGTTGTACAAGAAGCGTTAGAGATTACGTTGTGGCTTGCTGCATCATACTTGTCTTCATTTACGCCCATTACGACTGTAAGATCTTCGCCGCTTGCTGGTGCAGAGATAATGACTTTCTTCGCTCCGCCTTCAAGGTGCTTAGCAGCTGCTTCACCTTTAGTGAAGATACCAGTTGATTCGATTACGATCTCAACGCCAAGCTCGCCCCATGGAAGGTTTGCAGGGTCACGTTCAGCGAGAACTTTCACTTTGTGTCCGTCAACAAGAAGGTTGTCGTCTCCATCTACTTCTACTTTCTGATCTAGCTTTCCGTGAACTGAGTCATACTGTAGAAGGTGTGCAAGCATATTAGCATCAGTAAGGTCGTTTACTGCTACAACCTCTACATCCGGGTTATTAAGTGCTGCACGGTATACGTTACGTCCGATACGTCCAAATCCGTTAATTCCAATTTTCACTGTCATGAATAATTCCTCCTTAGAATGTTTGGGGATGGTGCTTTAATATATTTTAAAAGGTCTTACCCTTTCAAAAGCTCTTTTGCTGCTCCTTCGTCTGTAATCAGTGTCGAAGAAGTCTGTGGTGCGCCTTTAAAATAAGCGCGGATTGCCTGTGCCTTGGAGTGACCTCCGGCTACAGCAAATACGTTAGGTACATTGCCCAGGTCCTTCAGCTGAAGTCCGATGGTTTTTACCTTGTGGACAATATTGCCCTCCACGTCAAAATAATAACCAAATGCTTCACCGACTGCCTGTCCTTCAGAAATCGTCTGAAAATGATCCTCTGAAGTGTTGCGGCGTTTTGCCATTGTATGGGCGTCACCGATTCCATGAAGAACGATATCTGCTGAAGTAATGAGTGACATCACTTCTTTAATGGCAGGTTCTTTCTTAATCGATTCATACACTTCACGGCTGACCTGATCCGGCACATACAAAACTCTGTGCCTCGCACCGGATTTAAGTGCCATTGTCGAGCAGATTGTATTCGCCTGGTTCTGAACATCCTCACCAATACCGCCACGCGCCGGAACAAATAATGTTTCTGGTGTGGCAAAGTCAGGCGTCAGCATGCCCGCTACTGCAGACATCGTTGTACCACCGGTCACTGCAATGACTGTGTCAGTGCCGACATAAGGCTTCATACTCTGAATCGCTGCCCGTCCAAGCTCTTCCTTCACCCACGGCGAATCGTCACTGTCCCCGGGTACGATCATAACCTCTTTGACTTTCAGCATGTCTTTTAATGAATGCTCCATTAAGGTTATACCCGATATCTCATTTATCATGCGTTCAAGTGGGATAAGGATTTCCATTCCATCCTTCGTCAGGCTCATGCCCGATGAATGAATGTGGATCAGATCCTGAGCTTTTAACTGCTCAACCTCTTTCCTCAATACCCTCTCTGTCATGCCAAGAGACTGAGCAAGACTTCTTCTGCCGACAGGCTGTAAAAACCTGACTGACCTCAAAACCTGGTACTTCAGTTGAATCTCATCAAGCAGGTCAGGCACCAGACGCTTTTGGATGTCAATAATGTTTGCCATATCAAAGCTCCTTTTCAGTGAAACATCACTTCAAGGCCCGGCAATATCCTGACATCGAAGTGTTCCTGGTCATTTTTTGTCCCGCATAGACATATTATGTCCCATTCAGTCCAAAAAAAAGATCCCTGCTACAACTCTAATCATAGCAAGGTTCTTAGAACGTTTCAAGAAATAAAGTCAAGACATTTTTTGAAAACGTTTACTTATTGTCACAAAATCAATATTGCCAGCCTGAATGATTTCCCCTTCAACTTCTATAACAGGGATCATCAGCCCATACTTCTCCGTCCATTCGTCAGATGTATCAATATCACGCTCAACAATTTCAAAGCCGTGATCCTCCTGCGCAAGACCTAGCATTAACTTTCCTTCTTCACATAAGCCGCAGTTTTTGCGGGTGTAGTAGTGTACGATCATTGGGTCACCTCGGTTGTTAGTTATACATGAATTAGGCGGTACAGCGGGGACGGAGTTCAGTGATCCATTTTTGTAATAATTGTAAAAATGGATCAGTCAACTCCGTCCCCAGTGTGCCGCTGTATCGCTCAACATAAAACCGGTCCCTCACAAAGAGAGACCGGCTGATTTAAAACTTATTTACCATCTTCAGCAAGCTTGTTGCGGTCCATGATCTGATCAACCAGACCATATTCTTTCGCGCGCTCAGCTGTCATGAAGTTATCACGGTCAGTGTCCTTCGCGATTGTTTCGAAATCCTGACCAGTACGCTCAGCAAGAATTTTGTTCAGCTTTTCGCGCAGGAACAGGATACGCTTTGCAGCGATATCAATTTCAGTTGCCTGACCCTGTGCACCGCCAAGTGGCTGGTGAATCATGACTTCAGCGTTAGGAAGTGCATAACGGTGGCCTTTTTCACCTGCAGCCAGTAAGAATGCACCCATAGAAGCTGCCATACCGATGCAGATTGTGTGGACTTTCGGCTTGATGAACTGCATTGTATCGTAGATTGCCATACCCGCTGTGATGCTTCCACCCGGGCTGTTGATGTATAGATAGATATCTTTGTCCGGATTGTCAGCTTCAAGGAAAAGCAGCTGAGATACGATTGAGTTCGCAACGTTGTCATCAATTCCGCTTCCAAGCATAACGATACGGTCTTTCAGCAAACGTGAATAAATGTCATATGCACGCTCACCGCGGTTAGTCTGTTCAATAACTGTAGGAATTAAATTCATTGAAAAATCCTCCTTTAACGATCTAATGGTGTGTTGCAACAATATGTACTGTTATCTTACAACGAAGGTCAAACAAGGTCAAACAATATGACTTTTCTTTCTTTCTTTCATCATACCCATCTGAACCTATGATGTACAAGTCTGAACCATCACTGTAACTGTAAAACTTCTCTTGCATTCATAAAACCCATTTATTATAATAGAAAAGCATCGTTAAAGCGTGCCCTCGTAGTTTAATGGATATGACGCAAGATTCCGGTTCTTGAGATAGGGGTTCGATTCCCTTCGAGGGCGTTACGCAGCCGATCACTCTGATGAGTGGTCGGCTATTTTATTGTCTTCTTTATGTATTTCGCCATTGTAGTTATGTTTCCCTTTAAAACACCGTTACATTTTAAAAAACCCCTTTTCGGTGTGACCGAAAAGGGATTTTGATTATTTCTCTTCTTCTACATATGCTGCAAGCGTTTGCATCGCTGCTTCTTCATCAGCACCATCTGCGATTAATGTAAAGCTTTCACCTGAGCTGAGTGCAAGACTCATTAAGCCCATTATGCTTTTTGCGTTTACCTTTTTATTTTCTTTCTGAATATACACATCTGAAGAAAACTTTGTAGCTTCCTGAACAAATATGGATGCAGGACGTGCCTGCAATCCACTTTTTAACCTGACTGTTACTTCTTTTTGCTGCATCTGATCTCCTCCTGAACTTAGTTTCCTACCATTTCACCCTTGCGCAACTTTTCAGCAATCTGATCAATTTTTCTTAAGCGGTGATTAATCCCGGACTTGCTGACAGCGCCGCCGGAGACCATTTCGCCAAGTTCTTTTAACGTAACATCCTGATAGGCAACTCTCAGTTCAGCGATTTCTCTGAGCTTGTCAGGCAGGATCCCAAGGCCCGCTGTTCTCTCGATAAAGCGGATATTTTCAACCTGTCTGAGTGCTGCGCCAATTGTTTTATTCAGATTAGCCGTTTCACAGTTCACAAGTCGATTGACAGAATTTCTCATGTCTCTGACAATCCGTACATCCTCGAAGCGGAGAAGCGCCTGGTGTGCACCGATCAGACTGAAAAATTCAGTGATTTTTTCAGCTTCTTTGAGATAAGTAATAAAGCCCTTTTTACGTTCAATCGTCTTACCGTTCAGATCAAACTGGTTCATAAGATTAGCCAGAGAATCGTTATGCTCTTCATACATTGTAAAGATTTCGAGGTGGTATGATGAGGTTTCAGGGTTATTGACTGATCCGCCAGCTAAAAATGCACCTCTTAAGTAAGCGCGCTGACAGCATTTTTTGCCGATCATTGCAGGTGTTACTTCATGATTCAGCTGAAAGCCTTCCCCTAAAATATTCAGGTCCTCTAAAATATCACGTGCTTTCTCTGCAATTCTGACAATATAGACATTGTTTTTCTTCAATCTCATTTTCTTCCGGACAAGCAGTTCCACCTGCACGACATAATTCTTTTTAATCAGTGTATAAATTCTACGGGCAATTGCCGCGTTTTCTGTTTGAATATTGACGATCAGAACTCTGTTTGAAAAAGACAGTGATCCATTCATCCTGATCAGTGCAGACAATTCTGCTTTTAAGCAGCAATCATTTGCTTCTATCTGGGTGAGTTCTTTCTTCGTTTCTGACGCAAATGACATGTGTCTTTTCCGCCTCCCTCTTTCACTTACTACGCAAGGTGATCTTTTGTTTCAGCCATTAAGCGGACAATAATTTCTGCGACACGATCAGTATCATGACGGATGAGTCCTTCGCGATTAATAATTATTTTATCATAAACCACCTGAAGTCCGAGTCCTTTTAGACGCTCTACATCGAATTTTACCGGTTCCGCCATTTCTTTATCATAAAGTGAACGGATCTCCGCCGGAACGTCTTCATTATTTACGAGTACGTAATCCATAAATCTCGCATCCATATGCTTGTAGATCGCTTCTACATGCTGGGAAGCTGTATAATTCAGCGTTTCACCGGCCTGGGTCATCAGGTTACAAATATATACTTTAGGTGCAGTACTCTTTAAGACAGCCTGCCCAATTTCTTTTACAAGCAGATTAGGCAGGATACTTGTATAAAGCGAGCCTGGTCCGATAATGATCATATCGGCTTCTTCAATGGCTTCTATCGCCTGTGGCAGGGCTTTCACATGCTTTGGTGATAAAAACACCCGGTCAATCTTCTTCCCGCTAAATGGGATTTTCGATTCACCTTTAATAATTGAACCGTCCTCCATTTGAGCGGACAGGACAATACTCTGGTTGGCAGAAGGCAGTACGCGCCCTCTGACATTCAGTACTTTACTCATTTCCTCCACGCCGTGCGCGAAATCACCGGTAATCGATGTCATCGCTGCTATAATTAAGTTCCCCAGCGAATGACCGCTTAATTCGTTCTTACTCGCAAATCTGTATTGGAACATCTCTTCTACAAGCGGCTCAACGTCAGATAATGCAGCAATCACATTTCTGATATCACCCGGTGGCGGAATCTTCAGGTCATCCCTGATTCTGCCCGAACTCCCTCCGTCGTCTGCTACTGTTACAATTGCTGTCAGATCAAGCGGGTGCTGCTTCAGCCCGCGGAGCAGAACAGACAGGCCTGTCCCGCCCCCGATCACAACAACTTTACCTTTTTGACTCATTTTTTCGGTGCACCCTGCTTTTTGTGAATATCACGGTGTGCAATCTGAGTGTGATAATCCTTGGCAAATGCACGGGCGATCTCTTCAGTCAGTGCTACTGAGCGGTGCTGTCCGCCAGTGCACCCGATTGCAATCACAAGCTGACTTTTGCCTTCACGTTTATAATGAGGAAGCATGAACTGAAGCAGATCAATCGTTTTCTCGAGAAACTTCTTCGTCTCATTCCACTTCATTACATACTCAGAAACTTCTTCATCCAGGCCTGTCTGGGGTCTCATATGATCAATATAATGCGGATTTGGCAGGAACCTTACGTCAAATACAAGGTCTGCATCAATCGGCAGCCCGTGCTTGAATCCAAACGACATCACATTAACTGTAAATAAAGACTGCTTGTTTACTGAAAACTCCTGAAGAATTTTCTCACGCAGTTCTCTCGGTTTTAAATTTGACGTATTATAAATCGTCTGTGCGCGTCCCTTTAATTCAGATAACAGTAGCCTTTCCTGCTTAATGCCTTCCATCGGCAGTCCGGCAGGTGCAAGCGGGTGAGAGCGTCTCGTTTCTTTATAGCGTCTCACAAGCGCCTGATCATCAGCTTCTAAAAATAGAATACGCGGCTTCAGCGTTTCTTCATCATCAAACTGATCAAGTGCCTGAAAAAGAGAATCAAAAAACTCTCTTCCTCTTAAATCCATGACAACTGCTACACGATTCATCTTGTCCCCGGATTCCTTCATCAGCTCAAGAAACTTCGGTAAAAGCGTCGGAGGCAGATTATCTACACAGAAAAAACCAAGGTCTTCAAAGCTTTGAATCGCAACCGTTTTTCCTGCTCCCGACATTCCAGTTATAATCACTAATTCCATATCTGTTGACATGAAGACACTCCCCCTCAGCTAGGATCCAGACGATAGGATAACAGCTTAAAATCTTTTGTATAAGTGAACGTGCCATAGATGACGCCCTGACCATGAATCACATATTCAAGAATATGACGGTCACCTTCAGCCATATCAAGCGACTGAACGGCCTCTACCGGCTGCCACTGAAGGATTCCCTCCGGTGATTCATCGAGCAGCAGACCATCACCCTCTGTCGCCAGGAACGTAAACATCATCCACTCGGAAATGACTTCATTTCCTTCTTTTATAATAAAAGTAAAAATCCCTTTAATTTCAGGGTTTTTCACATAAATCCCTGTTTCTTCACGATACTCTCTAATGCAGGCATCTCTGACAGATTCACCAGGTTCCATTTTACCGCCCGGCGCAACCCACCAGTCTCTTCTCGGCTTTTGGAGAAGCAGCGCCTGGTTATCTTTTATATATACACAATTCGTTATCCTCTGCACAATATCACCTGCTCATTTTTGCTCATTCATTTTATTATACATGGTTTCACAGCCTCTCACAATGAAGCCGTACTGTCTCCTTCTCTATCCATATGTAAATCTCCTTTTTGTTATGAGCACAAAAAAGGGCACGGACATGTTCGGTGTCCGTGCCAAAGATATATACTAAAGGGGGTCAATTACTTATGGTCTTACTATACCCATAAATTGTTGCATAGCGGTTACAGTTTGGTAACGATTAGATAAAGATTTGGTTATTGATCTAAAGTTTTGGTTTTTGTAGTTTGGCAGGTGATTTCCGCTTCAGGGGGACGCTTTCCGCGGCCGGGCGGTGAGCCCGCAGGCTTCGCCATGCTCGGTCTCACACGTCCCTTCCTGCCGCAGGAGTCGCCCCCTTACGCTTCAATCACCTACTGTGCGAGTAGGTTGATCGACTTTATTAAGAGCACATAAAGTTACGGAAACCGCTTTATGCTCACAGTAACAATCAATTTTAATCTAACTAACATCTTAATTTAAATGGTTTTAAAACACAAAAAGCTGATGATTGGAGTGGAGGACGGAGACTCCTGCGTCATCGAAGCGACAGGTGAGACCCCGGAGACGCAAAGCGTCGAGGAGGCTCACCGCGCGGACGCGGAAAGCGTAGTCCTCCACGGAAATCATCAGCGGTTATTAAATGCTTATATTATGACTGAACCTTCAAAGACTCAGCAAGCTCTTCCACATAGTGCTGGATTGCCTGTGAAGCGACACTGCCGTCGCCTGTAGCAGTTACGATCTGACGAAGCGTCTTATCGCGCACGTCACCAGCTGCGAAGATACCAGGTACGTTTGTCTGCATTTTTTCATCAGTCTCAATGTACCCTTCATTATTCAGAATACCAAGACCTTCAAACGGCTTTGTCAGTGGCACCATACCGATATAGATAAATGCGCCATCTGCAGCAAATTCCGTTTCAGAACCGTCTTTAGTTGATACAAGCGTGACTGAACCGACTTTGCCATCTTTGTCATTGATTTCTTTTATCGTAGAATTCCAGATAAAATCGATCTTTTCGTTATCAAATGCACGCTGCTGAAGGATCTTTTGTGCGCGCAGTTCATCTCTGCGGTGAACGATTGTCACTTTGTTTGCAAAGCGTGTCAGGTAAACGCCCTCTTCAACTGCAGAGTCTCCGCCGCCGACAACGACAAGGTCTTTATTTTTGAAGAATGCACCGTCACATACCGCACAGTAAGATACGCCGCGTCCGCCAAGTTCTTTTTCACCCGGTACGCCAAGCTTCTTATACTCTGCACCTGTTGTGATCAGAACGGCACGTGCTTTATATTCTTTTGAACCGGCTTTGATTGTTTTATAATCCCTGCCGTCCTCGATGCTCTTCACGTCACCATATGCATATTCAGCACCGAATTTCTTCGCATGCTCAAACATTTTATTTGATAGATCAGGTCCAAGAATGTGGTCAAATCCAGGATAGTTTTCAACGTCCTCTGTATTTGCCATCTGGCCACCCGGCACACCGCGCTCAAGCATAAGTGTTGAAAGGTTTGCTCTTGAAGTATATACAGCAGCCGTCATCCCTGCAGGACCAGCGCCAATAATAATTACGTCATAAATTTTTTCTTCGGTCATGAAATGACACTCCTTTTTGATGAGTTCATAATTTATCTACAATATATCGTAATCCAAGGTATATAAATCGTCCAATCATCTGCTTATGGCAAGTAACATTCCAGCTCGCGCTTATATCTGGCAAGCGTTCCAGGCGCAATGCCGTAACTAGCTGCGATCTCTTTTTGCGTCAGTTTTGATCCTCTGACCTTCCGCCACAAATACTCCACAGCAGCTGAAAGACCCTCTACATTTTGAAATGGATATCCGTCAACGGATCCGTGATAGACAATATGAAACCACATATAGAATAATCCCTGATGTGCTTTTTCGTGCAGATCAAAGTGTTTTAAAAGTTCACATGCAACCAGATGCGCTCTGCTGATCGGTGTATCCTGAGGTTCATCAGATCGCACCATATCATAGTATGCTTTTTCAATCTCTGTATAGTATTCAGGTGCATCTTCTTTTAAAGAGCTGTCTGACTCCTGAATATCTTTAAATAGAATAAACATCCGCTCTTCCGGATAAAAGGTTTTCAGTTTTTCATCATTCCGGGTCGTTGCACGGTTCCACGGTTCCTGCCCTGCTTTTTCAGGCTGCTCTTCAATGACACGCTTCCACGCTTCTTCAGCCGCTTTTTTATGACCGGAATGCCACGCTGAATGCGACAGCCAGTAATGAAAGCCGCTGTCACCTTCGAATCCTTTTTTTGCAAGACTCTTCAGCCAGCCATATGCCTGCTCATGCCTTCCGAGTAAAGCAAACGTTGCCCCAAGCTTAAAGCGGTGTTCAATCAGAAACGGTCTCACCGTCTCAAGCGCTTTTACAAGAGCCTCTAATTCCTTCGTGCGTCCCTGATAATGATAAAATACCGCTAAATTACACAAAGCATGCAGGTTACCGGGATTTTTGTTCAGTACTTCAGTCAAAATAGCTGAAGCCTGTTCCGTTTCTCCCTGGTAGAAATAGGCAAGTGCAAGGTTGTTATAGGCTGACCAGTAGTCCGGATAACGGTCAACCACATCTTCAAGCACTTCAATCGCTTCCTTGAACTTTCCATCAGCAAGCAGCTTCCCGGCCTTTTCCTGATGTATAATCAGGTCATCATGCTCAAATTCATCATCAAAGCCGTCTTCATCCTCAAACTGCAGCAGATCAAGCAGATCCTCTGCATCCTCTGAGAATTCACCGTCCGGCTGATCCTCTAAATACGTATTTACATGGCGGTATGCCTCCTGGAACAAGCCAAGATGCGCATAATTGTTTGCCATAAAATAGTGAACTTCTGTCATAGACGGATCGGTTGACTCACTTATACGCTTCAGACGTTCATTAGACTCCTGGAAATGCCCAAGCTCCGTTTCAATCATCGCAATCTGAAGTGCAATCATCGGCTCTTCCGGCTCAAGCTCGGCCGCTTTCCCTAAATATTTCACAGCCTTCTCAAGCTGACCCTTTTGATAAATGGCCATCCCTCTTTTATACAGACTCTCACCTGTCTGGGTAAATGGCACAAGCTTTCCTTTTTGATGATCCGATCCTTTTTTCATGCATAGCCTCCGTACGTTGTATTAACTAATCAATTTTAGCACGGAATTGGAAGTGTGGGAAGGGATGATTGCCATGGTCAGAGGGTAAGAGAGTAGAGGCGGGTCTGTCCCGGGTCTACGCTGGCCAGGTAGACCCGGGACAGACCCGCCTCTACCCACAAAAAACACCCGCTCCAAAAAGGAACGGGCATCTCATTTATTTAGGTCTATTATGTCGTTCTTCAAGCACGCCCATCACATCTGCAAGGGGAAGTTTCTGCTCGCGAAGCAGTACGAGTGTGTGATACAGCAGATCCGCTGTTTCCCACTTAAGCTCTTCTTTATCACGGTTTTTCGCTGCGATAATCACTTCAGCTGACTCTTCTCCGACTTTTTTCAGGATCTTATCAACGCCTTCTTCAAACAGATACGTTGTATAAGCACCTTCAGGACGTTCTTCATCGCGCGCTGCAATCAGCCCTTCAAGCACTGACAGAATCTGCGTGCCGACAGCCTTTTCGTCTGACTCATATACTTTTTCATTAAAGCATGAACGCTCGCCTGTGTGACATGCAGGTCCGGCAGGCTTTACGCGGACAACGAGTGAATCTCCGTCGCAGTCGAGTGTCATGTCAATGATTTTCTGCGTGTTCCCGCTGGTTGCCCCTTTATGCCAAAGCTCCTGGCGTGAACGGCTGTAAAACCATGTTTCACCGGTCACAGCTGATTTCTCAAACGACTCTTTATTCATATACGCAACTGTCAGGACTTCTCCGGTTGATGCATCCTGCACCACTGCCGGGATTAATCCTTTTTCATCGAAGCGAATGTTCTCTGTATTGATGGTCATCTTACATTCACTCCTTCATTTCTTAAATGTGCTTTCACTTCTTTAACGCTTGTCTCTTCATAGTGGAAAATGGATGCTGCCAGTGCTGCATCCGCTTTTCCATCTGTAAAAATTTCAGTGAAATGCTCACTGCCGCCGGCTCCGCCTGATGCAATCACCGGAATATTGACAGCTTCACTCACTGCTTTGGTCAGTTCAACATTAAAGCCTGATTTTTCACCATCGCGATCCATTGACGTTAAAAGGATCTCTCCTGCACCAAGTGATTCTGCTTCTTTGACCCAGTCGATCACGAGTCTCTCAGTCGGCTTACGGCCGCCGTGCGTGTAAACGCGCCACGTGCCTGCTTCCTCGTCCCATTTAGCATCCACTGCGACCACGATACATTGCGTACCGAAATACTCTGCGCCTTCCCTGATCAGTTCCGGTCTTAAAACCGCAGCTGTGTTCAATGACACTTTATCAGCTCCTGCACGCAGAATCCGTTTCATATCCTCAAGTGCATTAATCCCACCGCCTACTGTAAAAGGAATGGCAAGCTCTGCAGCAACACCCTGCACGACATCCACCATTGTTTTGCGGCCTTCATGTGATGCTGAAATATCAAGGAACACAAGTTCATCTGCACCCTGCTGATCATATGCACGTGCCAGTTCAACCGGATCCCCTGCGTCTCGGAGCTCAACGAACTGGATCCCTTTTACCACGCGGCCTTCTTTTACATCAAGACAAGGAATGATCCGTTTTGTCAGCATCACGATGTCTCCTCAATCGCCTGTTTGACGGTGAATTTATTCGTGTAGATTGCTTTACCGACAATGGCACCTGCTACACCGATCCCCGAAACAGCCTGCAGTGTACGCAGGTCCTCAAGAGAGCTGACCCCGCCTGAAGCAATGACTTCAGCACCTGTGTATTCAGCAAGTTCTACAACTGCATCCACATTTGGACCGCTCAGCATGCCATCCGTTGCGATATCTGTAAAAATGAACGTTTCAGCGCCTGCTTCTGCAAGCTCTTTTCCAAGGTCAACTGCCTTTAGCTCTGACGTTTCAATCCACCCGTGTGTGGCAACGTAGCCGTTCTTTGCATCAAGACCGATTGCAATGCGGCTGCCGTATTTCTTCAGCCATTCTTTTACTAAAGCAGGGTTTGTGACAGCCAGACTTCCGATAATTACGCGGTCAACGCCCTGGTCTAAATAGTGTACGACGTCTTCTTCAGTACGGATGCCGCCGCCGACCTGAACACGCGCGGGCAATTCTTTCACAACGCGCTCTACGAAGACATCATTCACGCGCTTGCCATCCTTTGCTCCGTCAAGGTCCACCATGTGAATCCACTCTGCACCTTCATCGACAAACTGCTTTGCCATATCAAAAGGAGAGTCACCATAGATCGTCTCCTGTGCATAATCACCTTGAGTAAGACGTACACATTTGCCGCCTCTCATATCAATTGCCGGGTAAACTGTGAAACTCATACTTCCACCTCCGTATTTTGTACGTACTGCGTATAGTTTTTCAAAAGTGCCATGCCTAAGTCACCGCTTTTTTCAGGGTGAAACTGCATGCCGAACACATTGTTTTTTCCGACGACAGCCGGTACTTCTTCAAAATAGTCAGATGAAGCGATCAGTGCATCTCGTTCCTCACCAGCAATATAGTAGGAGTGAACAAAATAAACGTGATCCGCTTCAACATCCGCTGTCATTGGTGAATCCTGATGAAACTTCAGCTTATTCCACCCCATATGCGGAACCTTATAGCGTTCACCATTTGCTTCCCCCAAAAACTTAACCGCTTTTCCTTTCAGAAGTCCAAGTCCTTTAAACGCGCCATTCTCTTCGCTTTCATCAAATAAAAGCTGCATCCCAAGGCAAATCCCGAGTATCGGTTTCCCTGCTTCCGCCTGTTCTTTAATAAAATCAGACAGCTTCGTTTCATCCAGCAGCTTCATTGCATCACGAAATGCGCCAACACCCGGCAAAATCAGTCCGTCTGTCTTTTCAAGCTGCTCTTTTTTATCACTGATAATATAGGGAACGCCAATCCGCTCAAGTGCTTTACTGACACTGAACAGATTCCCCATACCGTAATCAACTATTCCGATCATTTACAACATCCCTTTCGTTGATGGCACACCTTTAACTCTCGGATCGATCTGAGTTGCTTCATCAAGTGCGCGGCCAAGCGCTTTAAATACAGCTTCGATCATATGATGCGTATTGAAGCCGTAATGGACATTCACATGAAGATTCATCCGCGCTTCAATCGCAAGCTTCCATAAAAATTCATGTACAAGTTCCACATCAAAATCCCCAACGCGCTCTTTTGGGAAATCAGCATTCATCACTAAATGTGGGCGATTGCTCAGGTCTACTGTCACCTGAGCCAGTGCTTCATCCATCGGAACAAAAGCGTTGCCGTAACGCTTGATTCCTTTTTTATCTCCTAATGCTTCAAGCAGTGCCTGACCGAGTACGATGCCAATATCCTCTGTTGTATGATGCCCATCAATATCCACGTCCCCGCGGCCTTCAACTGTCAGGTCAAAGTGTCCGTGTTTTGTGAAAAGGTCGAGCATGTGGGTCATAAATGGTACGTCTGTCTGAATATCGCTGATCCCTTCGCCGTCGATGTTCAGTGAAAGTGAGATATTGGTTTCATTTGTTTTTCTTTTTAATGAAGCTTTACGTTCAGTCATTTGTGACACTCCTTTTTTATGTATGGCAGCTATTTTGATAGCTTTGTTTAAGTTGGCTGAGGATTGGAGCTCCAGGCGGACGCTTTCCGCAGGGCCGGCGGTGAGCCTCCTCGGCGCAAGCGCCTGCGGGGTCTCACCTGTCCGGCTTCTCCTGCTGGAGTCGCCGCCTTACGCTCCAATCATCAGCTGTGCAGGTATTTTGTTTGTGTTTCATAAAAAGAAAAATCACAACCTACAATTTAAAAATTAATTAATAATTAATCCAGCTGAGACTTCGGAGGACGGAGACTCCCGCCCCGGGGAAGGACAGGTGAGATCCCGCAAGGCGAAGCCTGAGGAAGCTCACCGGCCGGGGGCAGGAAAGCGCAGTCCTCCGAAGTCTCAGCGGCTTTTAAAGAAACTTTAGTTTTTATCCCTCGCCTCAATCGCTCTCGCATGGGCTTCTAAGCCTTCGAGCCTTGCAAACTTCGCAACTTTGCTGCCGTTTTCGTTAAAGGCTGTTTTGCTGTAGGAGATGATGCTCGATTTTTTTACGAAATCATCTACTGACAGCGGGCTTGAGAAACGTGCTGTTCCGCTTGTTGGCAGTGTGTGATTTGGCCCTGCAAAGTAATCGCCGATCGGCTCTGAGCTGTATCTGCCGACGAAAATTGCGCCTGCGTGGCGGATCTTTCCAACCAGCTCCATCGCATTTTCCATCTGAACTTCAAGGTGCTCAGGTGCGATCTGATTGACTGCTTCTACTGCCTCATCAAGAGAATCGGCTACATAAATCGCACTGTGCTCTTCAATTGCAACGCGTGCCATGTCATGTCTTGGCAGTTCATTCAGCTGTGCTTCCACTTCTTTTTGTACCGCTTCAGCAAGGTCTTTTGAAGTTGTAACAAGATTCGCCTGTGAGAGCTCGCCGTGTTCAGCCTGTGATAACAGGTCAGCTGCGACTTCATTAGCAAAAGCTGTATCATCAGCAAGGACAGTCACATCACTCGGTCCTGCGATCATATCAATATCCACAATCCCGAATACTTCACGCTTGGCAAGTGCAACAAAGATATTTCCCGGTCCAGTGATTTTATCAACCGGTTCAATTGATTCAGTTCCATAAGCAAGCGCCGCAACTGCCTGGGCACCGCCGATTTTATAAATATCGCGGACCCCTGCAAGTCGGGCTGCTGCAAGAACGCCTGCAGGCACTTTGCCGTCTTTACCAGGTGGTGTCACCATGACGATCCGCTTCACACCAGCGACCTGCGCAGGAATTGCGTTCATTAAAACTGATGAAGGATAAGCTGCTGTTCCGCCTGGCACGTAAATGCCTGCTGCATCAAGCGCTGTGACCTTTTGACCAAGAATCGTACCATTTTCTTCAGTGGTCATCCATGACTGCTGAACCTGCTTTTCATGGAAAGCACGGATATTGTTCGCTGCTTCCTGTAAAATTGACAGCAGTTCCTCATCCAGTTCCTGAAGTGCTTCGTCTACTTCACCATCAGTCACCTTTAACGACTCAAGCTTTACGCCGTCAAACTGCTCCGTGTAAAAGCGGACTGCCTCATCACCTTTTTCTTTTACTGCCGAAATAATATCCTGCACACTTTTCCGCTGCGCCTCAGTTCCCTGATCGAGCGACTGACGCGGAATGCTGCTTTCATTTAGAAAACGAATGTCCATCGTTAGCAAATCCTTTCTGCTGGCTGCTAGCCATTCACCACTTTTTCAAGCCTGTTCGTCATCTCACTGATCCGATCGTGCATCAGACGATAGCTAACCGGGTTCGCAATCAGACGCGATGTGATGTCTACAATATGCTCATACTCTACTAAACCATTTTCCTTTAGCGTACGTCCGGTTGAGACAATATCCACAATCCGGTCCGTCAGCCCGATAATCGGTGCAATCTCAATTGAACCGTTCAGCTTAATAATTTCCACCTGTTCACCCTGCTCTCTGAAATAAGAGGATGCAACATTCGGATATTTTGTGGCAATTCTCGGTGCTACTTCATTCATTTCAGTATCAGGAAGCCCTGCTACCGCTAAATAGCAGTGGCTGATTTTAAGGTCCAGCAGTTCATACACATGACGCTCTTCTTCAAGCATCACATCTTTCCCTGCAATTCCGATATCTGCAACCCCGTGCTCTACGTAAGTCGGCACGTCCATCGGTTTCGCTAAAATAAAGCGCAGGTTTTCTTCAGGTACTTCAATAATTAGCTTTCTTGAGTCATCAAATTCAGGCGGTAAATTGTAGCCGGCTTCCTTCAACATCACAACCGCTTCTTCAAATATACGCCCTTTTGGCATGGCAATCGTTAATTCCTTCATGCCTGAACCCCTTCCTTTCCAATAAACGTATGCACATCTTTAAATCCAGCCGTAAAGCTGTCCAAGTCAGATACACCTCTTACATCCTGCACAATCACAGGCTGCTGGTTCTGTCTGTACTCTGCCGCCTTTTCAGCAGCTTCTCTCCTGCGTTCAGCTGAAAATAAAATGAGTGCAGGCTGAGCCTTTTTCACACTTTTATTTAAAGCTTCCATCACATAATCCATTCTCAGTCCAAACCCGGTCGCACCAACCTCAGCGCCGAATTTCTTCAACAGGTTATCATAACGGCCTCCGTTACCCAGTGCGAACCCTACATGATCTGCATATACTTCAAATAATACACCCGTATAGTAAGACATGTGGCTGACAAGCGACACATCCATTTTCACATAATCCTCTAAGCCGTAATCCTTCAGCACTGAAAGTAATTCTTCAAGCTCACGCAGCGGCCCGCGTCCACCTTCACCCTCTAAAAGAGCTTCAGCTTTCGCAATCGACCCGCCGTTCCCCTGGATATGAAGTACATCAATCAGTCTCTTCTTATCAATAGAAGAAAGCGGCAGTGAATCCACATGCTTGCGGTAACCGACGTAGTTCTTTTCATATAAATGCTTTCTCAGCTTCTCAGCCCGTTCTTCTGTTCCGACGATCTGAAGGAATAGCTCCTGCAGGAACCCAACATGTCCAACTGCGATCGTAAAGTCTTCCAGACCGGATGCTCTTAATACTGAAGCTAAAAGTGCAATCGTTTCAGCATCCGCACTGACAGTTGAATCACCAATCAGCTCAACACCGATCTGTTCAAACTCAGCCGGTCTCCCACCTTCACGCTGCTGCGCGCGGAATAGGTTAGCCGCATATGCCAGTCTCAGCGGATTACGGTCTTTCAACAGCTTTGAAGCCGCTACACGGGCAATAGGCGCTGTCATATCAGGTCTGAGCACAAGCGTTCTTCCCTGCTGATCAAGAAGCTTAAACAGCTGCTGATCTAAAATCGCAGATGCCTCGCCGACTGTTTCGTCATATTCAAGGGCTGGTGTTTCCATAAATTCATAGCCCCAGTTCATCATTTCATTTTCAATGTTTGTACGGATTTCTTTTTTCAGACTATATAAATGAGGAAACGTATCTCTCATTCCAATCGGTTTTTCAAACATAAACAGCTTTGACATCGTCTCCACAACCTTTCATTAAATAACGCTGATAACCGCTAAACCTTTCCGTGGAGGACTTCGCATTCCTGCCCCCGGACGGTGAGCTTCCTCAGGCTACGCCTTTCGGGATCTCACCTGTCCTTTTCCGGGGCGGGAGTCTACACCCTCCACTCCAAGATTCAGCTTAGTTACATTTTAGTAATTAAAAGTTTAAAAACTTTTGTGCTTTCTTAAATTAAACCGTATCTTTTTATTATACCTTCTTACTGTAAATAACTCGAACAATTGACTGAATCCTTTAGTTCGCTAATACGATAACATAATGAAGATATTGTGTAGTTTACTAGGGTTGGGGTGGTTAGTCAAGGGGTGTGTTTAAGTGAAGAGGTTACTGTTTTTGCTGGAGTTGTTGTGGTTTCTCTTCGGGTTGTAGTGATACGCCCGGGAAGTTGTCTGTATTCCCCGCCAGGTTGTAGCGATCACCTGCCCCACGCAGTCACTTCTATACAAAAAAAGACACCCCCACAAGGAGATGCCTCATAACCATTTAGATTAATGTTTCAATTTCAGCGTCAGCTTTCAGCTCTTCAAGGTGAGCCATTAGCTGTTCCTGCTGTTTTTGCTGGTTCAGGTTCGCTACGATGTCTTCTCGAACGTCTTCTAAAGCAGGTGCTTCCTGGCCGGATTGTTCTGCCTGTGCAGTAATCTGCTCATAAAATTCCTGAATTTCTTCATCAGAAGGCTCTTCTGCAGGCGCTACTTCGTTTACATACTTATCAAATTTGATAGAGTCTGCCATCTGGCTGCGAAGTGTTTCCTGATCCATGCCCTGTGCTTCCATGATTTCATTCAATGCTTCTTCTCCACCGAACTGCTCCTGGAATGATGCGTATTCTTTATCAATTTCCTCTTCAGTGGCTTCATGTCCAGCTTCGTCTGCTTTTTGAATGATCAGTGTCTGGTTCACTAAAAGATCAAGTGTCTGAGTTTTAGCCTGCTCTGCACCTTCTTCAGTTGTAGGATCCTGTCCCATTTGCTGAAGGTTGCTTTGCGTTGAAGCTAAAGCTGAGTTATATGCCTCACCTGTAATTTCTTCACCGTTAATGGTTGCAACGACTTCATCTTCTGCAACCTGCTGCTCTTCCATTGCAGCCTGCATATCTTCAGCAGCTGCCTGCTGATCTTCTGCTGCCTGTTCCTCTTCAGCAGTTGGTTCTTCATTTTCCGCTTCTGTATTTGCTGATTCATCATCACTGCATGCCGCGAGTCCAAGCGCTAGTGCACCTGCAGCGAATGGTAGAAAGATTTTCTTAAAGTTCATAAAGGTAAAACCCCTTTCAGATTTCCAAAAACTCTATTTCTTAGCCTAGGTTGCATTGTATCGAATATCTGGAAAAAAGCAAACCCATAACACTTAATTTCACTAAATTGAAACATCAATGTAATACGCAATCAGTACGATTCACTCAAATATAAGCATTACTCATTTCCATTTTAATAACTCATGTAAAATCATTATAGGTTAACCTTAATCAAAATTAAGTTGACTTAAAAACTTATTCAAATTATAATCTTTTTGTACATAACTTTAACAAATTTAGCTGGAACTTGGAGTAGTGGACGGAGACTCCCGCCCCAGTAAGGGTCTCACCGCCCGCGGGCAGGAAAGCGCAGCCCGCCACGGAAAGTATCAGCGGTCTTGGAGACCATACAGCATTTATTAGAAAAGAGGGGTTCAAATGGTAAAATCACAGGTTCACGGAATGGTGCTTGCCTCATTATTCGCAGCACTTATGGCAATCGGCGCAAACATCACTTCGATCGTACCAATCCTGGTAGTCGGAAATGTGCCAATCACACTTCAAACTGTCGTCTGCCTGATCGCAGGCCTGCTGCTCGGTAAAAAATGGGGACCAATTGCAATGACCGTTTATATGCTGATCGGTCTCGCAGGGATGCCTGTATTTGCCGGATGGGGTGGCGGTCTTGGCACACTGATCAGTCCTACATTCGGATTTATTCTTTCATACATCGTTGTAGCATGGATTGTTGGCCTGCTGACTGAAAAGAGACAGTCATTTGCGATGCTCGTCACTGCGGCACTGCTTGGCACAGCGGTTAACTACTTCCTCGGCACCAACTGGATGTATATGGCGTACAAGCTGTGGTTTAACGCACCGGAAGGCTTTACTTATACAATGGCATGGATCTGGATGCTGCCGACTGCTCCAAAAGATATTATTCTTTCATTTGTGGCGGCGGTGGTTGGTGCTAAAATGCTCAAGGTGTTCCCGCAGGCACAGGTATCAAAAACAAGAGTGCCGGCATAATAAAAAGAGCAGAGGATTTAGTCCTTCTGCTCTTTTTTTTCGGGCATTTTAATAATCTGCATTGGATTTCCGCCTGCAAATGCTCCGGCCGGTACGTCCCGGTGCACAAGTGTAGCAGCTGATATGACTGCACCGTCACCGATCACAACACCGGGTAATACAGTCGAGTTTGCTCCGATCATGACATTGTCACCAATCACAACTTCCCCGAGCCTGTATTCCTCCACCAGATATTCATGGGCTAAAATCGTAGAGTTATAGCCGATAATTGTATTGCGTCCTACTTTAATCATTTCAGGATAAAGTGTGTCCGGCATCACCATGAGTGCAAATGCCGTTTTTTCACCGACTTCCATTTTTAGCAGCTTGCGGTACATCCAGTTCTTCAAACTAATAAACGGCGTATAGCGCGCAGTCTGCAGTACAGCAAAATTCCATGCCACTTTGATAAAAGGAACAGTTTTATAAAGCTGCCAAAGCGAATTCGACCCTTCTACAGGATAGCGCTTTGTTCTTCTCATGAGCCGCTTTCCTCAATAATCTTCAGCAGGTCACTCATTTCCTCAAGCATAAAGTCAGGCTTGTATGTGGCAAGGTGCGCTTTCCCTTTCGATGTCCAGGCAACACCTGCAGTTCTGGTGCCTGCATTGTGACCGCCTTCGATATCATGGTGATTATCACCGATCATAATCGCCTGATCAGCTGTTGAGCCGAGTGCTTCAAGTGCTTTATTCAGCGGTTCAGGATGAGGCTTTGCGTGCTCCACATCATCAAGGCCGATCACAACGTCAAAATACTGGTCAAGGTTCATCAGCTTTAGCCCTTTTACCACCATGTCATGACGCTTTGTTGAAACGATCGCCATTTTAATCCCGCGCTCATGCAGTTCTTTTACCGTCTCATCCACCCCGTCAAATGCTGTGACAAGTTCATCATGTACTTTTAAATTGTATTCTCTGTAGAAATCGACCATTTCCTGCGTTTTTTCAGGATTTAACGCCTGAAATGAATCAACGAGCGGAGGCCCCATAAACTGCAGGACATCCTCACGGGTATATTCCCCCGGATAATAGTGATCCATGACATGCATAAATGAAGAAATAATTAAATCGTTTGTATTAATTAATGTGCCATCAAGATCAAATAGCACGGTATCAATGCGTTTGTTCATAGCTTGGCTCTCTCCTCTCCGCACGGTTCCAGATGGCCGCGACGATCATGGTTAATAAAATCGCTGTTATCACTCGGATCAGCAATAGCGGCAGGATTGGGATCCCAAGCGGAATAAAGATTAATGTATCCTCGACAATGGCGTGACAAGCGACAAGAAAAATAAATGCAAGAGTCGCATCCTTTTTGCTGACGCCGTCTTCCTGCACTGCTTTAATCATCACCCCTGCCCCGTAGGCAAGGCCGATCGTCAGACCCGCAACGAGCGTCATCGATGTATTCTCTTTCATTCCAAGACCTCTAGTGACAGGCGCCATCCAGCGGGAAAAGACGTCCAGCCATTTCAGGTCGCGCATGATTTGAATCACAATCATAAGCGGGATGACAATCAGGGCAAGCTGCATCACGCCAAATGCTGCTTTTTCAAGTCCAAGCAGCAGGATCGAACCCCAGCCGCTCACATCAGGCTCACTAACAGGCACCATGCCGTACTGTGCAATCTCACCACCGCCGCTCCAGACAAGATTAATGACAATCGCTGATGTAAAAGCAAGTCCAAGTCTGACGAGTAAAACCACCCACAGCTTCACGCCTACCTTTAGCGCCACCCCTGTTTCAATTAACAAGTTATGAGAAAAAGAGAGCATGACTGCAATAATGAAGACTTCCTTCACCGTCATTTCAAGTGATAAAATCCCGGCGATCCCGGCATATAAATTTAACAGATTTCCTAATACAAGCGGAACCGCCGCTTCCCCGCTGAGACCAAATAAGCCCATAAACGGTGCAATCAGATCCGTGATAAACGGTAAGACAGGCGTGAACTGAAGAACCGTAATGATGAACGTGATCGGGAAAATGATTTTACCAAGCGTCCACGTCGTATTCAATCCTGCCTTTAAACCGTCTTTAATCGTCTGTTGTTTCATTCCATTCACCTAATTTCGTTTATCAGCGTAGCGCGTTTTAATCCCCTGTCCAAATCTGCGATACAGAATCAATCCCACTGCAACAATCACTAATAGAATAGAAATCGCCTGTGCAACGCGGATTGTCTCAGTCAACATCAGGCTGTCTGTGCGAAGCCCTTCTACAAACGTACGACCGACTGAGTACCAGATTACATAGCTTAAGAAAATCTCGCCTCTGAGCGGGTTCACTTTTCGGAGGAGCAGCAGCAGAATCAGGCCGACAAAGTTCCATACTGATTCATATAGAAACGTCGGATGATAGTAGGCAAAGCTGCCGTTCACTTCAATATACATCTGGTTAATGATCCACTCGGGAATCATCAGTCCTTCAAGGAAGCTCCGTGATACCTCGCCGCCGTGTGCTTCCTGATTAATAAAGTTCCCCCAGCGCCCAAGCATCTGACCTAAAATAATGCTTGGTGCTGCAATATCGACAATTTTCCAGAATGATAGACCTTTTCGTTTCGCAAAAACAAATCCTGTTGCAACCGACCCGATCAGTGCACCGTGAATCGCAATCCCACCGTTCCAGATCGCAACAATCTCACCCGGGTTCTGTGAGAAATAATCCCACTGAAAAATGACATAATAAATTCTCGCACTGATAATCGCAATCGGTACTGCCCAGATTAACAGGTCAGCAAACATATCCTTTGGCATACCAAGTCTGTCTGCTTCACGGTTCGCAAGCAGGTAACCGAGCACAATACCCGTTCCGATAATCAGTCCATACCAGGCCACACTAAGCGGTCCGATGCTGAAGGCAACCGGATCGATCGGCTGGGCTGTTAATAACATCATATTGTTTCCTCCTGATTAAATATCATCATGGTCTCCGTCTACAATAATGTCATTCAGACGGTTTGAAAATTGCTCCGCTGCATTCATGCCCATTCTCTTCAGACGGAAATTCATCGCAGCCACTTCTATAATGACTGCCAGATTTCGACCAGGTCGAACCGGCAGTGTAATTTTCGTGATATCTGTATCAATAATTCTCATCGTTTCTTCATCCAGTCCAAGACGGTCGTATTGCTTCGTCTTATCCCAGATCTCAAGGTCAATCACAAGTGTCACACGCTTATGACTGCGAACAGCCCCGGCACCGAAAAGTGTCATCACATTAATAATGCCAAGTCCTCTGATCTCAAGTAAATGCTCAATCAATTCAGGTGAAGAACCGATCAGCGTATCTGTATCCTCCTGGCGAATTTCCACACTGTCATCTGCAACAAGCCGGTGACCGCGTTTTACAAGCTCAAGTGCCGTCTCACTTTTACCGACACCGCTTTTACCCGTAATCAATACACCCACACCATAAATGTCCACAAGTACGCCATGCAGTGCTGTAGTCGGTGCAAGTCTGCTCTCTAAAAAGTTTGTCAGACGGCTTGAAAAACGCGTCGTCTTCACAGGTGTTCTCATCACAGGCACCTGACTCAGCTCAGACGCCTCAATCAGCTCACGTGGCACTTCAATATCACGCGACAGAATAATGCCTGGTGTATTATCAGTACATAACTGTCTCATCCGGTCCTTCTTTTCATCAGTCGACAGCAGCTCATAAAAAGACATCTCCGTCCGTCCGAGCAGCTGAATCCGTTCAGCAGGATAATAGCTGAAATAACCTGCCATCTCAAGACCCGGTCTTGATATATCACTCGTTGTAATCGGCCGGTGAATACCTTCTTCCCCGCTCACGAGCTCCATCTTGAACTTCTCAATAATCTCATTCGTCGTTACTTTAGCCATCATGACCCTCCCTGCTTATCTCACATACAGTCTATTGTAGCACTTTGAAAAATGAAGCACTACATTAGAAAACCGAAACATTTTTGAAAAGGTGTCTGATTTTCAGATCAAATACGATCTCTTTACCGAAAGCCAAAACCATTTAAAAAAGGAGAATCATGATGCCAATTGTATGTATTGATGCAGGACACAGCTACGACACGCCGGGAAAACGAAGTCCGGATGGAATGAAAGAATACACATTTAACAAAGCAGCTGCAATCGCTGCTAAAAAAGTCTTACTACAGGCAGGAATGACAGTACTCACCCCACACAGAGATGACCACGACGTCCCGCTCACCGCGAGAACAGATCTCGCAAACAACGGCCGGGCAGACCTTTATGTTTCTATTCATGCAAATGCTTTTGGCGGATCCATCTGGAATGGGGTCCAGGGAATCGAAACGTACATCCATCCACATCATTCCGGAGAAGAGAAAAAGCTCGCACAAATGATCCATCAGCATCTCATTAAAAGTGCGAAACGACCTGACAGAGGCATCAAAACAGCTGACTTCCACGTGCTGCGCGAGACAAAAATGCCTGCAGTTTTAGTGGAGTGCGGATTCATGACCAATCGTCAGGAAAAGCAGCTGCTCGCAAGTGATTCATACAGAAAAACGTGTGGTGAAGCCATCGCAGCAGGTGTACTCGCTTACCTCAGAAAAACTGTACAGCATACATTCTATGTTCAGACCGGCGCATTCTCTAAAAGAGAGAACGCTGAAAAACAGGCAGCTGAGTTAAAAAAAGCCGGCTTTGAAGCAATTATTAAATCATAACGCAAACTAAAAAGACGTCGGGGGTTTTGATACCCCTAACGTCTTTTTAATTTGCGTTGGATACTTCCGGATTATCTTTTCCTGAAGAAAATCTCAGCTTCAGACCAATTGCCAGAATTGCAATCGAGATCAGCAGGCTGATGCCCCCGACACCCCAATTGAAAATCAGCAGAATCCATTTAAACAAACCCATAATATCAGTACTCTGCGTAAACAATGCCAGCACAACAAACAATACGCCTGTCCCAAGAAATGCAGCACCAACCGTACTGAAACCAAACCACATGATCCGGTTAATAAACGTCTCCATCTGCCTCACCCGCCTTATGTATTTATTGTACTATACCATGATGTGGGGGTTGGGAAACATTTTGGTGCAGAGTGGGTGGGTAGAGCTGGGTCTGTCCCGGGTCTACCTTTGTTAGCGTAGACCCGGAACAGACCCAGCTCTACAAACAGACTTTTGGTTTGTTAAAGGCATGAAGAGGGTGTGGTGGTGCAGAGTGTGGAGTGGATATGTCATTCTGTGAGGCGGAATGATACAAGTTGGTGGGGGGATTGCTGTAAGTTCCAGGGGGTATCGCTACAAGCCGGGCTGTGATCGCGACATCTCTGCACATAATTGCTACAAGTCCCCGCGCCGCGCCAAACGCGTCTGCCATTCCCAAATACAAAACAGCCCAATGCGCTCGTCTGGGGGGACGCGCATTGGGCTGTTTTTAAATGTGTGAATCCTGGTCATCTATTTAGACGAATCTGTTAAGCGTTGGTTTCATTCTTTTTTGAATATGATTTAACAGTAACTGAACCGGTTTTTGCATCCGCTGTGATATACAGCTTAGATGCACTTTCGCGGTCTTTTCTGAAATTTAGTCTGCGCTGCATCATTTCCTCGCGCTCTTCTAAATGGTCCATCTCATGGAAGTCCACTTTCAGCTTACCAAAGTTTGTTCTGAGCGTACCATCCAGCGAGACTGAATCAGGCACGTTAATTTCAATCGGGCCTGCAAGTGACTTGGCTTCGATGCGTCTCGCTGATGAACTTGATGTGCTGCAGACAATCTTTCCATTTACAGATTGCGCATCGATTTCATCTAGCGCACCTTCAACATTTACTTTACCATTCACTGATTCTGCTTCAATCAGGTCAGCGCGTGTGTTTTCAACGTTGATCCCGCCATTAGCCGTTTCAAGCTCTGCTTTTTCAACAAGCATATTAGAAAGCTCAATTTTTCCGTTCGCTGTCCGGACTTTGATTTTATTTACGTTCCCGCCTTCAGCCTGAAACTTGCCGTTGAACAGACGGATATCCCATCTTTCATAGCTTGCTTTTGGTACGTATAATACAGTATCCAGACTCATCATCTTCAGGTCTGAGACAAAGCGCAGTTTCTTGAAATTCGTATTAAAAATCACTGAATCTTTCAGCTGCTGCTTCGCTTTCAATTCATCATCTGATCTGAACACTTTCACATTACATTCAGCTCTGACAAAGTCTTCATCCCAGGGACGAATCGTCAGCTTACCGTTTGAAATGCTCGTTTCAATATCAATGAGCTCTGCTTTTTCAGATTCAAACACGTGCTTAAATTCAAGTGAAGGACCCATATTGAATTCAAGGTCCAGCCCTTTCACTTTATCAAATGCAGTCTGAACAAAGTCTGTCAGTTTGTCTTTTTGCTGCTGGCGTGACGTTTTCTTCGTCTGCTCTGTCTTATACTCAGTTGCTTTTTTCTCGATTGTGCCGAAAAGATCATTGATCATTTCATCAAGATTGAACGGAAATTCTTTTTTCTGACTGCCTGACTCGCTGTGTGACTGACTGTGCGATTCACTGCTTGTCTTGTGAGAAGAACGGCTCTGCTGTTCATAAGTTGTATCTTTATGAGCAGAAGAAGCTGAATCTCCCGTTGACTTAGAACCGTCTTTTTCGAGTGCTTCCAGTAAAGTTAATGCCTCAGTGGCCGTGATTGTTCCCTTTTCTACCATACTTAAGATTCTCTTGCGTTCGTTTTCCATGTATTTGACACTCTCCTCTAGTTTGAAATTGCCTCTACAGTATTTGAACGTGCTGCCTATTATACGATTAACCTGAATAAAAGTTTCATTTGATTTAAGCATGACAGAAAATCCGGAACTGATCACCCGTCTCAGGACTGATATTCACCTAAACCCAGGGTACGATTTTAAGCGTTCACTTTTTCTCCAGTGCGCTCAGCCATCTTTTCTTCCATCCGGTTACGATCACGTTCAAGGACCGGCTTCAGATAGCTTCCAGTGTAAGATTCCTTCACTTCAGCAATCGCTTCAGGCGTTCCGCAGGCAAGGATTGTGCCACCACGGTCACCGCCTTCAGGTCCAAGGTCAATGATATAATCCGATGCTTTAATAATATCGAGATTGTGCTCGATGATCAGAACGGTATCTCCATTGTCAACCAGGCGCTGCAATACATTAAGCAGGCGGGAAATATCATCCACATGAAGGCCTGTTGTCGGCTCATCCAGAATATACATTGATTTACCGTTTGAACGTCTGTGCAGTTCTGAAGCAAGCTTCACACGCTGGGCTTCCCCACCGGAAAGCGTTGTTGCAGGCTGACCAAGTGTAATATAACCAAGTCCAACGTCTACAATTGTCTGCAGTTTACGGCTGATCTTCGGAATGTTCTCAAAGAATGAAAGGCCGTCTTCTACTGTCATCTCAAGAACGTCTGCGATATTTTTCCCTTTATATTTCACTTCAAGCGTCTCACGGTTATAGCGTTTCCCGTGACATACTTCACACGGTACATAAACGTCAGGCAGGAAGTGCATTTCAATTTTAATAATCCCGTCACCGCGGCATGCCTCACAGCGTCCGCCTTTTACATTAAAGCTAAAACGGCCTTTTTTATAACCTCGCACTTTCGCTTCATTTGTTGTCGCATATACGTCACGGATATTATCAAACACACCTGTATAAGTCGCCGGGTTTGAACGTGGTGTTCTGCCGATTGGAGACTGATCAATATCAATAACTTTTTCAAGCTGATCAATGCCTTTGATTTCTTTATGCTCTCCAGGCTTTACCTTTGAACGATGAAGCTTTTGAGCGAGTGACTTGTGTAAAATGCTGTTGATCAGCGTACTTTTACCTGAACCTGATACACCTGTTACAGAGGTAAAGACACCAAGCGGAATTTTGACATCGACTTCCTTCAGGTTGTTGGCTTTTGCACCTTTGATTTCAAGCTGTCTCTTTTTATCAGGCTTTCTGCGTTCAGTTGGCAGTGGAATAAATTTCTTTCCTGACAAGTACTGACCGGTCAGTGACTTTGTGCTCTTCATCACCTGTTTTGGCGTACCTGCTGCAACAATTTCACCGCCGTGAACTCCGGCTCCAGGTCCAACATCAATCAGATAATCTGCTGCAAGCATTGTATCTTCATCGTGTTCAACAACAATTAATGTATTACCAATATCACGCATATTTTTCAGCGTTTCAATCAGGCGGTCATTATCACGCTGGTGCAGGCCGATTGAAGGCTCATCCAGAATGTAGAGAACGCCGGTCAGCTGAGAACCAATCTGGGTTGCAAGTCTGATCCGCTGAGCTTCACCGCCTGAGAGTGTTCCGGCTGCACGGCTTAGTGTTAGATAGTCGAGTCCAACATTTACTAGGAACGTCAGTCGCTCATTGATTTCTCTTAAAATAAGACGGGCAATCTGCATTTCTTTTTCAGTCAGTTCTACACGGTTAAAAAAATCCTTTGCTTCTTCAATTGAAAAAGAAGTGACGTGTCCAATATGAAGATCCTGTACTTTTACTGCAAGGCTTTCACGCTTCAGACGGTGACCTTCACAGCTCGGGCAGTGATGCTGTGCCATATATTTCTGCATCTGCTCACGAATATAATCCGAGCTCGTCTCGCGGAAACGTCTCTCAACGTTTTTTAGTACGCCTTCAAAATTGATTTTGTTTTCACGGACCTGACCAAAATCATTCTCATAGCGGAAGTAGATCTTGTCACGGCCGGACCCTTTCAAAATTTTATCCATTTGTTTCTTAGGGATATCCTTAACCGGAATATCCATATCAATATCATAGTGGTCACTAACCGCTTTTAGCATCGATGGGTAGTACTGAGAGCTGGTTGGTTCCCATGGTGCGATCGCATGCTCATTCAGCGTGCGGTCCCAGTCAGGAATGACAAGCTCCAGGTCTACTTCAAGCTTTGTGCCAAGGCCATCACATTCCGGGCAGGCGCCAAACGGCGAGTTGAATGAGAACATACGCGGTTCAAGCTCTTCAATTGAAAAACCGCAAATCGGGCAGGCGTGATGTTCATTAAATTTGATTTCCTCTTCGCCAATGACATCCACAATGACATTCCCGTCTCCAAGCTTCAATGCAGCTTCGAGTGAATCTGCCAGACGTGCTTCAGCACCTTCTTTTACAACAATACGGTCAATGATGACTTCAATAGAATGCTTTTTATTTTTATCAAGCTCAATCTCATCGCCGATATCCATCATTTCACCGTTCACACGGACACGTACATACCCCTGCTTTTTCACGTCCTCAAGAATTTTCGCATGTGTTCCTTTACGGCCGGATACTAGCGGAGCAAGTACCTGGAGCTTTGTACGTTCAGGATATTCATAAATCCGGTCAACCATCTGTTCCACTGTCTGCGATGTGATTTCAATACCGTGATCAGGACAAACCGGTCTGCCGACACGCGCAAATAACAGTCGGAGGTAGTCATAAATTTCAGTAACGGTTCCGACTGTTGAACGAGGGTTTCTGCTGGTTGTTTTCTGATCAATTGAAATTGCCGGTGATAATCCTTCGATTGTATCGACATCCGGCTTATCCATCTGACCAAGGAATTGTCTTGCATAAGCAGAGAGCGATTCAACATATCGCCTCTGCCCTTCCGCATAAATCGTGTCAAATGCGAGCGATGATTTACCTGATCCTGAAAGACCTGTCATCACGACGAGTTTGTCACGCGGAATTTTTATATCAATATTTTTAAGATTATGAGCGCGGGCGCCCTGTATAATAATCTGATCTTTACCCATAGTCAGGTCATCCTTCCGCTTTCAGTTCTAAAACGAGGTCACGCAGCTCAGCCGCTTTTTCAAAATCAAGCGCACGTGCCGCTTCCTTCATTTCAATTTCCATTGACTCAATGACTTTCGCACGTTCCTTCTTAGACATCTTCTTCATCTGTTCAGCAGGTGATACATACTCTTCCGCTTCTTCAACCGCATGTGTTGCACGAATCACATCACGGATTTCTTTATTAATTGTAACCGGTGTAATGCCATGTTCTTCATTATAGGCAATCTGTTTCTCACGTCTTCTCGCTGTCTCTTCCATCGCACGAGACATAGAGTCAGTCACTTTATCTGCATATAAAATAACATGACCGTTTGAGTTACGTGCAGCCCGGCCGATTGTCTGAATCAGTGAACGGTCAGAACGAAGGAAGCCTTCTTTATCCGCATCTAAAATTGTAATGAGTGACACTTCAGGAATATCAAGCCCTTCACGTAATAGGTTGATCCCGATTAAGACATCATATTTACCAATCCGCAGATCTCTGATAATCTCAATCCGCTCAAGCGTCTTTATTTCTGAATGGAGATATTGAACTTTAATGCCAATTTCCTTTAGGTAATCAGTGAGATCCTCAGACATTTTTTTCGTCAGCGTCGTGATCAGCGTACGTTCGTTTTTCTCAATCCGGTCCTGAATCTCACCAAGCAGGTCGTCAATTTGACCTTCACTCGGGCGGATTTCAACGGTTGGATCAAGCAGCCCGGTTGGACGAATGATCTGTTCAACCATTTCATCCGTATGCTCCATTTCATATGGACCCGGCGTTGCTGATACATAAATGGCATTATGCACATGCTTTTCAAATTCCTCAAATTTCAATGGGCGGTTGTCCATTGCTGACGGAAGACGAAAGCCGTGATCTACAAGCACTTTCTTACGGGCCTGGTCACCATTATACATCCCGCGGACCTGAGGAAGCGTTACGTGGGACTCATCAATAACTAAAAGAAAATCGTCAGGGAAATAATCCAGCAGTGTATAAGGCGTTGCACCTGCTTCGCGCAGTGTCAGGTGTCTTGAGTAGTTTTCAATACCTGAACAAAAGCCCATCTCTCTCATCATTTCAAGATCATAGCGCGTTCGCTGTTCGAGTCGCTGCGCTTCAAGCAGCTTATCTTCTTCCTTCATAATCTTCAGCTGTTCTTCAAGCTCTTTTTCAATGTTTTCAATTGCCACACGCATTTTTTCTTCACGCGTTACGAAGTGGGATGCCGGGAATACTGCTACGTGGTCACGGTCACCAAGAATTTCACCTGTCAGGGCATCCACCATCCTGATCCGGTCAATTTCATCGCCGAAAAATTCCACGCGGATACAGTGCTCATCGTTTTTAGCTGGGAAAATTTCAACTACATCGCCTCGTACACGGAACGTTCCGCGGGTAAAGGCAATATCGTTGCGCTCATACTGTATGTCAACGAGTCTTCTAAGCAGCTGGTTCCGCTCGATTTCCATCCCGACCCGGAGTGAAACTACCAGTTCTTTATATTCTTCAGGCGAACCTAAGCCGTAAATACATGAAACGGACGAGATAATAATGACGTCATCACGCTCAAACAGTGAAGATGTCGCTGAATGACGCAGCTTATCAATTTCATCATTGATGCTGGCGTCTTTTTCTATAAATGTATCGGTCTGAGGCACGTAAGCTTCAGGCTGATAGTAATCATAATAGCTGACAAAATATTCGACAGCGTTATTTGGGAAGAACTCTTTAAACTCACTGTAAAGCTGTCCGGCAAGCGTTTTGTTATGTGCAATGACCAGCGTTGGTCTTTTCACTTCCTGTACAACGTTCGAAACCGTAAAGGTCTTCCCTGTCCCAGTCGCACCAAGCAGTGTCTGATGCCGCTTCTTCTTTTCCACACCCTCTACAAGCTTCTTAATTGCAGCAGGCTGATCCCCCGCCGGCTGATATTTTGACTGCAAATCAAATTCCTGCACCATTCGTTCAACGCCTCCTATACTTCTTTTCGATAAAACCTTCTTCTATATTCATACCCTTTATGATGAAATGAAACAGGGTTTTAGGCAAATTAATTGTCTCAACTAGTTTACCACCATGAGATGAAAATTAACAGCAAAAAGCGAACATACATTCTTAAAATGTGTTTTGAGCTTGATAACCGCTAAACCTTTCCGTGGAGGGTTGCGCTTTCCTGCCCCCGGACTGTGAGCCTCCTCGAGCTAAAGCTCTGCGGGGTCTCACCTGTCCTTTTCCGGGGCGGGAGTCTCCACCCTCCACTACAAGGTTCAGCTAAGTATAATAATGGAATTTATATGGATGTAAAAATATGGATCGGAATTTTTGAAAAATGGATTCTCATTCAGCTGATCGGAGCGTAAGGCGGCGACTCCGGCACGATTAGTTGGAAGCTGAGACCCCACAGGCGAAGCCGAGGAGGTCTAATGGAGCCACAAAACGGCTCATCCAGGAAAGCGTCCGCCTGAAGCGCAGGTCAGCGGTTCTCCAGACACACACAGAAAAACAGCGCCGAATCTATGCGATTCCGCGCTGTTTTTCTGTGTAGTTCTTCATATATCGGTTGACGTACCAGAGACCGAGTGTCAGTGAAGCTGCGTCGACGATGATGACATACCAGCTGCCTGTATAGCCTTTATAAGAGGAGCCGGCAATCAGTGCAATCGTCAGCAGCATTGCAATCGTGCGGCTATATGTGATTCGGGTAAATAGGATAACGAGTAATGCCGGAAGAAACATGGCCATCAGAATTTTTGTGCCCATTTCATCACCTCACGATTCAATCATACTGAACTCATTTTGATGCTGCAATAAGATTTTCCGTTATTTTGCTTAATTCTGAATGAGGAATAAACTTTTCAGCGAGCATATCAGGCAGCACACTCTCGAGGAAAAACGCCACGCTCGTCATTTCTCTAAACTTCAGGATAGTGGATAATGCGTCCTGATAGATCTCAAGGAAAATCGGTTCAGGGTTTCCTTTTTGTATTTCACCAAACGATTCATACAGCAGATCAATTTTATCCGCGACAGATAGAATATTTCCTTCAAGCGTGCGATCCTTGCCTTCTTTAAAACGCGCAAGGTAAATCGACTGATACTCTTCAGGAAATTCTGCCTGCACAAACCGGTGCGCCATCTCCTCCTCCACTTCACTGAACAGACGGTTTAATTCAGAGGATGCGTATTTAACCGGCGTTTTGATATCACCCGTAAAAATTTCAGGGTAATCATGGTTCAAAGCTTTTTCATAAAGGTTTTTCCAATTGACAGTTTTCCCATGGTGCTCTTCAACTGTACCAAGAAACTGGGCAATTTTTGTCACTTTAAATGAATGAGCGGCAACTGTGTGTTCATTGTATTTAAACTTGCCTGGACAGCGGTAAAGCTTTTCCATATCCGATAAACTTTTAAAATAATGATGAATCCCCATGAGCTCACCCCGTTAATTTTAGCTAATCGTAGCATTCACAGTGTGTAAAGTACAATACATAGTATGTGAAAAATTTGCTAAAAGATTTGGGTGGGAAGGGGTTTGTTTAATTCAATCATCTTTGTGATTATTCCATCACCTTTTATTTTATTCGATCAGGTCCAGCGTCATTTCAGCCTCAGCCACTTTACATGTAGTTAATTCTTACACCTTTCAACTTTTATCCATCATCAATCAAATTAATTCAATCATCATTCTGATTATTCAACGCCACAGCATCTCGCACCGCGCATCCCGAAAACAAAAACAGCCCGATTCCTCAGGCTGTCTCACGTTTACGATCTTCAATTAAAATCAGTCCAAGCTGATAATGCTGACCTTCATACAATGCTGCCTGCGTGTAGCGGATTTCGCCTGCATGGTTGAATACTTCAAGCTTACTGTGAGCGCGGTTTTTCTGGACCGCCTCATAAAATTCACGTTCATTTCGTACAACAATGCCATTGACCTTATGGACCATTTCACCACGCACGAGACCCATTTTTGCAGCCGGCGTGTCAGGAAGTACGTCAATAATCATGACGCCTTTGTCCCCGTTCAGGAAATGATAACCGGATTTTCTGCAGACAGCACGTGTTTTCAGCAGAATGAACAATCTGCCCGCAAGCGCAATGCCAAATGCTGCGTAAATCAGATACGGTGCCCAGAGTGAGCCCGCTGCGATTACAGCAGAAAGTACACCGAGCCATACAACCTGCGCTCCGGTTGATCTTAAGATATTTTTCGGCAGGTCATGGACTACTGTTAACTGATAACCGAGTATAGCCGGGAAAATCAGCAGCGAGAAAGTTTCACCTGCACCGATAAGCGGCCACCAGCCTACTTCACTGATCAGTCCATTTGGGACAGGAATCAGCAGCGGCACAAGCCAGATTCTTTTTGTAAAAAATGCGCCGGCCTTCATGCCACGCGGAGTCCGGACCAGGCGGGGTGACGTCTGTTTCACTGAGTTCAGCTGAATCATAAGCCCTTCAGCAATCAGCAGTAACCCCATGATGATCCCTGCAGCTGTAAATACTTCCGGCAGTGCAGGCACCAGGTCAGGAACCGTGACATCAAAACGATCGAGCCCGATGATTGCTGCAAGCACAACAGGAAATAGAAACCCTGCAGATAAAAGCCTGAACTGGCCTGTGACTGCAGCTAAAATCATGACGAGACTAACTGCATAAATCCAGAATGTGTCCATTACGATCCCTGCTCCACTGATGACTGCTGATAAAACAAGTCCAACTGCCAGAGAAACACCAAAGAAGCTGATTAATTCTATGTACCATGGTTTGACCGCTGTTCTGACGTCCCTGCGTTCTCTTTTCAATCTGACAGCTCCTGCAGCAATTGCTGCGATCACGCCAATGATCAGCACTGGATTTAACAGACCCAGCAGCGCACCAGGCAATTCATTTAACCATTGATTGAACATACGATCCCCCCGGTCGATAACAAATTCTTGTATTTATTGTATCAGACCTGAGGGATTCACAGTATAGGAATTTCGCCCGGTCCACACGTTTCTTTATGTGAACCGGACGGGATATTTAATGCTTCGCAATAAATTCGATTGCAGATTGCAGCTGGTGATCGTGATTTGGATTCTTTTTATATAACTCAAGTGTTGATTCCAGCTTTTTTAAAGTTGAGGTATTCACTTCACCTGTTTCTTTCAGACGCGATTTCTTCTGGAAATCACGGATAGCTTTTTCAGTCTGTCCACTGAAGTAGCCATCGGTGCGGTCGATTTCGTAGCCGAGTCCATCGAGCAGTCTCTGAAGTGAAGCAACTCTTTCATCATTCATGCCTTTTTTCAGTACAATGGATGATTGAACAGGGGACAGCTCAAAGATCTCGGGCTGGACAACCTCTAAAGTTGGCTGAATGCCTTTACGGTGTATCCAGCGCTTATCCGGTGTAAGCCATTTGGACACAGTCAGCTTCATCTGACTGCCGTCGCCAAGCTCAAGTGACTGCTGCACTGTTCCTTTACCGAAAGTTTTCGTACCAATCAGCGTATATCCTTCCACTTCATACATTGCTGCTGCAAGAATCTCTGAAGCTGAAGCGCTGCCTTCATCGATTAAGACAACAACTGGATATTCCTTTTTATTTTCAGAAGCTGAAGTTAAAGCTTCTCTTTTCCCGGAGCGCTCCTCCACATACATAAACGGTTTCTTATTTGTGATAAAATTGCCAAGTACTTCCTCCACGCTCGACAGCAAGCCACCCGGATTTCCTCTTACATCAATAATTAATCCGGACAGCTCTTCCTTCTCAAGGTCAGCTAAAGCAGCTTTAACATCCTTGCCTGTTCCCTCACCGAACGTTTTAATTTCTATGTACCCAGCCTTTGCCCCTTCACGTTCATAAAGCTGATGGGAAACCGTTTCTACAGGAATATCATCCCGCACCACGTTAATTGTTAATGACTTTTCAGCTTCGCCTCTCAAAATACCGAGCTGTACGCGGCTACCTTTAGGTCCTCTGATTTTAGAGGTCAGATCGTAAATGGTCAGCCCGTCTATTTCTTCATTATCTACTTTTGTAATGACATCATTCGGCTTCAGTCCAGCCTTTTCAGCCGGTGATCCTTTTAGCGGAGCAACTATGATAAAGCTGCCTTCCTGCTGTGTAATTTCAGCACCGATCCCACTGAATGATGAGTCGAGTGAATCATGGAACTGCTTCGAGGCCTGTTCATCCATATATACCGAATAGGGATCTCCAAGCGCTTCAACCATGCCTTTTAATGCGCCATCAAGCAGTAAATCCTGATCCACCTTTTCCACATAACTCTCCTGAATCATCTGCTGTGCTTTTTCAATTTTTGACTGTTCAATAGAAGTTTCTTCCGTCACTCTTTTAACAATCCACCGGTCCGCACTGTAATAGACACCTGCTCCCAGTACCATACATATCAGGATCATAAGTACTCTTTTCACCTGCTTCCCCCTCTCTGATACACATTATGAAGCATTTGTTTCACTTAGAAGCCCGTCCAGACTCTTTTCAAGCTGTGCTGCTGTTACGGGTCCGTAAAATGTTTCATAAATCCTCCCGTCAGCAGTCATCATGACAGTAATGGGGATTGTAAATACTTTGAATGTCTTCTGGAGGCGACCTTCCTCATCCATGGCAATCGGAAAAGAAACCTGATGCTCTTTAACAAAATCAGAGACATTCTCTTTGCTGAACTCCTCCTTCGTCAAATTCACACCAATCATCTTTACATCAGGATGTTCGGCCGAAAACTTTTTTAACTCAGGCATTTCCTCAATGCAGGGCGGACACCAGCTTGTCCAGAAATTCAGAATCAGTGGCTTACCGATGAAATCTTTTTTGGAAAGCTCAGTGCCATCTTCCATAATCAGCGTAAATTCAGGCGCATCCCTTAACGCCGTTTTCATAGCAGGTTCGCTTGGCGCCGGCTCAACACTGACCAGAAAAAATAATCCCGCACAGCACAAAACAGCAAATGCCCATCCAGCCAACCCTAATTTCTGAACCGTCATATACTGTCCCTCCTCGTGAGGAAGTATATGAAGCAGGTTGGGTTTCATGCCATGGGTTTTGCTGTTTATGGCGGTGGTTTTTCCATTATTTATGTGGCGCACTGGGGACGGAGTTAAGTGGTTCATTTTTAGAATCATTCTAAAATCGGCACACTCAACTCCGTCCCCAGTGTGCCGGTGTACCGCACTAAAAAACTCCCAAACCGAAGTTTGGGAGTCTGCTAGATTAGAATGAGATATATTTACGTGGGTTAACAGCATTTGACTTAGAGCCGTTCCATGCGCCTTCGTGAAGTTCGAAGTGAAGGTGAGACCCAAATGAGAATCCTGTGTTACCCATGCCGCCAATGTATTGGCCTTTTTCAATGAACTGACCATTTGATACTGAAATACTGCTTAAGTGAGCATATACAGTTGTGAAAGTCTGTCCGTTAACACTGTGAGTTAAAATGATCATGTTACCATAACCACCATTTTCACCGCCAGCTGCTTTAACAACATAACCATCTGCTGCTGCAACAATCGCTGAACCCGTACCATTAGCTACATCAATTCCATAATGATAACGAGTCTTACCATTTAGGATATCCCAGCCGAATTCAGTCGTGATTCTACCGCTTGCAGGTGATGTCCAAGCACCAGCTGATACAGGAGCTGATACTGATGGCGCTGATGGCTGTGAAGAACTGCTTGAACTGTTTGAGCTGCTGGCACTGCTTGAACTGTTAGCACTGCTTGAACTGCTAGTCTGGGCTGCTGCTTGTCTCTCAGCTTCTGCTTGTCTCTCAGCTTCTGCCTGTCTTTCAGCTTCTGCCTGTCTTTGTCTTTCAAGTTCTTTCTGACGCTCAATTTCTCTTTGTCTAGCAAGCTCAGCAAGACGTTCCTGCTCTGCTACAATTTCGTTTTCAATATCTGTTGCAAGTTCTTTTAGTTCACTATCTTCTTCCTGAAGCTTAGACTTTTCATCTTCAAGTTCAGCCTGCTTTGCTTCTAGTTCTGCCATTAGTGCAGCTTTGTCAGCCTTTTGAGCATCAAGATCTGCTTTTAGACCGTCAAGCTCAGCTTTTTGAGCTTCAAGCTCTTCAAGCTGCTGCTGAACCTCTGCTTCCTTTTGCTCAAGAGATTCTTTATCCTGACGCTGTTCTTCCATGATTTTTCGGTCAGCATCTACAAGTGTATTTACAGCTGAGAAACGGTCGATGAAATCTCCGAAGTTTTCAGCTCCGAGCAGTACATCAATATAGCTAACAGATCCGCCGGTTAATTGAATTGCACGTGCACGCTCTTCAAGCAGTGCGTTACGCTCTTCAATTTTTCTCTTTAATTCTTCAATTTCTCCACGAAGCTTTTCAATCTGAGCATTTGTCTCATCAATTTCAGCTGAAACAGCATTAATTTTATTTGTTGTATCTTCAATCTCGCTATCAAGCTCTTTAATTTCAGCAGTTACTTTTTCCTGCTCAGCAACAATCTCTTCAATACGATTATTAGTTTTGCTGATTTCACCGCCGATTTCTTCACGCTGACTTTCAATTGATGAACGCTCTTCTTTTAAGTTATCTAATGTTTCAGCAGATGCTGTATTGATTGCCGGAAAGCTTCCTGCAACAAGTGCTGCTGCCAATGACAAGCTGACGAATGACTTTTTCACAAATTTGTTCTCCCTTCGAATCTAGCATTTCTTTGTCTATATTTCTATTTTTAAACGCGCAGGAACTTTCTGACAGACATAAAGCTTCCCCAAACGCCGATTACAACGCCCATCAGTAAAATTAATGCGTTAATCTGATATATAAACGGTGAAAACTCAAGGATCTGAATAAATGAATTTTCAAGCCGCGGCTCCATGTACTCATAAACATTGTAGTAAAGAAGTGAAACAGCAGTAATCGGCAGGATTGAACCGATAATACCGAGCCAGATTCCTTCTAAGATAAATGGAATTCTGACAAACCAGTTAGATGCACCAACCAGCTTCATAATCTCAATTTCTGTCCTTCTTGCAACAATTGTGATCTTAATTGTGTTTGAAATCAGGAACATTGCGGTAAACAGTAAACCGAAGATCAAAACGGCACCGACATTTCTGCTGACTTCAAGGATGCTGAACAGCCGATCGATTTTCCCTTCTCCATATTCGACAGAGTGTGTATTCTCTAACGTGCCGATCTGGGAAGCGAGACGTTCAGTCTGCCTCGGGTCCATGGCTTTAACAACAAATTTATCCCGGAGCGGGTTGTTCTGTTCGAATAACGCCATCTCCTCACCGAAGCTGTCAATCAGTCCGGATAGTTCTTCTTCTTTTGTTGAATACTCAATGGATTCAACACCTGATAATTGTTCTATTTCCTGCTCTAACGATGCGACTGCCTGATCGTCTGCTTCAAGCTCAACGTAGACGTTCATTTCAACATCGTTTTCTATATCATCTGCGGCTTTATTCATATTCAGCATAAGAGCTGTGAATACGCCGACAAGTAATAACGTGACAGTAACTGCACTGACAGATGCAAATGTCATCCATCCGTTTCTCGCAAGACTCTTAAAGCTTTCTCTAAAGTGTCTCGTTATCGTTCTAGCTTTCATAACCGTAATCCCCCCGCTGTTCGTCACGGACAATTACACCATTTTCAATGGCAATGACACGGTGGCGGATCGTGTTAACTATTTCACGGTTATGCGTAGCCATAATAATTGTAGTGCCGCGTGAATTAATTTCTTCAAACAAGTTCATAATTTCCCATGAAGTCTCCGGATCAAGGTTTCCCGTCGGCTCATCGGCAATCACCACTTTTGGTGAATTAGCGATTGAACGTGCGATAGAAACTCGCTGTTGTTCCCCTCCGGAAAGCTCATCGGGCATCATGCGGGCTTTGTGTTTCAATCCAACAAGATCTAACACTTCCATAACTCTCTGTTTGATCACCTTTGGCTGTTCCTCAATCACTTCTAAAGCAAAAGCTATATTTTCGTAAACGGTCAACTTATTCAGGAGTTTGAAATCCTGGAAAACCACCCCGATATTTCTGCGTAAATAGGGCACGCGATTGCGCTTCAGTTTCGCAATATCGATTCCGTTCACCATAATTGTCCCTTTTGTCGGTTTTTCTTCACGGTACATCATTTTGATAAATGTAGATTTACCAGCTCCACTTGGTCCGACAACATAGACGAACTCTCCGGACTGAATCTTCACATCAAAACCGTTTGCAGCCATGATACCATTTGGGTACTTTTTGTATACTTCATTCATTTGTATCATATAAAAAATTCGCACCTTATCTTTAAATTTCCATGATGACTGTTTCTGGCTGACTGGTGTACATGCCTGTAACCCCCGATATAATAGGAATAAATAGCTAATTATAAGGGCAGGTCGATTTTTGGCACAAGAACATTATATCATTCTAACGAATTTTGTTAACGACATTTATATTACAGTTTCATTTCGTCTATGAAATATAAAAAAGCACCTTTTTCCAAATTGGAAAAAGGTGCTTAAATCATAATATATTATTGCTTTTCAGATAACCACTCTGCAACAACTTCGGCTTCTTCACCTTCAATTAATCCACCAGGCATGCCGCCCTGTCCCTCTAAAATCACTGTAAGAATCTCATCCTGGCTCAGTCTAGAGCCTACTTCTTCAAGGTTTGGACCGCTTGCACCTTCAAGGTTATCACCGTGACAGCCTGAACAGTTGCCAATATAGATTTCTTCCGGATCCATCTCACCAGCTGAAGAACCTGTATCAGTTGCTTCCTCTTCTCCGCCTCCGCATGCTCCCAGTAATACTGCAGATCCCAGTGCAACACCTAACCACCATTTTTTCATCAATATCCACCTCCTCCTTAAAATTATGTCAAAACTTTTCTTAAAATAGCAATTTATTCTCTCTTAAACCCTTCACCAAGCACTTCTGATGCGTCATTTACTATGACAAATGCGTTTGGATCGATCTTTTTTACTACATTTTTCAGTTTTGTAAATTCAGTCTGATCAATCACACACATTAAGATTGGGCGCTCACGATCGGTGTATCCGCCATACGCTGACAGCTTCGTCACACCTCTGTCAACTTCATCAAAAATAGCCTGGCTGATCTCTTCCTGACGATTCGTAATAATATGAACCATCTTTGAGCGCTGCCATCCAACCTGCACGAGATCAATCGTTTTACTCGTTACGTACAGCGCAATCAGTGCATACAATCCAAGTTCAATAGTGAAAACAATTGCCGAACTGAGAACGATTAACCCGTCAATGATTGCGATACTTGTACCAAGACCAAGGCCACTGTACTTATGTATAATCTGCGCAGCCAAATCCGTACCGCCTGTAGATGCTTTACCTCTAAATACAATTCCTAAACCAATTCCGACACCAATTCCGCCAAATAGTGCACCAAGAAGAGGGTCCTCTGTCCATGGTGCCCAATTTTCCGTCAAAAATACCCACCCCGGCAAAGCAAGTGTTCCGACGAATGATTTTAATCCAAAGTTTTTCCCTAGAAGAATCACCCCTGCAATAAACAGCGGAATATTAAAAGAGTACTGAACAATTGCAGGACGCCACTCAAACAGTCCATTTAAAATCGTACTGATCCCGCTTGTTCCACCTGATGCTACCGCATTCGGAAGGAGGAATACGTTAAAAGAAATCGCGACAAATAATGCCCCGATGATTACATATAAATAGTCAATTACACCATGCCAGCGTTTCGGCTCACTCTGACCACGGCGATTCTGCTTACTCATTGACAGTCATCCTTTCTCTATTCTAGTCTACACCGCTAGAGAGTATAGCATGTAGCGACATTTCTGTGAATATTGTCATGCTAGAGCGTTAGTGCGGTGAAGGGGATGAGTTTCGTAGACCCTGGTCTGTCCCTGGTCTACAATTGACGGCGATGGGGTCTGTCCCGCCTCTACCCGCTTGTCAAAAGAAAATCCGCTGCACCCAAGCAGCGGATCTGTCATCAGTTATTAATTTTCGAACGCAGATAAGCGTTGATGAATGGATCTAAATCGCCGTCCATTACACCCTGCACGTTACCTGATTCTGCACTTGTTCGGTGATCTTTCACCATTGAATACGGGTGGAAAACGTATGAGCGGATCTGGCTTCCCCAGCCAATTTCCTTTTGCTCACCTCGGATATCGGCAAGCTTCTGCTCCTGCTCTTCAATCTTCAGCTTATACAGCTTGGATTTAAGCATTTTCATTGCTGTCTCACGGTTTTTAATCTGTGAACGTTCAGACTGACATGATACAACTGAATTTGTCGGAAGGTGGGTAATCCGCACGGCTGAGTCAGTTGTATTAATGTGCTGACCGCCTGCGCCGCTTGCTCGGTACGTATCAATTTTCAGATCTTCAGTTCTAATCTCAATTTCAATTTCATCATTGAATTCAGGCATGATGTCACATGACACGAATGATGTGTGACGGCGGCCTGATGAGTCAAATGGTGAAATACGGACGAGACGGTGAACACCTTTTTCTGCTTTCAGGTAGCCATATGCATTGTGGCCCTTAAATAGAAGAGTAACGGATTTGATTCCCGCTTCGTCTCCAGGAAGATAATCGAGTGTTTCCACTTTGTACCCACGCTTTTCACCCCAGCGCTGATACATCCGAAGCAGCATAGAGCCCCAGTCCTGAGACTCGGTACCGCCTGCGCCCGGGTGCAGTTCAAGGATGGCATTGTTTTTATCGTATGGCTCACTTAATAGTAATTGAAGTTCGAACTCATCCAGCGTTTTGCGGAAAGTTTCCAGCTCAGAGACCATTTCATCGTGCATTTCTTCATCCGGCTCTTCTTTTAAAAGCTCGAGTGTAACTTCAAGGTTTTCCTGGGTATCAACCAGGTTTTGATAGCCGTTTACGACATCTTTCAGTGCATTTTGATCATTGATGATGCCTTGTGCTTTTTGCTGGTCATCCCAGAAAGTTGGTTCGACCATGAGTTCGTCGATTTCTGCGAGTTTTGCCTCTTTGTTTTCTAAGTCAAAGAGACCCCCTGAAGTCAGCCAGTACCTTGGCTGTTTTTTCGAGCTCGTTTCTTACATCTGATAATTCCATTTGAGTTCCACCTTATTTTAAAGTTGATTTTGTATGTTGCTTGAAAACCGCTTGTGATCTCCGTGGAGGGCTGCGCTTTCCGCGGCCGGTCCGGCAAGCCTCCTCGGCTAAAGCCTGCGGGGTCTCGCCTGGCCCTTCCTGCCGCAGGAGTCTCCGCCCTCCACTCCAATCACAAGCTGAGATTACTTAGTAAATTAATGATACGAAGCTCACCTTTATGATACAGAGACTTCTAAGAAAACAAGTATGAATGAATTTATTAAATAACAATATGATATCTGCATAGCTAATGACTGGAGTGGAAGGTGGGGACTCCGGGGCGATAAAGCGGGATAGCTGAGACCCCGCAAGGCGAAGCCTGAGGAGGCTCAGCGCCCGCCGCCCGGAAAGCCTCCACCTGGAGCTCCAGTCATTAGCCAACTTTCACAGATTCATATGAATAACGCTTATTAAACCCCGTGGCAGTTCTTATATTTCTTACCGCTTCCGCATGGGCATGGGTCGTTGCGGCCGACGTTGTTTTCTTTGCGGACCGGCTGGACTTTTTTCTTCGTCTCGCCGTCTGTTTTCGGGTTGACTGCCTGTCCTTTTGCAACTTCTTCACGCTCGATGTTGCTGCGGATTTCAGCTTTCATCACGTATTTTGTGACTTCTTCGTTTATTGACTGCTGCATCATTTCGAACATTGCGAAGCCTTCGTTCTGATATTCACGCAGTGGGTCGATCTGACCGTATGCACGCAGGTGGATACCCTGACGGAGCTGATCCATCGCGTCGATGTGGTCGATCCACTTTGTATCAAGTGAGCGGAGAAGTACAACTTTTTCAAATTCACGCATTCTTTCACCAAGCTCAGCTTCACGCTCATCATAACGCTTCGTTACTTCTTCCATAATAAGAGATTTCATCTCATCATTGGATTTACCTTCAAGCATTTCTGCTGTAACCACATTCTCAGGCAGCAGGTTGGCAAAGATAAAGTTTTCAAGAGCTTTCAGATCCCACTTACTTGTTTCTTCAACCATCGGTGCGTGTGCATCGACTGCATCGTGAACAGTTGTTTCAACCATTTTATCAACGATATGACGCAGGTTTTCTGATTCCAGAATTTCGTCACGGTCTGTGTAAATGATTTCACGCTGCTGACGAAGTACATCGTCATACTGAAGAAGCTGCTTACGCGCATCAAAGTTGTTACCTTCAACACGTTTTTGTGCAGATTCAACTGCGCGTGACACCATTTTACTCTGGATGGGCTGTGAATCATCCATACCAAGGCGTGACATCATATTTTTCATATTGTCTGAACCGAATCGGCGCATCAGGTCATCTTCCATTGAAAGGTAGAACTGAGTGACACCAGGGTCTCCCTGACGTCCTGCACGACCACGAAGCTGGTTATCGATACGGCGTGATTCATGGCGTTCAGTACCAATTACAGCAAGTCCGCCAAGATCTTTTACGCCATCGCCAAGCTTGATATCTGTACCACGGCCGGCCATGTTTGTCGCGATCGTTACTGCACCGCGCTTACCGGCGTCCGTAATGATCTGCGCTTCACTGCCATGGTTTTTCGCATTGAGCACATTGTGTGGAATCCCTTTTTTCTTCAGTTCACTTGCGATCAGTTCTGACGTTTCAATTGCAACTGTACCAACAAGCACAGGCTGCCCTTTCGTGTGGCGCTCAGCAATATCCTCAATCGCTGCCATATACTTTCCTCTGACAGAAGCGTAAATCAGATCAGCTTTATCGTCACGTACAATTTCACGGTTTGTCGGAATGACAACAACTCTCATGTTATAAATATTGCGGAATTCCTCTTCCTCAGTTTTTGCTGTACCTGTCATACCCGACAGCTTTTCATAACGGCGGAAGTAGTTCTGAAAAGTGATCGAAGCCATTGTCATCGATTCATTTTGAATCTCAAGACCTTCTTTCGCTTCAATCGCCTGGTGAAGCCCATCGCTGTAACGGCGGCCTTTCATCAGACGGCCTGTGAACTGGTCAACGATGACGACTTTTCCTTCTTCTACAACATAATCAAAGTCACGTTTCATTGAAGCATGTGCTTTTAGTGACTGTGTAATATGGTGGTTTAGTGTAACGTGCGCATAGTCATACAGATTATCAATACGGAAGGCTTTCTCCGCTTTTGTAATGCCGTCTTCCGTCAGCTGTACACCTTTTGTCTTTTCATCATAAGTGTAATCCTCATCAATTCTGAGGTTACGTACAAATGCGTTTGTCTGGATATAAAGCTGCGTATTCTTCTGAGCCTGACCCGAGATAATGAGTGGCGTTCTCGCTTCATCAATTAAAATCGAGTCAACTTCATCGATTACAGCAAAGTAAAGCGGACGCTGAACTTTCTGCTCTTTATAAAGCACCATGTTATCGCGCAGATAATCAAATCCGAGCTCATTATTCGTGCTGTAAGTGATATCAGCTAAATAAGCCTCGCGCTTTTCATCCTTGTCCATGCTATTTAAATTCAGTCCAACAGTCAATCCGAGGAAATTGTAAAGCTGGCCCATTTCTTCAGCATCACGGCTGGCAAGGTATTCGTTGACTGTGACAACGTGCACACCTTTTCCTGTGATCGCATTAAGATAAACAGGCATTGTCGACGTCAGCGTTTTACCTTCACCGGTTTTCATTTCTGCAATGTTGCCTTCGTGAAGCGCTGCGGCACCCATCATCTGAACGCGGTAAGGATCCAGTCCAAGCACACGCTTTGCACCTTCTTTTACAACAGCAAATGCTTCAGGCATTAAATCATCAAGTGATTCTCCCTGCTGAAAACGCTGCTTGAATTCATCAGTCTTTGCGCGCAGCTGTTCATCAGAAAGCTGTTCAATGCTGCCGGCAGTTGCAATCACTTTATCAGCAACTTTATCAAAACGTTTCACATCACGCTTATTGCCATCAAAAATTTTATTCAAAATTCCAGACATGTTAACGCTCCTTTATATAACGGGCGGAAAAACCGTCCTTGCTATTCACATCGCAAACAGAGTTTATACCCCTGCTACGTTGACTTTAAACCTACGTATACACCTAATTATCTTATCACTTACAGGGGGGATATACAAGAAATGGAGGGATGGGGTTTGGTGAGTGTGGCGGGAGTTGCGGCTTGTAGAGGCGGGTCTGTCCCGGATCTACGTTCTCGATAAGGTAGACCCGGGACAGACCCGCTTCTACCCCCACCCCAAAACAAAAACCGGGCCCCAGCCCGGTTTAAGTACGCTCCATATATTCAACGACTTCCATATCCACATATCCTTCAGCCTGCTGACGCATTTCGAAGTTTTCTGTGTGAAGATAGTTTTTAAGTGCTTTTTCAATTGACATGCCATCTTTTAGATAGCCGAGGCGCACAAGCTGGAGTTCAAGTTTTTTCTCCACTTCGCCTTCAATTGGCATAATATATTCTTTTTTAGACTCTGCAAAGTACAGCTGATGAAGCCTGTAAATCCGGATCAGTTCATCAACAGGGGTTGTATGATCATCGACACGCAGGTCAATATAGCGGTCGTTATGACCTCCATAACCACCCTTTTCTTTTACAACTAAAAGCGCAGCGGATTGCTGACCACGCGAGTCTCCGCCGGCAGCCTGACCAGCTGCTAGTGCAGCGAGCAGTCTGTCAGCGAGCGGCTGACCTTCTGCGTTTTCGTAGGCTCGTGCCATTGATTCCACGGTGCCTTCTACCAGCACATTGCCCTGCACAGCAAAATGTTTTCCGGTCATTCCGCCTGCCCAGTCGTAGCACTCTTCTCCAGTGTATGTAGCTGCATTACCCTGGTTATCAATGATGCCGACCTGTCTGTATGCACGGTCTTCATCATCTTTTGTTAAAAGCTCAAGCGTTTCTTCAGCCGTTTTACCAGCCATAATAAACGTCATTGCTTCAGGTCCGTATGCTGTATTCGCATAGGACTGTGTCGCCACTGCCCCGACGCCTGCAACAGCATGTGGCACAACAGCACCTACTGCCAAAAATTTCGACTGCGTTGCAACGCCCCACTCTTTTTCTACCGGATCATAACCCACGATTGAATATGTCATTTTCAGCACTCCCTTACATCAAGATGCTTATATTTACCCTAAGAAAACCGCCCCGTAAACCAGTGCGCCGGCGATCACAAATGCAGGATGCACCTTGAACCGCTCGAGTAAAACAAAACTGATCACTGCAAGTACGACAGTTTGTACTGTCCCGGTCGCTTCAATCGCATCCGCGAAAAATCCCCACGTCATCACGCCTAAAAGCACGGCAATTGTCGGTCGCACAAGTGTGGACATTTTTTTCACTCGGGGTGAATCCTTATATTTCATTATCAGTCCGAGCAGAACAATCATCAGAATTAATGATGGGGCGATCGTTGCAAAAAGCGCTACCCCTGCTCCTAAAATGCCGCCTTCTGCATAACCGATATAGCCTGCCATTTTTGTTGCGATCGGGCCTGGCAGTGAGTTACCGAGTGCGAGCACTTCTGAAAATTCCTGTGTCGTCATCCAGCCATAGCGGTCAACCACTTCATTTTCAACAAGTGGAATAGACGCCGGACCGCCTCCATAACCAAGGATTCCGGGTATAAAAAACGCCAAAAAGATTTCCCAGTAAATCATGCTTTAGCACCCCGCTTCCCGCCAAAAATCAGTGCATAAAGCAGAATGCCCAAAATGAGAATCGCCGGGTGCACATCCGCCACTTCAAGCAATAACAGGCTTCCTATAATCAGCGCAATCGCAATGCCCCAGCCGAGCGCAGTTTTGGATTTTTCCATAAAATCCCATGTCAGCACGGCAAGCATGACGCCAACCACCGGTACAACTGCCTGTGACATGCCGTTTACCCAGGCGACGTCACGATATGCATTTAAAGCCATCAGCATGACAATCATTGCGACTACTGTAGGAAAAGTTGTTGCGAAGACTGCATTGATCATGCCCAGTATGCCGCCGACACGGTAGCCGATATAACCAGCCATTTTTGTTGCAATCGGTCCCGGCATTGCATTGCCGAGCGCAAGTACATCTGAAAATTCCTCGTCGCTCATCCATTTATAATGTTCCACTACTTCCTTATGAACGAGTGGAATCGATGACGGTCCGCCCCCAAATCCGAAGATACCGACTCTGAAAAATCCCATGAACAGACCGCCCTGTTTATTTTTAGCCAATTGTCATCACCACGCTGCAATTTGTCCGTCTGTACGGGATTCTGTTCCGCCTTTTAACACGCCAGTCTTTGGATCGCGCCAGATAATCTGTCCGCGTCCAAAAGATCCGCCGTCTGTTGTTACCTGAATCGTATGTCCTTTTCTTACAAGCGCCTGCGCTAAATGGTTCGGGAAGTGCGGCTCCACGTGAACCGTTTTTCCATTGATCCACTGCCATCTCGGTGCATCAAGCGCTGCCTGCGGATTCAAGTGAAAATCAATCGTATTCACAGCAACCTGGAAATGACCCTGCGGCTGCATATAACCACCCATGACACCAAATGGACCGACTGCTTCACCGTCTTTAGTAAGGAATCCAGGAATAATCGTATGATACGTCCGTTTTCCAGGCTTCAGCGCGTTCGGATGTTCAGCATCCAGACTGAAATCATGCCCTCTGTTTTGAAGTCCGATCCCAGTTCCCGGCACAACAACGCCCGAGCCAAATCCCATATAGTTACTCTGAATATATGAAATCATATTTCCTTCATCATCTGCAGCAGCCAGATAAACCGTTCCGCCTTTAGGAAGCTCCATTGGCTCAGGATCAATTGCCTTTTCACCGATCACTTCCCGGCGTTTATCCGCATACTCTTTTGATAAAAGCTCTTCAGTTGAAATCGGCATATCCTCAGGCTCTGTAATGAATGCTTTTCCATCTGTAAACGCAAGCTTCATCGCTTCAATCTGCTTGTGATATGTATCTGCACTCTGGAATTCATCAAAGTCAAACCCCTGCGCGATATTCAGCGCCATCAGTGCAATCATCCCCTGACCGTTCGGCGGGATTTCCCACACATCATAGCCGCGGTAATTCACAGACACAGGGTCAACCCATTCAGGCTTGAACGCTGCAAGGTCCTCTTTTGATAAATACCCGCCGTGCTCCTTCATATAAGCATCAATTTTATCAGCTAACTGTCCGCTGTAAAAGCTTTCCGACTTTGTTTCAGCAATTTCTTTTAACGTCTCAGCATGTCCTTTTGATGACCACATCTCACCAATTTCAGGTGCACGGCCCTCAGGTGTGAACGTATCAAACCATGGTTTATATACGTCATCCTTGAAAATCTCTTTGAATTTCTCAACCGCAGACTTCCAGTACTTCCCGAGAATCGGTGATACCGGGTAGCCCTCTTCAGCCAAACGGATCGCTGGTGCCATCAGCTTTTCAAAAGGAAGTTTACCATGCTTTTCAGAAAGCTCAGCCCACGCAGCCGGCACACCGGGTACAGTCACCGGCTCCACGCCAAACACAGGCATCTTTTCATAGCCGCGCTTCTTCATTTCTTCTATTGAAATAGACTGCGGTGCAGGTCCACTCGCATTCAGCCCGTGCAATTTATTTTTCGTCCAAACAAGTGCGAACGCATCGCCGCCAATCCCGTTTGAAGTTGGCTCCACAACAGTCAGTGCTGCAGCTGTTGCAATTGCAGCATCAATCGCATTGCCTCCCTGCTGCAAAATCTCAAGCCCTGCCTGCGCAGCAAGCGGCTGGCTCGTCGCCACCATTCCACGCTTTGCAAAAACCGTATTTCTCTGTGATGAAAATGGATGATATAAGTAATCTGTTGTCATCTATGTACACTCCTTTTATTTCGAAATACGAACCAATGCGTTTTATTATAGTCTAAATTGAGGGAAAATTCTAGTTTTGATTTAAAAAGGGTAGAAGCGGGTCTGTCACGGGTCTACTAAAAACGATGAATGAGGCTGATATGTCACTTAATTGTACTTTCATGACACTCAACGTAGCATATACCTACTTCAAGCCGGGTGTATCGCTACTTCGATGACAAGCATAGGCCCTTCAATCAAAGAAACATGTCGTTCAAGCAAAGTACGTTCAACAAAAAACGCCGGATGCTTAACTTAAAGCATCCGGCGTCTCCCCCCACCTAGCTGAAATAGAATCAAATTCGTTTTTTAGCATTTAAAGAGTGACTAACGACAGTATACAATTCCCGAGCCCCTTCAGCTGTAAGATGTGTTCCGCTGCTGTCAATCATGCCGGATTGTATCAGGTACTTATCAGGATCAGGATCATGCTCTGCTCCGGACTTTTTCAAAAAATACTGCCATACATCAATCAATTGTACTCGTTCCGTATCTGAAATTTCTCTAACAATATCATTATATTGATCTACCCAATCACGTGGAGAGATATCCTTAAAGAATGAGGTATGATGTCTCGAAAGATAATACCCATCCCCACCGCTTCCTTCTATTAAAGGGATGACCGTCATAAGGACCGGCTTCTTGGAAGTTTGACGAATAAGGTTAATAAAGTACAACAAATTCTCTCTATATCTGCTCAAGCTGACTTTTGGTTTATTCTTTTCTGTCATGACAGCATCATTTGTACCAAACATGATAAATACCGCATCACCATTTAAGTTTATTTCTCCATTGGTTAACCTGATTCTTGCATCTTCAGTCGTGTGACCATTCACCCCTTCATTGACAACTTCTATACCCGTCAACCCGGATAAAAGTGTGGTCCAATTTTTACTCCCCAGCATCTCACCTTTTGTATTGCTGTCTCCTATTACGATGATTTTCAACCGTATGCACCTCGTATCTTCACAGGGAAAGAGAGCTCTAATAATAGAACTCTCTTAACACTATGGCCTATTAATTTCCTCTGCCGGGATGTAACTTCCCATTTTTGTGCGTTACATGTACTTCTATTTCACTTGTATAATTAGCGGTATTGTTGATTCCCTCTGGCAATTGCAGCTCTCCGATTATGGTATATGTTCCTTTTTTCTTGTCGTGATAGTCAGATTGCTCCTTGTTCCAGACCACCGGTACTTCAAGCTGATAGTCCTGATCGTTCAGCGTTACTGTTACGACCGGCGGCAGCTCTACATCATCCAGCGGTGTTTTATGCTTAACATAGACTGCTTCAGGTTTTTCGACGGAATTCACTTCTGTTTCTTCCATTGAATAAACGTACACGTTGTCATAGTAGACATTAGAAACATACGCTTCATTACTTGCTAGGTGAACCACCATGAATGCGGCACCCTCAGGAGGTGTTACAGTAAATTCATCGTTTCTCCACTCACCAAGTTTCCCATCAAAGATGATACCAAGCCCGCGTGTCAGATTAATAAACTCTTTATTTTCATCATAGTAGCGAACCTGAAAAAGTGATCGACTTGAAGAAAAAGCAGTACCTGTTTCAGGATTTATAAGAGGCTGATCCAAGTAAAAACTTGCGCCTGCAGTGTATTCTTTCCCCGGTACAACAGGGATCATTGATGACTCAAGTGCAGCAAAACCAACAGTTGTGGCATCCTTTAAGCTTAAGCTGTACTCTCCTGACCTTGAAATTGAATCTGTCAGTTCAAGGGAAGTATGATCTTTCTCGGCAACCACTCTCCAGCCAGGGATTTCACCATCCAGATATCCTTTTTCAAAATCTGCATTTTCAATCAAATAATATTTTTTGAATAGCCCGAACTGTTTTTCAAGTACAGTGATTTCTACTGAAGCCTTTAACGCTTCCTGGTTCATAATGCCCTCCGGCAGAACCGGTTCACCGTATATCACATTATTGCCCGGTGTGGTTGCATCGTAATCTGAATTGCTGATCTCCCATTCAATATTCATATCTATTTCATTTCCGTTACTCAAAACTCCCCGCACTGATGATGGGAGATTGAGCTGCTCTGCTGTTGTGCCGTATGCTACTGTAATCGGCTCTATATCTCCAATACTCACAACCTCAGGTGCGGCTTCAGTAGACACATAAACATCATCATAATAGACATTTGATACCCAGTTGGTGCTTCCTCCAAGATGAACAGTCATATATGCTGCTTCTTCGATCGGCGTTACACTGAACTCTTTGACCTGCCACTGATGCAGGGGTCCAAGCAATTCTGTCCCCAGACCGCTTGTATACTGAATAAGCTCTTTATTTTCATCATAATACCTGACCTGCATAAGGCTGCGGTTTGATGAAAAGTTTCCTCCGGCAGGATTTTCAGGAGGATCAGATAAATAGTAGCTGACACCAATTGTGTATTTTTGACCCGGTGTCACTGAAAACAGATCTGATTCGAGTGTTGCAATCTTTGATGTGGACTGATCAAGCATTCTTAAACTCTGATTACCTGATAAGGAGAAATCTCCTGAAATTTCCAGAGACGTATTTTCCTGCTCTATAAAGGGTCTCCAGCCAGGAATCACGCCATCTGTTACTTCCATTTCAAAATCTGCGTTCTTAATATCAATTTCAGTCTGGACAGGTGCATTTACGTCATCTACTACGCGAATCCGTTTGAGCATTGACGCTTCGCTGTAATAGATGTGTCCATCATCTCCAATTACCATCAGATTTGTACGGGTACCCGGAAATGATTGATGCTCCATTGTATCTGTATCAATCACAACTATTTGACTGCCCAGGGTGGTATAAAGAAGAGACCCTTCCCAACGCAACTTCACTGGACTCCATAGGTGAGAAAAATTCCAGTTAGTTGAAATGATTTCTTTTTGTTTTACGACTTCATAAGTATCAGGGTCTAATGCAAATATTGTTCCATAAGCAGCACCCCATATATTTCCATCAGGCCCCGCTGACAGGCTTCCAATCGCTTTTGGCTTTTGACCATCTGCTAATTGAATATCAGGAACAAACTCTGCAATTTTTTCATCGTTTTCAACATCCCATACGAACATTTTTGCTTCTGTTGCTTTTGGCTCGATACCAAGCCCGTTCCAAATCGTCGTTGAACCAAATAACTTACCATCCTGATATGCGAGACCCATCACACTTTGGTCCTCTACGACATTTCTATGAGTATCCCAATTTACTCCATCAAAAATCGAGATAGCGCCTCCATAAGTACCGCCTTTTGAAATCGTACCTGCAAATAAATATCCATCCCCTGTTGTCATTGCAAAAGGTCTGTCCTGATCTTCTTCAATGTCATGGATTTTATAAGGATTATTTTCACTGATCGGCAATGCAGGATCCAGTTCATAGATTTGTGCACCTGCATATACGCCAAACATCATTTTATCACCATATGGTGTCATCCCTTCAGTCTGGCCCATGCTGAATCTCTCAGTCTCACCGGTCTCAATATTATACCTTGTACCTGATGAGCCATGATAACCACCCATATACAGAAGACCATCCGGACCAAATTCCATTGCCTGAACGGAGATTGGTGTCCCACTCACGACTGGCGCTCGATCTTTTATCACACCAGTTTCAAAGTTGATGAGCTTTACACTCCCGCTTGCAATTGTGGCAAGTGTTTTTCCCGGTAGTTCTGGATCTCCCTCAACTTCAATCCATGTACCATGTCTGAAATAAAGACCATATGCAATGTCGGTTGGGGTAGACACTTTTGTGGAGAGATCAAATTCTACAAATTTATTTTCTGCAATATAATAGGTTTTTCCATCAATCTCAGGTGTAACATACATACTGCGGTAATTTTCAATCACTTCAACCCATTCATCATTTTTCATGTCATAAATCAGTCCAAGATTCGGAGTAGATGACATGTGAATAAAGAGAAATTCGTTTACAGCCTGCATTCTGAAAAGACCTGGTGCATCATTTTCTGTATACCCTGTTTCTTCAGGAAAAGGAATGTATACTCTCTCACCTGTTTCAGGATCCATTTTAAACAGACCTCCAACTGTTGCAGTACCAGCAAAGAGATTGCCATCATAATAAGCTACATCCTGTACATATTGGCGGTTTGTTCCGAAAGCTTCGTAGAGTTCGATTTCACCTTCTACAGGATCATATTTAAATACCTGACCAGTCGGGTATGTTCCGCCATAGACTACATTATTTTCATCCACAGCAAGACCATAAATCGTTGAAGAGCCTGGAGGATTTCCCAAGTTCTCTACCTGTTTGACAGCAGGATCATAGACAAACAGATTTCTTCCACTTGTAATATAGACGAGACCATTTCCGTCCACTACATGTCCCCAGGTCTGACCGCCTCCTGTTAGTGGTATTTCGCTTATTAACTCGTTTGTCTGAAGGTCAATTATACTGAATAATGCGGGATCCCCCGTTACAGTCGTATATAAAACCTCTCTGCCATCTTCAATTCCATATGCGCTATCCAACGTACCAGCATTTGTTACAAATTCACCAAGGTCTTCAGGTTCTGAGAAATAACCCGGAATACTGTCTGCTTTTGCTGTAAAAACTCCAAATGACAATATGAGCAGAAAAGCCAATAGAATAGCAGTGATCTGTTTACTGGAAACCTGTAAAGATATATTCACGATTGTTTCCTCTCCTTTTATGGTGTTGGATTCATATGCTGGTGTCCTTGAAATAGCGCTTCACTCTACTTCCTTACCGTTTCGGATTTTTTTGCTGATTCATACGCCATGAGTGCTGCCTCTACAGCGCGTAAACCGTCTTCTCCTGTGATAGAAGGGCTGCGAAGGTTGCGGACAGACTCAATAAAGTCTGAAATCAGTCCGTAATCCATATCCTGTCCCACAAAATCGTAAGTAAGATTTTGTGATTTATTTTTATGAAATACTGATAAATGCTCACCAAACGCATCTGCACGGACCGTTTTTTTCGTTCCAATTACTTCAATTGTTACATCTCCCCATGTCGGGTAATCAGGATAACGCGACCAGCTGGCATCGTGTGAGGCAATTACCCCATTTTCAAATTCAAACGTCAGCAGTCCGGTATCATCAATTTCACTTTCATGATAGATCGTATCAACAAAAGCCTGTACTTCTTTCACCTCACTGCCGGTAAACCATCGCATGATGTCTACCATATGTACAGTGTGATCCAGAACAGCTCCGCCACCTGCTTTACTAGGATCAATAAACCATCCACCCGGGTTCTGACCGCGATTAGTCGTTCGAAATGCAATAATATCTCCTAAATCTCCATGATCAATCTGCTCTTTCAAATTACGTATCACTGAATTAAAGCGAACCGGAAAAGCAGTCTGTAACAGGACATGATGTTCTTTGCAGATATTGATCATTGTTCTGCAGTCATTTAATGACAACGCGAGCGGCTTCTCGCACAAAATGTGTTTTTTATTCCTGGCAGCATACTGAACCATTTCAAGGTGCCGGCTATTTTCAGAACAAACAATCACAGCGTCTATCTCTTTTGAAAAAAACGCTTCATATGTCCTGTCCACCTGTATTCCAAATTCTCTTTCCAGCTTCACGACACGGCTGCTGTCATCATCAAAAATTGCACTTATGTCAACGCCCTGCTTTTTCAATGCATCTGCATAACTGTATGCATGCATATGTGCAAAACTCATCATTCCAATTTTCATGACATCAACTCCACCATTTGATTTACTTCATGAACAGTAAAGCCCGGATGTTGATCAGACTTTACAGATGTACACGCTTCGAGAATTCCATTTTCATTACTAAAAGCCCGGTTCACATCGCTATTAAATGTAATGATTTTCTCCTGACCACTCCATTCCAATTCAAAATGAAATGGACGGCCAAAAGTATAATCAGCGTGCATGATCGTACCTTCTTCAAATAACACAGAAATAATCAGATGTTCGTCATGTCTTTTCATAAAGCATTTATTAACTTTCCCAAATATTTTCTCAAGCGTCAGCAGATCAACAGCAGCTACTGTTACTGGATCTTTCGCTTCAGGCAGAATGCGTCTGATTCTGAACACGCCTTTTTTGCTTTTTTCCTCTGCAATCGCTGACTTTGCTTTTATAAAAACCGGATAAGTTGATAGTGGACTTATGAGCTGTCCGGATCCCTGAACCTCTGACCACTTTGCCTGCTCAGAGGAAATCATGCCTGTCATCACACTCACACCTTTCCAATCAGATCACGCAGACGGCTGACTGCTTCTTTATTCGCTTCCTTCGCATCATCAAAACCTTCATATTCAATTGAGAGAAAGTCCTGATATCCATTGTCTTTAAGCCCCTGTACAATCTTTTGAAGATTTACCTGACCGTCTCCGGGTACTACTCCAATCAGCTCAACTCCTTTTACTGATTTAAAACCAGTCAGCTGTTCCCCCACTTCTTTTTCACGGAAATCCTTAAAATGCACATGGCTGATTGAAGACTTTAACCGGTCAAAAGCATCCTCCGGTTCTTCATGAACAAGAAGAAAATTACCTGTATCAAATGTTGAAGTTACATAAGGGCTGTTTACTTCTTTGATCATTTTTGCAACCTGTTCACTTTTACCAGCAAGCAGTCCATGGTTCTCAACAGCAAGATAAACCTCTTCCTTTTCAGCTACTTTGGCCGCTTCCCTGAGACCTTCAACAATCCACTTTTCACCGTCTTTAAATGTTTCACCCTGCTTTACATCGCCACAAAATGTACGGACAATATTCGTACCGAGATCTTTAGCTGTATAAATGGCGTCTATGACCTTTTGGATTTCAGCCTTGCGTTCTTCAGCGTCAGACTTCACAAAATCATTTGATACATCATAGGCTGAGACAATCAGACCATGCTGTTCAAGGTAGTGATTTACTTCAGGAATTTCTCTTTCTTTATCAGTCCAATAGAAATCCAGCAGTTCAACGCCATCAAGTCCAATTTCCCTGGCATAGTCAAGAAAATCTATAATGCCCCATTGTTCTTCCTTTATCGTACTTGCCAGGCTGTACATACTTACACTGACTTTCATACTTCCGGCCTCCGTTTCTCATAAAAACTTTCCGGCCATTCCAGTTCCACCCCGGAATTCTGAAGCGTCTGTTGAAAAGATGCCAGAAGTGATTGATCATTCCTTACCTCTTTTGGTGTATGACCTGTGCGGATACAAAAAGCAGCCAGTTCACCAGCGGATTCACCTATGTTCCACTCAACCGGGTGCAGCCTGTAACAACCATTTGTAATATGAGTCGTGCCAATGTTTTTACTGCCGGCAATCACATTATCCATATCTGCAGGAATCAGCGCGCCAAGTGGAATATGAAATGGAAGAGCGGGAATATCAAGGTAATTCCTGCCTCCAATACTCGGGTGCAGATCAATACTATATGAACCAACACCAACTGAATCTTCATACTGTTTTCCGCTTTGGTTTGGCTGGACACGGGGAGACACATCGTCTTCAGTGACGGTATATTCTGCTTTAATTCTTCTTGATTCTCTGATATAAGGTGCTTTAGCAAGTCCGTCCCTTGTCTCAAAAATATCTTTTCTGAGCATTAGACCTGGATAACCTTTCTTTCCGTCAGCACGCTCAAGTTCCGTTTGCATCCAATAAAGAAGAGAAAGGCTAAGCTGCTTTGCCTGATAGTCATGTTTCTTCCGCTCTTCCTCTGATACTTCATACACATTTCCAAGAAAGTAATCATTCATTGGCCAGTTCATTAACGTGACTTCACCTGCATGTTCTATCTGCGCAAATGAGCCGGTATGCAGAATCCGCCGGTAATTCCATAATGGAAATCCGTTTTCTTCTTTAAAAAGCGTATAAGTTCGTTTTTCTTTTGTTTGTGGATGGGGTGCATAAAAACTTAAATACTGATCAGGCCAGAAATCGGGTTTGAAAGACTTCCAAAAATCATACATTTCCGGTTTTTCAATTGTGTGATCTTCACCGTCTCGATACTCGATTCCAAGTACATATGTAAAAGCCTGAATATCTTTCGGGTCTGCCACATCTCTTGCATGCTCTTCACCTGTTTCTGACTTTGCTTCAGCGCCGGTTACATAGTTCATACCTGCAAGTGGCAGAAGGTCTCCCTCTTCACTTGCATCAATCACATATTTGCCGGATACCTGTGTATACTTGTCTGTTTCGACATGACGAAACACAACTGATTGCAGCATTCTGCCTGTACGTTCTGTCTCAGCCGGTGCTGTCTTGTAGTCTACAGTCAGAAGACCAGTAAGCTGATAAGGTAATATCATTTCCTTCAGTACCTGAAGTGATACTCTCGGGTCGTGACAAATATTGCTTACAAGTCCATTGCCGGGATTTAAGTGCTTTTCTTCAGCTGTTACATTCATGATTTTTTTATAAGTGGAACGAACTGATTCTCTGTATTCACGGTAGCGTAGAGTTCTTCCAAACTCTTCAATCCACTGGTGTTCATCAGGTGGTACTCCCTGGGAAGTTACCTGCCCGCCAATCCAGTCAGTCGGTTCTGACATATAGACGCGCAGACCTTTAGCACATGCAGCGATTGCAGCTGCAGTACCTCCAAGACCGCCTCCAATAATGATTAAATCTACTGTTAGCTGATTCATATTAAAGCAGGACCTCTCTTCCTTCTTTTGCAGATTGATAGATCGCATTCAGCATTTTCATCACTTCAACACCATCTTCAACCGGAGCGATTTGTTCTGCACCATTTTCAATCACGTCTACAAAATGTGAAATCTCACTTTGAAACGCTTCAAACATATCAAGACCCGGATGATCAATTTGCGGATCCATATTAAAAATCATATCGTTGACTTCTGTCATTACTTTCAACGCCGGTTCGAGCTCTGCACCGCCTTTATCACCATAAAGCTGGCAGCTTAGTTCATCTTTCTTTGCGTGTAAGGTAAAGCTGACATCGACTAGCAGACTTGCACCATTTTCAAAGCGGATCATCGCATTAGTCAGGTCTTCAACTGAGTTAACGGTTGGATCATAGTCAGCTGCTTTATAAAAATCAAGATGCTTAATGTTGCTACGGTTACCAAGCTTATAATAAGCATTTCCTGATACAGACACCGGCTTTGGTCTGCCCATTAGATACCAGCAAATATCGATCATATGTACACCGAGATCAATCAGAGGTCCACCACCTGATCGTGTTTTATCACTGAACCAGCCTCCCGGATTGCCAAGGCGGCGCAAACAACTCGCTTTTGCATAGTAGATCTCGCCAAGTCCATCAGTTTCAATAAAGTCTTTCAGCCATTTCGCGTTGTTAGCGTGTCTGCGGACAAAACCTACCTGAACAATCTTACCCGTTTGTCTCTGGGCTTTCTGAACACCCAGCGCTTCTTCTGTCGTAATGGAAAGCGGCTTTTCAACCAATACATGCTTTCCCGCATGAAGTGCTTTAACTGCCAGGTCTGCATGTGTATTATTCCAGGTGCAAATGCTTACGGCTTCAACGTTCGTATCTGAAAGGAGTCCATCAATCTCCGTATAGAGTGCTGATACATTGTATTGTGCACCTTTTTCTTTGAGCCGCTGCTCATTCATATCAGCAAGAGCGACAATCTCTGCACGTCCATCATCATGATAAGATTTAAGATGAAAATCTGAAATTGAACCAAGTCCGATTACGCCTACTTTTACCATTAGAATCGTCTTCCTCTCTCTTTTAGGCTCTATAATCAATAATATAGGTGAGTGCATCTTCCGGATTAAAGATATCCTGAAATGCTTCCGCTGTTTCATTCAGCTTCCGTTTTTCCTGGTGAAATGCAGATACATCAATCTTTCCAACGGATACGAGCCGAAGAAATTCAGCAATATTCCTTCCCTCAGTCCACCGTACATATCCATACGGGTAGTCGACTGCTTCTTTTTCATAAACTGGGTCATATCTTCCGGGTCCGCCTGCACGGGAAATCAGAATCTGAGCTTCTTTCCGGAACATAACTGAACGGGGGAAATCAGGCTCAACGTCCCCTACAATGACCACCTTGCCCTTATCCCTGACCCACTGTATACTTTCACCAGTCAATGACGTTTTTTTTCCTCCGGTACATAGCAATACTGCATCAGCACCATTCCCGCCAGTTTCAGACATAATGCTGGATTCAACTTCCTCCAATCCGGTCTCAGCTATAATCCCAAGCTCTCTGAGTGAATCTGCACGTTTTCTGCTCAAGTCGCAGCCAATGACATGATATGAAGCGGCATCAGCTATTTGGGCGATTAATCTTCCTAAAGGGCCAAGCCCGACAACTGCAACCGTTTCGCCAAATTGCAATGATGCCGTTCTTAATGCATGAATGGCAATTGCCCCTATTCCACACAGTGACGCTGCTTCAGAAGAAACATTATCAGGTACTTTCGCACAAAGTGTAGCCGGGACGCTGAGCCACTCTCTATGTCCAACATAAGGAGCACCGTAACAGGCCACCCGGTCTCCAGGTTCAAACCCCGGAGCAATAGATTCTGTTACCACACCCATTGCACTATAGCCCAGATCAATCGGGTTTTCCTTACTGATCTGAATAATTGTTTTCTCAGTTCCGGCAGATATAGCGGAAAATTGTGTTTTGATCAGAATATATCCTTCTTTTAATAAAGGGATTTCAGCTGTCACCAGCTCAGCCCGGCCATTTCTTGCAGTCACTTTCTTCATCATAGATTTCACCCCTGCCGCCACCTGTTTACATTCGCACTGACAAACTCATCGTCACTCAAATGAGGATATTGTGAAAAGATCCGTTCAATTTCTTCTGACTGTCCCGGACTGAGTCTCTCATGGTCCATCAGGCACCAGTTACCTTTTAGCAGCCCCTGCCTGCTGAGCACTTCATTAATCCCTGCGATACTGCCTTTAAATTGGTTTGCAGAATCAAAGAAAGCTGCATTTGCATCCGTTACTTCCTGACCTGCAATAAGCAAATCAGATGAGATATGACCTTGTTTTCTATCCTGTTGTACCTGTTCAAATAATTCGACTGCTTTTTTGGTCCATACAGACCAGTGACCAAGTAACCCGCCAACGATCTGCTTTTCAACCACGCCCTGATCAGTTTGTATTTTATAATTTGTTAGTAAATCAGCTACAATATTATCGTCATTGCCTGTGTAGAGCGCAATCTGATCATTCCGCGTTGAAGCTGCTACCGCTCTGACGACATCAAGCGTACAGTAACGGTCAAATGGTGCGATTTTGATCGCATGGACATTTGGTATTTCAGCGAATGCTTTCCAAAAGTGATAGCTGAGTCTTCTGCCACCGACAGCCGGCTGAAGATAGAAGCCGAATAACGGAATGATAGCTGCTACTTTCCCTGCGCGATCGAGCAATTCTTCTTCACTCCAGTCATTCAGTCCCCCCATACTTAAAAGCCCGAGATCATATCCTTTATCCGCTGCAAACATCGCTTCTTTTACAGCCTGCTCAGTATTTCCTGCGAGACCGGCAACCTTGATAAAATCTTGTGTAATCCCCGCTGTTTCGATCTCTTCCATCGCAAGTCCCAGCACTTTTTCATACAGGTTAAATTCGGGATCTCTGATTTCAAACTGTGTTGTATGAACACCAACTGCAACACCGCCGGCTCCTGCTTCAATATAATAGCGGGTCAATGCACGCTGACCATTTTCATCAAGCGTTTTATCTTCGTTTAATGCAAGCGGATGGGCGGGAATCACTGTCCCATCCAATAGCTTTTGTTTGATTTTTTTTGAGATCATTTAAAACGCTCCTTCTCTTTCCTGGAAGTGTGTCGGTTTATTTAATGTATAGCCTCCATCACTAACCCAGTCAGCGATTAAATCAATCATCTCCTTCACAGAGACACGCGGATAGCCAAAAAGCTTGTGTGATTCAGAAGCATTGTTCAAAAGTGCCTTGTTTGACTCCTCTGAAATAAAGCTCAATGTTTTTCCGAACCTCGCAGCAAACTGTTCTGCAATCCATCTGGTTGATAATGTTTCAGGCCCTGTGACATTCAGGATCTTCGCTGGACTTTCAGTATGAAGCAGAGACCTGAGGGCGTATTCATTGGCATCTCCCTGCCAGATGACATTGACGTTCCCCATAGTCAGATCAACAGGCTGCTCTCTGTATACCTGATTTGCAATTTCGAGCAGAACGCCGTAGCGAAGGTCAATCGCATAATTAAGTCTGAATATCAGCATCTCTGTTTGATTTTTGTGCGAAAAGTGAGTGAGTACACGCTCTCTTCCCAGGCAGGACTGCGCATATTCTCCGACCGGGTTAACAGGGTGTGATTCATCACAGCCGTTTTGAGCGATATCTGTTAACGGATATACATTTCCTGTTGAAAAAGCAACCATTCTTGAATTTTTGTATTTTTCAGCAACCCTTCCCGGAATATAAGCATTCATTGCCCATGTAAAATGCTCATTTCCGGTAGTTCCAAATTTGTTACCAGCCATATACATGACATTTCTGGCATCAGGAAGATTCTGAAGGGCCTCATCATCTAATAAATCACAGGAAATTGTTTCAACTCCATGCAGCTCAAGTTCCTCTTTCAGTAAATGATTAGAAAACCTTGATACCCCGATCACCCGTTGGCTGCTGCCGATTTCGTTAAACGCTCTCTTTGCCATTTTTGCGAGCGTCGGTCCCATCTTGCCTCCCACGCCAATTATCAGTAAATCCCCATCCAGCTTCTTAAAATCCTCTATTAGTGCTTCTGAAGGTTCCGTCATAAACATCTCAAGCTGTTCAATTGTTTTCATTTCTAATTCCTCCCTTAAGGAAATATGTAAATTGACACAAATTATTTGAAGATTTAATCTATTAAAAGACATGTCTTTTAATAGAGTCTAAAAAGGTGGGTAAATGATGACTGTCTATCAAGCTCCCGGTGATTCCCGAATTCCAATCGGTATCATCGGTCCTCAACATCATTTTCAAGAGTTAAAACCTGTACTTAAAACATTTCCAAGCTTCATACCTGAGTTTAAAGAAGCAAATCATATTGACGAAATTCTGAAATATACAGAAGAGCTATTGAGCAGCTCAGCCGTTATCTTATTTTTAGAATGGCAGCATTATCTTGAAGCGAAGCAGCATTTGAGGTTTAATATCCCTGTTCATGTTGTTTCACCTTCAGGCACCGGTTTATACCGGGCAATCCTGCTCGCATCACATAAGTTTTCACCACTCGCATTAACGGTTGATACCGTTGAAAAAGAATATGTTGAACAAGTACTTGGAGATCTCAGTCTTTCAATTGAGTCACAAAAATATATTTCTTCAGATCATCTGCAGCAGACGAATGAAGTAATCAAACATCATCAGCTGTTTCTCGATGAGAATGGCGGCACTGTCATTACCGGCATTACTGAAGTTGCATCCAATATGGAGCGGGCAGGATATAACGTCCAATTGATCAGACCTACCAGACAGGATTTTATTGTCTCTTTAGAACGCGCACTTCTTTCGACTGACACCAGAAAAAATAAAGAGACACAGATTGTTTTTATGCTGATTAACATTGATTCATTCCGGCAGGTGATACACTCTTACCGCTCTGAACATGACATACAGCTTTTAAAGCTGAAAACCCAGGAATTACTTTTAGACTATGCTAAACAGCTGGACAGTCATTTTTTAACGATTGGGGATGAATATTTATTTATTACTACACGCGGGATATTTGAAAGTGAGACACGTGGTTACAAATATATCCCACTGCTTCATTCTATTAAAAAGCAGACTGGATTCAGCGCGAGTATCGGAATCGGTTTCGGACAGTCAGCTGCTGACGCTGGAAACCATGCACGACTTGCTTTAAAACAATCTAAGGATGTCGGTGGAAACGCCTGTTACATTGTCCGCGAAAACCGGAGCGTTGTTGGACCGGTTGAAGTTTCACACTTAAATGATTACGAGCAGTATGAGCTGTCTATTACAGATCATGATTTCCTGGAACGTGCAGAGCAGGCAGGTATGTCAGCCGCTTACATGAAAAAACTGATGGCACGTGTTACCCGGCATAAAAAAACGGATTATACAGCGCAGGAACTCGCTCAAACTCTTAACATCACAGTCCGAAGCGCACATCGCATCCTTTTAAAGTGGATGGATGCTGATCTTGTAAGGATTATCGGTGAAGAAAAGCTTACTTATAAAGGAAGGCCGAGAAGAATTTACAGTCTAACCTTTACCGAAGACAACTGAGCTTGATTTAATGCTTCCGTAATCCGTATGGTATCAAGCATCTGATCATGAGATAAAGGTGACTTTCCTGATTTGGTGAACTCAATTAGCCTTTCTATTAAGCCATCAAACAGATTACTTCCAATGACCGTGTGACACTTATCATCAGGATAATTAACAGTTGCTTCAAATTGGTAATTATCCTGATGAAAGGTCACAAAATGGGTTCTGCCTTCTGTATCCTTTAAATGAAACTTATGCTGATTATCATAACCGTTGAATGAGACTTCTTTTATCTTTGCGCCCGTTATGCCGTGCAGCATGTCAACTAAGTGAATACCGTACCAGAAATATCCGTTCTGTGTTTCCTGCCACTCAATCGGTCCAAAGCATGCTGCTGAGACCAGGTTATTCTGGTCAGCATTTAATTCTTTTGCAAACCTTAATGCTGAACTGCTCATCACTGGAACATGCTTTTGTTCAGCCAGCTCAAGCAAATTATCTGCTTCCTTTAGTGATAAGGCTAAAGGCTTGTTAATATAAACCGGTTTTCCTGCATCTGCGATCTCCATGAACTGACTGAGACGATACCTGGCATCTGCTGTTTCAAGCCAGATCACATCACTATGATTGATTAAATCATCCAGCGAACGAGCTTGCTTTACCCCGTAGCGATCTTTAAGCAGTGAAAGATTATCAGGTATTTTATCAGCAGCAAAACGGAAATCCTCAGTGGTACAAGGAAATACAGATGATATCATGACGTCACGTTCATGATTGATCGCTTTAGCAAATGGAGAAATATGTGAAGTATCCAGTCCAATGATGCCAACTTTTAACATATTTATTTTAACCCCGATAGCTGAATGCCCTCTGTGAAATAACGCTGGAAAAATAAGAAAATCAAGAATGTCGGGATAAAGGAAATCGCAGATCCAGCCATTTCAATACCAAAATGACCCTCTTTCCCGAGAAGCGAGGCAAGACCAACTGTTACAGGAAACATGTTTTCCTGTGTCATATAGATCAGCGGTTGAAACAAATCATTCCAGTTTGCAATGAATGAGAACGTACCAACAGTTGCCACAACGGGAATCGCGAGCGGAAAAATGATTTTCATGAAAATCTTAAAATCCCCTGCACCGTCAATTTTAGCTGCCTCTTCGAAATCATTTGGTATATTCTGGAGGTATTGACGGATTAAAAACACACCCATGATGCCCCATATCTCAGGTACAATTAATGCTTCATAGCTATTGATCCAGCCGAAATTTGAAAACATGATATATTTTGGAATAATCAGCAGCTGCTGTGGTATCATGACGACAGCCATAAACACCCAGAATATGACCTCACGTCCAGGGAATACCTTTTTTGCAAAGATGTATCCCAGAACTGTACAGAAAAACATCTGGCTGAATACTGGTATGACTGTAATAACAACTGAGTTGAAAATCCATCTGAGAAAAATTCCGTCACTTAAAACATAGCGGTAGTTATCAAGCGTGAGCTGATCGGAAAACCAATACGCCGGACTTAATAAGGCGTACTGCATATCTCTTAAAGAGCCGAAGAGCATAATAATAAAAGGTAAGAGAAAACACGCTGCAAAGAAGGTTACACTTGCATATGCAATAATTTTTTTCATGGTAATCGCTCATCTCCTTTCCTCAACAATCAGTAAATTGAACTGTCTTTTCCGATATATTTACGCTGAATGAGCGAAATGATCAAAATAATGAAGAACAAAATATACGATAATACAGCTGCATAGCTAAGGTTTAATGAAGCAAAGCCTTGCTGGTACAAGTAATAAACAATTGTTGTTGTTGAATAATTCGGTCCTCCTCCTGTAAGAAGGAAAGTGGAATCAAAAATCTGAAACGATCCGATAGTGGTGATAATGGCTACATAAAAATGAATCGGCTTCAGCAGCGGAAAAGTAATGCTCCAAAATATTCGTACAGGACCTGCCCCGTCGATTTTAGCCGCTTCGTAAAGCTGTGATGGAATAGACTGGAGACCTGCAAAATAATAAATCATCGTACTGCCGCTTACTTTCAAAATACTTAGAGCTGCGAGTACCATAAGTGCCTGACCTGAACTGGACAAAAATAATTGTGACTCTATACCAAATACACCTAATATTGAGTTGACAAGTCCTGATTCAGTCCCCTGAAAAATCCATCCCCAGATACCTGCGATGATCACAAATGAGGTAACAACCGGGAGAAAGAAGATTCCCTTAAAAATCCCTGCAAATCTAATGCCTGAATTGATCGTCAGTGCTAAGATAAGTCCTAATGCCATCGTGGGTATAATGTAGTACAGCGAAAATAAAACCGTGTTCCAAATCGCTTTATGGGCAAGTGTGTCACTAAAAAAGTTAATCCAGTGTTTTAAACCGACAAATTCAGACTCCCCGATAAATCGCCAGTCCATAAAAGTCAGTACAAGACTGAAGGCAAAAGGGAAGACCTGAAAAATCAGAAAATGTATGAGAATCGGCACTAAGAATATGTAGACCATCCCATACTTTCCCCAATGCTTTTTCAACCTTAATCCAATCGGTTGTGAATCTGACTTTTTTGAAACTGACGCTCTTGCTGTCTCTTCCATAAATTTCACCCCTCAAATCTGTTGAAGGAAAGAACAGAGGGCGTCATGAAATGCACGCCCCGGGCTCTTTACTCTCTATTTAATGTTTACTGAGCCAGCACATTTTCGATTGCTTCGGCTGCTGCATCTGCTGCTTCCTGAGGCGATTTTTCACCTGCCATCATTGACTGAAGCTCTGCCTGGATAGAAGGCATGATATCTCTGCCTTTTGGATGAATCACTCCAGGTAACGCATATTGCGTGTAAGAAGCAATTTGTTCAAGGTGCGGCTGGCCATCAAAGATGTCTTTTGCTGCTTCACGTGTAGGAATATACTTAGTAACAGTATTAAATCTCCGCTGATTTTCTTCGTTTGTCACGTGTTTAATAAATTCAGCAGCTGCTTCCGGATTATCAGTATTACTTGGTGCAACAAACATTCCGGTTGTTCCGTATGTTACCTGCTCCTGGTTCGTTAACGGCGCTGCCATCGCGAAGCTTTCATAGCCTTCACTTTCAAAGAGGCTTAACGTATTACCTGATCCTGTAATCGCCATAATTTCTCCATTGAACCACTGTTCATTATGCGCCATTGCTGTAATTGAATCTTCAGGAATCCACCCATCCTGATACATAGTATTAATTAATTCAAAGGCTTCAACTGCCTCAGGTTCATTGATTTTCACTTCGTCATCCGCTGTCAGCACTTCCCCGCCAGCCTGCCATAAGTAAGGATATAGGGTCCCGTTCATTGATCCTCCACCCTGGAAACTGTGAGCATAATAACCTGCCTCAACAGCCTTTTCAGACCAGGCCGTGAATTCTTCCCATGTTTCAGGGAGGTTTTCAGGGTCTTCACCAATTTCTTCTACGATGTCTGTGTTATAAAATAATGTATAAGCTTCCTGAAGAATTGGAAGCCCGTATGTTTTGTCCTGCCACTGTACAGAAACAAGAGAACTTTCTACAAAGTTTTCAAGATCGTAATCTCCAAGATAAGAATCAAGTTCGAGCAGCATACCTACATCGGCATATTGCGGCATCTGATCAGGGATCGCGTAGAATACATCTGGCCCATTATTAGCTGCCAAAGCAGTCAGAATCTTCTGATCTCTGTTGGCCCAGGGAATTGTTTCAAGGTTTACCGTCACTCCGTGTTCTGACTCGTAATCTGCAACAATCTCATCCCACATTGCCCCTTCACTTTCAGCATCCCCTGTATACGGGTGAACCCACACTGTAATTTCACCTGACATGTCACCATCGCTGTTTGAACTTGCATCATCTGATCCATCTTCCTGACTGCAAGCTGCTAGAGCCAAACTTAGTACAGGCAGCCAAATCCACGTCTTTTTCATTCTTTTAACCCCTCACTTTTCACCTGTTTTTTGGAAGGAATCATTATGCCACTTTTGTTAATAAAAGCATTAAAAAAATTTTAAATATATCTAAATTTTCTGACAAGCACAAAAGATATCCTCCAATTAATAATTACATTACGGTTTATTTCTCCAAAAGACAAGTCTTTAATTGGTCTTTAAATACCATTCCTGTTATTTTCTTATTGGCAGGGAGATTCAAGTCTTTTATAGTAAGGACTATAGGGAGGCGGGGAAATGAATGGATGGGAGACATTTAATAAAGCTGCTTATTGGATGATCAGAGCAGCATATCTGAATATCCTCTGGATACTTTTCACTTTGATGGGACTTGGTATTTTCGGGTTGTTTCCAGCCACCGTGGCCATGTTTACTGTTGCGAAAAAGTGGCTGGTTGAAAAAGACCTTTCTTTAAAAGTCTTTAAACAGTTTGCACATGTTTACTTTCAGCAAATTGTAAAAGCTAATCTATATGGGGTCATTTTTGGTATCATTGCTTATATTATTTATATTGACTTTATGTTTATCTACTCAAATGATCAGCTAGGGGTTTACCTTCTCCCTGTTATCGGGCTGATGGCTGTCATTTTCACTGCCATGCTCGCTTTTTTCTTTCCTGTATATGTTCATTTCGAGCTTTCATTTTGGCAGTACTTGAAGCAGACCTTTCTAATCACGATTGCCTCTCCATTTCAGTACGTGATCATTTTATTAAGCGCAATTGCACTCGGTTTTTTAATTACGCTGTTACCGGGGGTAATTCCCCTTTTCACAGGCAGTGTAATGGCATTGATTATTACTTATCTGACTGGACAATCATTACATCAAATACAAAACAAACGAAAAAAGCAGCTATCCGCTTAAAAATGGATGACTGCTTTTTTACTTATGACTGTTTATCTGATACCGCACGTGCTGTCCGTTCCCTTACTTCCAGCGCTGTATCTTTTGTTTTTTCAAGGACGCCATTATATAACACATCTATAACTGAGAGCTGTGACATAATTGAAGTAATTGAGCTTCCATGCAACGGATTTTCTTTCCCTGCAACCAGAAGCGTAATATCCGCTATTTTTGTAATGGCAGATCTTGCACTGCTTGTCATGGCTACAATCCGAGCTCCGCGTGCTTTAGCGATTTTCAGGTGATCTATCGTATCTTTCGTTTCTCCTGATACTGATATCCCAAAAGCAGTATCTTTTTCTGAGAGCATACTGGCAGCCATCGCCTGAAAATGACAGTCCTGTACAGCTTCAGAAGGTTTACCAATTCGTAAAAAAGTGTGTGCAGCCTGAGCTGATACAAGGCCTGACGTTCCAACTCCAAAAAAGCTGATTTTATCAGATTCCACAATAAATTGGACCACTTTCTCAATTGACTCCGTATCTGCATATTGACTAGTGTCTTTTATCACTTCAAGATGCGTTTTAATGACATGACTAACCATTTTTTCTTTGTCACCCGCAAATCCATGTTCATCTTCACCCGATCGATCTGATCCAGCGCTTGATGTTCTTGCCAGTGAGATTTTAAAGTCCTGAAAGCCTTTAAAATTTAACTTACGGCAGAAACGCAGCACAGTGGTTTCACCAACATCCGCTTTTTCAGCCATATCAGTGACTGAAAGGTAAACCGCTTCCTGAATATTATTCATGATATAATCTGCGATTTTCTTTTCAGTTTTTGTAAATGAATTTGCATAACTTTTAATTAATAATTTAATATCCGGCTTATCAGCCATCCATTTTCACCTCATTTGCGAGTGATCAGCAGTTTCAGATAAATAAGCTGCTCCGATCACTCCTATATTTTCTCCATCTGCAGCGATTGACCAGTTCACTTCCTGCTGGTGACCTAAAGAAGACAGAATCCGGTTAAGATCAGCTTTCATCAGATAAAACGCTGATGATAATCCCCCACCGATAATGATTTCTTCCGGGTCAAAATACGCCTGAATATTGATCATAACTGTCCCCAAATCTCTTAAAAACTGTCTGATGAGCCGCACTGCTTTAGCATCCCTGCTTTGATAAAGTTTCAGCAGTTCATAGGAATGACAGTCTGAACTGATTTCTTTTGCGAACCGGTTCAAGGCAGTTCCTGAAACATATTTTTCAGCACAGCCCATTTTACCACAGCCACAGGCAAGCCCATCAGGATACAGTATGGAATGCCCAATTTCTCCGGCACCGCCGTTATTCCCTGAAATAATACGACCGTTATGAATGATCGCACCTCCCAGGCCTGTTCCGATTGATAAATATACAAACTGATGAACCGGGTCCCCTATCAATTTCCTATTGATAAATTCACCTAATCCCGCAACATTTACATCATTATCAATTGTTACAGGGATCGGCAGTTTTTCTTTTAAATATTTTCCTACCTCTGTCCCGAGCCAACCTGGCATTGTATCACCAGCCCCGGTTATAACACCGGTAATAGGATCGATGACGCCGGAGAGTCCGATACCTGCTGCTGAAATATCATATTTTTCATGTTTCAGATAATGATTAATTAAGTTTACCAGCACAGGTAAAACATCCGGTGCAAAGGCCGGAGTCGGTTCTTTAATTAAATCCAGCACCTGACCGTTCTTATCAACGACTGCCGCCCTGACGTTCGTTCCCCCTACATCAATTCCAACTGCATGCATGGCAATCCCTCATCTTATAGAATTTTTGCCTGACGTTCCTGAATTTTCTCAGTAAACTTTTTCGTAATTTGTTGCGGACGTGTAATAGCTCCTCCTACAACGACAAAATATGCCCCTGCATTTAAGGCAGATACTGCTTCGTCAGGTGTGCTAATTCTTCCTTCTGCTACAAGCGGTACGTCAAGTACATTTGCAAGCTTTGTGACGAGTTCCAGATCAGGACCGTCCAGTGCTTTACTATAAGGTGTGTATCCTGATAATGTGGTTGAAACAAAATCCGCACCAAAAGAGGCAGCCTTTATTCCTTCCTCAAAAGTCGAAATATCAGCCATCACCAGAATTCCTTTAGATTTTAATATTCCAATTGTTTCTGAAAGTGACCTTCCATCGGGCCTCATCCGGTCTGTAGCGTCCAATGCAACGATATCAGCACCTGCCTTACTGATCTGCAGTGCATCTTCAAGTGTTGGGGTAATATAAATGTCATTCCCGGTATAATCTTTTTTCAACAATCCGATTACAGGAAGGTCAACAGCTTCTGAGATTGCCTTAACATCCTCAATGCCGTTCGCCCTGATGCCTGCAGCACCGCCCTGCATTGCTGCAATCGCCATTTTTACCATTGTGTCTGATCCGTGAAGCGGTTCACCCTGAAGCGCCTGACATGAGACTACCAGACTTCTGTTAGGAATAATATACGTCATGTTCAATCCCCTTTTCCGGAAGCCTTCTGCAGATCCGCCTCCCTGGTTTTTTTATGCACATCATCAAACAAACTTATATTCATTTTGCTTAAAAGCAGCCCGGTTCCGATTAATCCATTCGTCCATCCACTTTCCATACAATATGGTCCCCAGCCTGTATCACCATTGTTTCCGAAATACTCACCATGATTAAGGTCATATGCTCTCATCCACCCGCCATGATACAAGCTGGACTCACTTTCCACTTGTACATTGACCAGAAAGTCACGAAGTTTTCTGTAAAACTCAAAGTATTGCTCGTTTCCTGTTTGTTTCCATGCTTCCCAGACATTCATCAGCATGAAATTATTTGTATAAAGCAGATCTGCTATTCCTTCCCCGTTATAAATATACACGCCAGTATCTTCATAACCATATCGTTCAGGATCCGGGTTATCAGCTTCTTCCACACCTCCGGAAGAATGTTGATGACTGATCAGGTAATTCATCACATGGGACAGACCATTTCTCAATTTTTCATCATCTCTAAATTTTAATAAGCCACTGATTGCGAGAGAAAATCTGGCATAGGCTGACGTTTTACTATACATCCACTTCATTTCATCCAGGTGCTCTAATAAATATACAGTCCCCTTATAAGCCGTATTCAAAAACCGGTCATCACCTGAAACCTGATAAGCAAGCAGAAAAGCCGTATGAGCAATACTTTCAAAATGAGGATTCATTGAGACCTGAAGGGAATTCATATAATGCTCACCCTGAGACCTGAGAAGTGAGCCTTTATAATTTTCAGGACGCAGACCATTTTCGTGCTGCGTTCTGAGCAGTGCCTGTGCTGTTAACATTCCTTTTTCCCTGAAGATTTCAATACCGGTTTCTTTGTATAAAAACAGAAGCGCAATTGTAACCCAGGAATTATCATCAGTGAACATATCTTCAGGTAATGCCCCTGGATACTGAAACCATTTCCAGAATCCAAAGCTTGCTGATGAGGGATCTGTATCCTGATAACCTTCTCGAATTAAATAATGTATTAATTGAAAAGCTCTTTCTTTCGAAGATGCATCATTTTTGTACTTACCATACAAATAGAACATGATAGCTGACTGAGCATGACAGTCGGGTCTTTTATCCTTTGATACCTGCTGAAAAAATGAATGAATATTTTCATATATACCCTCAGCTCCATTGATTTGAGGCATAATACCTGACTTTATAAACCAGTCATTGACTCTTTCAATCGATTCATCGGGAGTTGATCCACTTCTTTTTAAAGGGTTATTGATTGCAGGGAACTCAATTCCTGCCTTTTCACTTACTTTTTTAAGTGTGCGGTTCCACAAATGATTCGGTCTATACGCCAAAAACGATGTTTGACCAAAAAGAGGAAACGCGGAATATACAACTCTTCCTTTACCTAATAAGTGAAGAGTAAGCGCTGGAAGATTTCTGATCCTGGATAAATTCCTGTGAGTGTCCTTGAAAACACCGACTGATAACAAAGGAATACCTGTTGTACAGTACCCTTTCTGATATGTCCCTTTCCACTCGAGAAGGTAGCCTTTTAGTTCATCGCATAGTTCCTGCTCCACCACCAGTTTTTCAGTCGTTCGGTCAAGTGGTGAAAAATCCTGTTTAAAACCAAAAAGCCTTGAAGAAGGAAAATCAAAAACAGCAAGATTTTCTGCATATAAGCTCCCGCCGCCTTCAGTAAATTTCCACAGCGCAGAAATTACCTCATCATCAATTATTTCTTCTCCTGACCCAATGAGTGCAATCGCATCCACATCTGTAAATTTAAAGTCTTTTAATTTGTTTAAAGGCCATGTTGCTTTGTGTTTTGGAAATCCAATGACGTTCTTATGGTCTGAAAAAATATGTAATGACAATTTCACACCTCTTCCAAAAATATTTTTGACAGAAAATATCCTTTTTAAAATTATATATTGGAGAATATATTTAGTCAATAAATTAAAATTAGATTTTTTCTCCTAAATAAATGCATTTTGTTTATTTTGAAATAAGACTCCCACAATACAATTTCAAATGATGTATATGGCAAGAATAAAAGGAAGAGGACAAGACAAAATTTTGTCCCATCCTCTTCCTTCTATTTGATCAGCCAGGTATAAAAATCGTTAACGAACCTCAGTATCTGAAAGTTAAAGCTTTCATTCAATTTTAGAGATTCATACACTTTGCCTTCTTTGATTTGGTCTTTAAAACAAGGCATCACGCTCTACAATTACTGTGACATCATGATGAAGACGCAGAATCGAAGCCGGAAACTCTTCACTTATCTGTGAGGACATTAACTTTTGAAAAGCATGCTTTTTTTTGAAGCCTGATATTAAAAGGACAATTTTTTTGCTTCTCATAATCGTTTCAATCCCCATTGTAATGGCGCGCTCAGGTACTTCTTCAATAGAAGAAAAATATTTTGCATTGGCTCTTCTCGTACTCTCTTCTAATTTCACAGTGTGAACGGTTTGTTTAAACGGAGTAAATGGTTCGTTAAATCCTATATGGCCATTTTCCCCTATCCCTAGAATTTGCAGATCAATTCCGCCACTCTCAATAATCTTTTTCTCATAATGATTTACTTCAGAGTTGATTGATTTTTTCTCTCCAGAAGGAATAAAACGCTGGTTTTCCGGTAAATTCACATGTTTATATAAATTGTGATACATATATTGGTGATAACTTTGGGGATGATCAGGAGCGAGTCCAACGTATTCATCAAGATTAAATGTTCTGACTCCTCCGAAATTAACATGATTCGAACGATAAAGTTTGATTAATTCTCTGTACATACCCACAGGTGTTCCACCCGTGGAAAGACCGAGCACACTGTCTGGTTTTTCCGCGATCTGCTGTACAATCATCATTGCAGCATGATTACTAAGATTTTCATAAGTATCACATTCAATCACTTTTAACTTATATTTAATCCCGTTCATATGTACACTCTCCCCGGCAAAAAGTCATTACAATATCTTTATTTTCATCCAGGACGACCAAATCAGCGTCCTTTCCTGTTTTAATAGAACCTTTTCGAGATTCCAATCCGAGTCGGACTGCAGGATTAAAGGAACAAAAAGAAATGGCTTCTTCAAAAGAACAGCCTGTGATTTCTATAATATTTTTAAACGCCTCAATCATTGTCAATGTACTTCCTGCTAGCGTGCCATCCTCAAGAGTTGCCTGCCCGTTTTTCACAAATACTTTCTGGCCGCCAATCTCGCTAATACCATCAGGCAGCCCTTTGGCTCTCATTGAATCTGTTACCAATACAATTCTATTAAGTGGTTTCAGTGCGTAAATTAACTGCACCGCTTCTTTAGAAATATGTGTCCCGTCTGCAATAATTTCTGTATAACAACGATCATCTAACAGAAGAGCACCTGCTAAGCCAATATCCCTGTGATGTATTGGACTCATTTGATTAAATAGATGGGTGCCCTGAGATCCTCCTGCATTAATCATTTCATTTGCAATGCTGTAAGTGGCATTACTATGACCAAAGGATGGTATAATTCCCCGGGACACAAGATGTCTGGTAAAAGCTGATGCACCAGATAGTTCCGGCGCAAACGTCACGATTCGAATATGATTTCCTGCATACTGATTCCAGTCATCAAAAAGATTAAGGTCAATCGGACAAATATGTTCAACCGGCTGGGCTCCCGCTTTTTCATGTGAAATAAAAGGCCCTTCAAGGTGTATTCCGAGTATTTCCGCCCCGGTTCTTTCTTCTGTCATCACCACATCGACAGTTTTCATTGCCTGGGTAATACATTCCTGATGTTGGGTCATTGTAGTAGCTAAAAAACTTGTAGTCCCTTCTTTTGGGAGATGTTTCTGCATCTGACGAATCGCCTCAACATTCCCATCCATGACATCCACATTTTCCAACCCATGAATATGCAGATCAATAAAGCCGGGAATGATTGTCCACTCTTTTTTCAAGTTAATCATTTCCGTACCATGGCTTATGTCCCTAAAATGATCTGGCATCGATTCCGATATTCCGGTAATCTTACTTCCATCGAGAAGCAAATTACCATGCCTTACATTCAGCCCTTTCGCATAAATTCTTGCTCCCCGTAAAATCTTCTTCGTCATAACAGACCTTCTTTCTTATCTCACACTCTAATCAATAAAGCTTGCTTGAGGCATTTTCTGAGATTTTCATTTTTACCTTTTTGGACTGTTCCAAATTTTTCAACGTTAATCCGGTACAAATCAGGTCTATTGTGTATAACTGAGAAATTTTAGCGATAAGAGATCCACTATCAAGCGGATTTTCCTTATATGCTGATAATAGAACGAAATCTGCAAATTTTGTTAAAGGCGACTTTTCATGATTAGTCAGCGTGATAATCGTTGCGCCATTTTCAGATGCAATTTTGACAGCATCTACTATGTCCCTGGTACTCCCTGTCAAACTAATTGCGACCACAACAGTTTCACTCGAAGAAGTAACAGCTCTCATGATTTGAAAATGGGAATCCGTTACTACCTGAGCCTGTTTACCAATTCTCATTAACCTGTTTTGCATATCCATTGCTGCAATGCCGGATGCACCTATACCATAAATGACGATATCATCAGCTTCATCTAATTTATCAATAATACTTTCTAAGACAGATTCATTAGTTACATCTGCAGAATCTTCTATTGCCTGGATCATGTGATATTTAATTTTTTCTATAGAATTTTGTTCCTCACCCTTCTCAGGGAGATTCGAGATTTCCTGTGCCAGCATGAACTTAAAATCCTGAAAGCCTTTATAATCTAACTTCTTAAAGAAACGTAATATTGTAGCCTCTGCCACACCACAGGCATCTGACATTTCAGTCAAAGAATAATAAATAATTGACTCTTTATGATTAATGATGTAATTGTAGATTTTCAAATCTGACTTGGTAAATTCAGATTTTTTCTGCAGCATAACTACAGATGGTTTTAAGCTTCTTTTTACAGCTTTATTCATTTGATCACCACTTTCAATTCATAAAATTATATTCATCTATGTACAACTTTTTTTACCTGTAAAATTATACATAGTATATGAAAATGAAAGTTTATTGTCAATATAAATATAAAAATGATGTTCAAACATCATTTTATTTCCAGGTAAATTTTAAAATATAACTTTTTACTGCAAGGCAACCCAGATTTTTAACATAAAAAAACAGCACATTATTTATATGTGTGCCGTTTTTTAAAATCTTTTATATTATAACTAAATTAAAATTTAATTCGATTGTTTCTTCAATTCCTCCAGCTCACTCACAAACCACTCTTCAACCTTACGCGCAGCTGAAGAAACGCTTGAAGCCGTTACGTCAAACGCTTCGCCTGCTTCTTTCTGCGTCATTGGTGTTTCTGTAGCGTGCTGCGCCATCAGATATGAGAAGGTTGCAAGGTAGGTTGCAGGCTTTCTCACTTTTGTTCCGTGTTCTGCAAAATAAGCAGATGCGATATGGCAGGCAAATAGTGAAAGGTCTTCATCACGCTGATCCCAGAATGTTTTCAGCTCATGGATTGCTTCTTTTTGCTGGTCAGATGAAAGGGATTCTGTCATCTGTTCAATCCACTCTCCATTTTCACCAGCCTGCTCGCGGCCAACTAGAGCGCGGATTACTTTTACGACTCCTTCAGTCGAAACCCATTCACTGCGGTTTTCAGTCAGCTTTTCAACGCGTGATGTAAGCGCTGCTGCTTCACTTTTCGTATAAACTGACGGGAACATAAATCCGTATGGCACCCACTTATCTTCAAATGGGAGAAGCAGAGTAAATAAGTAATCAATCGGCGCCCATGAATGGAAGTCCGGAATGGTAACTTCATACGTTTCACCAGACACAAGATCCTTCATGCTCACTTTACGCGTCAGCTCTTCCATGTCAGTTACTTCAGCCACAACTGGTTTTGGCTGCTGCCAGTTTTCAAGCATTTCTTTTAGACGCGGGCGTTCTACTGAAGGCGAACGCTCATCCAGGAACTGTTCCCAGCTTGACGGCTCACCGTGCAGTCCGAAAAGGTATGTCAGAAAGACAGTCAGGAATTGAGGCTCATTGAAGACTTCCTGCACTTCCTGAAGCACATATTCATAATCCTTTTTAAATGAAGACTGCTTTGGCGCCATCGCTTCATTTAAGAAACCAAGCTGAAGGTCCATCTGCTCCTTCACTAAAATCGTTTCAATATTTACTACTTTATTTGCACAGCATTTTTTATATTTCTTACCACTGCCACATCGGCACGGTTCATTACGTCCAATTTCCTGCATTTCGGCACTTCCTTTTTAAAATAATCACCCATTATTGTAACACGGGCGCGGCAGAACGCAAAAAGGAGCCGATTTTGTGCAGGAAAGGTTAACGAGTTTTTACATCTGCTTGTAGCAATTCCGGGCGAAGTTGTAGTGAGAACCCTTGAGATTTGCAGCAATCTGCACCTGACATGTCGTGATACACCCGGATACTTGTTTCTATCTTCCTCCAATTTGTACCAATCTCGAACTAAGTTGTTGCAGTTAACTTAAACCCCAAACGTCTTCCCGCCATTCACATTAATATTCTGACCTGTCACAAAGCTTCCTTCTTCACTCGCTAAAAAGCGGACCATATTTGCGATCTCATCAGGTTTTCCAAGCCTGTTCAGCGGCACATCCCGCAGATAATCGCTCGCACTTTCCTCAGTAACCTCTCCATGACGTTCAACTGGAATAAAGCCCGGGTGAACTGCGTTTACAGTGATATTGTGCTTTCCTAACTCTTTTGCCCAGGAGCGTGTCATGCCAATCACTGCCGATTTCGCTGTAACGTAATTTGAGAACTCAGGATTTCCTATTTCGACTACTTCACTGCCAATATTGATCACACGGCCGTACCGATTTTCTTTCATGGCAGGCATGACTTCTTTTAAAAGGAGCAGCGGTGCTTTTGCGGTAAAATGCAGCTGATCCAGGTAGTCATCCCACGTGACCTCTTCAAGTGAGAGCTCAGGCTGTGGACCGGTTGCGTTATTCACTAGTACCTCAACCGGCTGACCGAAAGCTTCTACCGAATCAGCAATCAGCTTTTTAACTGCATCTTCGTTTGTGACGTCCGCTGAAATTGCGACTGCTTCCCCACCTGAATTTTTGATTCGCTGAACAATGGATTCAGCCTTTTCATGATTACTGTTGTAATTAATCACAACCTTAAAGCCTGCCTCAGCAAGCTTGACGGCCATACTTTCTCCAAGGCCTCTTGAAGCGCCTGTTACGAGTGCAACTTTGTTTGTCATGTGAATCCTCCTTTGAAATTGGTGGAATGTAGAGCCGGGACAGACCCGCCTCTAGAAATGACGTCTCTATCTGAAAAGAGAAAAGAAGAGTGCTGGCTAAGCCAGCACTCCTTGCGACTGCCCGTCGCACAAAAAGACGCCCCGCAGGACGTCCTTTTATTTAATCAAGCTTCAGTTTCAATCAATCCATACTTCCCGTCTTTACGCTTGTAGACGATATGTGTACCGTTAGAATCAGCGTCAGTGTAGACGTAGAAGTTGTGGCCGAGCATATTCATCTGAAGAACAGCTTCTTCGCTGTCCATTGGTTTCAGGTTGAATGTCTTTGTACGGACGATATCGAATTCGCTTTCGTCGCTGTCTTCAGGAACCGTTACCGGCTCAAGTTCTTCAATGCCATTTTCCGCGTCAACCGTTGTAGCGAAAAATTCCGGCTCATTTGTTTTTTCACGGAATTTACGATTTACTTTTGTTTTGTGCTTACGAATCTGACGCTCTAGCTTGTCAAGGATCAAGTCAACAGCAGCGTACAGATCTTCATGACGCTCTTCTGCACGAAGAGTCAGTCTCGGCATCGGGATTGTAACCTCTGCCTTCGTCTGCTTATCGTTATACACCTTTAGATTAACGTGAACGTTCGCATCAGGTGTATCGTTGAAATAGCGCTCTAGCTTGTCGATTTTTTTCTCCACGTATTCGCGGATTGCTGGAGTTACCTCAATATTCTCGCCTCTGATATTATAATTCAACATGTAAACTCCTCCTTTGAATCTTAAAAGCTATACTACCTATTTCTCCTCTACCCTTGCTTTATCCTTCTTAATCGTAAAAGATTTTTTAATTTTTTGTCGAATCTATTGCGGTAATAACTGGGTTGTGCCTCAATCAGATGTTTCTTAATATGCCCCGCGGATATGCGGATGTACTTCATTCCGGTAAAAGTCATGAAGCAGATTTAATTCATGCTTTGTAAAAGAAGGTGTATTCAGCGCCTGAAGATTCTCCTGAATCTGGGACTGATTTTTAAAACCTGGAATTGCACACGTCACTTCAGCCTGATCTAAAATAAACCGGAGTGCTGCACGCGTCATATTCTCTCTTCCTTCAATGATCCACTCAAGCTCTTTTGTCAGCTCAACACCCTTTTTAAAACCGAGTCCTGCAAAGGTTTCACCCACATTAAACTGTTCACCGTTTTCATTGAACCTGCGGTGATCATCCTCTTCAAATTCATGATCCAGACTGAATTTATTCGTCAGCAGACCACTTGCAAGTGGAAGACGGGTAATAATTCCCACTCCTTTTTTCTTCGCTTCAATAAACAGTTCCTCTAAAGGCTTCTGACGGAAAATATTAAAAATCACCTGAAGACTTTTAACGTTCGGATTCTGAAGACAGATCAGTCCTTCTTCAACGGTTTCCACGCTGACGCCGTAGTGGCGGATTTTACCCTTTTCCTGCAGCTGATCCAGCACACCAAACACGCTGCCATCCTCTAATATTTCTTTTGGCGGACAATGAATCTGATACAGATCAACCCGCTCCCGCTCAAGACGCTTCAAACTGCCATCCAGATATGCTTCAACCTGCGGCATTTCATATGTTTTTGGATCATGAATGTCACCTGCACGACAAAATTTCGTGGCGATATGAATACTCGACTCCTGACCTTTTGTTGCCTTAGCCAGAAGCTCCTCACTATGACCATCCCCATACACATCAGCCGTATCAAAAAAATTCACACCTCTGTCAATCGCATAATGCAGCGAACGCAGCGCTTCCTGATCATCCGACTTCCCCCAGGCACCACCGATCGCCCACGTTCCGAAACTGAGTTCACTCACACTGAGCTCTGTATTGCCTAATTGACGGTATTTCATTTCATAACACGCTCCTTAGCATCATTCAGCATTCGACTTAATTCTTTAGTTTGATTGTACACCTGTTTGTAGATAGAAAACAAATTTTTGTAAAATTCATTATTTTCCGCTTTCGGTTTGTAGACTGATTCTTCAGCTAAAAACCGGTCTGCGCATTCATTGAAATCACTGAACCAGTCTGACCCGACCGCAGCGATCATAGCAGCCCCCATCCCGGGTCCCTGCTCGGAATTCAATTTCACGATTTCCGCATCAAAAATATCAGCCTGTAGCTGGAGCCAGAATTCACTTTTCGCTCCTCCGCCAATTGAAACAATCTGATTGATTGATTTGCCCGCCTCCTTAAAAATACTGAGCGATTCATTTAGCGAAAACGTAATGCCTTCAAGTACTGCACGTGTAAAGTGACCTCTCGTATGACGTTTATCCATTCCGATAAAACTGCCCCGTACACCCGCATCTGCATGCGGCGTACGTTCTCCTGAAATATAGGGTGTGAACACGAGTCCTTCAGCTCCAGGAGGTGTCAGTGAGGCTTCTTGCACAAGCTCGTCAAATGACAGCTCCGGTGCAAAGTTTTTTCTGTACCACGAGAGGCTATCCCCGGCAGCAAGCGTCACGCCCATTGTATAGTAAGCGCCTGGTATACCATGATTGAAGTAGTGGACCTTACCGTTAAAATCCAGGTCCCCCCTTTTTTCATAAGACAGAACCACACCTGACGTGCCAATGCTGCACATACTGAGACCTTCTTTTAAAACGCCCGCTCCAATCGCACCGCACGCATTATCCGCGCCACCAGCAAACACTTTTACTGAAGATTGGAGGCCTGTTTCTTCTGCTACGTCAGGAAGCAGCTCTCCTGCCTGATCAGTTGAAAACAGCAGCTTCGGGCACCGGCTTTCTTCTATATGAAACGCCTCAAGCACCTCACTGCTCCATTCACCCTTTTCCACATTTAATAAAAGTGTGCCTGCAGCATCTGACAGGTCCATCGCCATTTCGCCTGTCATACGGTATCTGACGTAATCCTTTGGCAGCATAAATTGATGAAGTCTCTGCCAGTTTTCAGGCTCATGCTTTTTCACCCAGAGCATTTTTGGCAAAGTAAAGCCTTCAAGTGCAGGGTTTTTTGTCAGTTCAAACAGTCGCTGCTCTCCAAGCGTACTGACAATCTCCTGACACTCTGCTGTTGTACGGGTATCGTTCCATAAAATTGCCGGACGGATGATTTCACCCTGCGCGTCCACCATCACTAACCCGTGCATCTGTCCTGCAAAGCTGATACCATCAATACGTTCCCCAGGCTCAAGTGATGAAGTGATTTCCTTTAATGCCTGAAAAGTCCCGCTAACCCAATCTTCCGGATGCTGCTCACTATATCCTGATTGCGCATTGATCACAGGGTATTCTTTTGACGCTTCCTTTACGACTTTTCCTTCACGGTTTACCAAAAGCACTTTCACTGCGCTTGTACCCAGGTCGACTCCCACAACATATCTCATCCTGTTTCCTCCTCTTAATGTGTTAAATATGTAAATCCCCCGGACCAATCTGCCCGGGGGATCATTTTACACGCGTACTTCTGACAGCGTCTCAAGCAGATATTGATTCAGCAGTCCCTTCAGACGCTCCTGTCTGCCTGATTCATTTTTAATTTCACCGAGTGACAGCGCATATTGTTCCAGTGATTTCAGATCAGCCTTTCCATTTATAATATCCAGTCCCACACCTTCTGTAAATGACTTATAACGGTTTTCAATCACGCTTTCAAATACGCGATCCTCAATCAGTTTAGCCGCCACTTTCGCACCAATCGCAAAGCTGTCCATACCTGCAATATGTGCTTCAAGCAGATCTTCCTGTGCAAATGATGCCCGCCTCACTTTCGCATCAAAATTCAGACCGCCTGAACCGAGTCCGCCATTCTGGAAGATCTCCACCATTGCAAGCGTGGCAGCATACAGGTCAGTCGGGAATTCATCCGTATCCCAGCCAAGCAGCGTGTCACCCTGGTTTGCATCAACTGAACCGAGCATCCCGTTAATTCTTGCAAGGCGCAGCTCATGCTCAAATGTGTGACCTGCAAGTGTTGCATGATTGGCTTCAATGTTAAATTTGAAGTGATCAGCCAGGTCATATTTCTGCAGGAATGACAGGCTTGTTGCCACATCAAAGTCATACTGATGCTTCGTGGGCTCTTTTGGCTTAGGCTCAATCAGGAATTGGCCTTTGTAGCCGATCTCTTTTGCATAATCGACTGCTAAATGAAAGAAGCGCGCCATGTTATCCATTTCGAGTTTCATATCCGTATTTAAAAGCGTTTCGTATCCTTCACGTCCGCCCCAGAATACATAGTTCTCAGCACCAAGTCTTTTCGCCGTATCAAGTCCTTTTTTCACCTGGGCAGCCGCATAAGCGAAGACGTCAGCGTTATTCGTTGTTGCACCGCCATGGACGTAGCGCGGATGTGTGAACAGATTCGCTGTATTCCATAAAAGCTTTGTATCAGACGTTTTCATAAAGGACTCAATCATGTCTGTAATTTCATCAAAGTTTTTAAATGACTCCTTCAGCGAACTGCCTTCCGGTGCAACATCCACATCATGGAAGCAGAAGTATGGAACACCCAGCTTGTCAAAAAACTCAAATGCTGCTTCCACTCGCGCTTTTGCAAGATCCATCCCGCTGAAACGGTCCCATGAACGGATCATCGTCGGTGCACCGAACGGATCCGTACCGTCAGCCGTGAATGTATGCCAGTAAGCCACTGAAAAGCGCATCCACTCAGCCATCGTTTTCCCGTTCACTGTCTCATCAGCTTTATAATATTTATACGCCAGCGGATTTTTTGAACCCGCTCCTTCGAATTGAATCTTTCCTTCATTAAAATGTGTCATTTGCCTTCCTCCTCTAATAATCTAATATTGATTGATGCTTTTACACTTAACACGTCTCCCGGCGCAATCGCCTGAAAGCCTGAAGCGGGATCGTTTTGTAAATGTGGTGCATTTGTGATCCATGTATAGGGCTCCGGGCAGATAAATCCTTTTCCTTCATGAAATATCACCCAGTTTGTAAACGTGTCTGATACTTGATAATCAATAAGGATTCTCTCATCAGGTCTGATGATCGAAGCTTTACGTTCACCGTTATCTGTATATGCATCATCCAGCATCACATTTTCAAGAGACGATGGGATATGCGCAGTGCTTCTATTACCAGTCGGGAGGTTTCGGTCATCCAGCTCCCACTGCTCATCAACTGAAGCTTGAAAAATATCAGTTGATGCATCAAATACAAAGCTCGTATGCCAGCCGAATCCTGCAGGCATTTCGTTGTCACTTGAATTTCTGATCCGGCAGCGTTTAGTCAGCGATTCGCCTGTCAGTTCAAAATCAAGCTCCACTTGAAAATGATGTGGAAATCCTTCTGAGATTTCAGGATGATCTGCACTATCAAAAACAGCTGTCAGTGCGGACTTTGACTGACTTTTGATTTTAAACGGACGGTCACTGACAAACCCGTGAATGTGATTATTCAGTACAGGTTCATTTAAAGGCAGATGATAGTCAGTGCCGTTAAAGCTGAACTGCCCATCCTCAATTCTGTTTGGCGGAAAAAGCACCGGTGTACCGAATAAAATCTTTCTTTTTAAGTAAGCTTCCTGATCTCTTGGTGCCCGTAAAATCTCAGTTGATCCTCTTTTTAAAGACATCATATTGGCACCTTCAGACGGAATAATCACAGCTGTTAACTGTTCGTTTTTAAGTTGTATTGCATCATGAAACCATTCCAGTTTGAAGCGCCTCCTTTTTTCTGCTGATCTGAATAAAGCGGTGGTAGGCCGGCACCATGAATGCGACTGCAAAAGTGACGAGTCCGAAGAACGGAAACAGTGCCGGCATAGCTGCAAACAGTAGAACAAGTGCAGCTGCGCTGAATGCCATCAGTAACGTATGAAGCGGACTGATGATTGCGATCAGTGCAGCCTGTTTCACCATCTGGATAAAGCTGAGCTCATAGTGCACCCATACCGGAAAAAGATATAGCGCCACGCCGCCGATCAGCGTGATGAAAAGTACAGTTGCTGCGAGCTGCACCGGATGAGCACCTCCGCTGATGACAAAGAACGCCACCTGCGTCATCAGCAAAATGAGTATGCCCGTAAAGAGCACCATCGGCTTCCATGACTTGATGCAGGCTGTGATAAAAGCTGTGTGGAACGTACGCCAGATTTTTAAGTCTGCTTCCCCGCGCAGCCATTTTCGGATGACGGTGAATGCAGCAATCACTGTCGGCACAGCGGTTAACCCAAGTCCTGCGATCAGATAGCCGAGCCAGATCAGGTTCAGCCATGCGCCTTTTGAGATCCATTCACATATTGTGTACAACCCGTTCAGGGTCTTTTCCATGAACCTCATCTCCTTTAGATTCATCGAGCCACAAAATACTTGTCACACCGCGCGGATAATATTTACTGCCGGCAATTTCCCCGTTAATAATCTGATCACTCCAGCTCCAGAATGACAGTTCAGGATGCGTCAGCCATTTCACATGCGCGGCATCTGCTGAGGAATCGACATCTTTTTGCATAATTTCCCGGGCAATAAACTGGCACAGATATATTTTGCTAAGCCATGAATTGCCGCTTGTCGAAGAAAGCTTCCAGCCGTTGTCATCAAAGAGGCAGATCCCTTTTTTCAGTACTGCATCATAATGAGTGTGAAGCGCTTCTAAGTAGTGTTTAAACGGTCCTTCCTCATCCAGCGCTTTTTCGATCCCAAGTACATATGGGAAAATAAGACCTTCAATCGCCGGGATGATTTTCGAGTCGTTATTTTCACCCATGACTGCCGGAATGTAGCCTTCTGAAGTTGCAAAGGACACCATCGTCTCCGCCGCTTTTTCAGCCTGACTGTAGGCTTGTTTTGCTGAATCGGACTCGTCAAGCTCATTCAGCATTTGTTCAAGCGCTAAGTAAGAAGCCCACGTTTTCCCTGCAAGATACAGATTGTTTCTCGCCTGACCAAGTGATACGTCCAGACTGTCATACGTTGTAATTTCCGCACCGCCCATCGTTCTTGATGAGTCGAGCGCCATGATACCGTTACGTTTCGCCGGCTCAGGATGGTCACGGTTCACCAGACTTTCCAGACAGTCTTTTACGATCTGGGCATTTTGCTTAAGCCACTTTTGATCACCTGACTGCTTCACATAAACAGCCGCTGTCAGAATCCAGTTCACAAGCTGCTCATGTGTCATGTGTGAGAAGCAGCCGTCAATACCATACAGCTCATATGATGAGTACCCTGGTCTTGAAAAAGTATTGGCAACACCCATGTCGTGTGTAAAACTGATACCACCCGGATATGTTTTTTCTTCGCCCGGGAATCTCACTTCGTCACGATAGCTGTAGCGCTCGATAAATAAATCAAGCTCATTTTTAACTGTCCAAGGGTTCATCTTCATTTCAAAAAACAGCTGATCCACTGTCAGGTCAAATGTATTCATCATTCTGTATTCACCTTCATTCACAACCCATAAAGGCTTGCCATCCTGCACTAAAAACTGCGTGCTCCCGTAATAACTTCTGATCGCATGATTCATCATAAAGCGCTGGTCGTCTGACAGGTGCTCTGATTCAGTGAGCTGATTCGCTGCGACTGAGCGCTCTTTCAATTCTTCAAAATGCTCATGTGAATAAGCGGCTACTTCTTCAATCGAATCAAACAGCTTTGTGTAATAATAGCTGCTCTTCATACCGGCCGTAATATTGCCGTCCCTGTAAAAGCTGATGACAACATCAAGCGTCTTCTTCTCACCTGCCGGCACGTCAATAATGAGTGTTCCAACAGTCCCTAAGCCAAACGCCCAGTTTTCCTTATGTGGATCGGTCAGGATATTTTCAAGACTGAAATGCATCGCAGAGTAAGCGTCAGGGTCCTGTGTCGTGATTGCAGTAAATGTCCCCTGTCCAAAGCCCTTTGCATCTATCGTGTCATCAAGTTTCCTGACAGACGTATAAGCATCAGTGCCCTGGTAGCCGAAAAACGCTCTTCGTGTGCGGCTGCCATTTGAATTATCAATCGTCAGTGTTGCAAGCACGCTTGGTACAACGACCATTTTCATTTCTTTGTCACTTGTCTTGTCAGGATCCGGTACGCCCTCAGCTTTTGAATAAATCGCGAGCTCTATATCACCTGCTTTAAAAGTGTCAGTGCCAAGTTTGAAATCACGCTTTACTTCACCTTTAGCGTACTGATGAAGAATTTTAGGTTTGTCAGGGTCAGGATCCATATTTTCGATGTCATAACGCTTACTTTCTTCCTCAGTCAGCTGATGGAAGAATGGAAAAGTATCGTAATGACCTTCACGCTCTTTTGATTCCAGTCCAATATAAACGTTTTGCCCAGGTGAACGTCCGAGTTCGACATCCAGACCGCCGCCTGCACCCGGAAAGCCCAGTGTAAAGCTTGAAAACGCGCCAATTGGTGAATGATGTGCGTTGAAAAATTGATTCATGTGGGTCATCCTTTCTTGTTTATGTATTTTAGTCGTGTATATTGGTTGGTGCAGAGGCGGACTTGTCGCAATTGTTGCCTGAGATGTAGCAATTCCCCTTCAGGTTGTAGCGATACACCTGGCTACTTGTCGCTATTCGGCGCCGGGTTGTACCTTTCCCCGGCCAGGTTGTACCTATCCACCTAAAACCAAGCCGCCTAAAATCTACCCTTTAACAGAACCCGCCGAAATCCCCTCAACAATCCGGTCACTCAGGAAAATAAATGCGATTAAAATCGGCAGGATACTGATTACGAGTGTTGCACCGATTGCACCCCAGTCTGTTGAGTACTGACCGATAAAGTTCTGTATCCCAACTGTCAGCGTTTTGAACTGATCAGCACTGATAAAGGTGTTGATAAATACGAATTCATTCCAGTTGTAAATCATGTTGATAATTGCAGCTGTAGCAATCACGGGTGCTGTCATCGGCAGTGTAATCTGGAAAAAGATTCTGTGAACAGAAGCCCCGTCCATAACGGCTGCCTCCTCCACTTCCCGCGGCAGCACCTGATAGAATCCGTAGAGAATCATAATCGTGATCGGCAGGTTAAATGCCGTGTACGTCAGGATAATCGAGAGCGGGTGATTAATCAGATCCAGGTTTGAAAATGTGTTAAACAGCGGGATCAATGTTGAATGAATCGGGATCATCAGCCCGACCATGAACAGGCCGAGAAACAGACTGCTCTTTTTCCACTTCATTCTTGTCAGCGCAAAAGTTGCCATACTTGCAAACAAAATCGTCAGCAGTACTGCTGAACCTGTATACAGCACACTGTTGAAAAAGTACTGACTGATGTTGCCTTCTGTCCAGACCCTAATATAGTTCTCCCACCTTGGTGTTGCAGGGAGTGCAAATGGTGAGAGTTCGAATACTTCCTGGTTGTTTTTCAGTGAAAATAAAACGAGCCATACGAGCGGGAAGATCTGGAACACGCCGACAATCGCAAGCACGATATAAAGCAGCGTCATGCTGATTGTATGTCTGATCTTCCCCTTACTTTGTTCCGCAGCTTTTCGGCGTGCTAATGCGGATTGTTTTTCAGTCAATGCTTCATTTCGCATAAAGCAGCCTCCTTAATATTGAATATCTTCATCTGACACGGTGACTTTTCTGATCAGCCATGTGATCAATAGGCAGATCACGAGCAGGAAAAATCCGATTGCGCTGGCATAACCGAAATCAAACCGGCTGAACGCCTGACCGTACATGTATGATGCCATTACTTCACTGGCACCGTTCGGCCCGCCATTTGTCATGACATAAATGAGATCAAAGTATTTCAGTGAACCGACAACTGCGAGGACGATCGTTACTTTGATCACGTTCATGATCAGTGGTACTTTGATTTTCCATGCAATATCCCACGCACTCGCACCATCAATCTTTGCTGACTCGACAAGTGACTCCGGAATGTTTTTCAGTGCTGCATAATAGATCAGAATATAAAAGCCTGCGTACTGCCAGATGATCGGGATAAAGATCGCGAACAGCGCAAGTGATGGTTCTGCAAGCCACGCCGGCGGATTTTCTATACCAATAGAGATGAGAAGAGTGTTCAGAATTCCGTTTGTCGGGTGATAAATTTTCATCCAGAGCTGTGCAATCGCAACTGAAGCAAGCAGCATTGGTACGAGGTAAATCTTTCTCAGGAAATTCGCACCTTTAATTTTGCCGGCAAGAACAAGTGAGATCAGCAGGTAGCCGATCAGGCTCAGGGCTGAAAAGACAGCCAGCAGCAGCGAGTGCCAGGCACTATCCCAAAACGCTGCGTCCCTGATTAGTAATGTGTAATTTTCAAGACCAATAAAGGTCATCTGCCCAATTCCATTCCAGTCCATTAAGCCGAAATAGCCGGTCTGAAATATCGGGATGTAAACGAGCGCAAGGAGTAAAAGCAGACCTGGCGCCAGATACAGGGCAATCATTTTTTTACTTGATAAAGCCTGATCCATATGAATCATTCCTTTCATGTTGTCGAGCGGTGTTACTCATTTTTAAAAGTGGGCGGCAGATCTACGTTTCAGGCGGAGAAGGGACAGGTGAGACCATACGGCGAAGCCGTAGGGGCTCACCGCCCGGCCGTGGAAAGCGTCCGCCTGCAACGAGAATCTCAGTCATTCGTCATAAAACGAACTTCTTTTTCCTGATTTTTACGTAAAAGAAAAGACATACCCAAACTGGTGATATGTCTCTTCTTATTGTCAGCAGGAAGCTTACTCGGCGGCGAGCGCTTCTTCGTGCTGTTTGACAAAGTCTGCAGGTGTCACTTCTTTACCGTACAGCGACTGGATCAGGTTCAGGTGCGTTTCTGCAACACCGGCACTCATCTGCACATCAGCAAATAATGTCAGGTTGCTTGCATTGCCCAGTTCATTAAGTACGTCGATATACATCTCAGGCAGATCAACTGCTCCTGTATCTACGACTGTTGCAGGAATCACACCCGCATCCGTTACAGAACGCTCCCCCCATTTTTCAACGAAGAACTTAACGAATTCTTTGGCTTCATCCTGGACCTCAGAGTTTTCAGAGACGAATAATCCTACACCAGGTCCGCCAACCCAGCTGTCGATATCGCCTGCTCCGCCGTCAACTTCAGGGAATTTGAAGAACCCGATACTGTCGCGGAATTCCTGTGGTACATCTTCATTCGTTGTATAGTTAGGCAGCTCCCATGTCCCCATCAGATACATGCCTGCGTTGCCATTCATAAATTCAGATTTACCTTCGTCATTTGATAGACCATTGAAGCCTTTGTTAAATGCATTTGCATCCACAAGCCACTGAATTTCTTCTGCAGCCTGCTCCAGTGCAGGGTCTTCAAATGTGCCTTCGCGGTTGATCGCCTGAGTCAGCACTTCCGGACCTCCGAAGCGGTCAGCTAAATACATGTACCACAGTGAGCCGGTCCAGCGGTCCTTGTTACCAAGTGCGATTGGTGCAACGCCAGCTGCTTCAAGCTTTTCAACAACCTCTTTGAATTCATCATACGTTTCAGGTATTTCAATACCGTGCTCTTCAAAAATCGCTTTGTTGTAATAAACAGGTGCAATATTCAGTTCAAGCGGCAGTCCGTATGTCTGGTTGTCAATTGCATACGCTTCAGTTGTACCTGCTACGAATTGATCCTGAAGTCCGTCACCAAGTACATCATCAAGCGGTGCAAACAATTCACCTTCCACAAACGGCTGAAGATAGCCTGCTGCCCATGTTACCCCTACATCCGGCAGATCGTTTGATGATGATAAAACTTTAATTTTATTTTTATACTGCTCATTTTCAAGCACTTCTGTTTCAATTGTGACGCCCGGATTTGCTTCTTCATATTCAGCGATAATATCTGAAGCAATCATATTGTGCTGCTTAGAGCTGCCTGATGGCCAAAGGTGCATGAACTTCACAACCTTTTCGCTCTCCCCTGCTGTACCGCTTGCTTCTTCCCCCGATGAACAACCAGCCATGATCAGTGCTGCTGTCATTGCAGCCGCAGAAAATGATAACGCTTTCTTTTTCATGTAACGTGTTCCCCCTTTGTTTGTTTGAAGCTGACTTAAGTGTAGCACCGGAAAATTCATGCCGGTAGGTCACACTGATTGGGGAAAATTCCACTTTGATTAGATCGAATTTTCAGTTACTTATGATGTCTCCTGAACTGTCCCGGCGTCAGCCCCTCATACTCTTTGAAAATCTTATTAAAGTATTTAGCTGTCTGATAGCCTGCGATCTCTGCAATATCAGCAACTGGCATAGACGTTGTTAAAAGCAGCTGCTTCGCTTTTTGGATTCTCTTTCTCGTGACATATTCACTGAATGTGAGTCCCGTCTGCTCTTTAAAAATGACGCTGAAATAACTTGGATTCAGATGCACATGCTCTGCAACTTCCTTCAGTGTCATCTGCCTGTCCATATGCATATCTATATAATCTTTCCCAGCTTGAACAGGGGAGGTCATCTGCTTTTGGTCCTGCTCAAGATCAGCCAGTGAGTGATCGGCTGCTTTTTGCATAATGCCTGCGCGCTCCTGGGTAAATTCCTTTTCAAGCGCCTCTTCAACAGATTGAATCAGTTTATTCTTTTGGACAGGCTTGACAAGATAATTGAGTACCCCAAGCCTGATCGCAGTCTGTGCAAATTCAAACTCTGAATGCCCTGAAAGAATAAGTGACACCGGCTTCTGCCCCATCTGCTGAATTTCTTCTATGAGCTCAAGCCCTGTCATCTCCGGCATACAAATATCAGTGACCAGCACATGGACTTTTTCGTTTTGAGCTGTCAAAAGTGCTTCTTTTGCTGAACCAGCTGAGCGGATTCTGAATCTGCCATCCGCCCATACTTCAAGCGACTTTGTCAGTCCTCTCAGCGTAGTCTCCTCATCATCCACGATTAAAATGGTTCTTTCTTTATCCAAAACGCTCACCCTTTGATTCGTAATATGGCAGTTCAAAGAACACCATCGTTCCCTTGCCTTCCACACTTTCGATCTTCAGTCCGCCCGTCTCATGTCCTGCAAAGTGGAGCAGCAGTCTGTGATGAACATTCGCCAGGGCGACACCGTTCCCCTTTTTAGATGAAATGCCTTCAGCTTTCATCGCTTCAGTCACCTGATTCAGTAACTCATCAGACATGCCAGGGCCATCATCGCTCACCATGACCATCACTCGATCCTGTTCAATTTCCGCTACTTCAATTTTGATTTCACCCGGCTTCACTTTCCCTTCAATGCCGTGCATAATTGCATTTTCTACGAGCGGCTGGATCATCAGTTTTGGAATCTGAGAATGGATTTCGTCTGATCCGGCAATATGATCTTCCACTTCAGCCGCTCCCCAAACCGCATTTTCATCACAGACATATACCGCTCCGCATGCTCAAGCTCATCCTGAAGCGTCACCCACTCATTCTTTCGCTTGCCATTTGCAATCGTATACCTAAAGAGTTCGGACATCGTCACCACATGTTCAGCGAGCTCGCTCTCCTCTTTTTCCTCTAAAAGCCAGTAAAGCGCATTCAGCGTATTAAAAAGAAAATGCGGATTAATCTGCGCCTGAAGCGCTTTCAATTCTGCCCGGTTCTGAATCAATTCTTTTTCATACACCACCTGGATCAAATGATTTGTCTGCTCAACCATCTGATTATACGTCTGATTCAATTCATTGATCTCAATGCTTGAAGATCTGATTTTATTTTTCTGCAGATGACCTTCACGTGCTTTTTTCATCGTTTCAGTCAATTTAAATATCGGCTTTGTGATCACCGTTGAAAAGCCGTATGAAGCTGCCCCGAAAATGATCATGCCAAGTACAGCTGACAGTAAAATAATCAGCCCGAGCACACTCGCTCCTGAAGCAAGGACTGTCATCGGCGTCGCAATATACGTCGTCCATCCAGTCACCGGTGACGTTTCCTGAACGAGGATGTGTTCTTCTCCATTCAGCGTGATCCGCTGCTCTCCCTCCTGATCAAGCAGCGCTTCAGCAAAATCTGAATTCGTTGTTATGACATTATCATTCGAGTCAGCGAGTACCTTCGCATCACGATCCTCTGTCCGGTCACCATCAGAGAACCTAAAATAATTCGGATCAATCCGGATCACAAGATACCCACCGCTCGCAAAGCTGCGCTCAATCAGACTGATCCGCCTGATCGCAAGCAGTGAATCCGGATACTGGGGATCCTGTCCAACCCAGATCTGACGCCCCTGCTCATAATCAGCACGCACCACCCAATACGGCGCAACCCGGTCATATAAATATGTATCGTCTAGCGGAAACAGCCGCTCATTCTCAGCACTATACATCTCAAAAGACTGAATCCCGTCAGAATACGCCTGAAATGTGTTTCCGATTGTCAAAAGCGACTGACGCTGCTGAAACGTCGCTTCCTCCCCATCGTATAAACTGGTCAACAACTGCTGAATCGACTGATTTGTTGCCACCTGAGTTGTCAGAAGATCAATCTGACCGTACAGTGTATCCGTCTTCCCGGACGCCTGCACAGCGGTCTGCTTCAACTGACGCTCCGCATTATCACGGAGAATCTGTCCGCCAAAATGATAAGTCGAAACAGCCACAAACCCGAGCACAATCACCATCACAATAAGAAACACAATCGAAATCTGATTGCGAAGCGTATTATACTTCTTCAAACGCTGGACCAAAACACCCACCCCCTAAGCATTTTTCATTTACTTTAACAGACTATTTCGAAATGCGGAATAGGTGAAGGGGTGGATAATAGTTTTACCGCACTCGATTTGGCTGATAGCTACCTCGTTTTGGTACTCACAGCACTCAACCCGGGCGTGTCGCTACGTCAACGGAACGAATACGCACCTCGCCACGCATAATAGGACATCCAATAGCTATACACTCATCATGAACTTGGGTAACAGGCACTTAGAATCTCAAAAGCATTAAGAGGGTGTGGCAGCGCACCAAATTTGGCGGATACCTACTTCGTTCCGCTTCTCACAGCACTCAATCCGGGTGGATCGCTACTTCATTTGCAGTAATATAGCACTCAATCGGCCAACTACAAACACCAACACAAAAATCCGGAGCTCACCAAAGCCCCGGATTTCTCATCAAGCATTTAATTTAAACTTCTGAACCTCACCTGCCAGCTCTTCAGCAAGCCCCGCAAGCTCATCTGCACTCGCAGATATTGTCTCCATCGTGCTGAGTGACTGCTCGCTTGATGCGGCTGTTTCTTCCACTCCAGCAGCTGATTCCTGTGAAATGGAGGCAATCTCCTGAACGGATGCATTCATGGACTGGCTTCCCTGTGAAATATCCTGCAGGTTATCCGTAATCTGATCGACCATTTGAATCATGTCCCTGATGGACCCATTGATTTCATTGAATCGCTCACCGGTCACGGCAATCTGTCTCGTGCCTTCATTCACTTCTTCATAACCCTGTTCAAGTGAACCAACAACGCTCCGGGACTCGGTCTGGATCCCATTTACAAAGCCGGTGATATCATTTACTGAGTTCGCTACCTGCTCTGCAAGTTTCCGGACTTCATCTGCGACAACCGCGAATCCTTTACCCTGCTCCCCTGCACGTGCTGCTTCAATCGCTGCATTTAGAGCTAAAAGGTTGGTTTGCTCGGCAATTTCACGAATCACACCGACAAGTTTTGAGATTTCATTTGTCTGATGGTCAAGACCGCGCACTTTTCCAACTGCTTCAGTCATCACCTGATCGATAACCATCATTTGCTGAATAGAAGATTCCATCATCTGTGAGCCTTCTTCAGCACTTGTCATCACTTCCCGAGAGCGGTTCGAAATCTCTCCGCTTCGCTGTGTTGTATCCTGAATCTTTCCTGAGAATTCTTCCATCGTTTCAGAAAGCGCACCGGCATTTGTCGCCTGCGCTTCAGACCCGGAAGCAAGCTCCTGCATGGTAACAGCAATCTGCTCGCTGCCTTCACGCACTTCGTTTGCAGACTGCGTCAGCTCTTCACTCTGTGCAGATACCTTTTCAGTGGCTAAAGCAATTTTGCTGACAACTGTTTTCAAGTCTTCCTGCATTTTATTGGTCGCGGCAACAAGCGTGCCGATTTCGTCTTTTCGTTTAGAGACGAGCGGTTCATGCTTCAGATCACCGTTAGATACACGCTCCATACGTGATGCAACACGCTTTAATGGACTTCCGATTGCGCGGCCCATTGTGATGCCGATTGCAATCGCAGCAACTAACGCCACACCGCTGATCACTAAAATGATCAGCTGATTCGTTGTGAAAATCGCTGCATTTTCACTATTTAATGCATCCGCGACTTCTACACTTCTATTTTTCAAATCTACGAGATCCGCCTGTGCCATCGCAAAAATGGAACCTGACGAACCAAGCCCCTGCGCTGCTTCATCATAATCGCCGGCCTGAATCACCGGAATATTACCCTCCACAGATTCTCTGTAGACTGACCAGTTCTCTTCAAAGCTTACTAGGTATTCTGAGGTCTGAGGGCCCGGGTTCGTTGCCCAAAACATTTCAACCAGACGATCCACTTCCGCAATATTATTCTCAGCAGCCTCCATCATCCGCGGACTCTCAAGCAGCACAGCACTCGACATCTGCACACGCGTATTCTCCGTCATTCTCGTAAGGTCTGCCACAATTGAAATCGGTAGAAGCCGCTCAGTGTACATACTCTTCCCATTTTCATTCACCTGATTTAAAGACATCACACTCACAGCACCAAGCAAAATTAATAAACCGGCAATAACTAAATACGAAGTGATCAATTTACCTTTAATCTTCAATGCCTTAACCCCCATCTTACAATATGTATATTCTTATTATCGGGTATAAGGGCTTAGTTGTGAATGTTTTTTAGTAGGAAAGTTTGATTTTTGTGTAGTGCGGGGTCAGACCCTGGTCTTCGCTCCAAACAAAAAAGACACCCCCAAAAAGAGATGCCCCTCACTTAACCACGCACATCAATATGCCCAGCCAAATGCGGTTGCGCCGCATGCTCAACCGCCTTCACCTGCGAACTATTCAACATCTGAATCATCGAAGCAGCATTCTGTTCTGCATGATTCATCGTCTTTTTCATCATTGCAATCGACGCATCCTGCTTCACCTTGCTTTGACTCAAGCCAATAGATAAAGCTGCTATATCCACTGAAACTCCCCCTTACTGCGTTAAATAATCCTTGTACGTTTCTTCAATCGCCTGATCCAGCTTCTTAAACGCTGGAATCATAGACTTCTGCAGCATTTCTTTCACCTGCTCAAATGCCTGTTCTGAATAAGCAGCAACGATCTGATTCGCCACCTTCACTACCCAATCAAAATGTACAACCAGTTCTGCCGACGCAGCAGGCTTAATAGCAGCTTCAATCTGTGCATAGCCTTTCATCGCCTCTTCAAACATATACACTGATTGCTCAAACTGACCTTCGTTAATTAACCGCTGTGTGTGCTCAAGCTCCTCAAGAACCTTTTCACCTAACTCTTTCGTTCTGACCACAACTTCTATGAATCTCTCATCCATACAAACTTCTCCTAGCAGAAAAAGCCTGAGGGATCATCCTCAGACTCATTTAATTTCTCTTATCGTAAAACACACCATCTGTAGACGCTGTCTCTGCATACGGATTGTTATACTTCGCCGCAGATTTTTTCTTATGACCCGTATCTTTAATATCCTTCTGGATCTCTAAACGCAATTCCTGCATACCAGAGTCAATTTTCTGATTCCAGGTCATGATATCATTCGCAAGCTTTTTTTCATCAGCCGTTTCAGGAAACTTTACATCTTTCAGGATGCTTTCTCTTTTCGCTAAAAGCTTTTCAACCTGATCAATTTTCACGTCACGATCATGATCAGACTGCACAACTGTATAAAGCGCTTTTGTCAGTTCATAACAAATTTCAAGACTCATTAAACCGTTCCGCCCGCTCCAACCTGCTGCAGCTTGCGGTTTTCCTGAATAACCTGCTTCCAAACGTCGCGGAATTCCGTTACAAAGCCTGCAACTTCATCTAAAATTTCTGTGCTGCCCTTCACGTTCGCTTCCATCAGGCGGCTGATTAAAAAATCGTATAACGCCAGCATATTTTTGGCTACTTCCTGCTCTGTTTTCAGCGTCACAGAAAGCTCGCGTAAAATCGCCTGTGCTTTTTGGATATTAATATTTTTTTGTTCAATGTTATTCTTCTCGATAGCCAGCTGTCCCTGCTTGATAAACTTTAGACAACCGTTATAAAGCATTAATGTCAGTTCGCCAGGTGAAGCTGTGTTCACCTGATTGTTAGCGTATGCCTGCTGTGGATTTCTTACCATGCTGCCACTCCTCTATCTTTAAAATCCTGAATTAAATTGCTGCATCAGATAAGCTGATTGATTATTCGCCTGCTGAATTGCTTTCTCCATGGCTGTGAACTGCCTCCAGTAGCGGTCTTCTACCTGAATCATCCGGTCTTCAAAACGCTTGATTCTGTCATCAACATCATTCAGGTTTCGTCCGATTGAGAACTGCTGATTCGTTGAAAATTGGTTACCGGCTTTTTGACGGAACTGATCCATCGTTGCGTTTACCGTATCCGTCAGTCTGTGAAGAATCCCCTGTGCACCGTCCTCAACAGCGTCTCCACCACTTCTGAATAAATTCTCAACCGCTTCCGGATCATTACTGAGCGCTTCCTTCAGCTTAGCTTCATTAATCTCAAGCTTACCGCCTTCACGGAAGTTCGCAGTCGTCGTGATCCCAATTGACGCAAGCTGACTGAAAGCAGGATTTGTCTGGTCGTTTGAAACCGGTGAATAGAAGTCCATTCTCATGGATGAAAGCGCGCCTGTTAAAATTGGATCACGTCTGAGCAGGCCACTTCTCGCCTTCTCTTCCCACTGCTCCTGCTGCTTCTCTGACATTGCTTCTCTTTCTTCATCAGAGAGCGGGTTGAAGTCACGATAGCGTTCTTCAGTCGCTTTTTCATTTACCGCCGCTATCAGTGTGTTGTACTTTTCAACGAATTCTTTGATGTTGTCAAAAACCTTTTCATTGTCATTGTTAATGTTCATTGTCACCGGGTTGCCGGCTTCAAATGTCTGGTTAAGCGTAAATGTGACACCGTTCATATCAAATGTGTTTGTTGTACGGTTTGTTGTCAGACCGTTTACTGTGAACTCTGCGTTTTGTGCTTTAATTTTGAGTGAATCATTCGCATCATCGATTGACGTGTAGTTATAGCCGAGCACTGCTGTCGCAAATCCAGCTTCAAATGAAACATCAGGCGCACCGGCAGTTGTATTATAACTCCCAGTCTCCGTTCTCATCATTGATACCTGATTGGTCTGTGTATCCATAAACATAGATAGTCCAAGCGAGCTTTTGTTTACCTGTTCAAATACAGAATTCAATGTCTGATCTGAAGTAAATAAAAAGCTTTCAGTGATTTCGCCTTTACTTGAATGAGTTGTCAGTGACATATTTGAATACTGCTGATCAAAGCTTGCTTTGACATTGGTTTCGCCGGTTACATTGTCATTTAGCGTGACAACGCCTGTATTCAGATTTACTGCTCCGATAACCTGATCGTTCTGATCCTTTAGTGCCATAGCTGTTCTATCGTCACCATCAGTAGGATCAGTATCCACTAACGTATAAGTATTAGCTCCAGCCTCAAGTTTAAAATCTGCATTTTGCGCAATCATTTTTGTCCCTAGGTTCAATGTCTTCGTACCATCAGCAATTTTTAAATCTTTGATGTTCTTATCCGCTACATAATCAACCGTGATTTTAGAGTTGGCACTCACTGCACTGCCAAAAGTTAATTCGCCTGATGCAGTCAGCTTCACTTGATTTTTACCCGCTGTAAATGTAGTACTCTCATCTATAATGTTAAAAACTTTTCCATCCACTTTGACCTTCATTTTATCTAAAGAATTGGTATCGATCGATGCACCATTCAAATCAAGCTGATAACCTGTCGTACCGTTACCGTTTAGGATTTTTTTACCAACAGCACCTTCACTCCACGTCAGACCAGTAATCGATTGCTCACCCATCGCTTTTGCAGGGTTAATCTTGCTTGAGGCAGTTGAAACCCATGATTCCGCTTTTGCGAGAGATTTTACTGAATCAATAGAATAAGATCCCTGCATTGCTGCTGAAGAAGCAGTTGCCGTCACTCTCGCTTCATCAGAAGACGTCACAGCCCTCGCTCTAAAAGAAGTCGACAACTTCATCTGTGTCAGCGTGCTTCTAAAATCCATCATCAACGTATTAATCGTTCTATAATCATCACGCTGCCACTCAAGACGCTGCTTATCCTGCTGCAGCTTCTGTAATGGTATACGCTCAGCCTGCATTAAATTCTTAACAATCGAATCAATATCCATTCCACTTGCTAATCCACCAATACGCATATAACTCACTCCTTACACTTTTCGATCCACCATCAGTCCGATAAATTCAGTCATTGCTGCATATGAATCAAGCAGCTTTTTTGAAGGAATTTCTTTAATCACTTCCTTTGTAACTTCGTCCACTACTGTCACATAATACTCGCCAAGGTCCTCATGAAACTCGAACTTTAAATGAGAGTTCGTCGGCTTTAAAAAGTCATTCATACCCTGAACAGCCTTCAAAATCTCCGCCTGACTTAAAGGCTCTTCACGATGAACCTTCTGCTGAATCGAACTCGCCTCAGGCTCATGTGACCCCCGCTGTACATTTAAAGAACTAAACTTACTTTCCTGAATAGATGAACTGCCCGCTGCCTCTCCAATCCTGTTCATGTTTACCCATCCCCTAATTATTAGTTAGCTTGCTACAGACAGTAATAAATATTAAATTTTTCCACTTTTAATTTTTATATATAGTTTAATGTTTTTTCACTAAACAAAGTCCTCGAGCCTTTCATCGTCCAAAATTTCATTAATATATTTATACACTGCTTCTATTAGTCGAATAATTTCACTAACCATATCTAATCTATCTTGGTTTGTTATTGATTCTTTATTGAATATATATTCAAACTTATTATTTATTTTTTGTAGAAAAAATGTAAGTTGCATTAAAATGACATCTTCAATGATTTCTTGACTTCTTATACGGGTTAATAGATTTAATGCTATTTTTAAATCTTTTTGGGTAACTACTTTAGTATTTAACTTTTTGAACTTTTCAAGGGTTTCGTCAATAATATTTTTAGTTATTTTTAAATTTTCTATAAAATTAATAATTACTTCTTTATTCTCATCCAAATTTATTCTATCGTAGTCACTTGGATTCCCTTTTTTTGTACTTTCAATTATTACTGAGTCTGGAGAGACATATTCTACGCCTTTTATTTTTGCACCATGTTTAGAAAGATTGTAAATTTTAATGGTTTCATGATCAAATACTGATATGAGCTCGTTAAAAGATTGTAAGTGAGCATATAATGAATAAAGTGTCCCAACTTTCCGCCCATCATTAGCTTCTACATATAATTGTGGTTCGAATTTGTTTGAATGCTGATGTACTGTTACTCCATTTGCATAATACTCACCATCTATTAGAGCTAAATCCTGTCCGATTAAATAAACTTTTGAGAAACCTAAGTATTTCATTAATTGAAGTGTATATACAGCAACAGATGGTACTGATGGGAAAACTGGAATGTCGGTTCTATAAAGTTTAGTAACAGAATCAATGTTTAGATTTGTAAGATATATAGGTCCTTTATGTTGATTAACAATATTGGAGTTCAACATTCCACTAATAATCATGGGACCGTTATAATTAACACCTTTGAAATGAGCATCAAAATTTTTAATACTAGAATCAATTGCGGTAACAAAATCTGGATTAACGTGATGGTTTAGTAATTTTTTTAATGCAGATCCTACAGAAAATATATGGGCATTAGATTTCATTTTTTTTATAAATGAAATGTTTTCTTCTAAGGTAGGTCCTGAAGCTATAAGTAAAGCTGTTTCACCTTGGTATTTATTCTTTAAACTATCAATTGATGGTAGTGATGTAGTATACTTCAAATTTAATAAAGGCTCTACAACCCAATCAAGTTTAAAATAATTCTCTGTATTTTCATTAACTTTTGTCATAGTTGTTCCGTTTTTAATTAATTCAGTAATTTCTTTCAATTTGTACTTATTCGTATTCTCATACCTTGGATGAACTAATATATTTACTTTTAAACCTAAAAATTTTTTAATATACTCATTAAACAATAAAGAAGATATATCTTTTAAATAGTAAAAAGTTATATTTTTATTATCTCTTATAATTTCCATATGTTTTTTATCTAGAACGATCTCATCATAAGGCTCAATAATTAAACAATGTGCAAAATTAGCTTTTAAAAGAGATTCAATTATTTTACCGTTTCCAACACCAATTAAAATATATAAATTGTTTGACTCAAATTTTTTTGTGAATTTTTCAAGTTCGTTAAATGTATGAGTAATAGAATTCAAGAAAACTTTTCTGTGTTTACTTTCCTCATTATAGATATAATACTTTTGATCATTTTCAAAATAAGTATCAATTGAGTAGTTCATTGTTTGATACACTTCCCATAATTTGCTCTAAAAAATTCCTAATTCTAGGTACAATTTCATATTCCAACACATCCATAAGGTAATCAATATTATTCAATTCAATATATTTTATTGCTTTATTTGCTATTTCATTTATTTCTTCAATTGAATAAAAATCAATATTGTAATATCTTGCAGCTGTTTCTAGCTCAGTCAATGAGTTAATTGTGTCGATAAAGCAATTGATTTTATTACTTTGATCCTCCAAATAAGAAACTTTATTTATATAAAATTCCAATTCGTACAAATAGTTTTTCATCTCTTTTAAAAACCCAATTTCTATATTCCGTAATTCATTTGTTTTAAACTCATAACCTTTATTAGATTTAATGATATCTATCAGAGCCTTATCATTTAAAGTTTCACCTTTTTTATCTAATAGAATTTTCTTCTCATTATGGAGATATTTTTTTATTTCGTTTATTAAGCTTTCAGTATTAACAGTTTTATAAAAAGTTTTTTGATCAATTACATACAAAATACTCACCCCTAAAAAAGGATAGATAGCCAAATGGCTATCTATCAAATATAATTTCATCCAGAACTTTTTATTATCTTAATAATTGAAGGACTCCCTGAGGCTGTTGATTTGCCTGTGCAAGCATAGCTTGTGCAGCCTGAGAAAGAATAGAATTCTTTGTTTGTTCCATCATTTCTTTAGCCATATCTACGTCACGAATACGAGATTCCGCAGCAGTAAGGTTCTCAGAAGATGTATTAAGATTATTGATCGTGTGTTCTAGACGATTTTGAATAGCACCCAAGCTAGAACGCTGACCTGAAACTGACTTAATCGCTGAGTCTAACAATGCAATCGCGCTGTTAGCTCCTGTTTGTGATCCGATTGACACACCATTAATACCAAGTGCCGAAGCCCCCATTGTAGAAACAGAGATTGATAATGTTTGACCAGTATTTGCACCAATTTGCACTAACTTACCAGTAAAAGAGCCATCTAATAATTTTTGAGTGTTAAATTCAGTGTCATTTGAAATACGATCTATTTCTGCATTTAATGCAGTAATCTCTTTTTGAAGTTCAGTTCTGTCATCATCCGTGTTTGTATCGTTTGCAGACTGCACTGATAGTTCTCTCATACGCTGTAGAATAGAATGAGTTTCATTAAGAGCACCTTCAGCCGTTTGGATCAATGAAATCCCATCCTGAGCATTACGTGATGACTGATCAAGACCACGAATCTGACCACGCATTTTTTCAGAAATAGCTAGACCAGCCGCATCGTCTCCAGCACGGTTAATACGAAGACCTGAAGCTAGCTTTTCCATTGATTTAGATTGTGCACCTGAAGCATCAGATAACTGACGGTGTGTGTTAAGAGCTGTAATATTGTGATTAATAATCATTTGAAATTTCCTCCCTGAGTTTAACCTGTCCACTTCCTTGTGAACGGTAAGTTTTATAGCAAGTCTTAAAGGTCGGCCGCCCTGTATTTCCTGCTTACAGTAGTAATATCGGCACCGGGACAAAATGTTTAACTGTTTTTGAGTTTTTTTTACAAAAAAAATCCGCATCAATGTGCGGGTCAGTCGTTTGAGAATAGTTTTATAAGATCTACTGTGTTGTTTGCTGCTTCATTTTCTTCCTGAATTGCGAGGAAGATTTCTTTTCTATGTATATCAATATGTTTTGGTGCATCAATACCCAGCTTGATCTGGTCGCCCTGTACAGATAGCACTGTAATTTCAATGTCATCACCAATCCGGATCGCTTCACCTGTTTTTCTTGTCAGTACTAACACGGGATCACTCCTTAACGGCAGCCGTTGCAATGGGCTGTTTTCTGGAGTAGTGGTTTAGGATAACCTGTTTTGCTTTTTTGTTGGACAGGTTAAAGATCAGGGGCGCCTGTAGATTGGCCGTTGAGTCATTGAATGGTTCTCTGACTGTCAGGATGACATACAACATTGAGTCCTCAGGCTTTTTAAGTGACAGCGCATGTGTAACTGCATCATCAAGCTTGATCTCATATTCTTTGAAAAATGAAAATGGATTGCTGATTATTAGACCAAGTGACGGGGTCTGGACGGATTGAAGTACATAGAAGATATTATTACCTTCAAACGAAAGAACAGTAAACTGCATTTCATCCTCAAATCCCGGAATCCCTTTTTCAAAATGCCAGATGTCTTTTTCTTCGATCTCAATATGACCGTGGTATTTCGTTTCGATCTTCATGGAACAAACAGCTCCTATTTTAGATTTCCTGATTCACAACGCTTAAGCTGATTGAGTTCAGCTGTTGCATGTGAATTTTTACTTCCTGTGGTGTGTAGCTGATTCTCGTTTTTTGTGCACGCGTATTGTTCTTAACGCCTCCTTCAGTGAATTGGATATTAGTCGTGTCGGGGCGATAATCCATTTTCACACTGAATTGGGGTGGAATAAAACCAATGTTAAACGATGGTGGCGGGCCTTCATAGTTTCTTTTGGCAATCGACTTAATTGGATCGCCGCTATTTTCAATTTTCATCAGTTCATCACCTTCTGATGAAACACGTTGCATGCCTTTTAATACATCCTGATTTCCTTCAGCGGCCCATTCACGAATGCGACGTGATATGGGCTTGATGTCCATCGATGCCCAGGCTTCTGTCTGATCAATTGTCAGCCAGCCTTTTGTTGTGGTAATACTCATTTCGGAAGGAGTCTGTTTCAGATCAAGTACTGCCTGTGGCTGCTCGATCTGCTGCTGACCTTTTGGTGATTCCATACCGATTTTAGCATGAGTCTGATTAATTTGTATTTGAGGAATGTTCATTGGTTATTCCCCTTTCTTATCTAAGAAAATCCATCAGTGATGGCTGAATAATCCGCGATCCCACACTCAAAGCCGCTCGATGCACACTCTCCTGCACCTTCATATCTGTAATCACTTTTTCAAAATCAATATCTTCATTATCAGACATTACACGTGTCGCAATGACTTCCTGTTCACTCACACGTGAATCCATCAGTTCAATTCTATTGTATCTAGCACCGAGTGATGAGCGTTCATTTGACAGGTTCGTCATATGCGTGTCCATATTTGTTATAAAGTTATTGATATCATCACCCGTAGAGTTTTCATCTTCAAGAGTTGCAATGATGTCGTCAATATCATCAAACATCTCTTGTGAAAATACTGAAGTACCATCAATGTTTACTTTAATAAGAACACCTTTAGAGAGTTCAATCTCAACTGATTCACTGTTTGCGGGATAAACACCATTTGCTACATCAAGTGGTTTATTAGTAGTATCAGTACCGTTAAATAAATACTTGTCACCGAACTTTGTGTTACCAATTTCCTCGATGTGTTCTTTTAATTGCTCAATTTCAGCTCGAGTTGCTTTTCTTTGTTCTGCATCATAAGTATCGTTTGACGTCTGAACGAGCAACTCACGCAGTCGCTGCATTGCCTGATTCGCTTTATCCAAGGATGAATCAGCGTTTTCCACCCAGTTGTATGCTTCAGAGAAATTGCGCTTGTACTGCTCAACTTCATTTAGGTTACGACGGTACAGTACACCTTTCATAGCTACGACCGGGTCGTCAGATGGACGTGAAATCTTTTTCTGCGTCGCGATCTGCTCCTGTTGTTTACCCATTTTTTCATAGCTCTGCGTCAGATTGCGCAGCATGTTACTTGAAAGCATTGATTGTGTTACGCGCATTTATTTCACTCCTTATCTGCCGACTAAGCCCATGCCGTTAATGATTTTATCAAGCATTTCATCGACCATTGTGATATTTCTTGCAGCTGCGTTATACGCATGCTGGAACTGAATCATGTTTGTCATTTCTTCATCTAAAGATACTGAGCTGACTGACATTCTTTTTTCATTTACTGACTGCTGTAGGATTTCGCTGTTTCCTGCAAGTCGGTTTGCCTGGAGACCTTCTACACCGAGTCTTCCAATGACACCTTCATAAAATGAGTTCATTGAGGCATTTCCAAGAAGACTGAAATCTCCATCTGCACTTGCCGGTTCGAATGTTTCTGTGCCATCAAAGCCCTCAAGTAAAACTGGTTCTCCGTTCATCAGCCAACTTTGAATATTTGATAGGTTCACAGCATTTTTACCGTCACCTGCATTTACTTTTCCATCCGCATTTGCAGTGGTGGAAGCAGCTATTTCTTTAGAAGTCAGATCACCCATCGAAATGTTTTTGGATGCACCTTGATAGCTGTCAAGTTCTCCGAAGAATGCACCGCCATTATTTCCTTCAAGGTCAATCCCTTTTTCATGCACTGCATTAAAGGTTTGTGAAAATGTATAGGCTAATCGGTCAAGGTTATCAAGCATGTCAGGGAATGTCCCTTTTACCTGAGTCGTACCACCTGCATCCTGATAGCTGTAACCGTAAGATTCAATCAGTCCTCTGATTTCACCCTGTGAAAACATCATATTGCCTGATGCATCAGCAACTGCAATACGTTTGGAAGGGATCTCTTTACCGGCGCTTGAGAAAATGCTCAGGTCACTGATCACGTCAGGTGTAGTTGTTGAAAGATTGCCACTGCCATTCGGGAAACCGAGCTGGTAGTAGCTGTCTTTTGAAACGAGCAACTCTTCTTTACCGTTAGCCCCAACAATGCTGATATTATAAAGTCCTTCAGCTTCTGCAGCAGGTCTACCTTCAGATTTAGTTGAAGTTACTTTAATATTAATCATGCCTGAAAGCTCATCAACAAGATTATCGCGGCGGTCATACAGATCATTTGGAATATTGCCGTGCGGCTCCACATCACTGATCTGACTGTTCACACTTGCGATCTGCTCTAAAAGGGAATTCACACTATCCAGTGAGACACTGATTTCATTTCCAATATTGTCATTAATCTGATTCAGTGAGTCATTCAGATAATGGAAAGTGTCTACTACTGACTGCCCTCGCTCAAGCACAACATTTCGCGCACCATCATTTTCAGGATAAACGGATAGATCCTGAAGCGACTGCCAGAATTCACCCATAACAGCACCAAGTCCATTGGTCGTCGGCTCATTCACGATGTTTTCCATCTCGCTGATTGCGCTTGATTTCGCATCCCAGTAGCCAAGCTTATTTGTTTCCTGACGATACTGGATATCAAGAAACGAATCTCGTACACGCTGAATTGACTTCGCTTCAACGCCGGTACCCATTTGACCTGGCACCTGAGGACGGTTCATCGCTGCCGGCGCAAAAGGACTTGTCGTACCAAAGTTCACGCGCTGCCTAGAATAGCCTGGCGTATTTGCATTCGCAATATTATGACCTGTCGTATGTAACGCACTCTGCTGGGTAAAAAGCGCGCGTTTCGCTGTTTCTAACCCCATAAATGTAGAATTCATCAATTTCCCTCCCTAACCGTTACGCCTGTGAGTCAAACATTGACCTGACAGGCTCGTCTTCGTTGTCTTTCTTTGAATAATTAATCGAATCAGGCTGTGGCATAAGCAGATCCAGGTTAAGTGACACAAACTGCATGGACTGAGTCAGTAAATCCTGATTCAATTCATTGATTGTTTTTAGATCAATGATTACCTGAAGCAGCTCATCTTTTTCTTGCTGGACGTCTTCCTCTGTGTTCAGCTGCTGACGCTTCGTTTCAAGCGCGCCAATCGCCTGTATATGTTTTTGTTCATCTTTAATTAACTGGTTTAAACTTTCAAGATCATTCTCTTTAATCACAACAGTCTTGCGCTTTGCCAGTTCAAGCAGGCTTTTGTGCAGCTTGATCTGTTGAGAGAGAATCGTTTTAATAGATTGCTGAGTCATTGGTATCCCCCTTAGTCTCGAAGTAGGGGGTCAGACCCTCGCCTTCAATAACCATCAAATTATATATCGGATGCTTTCTACATTTATCAAGCGTTATGAGTATACATTTATGATCAGACCCTGAATTTCCCCAATTGTACCCAGAATATCGAGGCCTTTTTTCTCTTTATCTAGTACCTGGTTAGTGAGGTCGATCAGCTTTGTATCGATTTCCTTAACGATTTTATAGACCTTGGTACGTCCACGTCGGTTAAATCCACGCTGATCTTCAAGCTGGAGGCCGTTGTTAACAGCTTCCTCCATGAACTTTTTAACAAGCCCTTTATATTTTCGTAAGTCATCTACTGTACGAGAGTCCGCAAGCTTTTTACCCTGATCTTCAATTTCAACGCTCATTGCCGTGAGCTTATCTAGTAAAGTCGTTGTACGCTTTTTTGACATGACGTCCTGGAATGAGACTGATTCTTTGGCAATTTGTTCTTTCTTCTGCGTTTTGCTCGTTTCGGTTGTTTTACTGATGCGTTGAACATCCATGTGTGATCCCTCCACTAGGGTAGTAGCGAAGGGCGGGGTCAGACCCCTGCCTTCGCGGATTTAAAAATGGAGAAGCAGGTAATCTGCTCCTCCACTGATTGTAACATTATTGAAGCAGTTGCAGAATGCCCTGTGGCAGCTGGTTCGCCTGCGCAAGCATTGCCTGTCCTGCCTGGTTAAGAATATTGTTTCTTGTGAACTGTGACATTTCTTTTGCCATGTCAAGGTCACGGATACGTGATTCTGCTGCAGTCAGGTTTTCGTGTGCTGACTGAAGGTTAGTCACTGTATGCTCAAGACGGTTTTGGAATGCGCCGAGTTTGCTTCGTTCAGCGGAAACGAGTTTTATTGCGTTATCAAATGTAGAAATCGCTTTTCTCGCATCTTCAGCAGTCATTACATTTACACCCAATTCTGCGTTTGTACCTGCAGAAGTAATCGGTGTGCCGTCAGCTGCTCTTGCAATACCAAGCTTTGCTGTGTCCATTGGCTCAATGTCTACTACCATTGTTTCTTCTTCATTACCGCCAATCTGGAACATCAGGCTTAGTTTTTCATTTTGAGCAGGGTTAATATCTGCGTCCTTAATGGCAATTTCCATCCCATTTGAACTGCCATCTGCTGTTTTAATTGTTCCGATTGTTATAGTGTTTCCTGAAACTGATTTTGTCTGATCAACAGCTGAAACGTTCGTGTTCCCCTCGCCAATTGCTGTTTCAAGAACACTGTCCATCTGGTTCAGGATGTCTTCAACTGATTTATTAGTCGGGTCGATCGTGACAGATGAGCCGCCAGTGTTATACACAGCTTCAGGCGTCCCAAAGTTGAAAGTGAAGCCATCAATTGTGATTGCATCTCCAGATTTAGGTACTTCTCGCATAGTAAGTGTTACTCTACTTGCGTTAGCTGCTTCAGTGTCAGCAATAAACGTTGCACTTGTTAGCTCTGCATCTGTTGCAGCATTTCTGTATTTCAGTTCATCTGCTGAAAAATCTGATGTGATTGATCGATTAAAATGAACTTCATTGTCTACATCCGCTGGAGAAACATTTTCAACCGAACGGATGATCAACTGTCCATTTTGCGTGACAGCAGTTCCGTCTGATCCTGCTGAAATCTGCTGAGTTGAAAATTCATCATCATTTGCATTAATAGCTGCACTTAATGCTGATGTGATTTTGTCCATATTTGCAGCAACTGCATCTGAATCAGTACCATCTGCTGGTGTCCATGGTGAAAGGCTGACAACAATATTAGTTGCGTTAGATACGCCGCCTTGGGTGTCGAATTCATAGGTCTTACCATTAATTTCGATCGTCTTTTCATCCATGCCTGTATTATCTGCTGCAAGCGCAGCCATATCTGGGGTAATATCAAGCTTTATTTCAGCGGGCTTGGTCGGCGTTGCTTCAATGATACCTTCAAATGTATTTACGCCATCAAACTGAATTGAATCTGAATTGATGCTGGTAAATGCTTTTCCAAACTCTGATCCATTTAACAACTTCTTCTGGTTAAACTGTGTCGTGTCAGAAATTCGGTCAATTTCAAATGTCAGCTGATTTACTTCATCCTGGATCGCCTGGCGGTCACTATCTTCTAGTGTATCGTTTGCAGCCTGGACTGAAAGCTCTCTCATACGCTGAAGAATATCGTGTGTTGAAGAAAGCGCACCTTCAGCTGTTTGAATCAGGGAAACTGCATCAAGTGAGTTACGCTCAGCCATGCCGAGACCACGGATCTGTGAACGCATTTTTTCTGAAATCGCAAGACCTGCCGCGTCATCTGCTGCACGATTAATACGAAGACCTGATGATAATTTTTCAAGACTTTTAGACGTTGCGTTCATTGTCTGGTTAAGATTTCTATATGCATTTAACGCCTGGATATTATGGTTAATTCTCATTGATTATTTCCCCGCTTCCATTTTATGAGTCGTGTGCTCTTCTACCATTACATGCTGCTCATAAGCATTTGTTTTTGAAGGACGTCTGACAGGCTGATGACTGATTGTTGCCTGTCTCCATGACTGGCTGATATCTTTTAGAATAACTAGTACCTCTTCAGCACGCGTTGCATCCTTGTTCAAGTTAGCCATGACAATCTCATCCGCCAAAAAGTTGTACAAGGCATCTAACTGATCAGCAATGATTCCACTATCGTAATTCAGGCCTGCACCCAATCTGTGAAGAATATCATTCACTCGCTGATAAGATTTATTTGCTTCTATGTAATTGTGTTCCTTTGTATCCTGTATCGCTTTTTCCAGTTTCGTAATGGCTGCTTCATATAAAAGAGAAGTCAGCTCCTGAGGTGATTTCTGATATAAAAGTTCTTTAGATAAAAAGTTCATTTATTTCCCTCCCGTTGCTCTCATTCTCTTTATCGGGAGAACTGGAAGAATATTAATAGAAAAACTAAAAAAAGTGCCTGAGCGAAGGGGAGGGTCTGACCCCAAATCCTTCAAAATGCAAAGAGCGAAGGCCGGGGGGTGACCCCATTTCCTTCGCTCTTCCCTTCAATATGTCTTTTCCATTTCTTCGATCAGCAATAAAATCTCTGCAATCACTGCATACAGCTGTGGTGGAATTGTATCACCCAGGTCAATATCCAGCAGGTCTGCAAGCAGGCTATTGTCTTCTTCAAGATGAATATTATGTTCTTTTGCAACTTCAAGTATTTTCTCTGCGAGTGCACCGCTGCCTTGCGCAACAACATGGGGTGAATCGTCTTTTTCATCGTACCGGATCACAGCAGCAGTCGGACCATTGATTTTTCTTTTAGCACCGGGATTAAAATAATGTGGTCTCATATCGAAAAATCATACCCTTTCTCAGTCATGATCGGTACTGCTTGCTTAGATTGTACAGTCATTTCTTCACTTTCATCAATCGTCATCTTATCAAACTGGAGCTGCTGAACGCTGTAGCCGATTTTTTCAAGACGTTCTTTTGCAAGGCTTGTAATTGGCTCCATCTTCTTTTCAAAATCCGGCTGATCATTTTTCATTTTAATCGTTAGATTTCTCTCAGAAACATTCAGTGAAACTCCAACTTCTCCAAGCTTCTTCGTATCAAACAGGAAATACAGGTTGCAGTTCTCCCAGTCAACCTTCTGACTGCCGTTTTTAGACTGCATATACACTTTAAAGTTTTCCACTTTTTCCTGAAGAATAAAAGGAAGTGTCATCACCATACTTTGCAAACCGTTCGAATCTGTTTTGCTGAGCAGCTGCTGACCGGTCAGCTGGGACAGTGTCTGGTCAGACTTTCCTTCGCCCGCCATTTTCATCAGCATCGCTTTAAGTGAAGCTGCCTGCTCCTGATTTTTATTTAACAGCGAGTGCGCCTGATCATTTTCAAAAGTCATACCCATTGCCCGCACGTGTTCAAATACATGACGTGCGGACGGTTCATTTCTTAAATTTTGCATCGACTGCTGAAGATTATGAGCAGTCATTTTTTGAATAGAAGGCTGCTCAAGCTGCATCACTTCCTTTGATACAAAGTGCTGCACTTTTACATCTGATGGTTTGAACTCGATCCTTTCCATCATCGCTTTTACGTCTGAGGTGATTCTTGCAGCCTGCGCAACCTCACCTTTTGCCAGAAGCTTTGATGCTTCTGCCAGCTGGCCGCTTGCCTTTAAAAGATCCTTCTCTGTCTTCATATCTGTGTACAACATAAAGTCGCCTTTTAAAATGGCTTTATCCAGCATCCTGATTGTTGCTTCAAGCAGTGGTTTGGATTGCTGTAACTGCTGGCGGTTTGCTGCAAATTCGATCTGACTCAAGTTTCTCGTCATGTCTTTTTGGATGTTTTTAAAATCAATTGCAGCCTGGGACATTTTTTCACTGATTCGCGTAACGATCACGTCTCTTGAGTGCATAGGAATCTGGGAAGTCAGTTCATCTGAGAGCATATATTGTTCAGATGCAGCTTTTAATGGGTAGGCTGCCGTTGCCTGTTCGATCCCCTGCATCATGATTTGTCTCGCCTGAAGCTCCTGTCCATTTTGGACGAGATGTTCTGCTTTTACAGCTGCCTGCTGAAGTGATTGTCTAACATCAGCATTAATTTTGGGATTGTTTGCTAAAGCCGAAAATTGTTCAGTTACCTTCATTACATCTGGCATTTTCTGAATAGCAGTTTTCACGTCCTGTACGAGCAGTGCTTTTGATTGATTAATCGGTTGCGACTGAACGATCGGTTGGACGAGAGAATCCAGCTTTAGTGCATTCTGAAGGAGTTTGGCAGCATCAGGATTTTTTTCCAGTAAAGAATTGAATACCTTTTGTGCTTCTGCAGCGACCGACTTAACGTCTCCTGTCGCTTCAAGCTGCTTTAACATCCCTCTTGCTTCAGGTGCATCTTTTGCAAGCATCTCTAAAGCCTGAATCAATTGCTGTCTTGCAGCCTGATGAATCTGGCTTGCAGAATGTTTTTGACCGGGTATTATGTCCACTCCCGCAGATTTAAGCAGCTCCGTCACTACTTTACTGATTGGAGGACCGTGCAGTGCTGAGTGAATGGCAGTCAGTTTATTTGCAGTCAGGTCAAGGTTTTTAGAGACAGCTGCCTGAATAGTTTCAAGCTTTTGATTAAGGCTTCCATCTGTTTTAGTAAGGAATTGATTTAACTCCTTTATTAATGCCGGGTCCACTTGTACACCTTTAGCTGACAACTGTTGTAAAGCAGTCTTCAGTTCACCTGACAGAGGCTTCCCATCATTCATTTTCACAAAGTCTGGCGTTTGGGCAGATGTCTGCTGCTGAGCCTGTCTGACAACCGGCAGACCATCCTTCGTTCCGGTCACTTCCAGTTGAACGCGTCCTGAATCCGGGAGCTTGCCATCTGTTTTCACTTTGACTTCCTGACCTCTAACCTGAAGCGTTGCCTCATTACCGTTTTTACTTTTTATAGTAGCTGAAAATAAGTCTCCCTGCTTCAGCGAAACCTCTTTTTGACCTTGTGACTGACTGCTGACTGATGGATCCATTTTAATCTGCACGTATTTTACACCTCCGTTTATACACAAAAAATTGCCCATCAAATGAGCAATTTTTTATCAGGACTGTCGATAGAATTTCAACAGATTTTCAGCTGTTTTGTTCGCATCCGGTTTGTATGTTCCGTTCTCAACCGCTGCCTTCAGCTGATCGATCCGCTCCTGACGGCCTTCCTGTAATTTATTTAAGCTTTGCATTTCCTTTGCTTCTGCTGAAATCTCTACCTTATCCGCCTTTTTCTGCTTCTGAAGTTCCGCCTGCTCCACTTTTGCTTCCTGACGTTTATAAGGATTCACTGGATTATGATTGAAAGGATTAATCTTCAAAGCTTTCACCTGCTTTCTTTGTTCGATATTGTTGTGTTACCCATTATATCGGCAGGCAGAACAAAAATTAAAGGCACACGGGAAAATTAGAATAAAAGTCCCATGCGCCTGATGATTAATTATTACGGTTAGACAAGTAAGTTTTTTTGTTGTTATTCGCTACTGCTTCACGAAACTCCATATTTGCTTCATGCTGTGCCAGGTCAGTTTTAATATTATCTGTACAGGACTTGCAAATCTTCCCCTGAATGATCAGCGTTCCGCAATTATCACACGGATACCCAAGTCCCGGAAACTGTGCCGGATGTAGCCTGCGCTTACGGACCCACTTGTGTAAAAGGCTTTCTGATGCTCCTGTCACTTCAGTAATTCTTCCAATCGACGCCGCCCTATTCTCACGCTGTCGCAGAAAACGGTACACCTTTTCAAATAAATCCTCTTCTTCTTTAAAACACTTCGGACACACATCACGGAGCCCGTTATAATTAAAAATGGCATTGCACTTTGGACAGTTTTTTATCTCCGCCATCTGTAAATCCCCCTCAAGTCATTTTCTTTAGTATAAAACGAACGAGGAATAAATGGAAGCTAATATATAGGTCTTTTTATTTACAAATCACAACTTTATCACTATCTTCCTACAGTGAGTGTTCTTATTTCACCGGCACCTGCTTTTTTCAAAACATGTGCAGCTCGTCTTAGTGTTGTACCGGTTGTATATAAATCATCTATTAAAATGATCTTTTCACCAGTAAGATTCCTGATCGCTTTAAAAGGATTTTCCCCTTTATGCCGCTCTGACTTTACCTTTTTCGCCTGCGAAGTTTCAGTATTCTCCCTGGTTAATAGACATTCGTATTTGATCATCGCACAATCCAGTAAAGCTTCGGTCTGGTTAAAACCTCTTTCTTTCAAACGCTCAGCACTGACCGGTAAAGGTATAATAATCGCAGACTTCATAAATGGCTTAACCAATTCAGTAAGCTCCTTTTGAAAACACCCCGCAAGCACATAATCACCACTGTATTTAAATCTTTTCAACAGTTCTTTCAGTGCCGGATTGTATTGATAAATGGATTGATTTGAAGTCAGCACGCCTTTAAATTCCGGATGCTTTGACCAAACCTCACAGTCACCGCATACACCCTCTGCCTTCATACTTCTCGAACAAACCTCACACCGGGGACCTTCTATTTTGACCAGCATAGCCCTGCACACTTCACAGAACGGATCCTCCGCTCTTTTCAAAAACAAATCACTCCAGCCAATCTCTTCAAATAAGCGACTATGACAACTCAGGCACCTCATACAAGAATCCCCTTCACATACCCAAGCTTCACTGCCTCCTTATTCATCAGCACAATATGCCGCTGCGCTCTCACCATCGCATCCGTCAGACCGTTATGGAAAAACGTGATATTTCCGGCCGGCTTCAGCGGATCCCGACCGACTCTCCCGGCAATCTGTACAAGCGCCGCTTCTGTAAAAACCGGATCCCCCGCGCCAACCACAGCCACTTCAACACCTGAAAACGTCACACCTCTTTCTAAAATAGTAGTCGTGAGTAAAACCTTCGACTTCCCTTCTCTAAACGCCATCACCTTCTCACCCCGGTCAGGATCAGCTGAATGAACGCTTGGCACATTAAGCAACATTGAATAAGCCTGCATTGATTCGATGTCAGGCATAAATACTAACGCTTTCGGATGGCCCGCCAGCCATCTCAGTAAAATGGGGTCCACTTTATCTTTGAGTAGTGTTTTCTTCCAGTTTCCAAGCCACTTCGTCTCAGGTACAGGTAATGGATGTCCGTGAAACCTGGCAGGAATTTTAACAATCTCATCTGTTTTTATTTTTCTTGAAGGCGTTGCGCTGAGGTAAATTAACGTAGAGGATTTTTTGCGGGCTAATTGAGAAGTTTTCTGAAGCGCATCATCTGCTGAAAACGGAAATGCATCCACCTCATCAATGACCATCACATCAAATGCTTCCCTGAACCGGATCAGCTGATGTGTCGTCGCAATCGTAAGGTGTGCATGTGGCAGCCTGTCTTCACTCCCGCCATAAAGCGACTCAATCTCAGTCGTTGGGAATGCTCGTTTCAAACGGGGAGCCAGCTCCTGGACCACATCTCGTCTCGGGGTTGCGATACAAACGCGCAGTTCTTTTCGCAGCGCTTTTTCAATCGCATGAAATAGAATTTCTGTTTTACCTGCGCCGCAGACTGCATGAACTAGGATAGAGTTTTTCTTGTCTATAGAGGTTAGAAGTGCATCAGAAGCTCTTTGCTGCGGACGTGATAATTTTCCTTCCCACTGTAAAATTGGTTCAGGAGGAATTGACTGTTCAAACGGCGCACCTTTCCAAAGCACAATCCGCTCACACTCAGATGCTTTCCCCATCTGAATACAGTTACGGCAGTACATACAATGCTTACCACATTTGCCGCAGTGATGAGATGCAAACAAATACCGCTTCCTGTTTCCACAGCGGTTGCAGGAGAATTTTTCAATTGCTGGTACTAAATTAACCTGATTTTCAAACTCGGATAATGGAAATAGTTTAAGAACTTCAGAGAGGAGAAACTGTCTTCCAGAGAGGAATTGTTGTGGAGTAGTCATGAGGAGGCTCCTTTTTTGGGGGTTATTTTGTTCTGAGGATATCTTAGAGTTGTTGATAAGCTTTGAGAAATCATTGAAACATCAAGTGTAGCGGAGCGAAGGGCGGCGACTCCTGCGGGATTTGACGGACAGGTGAGACCCCGGAAGGCGAAGCCTGAGGAGGCTCACCGCCGTCCCCGCGGAAAGCGTCCACCCGAAGCGCAGCGAAACGCTTCAGGAAGAACAACTATCTATTTTTTCATCCATCCAAGACCCATCGAACCCTCACCAAGATGAGTTCCAATCACAGGTCCAAAATGACTGATTCTAAATGACACATTCGGCAGCTCAGCGCTGATCTCATTTTTCCACTGAATTGCTTCTCCTTCACGATTCGCATGAATAATAACAGCCTGAACCTCATCATATTTCTGAGCATCTTCTTTTAACAGATCGACAATCCGCTTCATCGCTTTTTTACGCGTACGGATTTTTTCAAAAGGTTCAATCTTCGTATCAACAAAATGCAATAAAGGCTTAACCTGCAGCATGCTGCCAATAATCGCCTGTGCATTTGAAAGACGTCCGCCCCGCTGCAGGTGACCTAAATTATCCACCATAAAATAAGCGCGCGTCGTTTCCTTCAGATCATTTAAACGGGAGAGAATTTCCTCAGCAGTTGCGCCTTCCTTTGCCATTACTGCCGCTTCCAGCACAAACATCCCCTGTACCATACAGGAGATTTCCGAATCAAACGCATGCACTTTTATATCGTCAACCATTTCACCAGCCTGGACCGCACCAGCGTACGTACCGCTGATTCCGCTCGATAAATGGATCGTTACTACTTCATCATAATTTTCGCTCAGCTCTTCAAAAAGTGAAGCGAATGTACCAACTGCCGGCTGAGACGTCTTCGGAAGCGCGCCGCCTTTACGGACCTCATCATAAAACGCATCCGTTGTCAGGTCGACCTCTTCCTCGTATGTCTTTCCATTCATAATGACATAAAGCGGCACCATGCGAATATCGTACATCTCACGCAGTTCCTCCGGCAAATACGCCGTACTATCAGTTACCACAGCCGTTCTCATTGAATCATCCTATCTATCTGCATTTCCATTAACATGGATACGTATATATGACACTTGTCATGTTCTATTTTATCTTAATCACTGGGTGAGTGCATCTTATTTAGGAATCTTTTTTGGGAGTGATGTTCGCCGGGAGGGTAGAGACGGGTCTGTCCCGGGTCTACCTTTTGGCAAGAAGAAAGTAGACAAGGGTCTGTCCTCGGTCTACAATAAACCAAAAGAATGGAGGAATCTGATGCCCAGGACTTCTAGAATAGTTAGCAAATCAGGTATTTACCACATCTCTATAAGGGGTGTTAACAGACAGCTAATGTTTTATGATGATGCGGATCGAACCTTTTTGTTGAACAAGTTATTGTTTCTTAAAGTAGAAACCGGTTTTCAGTTATATGCCTGGTGTTTGATGGACAACCATATTCACTTGGTTATTAAGGAAGAACACATCTCTATTTCTAAGATCATGCAACGATTAAATGCTAGTTATACAATTTATTTGAATCGTAAGTATGATGGAACTGGCACCATTTATGATGGTCGGTTTTACAGCACACCTATTGAAACAGTACCTTATTTACGTACTGTCATTCGTTATACTCATCAAAACCCCGTAAGAAGTTTAATTGTTTCCTCCCCTTCAGAATATAAATGGAGTAGTTGCCAACACTATTATGGAAAATCTACGAACTTTAACTCTTTAACCAATATTGAAAACATACTCAAACTCTTCAGTTTAAATATCGAAGAATCCATTAAACATTTTATTGAGTATACAGAATCAATTTATGAACTCCCCTGGAAAAACCCCTCAAAAAAATTAAAACTCTCAGATGCACAAGCTCTAGATATAATTCAGGAGCATATTGCTAATATTAAAATCCCCCTAATTAAAAAACTTCCAAAATTAGAACGGAATCTAATCATAAGAAACCTGAAATCAATTAATGGCCTAAATGCTTCACAACTATCCCGCATATTAGGAATTCCAAAATCAGTGATCTGGAAAGCATAAAACGTAGGGGCGGGACAGACCCTGCTCTACCTTCTGCCAAAGCGTAGACCCGGGACAGACCCGCTTCTACAGACCCACCCCAACAAAAAAAGAGCACCCTACTCAGGCACTCTCTGCTTCAACACTTTCTCATAATAAAACCGCTCGCATTCCTCAAGCGTCATTGGCTTAAAAAAGTGATATCCCTGCATATCATCACAGCCATTCATCAGCAGAAAGTCACGCTGTTCTGCTGTTTCCACGCCTTCTGCCAGCACGTCGAGGTCAAGGCTGTTCGCAAGCTTTACAATAGAAACAAGAATCGCTTCACCCTTTTCATCGACCATGATCTGATCGGTGAAGTGCTTATCAATCTTGATTTTATCGACCGGAAACTGGTTCAGATAGGACAAAGTTGAATAGCCGGTACCGAAATCATCAATCGCTACACGCATGCCCATTTTGCGCAGGCGCTCGAGTGTCTGGACACTTTCTTTATGAGAAAACAGCTGAATATTTTCTGTGATTTCGAGTTCAATCTGGTTATATGGCACCTGGTATTCAGAAATCACTTCTTCCAAAAAGGCAATAAAGTTTTTATTTCGAAACAGACCGGATGAAATATTAAATGCGATGATCCCCTCAAATCTGAACTGCTGCCGCCAATCTGAGAACTTTTCCAGACACCATTTAAGCTGATATCTGGTCAGCTTTTCCATCATGCCTGACGTTTCAGCAATTGGAATAAATTCAGCCGGCGATACAGGGCCTAGTACCGGGTGGGTCCAGCGCGTTAATACTTCAACGCCTTTGATCCAGTTCCGCGTTGCATCCACCTGCGGCTGATAGACAAATTCCAGTTCATCCCGCTCTATTACTTTTTTAAGCTCCTGCTGAATAATCAAATCACGCGAGACGCTTTCATGCATGACAGGGTCATACATCACCGCTTTAGCAGACTGCTTCTTTTTCGCTTCATACATCGCAATATCTGCTTTATCGATCAGCGTATCAACGAGGTTGCCGTCTTTGGGAAACTGACTGACGCCGATGCTTGGATCAATGTGAATTTCAGGACGGTCCTGCAGCATAAATGCCTGACTGAACATCCCGATCACACGGTTCCCAAACTCCATGACTTCCAGATCACTGAGTGCTTCAGGGACTAAAATCAGATACTCATCCCCGCCTAGTCTTGAAATCGTCAGCTCTTCCGGAAGATTTTTCTGAAGGCGCATCCCGATTTTCCTGATCAGCCTGTCCCCTACATCGTGACCGTATAAATCATTAATGATTTTAAACTGATTCAGATCCAGGAAGTAGATTGTAAACGCCTGGTTTTTATCTATGTAGTCTTTCATACATTCATAAGCATAACGTCTGTTTGGCAGGCCTGTCAGGTGGTCTGAGTTTGCAGACTGCCATAAAGACTGTTCAAGGTCTTTTTGTTCATTAATATTTCTGAAATAAACGGATAGACCGCCCTGTCTGTTAGGATAGGCGTGCACTTCAAACCAGCTTTTACTCGGCGCATAGAATTCTTCAAACTGCGTCGGAATCTGATCGTGCATCGTTTTGAAATAATGCTCTTCAAAATTAGTACCCCATGCTTCAGGGAACACCAGCCAAAAATTCCGGCCGATCAATTCTTCTCTTTTTTTAAACAAAACCTTTTCCGCTTCGTGGTTGACGTATGTAAAGCACCACTTTTCATCGAGCGAAAAGAAGGCTTCATTCATGCTTTCAAGTACGTCCACTGCATTTTCAGCGACGACGCCTGAATCGACTGCGGGCAGGATTTGAAAGAGCATGTGGTTTTCACCACATTTTGAAATCGTGAGCTGACAATGATCGCGTGATACCGTGCGGAAATAATATTCATATGAGTCCAGTCTGCCACGCCAGATTTTCTGACATTCTTTTTTAACCAGAGGCGCACGAATAAATTTATTCAGTTCACTATATTCTTTTCCCGCATGATCGACCATGGGCTCGAATTGTTCCCATGCAGGGTTGGCCAGCTGAATATCGCCACTTTCATTAATAATCGCAGCCGGCAGACGCAGCTGTTTTATTAAATGTTGTTCATCCATGGTCATCACCTCCATACGTTTTAATCAAAACTGACACTTACAATTGCTATATCGTCTTTTATGTTTAAATTTGAAACAATATCTTGAAAATGATCGTATATTTGCTCGTTTCCACGCATTTCCTGCAGGATGAACTGCTCACCCTCTGAAATTCTGAGTCCCATTGAATCGATGAAGCCGTCTGTATATAAAATCACCTTCGTATTTTCGCTAATCTGAATCCGATTAGTTACAGCTTTCGGTTCCTTTGAAAGGCCGATTGGCGGATTATTGCTTTTTAAAATAAAACTTTCCTTACCCGACACACCCACTCCGCCGGGATGCCCTGCATTCACATATGAAATGACCCGTTGATCAATGTCAAGCAGCATATAAATTCCTGTACAGAAAAAGTTTTTATAGCCTCTGCCCGATTTAAACAGCTTATGGAACTGGTCATTCAACTTCAAATACACCTTTTCAGGATCAATTTCATCCGTGATGATCCCCTCAAGCATCGACCGGATTGCCATACTCATCATGCCGGCCGTTACACCGTGACCCATAATATCAAGCAGAATAACGCCGTACTGATGGCTGTTGATTTTATACCAGGCATATAAATCACCTGAAAGCTGATCAGATGCCAGGTAGAAGCCTTGGATTTTAATATGGTCTTCCTCAACAGGATCAATGACCACGCGCTGCTGAATGGATTTTGCCATATCCAGGTCCTTCTGCTGTCGCAGCTCAAGTAATTTTCTGTCTGTTACATCCATATGTGTAATCACAGCGCCGATGATCTTTTGCTGTCCGGCATTTTTAAGAGGTGTTACATTCATCGCAAACCATCGCTTATCGCGCGGTGCATGGCACGGATATTCAATCACAACCCTTTCAATGGAACCATCAAGCACCATCTTCAGCTGCCTGACCGTTTCCCTGTCACAGACGCTGAAATAATTACTCCCTTCACCCGTCTCATCAGGATTGCCACTATTGATTCTCGTATAATCAGTCCACGCACTGTTGACCATTATAATCTTACCAGCCTGATCAATCACTGCAACATGCTGCGCCATCGATTGAATAATATGATCTGCTATAGAATCCTTTACATATCCCGTTTTGTTTCTGGGGTCCAACATACAAATCACCCCTTTCTCTATTGTTTCATGAAGTATGGGGTCAGACCCTGTACTTCGTTACCTTCTATCTCACAAATGTCTGTTGTCCCAGAATCTCGGGGATTTGCAACAGATCAAATACTTCCATCACTTCTTCGCGTACTTCTTTAATTCTGACGTCAATGCCTTCATCGCGTAGTGCCTGTACGAGGTTCAGCAGCAGGCCCATCCCGGATGAATCTACAAATGCCACTTGGTCAAAATTGATCGTGACGCTTTTATAATGCAGCAATGCAGGAATCAGCTCGTCTTCCACTGTTTCTGTACAGTCGATATCCAGGTCCCCTTCAAAGGTGACCAGTGCACGGCTTTCCTCCTGCTTGATTTCGTATGAAAACATGATCTTCACCCTCTCTTTAAAGCGTCAGCGTAAAATAATCTGTCCTTTTGCATTGATTGAAGCTGTCACGGCAAAGTGGTCTTCTGTGAGCACCCGTTTTCTGTTACCGATTTTCAGCACAGTGCCTTCAAGCGCTGTCCCGATTTTAATGACAGCATTTGCAGGCACTGACAAATTAGTTGGCGTTCCGCTTTCTGCACCGGTCCCGCCGACGTACATCCCTTTTTCAGCGTAAGCTTCACCGCCGCGCAGCGTTCCGATGATCGTCATATAGCCGCCTGCATGTATTCTTGAATTCACGCAGCTTTCCCCTTCAATGTAAAGATTTCCACCTGCATGAATTCTGCTGTTCAGCACATTTTGTACGCTGATCGTTGATTTTGATTCATCAAACAGCCCGATTTCCTCCTGCAGTGCACCAAGCTTTTGTGAGAGGTGAGTGAAGATATTCAGCGACATCGGTCTAGCGGAAAGGGTTAAGAATAACGCAGAGATCTGTTCTGCAGTTTCTTCCCAGCGTTCATCATCAAGCTGGGCACGCCCTTCTTTTACAAGCTGTACGTATTTTTTCGCTCTCGGCAGGAAGTCACTGAATTTCTTTTCCATTAAAATGCGGACGAGCGGCTGCATACCACCTTTTGCAAAGTCAGTGGACTTAAAACCTGGTGAGTTGATCAGCTGGGTGATGACTGCAATAATCCTGTCAATATCCTGCTTCAGCACGACGACCAGCATAGAGAGTTTTGAGGTCACCATATTGTTCTGACCGGCTGAGAGGTCTGAGGAAATTACATTACCTTTTACACTGATTGATCCTGACGCATTACACACAGAACCACTGATATTTTTAGCGATCACAACGTTCCCCTGCGCTTCAATCTTCATCCCGTGATGAACTTCACCGGTGATTTCCACGTCCCCAAAAAAGGAGATATTTCCTGACTCGAGACTGACATCCCCGTTGTGAAGCAGCTTCGGCATAATGGTGATTTTCACGAGCTGACCGCGTTCTTCGATATGAGGACGGCCGAATTCTTTCGCCACCACTTGATCACCAATCAGCTTGACCCCTTTACCAAGCCGCAAAATAACTGGATACACAGGTCCCGGCGGAATTGATTCACTGAAAACGGAATAGCCTGAAGTGCCTTCTTCAGGCGGATGAACAATGCCGAGAATATCGCCGGTTTCTATATTCGGAAATACCTTCGTTTCACGAAAATCGACTTTTCCATGTTCATCTTCATGCACACCCTCTTTAACATGCGTATCCACTTTCAGCTCAAGCCAGCCATCTCTCCCGTCAGTCGGCGCCACGCCGCGGGCAATCGTGTAGGTAGCAGGCTCAAGGTTGCGGACCGCTTTCATCAGCTCGATCTGATCAATGTTTTGTAAAATGGACTTTTCCTGCATCTCTGCTTTTATTTCCTGCTCCGTTAACGTCAGGGTCATCTGCTTTTCTTCTTTAAAAGTTAACGTCAGGTGGGAAGCGGGCTCTGTATCCTGAATGGTGCGCGTAATTTTATACCCCGGATTTACTTCGAGATAAGCCTTTAACTTATTCTTATCAATCGAGATCGACCATTCAGTTTCTTTTACTTCATCATTGATTGCAAGCCGGTATGAGTCATTTGCTGAGAGAATAAATGTTTTTGCTTCCACAGGCTTTTGATTTTTGTACAGCGTGATTTCTTTTGGGATTGTTACAATCGGCAACTTATGTGTGCCCGGTTCCATCATGAGTCTGCCATTTTCAACCCATACAGCACCATTACGTTCTAAAAGCTCCCTGTCTGAAGCAGGCCTGAGCGTTTTGACCGGTTCACGACTGACTTCCACCCGTTCGACGTCCACTTTGTCAAAAAAGGATTCCGCCTGGGCCAACCAGTCGGTAATTTCTGCCTGACTTTCATCAGGAGGAGGCGACGTACGCTTTTTTGTTTTTACAGATGGTTCATCTTGTTCACTCAGCAGCGTAAGCCTGACCACCGCCTCCTTTGAGCCGATTTTCAAAAATCCTTTTGCCGGGTTCTGGAGTACCTCGATATGTACATCCCGTTTTGTCACCTCGAGCAGTTCGACACCTGTCTGCACCGCTTCTTTAATCGTTTTTCCCTTTGCAACGATACTCTGCATATCATTCACCTGCCCTTTAGTCATCCGCTACTTGATTTTAAAAGTATCAATTATTTCCATCATATCCTGTGATGTCTCCGCCAGCGCCTCTGCCTGACCGTGCAGCGAATGCAGTAAGTCACTGATGCTGATTGTGACTTCAGCTGCTGCCGCTGATTTCTGCTGATAAAGTGAACGCATCAGATGAATTTTCTCCAGATACGCTTCCACGTCTTTTACAGGTGCATACATTTTTACAAATTGCTCTGCATCCTGCAGCAATTGAGTGACCTCTTCATTTTCATGCCGCTCCATCAGTGCTGATTTAACGGTTAATTCAGATAACCTGCGCGCAGATTCCTTCGTTTCTTTTTCTAAAAGAATCGACATTCGCTGCGCCTGCGTCGTATAGCCCGTAGCTTTTTTCAAAAGTGAATTGAGCCGCTGCGACATTTTATTCAGACTGACTGACAGTTTTCTCAGCTCACCATTATCATCCAGGTAATTTCGAACAGTCAAATCTCCACCTTCAAGACTGGACACCTGATTAATCAGCAGCTGAATATGATCAGCCACTCTGTTAAAAAATCTTGATATTAAGAAAATAAATAAGATCAGCGGAAGCAGCCCCAGCCCCATTAAAATAAAGGCTGTACGATAAATGGGGGCAGTTATTTCTGACTGGTCAAGCGAAACATAAGCTGCATATGATTCATTGACCGGGAAAAACAATTTGTAATATCGTTCCCCGCCAATTCTGCTGTCAGTGCCAATCAGGTTCTGCTGATCTTCTGACAGCGTCTGTTCAGTGCCTGCAATCAGATCCCATCCGTCTGCTGACTGTTGATATACAGCTGCTTCTTCCATGATCAGCAGATTTTCAGTTATTTCATGAATCAGTGCTTCTGGACCGGCCTGATTTAAAAACGCCGCCACTTCTTTTGATTCCACATAAATACTTAAAAAATAATCTGCTCCTTCAGGACGGTAATACGCATATTTATGCCGTTCATCACTTGAAATATTTGTTCCGGTCACGGTTTCTGAGCTGACAAGCGAATACGCTTCATCATTTCTGAGCACACTGATCGCATCGTCATAATAACCGACTTCCGTGAGACTGAAACCTTCATCCTCCGGTTCAGATGTGACTGTACCTGTTACATCATCCCCTGTTTCCTGAAAAATTGTCAGGCCATCAAGCTGAAACTCTTCCTTGTACTGAAGCAGCTGTTCTCTTGAAACGTCCGAACCATTTAACGTTCCGAGATTACTTGCAATCAGTCTCACCTGCGTAAGCATCCGTGTATCCAGCTCCTGCTCCAGCAGATTAATTGCCACTTCAGTCTGTTTAAAGCGTGACAGCAGTTCATTTTCGATTTCATCCGCACTGTTTTCTGTCTGATTTGCTATTTGCTGCTGCATGAGAAACAAATGAATGACAGCACCGATTATGCCAATCAATATGGCAGCTGCAAATGTCCAATATAAAAATTGCTTCCTCAGTGTTGTATATTTTGCCATCCTCACACACTCCAGACCTGCGCAACAGTTTCTGTATTGAGATTTGTGCTTACCCCGGTTCTTTCCGGCTGGTCAAACGAAATGACAATCGTCGACCCTTTCTCTGAAGTATGCAGATGCACAAAGCTTGCGATTTTTAACATGACTGTAAACCCCTGCCCCATAGAATCCTGCGTAGAATAACCTGAATAAAGCGTTGCCTTAGGAAGCTGCTCAAGCGGAAAACCCGTTCCTGAATCTTCAACAATCAAATGGAGCGACTCATCCTTTTCTACAATCATCACCTTTCCGTGCGATGCATGCTTAAACACATTTGTCATCGCTTCAGACAGCACCAGTAAAATGCTCATGATGGCTGACTTGGAAAATTGACGTGCTTCTAAGCGCTGTCTTGTCTGATTTCGGATCTTAGAAATATCAGACCGCTCCCCAATCCTTCCTTCAATTAATACAGCGCCTTCTTTAAAACACTCCACTTCATCTACTTCAATCAGCATCAGTTTGTTCTGAGTGGCAGCCGCCAATACGTCCCGGTAGACATACCAGATATCCTGCTGATTGCGTTTTACATGCTTTTTAATACAAGCTCTTTCAGGAAACAGCTTCTCCTTATGATTAAAATACACGGCCTGCATTGCACGTATGACACGCTCTTTTTCCTTGTATTGACTGATCTTCTCAGGAAGGTCCTCACCCTTTTCACACCACTCGAGCATATGGGCAGCCGCTGCAACCACCGGCTCCTCATGTTTTTTCAACTGGTCCTGCTCATGCCTGATCACCTGAAAAAACAGCTGATTCCGTTTTCTTTTAGAATAAGAGAGCTCAGCACCTATTTTCATTGCCAGATAAGCCGCATTTACAACACAGAGTAACTGCGCGTGAGGCTGGTCCGATGGCTGCAAAGCGCGATCTGCATTCTGTTTGCTATTGAATAAAGTTAACAACCATCTCATCGCAATCACTCTCCTAAAAATTTGTCGAAAATAAGAAAATATTTTTTCTACAAAATTCTATATGTATTCAATTAATCATCCAATAACCGTGACTAAAGTTCTATTTGATTTAGTATATTTTACCCCTTTCTTCAGATAAACACAATATGATTCGACACAATATTTGTCAATCAGCCCACATGTCTCAAAACTTGAAATACCTTACATACATTCTTTAAAACTTCCTGATTGACAACTTGTATATACACGTTATAGGATAGGAATTGTTAAATGAAAGCGCTGTTTATTGAGAGTATATATGGTTTGTTGCTGAATGTGGCACTGGTTGGGCGGATACAACATACTACACGGGGAATTGGTGCCGGATGCGGACGGGTTGCTGCATGTAACCGTGTGTATCGCTGCATCCCGGGAGCACAATGGTACAACTCCGGCCATAATTGCTACATCTGGCTTCAAAGACTGGATCCAGCCTTATGAAACCCTCTCATTCCCAGTGTTTTTTTCCTGGATAAAGGGAATAGATGTAATGCGTCGCATGAAATGAAAACGGTTTCGAAAGGGAGGTTTTATAGATGAGCGATGTGAATCGTGAACAGGTGCGCCAGATTGTTGAAGCAATCGGCGGACAGGAAAACATTGACACAGCTACTCACTGTGTCACACGTCTCCGCTTCGTCCTGCATGACGACAGCAAGGTAGACAAGAAGAAGCTTGAGTCAATTGATCTGGTTAAAGGGTCATTTGCCAACAGCGGACAGTATCAGGTAGTCATCGGACAAGGGCTTGTAGATAAGGTGTATAAGGTCCTGGCAGAGGAAACAGGCATTCAGGAAGTATCAAAGGATGATGTAAAAAATGCAGCGACGAAAAAGATGAACCCGCTGCAGCGTGCAATCAAGCTTTTAGCTGATATCTTTATTCCTATTCTTCCGGCAATCGTAACAGCAGGTTTACTGCTCGGTTTGAACAACGTGTTAACTGCAGAGGACTTATTCGGGGCAGATCCACTGATCGTCACATACCCCCAGTGGGCTGATATTGCAGAAGTCATTAATATTATAGCCAGCGCCGCCTTCACCTTTTTACCTGCACTGATCGGCTGGTCAGCAGTAAAAAGGTTCGGGGGCAACCCTTTAATGGGTATCGTACTTGGTTTAGTACTGGTGCACCCTAACCTGCTGAGTGCTTACGCTTATCCGGATGCACTCCAGGAAGGAACTGTACCAACATGGAGCCTGTTTGGTTTAACTGTTGAATCAATCGGTTATCAGGGTCAGGTACTTCCGGTGTTAGTGGCAGCTTATTTATACGCACTGATTGAAAAGTTCTTAAACAGACGTGTACACGATTCAATCAAATTGCTCGTTGTCGCACCGGTTTCGATTTTGATCACTGGTTTCGCAGCATTTATCGTCATTGGACCACTGACATTTGCAGCAGGTACAGCAGTAACTGATGCAGTTGTCTATATGTTCGAAAACTTCGGCTGGTTAGGCGGACTGATCTATGGTGGATTCTATGCAGTACTTGTTATCACAGGTATGCACCATACATTCCTGCCGGTAGACTTACAGCTGATTTCAGACCAGGGCGGTACATTCCTATGGCCAATCCTTGCTCTGTCTAACATTGCCCAAGGATCTGCAGCATTTGCCATTTTCGCAGCAGCATTCTTTATGAAATCAAAAGATGAAAAACTTAAAGGTCTTGCAAGTTCATCCGGTATTTCAGCATGGCTCGGCGTCACAGAGCCTGCACTATTCGGGGTTAACCTGCGCTATAAGTTCCCATTCATCTGCGCACTGATCGGTTCAGGTATCGCAGGACTTCTCCTCGGTGCCAACTTCGTCCTCGCCAACTCAATCGGCGTCGGCGGTGTACCCGGTATCATCTCAATCCAGAGCCAGTTCTGGGGCATATTCGCAATCGGCATGGCCATCGTCATCGTCGTACCATTCGCCCTGACACTTGCATACGCACTGATTATCAAAAAAGGTAAGCTTGAAGAAGAGTAAAACTTGATATAGAGCTGTGAGAAGAAATTTTCACAGCTCTGTTTTTCTTTTAATAGCGTAGAGGCGGGTCTGTCCCGGGTCTACGCGCGAAGGCCGGGGTCAGACCCCCGCCTTCATTTACAAACAAAAAGGAGGAATTTCAATGGCACAGCCTTGGTGGAAAAAAGCAGTGGTGTATCAGATTTATCCGAAGAGCTTCAACGATACGACAGGAAATGGTGTTGGTGATCTGAACGGGATTACTGAGAAGCTTGATTATTTAAACGAACTAGGTGTAGATGTCCTCTGGCTTACACCGCCTTACAAATCACCTCAGCGTGACAACGGTTATGACATCAGCGACTATTTCTCCATTCACGAAGAATACGGATCTATGGAAGACTTTGACCGCATGCTTGAAGAAGCACACAAGCGCGATATCCGCATTATTATGGATATCGTTGTAAACCATACTTCAACAGAGCACGAGTGGTTTGTTGAATCACGTAAGTCTAAAGACAATGAATATCGCGATTTTTATATTTGGAAAGATGGGAAAGAAGACGGTTCTGAACCGACGAACTGGATATCAAAATTCGGCGGAAACGCATGGCAGTATGATGAAGCAACCGGTCAGTACTACCTTCACCTATTTGACGTGACGCAGGCTGATCTGAACTGGGAAAATGAGAAAGTGCGCCGGGAAATTTATGACATGATGAACGTCTGGGCTGAAAAAGGGGTGGATGGCTTCCGCCTTGATGTGATTAACCTCATCTCAAAAAATCAGGATTTCCCTGACGAAACAGGCGATGGTGACGGACGCCGCTTTTACACAGACGGCCCGCGCGTGCATGAATATATGCACGAAATGAATCAGGAAGTCTTTTCAAAGCACGACCTGCTGACAGTCGGTGAAATGTCGTCAACAACGATTGATCATTGTATTAAATACTCTAACCCTGAACGTGAAGAGCTCAGCATGACGTTTAATTTCCATCATTTAAAAGTGGATTATCCGAACGGTGAAAAATGGACGGTAGCAGATTTTGACTTCCTTCAGTTGAAAGACATCCTTTCTACGTGGCAGGTTGGCATGAACGAAGGCGGCGGATGGAACGCGCTGTTCTGGTGCAACCATGACCAGCCGCGTGTCGTATCCCGCTATGGAAACGACGGCAAGTATCACAATGAGTCAGCGAAAATGCTCGCAACATCCGTTCATATGATGCAGGGTACGCCTTATATTTATCAGGGGGAAGAGTTTGGGATGACAAATCCGAAATTCACCTCAATTGATGAATACCGCGATGTGGAGTCCTTGAATATTTATAATATCCTGCTTGAACAGGGTAAAAGTGAAGAGGAGATCCTTAAAATTCTGCGTCAGAAATCACGCGATAATTCCCGTACGCCTGTCCAGTGGGACGACAGTGAAAATGCTGGATTCACAAGTGGCACACCGTGGATCCCTGTAGCGAAAAACTATAAAGAACACAACGCGAAAAAAGCGCTGGAAGACCGCAACTCAGTCTTTTATCATTACCAGAAACTGATCCAGCTGCGTAAGGATTTTGACATCCTGACAGACGGGAACTACGAGCTGCTGCTTGCAGATCACCAAGCTATTTTCGCTTACACACGTAACACTGAAAACGAGACACTGCTTGTATTAAATAACTACTATGCAGAAGAAACGACGTTTGAAATGCCTGAATCACTTGCTGAAAAGCTGAATGGCTTTACGCGTCCGGACGTGCTGATACAGAATTATGATGATGTCAATGGTGACGCTAAAGCGTATACGCTGCGTCCTTATGAGTCGATCGTGTTTCATTACAAGAAGTAAGATGTAAAACACCGCCCGGGAGATGGATTCCGGGCGGTGTTTTATTTGCCACTGCGGCAGAGTTGAACGTCGTATAATCTGGTTTGAGGTAGGTGATCTGCGAATTGACGTAGTGATACACCCGAATCGAGTGCTGTTAATAATCAATTGAGTGCAGTATCTCCAAAACCGAATGTTGCACTTCCCCCCTTGATTCCCTTAAGAAACTAAAAGCTTGTGACCTAAGGGCATCAAGAGTATGTGGAGGTCGAACGTTGTGAAAGTGCGATTGAGGTAGATGAGGTGATACTTTGACGTAGCGATACACCCGGATCGAGGGCACGATCCTCAGAATCGAGTAACCTATCAGCTCGATCGAGTGCTGTATCCGTCATTTCGGTTGCAGCCACCCGCCTCTACTTTACATCCATCGCAAGCTCCACAGCCCGCGTCACAACCCTTACCCCCTGCTCCAGACAATCATGGTTAAACCGCATATTAGGATGATGCAGTCCCGGTTCAAGATCCGCTCCTAGCGCCAGCATGCAGGCCTTCAGCTCAGGCTTTTTAATCGTGTAAAAATGAAAGTCATCACTGCCCGGCGTTACAACGCGAGGCCTTAGTGAGTTTTCTCCCAGTTCCTGTACAATCGCTTCCCGCATAATCGCCTCTGCATCTTCGTTCACATCTGCACCTGGCGTATAATCAACCCACTCACCCTCAATTTTGACACCAAGCATGGAACTAAAAGCAGCAACCTTCTCATCAATCCGCTTTTTTAGCTCATCCATCGCCTCATTCGTCTGGGCACGCACATCAAGGGCAAACGTCGCAGAGCCGGGGATAATATTATAATTTGATGCTCCTGCATGAAAGCTTGTCATCTTAACGGAATGCGGAATCATTGGTGAGATTCTCACTGTGTGCAGCTGCTGACCAAGCGCAAACCCTGCTTCAATCGCATTTACACCCTGATGAGGTCTCGCACCGTGCAGGTCTTCTCCAGTAATCTTACCCTCATAAAAAATCCCGCCGCCATGTGAAATGGATGGTGCAGCTTCACCAAAAGACAGCTCATCTTTTGGACGCAGATGCACACCAAACAATACACTGAGTCCATCCGCTCCACCATTTTTAATGACAGAAAGCGAACCATTCCCCTGTTCCTCAGCAGGCTGAAAGATACACCTGAACGTGCCTTTCAGCTGATTCTCCTTCTTTTTCAAAGCTAAAAGCGTACCGATCCCGATCGTCATATGCGCATCATGACCGCAGGAATGGTTCGCCTTCATCTCACCATCAACCTCCTGCCACAGCGCATCGATATCCGCTCTAAAACCGACAATCGGCTCACCGCTGCCCACTTCAGCAATCAGTCCGGTATGCTTTTTAAACAGCTGAACGCGCACACCCTCCCGCTCCAGCATACGCGCGATATAATCAGTCGTCCTCACTTCCTTAAAACTCATCTCAGCAAGTCCGTGCAGATCCTGCCACACCTGTTCAAGATTCATCTTCACACCTCCACATGTATTTCGCTCAAACTTTCAAGCACTGCTTCATCAACATCCACGCCAAGCCCTGGCTTTTCAGCTAAATAAACGTAAGGCACCTCGTACTTCAGGTTCCCCGGATCCATCGAAAATAAAAGTGGTCCCGTCAACTCAGTCGTCTCAATATTTTTTCTCGCCATCGCAGCATGATAGCCTGCTGCTGAGCCGATTGATGACTCCACCATTGAACCAACCTGACACGCAAGACCGGCAGCTTCAGCAGTTTTCGACATATGGATAACGGGATAAATTCCACCACTCTTCATCAATTTCAAATTAATTTTATCAGCAGAACGCTCACTGATCGCACGCTGCAAGTCTTTTTCAGAGCAAATACTCTCATCCAGCATAAGCGGCGTCAGCGTTGATTGCCTTAACTCATTCATTTCTGTAAAAGCCTCCGGTAAAAGCGGCTGCTCGACCCAGTCCAGGTTCAGCGATTCTGTTTGAGCAAGCGCTCGCTTAGCTGTCTCATACGTTCCCCAACCCTGGTTCACATCCACCCGGATCGGCACACGATCACCAACTGTCTGCCTGATTGCACTCAGCCGTTCTACATCAAGCACTGCATCCCCATTCAGCTTAATCTTTAAATGTTCATACCCTTTTTCAAGCGCGTTGAGTGCAGCCTCACTCATTTTTTCAGGCGTCCCTATTGAAATGACCTTCGGATAACTCAGCTTCTCATGCGCTTTTCCCCCAATTAAATCGTATACAGGAAGACCCGTAACCTTCCCCATCAGGTCATAGCACGCAATATCCACTGCCGCTTTGATAGAAGGATTTCCTTTTAAAGCATGATTCATGCGATCATGAATCTCTTCAATTTGAAAAGGAGACATTCCATTCACTTCAGGGACAATCACTTTTTCTAAAAGCGCAAATGAACCGTAAAACGATTCACCCGTCACATGCTCATCAGGCACAGCCTCCCCATACCCCTCATGACCAGTATCAGTCGTCAGCTTCAAAATAATCGATGGCATTGAATCGAATCTCGCATACGAAACAACAAATGGTTCCTTTAAAGGGAGATGAATCCCCCATATTTCAGCACGAATAATCTTCATTTTACCTAACCTCATTTCCCAGGAAATATGTCGATATGTATAGAAAATGCACCTCTTATTGAGATGCATTTCATAACTCTTAAATACAATTACAAGTAAAAGAATTTTATCAGCAAATCTTGCAGTGGAGAACGGAGACTCCTGCGGCATAGAAGCGACAGGTGAGACCCCGGAAAGCGAAGCTTGAGGAGGCTCACCGCGCGGCCGCGGAAAGCGGAGTTCTCCACGGAAAGGTTTGCGGCTACTAAGTTAAACTCTACTAAGGCGCAGCAATAAACTGAATGGAAGCAATCTTCCACTCCCCGTCAACCTCTTTTAAAATCGTCACTTGCCGTCCGCTTCGTGACGCCTCTGCACCGGATGACGGATCCGTTGTCGTCAGCTCCATATTTGAAAATACCTCAGCAGAACCTTCTTCATAACCGCTGATTGTATGCTCAACCACTTCTCTATTCACATCAAACTGGTCATATACTTTCTCAAGCGCCCCACGCTCTTCTTCTCTGTCATAATATCCATCTTCATATAAAAGCAGGTCCAGATAACCTTCTATATCCTTATTGTTAAAAGTCTCAATATACTCATCAAAGACCGCCATAATTTCCTCTTCTGCTTCTGCAGGCACCTCTGCACTCTTCACATTACCTTCTTCATCAAACACAATGCCTTCCTCAGATTCACTTAACCCTTCAGAAGTATGCGTCTCCTGGCCTTCACCCGAAAGCCCATCTCCCGCACTGTTCGAATTCGTACTCTCCTCATCACTGCAACCTGCCAGCACAACCGCAAGCAGACCGGCAGCAATCGATGTCTTCCAAACCCTATTCATGTAAACCGTCCTTTCTGCTTAAATGATTTATCTCTGTAAATTCGGCTGACAGTTTCCGCTTCAGGGGGACGCTTTCCGGACGGAGGTTGCTGAGCCTCCTCGCCTTCGGCTGTGGGGTCTCAGCTTCCCTCTAATCGTCCCGGAGTCGCCCCCTTCCGCTCCAACAGTCAGCTGTGCAACTAAAAACCATGAACTATAACATGGTTAATATAAATATTATTGAATTTTAGGAGAAGTACCTACCAGCGGATTCTTGGAGTGGGGGACGGAGACTCCTGCGGCGTAGAAGCGACAGGTGAGACCCCGCAAGGCGAAGCCTGAGGAGGCTCACCGCGCTGCCGCGGAAAGCTCAGTCCCCCACGGAAAGAAGTAGCGGCTTATTGACTCAAATATCATATGAAAATAATGGTACATTCACTAAAATCCTGTCCCCTCATATGATACAATAAACAAGGGTGATATATATGGCAACTACAAATAAATATATGAACATTTTTCAAGAACTCTCCGAAGAAATAAAAAATGGAGTCTTCGAGCCGAACTCTCTACTCCCTTCAGAACACGAACTGTGCGAGCGATTCAATACATCACGCGAAACAATAAGGAAAGCGCTTACACTTCTATCGCAAAACGGGTTCATTCAGAAAATGCAGGGTAAAGGCTCCCTCGTTCTTGATATAAGCAAAATGACATTCCCGGTAACAGGACTTGTCAGCTTCAAAGAAATTCAGCAGTCACTCGGACGAGACATCCAGACAACCGTCCACAAACTCGAACTGATCGAAGCAGAAAACTGGCTTGCAAACCAGCTTGAATGTCCTGACCAGGCACTAACCTGGGAAGTTGTCCGTGCACGAACCATTCAGGGAGAACGCGTCATTCTTGATAAAGACTGGCTGCTGCAATCAAGCGTCCCTTCACTCACTGAAGAAATCTGTGCAGACTCAATCTATGCCTACCTTGAAGGTCAGCTCGGTCTGAACATTTCTTACGCGAAAAAAGAAATCACAGTCGAACCGGCAACAGACGAAGACCGTGCACTGCTCGACCTCGACGGCTACAGCCATATCGTACTCGTCAAAAACTTCGTGCACCTGGAAGACACATCCATCTTCCAATACACCGAGTCACGCCACAGACTTGATAAATTCAAGTTTGTCGACTTTGCAAGAAGAAGGAAATGAGATGAGACTCCGCTGATTTGGCGGAGTTTTTGTTATTTATTAGGCGGCGCGCTGGGGACGGAGTTGAGTGGTTCACTTTTAGAATCATTATAAAAACGAATCACTCAACTCCGTCCCCAATGTGTCGCGCACTAAAAAAGCCCCGCCAAAAGACGGAGCCCTCCTAAACAATACTATCGTACCTCAACCCAGCCATTCTTAATCGCCGTAACAACAGCCTGAGTACGGTCATTCACATTCATTTTCTGTAAGATGTTACTTACGTGGTTTTTAACTGTTTTTTCAGAGATATACAGTCCTTCACCGATTCCACGGTTACTCTTACCATCTGCAAGCATTTGTAGTACTTCACACTCACGCTTTGTAAGCAGGTGAAGCGGACGGCGCACTTCCATCTGCTGGAAGTTACCTGTGAATTCAGCTTCTGCAAGACGGCGGAATTCGTTTACAAGGTTAACTGTTACTTTTGGATGCAGGTATGAGCCGCCGTCAGCAACTGTTTTGATTGCCTCGATCAGTGCTTCTGAATCCATTTCTTTCAGCATATAACCAAGCGCACCTGATTTCAGTGCATGTGATACGTAGTTTTCATCATCATGGATTGACAGGATGATCACTTTTGCATCAGTATGCTTTTTCACAAGCTGCCCTGTTGCTTCTACACCATTTACCTCTGGCATATTAATATCCATTAATACTACATCCGGCTGGTGTGTTTCATAAAGTTCGATTGCCTGAGAACCGTCATCGCCTTCTCCTACGATTTCGAATGATTCTTCAAAATCCAGGATACGCTTAACACCTTCACGGAATAACTGATGATCATCAATAATTAGAATCTTTGTCATGTTTGGTTCCCCCTCAATCTTTAACTTTTAATTGGTACATTAATACTGATTGTTGTACCTTGTCCGGGCCTTGATTGAACATCCATTTTTCCTGAAATGAGTTCAATTCTCTCTTTCATGCCCATCATGCCATATGAACCTTGCTTTTTTTCTAAAGGATCGAAGCCTTTTCCGTCGTCTTTGATGATTGCATTCACACAATCGGGACGTATTTCCACTTTTACAGTGACTTCAGTTGCCTGTGCATGCTTTACTGCATTTTGCACAGCTTCCTGAATCAGCCTGAATAGTGAGACTTCATATTTTGGATCCAGTCTAGATTCTTCCCCGATTTGTTTAAATGATAACTTAGTACCATGACTATATTCTTCGATAGTACTTAAGTATTTTCTGAGGGTAGGAACAAGACCCAGGTCGTCGAGCGCCATTGGTCTAAGGTCGTAAATGATCCTTCTGACCTCTGATAATGCTGAGCGGACCATCTTTTTATAGCTTTTAATTTCGTTAATTGCTTCATCAGTGCCTTTATCCCTGAACACACGTTCCATTAAATCAGATCTCATCAGTACATTTGCCATCATTTGGGCAGGTCCATCGTGTATTTCCCGGGAAAGCCTTTTACGCTCTTCCTCCTGCGCTTCAATGATCTGCATACCGAACATCTGCTTCTCGGCAGCGTCTTCAAGTGCTGCACCGACTTTTTTCAGGTCACTATTTAAATAAGTAAGCACAACTGATATCTGAGTTACCAGATTTTCAGCGCGATCAATGGTTTCAACCATATTCTGAAGACGGCGCTCGAGGTCATCGCGTCTCTCACGGAGCTGTTTCTCTTCCTGTCTGTTAACCGAGAGCTTCATCTGAAGATCGTGTGCCGTTTCATAAGCCTGACGGACCTGTTCTTCAGAAAAATTCTTAAAATGATGGCTGACTTCCGCCAGACGCTTTCTTGCAAAACGCGAGCGTCTTTCAAGGTCATCTCCTGTATATATCACGCTTGCAATTTTTTCACGAATTAATGAAAGTTCATTTACAAGCTGATCATATTCGTTCCGGGTCTGCTCACCTATTTCAAAAATTTCTGACTTACTCTGATCCACAGTCTCTATCATTTTACCCAGAATTGAATCAAGGATCTGGGTGTCTATACTATTAGCGGACACATGCAGACTCCTTTCTCTCGTATACATGTCTTTACAAAAAATTATACTGTTAAACCAGTAAAATTGAAAGTATTGTGCTAAATAAAGTTTCGCACCGCAACATGTCGAAAATACGAAAAAAAGAAGCTATTTTAATATATTTTTTTCGCAGCCCGTTTAATCAACAAGACCTTATCTATTATAACATCATCACTTTGTCGCGATATTAAAGTTGCATTACAATTGGCGCATATGACATTTCACCTTTGTTGCATCTCTGCAAAAAATGACGCACCGTGCAATTTCTTGTTATAATTGTGTAATAAACGCCCGACATGAAGGAGTAAGATATGCTGAAAAAATATTTAACCGTTAAAGGATACAGTGAAAGTGAGATCGTGATTCAAAAATCCCGATTTATTACCTATACAAAGCGAACAGAAACGGAAGAAGAAGCACAGGCTTTCATTCAGGAAATCAAAAAGAAGCACACTTCAGCCAACCACAACTGCTCTGCGTATATGATCGGGGAGCATGATTTAATCCAGAAAGCGAATGATGACGGCGAACCATCCGGCACAGCAGGTGTACCTATGCTTGAGGTATTAAAGAAGCAGGGCTTAAAGGATACAACAGTTGTCGTTACCCGCTACTTCGGCGGAATCAAACTTGGCGGAGGCGGCCTGATCCGTGCATACGGCAAATCAGTGACAGAAGGCTTAAAAGCTGCAGGCATTGTAGAGAGATCCCTAAACAGAATCATGATTTCAAAAATGGACTACACGTGGCTCGGCAAAGTAGAGAATGAAGTCAGGTCTTCAAAATATCCTTTAAAAGAGATTCAGTATTTAGAGGATGTCGCTGTGGAAACATATGTGGAAGATGATGATATAGAAGAATTTACTGACTGGATGACGGAGCTGACGAATGGTCAGGCTGAAATTGTACAGGGTGAAATGGTCTACCGGGAACAAATTGTAACCGAATAATCGACAATTGTAATGAAAGTTTCATTTTACGGATAGCGGGAAAACAAGTAAAATAGAGATTGGCGATTCTTTTGCCCGTTCTATGACAGGTTTTCCCGGTCATTAGCAGCGTTAAGTATGATTTGGAAATCCCCGAGTAAAGGAGCCATAACTAAAGATGGACAGAAAAACCTTTAAAAAGAAAGCAAAAGCCAAGCGCACAAAAAAGCGTGTGTTAATGATTGGTCTTCCTTTGCTTCTAATCGCGCTTTCAGGGCTTGTGTATGGTGGCTATCTTTACACAAAAGCTCAAAGTATAGCGAATGATTCTTATGAAGAAATTGAAGGCCGTAATCAGTCAGACCTTCGTGATAAAGACGTAAACCCGGATGTTGATAATGTATCAGTTTTGTTTCTTGGAGTGGATGGCAGTGATGTACGTGAAAATGCCGAAGGATTTGAAAATGGTACAACGCGTACAGATGCTATCATTCTTGCCACACTGAATAATGAGGATAAAACAATCAAATTAACTAGTATTCCACGTGATACACTGGCATATATTCCTGAAGTTGAATATGAAGATAAAATTAATCACGCACATGCCTTCGGTGGTCCTAAAGCTTCCATGGAAGCAGTTGAGGAACTTCTCGATGTACCGGTTGATTATTATGTAAGAATGAACTTCTATGCATTTATGGATGTTGTAGATGCGCTGAATGGTGTAGAAGTTGATGTGCCGTTTAATATGTATGAAATGAATTCAAGCGACCAGAAAAACGCGATTTTCCTTGAAGAAGGTCGTCAACTCGTTGATGGTGAAGAAGCCCTTGCGTTTGTACGTTCCCGTCATATGGATAGTGACATTGCAAGAGGAGAACGTCAGCAGGAAGTCATTGATGCAATCCTTGCAAAAGCTAAATCTGCAGGCTCAATTAATCGCTATGCAGATGTAATCGAGGCTGTTGGTGATAACATGGCAACAAATATGAGGTTCTCAGAAATGAGGTCTTTCATGTCATATGCAATGAATTCTAACCTCTCAGTAGATATGCATACACTAGAAGGTGAAGGAGTAATGTACGACGGTGTATATTACTATGAAGCTTATGATGAAGAAATACAAAGTGTACGATCAGATCTTCGTGAACATCTGGGATTATCCAGATTTGTTTCAAATGATGAAACATCAGAATATAACAATGACGATTCATCAGAAATCGAGAGTAACAATAGCCTGAACGAATCAGCCCAGGAAGATGAAGAATATGGATGGTAAAAGAAGAGCACTCAACTGAGTGCTCTTTTTACCTTTATTTAGAGATCAAAATCATAATTATTTCGCTTTCAAATCGTTAGAACTAACTATTCTGGTGAATAAATCTTTCATTAACTATATGCTGTATCGATTTATCTATCCTTGTTTTTATTAAATCATTAAGTGATAGTAGAATCACTTATTGTTCAACTTAGTAAATAAAAAAGCTGACCAGATTCAGTTTCACCTGATCCTGGTCAGCTTTTCAAGATAATTAAAATCGTTCTCCACGGGCATTTCTAACACGCATCAATTTCATTAATGGTCTGTAATCTTTACCAACGAGTCCGATACTTTCAGCAAACAATTCAATTGCAATGAGCATCACACCGACTACGAGAACTGCTCCCCACACTGTAGACATTGAGAAGATCAGCGCTGACATACCAAATGTTGCTGCAATCGCATAAATGATTAATACGGTCTGCTTATGAGAATAGCCAAGCGCCAGTAACCTGTGGTGCAGGTGGTTTTTATCAGGTGCTGATAATGGTTGTTTATTCACAAATCTTCTCAGGATTGCAAAGAATGTATCTGAGATCGGCACACCCAGTACAATAATCGGGATAATCAATGAGATCATTGTAACGTTTTTGAATCCAAGCAGTGCGATCACTGAGATGGCAAAGCCTAAGAATAATGCGCCTGTATCGCCCATAAAGATCTTTGCGGGGTGAAAATTGTAAACCAGAAAGCCCATCACACTAGCGAATAGAAGCATACCAATCGCCATAACGAAAATGTTTCCGTCAAGCAGGGCCATCAGACTGATCGTTCCAAGCGCAATTGATGAAACGCCGGCTGCAAGCCCGTCCAAACCGTCAATCAGGTTAACTGCGTTTGTGATCCCTACAATCCATAATACAGTCATTGGAATACTTAACCAGCCGAATTCAAGCTGACCACCGAATGGCAGGTTGATGTATTCAAGCTGAATTCCGCCAAGTACGACTACAAGAGCTGCCGCAATCTGCCCAAGTAATTTAACTTTTGCAGAAAGCTCACGTATATCATCAAGAACTCCGACAATAATAATGATGATACTACCGAAAAGTAATGGCCAGGCTGCCTCATTTTGCGGATTTATTAAAATAAATCCAATAACAAAGGCTAAGAAAATGGCGAGTCCACCAAGTCTTGGCATGATACGCTGGTGGACTTTCCGGTAATTTGGTTTATCAGTAGCGCCTATTTTAAAGGCCAGTTTTTTCACTATAGGGGTCAATATAATCGAGCTGACAAACACAATCAGCAGATTAAGCAAAAAGTACATAATGTTCCTCCTCGAAAACAGTCAGTTTTCATAAATGGAAAATGATTGATTTAATCATGGTCAAGCAGATTATAGCACAGTTTGTCGTAAAAAGAGAATAGGTTCTGAAACTTTATAACGCAGGTCCTATTCTAACTGCTACTATATAGACGTTCGTCCGCCTGATGAGTTTCATTTTCTGATTAGTTTTTTTATTTTTCCTGACCACTTTTCAGCATCTGTCCATATTAACAGTGCAATCATAACAAACATAAGAATGAAGACGTTTATGATTAACTGTAAAATAGAGTATTCCATTAAACGCATTAATATAAAAATACCCCCTAGCAGGGTACTCAAACCAAGTATCTTGATGAGAGCACCACCAACATCCGGTTTTAGATCCATTTTATATAAGGCAATGATCAGCAGCATAAGTAATTGGGTAAGACCGCTAATTGTCATTCCCCAGGCGATCGCTGATGCACCCAGAGAAGGCATGAGGAAAAGAATGACTCCAATGTTAACTAAAAATACGTTAAATGCACCGATTCCTACTGCCAGCCAGTTTAATTGCTGGGCATAATAAAATCGTGTCAGATAAACGTTTAATGCATGAGCGGTCATCCCCACTACGAAGATTTTCAGCAGACCTGCAGTGATTTGGGATGCTTCACGATCGAACGCACCATATTCAAACACAATCGAAATAATCGATTCCGCATTAAAAAAGACAAAAACAGATGCAGGAATGATTAGCAGACATAAGTATAAAATACCCCTCTTGTACATCTCCTGAAGCTCATGCTTCTTTTCTGCCGCAGCCATTTGACTGATCAGCGGAAATAATACAGTCGTCACAGCGGTAATGAGAATGCTCTGTGGGATCTGTATCAGCTTTGAGGAATAGTTCAATGCTGCGATCGTCCCCTCCCCCATACCTGATGCAAATATTCTCTGAAGTAGAAAATAAAGCTGTATCGTCGCACCACCAAGCAGTATAGGTAACGCCCGCCACAAATACCTTTTCATCAAGCCTTCAGATCCGCCTGTATAAGCGAACGGCTCAAGTGCCAGTCTTCTCTTTTTAATCTCTAGGAATAAATAACCGTACATCAAAAGGGCTGCTGCCATCACTGACCACGCGTATGCATCAATACCGATTACCGGCATAAAAAGAACCGCTCCGCCAACGTAGACAATGTTAAAAAGTAATGGTGCAAGTGCTGATGCTTTATAATATCTGTTGGCATTCAGATAGCCTGTAAATAACATGGATAATGTTAAAAAGAAGGTCCCGAGCGCCATAATTCTGAATAAATCCCCGGTCAGACTGATCGTATCAGCAGCCATTCCGCTGAAAAATAATTGAATCCATAAATCAGGCAGTAAAAAAAAGAGCAGCGATAAAACTGCCGCTGCTAATCCTGTATATGTAAGGATAACGGATGCAGCTCTTTTCTTATGTTGCTCCGGTTCATTCGTATAAACACTGATAAAGGCAGTTGTCAACGCTCCTCCAGCTGCAAGATAAATAAAATTTGGAATCGTATAAGCAGCAATAATGGCATCAGCAGCTGCACTCGTTCCATAATGAACACCAATTGCAACTTCTCTTAAAAAACCAATCAGCCTGGCAATCAGGTTAATGACTGCCACGCTGCCGATAATTGCTACGATTTGACGCGGAGTAAGTGATTTCATATGATTCATCCGTTCACACTTGGTCTATAAAATCTTCAAGAATAGAGAGGATTTTCACTCTTCCACTTTGAAAAGGCTCCGGTGTAAATGTCTTCGCTGCTGTTAACACTTCAGCAAATTCCTGAGACTCATTCCATTGTAAAATATGCCCGGAGTTAAAAAACTGTTCAACGATCTCCAGCTGGTGATCATCATTATGCTCTCCATATTTCTTTAAACGGGGTACAGCAATCATTTTTTTACCAACTTTGATCCCGGTTGTAATAGAGCCTGTCCCCCCATGAGTAATGATTAGAGAAGCCTGATCATACATCTCCTCCATTTCCTTGTAGGACATGAAGGGAACCAATTTCATATTTTTTGTTTTAAATGAAGTATGGCCGCTTTGAACAATGACTTCTTCATCAATGTGACCACCTTTAATCTGCTGCTCAATCTGTTCGAGCAGACGTTTGAAGGGCAGTTCATGCGTGCCGAGTACGACAAAAATCAATAGATAGAACCCCCATGCACCGCTTTAGGATAATGCTCCTTCATCGTTTCCCATTGCACAATAAATAAATCAGCAATTGGATACACCATTCTTCCTGAAAGCGTAGGTGTTGTAGTTTTTGCAAAGCTCTCAATAAAGACGACCTTCTTACCAAACATTTTCGCTATGTAACACATTGGGACAGCAGTATGCGCACCTGTTGTCACGATTACATCCGGCTTCATTCTGAAAAAATAAATAAAGGACATCATGATATTATAAGAAAACTTGAATAAATACTTGATCGGATAGTTTCTCGCACCATATACGAGAAACGACATATTGTATTGAGATTTAAGCTCTTCAGTAATCACTGATTTCTCAGTAATAATATGATAATCATACTTTTCGAATAATGGTTTCAGCTGTAAAAGCTGTGTCAGGTGCCCGCCCACTGAAGAAATGAAGAGCACCTTTTTATTCCGTGACGCCATTGTGTTACCCTCCATTAGGAAAATAAAGCTGCTTCAGCTTTTGAATGACCCGTTCCTGATCATTTTCAGCCGCTTTTTTAAACCCATTTTCCCGCAGCTTTTCCCTGTAAGAAGGATCTGACAGTACAGTCCGTATACCTTCTGCTAACGAAGCAGGGTTTTTTGGTTCAATTAAATGTCCTGACTGCTGATCCAGTAAATATGGCAAACCGCCTGTACGGCTTGCAATCACAGGTGTGCCGCATGACATCGCTTCAAGTGCCACCAGTCCAAATCCTTCAATATGTGAAGGCAGTACAAAAGCATCTGAAGCTGACATCCATTCAGCCAGTTCCTTTTGATTTTTCGTTCCTACATATCTTACCACATCATCCAGCTTTCGTTTACTAATCTCTTCCTGAAGACGGGTAAAAAACGCAGGACTTTTATTTGCCCCAATCATGTACAAGCAGGAATGCTCAAACGCTCCCTCCTGCTTAAGTAAATCTACAGACTCAACTAAATCCAGCAGACCCTTCTGCTCAATCATATTACCTACATATAATAGAACATTTTCATCTTCACTGATGTTAAACTTTTGTCTTGTATTAGAGCGATCATACGGCTTAAAGACAGAGCGATCCACACCCATATTTAGCAGCTCAAGTTTACTTTCAGGAGCATTAAATTCCTGGTGAATCGTATCATACAACTGATTTCCTACAGCAATTGTCGTATCAGCATTTTTAATAATGTTTTTCGTCATTAAATGCGTAACAGGTGAAATGCGTGCCATCTTATCAATGTCTCCACCATGAGCAGTTACAATCATGTTGGTTTTAAAAATTTTTTTATAAAGCATGCCAAATAGTCCGCTCGGAAAAACGTAATGCACATGCACGGCATCAGTTTTTTTGCCTTTAGTGATTAAATAAACAAGATTTTTTAAAGCCCAGATCCCATACTTCTTCAATGCGTTACCTTTTCCACCGCGCGGATCTGTGATCGCAATCACATCAACCTGATAACCTTCTGACCTTAATGCTTCAACCTGATTTTTCACAAAAACCCCAAAAGTAGGGTGCTGTTTAGATGGATACATATTCGTAATGACAGTTATCGTTTTAGTCATGAAACTTCTCTCCAAACTGTTCCTTCAGCCTTTTAGGAAACTCAGCTGCTTTTTGATGGAATTGATCAGCAATCTCATTGATTGCTGCCTGATGCGCTGGCCAGTTGTCTTCCATTTTCGTCACTTTCTCAATCAAAGTATCGGTGTGGAATTGCTCAATATCTGTATAAAATGCTTTCTGACCAATCAGGTTTGAAAATGATCCGACTTTCTTATGGTACCCAACGCCGATAATAGGTGTTCCGGTTCTTACTGCTAAAATAAGCGAGTGGAGCCTTGTCCCGATAATAATATCCTGCTCAACAGAAAACTTCATCAGCTCATCAGGCTTCATATTTTCTTCTATTATATAGGATGAATGCTGCATCCTTCCCCTAATATCCCGAACGACTTCAAGATCCTGAGGATACTTTGTCGCGTAAAACGTTACGTCAGTTTGCTTTTGCTCAATCAGCTGATCTAGTGCCTGTGCAAAAGAAGTAATATATGACTGATATTTTTCCTCATCATGAACCGGCCAGTACTGGCTGCTGTAATAAGGTACAGCCGTAACAGCTACTTTTTTGATAGTGTCTGTCACTGCACGCTGCTTTTCAGGCACAAGCCCAAAAGCCGGATCAGCTGTCAGTTCAATCGGCTTCTCTATTCCGATTTTCTCAAGCAGCACTTTTGAATCCTCATCACGCACAGTTAGAATGGAAGCGGTCCGGGCAATTTGCTTAATTAATACTGCCCCGGTTGGCGTTGTAATCGGTCCCGCTCCAACGCCCCACACTGCGACTTCACACCCCTGCATCTTTCCAATCATCGCAATACTGGAATAAACAGGTGCATCTCTTTTATACAAATCCATTAATAACCCGCCGCCCCCGATAATCAACAGATCAATATCTTTCAGTACTTTAAGGTGCGACCTTAGCGTTACGCCAGCTGCAATCAGCTTATTTGATTTTCTGACCAGAAGCGGTACAGATTTTACTTTATGTTCCTCGATCGTTTTATGTGGATAATTACTAAATACCGTAATCTCTTTACGACTGATACCCGCATATTTTTCAAGGCTCTGAAGCATTCCTGCTAAAATTGCTTCATCCCCGTTGTTATCATGTCCATAATTCCCTGCAATTGCGACTCTCATCGTATCATCACCCGGTCCTTTTTATGCAATACGTCCATTATAGCAATTTATGAAATAAGACAAAACATAAAAAAGAACCAGTTTGGCTCGTGAATAGAATCTGAGCGGCTGAGGTTGCGATATGACTAAGCATTTAGTGATGTGTCCCGGAGGCGGCACACCGGGGACGGAGTTGTGTGGTTCGTTTTTAGAATGATTACAAAAATGAATCACTCAACTCCGTCCCGCCTGCGCCGCACCAAAAAAAACAGCCCGGCACACGGCCGGGCTGCTCAAGATCAAATTACTTAAGACTATAATAGTCGACGATTCCCTGATAAACAGCTTCTGCATAGATCTCCATATAGCGTGAGCTTGTCAGCTTCGCAAGATCTGCTGGATTTGTCATAAATCCAAGCTCTACAAGGATGGCTGGAATGTTTTGATTACGGAGTACGTAAAATGCTTCTGTTTTAACGCCTCTGTCTCTCATTCCTGCACGTGCGACGATTTCTTTTTGTACTTCATTTGCTAAATGATAGCTTTCAGTTGTGTTGTCGTTATACTGCACATCATAGAATGTTTCTGCTCCAGACACTGTACTTGAGCCGATTGCATTCGCATGAATGCTGACGAAAATTTCACCATAGTTCTTATAAGCAAAATCTACACGATCCTGTAATGACGGGAACGTATCTCCAGTACGGGTCATTTTAACATTAGCCCCTGCTGCTTTTAATTTTGCTTCAACTCGTCTTGAAACTTCAAGATTAATTGCTTTTTCTGTATAACCATTTGAAACCGCACCTGGATCTGAAGCACCATGACCAGCATCAAGGACGATAATTCTGTCTTTTAGGATGTTACCAGAATTATTGATCAGCTTAAGATATGTTTTATTAACAAATCCCACATGACCGCTGCTTGTCTTAATCTGTGCCCAGTAGCCGCTGATCGCCTGAACGTCTACACGGTCACCCTGCTTTAATGTTGTGACGATCGGGTGTGATACGCCAGCTCCTGCTCTTACATTCAATGAAGCAACCGTTGCTTTTCCTGAAAGTGAAGTTGCAGGCTCCGGTGTAGGTACGTTGATTGTGATATAGCCTTTATGAACGAAAGCAGGCATACCATTATATTCAACTCTCATCCAGTCCCCTGTTCCACCAAATAAAGTAATTGTCGTACCATTACGAATTTTACCGATTACTGTAGCGGATGAAGATGGACCTGAACGGACATTTAACTCATAGGCACCTGTAACACGAGCAGTATCAGTTGGAGAACCAAGTGCATTACCAAGTGTATCTAAGAATGTTACGTAATACTTATGAACGTAAGCCTGCTTACCGTTAAAGTCGACCTTAGCCCAATCACCGGATAAAGAATAAACATTCATACGGTCACCATTGTTTACTTTTCCGAGTATACCATGTGAAGTCCCCGGGCCTGACCGTACATTTAAATTATTTTCTTTAACAACAAGCTTTGCAATTACCGGTTCAGTTGGAGATGGTTCCGGCTCTGGCTGTGGAGTTGGCTGTGGTGCTCCAACTTCAAGCTTGAAATCATCATTAAGTGCTCGGCTCATAAATGCAGCAAACTGTGCACGGTCTACACTTGTCAGTGGCTTGAACAGGTTGTTGCTGCCGTTAGAGATTCCATTGTAATACAATGCATTAATATACCCGATTGCCCACTCACTTTGAGATGCATCTGAGAAGACTACAGGCTCCTGAGCAGCTGCTGCAAAATCAAGATTAAATGCTTCTGAAATAATTTTACTCATTTGCGCTCTTGAGAGGTTTACGTTCGGATTGAAATTTTCATTACTGCTTGAGAAAATCCCAAGTCTTACTGCACTCTCTACCCATCCTGAAGCCCAATGGTCAGTAGGGACATCTGAGAAAGTGGCTGAAGAAACGTTTAGTTCCTTATTTCCGCTTGCGACAACCAGCATTTTTGCTGCCTGAGCCCGCGTAACTTTATTTTCCCACCTATACGCAGTAGTACCGTTCTCTTCATAGCCGGAAATGACACCTAAACTATGTAAATATTCAATTTCATTCTTCGCCCAAAAATCTGATTTCACATCACTGAACACACTGGAGGCTTTTGAAACATTTCCTACTGACAAAGTACTAATTACTAAGATAAGAGCCGGAATTAAGATCAAAAACCTGCTAACATTTTTCAATCTACTTTCTCCTTTCGGGTTTAAGTCATTGACTATGGTTATTCTAGCAAACTATTTTCTTATTGGCTATGTGACATTGACAGTTCTTTCGAATGATTTTCATATTTTCTAGTTTTATTATCGATAGAACAGGGTAAAGAATGAACTGTTTTTTAAAAAACAGTACTTTTTTACCATTTCCTTTACCCTCTCTATGAAAATAATGTTTGCTTTAGTTCATTGTAAGAATTCTGTACATAAATGTACTGAACTGGCTGCGGTTCACTGATTCGTTTGGTCTGTAATAGTTTCCTTCATAAGGAACTGTTATGCCTGCTTCAGCCAGAGCGTGAATCTCTTTATGTGCCCAGAATGACTGAGGGGCATCTTTAATTTCAGGTGAATACATTCCATCAAATCCATAAGCTCTTGTCAAAATCACAGCCATCTGCGCTCTTGATAATGAAGCTCCTGCATCAAATGAACCATCGGCTTTACCACTGATAATCCCTGCATTTGCTGCGGCTGCAATCTCTTTGTAATACATGTGATTTTTATTAATATCAGTAAAGCCTGGATCTGTAATATTATCTGTCGGCAGATTCATCATTCTTGTCAGTAAGACCGCTGCGTGCGCTCTGCTTAATGTCGTAACCGGCTTGAATGTACCATCCTGATACCCGTTAATTAGCGAACGGTCTGTCAGATAACTGATCTGATCACGCGCCCAGTAATCGTTCGGAATATCTCTGAAGATCGGCTCTGCATAGTTCTGACCGTATTCAGCTTTCAGATCATCAAAATATACAACGCCTGCACCCTGATTAGATGCATTTGGTTCTGTTACATATAGCTGGCTGACCTTTAGAGGTGCAATGGCAGCTGTCGGGATTGAGGCTCTGACATACTTCCAGCCAGTCCAATTTAATCCGCCGTCTTCAGTAAAGTTAATTGTATGTGATTGACCTGCTCCGTCAGTAATTTTCCCTCTCAGCCAATGGCTTTTCCCATCACCATACACCCACATGCCAAGGTAAGAAGGCTTGCCATCAATTGTAACCGTTGATGAGTTAGCATAAGCTGCCGCTGTTCCTGCTTCACCTTTAGAAAAATCATAAGTAAGCTTTAATGCGGAGTTCCCTTCCCGGACAGGAACTGACACATTATTTCCCGGGAAAGAAATTGCAACTTCTGCTCTTGCAGCAGATGACTTCCATTCTCCAGATGATTCCAGGCTGCTGACTTTTCTAGCACCTTCGTATACCTCAACATTCAATGTAGCGGTAACACCTCTTATTGTTGCTTTAATTGAAGCAGTTCCGATATTTCCTGCTGTTAATTTACCATTGGCTGTGATACTGCCACTCCCAGTTACTGACCAGTCCACCGCTGACTGATCAACTGTGACAGCATTACCGTTTTGATCATATCCATTTACTTTAAAGGTCTGCTCTGCTCCCGGTGCCATAACCGTAGCTGATGGCACGACTTTTACAGTTTTTAGGTTGTCTGTGACTTCCACAGCAATACTTTGTGTTGCTCCTCTATAAGAAGCAGTAATTGTGCCTTTTCCCTTTTTCTCTGCTATAAATTTGCGTCCTTCAATTCTGCCAATATTACCGTTCACACTGTACTGTATATCTTCCTGTTTAAATGCAAGATTATGGCGGTTTGAGTCAGATACATAGTTAACTGACATTTCAGCACTGCCACCAAGTGAAACAGAACTCTGGCTGATTTTAGCTGAAATATGCGCCGGAGCCGTATATGGCGCCTTACTTACTGCACCTAATATTGTAGAAACAGATCTCATCGAACCATTTTGAGGGCGATTCGTGAGCGTTGGATACGCACTGCCATACTTTCTTGTAACCATTGTAGTAGATCCGCCACCATCAAGGTTTAAAGCCTGATAAGCACCTATGCTGACAAGATACTGAGAAAATTCCGGCAGCGTCATACCGGCACTTGATGAGGTAGCATCTACTGTAACCAGTTTAACTCGGTCACCAGCAGCATTTGTTACAACAGCAGTTCTTGACGTTCTTTGCATTGCTCTCCAACTTGTCGGGTCGATGGTCATGTCAACTTTGCCGTTTCGGACAAGTAATGGACCACTTCCAATCATATATTGAGCATTTTTCCACTTATCTTCAACATTCATGTTCAAAGTGATCTTGTCACCTCTGGCCAGTGACGTGTATTTCGAAACATTTGTACCGTGAACAGAAATCACGTAGCCGTCATGCGGAATTTCATTAGAATAAGTACGACCGGGTAATCTGACATTTTCAACGGTTCCCGTGATATCTTTCCCGAATTCCATGCCGTTTTCAATACTTCCAGATAATCCTCTGACAATAATTTCAATACCATGCTCATTCGTTCTGGTATCTTTATAGCTCCACGAAGGAGTGTAAATAATTGATTCATTTGCTTTTCTTGCCTTATTAACTGCAGTGATTGGCAATGATTTTCCATCAAAAGAAATTGTTGAATCATAGGTGAATGTATCAATAAGATATTTCCCCTGCGAATTAATACCGAATGCTGATGGTACGCTCATATACTCCTGCATGCCATCTGAAATGACGCCATAAGTTGCTACTCTATTATTCTGAGTTACCAGATAGGCGGGCATGCCTGTATCCATGTGGTAAAAAGAACCGTTTACAGCTCCAACCATATGATAAAGATTTTCTGTCATAACTGTTGCTCTTGTTTGCACATTACTTAAAGAAGCCAACGGGGAAGGTATTCCCGGTTCCACACTTATGTAAGGTAATGACGTATTAATATCTAAAATATTTGAAACCTGGCTCCTTGCATTCATAGAGAATGATGATTGCGTATGCTGAACACCAGGTGTTACTTCATATGATGAAGCCCCAACCCCTGATGTGGCAGCTCCTGCGATCGCTAAGCCGGCGATGACTGTGACAATGGGACGAAAAACATTTTTAAAAGATTTCTGTGACATGTAAACCTCCATCTGTATTCTCAAGGATGAACTACTAACCTTTTCCATTTTAGTAGACTCCTGTCGAAACATCAATGCGATAAAAGACATATTATGCGTTACATTGATATGTTTTTGATATTGTGTTGAAATATTTCTGAAATATTTTACGCATAGATGACTTTTATTAAGGGTAAATGCTTTATAATATAGGATAATTACATGTTTATGGATGGAGGTGTCTGCATGACTATAAAGTTATTAACATCTATGATGATGTCAGCTTTATTTTTACTAATTTTTCTCACTCCGGTCAGTGCATCTGAGGAAGAATGGATTCTTCATTTTGATCAGACAGACCATAAAGAAATTGTTAAACAATTGTTACATGAAGATCAAGTAATAGGAGAATTACCACTTTCCTTATTAGTTTCAGGAACACCCCCTGAGCACCAGCTCATTACAACTGTTGAACGAAACGCTTTAAAGCAGGCGCATGCAGAAATCAGCCCTGATCTTTACATAAATGACCAGTGGGGATTATCAGCTGTTAATCAGCAAACCATTAATGACCTCTACCCTCAGGCGGGGGAGAATCTGCTTAAAAATAACGAATTAATCATTGATAAAAACAAAACAATATTAAACAGCGGAAAGTTTCAAGCTAAAACAATTGAATTTTCACCTGATATTGCTTTATCAAGAATTTCAGTTGAAATTGAAGCAAAAACTGAAGACACCTATTGGGGAATTGAAGTAAAAGATGAAAAAGGAAATCTGCTTGGTGTCAATTACGGCAGATTTACGAGGCTGGATATTTTAATTCCAAACGACAGGCCCATCAACAAAATTCACATTACGCTAATGAATAAAGACAACGTACCTGAACCCTTTAATATTTCATCATTAAAAGGAGTAAACAATCCAGTTGTAGCCGTATTGGATTCCGGCGTTGCACTTCATGAAGACTTTTGTTCAAATATTCTTTATAGTCTCAGCAATGATTATACAAAAGAAGCTTATTCATGGGCTCAGGATACCTATGGACATGGAACGCATGTAACAGGTATCATCGCCTCTTGTTATAACAATGGAATTGGCACTTCAGGAGTCTTTGGTCACGCACCAATCGATGTCCTACCAATGAAAGTGTTAAATGAAAGAGGAACAGGAACTGATTTTGAAATCAGCCAGGCATTATTCGATGCAATAGAATTGAACGTCAGTGCAGTGAATATCAGCATCGCTGGCACAGTTAAAACTGAGTTACTTAAAAATGCACTCATTAAAGCTGCATCACAAGAAATACCTGTCATTGCGGCAGCTGGTAATTACAACTCTTCAACGAAGGATGTCTATCCCGCATCCTATCCAACAGTTATCACTGTCAGCGGGATTAACCAGCAAATGCAAAAGGTTAACACCTCCAATTTCGGATGGGAAGTTGATCTGGCTGCTCCTGGATTTGAAGTACTCAGCACCTATATTAACCCGCCTTACCGTAAAATGAATGGAACTTCAATGGCGGCACCTTTTGTAACTGGAGCAGTCGCTTTAATCAAACATCAATACCCCGAAGATTCACTGCTGTCAATCAGACAAAAGCTATTTAACAGTACTAAGGATATTATGACTGAAGGATATGATCTCTGGTCAGGACACGGCGTAGTTCAATTTGAGCCCGATCGCTGGGAGAATACACCCCCCACTGCAATGGAATGGATGAATTATCGTCAGGGTCAGCCTTACAGCTCAGAAGAATTCCACCTTCTGACAGATGAAGACCTGACTGGCAGTGATCTTCATGTATTTGTAAATGGCCGCGAATCATTCAATGGAAAAATTACAGACCATTATCAGTCAATCAAAATTTCATCGCCGGTACAGCCGGCCTTCAAATTATTTACTGTCATAACAAATGGAGAACAAATACTCGAACAGCAGTATTTAAATCTGGCACCTAACGCGCAGGCAAGCTTCACATTTAGTGATACGGCCAGCAATTACTGGGCTTATGAGGAAATTATGAAAGCTACATCAATCGGTATTATTAATGGTTATGAGGATCGTACTTTCAGACCCGACGCCCCGATCAGTAGAAAACATGCAGCATTAATGATGAACAGATTATTTGAATGGGACACGCTTCCATCAATGGAATCATCGTTTAATGACATCGAATCATTTGATTTTATAACGAAGCATTCTATTCTATCGGCTAATTATGAAAAAGTATTGAACGGATATGAAAACGGGCTTTTTAAACCTAATCAGCAGCTATCAAGATCTCAGATGGCACTTATTTTGTTTCGAGCTTTACAGTTAAATGAATCCAATAGTGAAATAGATCTATTATTTACAGACGTTTCACCAGAAAGTGAAATTTTTTCTGCATTATCTACATTAGTTTCGAAAGGGATTGTTACAAATCAGAAACAATTCAAACCATATGAATCTATCAGCAGAGCTCAATTTTCTGCAATGATGACAAGGGCTCAGAGGTATATGGATAATAAATGAAAAAGAAGCCGGTGCAGTTGCACCGGCTTCTTTTTTTCATTTATGACAAAAAAGAAAACTTTTGTTACATAACTGTAAAACGAAACTTTCTACACATATGCTATGATTTCCCTAGTTGATTTTTTCGGATATTTCGGAGATTCAGAAACATTACTTTTGGAGGTACAGGAACTTGAAGTTATTACAGAAGACGCTAGTTTTACTTTTAGCCCTAACGTTAATTATTCCCATGGCCCTTGACAGCAACAGAGCAGAAGCTGCTTCTGCATCAGATCTAACAAACTATGCCAAGAGATTCTTAGGAACACCTTACGTTTACGGTGGAGCATCTCCTTCAGGTTTCGATTGCTCAGGATTTGTTCAGTATGTAATGAAAAATTCTGCCGGCATTTCAGTACCAAGAACAACAAGCACTCAGTATAACACTGGGACAAGCGTTTCTAAAGCAAACTTAAAGACTGGTGATCTCGTATTCTTCAATACTTTTGGAAGCGGCGTGTCACACGTTGGAATTTACATAGGTGATTCTAAATTTATTCACGCACATAGCTATAAAGGGATTAACATTGATTCTATTAATGACCCTTATTACTGGGGTTCACGATATGTAGGAGCAAAGCGCGTCGGTTCATTCGGCAGCACACCAACACAAACTTCTAAGCCTGCAGCAGCACACTCAGGTATTTATGCAGATATCACTAAAGACTTCTGGGCACATGATGAAATTGCTTACTTAAAGCAGCAAGGCATTATGTACGGTAAAAATGGCGGATCTTACTTCCTTCCTTACGAGCACCCGACTCGTGCTGAAGTCGCTTCTTACATTGCAGAAGCACTTGGACTACAGCGCGTGAATACTGCAACACCATTTAAAGACGTACCTTCTGATTACTGGGCACGCGGTGCAATCAATGCAGTAAACGAAGCTGGTATTATCATGGGAGACCAGAATGGTAACTACCGCCCGACTGAAAAGCTATCAAGAGAACATATGGCTCTAATTTTCACCAGAGCATTTGATTTAAAAGCAGCTTCATCTGAAGTTCAGTTCACTGATGTATCTTCTGAATACTATGCCTATGGCGCAATTCAGTCACTTGCAGCTTCAGGTATTACGACAGGAAAAGAAAATGGTTCATTCGCTCCTCGTGAGCTTGTAAACCGCAGTCAGCTTGCTGCATTCCTGACTCGTTCACTTAAATAAACTTAGGGGTTTCATCCGGATTCATTCTCATTCCGGATGGAGCTTTTTTTATTTGGTTCTTTCATGATACAATGCATTGAACCATTTGATTGGAGGTATTATTCTTTGGCCAGAGAACGTATTGCCGGTATTGACTGGCTCAGAGCTTTCGCCTGTTTGAGCGTCGTCTGGGTCCACTCAATATCCAGAGGACTTGTCACTTATGATCTACCTGAAGCTTCCGTGCAGATCGCACAAATACTTCAGATCGCCTTTATCTTTGCAACCCCAATGTTTGTCATGATGTCTGAATACATACTAAGCTATTCATACCCTGATCGGATACCTAATGGATTTTGGAAGAAAAGAATCATGTATATCCTGATCCCCTTCTTCACAATCCCGTTTGTCTATGCTACATATTACGGACTGATCGGAACATTCACATGGGAAGCCATTTCATCACGGGCATTTGATTATATTCTGTATGCTAGATGGCACGGCTATTTTATTTTAATTATTTTTCAGTTTTATGTACTGCATTTTATATTTAACCGGATTCATAAGTACTTAAACCCGTATTTCATGATTTCTTTATCCATTATGATTACGATGGGCTACAATCTGTTTTTTAAAAACTTCTCATCACCGGGTGGAAACTGGGATCTGATCTGGAATCATTACGGCATTATTTTTTTCCCGGGCTGGCTCGCATTTTTCACAGTCGCTTACTTTACAGGCAGATATGCAGGATCAATTAAATCGTTTCTGAAAAAAGCAGGGCCAGGATTTATCCTGCTCACCATTATTGCATTACTATACTGCATCTACAACGTAATGAACGGTATAGGCAGTATCTCTTCAAGACGAAATGACGTACTGATTTATACGATTCTTTTATTTATGTCAGTGTTGTCTGTCTCAGTTTATATCAATAAAATTCCGTTTCTGATCAGGGTCATCAGCAAATACTCATTTGCGATCTACCTGCTGCATATGCTTCTTCTGCACTTTTATGCAAGGTATTTACCATATGACGTTTCATTCACTGTATTTACACTGAGCGCATTTGCTTTTGGCGTCACCTCCAGCATTTTAATCTCATGGTTACTAAAGTGGATTCCGGGATCACAGTTCCTTATTGGGCAAATAAAAAGATGAGTTTCTTCTATATTATATTCATCAAAAAAGCTGTCGCCTCAATATCGAGACGACAGCTTTTATATTCGATTGATTATAAATCTTAATACTTTCTGTCCTCAAGCATCAGCTGCAGGATTTTTGCGATCTGCGCCTTACTCATGGATTGATTTGGCCTGAAGGTGTCATCGTCATAACCTGACACATAGCCTGCGCTTGATAAAGCATCTACATGAGGTGCAGCCCATGCATAATTCCCCTTCAAATCCTTAAATGCCTTAGGCTCTCCATCAGGTAAATCAAATGTCAGATCAAAAATCTTAGCCATTTGTGCACGTGATAAAGAGTTATTCGGGTTAAACTTTTCAGCCTTTATAAAGATACCAAGATCAGTCAGGGCTGCTATTGCTTTGTAATTAGGGTGTGTAACAGGTACATCGCTGAAGCCCGGGTTTGGTACAGTCTCTTCCACCTCATCTAAATAAAGAACATTATACAGCGCCTGAGCTGCATCCGCTCTTGTCAGCTTCCCCTGTGGTCTGAATGTACCATCATCATAGCCACTCATCACCTGGCGGACAGTCAGACCATCAATGTACAGCTTCGCCCAGTGAGTCCCCGATACATCAGTAAAGCTTTCCGGATGATGAAATGTATCAATGAATGCATTTGCCATCACGCGGTAACCGGTTGTATTCGGATGGATATCCAGCGGGTTCGGGAACCACTGAACTGCATCCCGTCCGAAGTCTGTGTCGATATCAACATAAATACCGCCCGCTCTGGTCACCTGACGTTCGATTGTTGAATTTAAAAACTCAAAGGTATCATTAAAAGCTGCTTTTTGAAGAGTATCTAAAGCCGGTAGAGGAAACGCATATCCTAGTGCATAAACCTCTGCATTAGGGTTGATCGCATTGATCTCTGCGTGAAGTGCAGCAAGGCGATTATTTAATGAAAAGTATACCTTTGACAATTCCTGACGATTAAAAAATAATTCCCCAGTCTGTTCATTCACATTCAGGATCCCAAGCAGGTCATTTCCTCCAGCTGAAAGGGTAATCAGATCTGCATCCTTAAGCTGCTCTCTTAATGCCTGATTCGTCTTTAAATCATCAAGCAGTTCTACTGAATCAAAGCCTGACCTTGTAAACTCCTTCGTGTAAAATTCAAGCTGCCCTCTCTTCGCAAGGTCACGTGCAATATAGTCGCTGTAGCCAATGTCCAGCTGCCGCTGATCATTGATTCCGGCTGCGTATGAATCACCAAGCGGTATATAAGTGATCTGATCCCCGGGCTCATGTGCTGCTGTTCCTGGTAAAAACGTTGACAGTACAACGGTCAAACTGAGTAAAGCAGAAATCAATACCTTCAATTACAACACCCCTTCTATTCATATAAATCAATTATACTACTTATCTTTTAAGGTGGAGAAATTTTTTGGAAAAAATATAATAAAAGCTGTCCGATATTTCACCGGACAGCTTTTTCCCTTACTTAGCTATTGGCAGTACACGTACATAATGACCTGAAACATATGCATCCCTGTTGAGTCCAACATCAGATACAATTTTCAGCCAAGGAATGCTTGATCCATTTGTAGCTTCACCTTGAATAATGATAGGCATATCTGTTTTAGGATACGTAAACAGCTTAGTCTGATCATTTAATTCCGTTGCAGATCTGACATTCAACCCTTCAGTTGTAGTCAAACCTATCTTAAGTGCATTTTTCAAATCTTTACCGCCGAGAGCCTTATCAATTCGATACATATGCCCTGCTGCTTTTGAGCCCCAATACGGATCAGATGCATACTTCACATTGAATCCATATCCTTTATGCCCAAATGCAGCACCATTTGCATGAGGCCCGGTTGGCGGAATATAGTTTTTATTCCAGAATTCATTCAGTAATTCATCTACATTTTCCTGAACTGTTTTAAAATGATCATTCGCAGGATTATCATCATAAACGCGCAGGCCGAACAAATTATTGTAAGTTAATGCCCGCTCACTTAAGCCGTAAGCTGATTCGTGCTGAGCAAGTGCCAGAATCATCAGCGCATTAACACCTTTCTCTGCTTCAACCTTTTTCAGGTGTTTACCAAGGCCCAGCAGCTTGCTACGTTTAGAAGCATCCTTATATACTGCGCTATTTGGATTACGCTCTTCAAGTCTCTTTAACTCATCAACAATGTATTTATCAATTTCCTCTGCAGTATAGTTTGTCTTACTTCTTGCAGGAAGGTGCTGAAAATATTGATACGCCTCAGCTACTTCTTTCCCATTCACATCAAAAAACTTACTGCCATCCCAGCTGTAATAAGTCTTCCCCTGTTCAAGTCCTGCTGGTGCAGGTCCCACAACATAACTTGCAGCTGAACCTCTGCTATTCATATACACACGGTGTACAAGCTCTCCAGTAGTACTTACAGAATAACTTGAGCGGTCTTCAAGCACATTAAAAGGAATAAGCTTTACATTGCTGTGCTTAACATATCCAATTTTATTACCAACCTGAACCTTTACTTTCTCTTTATCAGCATCCAGGTAACGAAGCTCAGTGTCATTTACGACATATGTCCACGCTGAAGTCATCGCTTCGTTATACACATTCGTCAAAGACCCTGCAGCAGTTGGAACAGTCAATGCGACCCCTGTGTTCATCTTAAGAATCTGATCACCATATGTGAGATGTTTTCCTGAGCTTGCCTGATAAGCTTTTAACGCTTCCTCGTATGTCTGGTATTCCCTTTCAACAAAAAGGTTCCCGGCTGAATTATATGATCCGATCCCATAACCTACCTTGGGCTTTGAAGGCTCTTCCGGCACTCCCGGTTCCTCAGGGGGAACAGGCTCAGTTTCAGCTTTAATCGTTTCTAACAGTTCATAAATAACTTTTGCAGCCTGACCACGTGTAGAAGCCTCCTTTGGCGCAAAATACTGCTTGTTGTTAATCGTCTTACCATTGATAATGCCGTAATAAACGTTTACAGATACATGCTCCAAGTAATTTTTATTAATCAAATCATTATCAGCAAAACGCAACGTTGCCCTTTCAGCATCTATCTGAAGATAATCCAGCGCACGCTTTAGCATGACAGCCATGTGCTCCCGGCTGATCATTGTGTAAGGACGAAACGTACCATCCTCATAACCTGTAATGATGCCCGCTCCTGCAGCACCCTGGATACGATTAATCGTTTCCTCATCTGAAGGCATATCACCGAAAGTCTGTGTCGTATCCGGCTCAAGGTTCAAAGCCCTCGCAATCAGCGACGCAAACTGAACTCTCGTAACCTGATTATATGGTCGGAATGATCCATCATCATACCCATTCATAATCTCCTGGCTAACCAAAGCGCGAATCTGCTCTTCCATTGGATGACCAGTTAGATCATCGCTTGCATGAGCCTTTGGTGTCGTACTGACTAATGAAACAACCAGCATCAATGATAGTAATACGCTCACTGCAATCCTGCTATTTAACATTTCCCTGCACTCCCTTATGTGTATCCTGTTTCCGTGACTTTTTGATAATTTTACCTATCTACTATCCTATCACACAGAAGGCATATTTCAGTTTTTTTTTGCAAAAAACAGGTCTTTATGTATAGACGTCTCCAAAAGAAAAAAGATTCATATTTTACAGATGTTCACGAATCTTTTACACTCAGTGGACAGAATGTCTTGTATTTTCAATTATGTATTGATATCATCTGACGATATCCGCTATTATTAAATGGATTGTTTATATAAAAAACAGATGGAAATCTGCATGCTATAAATCTTTATATTATGAAAAGGACAGGAATGAAATTATGCTCAAGTCGTTACAAACAAACGAAAAATTAATATTGCTTTTCTTTTATTTTATAGCACTACAGCCAATCATTGATGTGCTAACTACATTTAGTATCACACAGCTTCAACTCAGTGCCACAGTCGGAGTTCTGATCAGAATCCTATACATGGGACTAAGCGCACTCTTCCTGTTGATCAACTGGAAAAATAGTAAGATTGCCAAGTATGCAGTGATCTATCTTGCAGCATGGGGCATATATCTTTTAGTCAACCTGGGTATCAGCTACATAGAAAAGCCTATTTTCTATTTCGGAGAAGAAATTAAGTACCTTGTAAAGCTCTCATACTTTAATGTAGTATTGCTGAACTTTGTTTTCCTATTCCGCTACTTCTCTAAAAATCTTAACCTGGCAAAAGTATTTTTCCATAACCTGATGATCGCCTCTATCTTCATCGGTGTCGTAATGGTTGTGGCAATTTTGACGGGGACAAGCTTAGAAAGTTACGAATGGACAAAAACTGGATTTACAGGCTGGTTCTTTGCAGGTAACGAACTTGGTGCATCACTCGCAATGATCCTACCAATCGTACTCTACTTCGCTATCCTGAGAACAGAAAAAGTGAAGCATTTCGCTTACTGGATTCCATTTATTTTAGTCAGCTTCTCATTAATCATGATCGGTACAAAAGTTGGATACGGTGCTGTAGCGATTACACTTGTGATGGGTCTTGTCAGTGCAGTCATCGCACTGATTGCAAAAGTAAAACACTTCGGCAATCTGAAAGTCAGCGCCGCATTCGCATTAGCACTATTAATCATACTGGGTGCACTTACACCATTTACACCAGTATTTATGAACACATATGCACACATCGACCTTCTTGAAGACCAGCGCCAGAAGGAACAGGAGCAGGACCCTATAGAAGACATTGATGAAGAACCTGTAGAAGAAGAGGAAAGCAATCTTAACAGTCTGATACTCAGTAACCGGGATCTATTCCTGAACCAATTTGGTGAGTATTATGCTGAAGCCCCTGTCACTCAAAAAGTATTTGGTATGGGTTACGCAGGTAACTTTGAAGAAGTTCCTAAAATGATTGAAATGGATTATTCGGATGTTTTTTATTCAGTAGGGATTATTGGAACCATCCTCTACTTCCTACCACTTCTCTACATCGGAATCTCAGTAATCCGAAACATACTAAAAGAATTTAAAGCTATCTTCTTCCCACACTATGCACTTGTCATCTCAAGCATCGTGCTCGGACTTGGTATTGCACACTTCGCAGGTCACGTATTCACAGCACCAGGCGTCAGCATCTACCTGGCAATCGTGGCAGCGTACTTTTATCACCATTTGAAAACTCAGCGTGTTTGATGTTGTCCCGGTGCCTTTGGTGCCGGGTTGTTTTTTGGGCGACACAGCGGCACACTGGGGACGGAGTTGAGTGATTCATTTTTGTAATCATTCTAAAAATGACACACTCAACTCCGTCCCCGGTGATTCACTGGTAATTCCCGGTGTGTCACTAGTGACCCCCGCTGAGTCATTTCAGGGTTGGCTTGGAGAAAATTGGCTGATACAATAAACAGGATGATTTCATAGAAGTGAGGTTTGGATGTGGAACAATTAATGGGAAGACTGATGCAGAATGAAACGATTAAGTTTATTATGGTCGGTTTTTTTAATACATTTCATTATTATTTGTGGTATTTGCTTTTTACGGAAGTGTTGACGATTCATTATATTGTGGGTCATTGGATGGCGTTTTTGATCAGTATGGTGGGGTCGTTTTATCTGAATACGTATTTTACTTATCGAACGAAGCCGAGCTGGAGGAAGTTTTTTCAGTTTCCGCTTACGTATGTGGTTAATATTTCGGTATCGACCGGAGCATTGTATATGCTGACTGAATGGCTTCAGATCGATAATAAGATTGCACCATTAATTGCTTCTGGTGTGGCGATACCTTTTACATTTGTGATTTCGAGAAAAATATTGAAAACGGAAAAGGATTGATCCGGTGAAGACGTTAAGTATAGTGGTTCCATGTTATAACGAAGAGGCGACGGTGCAGAAGTTTTATGACGAGACGAAGCAGTGGGTTGCAAAGATCCAGGCTGCTGTTGAATATGTATTTGTAGATGATGGGAGCCGTGATCGCACGCTTCCGATTTTAAAGGACATGGCTGAACTTGATTCAGATGTTCATTATATTTCCTTTAGCAGAAACTTTGGGAAAGAAGCTGCGATTTTAGCAGGATTTCAGTATGCAAAAGGCGATGCTGTCGTGCTAATTGATGCTGACCTGCAGCACCCCCCTTCTTTGATTCCAATGATGTGGAAGCATTTTGAGGAAGGGTATGATCAGGTAATTGCAAAGCGTAACCGCACGGGTGAGAAATTTGTGCGTAAGAGATTGACAAATGTGTACTATAAATTGGTCAACCGACTTGTTGAAGTTGAAATTACTGATGGCGTTGGTGATTTCAGATTATTGAGCAGACAGGCGCTTGATGCTCTGCTTTCTTTATCTGAGTATAATCGCTTTTCTAAGGGGTTATTTTCCTGGATTGGTTTCCATGAAAAGATGATTGAGTATGAAAATCAGGTGCGTGTGGAAGGTGCCAGTAAGTGGAGCTTTGCAAGCCTGTTAAACTATGGAATGGACGGCATTTTATCGTTTAATAATAAGCCGCTTCGTATTGCGATTTATAGCGGGATTGGGATTACGCTGTTCGGCTTTATTTATATTTTGATTACGCTTGTGAACTATTTCTTAAATGGTGTGGATACACCTGGTTATTTCACGACAATTTCTGCGATTATCCTGCTTGGCGGAATTCAGCTGCTGTTCCTTGGTATTATTGGTGAATACATTGGCAGGATCTATTTTGAGACGAAACGCAGACCTCAGTATTTGGTCAAAGAGAAAAACTGATAAAGGAGCCTTCTGATGCCTGAAGATTTGCTGAAATGGATAAAAGCCAATATAAAGCGCGAGTGGAAAATTGCATTTTTCTCGGCTGCGGTCATTGGTTTTTTAACTCATATGTATGTCATTACAAATACACTGCCTAATCATGACGGACTGATTAATGTATATAATACGCAGGAAAAGTTTGTATCAGGACGCTTCTTTCTGACATTTCTGGCTGGGATTAGTTCATATTTTGATCTCCCCTGGTTAATTGGTGCACTGTCTATTCTGTATCTGGCACTGACCGCAGTGTTTGTGACCATGCTGTTTGATCTGAAAAAGACAATTTCAATTATTATAGCCGGCGGAATGATTGCTGCATTTCCGACTGTAGGTGCAACTTTTTCTTATATGTTCACTGCTGACGGTTATATGCTTGCAAACCTGCTCACGGTTATTTCTCTTGTAGTCGCTAAAAAGTGGCGCTTTGGTTTTATACCTGGTGCATTGATTTTCTTTGTAAGTGTTGGTACATATCAGGCCAATCTGACAATGTTATTAGTGTTTGCAGGAGTTTATCTCATCAAAGAGCTTCTTAGAAAAGGCTCTTCATTAAGAGATTTCTTCGTACCGCTCCTTCGCTTTTCAGGAGTTGCTGCGATTGGTATGGGGCTTTATTATGCCCTCTTTAAAATTTACCAGACTTTTTTTGCAGGACAGATTACAAATTATCAGGGATTAAACGAAGTTGGAGCCGGTGGTGAAAGTCTTCGGGCAACGCTTGGCAAAATTAGAGATAGCGGGATGGAATTTTTCTTCCATGGTCTGGTGACAGATGCATTTCCAAGATTATATGATTTTCTGAATGTCGGATTTTTCGTCGTGCTGGCGATTGGGCTTGTACTTGCAATTGTTTATCACCAGGTATATAAATCCCCTGCTAAGCTAGCACTTTTAGCCGGAAGCATGGTTGCATTGCCTTTCCTGTCATATCTATTGTACTTCGTGTCTCCAGGCGTAACATATCATATGCTTATGGTAATGGCGATTGCTGCGATTTATCTGTTGCCGATCGTCATTTACGATCAGATGACATTTGCTAAGCGGATTCCTTTACCGGTAAAAGCTTATTCATGGGTTGCAGTATTGTTACTCGGCGTAATCATTTATAATTATGCTGTTATTTCAAATATTGCTTATTTTAACATGAATCTGCGCTATGAGAAATCCTTTGCTACAGTGAACAGGGTGCTTGATCGTATGGAACAGACTGAAGGATATAACGAGCTTCAGCAGATCGGTATCATCGGAGCGCCTGATATCCGCTCTAACCTTGGCATTAAAGTATGGAACAGTATCCCGGAAATGACTGGTGCAATGGGCGATTCATTCATTGGATACCCTGCACATATGGAATATATGCTTAATACGTACTTTGGCGAGGATTTTTATCTCATTAGTGATTTTACGCTTGATGAGTTTAAAGAGATGGAAGAAGTACAGGACATGCCAGTGTGGCCTGAAGAAGGCTCGATTCAGCTGGTGGATAATACGATGATTATTAAGTTTAGGGATTATGAATAACAGATATTGAAGACGAGAGAACTGCCTTTTTAGGTAGTTCTTTTTAGTTGTTGGAGACAGACAGAGTTGACGCCCTTAGGAAATTGAGGTCACATCGGCTGAATTTCGGATCACATTCTCAGGGTTTAGGGGCACATTCGGAGTTTCTCAGGTCAGATTTTCCGAAAAGCTAAATTTTCGGGTCGGATCCACTAAATTACGGGTCACATCAGCTATTTTTCGGGTTACATTCCCCAAATCTCAGATCACATGCACGTTTCCATCCCTCTCCAAATTCACCCGCTACCCAAAATAAAATCTCCAAATTCTTTCTATTCTTTTTCAATCTCAAGACAATTCTGTCTCAGACGATGACAAACCCAAGCTGACAATGGTACGCTTAATCAGTAAAAAAACTGATAGACAGAGGAGAAGTTATGCGTAAGGAAAGAATTGAATCTTTAAAATTTATGCGGGTTGTAGCAATGAACCTGGTTGTGCTGATTCACGTCACTGCACCGGCCATGGCCAATGTTCCACCTGATCATTTTTTATACGATATCTACTTAATGTTAAATCGTTTTACAAGGTTTGAAGGCGCTGTTTTCGTCTTTTTAAGCGGACTAGTTCTCTTTTATAATTATGAAGATAAACCTTATACTTTAAAGACATGGCTGACCTTCTACAGACGCCGGTTTATGTTTATTCTCGGCCCTTATTTATTTTGGTCGATCTTTTATGAGCTTTTCTCATATTATATGGGATACCGCTCATATGAAGGACTTGGCACGATCTGGAATAACTTGCTTGTAGGCGGATCTTATTATCAGCTTTACTTTATTATGATCCTTGTACAGCTGTTTTTCTTTACACCTTTCTTTATTTACCTGATTAAAAGGTTTAAGTTTTTCAACCGCTATTTCTTTATTATCGGCTTTGCCCTCGAATTTCTATATACGATGTGGAATAATGAAACCGGCGCCATTACCTTCCCATTCTTTATGATTTATCTTGGAAGCTTCTTTTTCGGCGGCTGGGTAGGCGTACATTATCAGAAGGTGAAACACTTATGGACGAAAAAAGCGAGTTTTGCTTTTGCTGCATTGACTATTACATTTGGCCTTATTTATACGTATAGCTTTTATTATAGCTATACGCTGGGTGAGCCCTTTATGTCTTATAGCATGATGACGATTGTTAAGATTCTGTTTTTTGCAACCTCATGCTACCTGTTATTTAAAATGGGGACCTGGGTTGAACAGAGTTCACCTGCTCCCCTGCTCGCAGTCATTGAAAGGCTCAGAATCTATTCTTTCGGCTTTTATCTGGTTCACCCGTTTATCCTGGTGATCTGGTCTAATCTGCTGGTTGCTGATACGTTTAGAGAATTTAATATTTATATTGCTTTGAGATTCCCGCTCGTGATGATTAGTACGTACCTATTTATCAGAGTACTGCATCTGATGTTCCCGAAGGCCTGGTTCCTGTTTGGTAACCTGCCTGCAATTAGAAAAGAATCTCCCCCTGCACCATCTAAAAGCTGAGCGTAATGCTCAGCTTTTTTATTCTCTCAAAATAACTTGTTGCTTAAAACATTATAGGAATTAAATACCCAACTTTATAGACCAATAGTATCTATACAATTTCAGTAGCCAAAGATACAAGAATAATATTCAGAAAGGTTAGTTATTTTACAATAATAACAAAGGATCAAACTATCGAATTATTTATCTCAATTTAAATGTAATTCTTTTTAATCAATTAAGTGGTTATTATATGAGCTTAAAGGATGATTTCTATTGATATTAGGAGATATTACTTTAACTTTATAACAAACACGTTACAATTAAGACTATGTGATGCTAAAGGTGTATATACACTTAAAATAGCACCCACTTTTATACTTATAATCTTTTTTAGGAGGACATTATACTATGTCAAGAAATCGTAAATTTTTAGCTGGAACAGTTACTACTGCTCTTGTTGCTTCTGCTGTTGCACCAGTTGCAGCTGCTGAGGAAGCACAATTTGACGCACAGCAGGAACTTTTCACAGATGTTCCGGAGAATAATTCACATTTTGAAAATATTTATAAAGCAGTAGACTACGGTCTATTAAGCGGTTATCCAGATGGCACTTACAAGCCACTAAACGCATTAACTCGTTCAAACGTAGTTAAAGCACTTGGTAAATATGTAATTGCATCTAAAGGATATGAAAGCCTTGCAGAATACCTTGCTGATCACGACCTTTCAGACGTTGAGCCTTTCAATGATGTAACAGCTGATTCACGTGATGCTGAACTTTATAACTTCTCACTGATCGTGAAAGAAGCTGGCATCTTCCAGGGTAGCAACAACAACCTAATGGCTGGAAATAACATCACTCGTCAGCAAATGGCACAGGTGCTTGTTAATGCATTCAACCTTGATGAGATCGAAACTGACAATGAAGTTGAAGTAGAAGATCTTGATACAGCGTTCACAAGCTACCGGGATGACATTCAAATCCTTGCTAACCTTGGTGTAACAACTGTTTCTAACTTCCGTCCATTAGATAATACTTCACGTGGTCACCTGGCTTCATTCCTTGTAACTGCTTATGAGCTTGTACAGGATGACACAACTCCAGTTCTTGCTTCAGGTATTTCAGGCTTTATCACTGACGGTGACGAAGTAGTTGAAGGTGCTGTTGTTGCAATCGGCGACAAGCAGGCTGTAACTGATGAGAATGGTTACTATGAGCTTCTTAATGTAGCTGCTGGGGAAGTAGACGTAACAGTTGCTAAAAAAGGATATAAAACAGTAACACTTGCTGATCAGGTAGTAAAAGAAGATACAGTAACAACTGTTTCTACTGATCTTACAGGTCAATTAATTGATGTATCTGACATCACAATCAGCGGTACAGTTGTAAATGGTGACTCTGGCGCTTCAGTTGACGCTGCTACAGTAACATTTGAAGTATATGATGAGGAAACTAACGAGTGGGTAGTTGCTGGAACAACAGAAACTACTGCGAACGGTTCTTACTCAGTTGATCAGGAATCTGCTGACCTTGCGCTTGGCACAGAGTACAATATGACTGTTGAAAAAGAAGGATTCAAATCTTTCGAGCAGACAATCACAACTGATAGCCAGGAAACTGCTAACGTACTTTCAGGTATCGAGCTTGATGAAATTGCAGCACTTGACCTGACTGTGAACGTAACAGACGCTGCAGGTGAAGATGTTGCCTCTGCTGAAGTTGCTGTTCAGGATGCTGAAGGTAACGTAGTAACTGAAGGAACTGTAACTAACGGTTCGGTTGTACTTCCTGACCTTCAACTTCTTAGCGGCGACTACAGTGTAATCGTTAATGCAGATGAAGATTCTGCAATCTCTTACACTGAATTCACAGTTACTGAAGGAACTGATCAGACAGTTGATGTTCAGCTTGAAAAAGGATTCACAATTTCTGCAGTCATCGGTACTGAAGCAGTAAGTGAAGAATTCCTTGATGGTAGCGATGTAACTGTAGAACTTCTTCGTGGAAACACAGTTGTTGAGACAGTTGATGCTGCAGTATCTGTAGATGCAATCACAGCTTCATTTGCTCGTATAGCACCTGCTGATTACACACTTCGTGTATCTGGTGACTACATCGTAACTGAAACATTCGACGCATTTTCAGTAGACAGCGATGCAGCCTTTGAAGCGCGTGCTGAAGCTGCTGGTGTTGTTGAAGGAACTGTAAACGATGTAGATGCTACAGTTAACCTGCTTGATGCTGAAGGTAACACTGTTGATTCACTTGAATTAACTGATGGTACTTACAAGTTCTCTGGCGTTGCAGCTGGCGAATACACAGTTGAAGTTGTTTCAGAAGACTTCGTTAATAAGTCTGCAGAAGTTACTGTAGAGAAAAATGCAGATACAACTGCTGACTTCACTCTTGAGTCTCCTGCTTCTACTGGTGATGTAGCTGGATTTGTAAGAACTAAAGGCACACTTGCAGCTGCTAACGTAACAGTTGTATACCATAATGAAGAAGGCGCAGTAGTTGATTCTACTGAAACAGTTAACGGCGCTTACAGCCTGACTGAGCTTGCCCCAGGTACTTACACAGTTGTTGTTCGTGGAGATGGATTCGAAACATTCTCTACTACACAGACAATCGAGGCTGGCGACAACCTTGAGCGTGTAAACTACACGGTTGAAACAGGTGCTGACGCTACATTTACAGTAAATGCTGTAGATAGCAAAGGAGAAGAAGTAAGTCTTGAGGATGCAGGAATTACGCTTACTGATTCATTCTTTGATGCAGAGGATAACGTATTTGGCGTTTGGACTGAAACTGCTGTCGGTTCTACAGTAGAATTCACTTCACTTTCTGCTGGTGATTATGACTTCACAATCGACTTTGCTGATGGTTCAGAATATGTTGATGTTGAAGAAACAGCAACAATCGCTTCTGGTGAAGATGTTGCGCTTGAAATCACTGTAGCTGAAAAAGCTGCGATGCAGGACGTAAGCTTCCGCGTAGTTGATGAAAACAATGCTGACGCTACAGCGAAAGCAGTTGTTTTCAACGAAGATGGTTCAGTTAACACAATCATTAACAGTGACGGTGAACTTTCTCTTGTAGACGGTAACTATACAATTGCATTCTTTGCAAATGGATATGCAGTTGAAACAAGAGACTTCACAGTTAGTGGTAACGCTCTAACAATTCCGGTTGTTCAGCTTATTAAAGTAACTAACTAATATAAATGACCCCCTGACCGCAAATGTGGTCAGGGGGTTTTTAATATCGTTTCATTTTCGAGGATTTATGCGTGTGCTGCCTGAGGTTTTCAATTGAGCAAACCTGATTTCTGCCTGCACCTTTTGCGATATATAAGGATTGATCGGCTGTTTCAAACAGCATGTCCGCCGGCGCGTGGTCTGAATGAGCTACGCCAATTGAAGCTGTAATTTGAAGCTCAGGTTGATTGTTCAAAAGAAACGAGTGATTCTCAATCGCACTGCAAATTTCATTTGCCTGCTGTAATATTTCCTTTTCAGTGACCTGTTGAACCAGGATGGTAAACTCTTCTCCCCCATTTCTCGAAATCGTCCCACTGCTATGATGGCTCAGAATTTTAGCCAGTTCTCTCAGAATTTCATCTCCAACAGCATGCCCATAATTATCATTGATACTTTTAAAATAATCGATGTCAATGATCATCAGGCCCAAGCTAATCCCTGACTGCTCATAGTCGCTCAAATAGCGGTTATAGTAGCGGTCAAACGATCTGACATTGTATAGATTGGTTAATGGATCCTTCATTGCATTTTCCTGAACCTGATAAAATGTATCAGTTGCATGACGGATATATCTTGCAAAATACAATACAAGATAGCCACCTGCTAAGGCTCCAATAGCATGCAGAACTGCAGCATCCAGGACTTCTGAATAATTATCAGTGACGAAAAAAAATGCAGCGGAAAAAATACTTTGTGCATAGATAAGCATAATCGTCCATTTTTTCCAGACAGACCATTTCACATACTGACCGATCAAACCAGTTCCAAGCCCTATCAAAATCATCATGATCATCGCTACATGAGATGACATATTGACATCAATTAAATAGCGGCCGCCAATCACAATGCCAGTGGCGATGATTGCAGGAATTAGACCACCATAAAAAGCGACCATTGCCACAGCAATATGTCTGAAATCCAAAATAGTTATGTCGTTAATTGTTAGACTGAAATTCATCAGCAATACACCGAAAACACCTGCAATGATTCCATCAATCACTTTTAGATCAATACCTGAATCGACTTTTAGCTGTCTCTTTTTAAATAGCTGATGCCACAAAAAAGTAAAAGAGATCATAATTGAAATATTAATAATAAAATCTCTCAGCATAAAGACACCTCACAGGAATGTCATAATCCTCTTATTTTCAAAAATTATAACATGAGATAACTGATGAATAGTAAAATAGTTTAATAACCTCCTATAAATATAGTTCATTTAACCCCTTTTTCTATAAATTAAAAAGCCAGATCCAGATTGATCTGACTTTCTCATAAAATATTTATTCAGGCTTTCCTGCACTATCATATTGTTCCTCAGCCCATAGCTTTCCTTCTTTTGTTAATTGATAATGAACTTTATTTGCATTTTTCACTTTTTTAGTCAGTGGTCTGGTTCTGCTTAATCCTAAATAGACAGACCTTGGCAATCCATCAAATTTATAAATTTTAACGATTAACATATAGATAAAGTTCGGACGCATTGGACCTGAAATTCCCTTTTCATCAAGTAAATAGAGAAGCTTAAGAATTCTGTCTTCCATCACGTACTCTTCTTGTAAAAGATGCAATTCTTCCTCAGTGAGTAAACTGATAAATTCTTCAGCTGTTTTTTGCTGCACCTCATTTTCATAGCTTTCCATTTGTGAAGATGCGTTATTCAGACTGGCCTGTGTTTTGATGAAACTCACACCATCCTGGGTTAGAGAATATGCTTTTGCACCTTCAACCTTACCCATTGGTTCCAGGTAATTCTTTCTCACACATTGGTTGATGCATAAATGAATATTTTGAGGGGGTTTAATTTGTGCGTGTTGATACATTGATCGGATAGACTTCGCAGTAATTAAATTTTCCTTCTCACTCTGTACCAGAATATATGAAATACCTAAACAGTAGATCCATTCAATTCTTGTCCCAAGACTGTGAAGGAAATCATGAACCTCCTTATCACTGCTTTTAAATGAAGGACTGATCAGCTGATTTCGCTTCATAATGTGATCAACATTTTCAGGCGCCCGGTGATTAATTTTAAGGTTTACTTTAAATGGTTGATCTAACGGAGCTTTTTCCTGGTCTTTTAAATATGATAATACCATTGAGATATGCTGATCAATTAGTTCACTGTCCCCATTTATTGTGTAATCCTGATCCTCATATTCTATTAATAGCTCCCACTTTCTATCAGCCACTCAAATCCCCCCCATTCTCCTAATACAAACATAGTCAAAAAGTCACGAAACATATCTATATATTAGTATATATTTTCCTTGTTTGCAACTGAAAAGAAAATTTAATGCTTTTTTATAAAAATATTTAAGCAAAAAATAATAAAATCAACAAAAACAGCTCCCTGGAATACCAGGAAGCTGTTCTACTGTTACCTTAATGATTAGTTAATCTGATCAACGTCAAGGAAAATCGAAAGCATTTTAGAAGCCTGTGCTCGAGTTGAGTATGCAAATGGACGGTACTCATCACCGTAACCGGAAGCAATACCATTCTCATAGACGAATGCTACTGCATTAGCAGTTTCTCCGTCTCCTCTAACATCAGTAAAGTAATCAGTTGATTCAGGTGTATATGCATCGTTACCCAGGTTGTAAGCTCTGTTTAGCATAAGCGCCAGTTGTGAACGTGTAACAGGTGCATATGGTCTGAATTCGCCATCAATTCCTTTAACAATACCAGAAGCTGCTGCTGCTGCAATTTCAGCCTGTGTTGCTTCTGCCACATTATCAAGGTCACTGAAAGATGCTGCTTCATCAGTTGTCAGGTTAAGACTTCTTACGATTAGTGAAGCTGCCTGAGCACGTGATAGTGTACCAAGTGAATCAAACATTGTAGCTGTTTTACCACTAAGTACTCTTTGCTCGCTGCCTTTTACTTTTTGGTAATAAAGGTCAGCAACATAAGGCTGGAACCAGTTAGCAGGTGATACATCCTCAAACGGAGTCAGGGCAATGATACGTCCTTCTTCTATAGGCGCTACCTCACCAGTTGTTTCCTGAAGATAAAGCATTTGCTCTGCTAATGTTTCGGTATCCCGGACGCCAAGCTCAAGTGCACGGCCTTCTTCATAAGCAGCTGCAAGCATATCGAAGTTGTCTCCGCCTTTAGCTGTAAAAGCATTTGTTGCTACTTTGTACATTTCTTCGCTATCAATTGCTACTTCTTCCCCATCTACCATTACATAGGCTTCAGTTACTCGTGAGCCCGGCTCCTCTGATGGATCAAAAACAAACTTCATCCCTGCTACATGAAGGAATGCACCCTGTTCTCCAGGATAATCTCTTACACCATGCTCTAGAGCGGCAAGGATTTCAGAGCCGTATAGATCCATAACTGCCAAGTCATTATTAAATGTAAGAACGGTAGCTACTTCTCCAAGTGTGATTGTACCTTCATCAATTGATGAACGGATACCACCGCCGTTTTGAATGGCCATCACAGTATCGCTTTCAAATTCCTGCGCTTTACGCAGCATACCGTCAGCAATCAGGTTACCAAGATTCGTCTCAGCAAGTCTGACACCGCCAAAGTTGTTATCTGTCTTACGGAGACCATCTAAAAAGACCGTAGCCTCAGCGTCAACTTCTCCATTGCTGACCGGCTGCATCATTAACTCATCAACCTGCTCTTTATATGGAGCAAGAAGTGCTGCAGCTTCTGCATCTTCACCTTCTACTTTTTCGATTTCATGTAATGTACCTGTATAGTCCTCAGTAAGGACACCGTTTGCATCAAATGTTACATCAAGCTGTCCAAGGAACTTATTATTTGCATCAGCCTGAACAATGACAGTTGGTTCAGTACGCTCATCATACAGGTATGGTGGCATAATTTCTGTATGTGTATGTCCACCAACTATGATATCAATACCTTCTACTTCTTGTGCCAGCATCATATCGTTATCAACTGCTGCTGAATCATTAAATCCAATGTGAGTTAATGCGATAATTTTATTTACACCTGCTGCTTCAAAAGCTGCTACAGCTTCTTCCGCTGCTTCAATGTAATTCGAGAATGTAACCGGTCCAGGACTTGCAATCCCTACAGTATCTTCAGTTGTCAGACCGAAGATCCCGACTTCTTCACCGTTTACTTCCTTAATCACACCATTATAGACTTCGCCGTTAGCGAATTCTTTTGTGTACTCATTCTTTTGAAGGCCATCAAAGAATGTGTCTTCAGAAAAATCTACGTTTGTTGCAACAAAAGGAAAGTCAGCACCTTTAACGAAGTTAGCAAGTGCTTCATTTCCACTATCTTCGCCAAGATCAAATTCATGGTTACCAAATACCATTGCATCGTAGCCCATTAGGTTCATAAACTCCAGATCAGCCAGACCTTTAAACTCCTGGAAATACAATGTTCCTGAGAATACATCCCCTGCATCAAGTAAAAGGTTATTATCAGGCATCTCAGCCTTTAATTCTTTTACTAATTTGACACGCTTTGCTACATTATTCAGATTCGCATGCGTATCATTCGTATGTAACACACGCAATTCGAATTCATGGTTATCTGCATGCGTTTCAGCAGCCTGGAATCCGAATACACTTACCGCCATTGCACCAGCAACAGAAGTCATTAATAACTTTTTCTTCATTTGACACCATCCTTGTAATTTTTTCTGACAACACTATTATATATGCTATTTGTAAAGCTGAGTTAAGAGAATTGTAAAGACATATATTGAAAGCGTTGTCAATCAAAATCGTACCATTATTCTTCATTCAGAACAACTTAGATTTAACAATATTATAAAAAATCTGATAGAAGCGCCATATAGCATTAAAATCCATAATAGTATTTATAACCAATAAATCGATATATGAATAATCATTATTTAATACTAAAGAGAAAAATAGTCATGAAGAACAAATTTATGACTATCAGTTATTTTTTCTTAATATTCTAACTGCCCCATTAATTGAAGGAAGTTCCCTGAAATTAATCATCCATATATAAAAAAAGGCTCGCACAAACCATCAAAACAGTCTATAATGTTCTTTATAAAGAACGATCGTTGAAGTAGGGGGTCAGACCCTGTCCTTCGGGCGAAGGGCAGGGTCTGACCCCCTACTTCGCTCTCCCTGCCACCGCTCAACACAAACAGACAGGATGGAAGGCTTTATGGAAGTAATCGATACGCTCGGTGGCGTAACGATTATAAATCAGCAGGCATTTGAATATGGAGGTTTTACCTTTCCTGAGGGAGAGATTCGCCTTCATTCCGGCAAAGAAGCAATGGAATACGTTAGGATGCGTTACGACGATCCAAGGGGAGATTTTGGACGACAGGAAAGACAGCGGGAGATCGTGCGAGGTATTTTAAATGAAGCCGCTCAGTTTGAAAACGCATGGAAAATCAACCAGTTGTTAAATGCACTCAGTGAAAATGTACAGACAAACCTTCAGATGGAAGACATGATAGACATTCAGAGACACTATCGCCCAGCAATGAATGAAATCTATTATTATGTGGTACCGGAAGCCTCTATTAAAGAATGGTCAAGTCGTCTGAGACATGAGTTAGCGCTATAAAAAACTGTCATTCTGTGAATTTATTCAAGCACAGAATGACAGTTTCAATATTATTTACCGATAAATACAAGCACGTAATAGCTGCCGTATTCTCCACCCTCAGCATACCCTACGCCAACATGCGTATATGACTGATGAAGAATATTATCCTTATGACCCTGGCTATTCATCCACGCTTCAACAACCGCCTTGGCAGATTGCTGACCTGCTGCAATATTCTCACCTGCAGCTACTCGTGTTACGCCTTCATTATCAAGCATATGAAAGACCGATCCATAAGTCGGAGAATAATGATCAAAATAATTATTTTCCATCATATCAAAAGCTTTTAGATTAGCTACCTTCTGCACTGACTGATCTGTAGACAGCGGCTTCAGACCAGCAGCATTTCTCTCAGCATTAATGCCATCAAGCACAGCTTTAGTCATTGCTTCATCTACTATGTTTGAATCATCACCCGATGGTTCACTTTCATAACCATCCATACCAAGCACTCTGTATAAAAAGACCGCCATTTGTGTACGGTTCACACTTCCAACCGGATCAAAACGCTCAGGTGTCTTACCGGTCGTCACTTCATTTGCTAAAAGCGTGCTGATATAATCATGCGCCCAGTGTGTTTCTGGAACATCATCAAATTGCTGATTAGATAAACCTGTTAATTCAAACGTTTCAACAAGAACCTTCGCCATCTGATCACGTTTTAATGAAGCACCCGGATTAAATTTATCCGCTTTAACAAATACGCCTTCATCTGTTAACGCCGCAATATACTCATATCCACTTGTTTCTTTATTCACATCAGAAAAACCAGGATCCGGACGGTTGCTTGTATCAATATCCATCGCACGGCCAATCAGCATCGCTGCCTGACCGCGTGTTACATCACGATGCGGCTTAAACGTCTGATCCTCATATCCTTTAATCACACCCTCATCTGCTAGAGTCACAATCATATCATAGGCCCAATAATCGGCTTCAACATCACTGAAAACTCCGGAAGTCTTCCCCTGATTTGCAGGTAAAAGACCAATCATTAAACTTAAGCTGAGTAAAATAAAACCTAACTTTTTCAAACTGATTCGTTCTCCCTTCCATATATCTTAAAAAATTGTTCAACTACTGTCATATTTTATAGGAAAATGTCAGGGATAAAAGGAATATTTAAAGAATAATGTAAAAAGAATCTATATGACTAGAAAACTCGTAATTCACTGCATCCTTTTATCATGCAGACTGTTTCTTTCATCCTATCTGAAAGTATTGGTTTATTTAACTTCTACTAATTCAACACGAAGGTGCTCTTCCCCATTATTGATCCAGGTCGACTTAACAAGACCGATGTCAGGTACATAATAATCAACACGATTCAAGCCTCTAACTTCAACGGCATTGTTAAATGTACCAGCTTTAGTCGAGACAGTCGCAATAGTGTCAGTTATTGTAAACCGTTCCGCATGAGGATCAATCCAGGAATGTCCTTCTTTCACAGGGTAGCCAAACGCAAAGCTGAACACCAGCGTCGGCTCACTGTAAGCAACCCCATTTGACGTTTCAATAAATGGCCGTTCTGCTTCAAGTACATACCCATCTGTTGTTTCAGATTTTTCAAGCCAGGTATCTCCGCTAACATGACTGAATGTGCTGAAATGATTACCGAATTGATCTGTCTGGTAGACATAAGTGTTAGCCTCATCCGGCATAAAACTTACCTCAGGCAGCTCCGGCTTAAAATTATCCTCCAATAACCGTGCCATAAACACTGCAAAATGCTGACGCGCAATATGGTCTTCAGGTCTGTATGTACCATCACCAAAACCGGTTGTCACATCATTTGAAGCAAGACTATTCACATACTCATTTGCCCAATGCAGCATATTTACATCGATAAAAGAGATATTCTGAGTATCGAACAATCCATACCCCTCACTCAACACCTTGGCCATTTGCGCTCTCGTCATCGGTGCATATGGGTCAAAGTACTGCTCACCGTTTTTATCTGTCTTACCTGAAATCAATCCTAGTTCAACTGCCTTCGCTACATCCCCATATCCGTAATCACCCGGCTGCACATCGGAAAACCCCGGGTTACCCGGATTCAGAACGTCATCACCCATTTCTCTCACCAGCATCTGAACCGCCTGTAAACGTGTAAGACCTTCTGTCGGCTTAAACGTTCCATTGTTATATCCAGATATTATTCCCTCATTAGTTAAAAAATCTATCTCACTCTTATATAGCTGAACATCCGAAAAAGCATCTGCTTCAGCTGAAAATGCCAGCATGCCAGCAGCAACAAAAACTGTACTAAATAATTTCTTCAAAACCTATAACCTCCTGTCTGATTCTACAACAAACTAACATAGCAGCTTTCCAAAGAAAATACATATTCATTAAAACAAACACAAAATCCTACCATTTTCTTATCAATTGTATTACGACTAATACATTTTATTTAAGAAAAAACGTTTTAGTAGAATATATAAACAAAATCATATATGATAACATACAGGCTGCGGTAATACTTTGGTTGGTAAGCCAGCAGCTCTCCTTAAAAAATCGCCTGGCAGACATGTCAGGCGATTTCTTTTTATTCACTCAGGAATCCAATCCGTCTTCCACATCCGCTCAGTCGAAACCAGTCTAAAGTCCTCATCAATCACCAGCTTATAAATGTCAGGCTTTGTCGTCTGCAAGCTGAACTCAAACCCATAACGATTATCAAACCAGCTCATCATACAGGCAAATATATTTCCATGGATCCCAACTGCAATTCTCTTACCCTTATGTTCATTCACTACTTCTTTCAATGCAGAAATCCCACGCTCAATCACTTCATTATTTGACTCGCCCTCAGGAAACTTAAAATCCGGGTTCTCAAAAACCCGTTTAACCGCAGAAATCGGATCCTCAAAATGATGATCACGCGCAGCCAAATCACGCTCCCTAAAGCGTTCATCAACCTCAATCTCCTGTCCAAGCTCCTTCGCCAGTCCCTCAAGCGTCTGCCGTGCCCGCACATAAGGACTCGACACAATCACATCAATCCCCTCCCCCTTAAGCACCTCAGTCACCAGATCCACAGCCAGCCACCCCTGCTTAGACAACCCCCGCGTCTCCTCAAACTCAAGCGAAAACACCGAATGCGCATGCCGTACCATATACACCTCAGTTTTCATTGTATCTCTCCTTATGTATGTGTTTGTTGTAAGTTTACTATAGTTGGAAGATGGTTACGACTTTTAGGGGGTGACTTGAAGTGAATCAAGGTGACTCACCGTGACTCACTGGGGACGGAGTTGAGTGGTTCACTTTTAGAATGATTATAAAAACGGCACACTCAACTCCGTCCCCGGTGTGCCGCTCAATTAACTACCTGTATTGCCCCCTTACAACATCCAGCATCCCAGCCTTCTTCAAATACTCAACCGGTGCTAAAAACGTGATCGTCACCACACCCGGATGCCTGCCGATTTCAATGGACCCGGTGATGGTTGTCCGGTTCATAATTTCCGGAACCGTTACTCCGAACAGATCTGCTGCGCGCTGCAGGCCATTATCTGTTGCAAGGTTTAGATTGGATCCTGTTCCGATAACTGATACCGGTAATGATTCCTCAAGTTTTTCAATGTTCCATTGTTTTGCTAATGCATTCGCTGATTTTAATTCAGCTTCAGTGAATGGCTTTGCTGTGTAAGGGAGATCCTCTTCATTTGGCAAAAGAATCGGTCCTTCAAGGTTAGCTTTCTTAATGACATGAACCTGCAAATGGACAATGCCTGAAACGTCAGCAGTATGACCAGCAATTTCCCCGTCACCCTGCATGGCATGCATATCTCCAAGATAAACACCGCCTCCCGGAACTTTTACCGGACAGATCAGCGTTGAGCCTGCTCGTACACGGCTGATATCCATATGGCCGTCAGTTCGATGCTCCTTCAGCTCGTCTTCAGTCACTTTGTAATCGTGTGGCGCCCCCACAAGGAACGATCCAAAATCACCTGCATTATGAGAATCGGGAATTGGTCGGGATGGCGTTGTGCCAAGCTGACCAAGGAACGGTCTCATCCTTGCGACTACTCCTACTAAATCATGCGGCGCAAATGTCACGATCGGATTCTGAACTGAAGCATCCGGTGTCATCATATAATGGCGTCCGTCCCGCGCAATCGTTTCTGCAGATTCTTTTGACATCGTCACCCCGACATCGCCGTGCTCACTAAAGCTGATCGTATAGCCGTTTGTAAAGACAAATGGCGTCACATCCGCGTGACAGTTCGCACATCTGATCGCTTCCTGCCCAATCCCTTCAATCACCGTATCAGGATACATCGTTCCACACTCCGGACATTTTACCGCAACGAACGGATCTCCAAGAAAACGCCCATCCACCGGCGCATCATTCCCTGAAGCAGTCGCAAGAGACGTCACATTAATTGAATGAATCTTAATCACAATCGCATCCCCGGGCTCAGCCCCTTCAACATACACAGGCTTCGTCACCTCATGCCCGCCACGGATACAAGGCGTAATCATCGGCCCCCAGCATCCCGGCGCCGTATTCGCAATAATATGCCCGCCATCACGAACCGGGCCAAGCATTTCCTTCTCCGGATCCAGTACCCCATCAATAAATGAATTAACCAGTAAAGTCTCAGTCGCTTTGTTCAATGTACTCTCCCCTTTCTGAAAATTCAGTTTAATTATAACCTATTTGATTAAAAATCTCGAATTCGAAGTATTTTGTTAGCGAACCACTGGGGACGCCCCCCTAACTCCGCCTCACAACTCCTACCGAAGTCCCCAAAACCCTCGCAAGCTGCCTCTGAGAAATTCCCTTTATTGTTTTCAAATGCCGGATGACTTGTTTTCTTTCTGATGGAGGAAGGTATTTTATCGCTTGAATGGGTGGTTGATTAATGTGGTTTTGAATTTCTATAATTGCCTGCTGATCAGTAAAGGTAAGTTTTTTGGGGATAAGATGGTGAGGTTTTACTGCATAACTTTCACTATAGACGGTGAACCTTTGAATGGCTTCTTCTTTGTTGGAGGAAAATGTTAGAAGGATTTCAGCGTGGTCCATAAACTCTTTAAAAGGAGTGGTTTGACCATAATAGTCGCGACAGCTGCTCCAGATCCACTGAGATGGCTCAGAAACTAACTTTGCTCTTACCGGGTTATAGTGAACATATCTAATTAAAGTGTAAAGATACTGTAGATTTTCAACTTCATGACTTTTAAAACGATCGTAATAAAGTGAGCCAAGCGCCCGGTATTTAGCATTGAAATACCTAACATAACTGCCATTCAGCTTTTGCATAATACGTGAAATTGAAACAGAGGCTATTTTGATTATCAAATGAAAATGATTATCCATCAAACACCAACCATACAACTGAAAATCACCTTCATCCTTTATAGATTCAAGCTCCTTTAAAAATCTAATTCGATCATGGTCATCATAGAAAATCATTTGATAATTTGTTCCTTTTGAATGAACGTGATAAATACCGCTTTTACTAATTTTTCTTGGTTCTCTTGGCATGTGATGCTCCTTTCAAATGATAATAACGACACACCGGGGACGGAGTTGTGTGTGCCGTTATTAGAATGATTACAAAAATGAATCAGTTAACTCCGTCCCCAATGTGCCGCTTGTGCCGCCTACCTCAAAACCTCAACCATCCTGCCAAGAACAGCAGCCATCTGACCGCGAGTCAAATGATCCCTTGGTGCAAAGCTGCCATTTTCTTTACCAGTAATAATGCCGAGTGCTTCGGCCTGGTAGACTGCGTCTCGTGCGTAGCCTGAGATGTTTGTGTGATCTTTGAATTGGTCAGGCATGTATACGATTGGTGCCAAGTATGGATCACGGTGATTGATGGCGCGCATGATCATGGCTGCCATTTGTTCACGAGTGATTTTTTCTGCCGGCTTGAAGCTGCCATCTTCCTTACCGGTGATAATGCCTGCATTATAGGCTGCTTCGATTGCAGGGCCTGCCCAGTGTTGTTTACTTACATCCGGGAAGATGCCTTCTGCTTCTCCTGATGGAAGCTGCATGGTGCGTGCCAGCAGTACAGCGAATTCTGCACGTGTCAGCTTCAGATTTGGCCTGAATTCTTCCGGTGTTTTACCTGTTGTGATGTTGAGTGATGCGATGACATCAATTTCAGGACGTGCCCAGTGATTCGTCACGTCTTTGAATGTGACGTCATTCTCAAGAACGCTGTATGTGCCAGGCTCTGTCATCATGAATACGAGTCCATCCTCAAACTTTGTACCACCGGCATATTGCCATTTCTCCTGATCCCATTGTTGTACTGATACTTTCTTTTCATTGTTGATCCTGTCCAGATCAAAATAAATGTTTGCATAGAATGGCTGATTGAAGGATTCAATCATTTCACCGTCTACTACACTTGTAAACTGGAATGCGTCAGACAATGCAGTTTGTTTTCCGCTGAGTTCAACAGTTTCATCAGTTTTCATGCTGAATACCATGTTGTCAGCTGATGCATTTTCTTTCAGGAAATCAGCTGGTACGAGCACCTGGAATGGTCCTGAACGGAACTCCAGATCCTTTTTAGCTGCAGCAAGCACTTCCACTGCCGCTCCACTCATCATCAGTGTCGCGTCAAGCGCACCGTCTACCTGCTGAGGAATTGCGTTTACCATAAAGTAATCGTCTGCATCCTTCACGATCTGCTTTGCCTCCTCTTCATCGATTGTGATCAGACGTGAATCGTCTTCACCCTCTTTGAAAAGGATAATATCCTTTGTATAGCCTACATTTCCAACAACATCGACTGCTCTGATTTCAAAACGGTTCAGTCCAGGCTCGAGTTTCAGTTCGATGTCTTTCACTGTTGTTTCGAAAGCTTTCTTTTCTAAAAGTTTTGTAGGTTCGGAAGCGAAAACTTCGTCGCCATTTACATATAAACGCACATCGTCATAATTATCTTTTACATTGACAGATATGACTGGATTGTCAGCATCTTCTCCCACGATAAATGGTGTATCAAGACCTGATACTTTCAACTTCGGTGCTTCACTATCCACTATGATTGTACGGTTGATACTGATTTCATTTCCTGCTTTGTCAGTTGCAGACACGATGACATCGTGAATATCGTCGCTGTCAAAAGTGACGCGTGCAAAGAATACGTAATTCTGGTCGTCAATTTCAAATGAATCTACTTTTTTACCATTCACCGTTACTTCTTTTACGCTTGAAGCATCAGTGACGTAGCCGGAAACGAATGTTTCGCGTACTGGTGTCGGCTCAAAGAATGCAGGGGAATCAAGGAAAATCTCAGGTCCTTTTGTATCTTCACCCTGCTGAACCGTTGTTTTCACACGGTTGCCTGCAAAGTCTACTGCCTCAACCTGAATACGCTGCTTAGCATTGATTTTTTTGTTAAATGTAAATGATTCTTCTTCAGGAGACAGGTAGAAGTCAGTTACACTCTGACCGTCTACTAAAATATCAACATATTGAACCGCATGATCATCTTCTGCAGAGAAAGTGATCGTTGAAGCGTCTGTATCTAGCGCTGCTTCTACTTCCGGCTTTTCTGTATCAATTTTGATCGGCAGTGAAATTTCCTGCCATTCTGCTCCGTCAAAATCAATTTTAGCCTGAAGCGTCAGGTAGTACTGGCCATCCGGTGCGGTACGTCCGTTGACCTTCCCGTCCCAAGCCCATGCAGGTGAGAATGTCGCGCCTTCATCAAGCACCATATCAATATAGTTTTTACGAAGCTCACGATCAGTACGGATTGTCCGCAGCGTTTTACCATCTTCATCTGTGACAGTAACTTTTAATTCCTTCGCATTTCGCAAAAGTGAAACGACAGGCACAACATCGTCCTGCATCCCATCACCATTTGGAGAAAATGCGATCAGTTCAGGGTCAACCATGTATTCGTCAGCGAATGGGTCAACACCAAGATCTTCAGTGTATTCTCCACCATACTCAATTGAACGGACGCCTGTGTAACCGTAGTACGTCATCTCGTCCCACTGCGGTAAATCAAAGATTGGCGGCTCGTTCCAGTCACCTTTGAAGCCAGCGTATGGAACTGTCAGAACTGGATTGACATCTGTTGGATCTGTAAATGTCACAAACCCTTCTACAAAATAACCATTTTCAAAAACTTCTTCAGGCAACACTTCTTCATCGTCTTGAAGTAATGTGACATCTGAAAGGTCGATTTCAACTTCAACTGTTTCTGTCGCAAGCGGCGCCACTGTAAGTGTCAGTTCCTCTTCCCCGTTTAACAGAAGACCTGCTCCTGCAATTTCCTGTCCATAAATCAGATTCGGTGCAGTTAAGCCACCTGACAGCGCATCTGTCTGCGCGTTTACATCCACTTCGTAGACAAGTTCTTCATCCAATAAGTTTTCAACCATTAATTCAAATACTGCTGTGTCACCATCAATTTCTTTCAGCGCAACTGCAGCATCACCCTGCTCATCTGTTACAACAGCCGGTGCAGAAAGTGCAGCATGAAGTTGCATCAGACCCGCTCCCTGACGGCGTGGTGAGATCGCAAGGCCATTTGGATCCATTACTGGCGCTGCAGTATTCATCATAATTGTTTTTACCCAGTCAGATCTGAATGCCTTATCAACCGTATCCTCAAGCTGCTGCATAATCAGCGCAGATCCACCCGCGATATGCGGCGCAGCCATTGAAGTCCCGCCCATTACTGCATATTCATTATCATTGTCAGTAGATAAAATACTGCCACCCGGCGCAGTGATTTCAGGCTTGAACTCAAGATCCGGTGTCAGTCCCCACGACGTAAATTCACTCAGCATACCGGCAGTCGGATTCGCCTGTGTTAACTCATCGCCGTTAAATGAAAGCTCAACCACAGCCCCATTTATCAGCGCTTCAGCAAGACGTTCTCCCTCTGACATCACCATAAATAACTGAGGAATTGTAATTTCCGGATCCGTTGCCATACTAACAAATCCATCCGTATTATTGTAAATAATAACTCCTGCAGCACCCGCATATTGCGCATTCAGCACCTTTGAAACGAAATCAATCTCCCCGCGCTGAATCAGTGCATATTTACCGGCTACATCAATGTCATAAAAATCCTCTTCATAACCAAGACCTGCATAGACCAGTTCAAAATCCGTTTGAACGTATTCTTCAGGATCCTCTTCATTTGCAACTGAATAAGGTGCTAGACCGCCATCTTCACCATCGATTGTGACCTGTACTGCCTTGGAATCAACGAATACATTATCTAAAGAAGCAACAGTCAGTGCATTTTCTGATACACCCGGTGCTCCTACTACGCCATAATCAGGATTGCTCGCGTAAGGGTAATAATACCCATCACCAAACAAAGCAGAGTTCCCCGCTGAAATTGATACTAGAATACCCGCATCAACCGCACGCTGAACCGCCTGTTGCTCAGGATCCTCAACATCCACAAACCCTGCAGTCGCACCAAGGCTCATATTAATGACATCTGCTCCTAAACGAATCGAATCATCAATCGCTTTAATAAATACATCACTGTAAGTTGTAGAAATTAACGGATCACTGCCGAACACTTTCATCGCAAGCAGCTGAGCTTCAGGTGCAACACCTTTTACTCCACCATTTTCAAGGTCACCATTTGCAGCAACCGTCCCGGCCACGTGCATCCCATGAGACGCATCCGCTCCGAAATCCTTCACCTGATTATTTTTATCAAAGTAGTTATAACCATAAGGCATTTTTTCGTTTAAATATTTCCCTTTTAGACCAAACTCTTTAATCGCTGTGTCAACATCACTTTTATCAAGCTTTACATCCGTATCATCACTGATCATCATATCACGGTGACTCGGATCCATTCCGGAATCAATGATTGAAACGACAAGCCCCTCACCGCGGTAACCATAATCCTCCCAGGCAAGCTCCTTTTCAATCAGCTCACCCGTATAAGACATATCCGGCTCAACCTCCGGACGCTCATACGTGTTCGCAATATGTACCTTCTTCACACCGGCAATTTTTTCAATCTTCTCAAGATCACCAGCCTGAACAGTCGTACTGAAGCCATTTACGATTGTCGTAAACTCATTCTCAACAGAAGCCGCTGAAAATTCTCCAACCTCACTTTTCGCAGCCTTTTGACTCTTCAGTACTTCATCAATAATCTTGTCCTGCTCAGAAACACTCAGCTCCTGAAAATCCGCTCCATCCTCAGAAGCAATCTCCATCGCCGAAGCCCCCTCAAGCTCAACTATTACACGAATTTCCTCATCCTGAGACAAATCTAAAGGAACCGCTTCACCTGTCCTCACCGGCTTCTCAATCGGTAATGCTCCATAAGCAGCACTACTAAAAGCCAGCATCAGTACAAAAACACTAATCAACAACTTTCTGCCCACAACCTCAACTCCACTTCTATTCAAAATATTTCCTGCAAATACTATTATAGAGTTAATTTTCTGAAATTGGTTTAGGTATAATTGACTATTTTTAGGCGGTGCAGTGGGGGCGGAGTTGAGTGAGCCAAAAGTAGAATCATTATAAAAATGGATCACATCAACTCCGTCCCCAAGTGAGTCACTTTTATAATCACTACAAAAACGAACCACTCAACTCCGTCCCCCCTGTGCCATCCACTCTCACTCCGCCATCCACCTCAAACCCCGCTCAAGAATATTCAAATGATGCATCTTAATCGGTTGATCCTGCATCACGTTTTTCTTTAGAATCACTCGCTCTATGTATTCTGATATTTCTCCTTCTGCGAGCAGCCATTCCTGACCTTCGATGTCCTTGTGATTACCAGGGACATTGATTTTCACTCGTTTTTTGAATCCAATGATGGAATAAAAATAGTCGTGAAAGTATGGTGGGATGAATTGTTTGAGGGATTGAATCTTTTTTTGATTTTCCTGAAGGGGATTTTTCATTCTTATGTCTCCATCAGATAACCAGATTGGGCGATTATGATTACCGTCAATCATGCCTCTAGCTTCGTTATATTGAATAACAAAAATGCCGCCAGTCGTGATCACCATTTTATCTATGTATAAATCTTCGTGTAAACGATCGCTCAAGTCCAGGTGATCAACTGTCCGGTTTTCAATTCTTAAATTTAGTGTATTATGTTGAACTTCTTCTACAGAATGTAACAAAAAACCCACCCCTTCGTTATAAAATGAATTAACAGATAATTCTATTATATCTTTTCAAATATGGTAAAACAGTAGTTCGTTTAAAATGGTAAAAAAGTCCTTTATTAATTCTTCAGTGGTAGTTTACCTTAAAATAAATGAAGCTTTACATTTATTGAGCTAATTTCAGTCAATACTAGTAGAAACCACAATTTCCTGATACAATTTTAAAATTGAATGAAAATTTTGAGGTGATTGATATGACTAACAATGATATTTTAATTCGCTTGAGATATGCGTTGGATATTAAAAATGTAGATATGGTTGAGATTTTTAGATTGGGCGGGCTTGAAGTTTCAAAGGATGAAGTGATGAAGATCCTCACAAAGGTTGACGAGGACGATTTTTATGAGGATTATGACGAGCCTGAGGAGACAGACCAGTATATCAAGTGTACGAATTCAATGCTTGAGTCTTTTTTAAATGGATTTATTACATTCAAAAGAGGAGAGCAGAAGGATAAGAATGGGCAGCCGGTTAAACCGGACCGCTCGATTAAAAATCATGCGAGTGTTAATAATGTGCTGCTGAAAAAAGTGAAGATTGCTTTGTCGCTCACAACTGAAGAAATGATCGAAATTTTTGAGAAGGCCGGTTTGACAATGACTAAAGGTGAACTTGGCGCGCTTCTCAGAAAAGAAGGTCACAAAAATTACAAGCCTTGCGGTGATAAGTATGCGAGGAATTTCCTTAAAGGATTAACATTAAAATACCGTAATGATCTAGAATAAAAACCTGCAGCAGGGCATTTTTGCCTCTTGCTGCAGGTTTTTTCAGATAATCTTTCTGAATGCTCTACGTTCTGCGTATTCTTTACATTTAGGGCAGACCTTTAAGGTTTGGTTCAGCCCATCTCTGTACTTCGTCAATTGATTACTTTTAACTTTACACAACGTACAGCTTGCCCGGAAAAAATTCAGCATTTGATCACATTGCCCCTTTTTTAACCCGTTGTTTCCTCTCAATCACTTGGCCCGCACATTTTTGTTCGGCTGCTTTTTGTTACAGACGATACATCTTCCATCATAAAAGCTGTATCGATGTTTGCCTTTAAGCCGACAATCAATCCAGTAACGCAGTTTCATCTGCTTCACCTCTCTAAACAACTTCTTCCCGTTATTCAGAATTTTCCTGGCAGTTCAGCCATCCTGGCAGCTAAAAATCTGCTTTAGACCTGTAACTTTGCGTACAATGCTTTCGCTTTGATTGCCTTTATTGAGAAGATTTGTATTTTAATATTATACATCCAGGGGACTTTACGCACAATAAATATAATAAATTTTACATATAAAAAATTATTTCTATATGTCTATATTTAGACGTATACCCATTTCTCTTGTGCACTACTCTTGATAATTGCATCAACAATTTTCATATTGTAATGTCCATCATTAAAAGTGGCAAAATAACTTGACTGTTCGGGGTTCTCCACCTTTTTATAAAAAGAAATCATTAAATTTTTCAGGCAGTCCGGCCAGCCTTCCTGATGGCCGCCTGGAAAGTGAGCGTATGCACCTGCTTTTTCTGATAAAAGGGCAGGATCCTTCATTAGAATCTGATTCGCTTCATCCCGTCTTCCAATCCACAAACGGTTTGGCTCCTCCTGATCCCATTCAAACGAGCCGTCTGATAATGAGATCGTAAAATGGAGGTGATTCTTTTTCCCCGCAGTGACCTGAGATACATTAAACATCCCCTTTGTGCCGTCTTCAAACTGAACCAGCACGTTGCCTGCATCTTCTGACTGAATGTGAACCATTTCGTACTGACCGCCTGACTCATTTGTAAATGTGGAACCAGCTTCTTCAGAAGGTTTTTGACGTTCTGTATGGAGAATTGAGAGGTCAGCTATTACCCGCACAATTCGCTTACCAATAATATGCTGCACCGTATCACACCAGTGCGAACCAATATCCGCAATGGCCCTTGACTCTCCATTTAGAGTCGGGTCCATTCGCCAGTTGTAATCAGATTCGTACAGACACCAGTCCTGTAAATAACCGCCCGATATTAAATGAGGACGCCCAAGCTCTCCAGCTGCAATGCGAACACGCGCCTCCTCAACCATTGGATAATGTCGATAATTAAAACAAACACCATGCACAAGCCCTGAATCTTTAGCGATCTCAAGCAGTTCAGCTGATTGCTCACTGTTTAAAGCAAGAGGCTTTTCTGACAAAACATGCTTTCCTGACAATAGGATTTTTTTATTCAACTCATAATGCATCACATTTGGTGTGCAATTATGTACGGCTTCAATTTCAGGATTAGCCAATAGTTCATCAATATCATCATAAGCAAATGCAAGCCTGTACTCAGCTGCAATCTGCTCAGCTTTTTCTATAGATCTCGACACAATTCCAGCAGCCTCAACCCCCGGCAGCCTCTTCAGCGTTTCTAAATGAGCCATTGCAGAAAAACCGGTACCGATCACAGCAGCACGAATCAACTTTTTCATTAAACAGATCTCCTTTTATGGAATATTCTGATTATTAATTTTATCATATTTTGTGCAAGCTGTAGAATTTGAGTGTCCGCTTAACTATTTAAAAAAGTGTAGATGCAGAACTTACATTCAACATCTACACTTAGTTATTGTCCAACCTTTGATATAACAGGCATTTCACCATTCCATACAATTTGTGACGATGACTGCCTTAGGATAATTTCAGGCTCTTTTAAAAGCAGTTTAAAGTTTTTCACTGGCAAAAATCCGAGTGAATGCTTTAGACTTAAGCGGTCCAGATAGGTTCGCATACTCCCAAGATTGGCCGACTGATTTTGACCACCCGGGGTAAAGTCATATAATACACCTGCGACTGGTACTCTTTTGACAGAACCAGCCTCAGCAACCCTTAGAAAAAAGTCCCAGTCCCAATAGTTTTTCATATCCGGATCAAAAAGACCAATGTGCTTGTGCAGTTCTCTTTTATAAATACAGCCAGAAGGTATAAAGGTTGAAAATTTCTTCATTTCAGCTAAATCATATTCATAAGCAAACAGCATTCTTTCAACAGGAACCCTTGAACCATTTACGATTTTATACTCAACAATCTCCACGTCAGAATAGGCAAGGTCATATCCCTCAATTTCCTGAAGCATCGTTTCAATGTGAGTCGCTACAATCCAGTCATCATCATCAATCAGCATCATATAGTCTGAAGTGGCAAGCGCAACCCCACGATTTCTCGCATGTACATGCAGCACATTTTCAGGCAGCTGTTCAATACTAATGTGAAGAGACTGAAATTCCTCCAATAACTCACCCACTGGTTCACCTGCATCATTAATAATAATGACTTCATCGGGTTGAACCGTCTGCGCTGCCAGAGAAGTCAGCAGCTCCCGTAAATACGGAAGGCGATTATATGTAGGAATCACAACTGAAACAGATCGATTTTTCATCGTCAGCACCCTTTTACAGTTTTTTATTTAATAGTAGCACTGAATCGGGTTGCTGTGAAAAGGAATATCAACTGCTATCCAATCACCCCAGCCAGCCGCCTGACCCCTTCAACAATCTCCTCCTCACCAGCAGCACTAAACGACAACCTCAGCTGCTCAAGTCCATCTTCCTGCTGAAGGTAAAAATATTTACCCGGGATGTAAGAAACGCCTGCATCAGTTGCTTTTTCCAAAAGAGTGGCTGTATCTGCTCCCGGAATGGTAAGCCAGACGAAGTAGCCTCCCTTTGGCTGGGTCCATGTAACATTTGCAGGCATATGTTCTGAAAGTGCGTTCAGCAACGTGCTGCATTTAGATTGATAGAGTGACTGGAGGTTTGATAAATGCGCTGGCCAGTCTACATTTTCAAGGAAGGTAGCCATCGTTGACTGCGCGAATGGATGATCAAGATCCTTTTTAAAACAAAACAGTGTTTCGATCCATTCTTTATTAGCAGCAACCCACCCTACACGCATACCTGGTGCGACGACTTTTGACAGGGATCCGATGTAAAACACACGGCCTGACTGATCCATCGATTTTAAAGAATTGACCGGCTGATCGAAATGAAGTTCTCCATATGCACCATCTTCCATAATTAAAAAATTGAAGGTCTCTGCAAGCTCGAGCAGATGCTTTCTTCGTTCTGATGATAGCGTAGTGCCTGTCGGGTTTTGAAAAGTCGGGATGGTATAAAGCACCTTTGGCAGCGGCTGATCTTCCTCCTTTCTTGTGGCTAAAAGAGCTTCAAGTTGATCCGTCTGCATACCATCCTGATCGACTGGTACTGTAAGGATCTGATCAGTATAGTTCTGAAAAATTTCGAGCGCCTCCATGTAGGTTGGGGACTCGACGATGATAAACGTGTCTTCATCAATCAAAATGCGGGCAATCAGATCAATCGCCTGGCAGGCACCTGATGTAACAAGCAGTTCTTCAGGATTTATATGTATGTTTCTTTCGTACATGCGGTTTCTCAGCCACGTTTGCAGCTGATCAATTTTCGGACTGCCAATGTAGTGCAGCGGCAGACCCTGCTCTTCATTTAACATACGCGTAACTGCCTGCTGGATCTGATTTACAGGCACAAGCGATGCATCCGGGAAGCCGGAGCTAAGTCGCACACACCCATCAGGCACAACCGGCATCCATGCACCTGGCGGGGCGTGTTTAAGGGCGGATGTGATGTTTTGTGAGAAGTAGTTTTTGACGTTCATATGTATTCACTCCCTGGTTTGGTTATTGATAGTATAGCAGTGATAGCGACACCCCGGGGACGGAGTTGAGTGATTCACTTTTAGAATCATTCTAAAAGTGGCACAGTTAACTCCGTCCCCGCTGAGCCGCTAAGCCAAAAAACAAACCCGGAGAAGCCCACAGCTCCCCCGGATCTTTTTAAAAGAATAATAGATGCGCCATCAATGCTGCGATTGGCAGACTGATAATTGTACGTTGAAGAAAGACGACAAACAGTTCCCAAATTGAAATCGGAATTTTTGATTTCACTAAAAGCACGCCAATTTCTGACATGTAGATCAGCTGTGTTAATGATAAAACCCCAATCACAAATCTAGTCAGCTCTGATTCGATTCCGCTTCCGATGACTGCCGGCAGGAACATATCTGCAAATCCGACGATCATGGCAGGAGCCGCTGCCTGTGCTTCAGGAATTCGGAGCAGTTCAAGCAGTGGAACGAATGGGTAAGACAGGTAAGTAAATACCGGTGTGAATTCAGCGATGATGAGCGCAATGGTTCCAATTGCCATCACGAGTGGAATGAGCGCAAACCAGATATCAAGCACATTCACGATCCCTTTTTTCGCTACACCGCGGTAACTCTTAACCTGATCCGCCTTTTCAACAGCCTTCTCCACACCCCATTTAAAATTCGAAACGCCATCCGGTACAACCTCCTCGATCTGTTTACCGACAGGCTCATAATACGTTTCCTTTTTACGTGAAAGTGGTGGAATTCTCGGGCAGATGACTGCAACAATTACACCCGTTACAATGACGGTGAAATAAAATTGCACAAACATACTATCAATATTTAAAAATCGTGCAATGACCAGACTGAACGCGATTGAAGCGATTGAGAAGTTCGTCGCAACGACTGCCGCTTCACGTTTTGTATAATAGCCTGACTCGTACTGCTGTGTCGTGAGCAGCACGCCAACCGTTCCGCTCCCCATCCAGGACGCCAGTGCATCGATCGAAGAACGCCCCGGTAATGTAAACAGCGGCACCATTACTTTTCGCACAATCGTGCCGATAAAATCCATCAAACCGAACTCTAAAAGCAGCGGCATGAATAAACATGCAAACAGGAACCAGACCATCAGCACCGGAATTAAGTCATACAGCATCACCTGTCCAGTCACTGGTGACCAGATCAGCTCAGGGCCAACTTCAAAAAGCGTTGCAAGTGCAAACAGCGCACCCACAATACGCAAAACGATCCAGAATGGTGCCACATTAAATAGTAACGAAACTGTCGGTTGTTTCCTGATCCCACTGAGTGTCGGAAGCTTTATTACCAGGCTTCCCAATGCTGACAGCACCAGTACAAACGTCATAAAAGCGGGAATATAAGCAGCAATCGCACCCTGCAGACTATCCGCCAAAATCCCAAGTCCAATCGTCACCTTTCCATCAAACTTTACCGGTACAAGAAAAAGCAAAACCCCAATTAAAGAAGGCAGCCAAAACTTCATATACTGCTTTGCAGAATAAGTATTCGTTTTTTCATTTCTACTATGTATTCTCTCCATCTCCAATGACCTCACAATCCGCTGCTAAGATGTTTTATATATTATCATTTTAATGTATAAAAATACAATGGTTATTTTGTGAGGCACAGCGGGGACGGAGTTGGATGTGTCACTTTTAGAGTCATTCTAAAAACGAATCACTTAACTCCGTCCCCGCTGCGCCGCCTCGATCAAACCCCATCCATCATCTCCCCAAACCCACTCACAGTCCTCATCTCACCACCAAATTCCCACACACCCCACACCTCTTCACAAAACACATCACATAACAACTGTTCGCGCTTGCCATGCCGAACTGCAAACGCAACAGTAAATAGGCTTTCTGTCAGCTTCGTCATTTCCTTCATCATGCGCTTTGCTTCGAAGCTCTGATGGTCTGATGGCATTTGTTTAAACTGATTGAGTTCATTTAATATCCGGTCAGCCTGTTCACTTAACAAGCTGTGCCATGAGGAGGATTGTATGGTTTCCAGTTTGTCCTTGACCCATTTCGAATAAATTTCATCAATTCCGTTTTTCAATAAGCGGATCAGCTCCATTGCAAGGATATTTGCTGTGCCCTCCCAGACGGTCAGCACCTGCGCATCACGTAAAAGGCGCGGTGTGACAAAGTCCTCAATATAGCCATTTCCACCGTGCATTTCAATTGCTTCATGTGAAAAGTGGATGGCATTTTCTGCAGTTTCCTTTTTCAAAAGAGCAATCAAAAGTCTGACGAGCAGGGTTTCTTCAGGACTCGCTTCACCTGCCGTTACGCGATCATACAGAGAGATCAGTTCAAAAACGCTTACTGTTTCTGCATGAAGGGTCGCAGCCATTTTCCCCAGAGAATCCTTGATCATTGGATATTGAGTCAGCGGTGCACCGAATGCTTCACGCTTCTCGGCGTAGTCATTTGCTTCAAGAAGTGCTCTGCGCATGATGCCGATTGAAGCGACCGCGTTACAGATTCTCGACAGATTCAGCGCTTCTAGCATGTAGTAAATCCCTTTTGACGGATCACCCACGACATATGCTTTTGCCCCTTCAAACTCAACTTCACCAGAAGGAACAGCGCGCACGCCAAGTTTATCCTTTAGACGCCTGATTGTAATGCCGTTCAGCTGTCCATCCACTTTCCAGGGCACTGCGAAAAGCGTTAGTCCTTTTGATCCTGATGGGGCCCCCTCAATTCTTGCAAGTACCATTGCAACCCCAGCCATACCTGCATTTGACGCAAAATACTTTTCACCATAAAGACGATATTCTCCATTTTCACAGACTGCTTTCACAACATTTGCACCGACATCAGACCCACCCTGGCGCTCTGTTAAAAAGGTGGCACCTTCATATAAAGGCAGATCCCCGGTTGAGCAGACATGCGGTAAAAATCGGTTCCGCACACTTTCATCCGCATAATGATCGAGCAGATAAGCAGTCGCCATTGTCAAGGTAACCGGGCAGTAAAACCCTGCTTCTGCGTGTGAAACGAGAAACCCCTGCGCAAAGCTGTACATATAATTCCCCTTGCGCCCGAGCGAAGGGATCGGTTCATGCACATAGCCGACAATCCCGCTTCCATAGACCTGATGAACCGTTTTTTCATATCCTTCATTGATCCATACCTTTGACTGGTCATTACCAAATCTGTCGTATTTCTCAAGCTTAGGCGCTCCTTCGCGGTCGGTATGCCGCGCACGCTCATCAATCTCATTTGCAGCTGCCCGGCCAAGCTCAGGCAGCTCTTCGTTTGCGAAAGCGTAGAGCTCGTCATCTAGCTTTTCTTTCAACAATTTTTTTAGCGTCTCATTTCCATCAAAAAAGTTGCGATTTAGATTGAGGCTCTCGTTCGTTAGCACCTTAGTCATATAGTCACACCCATCCCTTTTTATGGTATGTGTGTATAGTTCAAGGTGAGGCAGGGAGATTCCTTTGTTTTTGGGGATTTTGGTGCCGGCGCAGCGGGGATGGAGTTCTCTGTTCCACTTTTAAAATCATTCTAAAAATGAACCACTTAACTCCGTCCTCGCTGTATCATCTAAAAAACACACCGGAAAAACCCCCAGTGTGCACCATTCATCTTCTTGTTATCTCAGGCTGTCTCACTTCAGCCCGCTCCCCATCCAATGCACTTGCGAGTGAAACAAGTGAATGGGTGAGTTCTTTCAGTCTTCTTTTTATATCAGCATCTGTCAGCTGACCATTTTGAAAATGATCGTTGTGTGCGTAAACCCCTCCCGGTACGATATGTGCCCGAAAGTAGCTTGCTAGCGGGTTCAGCTGGTGTTCGATCGCCAGGTAATGGTGGTAGGTGCCTCCTGTTGCGACAAAGCCGATCACTTTTCCGCGCAGGGCATCATTTGGGATCAGGTCAAAAACATTTTTCAGTGCACCTGTCAGCGATCCTCTGTAAATTGGCGTTCCAATGACAAATGCATCTGCTTCAACAATCTTTCTGATGATCAGGTCTGTATCCCCTTCATAGGTCAATGGATCACGCCCGTCGCAAAATTCAACCTTGAGATCTGCAAGGTTTAGCGCTTCAACTTCTACAGAATCAAACTCACTGAGCAGGGCTGCAGCTTCTTTTATGACCGTATAAGTTTTCGAGCCCGACAGACTGCCTGATAATGCTAGAACCTTCATGCCAGTACCCCGCTTTCTTTTAACGCCAGTTCTTTCTCTTTTACGAGTGGAATGACTTCTTTACCGAAGCGTTCAAGGTCCGTTTCGTAATGGAAATGGCCTGTCAGTACGATATCCACGCCGAGCTTTTTCAGCTCAATGATTCTGTCAGCCACCTGTTCAGCTGTCCCGATCAGACCGGTTTTAAAGCCGTCATTATACTGCACGAGATCTTCAAAGGTGGAATTTGCCCACATGCCATCCTTCTCCTTAGAAGCCTGACCCGCGTCCTTCACTGCTTCCCTGAACCCTTCAACCGCCTCTTTATCTGCGTGCGAAACGATTTGTCTGAGCAGATCGACTGCTTCTTCCTCAGTATCGCGCACGATTGCAAAACCATTTGCAGCAAACTTCACTGTTCTTCCTTCTTTTACAGCAAGCGCACGCACCTCATCTATCTGCTTTTTAAAACCTTCCAGTGTATTCCCGTTCATAAAATAAACATCAGAGACTCGCGCCGCCATTTCCTTTGCAGCCTGTGAATTACCTCCCTGAAAAATTGGAAGGTCCCCACCCTGCACCGGCTTCGGTTTAAAAGGTGCTTCATTGATCCGATAAAAATCACCTTTAAAAGTTGTTGTTTCTTTTGTCCAGAGCTCCCTCAACACCCGGGCAAACTCTTCAGATCTTCTGTAGCGTTCATCATGATCAAGCCAGTGCTCACCGTACCCGATAAACTCCTGCTTGAACCAGCCGCTCACAATATTCACAGCTGCACGGCCGTTGCTGATCTGATCAAGTGTGGCGAGCATTTTCGCATACACGGCTGGATGCCAAAGACCCGGATGAACAGCTGCAATCAGATTAATTTTTTTTGTTACTGCAGCAAGCGCTGACCCAAGCGTAATCGCCTCAAGCTGATTTTCAGCCCCATATCTTGCAAAAAATCTCGTCTGTAAAAGGGCATAATCATACCCTGCATCTTCAGCAATCTGAACATATCTTTTATTCGCGTCAAAGCTCCAATCCGTATGCTGAGGCAGCTTTGATACAACAAGTCCCCCACTGACATTCGGTACCCAATATGCAAACTTCAAATTCGTCATGTTCATCGTCTCCTTTTAATAAAGTAAATAGACGAACATCCCTGTCAGTGATACGATTAAATAGATGAACAGAGATATTCGGCGCAACCCGGTGTCTTAACTCATCATCGGAAGAGGTGTTGCCGCACCTCTTCTTTTTATTTTCACCAAAATAAAACCCGCCTCCTTTTATCCAAAAACAAAAGGAAGCGAGCTTTTCCGGCCACAGCCACCTCTTATCTTCGGAAACAATCCTCTGAAATTAGCACCGCGCATCGCCGGTTGCCGAGGCTTCATCGGGTCAGTCCCTCCGCCTCTCTTGATAAGAAGTAAAGCTATTCAGTTATAAAGCCTATCTTAAAGGTCGGAATTGGAATTGTCAAACTATTTTTGAAATAATTTATGTGATACAGGGGGGACGGAGGTTGCTGTATCAAAAAGGATAATTTTGCATAAATGATACAAGAACCTCCGTCCCCCTGTATCACCCTAAAACCCCTTCATCTTCCTCAAAACAAAAGCCAGCACCCCGGCCACACCCAACAGCCCAGCCATCAATAGCCATGCAGTCTGAAAGTTTCCACTCATATCAATCGTCAGGCCAAAGAGCGGTGGCAAAATAATGACGCCTGCTGAGCCGATTGTGAGGCTGACTCCACTTGCCGCCCCTGCCTGCTGTCTGGGTGTCAGTTCTGTTGCGATATTCATCCACAGTCCGTTAAATCCTGATACGGCAAACCCCAGAACGACTACGATTACAACTAGCAGCGGGACCGGAATTCCCTCAGTTAAAAACGCCATGCCGAGCGCTCCGGTCAGTGCTGTCACAATAATAATCATGAGCACTGGAAATCTTCTTCCGCCAAATAAGGTATCGCTGATTGACCCCCAAATAATTCTGCCAAACGAACCGCTTGCTTCAGATAATACAAGCATCGCTCCTGCCAGTGCCAGACTAAAAAACAGTTCATCCGTAACGAAAAATAATAGATATGTATTCACACTCATTTGCGAACCGTTTAGAATTAGTGCTACTAAGCTGATTAAAAGCAGGGGTTTATACGTAATAATACCAAGCATACTCCCTTTTACCGCAGGCTCACGGGCAGTTTTTTCAGCGAGCTGTTCTTTGTAAAAGCGAAACGCAATGATGCCGCTCAGCATCACTACAACACACGCAACTGCCATTGCCACACGCCAGCCAAATGCCACTGCAAGTGGTAAAAGTGCAATTGCTGCAAGGGCTGAACCGAATGTGACACCCATCTGCTTGATCCCCATCGCTGTCCCTCTTTTAGCCGGGAACCAGTAAAGAATGCCGCGATTCGTCACGGGATGCATAGCGCCATACCCCATCCCGCCGAGCATGATAAAAAATAGTAATATGTAAAGGCCTGACGCAAAAGATCCAAGCAGAAAAGCTGTACCGAGCACCAGACACACGATCAACAGCAATCGTCGCGTTCCGATCTTATCAGTCAGCATCCCCGCCGGAATACTGACCAGCATCTGTCCCAAAAATAAAAATGAAGGCAGCAATCCTACCTGCGCTTTTGAAAGTGTAAGATCCTCAGCAATCAACGGGCCAAGCGGTGCAAGCGAACGCCCCACAAGCGCAACAGCCACCTGCGCCAAAAGCAGCCAGCCAAGCATCTGCCATGCAGTTGAAAGTCCTCTATGATTTGACATCGTTCTGGCTCCTTTCAGTAACCGGATAATGTTTCCATTATACATGAAGCATGAAAATAAAACGGCACAGCGGGGACGGAGTTGACTGTTTCACTTTTAGAATGATTTTAAAAGTGGATCACTTAACTCCGTCCCCACTGTATACCCCCCCTATTAACCCTTTACATCACCCCAAAAATCCGCTATTCTTTAAATCGTAATAATTACGTTTTAAGAGAGGGTTATAATGATGACGATACCAGTTACGGTTTTGAGTGGTTATTTAGGTGCGGGTAAGACGACTTTGTTGAATCATATTTTACATAGTAAGCAGGATTTGAGAGCGGCTGTGATTGTGAATGATATGAGTGAAGTGAATATTGATGGCGGTCAGTTGAAGAAGGGTTATTTTTCGCAAACGGATGAGACGCTGGTTGAGATGCAGAACGGCTGTATTTGCTGTACTTTGCGTGAGGATTTGATGATTGAAGTAAAGCGGCTGGCTGAGATTGGCGAAATTGACTATATCGTGATTGAATCAACAGGAATTTCTGAACCGATCCCTGTTGCGCAGACATTTGTGTACGAGGATGAAGAAACCGGAATTGATTTAAGTAAGTTAACACGGCTCGATACAATGGTGACTGTTGTGGATGCACTCAGATTTGCAAATGATCTTGAGAGCGGCGAAACGCTTCTTGACCGTAAACAGACAGATGATGAGCAGGATGAGCGTGACGTGTCTGACCTCCTGATTGATCAGGTTGAATTTGCTGATGTCATTATTTTAAATAAAATCGATCTTGTTTCTTCTGAGGAAGCGGATGCGATCAGGGTTCTGCTGAAGACATTAAACCCCGAAGCAAAGATCCTGACAGCTTCATACGGTCAGGTAGACCCGCTGGACATTTTAAATACGAAAGCTTTTGATTTTGAGAAAGCCAGCCAGGGTGCGGGGTGGATCAAAGAGTTGAATGAAGAGCATATCCCGGAAACAGAAGAGTACGGGATTACATCTTTCCTTTATAAAAGGCAGCATCCTTTTCACCCGGCAAGATTTTATCAATTCCTGAGTGAGCTTCCTGAGGAAATTGTCCGTTCCAAAGGCTTTTTCTGGCTTGCAACAAAAGAACAGTCTGCAGGTTTGGTCTCTCAGGCGGGGAAATCGATTCAGCTGCAGTCTGCGGGGACATGGGTGGCTGCTTTGCCGGAAGAAGAACAACAGCAGACACTGAAAGATGAGCCAGAGCTGAACAGCCGCTGGCATCCTGAATGGGGCGATCGGCTGAACGAGCTTGTCTTTATCGGAATAGGACTTGATCAGGAAGCCATTACTAAAGAGCTTGATCAATGTCTGCTGACTGATGAAGAGTTGAAATCTGATTGGCGCAAACTGGAAGATCCGTTTCCTGATTTTTCAGGGAGGTAGTGAGTGAGGCACAGCGGGGACGGAGTTGAGTGTTCCACTTTTAGAATCATTCTAAAAATGAACCATTGAACTCCGTCCCCACTGTGTCGCTTTTAACCTAAACCCCAAGCAACGTTCGATCCGAAAGCTCAGTCCCCTTCATCTTCCCAAACTCATTCAGCAGATCTGTCACAGTCAGATGCTTCTTACGCGTGCCCTCTTCCTCAAAAATAACCTTTCCTTTATCCATCATCAGGATCCGGTTGCCGAGGTCGACGGCTTGCTGCATGTTATGGGTGATCATGATTGTAGTGAGCTGTTCACGTTCGACGATTTCTTTAGTAAGTCGTGTGATGAGTGCCGCTCTTGATGGGTCCAGGGCAGCTGTGTGTTCATCGAGTAATAACAGGTCAGGCTTTGTAAATGTTGCCATGAGCAGTGAGAGCGCCTGGCGTTCTCCCCCTGAGAGCAGACCGACTTTTGCGCGCAGGCGGTCTTCAAGTCCAAGTCCAAGTGTTTCAAGCTGCTCTTTGAAAAATGCTCTTCTTTTCGCTGTAACGCCAAGGCGCAATGTACGAGGTTTCACTCTGCTGTATGCAATCGACAGGTTTTCTTCGATTGTCAGTGTCGGCGAAGTCCCTGCCATCGGATCCTGGAATACTCGGCCGATGCGGCGGGCGCGTTTGTATTCAGGGAGTCCGGTTACGTTCTCGTCACTGATCAGCACCTCGCCCAGGTCAGGATACATTTTCCCGGCGATGATGTTGAAAAGCGTTGATTTCCCGGCTCCGTTACTGCCGATAATCGTAATAAAATCACCCTTTTTCACATCAAGCGTAATATCATCAATCGCCACTTTTTCATCCGGCGTTCCTTCATTAAATACTTTGTAAAGTTCATTTAGCTTAAGCATATGCCACTATCCTTTCTGCGCGCTGAGTCGTAGGCGGCGCTGTCGTTTTCGCATTGTTTCTTTTTGTTTGGCGATCGCTTTTGGAAGGACGAGAGCGAGAATCACGATGATTGCTGTGATCAGCTTTAGATCGCCTGTTTCAAGGAATTCCACCCGCAGTGCCAGCGCGACAATGATTCTGTAGATGATTGCGCCGACAATCACAGCAAGCGTTGTGCGGATAATCGTCTTTTTACCGAAAATCGCTTCCCCGATAATGACGGAGGCAAGCCCGATGACGATCATCCCGATTCCAGCATTGACGTCAGCAAACCCACTGTATTGTGCGACGAGTGCACCTGCGATGGCGACTAATCCGTTTGAAAGCCCAAGGCCGAATACTTTATAAAAGTGGATATTTCCTGAGAATGAAGTAATCATTAAGTGATTGTCACCAACTGCTCTTAGTGCGAGGCCGAACTCTGTTTTTAAAAAGAAGTCGAGCATGATTTTGACTAAAAGAACAAATACAACCATGACAATCATGATGGCCCACGTGCCGCCGATGCCCTGACGGATCCATGTAAACAGGTGATCCTGAGCGAGCAGTGAGACGTTTGGTGCGCCCATAATACGCAGATTGATAGAGTAGAGCGCGATCATCATCAGGATCCCTGATAAAAGCGGATTAATGCCGCCGACTGTATGAAGCAGTCCTGTAATCGTGCCAGCAATAAAGCCTGCTGCAAATGCTGCTGCGACCGCCATCAATGGATTCACACCGTTTACAAGCATGATGGCCGCAACCGCTGCGCCTGTGACAAAGCTCCCGTCCACTGTCAGATCGGGAAAATCGAGAATTCTAAACGATAGATAGACGCCAAGCGCCATCAGTGCAAACATCAGTCCTACCTCAACTGATGTGAAAATGGACATCCACATACAACTCTTCCTCTCTCCCTTTGATGAAAAAGAGCGAAGCAGCGCGCTCCGCTCATAACGTTTACTCTGTAAATTCGGCCATCTCTTCCCACTCAGGCTTCACTTCAATGCCCATCTCTTCAGCCGCATCACGATTAATCATCAGCTTCAGATTTCCAGGGTACTGAACCGCCATTTCACCAGGATCAGCGCCTTCAGTCAAAATTTCAACCGCCATCTGACCCGCTTCGTAGCCAATATCTCCATATTCAAATCCGAATGCCGCAAACCCGCCGCGTGCAACTGAATCAAGCTCCCCAACGAAAAGCGGAATGTCCTGATCATTCGCAACGCCAATCACAGATTCAAGCGCAGAAACAACTGTGTTATCAGTAATGATGTAAAACGCATCCACTTTTCCAACAAGCGATTCAGCTGCCTGCTTCACATCAGCAGAAGTCGAAACAGCCGCTTCCTCAACCGTCACGTCAGATCCAACAGCCTCTTTCACTGCATCCACCTGCACAACCGAGTTCGGCTCACCAGCGTTATAGACCATCCCAATTGACTTCACGTCAAGCTCATTTGTCATAAACTCAACTGTATTCGAAATCGCATCCGGATGCATATCCGTTGTTCCCGTTACATTGCCACCCGGCGCTTCCATATCAGCTACTAAATTTGCAGAAAGTGGATCCGTCACCGATGTAAACACAATCGGAATATCAGCCGTCGCATTAAGCGAACTGAGCGCACTCGGTGTTGAATTAGCAAAAATCAGATCCACACCATCCGCCACAAACTTCTGCGAAATGGACTGACTGTTATTCTGATCACCCTGTGCCACCTGATCATCAAATGTAACTTCAAGTCCAGCCTCTTCAAATGCACGCTTAAACCCTTCAGTCGCAGCATCTAAAGACGGGTGCTCAACAATCTGTGTCACCCCAATCGTATATGAATCCTCCCCGCCGCCCTCAGCCGACGTCTCAGAAGTCTCCTCACCACAAGCCGCTAACACCATTGCCGCAGACAACGCTGCACCTGACAACCATAACTTTTTCATCTGAAATACCCCCTGTTATACTTTTGCACTTCGACGCTTTTATGCTTTTATGTGTTAAAGTTATTATACATGAATGGGTTGAGAATTCAATAGGTTTTTGATATTTTTTGAGCGGCACAGCGGGGACGGAGTTGAGTGAGTCGTTTTTGTAATCATTCTAAAAGTGACACACTCAACTCCGTCCCCAGTGTGTCGCTATTAAAAAAACACCAGAGCAAAACCCTCTGGTGTTCATCCAATCACTTATTTCAAATACAAAGACAAAACCTTCGCAGCGTGTGAGCGTGTTGCATTGCCACGCGGGTTGAAGTTGCCGTCTTCGTGGCCGGTCATGTAGCCGAGTTCTGCGGCTGCATCGACGTGGTCAGTGAAGACTGTGCTGATTTGTGCTCTGTCTAGGTAGACAGCTTGATTATCTGCCTCATAGCTTTCACCATTTTTCACTTCATATGCGCGCATAAGCATGGCTGCCATTTGTTCTCTCGTGATTTTTACAAATGGGTCAAATGCTGCAGGTTCACGAGTTGTGATGCCATTATCGTAGGCAAGTGACAGTTCTTCGTTTAGCGTATTGTCTCTATCGCTAAGACCTAGTGATCTTACAATCATTGAGATAAATTGACCGCGTGTGACTGGCTCCTGTGGACCAAATGTTGCATCAGGTCTCCCATATACAATCCCTTTGTCTGCAAGGTCATGTATATATTCTGACGCCCAATGCTCTGAGGTTACATCATCAAATGGATATGCTTCCGGAAGTGGTGTTAATTCGCCTGCAAGGTCAAACTTGAAAATACCAAAGCCGTCTTCGTTCGTTTGACCAGTGTAGCTGATGCTGCCTTCTGCATATTTTTCAGCAGCGGGGCTTGAAAGGAAAGTGACTTCAGCTCCAGTATTTACATAAGCAATGGACCAGTTCATATCTGCTGATGGATTGATTTCACCTTTTTCAGTGATATAGTCCATCAGAATCTGACGGTTTTCTTCAGCTGAATCTACGACCATTTCAGCGTCTGCAAGACCCGGGAAGTTCCCGCCACCGCCTGCACGGTAGTTGTTTGTAATGACGATAAACTCCTGATCGTCTTCTACAGGCTGACCATTATAAGATAAGTTGATGATACGATTTGCATTTTCATCGTTTAAAGTTCCGTCGTTATTGTATTTAGCTGGCTGCGTAACATCGATTTCGTAAGTAACGCCATCGATCACGTCAAAATTATAGGCTGGAAAAGTTGGATTTAACAGATTTTGAGTTTCTTCTGCGGCCGGATCAATCTGATTAAATTTACCGGCTGACATTTCAAGCCATTCGCGTACGTCTGCTCCGGTTAAAAGAACTGCTTTTAACGTGTTATCGTAAAGATATAGGTCGCCGGCCGATCGGATTGTCAGGTCCCCTGTTTCAATATCTGTGTATTCATTAATGCCGTTTCGCCCTGCCTTAAAAGGTGCGCCTGCAGACAGTAGTGGCGTATCTGCATATTCAGGGGAATTCAGCCGAATATACTCTTCTACATACCATTTCTGTGCATCTGTCACTACCTGAACTGATGGATCATCCTGTACAAGAGCAAAGTAGCTGTGAATTGGTGCAGTCGTTGTACCAAGCTTGCCTTCTGTATACTCAATTGTAGATTCATGAGCATCGCGAACAAGTTCAGCAATATCTTCATCTACTTCAACGCCATTAATAGAACGGTTTTCTGACTGGGAACCCACGACCTCCCATTCGCCGTTAACCTCCTCAAGCGTCAAGTCAATCACCCCAAGGTAAGCACCGCCAAATCCAGACTCAACCGCGGCAACGCCATTGATCGTTCCTTTTTCAGCATCGATATAATCAAGAACTTCACCGTTCGATTTGAAAAGCGATCCTAAAGAACCTCCAGGCGCAGCTGGAAATACATCATGCGTATGTGAAAAAGTGATCGCATCAATATCTTCTACTAAACTAAGCGGAAGTACTGCATTCTCAGCCATGTCGCCCGCTTTAGCGTTTTGGTCGAATCCTGTATGCGCAATCGCAATGACCACATCTGCTCCTTCTTCCTTCATTTGAGGCACATACTTTTCAGCCGATTCAGCAATATCCTTCGTAATGATCTTTCCATCTAAATGAGCTTTATCCCACTGAACGATCTGTGGGGCTACAAATCCGATATAGCCAACCTGAATTGTCTGTTCATCTCCATTTTCATCAATAACTGTCTTCTCAACAATTTTATAAGGATCATAAGCCGGCTGATCATTATCAGGATTGTCATCTCCATCATCAATATATGTATTCGCACTCACATAACCAAAATCAGCCTCACCGTAAACCTGCTCCATAAATTCAAGACCATAGTTAAACTCATGATTCCCAAGCGTCACCATATCGTACTGTAGCGCATTCATCACCTCAACAACCGGGTGAACCTCACCTTCAGCAACCGGCTCCACCTTGGCAAAATAAGTCCCTAGCGGAGTCCCCTGAATTGTGTCTCCATTATCTACTAACACATGATTCGAAACCTCTGCACGCGCCTTCTCAATTAACGAAGCAGTCTTTAAAAGCCCCACATTCTGATTCTCAGTCCCGCGATAATAATCATAAGGAAACAAATTCGTATGCGTGTCCGTCGTCTCCAAAATCCGCAGTTTTACCTGATCACCCTCAGCAGCACTCGCATCCGGGGCAACCGCAGCAGCAGCCAAACCCAAAGACAGCACTGCACCAGCAGTAACTAACTTCTTCAAACTAATCCACTCCTTTTTAAATATGATACAGGTATACTATACCATATGGTTGTAAATATAAGTTAATATATTGTAAGGGTTTTCTTAAGCGGTACACTGGGGACGGAGTTAAGTGGGTCATTTTTAGAATCATTCTAAAAGTGGCACAGCCAACTCCGTCCCCAGTGTGCCGCAGTAATTCTCACCAAACAAAAAACCCGGGAAAACCCCCGGGCCCTAACTCAATCATCCAACCGATTCAACGGACTATCATAAAAGAAAAAATACGCTCCACTTGATACGACTGTCGAAATATATTGTTCCTGTGGTGAATAAAGGAGTACGTCATTCCAGTCTAGATGGCGGTAATATTCTTCTGGATAGTTCGTTGGAAGTATTGCATAAGTTGGATCGAATCTATTTAATACAGCGTCTGTAATTTTAACTTTTCTTGATACTTGCACAATATCGTATGGAATGGCTGGGAACATTTCTTTGTACATTTCGTCTGTCGCTGAGCCGGCAAACAGGATGTTCATTTCCTGATTCCAAAGTCTTAACATCATTACACCATCATTAATGTTTTCGGCGAATAAAACAGCTGTTTCTTCATCACCAGCAAGCATTTTATTCTGCTCAGCTTTTAAGCGCTCAACTCCCAGTGATTCCAGCATATTTAAGTAGTCATTGTCATTGTCATTCTCTTCGCTCGCGTCGACTGCCTGATCAATACTGTATTTTTCAAAAATCCCACGTGTTGCACCATTTAGCGTTTCAGCAGAAAGCTCGGTTGCGATAAATGTATCGATGTCTGTTAAGCCGATGTCTGTCAGCTGGGCATCTAACTCAGCCGCATCTAGGCCTGCATCAATCATAACTGTCGACTGGTCTGGAAATTCAATGACAGCAGCGTCTCCCTTATCATCTCCAAGGAAATACACTCTTGTATCAAGCAGTGGTTCGTATAAGTAATCTGACGTTCTTTTCAAAAATACAGCGAAATGCTGTCTTGTTGTTTTTTCAAAAGGCCGGAATGTCCCGTCTCCATAACCAGTTGAAATATCCGCATCAGCAATAATCCCTATGTACAATGCCGTTTCCGGATCAAGTGTTTCAGTGTCTTTAAAAGTCGGAAGCTCATCATCAATACCCGCTTCAAGCGTATAAGCCTTCGTCAAAACCTTTGCCATTTGACTCCGGTTCATATGACCACCGATATCAAAAATCAGGTCTCCATCTGCATTTTTCTTTCCATTAATAATACCTAAAGAATTTGCAATCAGCGCCTCCTGATAGCCATACTGACCTTTTGCCAAATCCACAAATCCGGGATCTTCACCCTCAAAATTGTCAATCTGCTCCTGAGTAAAGCCAATATCTCTGAGAATCATCTGCACAGCATTCAAGCGCTTAATCGCCTGACCCGGCTTAAACGTGCCATCCGGATAACCCTTTATGACACCACGATCAACAAGCCAGCTAATCTCCTCTTCATATAAAGTCACATCCGAAAACGTCGCAGCCTTCGAAGGTAACACCGGAAACAATAAAAACAAAGCAACAAATACTAAAAGAATTTTTTTCATAAATACTCCTTTCAAGATAACATATAAGTATTTTAACATATTAAGGAGCTGACTGAAGACTGGGGTCAGACCCCGGCCTTCAGTCCCCTTCCAACGAAGGCAAGGGTCAGACCCTCCCCTTCACTCCCCCGGCACCTTATAAATCCAATACCTCTATCAAATACTTTTCGCCTTCCTGAATCACTACTCTCTCAGACTGGTTAAGTATACTTTTTTCTATTTCAAGTGCGATAGAACGTGGATTGTCCATTGATGTGCATGAGTCATCAGTGTTAGCGAAATACACTTCGATATCGTCTGTGTCCGGATTAGTACCTATATTCTCGATTTCCATTTCACAGCCTTCGGATTCGAAAAGAGCTATAAACAGCACTGCCTTTTGATCAAAGTCAACCTCTGGCTGTACTTCTGTAAAACCGAACCGCTCCCAGGCGTCTGAGACCTCCTCTACCTTGCCAGCTGAATCAATCCCCGCATCTGGAGGAGAAATCCCATCTTCATACACTGTTCTTGGCCCCAGTTCATCGAAATTTTCCGGCTTGGTCTGTTCAGTCGTCAGTATTGCGTAATCTATTGGATTTTCAACATTTACACATCCCGCTAAAAGGACAATGATCGTTGTTAACAAAATTACTTTAGATAATCGTGACAAATTCAATTTTTAACCTCCTTGTGTCGGTAGCGAAGGTCAGGGTCTGACCCCCGCCTTCGCTCGCCAATTCTATGACAACTCTTCTATTCTGTTTGACGACGACTGCGTTTTGCGCCTGTTCAAGTATCAGGGTGTCTATTTCGATTGCAAATGATCTTGGTTGCGCGTCTGCTGAGCAGTCTCCATCGATTTCAATAAAATGGATTTCTATGTCGTTTGTTTCGTGATTTGTGCTGATTGCACCAATTTGTTCTTCGCAGCTTCCTGATTCGTGAATGGTTAGGAAGAGGACTGATTGTTCACTGAATGAAATGGCCGGCTGGTCTTCTTTGAATGAATACCTTTCCCACGCTTCAGTTAGTTCTTCAGGTGACCACACAGTTTCTGCCGACATCATTGGCATTGTTCCATCTTTTTCAGACACTTCAATTTCTCTGAAGTTATCTGGAAATGTTTCTTCCGAAGTCAAGATTGAATAATCTAATGGCTCTTCTATTTCAATACCATTACTGCAGGCCGACAGCATACTGACAATTAATATAAATGATAACATTTTTGCTAATTTTATGTAGTTCACCTTTTACCCCCCTATCAATTATGTAGCGTCTATTATCTCACAGTTTCCTTTTAATGGTTAAAAGAGTTTGTCTCTGAACAATTTATGTCGATCACCACATTTCACTTTTATTTATAGCAATAGATACTATAATGGGGTATAAGAACATCATAGTTAGGGAGTGACAGCTCATGAAGAAATGGTCAGTTTTTGTTGTACTTATTTTATCAATTGTACTTGCAGGCTGTAGCAGCGACAGCGAAAATAGCAGTTCAGCGGATGATGAGTTTGATATCAAGAGATTAATAAAGGATTTTAGCACGCGTGAGGTCAGCGCTGAGCAGGCTTCGATTAATGGAAAAGAGTTAATTGTAAATGAAGAAGACGGCAGTGAAAATGTATATGACATTTCAAACGAAGACTTTTTCGTATCAATCGCGCCTTACGAAAATCAGACGCACCCTTGCACATTCCACAGTCTGACGGGCTGTCAGGGTGAAATGGTTGAAGAAACATTTAACGTTTATGTAGAAGACGAAGAAGGAAACGTCGTCATCGACGAAGAAATGACCACCTACGAAAACGGATTTATCGACCTCTGGCTGCCGCGTGACAAAACATATAATGTAAAAATTGGACACAACGGCAAGAGCACAGAAGCACAAATCTCCACATACGAAGACGACGCTACCTGCATTACGACGATGCAACTGGCATAAATATAGCGAAGGCTGGGGTCTGACCCCGGCCTTCGTTTTTTGTTACAAGCGAAGGGCAGGGTCTGACCCCAGCCTTCGCTACCACACTTCGCTCAAAATAAGTCCATTTTCACTTACCAAAAATAAAGTTCTTGTTCTCTTTTTTTATGTATATTTTTTTGCTTTTTGTTGTGGTAAATTTAATTGATTGAATTTGGATTAGGAGGAATTGGAAATGAAGAAGGTTTTGATTGGGGCTTTGGGGCTTAGCTTTTTTGCTGCTGCACCAGCACAGGCTGCATCTTTTAGTGATGTGAGCCAGTACAAGTCAGAGATAAACTATTTGACTGAGCAGGGGATTATTAAAGGGTATCAGGATGTCACGTTTGCGCCTGCTAAAAATGTTGCGCGTCTACAGGCAGTGCAGATGATTTTACGGGAGATGGGTGTGACGGATTTTACAGCACCGGATCCTGGTTTTACCGATTTAAAAAGTGGGGATTATGGTTATGCAGAAGTAGCGAAAGCTGTAGAACTTGGTTTTATTTCCGGAAAAACGGATCGTAATGGAAACAAGTTTTTCGATCCTTATGGTTCTTTAAGCAGAGCACAAATGGCTAAGATCTTATCTGTTGCCTATGACCTTGAGAAAGAGTGGCGCTATTATTTTAATGACGTTAAGCGCGGTCACTGGGCTAAGGATTATATTGACGTTTTAGCATCAGAAGCCATCACAACCGGTTATGAAGATCAGACATTCCGTCCTGAAAATCTAATTCAACGCCAACACTTCGCACTGTTTATGGCGCGTCTGTTAAACGAGGATTTCGTTACCACCTCTAACCAGAAAAATATCAGCTATCTAATGGATACTGAAAAAACATATGTATTTTCAGAAGAAATTGATGGTGAATATGATGAGTACGTATTTTCTTACGAAGGAATTTATGCACCGTTAAATATTGAATGGGATATCTGGTACAGTACCTACTCAAGCGGCGATGAATACGAGGAAATCTACACAGAGTATGACAACGAACTCCGTATTGGTTATCCTGAATCAGAATACTACACAGTCCTTACTTACCCACTATACGAAGGACAAGTCTGGACCGACTTTTACTACGAGGAAGAAGGAGACGAATACAAAATTACAGACGTTGACGCAACAGTTACAACACCAGCAGGCACATTCGAACATGTTATCGCTCAGGAAAGCATCGGCTACGGCCAAACCGTCTACTTTGCCCCGAACATCGGTATGATCAAAGTAGAGGACACAGATCCGGATGATGGTTACAACTTCGAAGTCGAACTGGTTGAAATAATAGAATAGCAGAAAGCGAAGTGCAGGGTCAGACCCTCTCCTTCGCTTTTTTAGTACCGAAGGCCAGGGTCTGACCCCCTACTTCACTCCCTACTCCACTCCTTCTTCATACCCTTTTCGACTCGCTCTTGCCAAAGTCAACATTACTTTTTTATTATAAATTTTGTAAAAGGCTGTTGACTTTACATCTTAACACCAATAATATAGGCATAAAGAAATGGTTATTAGTTCTCTGTTTCTTTCTAAAATTTTGTTAAGGAGTGATGATATGAGTTGCACTAGTTGCGGTCATGAACAAACATCTGGTAAATTCTGCGGGAATTGCGGATCAGAAATGGTATACAAGGAGGAGACAGTTTCGCAGGCAGAACAGCAGGTAGCGGCCTCGGCTACAGCACCACCGCCACCTTTACAGCAGCAGACTCAACAGCAGCATCAGGCAGCCACTGTCAGCAGTGCCCCTAATCCAACGATTGAGAAGGCAAAACATACATCAAGAAATTATTTAAACTACATAAAAACGTTTATTAAAAACCCCTCACACATTTTTAATACAGGTGAGCAGCAGTTTTTAAACGGTCTTATTTCTCTTATTCTATTTACAGTGCTTTTTGCTGCTATGCCTTATTTAATTGTCAGACAGGTAGCGAGTACAGTTGGATTCTTTAGTTTTAGTGAATTCAGCGGAATAAATGCTCCTTCATTCTTTGAAGTATTTATCCAGGCATTTTTTGTGATCGCTATTTTTTTATTGATTGTTACGGCTTCATTATATGTTGTAAATAAAGGATTTGGCAGAGAAGATTCTTTTAAATCTATCATTTCATACTATGGTACCCACCTGATACTTCCTATTCTTTTAGCAGCTGGTTCAATCATCACACTTTTCACCAGCATGTATAGATTAACGACTGTCCTCCTCGGCGTATCTTTCCTTTTAGCGCTTGCGATGATTCCGTTCTATATGATTAGCTCACTTGTTACTAAAAAATCTAAAACGACTGATCCGGTCTTTGCTGTAGCGATTTATATTATTCTTTCAGGTATTGCGATGATATTCTACGCTGATGCAGTATCAGAATCTACATTCTTCAATATGATTGATGAAATTAGCAGCTTTTAAACTAAATTCAAAAGGAGTGAATTGCTATTGAGTAAATTCTGTACCCAATGCGGACATCCGCAGCAGTCTGATGAACGCTTTTGTCAGGAGTGCGGGAAACCTGTCAATCAGGAAACTCAGACATCTGTTAGCCAGCCGGTTAATGAACAGATAACGTACGAGCAGCCGGTTCAAATGCAACAGACACCGCCGCCTGCTCCCCGAAAACCACGCACAAAGAAGCAAAAAGCTGTACTTGCAGCAGGAGCGGTTTTACTCGTTGCTATTGCCGGCAGCTCCTACTTTGCATCAAACTATTACTCTGCTGAAAGCACACTGGACCGTTTCAAGGATGCTGTGCAAAATGAGGACGCAGAAGCACTTGCTTCCTTGATGGTCCTTGAAAACGGTGCTGAAGTGGATGAATACCAAGCGGAAGCATTTCTTAGTTTACCGCCAGAACAACTTGCTGAGATTATGACGTTTGAAGAAACGGACGGGTTTTTGTGGTCTATTAATGAACCATTGCTGTCGATTCAGCCGCACGGAAAGGTTGCTGGTGTAATCAACCGCCATGCAGTCATTGGTGTTCCACAGTATGTTGAGCTTTATTTACCGACTGAAGACGAAGTTCAGTATGCATTTTCACTGAATGGAGCTTCTCTAGGCACATCCGGATCAGGTGAATCAATTAATGTTGGACCATTTCTTCCAGGGAATTACCTATTGGACTCTACATTCAGCAGTGACTACGGTGAACTGACGGCTTCAGAAGAGCTGATGTTAACCAGTACTTCTCGTGAATACCAGTCGCATTACATAGAACCTGATATGGATTACGTGATTTTCAGTCTGCCTTTTGATGATCCGAACGCAACGAATGTTGTAATAAACGGGCATGAGATTCCTTTTAACGAGCGCAGCAGAGAGACAGCAAAGGTTGGTCCTCTCCCGCTAAATGGGTCAGTCAGTGTAAAAGCAGTTGCGACTTATCCGTGGGGGACGCTTGAATCCGATGAAATTGCCGTTTCAGAAAGTCTGCAGCCGGTGACGATCTCACATTTAACAGAAGATCAGAGAAGTGAAGTCGGCGAGCTCGCACTTGCTTATGCTGAACAGACGGTTGAGGCGAATGCGAATCAGGATGCCTCTTTTATTAAAGATGGTACTGAAGCATTGAAAACAAAGTGGCAGGATAATATTGAGGATATGATTGAGCGCAACCGGATGTATTCAGGTCAGCTGAATGAAATTCAATTAATGACAAGTGCTTCCCGCGTAACTGGAGATGGCGATACGTCAAAGCTTGTCATTCCGGCCTCTCTCCACTTTTATGAAGCTTCCCACATTGCAGCAGAGCCAAAAGATCCAGAGGAGTTTATTTCTGATGGATACTTAACGCTTTCCTACAATGCGGATGAAGGTAAATTTTATGTGGATGATTATTCTTATAGAGATGAGACATTTGAAACAGAACCTGACCTTGTGCTTGCCGGATCTGAGATTTATCACGAAAGTATCCCGGTAGATGTCGTGGAAAAAGTTGAAGAGAAAAAAGAAACTGCCTCAGCCACTTCTGATCAGGACATCGAAACATTTATCGTCAACTTCAGACAGGATTATGAATATGCGTTGAACGAAAAGGATTTCGCGTTTGTTCAAAGCTACTTTGAATCTGGAAGTTCGATTTACAGAGAATATGATGAATATATTCATAGTTTTGATGATACGTATTATTTCTTTGAGTTCCTTGAAGACCGCGTGACTTCTGTTGAAAAAACGGGTGAGGATACGTACAAAGTGAACACTGCTGAGCTATTTGATTTTCATAACCATGTAAATGAAACGTGGCGCTATACGAGAACGAAGAGCTACATTTTAAAAGTTAAGGACAACCAGTTATACATCGACCGGATCGATATGATGACTGATGATATTACAGAGGTCTAGGAGTGAAATCATGCAAAAATTTTGTCAGGAATGTGGTGCCAAAGCTGCCGCTGACCAGAAGTTCTGTCTGTCATGCGGTCAGCCGCTTCAGCAGGGGGAATCGGCTGCAGCTCCTCCCCCGCCTCCTCCACCCGCTCCTAAAAGGAAACGGACGAAAAAGGAAAAAGCAGTTATTGCGTCTGTCCTGACAGTGCTGGTCCTTTTAGGCGGAGGAATTTACGGAACGAGCCTGTATTTTTCAGCAGATCAGACAGCTGAACGATTTACCCAGGCTTTTAAAGATGGAGATACCGAAGCTGTACAAAAATATGTGCTCCATGAAGACGGCACGAGCATCAATGAGTTTGAAGCAGAAGCTTTAATAGCACTCGATGAAGAAACAGCGCTGAGCTCATTTCACGAAGCAACACCTGAAGAGGCAAAGCTCTTTACGATCACTGAGCAAAAACCGCTGTTAGGTGTCATCAAAAAGTATGCTGTTACAGGGGCTGATCAGCATATCGAACTGCCGCTCCCTGATGAATCGGTTCAGGCAGAGGTTAAATTAAATGGCAAGGTGTTATCAAAAACAGCTGACAGTGGCGTTCTGACTGCAGGTCCGCTTGCGCCAGGCGTTTACACGATGACCACCGATTTTTCAAATGACTTTGGTGAGCTCTCTGATGAACAGGAGCTTACATTAGTCAGCCTGTCAGGAACCGTGCAGGCAGTCGGAGCAAAAATTGAATTTGCAGAAGTGTCATTCAACCTGAAAAACGGCTCCCCTGCTCATACAAAGCTGAACATTGACGAAAATGAAGTTGCTTTTGGTGAAAACGGAAAGACCGATACAATCGGGCCAATTCCGATCGGCAGCAGTCTGATGGCAACCGCTTCAGCAATATATCCATGGGGTGAGTTTTCGTCTGAGGAGATGGAGATATCAGCCGGGCAGAATGAAATTGAAGTAGGAATACTCTCTGATGAGCAGGCCGACCAGCTGTTAAATGATTACCTGCAATACAGCGAGGATCTAATTAAAGCAATGGCTTACCTAGATGCAGATCACTTCACAGGCATCTCATCTGATCATCAGCAAATGCTGGCAGAACAAATCATCGCCCTGACTAATGAAGGAACAGCCGTCAGCGGTCAGGTTGAAGTTGCAGCGATTCATCTTGATCAGGCAACAGTTACCGGCGAAGGTGAAAACGTCCGTCTAAGCATGCCGGCCGAAGTAATGGCTTATATCAGCCTTGATCACGGAAAAAAGGAGCTTACCTATTTCGGATGTGAACTGGAGCTTCAGTACGTCGAAGATTCATTCCAGGTGAATAAATGTGATCTAAATGAGATTTCAAGCGTACGCGGATCCATTCATGAAATCAAAGGAACAAACACCTATTTTGAAACTGTCGTAGAAAAGCCTGCAGAACCAGTGGAACCTGCTGAGCAACCGGCAGCTGAAGGCCTGAACTTCAACACAGTATCAAGAAGCGAAGTCGAGTCATTCATGAGAACCTACAACATGCTTTCAGTTGAAGCAATCAACAAACAGGACTTCTCAATCATTGCACCATTCACAGACTCTTCCGGTGCCCGTTACAACGAACAAAGAGATTACATTGACTATCTCGCATCAAAAGGGATTACTGAGGAAGTCGACCGCACCAACCTGATTGACCTGCGCGTCGTATCAGCCACAGAAGCAGTCGTCACAACCGAAGAATGGTTCTACATCTTCCAGGACGGAGAAACACGCTACAACGGCTACCGAACAGAATCCGTTTTGAAGATCATAGATGGACAGTTTAAACTGCATGAGTTATTGAAGACAGATTTGATTGGTGATTAGCGACGCGGGGTTAGCGAAGGCGGTGGTGGAAGGATGGGGTCAGACCCCGGCCTTCGGAGATGTTAAGACGAAGACGAAAGTGAAAGCGAGGGTCAGACCCTCGCCTTCACTCCAAAACAAAGGAGTGATTTTATGACGTGTCCAACGTGTGACCATCAGCAGGCCCAGGGGAAGTTTTGTGGTAAGTGTGGTGCTGGATTACAACCTGCTGAAACAGTGAATACGCAGACAGCCACTTCACCACTGGCAGCTGCCGTGCAGACAGCAATGCCGGGACAGGCTGCTACGGCCGATTCCCCTTATGCAGGTAAAGTAAGAAATACTTCTCAAGGATTTGCAGCCTATTTCAAGAAGTATGTGAAATCACCTGGTGCCATTTTACAGACAGGTGCGACAGAGTTTAAAAACGGATTGATTTTATTAATTCTTACAACAATTGTATTAGCATTAGCACTTACAAGCCTGGTACACAGCTTTGTGCTTACTTTACTTGAAGGGCTGAATGAGTTTACAAGCTTTTTCGGTACTCCCGAACCAGCCTTGACTCCTTCAATTATCAGTTACTTCCTATCGTCATTTCTGTATATTGCAATTCCTGTAGCACTGGTAATTGGTATTTTATTTGCCACAGTGAAAATTTTCAGCACGGGCCGCCCAATTCAGCAGCTCACAGCTTTTTACGGAACGCTCTTATTCCCTACGTTATTTCTCAGTGCGCTCAGTTTAATTTTCAAATTCTTAAACGCAAATACATATAGCATCGCCGCACTAGTGGCAGCAATCGTATTTGCATTGATCATTACACCAGTGTACCTGAATGCAACTCTATTAAATAAAAGCAGCACTAAAACAGACGCTTACTATGGAACTGCAATCTTTACAATCGTGACATTCCTTGTGCTTGGCATGTACGTAAACTATCTCACAGATTCAGCATTTGGTGGTGTGATGGATCAGATTAATGAGCTGAGGGATTTTGGTGGGTTATTTTAATTGGTTATAACTATACCCAATCTGATCTTGAATATGAAGCCATAAAATAAACACTACCGGCCTATCAATCGATACCTAAAAGAAATAATGAATATAAAAATAGAAATTGAGGGATCTAAATGAAAATTAAATTAGCAAATAAAGGCGGCGTAGTAAAAGAGGTTAAAGTCGGTTTTAGCTGGACAACTTTCTTCTTCGGTTTCTTTCCAGCACTTTTCAGAGGAGATTTAAAATGGGCACTCATTATGTTCATTCTTGAAGCCATTCTTGGATCATTCACATTAGGAATTGGCGCATGGATCACCGGCGTCGTATTCTCATTTACTTACAATAAAATTTACATCAAAGAGCTGATCGAAAAAGGGTACACTCCTGTTTCACATGAAGACAGAGCGATTTTACAGGAAAACGATATTATTGCAATGGCAGGGTGATCGGTAGTGCAGTGAAGGGTAGGATGAAGGGTAGGGTCAGACCCCACCCTTCACTACAAATCTCGATCTTAAAAAATTCATCAATTGGAGGAATTAAAAGTTGGAAGCTGAATTGGGATCTGGACGTGAAGAGCTTATAAAAAATATTGAATATACTCATGAAATTCTATTGAGTGCTGAAGAAAATGATAAAAAATACAAAAAAATATTTAAAAATCCAATTAATATCAATCCGATTATACATATCATTCTATTTTTATTTCTGATTTGGCCTTATGGAGATATCTTTGGAGTGTTTTTCGGACCAATAGCCAGAATGCTTGAAAACGTCATACCTCTAGGCTTTTTAGTAGACTTGGTAGCCATTATCCTGACAATCATTACATACGTTATCCTTTACAACCTGTTATTGCATAATTTAAATAAAAAGTATACTTCATATCACAATGATAAAAATAAGGTTGTTTTGTCAGAGCTACAGCAAACAAATGAAAAATTGCATTCAGATTTAGCACAATATTCAATCGTTCCTTTAAAATATCGACACATTTACTGTACTGAAAAATTGATCGACTACCTTAAAAACTTCCGTGCTGACAGTTTGAAAGAAGCGATCAATCTTTACGAGTCTACCGAACAACACCATTTACAAATTAACGAAATCAAGAAAATGCAGGCGCTGCAAGCAGATACAAATCAGGAACTATCATCAGTTAATGCATCACTAGATCACCTGGGGCGTATGCAAAAAGAAACGAAGCGCAGCATCGAAAGCGCCAATAGCAGTCTTTCTGAGATAAGAGAAAGTACAAGGTATTGATCTGGTTCAATATTTAGAAAGGTTGACAGGGAAAATCCTGTTAACCTTTTTTGGTTGAAGGGTGGGGTCAAACCCTCCCCTTCGCTTTTTAAACGTATAATTAAATTTGTATTTATAAAGAAATTTACTTTTATATGGAATAATAATATTATTATAGACGTAGGTAAATATGATGAAAGGTCTACTGATTTAATATTTGAATATGACAAAATTCTTAGGGGGTATTTTATGAAGAAATGTTTTAGAATGATGATGATTTTCTTTTTAGTATTAATTACAACGAGTTATGTTATCGATAACGCCCAGGCTAGTTCTTATCTTGACAATGGTAAAGAATACACTGGTTACATAACTAACGAAAACAAAGAAGTAAGGTATAGTTTTGTGCTTGATAAACCTTCTGAAGTAAGCTTTGAAACTACAACTGAAGTTTATGGCAACCGTTTTAATATTTATGATGATATGAATAACGCTTTGGATTCCATTTTTTCTCAAGGGTCTAAAGCTACTCCTCAAAAAAGCACAATTACACTTGATTTGAAACCTGGAAAATATACTTTCGTTTCATCTGTAATAGATTTTTCACGCGAGGAAGGTAAGTACTCTTTTAAAATGAAGAAAAAAGAATTTGATGTGAATGAAATTGAACCAAACGATGGTACCACCGGAGCTACATCGATTGTTTTCGACAAGAAATATAGTGGTCATTTAGCTTATAATGACCAGGTGGACTACTATAAGTTTGAAGTGCCGGCTCAGGGTATGATCGAATTAAACGGAGAAGGTTTTATTGCTGGTGGAACAAATATAGCTGTTTATGACGCTAACAATAAATCTATTACTCGAGATCATCACTCTGGTTCGAAAATCACTCCTTCTAAGTTTAATGAAACACTTTACCTAAAAAAGGGCACTTACTATATTGAGTTTTATACTGACAGACATTGGCCAGAAAGAAGTGGGGCCTACAATTTCTCTGTTTCTTTCTCAAATGCCCATGCAAATGAAACAGAACCTAATGATGGAACTACACAAGCTAGTGAGATTAAATTCGGCAACAAAAACAAAGGCTTTATTGCAATGAATGATACAATTGACTATTATTCATTTACAAACAGTAAAACTGAAGACATTTCATTTTCAATAGAGAGCTACTTAAACGGTGGATTAGATTTTACAATCTATGATGAAAATAATAAATCTATTAGAAGTAAATACACTAGTAGTACTCATATAACTCCAGGGGTTATAAATTTTACTGAGAATTTACCTGCTGGAAAATATTATATTGCAATTGAGAGAGGATCATACTACGACAGTTATGGAAATTATAACTTTACAATAGGAGATTCTGCTATCACTAAGTTTAAAGACTACAGCGCTAACGCATACTGGACACAGCCTTTTATATGGGGAATGGCAAACGATGTCATTAAAGGCGATGTGAAATCGATGAAACTTTCACCTTACAATAAGCTGAATGAAGTTCAGTGGCTTGCAATGATCTTCAGATATTCAAAGCCTGATGAGGTCAAAGAAGATAAGAATAATTGGACAAAAGTTTATTATGACCTTTCCAAAAAGTACAGTATTCCTAATAGCGGAAAACCTTACTCAGCTTTACGTCGTGGCGATGTTGCTGTAATTATGGCTCAGGCATTCCAGGGTAAAAAAGTATCGGAAAGAGAAGCTATTCAGTGGATGTATGATAACAACCTGACAACAGGTAAAGATCCATCAAAACCAAAAGATTACGCAAACTTTGGCGCAAACGACTCACTCGCCCGTGCTCAGGCAGTAGTCTTTTTATATCGCGCAATCGAAGAACAAGACCTGGAATTTAACTAAACACTTAAAACTAGCCTACCGTGGTTTCCCTATGGAAATCACGGTTTTTTATTTTAATTAAAGTGTCCAGCGCAGGTTGGGGTCTGACCCCGGCCTTCATACAGTCAATAAGACAGTGCAATTGTCTCAAAATGGATTTTATGAAGTAGATAACAACACCCCCTCTTCTTACCTCTCTAAAACCAATCAATTAACATTTTTAACCATAAAAAATGCCATTCGTTCCATCTTTCCCCAAATTTACAATCCTGTTATTGAAACTTTACAATTCTCTGGTAATCTTCTCACCGTAAGCTATTTTGAAAGGAGACGGGAAAACATGTTGAAAAAGACAGCTTTACTTGCACTTTCAGGCGGACTTGTTTTATCGGGGATTGCGATTGGCACTCAGGACGGGGAGACGACTGCGTCGGGTAAGCCGGATTGGGCCGGTCAGGGAAATGGAAAAGTACATAATGTGATTTATATGATTCCGGATGGTTACAATGCATCTTATGCGACGAATTATCGCTGGTTTAAAGGTGAGGAGTCTTCATTTGACCCTTATGTTAAAGGTTTAATGCAGACCTATTCTGCTGATACAGAAGTGACGGATTCTGCAGCTGCGGGTACTGCGATGGCGACTGGTGTGAAGACAAATAATGGGATGGTTGGTGTGACGCCTGAGGGTGAGCAGGTGGATTCGATTTTAGATGCGGCTGAGGAAGCTGGGAAGTCGACTGGACTTGTGGCAACTTCTACCATCACTCATGCAACGCCGGCAGTATTTGGATCAAGCGTTGAGTCACGTGGAAATGAAGCGGGCATCGCACCTCAGTATTTTGATAATGGAATTGACGTTTTGCTTGGTGGCGGACTTGATTACTTCCTGCCCGAATCTGAAGGTGGCAAGCAGCCTGAGCTTAATTTAGTGGAATCTGCTCAAAAAGATGGGTATGAATACGTCACGGATCTGGACGAACTTTCTTCAGCTAAAAGCGGGAAACTCCTCGGCCTGTTTGCTGACGATGCGATGGCACCTGAACTTGAGCGTGGCACAACTGACCAGCCAAGCCTTGCAGAAATGACAGGCGCAGCACTTGATGCACTCGAACAGGATAAAGACGGTTTCTTCCTGATGGTTGAAGGCTCTCAAATCGACTGGGCAGGTCACGCACACGACGCAGCGTGGGCAATGAATGACACAAAAGCATTTGACGAAGCCGTAGCTGCTGCAATCGAATATGCGAAAAAAGATAAGAATACACTCGTCGTAGTAGCTGGAGATCACGAAACTGGTGGCATGTCAGTCGGTTCAAACGGAGAGTATGACCTGAACATCGATGTGCTTCATGATGTAAAAGCAACCGGGGATACAATGGCTGCTGAACTGAATGAAGACCGCTCGAATGCTGGTGAAGTATTAAAAGAGTATGCAAATATTGATTTGATTGAAGAAGAACAGGCAGCGATTACAGAAGCAGATGATGCAGCAATTGCAATCAACGAAGTCATCAGTGACCGTGCACTTGTCGGCTGGACAACGTCTGCCCATACAGGTACTGACGTGCCGGTGTATGCATATGGTGCGCAGGCGCATAAGTTTTCAGGACTGCTTGATAACACGGACTTGCCGAAGCTGATGGGTGAGGTAATGAAGATAGAGTTTTAATGTACGAGTGAAGGGCGGGGTCAGACCCCGCCCTTCGCTTTGCGAAGGCGAGGGTCTGACCCTCGCCTTCAAAACACCTTAACCCCATAACTATCTAATATATACTTCGGCACAAAGAATTTCGCTGTTTTCAGCGGGTCTACAATTTGGCCGACCCGGACCTGGCCTGCTGCGCTCATGAGCATGGTGAATTCTGATAGTGTGAGGTCTGTTTTTGGCTGCAGGAGGTCGATCATGATTTCAACTGCTGTATCGGCTGCCTCATCGAGTGTTTCTTTTGATACGAGGGCTGTCAGTCCATCTTCATTTTCCAGCAGTGGATAGGAGATGGGCTGATTTTTTATGACTTCGACTGTTACTTTTACCTTTGCCGGCACTTCGATTCCTGAGACGCTGATCTCGCCGTCTCCCATTGCTGCATGCAGGTCGCCTAGTGATAATAGCGCCCCTTCATGAAAAACCGGGAAGTAAAGTGTGGCACCGGTTGTAACTTCTTTTGTGTCCATATTTCCACCGTGCGCACCAGGTGTACCACAGGATATCCCTTCGTTTTCGGGTGCAACGCCGATCACACCGATCATCGGATTAAGTGGTAAATGAAGTTTTTCATTAAAAATCGCTTTTTCACCTTCAATTGGTATGATTTTGACCTGAAAATCCTCCATACGGTGACCCATCACGCCGAGCCCCGGACCGGTGACCATTACGCCTTGCTCCCCTACCTTAATTTCATCAATATGAACCTTCAGCACATCACCTTTTTCAGCACCATTTACATAGACAGGCCCCGTTGCAGGATTAATCCGGTCCCAGTTGATCGCATCAAACGCCGTATCCTCAGATGTGATCTGATTTTCAAAGCAGTCATATGTATCAAAAGCCACCTGAGTACCGGATTCAACATGCAAAACAGGTTCATTTCCACAGTCCATCTTATATACAAAATGCTCTTTCGCCACATGATTTGTCATTTTGTCTCCACCCCTTTGAAAGATATAAATACAGTTTACAGAATAAACTGATATTTTTGAAGTGTGAAGGATGGGGTCAGACCCTGCACTTCGCAGAGCGAAGGCGAGGGTCTGACCCCATCCTTCGCCGAAACCCCATCCTTCGCCAGGACCAGCGCCCAGCTCGAAACCCCACCCTTCACTCCTCTCCCCCTAACAAGTAAACTGTCTTCGCTGCTTGAGCCCGGGTGGCGGTTTGTTTTGGACGGAATTCTCCCTGGTTTGTTCCTGTCATGAGTCGGAGCTGGTAGATGGCGTTGACTTCTTTTTTGAAGTGGATGTGCCGGTGGTCTTTGTAGGGGGCTGTGATGAAGGTTTGGTAGTAAGTGTTGTGGAGAATGTTGTAGGTTCTGAAGAGCATGACGGCCATTTGTTCGCGGGTGATGTTACGGTTTGGGGCAAAGCGTTTTGGGGTGATGCCTTTTATGATGCCGGCTTCGTAGGCTGCGCTGATTTCATTTTGGAGAGGACCGCTTACGTCATCGAAATAATTGGCGTTTACGGGGGTAAGTTGGAGTATTCTTACAAGCATGGCGGTAAATTGTGCCCGGGTAACTTGATCCTCGGGTGAGAATTTGCCATTTATTTTACCGTTAATGATCTGCTTTTCATTTAAACTTTCGATGTAAGTTTGCGCCCAGTGACCGTCTATATCAGGGAATGCCGGTAAGTTTTCGGAGAGTTCTACGCTGTTTCCTTTCGCTGGAGATGGTATCAAAGTAATCAAAAGCACACAAAAAATAATCCTTAACTTCAAAAAGGATACCTCCTTCAATTGAGTATTTTCTTCATTTAAAAGATCGTAAAACGTTAGGGGATTGGCTACCTGTTTAGAGGAAAAAGGGGATATTTTCATCATAGCACATCCCCACATTTTTACAATAAAAAACCGGGAGCGTAGGATACTGCTCCCGGTACAATTATCTTTTTTTAAGACGCTCCATCTTTTCTCTAAGCGCTTCACGTTTTGACTGGGTCAGCTCCTGTTCAGGTTTGCTGATGAAGTCACCATCTGGAGTTTCTTTCACTTTGATGAGCAATCCCTCTGAAATGGGGTGATTGAACTTTTCTTCCGGAATATACTCCTCGATGGATTCGTCCTCTCGCAAAAGCAGTCTTACAAGTCCCTGTTCGATGGATTCGACCGTATACATTCCGTTCTTCATGTCAATCCTCCTTAGTTCAGCTGGTGCACGATATTGCCTTCAGGATCGATCAGCTGTGCCGCGTCACCATTATTGTTCCAAATGTAAGATCTGGTCCATAGTAAACGACCTGCACCCGCTGAAGCATTATTTCCTGAAACAATTTGTACGCTCTGACCAGCTTTTAGAATAAATGTGTCAGGGAATGTAAAGGTCTGGTTCCCTTCCACGCTGACTAGGGTCCAGTTTTTCATACTGACGTCTGTTGTTCCTTCATTTTTAACCGTAACCACTTCTGTGTCAAGGTTCTTGCCGGTAATTTTAAGCTGGTCAGACAGCTGCCCATCGTCTCCCGGCTCAGGCGTGGGCTCCGGAGTCGGTTCCGGTGCATTAAACGATTCTCCCTTTTCAACAGTCAGCTGATCGCCGTCACTTGTGAAAATGATTGTGCCATCTTCAGTTGCGTAAATGTCAGTCGGGTAAAGCGCCAGTCTGTTCACGACTTCCTCATGCGGATGTCCATAAGGATTGTTGCCAAATGATAGCACTGCATATAGTGGATCGACTGCAGCAAGGAAGTCAACGGATGTGCCTGTGTTTGAGCCATGATGAGAAACCTTTAGTACTTCAGATTCCAGCTCTGTTCCGCTTGAGATTAACATTTCTTCCACTTCAATGCCTGCATCGCCCGTCAGCATGAAGTCCATTTCCCCGTGGCTCAGCCTTAAAACAATTGAGCCGTCATTCATATCCGACGCCTCCGCATCAACCGCGATTGTTCTGAGGTCCGTGCGCTCATCATCTGAAAGCTCGTCCCCTACAATTACGTCACTGTAAAAAACGCCTGTTTCTTCAATTGCGTCAAGGTAATTTTCAAAAGCCTGCGTTGTATGAACCTGGCCGCTGTCGAAAACCTCTTTTACATCATAATTGCGAATCACATCAGCCGCGCCGCCAATGTGGTCAGCGTCGGGGTGCATGATGATTAATGTATCAATATGAGTGACACCTTCCGCTTGCAGAGCTTCATCTGTCACAGAGCCATATCTGCCTGCATCTACAAGCGTAATTTCACCATTCGTATGCTCAATTAAAATCGCATCTCCCTGGCCAACGTTCAGGAATGTTACTTCCATTTCACCAAGATCACCAGTCTGCCCGGAACCATCAGTGTCACGGAACGATTCATTTAACAATCTCGCCATAAACAATGCAAAATGCTGACGTTGAAGCTTATTTTCAGGCTTAAAGCTGCCGTCCTGATAGCCCGTCGTCACACCGGCACCAGCGATTTTACTGATATGTTCATTTGCCCAGTGTCCAGCCGCCACATCACTGAAGCGGTATGTATCCTCAAGCGCAAGATCATAGCCCTCAGCTAAAATTTTTGCCATCTGTGCACGCGTCAGCGTACCAAACGGATCAAAATAACGTGAGCCATCCTGAGCCGTTTTCCCGCCGATGAAACCGAGTTCAACAGCTTTTGCTGCCTCTTTGTAGCCATAATCCCCAGGCTCAAGATCGGTAAAACCCGGATCCTGAATATTGTCAGCGTCAATATCCGTAATCCCCTTCTCACGCAAAATCATCTGAACAGCCTGCAAGCGGTTCAGCGACTTCCCAGGACGAAAAGTCCCATCATCATATCCCTTAATAATTCCTTCACCAGTCAAAAAATCAATCTCATCCTCATACATTTTGACATCCTGGAAAGCAGCATCCGCAGCAAACGGCGTACTCAAAAACAAACCAGCAGCCAGAAAAGACACAGCAAACTTCTTCATGTAATAACCTCCTAGTATAGTAGTATGTGGTTGTGAAGGCGGGGTCTAGCGAAGGCGGGGGTCAGACCCTCGCCTTCGGTGGAGCCCGTGACTGAAGGCCGGGGTCTGACCCCCGCCTTCGCTTATGTACAAAACCTCTCCAAAAGAAAAAGCTATTTGATCGCATATGCAAACAAATAACTGTTGTTTAAGTATATTACAATTTTCCTATATTTGAAAGTAGAAAGCGAAGGGCGGGGTCTGACCCCGGCCTTCGCTCTATCTTGAAACTAAATGAACTTTCTCATATTCTCTGACTTCTTTAAGCCATTCTTCCCTCACCGGCACACCCATTTGTTCACAGTAGTAATCCCATACCGCTCCAAATGGATAAGTTTTCATTTCTTCCATGAGGGCAAGCCGTTCTGTGAAATTTCCTTTTTCCTGAAGCTCTCTCAGATAATCATTTGGAGATAGGAGTGCATAGAGTAATGCTTTGATCATGTTTCTTGTACCGATTGTCCATGCTGCTACCCGGTTAATACTTGCATCGAAAAAGTCCAGACCGATTCGCACTTTTTCGATTGCATCGTTACGGACGATTTCAAGTGCGATTTCTTTTAATTCATCATCAAGTATAACGACATGGTCACTGTCCCAGCGAACCGGACGTGATACATGAAGAGCCATTTGATCAGAAAATAGCAGCATTGATGATATTTTATTGGAAACTGTTTCTGTTGGGTGATAGTGTCCTGTATCTAACAGACAAATCTTTCGGTTTTGCAGTGCATAGTTCAGATAAAATTCATGAGAGCCAACAACATAGGATTCTGACCCTATTCCGAATACTTTACTCTCTACTGCATCAAGATGATACTGGCTATCTATTTCTTCCTCAAAAATTTCATCAAGTGAATCTTTTAATCTTTTCCTTGGAGTCAATCTATCACTTGGGATATCTTTATATCCATCAGGAATCCATACATTCATAAGGCTTGGGGTCCCAAGCTCCCTTCCGAAATATTCACTGATTTTTCTGGATGATTGACACAGCTCAATCCAATACTTTCTAATCTCAGGATCTGGATGTGAGAGTGTCAGACCATCTTCAGCAAAAGGATGAGAAAATAGAGTTGGGTTAAAATCCAGTCCCAGCTGATTTAACCTTGCCCACTTGACCCAATTACTGAAGTGCTCCGGTTTCAAGTCCTTCCTGTCAATCGCTTCCCCATCAGTTTCTGCATAAATAGAATGGAGATTAACACGATGTTTTCCCGGAATGAGTGACAGTGCTTTTTCAAGGTCCTGTCTAAGTTCTTCAGGGGTGGTGGCTTTTCCGGGATAGTTACCTGTCACATCGATACCCCCGGAAAGTTCGCTCTTATTGACTTCAAAACCTGTCACGTCATCTCCCTGCCAGCAATGGATTGAAATCGGAATTTGTTTTAACACTTCAAGTGCTTCATCAGTGTTAATACCCCATTTACTATATAGTTCTCTTGCAGCTTCGTACTGTTTGGATACAGACATGCAATCAGTCCTTTAGTTTAGTTTTTAGAAATTGATATAAATTGATCAATATATAGTTCTTCGTTCATTTCTTTAGGATAGAAAGTCTTTGCTGGATAGGAGCGTTTTATCATATTACGGCCTTCATTAAGATCAGCAATTTTGCCGGAAGCAATTAATTGAACGACTAAATTGCCAAGCGCCGTTGCTTCAGAAGGTCCTGCATATACTGTCAGTCTGCTCAGGTCTGCAGTCATTTGATTAAGGAGGTCGTTATGAGATCCGCCACCGACAATATGCAAACGATTCAGCTTTTTATCCGTCATTCTTTCAAGGTTTCTTATTCCAATTGCATAGGAGGCTGCAAGGCTATTAAATACACACCTAGCAATTTCACCCGTGCTGACCGGGATCGCTTGACCGGTTTCTCTGCAGTATTCCTGCAATTCACTGATCATGTTGTCAGGATTTAAGAATCGATCGTCATTAATATTGACAAATTGCTGGTACGGTTCTACCGATTCTGCTGCAGCGACAAACTGATGAAAGTTATAATCTTCAGGCAGATGCCGTCTAACTTCCTGCATCACCCACATGCCCATAATATTTTTTAGAAATCGGTACGTGCCAAACACGCCCCATTCATTTGTGTAATTTTGCAGATAAGCTTCTTCTGTGATAATCGGCTGTTTTACTTCTACGCCAAGTAATGACCATGTACCACTGCTGATATAACACCAGTCATCCCCTTCTCCAGGCGTTCCGGCAATAGCAGATGCTGTATCGTGAGAACCAACATTATAAAATTTACAGTCAGGAAGATCATAATCAGGAAAGTATTCCTTTTTAAGCTCGCCGAGTTCAGTACCTGGCTGCACCAAATCAGCAAATTGCTCCTGGCGTGCGCCTGTTAAGTTTAAAAGATCCTCATCAACGCCACCATGATTCACATTTAACATTTGCATGGTGGAAGCATTGGTCACCTCGGTTACTGCTCTTCCAGTCAGCCTGTAACCAAGATAATCCGGGACAAGCATAACAGAAGCAGTCTGATCCAGTAGTGTTTTACTTTCTTCAAAAAGTTGTAGTAAAGTGTTGATTTTCATAAATTGAATACCTGTTTTTTGATAAATCGTTTTCAATGAGTACTGTGCTGATATTTTATCCAAAGTATTCGCTGTACGCTTATCTCTGTATGAGGCCACTTCTCTGAGCCTCTGTCCATTCTGATCTAGAAGTGCATAATCTACTGCCCACGTATCAATACCGGCAGTGATTTTCTGAAATCCTTGTAATTTAATTGTTTCAAGTCCTTTTAAGATCTCTGTCAGCAGATGATCAACATCCCAGCATTCGAGACCTTCTTTTTGCGAAAAGCCGTTTGCAAAGCGGTGTACTTCTTCCATTTCAAGTAAGCCTTCTTTTATGTGACTCAGAATAAGCCTCCCACTTGAAGCACCAATATCAATTGCGACATGAGTCATTTTGTCACCTCCACAAATCAGCGAGTGAATCCTGCAGGTACTCCACCATCCACAGTGAGCATACAGCCCGTTGTTTTTTCAGATTTTGATGAGGCAAAGTAAGTGATCGCATCTGCGATATCTGATGGATAAATATTTACGAGTAAAGTAGTTCTTTTACGATAATGCTCTTCAAGTTCATCCGGTTCAATTCCGTATGCAGCTGCTCTTTCAGTTCTCCAATTAGATCCCCAAATCGCTGAACCCTGAAGCACGGCATCCGGCAATACTGAATTAACACGAATACCATATTCCCCTCCCTCGGCAGCAATACATCGTGCCAAGTGAGTTTCAAGGGCTTTTACAGAACTGTAGGCAGATGCATTTTTACCTGCATATACAGAGTTTTTAGAACCGACAAAAACCATATTCCCACCAATCCCCTGTTCCTTCATTTGTTTAAATGCTTCTCTGGCAACAAGAAAATATCCCGTTCCGAGGACATTCATATTCAAATTCCACTCTTTTAGTGTTGTCTTATCAAATGGACTAGAAGTAGCAAGACCGGCATTATTTACCACGGAGTCAACACCTCCAAAAGCCAGTGCAGCTTCTCGAAATGCAGCAGTTACCTGCTCTTCGTCTGTGACATCCATCTTAACTGCTAATGCACGCTTTTCGTTATGTGTGTGATTGATTTCACTGGCTACTTTTTCCGCCCCTTCAAGGTTAAGATCTGCCAAAACAACGTGTGCACCTTCAGCAGCAAATTGTTTTGCCGTTTGACTTCCAATACCTCCCGCTCCTCCAGTAATGAAAACAACTTTTCTTGAGAACTCAGCTTCCGGTGGAGATAATGATAGCTTATATAACTCAAGCGGCCAGTATTCAACATGATACGATTCTTCAGCTGTTAACGAAACAAAGTTCCCAAGCGCTTCAGATCCTTTCATAACAGCAATTGCACGATGATACAGTGCTTCACTGACTTTCGCCATTTTGATATTTTTACCCGTGTTAACCATACCGATGCCTGGAATCAAAATGACTCTCGGAGACGCTTCAACCATTACATCTCCATCTTTTTTGTATGTTTCAAAGTATGTTTGGTAATCTTTTTTATAATCTTCAATCGCATGTCTAAGCTTCTGAGACAGATCTGTAACCTGTTCATTTGATGGATCAAAATCTACAAACAGAGGTTTCATTTTCGTATGCACCAGATGATCCGGACAGGCAGCACCAATCTGTGATAATTCAGCTGCATGGTGACTGTTAACAAACTCCATTACATGTTCAGAATCATCATATGTTAACAGCATTCTTTTATCATCAGTGACGGCACCTCTGATAATTGGCATCACAGCAGAGAGAACGTTCTTTTTTTCTTCATCTTCTAATGTTTTTGTTTTCTGACCGCCAAAAGGAGAACTGCCTTCAGATCTTTTTTGGATATAGCTTTCAGCTTCATTAATCACTTCAATTGTTTTGTAATAAGATTCCTCGGACGTATCTCCCCATGTAACAAGACCGTGCTTTTCCATTAATACAAGCTCGACATTAGGATTTTGTTCTACTGCTTCTGCAATCATTTTTGAAAGCGTAAAGCCGGGACGTACGTAAGGAACCCATACAAAACGTTCTCCGAAAATATCCTCTGCTACTTCACGTCCGTTGTCTGCACAACATACACTGATGATTGCGTCCGGGTGAGTATGATCTACATGTTTATATGGTAAAAATGCATGCAATAAGGTTTCAATCGACATCCTTGGGTGTTTTGAATCGATCATACAGTGCGTTAGGTATTCCACCATTTCTTCGTCGGACATCTCATCCCGCTCCTTCAATGGCAAAATGTCTTTGAGGTTAAGACCAGTAAAGTTTTCTTTTTTCATAGTGGCAAGATCTGAGCCGCTCCCTTTAACCCACATCACTTCAAGATCACGCCCCATAAAGTCCTTTTCTGTCGTCTTCATTGAAGTATTACCGCCACCCCAATTACATACAGAGCGGTCTGAGCCGATCAGATTTGAGCGGTACACTAATTCCTCCAAACCTTTTTGTCCAGGTGCTTCCTGACTGTTCCATAAATTTCTCACCATATTGATCTCTCCTTTTATCATCCAATCTCTCATTTTACATTCCTTGATAAATCTTTCATGCTGGTCATAATAGATGCAAACTCCACTCCAAGCAGATCATGCAGCTTTTGATAGTGCTGATAGATTTGCTTGTAAATACTCACATTTGCAGGATTTGGCTCATATATATCAATATCTCCAGCTGCCATATGAGAGACTGCTTCATCTATTGAATCCCATCCCCCATGTTCTTTGCCTGCCGCCGCAGCCCCGTATATTGCAGCTCCTGAGGCTACAAGCTGATCTCCTTTTGGCACAATGATTTTCATATCCAGAATATCAGCGTAGATTTGCATCATCATTTGATTTTTCTGGGTGATTCCTCCACATGCAAAGATTCTTTGAACCGGCAGACCGTACTCTTTGTATGTTTCAGTTATTTTTTTCACACCAAAAGCTGTGGATTCGATGAGCGCTCTATATATTTCTTCAACTTTTGTCTGCAGCTGAAGCCCTGTAATGCATCCTGTGAGGTCCATATTTCCAATCATTGAGCGGTTACCATTCCACCAATCCAGCGCCACAAGCCCACTTTGACCAGGTTTAAGTAAAACAGCTTTTTCTTCAAGCAGCTGATGGATACTAATATTTCTATTTTCAGCATCCACCTTTATATATTCAGGACAAAGGTTTGTGATTAACCATTCAAAAGCATCACCAACAGCTGCCTGACCAGTTTCATAGTTAACGGTTCCCGGAATGATTCCTTCATCAACAACTCCACAAATGCCCGGCACTTGACGCATATCTGCTGCCACAAGCATATGACAGGTCGATGTACCAATTGTCATGACAAAGTCACCTTCCTGAACTGCCCCAACAGCAGAGACACCCGCATGAGCATCTATCATATTCACTGCTACCGGAATACCTTCTTTTAATCCCATTGCTGCAGCCATCTCAGCTGTCAGATAACCCGCTTTATCTCCTGGCTTTCTGATTTCACCTCTTAACTTATTATCAAAAATACCTCTCAGTCGGGAGTCTGCTTTCTCTAGAAATTCATCATCAGGATATCCCATGTCTTTACTCCAAAATGATTTATAGCCCGTTGTATTCGCACTTCTGATCAGGTTCCCGGTTAATTTCCTGACAATCCAGTCCCCGGCTTCCATAAAAACGTCTGTAGATTCGTATAAGTCAGGTGCTTCATTTAACACCTGATACACCTTTGGCAGCATCCATTCTGAAGAAATTGACTGACCGTAACGACTTATAAAGTCTGCATTTTCCCTGATCGCTACCTCAGTCAATTGAGCAGCTTCTTTAAAAGCACCATGATGCTTCCATAGTTTCACCCAGCTGTGCGGGTTAGATTTCCACATCGGGTTCTCACAGAGCGGTTCATTGTTCTGATCAACTGCGATCACTGTGCAGGAAGTAAAATCAATACCAATTGCGATCACATCTTCAACGGAAACCTGTCCCTTACTGATCGCATCCGGGACAGCCTGTTTTAATACTTCCAGATAATCTCCCGGGTACTGGAGTGCCCAGTTTTTCGGAAGTTTAGTTCCGTCCGGCATGACTTCATCGAGTACACCGTGTTTGTATGTAACTGTACTGGTGCTTATCACCCGACCATTTTGAATATCAACCAGTACTGCTCTGCCTGATGCAGTGCCAAAATCAATGCCCAGTGCATAACCGGCCATCATGAAACACCCTTTCTTTATCAATGTTATGTAATAAAACAGGCTGTCCTGGAGATAGATCTTTTTCTCCAGTCAGCCTGATGATACGTATTAATTAAAAATCAAAGTCTCCTGCATTTTCACTTGTGAAATCAGATGGAGGTCCCATGATAACCGTTTTCCCATCTTCCCATAGCTCGATTTCTCCAACGCCTTCAACGTTCTGTCCATTCTCAGGTTTTTTACCTTCTGCAAGATCTTTCGCAAGCGACACAGTCAGATAGCCCAGCTTATCCGGCTCCCAAAGAATTGCCATATCCAGTGATCCATCATCAAGAAATGGTGCTGAATCCGTTGGTAGTGCTGTTCCGACAACCGCTACTTCATCCTGAAGCCCTTTTTCCTGAATCGCCTGTGCTACACCAAGTGGAGCAGGTGTTGAGAATGCCATAATCCCTTTCAGATCAGGATACGATTTTAAAATATCCAGGGTTTTCTGATAAGCAACCTGTTGTTTTTCGTCAGTGGCAATTTTATCTGTTACGAGTGTAATACCTGGATAGTTCTCTTCAAGCTCACTCTTAGCTGCATCAATCCAAGCATTCAGGTTAGCTGCTGAAAGTCCTCCTGTGAAAATCGCAATCTCACCTTCTTCAGCACCCATTTCTTCTACTAAAGTCTGTGCAATATGACGTCCATACTGCTCGTCATCAATCTGGTGGACAGAAAGTTCTACAAGTGATTGATCTGCCGGCGTATCCCAGTCAATTACCTGAACGCCTTCATCACGCGCTTTTTGAAGAACGGGTGATAGTGATTCAGCATCATTTGGTGCGACTGCTAGTACATCAATGTCCTGACTGAGCAGATCCTCAATTACCTTTACCTGCTGAGCAGCATCTGCTTCTGTCGGCCCAGTGTAAATAACTTCAACGCCAAGATCTTCCCCTGCCTGAATCGCTCCTTTTTCTGAAGCATTAAAGTAAGGAATTCCAATCAACTTAGGTACAACTGCGATTTTAATACTGTCATCACTGCTTCCACCCGACGCTTCAGCTCCTTCTGTTTTTGTACCTGAGCCTTCTTCAGACACACACCCTGCGAATAAAGCACTTGCTAGTAATGCTGATGCAAAAAGTCCTGTTTTCTTTTTCATTTTATGACACTCCCTTTGTTAAAATTATTTAAATCCGGTTGTACCGAATTGAAATTATTGTGCTGCAACTAGATCCTTCTCTTTCTTTTCATCCCATTTAACCTTAAGGAAATTAATAACTAAGACAGTAATTAAAATGACACCCATCATGATTGTCACAGTTGATCTTGGGAATCCCATCAAATTCATGCCGCTTGATAACATTTGGAAGATGATCACTGCAAATACAGTTCCCATTACTTTCCCGTAACCACCCTGAATTTCTGTTCCGCCAAGCACAGCTGCTGCAACACTCTGTAGAAGATAAGACGAGCCCAGGTCAACTTTTGCTGTATTATAGCGTGATGTCATTATGATCGAAGCTACAACTGCTAACAGCGCTGAGTACAAATAAACATTTAATAAAACTTTACTTGTATTAATTCCTGAAAACAGTGATGCAATTGGATTGCTGCCTACCATGTAGACCGATCTTCCCCATTTTGATTTATTCAATAAAATGGCTGTGATAACCGCAAATATGATAAAGATAAGCGTTGATAAAGGAATGATGCCCATGTAATAACCGTTGCCGATTAATGAATAGCCTGAACTGAATCCCGAAATTGAACTGCCTTTTGTGATGCTAAGGATCACGCCTTCAAACAGAACCATCGTGCCCAATGTCACCAGAATTGGTGATACACCGATTTTTGAAATAATCGTTCCATTTAAAAGCCCGCATAACAGTCCTACTGCAAGACCCGCGAGAATGGCCGGAACAAGACCATAACCTGCTGTAAACATCAGTGCGATAATGACACCCGCCAACGCTGCAATATAAGTAATTGAAAGATCAATACCACCTGTCACAATGACAACCATCATAGCCAGAGCTAAAAGACCAAATTCAGGAATCTGAAACATCATATTTGTTAAGTTACTTGATGAGATGAATCCCGGGACAAAAAAGCTCATAGCAAGGAACAATAATACTGCGATCAATCCCAAAATCATCTCTTTCGTAAATGTGAACCCTTTCATTTTTTCACTCCTTTCAAGCCTCTACTTCGATTTTCGAAAGCTTGGCCTGTGAACGTCTATATTGAATCTGGTCATAGGAGACAGCGACCAAAATGATCAAACCTGTAAAAACTTTCTGCCAGAAAGTATCAATTCTTGCCAGAATTAATCCGTTTTGTACAATGCCCAGTAACAGCACACCAAGTACTGTTCCAAATATCGTTCCTCTACCACCCATGATGTTCGCACCGCCAAGTACGACTGCTGCGATAACCATCAGTTCGAGACCAAGCATACCGTTTGGATCGACCGCTCTTGTATAAGCAGTCTGTGCAATCGCTGCAATTCCTGCCAGGAAGCCCATATAGGCAAAAACGAAGATTTGTACTTTCCCATAGTTAATTCCAACTCTGACAGCTGATTCCTGATTCCCTCCAATTGCCAATACTTCCCGACCAATCAACGTGTATTTGAGGATATACCATGTAATGAAAGCCACTGCGATAAAGAGCATGGTAACCACTGATACACCTGCTATTTCGAAAGAAGAAAATGTCATAAATACCTGTGGAAAGCTTGTGCTGTTCATGTACTGACCGTTTGTAAAGTAAAGGACAAGCCCATTAATAATGCTAAGCATTCCCAATGTAACAACAATTGCAGGAATCTTAATTTTGGCTACCAGGACCCCATTCAGGCTTCCGAGCGCAATTCCGATGATTGGACCTACTAGAAAAAGGACCAATACAGATAAAATACTATCCGGTAATATCACCATTAAGTGCCCAAGCAGTACGCATACTGCACCTGTTATCGCTGCTACCGATACATCAATTCCGCCTGTTATAATGATCAGCGTCATTCCAACTGCCAAAATACCAAGTACCGCATTCCCTTTGACAATATCGAGAAGGTTATCTGATGAAAGAAATACCGGATTCATGATCGTGATCATCACACTGAGTAAAAGGATAATCACCACAATACTGATTTCTTTTGATTTTAAAACTCCACTCATGCATGGACCTCCTTTCTTTCCGGTTCAGTATTTTTTTCACCAAACAGCGCGTAATTAAGGATGTTCTCCTGAGTTGCTTCTTCAATATTCATTTCTCCCGCGACTCTGCCGTGACGCATAATCAAAATCCGGTCACTAACTGCCAATACTTCAGGAAGCTCTGAAGAAATGACGATGACACCCATTCCTTCTTGTGCCAAATTTCTCAGCAGTTTATGAATCTCTGATTTCGCCCCGATATCAATACCATTTGTAGGCTCATCAATGATTAAAAGTTCAGGGTCTGTTGCGAGCCACTTGCCGATGACAACCTTTTGCTGGTTGCCTCCTGACAGGTCACCTGCTGCTCTTTCCGGTAACGCCGGCCTCACATCAAGTGATTTCACATATTGATCAGCCAGTTTTCTTTCTGCTTTTCTATTAATTAATTTCATTTTCGATAACATATTTTTTAAGGATGAAAGAGATATATTGTTAATAATCGACTGGTTTAATACAAGTCCCTGCGTTTTTCTGCTTTCAGGAATGTAAGCAATACCATGATTTACTGCATGTTCCGGAGATTTCACAGTCAATTTTTTACCATTCAGTTCCATCTGACCTTCATCCGGCCTATGTACGCCGAAGATTGCCTGAGCAAGCTCAGTCCGTCCTGATCCAACCAGTCCAGTAATCCCTAATACTTCACCCTTTTTAAGTTCGAACGATATATCTTTAAAATTGCCCTGTTTGCTCAAACCCTCAACTTTAAAAATGGTTTTACCGGCAATGACTTTATCCTGGTTTTTTTCGTAAAGTACCTGTCTGCCGACCATCAAGTTAATCAGTTTATCCTCATTAAGGTCTTCCTTGTCATAAGTACCAATGAACTTGCCGTCTCTTAGTACTGTAAATCGATCTGACACCTTGAATAGTTCTTTTAATTTATGACTGACGAAAATAATCGATATCCCTCTGGATTTTAACTTTTCTATAACGGAGTACAGTTTTTCTACCTCTCCTGCTGATAGAGAGGAGGTCGGCTCATCCATCACAATCAGTCTGGCATCAAATGCAAGAGCTCGGGCAATCTCGATCATTTGTTGTTGAGCAATACTCAGCTTTTCAACAGCTATATGAAGATCCACCTCAAAATCAAGCTCTTTTAACGCCTCACTTGCTACCTGATCCATCTTCCGCCAATTGATTTTTGTCCATGGCTTTCGACCACTGTCCTGACCGAAGTAAATGTTTTCAGCTACTGTCAGGTTCGGAAACAAACTAAGATCCTGATAAATAATTGAAATGCCTTTTTGAGTAGCATCGATCGGCTTTACAATACTTGCTTCTTCTCCCTCAAAATAAAATTCAGCTCCGGGATCAGGCTTATAGATGCCGGCAAGGATTTTAATTAATGTTGATTTACCAGCCCCATTCTCGCCAATTAAAGCGTGGACTTCACCTTTTTCTACTGTCAGGCTGACATCATCTAATGCCTTTACACCAGGGAATGTCTTGCTGATATGGTTCATTCTTAGTCTTTCAGATGTCATCTAATCACCCTTTCCAATAAACGAATGTTGAAATTGTGCAACTTCTGCTTCTGTCGGAAGACCCGTTTGTGCACCTTTTTTTGTGACCTTTAATGCCGCAACAATCGATGCATACCTCGCAGCATCTATCAGCGTTTCCCCATCTGCGATTGCACATGCAAGTGCACCGGCAAAAGAGTCACCTGCTCCGACTGTATCTACCGCTTTCACACGGATAGGATGAATGAATGTTGTGTGACCGTCCTCATATACGACTGCCCCTCTGCTTCCAAGCTTGATAATACTGTTCTTGATTTGATGATACTGATGAAACCACTTAGCTGCTTCTACAGCTGATTTTTGATCAGTTACTTTAATTCCTGTAATTTCGTATGCTTCCTGTTCATTTGGTGTAATGAGGTCTGCGTATTGAAATACCTCATCAACTACCCCGTCTGACGGTGCAGGATCAAGCAGAACAAACATATTTTGTTTACGGGCCGATTTCATCGCTTCAATCACAGTCTCAGAAGCGATTTCCATCTGCACAAGACAAACCTTAGTGTTTGTTAGCGTTTTCATTTTTTCCTGTACTTCTTCCGGCTGCAGATCTTCGTTTGCACCCTTAATGACCAGCATTGTATTTTCAGCTTCAGAATCAAGTGTGACAATGACACAGCCTGTTGGATAAAGATTTGACTGTTTGACAGTTGTCACATCTACGCCAGTTTCTTTTAGAGAACCGAGCAGCTGTTCAGCAAACAGGTCTTTTCCGACAGCTCCAATCAGCTTCACGCTTTTTCCAAGCTTTGCACAGGCAGCTGCCTGGTTAGCACCTTTCCCACCTGATGAGAGAATGAGATCATTTCCAAAAGCAGTTTCTCCCTGCTTTGGATATCGGTCAGAAGTCGTTACAATATCCATATTGATACTTCCTACGACTACAATCTCTGTCATGCTGATCCCTCTTTCAAGCCATCAATGAAAACGGATAGCTGCTGCATTGCTTCTTCCCTGCTGATATTGCTTTTAAATAAACTACTTGTTCCACAGACGAGCATATCTGCCCCATTTTCTAAAACCCCTGGAATGGTGTCATAGCCAATGTTCCCATCTACCTGAATTTGAATTTGATAACCTTCCTTTTGGACCAGTTCTGCAATCTGTTTAATCTTTCTATACATCATTGGAATAAACTTTTGTCCTGCAAATCCCGGATTAACAGTCATAATTGTGATGTAATCTACTACGTCAAGCACATATTCAATCTGATCAATTGGTGTAGATGGATTAAGAGCGACACCTGCTTTTAAACCGCTCGATCTGATCAGTTGAAGTGTTTTTTGTAAGTGCGGATCAGCTTCAGCATGAATGGAGATCATGTCAGCCCCGGCGCTTTTAAATAATTCAATATACCTTCCAGGGTCTTGAACCATTAGATGAATATCGAACGGTTTATCAGTAAGTTTTCGTATTTGGTGAATCACATCTGGTCCAAGCGTAAAGTTCGGAACAAAATGCCCATCCATAATATCCAGGTGAAAATAGTCTACCCCTGCCTTATCCAGTGAGATGACCTCTTCTTTTAACCTGGACATATCTGCACACATAAGTGAAGGACCGATCGCTGTCATAGCTTTACCTCCTGTTGTCTTCTTTGTAGGTCTTATTGTAATGTAAGCGGTTTCTAAATTGGAGTAGACAACTTTCGTATGTAGGGGGATGGTTGTCGGAAAATAAAAAAAATAAAAAAACGGCTATAAATAAGCCGTTTTTCAGGAGCTTCTGTAGGCAGAAGGAAGTTTTCCAATATGCTGTTTAAACAGTCTGCTAAAATACTTTGTATCGGTGTAACCTGCCTCTTCTGCTACTTCATATATCTTTAGATCTGTTGTTTTTAATAATTCTTTTGCCAGCTGCATTCTCTCTTTTGTTATATAGTCTAGAACTGTAACACCTGTTTCACTTTTGAATAACTCACAAAAATAAGTAGGGTTCATATGAATATAAGCGGCAATCTGTTTAATTGTTATACTTTCTGCGAGATTTGACTGAATCCATTCTTTTGCGAGTATTATAGGATCCGTTTCCTGCTTAAAACGTTCTTTACGGTCTTTGGATAGCTGCGTAATCCACCTTTCCAACTCAGTCTTCAGTTCATCAAAAGAGAATACGTCATCAGACATACCAACCACTGCATCAATTCCTGAAATAGATGACACGCCTTCTTCAACCATAACTTCATTGATCAGACGAATAGACAAATATTGAACTGCTTCTTTTATCAATTGAGGTGATTTGGTTTTCTTCAACTCTTCAAGGTAGCGCTCAAGTGGTGACCTGACTTCTGTTATATCTATTTTAAAACCGCGAACGATCTCATCAGATAATTGATAAATACGATTTGATACACTTTGTCCCTCTTTCTCCATCATTTCCTTCCATACTTCAGGATAAATGATGTAATTCCCTTCATTGAACATTCTCAGCTGAAGAGCAGCTAGAAGCTCTTCTTTCTCAAAAGGGATGACAGATAAGTCACTGAAAGACAGACTGATAGCGGCTGATATTGTATATCCTTCAGTCTCACGAACTCTATGCTGCAGCTTTCTAAGAAAACTGATTACATGGTTTTTTTCCTCACTTTTTACAAGTAACCAGGTATAATAATCCTGATAGCGCCATATCCAATATGAATGCTCAGGCAGCTGTTCTTTAGCCCCATTTAAAATCCGCTCAAATAGTTTGTTCAAATGATCTTTAGGAAGCTTCAGATCCGGACTAATGCTGATCAGTTGATACACAGCCTCTTCAAACTCATCATTGATATTAGCACTCTCATCATATTCTTTAAGATAAAATAGATCTTTTAAAAGATTAAGACGCTTCTGATGAAGAGAATCCATTTGAAGACTTTTCCGATTTTTCTCTTCTGACCGAAGTATGATAATTTGCTCTTCAAGTTTTGTCAGCTGCTCTTTAAATGCAGCCCTGTCAATCGGCTTTAAAATATAATCAACTGCCCCTGATCGAATAGCATTTTGCACATAAGAAAATTCATCAAATCCTGATATAATTACCGGCATGAATTCTCTTTGATCTTCTTTCAATTTTGATACAAGTGTGAGTCCATTCATCACCGGCATTTGAACATCAGTAAAGAGCACATCAAATGATACCCCGTTATTTGTAATGTCATCATAAGCAGCCTGACCATCATCATATACTGATACAATTTCCCAGTTATCTGTATTCTTCAGAATCAGCCTTTCAATACCCCTTCTGATTCTTATTTCATCATCGACTACAATTGCTTTTATTGTCTTCATGAATCATCCAGCCCCTTCTCAGCTCATACAGATTACTCCACTTTCGGAAAACGGATTTCTATTTCTGTTCCTTTTCCTTTTGTACTATTAAAGATGAGAGAATACCCCTCCCCAAAAATCATAGCAAGTCGTGCATTTACATTCACAATGCCAAAACCTGAATCTCTTCCGGCAAGCGGATTGTCTTTTAGTTCTTCTTCAATTTTCAACTTCACCTCATCATCCATTCCCGGACCATTATCCCGTATGGTAAAAACTACTTCCCGCTTTTTCAACACTTCTTCTCTTACTTCTATATCAATTAATAGAGATTTACTTTTTTCGAGTCCATGTTTAATCGCGTTTTCCACGATTGGCTGCAAAATAAATTTCGGAACTAGATAGTCTTCAATGTGAGAGCTTTTTGTAATATTAAACGTTAGTCTGTCTATAAATCTGAAGTGCTGAAGTGTTAAGTAATCTTCAATATGCTGAAGTTCCTCCTGTAACTTGACCAGGGAACTTTTATTACTGAGTGAAAATCTCAGCATTCTTCCGAGCAGGGTAAGCATTGTAACAACTTCTTCTGTCTCTTCTTCTTCAACAGCCATGCTGATTGTTTCAAGGGTGTTATACATAAAATGAGGATTAATCTGTGACTGCAGTGCATAAAGCTCTGCGGTTTTTTGCTTCAGTTCTATATCGTATTTTTCGTTGATCAGTTCTCTCAGTTCAACCAGCATCTGTTGAAAGCTTGCAGATAATACAGCAAGCTCTTTTGTCTGATACTCTGGCACTTCTACATTTAGGTCTTTACGTTTTACACTGCCCATAATCTTCCCGAGCTCATTGATCGGTTTTGTAAATGAAATAGACGAAGCGATTGTAATCATAGTCGTGGCCACAGCAAATATAACAAAAATCAGGATCGTCACGTTTTTAATTCCCTCAGCTGATGCTGTTAAAGATCTCACAGGCAAATAATGGATCAGATCCATAGAGAATAACTCTGAACGGTCTATACTTACAAGATTTGAATCGCTTCCTTCAAAGGTTCTGAAGCTCCCATTTGTAATTGGGTAATCATTTATTTCAAGGTCTGTTTGACCGATCTGACTGTGATCAGAGTGATAGACAATCTGGCCTGACTCATTTACAATTTTTACGGTTGCGCCTTGCTCTTCCATTAACTGCCCAATGTACTTTTCAAAAAACAAACTATTGACTGCAATATAAATAACCCCTAAATCCCGTCTATTATCAAAATCCTTAATGCTTTTCATGATCAAGAAATATTGAGGGTCACCTTCAAAAGAGAGTGGTAATTGATCAGATAATAACAGCTGAGCATCTCCAATCTGGTTAGCCTGACTTCTATAAGGTAGGCTTCCATCCTGAAATCCAAAATTCTGAAAAGGGAGGTTGGTTTTTGAAAACACACGATTTTTTGAAACGATAAATGTTCCGAGTATATCCGGTTGGGACAGATAAGTCCGCTCGAGATAATTCTCAACTATATATTGATCCTGCCGCTGCTCTGACTGAAGTGTTGGACTGGATGAGCGAAGTACACTCATAACATCACCTGAATTGTAGATTAACTCAGGAAGATCAGTAAGCGTCTGTATTTCACTCTCAATATTATCGTTCACCTGACTAACAACCTGCGGAACATACTTTCCCACTTCAAGCTGAATAGACTGGCTATATTGATAATAAGCAAGTAATCCAAGGCCAGCCATAGGTAATATCGTTAAAATCGTATAAGTAATAATGAGCTTTTTAACGAGAGAGAGACTTCTGAAAGCCTCAATCAGCTTTTTAAAAATCATATTGATCCACGTTTTCCTTTGTAAAATCAATCGGCTGTCCCATAATAACAATCCGATCTTTAAATTCAATTCTGCCGATATCCGGAATGCTTTGACCATCAGATGGCATTTCGCCCCGGATTAATTGTTCAGCAAGTACAACTGTTAAGTAACCAAGCTTTTGAGGACTCCACAAAGTCATTGTATGTGCGATATCCTTTTTTAGGTATTCACGCATCAAATTTGGAGTCGACGTACCAACTACAGCAATTTCCCCTTCTTTACCATAATCAAGTAACGCTTCACTAATGGCCGGTGGATTAACGGTTGAGATGCCAATGATGCCTTCCACGTCGCGATAATCCTGTAAAATATCAACTGTTTTCTGATAGGCAGTCTGAAAATCTTCATTGGCATATTTAAATGTCCGCAGACTCATATTCGGGTAGAACTCCTCCTGATGAATCGTGAACCACTTGATCCACTCATTCAGGTTGGCAGCATCCTGAGAACCACTGATAATCGCATAGTCACCTTTTTCTTCCATCTGTTCAGCTAAAAGATCCATAATATGACGCCCCATCCACTCAGGGTCTACCATATTAACAAAAAAACTTCTATATTGCGGATCAGTATCTGAGTCCCATGTAATTACCTGAATCCCATTATTTATCGCCTCAAGCATCACCTGACCAAGACGGCCGGGGTCGTTTGCTGCAATCGCGATTGCATCGACATCCATCTCAATCATTTCTCTGAATATCTCAATCTGCTTTTCTGCACTTGCAACTGAGGGTCCTTCGTAAATCAAATTCACACCAAGTGCTTCAGCCGCTTCAATCGCACCTTTTTCCGCTGCATCAAAATATGGGATGCCTTCAAGCTTAGGAATCACTGCAATCGTATAATCATTATTCTGAGGCTGATTAACTGACTGCACTGTCGTTTCCTCCTGATAAATCACCTGATAAGAAGGACGGCTGCATGCAGTCACCAAACATAGGATCATTGCTACAAGTAAGATCACAAACCATTGACGCTGCATAACTTGCCTCCCTCTTAAAATGTTGTTATACAAACGGTTTGAGCCGTTTATGGGGTGTCAAAAAAATTTTTTTGACACGATGATTAACAGTAATTTAAAATGCTGTTTTGATTTTACAGACATGAGATACGCTTCGCGGCTACTACTGTTATGAAATGGTAGTAGTGGGGGTAAATATGCGATGCACAATGGATCTCCGCAATACTTATGATGACGTACCCTCCCATGTCTCCGGGCATCTGTGTGCCAACATTCCTTCGTTCGGTCTAATCATAAGGCGGAGGCCGGCTATGCTCCTTTAGGGACTCATAGTCGAATGGAATGAATGATGCCAGCTTCTCCGTGTCATCCTTTGTTAGGCTGAGTCAGAATGGTTCATTACTCTACAGAAACCTTCAAGACTGGGATATCCTTCATCATAATCGCCTCATCGAACACTCTTTGTTTTGTCGCAATCCCATGTAAAACTCTTAAGAGTTTCCCGCAAGGTACAACGATTGATTGCTTTTTACGCAATGGATTCTCAGGTCGTGTTGTGTAGTAGTCATGTAACGTTTTAAATGCTTGATTGTGCCTAATCATGGGCATCATGACGCGGAATAAAAGGGCACGAAGCTTGCTTCTTCCACGTTTTGAAATCCGTTTTTGACCTTTATGCTGACCGGAAGAATTCTCTTTCAGTGTTAACCCCGCAAGTTTTATTAGTTGGCGTGGGTCCTGGTAGTGAGAAAAGCTGCCGATCTCAGCCATTAATTCAGCGATCGTGGCATCACCTAAACCATCTACACTCGCAAGCCACTCATACTCAACTGAGGACTGTGCCAGCTCTGTCAGAGAGGCAGTGACAGCTTCTATTTCAATCTGAAGCTGCCGGAAACGGCGAACCAGCGTGGCAATTTCCATACGGGCCATCGCTAAGCCTTCCGTCATCCCAATTGAGTCATTAGCTACCTCTATCAAACGAGCTCCTTTTGGCTTTTGAGGAGAAGATAATCCGTCTACCTTTCGGTAAAGGGTTAGTAGTTCCTCGAGACCTTTGCCCTGAACATCTTGTGGCAAAGGGGTCTGTTCAAGCGCTGCGAGCGCCATCTTCCCGAACGACGGGAAAACCGTTCTGAATTCAGGGAAATAACGATCAAGCCAGCGAATCATCATGTTCTTGACTGACCCAAGTTCTTCAGTCAGACGTCCTTTTAGTGTGGCACCAGTGCGAAGCTCTGCCTCGGCATCCCTCAGAATCCGCGGATAACTGAAACGTCCATCTTTCAATAGCCTCGCAATCACCAATGCATCCTTGCGATCGTGTTTGGTTGGCAGATTGTCATCAAGCTCTTTAGAGCGCTTGACGTGCATCGGATTTGTCATCGCGAGGTTAATCCCTCTGTCAGCGAGAAAGTAAGCGAGATTCAGCCAATAATGACCTGTAGGTTCAATACCAGCCAGCACCTCCGTTTTATCAAACTCTCTCATCGCTTCTAGAACGTTGTGATAAAACCCTTCAAAGCCCTCACGTGACTGGGAGATGGCGAATGGCTTCTTCAACATTCGACCACGATCATCAACAAAGCAGGCATAGTGCGTGCGTTTTGCGATGTCCATTCCAATAACGAGTGTATTTTCGGTGACTTGATTAATTTTGTGATTTTGTATAAAATCCATGGTGGAGTCCTCCTTGGTAACAAATTAGGGGTCAATTCTTAGTGCATTGACACCCCATATCCTACCAAGAGGGCTCTTTTTTGTTCAAGACCCCGAAAACTCTCCTAACAGGAATGCTCCTTTTTAAAGTTACAGTTGACTCAGGTGCATCATGCTATTCCATTGAATGACTTCAGTCTTTTCATTAATTTCCAGGATCGAAATACCTGCATTATGCATCTTAATTGATCGGTATGAGGAGCGGGGGAGGCCCAGCCATTCAGTTGCCAGCAAACGGTTGAACGTATTATGTGCTACAACCAGTATGACATGATCTTCATGATGCTTTTTAAGATCTTCAAAAAAATGAAGACCTCTTTTCACAACATCAAACCCCTTCTCCCCGGATTCTCCTGCATGTACTGTGTCAGGGTCAACTAGCCACTCATCCCATCTTAACTTATCTGTATGTTCAATTTCAGATCGAGTAAGTCCTTCCCACCCTCCAAAATTAATCTCAGAAAGCCGCTCATCTGTGACTATGTTCTTCACATTTCCTGAAATAACCTCTGCCGTTTTAACTGCTCTTTGAAGCGGAGAAGCATATACTTTATCAAATGAAACAACTGATAATATCTCCCTGGCAGCTTCAGTCTGTTTCAATCCTGTATCGGATAGTTCAATATCAGTCAGTCCGCAATATTTGTTACCTTCAGCATTCCATACAGTTTCCCCATGCCTTAATAGATAGACAAGTGTCATAGCTTGTACCCTCTCTCACCCATAATTTCAACAAAATTCTGATAATATTCTTCAAATTTCCTACCTGTTGCTATGTCAGGCTCAATGATCGTTTCTTTTAGAAGCATATATTTACCAGCCTCCTGTAGCGAATTAAATCGTGTACGGGAAGCGGCGATAATAGCTACTCCAACTGCTCCGTCAGTATATTTCATTTTAATAACTGGTTTATTCAGTATATTGCTCCTGATCTTGAGCCAGGCAAAACTATTACTACCACCGCCGGCTGTATATACCTCATTGATCTGTTCCCCACTCAGATCAGCAATCAATTCAAATGACATTCTTTCTAAATAACCCACACCTTCAAGTCTCGACGTGTAAAGAGCTTCTCTAGATAGATCTGGATGATCAAACCCTGTTGCTTCAGCATGTTGAAAAGGAAATCTTTCTCCTTTGCCGTTAAGTGGATAAGAATAGGTTCCTGTCGGGAATAATGCTTCTGCTGACTGGTTCAAATCATTCATGTCTTCGATATACTGTCTAATCCAGATCGCACCCGTGTTACTGGCCCCTCCCGGCATCCAAAAACCATCAGGATGCTTGTGGCTGTACACCCGTCCTTCAGGATCAGCAGGCGGTTTGTTAGTAACACCTTTGATTACCATAGTAGTGCCAATCGTTGTATTCCACATCCCCGGAGAAATCGCACCAGCAGCAAATTGAGAAGCGCACCCATCCGTAAGCCCGGCTGTTACCTTTAACTGTTCAGGCAGACCGGTTTTTTCAGCAACACTTCTAGAAACTCGGCCAATGATATCCCCGGGAAACGTTACATCTGGTAATAATGAAAAGTCTATATCTAACTCACTGATATACACCGGCCATTGAACCGATTCCAGGTCATAACCGGTTTTTAATGCATTTGTATAATCGGTGACGCCCCATCTTCCTGTAAGACACCCAATTACATAATCAGCAGCATGAGCCCAATATTTTATCCGTCCTGCTTTATCAGGAAACTGATCATGAAACCATTTAATTTTTGGCAAACCATAAGAGGCGTTGAATTTAGTAGAATGTCCAGACCTTTTGGAAGCTTCATTACACATGACTGCTGCCGACTCAGCTCTTCGGTCATGATACATAATTGCAGGATGTAACGGAATTCCTGATCCATCTAAAGGAATCACTGTGCCAGATGTAGAGGAAACAGATAATGCCACAAGATTATTTAATTTTCCTTTAAACTTTAACTCATCAGTAAGCCGCTTCAAAAGGCTAAAAGTATTAAGTATCCAAAGGTCAGGATGCTGTTCCTTCTTAGGCCCCTCATCCAGATCCAGGGTAAAAGCATGTTTTTCAACAGCAATAACATTACCTGTTTCATCGACCGCTACACACCTGATACCTTGAGTGCCAATATCAACCCCTATAAAAAGAGCATGATTATTCATCTCATTAACTCCTATCAAGCAGCTTTTGACGATATTTTTCTGCCTCCAAATTTAAAATCGCCTGCTTTTCATCATAAGTTAGCACTCTTGGCTGACCAAAAGCAGAGCTGATCCAATAAACCCGCGCACCATCTTCAATAATTTCAGTACGATAATAAGCCTGCTTCATATTAGTCCCAACAGTAATTAGTCCGTGATTACGTAAACATAAAGCCTGATAAGACGGATCTTTTAACACACCAATGACCGCAAATGCCAATTCATCCGAACACGGAATCACATAATCAATCAATGGCACAGTATCACCTACAATCGCCACATAATCCGGAAACATCATTGGCACTTCTTCAAGACCGGAGGAAATCATCCCAATCGTAACAGGTGGGTGTGTATGAACAATTGCCTCAACATCCTCACGCTGACGATAAATTTCTAAATGCATCCTCACCTCAGAAGACGGCTGAAGCATCTCATGCAAATTTTCTCCTGATTCAATGTTTACAGGGACCCACGATTCATCTGACACATCATCAAGAGCAAATCCACTAGGCGAAATCCACATCACATCCCCATCCCGCATACTCGTATTCCCACCAGGACCAACCGCCAGCTTATTCTCTACCACCTTACGACTATACTCACTCAACGGAACCCTTATCTCGTCACGAATCTTCAAAATTCCTCACTCCATTCTATTATGTAAGCGCATACAATAATTTTAGGTGAAATTCAAGCAATCTAATAGGTGACGATGTTTGGGTGTAGGGGGAGGATTTTCGGGAGAGTGGGGGGTGAAGCCCGGGGTCAGACCCCCGCCTTCGGAAAAACGAAGGGCAGGGTCAGACCCCGCCCTTCGCTCTATCTCTATCACACCTTCCAAATAATCGTCTTAGGTATTCCCAATACTCTCGCCAGCTGGGTACTGGAAAATTTCCTGGTGTTTTTCAGTTGTTTAATGATTGGGTTTCGTTTAACGGGCGGGAGTTTTTTGATGTGGGTAAGGTCTGTGTTTGTGCAGATGGATTGGATGATTTCGACTGCTTGGGCATCTGTATATTTGGGGATTTTGGAAGGAGGTTTTTCGGGAAGGTCATAAGCAACTTCTGTATATTCGATGAACCGACGCGTGGACTGGCTTGGGTCGTCTGAGTAATATTTCAGCACGCCTGCAGTATCTGTAAGCCCCGGACAATGACTCGCTAATCCGTAAAAACACCTGCAGCTGCTCCATTGGTAATCAGAAGGATTTTCAACAAGTGAGCTTCTGACAGGATTTTGATGTGTGTAGCGTATGACAGTATGCAGGTACGAAATATTTTCAACCGGACTGCTGTAAAAGCGCCCTTCGTAAATTGTCCCGCTCCCCTCATATTTCTGATTCATATACATCGAATAAGTGCCGTTGATCCGCTGCATCACCTTCGAAATACTCAGTTCTATTGTTCTGATCACCAAATGAATATGATTATCCATCAGGCACCAGGAAAACACTTGAAAGCCTGATTCATCTTTAAGCTTCTTTAAACGGTTCAAAAAAAATCGCCTGTCCGCATCCTCATAAAAAATCAACTGCTTGTTAATACCTTTAATTGTAATGTGATAGATTCCTGATTTGCTTACTTCGCGGGGTTTTCTTGGCACGGGGTGTGCTCCTTTCGGGGGTGGGTTTTAGCGAAGGGTGGGGTGGTTTAGCGAAGGATGGGGTCAGACCCCCGCCTTCGCTCCGAAGGCAAGGGTCTGACCCCATCCATCCTTCGCTTACTTTGCAATTTTGTTGATTGAATCGATGACGGGTATGTTGAGGCTGCGGGCCATGATTCGTGCGCCTTTGTCGTGTGATACGAAGACGAGTGGTGTGCCGAGTTGGATTTCGTGCAGGACGCCTGCGACGATTCTTTCGTCTGGTGTGTTGTAGCTGTTGTGATTTTTAGGGCGACGCGTCCACTGCAGTCGGTTGCTTTTCTGGTAGTATTCGAGGACGTCGAATCCCATTTGTGCGTTTCTTCTGACGGCTGGTGATTCATTTTTCTTCAGGCCTTCAAGTTCTCCGAAAACTGTTGGGTGCAGGAAGATATGAGCCTTGGTTTCCTGTAACACATTTAGCAGAATCGGTTGAAAATGCATGATAAAGTTTGTATCGAGGGCAAGGTGATATCCCTGATTTATGTACGTCTGAATATTTTCCGTGTAGATCGAATTCGTTTCAAGTGTACGCTTTTCGTAAAAGCTGGTTCTGGCTTTCTTTTCAAACCTTTTAGCTGCCGTACTGCTCTGATTCGCCTGCACAAAAAATAAGACAATAAATCCGATAATGGCAATGCCACCAATACCTGTGTTGTCATTCATTGATGCATATACAATCAAATACGGTGCACCTGCCCCAAGTAAAATGAGATACATCCATGACCATACGTAGGTCCCCGCAAACGCCAGTCCGCTTCCCGGAAACAATAGTGATAATACATAAGCCAGTGCAGAAGATCTCTTGAATGTTTTTAACTTCCGATTCATAAATGTAAACCCAATGATCAGTACCATTGTAAACAATGCGATAGTTCCGCAAAGCAGCATAAACATCTCCAGCCGCTCCTTTTGCTCAAGCATTCTAATCAAAAACAATGTTGAAGCCTAACTCAATACACTCATCCCCCATCAATAACAATATGGACTAATTTTACAACAAATGAGTCTATAGTTGTAGATAGGAGAACGATATTTTTGATTCTTTTTATTCATGTGATAGCGAAGAGCGGGGTCAGACCCTGCACTTCGTTGTTGAAAGCTAGAGCGAAGGCAAGGGTCTGACCCCCCACACTTCACAATTACTTATAGTTAAAAAACCATTTATGATAAAGCTTCAACAAATGATACGCGTCATGATCTTCTTCAACTTCGAGCTGTGCGAGTGGCATTTTTTTAGGTTCATCTTCGTGAATACAATCCATAATGATGCCATACACGGGATCAACTTTAATCTTCTGATCGAACGCCGTACAAGTCAAATCATCAAACATATATATCTGAGGCCCAATCTGACTGCTGTGATAGCCTTCTATTGGAAACGAAAAACGTTCATCTAAATAATGATAAAACTTCAACAAATTCTGCTTATCAACATAAAACATATCACCAATTTTTTGATCCGGATATTTTACTCCTGTTTTTAACTCATTAAATCCTAATACTTTTCCTATCTCTTCTTCGTAATCTTCTAGAATGGACCAATCCTCATTTGAAAAATCATGATTTGTTGAGTCACTAATTGGTCTCTCACTGCCTTGTTCCATATCATTTTTATAATCTGGGTTCAGATTGAACAAAACATTAATACCTATATTGTTAAATGAAGAGTTCTGTCTTGTAGCCTTCGTTTCAAACTCACTACCAAGTACATTCATATTAAATCGTTCCCTAAGCTTCCTTGATTTTTGCATCGGAGTTGCCGCTTTAACACCAAAGTATTCAAAAAGCTCTTCAGTTGGCACGTAAGGATCACGCTTTGAACTCGATAACCGATTCACAAAACCAACCGCATGAACCACCGCTGCAGCCCAAATATTGAGCTGTCCTTTCATAAAAAGAACTTTCTCCTCTTTGCTCATTAACTCAATTAAATGACCAGTCAATTCCTCATACTCCTCATTCAAATGCCGGTCACAAAAATCCTTAGTCAACTTAAGCAACTCTGCTTTTCTCTCTTCCATGCGATCCATCTAATCCCCTCCTAAAAGCAAGATTGAGATAACGAAGTACAGGGTCTGACCCCGCCCTTCGCTGATTCATTCCTACTCTCAACCACAATAAATGACAGCAGGAGCGAAGGCAAGGGTCTGACCCCAGCCTTCACTCACCAGTAACTTTTCTTTACTCACAACGTCTAACTGTTAAGGGAGGAATTGGAATGACACACTCGAAGGTATTTATATTACTTTTTTTATTTTCTATTTTTTTATTATCAGCTTGCAGCAATAACAGTGTTCCATCTGACTGGGAGGCTAGTGAAAATGAAGTGATGAATGATTTTGAAGGGGTTACGATGATAGTGAAGGATGGAACCGTTTCTTCTGAAGGAGCTACATTGATACTTACCAATGAGGCTGATGTTGAAGGAGTCTACGGCAATTATTATACTCTTGAAAAGAAATCAAATGATCAATGGTATAAAGTTCCGGTTGCTAATAAAGATTCCGCCTTCGAAGACGTCGGATACTCGTTACCACCAGCTGGAACTGAAGAATGGGGAGCAATTTGGAAATGGCGTGAAGGAGAATTAGACAAAGGCACATACAGGATCATAAAAAGTATAACAGCTTCTTCTGAGAACGGCGAGAATAATAGATATTTATTGTTAGCTGAATTTGAAGTGGAATAGCCAAGGGCGGGGTCTGACCCTCGCATTCGCTAGTAGACTGAAGTACGGGGTCTGACCCCATACCCGTCAAGTTAAGAATTTCACTTTACATTCTTCTATATTTTTACTATCCTTCCTTTACATTTTTTAAAAGGAAGGATTTTTTTAATGGGTTCTACAGTAGAAGAATTTGATTTGTTAACTGAAGAAATTGAAAAATTACTATCAAAACAACAAGTAGATCAAATCGCAAAATCAACAAAATTTATTCAGCGGGAAAGAAAGATAGATGCTTTCACCTTTATCCAACTTTGTCTCGGTGAAAGCCAACCTTTTCTTCAACGGTCATTAGGCAGGCTTTGCGGACAACTGCTTGCCAACCAAGAGGTGGATATCTCTGAAGAAGGGTTAAATCAACGTTTTTCTCATAAAGCAGTAAGTTTTTTAAAAGAAGTTTTTTATCGCTGCTTACAGCTCAACATTCCTACATCCTTAGTGAACGAAGGACTGTTTCAAAGAATTAGAATCGTCGATTCTACCTCGTTTGCTTTACCAAGTGATTACGGAAATGATTATAAAGGGCACAACGCTTCAGGGGTCAAAGTGCAGTTAGAATATGATTTATTGTCTGGATCTTTTATGCATATGCCCGTCAAAGAAGGCAGAAGCAGCGACCGTCATTTTAATGAAAGACTAAATGAAACACTTCTCCCTGGAGATATCACCATTAGAGATTTAGGTTATTTTTCATCAGATTCTATCAACGAAATTGAAGGAAAAGGTGCTTACTATATCACACGGCTTGCGGCAGAAACGCATGCACACCGGAAAATAAATGGTGAGTATGAACAGGTAGATTTGATTGAGGAGAGTAAAGAATTAAAGAAGAAACAGTCATTAGAACTGCATGATGTGTATATCAGTCATAGAAAACAGTATGTGCCACGCCTGATTATTTACCGGTTATCTGATGAACAAGTAAAAACAAGAAAGCAGAAAAGGAAAAAAGCACAAAAAAAACAGGGTGGCGCTCTGACCAGCGACACACCCCTAAAAGACAACTTCAATGTTGTATTAACCAATATACCATATGAGGAAATCTCATCTCAAGAGGTCTATGATTTGTATGCCTTAAGATGGCAGGTTGAAATTCTATTTAGAGCCTGGAAATCAGTCTTTAACATCCATTGCGTTAAGAAAATGAAGAAAGAGCGCTTTGAATGTCATTTATTGCACGCTCATTGCGATTGTCATTTCTTCAAAACTGACATTTCAAGCAAGGTTATATCTCTTCAAACATCAAAGAAAAGAAGTCAGTGAATATAAAGCGATGAGTCTCCTAAGAGACTATCTTCCACAGTTTTTGAGACCTGATAAAGCAAACCATACCAAACTAATTATAAGCATACTCACGCGACATGGACTCAAAGACAGAAGAAAATCTGAAGAAACTGCCATGGATATCATGTGCAGGGTTTTTAACTTGTAAGTAGTCTGAACCCATATGGAAAAAAACAAGTCTCGATAGAGGCTTAGTTTCTCATGCCTAATTTTAGATTCCACATAAGATTTGTCAATAAACGCTAGGGTCCACCAACTCGTTTCTTCAACGGATACTTATCAACTATTATTAAGTTGACGGGTATGGGGTCTGACCCCAGCCTTCACTAAGCAATTAGCATTACAAATAAATAATATATTTAAATCATCTCATTTTATTCTGTAAAAATAAACCGATTATAGTATTATTATATTATCTAGTAAACATATTTTCCTATTTTATATCAGACTTTAATCTCAGGGGTGATGGATGGTGGATAGCTACTGTTCTATGTGTAAGGCGATACATAAGAATGATGAACTATGTCCATGTTACAAGGTTCAGTTGGAGAAAAACCCGCATTTACTGGGAGAAGCAGCTAATTTTACATCTATAGCTGCTCAGCACCATCTTATTTCTTCTCAAGCGCTGGATGGTGTAGCACGTAGTGTAAATAAGATCATTGGCAGTAATTTGGCTTATGAGGGAACCCATCAATATGTAAGAGATGTACAAGTTTTTAAACAGCTAAATGTAGATGCTTTTAATAAATCAGGTGTTTTTTCTAGTGCAGAGCAAGCTAAACAGTACATTAATCAAGCAACAAAAGGGCAGTTAGACAATTTAACGCGAAAATTAAATGGAACAGGTCAGGAAATAGATTGGCTTAGAATGAAACAAGAGCAAGTGAGTAGTTTATTTCAAAAATCAAACCTTTTGGGAGAAGGAATGACAAATGCGCCAGGCGTTGATGGCGTAACGATTAATAGATTTACCGGAGAGCAAATTAGCAGAACAACAATTAAAGCTGCACAAGGAACTGATGGGTTAGGAAGAAATGTTAATGATGTTTTAAAAGCTTTGAAAAAAGGCACGTTAAACCCCGGTGATCTAGTTACCGGGGTTAATGGAACTGAGAAGGCCCTGGATAAAGCATTAACTCAAAATATAGAGAAAGCTATAAACATGGGTGATATTGATTATGCAGAAAAACTAAGACAAGCAAAGAACCAACTCAAAGTTAGTGAGATTAATACTCATGAAGGAGTGAAGAGTTCTACAGGCAGATTAAAAGATAAGATGCTGAGTGGCGATGCTCATTCGACACTTACCTCCCAAGAAATTGCAAATAAAGCTTTCCAAGGAGCTGTGATTGGAGCTGCTGTAGGTTTTACAGTTTCCGGTATAAAAAATTATTTAAAGTTTAAAAACGGTGAAATATCCAGAGAAGAAGCTTTTAAAGAAGTAGGGGTTGATTCATTAAAGGGTGCAATGGTCGGATCAGCAGTAAGTACTGCTTCTCTTTTCATCCCTGGAGGAGCAATAGGTCTTGTGGCTGGCATGGCAATTGGTATCTATTTAAATAAGACAGTTTCTAACTTGCTGGATGAAATTTTCGGAAAAGGTGCTGCCCTCTCGATTTTACATAGCGCTGGTTATATCTATGGGATGAGTGTTAATCTGCATTCCTATATTTCCAGGATCCAAAAAGATCATATTAAGATCACGAATGATAGAAAAATCATTCAGGAAGAGATTAAGAAGATTGATAACAATTTCACAAAATTTGATGACATGATGAAAAGGAATGTGTAGAACATGAAAACTCAAGAATTAACGATTGATCATCATTACTATAATCATAACTGCGATTATAATGACTTAAAATTAGCATCTGAAAGACTTCTCAATGCTTCTGAAGAACAGTTCACTGAAATTAAAAATGAAAAATGGTTTACTAGAGTTTTTGATATGGTGACCTTTTCCAAGAAAAATAATATCAGAATGTCTGATCAAATTTCAAACGTGGCGCAAGCTCAACAAATTATGTTAGAAATATTTGTAAGACTTTCCGAAAGAGATAGTGAGCTATCAGGTCTGGTTGTAGAAAGTTTCAGTAAGATGGAGAGATTGTCTGAAAACGACTTGATATTAGCTGAAAAAATCAGAGAAATAGAAAAACGTTATTTACTCGGATTAAGTAAAATGACTGGATTAAAAGACTTTAGTGATCATGAACTAGAGATTTTAGGCGGTTTGTTGCAATATTCAATGAAACAGTTTGATGAAGTATCACTTGCCCAAAAAGATTATGCGAATATTGTTTTAAAATACGTTAATGTTATGCCGCTAGAATTAGATATAGATAAAGCTTTAAACCAAGTTCATAACAATGAAGTAAAAAAATTGATGTTAAATTCCTGTATGGAGTATGGATTTTTAAACCAATTTAATTTTGAATTTATGGAGAACTACTCTGAACTGCTGCATGCCTTCGATTTTGGGTCAAAAACAGTGGAAGAAACAAAAAATATTATTTTATTAACTTATAATTTGAGAGGTGAAGAAGGTTTTACAGCTCAATTTGAAAACCTTGACGTATTAATAGAAGAAGCGTTTTTTATTGATTTTGAGGAAATCGACGCGCCAATGGTAGAAGACGAAATAATGGTAAAGGACGACTTACAGATTACAAGTATACTGCATATTGCCTCAAATGAAGTTAAACAATTCCGAAACGCTCACGTTCATATAGAAGCGTTTATACAGTGTGAGGGTAACATAGAATTTGATCATTGTGTCATCTATTATAACGAAGGTGAATTGTCTGATGAAATTACACTTTCTGAGGGTGCAAACTTAACCTTAAAAAACAGTACTATTATATGCAAAAGTATAGATGAAACTCCATTTATACAAGCTCTAAGAAGTAATGAAATTCATATAGAAAATTGTACCTTTGAAAATTGCAGCTATTTCATCACTTTAAATGGAGACTCAAGTCTAACAATCGACAATAGTAAAATATTAGGACCAGGATCAAAGTTTTTGTGTAGTTACACTGGTTATGCCGGCAGTAAATTATCATTAAACAATACTTTTATAAAATTTAGTGAAGAGCAAACAAATATTATCTCTCATGACGCAGTTTTTGTAAGTGATAGCCTCCTGGAGATGTCAGATTGTTTTATTTATAGTGACCATAAAATCGATTTCAACGATGAAGTTATTTTTCAAACTCACGACTTGAATTTTCAAAACTGCAGCTTTGAGAATTTAAGTAAATGTATTAGCTCGTATGGCGGTGAAGTCATAATAACCGAGAGCAGTTTTAAAAATTGCAATGATCTCATAGATAATTCTATTAGTATGGGCTCTATATATATTCACCAATGTTTATTTCATAATTGTGAAAATATCGTTTCTGGAGAAGACGTAAAAATTTCTACAACACAGTTCATTGATTGTAAAAATAATATTTTAAAAGGTAACGGCTTTACTATAGAATTTTGCGAGTTCTATAATATTACGCATGTTGGTGAGAAAATGGATATTGGTATAGTGATACCTGGTTCATCTATCATTTTCAGCGGTGGTAAAGATGCCAAGAAAAATAAAATCTCTAAATGCTTATTCAATGGAGTATCCATGCAGGATGGATTTCTAATAGAAGGTAAATATTTTCATAACCCTAAAAATAATATTTTAATTTTAGTTGAAGATTGTAATTTCCAAAACTGTAAAACTGATTCAGAAAGTGGCAAGATTATCAAAGAGTATGACTTTTTCTTTGGTTTATTCAATAAAAGAATTGAAATTAAACCCGTATTCATCAGCAACTGCAAAGGGCTAGATAAAGTAAACGAAGAAAATGGTTTTACCGAAGAAGTAGTAATAAAATCCGAATTACCTAATGGCGTCAAAATCGGTTCACACCTTGCGAAAATAATGCTTGGAGGCATCAATGGATTATTTGTAAGTAAAGTTTTAGAACATGCTTTTAAAGATACTGATTATCACAAAGAATAGTATAAAGCCACATACTGAAGGCGGGGGTCGGACCCTCGCCTTCACTCTTATTCTTAAAGGAGCATTCCTGTTAGGAGAGTTTTCGGGGTCTTGAACAAAAAAGAGCCCTCTTGGTAGGATATGGGGTGTCAATGCACTAAGAATTGACCCCTAATTTGTTACCAAGGAGGACTCCACCATGGATTTTATACAAAATCACAAAATTAATCAAGTCACCGAAAATACACTCGTTATTGGAATGGACATCGCAAAACGCACGCACTATGCCTGCTTTGTTGATGATCGTGGTCGAATGTTGAAGAAGCCATTCGCCATCTCCCAGTCACGTGAGGGCTTTGAAGGGTTTTATCACAACGTTCTAGAAGCGATGAGAGAGTTTGATAAAACGGAGGTGCTGGCTGGTATTGAACCTACAGGTCATTATTGGCTGAATCTCGCTTACTTTCTCGCTGACAGAGGGATTAACCTCGCGATGACAAATCCGATGCACGTCAAGCGCTCTAAAGAGCTTGATGACAATCTGCCAACCAAACACGATCGCAAGGATGCATTGGTGATTGCGAGGCTATTGAAAGATGGACGTTTCAGTTATCCGCGGATTCTGAGGGATGCCGAGGCAGAGCTCCGCACTGGTGCCACACTGAAAGGACGACTGACTGAAGAGCTTGGATCGGTCAAAAACATGATGATTCGCTGGCTTGATCGTTATTTCCCTGAATTCAGAACGGTTTTCCCGGCGTTCGGGAAGATGGCGCTCGCAGCGCTTGAACAGACCCCTTTGCCACAAGATGTTCAGGGCAAAGGTCTCGAGGAACTACTAACCCTTTACCGAAAGGTAGACGGATTATCTTCTCCTCAAAAGCCAAAAGGAGCTCGTTTGATAGAGGTAGCTAATGACTCAATTGGGATGACGGAAGGCTTAGCGATGGCCCGTATGGAAATTGCCACGCTGGTTCGCCGTTTCCGGCAGCTTCAGATTGAAATAGAAGCTGTCACTGCCTCTCTGACAGAGCTGGCACAGTCCTCAGTTGAGTATGAGTGGCTTGCGAGTGTAGATGGTTTAGGTGATGCCACGATCGCTGAATTAATGGCTGAGATCGGCAGCTTTTCTCACTACCAGGACCCACGCCAACTAATAAAACTTGCGGGGTTAACACTGAAAGAGAATTCTTCCGGTCAGCATAAAGGTCAAAAACGGATTTCAAAACGTGGAAGAAGCAAGCTTCGTGCCCTTTTATTCCGCGTCATGATGCCCATGATTAGGCACAATCAAGCATTTAAAACGTTACATGACTACTACACAACACGACCTGAGAATCCATTGCGTAAAAAGCAATCAATCGTTGTACCTTGCGGGAAACTCTTAAGAGTTTTACATGGGATTGCGACAAAACAAAGAGTGTTCGATGAGGCGATTATGATGAAGGATATCCCAGTCTTGAAGGTTTCTGTAGAGTAATGAACCATTCTGACTCAGCCTAACAAAGGATGACACGGAGAAGCTGGCATCATTCATTCCATTCGACTATGAGTCCCTAAAGGAGCATAGCCGGCCTCCGCCTTATGATTAGACCGAACGAAGGAATGTTGGCACACAGATGCCCGGAGACATGGGAGGGTACGTCATCATAAGTATTGCGGAGATCCATTGTGCATCGCATATTTACCCCCACTACTACCATTTCATAACAGTAGTAGCCGCGAAGCGTATCTCATGTCTGTAAAATCAAAACAGCATTTTAAATTACTGTTAATCATCGTGTCAAAAAAATTTTTTTGACACCCCATAAACGGCTCAAACCGTTTGTATAACAACATTTTAAGAGGGAGGACTCCCTATGTCAAACAAATGCCCAAAGTGCGGCAGTAATTTATCCGAAGACGCTTATGAGGAGATAACTGAACTCGAAGATTGTTCTATCCAGGTCGATGCTTTCCCCGCTCTTGTCTGCACAAATCAATGTGGCTATTACAAACGCCTTATTGCTTTACCAGAGATTATTGCGCAGGAGTCGAATGATCGGTTTTTGCTGCTTTATCCTGGTGAGCGCGGAAGGATTCTGGAGTTAGGAAGTATGCTGCTTTGGCCGGAGATGAACGTTCATGCACTTGCGGGTAGAGGTTATTGGGAGGATTATAACGGCAACCTGGACTTGCAGGACATTATATCAAGGGTTAGGGTGATGAATGAGGATGATTTATAATTTTCGAATTGATCGTACAAAACGAGCATTTTTAAGAGAGCAGCTGTTAAACAAAAGCATCCTTTATCAGGGATGGGGTGCGGTCCCGCTGACTGATGAGAAGTTTTCAGTTAAAACGGTAACGCATTATAAGCTGAAGTCAAAGCATCTACCGAATAATTTAAAACGGATGCGTCAGTTTAAAAAGGGTGATGTGCTGATGGTGCCGCATTTTCCCGGGCGTGGGTATTTAACATTATTGATTGTAGCAGCTGATTATCCCGATTGTTATGTATGGAATGATAACTCTGAGAACAGCCTGAATCATGGCATACGCGTCAGTGAGGTGTATGGCCTCGATAAGAGCATCAGTATGTATCATTTTTCACTGGTGAAATGGTACGGTAAATTGCCAGGTATGCGCATGCCTGTTTACAAAGCTGGAGATTTAGCAGAGCCTGTTGAGCAATTACTTACTGTTTTAAGAAACAATCCGGAATATATATTTGAGAAATCCACCGTTACAGAGTATCTGGAAAGTCTGGCTGAACAACCATTAAATCGTATGCAGGAACAGCTTTATCATCTAAATGCGAGCAGAAGTGCGTTGTCTTTTGAAAAGATGTGTGAGCATCTGATCGAGCGCTATGGTTATGAATTGGTGAAGCGGAACTGTTTTGACAGGGATGGTGGCGATGCAGATGCGATTTTCTTTAATCATGGTGAACATGAAACGCCATTCGGACCCGCAAAATCATACTTATTTGTCCAGATAAAAAAGCACCGGGGCACAACACGTGAACATGCCTTCCATCAATTAATTAAAATCATGCAAACTAAATCTGACCTCACCCCAGCCACCGGTTGTGTGATTACACTCGCGGATTCATTTGCTGAAGAAGCTTTAAAGCTTGGATCTGATGAAGGCATTCGTTCGATTAACGGACCTGAGCTGTGCGGGATGATTAATGATAAGGTGTTAGGAAGGATTGGTGTTTAAAAGCGGTGGCGAAGGGCGGGGTCTGACCCTCGCCTTCGCCTCAGCGAAGTGCAGGGTCTGACCCCAACCTTCGCTCGCCACCCCCTACTCCACCCGCATCACCATCCGCTTTCTCGGAAAGTGCAGTTCCTGCAGCATCAGTGCCGAGGCGCGCTGGTGCTGTTTGTTGATGGTTTTGAGTGAGCAGTTAACGGTAATCCGTTCACCATTGATGAATTCGACAATCGCTTTCCCTTGTTCCGGGTGCTCGTAAGCCCTATGAAAGTGCTCAAGTGAGATCCAGATGTTATCGATGTGTGATGGTGAATGGGTCGGAAGCATGATGATTTCTTCATTCTGGTTGATTAGGATTGGAATTTTGCTGTAGAAGCTGAATTTGAATTTGACGGATTCCTGACGCCCTTTGTAGGTGCTGCCGCCCATTTTACAGGCGTAATCCATCAGTTGAAGTGAGGTCATTGATGAGTAGCAGCTTTTGCCGGTTTCGATGATGTGAGTCTGGTACTCGAGGTGTCTTGCGCATCTAATTGCCATTGTTTGCTGATTGATCATGTAATCCACGTGATTTTCTTTCATCCATTTCTCCCCTGTTCGGCCTCTGCCAAAACGTTTATTAACGCGTCATTGAAGTGTCCCTAAGAAGTGTCGTCTCCTGTATATTCGACATAGTTTGATGATCTCCTTCAAATATTTTAAATATTTTTACTTTTTAGTAAAATATAAGAAATTAATGATGCTAAATGTCTGTGTTTAGACTCTTTGAAGACAAATTATCACTTTCTAAACGAAAAAATAACACTTTATTTAGTTTTTCCACCTCAAATGGTCAAAACGCTCAATCGCAAGCCGGGAGCCTTTCTTATAAGCTTCATATAACCCAGGGAATAACCGGCAGACGCGTCTCCATAATGGAGAAACCAAATGACTTTTGAAGAACACTATGAACAGTTTGAACCGATGATTTTTCACATGATGAAAAAACTTCACATCACGCGGGACCATGACCTTTACCTTCAGGAAGGCCGGATTGCGTTATGGAAGGCTTCAGAGAAATTTCAGGAGGAAAATGGTGAGTTTCCACCGTTTGCCTACCAATATATACGCGGCGGCATGCTGGATCTGATGCGGAAGCAGAATAAGCTGCTTGAGCGGGAAACGGTTAAATCGGATGAGTACTGGCAAATGAATATGGATATTACAGAGGATAAGCTGCTTGAGATTGATATGCTGGCTCCTTATGCGGAGGGTCTGACTGTACATCAGAAAAAGTGGTTCTGGCATACGTTTGTGGATGATATGAAGATGACAGAGATTGCGGAAAAGCATCAAGTAAGTGTGAGTGCCGTGAAGAAATGGAAGAAGGGTGCTATAGAGCGTTTGAAAGAAATACGTAGTTGAGATGATAAGATGTGCACCTCTGCCCCCAGCATATACATGCACATATATACCTCTACATACTCCTCTGTCTTATACATGTTACCAAACCTTAACCCTTGTAACTTTAATATCCCCTCATATTTTTATGTAAAAAGGGTATTAGGTAGTTAAGGCAAAATTTATTGTCATAACCAAGGAGGTATTATCATGAATACTGCGACAAAATCGATTTTAGTTGGTGCAATTACATCTATTGGTACATTCACCGCCATTAAGGGGTATCAAAAAAGAATAAATAGTAAGGTTTCGGATGAACACTTTGAAACACTAGAAGATACTGATATGAGAAATAGTGTAAAGGTAGATCAGGAGGAGAGTGTGAACGCGGACTTTGATCAGGAAGAAAAGGATCTTACACAGCTGGATGCTGCATATAGAGCGGACTGGCAGGCTAATGGATTTCCACAGACGCATGAAGAGATAGAGCGACTGGAAAAGGAAGAGGAAGCTGCTCAGAAATAGTGATGTTAAAAGTGAAGGCCGGGATAAATACAGCCTTCACTTTTCTGCGAAATCAGGGTATGGTCCAGACTTCTCAATCTACGAAATAAACAAGCTCATGCTAAACACCACCGCAAATCCAACAAATCCAATGATGGTCTCCATCACGGTCCAGGTCTGCAACGTATCTTTTCTGTTATGCCGAAGAATCGATTAACAAGCCAGAATCCTGAGTCGTTTACATGAGAAAAAACTGTTGCACCTGAAGCAATTGAGATCACAAGCAGGCCTAGCATAGGTGCTGGTACGTCGACGGCTTCGAGTACCGGGGGCAGTAAGATTGCTTACAGCTGAGCGGTGTGTTGGGAAAGAAGTTGATGGTCTGCTTTGGTAATTGACATCGAGCAGTTACATTCACCCAATCCGATTGACTTTAACAGTTATGTCTTCATTCCTGAAGATGATAACGTTTTTTAAATTGTCATCTTCTATTTCAAAACAGTTTGTGACACAGGGACGCGAAAAAAGAGGTGCCCAAAAGTTTATACTTTTGGAACACCCTCCCTTTACAAAATTGCTTTTAATTTATACACTTCTCTTCCTTCGATCAGAGCTTGTATATTGTTTCTATATAATTGATAATGCTCGGATTCGATATGGAGTTGCAAAGCTTCCTGGTTCTTCCATTTTTCAATAAGAACGAATTCACTTTCATTTTCGAGAGACTCATGTAAGTTGTACTCTATGCAGCCCTTTTCCTCTCGGGAAGGTTTTGCTACTTTTACTAACTCTTCAAGTAGTGCCTTCTCTTTTCCTGGAATTGACTTTAATATCACTGTAATGGTTATAAGTTCCAAGTTTACACCCTCTTTTACTTTTTATAGTCCGATCGATACGTACTTTGTTTCAAGGAATGCCTCCAGACCTTCAATGCCACCTTCTCTTCCAAGACCGCTCTCCTTCATACCACCGAATGGAGCTTGAGCAACAGATGGAGCTCCTTCATTCCAACCAACAATCCCGTAGTCAAGCCCTTCAATTACTTTTACTCCACGGCTCAGACTTTCTGTAAATACATAAGCACTTAAACCAAATTTAGAGTTATTTGCAAGCTTAATTACTTCCTGATCATTTTCAAAGGTTTGTACGGGTGCGATTGGCCCAAACGTTTCTTCTGTCATGATCACCATATCATCTGTGACGCCCGTCAGAATGGTAGGTTCAAAGAAGTAAGCAGACTCATTTACATTCCAGCCGTTACCGCCTGTTAACACAGCTGCCCCTTTTTCTTTTGCCTCATTTACATGATGTTCTACTTTCTCATATCCACTTTGGTTAATAAGTGGACCAATTGTAACACCCGGTTCCAGACCATTTCCAACTTTCAGCTTCTCGACCTCCGCTTTAAATTTCTCTAAAAAGTCCTGCTCGATCGATTTGTGAACGTAAATACGGTTTCCACAAATACACGTTTGACCTGCATTTCTGAACTTGGAAACCATTACACCTGCAACTGCTTTATCCAGGTCCGCATCTTCTAGTATGATCATAGGTGCGTGTCCACCAAGCTCTAAAGATAAGTTCAACATATTCTCTGCACCTTGACGCATGAGCAGTTTCCCAACACCTGTAGAGCCTGTAAATGTTAATTTACGGATAATCGGGTTACTCGTCATCTCTTGACCGATTTCCTGAGGATTCCCGGTGACAATATTAATAACCCCCTTTGGAATTCCTGCTTCTTCCGCCAGTTCAGCCAGTCGTATGGCTGTTAATGGTGTCAGCTCTGCTGGTTTACCAACAAATGTACAGCCTGCCGCTAATGCCGGTGCTATTTTTCTGGTAATCATGGCTGCCGGGAAATTCCAGGGACTAATTCCTGCCACAACGCCTACCGGCTGCTTCCAAACTTGAATTCTTTTGTTCTGAACACTAGCCGGAACGGAACGGCCATAGATTCTTTTTCCTTCTTCTGCAAACCAGGAGATGAAAGAAGCAGAATACATGATTTCCCCTTCCGCTTCAGCAAGCGGCTTCCCCATTTCCTGTGTTAATACTTCTGCAATTTCTCTTTTATTAGTCAGTATCAGATCATGCCACTTCATTAAATAAGCTGCACGTTCGTATGCGGTTAAACCAGACCAGGGGCCGAACGCTGCTTGCGCTGCTTCAATCGCTTGTCTTGTTTCTTTTGCCCCGGCATTTGGAACTGTTCCAACCAGCTCACCAGTAGCAGGATTCGTTACTTCAATTTTTTCTAGCTCCTCTCCAATCAATTCACCATTAATATATAATAAACCTTTAATCATTTTGTATACTCCCCCTATTAGTGATTGTTCTATTATGAATTAGCCTGCATTACTAAACTCCTCAGAATCCGCTTTTTTCTTTTTGATTGAAGTTCTTTCTATTAAGATGTACAGGATGACTCCGATTGCTAATCCATAAGCTGCTCCATGCGTCGCTAAAACTACTGCTACAATTCCGGCAACTCCTCTTTCAGTCGCCGTTTTAACTTGGTCAATTCCGATTTGAATACAAATATATCCCGTAATAATTAATGTTAAAGATAGTGCTATTGGTAAGACTGGCTGAAATAAAGTTACAAGTGGCAGAATGAATAGCGCGATAAATCCTGCAACCCAGAACGTACCTGCTCCTCCATAAATAGAATCCATTGCTTTACGTCCATACGTATATCTTTCTGCAACCGTTGCTGTAACTCCTGTCCAAATCGGACCAGAAAGCCCAGGGTAAGGTGCAAAGAAAGAGTGAATTAAATTTCGAATCGCAGTAATTAGATGAACCCGGTCAATATCATTGTTTTAAATAAAGTGGGTTATATTGTTAATTAATATTTTGAAAAACTAAAAAATTGAATGATGTGGTTAATAGCGCCTGATACTCATGAGGTTAAACTCCCTAAAAATATTTATTTGAATAGGACTTATATCTACTTTTTAGGTATAATGAATCATGCTAAGTACATACTTTAGTAACATGTTAAGTGAGGCGATGGAATGAGGAAGGTAGTTTGTTTTTTGGTTGTGTTCATGTTGGCTGGTTGTGCTTCGGATGATGAGGTGAAGGTGTCTGAGGAGCTGGGTGTGGATCAGGAGATTGCTGGCAGTGAGCAGGGTGATGGCGACACTGTTCAGGATAGAGCTGATACTGATACAGTAAGCTCAAATGAGGAGGACCCTTTAGTGCTGGATCAGTTGTTGGAGGAGTCCGGACTGAGTGAGAATATGGCGTCATTATGCGGAGAGCTTGTGACTGAGTATACTTATGCTTATTTAGAAGGCAGCTCGGAACAGCCGTATCTGATTGCATTTTGTCATCCTGGTACGAATGCTTCTCTGGAAGGGCAGACGGGATATGTGCAAGCTGCTTATCAGGCTGATGGACAGTGGGTTGTGGATCTACTTGCGGAGCAGATGATGGGTCATGTGAATGAAGAGCTCGGAACGGTTCTGGATGAACAGGATAAAGAAGTACTTGTTTTCAAAAAGCTTGAGGCAGCCGCTTCGTATGGAAGGGCGAATTTTGCTTATGTGTTTTTTAATGATTCTACCGGGAAACCGGAATTAGGTGTGCAGGCCGGTCTTGAGACTGTTCATCCTGACCTGTTGATTGAAGAGAATCAGGTTGTGTTTGAAGATGATCAGATGCGGGAAGTTTTTTCGTTTACAAACGGAGCATTCTCTTCTGATGCCGGCTCAACGGATAACGGCTCCGAAGCTGATGTCGTAATTGAATACTTTAACGATGGCGATGGGATTAGGGTTGATGATGAATTTTTAAATGGGATTGATGTTGAGCCCGGAGACCTGATCGCTTTTCGCCGAAAGGAAGAAGCAAATACAATTAAGTTCCTGATCGAAACGGATATGAAGCCTGTTGAAGGCAGCACTGATACTTACGAAGTCGGGCTTTCTGATATAGGAAAAACTGTCTTTTTACATGAGATTTCGTATAGCATTTTGCCTCTCATTATAGGAAAAGATGAAGCCGCTCCAGACGTATTAAGCAGTGAGTTTTTTAACCAGCTGATCAATGGCACAATGCCAGGGTCGCCTGTTCAGTTATACCGCCGCAAAGATGAGATTGGTGACCTGGTCAACGGTCCGCTTGAGGAGAGCACTTATCAGGGCGCAATGTCGTTAATCTATAAAGACTATATGTATCAGGTTCCGATTATGGATGAGATGGGAGACTTTATCTATACCATTATCAAAACAGTAGATACCCTCTCCATCACTGGTGCCGACCTAAAAACAAGCTGGGGAGAACCTGATGAAATCATCATTGACGACCAGATGTCAAATACGCTTTATTGGATATACCAGGGGAAAAATGACTATCAGGTAACTGTTATATTCAGCGACCTTCAAGAATCCTCACCCATTACGGGGATTGAATTGAGTAATCCTACTTATCAGAATTGAATAGACGGGTCAGACCCTGGCCTTCAGCGAAGGCCAGGGTCTGACCCCATACTTCAATTACTCTTCGTCGTCATCTTCATTGTCATTATCGTCGTCCTGGTCGTCATCTTCCTGATCATCATCGTCTTCGTCTTCATCATCCTGTTCATCATCTTCCAGCTCAAATTTCAGTCTGCTGCCATCTGCAAATTTCACATGAACTTCAAGCTCTTCAGGTGTGAAAGCAAGTGAAGCGGTGATGGCTTCAGTTAATTCTTTTTCAGTAATATCTGAAGCGAGACCCCACCCAGCGATATAGTCACTGATAAGTGAAAGAGCTTCTTCGCCTTTAAATTCTTCTTCGTTCTCCGGTGTTTCAATCTCAACTTTTCCGCTTTCTTTACCCTTCTTCAGCTGATACTTCAGTTCGAATTCATGATCATCAGCTTCGGCTTCAACTTTTAATTGCTGGATGCCATTTTCAGCCGGCTCTGAGTCGGGCAGTTCTGTATACACAGATGCTTCCTGAACTGCACCTTCTTTTACATATACTTCGATAAAGTCACCTGTCCGAATCTGATCTGCTGCCATAAATCTTGTTTTATACTGAACTAACAGATCCTTGGAGATGGTAAATGTAAGCTCTTCTCCACCAGCTGTTGTCAGTGTAAGCGTCCCTTCATTTCCTTCAAAAGAAATACTTTCTACTTCGCCATCAACCGTAACTGATCCATTCTCTTCAAGCAGCTCTCCATATGTACGGTCCAGTACAGCTGCCATTTGAGAGCGTGTGATATTCTTTTCAGGCTGGAAGTTTCCTGATAATGTACCTGTGAAAATATTGTAATCTACCGCTACATTTACATAACCTAGTGATCCGGCAGGAATTCTATTTACGTCCTTAAAGTCTGGAATGTCATTCATTGAAGCAAGCGCTTCTTCTTCAAGGCTGAGTGCTCTGACTAATACAGAGGAAATCCATAGACGTGATGCAGGTTTGTAAGGATCCACTCGATTTTCATCAGTACCAAACAGACCACTTTCAAGTGCAACAGCAACGTACCCTTTCACAGAATCAGGCAGCTTGTCTGCATCGTTAAAATGCAACTCAATTTCATCCGGATTCATGGCTTTCGCTTCATCTTCAAGCTCGAGCAGTCTGACTGCAGTAATAATTGACTGAATACGTGAAACCGGCTGATTCGGTCTGAAATTACCATCTTCATAGCCTACGAAAATACCTTTAGACTTCATGCGTCCAATCGAATCCTTCACCCACTCAAGCTTCTTTGTATCCTCAAACTCAACACTTACACTCTTCCGATTATCATCCTGGGCAGCAACCGGTGCCTGAACAAGCCCACAAACCAAAGCAACTGATAAAATCCCACCTAAAAACTTCTTCATTCAAATCCTCCTCTAAACCCTATTATGCATAACTAACCTGTTATACAACATAAGCGTACATTTGAAAAGAAAATTTTATAAGGGTCTAAAGAATCATTTGATAGTAAAAAAGAATTAGATAATTCGTTTACCGAAGAAGCGTAAGAAGGCTGGGGTCTGACCCCAGCCTTCGCTCTATCAAACAAACACAATCCACAGTACAAACGTCACAACGATTGCTGTTATACCCTGGATCAGTGTCGCTGCTGTCTGGGCTTTGTAGGCCTGGGTGACGGTCATGCCACTGAATTCTTTGACGACCCAGAAGTAGCTGTCGTTGACGTGTGAGACGACCATGGCGCCGGCGCCCACTGACATGACGGTGAGAGCGAGTGGCAGTGCCCCTTCGATGCCCATTTGTCCAAGGAGTGGTGCAATGAGTGATGAGGTGATGACAAGCGCTGCTGTTGATGACCCTTGGGCGGTTTTGAGTGCGGCCGCTATTAGGAATGGGATAAAGACGAACATGGCTCCTGAGAATAAGTCATTGCTGGCGAAGCCTTCGATGAAAGCTGAGATCGGTGTTGCCCTGATAACGGAGCCGAATGCGCCTCCTGCTCCTGTGATTAACAGGATTGGAGCTGCTTCTTTAATACCGATGCCGACCCATTGTGTGAGTGTTTCTTCATCGTATTTCGGCAAAAGTGCAAAGGCGAAAAAGACGCCGACTAACAGTGCAACGACTGGCGCGCCCAGAAACAGGAAGATGTTAAAAACAGTGCCTTCCCAGCCTTCAAAAGTAATCACGGATGCAAAGCCGATGAGTAGAATCGGCACAAGAATTGGTGCAAATGATTTGAAAGTAGACGGCATGTCGCCAAATTCTTTGACGATTTTATCGTAATCAAAGCTGTGATCGTCTTCGCCTTCAATGTGGATTTTTGTTCCGACTTTAATTGCCCACAGGTAACCAGCGATGATGACCGGAATGGCTACGACCAATCCTACAAGGATAATCGTGCCGAGATAATTTTCAGCGCCGATATTGCCTGCTGCAGCGATTGGACCGGGCGTTGGCGGTACTAGCGTATGGGTGGCAAACAGTCCTGTTGAGAGCGCGATCGCCATGGAGGCCACGGTGACTTTTGCCCGTTTAGCCAATGCTTTTTTCAATGAAGCTAAAATGACGTACCCTGAATCACAGAATACCGGAATACTGACGATGCTTCCGATGACACTCATGGCAAGCTGCGGACGCTTTTCACCAACGAGGCGCAGCACGACTTCTGCCATTCTGAGGGCAGCGCCTGATTTTTCTAAAATGACGCCGATAATTGTTCCAAAAACAATGACGAGTCCGATCCCGCCCATTAATCCGCCAAAGCCGCCATTGACTGCTTCAATGACTGTTGCAAGCGGCAATCCGGCTACAATTCCAATGCCGAATGCTGCAATCAGCAGCGACAGAAATGGGTGAAGCTTCAGTTTTGCCGTAGCAAAAATAACAAACAATACCCCTAGTGTGATAACAATAATTAATCCAATACCTTCCATGAAAAATTCCTCCCCTTATTGTGGTGGTGCGTGGCATCGCAGTCGGGATCAGCCTCTGCCTTCTCTGATCTTCTACCTGGCGAAGACTTTGTATCGCTTCTCCCACTCACACCAATCTTATGACCTGTGAAACGGTGTTATACAGCAGTTCTTCTGCCCGGTGCATGCATTCTTCAAGTAGCATGGAACCAGGAATAATGGAAAAACAGGCTGTAAATCGTTCGTTGAGTTTTGTGAGATCTCCTGAAATGCTTCCTGAGATGAGAATGACAGGCACGCCGTGTGTGACGGCTATTTTCGCTACCTGCCCCGGTGCTTTCCCGTAAAGTGTCTGCTCATCGCTCTGACCTTCACCGGTAATGACAAGGTCTGCACCTTTGATGGCATCCCCGAGATGAGTGGCATCCGCAATCAGTTCAGCACCTGATACGAGGGTTGCACCAAGACTGAGCAGTGCAAAGCCGAGTCCACCGGCTGCACCGGCACCAGGTGTTTCCATTAACCTGCGGCCGGTAAATGCTTCAACCAGCTTCCCATAGTGAGCCATCGCTTTGTCATAACGAGCGATCTGTTCAGGCGTTGCACCTTTTTGGGGTCCGTAAACAGCGGTTGCACCATGTGGCCCGGTGAGCGGGTTATCCACATCGCAGGCCACACGGATCGACACATGTTCAAGACCGGGATCAATACTGCTAAAATCAATCGATGCTACCTGCAGCAGGGATGAGCCAACTGCCGGCAGTTCATTACCTGTTTCGTCAAAAGCTCTCACCCCAAGCGCCTGCAGCATCCCAAGGCCGCCGTCATTAGAAGAACTGCCGCCAAGGCCAATCAGAATAGACTTTACCCCATTTCCAATCGCATGTCTGATCGCCTCTCCAATACCAAACGACGTCGTTTGATCAGGATTCCGCATCGATTCAGGCACAAGCGGCAGCCCGGCGATCTCAGCTCCTTCAATGACCGCTGTTTCATCACGAAGCCGCAGATAGAAACTTTTCCTTGTTTCACCCAGCGGTCCGTGGCAGTCAAATGACACCTTTTCCCCATCCGTTGCAGCCAGCAGTGCATCAAGCGTCCCCTCACCGCCATCTGCCATCGGCTTCAGTACCACCTCAGCATTCGGCTGAGCCACTTTAACCGCACGGCTGATCGCGGCAGCTGCTTTTTCTGCAGACAAACTCCCTTTAAATGAATCGGGTGCAATAACAACTTTCATAGTCTCCTCCTTTGGGCCATTAAGGATGTAACCTCAAACTGACCTCCCGTATTTTTTACCTTCCTCCATTCAACAGGAAAATGAATCCGCTTTCAATTGGTTAATAAGACAAAATTTTCTGTAAATAAAATAGAAAAAGTTGTGCATATGCACAACTCAGTAATCGATATGATGAAGAATGATGGCAATTAAAATCGTATCCTTCAACTCGCCTGGTGTCAGACCGGTTTTCTCTTCAATCTGTGCGAGACGGTAGTTCAATGTATTCCTGTGGATATGCAGGGCATCTGCTGTTTCTTTTATTTTGAAATTGCGTGCGAGCAGCTCCCTGAGTGTGAATATGTATACCGGTTCAAGTGTTTCAAGCTTTTTTCGATATGATAATGCAATCGACCCGAAGGCCTCATCCGGGATCGCATCGATCAACCGCTCAACCACCCAGTCGCTACTGTCAGCAATAGAGATGTCTTTTCCAGAGAACCTGAGTGCCTGTTTCGCTTCAAAATAAGAGGCACGGAGCCCTGTAATTCCGTTATTACGCTCACCGATGCCGATTCGTGCATGTATGCCTGACTGCTGCAGGATTTTCTCTGCCAGAGCCGTTGATTCATGATCTGCATGGAGCGCGATAATGAATTCATATTCCCTGTAAGGCACCGCAAAGAGTGGCTTCATATCGGACTGGTCCAGCAGTGCTGTCAGCTGACCGCTTTTATCAGAAAGGGATTGATCAGACTGAAGCACAAGTACACGCCATTCCCCTTCCATCACGGTATTCAGCGTATAGCGTGCTTCTTCAGCGAGATACGCTTCATCAATCTCCCGTGGATGCAAAAGCTGGTGCAGCCAGTTTTCCCACTGCCGCTCCTGGTAAAATACCTGCCGCTGAATATAAATCTGTTCGAGCGCAATCTCAACCGACGCTTTCGTAACACCGGCAGCCTGCATGATCTCATCAGGCTCACCGGTCAGTCCGACCACACCCGCCATCTGACCACGATGCACGATCGGCAGATTTACTCCTTTTTTCGTCCCGGGAAATTCGTGCAGGTTCCCCTCATCAATGACCAGATCCTTCCCGCGTTCCATCACAGCAATTGCCCCCTCATGCACCTGCATATGACGCGCAGGATCAGAACTCGCCACGATTCTGCCGGAAGGATCCATCAGATTCATTGGAACACGTATATAAGGTGTCAGCCGCCCAATAATTTCACTTGCAAGGTTTTGTGTCAGTTTCATATGCGTGCTCCTTTGGTGTGGATGCTTTCATCATAGCATGAGTAGCACAAAAGCGCGGGCAGGTCCTCGGCAGAACCCTGTGTGAAGGCTAGGGTCTGACCCCGCACTTCGGTCAAAAAAAAGAAGGCCAGGGTCTGACCCCAGCCTTCGCTCTATTCTATTCCACTTCAAAAACTTCTGAAGATAATAGTTCTCTTTTTCTTGAGTTGTAGACGACAAATTCAATTTCGTCTCCTGAGTTGATCATGTCCTCAGGGATTTTGTAGCTGGTGATGCCATTCTCGAGTCTTTGCCAGCTGAATGATTCTGTTCGTTGTCCGTTAATAAGGACAGCGGAAAGTTTTGGCGCACCTTTTAGCACCCAGTTGTGTTCTTTTTCATTTTTTGTATAATCCACTAATTCGATTTCCTCGTATAGACCTAAATGATAGTCGCTGGAAGGATTCAACTCACCAGAAAGTGATTCCTGGTAACGGTTGCCGTGCAGCCAGTCGTATTGAATCATTTGTAGGTTTTCGACTGTTTCTGAGTGTTCTTCTTCCTGGTCCGGCCATTCTGAGTAAGGAATCCGGTTATAGTCTTCGTTCATAATTTCGCGATTTAGTCGTGTGACTGTATTTCCAGTTACACCAGCCAGGTCTGTGACCATGGCTGAGGCAAAATTCGGCGAAATATCCCTTTTCTCAGGATGGTTCTCTTTTGTAGACCAGATGAAGTAAGGTACTTTGTGTGTAGCGAGAAAGTCATCATAACTTCTCATCTGATGTTTTGCTAGCTTTGTGCCATTAGCGCCATATACCGCATTACCATCTGGAAATGAAGGTAAATGATCGCCCCAGAATACGAGAATTGTTTCTTCGTCTGACTGTTTGAGCGCCTCAACTAATCTACCAAGCTCTTGATCAACTGAATGCATTTTATCTACATAATAGTTTAAATATGGCTGTGTTTCTGCTGAGATTGCATCATCTTTAAGAAAATTATTTTCCGCTGATTCATAGTAAGGTACATGGGCTTCCACTGAAACGGCATGGATAAAATCGGGGCCTTCAGTATAATCCATTGTCTCGAGAATCGCATCTGTCATGTGACGATCTTCAGGAAAACCACCAGCTTCGACCGGTTGATCCAGATCCATAAATTCACCGGAAATAAATTGGTCGAATCCTAGATGTTTGTAGATTGAATTCCTCTGATAATACCATGAATAAAATGCATGAACCGCAGTTGTTTCATAGCCTGCATCCTTAAATAAATAGGGTACAGACGGAATTGGTTCGTTAATGAACTGTTGGTAAGCGACATGGTCCGATCTCATGAACTGAGTGCTGAACCCTGTTAACGCTTCAAACTCAACATTCGCTGTCCCTCCACCGAATTCTGAAGAATACATAAAACCGCTGATTGAGTCATTATATAATGCTCTGAAATTCGGTACCGGGTCTTCTTTGTACAATTCTTCACCTAAATAATAAGGATCGATAAAAGCTTCACTCATTAAATAAATGACATTCGGCTGTTCATCATTTTCACGGTCGACTTGCGGGTATTCACCATGTAAAGATTCTATGGTTGACTCACTGTAATTCTCTAATGGTTCTATTTCTGCTGTTTTTGCCAGAAAAATAAAGTTTGCGAGTAAACCATTATTTTTCACACCAACATCAAGTCTCCACATCGTTTTCTGCATCCCTGCTTCATCCATTGGTGAAATGGGTGCATCATACCATATTGTATATAGAAAGAAACCGGATGCCGCAACAACGAGGATCTTCACAATCCACCATTCTTTTAATTTCGGCATCGCATACAACAAAGCCGCAAAAGTGACGATCACTGCGATGGAGAACGAACCGATCAGAAGCCAATTAAATTCTACCGGAGATTCAAATCCACGCAATTCATCGATTAATTTAAAATCATCTACTGTTATCGGTGCAGCCCGGAACTCTAATGTAAAATGATTCGCAACCGCAAATACCATGATCAATACTGAAATGATCAGACTGCTTGTATAAAACCATTTCCGCGGAAGGATAAAAAACACGTTGTAAAGTGCCAGAATGAATAGATAGTTAACAATAAACGGCACTGTAAATTGATCCACCCAATCCTCAATACTCATCAGTAATACTCGTCTGACAATCCATTCACTGATCAGCAATGTAATCAGTGGAACAATAAACATCACAAAAAGCGTAAACAGACGCACGACAATTGGAGGTATTTTTCCCTTTATCTTCTTCAATATATATTCTCAACTCTCTTCAATTTTTGCTCCCAATAAAAACAGCCGAAAAAAACGTCCTGGCTGCTCTTCATTTGTAAATTTAATGTGAAGCTTATCAATTATTGTAACATTATTGACATATTGGGTAAACTTGAGATTGGCGAAGTGCGGGGTCAGACCCTAGCCTTCGGCGCAGCGAAGGCTAGGGTCTGACCCCGCACTTCTTTTTTACAAAAAACTCATCTCTTCTTCCTAATTTTACTATATAATTAAATTGTAAGAGATAAAATCTTACAATCTATTAAATTTAAAGGAGAGAGTCTATTGTTCAAAAAGGTTGGCAACAAATTAGTTGGAGTTGCAATCAGTGCAACAGTCGCTATGGGGTTCTTTTTAGTTCCAGCAGGTGAAACTGGTTATGCGCAAGGTGAGAACATTCAGGTGCAGCTTTTAGGGGTAAATGATTTACACGGGTTTTATACAAGTACATATACAGAGATGATTGATGGTGTAGAAACAGAAATTGGCCGTATGGATTATTTAGCAGCTCATATGAAGAATAGAGAAGCAGAAAATCCGAATACACTTCTTGTTCATTCAGGTGATATGATTGGTGGAAGTCCCCTTGTATCTGCAGCATTTCAGGATGAACCGATCGTTGAAGTGATGAATGCGATGGGCTTTGATTTTGGAACTGCAGGCAACCATGAATTTGATGAGGGGATTGCTGAATATCTTCGCATGGTTAATGGTGGCGCGCATCCTGAAGGAAAAGGCGATGAAGATTACGCAGGGATGGACTTCCCGAATGTCTTAGCAAATGCAATTGATTCATCAACAGGGGAATTAATACTGGAGCCTTATGCTGTGACTGAAATCGAGGGGCAAAAGGTTGGCTTTATCGGGGTGGCTACGACTGAAACTCCAAGTATTGTGGTAAGACAGGGTAATGAAAACCTTGAGGTGACTGATGAAGTAGAAGCAATCAATAAGTATACTGAAGAGCTGAAGGAACAGGGCGTTAAGTCTATTATTGTGCTGGCGCATAATCCTGTGGATCAGGAAGGTGAAGGCGGTGAAGGGTCAGCTGATGAAATCGCGCGTAATATTGATGATGAAGTTGATATTATTCTCGCAGGTCATAACCACCAGGAAGTGAATCGTACTGTAAATGATATTTTAATTGTACAAGCCTACGAGTATGGCAAGGCGTTCGTTGATGTTGACTTTGAAATCGACCCTGCAACTGGTGATATTGTGTCTAAAGAAGCAGAGGTTGTATTTAATGTACAGGAAGGCATTGAACCAGATCCTAAAATCACTGCGATCATTGACAAATATGAAGCTCAGGTAGAAGACGTTCGTGCACAGTATGCAGGTGATGCGCCGTTTACGATTACAGGTGGTTATGGATCACGCGGACCAATTGGTGATAATGGCCTTGGTAATTTAATTGCTGATGGCATGGCATGGGAAATGGATGCTGACTTCGCACTGATGAATGGCGGCGGAATCAGAGAAAGTCTGTATGAGGGTGAGATCACATACGGCGATTTATTTGATATTCAGCCTTTTGGCAATACGTTAACTAAATTTACGATTAAAGGCGAGGATCTAGTAACTGTTTTAAATACTCAGCTGAGCGATCAGTACGGTCCCGATTTTTCTATATCTGGATTCAACTATACGTGGGATGGGGACACAAATACGATTGATACGCTGTATGATGTTGATGGAAACCCGCTAAATCTTGATGAAGAGTATACAGTTGTCGTTAATAATTATATGTATGGACGGGAAGCACACCGCATGGAAGAGTTCACAATCGGCGAGCCTGAAATTGGTCCTGTTGACGTAGATGCTTCATTTGATTACATTCAATCATTCGACGGCCCGGTTGAAGCCTATGCAGAAGGCAGATACCAGGAAGTACGTTCTATTTTCGATGATGTCCCTACAAGCCACTGGGCAAATCCTTTTGTAGCAGACTTATATGCAAGCGACATTGTAAAAGGAACAACGCCTGCTACTTTTTCACCGGGCAATTCTCTAACACGTGTGCAATTTGCATCGATGCTCGTCCGCTCTCTTGAATTAGAAGCTGAAGGCACATCTCCATTTGAAGACACAACACGTCTGGCAGCTCAAACGCAGGAAGAAATCACTGCTGCTTATGAGAACGGTTTAATTAAAGGTACATCTGCTACTACATTTAAACCGAACCAGGCGATTACACGCGGACAAATGGTAACAATGCTTAAGCGTGCTTTTGAGCTTGAAACAGGCGAGCAGTTCGTAGTTTCAGAAAATGACACGTTCACTGACTTAGGTAACCTGGATGAAGAAGCACAATCTGCCGTTCAATGGGCTGCTGACTATGGTATTGTGATGGGGTATGATGATTTATTCAAGCCTTGGGCAAGCGCTACAAGAGCACAGAGTTCAAAAGTTCTTTCTATTCATAACTATTTAATTCGATAAACTTTATTTAATTGAAAAACCAGTTCTGCGGAACTGGTTTTTTTGTGTGTGAAGTGAGGGGTCAGACCCTTGCCTTCGCTGCACCGAAGGCAAGGGTCTGACCCCTCACTTCATCCTTCATAATCGTATTTTGAACAGTTAAGTTTTACAAAAACAGAAAAAATTTAAACTTATTGTTCTTAATAAAGAACTATAATGTATAATTAATACATCTTAATATCAGAAGGAATTACAAATTTGGAAAGAATAATTAACTAATCCTCTAGAGCTGCTCATAGTAATGCTTCTAAAATCAAGCACCCGTCAGAAATGAGAGAAAAATTTCATACCAAGTTCTATTAATTTTGGATCTATTAGAACTGATCACTTTCTAGTGGCATTAACTCATTGGTGAATCATCGCCCATAAATATCACATTATTTTAAAACGAAGGGAGTTTATTTAAATGAGAAAACATTATTTTGATAACGGTAAAGCAATCGCAAGTTTTTTAGGGATTCTGTATCATTCTGCGCTCGTATTCTCTGGTACGGTTTGGTTGATCTCTGTAGATAACAAGCATTCTATACCTTTTTTACAGTACTTTACTGAATCAATTAGTTTGTTCAGAATGCCTTTATTCTTATTTATTTCAGGTTATTTTGCTGCCTTGTCCGTTAGAAAATATAATTTAAAGAACTTCACTTTAAACAAATTGACTCGATTAGGTATTCCGCTTGTTGCTACCCTGCTTACTTTTAATATCATTGAGAGAATTTACATTTTAAAACACAATAATGAGAACTTCACTGTGATAGACATTTTAAATGCGCTGATCCCCTGGAATAGTCAGTTCCAATTGTCTCACCTTTGGTTCCTGTACTATGTAATGATCTTTTCATTTCTGATTTATTTTGTTTTAAATTTCAAAAGTTATTCCATCAATCGTTTTTTTATTCGAAAAGCAGAGAAATATATAGATACTTTGCTGATCGCTTGTAATGTAGGGATATTAGGTACATTTGGTGTGCTATTTATTGTAACCGGGTATTTTCATGAGCTTATAAACTTCCTTGCGATAGGCACTAATTTACCGTATTTCTTGCTAGGCGTTATCACATACCAGCATTGGGATTATTTCAAAAAACTATTTATAGAACTCTCCAGAAAAAGATTGATCATCATTTCTATGTTGTTAGTTTTTAGTTTTGTACTAGCAAAGATCCTAAGTGACATCATTCCAAATTCAAATACGATTTTATATAGCGTTCCCCGTTACTTCTCATTGATTCTTGTATTGGGGTTACTATATAAGTTTCTGAACAAATCCAATCGTTTCCTGAGATATATGTCAGAATCATCCTATTCCATATACCTGATACATCAACCAATTATCGTTGTGGTGAGCTATTACTATGTTACATATGCCAACTTCGGAAATCCATTTTTAGGATATTTAGTTGTATTACTATTGTCCACATTTATTGTATATACCACCGACTATCTATTAATAAGAAAAACAAAGCTCGGGTTACTATTATTCACAGGGAAAACCAATATGATTCTTGAAAAGAAAAAAGAGATTAATGATAAAGTAAGTGCTTGAAGAGTCTGGTGTTGATATTAATATGATAGAGCGAAGTGCGGGGTCTGACCCCGCACTTCGTATTTGGACACGAAGATTTTTAAATGTCGAGTAAATTGGTTTCCTGAAATAGCTTTTAGGGAAAAGTACCTCTATAACGGATTTTTTAGCTATGATACGAAAGCCTTAACCAATTTTCATTTCCGGGTTTGAGGATGCTGTATTTTAGTCTATATTATTCAGTTTAATGTTCTAGAAATGAGGAGGAAAAACGATGACGAAAGTTTCGTGGTCAAGATTAATGTTCTTTACAATGCTGATCTTTGTATTGGCTTTGGCAGCATGTAGCAATGATGATAATTCAGACGAAGCATCGACTGATGACTCGGATGCTAGAACAGAAGAAAGTGCTGACGAGGGCGAAAATGAAAGTGCTGATGATAGCTCAAATGAAAGTGCAGAAACCGAGCCAAAGGTTACAGAGTTTGACCCGGCATTTCCGGAACAAACAAGAGCACCTGAAGTAGAAACTGAAACAGAGCTTGATGTGGAAGTTGTTGCTGAGGGTCTTGGTGTGTCCTGGGGAATGGAAGAGTTTGATACGAACCGCTTACTCGTGACACAAAGAGATTCAGCTGAACTGCTGATTGTAAACCTTGAAGATGGCTCTGTATCAGATCCAATCGAAGGTACACCAGAAGTAAATAACGAATCTCAAGGTGGGTTGCTTGATGTCACCATTGCACCTGATTTTGATGAATCGAGATACGTATTTATGACGTTTTCTCAAGATATTGAAGGTGGTACGGTAACTGCTGTCGGTAAAGGTGTTTTATCAGAAGATGAAGCCTCGCTTGAAGATTTTGAAGTGATTTTTCAGGCAACACCTGCCTATGATGGTGACTTACACTATGGTGGACGTATTATCTTTGATGAGGATGGCAACCTGTTCTTAACTACTGGGGAGCGTTCAGATGATCCAATTCGCGAACGTGCACAAGACTTAGATGCATACTTGGGTAAAGTCATTCACATCACACAAGACGGGGAACCAGTAGAGTCGAATCCATTTACTGATGATGAAGATGCACTAGATGGTATTTACAGCTACGGTCACCGTAATATTCAGGGCGTGGACTTCAACCCTGAAACAGGAGACCTATGGATTGTTGAATTCGGCCCACAAGCTGGGGATGAACTAAATATTATTGAACCAGGTTCTAACTATGGATGGCCAATTGTTTCTTATGGTATCGAGTACTCTGGTGAATTAATCAATGATGGTATTGCAGAACACGAGGCTCAAGGGTTTGTTGAACCAGTATATTATTGGGATCCAACCAGCGCACCAAGTGGTATGTCATTCTATGACAACGATGCCATTCCTGAGTGGGAGAACAACTTGTTCATCGGTGGTCTACTCCCGAACTATATTGTACGTGTTGTCATTGAAAATGACATCATCGTTGGAGAAGAACGTCTATTAACTGACGAAGGAGAACGTTTCCGTGACATTCTTGTAACTGAGGATGGCGCGCTTATTGCAAGCACTGATGGCGGTACGGTTTATAAGATTACTGCAGCAGGTGAAGGTAACTAAGTTGAATGAGACGACGCTGAATCATTTATGATTCTCTAAAAGCACCAGCCTTATGTCGATGTCATTTTAAGGCGCTTAACAATTTCAGAGAAGCAGGCAATCCTGGATTTCCGGGGTTGCCTGCTTCTTTTTTACTGACAGAACTCCCTGTCCTAACCATGTTTATGGATATTTACACTTTTAAATAACTATCTAGCACTGCCCCGTAAAGTGCTTTATTTACTCACTGCTGCCTCATGATTTAGAGCAAACTAATGCAACGTATGCCCGATATTGTCTTGAGTACCGGTTAGGGGTGGTGGAGGATCGGCATGTGCCAGATGGTGGGGTGCCTGAATTTTAATGATTCCAATACAAAAACTCCATAACACTTGATTTCCATTCTCCATCCCTATTGAATATAATAAGAGTAAGATGATTACATTATTAAAAACGAGGTGATTTCTATGCGAACCATATCATTAAGTGAGATCGATCAAAATATTGAGAAAAACCGAAAAAAAGCAAATGCTGTAATCAGATCTACTTCAAATGGTCACAGAAAAAAATCACGTACAAGAACACCTGGAGAAGTAAAGGCTCTGAATGAAATTTCAATTGCACGCTGGCAAAGGGCGATTGAAGTAAAGAAAATTATTAAAACTGGTAAAAGGTCGATGTATTATGACTACCGTTGACGATCTGAAACAGGCACTCGTTGAATTGGCTGATAAACCAATGTTTGAACGGCAGCTTGAATTTGCTGCTCTGTTGACGGATTACTTTATGCATCAAGGGATCCAACCAATTGTTGTAGGCGGACTGGCAGTAGAGATCTATACACGGAACGATTACCATACTCATGATATTGACTTTGTCAGTGACGGATGGCATCTGTTTAACGACCTGTTGATGAATCAGCTGGGGTTTGAGCGGAGTGAGAGAGAGTGGTATCACACAGATGCTGAAATTGCGACCCGGGTTCCTTCTAACCATCTTGAAGGAGATCCAGACAAAGTATATGAAATCACACTGCCTAATCAAAAAAAGCTATATGTCATCAGCATTGAGGATATCATCATCCATCGCCTTGAAGGTATTGCGTTTACATTGGTTTATCCGAAAGATGACGAAGACTATGAATGGGCCTATCGAATGTTTCTGATTCATAAAGGTGACCTGGATCAGGATTACCTTACTTCAAAAGCAAAAGAAGTGAAGGTTTATACATTAATTGAAGACTGGTTTTGAAAAAGCGCAGCTCCTTAGTAAACTGGAGCTGCGCTTCTTTTTATTCTCTATTCTCAAGACTCCCTGTCCTTAAAACAATTATGAATATTTAGATATACAAATAACTATCCAATACATTGAAAGCAAAGTGCTTTCATCACTCACTTCTGACTTTCTCTTATGCAATTGACTTGAATTGTCAGAATCGTTTTTAGGACAGGGAGGTTTCCACTGGATGGTTTTAAAGAAGCGAAGCCCTCAAGTTTGATTGGACTTCGCTTCCCTTATGCACCCATACAACACTTCTTATACTTCTTCCCGCTCCCGCACGGACAAGGATCGTTTCTACCCGGTGATTTCTCTACTTTGACCGGTTGACCTTTAAAGATAATTGGCTCAGGCAGCGGTTGATTGGGTCTGATTGCTTCTTTTTTATATTCTTCCCTTTGCGGATGTGGTTGTTCTATCACTTCTGTTAAATAGTATAAAGATTCCTTCAGTGACAGCAGGCCCTCATCGTATCCCTCCTCAATCAATTGCTCGATGTGAGGGATTGCTTTGACTGAAAGCTGGGTGCACAGTGCGTCTGCGTAAAAGGTTTTTGATGTGATTCTGGTATCAGAGCCAAGCAGTCTGATCAATGCGTCTTCCGTTTCAGCTACATGAATTCTGGATAGAATCAGAGATGCTGAGTAAAAATAGTCATCTTTTGGCGCATGCTTTTCAATTTCACTTATTACTTTTGGGTCGTTCATTTTAATTAGTGCCCATTCAATTTCGTGAATGCTGAGATCGTCTTGTGGACATACCAGAATCAGATGGCACAATTTTTCAATAAAAGCGCTCAACCCAAACTCCCCTGCCATATAGACGGCGTACACATCTCTAAAGACCAGCATACCATCATCTGGTTCTGCTTTTTCAAGCTGTTCGAATACGGTTTCCGCTGTGACAACTTCCAGCTCAATTAACCGTTGCACATATTTTTTTCCACACGCAAAAAGTTCTGAATTCATCTGATCTTCTTCAAGGTCCTCAATGATTTTCTCAAATTCCACTTTTACCTCATCAGCATTCATACTCATTAATTGTTCAGCCTGATTTAAAATGGACTTCGGCACAAGCCCGTTCAGCTTATCCTTAACTTGATATAGCTGATAGGTTGGTAAGTTTATCAATGCAGCTGAATAATGAAATTTAAACTCTTTGTTCTTTTCTGATCGGCACCGTCTCACCAAATCTTCAACTTCCTCATCAGACATCGGCAACTCGCTGATTACAGGCAGCAGATAAAACGGATCCTTGCCCCTCATCTGATCAATCTCCTGCATCACAGCGGTATAGGTCCCCACCTCAGCAAGATCCTTCATGATAAGCGTCTCCAGCGCAAAACGCTTCACAGCATGATCCTCATGATGCAACGCTTTATAAAATTGCTCTTTCATTTTATCCATACGACCACTCCTCTTGCATGAATGTCCTTTTTATTAGAATGTAACACTTACATACTTAAAATGAAATGTTTGCCGAGGTGATTTGCGAAGGATGAGTGATTGATTCAAATGTCTGATCACCCTTCACCTTCCTCCTACAGCCAATCCAACCCTTCCATCTCCTTCATCCGCTCTACTTTCTTCACTTTGACCGGCAGCTCATCAAGGATTGGTTTGAGGTAGTGCCAGTCTTTTGTTGCGACTGTGAGCTGTTGTGGCAGCGCGCCTTTCTTTTTTAACGCATCCCAGAGTGCTGATTGGATCAGCAGCGGTTTGTATCCTTCAGCATAGGTCGCGATATGATTAAGCTGTTTTGTCTGATGGTCATAGACAAATACATTCATCGGATAAAACGGGCGCTTGCCGTGTGCTGTCTGGACGGCTTCACGACTGTATAGACAACCGAGTGACAGGTGTTGATCGCTTTTCGGATACTGCTTGAGCTTGTCCATTTCATCCGGCAGAATCATATTCAGCACTGGTGCATGTTTTGCATACATCCGCTCAATTTCAGCCACCTGCACGCCTCTGTCTTCATCTTCCACCCAATCTCCGGCTACTTTCAGATAAATCACCCCACTGTTAAATGGGTGGACGATGTTTAAACCATTTTTCACTTTTTCTGTTACGGTCAAAATCTCCTCGATCAGATCTGTCAGCACTGCGTATTCATCAACATCGAGAAACCATGGGTAGTATCCCGGGTGGAAGCTTAGAAAGGACGGCCATTTCTTTTTACCGCGAAAACCAATACCGCTTTCTTTAATCAGACGGTAATCCTCATCTTCAAGTTCTGTTCTGTCGTTAAACGTGGCAAGCATCCCGCGCTGGTTATATTGAAGATAGTCAGCATCCCCGCTGAGCATGGCTTTGATTGAGAACCACCCGTCCCGGCCTTCATAAAGGGCAATTCCCTTTTCAATGCCGGCACTGCCCATGACAGATGCAAAATACAAGCTGTGACCATAGTCAATTGCAAATATCTGATCGTCATCGAGATAGGTCCACGGTGCCGCCTGATCGAGCTTTTTCATTGCCTGCATCAGTTCTGTCAGACTTTCAGGATCATTTTCTGTTTCAAAAAGCGCATCCCCACTGTACGTATGGTTCAGCCTTTCGAAATAAGACTCAATTCCCTTTTCAAAGTATGTATTGATCTCATTCATCATGTCTGTGTTATTCAGCCGTTCTGTGTCATTGACCTGCCATCTTGAATCCTCTTCAGGCGGTGTACGCATTGCTTTTACACAATAAGGAGTCTGGATCCCCTCTTTTTCAGGGTATACCTTTTCGACGACAATTTCATGCTCCCAGTAATCACCGAAATCATACACATACAGTGCCCGGTCCTTAGGCTGAATCAGCCAGTCGCCGACGATTGCTTCCTGCTCAGATACCGACTCATCCATTGTCAAAAAGAAATCCTCTGTTTCTTCCATCTCAATTAATGTCCGTTCCGTCCTGCCTCCTGACCGCCTCACATCAAAATTGTGCAAATGTGACTCAGTCCAGCCGAACGCAACCTGCAGGATTTTGTGAAATTCGTAAAAAGTCATCCCATCATCAATTCTTAACCGCCGCCAGACAGGACGCTCTTCACCAAGCAGTGTGACTTTTACTTCCAGTATCATGTGCTCTCCTCCTTCGAAGTCATAACGAAGCGCAGGGTCTGACCCTGCACTTCGCTCTTTCGGTGTTAATTAGAAGTGTACATGAAAGAGGGGAGATTGACATTTATTTTAAATGAAGGATGGGGCTGATCGAATCTGCTTTTGATCGATAAGTGATGTAATTAATGAAGGTGTTGAAGAAAATCTGAGAGGCGTTCATATGCGGACGCTGGGTCAATTGTGGCAGGGGGAGGTTGGTTTTGCTTTCCGTGCGCGACCCAGTTTCGGTACCGGTAGACTTGTTTGACCATCCCAGCTATATGCGGTTCGGTTTCGGATTTGAAGGCATCGATGATTTCTTCAAATCTGTCTCTTTCTGCCCGCCTGATGAGGTATGCGCTTATTTTATGGGTCTCAATCTGTTTGTGAATAAGATCAGCTATATAATTATGCATATGCTGTTCGAATACTGATATGAGAGAGACAATTGTAAGGTCATTTAATTCGTTCATGGATTTGTCCAGGAGTTCAGATGCTTCAGGAATGCTCCTTGCTACAAATTCACTTTGCTGAGGAATATACTCAGGGTAATCCCTCAGCATTCTCTTCGTAATCATTTGACTATCAACCAAAATTGAGTACCAGCTCATGATGTTATCCAATTCCTTGGTCATGAAATGATCTCCATAACCATTTCCAGAAATGCACGCTTATCAAATTTTTTATAGGCACCGCCCTGGCCTTCTTTCCGGTAGATCCATCCACGATCTTTGTGATCTAAAACAATGTATCTCGAAAATTCGCCAAAAACATCTATCCTGCCAGTCGCACCCACTACTAGTCTCGCAATCGGTGTAACATTTACAGTGGTCTTTCCGACTCTCATTTTAAGTGAAGATACAGCGTACGCTCCCAACTCTTCTTCCGTTAATTTGACCTGAGTCTTTTCTATCTTGACTAGTCCCTTTTGACGCTCATCTTCCACCCAGCCGGATAGCTCTTCCATAAAATCCTCAACAGTTTGTATCCATTCAGATTTCACTTGTTCCCATTGGATTTCTTTTGCTTTGCTCATTTCATTTTTCTCTCTAAGAAACTCCGAAAACTCCGACATAACTTTTCACTCCTTTCAATTTATGTTCTGTTTTAGTATATAACAATATGCGGCAGAGTGAATCTGATTCTTCCAGAAAATTTCATATAAAATGTTCATCCGGTTTATCCATTATATAGCTAGATTTGTTTCCGTTCCCCACGCCAATCATGTATAATATTCTCAATCTTCAAAAAAGGAGTGATCCCCATCAACAATGAAATCTACAGTATCAGCTTAACCGGCCTCAAAGGTCATGTAGTCCGAATTGAAGCATCAGTCAGGACAGACAAGGCTCAATGCATTATTGTCGGCCTGCCGGATGCGTCTTTGAAGGAGTCGAAGGAGCGAATCTTAGGCGCGCTGCATGTTCTTGGCAAGGACGTTGAGATGAAGAAAATTACGGTTCATCTTTCTCCTGCCGATATGAAAAAGCAGGGTACGGCATTTGATATGGCGATGCTGATCGCTGTGCTGCAGGAGATGGAGAAAGTCCCGCTGAAAATCCCTGATCGCACCTGTTTCCTCGCTGCTTTAACCCTCTCAGGCGAATTCACCACATTCCACAACATGATCACCTCAATCCACCAGGCAGTTCTTCTCGGTTTTACCCGCATTTATATCCCACCAATTGATTTAACCTTTTTTAAAAATATCCAGAACGTAGAGTTTATAAGAATTCCTGATATTGAGTCGCTGCTTCAGCATTTAAAAGGGAAACGCTCATTGTTTGAGAGTGATTTAACACTATTAATGTCTGAATCCCCTAAAATTGAACCGGCTGAAGTCCCGCACGTATGCTTTTCTGCGATCAGAGGGCATGAGGAAGCGAAAAGTGCGATGATACTCGCGGCAGCTGGCGGTCATCACTTGCTGATGAGCGGTCCGCCTGGTTGCGGAAAGAGCCTGCTTTCAAATGCGCTTCATACCATTCTGCCTGACCTGACGCATGATGAAGTGCTTGAAGTGTACAGCATTTATCAGCTGGCAAGACAGCAGCGCGGGACCACTATCAGGCCTCCCTTCCGCAGTCCGCATCACTCTTCTTCTGAAGGGGCCATTGTTGGCGGTGGCCGTTATCCAAGACCCGGTGAGATGTCACTTGCTCATCGTGGTGTGCTGTTTCTGGATGAACTTGGTCACTTCCAAAAGCGGGTGATTGATACGCTCAGGCAGCCGCTTGAAATGGGGGTTGCGACTGTCAACAGGGTCGAGGGTTCTGATCAGTTCCCCGCTTCTATTAATTTGATCGCTGCGACAAATCCCTGTCCTTGCGGTTATTATGGATCCAATGAAAAATACTGTACGTGCAGTGATAAAGTCAGGCTTAGGTATATGCAGAAGATTACGGGTCCGATTATTGACAGGGTGGATTTTGTGCTGGAGATGAAAAGTCAGGGGATTTTATCTGAGACGACGGCTGAAACGTCTGTTGAGCTGAGAGAAAAGGTTACGGGTGCCAGACAAAGGCAGCGAGCGAGGTATAGTGCCAATTATACAAACGCCATTGTGCCTGTAAAGCTGTTTGAAGAAAAGACGTTTTTCACTGCTTATCAAATGAAGCGCGTTCAGGAAGTCAGTTTTACTGAAAAATTAAGCAGCCGCTCGACAATGAAAATTTTAAGACTTGCGCAGACAATTGCCGATTTACATCATGATGGAAAAGTGACAAATGAATGCATTGAAGAAGCGCTGAGCTGGAAAATCAGAGCGGCTCAGGTTCATCAGTCGCTGATGAGGTAACTTGATGACTGAAAAAAGGAATTTCAGGCAGAATGCTTATTATCATGTGATCATGCGCGGAAACAATCGCCGGTTTATTTTCAGAACGAAAGAAGACATGGTCGAGCTGGAGCGGGCGCTGATGCACGCCTATCTTAAATACCCATTTAAATTACTTGCTTATTGCTTTATGACGAATCATTACCACCTGCTGATCCGCGCTGAGAAAGATCCGCTCAGTAAGATTATGGCGATTGTGAATCGGCGTTATAGTGATTCGTACTCCAGTCGGTACGGTCATATCGGACGGATTTATCAAAAGCGGTATTTCGCGAAAGAAGTTGACGGTCCGCTCGGGCTATTAACAGTAAGCAGTTATATTCACCGGAATCCGATTGAGACGATGGTTCCGATGGTTGCTGAGCTAGCGGATTTTCCTTACAGTTCCTATCCGCTTTATGTTAATGACACCCTCCCCGCTCCACCTTATTTAGACAGGTCCATCATGAAAGAGCTACTCCCGCACGGCTTTGATAAAACGAATGCTGAATACGCGCGGTATTGTCTGGAGTATCGCGTGAATGTTGAGGAGGATCGGCATGTGCCGGATGATGGGGTGCCGGAGATGTAGCTAGCTTAAAAAATGAACAATCGTTGTCAGCATCATCTTTTCTGATTATAATAATATTAATAATTATAATTATATATTCGATTGAAAGGTGATGAAGAACATTGAGTGGACATTCGACCTCTAATCATGAAAAACGCCATACTAGAAAGCTTAGTCAGATCGGCAACAGTTTATCCGCTGTGATACCGAAAGAGATAGTAGATGAAATGCAGGTAAGTAAAGGTGATGAAATGGAAATCTATTATGATGATGAAAGAGGAGAGATTGTTATGAAAAAAGCAAACCGTTCCGTTCCTAACGGCATTCGTCCTGATGTACTTAAATCCATGAATCGGGCAATTACAAAGTATGATCAGGCACTGCGAAATTTAAGAGACCGGTAATGAATGCAGAGGAGTGACGCATATTGTCTGTAAACTATTTATCCGCTGAAGAGATTTTATTTATTCATTTTACAATGATGGACTTTTATGATGACAGTGACCAGGCAGGTGTAAAAAATCAGGATCGCTTTGAGGGAATGGTACAAAGACCAAAGACAGAACTCTTTGGTAAAGAGACTTTTCCTGGCGTGATTGAAAAAGGCTGTTGTTATTATCACTCCATTGCCAGAGGCGGTCATATATTTCAAAACGGCAATAAAAGAACGGCACTTACTGTATTTGAAACATTTTTAAATATAAATGGACTGGAACTGACCTGGAGCAACCAGGAGGCTGAGGACTTTACTGTGTATGTCGCAAATGATGAGAAATTCAAGGATAATGACTGTATCCATTATCTGAAACAAGAAGTCGAACCATTTATTCGGCCCTTGGATGAGTCGCTATAGTCTAATTGGTTCCATGTACAATAAAAGGATATGTATAGCTTTAAAAACGAAGCTCCTGAATAATCCAGAGCTTCGTTTTTTCTATAAACAACAACGGTATATCAGCACTTTTCCCAGCAAAAAATCTTTTCAGCTTCAGTGGATCTCTTCATGGCAAGCGTGGATCAGATTGATGTCATCACCGGATCAAAGTGATGACAGTGCTAGATCAGTCAAGTAGCTGGGAACGAAGTACAATATCATATGTAATTTAATTTGACCAAATCATGACGTCACATATTGTCCCAAGCTTGACGGTGATCCTGTCATGATTTTTATACATCTCTGAAACCGCAAATACTCCTTTAATGGTACTTCTATTCACAATGTCATAGTGGAAGGTATTTTTTATTCCTCTCCATGGTGGTGATTCGGTGACAGCAAATTTGTTGAGAGCCGGACAGAAAAAACAGCAACCATAAAAATTACTCTCTCCTCACTCAAAACTCCCTACTCTCTCCTCACTCAAAATTGACTTGAATTGTCAGAATCGTTTTTAGGACAGGGAGAGTTCACTTTTATTCCTCTCCATGGTGGTGATTCGGTGACAGCAAATTTGTTGGGAGCCGGACAGAAAAAACAGCAATCACAAAATTACTCTGTCCTCAAAACTCCCTGTCCTGAACACATTTATGAATATTTACACTCACAAATAACTATCCAACATAACCACACTAAGGTGCTTTCACCACTCACTTCTGACTTTCACTTATGCAATTGACTTGAATTGTCGGAATAGTGTTTAGGACAGGGAGATTTTTTTTAAGACTCCTTTAATGGTATTTATGACTACAGCCAAGGGATAGATCCAGTTTTGCCATCTTTTTGACCCACCAATGACATCCATTTGATCCACCGTTGCCATACGAGATCCACATAAAGATAAAAAAATAGAGTACAAGCAGATTTAATAGAAAACAGCCATGGAAACACAATGGCTGTTTTGTTTATATTAATCTATTTTAGCTTCATTCCCTGCAACCTGTCTTTAAGTATAACTACAGCCTCAAACACAAGGAAATCGATATCAATATCTTCTTTGAAAAACTCCCTGTCCTGAACACATTTATGAATATTTACACTTACAAATAATTATCCAATATTGAAAGTTTAAAGTGTTTTCATCACTCACTTTTGACTTTCACTTATGCAATTGACTTGAATTGTCATAATCGTGTTTAGGACAGGGAGCTGTTTTAAGAGTATAAAAAGTGGTATTAAGCAGAATTATAAAGCGTTAGAGAAACTAAGTAAGAACTAGTTGATTCTAACAACAAGTGTTAAGGACAGAGAGGTTTTTCCTAGACTTCATTTCCTTTATCCGCCCCTATTGAATATAATAAGAATAAGATGGTGACATGATTAAAAAAGGTGATTTTATGCGAACGATATCATTAAGTGGAAAATATTGAGAAAAACCCAAAAAAGCAAATGCTCTGATCAGATCTATTTCAAATGACCGCAGAAAAAATCACGTACGAGAACACTCGGAGAAGTAAAAGCGCTGAATGAAATTTCTATTGCTCGCTGGAAAAATGCTGTTGAAGAAAAGAAGATTATCAAAATGGTAAGAGGGCGATGTAATATGACTATCGTTAATGATCTGAAGCAGGCGCTGGTTGATCTGCTTCAAAGCCAAAGTTTTAAAGACAGTTTGAATTCGCATCGCTGCTGACTGAATACTTTATGCATCAGGTGATCCAACCAATTGTTATCGGGGCACTGGCAGTAGAGATCTTTTCAATACAAGGAGGTTTTAATATTGGCGCAAAACGAAATGAATGTGCACCTGCCGAATGAAATGATCAGTATTCTGAAAAAAAGTGGAAACGGTAAAAATCTTGATGATAAAGTACGTCTATCATTGGCTATCGCCATGTTTGTTGAAAAGACGGTCACATTAGAACGGGCAGCTGAACTTGCAGGCAATTCCTTAGCTAATTTTATAGATATTTTACGGGCAAAAGGCATTCCATGGATGGAATATACAAATGAGCATTTAGCTGATGACGATCTGGCTATGCAAAAATACTTGGATAGCACTAAAAAGAGTGAGTAGAATTATCACAAATACAAGCCCGGTTATCGCGTTGTCTATGATTAAAAAACTTTACTTGCTTTGGGAGTTGTTTGAAGATGTCTATGTGCCGATGGCTGTAATCAAAGAACTAACGGAGAGCCCAAATGAACTTGACCATGGGAGGCAGGAAATACTAAATGGGATTCAGACAGGAAAAATCATTCCATATTCCGTTCAAGATGAAATGATGGTTCAAAGTATGTACGGCAAATTACACAAAGGAGAACTAGAGACGATTATTGGTGGAATAGAGTTGAAAATAGAATTTGTTCTAATTGATGAAGTCGCTGCAAGAAATATGGCAAAGAATTTTTTCCTCACTCCTATTGGAACACTCGGCATCCTGCGTTTAGCTAAGGCACAAAAGAAAATAGAAATAAATGGTTAAACCATATATCGACCTTCTAATCGATAGGAATTATCGTATCGGAAAATCACTGTACGAGCAAGTGTTAAGATTGGAAAAAGAATGGGAATCGGATTGACCTATTATACAACAGGATGGTCCTCTTTAACTTTGCGGCCTCTTTTTAAATGTTTTGGCCGCTCGATGCAGCGTAAGCTTAACATAAATACAACCGCCCTTGATTAGTCTTTACTGATCAGGGGCGGTTGCATGTTAATTGAGCAAAATTGTAAAATCTAATCGAGCAAAAATTGTCAACTTTATTCTAGCGTTATAATTGGATCTCTTCATGGCAAACGTAGATCAGATTGATGTATCGCCGGATCAGAGTGATGGCAGCGTAAGATGAATCAAAAAGCTGAATACGTAGTACAATATCATATGCTAGTTAATTTGACCAAATCATGACGGCACATATTGTCCTAAAATTGACGGTAATCCTGTCATGACTTTTATACATTTCTGAAAGCAAAAGACTCCTTTAATGGTTCTAATATTCACAGTGTCATAGTGGAAGGTATTTTTTATTAGCCTACATGATCGTGATTCAGTGACAGCAAATTTGGTGAAAGCTGGACAAAAAACAAGCAACCATGAAAATTACTCTCTCCTCAAAACTCCCTGTCCTGAAAACATTTATGAATATTTACACTTACAAATAACTATACAATCAATTCCTCGCAAAGTGCTTTCATCACTCACTTTTGACTTTCACTTATGCAATTGACTTGAATTGTCAGAATTGTGTTTAGGACAGGGAGGATTCACTAAGATACTCCGCGTGGTTCATCCTCCCACCCTCTAACCGCTCAACATATCCATTTCCTTCTCTATCTATGTATAACCAATCAACCACTTTTATTGTAAAATCACAATATACATAAGAGAGTCACCACTTATTTCCGCTTCTTATCTTTACGCTTTGAAATGAAATAAAATTGAACTCTTTTTTTACTAATCAGCGCTTAGAATTATTTAGCACGTTTCAACAGAAAATTCAGTTTATTAATAGGGGTATGAACTTTCAGCTGCTTGCCTTCTGCAAACTCATTTGTTAATGTTTTCCTTGTATAGACGCTGGCCTTGGCCTTCAGCACATGCTCAGTAAATACCCACATGTTATCAGGATCATTGGGTACATGTGTTGGGATTACAGTGAGACAAGTCACTGGATCTAACATAAATAAAATAGCCATTATGTTGTTTGCATGGCTGTTTTCAATTAAATATTATTGTACTCTATTCATTTTGTTTCCCCATTTTGTTTCCCCATTTTGGTTTCCCTGTCCTGAACACATTTATGAATATTTACACTTACAAATAACTATTCAATCTAATAAACACAAAGTGCTTTCATCACTCACTTCTGACTTTCACTTATTCAATTGACTTAAATTGTCAGAATTATTTTTAAGACAGGGAAGTTTTTTTAATAGTGTTTAGGACAGGGAAGGCTTATTAACACTAAGACTTGCCTTTCGAATTAAAACATACCTAATAATTTCAGTAAGGATTGCAGTAATTACCGCACCATAAATACCTATAAACGGAATTAATGTGATGTTTATTAATATACTTACAATGGCTGCAATTGTACTACTTGTAGCAATTGATTTTGTCTTTTTAACATAAAATAACTTGGCAACTGGTATAAAGTAAAAACCCCTAATAATTTGTCCAATTAATAAGAAAGGAATGAATATTAGAGCTCCTTGAAACTCATTTGATGTAAATAAATAAATTGCTATCATTGCAACTGGAATAGATATAGATCCAAAAATTATAATTATCCGAGAGAAAATCTTTAATAACTTATCTCCCTCTATGTCCTTGTTCTCCTTACGCAATCTAGTATATCTAGGCACTAATGCGTTGTTAACACTAGTATAAAATAGTGAGAGTACAAGAGAAACTTGAACTGCTAAAGCATAAAGACCGATCTCATCAAGACTAACAAATTTCTCTAAAATAACACGATCGGATGAGCTAATAATCCAGCCACTTGCTACATGAGGTAATAATGGAATACTAAATATTAAGCTTTGCTTTACAAATGAAATATTTAAAGACCAAGTTAAAGATTTACGTTGCATCAAGAACGTAATTATTACAATAACAAAAGTAACAATCAAATGAGCTATTAACGCACTTTCCGCTCCTAAACCTTTTACAATAATTAAATAGGCTGACAACGACATTATACTAACTGCTTTTATCAAATTAATAATAACAAATAAGCCAGCTTTTTCTTGTGCTCTAAACAAGGCCATAGGTAATGTAGATAGAGCCGATACCCAAGCTATTCCTATTAAATAATAATAGTAAGGATCTACAGGAATGTTCTGAAATAATAAGCTACCAATAGATTCTTTGAATAAAATTAATATGACTGAAAGCACCAAAGAAAAAATAAGAGTAAATATATATATTGATCCTAAATATTCTTTTTGTTTTTGGGGATTATCTAAAAAATCATAATAAAATCTGGTTACAGCTCCATGTAGTGAGAGTAATAAAAATAGTTGTAGCATTCCCACTAAGGTTTGAACTGTAGTCATAACTCCATACTCTGATGGAGATAAATAGTTCGTATATATTGGCAGCATAATTAAACCTACCAATGGAGTAAGCATAGCACCAACGGTATACAAAATTGAGTTTTTAAAGAATTTATTAGAAAGTATATTTTTTACTTGTCTCATTTATTTACATCCTAAAAAGAAACTAATTACTCTTCGCATAACAGCATCTCTGCAATTTTGAAGTCTAGGGATTCATCAATATCTATAGACTTTCTTTTAGACATGATAAAAGCATAACTATTAGCTTTAAATATATTTTTTTCATTAACTATTAAATCGTATTCAGCGATATAAATCGCACCGTTCAATCGATAGTAAACAGGTAAAGCTTGTCTTTGATTACCTAACAAATCATCATTTAAAAAACTTCTGAGTGATAAATCTTCTGGCAATGTGTTTGACCATAAAGGGGAATGTTCAGTTTCACAAACTGAAACTACAGAGTCTGCATTCCGTTCCTCCATCAACTGATAAGCATTAATAATATCATTATAATCACGCAAAGGTGAAGTTGGTTGAAGTAAGCATAATGTATTAAAATACTGGTCATTTTTTTTATAGTAAGATAACACGTCACGAACAACGTCCCATGAAGATGCCTGGTCTGAAGAAAGTTCCTCATTTCTTAAATAAGGAACTTTTGCTCCATACTGTTTTGCAATTTCAGCGTATTCAGATGAATCAGTTGTGACCATTACTTCATCAAAGACATTACTCTTTAATGCAGCTTCAATCGTATAAGCTATTAGAGGCTTTTCATTCAAAAGCTTAATATTTTTATGTTTTAAACCCTTTGATCCACTTCTGGCTGGAATTATTGCAATATGCCTCAACTTTTACATCTCCAAGTCAAAAAAAGTTTTTTTCAGGTTAATCTCATCGTTAATCAAAAATTTAAGGAGTACCTTAGCAATTTTTTCAGACGTATCACCATTGCCATAGGGATTTACAGCGTTCATTGCTTTTTCTTTAAATGAGTCACTAGCTGCTAATGCTATTGCCTTATTTATAGACTCATTCTCTGCTTTACAATTAATCACACTATTTGCCTGCAGACGACCTTTTTGACGGTCTCCGATATTAATAGTAGGCACACCAAAACTTGGCGCTTCGATTAAACCACTTGATGAATTTCCTATTACCATTGAGCAATTTTGCAGTGCACTTAAATATCTTCTTAATCCCAATGAAGTAAAAGCAACTGCATGGGAATTATTAGAGCAGTAAGAATCTATCAACTTGTTAATAACCCTTCCATTCGCATCAGCATTAGCCTTTGTAAAGATGAATTTCATATCAGGATAATTTTTAATAGCAGATAATAAAGATTTCATTTGAATTTCAGACTGATTATCTTCTAAAGTTACTGGGTGAAATGTTACTAATGCATATGGAGCATCTAAATTAAAACCAATCGAACTTTCTAATTCTTTTTTTGTTAGCAAAGATTCACTTAGAATGTTTTCTACACCAAGGGCACCTACACAATGAATTCTATCTGGGTGTTCTCCTAATTGGATCACTCGATTACGATAGAGATCTGTGCTTGTAAAATGCAGATAGCTGACTTTCGTTATTGCATGTCGAATAGATTCATCTACCGCACCTTCTGTTGTTTCTCCCCCATAAAGATGAGCAATCGGGATTCGTTGATTCATAGCAGCAAGGCATACTGCTAGCGTTTCATAGCGATCGCCCAGAACAATCAACATATCCGGCTGGCTTCTTTGAAAATAATCTGCAAACCCAATCATGGATAATCCCATAGATTTAGAGATCGCAGCAGGTGTATCTGCACTAACCAACATATCTATTTTTTCATCGATTTGAAAACCATCTTGTTCAATTTCTTTATAAGTAAGACCGAATTCAGGAGAAAGATGAGCTCCTGTTACAACAATTTGTACTTCGAATTCAGTCATTTCTTTCAGCTTCTTTATCAAAGGTTTTAATAAACCGTACTCTGCTCTGGTAGCAGTCAGTATACTAATTTTTTTTACCATTCAATCAACTCGTCCTCTTCATAATTACGGTTTGCTTTTTCGCCGATAATATCAAACCATTTCATAGGGCTAACACCCGAACCAGGACGTTTTACAGTAAGGTTCTCTTCTGTAAATATCTCTCCTTTTCGTATCGAATGATTAGCTACTATGCTTTTCCTGGCAATTTTCATGTTCTTTTCTTCTGATGAAGCAGGTTTTTTTTCAGAGTTTCCAATCGCAACTTCTACATTTCTGATTGAAGATACCATTTCTTTCAGTTCACTAGGCTCTAGACTTGCTTTATGATCAGGGCCTTCCATAGAACGATCCAAAGTAAAGTGCTTTTCGATAACTGTTGCACCCATTGCTACAGCTGCAATCGGTATTTCAATACCTTTTGTATGATCAGAATAACCAACTGGAACTTGAAATTCTTTTTCGATTGTTTTCATCGCTGCAAGATTAACTTCTTCATATGGTGCAGGATACTCTGTGGTACAATGCAAAACTGTTATTGGACCAGCCCCGTTTTCTTTTAAAGCATGAAGAGCAGCCTGAATATCATCCATCGTACTCATGCCGGTAGATAAAATAACTGGCTTATTTAATTTAGCAATCTTAACAAGATAAGGTAGGTTTGTAATGTCTCCTGAAGGTATTTTCCAAGTGCTCATACCTAGTTCATCTAAAAAATCAATGCTATCAAAGTCAAAACCTGTAGATAAAAATTCAATCTCTTTTTCTTTACAATATTCGTTTAGCTCATGGAAATCCTGAAAAGATAACTCCAGTTTACTAAGCATTTCATATTGACTTTCTTTTTTCTTTGTATTTTTTTCCTGATATTCTGCTTGGGAAGCACTTTTTGTTGTGATATTTTTTGTAACAAATGTTTGAAATTTTATACAGTCGGCTCCCGCTTCTTTGGCTTTATCAACTAATTTCTTCGCCAATTCAAGACTTCCGTTATGATTGACACCTGCTTCTGCAATAATGTATGTACTCATTAAGTTTAACGCTCCTTACAAGGGTTTCCATAGGCGAGTGCGTTTGATTTGATAGAAGAAACTACTACACTACCCATCCCAATAGTTGTATTAGATCCAATTGTTAACTGCTCACGAACAACACTTGCGGCACCGACATGCGTTGTTTCTCCCACTTTGACACCCCCACATAGGGTCGCACCGGGGGCGATATGAGTAAAGTCTTCTAAGTGACAGTCATGTTCAACGACAGATGAAGTGTTCACAATACTTCCATTGCCAATAAATGAATTTGAATTTACTACAGCTTTTTTACCGATAAAAACGCCTTTCCCTATATTAGAAAAAGAGCTCACTGTTGATTGCGGATCAATGATACAGGGAAATCGAAATCCCATTCGTTCTAGTTTTTCACTTATTTGTTTACGAACTCTATTATTACCAATTGTAACGAATGCATCACTATAACCCGCTTCTAATAGACCAGGAATGTCTTCATCTGCCCCTGTAACTTTGAGTGATAAAATTTTATTACCAACAGACTCTTTCTTATCTATGATTGCAATTTCATCATAAATTCCTAAAGTCAAAAGAGAGTCTAATACTGAATGACAATGGCCTCCTCCACCTACTATGAGGATTTTATTAGTCATTCTTTTCAAGTCTTTCTCTCATTTTTTCCATTTCTTCAATTTGGCCCATATCCATCCAAGCATGCTCGCTAATTGGAAACACGCCAATTTTCTTCCCTTTAGATTGGTAATGTTCTATTATATCCGGAAAACCAATTGCCTTATTCTCTTCCATTTCTTCAATGACTGTATGGTCTACAACATACATCCCTGTATTGGTGAAGAAAGATAATTCAGGCTTCTCTTTCATAGCTTCAATTTCACCTGTTTCACTGATGTCTATAACACCATATGGAATCTTTACATTTTTTAAAGAACAGACCATCGTAATAAAGTTATTCTCTTTTTTATGATATTCATATATTTTTTCATAATCTTCTTCAATCAAAATATCACAATTTGTGAGAATAAAAGTTGAGTTAATCTTTCCTTTTAATAAACTAATTCCACCACCAGTTCCCAGGGGCTGGTCTTCATCAGCATAATGAACTTCATAGGATTTATTAATTTCATTAAAATAAGCTTTAATCATATTTTTTTTGTGATTAACAATTAAGTGAAACTGCTTGCTTCCAAATTCATTAAACCGATTAATTATGTGTTCAACAATTGGAATTTCTCCAATTGGAATTAAAGGCTTTGGCAGAATTTTAGTGTATGGATAAAGCCTCGTCCCGAAGCCGCCAGCCATAACGACAACTGGAATATCCAGCTCTTTTGGGACTTGCACTCTTTCTTCATTCCATAGAGAGACCGCCACTATTTCATGACCGTCGTTTACAATTGGAAGAGCCTCTATTGAATGTTGCTTCATAAAATTCCTAGCTGAATGCTTATCTTTTTCATGAAGAAATTTAGGGGAGTAGTTAGCAATATCCTTCACTTTAGCTTCAAGGCTTCCTTTTTTAAGTATCCACCTTCTAATATCACCATCAGTAATTGCTCCAACAAATCGCTCTTCACTTATGACGAAAAGAACCTTTTTCGCTACAGCATCAAGTTGAGCCATTGCTTCAAGCATTGTTTTATTTTCTTCAATTAGAAACGATTTTACATCCAACATTCTCACCCCTATAAAACTTTCGTTAATTTGTTGTATACTCTTCTAATTTCGCTAACACTTGATCCACGTCACTGTGTGAAAGATTTGAACTACATGGAATGTTAATAATTCTTTTTAAGTAATATGGCGCTTTTTCAATTTTATAAGACTGATTCATTTTATAAGGCTTTTGTTCATGGATTAAATCCCAGATAGGTCGTGCCTGAATACTTCCATCCCCTAAGAAGCGAATGAGGTCACGTCGATCATATTTAATTTCATCCTCGATTTCTAAAGCATAAAACCAATGATTAGAACGAATATTGGGATCAAAATTCAACAGTGAAAGTCCAGGCAGTGGTTCCAGTCCTTGCTTATAACGCTGGAAATTATCCGATTTAGTTTGAATAAATTCTTCAAGTTTCTCCAATTGGGCGAGACCTAGTGCAGCCTGCAAGTTAGTCATCCGGTAATTATAACCAATTTCATCATGAGTATAAAACAGTTCATCACTTTTAGCCTGAGTTGTAAGATGCTTTGATTGTCTAATGATCTCTTCATCATTAGATACCATCATTCCACCGCCACCAGTCGTCATGATCTTATTACCATTAAAAGAATAAACACCAACTGTTCCTATTGTTCCGGCATACTGACCTTTATAAAGCCCTTCAGTATAATATGAACCAAGCGCTTCAGTCGCATCTTCGATTACTACAAGGTTATATGTTTCGGCTAACTTCTGAATTTTTTCCATATCACACATATTCCCAAAAACATGTACCACTATTAAAGCTTTGATGTGTTTGCCGGTCTGATTGTTAATGAGTTTTCCATCAACAAAACGACATTCATTCTCACAAAACTGTTTAATCTTTTCGGGATCAATACAAAGGGAATCGTCGCAATCCATAAATATTGGTTCCGCTCCAATGTACTTGACTGGATTAACTGCAGCTATGAACGTTAGTGTGGGAACAATTACTTCATCCTGATTCGTCACACCACAAACCTGTAAAGCAATATGGAGGCCGGATGTACCATTTTGACAAGATACAGCACCTTTAACTTTTACGTATTCAGCAATCTTTTGTTCAAATTCATCGATATAAGCTCCACCTGTTGAAACCCACTCCGTCTGAACGGCGTGGGTCACATATTTCAACTCATTTCCTTTTAAATTTGGAACTGAGAGAGGAATAAATTTTTGAGTCACTGTAGGTTTCCTCCTAGATGTTATAAATATCTGCTTTATACTTTGAAAGATTGTCTTTAAAGAACTCAATAGTTTCTGCCAGACCTTCTTCAAATGTATATTGTGGTGACCAATTTGTTAAACTCTTAATTTTTTCATTAGATCCCAGCAGTCTATTAACTTCACTGTTTTCAGGTCTTAATCGTTGCTCATCACAAATGATTTTTGCAGCAGGATTAATCTGTCTGATTAACTCTTCCGCTAATTGACCGATTGAAATCTCGTCCTGTGTGGCAATGTTAATCTCTTCTCCAATTGTTTTTTCTGATTTGGCAATTTCAATAAACCCATTTGCTGTGTCTTTAACAAAGTTAAAATCTCTTGTTGGAGTTAGAGACCCCAATTCGATTTCAGTTTTGCCTGCTAATAATTGAGTAATGATCGTCGGGATAACTGCTCGTGCAGACTGGCGCGGACCATAAGTATTAAATGGACGGACGATTGTGATTGGCATATTAAAGCTTCTGTAGAATGATTCAGCTAATCGGTCAGCACCAATCTTAGTTGCCGAGTATGGTGATTGTCCCTGATAAGGATGGTTCTCATCTATTGGCACATACTGTGCTGTCCCATAAACTTCAGATGTAGAAGTGATTAACAACCTTGATGTATCCAGCTCACGCGCCGCCTGGAGAACATTAAGTGTACCTTTGATGTTTGTATCCACATATGTATCCGGAGAATGATAACTAAATGGGATAGCAATTAAAGCTGCAAGATGATAAATTTCTTCCATTCCTTTCATAGATTCTTTTACACCATTTGGATCTCGGATATCTCCGGTGAATACTTCGATTTCATTTAGAATTTCTTTTGGTAATGAGTCTAACCATCCCCATGAGTTAAAAGAGTTGTAATAAGCAAATGCTTTTACATTGTGTCCTTCTTTCACCAATTGTTCAGTTAAGTGGCTCCCTATGAAACCGTCTGCACCGGTTACTAAAATTTTTGTCATTAATTTTTCCTCCTATAAGTAATTTCTATTGGTAATTAATTTTATAACTTAATCAAATGATTTTAAAAAACTCACAGTTCGTCCATATTTAATGACTTAATTTTTTATCTATAATTACCTTAGAAACTAAGAAAAACAAGATAAAATCAAACATCCCGAACAGTATAATAGTGTCAGTAACACTTCTAATTAATATAGAGATAATGAGAATAAAAAATAATATATTTCTTTTAAATGCGATAATCAGACCTAATAAAATGTAAGCAAATATTACTATAGAAGAAAAACCAAATCGGATAATAGAATTTATATAACTGTTGTGAACATTACCAGAACCGCTAAAATATAGAATATTGTCTCTCCAGTCGCTCCCTAATAAAAAATTCCCGAAACTCACATTCTTAAAGTAATTATCCCATATTTCAAATCGAGGATCTTTAAGCAAAAGGTCTGGTTCAAATCGATACTCTGTGAAAAAATTTAAAATGAGACTATTATTATTTAAAAGATAAACACTAGACGATATTAACAAACAAAAAATAAATATCTTATTTAATATGCTTTTAGAATATCTAATATAAACTATTCCTAACAAAAGTATTATACTAGCAAAAACACCCGATCTACCTGTAGCCCAAATGGATATTAGAACCAGCATAAATGCGGGAATTATTGGAGGTTTTTCTATTGTATTTAATGAAATGTAATACAGTGCCGTAAAAAATAACATGACAACAGATATCATATTTCTGCTTGTACTATGAAAAACCTGATTCGGATCAATGCCAACTAGTATACTTACAATAAAATATATTGTTGGTAATAATAGTAAGATTAAAGCATTGTATTTGTTCAAATACCCGTTTAATAAGAAAATAGCTCCACCTACAGCAGGGAATATTTTTACAATATGAGCAATACCATTTAAAGTACTACTAAAAAATGCAATATTCAAGAAAAAAACTAGTATTAATAAGAACATAATTATATAAAGATGAATATGATATTTACTAATTTTCAAAGACATGACAATAAATAATCCAATTCCACTAGCATACATCAAAATATCTATTATAGGACTATTTAAAATTAGAGTGCCAAAAGTACTAGAAATATACAAATTAAACAGAAGAATAGGCATGTTTATGATAGATAAAGTATTTTTTTTCATTTATTTCCTCACGTATAACTTTAAAATTATTTAAAAAAGTATCCTTTATTAACGCTTTTATAGTTTGATTCTTTTCTTAGTTCAATTGTTATCTCTTCTTTATTTTTTACTAATTTAGCCAGTTTTTTATTATATACTTCTTCTAAATGTTCATGACCCGGCAAATCAACAATTACTGTCTTACAGCCTAATTCTATACCTTCATAAATAGCAGTTGAATTCACACCTATTTGATACTTAGATTTAGCAAGTAAGTTATGCAATGATTGAGAATCCCCCACTAATCTGCAATTTTCTAAAGTCTTCATCTTTTCTAAAAATGGATAAACAGTTAATTCATCTCCAAATTCACTAGGATGTAATTTATAAATAAATTGAAAACTAGGTAAGTTTTTTATAACTTCATACATTAACTCAGACAGCTTTTCGCCAATAGTACCTTGTGATAAGACTATTACTTGATTCTCATTTTTTTTAATAGTCCTACATTCATTAAACTGACCATATAAATATGTATTCCTTTGAACAATTAAATGATTTCCATCGATAGGAAAATTAACAACATCTTTCCAATAATCTCCCCATAAAATAACTTTGTCTGGAAATGAATTTATACGAACATTTCTAGGGAAATTATAGCCTAAATGGTATGGTGAAATGACTCCATGCTGTACCTCTATAACCTCACACATATTATCTTTTGCAGCTTGAATTAATGCTTCTTTTCCATAAGAGCAAACAATATATATTTTTTTAGGTTTTCTTCTTTCAAATAATTTATAATATAATTTGTAATTTGCCATGTATTTAATTAAGTGGGGCTTTAAAAATTTTTTCAAGTCAATTTCAACTTTTAATGAAACATTTAATTCAAACTCTATTAATGCTATTTTTTTCTCAATATCTGCAGGTAATACAAAATTCTTTTTATTACTTATTTTTTGAGAAATTAGAGAATTGAGATAAATATAATCTAAATATTTCCTATTTTTTTTATCTTTTGAAATGTATTTATCTTTAAAAGCAGAATCAATAATTTCGACATTTGAAGATTGTAATTTATTTAGAACATCATAAGTATAAATATCAATGAATTCTCCATTAAATAGTTTTTTTCTCGGAGATTCAAAAACTATATTCGATATTGAATAGTTTCCTATTAAGGGGTTCCTAAAAAAGGAATTATATATTTTATTTGGAATTGTATACATTTTCTTTCTTTTGCTTTGGATAAAATGTGGAGAATTATTTAAATCTTTTTGTTTTATTATTTCTAAAAATAATGGATGTCTAATTACTTTCCAAATTTCTATTCCATGGATTCGCAAATCAAATAATGACAAGCTACTTTCCATTTCAAATAAAGATTTACATATTTTTTTGATTTCCGTCATATTTCCTCCTCAATCATTCACTGTAGATCTCTATAGCTTTTTTAGCTAATTTATCACTATCATGATATTTTTCAACGTATTTTCTGCACTTAACACCAATTTCGTATCTTAAATCAGGATTTTTAATTAACAATTCTAAGTCTTTCTCAATGTTAAATATATTACTGTTGTATATAGGTAGATCATTAGGGAAAGATGCAACTAAGTCTTCTCGAAGATACGTTATCACTGGTTTTCCTAATGCCATAGCCTCTATTGAAAACATGCCATAAGTACCGATTAATAGTTGATCCACAATTATATCTGCTTTTTCATATATTTTTAAAGCCTCTTTATAACTAACATTTTCAATAAGTATTAATTTTATATTGTAATTATTTTCTAAATTTTTTATAGCTTCAATCAAAAATTCAGTTCCTTTTTTCCCTCTTTTACTTGGAGCATGCACAATAATAATTTCACTTTTTTTTATAGGATAACTTGCCTTGATATTATTTACATTTATTCTCAAGGGCAGTTCGTATTTTTTTACTCGAAGATCAAATAATTGTTCATCGAGTTCCATGTCGTGTACAATTATTCCATTCACATGTTTTGAAATTCTTTTTTGAAGTTTATATGATTTTTCTTCTTTCAAACAACCTATATCAATACCATGGGTGTTTTTTTTATTAAATATTGCTTCTCTTCTTATCTCCGAACCATGATATTCCATGAAAACTTTTTTCTTGAAAATTTTTAAGAATACTAGATCTATATTATTTGGAAGGATTGAATGTCCACTGTGGAAATGAAATACATCAAATTCTTTAATACTATTTATAAAGAGTTTAATAATCCTTAAAGCATATATCGGATATAAAATAATATTTTTTGTATCTATGTTTAAATTATAATCTTCTAAATCTTTTAGTAGCCTATTTTCTCTGTATATAATTATTTTTGATTTATTATTCATTTTTTTTAAAGACTCAGATAGGGCCTTTGTAGACTGTAGGCTAGTTCCACTAACTCCATTAAAAACTCTCATTATATATCTCCTTTACACTCTCTAAACTAAAAGATAACTATTCTTTTGCTCTTTCTCCTAAGAGTCAAATTACGGGGAATTTTGATTCACCTCTAGTACATAAATGCTCTGAAATGCTTTTTTATATTACATTATATAACAAAATGATATTATTGACTTCTGCCTATTTCCATTACATGTATTATAATCACTATTTATACTTTTAAGTTTTTAGCTGATTCATAAAAGGTTAACACAAGTTCAAGTGCTCTTTTTCCATCTTCACCAGTAACAGCAGGATCCTTATCTTCTTCGATCGCTTTAATGATATCTTCAATTATCCATTGATGGCCGGGTATCCCCCAAGGGTCTTTCTTTATTTTTTCCATTAGTAGTAAAATTTCATCTTCACTTTTACTTTCTAGTGCTAAATGCTCAAAATAAAGTGCGTTTGAACCACCTATTTTCACAGTACCTTTTTCTCCAAAGATAGTAATTGATTCTTCAAAGTTTTTAGGGTAAACAGTAGTGGATGCCTCGACTGTAGCAAGCGCTCCAGATTCGAACCTCACGATACCGACAGAAACATCCTCAGCTTGTATGTCTCTTAGCCTCGTTGCTTCCATACTTAATACTTGTTGCGGCTTCCCCATAAACCACAAAAGAAGATCAAGATTATGAATAGCCTGATTCATCAATACTCCACCATCATGTTCTTTTGTACCTCTCCAAAGAGCCTGATCATAGTAATCCTGGTTTCTATTCCAATTTACTATACAGCTTCCATGACTTATTTTTCCTAGCAAACCATTATCTAATATTGATTTCAATTCTCTAACAACAGGTCTATATCTGTTTGGATGAACCACTGTTAATTTAACTTCATTTTTTTTGCATGTATCAATAATTTTGTCTGTATCTTCAATTGTCATTGCAATTGGCTTCTCTATAACAATATGTTTTTTAGCGTTTGCAATTTGAATCGCAAGTGGGGCATGTAACCCACTCGGTGTACAGATGCAAACGATATCAATCTCTTCTATATTAAGCATTTCATTTAATTCAGTATATGTTCTAGCACCATACTCTTCTTTATAAAAAGTCATTGCCGATGGAACTTTATCACAGACTGCTACAAGATTTGCATCTTGAATGTTGTTAATTGCTGAAGCGTGTTTTTTGGCTATAAATCCACAACCTACTATTGCAAAATTCACTATCATTACCTCGCTTATATAATTATTAAACTTTTAAACTGATGAATTCCTTAATCACGTGACAAACTTCATTAATTTCTTCTTCTTTTAAATATGGGTGCATTGGTAAAGATAGCACAGTGTTGCAAAGTTGATTTGTTACGGTAAAATCATCTTCAGCAAATAATAAGTTAGAAAATGCTCCCTGTGAGTGCATTGGTTTAACATAGTAAACCATACTTGGAATATCATTTTCTTTAAGAGTTTGCTGGAGTGCGTCTCTTTCTTCTTTTGAGTCAAGCTTAATTGTATACTGAGCAAAGCTTGAGTAATAACCTTCTGGAATAAAAGGAGTTTCAACAATATCCTTTAAATTATTTGTATAGACTTCAAACGCCCAATTCACTGCATCTAACTCTTTTTCTTTAAAAGCTTTAAATTTCACTTTTAAAATTGCAGCCTGAATAGTATCGAGCCTGGAGTTTACTCCTATTCTTACATTATCATATTTGTCATGCCCTTTACCGTGAACCTTGTATGAACGAAGAAGCTCCGCTGTTTCATCATTATTGGTGAAAATAGCGCCTCCGTCTCCATAGCAGCCTAAAGGTTTCGCAGGAAAGAATGAAGTTGTAGCTGCATCACCAAAGCTACAAGCCATCTGACCGTTGATTTTACCACCAAACCCTTGAGCACCATCTTCAAGTACAAGTAAATCGTATTTTTTTGCTAGTTTTTCAATTTCAGTATAATTTGCTGGGAGACCAAATAAATCTACTGGGATAATCACTTTTGGACTTAATTTACCTTCATCCAAAACTCGCTTGATAGCAATTTCAAGTTTATTTATATCAATATTAAAAGTTTTTTCATTAACATCAACAAAAATAGGTGTAGCCTCGTTATACGAAACTACTTCTCCTGTTGAAAAGAATGTGAAATCCGGAACAAAAACTGCATCTCCCTCTTTGACATCCCAAGCCATTAACACAAGTGATAGTGCATCTGTTCCATTAGCACAGGTAATACAATGTTTTACCCCGACATATTCTGCTAACTGATTTTCAAGTTCAGTAACTGGTTTTCCGCCAATAAATTGTCCTTTATTTAATACATTTTGAATCGCTTCATCTATCTCATTTTTATATATAGTGTATTGAGTACTTAAATCTCTGAATTGCATAAGCTACCTCTTTTCTATAAGTTGTTCATTTGTTATTTCATATGTTCGTCCACATTCTTTACACTTTAAATCATCTTCTAATCGGTTCCCACATTCACAAACCCAGCCAATCTGTTTTGCCGGGACTCCAGCAACTAGGGCATAGTCAGGTACATCTTTTGTCACAACAGCTCCTGATGCAACCATTGCCCATTTGCCGATCGTGTTACCACAAACAACAGTTGCATTAGCACCGATAGATGCTCCATATTTAACTAGGGTAGGTTTGTAAGCTCCACTTCCTTTAGGATACTTGCTTCTTGGTGTTAAATCATTTGTAAAAACCATGGAAGGCCCACAGAAAACATAATCTTCAAGCTCTACACCTTCATAAACAGATACATTATTTTGCACTTTAACACCATTGCCAATAGTAACATTATTGCCAACGTTAACGTTTTGACCTAAAGAACATCCTGATCCAATCTTAACTCCATTATGTATATGACTGAAATGCCATACTTTTGTTCCCTCTCCGATTTCAACATTATTGTCTACATAACTACTTTCGTGAACAAAGTAATTCAATAGTCTTACCTCCTTCAGAAAAAAGACCCTCACCAGGGCCTTCTAGAGTAATTCAATATTATTTCTATTCTTAATATCCTTCATTGCGTTTTTCGTATCAAAGATTGCTTGAGCATTTTCTTGTACAAAATTATAATCAATATTTGTGTGTGCTGTAGTGACCATCACAAGATCATGAGCTTGAAGCAATTCAACTGTTAGTTCATCTTCACCAATTTTAATATTACCATGATCATTATACTCAGGGACAAATGGGTCGAAGTAAGATGTTTCTGCGCCTTCTTTTTCTAGCTCTTCAATAACTTTGAGAGCTGCACTTTCTCTGTAGTCATCAATATCTTGTTTATATGCAACCCCTAAAACAAGAACCTTCGAACCGTTTAATGCCTTCTTTTGCTTATTAAGTATTTTACTTGCTCTTTCTACGCAATATTCTGGCATCCGATCATTAATCATCATAGATGATTCAATCATTGAAGTATGGAAACCATATTCACGAGCTTTCCAAGATAGATAATAAGGATCTAAAGGAATACAATGTCCTCCAAGACCTGGACCTGGATAAAATGCTTGGAATCCATAAGGTTTACTCTTTGCAGCATCAATTACTTCCCAGAAATTAATACCCATTTTGTTACTTAAAATAGCAAGCTCATTTACAAGACCAATATTAATATTACGATAAATATTTTCTAGGATTTTTTCCATTTCTGCTACTGCTGGAGAAGAAACCTTATGAACAGGAGCTTCTAAAATACTCTCATACAATGCAGCTGCTACTTCAGTACAATTTTCAGTTATCCCACCAACCACTTTTGGAGTATTCTTAGTTTTGAATTTTAAATTACCTGGATCGACTCTTTCAGGAGAATAAGCTAAGAAAAAGTCTTCTCCGCATTTCAAACCAGACTTTTCTAGGATTGGTTTCAATAGCTCCTCAGTTGTACCAGGATAAGTCGTCGACTCTAAAACAATTAACATGTCTTTATGCATGTATGGAACAATACTCTCAGCAGAAGCTTTTACATAAGTAAGATCTGGTTGTTGGTATTTGTCTAAGGGTGTCGGTACACATATACTTACACAATCTGCGCTAGCTACTTGTGAAAAATCAGATGTTGCTGAGATTAAGCCTTTATCAACAAGATATTTCAAATCTTCATTCACTACGTCACCAATATAGTTTTCACCTTTATTAACCATATCTACCTTCGATTCCTGTACATCAAAACCAACTGTTTGGTAGCCGGCTTTTGCTTTTTCAACAGCTAAAGGTAATCCAACATACCCTAATCCTATTACACCCAGCTTTGCATCTTTATTCAATAACCTTTGTTTAATATTACTCTCAGTTAGTACTTTCCCCATTTTATATTCTCTCCTTAAGATTGGTTAATAATAAATTATCTTAAATAACGTCCTCTAATTTAATTGTTAGTACTTTAAAATCAAAATCTTTTGCAGCAACTACTGCATTTTCACAATAGTCATTATACTCATTTTTTGGTAATTTAGATATTTCAACTATCTTCTTGGCGATTTCTTTTTCACTTCCATTATTAAGTACCCAGCCGCATTGATAGCTCTTTATAATATCGTATCCGAACTCACAGTCTGAAATTACAGGCTTACCGCTGGCTAAGTATTCAAATAACTTATTTAAACTTGCCCCATAATTTTTCAAATTGTTTTGCTCAAATATGAGAATATTTAAATCTGATTTATTCAATATATGAGGGATGCTAGACTTCTTGACTCTTCCTTTGAAGACAACATTATTGATTTTATTGACTTTGCAATAATTAATCAGTTCTTCTTTTTGAGGTCCATCACCATAAATAATGAATTTAATTGACTCTTTATTATTATTCACAAGATGTTTCGCTACTTTTATAATTTTCATTACATTATTAGCTTTACCTATGGTTCCTGTGTATACTACCTTGAAGCAAGAATCATCATCAAGATCTTTATCAATAAACGTATTTTCTATTAGGTTTTTCTCGAAACTTGTTAAATCTACTCCATTGTTTACATAATAAACCTTTTTTAGGTCGACAGGACCTCCATTACTTTTATCCCATTTATTATTGATAATGTAATCTTTACCGCCTTCCATTGTGAAGATTAGTTTATCAGCATTTTTATAAATCCACTTTTCACCCATGTATAAGATTTTCGTAAGAATTCTATTCTTTTTTAATGAACCGTATTCTACTAGCGTTTCTGGCCAAAGATCTCTCACTTCACAAATACAAGGTATACCAAACTTTTTTGCAACTTTTATTCCTGCTACTAAAGTCAATGGGTGAACACTCGACGCCAAAATCACATCCGGTTTACCATTTTTTTTTGCAAACTCTTTCGCTACTTTAATAATGTTATTAAAGAAGATAAGCATATTTTTAACACGTTGCTTTCCATTGTTATAACTTGGAGTTTTAATAAATACAAATGGAACTTTATTAGCAAATTCCTTTGTGAACAACTTATTACCTGTATTAAAATTTTCGTCTGAATTATGAACAGTGGATGCACAAAAAATTGTGGTGTCATATCCTTTTTTCATCAAATTCTCTGCAAACCAATAATGCCTACCACCTTGGTCCTTATACATATTAGTAGCATAATGATTCCATATCCAAATATTTTTTTTCACAATTAAATTCTCCTAACCGGAATGCCAACGTACACTCCAGAGTGTGTTAAATTCTCAATAACAACACCTCCAGCACCCACTGTTACTTTAGAGGTAATACTTAAATTGTTCTTAATTTTACTCCCAAGACCTATCCAAGATTCATCACCAACACTCACTGTACCAGCCAAATGAACCCCCGGCGAAACATGAACATAATCCCCAATCGAATTATCATGATCAACAGTAGCCCCAGTATTAACAATACATCCTCTACCAATCCTCGTTGAACAATTCACAATTGCACCAGCCATCAAAACCGTTCCACTTTCAATTGTTACTTCACGACCAACAATGGCACTCGGGTGAACAAGTACAGGTATACTTGCACCTAAGTTTTCTAATTTCTCGTAAACTTTTTTTCTAATAATATTATCCCCAATACCTACAAAAAAATCATGATCATTTATAAGACTCTCAATATCCTCAGAAGAGCCTATTACTTCAAGACCTAGAGAAGAGGTAACCGCAGGATTATCATCAAGAAAAGCAACTGTATCCCAATTCCCCATTCCAAGCGCTATATCTGCAACTACTTTTCCGTGACCACTGGCTCCAATAATTAAAAGCTTATTTTTCATAGCTTACTGTTCTTTCTTCAGACCCTTTGAATGGCTCCATCGTTGCAGCAGTTTCAGAGTTGATTCCTTCTCTCACAAAAACCTTTTTTAATGTTAAAAAGATCAACTTCCAATCTCTAATAAAACTAATGTTTTCAACATACTTCACGTCTAAATCAAACTTCTCTTCCCAACTAATCGCATTCCTTCCACTTACTTGAGCAAGCCCAGAAAGCCCCGGTCTAACCTTATGCCTTCTTTTTTGATGATTGCTATATAGTTGTAGATACTGAACAAGCAAAGGCCTCGGTCCGATGACAGACATATCACCTCTAAGAATATTAAAAAGCTCAGGTAACTCATCAAGTGAAGTAGATCTTAGAAACTGTCCGAACTTTGTAAGTCGCACTTGGTCAGAAAGTAGCTCCCCACTCTCATCTCTCTCATCTGTCATAGTCCGAAACTTATACATCTTAAAGATTTCTTCATTCATACCGGGTCGCTCTTGAGTAAACAACACAGGACTACCCAGTTTCTTCTTTACAAGCACTGCTGTGATGACAATCACCGGACTCAATACAGTAATCGCTGTAAGAGATAAGCAAACATCCATCGGACGTTTAAAAAATCTTCTGTAAAAACCGCCATTCAACTGTTGCATTAGCTATTCCACAACCCTTTCACTGTATCAGTAACTCTTTTCAATTCTTCATCTGTCATCTTTGTATCACTTGGCAAACAAACGCCATCCTCAAACAATTTCTGCGATACGCCACTTCCAACAAAATCATACTTCTCAAAAAACGGCTGCATATGCATCGGTTTCCATACAGGACGGGACTCAATATTCTCTTTTTCTAGGGCTTCAAATATATTTATAGGTTTTAAACTACCAGTAAGCTTTAAAGCACTTAGCCAATAATTTGGTTCATCCCACTCATTTACCGGCATAAACTCGACCCCTTTAAGTTCTCCTAACTCACGTTTGTAGAACTCAAAAATGTATTTTTTCTTTTCTACTCTTTGCTCAAGAACTTTTAACTGCCCTCTGCCAATTCCAGCTACTACATTACTCATCCGGTAATTAAACCCAAGCTCACTGTGCTGATAATGTCTTGCCTGATCCCTGGACTGTGTAGCCCAGAACCTTGCTTTTGCAATTTTTTCTTCATTATTAGAAACAAGCATACCTCCACCGGAAGTAGTTATGATCTTATTTCCGTTGAATGAAAAGATTCCATAGTCACCAAACGTGCCGGTATGCTGTCCTTTGTAATAACCACCTAAAGATTCAGCAGCATCCTCAATGACTGCTACATTGCGCTTGTTACAGATCTCCATAACCCGACCCATATCAGCTGAAAGTCCATATAAATGAACAACGATTACGGCTTTAACTTCAGGGTACTTTTTGAAAGCTTCTTCAAGCGCATTTGGGCAGATGTTCCACGTTTCTTCATTACTATCTATAAATACCGGAACCGCATTCTGATACATGATCGGATTAGCAGTTGCTGAAAATGTTAAAGTTGGACAAAATACAATATCTCCTGCTCCTACACCTGCTGCTTTTAAAGCTAAGTGAATAGCTGCAGTACCAGAAGTTAATGCTGCAGCTGCTTTAGAGCCTACTTTTGCAGCGAGTTCATTTTCAAATTCATTTACGTTTGTTCCTAGTGGTGCAATCCAGTTCGAATCAAATGCTTCCTGTACATATTCCATCTCATATCCTTCGTCGCTCATATGAGGTGATGAAAGAAAAATTCTATTGTTTACTTTCGTTTTTCCCATTAGAAATAACCATTCCTTTACTCAAGAGAATTTGAATATTAAAAGATTAGCACTCATATAAAAATGTTTATAAGACTGCTAATCTGTTAAGCTTTTTAAATTTAAAAGAAAGGTTTCTAAATAGAAACCCTTCTTTACTTATTAAACTATCTAGGCATCCAACCCACCCTCACACCACCAGTCTGACAACATACGCGTCTAAGGAACTGAACCCCACCTGGTGACCGAGTGCCTCCCCTGATACTGGAATAGGAGACATGTCCAAACTTCGCATTCAACTACTCTTAATCTTCAACCGCTCCACATTCTTCCGATTCGCAACCCCAATCAAAATCTCTTTCAGCTGCGCCTCATTCGAATGCTCAATATCTCTGAGCAGCAACTCCATCTCAACATTTGAAACCGGAACTGCCTTCCCAATAAAAATCTTCTCAAATACCTGCTTATCCTGCACTTCATCTTCATTTAGCAATTCCTCATAAAGCTTCTCACCAGGGCGCATCCCTGCGTACTTGAGCGGAATCTCTTCTTCTGTATAACCGGATAACCGGATCAAGTTCTTCGCCAGATCCACAATCTTCACCGGCTCACCCATATCAAGCACAAATACTTCCCCACCACGTGCGAGTGTGCCTGCCTGAATGACAAGCCTTGATGCTTCAGGGATTGTCATAAAATAACGTGTCATTCTTGGATCCGTTACTGTCACAGGACCACCAGCAGCGATCTGTCTTTTAAACAACGGAATCACACTGCCACGTGAGCCTAATACATTTCCAAATCGAACCGCTGCAAAAACTGTATCGCTCTCTTCAGCGAGGTTCTGAATAATCATTTCAGCAAAGCGCTTCGTTGCTCCCATCACATTAGGAGGGTTGACTGCTTTATCGGTAGAGACAAGTACAAAATGTCCTACCCCTGCTTCATGTGCAGCTGTTGCAACATTTTTTGTACCGAAGATATTATTTTTAACCGCTTCAAATGGATTGGCTTCCATTAATGGTACGTGCTTATGTGCCGCTGCATGATAGACAACGTCAGGCTTGTGTTCCTGCATGACTGCAAGGATACGGTCCCCGTCCTGGACATCTGCAATCGTTGGCACAATGTCAATCTGATCAGCGAACTGACTGCGCAACTCCATGTCAATCTTATAGATAGAGTTTTCACCATGACCAAGTAAGATCAGTTTAGAAGGCGAGAACCTGCATACCTGACGGGAGATTTCTGAACCAATCGAACCGCCTGCACCGGTAACTAGGATCGTTTTTCCTGTTAAGTCTTCAGAGATCTTGTGCATATCCAGTTCAACCGGATCACGGCCGAGTAAGTCTTCTACCTGCACTTCGCGGATTGCATTTACTTCAATACGTCCTGATGCCAGGTCGCCAAAGAGTGGCAGGATTTTTGTTTCTGCTTTGGTTTTTGCACATTCTGCAAAAATCCGCTTAATGCCAGCTCTGTCCAGTGAAGGGATTGCAATAATGATGTGCTCAATTTGTTGTCCTTCTACCACATCTTCAATACGTTCAACCCCACCATATACAGGCACACCATGAATTTCTAAGTGATGCTTTGTTCTATCATCATCAATAAATCCAACAGGTTGAAGTTCAGAACTCTGATTTTGATTCAGTTCTCTCAAAATCAATGAACCGGCAGCACCCGCTCCAATAATCAGCGTCCGCTTACGGTTTTTAACAGGACGGAAATATGTATCGCGGTACATGCGCCAGCTGAATCTGACTCCGCCTAGTAATAGAACATGCAGCATCCAAGTGATTAAGAGTGTTCTTGTGTAGAGTGAGCTTGAAAAGATTAGCTGATAGACTGTAACAACAATGATTGACAAGGTAACAGCTTTTACAAGTCCAAGCAGTTCATTCAGACTTGAATACTGCCAGACTCTCTTATATAGACCGAAGACGTGAGCGAAGATGTGATGGGTAATTAATAGAAGAATCGAGCTTGTCACGAGTACATTCATATTCTGATCGCTGCCAATTCCGTATAGGTCACCGAATGGCAAAAAGAAATAATAACTGATAAAAATTGATAAAATGACAATTGATGAATCGATCAGCATAAGACCGGCTAAACGTTTCTGATAGGTCATGATGTACCGCCTTTCTATTATCCGACGTCGAAAGTTGCAGATGGTATAACCATAATATTATTTATATATGACATAAATAGTACTTTGTTCGACTTTTTTCTTATACAATGTTATCACAGGTCCTAAATAAAAAATAGAGTTTTTCCAGTTATTTATGTAAAAAATGGTTTAATATTTACGTTTCAGGGGTATTAAGCGTTTTCATTGCAATAACACGTAAAAAGTTGGATACACTTCATTGAATAAGCTGTGCAAATACTACTATGATTAAAATTTGGCGAAATCCAAATAAAAAAAGACGCTATAAAAGCGCCCTTATCTATTAAGCAGTTTTGCAAAAAAGCCTTTCTTTTGAATTGCTGATGGTGGAGCAGAGATAATCTGCTTTCCTTCCATAATATTCTGCGCATTCATCTGAAATTGCTCTGCCAGACCAAACTTCTGATCAAGCAGCTCATAAGCTTTCTGATTCGCAAAACCTCTAAAGTCTGTATTATGTGCATCGGAGGCAATCACGTGCACGAGATTTGATTCGATTAGTTCCATGGAGAAACGCTGGACTGACTTGTTGAATTCACCTGCAAGGCTTGCCGCTGTCAACTGGGCGATCGCTCCCTGATTGATCAGCTGGTAAAGCTTTTCAGGGTCCTCTACGATCGCACTGTTACGCTCAGGGTGTGCGATGATCGGACGGTAGCCTTCTACCAACATTTCATATAGCACACGCTCAGCGAATGCAGGCACCTGACTGGATGGGAATTCAACGAGTACGTACGGATTATCTGCTGAAGCGATTGGCAGGTCCAGCCCTGATTTCAGTTCAGCAACGATTTCACCGTACAGTCTGATTTCCTGACCCGGATGAACTTTGAGATCAACCTGATGATCCTGAAAGTATTCATTTAAATCAGCGACAGCTTCAATAACGTTCTGCGCCTCATTCTGAAATCTTCTTGTCTGATGGTGAGGGGTCGCAATAATATGCGTAATCCCATTTTGCACAGCCTGGTTCGCCATTTTAAGAGAATCATGATAATCCTGCGCGCCGTCATCTACACCCGGCAGGATATGACAATGGATATCAATCATTGAGTGTCTCCACGCTTAGTTTCCATAGTAATAGTAATACTCGTCTCCGCCTTCCATCTTCTTGTCATTCAGAACTGCGCCAAGAATGCGTGCTTTCGCTGAAGTCAGCAGTTCTTTCGCTTTCATCGCACGTTCCTTATCTGCTACACGTGATCTGACAACAAGGATGGAACCGTCACACTGGTTCGCTAAGATCTGTGCGTCTGTTACAGCAAGGACTGGCGGTGTGTCGAATACGATCATGTCGTAATGCTCTTTTGCATATTCTAAGAATGCATTCATCCCGTGTGAACCCAGCAGCTCTGATGGGTTCGGAGGAATTGGACCAGATGACATAACGTGTAAATTCTTCACATCAGTCTCATGGCGTACATCTTCAAGCTCCGCCTGACGTGTCAATACATTTGTTAATCCTTTAGCATTCATTACATTAAACGTGTAATGTACTGTCGGCTTCCTCATATCCGCATCAATTAATAGTGTCTTTTTTCCTTGCTGAGCAAATACAATTGCCAGATTTGCAGCCGTTGTAGACTTTCCTTCACCAGCACCGCTAGAAGTAACTAAAATCGTTTTAATTTGATGATCTACTGCCGAGAACTGAATATTTGTTCTGATCGTTCTGTATTGCTCTGAAGCGACAGCTTTCGGATTCAGCTTCGCAATCAGATTACGACTGTGATTGTTATTCTGCTTTTTCTTAGCTGCCATATCGCTCACTCCTTGCCTGTACCTGATGTGCATTTACACCTGACGTCTGTCTAACTGCCTTATCATCCATTGAACCAATTACGCCGAGTAACGGAAGATCAAGCAACTGTTCAATATCCTGCTCCGTTTTAACTGAGTTATCAAGGTATTCAAGGAGAAACGCAAGTCCAACTCCAACCATTAGACCAACTACTAACGCAATTGCCATATTTAAGAATGGCTGTGGGCTGACCGGCCCCTGATTTTCAGTAACAACTGCTTGTGATAACACATTAACGTTGTCTACATTCATTAGGTTAGCAATTTCTGCCTGAAATACTGCTGCTGTTTTGTTTGCAATATCAGCAGCTACATAAGGGCTTTCGTCTTCTACAGTGATATTTACAATCTGAGAGTTTTGCTCATTTTGAACCGTAATTTTCTGATTTAACTGACCAACTGTAAACTGTCCGTTCATCTGTTCAGCCACCTGATCTAATATAAATGGACTTTTAATGATGCCGTTATAAGTATTGATCAATTGAAGGTTGGCCTGTATATCGGATACCTGAACGTTTTGCTGCTCAGTCGCTTCCTGATTTACTAATAACTGCGTAGATGACTGATACATTGGGGTGATGACGAAAAATGACACTATGCTCGCAATTACTACCGCTAGCAAAGCAATCGAGATGATCATCATCATCCGCTTTTTAAGGGTAGTAAATAATTCTTTCAGACTAATCGTTTCTTCCATGTTTATGTTGCCTCCTCTTCGGGTACGAAAAATAACTTCTTGATTATAACATAAGATTCTCTCTAATTTGACTTCCTCTGACAATTTTTACACGAAAACTTTTGACATACCTCTATTTTTTATCCCATGCATTTTATATAATGATAGATATGTCTTACAAAAGTTTTGAAAAAGGAGTTTCGTCCTATATGCAGAAGATCTTATTTATTTTATCAATTGTATTAACAGGCGTCTTTATTTTTCTGGGCTACAACGCCTGGCAGGATAAACAGGCTGAGGTCCACAGAGTGTCACCAGTATTAATCGATTCAACGGCTGTTGCTGAAGAGGATTCAGCTGAGGCAGAGCTCGATCAGGCTTCAACTGAAGAAGGTGAAGCTGAGCCGGCATTAACGACTAATCTGCCACAGGAAGCGCAGGACCTCTTTGCTGAAGCGACTGCAGAAGAACCAGTTAATGTGACATTAGTTGCGACTGAATCAGCGACGATTACAGGAACGAACTGGCTGACAGCAGCTGAAAATGTTTTTTCAAATGAATATTCGAATGTGGTAGTTGAAACTATTACCTACAATAATACGTCTGATGAATTGATAGAAACCATTACATCTGAGAACTATGGTCAGGCAGATGTCATTTTACTTGAAGTACCCACGATCTATGACAATGGATTCTGGTCACTAGGTGATCAAACCTATTACATGAATCTGATGATTGGTTCATTTCAAGAAGCTGCACCTGAAGCTGTTCTAATTATGCAGCCTTCACAGCCACTTGCTGAAGCACCTATTTACGATGAGCAGAAGGATGCTGTCCAACAGGTAATTGCAGATGCTGGAATTGAATATCTTGATCACTGGTCATCATGGGGACAGGACCTGAGTACGTTATTAACAGAAGACAATGATCCAACTGAAGAAGGCGGCACAGTCTGGGCAAATTACATGACGGATTATCTCACTGGAAACTAACATTTAAAGCGAGGGACAGCTATGGAAAGACGCAAAAGAAAGAAGAAGAAAAACAGAAAAGTATTGAAGTGGAGCCTGGCGATTTTAGGCGTAGTGGTAATTGGCGTAATGGCTTATTTATTTTTAATATTCCAATCACTCACGAGTGCAACAGAACAGATGCACCAGCCAATTGAACGTGAAAAATCAGAAAAGCGTCAGGAAACGGTCCGCTTTGATGAGCAGGACCCATTTTCAGTGCTACTGCTTGGAGTAGATGAGCGTGGTGAAGACGCCGGCCGTTCGGATACGATGATTGTCATGACTGTGAACCCGAATACAGATTCGACTAAGCTGCTAAGTATTCCACGTGATACGTATACAGAAATCATTGGCCACGGCACAACTGATAAAATTAACCATGCTTATGCATTTGGCGGAGTAGAAATGGCGATGGATTCAGTAGAGAACCTGCTTGATATTCCGATTGATTACTATGTGCAGGTGAATATGGAAGGCTTTGAGGATATTGTGAATGCAGTTGATGGCGTGACGGTGAATAACACGTTTGCCTTTGAATCAGGCGGCTACAGTTATCCTGAAGGTCAGCTGACACTTGATGGTAAAGAAGCACTTGCTTACTCAAGAATGCGCTACGAAGACCCACGTGGCGACTTTGGCCGTCAGGAAAGACAGCGCCAGGTGATTCAGGCTGTTATGCGTGAAGGTGCGAGTGTGAATTCACTTATGAACTTCCGTGATATTTTTGGTGCACTCGGATCGAACGTGAAGACGAACTTATCGTTTGATCAGATGGTGGATATTCAGAGTAAGTATCGTACTGCAGCGAGCAATGTAGAGCAGACTTCATTGGATGGCGGATCTGGTGAATATATTAATGATATTTACTATTATATTGTCCCGGATAGTGAGCTGGTGAAGGTGCAGGAGGATTTGAAGAGTCAGTTGGAGTTGGGGAGTTAAATAGCGAAGTAGGGGGTCAGACCCTGGGCTTCGGTGGATGGTGCAGTGAAGGGTGGGGTCAGACCCCGGCCTTCGCTGGTCTATGCAAGTAGAGAAGGCGAGGGTCAGACCCTCGCCTTCACTTCACAAAAAGGGTAGGCGCAAAAAACGCGCCTACCCTTTTTGTATGTCTATTTAGTAGTTAAAGTGTATTAATTCATCTGTCTTTCTTTTGCACTCTTCTTCTATTCTGCGTACAATCCATCGTTTTGGGAGTGCGGCTGTGGTTCGGTATTGGTTTTGCTGGTAGTATGGAATCAGTTTTTTGAGCCATTCGTACATGAGAAGGTGTTCTCTGTATGCTTCTTCCAAGCCTTGTAGACCTTCGTCTATTGATAGATAGTGTTTGAAGAAGTGATCATAGTGTCTGGCGATCGCTTCTTCGATATGTGCAGCTGTCTCTCTTTTGATTTGCTTTATATCAATAGCTGGTTCATTCCCTCTGAGGGTTTCAGCAAGCAGACGTTGTAGCTCTCTTATTACTTCAACGTAGAAAACCGTTCTTTTCAAAATTTCATATTTATATTCGTCAGCTTCAGGATGCAAATATTTGAGTTGCTCTTTCTTTTCTTCAACCATTCGAATAAGGTTGAGTTCCCGCAGCGGTTGTAGTTCTCTATCCACGTCTTCGGCAATTTGTCTGCCGAGGGTTGTTTTTTCAGGTTCTAGTTTAAGGGCAGCTACTGGTTCAGCTGTGCGTTTTTTAAAAAAGGGCATGATTGGCTCTCTCCCTCTATATATTAGTGTATAGAAAAAAGCTGCCGAGGCAGCTTTTTAATTGTAGAATCGTTTGAAGCTTTCAAACTTGGACTGCCAATAGCTATTGTTCAGACTAGAAATTTCAACGCCATTATCTCCAGCATGAATAAACTGGTTGCCTCCAAGATAGATACCTACGTGTGAGATCCCTTTTTTATATGTATTCCCAAAAAATACAAGATCCCCAACCTGTGGATTACTTACTTCATATGATCTTGCGTGCTGGCCTTCAGCGTTTGTTCTAGCTGTGCTGAAGCCTGCTTTGTTATAGACGTAATAGATAAATCCACTGCAGTCAAAGCCCCCTGGTACTGAACCGCCCCATACATAAGGTGTGCCCAGGTGCGACTGCGCTTCCTGGATCAATACGCTGACACTGGCAACGACTGATGATCCGCCGCCTACGGTTTGCGCAGGTGCTGAAGGTGTTGTTGACTGAGCTGATCCACTTAATTGAAGCTTCTGTCCAACTCTGATCAAATCTGAAGAGAGATTATTAACGCGTTTTAGTTCAGATAACGACATTTTATTTACGACTGCGATTTTACTTAGTGTGTCCCCGGCTTTTACAGTATACGAACCATCCGTATTATGTATAGGCTGTGCTGGTTGTGCTACTGATGCCTGGCCGCTTACTGAAAGCTTTTGGCCCGGGAAAATAATATGTCCATTCAGGTTATTCAGTTCCATCAGCTTTGTAAGGCTAATGCCGTAGTTAGAAGCAATCCTTGAAAGCGAATCCCCCGGCTTTACTGTGTAGCTGCCTGAAGTGCTTTCTGATGGTGCCTGACTAACTGGTGTGCTAGGAGTAGCCTGTGCTGCTGATCCTTTAACTTTTAGAGACTGACCTGAAAAGATTAGATCTGATGATAGATTGTTAAGTGACTTCAGTTCACTCACTGATGTAGCAGTTTTCCTGGCGATTGCTGATAGCGTATCCCCCGGTTGCACAACATAGGCTGATGCAGAAACTGCTGTTCCGCCTGATACTGAAGGTGTGCTTGCAGCTGACAGTGATGCATCTCCAATGACCTTTAGTACCTGATTCGGTCTGATCAGTTCAGATGAAAGATTGTTCAGCTTTTTGATATGATCGACTGACACGTTATACTTATTCGCGATTTTCCAAAGAGAATCTCCGCTTGAAACTTTATGTGTACTGGCATCCGCTTCAGACTCAAATCCCCCAAACGTCGCCACTGCGGCAGTTGCCGCTGCAGTGTATAACCATTTCCTCAATCCTCACACTCTCCTTCTTCATCTAAGCTGCCCGTGAGCGTTCCTACTTTTCTGATAAATATATATTTAATCCTATTTTACTTTGTTTTGGGCAGGAAGTCATATTACAAAAGTGTTACAAAAAAATTTCTGTATCTTGAAATTATTGTTGCACTGTTATAAAAAGTCACTTTTTAATTAGTAATACAAGTATATTATTTGCTATGGTTTTTTACCCAAGCATATTAAATTGAAATTTTGTTGCATTACTTCTATTCTAAAGCTTATTCTAGACTGGTTTTGCAACTATATTAATAAAATTTAAAAAGCCAGTCTCTCTTATCAGAGAAAACTGGCTTGACCAATTGTAGTTAATGTCAGAATCGTGTCTGACAAAAGAGATCACTTCTAAAGAAAACTAGTGACAGCTCATCGCCATCACTCGTTTCTATCTTCTCTAAATACAATTGACTTGAGTTGTCTGAATTGTATTCAAGACAGGGAAGAATTTTTATTACTTAGATACCGTCACAGATGTAAATACTGTTTTAGTTTTAAGCCTGTTAAATGATCTGCTAAGTAATACATACTTTAGATAAGATTTAAAAAGAAAAAGCCAGCCTTCTCTTATCAGAGAAAACTGGCTTGATCGAATTGTAGTCAATAGTCAGAATTATGCCTGACACAAGGACAGACAACTATATTTATATTAGTTTGTAACTACACCAGCTTGTACTTCATTATCATTAGCATCAACTAGATTAGTGTTTTCGAACTCAACACTAATTGAATCAGTTAATCCAAAATCATCAGAAGTAGTAACTGTTAAAACTCCACCAGTAACTGAAGCTGTAGCAGGAGTAACTTCTGTACCTCCTACAAATACAGTTATACCTTCAATTGATCCATCTGCTGCGTCCTGAATAGCTTCAGAGAACTCAACATTAAAAGTAGTACTATTAACTACGTTAAGATCAGTAGCAGTAGGAGCTACATTTTCTAACAATTCAACAGTTGTTGTAATTTGACCATTTTCAAGAGTATTTCCTTTAGTATCAACTACATTTGTAATTTCTAAAGGATAAGTTCCGCTAGCTCTGACGGATCCTTCTGGTAAAATGAATCTTACTGTATCAGTTCCATTGATAAATTGAATCAATGTTCCAGCAGGTAATGCCTCGCCACCTAAAGTATAGTTAGAAGCATTAGTTGCTGATGAAGTAACATTGTCAGAGTAAGTTACTGTGAACTGAGTGCTATTAATACGTGCTGGAGCTGAAGCGAGAATTAGAGAATCAGTAACTTCATCTACAGCAGGTACAAATTCTCCTGTAGTAAAGTCAACATCTAGAGTCGCAGTAATAACATTGCCTGCATCATCAGATACTGAATCAGCAGATAATTCAAACTCGTAAGTTGAGTTTTCTTCTAAATCATATGCAATAGCAACTGTATTTAATTCACTTCCAGTAATTTCTCCGTCACCATCAACGTCAACACCTGATGTTTCGCTAACAGCTGTTGTGTTTCCAACAGTATAAACTACCCCATCTTTTGTTTCTAATGTTAATGTACCAGTTACTGTTACCGGCTCACTAAACGTCAAGTAGATTACATCTTCATCAGTAGTTACAGATGTATCATCAGCAACTAAAATCTCAGTTGAAACTCCAGCTAAAACAGGTGCTGTAGTATCAGCGATCAGTGTAGTATCGAATTCATAAAGTTCACCAGCATTTCCTGATAAATCTTCGTATTCGTCAACTGTTACTGTAACATTCACAAAATCATTTGTACCCAATGTGCTAGACGCATCTACAGTAAATTTAGTAGCATCTTCATCGTCTTGTTCAGCAGCAGTTAGGTAAACTGGAGTGCCGTTTATTGTAACAGTAGCATACTCTTCTACTGTAGAATCTCCATTTAAATCTTGCGCTGCTAACTCTTCTGAGAAGTTTATAGTGATTTCAGAACCAGAAACTGTTGCAGAAGAAACAGATGGTACTTCTTCATCAACTGCTAATTCAGCTACTGTAAAGTTAACTTCAATTGGATTAGCAAGGTTATCTGATGTATCAATTGCACCAACGATGTCAACTGTATATGCTTCCCCAGCAGTTAAACCTGTAAGTGTAATAGATTTACTATTAGCAGCTACAGTGTAATCTGTCCCTTCAACTAATACAGTTCCATCTAGGCTAATTGTTCCAGCATCACTTACAGGTTCACTGAAATTAATTACAGCAGTCGTTCCTACAGCTTCAACTGATTTTACAGTAGGGGCAATTGTATCAGAGTATGTTAGAAGAGCATTATATTCTGGAGTCTGAATAACATTGCCTTCTTCATCTAGTTCATCTGTATCTAAAGGAAGAACTGTTACTTTAGCATTAGTTACTTCAGTAGAATCTAATGTGTAAGTAGCAGTTGTTCTGTCTTCTGATAATTCAACACTTTCAAATGTTGTACCTTCTAGAGTGAATGCTGCTTGTAATTCAGCATCAGTAGTATCTTTTGCTAATGGAGTGCTGAAAGATACAACGACTTCTTTAGCGTTAACTGCCGTTACACTCTCTACCATTGGCTCAGGAGCAACTTCAAAAGTATAAACGCCATTTACCCCGTCAATTGTAAGTGTTACAAATTCTCCACCAAGATCTTCCTGAAGTTCATCTAGATCAGTGTGAGAGAACGTTACAACGTTTCCTTCAACGCCTGAGATTTCAAGTGCAAGAGCTTCAAGAACTTCAGCAGGAATGTCAGTTACAGGAGTTCCGTTTACTTCTACATCATACATAGAAAGAACGTCTTCAAGTGTAAGACCATCAGGAAGCTCTTTATCAAATTCAACAGTGAACGTGTCACCTTCTTCGTTGAAGTCAATTGAAACTACGCCAGGCTTTTGCATATCTTCATACACTGTAAGTGCACGGATTGCGAAAGTTGAGAACTGAGCACGAGTAACATACTCAAGTGGACGATACTCGTCTACTACTGTTACGCCGTTTTCAACAAGAATGTTGATGTACTCACGAGCCCACTCCTGAGCGTCTTCGATGTCAGATACAGTTGCATCTACATCTTCAAGATCTTCAAGACCAAATGCTTCTACAAGTACTTTCGCCATTGCCTGACGAGAGATTTTTGCAGATGGGTTAAAGTTGTTTTCCTGAGTACCCGTGAAGATACCAAGCTCACGAAGAACTAGTGAAGCTTCATAAAGCTCTTCATCATAATAAGTTGAAGGTACATCAGCGAATTCTTCTGTTTCAGAAGTATCAACAGTGATTCCTTCAGAAGCTAACCAGCGAGAAAGGATCAGTGCAACCTGACCACGCGTTACGCTGTTATATGGACGGAACTCATCGCCATATCCATTAACAAGACCTAGGTCAACTGCTTTCTGGATATTTGGTGCGTGTACATCCGCAGGATTAACATCCGTGAATGTTGTGTGATTGTCCTGAGCTTGAAGGCCTTCTGCGCCAGCGACTGGAGCGACTGCAGATGCAACAAGAGCAGTTGTTACTGTTCCCGCAAGAAACTTACGGTAAGACTTTGGTTGGTAAGCCATGTAAATATTTCCTCCTTGTAATTGCAATTTATAATCAGGTGTTCTTCAGTTAAGATATGTAAGTATGAATAAAGTCCTAACAAAGAACCCCATGAACCTACACCCATCAGTATAGTCATAGGCTTCAAGAATGTCAATCCTTTTACAATTTGACAATTCAATCATTGAAATGCCATATTCTAACTGAGATACTAATTCTTTCGCCTTCCTTCATTCTACAAGATGACACTCATATTTCAAATACTTTTTTAATATTTTTTGAGTAAAATAGTGATTTTTCGGCTTTCTTATCCTTTCAGTGTATAGTTCCACTATTTTCAAAAGAGGTTATACGTCATTTATTTCTAATTTGTAACAATGATCAGGATTTTTATCTTTAATTTCTATGATTTTGAATTTATATCACCCTAATGTCATTTTTTCAGACTTTTCAAAACTCATATGAAAAGTAAAAAAATAGAGACAAAGGACCTAAAAGTCACTTGTCTCTACTAAAATGTAAGGGTTTTATTTTCCTAACTTTTCTTCCATGAGTCTAACGGACCGCTCGAAAAACAATGCATAGTGGGATCTCATGACTGTATTCCACGGATTAAACGCTCTATCTTCATTAGCTACTGTAATGTCATTGTGTACAAGTGCAGCAATGTTTTCATAGATCACTTCATTCGCTCCAACATCCTTGATTTTCACTTCAGAGGCTGGTTGTTCATAATAATCATTAAATACACGGTTTAAAATGTTCGCCATCTGTGAGCGATTTAGGGCTGCACTTGCATTCATCTTGCCGCCCTGCCCCATATAACCATGGTATTCCATAATCGCAAGGTTCTCGTAACCAAATGTGTCCGGTGTCAGGTCCGATGCTTTTGCCTGATAGTCGGCCGGCTTTTCGAGATCAAATGCTCTTACGACAAGCGCTGCTGCCTGATGTCTTTTTAATTCAGTCAGTGGTCTGAAGGTGCCGTCTTCATAGCCATTGATGATTCCTCTGTGCTGAAGGTATGCGACTGCCTGTTCTGTTTCTCCATTTAGATCTGAGAAGATTGTCAGGTCGTTACCAAGCTGAAGGTTTGAGCTGGCAATATACCCTTCACCGAAATTACCTTTTACTTCATAAAAGACGTAATGATTGGCGTGACCTGCTGCTTCGTATGGTCCGCTGATGACTTCAAGCGGCGTATAGTGACCGATCGTTTCCACAAGATCACCATTAATCGGCTGTGTTCTGACGTTTGATCCGCCAAAGCCTTCGTGATCATTATAAGAGTAGGTTACGTCCCCTTCTCTGAACATTTGAGAGGAGCGAGTCTGCGTCGGCCACTCGTAATCGCGGTCGCCGAATTTCATAATGAGGCTGTCTTCATCATAGTTAATGTCGAGCTCAGGCGTTTCACCTATACCCGGCATGATGCTGTAATTTCTGATATAGTCATAGACGACTTCCTGGTAAGCGTCATCATGGTTATTCGGGTCATTAATTTCGCTCAGTCCGTTGTATGCCATCACGCTGAAGTACCATGATTCGATTTCTTCAGGTGTGCCACCATTTACTGTCGGCAGATTCAGCTCCGTTTTTCTCTTCAGCATTTTTGCTGCTTCTTCTATATGATAGTCAATATCATTTTTGATTCGGTCCATATCAATATTGTATTGTTCAATTTCACCTGGCTGGAATGTCAGCTGCATGAGTCCGATTCCACCATCATCCGAAATAATGACGTCCCCATTTTCATCAAAGTGTGCAAATTCTTTATTTTCTTTATAAGCGATCGCCTTCAGCACTTCCGGCGGGATGTTCATCTCAAGTGCTGTTTCTGTCAGCAGATGCTTAATCTCCTGAACGTCATTAGTTCCCGCATGTGCAAGTTGTGAAAAACCGAATATAGATGCGGCTGCCACCCCTGTGACTGCTGCATATCTGATTCCCTTCATACTGTAAAAGCCCCCTATTAGTCTGTGTAACAACTGAAGTTGTACTTTCAGTCTATCTATAACCTTAACATATTTTCCATGTGATTCCATTCCTTGATTTTCCTTCAATGGTGATGAAATACCGTGTCTCACATGCTATACTTTATGTTGGTATCATTTAATAGAAATGTAATGTTCCTCATTGCATTTGACATAAGGAGAGTACAGCATGATTTCGCTCGTAAAAAAAATCGTAGGCACTCAGGATGAGCGTCAATTAAAGCAATATGAAAAACAGGTTCAGGAAATTAACAAGCTGGAAGAAAAGATGGAGAAGCTGACTGATCAGGAGCTTTTCAGTAAGACAGCGACTTTTAAAAAACAACTAGGTGAAGGACTATCACTGAAGGACATACGTAATGAAGCATTTGCAGTAGTGCGAGAAGCATCAAAGCGCGTGCTTGGGATGCGTCATTTTGATGTGCAGATCATCGGTGGACTTGCACTTGCTGACGGCAACATTGCAGAAATGCCAACTGGCGAAGGAAAAACACTTGTCGCGTCTCTCCCAAGTTATTTAAAAGCGCTTGAAGGAAAAGGCGTTCACGTCATTACAGTTAATGAATACCTCGCAAGACGCGACCGGGAATTAATTGGGCAGGTCCACGAGTTTCTTGGACTCCAGGTAAGCCTGAACCTTCCAATGATGGAGCCCGCACAAAAACAGGTTGCTTATCGTGCAGATATTACATATGGAATCGGCAGCGAATTCGGTTTTGATTTCCTACGCGACAATATGTCTTACGAAAAAAACCAGCGTGTTCAGCGTCCGCTTCATTATGCCATCATTGATGAAGCAGACAGTGTGCTGATTGATGAAGCAAAGACTCCACTTATTATTGCAGGTAAAACAGGAATCAGTTCTGAGCTCAGCTATCTTTGTGCCCGAATTGTCCGTTCATTTAAAGATGGAGAAGAATTTCACTTCGACCTGGAAACGAAATCCGTTAACTTAACAGATGACGGCATTTCAAAAATTGAACGCGGCTTTCAGGTGGATAACTTATATGACCTTGAGCATCAGACGCTTTACCATTACGTGATCCAGGCGCTTCGTGCATCAGTCATGTTCAAGCGCGACGTGGATTATATCGTCAAAGAAGGCAAAGTACTGCTGATTGATATGTTCACCGGGCGTCCAATGGAAGGCCGAACGCTCAGTAACGGTCTTCACCAGGCGATTGAAGCAAAAGAAGGTCTTGAAGTAACAGAAGAAAACAAAACTCAGGCCTCAATTACCATCCAGAACTATTTCAGAATGTATCAGATGCTGTCCGGGATGACTGGAACTGCGAAGACTGAGAAAAAAGAGTTAAGTGACATTTATGGAATGGGCGTCGTGCAGGTACCGACGAACCAGCCAATTGCTAGAGTAGACTTGCAGGACCGTATTTATGAAACGGTGGAGCAGAAATATTCTGCAGTGACTGACAAAACTAAAGAGTTACATGAAAAAGGCCAGCCCGTGCTGATCGGTACAACTTCTATTTTACAGTCAGAAGAGGTTTCAGCTTACTTGAAAGAAGCAGGTCTGCCTCATGAAGTATTAAATGCGAAAAGTGTGGAGCAGGAAGTACAGCTAATCTCACTTGCCGGTCAGAAAAATTCAATTACAGTTGCTACGAATATGGCCGGTCGCGGTACGGATATCGTACTTGGCGAAGGCGTACGTGAGCTTGGCGGATTATATGTGATCGGGACTGAGCGTCACGAGTCACGCCGTATTGATAATCAGCTGAAGGGTCGTTCCGGCCGCCAAGGGGATCCTGGTACTTCTGAATTTTTCATCTCACTTGAAGATGAAATGTTCCGCAGATTTGCCCAGGAAGAGCTGGAGAAATTGAAGAAGAAAGTTAAGCCGAAGAAAAATGGACTGATTGAAGATAAAGCCGCTCGGGAATTTGTTGATCGCACACAAAGAATTTGTGAAGGCTCTAACTTCTCGATCCGTGAGTATAACCTGAAGCTTGATGATGTATTAGGTGTTCAGCGTGATACGATTTACGACTTAAGAAATAAACTTCTTGATCGTGAGGCAGTGCACCCTATCTTGTTGAATATTCTATCATCTCATATTGATGAAGAAATTAAGGTGAGATGCCCTGAGGATGAAGATAGTGAGCGTTGGGAGCTTGACAAACTCCGTGCAAATCTTGAAGCGATTATTCCGAATGAAGACTTTTCATTTATCAGTCATGAAACACCATTTAAACAGATCAAAAAACAAATCCGCTCCGCAGTAGAACGCTACCTGCCGGAGGTTGAATCAAGACTCGAGTCAACTCAATTTGCTGAATCATTACGCAAATTCCTTCTTGGCAGTACGGATAGCTACTGGTTAAAGCATATTGACGCAATGGAACGACTTAAAGAAGGCGTTGGCTTAAGAAGTTACAGCCAGGAAGATCCAATGCGTCAGTATCAGCGTGAAGGACTCGAGTTGTTCAGCAATATGTATTATGAACTTGAACAGGGCGTCAGCCGCCAAATTGCAACACTGATTGTGAAGCTTGAACAAAAAGAAAAACTGACAGGAGGCAAATAGTATGGTGAACTGGTTCAAACGTAAAAAGAAAGATCCAATGAAACAAAGCGGACGCAATTCAGCAACTGAAGCCTCTGCATTGGCAGGTAGTGATATAGAATCTTCAGACCGCGAAGTAGAAACACAGCTTATCTTCCACCCTTCTACTCCGGCTAATGATGAAGAAAGATATTATTTTCAGTTTCTAAATAATGAATTACCTCCTCTTAAAGCCAATCAGCTTTCACTAGCTGGGATTGAACTGAAGGAAGACAATCAGCATTTACATGTACAGGTTTTTGTAAGGAACAGTCTTCCAAAAGGGGTTAAGATTGAGCAAGCTGATCTTGTGCTTCAGGGTCCTGACGGTGAGCAGCTGGCTAGCCAGTCATTTGATTTTTCGAGACTCGGTGAGTTGCAGCCGGAATCAAGTATGCCATGGGTATTTACTTTCAGACCTGAAAGCGTAACAGCTGCTGAAATCCCTGCAACTGACTGGATGCTATCTTTTCAGCTGAAGCACCCTCATAAGCTGGAGCTTGACCCTTCATGGGAACAGTCTATTGCAGAAACAGATCGAGAGCAGCTGGAGCAGCTTGTAAAGAGTCTGCAGGCTCCAAAAGCAGGCGAGGTCAACTTTATGGGTATCTCAGCAAACTATGCAAAAGATGGTTCGCTTCATACAGCAGTTCTGCTTAGAAATGGCAGTGACAGAAAGCTGGAGCTAAGACAACTGCCACTTGCAGTAGAAGATGCAGTAGGAGATATGGTCGCTTCAGGCGGATTTAAGTTTGATGCGCTTGAGGTGAACCCTAATACGAGTAAGCCGTGGACGTTTGTGTTCCCGGCAGAGATGGTAGAGAAGAAGGATGCGGATTTTAGTCGGTGGAGAGCTTATCCGTTGAAGCAGAAATAAGTGGTTTGGGACGACGCCTTGGACGGGGCGTCGTTTTTTTGTTGAGGTGGTGGAGTGAAGGGTGGGGTCAGACCCTACCCTTCGCTCTTACATACTTCGCCAGATGGCAAAGATCCCTTAGTTTCTCCAAGGTCATTAAGAGAGTGTGGCGTCGAATCCCCCTAATTGGTGATGGAATACTCGAAAAGGTGATAGATTTACCGGCATTGGTGATAGATATATTGCGGCTTTTATACTTAATGAGCGAATACATACAATTGGTGTCGTAATCTTTTTGAAAGGTGATAGATTTAAGGCGATTGGTGAGGGGATTACCGATGTGTGGCCTGGGGATGGTGCAGCGAAGGGCGGGGTCTGACCCTCTACTTCGCTCTCTCCCCGCCTCTTCGCCATCCCCTTCCCCTTCTCTCCCTCCGCCACACCACAAAAACCCCGCAAAAAAACGCCTCGTCCCTGACGAGGCGTTCCCGGCCACCAACCAGGCCGTTTCGTTTATATGTGAGAGGAAATCTGATTTACATGTTCAGTTTACCACTCTCTGGAATGTGGTACAACAGGATTTGTCAAAATTTCTTTTCGAGTGTGGAGCTGAGTATGGCAAAACCGAGCATGAGGACGAAGATCAGATCCAGTAAGCCGGTATGGATGGCGATGGTCATTAAGGTGAGTACAAATCCGTATGCAATCGTCTGATAAGATCTGTTCCCCATTTGCTGCATCTGATTATAGAGCACCGTAATAAATAGACCAATCAATCCAAATCCTACAACAATCCCTGCATAGCCGAAGTCTGCGAAGAACTGACCGAACAGTGTCGGCGTTGTGGTCCGTCCGGGACGTGTAATGTAGATCCCTTCTTCAATTGTCAGTGAATTCGCAATTTCTGATACCTTCATACGAGGTGATGTCTGCTCACCTGGCAGCACAGGGCTGAAGATGCCTTCATGAATTTCCCCAAGCAGGTATCCTTGTTCATCTGTATACTCGATAATTTTACTCAGTACAACGTGACCTGTGACACTTTCGTTGTTCAGCGCGCGGATAACAGCCGGCGTTTCTTCCATGTTTGCACGCAGCATCTGATTGCGTTCTTCTATCTGTTCCACATTTAGCTCATCCGACACCTCCGGCAGGTCGCGGCTGTTGAATGGGTTGGATGGGTCTTCTGTTGCGAAGCGATAGAAGCCGAACATGGAGAATACTAGGCCGACTGCAACGAGTGCACCGATAAACCAGGTGAACTTGATCTTTTTAACCATATAATGAAAAATGATGATCGCTGTAAATAGCATGATCACTAAAGGTGTTCTGTAACCCATGACTACGAACAGACCAGCTAGTAATGCAAATAACAGTATAAACAAGCCAACCTTTTTTTCTTTCACAAGGAAGAACCAGCTGATTAAAAACAGTCCTGAGAACCAGAGTAATGCGCTCAAAAAGTTGAGCTTCGGATCAAGCGCTCTTCTCGCTGCTTCATCACTGATACCGATCTGCCCTGAGCCGATCATCAAAATATAGGCAATCAGGCCGAGCCATGCAAGGGCAAATAACACCCAGATGCTTTTGCCCTGCAGTTTGTCAGAAACTTTTACAGTGAATCTCCAGTTCTTGCTGCGCACAACCCAGACCATGAGCCAGTATACGGCAAGTCCGAGCAGCACTGCCGGCAGGATTGAATAAGTTAAGCCAAAGTAGTCGAAGCGGCCAAAGTCAAACAGGCTGGTGCCGAAATAAGCTAATACGACAAACGGAAAGAATAAGTATGGTGAAAAGACATCAATCCGGTTTAATTCCTGTAATGCGTGTCTGAATTTCATCCTCTATTCCCTCCCCTTGCGATTAATTCTTTAAATGGCTGACTTTTCAGCAGGAACAGTCCGGCTGCATAGACAATGATACCTGTCACACCGATGATTGCCAGATATAAAATGATTGGCAGTGACGGGATCTGAGTTTGCTGAAGTCCGTAAAGTACTGCGGTCATCACGCTTCCTGCGATCAGTACCTTCAGCATGTTCCAGCCGATCTTTTTCAGGTTAAAGCCTCCAGTGATTTTATAAAGTGTAGTGAATGTCATGATGCTGTAGAGCATGCCGACGACTGATGATGCGAGTGCCAGTCCGACTGCGCCGAAGATACTTGAGAACCACCAGTTGAAAATGACATTTAACACAATGGAGATCATGCCGATTCTGAGCATGTAATGCCCTTTTGACATCGTGTAAAAGCCTTTTGCGATGACGGCCTGGATACTGTAAAACAATACGGATCCGACATAGAAAATGGCGTATGTAGCAGTATCTGCAGTCGCTGCTGCGTCAAACTGTCCTCTTTCGAAGAAAATTTTCACGAGCGGTTCCATCACGAGGATCATTCCGGCAATCGTCGGGAGCAGGAACATGAACATAAAGATCAGTCCTTTTTCAATTCCCACTTTAAACTCATCCATCTTTTGATCAGCGTAGGCTGAGGCAATCAATGGGAAGACGAGCGTTGCGATTGTGACTCCGAAAATAGCCTGCGGGATATTTACCAGTCTGAAAGCGTAGTTCAGGTTGGATACGACCCCTGTCTCCATTTGCGCTGAAAAGATTGAATCAACGGTCAGGTTAATCTGTCCAATGGCAATAGTTAGGCCGACTGGGAGGAAGATCAGGTAAAATGCCTTCACTTCTTTTCGGTCAATCTTCTGCTTCCACGCCATAAAGCGCTTCGGCTTCAGATAAACGAGCTTGATTAAAAATGAGATGATCGTTCCAATCAGATAACCGATTGGCACCGCATAAATTCCAAGCTGACGGTAGAATAAGAATGAAAATCCGATCATTACAAGAACAACGACTGTTTGTGAAAAGGTTGAGAATGAGAACTTTTTCTGTGAGTCAAAGAATCCTTCGTAGACGGCGTTCATACCGACAAAAATGATTGCGACAAAATATATAATGGCTGTCCAAGTGGCGATTTCAAAGCCGTTTTCATAGCGGCCGAACTCAGGGTACAGCAGTCTCATCAGAAATGGTGAGACGATGATCCCGATGATTGAAATGCCGACTGCGATCCAGAACGTTCCTTTTACCACGTTGGTCAGGTGTGAAAAGCCTTTACCTTCCCGATCGAACCGGTAATAGCTCGGCAGAAACGCATCCTTCATACCTGTGAGCATAAAAAGAACGATGGCATTTGGAATGGTCATCGCAGCAAAATAAATATCTGACTGCCCTGAAGCACCAAACAGCCCCGCGATCGTCATGTCGCGGAGCATGCTTGAGAACTTTAACAGCAGTGTTGAAAATAGAAATAAAATACTGGCTACTTTAAATTTAGACATCATTTGCTCCTTACTTCTTCAGCACCTCTAATAGAAATACCGGAAGAATCAGCTGTCTTTTAATGCGCTTTGGCTCTTTTAACAAGCGGTAAAACCACTCAAGTCCCAGACGCTGAAAGCCTTCCGGGGCGCGCTTGATTCTGCCTGAGAGCACATCAAATGACCCGCCGACTCCCTGGAAAATGTGCGGATGCAGCTCGTGCATGTTGTCCACAATAAAATATTCCTGCGCAGGGCTGCCCATTGCGACAAACAGTATATCAGGCTTTGCATCGTTGATCGTCTGTCTGATCACGTCAGGGTCTTTTTCATAACCGTTAAGCGTACCTGCTACCTGAATGCCGGGATACATTTTCTCAAGACCGGCTTTTGCTTCGTCTGCAATACCCGGCTTTGCGCCAAATAGAAAGATTTTTTTCTTTCTAACTTGAGCCTCCTGACAGATTCTGAGCATCATATCAATTCCCGTCACGCGGCGCTTAATCTTCCCCTTTTTAAACTTGGAGGCAAGAATCACACCGATGCCATCCGGAATCTGAAAGTCAGCGCGGTTCAGCAGATTTCTTAGCGCTTCGTCCTGCTGGGCTTTCATGATTTTTTCCGGGTTAATGGCTACGATAAACGAGTTTTGGTGTTCTTCTAATCTTTTATAGAGTGCGCCTATCAGCTCGTCATAATTGAGCGGACTGACATCGACTCCGAGATAATTTTCCTTCATTTCATCTCACCTATCTCACTCTTATTCAGAGTGCTTTGAGTCACCTAACAGTCCGAATGCAAAGCCTGCTTCTTCCCACTTCACACGGTCAATGCAGTTTTTAGTATCAAGTACAGCTGCTGTACGCATATCGGATTTGAAAGCTGCAGGATCGAGTTCTTTAAATTCATTGTGATCTGTCAGGATTAGAACCAGATCAGCATGGCTGACTGCTTCTGTAAAGTCCTGCGTCTGACGCGGCACTTTGTTTTCTTTTACATGCGGGTCATACGCTGTATAATCAACGCCTGCTTCCTCAAGCTGACGTAATACTTCAAGTGAAGGGCTCTCACGTACATCATCCACATTTCCTTTGAAGGCAAGACCAAATACTGCCACGCGACCGTTTGAGATCTGCTCTTTCTGGAAATATTTCTGCACACGTTCAACTGTATGCTTAGGCATACCATCATTTGTATCACGTGCAAGGTGGATCATTTTTGCAAGATCCGGTGCCAGCTCAACAAGGAACCATGGATCAACAGCGATACAGTGACCGCCTACACCAGGACCCGGTTTATGAATGTTTACACGCGGGTGGAAGTTGGCAAAATCAATTGCTTCCCAGATATTGACGTCAATTTTCTCAGCGATTTTTGCAAGCTCATTGGCAAATGCAATATTGATATCGCGGTACGTATTTTCAATGACTTTTACAAGCTCAGCTGTCGTTGCATCTGTTAAATGGATTTTTCCTTTTACAAATGTCTCATACAGCTCTTTTGTTTTCTCTGAAGATTCCTGACTGATGCCGCCTACGATGCGGTCATTTTGCACAAGCTCTTCGAAAATTTTACCCGGGATCACGCGCTCAGGTGAATGAGATACAAGAAGCTCTGTTCCGAACTCAAGACCTGTTTCCTTCAAAGCCGGCAGCATCACATCTTCAACCGTACGCGGCGGCACCGTTGATTCAAGGATCACAAGGTTGCCTTTTTTCACAAAAGGAACGATTGATTCTGTCGCTTTTCTTACGTAATCAAGGTTTGCAGTCTTATCTTCATTGATTGGAGACGGGACGGCAATGATAAATACATCGGCTTCCTCAGGCGTCGTTGATACAGTTAACGCACCTGCATCCACTGCCTTTTCAAGGTATTCCTGAAGACCGTTTTCTTCAATATGAAGCTGTTTATTCTGAATCATGCTGACTGCCTTTTCATTTACGTCAACACCATGAACTTTAATGCCATTATTTGCAAACATTACTGCAGTCGGAAGGCCAATATAGCCAAGACCTACAACACAAATTTTTTCAAACATACGATACGTACTTCCTTTCATCGGCTTATCTGTCATAAACCTGCCTATTATTATATCGAAAAAACGCTCAAGTTGACATAGTCATACGAAAAGAATTTCCGCTTCGACCAATGGAATGGTAGTGAACCCCGCCATCAAGCATGTCGCCCGGGTCAAAGCAATTTCGTCCGTCAAAGATGAGCGGACGCTTCATGTGGCTTGTGAAAAATGCAGGCGCCTGCTCTTTGATCTGCGCCCAGTCTGTAATGATAAATGCAGCTTCCGCCCCGTTCAATGCTTCTTCAAGTGAATCAGTATATGTCAGGTCAGGGAAAACGGCTTTCATTTTATCCGTTGCAATTGGATCATACGCGATAATCTCAGCACCCTTGTGCTTAAGCTCTTCAATAATCCGGATCGCAGGTGATTCTCTCGTGTCATCTGTATTCGGCTTAAATGCAAGTCCGAGCACAGCAGCTTTTGTCCCTTTTTGGATCGCGCTGTATTCATTCGCTTTATCCATCAGCTTATTGTGCTGCAGCTCATTTACTTCAAGCACAGCATTCAGCATGCGGAACTCATAGCCCGCTTCAGCTGACATTGACGTCAGTGCCTTCGTGTCCTTTGGGAAGCATGAACCGCCAAAGCCGATTCCCGCTTTCAGGAACTGGGTGCCGATCCGCTTATCAAGACCCATTCCTTTTGCGACAGCCTCCACGTTTGCACCGGTGAATTCACATATGTTTGCGATTTCATTGATAAAGCTGATCTTTGTTGCGAGGAATGCATTCGACGCGTATTTAATCAGCTCAGCGCTTTTCGTATCGGTCTGCACGACTGGAATGTCAAATGGCGTGTAAAGCGCAGCCACCTTTTCAACCGCAGGCTCGTAATTACCGCCGATCACGATGCGGTCTCCGTGAAATGCATCATGAATAGCATTTCCTTCCCGGAGAAATTCCGGATTGGAGACTGCATGCGCTGTGTGGTTGGTGCGAGAGCGAATGATGTCTTCAACCATTTCGTTCGTACCAACTGGCACTGTGCTTTTCGTGATGACGATCGTATCGTTTGTGATCGTGTCGGCGATTTCTACTGCTACCTTTTTCACAAAAGACAGATCTGCCTGACCGTTTTCACCCTCAGGCGTACCGACTGCGATAAAGATCATGTCTTTATTTTGGTACGCTTCAGTGCGGTCTGTTGTAAAATGGAGCCGCTCCTCGCGGATATTTTTCTGCAGCATGTCATCAAGTCCCGGCTCATAGATCGGAGACTGACCACTTTTCAGCAGTTGAATTTTTTCTTCGGAAACATCCAGACAGGTTACACGGTGTCCGACCTCTGCCAGGCAGACACCAGTGACGAGGCCTACATAGCCTGTACCTGCTACTCCTATATTCATCATGTTCATTTATCCTTTCTGACGTGCCATCAGTTCCTCAAGATAATCCATGAGGTCCTCTTTCAGGTCTTCCCGTTTCAAACCGAGTTCAAGCGTGGCCTTTATAAACCCAAGCTTATCCCCCACATCAAAACGGTTCCCTTTAAAATAGTAAGCGAGCAGCGGCTGCGGCATCTGCCTTAGCGCATCTGTCAGCTCAATTTCATTCCGGTCACTCGGCTCAAGGTTCTCAAGTATATTAAAAATCTCAGGCTGCAGAATATATCTGCCCTGAATGGCTAATGTTGAAGGTGCTTCTTCTATAGAAGGCTTTTCAACCAGACTGTCGATTGTGTATAGCTGCGGGTTAATCTGCTCACCTGGAGAGACAATCCCGTATTTCGAAACGTCTGCTTGCGGCACTTCCTGCACGCCGATCACAGAGCTTCCTTCATGCTCATCATACACATCCATCAGCTGTTTCAGACACGGCGGATCTGCTTCTACAATGTCATCACCTAAAATGACCGCAAACGGCTCCTCCCCAATAAAGCTCCTCGCACACAAAATCGCATGCCCAAGCCCTTTCGGCTCCTTCTGCCTGATATAATGAATATTCGCGAGGTTCGAAATGTGCTGCACCTGCTCAAGCAGCTCACGCTTTTCCTTTTTCTCAAGCGTCTCCTCAAGCTCATACGACTTATCAAAATGATCCTCAATCGCACGCTTGCCCCTGCCGCTAATGATAATGATATCTTCAATGCCTGATGCAATGGCCTCTTCCACTATGTACTGGATCATCGGCTTATCTACAATCGGCAGCATTTCCTTCGGCTGTGCCTTCGTCGCCGGGAGCATACGCGTTCCTAAACCCGCCGCCGGAATAATCACCTTCCTCACCTGCTTCATCCATCATCCCTCCGCTCATATCTCTCAATCTCACTATTATAACGCAAATGATGGAACCGCAGATAGCAAAACGTGATTTTGCACATTCTCTAATTGTATGCCACCCCTCAAAGAAGCGCCAGTCACATATATGAAATTTAAACGAACTGTAAAAAATGTAACCAGAGAGGTGAGTGGTGACTCTATCTAAAGTCTTATATATAATGGGGGGAGAGCGAAGGGCGTGGCCTAGAGCGAAGGGCGGGGTCAGACCCTGTCCTTCGGTGGCGGGGGTGGCGTAGTGAAGGCGGGGGTCAGACCCCCGCCTTCACTCCCAATACATAGAGAACATGCAATGGGGGGATTTGTAATGAATGTCGGGTCGATTATTAAGTATTACCGGACGAAGAAAGGGCTAACGCAGACTGAGCTGGCTGAAGGCATTTGTTCGACTTCTCATTTGAGTAAGATTGAGACGAATATGTATTCTGCTAACGAGGAGACTGTTAATTTACTGCTAGCGAAGCTGGATTTGAAGCTGGATGATATTACAGGGGATTTGCGAGAAGTTCATGAGACGCTTGAGTCTTTTATTCATGCGATTTTCATGCAGGATCGTGAGTCGATTGAAAATTTATATAATGAACTTAGAGAAAAAGAAGATTATATATTAACAAGCGAGTATGTGAATTTATATCATTTATATATGTTGAGGTATCATCTATTTCATTGGAATGAAGAAAAAATACAAGAATATATGGGTTTAATAAAAAAAATTAAAAATACTTTTGATCCGATAGAAAAAAACATTTTAGTGTTTTTCAGAGGGTTTCATCATTCAATGAATGAAAAATATGAAGAAGGCATTACAACAGTTCATGAGTTTTTGAGGAACCCTCTTCCAGTAGGCGGGATGTGGATAGGTGAAGCAAGTTATATGTTGTCACATCTTTATACTTCACTCAATCAAAACGAAGCTGCATTAACTTTTAGCAAAAAAGCATATGACGTCTTTCTAACTGAGTCAAATTTTATTCGCCAAGTTCATTCACAAATGATTCTTGGTATTAGCTACATGAGATTAAACCTTCACTCTGAAGCACTAACAGTTTATAAATCTCTTTTAAGAAATACCAGAATGTTTTTTAAAGATAATCTTTATCCTGGCGTGTTAATTAATTATGCCCGTTGTCAATATTTGCTCAAAGAATATGTTAAAGCTGAGAAAGCAACGAATGAAGCAATTGATCTTTCAGAGCCATTTTCATATAGTTTTGGGACCTCATTGCTCATATGGCTTGAATGCAGAGTGAAACTTAATAAGATTGACAAAAAATGGCACTCAAGAATGCGGCTATTAAAAGAAACAGATACAATAATTGGAGATAAATACTTTTTTCACCATTCAAATTTTCTTGAAAAGTATGAATTTTCCCAATACGATGGAATTAAATATGCGGTAAAATATTTATATCCCCATCTCATTAAGCTACAAAGCTTTAGCGATGCACTGGAAGTTCTGGAGAAGATCATCGACTATTATGAGTCTGTAGGCGATACAGAGAAGGTTGCACATTATTACAGCCAATGGAGAAAATTAATTAAAAGGGAGAGGACATTAAATGTTTAAATTTAAAAAAATTGCTATTTCATTATCAGTAGCATTAACATTAATTGTTAGTTTTGGTGCATTTAGCACTGATTTAAGTGGAGAATCTGTTCATTTTGCTTCAAATGACGAGTTTTCTACAATGGATAGAGACAGAATTGTAAAACCACCAGCTTAATTACATTTTTTTCTAGCATGATTTTCCCAATAGACGAATATAGACATTTATACTACAATAAGATTATGAAATGACCCAGCAATACCCTCTCATTGGCCGCTCGATTATCGGGCGGCACTTTTTTGTGTTTTTTAACATTTTTTCATTTTGTAATAATGATCTGGGTGGTCAAAACAATTTTTCTAAAAAAATATTCGACGGTTTTTGACAAAAAAATCGTTTTTTTCCCAAGTTAAAACCCTCTCTTCAAATTTGATGAGAGGGTTTTATGGTGCGCTTCGGGTTCGGGCATTCATTACTGAGCCGCCTCCTCTGTTTTCAGCTGATTGGTAAGCTGCATAAACAGGTCACGGTCTCCTTCCAGCAGGGCTTTGTCGATGAGTCGATACAGGTTCTGCATTTCAAGGTTGCCAATTTCTTCATTCATCGCTTCTTCCTCCTCATCCGCCAGAATCTGCTCCGCGTAGAATTGTGATACTGATTTTAGATGATCCACAAGATCCGAGATTTGAAGCAGTTGAAATAACGGGATCCTGAAGATGCGTGTGCCTCTTTGAAATACAAATATATCTGTGAGATTTTCAATTTGTCTGGTTTTCAGGTTAATTCTGATTTCGTTAGATTCAACAGGGATAAATTGATATACTTCATCCCCTTTCATCACTGAAAAGTATTGATAAGCAAATACTAATTTCAGTTCATGACCTTCCTGGAGCGTATAGAACGGCTTCATCATCTTGACGGTTAGCAGCATTGTTCTCCCTCCTATTCTGTTTCTGTCTCGACCACATCGCGCGGCCCTGCTGAGCCTGCCGGAACTTCAGCTGACTGGTCATTGGAGTGACTCGTTCTCCCGCTCCATCCTTTGACTTAATTACTACAGAATCACTTGGCAGCGTGTCATTTTGGTTAAGTCAGATTAAGCACTAAATATTTTTTAAATATTCAGTACTTTAACATAATTATCGTATATTTTGCAAGAAATGAAAAGGATAAATGTTTGAATAATTTTTGGAAGTGCACATTTGACATGGGATGTTCACAAATGAAGGGTGGGGTCAGACCCTGGCCTTCGCTGTGGTGCGGGATTGAAGGCTGGGGTCTGACCCCACCCTTCACTTCACCCTCCCCTCCTGATGCCCTTAGGTAACCAAAAGCACTTATGTCTTTTAACCAACAAAAAAACTTCCCCCATCTACATGGAGGAAGTCGATTATCTTTAGTGCCATCCATTCGCAATATGTCTTGCGCGGATAACACCTTCTATTTTCTGCAGCCGTTCCATAATGTCTGCAGCTTCTTCATCGTTCAGTTTGTTATCGATATCTATCAGCGTGTAGGCAAATTCACCTCGGCTACGGTTAAGCATGTCGGCAATGTTGAAATTGCGTTCTGCGAGCAGCTGGGAGAATTGTCCGAGCATGTTCGGGATGTTTCGGTGCATGATGGTCAGGCGGCCGGGTGATGTAAGTGGCAGGCTGACGTTTGGCAGATTGACTGCGTTTTTGATATTCCCTGTTTCAAGGTAATTTTTCAGCTGTCTTGCCGCCATGACTGCACAGTTTTCTTCAGATTCTGTCGTTGATGCACCAAGGTGCGGTGTTGCGACTACATTGTCCATGCCGAAAATGTCATCGCTTGGGAAGTCGGTGATGTATTTACCGACTGTACCGTCTTGAAGCGCTGCTTTTAATGCCGCATGGTCAACTAGTTCCCCGCGTGCAAAGTTGATGAAATGAATGCCTTTTTTCATGGACTTAAATGCTTTTTCATCAATGATACCTGTTGTTTTCGGGCTGAGCGGCACGTGGATCGTGATAAAGTCGCACTGTGAAAGCAGTTCTTCAAGCTGGTGCACACGCTGTACGCTTCTTGAAATCAACCAGGCTACGTCTACTGACACGAATGGGTCGTATGCCATGACTTCCATATCAAGTGAGAGTGCATCGTTGGCTACGACTGAACCGATGTTACCGAGGCCGATGACGCCGAGCTTTTTACCGGCTACTTCATGACCGATAAATGCTTTTTTGTTTGCTTCCACTTTGTCAGGGATGTCCGTTTCCCCTTTTAGCGAGTGAGTCCACTGAACGGCACGGAACAGGTTACGCGAGCTTGCGATCAGGCATGAGATGACAAGTTCCTTTACCGCGTTGGCATTTGCACCAGGCGTATTGAACACGACGACGCCCTGTTCTGAACATTGTTCGATCGGGATGTTGTTGGTGCCGGCACCAGCTCTGGCAATCGCCTGAACTGAGTTTGGGATCGGCTGGTCGTGAAGCTTGTGGCTTCTGAGTAAAATCGCATCCGGTTCATTGCTTTCGTTGATTTTGTACTGTTCGTCTAACAATTTAAGTCCTGCATCGGCAATTTTGTTGTAGGTCTGAATCTGGTATGTCAACGTAGAGAACCTCCTGGGATATTAAAGATTATAATGGGACGCTGGCGGGCTGTGCTCTATGCAACCCGTCAGCTGATGTATTTTAAATACATTGCAGCTTCGTACTATTAATATAGAAGAAAGACGAAATAAAATTGTGAAAAGCTTCAATTATTTTCAGCTTCTCAGTAACTACTTCACCTTCTCCTCAAATTCCCGCATCGCACGGCACAGCCGCTCCACATGCTCAATCGGCATCGCATTATACATACTCGCCCGCATGCCGCCTACTGAACGGTGCCCTTTTAACTCAACAAGCTGTTTAGATGCTGCGAATTCAATAAAAGCTTTATCGGTTTCTTCGCTACCCGATTTAAAAGGAATATTCATCAGTGAACGGTTTTCCTTTTTAACCGGCGAATAAAACAAGCTTGATTGATCAATTGCTTCATATAATAGTGACGCTTTTTCACGGTTGCGCTTTTCGATTTCTTTCACACCACCGAGTGAGTCGATCCATTCAAGCATAAGTCCGATCATATAAATACCGAATGTTGGTGGCGTGTTGTAAAGTGAATCTGAATTTTCATGCGTTTTATAATCGAGCATGGTTGGCAGATTGTCGGGTGCGTGTCCGATCAGGTCGTCACGGATAATGACGACGGTAACTCCGGACGGTCCAAGGTTTTTCTGGGCGCCTGCATAAATGACACCATAATCGCTGACGTTAATCTCTTCTGAAAGGATTCCTGAAGACCAGTCATTAATGATTGGTGCATCTGTTTTTGGCAGCGTGGTAAAACGAGTTCCTTCTATAGTATTGTTACCTGTGATGTGTACGTAGGATAAGTTTTCTTTGTGTGTAATCTGAGAGAAATCCGGAATATTTCTAAACTGGGTCTCTTCGGATGTTGCTATGACAGTCGTTTGTCCGACCTTTTTAGCCTCTTTCAGTGCTTTTTGGGACCATGAGCCTGTAATAATGTAGGCCGCTTCGTGATCTTTTTGTAACAAATTTAACGGGATCATGCTGAATTGTAACGAAGCACCCCCCTGTAAAAATAAAATTTTATAGTTTTCAGGGATATTCATGACTTTTTTCAAAAGGTGTTTTGTGCTCTCTAAAATGTCTTCGAAGGCTTTCGATCGGTGGCTCATCTCCATAACCGACATGCCAGCGTGATTTGTGTCGACGAGTTCAGATTGCGCTCGCTTCAGTACTTCAAGCGGCATTGCTGAAGGTCCCGCCGAAAAGTTAACGACTCGATCCATCAATATTCTACTCCTCTCTTACACTTTAAATCATTAAACTATCCTTTCCAATAATGTAGTATAGTATAGTCCTCACGCGTACACATGTCAACGCTGTATAGACAAATTAGCGCGTAATGTAATTGTTATCTCTCTCTAATGGTTTTGTTATTGCTGTGAAATGTATGCGTGTTATGCTAGGTCCTGTTAGTGAAAAGGAGGTAATTCAATCATGAAAAAACAAATCGTTGCACTAACTGCAATCGCAGCATTATCTACAGGCGCAGCAGCGTCAGCATCAGCAGCAGATTACTCAGTCAAAAAAGGTGACACTCTTTGGAGCATCTCTCAAAATAATAATGTAACAGTAGAACAAATTCAGAAGTGGAATAATCTTTCTTCTACTCTAATTTTCCCGGAACAAACGCTCAAGGTATCTGGTGAAGCAGAAGCTACAACTTCAAACGACACTTATACAGTAGTGAAAGGCGACACACTTTATAAGATCGCGACAACACACGGTATTACTGTAGGTGAACTTATGAGCTGGAATGGCCTTTCAAGTGACCTCATTTTCCCTGGACAGGAATTCTCAGTAGTTGGACAGGCAGCGGCTCCTGCTCAAGCAGCAGCGCCAGCTCAGGAACAGCCGGCTGAAGAAACAGCTCAGGACTCAGGTCAAACTCAGTCAACTGAAGGCGTATCAGGTACAGGTGGAGAAGCACCATCATCTGAAGCAGTTCAGTCAATGACGGTAACTGCTACAGCTTACACTGCATATTGCACAGGTTGCTCTGGTGTAACAGCTACAGGAATTGACCTACGTTCAAATCCTAACCAGAAAGTAATCGCAGTAGACCCTAACGTAATCCCACTCGGTTCACGTGTATGGGTTGAAGGTTACGGCGAAGCGATCGCTGGAGACACTGGCGGCGCAATCAAAGGGAATAAAATCGACCTATTCATCCCTTCTCAACAAGACGCTCTTAACTTTGGCGTACAAACAGTAGATATTAAAATCCTAGACTAATAGGTTTACCATATTGAATACCCCCGCTGCTGCTGCAGCGGGGGTATTTTTTGTGAAGGCCAGGGTCAGACCCTGGCCTTCAGTTTTTCGTCGAAGGACGGTAGGCTTGGGGTGTGGGCTTGGTTAATTCGCTCACCTTTAGCAAGTTATCTTTCACCTTTTCAGTTTATTAAGTCATCAATTTGTTTATTCGTCTTCAGGCTTCGATTGCGCGATTATATCTATGGCCTTCTGGTTTATTACGTCACCTTTAAATTTTATTCAATCATCTTTTGAATAATTCGCCGGCCCGGTCTGACCAGCCCCTACAAACGCCACATTCTCTTGATGCTTTGAAGGGCGGGGTCAGACCCCAGCCTTCGCTCCAGCCATCGATCGAGAACTCGCCCTTCGCTCTCCTATCAGTAAATCAATCCGAAGTGTCTATTGAACACAACGTCCTGATTTTCATCCGGCGTAACGATTCGGATTGTGTACAGGTCGCCTTCCTGTTCGATTAGTTCTGCGCGGATGACTGTAAATGTTGTGTTGGTGCGATAGTTTGATTCTGTGTAGTTTAGTGCTTCTTCTGCTGATAATGTGAAGATTTCATCCTCTGTATCAAAGGTTTTTCCTTTATATTGATCAAGTTTCCATTTGCCGTTTTCATTTACAATGCTGAGTGAGAACTTGACGATTGAAGTGAGTGCGTTACCGGGTTCAACAAAGCTGATTGTGATCCGGTCTTCTGTATTTTCAAGAAGTTCGTAGTTAATCCGGTGTCCGATTACCGCTCCATAGAAGAACCCATCACATGCTCTGCATTGTTTAATAAAGTTCTCTTTTACTTCAGGCTCAATATTCATTGTAATGGTTTCACGCATTTCATTCTGGAAGCTTTCATATGGTAATGGGTCTTCCCAAGGCTCAGTTTTTCCTACATAGTGGTAAAATGTGTTCTGCATTTCTCTCACTGTACATCTCACCTGTACAAATGCCTGGTCCTCATTTAGCTCAAAATTTTCATAATAACGGTCGATGAAAGCTGCAAGCTGGTAGCGTGTGACACTTTGATAGGATGAAAATGTGTCAGGCGTTGTGCCTGTTGTGATCCCTGCATCTACAAGCGCTTTTACATACGGTGCTTCCCAATCATCAGCATCTACGTCACTAAATCCGGTATCCGTATCGTTTTCATCAAATGGCAGGTCGAACCCTTCCACAAGCATTTTGGCAATTTGTGCCCGGTTGAGTGACTGTCCAGGGTTGAAATTCCCTTCGCTGTCCCCGCTCACTACACCCTCTTTTTCTAAAAGTGTAATGTAATCATGGCCCCAGTAGGTTTCGTCAATGTCAGGGAACTCACTAACTTCCTGTGTTGCATGCGCATTCCCTAATCCAACCGCCAACATTTTCGCGGCCTGCGCACGGGTCACCTTCTGATACGGACGCATCTCAAATTTCACTTCATGATTCGGCAGCTCCACTCTATACCCACTCATAATATCCTTATGAAACACATTCAAAATCGGCTCATAAGCATCACTGTCCTTACCCACATCTGTAAAAGGACTATACGGCTCAGGCTCAGCCCCCTCAGCGCCAACAGCAAGCCCTAGTGACAATGCACCTGCACCAAGCGTTGCAATCATACTTTTAGTTAATTTGTTCATTGTATGTAGATCCTCCTTATAGTTTGTACGAAGTGCGGGGTCTGACCCCGCACTTCGCTCTGCTCTAGCCTTTAGTTAACGAATCCAACTTGTCGATCGAATACGACGTCGTAGTTTTCATCTGGCGTAACGATTCTTATTGTGTATAGGTCATTGTTTTGTTCAATGAGATCTACGCGGATGACTTTTAGCATTGAATATTTACGATTGATTGATTCTACGTAGTTTAAAGCTTCTTCTACTGACAGTGTGAAAATTTCACTATCTCTTTCTACATGTTCTCCTTCGTATTGATCAAGTTTCCATTTGCCATCTTCATTTACAATACTGATCGTATAATCGGTTACTAATTTTAGAGCATTTCCCAGATCCACATACTGAATCGTGATGCGGTCTTTTGTATTTTCAATCAGTTCATAATTAACCTTATAATCAACTGAAGCGCCATAGTTGATTCCGTCACATGCTCTACATTGATTAATAAAATTTTCTTTTACATCAGGCTCAATATTCATGGTGATGGTTTCACGCATTTCGTCCTGGAAGCTTTCATAAGGTAATGGATCCTCTAATGGTAATGGTCCAGTTTGATTTACATAATGATAAAAAACATCCTGCATTTCTTTAAATGTGCCTCTCACCTGTACAAATGCCAGGTCTTTATCCAGCTCGAAATTTTTGTAAAAGCGGTCGATAAATGCGGCGAGCTGATAGCGGGTTACGCTTTGATAGGATGAGAATGTGTCAGGCGTTGTGCCGGTTGTGAGCCCTGCATCCACAAGCGCTTTGACATACGGTGCTTCCCAATCATCAGCGTCCACATCATTAAATCCTGTATCAGTATCATTTTCATCAAAAGGAAGGTCGAACCCTTCTACAAGCATTTTTGCAATTTGCGCTCTGTTCAGTGACTGGACAGGATTAAAATTACCCTCTCGATCTCCGCTTACAACACCTTCTTTTTCTAAAAGCGTGATGTAATCATGCGCCCAATAAGTCTCATCGATATCAGGAAACGCACTAATATCCTGCGTTGCATGAATATTGCCCAAACCAATCGCCATCATTTTCGCCGCCTGCGCACGCGTCACATTCTGATATGGACGCATCTCGTACTTGAATGTATGATCAGCCTGTTCAATCTCATAACCACTCATAATCTCCTTATGAAACACATTCTTAATCGGTTCATAGGCAGCGCTGTCCTTACTCACATCCGTAAAAGGACTATACGGCTCTGTAGCCTCCACTCCGGCAGCAAGCCCTAAAGACATCGCCCCTGCACCAATCGTTGCGATCATACCTTTTGTTAATTTGTTAAGCATATGTAGATCCTCCTTGTAGTTTTTCCGAAGTGCGGGGTCAGACCCTGGCCTTCGGTAGTTTTTTTCGGCGATCGGGTTGGGTGTAGGGCGAAGGCGAGGGTCAGACCCTCGCCTTCGCTCCACTACAGCCATCGCTCTCAGTAATAAAATCGTCCGTCTTCAATGTCGAATCTGATTGTGTCCTGGTAGGCGCTATCTGTGTTCAGTTGCATGAGGTAGTCGCCGTCTTCATTTGTGCCAAGGTCTGTGATACTATAGACTTTTGTGCTAAAGCTGTAGTGAAGTCTGTAGGTTGCTTCGATATAGTTTAGTGCTTGTTCTTTTGTCAGGTTGAGTGAGAGTTCGCCGGGTTTGTAGAAATCTACTTTGTAGCGATCAAGCTTCCATTTATCATCTTCTTTTGCAAGGCTGATGATGTAATTGGCGTCACTTAACAGTCCCTCAACCAATTCATCGTATTGAACGGTGATGCGGTCTTCGCTATATTCAAGTACCTTTTTATTAAACATACCGTCAATTGTTGCGGTATAGCGTATTCCGTCACAGTCGCCGTTTTGTGCACATTCACTCATGAAATTTTGCTTTACGATTGGCAGATAATCCTCAGTCACAACTTCCTGTAATTCTTTTTCAAGATTGTCGAAGGAATATGTTGCGTCAGGTTGAATGGCTGCGTCCAATCCTCTCATGTATTCAGATCTGAATTCACCATATGCCTCTCGGACTTTTAGAAATACTTGATCCTCATTTACCTCAGCCTGATTTAACGATCGATCGATAAACGCTGCGAGCTGATAACGAGTCACATTCTCTTCCGGTTCAAATGTGGTTGGTGAAGTACCGGTTGTAATCTCAGAGTCCACCAGTGCATTTACATAGGCAGCAGCCCAGTGATCGGCCGAAACGTCCTCAAATTCTGTACCACCCGTATTTTCATCAAATGGCAAATTGAACGTGTTTACAATCATTTTTGCAGCCTGCGCACGTGTAAGTGTAGCCTGCGAATTAAATGTTCCATCCTCATAGCCGCCGGCAATCCCCCGGTCAGCCATGATCGTAATATAATCGTGTGCCCAATATGTATTAGTTACATCAATAAATGGACTATCATTCTGCGTAGCCATCTCACCTCCCAGTGAAGCTGTTAGCATTTTAGCAGTCTGCGCACGCGTCACATCGTTATAAGGCCTCATTTCAAATGTATAATCGTCCAAATCCTGATAGCCCGACATAATCCCCATATAAAATACATTTTCCATCGTTTCATAAATAGACGACGACTTCTTAACATCTGAAAAAAGATTCCCTGTCATACCCTGCTCTTCTCCAGCGACCGGCTGTAACATTCCCAAAGATAAAACTCCAACACCCGTAAGCGCTGTCACTTTCTTTACTGCATTTCGCACTTTAAAACCTCCTAGTATGTATATAGTGAAGGCGGGGGTCAGACCCCGGCCTTCGCGACCGAAGGACAGGGTCTGACCCCAGCCTTCTTTTATGTAATATAAATGTAACATTAAAGTCATAATAAAGAAATATTTTTACCTTCTTTTTGGTAATTTAATTCTAAACAATCACTCCTTCGTTAATTATTGGTAATAAAAACCTACTTTCTAAGAGCAATAAAGATCAGATCCCGCTTTCGATCAGCTGGAGCGAAGGCGAGGGTCTGACCCCACTCTTCGCTCCAGACCCCCGCCCTTCACTTTCAAACCACAAAAAAATCTGCAGCATATTCCGCTGCAGATTTCATTTAAATATATTCATTTAGCTTTTTCTCAAATCCTATTTCTTTCAATGCTGATTTCAGCGTTGCATATGAAGGCACATCGGAGAAATTCAGACCAAGCTGTACAATGGTTTGTGCCATTTCAGGTGAAATGCCGGAAATCTTAGGCTTAACGCCAATTAATTTTAATGAATCAATGACCTGGAACAGTTTATGTGCAACAAACGTGTCAACCATCGCCACACCGGATAGATCAATCACGAACTCACTGACATTCAGCTCGAGACATTTTGTCAGTGATTCTTCCATGATCAGTTTCGCGCGGTGGGTGTCAATTGTACCGACAAGTGGCAATACAGCTACGCCAGCGTCAATCGGGACAACCGGAACTGACATTTCCAGCATCTGTTCCTGCGAAGCTTGAAGTGATTTTGTCTGGAACTCTACAAATGGCAGACAGAAATAATACACTACATCATCCACAGTCCGGTCGAGTACAGTTATAATCTCATATAACTTCGAAATCGGGTAATCATATGTAATTGCCGTTTCTTTAATAATCTCACCGATTGCTGAGCGGTACTCCGGAACTTCCTTTAACATTGAATCCAGTGATATTCCCATTTCAGCACAGGCCTTACCCGTTTTTGTCCCCCATGCTTCGATTTTTTCCTCACGCTCTTCCTTGGTCATCGATAGCGCTTTTCCATACAATGTCACAAGTTCAATACGGAATTCAAGCAGGTCATCTGAAAAAGCTTCAAGTCTTTCATAGCGTCTGTTTTGGTTTTCAGTAATGTTTTTTGCAAGATCTATTCTTTGATCTAAAATCGCTTCAGTTAAGTTTTTTAAAGTTGGTTCGAGGCGTGTGTCAGCCATTGCGGACCCCTTTCTAACAGTAGAAATGTTTATGAATCATTCGTTTATAAGTTAGCTTAAAAATTATACCCTTATTTTTAACTAATAAACATTTTTATTAATATTTTTTTACTGTAACAGATTCAGTATAAAGTTTGTCGTTTTTTGTCTATATATAATATTTCTGTAACAAGCTGATTAAGAAACGATGATTTTATTGAATGGCTTTTTTTAAGGGCGTAAGATGTTGTCAAAGGGAGGCGATACCTGATGCAAAAAGAAATTCTTTTCGAGTCTGATGAACAGCATTTCTACATACAGTCGATGCAGCCCTCAAACGTACGAAATGTGACCCTCACCGGTGCGATATCCGGGTCGAGAAACGGATCAACAATCGACGATAAAAAATGTAAACCGCTTCAATAGGCTTTGGACATCTTAGAGATTTGCAGGAGGTGTGATTCGGTGAAACTTCATCACATAGCAACAGGACTTATTGCCATATTACTTATTTCTTATATCGGGCTGAAAGTATTTACTGACATGTTCCAGACATCTTTCAACGAATCATTTTTATTTGAAATGTTCATGATTTTCGGTATGATCGGCTTTGCGACTTTCCTTAGCTGGAAAGCGCAGGAGAAAGAGCATTATTAATAGAAGAATTCAGGCTGCAGTTCAAGTTGAACTGCAGCCTGTTTTTAAGTGGTATGAAGAGGGAGATCGTGCAGCTTTTTCGGTAATAGAACGATCGGGATCTCTTTGATCTCATCTCCGTAAATCCCCGTCATCTGCTCGTCCAGCTCACAGAACAGCTTTTCAAACCATTCCTGAACTTTTTCATCGGCAAATACCTGATCGACAAAAAATTCTATTGATGTCGCATTATTTTTTCGCTGGAACAGCTTAATATCAGAGATCGATTCATGCAGGCCAAGTGCTTTCAGACGCTTGGTGTAAAATTTCAGCACTACCCCGTCAATCTGATTCTCCTTCATTTTCTGTGGATCGCCTTCATATTTTACAACAGCAATATCCTTTTCAAATTCAGGATTGCCTTCTCTTTCGATTAAATAATCCGGCAGTGCAAATACCGCCTCTGTCACATCTTGATCTTTATAAAACTGGTGGTCATCAACCGTCCATTTATTGTCACGAAGCCTTTTACAGATTTCCATAAATAGGACTTTCCCCATTGGGTCGAGCAACATCCCAACCTCTCCCCTTTCTTTAAATGTTTCTTGTACTATGACCGCTTTTCCCATTTTCTAAACACTGTTTAGAAAAATGGGATTTTGAGCATGCTTTTTAAGGGATGTTTTCACTGAAAAGGCTGCCATTAAAAAATACATTCTTAATAAAGAACAAAAGTATTGTTTTTATCCGATAAAAGAACTATAATTATAATTAATCAAAGAGATGAAATTCATGTAGGAGGCGGAAATGAATGGGTCAGGAAACTTATCAGCTAAGTGTTCGTTATAAAGATTTTGAATATGCAGTAGCCGGGGATCGTGAATTTGTAGATGAGCATGACAAAGTTGTGCAGTCTTACCTTTCTAAGATGATGAAAGAGGATTTAAAGCCTGGTCCTGACAGACAAGGAAAAATCTCAAGTACTTTTGAAATTGAAAAAAACACACTGGCACCTAAGCCGCTTCCTGAAAGCGGGGCAGGTGAAAAGCCCGATATTCAAAAGTATCTTGAAAACCTACCTTTAAATGCAGAATGGCAATTCACTCTCGCAATGGCATATTATCTTTCCAACTTTAAACAGCAGCCCTCCTTCACAGCTAAAATGGTCCGCAAACAATTCCGTGAAGCCCGTCACACTGTGCCCAATAATATTCACCTCAGCGTTCATACATGTGTTAAAAAAGGATACCTGCAGGAGTCAGACCAGCAGGATCTGCAAAAAATTTATGAAGTCACTGACTCAGGTATTGCCTATATTGACACACTGCTCTCAAGTACATCAGGCGTTGAGCGTGAATCTGAAAACGAATCTGACTCACAGGATATCTCATCATTTAATCTTGAAAATAACCCTGACCCGCGCATGCTAGAACGGGTTGAAGATCAGGCACTCAGCATCCTCTATATTTATATGAAAGAATTCGACCGCATCCATATGTCAGCAAAAGAGGTTTATGAGGTGCTGAAGAAGCATTTTGCCACTGAATTCTCGTCAAAAGCTATCCAAATTGCACTCAGCCGCTCACGCCCACTCGTCGAAAAAATCAAACACGAAGGCCAGATGCACTACCAGCTGACTGACAAAGGCATCGATCATATGGAAACATTACTTGGGAATCAGGTTTAGAGAGAAGGCGGGGGTCGGACCCTCACCTTCGCTTCCTCGCAAACAATAAAAGAGCTCCCAAAAAGGGAAGCTCTTTTATTTTTCAGCAGTTACATTCATTTGTGAAGCCAGCCACTGCACCATTTGTTCTGCTGTCAGCTCTTCTTTTTCACCTTTCGTATGTGCTTCTTTTAAAATAGATGATAAATGATTGCTTGTTAATTGTTCCATTGCCATGCAAATCGCTCCAGTGTTTTTTCCTGTATATTACCTTTTATCACTCCAGACTAAACCGGACCAAATCACTCTTTTTTCACCTGGTGACATTGACTCATCCTGCAGTTCAGGGGGTCTGGAGTAATTAAATGCATAGCTCAGGGCACTGCTTAGTGATCGTTGGCAATAGGCTTCTTCGTGCGGGAAGGTGAAAATGAGTGTACGGGTTTTAGTGTTGCATGAGATATTTATGTTAAAGGACGATTTTCCGCGAAGTGTGATCGTGAAGTTGGTTAGATGTGGCGCAGATTGCTCCTCGTAAAACTCACATGATTCAATAAAAACTTTTCTTTCGGTGTAAAACAAGTGATGCAGCTGTCTGAAAAAGTTGTAATGCGGAAGCCGCTCGAAATCCTGGACAGTTTCATATTCATAGAAATCGTTTAAAATTTTGTTCAGGTTTTTCGGCAGCTTTTCAAATCGAAATGTGTAATTGTTCATAAAATCCTCCAGAATTCATGATAGCAGCTTCTACAAAGGCACTCCGACACTATGCGGGAGCTGAGATTTTATGAAATGACTGTTTCTCTCTATACTTGCTTTTCTGTATTTAAACAATGTTCTTCTAACCATTTTAAGAAGTCAATTTCCTCCGGCATCAATGCTCTGGACAGTTTTTCCTCAAATTCAATACTCGTCTCACGTACCCAATTTTGAAAAGAATCCATGCTCATATCCTCCATTTTTCAGAAAATTACTAATTTATTGTATTTTATAATTATTTATTATACAAAATAATTCACGATATGTTAACTATTAATTTTTTTTTTAAACCCTCTAAGACCGATATTGTAAAAGTATTCGGAAATGACGAAGGTTGATGCATTGTCTGTAGTGCATATTCTCAAATACTATCGTGAATAGATTGCGGAAATCAGCCATAAAGACGCTGAATACCGTCTGAATATCCGTCCCTCCCGCTATCAAATTACGAAAACGGCGTACGCCGGATTCCCATTGATATTTTGCGTAAAATGAAAGACATTTATTATATTGATCATGATGCTTTTATATCCATTAATTTATATGAAAAAACTGACCCCAGTATGATTAAAGAATCCCAAGCCGGGCTTTCTAAAAAAAGATGAAAGCAGAATATCAGGTAATGATTCAGTTTCTCAGAAATCATCCAGCTTTACTGGACGAATTTCGGTCAATATCCCACCTGCCCCCCTTCAAAACAAAGGACACAAGTAAAAGCAATTACTCAATTACTTAAAGTATTCAAAATAACTTTATTCTTAAGACCAGCAGATAAAAATAGTCTGCTGGTCTTATTTTGTTGTACGTAGTCCTAATTATTCTTACTATTACAACATTTAATTTCAAATTACTTCAAGCAGTGACAAGATCAGTGTTTTTCTTTACAATAGAGAAAGCAACGATTTTTGGGAGGTTTGAAGATGCGGTACGGGTTACGCGAGGGATTAAAAGACCCTGGAAGAATGATAGATTTTGTGTCGGACAGTGAGGCTGTTATACATATAAAACGTTATATTACCGCTGCTTTTATAGCAGGATTACTTATTTTCGGCTTCAGTGCTGTGATCGGTATGGGCACTCAGGAATGGGCCGGAAATTTTGTTTTGTTCTACGGACTTGAATATGACCTGCAGCGTTTTTACTTTTTATTAGGGCGACTCGGACTCGGGTTATTGTATGTGAGTATTGTCCTGTTTTTACCGGCTCTTTTTTACTGGCTGATTGCAAAAGAAGCAACATTTAAACAGTCACTGGCTCTTGCACTATTCCCGGTGATGATTTTGTTGCTTGAACAGCTGAGCTATATTGTCTTAATGGTATGGCAGGGCATTGACTGGTATTCTTCACCTTTTTCATGGGGTGTTGTCGGGCAGTACTTTATTGACCATGCATGGTTTGTCTATTTCTTAGGCGCCATTTCACTGTTTAAATTCTGGGTCATCTACTGGCAGCTTATGACGCTGCGCGGGCTCACGAAACTAAAATGGTGGGCGGCATTTTTAATTTTACTCGGATTGAATATACTGTATTGGTCTGCGACTGCAACACTTGAGTGGCTGCCATTATATCAGTATTTATTTTTATAAGGGAGGCTGGCAATAGTGAGTAAACGAAGCAAATGGCTGATCGGCGTTCTCGCGGTAATTTTTGTCGGCGTGAACCTTTTCTTAATTAAGCATGATTTTCTGCTTGTCGACAGAACGTCAATTGTCCACAACCAGAAACCTGCACAGAGCGAACTTGCCGAAACAGTGATGGTCAAAAATGGTGTCGTTCAAACGGCGCTTGAAGAAAGAGTCTATTTTTCCGAACAACTCGGCATGTTTACAAGATTTTTAGTTGAAGAAGGCGACATCGTCTCCCCTGGCACACCACTTTACGAGTACACAGTGTCAGATCTTGAGGAGCAGCGCCTTGTATTTGAATCAGAAATTGAGCAGATTGACAGCGAAATTTCAGCAGTCGAATCTTACATCACAGAGCTTGAGTCGATTGAGCGTCAGATTTCAGAAACGAGCTCATCTTCTTCTGCCAATGCACGTCCATCAAGCTCACTGGACGATGAAGAACTGCTGATCACCATTGAACTTGAAGTCGGAATTGATGTGTCAGATGCAACCGTGGCGCAGACCCGTTCTCTTATAAACCAGCAGATCGGTTCCCAGGAAGCTCAAGTCGAGCGCCTGGAAGCTGAGCGCGATAAATATGAAAGGCTCTCAGACGGGCTTGAAGACAGTCCGGTTGTGACAGTCGAAAGCGAATTTGAAGGTCAGATTGCTCGCCTGGCTGAAGATATCAGTCACCCGCTGATCACCATCTACACCAACACACTCGCTTCCCACTCAAAACTGACAGATGAGGAAGCCATGCTTGTAGATGAAGGCATGGGCGCACGCGTCACTTCACCGGCTGCAGGCTCAATTGGTGACGGTACAGTCGCATCGAATCCGCTTTTACCGGAGTACGAACCCGAGCTCGGTCAAAAGAGTGAATATCCACTGAATATTGATCTCTTAACAGCAACTGAAGACTGGTTTTTTGGTCAGCATGTTGTGAATGAGATCATTCTTGATTCAGCACCTGATGCTGTGACAATGCCTGTTATCGGCCTGGACCGTTCAAAGATTTACGTGTTAAATGAAATGGGCTTTGTTGAACCTCGTATTGTTGAATTGGGGATTTTGGATGGTGATCGTCAGCAAATTATCAGTGGGCTTGCAGCCGGCGAATGGGTAACCGTTGACACTGAACAGATTGAACGATCCGGCATGCCTTATATCACGCCAATGAAGATTGCCCGTCTGACGTTTGATAATCTTGGGTATACAGATAAGCGGACGAATTGGAAATATGTATTATTAGGCGTATTGCCTAATTAGTTTTTGGAAGCCTCGCTGGTGCGGGGCTTTTTTTGGGGTTAGCGGGTGCGCTGGGTGCGAGAATGGCGGGTGGGCACACACGCTATTGGATCACCTTTTATATTTTATCTATCACCTCGGGAATTGATTCCATCACCATTTTGTTTTTTCAGCCTTGATCGCTGCATTCGCTGATTTTTAGATCATCTTTTATATTTTATCTATCACCTCTCCTCTGATTTCAATCACCTTTTACTTTTTTCCACCACGCCCTATTCATGCCCTTTGGAAACAATCATTACTCTGCTTCTATTTTTCTTCACTATCCAACTTTCTCCGATAATATTTTGTTCCTTTAGTCAAACCGGTTTTGTGTAAATTTGCCTTTCTTGCGATTCTGTTCATTGTTTGCGTTGAAAGTTCTCCCATAAACTTTCGCAATTCTTTATTTCGAATCCCTTCCCCCATGAGCAAGAAAGCTTCTTCGAGTGCAGATTCTACGATTTGAAATCCGCTAAAAGAACAATTTTTACAGCTCCATTTCATACTGCTATGAACAATGTCAAACTGCTCACAGGAAGGACACGACATACCCACGAGCAAAGTCTTTATATTAAAATCAAAACGTTCGAACCAATCAACTTCAAGTTCTTCGTGGGAAGCAGCCATTTGCTCAGCCAGTGCTCTGATTTGTTTTGAGGAGTGTTTTTTCGAAGATAGTTTATCTAATTCACGGTAAACTGCAAACGGTATTGATGAAGACGGATGTACATTTCCCAGTAATTCCGGGGATTCTGCTTTAAGAATCGAACGCGGGTTGCTCATAATAATCAATGGGATGATAGGCATTTTTATATTAAATCTCCTCTTGATCCACCTATCGAGATTACCTTTTTGCAATGTAACCTGAGTGTGAAAACTTTTTTGAGCGGACGTTTGATCATTGATCGTTTTTAATACCTGGTCATATGATGATCTGATTTCAATGGTTCCTGCTAAATTTTTTACTTCGAGAATAAAGATTGCCTTGTTAAATATAAGCATTGTGTCAATTTGGAAATTAAAATCTCCATTGTTCAAACGGATGTTGTAGAGCACCAGTGGCGCAGGATCCAAATATGAAATATAATAATCCGAACTTTTTTCACCTTTATAGCCTGCCATTTGTTTATAGAGCTCTTCTTCAACGACCTGCTTTTTGGGGTGGAAATCAGGCATTCTACGAGCTATACATTGTAGTGTTTTTATATATTGAGGCATTTCACGTTTTTTGATGATCATGGTTTCAGCTCGTTTCTCTTTAGTTTGGTTTGTGTGGTACCGGGATGAGCAGGTTACTGTGGTGCGGGACGGGATTCCATCACCTTTTGTGATATATCTATCAGCTTTTTGATTAATTGGTCCACCTTTTTGTTTTTTCACAGACAGAGGCTTGATCTCGTGATTTTTACGTCAGCTCGGGCGATATATCTATCACCTCCACTCATATTTCCGTCACCTTTTCATTTTTTCGGAACCGCCGGCCCTCCGCATTGAATCCACTACACATCTACCTGCCCTTCATGCCCTTGGGAAACTAAATGATTTAAAGCTTGTGACCTAAGTGCATTCAGGGCTGGGGCTGGACTTAGGAACAGGGATTGGTTGAGTTTATTTTTGTTAAGAGCGATATGACGTTGGGTTATTGCACCACCTTTTGTGATATTACTATCACCTTCTTCATTAATTCGCTCAGCTTTTACTTTTTTCACCGACCGAGGCTTGGCAAGACGATTTTTACGTCAGCTCGGGTGATATATCTATCACCTCCACTCATATTTCCGTCACCTTTTCATTTTTTCGAACCGCCGGCCACCACCCCGGTCCATCGTTCGTCAACCCTCACCACAATCCCTTTCACCCTCCCCCTTCGTTTTTCCGCAAAAGTACGGTATAATTAAAGATACGTTTTTTTTCGAAAAGGTGGAGATGGTGAATGCAAACGCAAATGCTGGCAGATGGGATGGAGCGGCTTGAGCAGCGGATGTTCAGGCAATTTTCGCCTGCTGATCAGGCTGATGAACGTCTTGTGCAGAAGGGATTGTTTTTATATAGACAGGGCACGGTGTATGAGATGGGGTTTGATGCGAATAATCAGATGCTGAAGGCGAAGGTGCGCGATGTGCATGGCGTGAGCGTGCGTATTTCACTGAATCCGGATAAGGGTAGCAGCTGCAGCTGTCCTGAAGAGCCGTGGTGCCGCCACCGGATGGCTGTGTTTTTTAAGTTTTATCAGCAGAATGCGAGTGTGAGTCAGTGGATTCAGACGTGGCGGAATCAAAAGCAGGATGCCGCGGTCCGGTCGCAGAAGTCGCCTGAAGTATGGCTCAGGCTGGCTGAGACAACAGCTGCTTTGATGCCGCTTGAGAAGATTCAGGAAGATTCTTATTTAATGGAGCATTACATTCTCGCGGGCTATCGTAAATTTCAGGAGCATGCCCCGGTTGAGAAAGAATGGGCTCCTTTATATATGCTGTATGTTTCGTTTTACTATTACAATTACCTGGCTGAAAAGGTGGATCAGGAGTCAGCTGATATTACGCGCGGCTTGGAGAAGATCATGGAAGCGATGCAAAAGGGTGTGTATGATCTGACTGTATATGCACATCCATTTTCGTTTGATCCGTTTTTTAAGGAGCTGAAGGCTGATACGGCAAAGCTTCTTGAGAGAAAAGATCCGCTCAGCTTTTCAATATACGGAATGATGTGGTTTCAGCTGTTTACGAAGCGCAGCGACCGGGAGCTTGAGGCAGAACGTTTAGCTGAAGCCGCCCAGTCGGATGAAACGCAGCTGGCGCAGACGATATTTGCGCTGCTCAGACATGATGATGATTTTGAAGAGCAGTTTGCTGCATCTTCAGAGCTTGCGGTTCCTCATGCGGTGCAGTGGCTTGAGTGGCTGCTGCGTGAGGATGAGATTGACCGCTCAGTCAGGGTATTAAAGGCGATGCAGAAAAAGCTGGACCTTTATTTGGCACGCATGGAGAATCATTCGGACAGAAGGTCGTTTGCGCTGTGGCTCATTCATAAAATTGAGGGTGAGCAGCTAAGACTGCATGTGCCCGATGTGACGATTAAATTGTATGAGAAGCTGCTTCCTTACAGCGCGCGTCATTTGGGTGCTGTCATGCTTGATGCGGGGAAGTATAAGGAATGGGTGGAGCTGGTCCACTGGATTGACTTTACCCCTGAGGAGCTTGAAGCTGCCGGTCTGAAAAAGCTGATGGAGCGCAAGCCTGAGTTTGCTGCACCACTTTTGCATCAGTGGGTGGAGAGTCTGATTCAGAAAAAGCAGCGTGAGACATACAAAAAAGCTGTGCGCTATTTGAAAAAGTTGAAGAAAATTTACCAGGGGTTAAATGAAGAGCCGCGTTTTGACTTATATTTAGAGCAGCTGATCAACCGTTACAGACGGCTGCGTGCGTTTAGAGAAGAGTGTGAGAGGGGGAAATTGATTCATGGAAAAGATTGATGTACTGCCGCTTTCTGACGGCTATTTTTCGATCAGGGTCATCAATAAAGATGGTGAAATGATTGACCCTGCGCGCTGGCAGTACACCCTGCTTTTATGGCATAAGGAGTCGTTTCATGGCACTTCCCTTCCTGACTTTAGCGGATTGCCGGCTGACAGTATTGCGCTTGACAGCTGGGCGGTGCTGACATTGTTTGCGCAGCCTGAGTTTCATGGCCGTGTGAGCTTTGAATTGTCTGAGCAGGCTGATTTTATGTATGATGCCGCTCCCCTTTTATATGAATGGATCACGGAAGGCAAGTGGCTTGCTGAGTGGAATCACCAGGCTGAGGGTGAGACATTTGAGATGAAGCTTGGGGATGAATTCTGGAGTGAGTGGGCGGATATGTCCTACAGCGGCGAGACGGCGGATGCGGACCAGAAGAAGTTTATGAATGACTGGTATGAGCATGCGATTACGGCGTTTTTCGATCATCACCCGAGGAGTTCGAACCTTGCAGAGCGCCTTTTTAATAAAGGGCACGTGCTGACAGCTGAGGATCTGGCTGCTTATTTTGATGAAAAGAAGTGGCAGATGTGGGTTGATCAGAAGGATCTGGAGCTTCCTTACCGTTTTGGTCTGCGCCTTGAAGAGCCTGAGTCTGAGGAGCAGCCATGGCGGATGCAGCCGTTTCTGCGTGACAGCAGGCGTGCTGACTGGACGTATGACCTGGATTTATCAAAGCCGCTATCCACTTCCCTTCCTAAAAGGTGGCTGGATGAAGAGGCTGCTGTTTCCCAGGAGCTTGATCGCTGGGTGAAGCTGATTCCCTATTTAAAAGAAGACGATGAATGGCAGCTTGAAATGGCTGAGGAGCGCGCCTGGCTCTTTTTAACGGAGGGCAGTGAAAAGCTTCTGGCACTTGATGTTGAGATCCTGCTTCCTGCATGGTGGCGTTCGATTCAGAAGTCTAATGTAGCGCTGAAGGCCTCTGTCAAAGGGGATCATAACTATCGCCCATCGTTTGTCGGGCTTGATTCCCTGGTTGATTATGATTGGAAAATTTCAGTGAATGGTCAGGATCTTTCAGATGATGAATTTCAGTCGCTTGTAGAGGAAAAGCGCCGCTTTATTCAGCTGAACGGCGAATGGGTGGCGCTTGATCCTGCCATGATCGCACGTATTCAGCAGGCAATGCAGGCTGCGAAAAAGAATGGCATCAGCATGCAGGACCTGCTTGAGGACCATTTAAATGAAGAAGAGGATGACAGCGCGGATGATCTTCGGATTCAGTTTGAGCTGAACCGCTCGATGAAGTCGATGATGGAAAAGCTCAATGACACAGGAAAAATCCCGCTCCTCCCTCCTCCTGATACGCTTCAGGGTGAACTGAGGCCGTATCAGCAGCAGGGATACAGCTGGATGAGCTTTCTGCGTGTCAACCGTTTTGGCGCATGTCTGGCAGATGATATGGGACTGGGAAAAACAATTCAGCTGATCAGTTATATGCAGCATGTTAAACAGACTGAAGCACCTGAGCAGCCATTCCTGATCATTAGTCCAACCTCTGTGCTAGGGAACTGGCAGCGTGAAATTGAACGCTTCGCACCGGAGCTTGAAGTGCAGCTTCATTACGGGCCGGTACGTGCGAAGGGTGAGGATTTCCACGCATCGATCGCAAAAGCAGATGTCGTGCTCACCTCTTACGGCCTCTGCCACGCTGATCAGGAGGAATTATCGGCTGTGCAGTGGGCGGCAGTTGCGCTGGATGAGGCACAGAATATTAAAAACCCCTTTACTAAACAGTCGAGGGCAATCCGCAGTCTGAATGGGCAGCATCACCTTGCACTGACGGGTACGCCGATGGAAAACAGACTGTCTGAGCTATGGGCAATTTTCGATTTTATCAATCACGGCTACCTTGGTTCACTTGGGTCATTTAGAAAAGACTTTATTGCACCAATTGAGCGTGATGGGTCTGAAGAGCTTACGCTGAAGCTACAGAAGCGGATTCGCCCATTCCTTCTGCGCAGGACAAAGGTGGACCCGGCAGTCGGACTGAACCTCCCTTCTAAAATTGAACAGAAGGAATTCTGTCCGTTAACGTCTGAACAGGCATCTCTTTATGAACAGCTCGTTCAGGATACACTTGAAAAGATCCCTCAGCTCTCCGGCATTGAGCGAAAAGGGATGGTCCTTCAAATGCTGAACAAGCTGAAGCAGCTATGTGACCACCCTGCCCTTTATCTGCAGGAGGAATCGCCTGCTGACATTGTGGCACGCTCTGAAAAGATGGATAAGCTGATGGATCTTGTGGAGCAGATATTAGAAGCCCGTGAAGGCACAATTATTTTTACACAATATATTTCAATGGGCCGCATGATTCAGGATGTACTGCAGAAGAAATACGGCTTCAAGGTGCCTTTCCTGAATGGTTCAACACCAAAGGCAACGCGCGATCATCTGGTGGAGCAATTCCAGGCTGGCGAGTTCCCTGTATTCATTTTAAGTCTGAAAGCAGGCGGGACAGGTCTGACGCTGACCGCAGCAAATCACGTGATTCACTATGACCGCTGGTGGAACCCTGCCGTCGAAAACCAGGCGACTGACCGCGCTTACCGGATCGGTCAGACAAGATTTGTGCATGTTCATAAGTTTATTTCTTCAGGAACGATTGAGGAGAAAATTGATAAAATGCTTGAGAAAAAGCAGTCTTTGAACGAGGATATTATTCGTGGAGACCAGTGGATTACTGAGCTTTCAAATGAAGAGCTTGAGGATCTGCTCGTTTTAAATGCGTGAAGAAAACCGTCTGACGTGGTCAGGCGGTTTTTTATGCTTTTATGTAAGCATATGAAATCGGGGAAGGCCTCGAGGATGTGTGCAGAAGCTTTTGAATCCTGCAGTCCCGGCAATGGGGAAGGTTTGACGGGGTACTGCAGAATTCAGCTGCTTATTGGAGCGGAGCCTTGGCTTGATTAACTGGTTACTTGATGGTTTCTAAATGGATATCCGGGTGCGGTGCGGCGTTTTGCGGAATGGGTTGTTCGAATGGGCCGGGGTCATCTGATCTCCTTTTGCGGTCCATAAATCTGACAGTGTCTACATACACTTCTGTCGTATATTGCCTGATGCCGTCTTCTCTTTCATAAGACCGTGACTGAATGCTGCCGACGATGCCTACGAGTGAGCCTTTTTCACAATAGGCTGAAGTGTTTTGTGCATTACGATTCCAGATCGTGCATCTGATGAAATCCGCTTCAAACTCTCCTGACTGATTTTTAAAAGGCCGGTTGACTGCAAGTGTAATATTCAGAACCTGTCTGTTACCTGCGATTTCTTTCAGCTCAGGATCCTTCGTCAGCCTGCCTACCAATGTGACCTGGTTGATCATGTTTATCCTCCTTTCTTATGGGATGAGTCCATCATATCCGGTGTTTAAATTGTTGTAAAACATGGAAATATTCATTTTGCTGTCGTTTTAAGAGGTGAAAAGTTCATTTTCTTCTAAGGGGAAATGTCACTTTTAGATGACATTATTCCCCGGGAAATGAACTAATGCATTATTTTTAGATTTTTTTGTAAAATTATATGATGTGCTATAATGAGCGTAAAAGCAGCAGGAGGATGGATTGTATGAAGACATTTAAACTGATGAGAATTCAGATCGTTGAAGATGAGGCCATCCGTCATTTCAAACTTCACGATGGTTTAATTATTAATAAAGAAGATGAGCATCAGACATGGATTTTAGAAGCTTTTTTAGATGGGACTGAAACAGAGTATTTCCAGCGTCTTCAGCAGAGCGATCAGGATATCGAAGTGCTTGCGGTCATTTCAAATGAAAAAAATGATCCTGCCGGGCTTTTTGCAACGGTGCATGAAGTGAAGCCGATTGGAGATAAGGTCAGTGTCCTGTTTACAGCGCATATGAGAAACCAGCGTAATGAATATGCTGAGGACCTGCTTGCTTATATATTGAATCAGAAGGATATTTCAGGTGACGAGCTGCTGGCTGAGTTTAGACATCAGATGCTGGAGAAGCCGCGGATTAAGAAGTAGTAGTGGCGACGGTGGCGGGAATTTCGGGTCGGACTGGCAATATTTGCGGTCACATTCGGACTTTTCCGGGTCACATTCAGGGAATTTAAAGTCACGTTTTGTCTGTTGGCTGATTTTCGAGTCAGGTTCTCATTTTTTCGGATCACATTGTTGAAATTCCAGGCCATATTCAGCAGATTTACAGTCACATTGATAACCTCACAGAAGCTAAATAAAAGGCCTGTTCAGAAACTCAGCATAACTGAATTCCGGACAGGCCTTATGTATATTAAGAAAGCTTTCTTTCAAGCGTTTGAATCACGTATTTTGCTTCGGCTTTACATGAGAAGTCCAGTTCGCTTCCAGTGCTCAGCTGAAGTTGCTCAATGCGTTCGATTTGAGCCGGTGTTGGTTCTTCTTCCAGCACCTTTTCAATTGTTTCATTAATTTTATTTGCAAGTTGTTCATGAAATTCAGGGTTTTCTTTTACTTTAGGCTCAAGGTTTTCGTACCATGATGCCTGAGTTGTAATATATTTGCTCCAAGAGTTCATGAATTCGATCATATTGAACTGATCTTCATTCCATTCAATTTGACCCATATACTGCTCGAATGCAGTGTTGATGGAGCGGGTAATACTAATTTTAGTCCCAGTTGGCAATTGTTGAAGCATATAAGAAACGAACCTCCTAGCTCTTTACTATCCGATAATTTCCCAATGACTGATGCGCTCAACTTTGAAGTGAAAAGTCTCTCTGTGCATTTTACCCTATTAAAGTTAAAAGTACAATCATCTATACATCCCATAGGTATGACGTATGTCTTTTATCATGATTACGGGGGCTAGGGGTGGAAATAGTCTTGTTTTGGGCGGCACAGGGGGACGGAGTTCAGTGATCCATTTTTAGAATGATTATAAAAGTGAATCAGTCAACTCCGTCCCCGCTGTGCCGCTACTGAAATTATTAAAAAACCGCCGGATTGCTCCGGCAGTCATCATCACTCGTCTCGCTTATCGCGATCTTCACGGTCAATTTCATCTTCAATGATATCTTCACGGTTATTGTTGTCATCGTTCATCATACCATTGTTGTTGCCATTGTTCCGGTCGCCATCCATACCCCAGTCGTCGTCAACGCGGTTGTTATTATTATCATGTGCGTTGTTGTCACGATTGTCGTTCATAGGGTTTTCAAGCGCGCCGTTGTTGTTGCCGTCATCTACGTTACAGCCGACCATAAGTGCTGCTGCAAGCAGTGAACCGGCAGCCAGTTTGATGTATTTGTTCATATATTTCCTCTCCTTTTTTTGGGGTGACCAATCACGGTCTGTCGATAGTTTCCCCGGAGAGATGTGAAATATGTATGGGTACAAAAAATGAAACTGAGCGTGGCTCAATCTCATTTTTTAAAATCTTCGCCTACGGGGCTAATCAAGGCGCTTACGTTTTTCTATGTTGTCCAGCTTCAGCGCCTAGACCCTCGAGTCATAAGCCACACTGAGAAAATGGGAAAGGTCACCCATTTCTCTCAGCTCGTCTTACGCTTGTCGGGTCTGACCAAGGCGCTTACGCTTTTCTATTTTGTCCAGCTTCAGCGCCTAGACCCTCGAGTCATAAGCCACACTGAGAAAATGGGAAAGGTCGCCCATTTCTCTCAGCTCGTCTTACGCTTGTCGGGTCTGACCAAGGCGCTTACGCTTTTCCTACTGTCCAGCTTCAGGCGCTAGCTCCTCGGGTCATAAGCCACGCACCGGTAAACGGGAAAAGCACCCGTTTTCCGCTCCGCGTCTTATGCCTGTCGGAGCTGAACGAGCGCCTTAAGCTTTTCTATGTTGTCCAGCTCCAGCAGGCAGGGGCTAGCACGTTTCCCTCGGGCTCTGTCCGATAAGTCAACATCGGCTCACTCTGTTCGCCGTGTTTCCTTTATCTCCGACGCCTCAGTCCAACGTGTACGCCCCTAAACGCCTGCTTACGCTTTTCTATTTAATCGCAAACATAATCTCCGTCTCACATGCCACTTCGCCATCTACAGTAGCTGTTGCCTTCCCTTTGCCGATTGGTCCTTTGATGCGGACGATTTCGACTTCGAGGCGGAGCTGGTCGCCTGGTTTGACCTGACGCTTGAAACGGCAGTTGTCAATGCCTGTGAAGAAAGCCAGTTTTCCTCTGTAGTCTTCCTGTTTCAGCATAGCGACTGCGCCTGTTTGGGCGAGTGCTTCTACGATTAGTACGCCTGGCATAACCGGGTAGTCCGGGAAGTGTCCGTTAAAGAATTCTTCGTTGGCAGTGACATTTTTGATGGCCACTGCGCGTTTGCCTTCTTCGATTTCCACCATTTTATCGATTAATAAAAACGGGTAGCGGTGGGGAATAATTTCTTTAATCTGCTGAATGTCTAACATCAAAAAACCTCCTGCTATTCTGTATCCTGTGTAACCAGGTCTAGTATATGTGTCCATGTTTCAGGTTTTAGCGCATCCGCCGGTGAACCGTCTCCGATAATCCCGTAGCCGACCATGAGTCCTACGACCAGGCTGAGACCTGCAAGGAGGATGACTAATAAAACTCTGATCAGAATTGGAAACAGGCGGACCTGCACCCATTTAGGGGTTTTAGATTCCTTTTCCTCAGCTGCTGGTTTTTGCTTTTTTTCTGAACGTGTTTCAGACATATCGTAATAACTCCTTTAACGCAATCCGTTTACAAGACCGGACATCTGATCAGAGATTGAAACGGCTCTTGAATGAAATTGGTAATTTCTCTGAACTTCAATGAGCTCAGTAAATGCTTTTGATAAATCGACATTTGACTGCTCAAGGGCACCCTGTTCGAGGCCGATTGTCTGTCTGATCCCGCCTTCCATCTGAACCATCAGCTCTCCTGCTTCAACGCCAAGTTCTGCAAGGTTATCAGGGATGCCGAGGTAGACGCTTGAGACGCGGTCCATGAGCTGAGGACGCTGAATATCAACGATGCCAAGCTCTACTGTCTGCTGGACACCTCCTGACTCCACTAGAAGTGTACCATTGTCCTGCAGCTGAATATTATCTACTGGTCCATCGAGCATGATCAGTTCGTCATTTTGATTTAGAATGCCGTTCCCCTGACCGTCGACAAGCATGACTTCATCATCGTTTACCGGCGTCAGATAAAATCCGCCTGCACGTGTGAAATTCTGTTCGGATGTACCATCAGGCGACTGGACAAGCACTTTAAAATATTGATTTTCAGTGCTAAATGCAAAATCAAGCTCTCTATCTGTACGCTGAAGTGAACCTTGTGTTCCTACCAGCTGTGACTGCGAAATTCTTGCGCCGTTTCCAAGTCTCAGGCCGTCAGGTGTCATACGCGGTGCCTGATCTCCCCGCTGGTTTTGCACCTGCTGATGAAGCAGTGAATTAAAGTTAGCGGTTGTCTGCTTATAGCCTGTTGTTGCTGAGTTGGCGATATTATTTGAGATCAGATCAAGCTGCTGCTGCAGTTGATTCATTGTATTTGTTGCAGTTACCATGTTACGGATCATGATTTAGCCCCCTTAGTTCAGCCTGCCGACTTCGTTCACTGCTTTTTCCATGCTGCGGTCATATGCCTGAAGTACTTTCTGGTTCGCTTCAAAAGAACGGTATGACGTCATCAGATCGGTCATCGTTCTCGCACTGTCGACATTTGAACGTTCAAGCGAGCCCTGGTTCATGGAAAAGCCTGCGTCTGCCACATTATAGGCATTTTCAAATACAGTTCCTTCAGGCGCTCTGTACAGTTCATCGCCTTCTTTTACAAGTACACGTGGATCATCTGAATAGGCGACGCCGATTCTGCCGATATTTACACCATTTTGGACAATCTGTCCGCCATCGGTTACTTCAAAACGGTCGTTTTCAAGCTCAATTCTCGCGCCATTTTCATCCAGTACGTAGTGACCACCCGGTGTTGTTAAAAAGCCGTCAGCGTCCAGGGCAAAGTTGCCGTTTCGTGTATAACGGTCTGCACCGTCTTCGTTTTCAAGGGTAAAAAAGAGTGCGCCGGGAATGCCTGTTTCCTCATTTATAGGGAGGTCTCCCTGCAAAATAGCCAGGTCAGTGGAAAGCCCTGTTTCACGCAGGTCTCCCTGTGTAAATAATGGGACTGCTTCCTGCATGTATACACCTGTGTTCAAGCCGCCGACTGGTGTCATTCTTGTGGACGACAGTCCGTTTTGTGTCGGAACTTTGGAGCCTCCAAGACTTGAAAGCAGCATCTCAGGAAATGCTCTCATCGAAGCCTGATCCGCCTTGAAGCCAGGTGTATTTACGTTAGACATATTATTTGTCAGCATTTCGGTTTTTCTCTGCTGCGCAAGCATACCGGTTGCAACTGTGTAAAATCCTCTGAACATTATTTTCACCTCATCATTTTTTACCCGTGACTTATTATAACAAGTTTTTGCAAAAGGCGGATGAAATTTCAGGAGATTCCTCCTTTCGACATTGTCAGAAGGAATCTCCTAAAGTCCATTATCCCAGTTTCCGGTGAGGGATCTTATCAATATTTTCAAGCATGATGCCTGTACCGATTGCAACACAATCCATTGGATTTTCAGCTACAAAGACAGGAACTTTCAACTCTTCAGCCAGCAGCTGATCAATGCCATGAAGCAGTGCGCCGCCACCTGTTAAGATCACGCCGCGGTCAATGATATCCGCTGAAAGCTCAGGCGGTGTCTTTTCAAGCACATTTTTCGCTGCCTGAACAATGACTGATACTGATTCACGAAGTGCTTTTTCCACTTCTGCTGATCTAATTGTGATCGTCCTTGGTAATCCGCTGACCATATCACGGCCGCGAATTTCCATTTCTTCATCGCGCGAATCAGGAAATACAGTTGCAATACTCAGCTTAATCGCTTCCGCTGTTCGCTCACCGATCAACAGCTTGTACTCTTTTTTCACGTAGTTCAAGATGTCTGCGTCAAACTGGTCACCGGCCATTTTGATTGATTGGGATGTGACGATATCACCCATTGACAGCACGGCTACATCCGTTGTGCCGCCACCAATATCCACAACCATGTTACCGCTTGGCTGGAAAATATCCATACCTGCACCAATTGCAGCGACTTTCGGCTCCTCTTCAAGGAAAATGCGTTTCCCGCCACTTTTTTCAGCTGCTTCACGAATTGCTTTTTGCTCAACGCTTGTGATATTTGTCGGGCAGCAGATCAGAATGCGCGGCTTAGATATCAAGCCTCTTAAATTCAATTTATTAATAAAGTGCTTCAGCATCGCTTCTGTCACGTCAAAATCAGCGATAACGCCGTCTTTTAACGGACGGATCGCCACAATGTTACCAGGCGTTCTACCGACCATGTTGCGTGCTTCCTCACCTACTGCAAGTACGCGGTTCGTATTTTTATCGATTGCAACGACGGACGGCTCATTCAGGACAATTCCTTTACCCTTTACATGGATCAGCAGATTTGCTGTCCCGAGGTCAATTCCAATATCTTTCGAAAACATTATTTTGTAAGACTCCCTTCAGTCACAGGTTATTGGTTTAGGACGGGTTGTGAGTGAAGGAGGGGGTCAGACCCTTGCCTTCGTGAAGGGCAGGGTCTGACCCCCTCCTTCACTGTTCGCCGCCAAATATGTATGGAATCTGCCTTGTGTTTGCATACGCATATTATATCGGTCATATTTACTGATATTATAGATAGTCTATGGTATATAGTCGTGATGGTGCTGAAGGCTGGGGTCTGACCCCCTACTTCAAAGAAAGCAAAGTCCAATAAGTATATATTACCACAACTAAAAGAGGAGGTCATGAACCAAACAAACGTTTGATTGATGGCCTCCTCTTTTTCAGTTGGATTGTTGCTGCTGCTTTTCATATTTGGCTTTCGTGGCTTCCCCGCCCCTTAAATGTCTGATTGCTTTATGATAATGAAGTATTGTTTTTACTTCGTCTGCGAGCGCAGGATCTAGTTTTGGCAGGCGCTCGGTTAAGTCTTTGTGCACTGTGCTTTTAGATACCCCAAAAATTTTTGCGATTGAGCGGACCGTTTCTTCTGTCTCTACGATGTGCCTGCCAGCCGAGATTGTTCTCTCTCTGATATACTCATGCACGGTGCCGGCCTCCTGTGGGTCCGTTTGTGCATTATATGCCGGCAGGCGGTTAAGATATACCTATTATTGCGTAATTGACATCGGGTCGATTGCCTGACCATCTTTTAACACTTCAAAGTGTACGTGAAGTCCTGCTTCCGGGTTGAGTTCGCTGACACCGGACTGTGCAATGACCTGTCCCTGTCTGACTTCCTCACCTTCAGAAACCGTGATATCCTCGATTGCCTGATAGCGTGTGACATAGCCGTCATGCTCGATTTCCACTGCGTTACCGATAAACGGATCCTCTTCTACCAGTGTAACTGTACCGCTCATAGCAGCTGTTACTTCAAATGGCTCACCATTCTGTACCAAATCAACGCCAAGGTTAGGGTAGTACGTCTGGTTTACAACAATTAATGATTCCTGCTGCTCACTTGCATCTGCTGTCTGGTCGTAAAACGCTTTATGAACAGATACTGCATCCGGGTCAGTGACTGGCAGGCTCATCTTCTCAGCTGGCTGATTGACTTCTGCTGTTTCCGGTGGACCGTAAGTATAGTCGTTGGCTTCTTCCTGATAAACATACTGACTTTCTGTTGACTCCTGTGCGACTTCTGAATCCTTTTGTCCCTGTACAAAAAATACAGTTCCAACCGCGAGCGCTGCACACCCAAGGTAAATGGCAGGTACCGCCCAGCGTTTTTTGAAAAACTTTTTAAAGCTGTCTGACAGGGTAGATTGATTTTTGTCTCCCTTAATCATTTTCATCACCTCAGCACTCATTTTGAACGCTTAGAGGAAATTCTATACATTGTCACAATTTTTTTCTTCAAAACCGTGTGCTGCATGATACAATCCCAAATAGTACTCGACTGGGAAAGGATTCTGTCGCATGATCAAATGGCTTAAACTGTTTATCACCACTCTGCCTTTTATATATATGATCCTGATCTGGGTGCTATCAAGTTTACCTCACGATGCAGTCATTGAACTGCCATCCGGGTCATTTGACCGTTTTCTAAAAGAGTCTCTCCATATAGTTGAATTTGGCATTCTCCATTTCTTATTTATTGCGGCACTGCTTGTCCATGGAAAGCTCAATGTCGCTACACATACCCTTGCAGCTGTGTTTGCAGCGTTCTACGGCTTTGTAGATGAAATACATCAGGCATTCGTTCCATACCGCTCAGCGACGATTATAGACGCTGTAAAAGACGTGACCGGCGTACTGGTCGTCTATTTCCTCATTCAGCGCTTTTATTTTGTTAAAAAGGATAGCAGACTGAGAAAATGGTTTGTGCGTGTTGAGGGGTATTTTCAGGAGTAGCTCTAAATGTAGCTGACGAACGCAGTATGTTCCCTGCTGAGGTAGGTAAGTCACCTGCCCAGTGCGCGATACACCCGGGTTGAGTGCTTTATATGCACGATTGACTGCTGCGTATACACAACCGAGTGCCATCACCTCAAAAAAAGCAGCATCCCGCTACTGGAATGCTGCTTTTTTCATCTTTTCACCAGCAGCGCAGGAACCGCGTCCCCAATTGACGTGATCTCCACCCCGCTGAAATAATGATGGACGATCTCCTTGTAGCTGCTGCCTGCAAGCGCCATCCCGTTCGCACCGTATTGACTCATCCCCACACCATGACCAAACCCCTTTGTTTTAATCACAACCTCATCACCCTGCAGCACCCACTCAAAGTCAGTCGAACGCAGATCAAGCGTTTCACGGATCTCTCTCCCGCTAAATGTTTTACCTGCTATTTCAACCGATTTAATTCTATGACCTGGCGTCCGCTCCAGAATATTGCCCTGCTCGCCTGCAGACAGACTGATGCCCAGCTTCTCTTCAAATTCATTTACCGGTATCTTTTTTTCATGGTAAAAGCCGGGAGCCGCCTGCTCATCCCATTTACTTTCCACTGAAGCTAAATAAGGGACATCCTCTTCCCAATAATCCTTCGCATTTTCAGTCCAGCCGTTGCTCGTAGAAAAAAATGCAGCTGTAATCGGCTGTCCCTCATAGGTAAGGATTTCACCTTTTGTTTCATTTACCGCTTCATCAATCGCTTTTTTCTTCCAAGTATAATCGTCTTTCCAAATGTCTTTTAATTCATCCTCATTTTTATATACCTGATGCGTTGTAGTATCCGTGATCGGTTCATCTCCGCTATGCGAGAGAAATTTCGTCACATACGTTCTTGCTGCGAGCGCCTGCGCTTTTAATGCTTCCTTTTCAAAAGAAGCCGGCATCTCACTTGCCACCACGCCCGACACATATGCTTCAAGGTCCACCGTCTCAACCTCACCACTCGCCTGCCTCATAACAGGGACAGCTAAATTAGCTTCAGGCTCCTCAACCTGTTCAGCCGGCTCCTCTTCTTCAGGCAAAGGAGTCCTCTGATCTTCTTTAGGCGAAATAATAAACGCCGGAATTGCGAGTAATAGTATAAAGTATCCTGCAAATAACAAAAACAACTTAAGCCGCTGGTGCATCCTCACCCCTCCAGACATAGGTTATGGGGGAGTATATGCAGCGAAGTGCGGGGTCAGACCCTAGCCTTCGTAATTTGCCAGATGGAGGCGGGTGGTGGGATGAAAAATTTCATTGGTGATGGAATTAATTTGAAAGATGATAGAATTATTGCTACTGCTGATAGATAAAGTTGGACATATTTGACCTCAAGTAGAATATACCGAATTGATGACGTAATTAATTTTAGAGGTGATAGATTAACCACAAAAGATGAGTGAATCCATCTATACATTTACCCATCTATTCCAATCTCAGCAGCTTCCTTGTTTCAATTCTCCAAAACAAAAAAAGCAGTATACCCACGCCCCAGCGTGTGTATACTGCTTATATACGTATAATTAGTCAGAGTATCGTGATGTATAAGAATAAGAAGTATGAGTTCAGTAAAATTATACGCGTACTGCTGTTGCGGCTGCTTCTACTCTTGCTTCTGTCTCTTCACTTACACGTTCTACGTTTGCACCTAGTGCGACAAGCTTTTCGTGGAAGTTTACGTAACCACGGTCAAGGTGTTTTAGTTCAGTTACTTGTGTGTAGCCATCTGCTACGAGTCCCGCGAGGATAAGTGCTGCACCTGCTCTAAGGTCAGTTGCTGCTACTTCTGCTCCCTGCAGATTGCTTGGTCCGTTCATGATTGTTGAACGTCCTTCGATTTTTACGCTTGCATTCATGCGGCGGAATTCTTCAACGTGCATGAAGCGGTTTTCAAATACTGTTTCAGTGATTACGCCTGTGCCATTTGCTGTCAGCATTAGCGCCATCATTTGTGACTGCATATCAGTCGGGAAGCCCGGATGTGGCATTGTCTTGATGTCTACTGACTTCAGGTTGCCGTTTCCGATTACGCGTACGCCTTCGTTTTCTTCGATGACTGTGACGCCCATTTCTTTTAGCTTCGCGATGACTGATGCTGAGTGCTCAGGTACTGCATTTTCGATTAAAACATCACCTTCAGTGATTGCTGCTGCGATCATGAATGTACCGGCTTCAATGCGGTCAGGAATGATTGTGTGTTCTGCACCGTGAAGTTCTTCCACACCTTCGATACGGATTGTATCTGTTCCTGCACCTTTGATCTTAGCGCCCATTTTGTTCATATAGTTCGCCATGTCTACGATTTCAGGTTCTTTTGCACAGTTTTCAATGACTGTCGTGCCTTCTGCAAGTGTTGCAGCTGCCATGATATTTTCAGTAGCACCTACACTTGGGAAGTCCAGATAGATTTTAGCGCCTTTAAGACGGCCATCTGTCTTCGCTTCGATAAAGCCATTTCCTACAGTTACATCTGCGCCCATTGCTTCGAAGCCTTTCAGGTGAAGATCAATTGGTCGTGAACCGATTGCACAGCCCCCAGGAAGTGCAACTCTTGCATGACCGTTTCTTGCAAGCAGTGGTCCCATGACTTGAACCGATGCACGCATTTTACGTACATATTCAAATGGTGCTTCAGGTGCAAGATCCTGGCTTGCATCCACGATAACTTTGTTTTCTTCTACTGTGTAGCTGACATCTGCGTTTAAATGTGTCAGTACCTGATTGATTGTTTTTACGTCTGATAGTGCAGGTACTTCTAGTAATGTACTCTTCCCTTTTCCAGCTAACAGTGCTGCTGCTAAAATTGGAAGAACTGCATTTTTAGCACCTTCTACTTTGACTGAACCTTGCAGCGTGTTACCGCCACGTACGATGATTTTTTCCAAGTGAGTTCCCCTCCGCGTCTTCATTCTCATAATACTATTCATATTCAATGTAAGTGACTGAAGTGATATCGTCTGCTTCAATCGCGCAATAGGCTAATCCAATAAATGTCTCATATACAAGTAAACTTTTAAAAAACTAAAACATTACAAATCTTATCACTCTAGAACTCTTTTATACAAGAGAAGAAAGTCATGATTCATGGCAATTTGACAAATTCCTCACATGCCATACTTCTATTATCGACAGATTACACTGTCTTTCCATATACTCCGTTCTCTTATATATGAAGAGTTCAAGATAGCCCCCACCGGTTTAAGTGTGCATGCTTGACTATTCCACAACATACTAAAGTTAAACCATTTCTTCCTGATTTGGTAGATGAAAAAATCACATTTTTTGAAAAAACATTAGATTTTTATTATGAAAACCTTTACATTGTGACAATTCCGTGTCTACCAAAGATAGGGCAGCTGCTGAGACCAGGTCGTATATGATAAGAAAAAGTTTGCAACAGTCGAGCCAATCGCGATGCTGACTAGTATAAATAATACTCTTGCCTGGAAAACTCTATTGGGTCTGATCGCTTTGTCAAACCTGAGCGCCTGCATCGACCAGAACGTTAATGCAATAAAAGTTAAATGAATCAGCATGCTGAAAAGTGCCTGCTGTCCGAACTCTGCCATATCCTGACTCCTTTCTCCCAACTTTGTCATTCTATCAAAGAATTCTTAGAATTCAATGAGAATGTGTCCGTAGTTTGTGAAAATGCTCATAAAGTATGATGTCAGTCCTCTTTGGAAGGGGTGTTGTGTACTGGTTGTTTTTTGATAGCGGCACATTGGGGACGGAGTTCAGTGATTCGTTTTTAGAGTCATTCTAAAAGTGGAACAGACAACTCCGTCCCCAATGTGCCGCCTAAATATTGTGAAAAAACAATCCATCAACCCAAACAAAAAACCGGCCCCTTACCGGCCTGGCATGGAAGCCATTCCGGGGAGGGTGCCGGTTAAATCAGTTACATTTTGTTTTCGTATACATCAATGCGGTTCATTGCACGGCGAAGTGCAAGTTCTGCGCGTTTGAAGTCAACGTTGTCCTGTTTGGCCTGCAGAAGGCGCTCTGCCCGCTGCTTGGCTTCTTTTGCACGGTCGATATCAATGTCTGGCGCGGGCTCTGCTGCCTGCGCTAGGATTGTTACCTGCTCCGGGCGGACTTCAAGGAAGCCTCCGGTTACGGCTACGAGTTCAGTGCGTCCTTCTTTTTTCAGGCGGACAGCGCCGATCTCTAGCGGTGCAACCATTGGGATGTGCCCTGGCAGAATGCCGAGCTCCCCGCTCTGAGCTTTTGTGCTCACCATTTCTACAGCAGACTCGTACACAGGGCCATCGGGAGTAACGATATTGACGTTAACGGTCTTCATTTTTTTCCCTCCTGGTCCCTAATTATACTTCTACGCCCATCTTCTTAGCAGATTCGAGCACTTCTTCGATGCGTCCTACTAGACGGAATGCATCTTCAGGAAGGTGATCGTATTTACCTGCAAGAATGTCTTTGAATCCTGCGATTGTTTCTTTAACAGGAACGTAAGAACCTTTCTGACCTGTAAACTGTTCTGCTACGTGGAAGTTTTGAGATAGGAAGAACTGGATACGACGTGCGCGTCCTACGATCATCTTATCTTCTTCCTGAAGCTCATCCATACCAAGGATGGCAATGATATCCTGAAGCTCTTTGTAACGCTGAAGCGTCTGCTGAACTTCACGTGCTACTGCGTAATGCTCTTCTCCAACGATCTCTGGAGAAAGTGCGCGTGATGTTGAAGCAAGCGGGTCAACGGCTGGGTAGATACCCATTTCAGAAAGCTTACGCTCAAGGTTTGTCGTTGCATCAAGGTGGGCGAATGTTGTCGCCGGTGCAGGGTCAGTATAGTCATCGGCAGGTACGTAGATCGCCTGGATCGATGTTACTGAACCAACATTTGTCGACGTGATACGCTCTTGAAGCTGACCCATTTCAGTTGCAAGTGTCGGCTGGTAACCAACGGCTGATGGCATACGGCCTAGAAGGGCTGATACCTCAGAACCTGCCTGCGTGAAACGGAAGATGTTATCGATGAACAGAAGTACGTCCTGTCCCTGCTCATCACGGAAGAATTCTGCCATAGTAAGACCTGACAGGGCAACACGCATACGCGCACCCGGCGGCTCGTTCATCTGACCGAATACCATCGCTGTTTTCTTAATTACGCCTGAATCAGTCATCTCGTGGAAAAGGTCATTTCCTTCACGAGTACGCTCTCCAACACCGGCGAATACTGAGATACCGCCGTGCTCTTGAGCGATGTTGTTGATCAGTTCCTGAATCAGAACGGTTTTACCAACACCGGCTCCTCCGAAGAGACCGATTTTACCACCCTTGATGTATGGAGCAAGCAGGTCTACTACTTTGATTCCAGTTTCAAGGATTTCTGTGTCAGTTGAAAGTTGTTCGAATGTTGGTGCTAAACGGTGGATCGGGTCACGCTGAACGCTTGCATCTACATCTCCCGCAAGGTCAATCGCTTCTCCAAGTACGTTAAATACGCGTCCAAGTGTAGCATCTCCAACAGGAACAGTAATTGGTGAACCAAGGTCCGTTACCTCTGCTCCACGCTGGATGCCGTCTGTGGAGGACATCGCAATGGTACGAACAGCATCATCACCAAGGTGAAGTGCTACTTCTAACGTTAGTACATCTGCTTCTGCTGAGCCTGATGCTACTGTTAGAGCGTTATAAATGTCAGGCAGCTGGCCATTGTCAAACTTAATGTCAACAACTGGACCCATGACCTGTAAAACGCGTCCTTTATTCATCATTTCCCCTCCTAGCTTGCTTGTGGAAGCCGAGCGGGAAAGCCCGGCTAAATGTGGTTTTCGATAACGAGAGATTGATCTGCGCTTCGGGCGGACGCTTTCCGGACGGTGGTTGCTGAGCCTCCTCAGCCTGCGGCCTCCGGGGACTCAGCTTCCCACTATTCGTCCCGGAGTCGCCGCCCTGCGCTCCGATCAACTCTCTGATAAAGTTTTTACAGTCCATGCCTAGCTGCTGTTTAAAAGAGCAGCTTAACTGAACTATATTAGTCTTCTAACGCCGCGGCGCCGCCTACGATTTCTGTGATTTCCTGAGTGATCGCGGCCTGGCGGGCACGGTTGTATGATAATGATAGTGAATCGATAAGCTCTTTGGCGTTGTCCGTTGCACTCTTCATTGCTGTCATACGGGCAGCGTGTTCACTTGCTTTACCATCAAGCAGTGCGCCGTAGATCAGGCTTTCTGCGTATTGTGGTAAAAGCACTTCAAGGATTGCTTCAGGTGATGGTTCAAACTCATAAGATGTCGTACCGCCTGTTTCAGCTGCTACATCTGTCAGAGGGAGAACCTTCTTCTCTGTTACTTCCTGTGAAATTGCGCTGACGAAGTGGTTGTAGTACATGTAAAGCTCGTCAAAAGCTTCATCTGCATACATGCCCACTGCTTTCCCCGTAATTTCTTTAATATCAGCAAAGCTTGGCTGGTCGGGTAACCCAATGATGCTATCGATGATATTCATGCCTTTTTTAGCAAAGAAGTCACGTCCTACACGTCCGACTGCAAGGATCACATACTCATCTTTGCTTGAGTGACGGGTGTTAATCGCATTCATTGCTGAACGGATTACGTTGGAGTTATAAGCTCCTGCAAGTCCTCTGTCAGAAGTGATGACGAGATAAGCAGTCTTTTTCACCGGGCGTGTGCTGAGCATCGGGTGTGATGCATCTGCAGCGCCTGTTGCAATTGAAGCAACCACTTCCTGAATTTTATTCATGTAAGGGTTGAATGATTTCGCGTTATCCTCTGCACGGGACAGTTTGGATGCGGATACCATTTCCATTGCTTTAGTGATTTGACTTGTCTTTTTCGTCGACGTGATTCTGTTTTTAATATCGCGTAACGATGCCACTGGTTCTCACCACCCTTTAAAGTTGAAATGCTGGTTTAATTACTCGCTTTTAGCAAAAGTCTTCTTGAATCCGTTGATTGCTGCTTCCATATCACTGTCTTCAGGCAGACCTTGCGTTGTGCGGATGTGATCCAGCAGTTCTTTGTGGTTTTGATCCATCCAGCTTAGGAATTCGTTTTCGAAACGGCGAATGTCTTCTACTGGGATATCATCAAGGTGTCCTTTAGTTAATGAGTAAAGGATCATTACCTGCTTTTCTACTTTAAGCGGCTTGTTCAGGTCCTGCTTTAGTACTTCAACAGTACGTGCACCACGGTTCAGTTTTGCCTGAGTTGCTTTATCAAGGTCAGAACCGAACTGCGCGAATGCTTCAAGCTCACGGTATGCTGCAAGGTCAAGACGCAGTGTACCGGATACCTTCTTCATCGCTTTGATCTGTGCAGATCCACCAACACGAGATACTGAAAGACCGGCGTTGATCGCAGGACGTACACCCGAGAAGAATAGATCTGACTGAAGGAAGATCTGTCCATCAGTAATTGAGATTACGTTCGTTGGAATATAAGCTGAGATATCCCCTGCCTGTGTCTCAACGAATGGTAGTGCTGTGATTGAACCTGAGCCCAATGTTTCATTCAGCTTCGCTGCACGCTCAAGAAGGCGGCTGTGAAGGTAGAATACGTCACCAGGATATGCTTCACGACCTGGAGGACGGCGAAGTAGTAGTGAAAGTTCACGGTATGCAGATGCCTGTTTTGTTAAGTCATCATATACAACAAGCACGTGCTTGCCGTTAAGCATGAATTCTTCACCCATTGTTACGCCTGTGTATGGTGCTAGGAATAATAATGGAGCAGGCTGTGATGCTGATGCCGTTACGACGATTGAGTAATCAAGTGCGCCGTGCTTTCGAAGTGTTTCAACTGTACCACGTACTGTCGATTCTTTTTGTCCGATTGCAACGTAGATACAGATCATGTCCTGATCTCTCTGGTTCAGGATTGTATCGATCGCTACAGATGTTTTACCAGTCTGACGGTCACCGATGATCAGCTCACGCTGGCCACGGCCGATTGGAACAAGTGCATCGATCGCTTTAATACCAGTCTGAAGTGGCTCGTGTACTGACTTACGTGCCATTACGCCTGGTGCCGGGCTTTCGATTGGACGTGATTTAGATGTGTTGATCGGACCTAGACCATCAACTGGCTGTCCAAGCGGGTTTACTACGCGACCAATCATTTCTTCTCCAACTGGAACTTCCATGATACGGCCTGTACGGCGAACTTCGTCGCCTTCTTTAATGTCTCGGTATGGTCCAAGGATAATGATACCGACATTGTTCTGCTCAAGGTTTTGCGCCATACCCATAACGCCGTTAGAGAATTCAACAAGCTCTCCAGCCATAACGTTATCAAGGCCATGAGCACGTGCGATACCGTCACCAATTTCGATAACAGTACCAACCTCCGTTACTTCGATATCCGATTGATAGTTTTCAATCTGCTGTTTAATCAGCGCACTGATTTCCTCAGCTTTGATGCTCATGAATGTCACCCCTCATTTCGTGGATCTTATCGTTTCAGTTCACGTTCCAGGCGATTTAGCTTATTGCGAAGGGTACCGTCAAAGATACGATTCCCAATGCGGATGCGAATGCCGCCAAGAAGTGCTGAGTCTACGTGATTATGAATGTCAAGACGCTGCTTTCCGACTTTCGGAGCAAATGAAGCAGAAATTGCTTCTTTATCTGCGTCTGATAGCTTTGTTGCTGATGATACGTGTGCTACGGCTGTACCGCGTGCATTTAATGCACGGTTAATGTACTCATCTGCAAGCTCAACCATCTCATTGTTACGACGGCGGTCAACCAGAATGTACATTGTGTTCAGCACGTGCTGTGAAATGCCGCTGAACGATGCCTCGATCAGCTGCTTTTTTTGATCTTTTGACCATTTAGGAGACTGAAGGAGCTTTGTCAGTTCAGGCGTCTGTGTAAACACCTGGCGTACTGTGCGAAGATCCTCTTCAATCTGATCTGTCTGGCCGTGCTTTACTGCAAGCTCAAAAAGTGCCTGTGCGTAACGCGCTGCTGCAGTTGATTTGCTCATCGCAGATCCCCTGCCTTTGCAATTGTTTCATTGATCAGCTGCTGTTGTTCTGCAACTGTCAGTTCTTTTTCAATTACTTTAGAAGCAACCAGTACTGATAATGTAGCAACCTGCTCGCGTAGTGCTGCAACTGCCTGGTCTTTTTCTGTTTCGATTTCGCGAAGTGTCGCTTCTTTCATACGCTCTGATTCTGCACGCGCTGCAAGAATAATTTCTTCACGCTGAGCATCACCCTGTTTGCGGGCGTTTTCAATTAGTTCCTGCGCATCCTGACGAGCTTCTTTCAAAAGCTGGCGCTGCTCTTCAAGCTGCTGCTTCGCTTCTGTACGACTTTTTTCAGCCGCTTCGATTTCGCCTGCGATGTGGTCTTCACGCTGTTTCATGATGCCCATTAACGGACCCCATGCGAATTTCTTAAGTAATGCTAGTAAAAGGATGAACATCGCTAATTGGAAAAGGATGTCTCCCTCACTGAAGCCACTGGCTCCAAGTACAAATGCATCAAGTGTGAACACGCTCGTTTCACTCCCTTCAGAAGTCAGTCAAATACGGAAAGTTAGTGTTGATTCGTAAGGCGATGACTGATTAACATTAATCAGTCTTTATAATAGGTAGAAATTCATTTTAGAGTCAGATGTTCTGTAAAAAATGGCGAAGCATGTCACGATGTGATCTTCGCCATTTTATGTGAAATATTATTGACCTTGTACGATGAACGCGATAACTACTGCGATGATCGGAACGGCCTCAACTAGTGCTACCCCGATGAACATTGTAGTTTGAAGCATACCACGTGCTTCTGGCTGACGTGCGATACCTTCTACTGTTTTAGATACGATCATACCGTTACCGATACCTGCACCTAGTGCTGCTAAACCTACTGCTAGTGCTGCTGCTAAAAGACCAATTGAACCTGTCATTTGGATATGTCCTCCTTAGTGTGGGTAAATAATTTTTTGTGTAAATGTTTGTTCAGTAACTGAACAGGTAAATATATTAATGGTCAGAGCTCACTTTGTGCGCCATATAAACCATCGTTAACATTACGAAAATGAACGCCTGGATACCACCGATGAACACGGAGAAACCAAGCCATGCAAGCGTTGGAATAACCGCCGCAATGTGACCAAAGAAACCTGTTGCCAGACTTCCTGCAAGAAGACCGAGTAGGATCTCACCTGCATAGATGTTACCGTAAAGACGCAAACCAAGCGTTAGCGTGTTTGCAAATTCTTCAATAATCTTAAGCGGGAATAAGAAACCCATTGGTCGGAAGAAATCTCTTCCGTATTCTCTGAAGCCTTTCATGCGTATGCCGTAGTAATGCGTAAGCGCGATTACCATAACAGCAAGAGTCATTGTAACGATTGGATCAGCTGTCGGTGATTTCCACCAGAGATAGTGATCATATGTAATCGCAAAAGGTAAACCTAAAAAGTTCGAAATCGCAACATACATAATGAGTGTAATCCCTAAAATGTGAAAGCTTCCTCCGGTTTTCCAATCCATGTTACTCTTGATGATATTCCGCACAAAATCCATGATCCACTCCATAAAGTTCTGCATCCCGGTTGGCTTCATCGCCAGGGCGCGTGTGGATAGGACTGCAATTAAAAATACAACTGCGGATGCGACGGTAATCATTAAGACATTGGAGAGATTAAAGGTCAGCCCCAGAAATTCTGCTAATGGCGCTTCATGATTCATTTATTTCACCTCTCTTCCCGCTTCTTGTGTAGGACTTGCTGCAATAAATAATCTATCATAATGACGAAATAAACCATCATTAATCCAAATACAGTGGAAATCAAATGAATGAGTTCCGGAAATTCCAGTGCAATGAGCACCGCTACTCCTGCTGAGGCCATACGTGATAGTGTTCCAAGCGAACGCACTTTTCTGCCTTCGTCCATCGCACGATCAAACTTTTCCATTCTGTTCTTCATTAGCCAAAGATTAAGCAGGCTGAAAGAAGTTCCCAGTATCAGACCGAGAAAAACATCCGGGAAAGGTGTGAACCCGAAGCCGAGGACAAACATCGATAACAAGTAAAATATGTACTTGGTGTACCGTGAAAAATGCTTTCTGATGTCAGGCATTTAGCTACTCTCCTGAGTCGAATTGTTTCACTGTGCGAAGCATCGCATAGATTCCTGCTGATAAACCCAGAAGTAATCCGATGATCATAAACAGCGGTTCTGTTTCCAAATGACGATCAAGCCATCTCCCACCAAAAATTCCGATGAGTACGGAGCCGGTTAATTGTGACAGAATGGCCGAATAAAGGGCCATCGCATGGAACGGACGTCTTGACTGACGCATGAGTGCATCCTCACAATCTGAGAATGAAATTGAGGGCGGATATCGACAGGTTTTATGTGTAATTTCAAGTCTATGAAAACCTTATCATTATACCCTTTAAAAGCATACAATAGGCACTAAATGATGTCAACGCGATCTCGACAAAAAGTTCAATTGATCACATATAGAAGTTTGTGTGTTCACATTTTTGACAAAACGGAATTTTGAGCGGTGTTTGGGAGTTGTTTTTTGGTTTGGGGTGTGTCCTGTTTTGGTGAGAAGACTAGTGAGTGGTTAACGGGATTGGTGGATGGCAGAGTTCGGGTGTTAGATGGAGGAACGCTGTGGGTGTGGTGGGCTAATTCTTTCACCTGGGCTGGTTATTCAATCATCTTTTCGATTTTATCTGTCACCTTTTAGTTTATTCTACTTTTGCACGGGGTGCGGTAGATTTATCTATAGGCTTTCGGAAGATATCTATCACCTTTCACTATTATTCATTCACCTTTCAACTTTATCGCACCTCACCACAAAACGTATATAAGAAAATCCCGCCCCTAACCCAGGAGCGGGATTTGTTTTACACGCGGAATGTATCCGGGCGCTGATCTGTTTCTTTAAAGTAGTAGCGGATCGCTTCTGCAATGCGGGCAGATGCTTTTCCGTCACCGTATGGGTTGGATGCTTTCGACATAGCCTGATAAGCCGCTTCATCTGTCAGCAGTTCCGTTGCCATATTGTAAATCTGTTCTTCTTCGATTCCGGCAAGCTTCAGTGTACCTGCTGCGATACCTTCAGGGCGTTCTGTTGTATCACGCAGCACAAGCACTGGTACACCAAGTGATGGCGCTTCTTCCTGCACGCCGCCTGAATCTGTCAGAATCAGGTGTGCTTTTGACGCAAAGTTGTGGAAGTCAATGACATCCAGCGGATCGATCAGGTGGATACGATCGTCTCCACCGAGGATGTCCTGCGCAATTTCACGTACAGCCGGGTTCAGGTGAACAGGATACACAACCTGCACATCCTTTTGCTCATCCACAACACGCTTGATCGCACGGAACATATTTTTCATCGGCTCACCAAGGTTTTCCCTGCGGTGCGCAGTAACAAGGATCAGACGGTCTCCGTTTAGCTGATCAAGAATATCACTTTGGTAATCTGCATTTACAGTTGTAGATAACGCGTCGATCGCTGTGTTACCTGTAACAAAGATGTTTTCTTTAGGCTTGTTTTCCTGAATAAGATTATCTGCTGACTGATCTGTTGGTGCGAAATGCAGGTCTGCCATTACACCCGTCAGCTGGCGGTTCATCTCTTCAGGGTACGGGGAATATTTATTCCATGTACGAAGACCCGCTTCGACATGCCCGACTGCGATCTGATTGTAAAATGCAGCAAGTCCTGCGACGAAAGTCGTTGTTGTATCACCGTGAACAAGTACGATGTCAGGCTTCGTTTCTTTCATAATACGATCAAGGCCTTCAAGCGCACGTGTCGTGATGCCAGTCAACGTCTGGCGGTCCTTCATGATATTTAAATCGTGGTCTGGTGTGATTCCGAAAATGTCCATAACCTGATCAAGCATTTGACGGTGCTGAGCTGTTACAGTCACGATTGGTTCGAAATACTGATCCTGTTTTTTGAGTTCAAGTACAAGTGGTGCCATTTTAATCGCTTCTGGTCTTGTACCGAAGATCGTCATCACTTTTATACGTTTAGACATGAGTTTCTCCTTTAATGATATCGCTTATTTTGTACCGAATAATCTGTCACCCGCGTCTCCAAGACCAGGGACAATGTAACCTTTTTCATTCAGTTTTTCATCAAGGGCTGCAATATAAATGTCTACATCATCATGTTCTTTTTTAATTTCCTCAACGCCTTCCGGTGCTGCTACAAGGCATAGGAACTTGATGTTTTTTGCTCCGCGCTTTTTAAGAGAGTTAATCGCTTCAACTGCTGATCCGCCTGTTGCAAGCATTGGATCAACCAGAATGAAATCGCGCTCTTCAACATCTGAAGGAAGCTTCACGTAGTATTCAACCGGCTTTAGTGTTTCAGGGTCGCGGTACAAACCAACGTGTCCAACCTTAGCTGCAGGAATCATTTTCAAAATCCCATCTACCATTCCGATACCTGCACGCAGGATTGGGACGATCGCAAGCTTTTTACCAGAAAGGACTTTACCTTTCGTCTGGCTTACCGGCGTTTTCAAATCAATTTCTTCCATTGGTAGGTCGCGTGTGATTTCAAAAGCCATGAGTGTTGCCACTTCATCTACTAGTTCACGAAAATCCTTTGTTCCAGTCTGTTCATCGCGGATGTGCGTCAGCTTGTGCTGAATCAGCGGATGATCAAATACGTATACTTTTCCCACACCTGTCACTCCTTTATTATAGGTTCTCCAACCACCGCAAAATATTTCCGTGGGGGACTGCGCTTTCCGCACCCGGGCGCCGAGCCTCCTCAATGCTACGCATTTCCGGGGTCTCGCCTGCCCTTCCCTGGTGCAGGAGTCTCCGTCCCCCCACTCCAATATTTTGCTGAATATGATAAAAAATGTTTGAAGAACACATATGTAATATTCATTTCTTCATATTATTATAAAGCAAATCCTTACGAAAGTTATCATACTTGCAGATTTTTTACAAGAAACGTCCGTATGATATATGGGAAGTGTTACGTAATGGTAATTGTACTAAAAATTTTGACGGTTGCTGGTTACTTTTCGCTGACTACGCTGAAGTTGTAGCGATTGTGCTGCAGGATGTAGCGATACACCCGGGAACTTGTCGCAATCCACCGCATGGATGTAGCATTCCCCGCTTTGAATGTTATTACCCGACCTGCACCACACTCTCTTCATGCCCTTAACAAATCAAAAAGACTGCCCAATGAAGGACAGTCTCCAAAATTTACTCGTATAACGCGAAACGGCTTGTGATCTCTTCGACTTTTGCTGCAGCGTCTTTCAGCTTTGCTTCGTCCTCGTGGTTTTTCAGCGCGTTTGCAATCAGTTCAGCGATTTCTTCCATTTCTTTTTCCTTGAAGCCGCGTGATGTGACAGCTGGTGTTCCGATACGGATACCGCTTGTAACGAACGGGCTTTCAGGGTCAAATGGAATCGTATTTTTATTAACAGTGATGCCGATATCATCAAGTACTTTTTCAGCCACTTTACCTGTCAGATTCAGCGAGCGCAGGTTCACAAGCACAAGATGGTTATCAGTTCCGTCTGAGACGATATCGATCCCATTTTTCTTGAACGCTTCTGCCATTGCCTTTGCATTTTTAACAACCTGATCAATATAGTCTTTAAATTCAGGCTTCATTGCTTCACCGAATGCCACTGCTTTTGCAGCGATAACGTGCATTAACGGTCCGCCCTGCACGCCAGGGAAGATTGACTTATCGATTTTTTTCGCGAATTCTTCTTTACAAAGAATCATGCCTCCACGTGGTCCGCGAAGTGTTTTGTGCGTTGTTGTTGTAACAAAATGTGCGTGCGGCACCGGAGACGGGTGTACACCAGTTGCTACAAGACCTGCGATATGCGCCATATCAACCATTAAGTATGCGTCCACTTCATCAGCGATTTCACGGAATTTAGCGAAATCGATTGTGCGTGAGTATGCACTCGCACCGGCTACAATCATTTTCGGCTTGTGCTCAAGCGCTTTTTGACGGACATCCTCATAATCGATGAGCTCGTCTTTTTCGCCTACACCGTACTCGATGAAATTGTAAAGTTCACCGCTGAAGTTTACTGGACTTCCGTGCGTTAAGTGACCTCCATGAGACAGGTTCATACCAAGAACCGTGTCGCCCGGCTTTAGTACTGAGAAATAGACAGCCATATTAGCCTGTGCACCTGAGTGCGGCTGAACATTCGCATGCTCTGCACCGAAAATTTCTTTCGCGCGGTCGCGTGCAAGGTTTTCAGCGACATCCACGTGCTCACAGCCGCCATAGTAGCGGCGTCCAGGGTAACCTTCTGCGTATTTGTTCGTTAGTACTGATCCTTGCGCTTCCATGACTGCTTCACTTACAAAATTCTCTGACGCGATCAGCTCGATTTTCGTACGCTGGCGCTTCAGTTCGTCCTGCATTGCTTCGAATAATGCCTGATCCTGCTGTTGAATCTTATTCATTGTGAATCCTCCCTCATGTCCCGGGTCTGTTCCCGTCTTTGGTCAAAAATCTTCTTCATCTTAACATGTTTTTGATGATTGTGAAAATGCTGTTTTTGACATAAAGGGTGTTGTTATGCGCTTACATTGGCTTTTTACATCTAAAAGACGAATATTTCTCAGGAAATCTGTAATAAATTTTTGTATTTTGATCGACTATTTTCGGAATTGAATGGTTTTGTGTGGTTTATAAAGCCTGTGTTGGAATAGACCTTGACTGGTTGATCAGTTGGTGAAGATTAATTGGTTCATTTCTAAAGATATATGGCTCAGCCCCCGAAATAATTGAATCAGCGATGTACACAATTGGCTCAATGACCGGTATGGACAAAATAATTGATTCACCCCTCCACTTTTATGGTTCATCTCCTGTATGAATCGATTCACCGCTCTCCTTAATTGAACGCATCCTTACCACAACTGTTTAACCTAAAAACAACCGGCCTCTAAAAGACCGGTTGTCCATTTATTCAAGTTCATATACTGCCCGTGCACCGCCAACCAGCTTCGGTCTGGTGCGCGCCAGTGTGATGTGTGCTTCACCCAGTGATTTTGCTGCGACGCGAACTGGAACAGCGACAGGCTTCAGGTGCATGCCAATCAGCGTGTCGCCGATATCAATACCGCCGTGCGCCTGAATGCGTTCAACTGCAACAGGATCTTTCATATGACGATATGCATATGACGCCATTGCACCGCCTGCTTTTCGCACAGGGACAACTGTGACTTCTTCAAGTCCGTATCGCTCAGCCGTTTCACGCTCCACGATCAGTGCACGATTGATGTGCTCGCAGCCCTGAAATGCAAGATGAAGACCTGTATCTGCTGAAAATCTCTCAAATGCTTTATAAAGCGATTCAGCGACTTCATCTGTTCCTGACGTACCAATTTTACGGCCGATGACTTCAGAGGTTGAACAGCCGATGACAAAAAGCTGACCCTCTTTTAGCGAAGCCTGCTCCTGGTATTCCTCAAGGATTGACAGCAACTCCTGATTCATTGCAAGCCCTTCTTTCTGAAGAAATGATTATTTTGCTTCATACTCACTCATCTTATTAATACGATTCTCATGACGGCCGCCTTCGAATTCTCCCTGCAGCCAGATCGAAGCGATTTCACGTGCAAGGCCCGGTCCGATCACACGCTCACCCATTGCAAGCATGTTGGAATCGTTGTGTCCGCGCGTTGCTTTTGCACTGAATGTGTCATGAACAAGCGCACAGCGGATACCTTTTACTTTGTTCGCTGCAATACTCATACCAATGCCTGTCCCACAGATCAGAATCCCGCGGTCGAATTCGCCTGATGCCACTTTTTCAGCAACCGGCAGTGCGTAATCAGGGTAATCAACAGATCCCTCACAGTCACAGCCGAAATCTTCAAATTCAATGTTCAATTCTGTTAAAAGATCTGCCATTTCCTTGCGCAGATTCGTACCACCATGATCAGATGCTAATGCGACTTTCATATTAAAATCCTCCCTGTTCCTGTTTATTAAGGTTTTTCAGCATGCTATCCATTAATCTGTTTAACTCGTTAAATGTGGAACGGTATACTTCCACCGAACCGCCATACGGATCTGACACATCAAGTCCGCGTTCTGAAGAAAATTCCTTCAGCGTAAAAATGCGATCCGCTGCAAACGGAAATTGTTCCATCAGCATTGCCTTATGCGAGCTTGTCATTGCAAATACATAATCCGCCCAGTGCACATCAGACTGTGTGACTGAATGAGAGCGGTGATTATGCGTCAGACCGTTTTCCTCAAGTACCTGCTGCGCATTGTGTGACGCCATTCCGCCCTCCATCGCAAAAAGCCCGGCAGAACGTACCTCAATATGCGGTTCATCTCTATGATTTAAAATTGCTTCAGCCATCGGACTGCGGCAAGTATTCCCTGTACAAATAAATAAAATCCTCATGAAACCGACCCCTTTTTAGGATTCTCACTTCCCCCTTAGCTTATCACATTTTAGACACTTTTTCTTTTTGGGAGTGTTTTGTGATACAGCGGGGACGGAGGTGATGTATCACTTTACCATATTCTGTATAAAAGATACAGCAACCTCCGTCCCCGCTGTATCGCACCAAAAAACCCGGGTCATCCCAAACCCGGGTTCATCATCATCACTTTTTTAACGGTCCGCTGCTTTCACGTACCAGCAGGGTGGTTGGTAGGACGACTTTTTTGGCGATTTTGCGTTTGGATGAGAGCTGTTCGAGCAGGAGGTCGACGGCTGCTTCACCCATGTATTCGGTGTGGACCTGGATGGTTGTGAGTGACGGCTGCAGGTAGCGTGACATCTCGATGTCATTGAAGCCGACGACTGATACCTGTTCCGGGACGCGGACGCCTTTTTCATGAAGTGCGCGCATGGCTCCGATTGCCATGGAGTCGCTTCCCATAATGAAGGCGGATGGTCCGTTGCCTTGCTTCAGCGCTTCTTTCATCAGCGTGTAGCCGTCTGCTGCCGTGAACTTTCCGGTCCAGATATATTCAGGGTAAAATGTATGATAGAGAGACAGGTATTCGAAGAAAGTCGTTTCCCGCTCGTCTTTGACCATTTCATTATCCTGAACATATTCATGTCCTCCGATATAGCCGATACGCTCATGGCCCAGATCGATCAGGTGCCTGAGGACATCGATCATGGCAGAGCGGAAGTCGACTACAATTGAATCAACATTTGAAGTTGGGGTGAAATCTACCAATACCAGTTTATCTGTCAATTTTTTGAATAGATCAATATCAGATAAACTGAACTTTCCAATTGCGATCATACCATCGAGCTTTTCTTCTCCGGCTGATCTGAATTGGAGATCGTTTTTGTAGTATTTTACGATTTCAATCCCGCGTTCTGAAGATGTACGCTCTACACCAAGACGCACTGAAAGATAATAAGGATCTTCCATTTCCTGCTCTTTTGAATACCAGTAGACGAGACCCATTCTAAGCGTAGTCTTCTTCTTTACAACCTTACGTTTGCCAGGTTGATAATTGAGCTCATCAGCAATTAGAAGGATTCGCTGCTTTGTTTCATGAGCAACTGATAAACTTTCATCCTTATTGAGTACCCTGGAGACTGTTGCCAGAGATACATTCGCTTTTGTTGCAATATCTTTTAAAGTTGCCATTTTACCACCCATTCATTTTTCAGGACATTTACTTTCTATTATACGTGATTCCATCAAGAGGTTTTAGTCATTTATTGAAATCAGGAATTTTCTAAATGCTTCCTGTCCCTGTTCATTTTGCTTGAACACTCCTGCATGTGAAAGTACTCTTTCAAATACTTTCCCTGTTTCATTTTTAATAATCTCAGTTATGTTTTCAGAAGATGGTGATCTTGCAGTCAATATTTTTTCCGCCCACTCTGCATGCTTCGCTGTCCGTTCATCCTGCTTTAAACCAGTCATATCTTTATCTGCAAGGTAACCCGCAGTCAACTGAAGCTCTTCTTTCAATCTGCCCGGCAGCACGGCTAATCCCATGACTTCAATTAAGCCGATGTTTTCTTTTTTAATATGATGAAGCTCTTCATGCGGATGGAAAATTCCACCCGGATGTTGTTCAGTCGTTCGGTTATTCCGCAATACCAGATCGATTTCGAATTTGCCGTCGCGCTTTCTTGCGATTGGCGTGATCGTGTTGTGAGGCTCTCCATCTGAAAATGCCAGCACTTCCACCAGCGGATCCTCATAGCGTTTCCATCTGTCCAGCACTTTACCGGCAAGCGCTGAAAGTTCATAACGATCTGTTCCTCTTAATCTCAGGACAGACATTGGCCATTTTACAATGCCAGCCTCAACGTTTTCATAACCTTTAAACGTAAAAGTCTCAGTGACAGGTGCGACTGCCATCGGGAATTCATAATGCCCCGCCTGAAAATGATCGTGGCTCAAAATGGATCCCCCGACAATCGGCAGGTCTGCGTTCGAGCCGACAAAGTAATGCGGGAACTGCTCGGTAAAAGCAAGCAGACGGTCAAAGCTTTCTTTAGATACCTTCATCGGCTTATGTTCTTCACTCAGAACAATTGCATGCTCTTTATAATACACGTAAGGCGAATACTGGAAATACCACTGCTCGTCCTCAAGTGTAACTGGAATAATACGGTGATTCTGTCTCGCAGGATGGTTTGCTCTGCCGTCATAGCCGACGTTCTCTTTACATAGTAAGCAGGATGGGTAACCTACACTTTTCGCCTGTTTCTCAGCTGCAATCGCTGCAGGGTCTTTTTCAGGCTTTGAAAGGTTGATCGTAATTTCGAGATCACCAAAAGGGGTCCCTGCAATCCAGCTTTCATTCTTAGCGATCCGGTCTGTCCGGATATAGTTCGCGTTTTGTGATAACTCATAAAAATGCTGCGTCGCTTTTTCAGGATTGTCCTGGTAAAGAGATAGAAAGGTATGATTCAACTCAGACGGTCTCGGCATCAGGCAATTCATGATCGCTGCATCGAGCTGATCTTTTTCAGTAATGCTGGTTACATTCAGTTCTGCTTCAGCCCAGCTGAGTATTTCATTTAACACTGGCACTGGCGTTTCAAGCCGCTCATCGGGAACGATTGTTTCTTCAGGTGCATCCAGCTTCAGCAGTGAAAGGATTCTGTTTCTGGCATAATCAATATCTGCCTGTTCAACCATTTGCTTTTGAACAGCAAACTGCAGCAGGCGTTCAATTTGTAATGAAATCATGTTAGCCTCCTTTCCGGGTCTCCTGGTTATACCCTTGAGGATGTGTTTCATGCCACTTCCATGCGCTTTCTATAATGTCATGAAGGTTCGTATAAACCGGGTTCCATTTCAAGATATTCCTTGCTTTCTCAGCAGAAGCAACAAGCTTTGCAGGGTCTCCTGCTCTGCGTGCTTCTTCTTTTGCAGGAATGTCGTGGCCAGTTACTTTACGCGCCGTGTCGATCACTTCTTTTACACTGAAGCCCTGGCCATTTCCTAGGTTAAATACAGTCGTCTCAGGATCTGATTCAAGTTTTTCAAGCGCAAGCAGATGCGCATCTACAAGGTCACTAACATGAATGTAGTCGCGGATGCACGTGCCATCTGGCGTTGCATAGTCTGTACCGAAAATGCTGATATGATTGCGCTGTCCGAGTGCCACCTGCAGAATAATCGGAATCAGGTGTGTTTCAGGGTCATGATCTTCCCCTCTCAAACCTTCAGGATCCGCGCCTGCAACGTTAAAATATCTGAGTGCGATCGAATGAATGCCGTATGCTTCACTCGCCCATTTCAGCATCTTTTCAACGGCAAGCTTGGTTTCACCGTAAGGGTTAGTTGGCGACACTGGGTCTTCTTCAGTGAGTAATTCAGTTTCCGGCTCACCGTAAGTTGCGGCTGTTGAAGAGAAGACGAGCTTGTTCACGCCATGTCGCTCCATTGCCTGAAGCAGTGAGATTGCACCGCCTACGTTATTTTCATAGTACTTTAAAGGGTTCTGTACACTTTCTCCTACCAGAGAACTCGCAGCAAAATGAATGACTGCATCTATTTTGTGCTTCGTAAATACCTTATCAAGGAATTCCCCGTCATGAAGAGAACCTTTATAAAAATGGTCGTCACGGTTAACTGCGCCGCCGTGACCAGTCTGGAGATTATCAACGATGACTGTATCAAACCCTTTTCTTTTTAATGCTAATACTGCATGGCTTCCAATGTAGCCCGCTCCACCTGTGACAAGTACTGCCATTTAAAACACTCCTTATCGGCTATTTAGATTTGATCTCGTTATGCCACTGCAGATTGATCTCTCTGATTTCTTCAATGCTGCATTTTGGCTCTCTATCATAGGTTAATATACCATTAATCTCCTGCTCAACATCTGTCAATTGAGTGTAGCAATAGCCGTGAAGCGCTTCAGAATGATAGACCGCGTCCATGATGCGCTTGTAATCTGCAACGTACGCTTTTTTATCTTTAACTGATGTATAGCCCCATCCATTGTCTTCACCAGTCATAAATCCAATACCTCCAAACTCTGTTAACAGAATTGGTTCTCCCCGATGACTGAAGCCGTTAGCATAGATTTTACGCTTTGCCGGCTGTGAAGAAAGAAGGTTTTCTTTTGTGCTGAGCTCTTCTTTAAAATGAGTACTTTTTGCTTTTTCATCATCACTGCCATGATTATAGTTATGAATCGCACATATATCCGTTACCGTCTGCTCCCATCCATCATTACCAACTACAAGGCGGGTATTGTCCAGTGAATGCAGGTGGTGATATAGTGCCTGAGAATGATGCTGCTGTTTACTGTCAGATCTGATCATTTGCACACCCCAGCTCTCATTTAGAGGAACCCACGCAACAATCGACGGGTGGTTGTAGTCCCGCTCAATGATTTCAGACCATTCCTCTACAAGACGTGTTGCAGCTTTTTCGGAATAGAAGGCGGACGCTGCACATTCTCCCCAAACCAGAAAGCCGAGCTGGTCTGCCCAGTATAAGAACCTTGGATCTTCCACCTTCTGATGTTTTCTGCAGCCATTAAAGCCAAGCTCTTTTGCCAGTTCAATATCACGTTTGAAATCATTGTCATCAGGCGCTGTTAATAACCCTGTTCTCCAGTATCCCTGATCAAGTACGAGTCGCTGGTAGTAAGGTTTATTATTTAAATACACCATGCCATCCTCTGTATGGATTTTTCTCATACCAAAATACGTGCCTACCTCATCATAAACTACTGATTCATCCATTATTTTTACAGTCATATCAAATAGTTGTGGATTTTCAGGCGACCACGTCATACCTTCATGATGGAAGCCCGTATGAAAAATATGCTGACCCAGCACATTGAAAGTACGCTTTTCATAACACTCGTTGATTAGGAACCTTGCCTGAATGATGGATTTACCTTTAAACGAGATGGAGATATCAGCCCACTTACCAATCGCAGCATCTGAATAGTTGAATTCAGCTTGTACATCTCCTTTATCCAGATCCGGCGTTAAGCGCACATGATCCAATGAGGCTTCAGATACCGCCTCCAGCCACACTGGCTGCCAAATGCCTGTTGTATTTGTGTACCAGATTGATTCAATTTCCTCTTTCCAAAACTGTTTGCCTCTTGGAATGGTTTCATCCTTTGAAGGATCATAAGCACGTACAGTAATGACTGCCTCTTCACCTGCTAAATGGGTAATATCCAAAGAAAAAGACGTGTGACCACCTGTATGCTCACCTGCAAGTTCTTCATTTACATAAACTTTTGCCTGATAGTCGACAGCGCCAAAGTGGAGAATCATCTTCCTGCCACTCCAGTCGGATGGAACTTCCACTTTTCGCTGATACCAGACAACATCATGAAATGTCTTATCATGAATGCCACTTAATTCGGTTTGAAAAGCAAATGGCACCTGGATTTTCCTATTAAACGCTTCGTTGTTCAGATACCACTTTTCTTTCAGTCCTTTGTTTTGATCATCAAAAGCGAAATCCCATTCTCCATTTAAGTTAAGCCAGTCTGGTCGCACAAATTGTGGACGAGGATATTCTGTTCTCATTCTTTGTCACTCCTTTTAGTATGTAGTTAGTCGATAAACTGTTTCAGAGCTGTATTTTTCACCTGGTGACAATTCACATGTCGGGAAAGAAGGTTCATTTACTGCATTCGGCAGCCCTTGAGTTTCCAGGCACATTCCTGAATGAGGCTTAATTTTCTGACCGCGCATTTCCCCTTCGGCTCCAAGATGATTTCCTGCATAAAATACAACAGCAGGCTGATCTGTCTCAATTACCAGACGTCTTCTGCTTGAAGGTTCACTTAGCTGAATGATTCCTTTATTTAAGAGAAAAGGGTGATCATAACCGTTGCCACCTATTTTAATTTGCTCATCCTGAAGGTCCAGTGCATCTGCCAGTTTTTTCGGTTTTTGGAAATCAAAAGCAGTACCTCCTACATTTCTTTTTTCTCCTGTTGGAATCAGGTTTTCGGTTAATGGAAGGTAAGCATCTGCCGGGATCTGCAGTTCATGACCTAAAACAGAATCAAGTGTACCAGTCAGGTTGAAATAAGTATGATTCGTCAAATTTATAATTGTTTTCCGATCAGTTGTTGCTTCATAACTGATTTTGAGTTCATCATTATTTGTCAGTGTGTAACTCACCTGAATGTTCAGCTCTCCAGGAAACCCTTCTTCTAAATGGGGGCTTGTCAAATTGAACATTAAAGTATTTCCTGTTTCAGTAACTGTCCATATTCTTTTATCAAACCCCTGTTCCCCTCCATGCAGTGAGTTTTCACCATCATTTTTTGCAAGGGTATAGGTTTCATTTTCCAATGTAAATGCAGCATTCTCGATTCTGCCTGCAAAACGGCCGACAATGGCTCCAAAGTACGGTGAATCCGTTAAGTATCTTGAAAAATCATCATATCCAAGGACAATATTTTCTTTCTGTCCGTCTTTATCCGGCGTAATCCATTCAGTAATAATACAGCCATAATTCAGTGCTGATAAACGTACACCATTGTCGTTTTGGATTGTATATTTAATAATCGGCTGTCCATGATGCTGTGCAATTTCGTTCTTTGAAATCATCTTGTCTGTTCAGCTCCCTTAATGTTTATTTCTTTTGCCCCGTCTCCAACTGAAGCAACATAAAAGTCCGGTCCGTAACCAATACGATCCTGATAATGTCTTCTCGTATTTTTAATGAAGTCTTCAACGTCATCAGTTTTAACAATAGCGATTGCGCACCCGCCAAAGCCCGCTCCTGTCATACGCGCACCAATTACCCCAGTCTGAGTCTGAGCAAATTCAGCTAATGTATCAAGTTCTTCCCCAGTCACCTCATAATCTTCTTTCAATGACTGGTGTGAATCATTCATCAATCTGCCTACCTGCTCAAGATCCCCTGCTTTTAAAGATACGTAAGCCTGTTTGGTACGCTCATTTTCTGTCACAACATGTTTGACTCTTCTATATAGAAGCAAATCATCAAGCCAGTTCTTTACATCTGAAAGCTGTGCAACTGAAAGCTCACCAAGACTCTCAACTTCTGTGTACGTCTGTATGATCTTTAAGGCCTGTTCACATTCAGCACGGCGTTCATTATATTTTGAAGAAGCAAGTTCTCTTCTTTTATTGGTATTCATAATGACAATTTTTTCGTGTTCCAATTCAATTGGAGCGTATTCAAATTCCAGCGTATCACAATCAAGCCAAATCGCCTGTCCCAGCTTCCCCATCCCAATTGCAAATTGGTCCATGATTCCACTGTTTACCCCGATGAATTCATTCTCAACTCGCTGGCATAATTTGATCAGCTCAACCTGTGAAATTGATAACCCGGTCAGCTCTCTTACCATAACGCCTGTTGCCATCTCTATTGAGGCAGAAGAAGAAAGACCTGCACCATTTGGAATGTTGCCCTCAAACAAAACATCAAAACCATCTTCAATGTTGTAACCGCTTTCTTTGAGGAAGTGTATTACCCCGATCGGATAGTTCACCCACTCGGTTTCATTGTTTTTTTCAAGGTGGTCAAGTGAGGCTGTAATGATCCCGGATTTAGAAAAGTTTTTAGATGCAAATCTGATCTTTTTATCTTTACGCTGCTTTACATAGGCATAAGTTCCATATGTAATTGCGAGCGGAAATACTTTTCCTCCATTGTAATCCGTATGTTCCCCGATCAGGTTGATCCTCCCTGGTGCGAAAAACAAACGTTCAGGTGATTCATTAAATATAGAGATAAAAGACTGTTTTAAGTCGTATACATTCATCTTCCATCCTCCTTCTCTTAAATTACTTCTTAATTAGTAAATTAAATATACTCATAATTATAATTTAATTTTAGTAAAAGTCAACGTAAATTTAAATAAATTTTTACTAAATAAACTTGTTTTATTTTAATAAAAAACTTATTAAAATAGCCATTTATAGCATTTTTTATTACCTTCTTATTAAATTAATGAAAAATAAAGTTGACAATGTAAGCGCTTTTAGTTAACATTTGTTTTAGTTAATAAAACGATTGTTAACTAAACTTTTAACTTGAGGGGGATTTTCAAATGAAAAAGTCTTTACTTACAGTTGCATCAGGTTTAGCAGTGGCATCCGTACTGGCAGCATGTTCAGGCGATGACACATCAAACGAAGGCAGCAGTGAAGGTAGCAGCGGCACTCAGGAAATTACATTCTGGGCACCATTTTCAGGCGCAGACGGTCCTAATATGGAGCAGATTGTAAATGAATTTAATGATTCACAAGACGAAGTTTCAGTAGATTTCCAAATCGTTCCACAGTCAGAATATTACACTACCCTTGACTTATCTCTTAGCGGTCAGCAGGAAGGCGCAGATGTAATGATCATGCACGGTGATCAGATTATGACATATGCAAACCAGAATATTATTAAAAATCTTGATGACATTGTCGGTGATCAGATCGATAGAGAAAATTATCACCCGACTGCCTGGGAAGGTGCAGAAGTTGATGGTTCTATCTATGGCGTTCCATTAGATATTCACCCGCTTATGTTCTATTACAATAAAGATCTGTTTGAAGCGGCTGGACTTGATCCGGAAGCTCCACCAACAAATCGTGAAGAGTTCCTTGAAGCAGCGATCGCAACAACAAATGCTGATGAAGGACAATATGGATTTGCAGTACCAACACTTTGGCCTCAACAATTCATCTTCCCATCAATTGTCTATCAAAATGGCGGTGAGCTGATCACTGATGACGGCGAAGTACAATATGATTCACCCGAAGCAGTTGAAGCACTTGAGTTTCTTCACTCTCTAATCTATGAGCATGAAGTATCACCAGCAGATATCCAGCAGGATGGTGAGCTGACATTGTTCCTTCAGGGGAATTCAGCAATGCATATGAACGGTCCATGGATGATGAATCAGTTTGAAGAGTCAGGTATGAACTATGGTGTAGCACCGGTGCCTCAGCTTGGAACTGAGCAGCAGGCTGTTTTTGCTAACTCACATAACTTTGTAATTCCTGAAACTGTTCAGGATGACGCTAAAATTGAAGCAATCACAACTTTCCTTAACTATGTAGATGAAAATGGTATGGCTTGGGCTGAGTCTGGACAGGCTCCGGCATCTAAAGCTGTCTATGAAAGCGATGAATTCAATGAAATGAAGCAGCAGCCTGAAGTAGCAAAGCAATTCGAATATGTACAGTTCTCTCCAAACGTTGAAAACTGGGGACCAGTGTCTGATCCACTATTCAGCGCTGTAAACGAAGTACTTCTTAACCAGAGAGACGCACAAGAAGCTCTTGAGCAAGCAGCTCAGGATGCACAATCAAGTCTGCAATAACGAGCAATAAAGTAAAAAGGTAAGAGGAAGGGCTTATGCCCGCTCTTACCTTTTACTTTAAACTAGCTTTAAAGAAAGAAGGTTTTGATATGAAGTCAAAAGCATCGGGTTTTACATCTTTTCTATTTGTACTTCCATATCTGATCATGTTTACTTTATTTTTAGTCGTTCCTTTAGTTTACGGGATCTACATTAGTTTTCATGATTGGAATTTAATTTCTCCTATCCATCCATTCATAGGTCTGGAAAATTACTCAGCCATTTTCACATCTGGCACACCTGAAAATCGTGTATTTTTAAATGGACTGAAAAATACTGCACAATTTGTTATTTATAGTGTGCCTTTATTGGTTATTATCGGTCTGGGTCTTGCGATGCTAGTGAACAGCTTACCTGAAAAGATTCGCGGCTTTTTCAGAACAGCCTATTTCCTTCCGTACGCGATCTCAGTATCAGTTATCGCTGTATTATGGCTCTGGATGCTTGATTCAAACTCAGGACTTGTTAACCAATTCTTAAATTCACTTGGTATGGATAGTATCCCATGGTTGACCCGATTGCCTTTTGCATGGATATCACTTGTTATTGCTACAGTGTGGTGGACCATTGGTTTTAACATGATTATCTTTATTAATGCACTGAATGAAGTTCCTGAAGAGCTTTATGAAGCAGCGGATATTGATGGTGCTTCAAACTGGCACAAGTTTTTACATATTACGCTGCCATCAATCAGACCAATTATGATCTTTGTTGTTATCACTTCAACAATTGCATCGTTTAATGTTTACGGTCAGCCTTATCTGATGACACGCGGTGGTCCTGGTGAATCCACTGAAGTGCTGTTAATGGGTATTGTTCAACAGGCTTTCCAGTTAAGACAAATGGGCTCAGCCGCTGCAATGGCGATGCTGATGGCATTAATTATGATTGTCATTTCAGTTGGTCAATTCCTGGTAACAAGATCTGGTGAAAGAAAGGAGAAAAACCATGCGTAAAACTAAAATCCTTAATATCGTATTCGCTTCGATACTGGCGATTTTGTTTCTGATACCGCTTGTATGGATGGTTTCCACTTCTTTCAAATCAGATTTTGAAGCAATTGGAGGAGGAACATTCTTCCCACAGGAATTTACTTTCGAGAATTATACCAGCACGTTAACCAGCAGTAGCGTGCCAATTCTAAGATGGTTATTTAATTCACTATTTGTCGGTTTTGCAGGTGTAGCAATTGTAGTCGTAATTGATTCAATGGCTGCTTATGCACTCGCCCGTCTGGATGTACCGTTTAAGAAAGTATTATTTCCGTTGTTTGTCAGTACATTAATGATTCCCTGGGTTATTACTTTCCTGCCGCTTTATCAGCAGTTTAGTAACCTTGGACTTCTTAACACCTATGCACCACTGATCCTGCCTTATTCGGCAAATGCATTTGGTGTCTTCCTGCTGTATCAATTTTTCCGTTCTTTTCCTAAAGAACTGGAAGAAGCAGCACGAATGGACGGAGCAAACAAATGGCAAATCTTTATGAAAGTCGTAATTCCTTCTGCACGACCATTAATTGCAACACTGGCAATCTTTACTTTCATGGCAATCTATAATGATTTCCTATGGCCACTTGTAACGACAAACACCCCTGAGATGAGAACCGTTACAACCGGTATTGCGATAATGCAACAGGGGAGCTTTGTTTCATCCTACGGAAAACTGATGGCGCTGACTACGCTAGCTACTATCCCAATTTTAATTGTCTTTTTAATCGGCCAGAAATGGTTTATCAGAGGGATTACACAATCAGGAATTAAGTAATCAAAAGCCGCCCAGAGCGGCTTTTGTTCTAGGAGTGATGTTGTGAAAAGAATCGCTATAACAGGAATTGCACTATTAGCAGCGGGCATTGGCCTTGCAGCCTGCTCATCAGATGAATCTCAAGAGTCAAATGAATATGCCCAGGATTTTTATAACCCTGTGTTACCTGACGGGGCTGATCCCTGGATGACGAAGCATGAAGATACCTACGTCTATACGCACACGACCGGCAGTAATATAACCATCTGGCAATCTGACAGCCCCACCTCAATGATGAATGCAGAATCAAAAGTTGTATGGGAACCTACTCCAGGAACTGAAAACAGTCAAAACATCTGGGCACCGGAAGTACATTTTATTGATGGGAAATGGTACGTATATTATGCGGCAAGTGGTGGAGGAAGTGAGCACAGAATGTATGTGCTTGAGTCTGAGAACGAAGATCCATTTTCAGAATACACTGAAGTAGGACAGATCACAGATCCTACTGATAAATGGGGAATTGACGGAACAGTCATCGACCAGAATGGAGAATTGTTCTACGTCTGGTCTGGCTGGGAAGGTGACGAGAATGTCAGTCAGTATACTTATATCGCAGGAATGGAAAGCCCTACAGAATTAAATACTGACAGAGTCGAGCTCTCAAGACCTGAATATGACTGGGAAATGGAAGGTGGCGAGCCATCCATTAATGAAGGTCAACAGATCCTTTACACTGATGATTATATTCATATCGTCTACTCGGCAAGTGGCAGCTGGAGCGATTTTTATAAGCTTGGCATTTTAACAGCAGAAAAAGATGCCGACCTGCTGGATCCTGATTCATGGACAAAACAGGAGGAGCCTGTTTTCCAAAGCAGTAATGATGTTTTTGGACCAGGTCACGCTTCGTTTGTTGAATCCCCTGATGGCTCAGAGTACTGGATTGTCTACCATGCAGCTAAAGAGCAGGGATCAGGCTGGACACGAAATGTTCGTATGCAGCCATTTGAAATCACTGAAGATGGCTTCCCTGATTTCGGAGAACCTTTGTCCATCACTGAACCATTACCGCTGCCTGCAGGTGACCCAGTGAACATTACCAGATATACACCTGATATGATTGAAACTGATGGCGAGGTCACTGATGAAGGTATTTTAGCTGAAACGGATCAATCTCTTTCTCTTCAATTTGAAGCGCCTGAAGCCGGAGAATACTCCCTCTACCTTTACTGGAGAAATAATGGTGCTGTCACAGTAAATGGTTCAACTGATACAGGTGACACATTCACGTTCTTTAATAACAATCAGGGATTACAAAATGAACCACTGGCTGTAAGTTCTTATCAGCTAAACCTTGAACAGGGTGAAAATACAGTTAAGTTAAATGTAGCAAATGGTACGTTCGATTTAGATCATATTGAAATAAAGGATCATTAAACCAAGCCTCGTTAAAAGAAGGTGTCCAATTTCGTGCAACTGGACACCTTCTTTTAATTCAACTCTTCAACCGTTATCCTAAATATCCACAAATCCTCACTCTCAGGCGCAATTTTCGCGACCCGGTCAATTTTATTTGCTACATACACATCATCATACATGCCTGTTGATGGCTGAAGGGAGAAGTTGTAGTCCCCGAGCCAGCCGCCATGGTTTTTGAAAACAGATAAAAACGGAATTTTATCCGGATCAAATGAATAGTAAAGTGCTTTGTTGATATCTTTCTGTAATGCTCTGCACCAGCCGCTGCTCAGTCTTGTAGCGAAGTAAAATTTCTCAACGTTCTGTGCTTCTTTCGGCGCCATTTTTGAAAGATCAATTTCTTCCTTCGTATCTTTTGAGTACGTAATCGGAAATGAATGACGCGATCCCCATGCACCAAGATGCTCATTGTCAGGTTCGATACTGATGATTTCTTCGCATTCTTCCGGCACTTCGATCTGCGTGTGTTCATTCATATTCAGTAAAATACTCGGCGCCCATATATATGCAAATGGCGCTTCACCGGTATTTTTTGCCCGGTATCTGACTTCCAGACCGTCATCTAGCAGTGTGATCGTTTTTTTAAGGATGTATCGAAAAACCGGGCTCTTCACCTCAAGTGTGACGCCATTATCAAGTTTTTCGTCAATCTCCCATACCATCGACCAAACCTCACCATGATCCGGTACTTTCCTGTTATTTAGCGGGTGTGGACCTTCATCTACTCCCGGAAACAGATCATCAAAGCCGGATGGGGTATACTCTCCAAAAGCAGAGCCATAATGTGGCATTGGCAGCTGGTCTACTTTTGCCTGATAAAACCACTCATAATCCGCTTTTTTATCGTAAAAACTTGCTACTTTTCCACCGAAATCCGGTAGAATGACTGCTTTTAAATGCTGATTTTCTAAAATAATTGCTTCAAGTCCTTTGAATGTTCCCTTTTTCATCACAGTTCACCTCGGCGCTGACTTCTTTACTAGTAATGTAGCCTCCGTGCAGGTTTTCAAACCAGCATACTACTCAATCATGCGAAGTGCGAGTCCGATTAAAATGCTGCCGCCGATCACTTCACTGAATCTGCCTGCTGTGAGTGTGACAATGCTGCCAATCGCAAAACCGATCCGGGTCATGAGAAATGCTGCGAGTCCGAAGAGTAGGAGCGACTGTGAATCAGAAAGGTCTGTAATCCCAAGCGTGATGCCGATTGATAAGCTATCAAGGCTGACAGCAATCGAAAAGGCCAGCCACTTGAGCGGAGTCAGCACCAATGGCTGATCTTTTTTCGTTTTAAAGCCCGCAAAGATCATCTGAATACCGATAAAGATGAGCAGCAGCATGCCAAACCAGTTCATCGCATCAAGCAGTGAAGAACCGATCAACATTCCCGCTGCCGGTAAAACCATATGTAAAAGACCAACCATGAGGCTGATGATCCATTTTGCTCTTGTGCTGACCGGCTGTGCGCCTGCTGCGATGCTTGCTGACAATGCATCCATTCCAAGCGCTAACGCTAAAAAGATTGTCCACATACTGCTCCCCCTTTTGTTGATGAGGGATTATATGATTTGGGCCTCGGGGATATGATTGGAGTTGTGGAACAGCATATGGCGGTTGTCGCATTTTCTTTTCAGTATGTAGTGATACACCCGGTTATTTGTACCAATCTCTGCTCAGGTTGTATCAATCACCCTTGCAACTTGTGGCATTCCACTCAAAATTAGTAGCAATCACACCAGGCTCTTAATCTATTCAACCTCCATTTAACAGAAAAAAGCCCCCCCTCAGGAAGAGCTCTCTTTAATCCACTTATGTCCGGCCGCTTTTTCAAGACGGTTCATGATGGCTGCGCCGATCCCCTTTTCATCAAAGGCTTCAGCTAAAATGATATCTGCATCTGTGTCGTTAAAGGAACGGATCGCGTGATAGAGCCCACGCGCAATCGTTGCAGGGTCTTTACGTCTGCCGCAAACCTCAACAATGTCAGCCGTAAGCTGTGCAGCGAGTTCTTCAGAGGCGAGCAGGCCAACTTTTTTCCCTTCACCTTTAAAACGGTTGATCGTCTGCTGGATCCATTCAGCTTCACCTTTAATGAGATAAAGAGGTGCGGTTGGTGCATAATGTGTGTATTTCATCCCTGGTGATCTTGGGACACTCTGTTCCTTTTTCAAAGAAGGATCAACGAGCACCTGACCGATACAGGCTTCGATTTCTTCAGCTGAAACACCACCTGGTCTCAAGATCATCGGTGGTGTAACCGTACAGTCAATGACTGTGGATTCAAGTCCAACGCCTGTTTCACCGCCGTCGACGATTCCTTTTATGCGTCCTGTCAGGTCACGGGCCACGTGCGCTGCAGAAGTCGGGCTTGGCTTGCCGCTCGTATTCGCACTCGGGGCAGCGAGCGGCTTTCCGGAACGGGTGATCAGTTCGAGCGCAACAGGATGTGACGGCATGCGGATGCCGATTGTATCAAGTCCTGCTGTTACAAGATCTGAAAACACACCATTCTTTTTGTTAAAAATGATTGTGAGTGGGCCCGGCCAGAATGTCTGAATCAGCTGTGTTGCATCATTGCTGATCGATGATACAAGTTCATCTAACGATTCAGGATTTGAAATGTGGACAATCAGCGGATTATCTGACGGGCGCCCTTTTGCATCAAAAATGCCCTGCACTGCAGTATCACTTGTTGCATCTGCTCCGAGGCCGTAAACGGTTTCAGTAGGAAAGGCAACCACATGACCGTGTCGTAAATAATCAGCTGCTTCAGAAATCTGTGGATAACCTTCACTCTTTTCCACATTGATATCCACAGTCCAGCGGATCGTTTCCATGTGAATCACCTCTCAAATTACTTTTTAGATTTATTTTGATTTATTTCGACATGCTGGTTTATCAACATTTAGTCCTGAATAATAGTATACTATTTTTATCTTCCTGTGAACAAAGGTTAAAACTATCCACAGTTTGTGTATAACTTCATCAAAATTGTGCACAACTTTGTGTATAAAGAGTAGTTATCCCCGTTTTTCACTAAAGCGGTTCCATTTATCTGAAATCCAGTTCACAATAAATGATTCTACTTTAATATCCGTTTTCGACACTTTTTTTTCTGGGGATAAGTCGTTCTCACAGTCCTCATTTTTCTCTTCTTCCAAAGTCACTGTCCCGCACATTTCAGGAAAGAATGCACACCACCAGTTTTCACCCGCTCCACTGCCGATCTTAATCACAAGTGTCTGATAAGTGCCGCCATCAGGAAACGTATGTGGTTCGAATGCTGTGGACACCGTTTGTTCAGGCGCTATATCTCCGGCATGCCGCTCTACGATTAAACGAATCTGATGGAGTTTTACATTTAGTTGATCACTCAGTTCTTCCCTGGTTAAAGGGTGACCACCTAAAAGCTGAATGATTTCAGGCTGTATGGATTGATAAAGCGCTTCTTTTGCTGATTGATCCTCTGCTGTATCGCTATTTGCAATTACACGCATACGAATGTCGCTTTCTTCACCGGATGCTGTAGATGGTGTAAGGATTGTGAGTAAGATCATCAAAATCATTGTTTTTTGAATCATCGTCCATTCCTCCCTGCCGTTACTAGGGCATTGTGGACGAGATTTGTGAGTTTTAAACATTGATAGGAATTAAAAGTTTGGCGTTTGATCTACGTTTCGGGCGGACGCTTTCCGGACGGTTGTTGCTAAGCCTCCTCGGCTGCGCCTGCGGGGTCTCAGCTTCCAACTAATCGTCCCGGAGTCGCCGCCCTCCACTTCGATCAACGCTGCGTATAATAAATCCTAATCATATTTTCTCATAAGTTATTAATTGTTCAATTATATGCTTGCACAGCTGAAAGTTCCCGCGTAAGGCGGCGACTCCTATGGCAGGAAGGGACAGGTGAGACAGAGCATGGCGAAGCCTGCTGACTCACCGCCCGGCCATGGAAAGCGTCCGCCTGGAGCGGGAACTTTCAGCCTACTTATTCAACACTAGAATCAGTTAACTCACAAAATACCATTCTATCTTTACCATTGATATCATAAATGACTTCAGTGTGATCATCTGGAAAGGCTTTTCTTAGTAATGCTGCCACGGTTTCTCCCTGTCCTGCGCCGACTTCGAAGCCGATAAGGCCCGGTCTGTTCATGTGTGCAGGCAGCTGTTCGCTCATTTTTCTGTATAGAATTAAGCCCTCTTCATCTGCGAAAAGTGCAGAATGGGGCTCATGTTCTGTGACGATTTCTGACATTGTGCTGAAATCACTGTGTGGAATGTAAGGCGGGTTTGAGAGAAAAACGTCAAACTTTTTTCCTTCAAGCGGCTGAAGGAGGTCACCTTCTGTAAATTCAATTTCAGCTTCAAGTGATTGCGCATTCTTTTTTGCTGTTGCAAGGGCTGCTTGGGATAAATCCGTTGCAGTGACCTGCCAGTCCGGGCGTTCAAGCTTCATGGTGATCGCAATCACACCGCTTCCTGTTCCTACATCTACGGCCAGAACCTTCTTCTTCTTTTTGAAGATACGATCCGCCCGGTCAAACATATAAAAAATTAATTCTTCTGTTTCCGGTCTTGGGATCAGCACGTCTCTATTTACATGAAAACGTCTCCCGTAGAATTCTTCATGACCGATAATGTGCTGAACAGGCACACCCTGGACATGCTGATCAAGTGCGATACCAAAGGCTTTCAGATGTTCCTCTGACAGCTCTTCTCTCAGTTCCATAAAAAATGATGTCCGGTTGAGCCCTGTTATGTGTCTCAGTAAAAGTTCGGCTGCAAAGGCTTCGCGGTCGTGATCCTCTAAATAAGAAGAAGCCCAATTAAGGGCCTCGTACATTTTAAGCTTCTCCATTATTCATCGCTTCCATTTTAGCTGATTGCTCTTCTAAAATGAGCGCCTCAATAATTTCATCCATTTTACCCTGAAGGATCTGATCAAGCTTCTGGATCGTTAAGCCGATTCGGTGATCCGTTACACGGTTTTGCGGGAAGTTGTATGTGCGGATACGCTCTGAGCGGTCGCCCGTTCCTACAGCTGACTTACGGACAGCATCGTATTCAGCACGCGCTTCCTGTTCAAACTTATCGTAAATACGCGCACGAAGGATCTTCATTGCTTTTTCTTTATTTTTAATCTGTGATTTTTCATCCTGCATTGATACGACAACACCTGTCGGAACGTGTGTCAGTCGTACTGCTGACATTGTCGTATTTACAGACTGCCCACCAGGACCACTTGATGCAAATGTATCAACGCGGATATCTTTTTCGTGAATATCCACTTCTACATCTTCTACTTCAGGCAGACATGCAACAGTCGCAGTTGACGTATGAATACGGCCGCCTGATTCCGTTTCCGGAACACGCTGAACGCGGTGTGCCCCGTTTTCATATTTCATTTTAGAATAAGCGCCTGTACCGTTAATCATGAATGTGATTTCCTTGTATCCACCAACGCCTGTTGTGCTCGCATCCATCACTTCGATTTTCCAGCCCTGAGATTCAGCAAAGCGGCTGTACATACGGTAAAGGTCACCGGCAAATAAAGCAGCTTCGTCTCCACCAGCTGCTCCGCGGACTTCCATAATTACGTTCTTATCATCATTCGGATCTTTTGGTAAAAGGAGTACGTGAAGCTTTTCTTCAAGTGCTTCAATTTCATCTGAGAGCTCACTTACTTCTTCTTTTACCATATCACGCATATCAGCATCGAGCTTTTCATTCAGCATTTCTTTTGCGTCTTTATGCTGCGCGAATACTTCTTTATAACGGCGGTATGTCTCAACTGTTTCAGACAGGTCTGATTGCTCTTTTGAGTATTCACGCAGTTTTTTTGTATCATTGACAATTTCAGGATCACTGAGTAGTTCATTTAATTTATCATAGCGGTCTTCTACCGCTTGTAATCGATCAAACATGATATCTTCACCTCTTTAGTTAGTATAGCGGATGGCGGGTTGTCTCACAACTGAAATCAGCTTCATTTGAAACGGTTTGCAGCAGCTCCAGGTGGAGGCTTTCCGGACGGCGGACGCTGAGCCTTCTCAGTCTGCAACTTGCTTGGTCCCGGCTGTCTCGCTAATCGTCCCGGAGTCCCTTCCTTACGCTGCCATCATCCTCAATTTTTTTAATACTCCTGCTCTAAAAAGAGAACCACTCTCTCCAATAAGAATATGAAGAAAATGATTCTCTATCCAAAACGTTATGCATTAAACCTTTTCAGATGAAACGGTTACGCCTTTTGGGACTTCATGATGGTGGCGGCAGCGTGGTTCGTAAGCTTCTGATGCTCCGACTAAAATAACCGGATCATCGTAGCCTGCCGGGCGTCCTTCGATCAGACGCTGCGTACGGCTTGCAGGTGATCCGCATACTGCGCATACGGCCTGAAGCTTTGTTACCTGTTCTGCAAGTGACATGAGGTGTGGAACTGGACCAAACGGCTCTCCGCGGAAGTCCTGATCAAGACCTGCTGTGATGACTCTGAAGCCCTGGTCAGCAAGTTTTGTAATGACTTCCACTATTTCTTCATCAAAGAACTGAACTTCATCAATTGCGATTAGGTCAGCTTTTTCAGTTACCTGCTCGAGAATTTCAGAGGAATGTTCAACTGGTACAGCGATGACTGATGCTCCGTTATGGGACACGATGGCTTCTTCGCTGTAGCGATCGTCGAGTTTTGGTTTGAATACTAAAATATGCTGTCTGGCAAATTGTGCGCGTCTTACGCGTCTGATGAGTTCTTCTGATTTCCCGGAAAACATACTTCCGCAAATCACTTCCATCCAGCCCGTTTGTTTCATTACATACACGTTTCCTTCAGCTCCTTTGGTCGTTTGCAGTACGCTTATGTATAAGCATGATTCCTCTATAACGCTGTCCCTTTACGTGGGAGACTGCGCTTTCCTGCCCCTGGGCGGTGAGCCCGCAGGCTTCGCCATGCTCGGTCTCACCTGTCCCTTCCTGGGGCGGGAGTCTCCGTCTCCCACTCCAAGGGTCAGCTGAAAGTTTAATTATTCCTTAAATATTTTTATACGCATTCTGGCATGTATCTAATAACTATATTTATAGTTGCAATATGGTTTAAGTCTATTGAAAAACACCTCTTCGTTCAAGAGGCGATTTGACTGAATCTGTTGTTTTATTCCCTTAATTGGCGAATTTAACCGTAAAAAAACAGGCAAGAAATTGATTCTCGCCTGTTTTGATTGTAAAGCTTAGCATACAGTCGGAACTTACATACGCTGTCCAGCTCCGACTCGCAGGGACTAGCAGACTGCCCATTCACTCGTACGATAAGTCATCATCGAATCGCTTCGCTCTTCGTGATTCCTTTATCTCCGTCGTGAACGGTTCAGTCAGTACGTCCCTAAACGCTCGCCTACGCTTTTCTAATTTACTTAAGACCGTATTTTTTGTTGAAGCGATCAACACGGCCGTCCGCTGCTGCGAACTTCTGACGTCCTGTGTAGAATGGATGGCATTCTGAGCATACCTCAATACGAATGTCTTCCTTAACAGAACCTGTTTCAAATTCATTACCGCAAGTACATGATACCTTTGCAGCTTTGTAATTTGGATGAATATCAGTTTTCATCTCAGTCATCTCCTTCCGCCCTGAACCATCTGGAACAGAGTAAGTATCTTACATACTAGCATGGTGCCAGATATGTTTCAAGCACACTGCTTACATTATAGCAGGGTGAATGTTGTGCAGCAACCATTGTTTTTGAAATTTATTGAGTATGGGATAACGGTTGGTCTATGCTTCAGGCGGACGCTTTCCGGACGGTTGTTGCTGAGCCTCCTCGGCTACGCCTGCGGGGTCTCAGCTTCCAACTAATCGTCCCGGAGTCGCCGCCTTACGCTACGACCACCCTGAGTAAAGTTAAGTAAATAATATGCTAAAACATACTTAGCGCCTCCTTGGAGAGCAGGACGGAGACTCCCGCCCCAATAAAAGGGACAGGTGAGACCCCGCAAGCGAAGCTGAGGAGGCTCACCGCCCGGGGGCAGGAAAGCGCAGTCCTGAACGGAAAGGAGGCGCGGTTTTGTCAGTGAAATTTAAGACTTGCGTCCGCTTGTTTTCATTTCTTCTGTCAGGTTTTCAAAGAACTCCTGGTTGGTCTTTGTCTGACGGATTTTACGTACGAGGCGTTCGCCGAAGTCATGTGAATCAGACATTGCGCGGCGGATTGCCCATAGTTTATCAAGGTGATCTTTTGTCACAAGCAGTTCTTCTTTACGCGTACCGCTGCGGCGAACGTCAATAGCCGGGAAGATACGGCGTTCTGCCATACTGCGGTCAAGGTGAAGCTCCATGTTACCTGTTCCTTTGAACTCTTCATAGATGACTTCATCCATACGTGAACCTGTATCAACAAGTGCTGTTGCAAGGATTGTTAAGCTGCCGCCTTCTTCAATGTTACGTGCAGCACCAAAGAAACGCTTTGGACGGTGGAACGCAGCCGGGTCAATACCACCTGAGAGCGTACGGCCACTTGGCGGGATAACAAGGTTATAAGCACGTGCAAGTCGTGTAATACTATCCATCAGGATCACGACGTCACGCTTATGCTCAACTAGACGCATTGCACGCTCAAGTACAAGCTCAGCTACTTTAATATGATTTTCAGGTACTTCATCAAATGTTGAGCTGACAACATCTGCATTTACAGAGCGCTCGATATCTGTTACTTCCTCAGGACGCTCATCGATTAGCAGGACAATCAGTTCCGCTTCAGGGTGGTTTGTCGTGATTGAGTTAGCGATTTCTTTCATCAGCATTGTCTTACCTGCTTTTGGAGGGGCAACAATTAGTCCACGCTGACCAAAACCAACAGGTGAAACCAGATCCATAATGCGCGTTGAAAGCTGTCGCGGCTGGTTTTCAAGCTTAATTTGGCGATCCGGGTATAGTGGCGTCAGTGCAGGAAAATGCACGCGCTCTTTTGATGTTTCAGGGTCGTCACCATTGACTGCTTCTACGTGAAGAAGTCCGAAATAGCGTTCGTTTTCTTTCGGTGGTCTTACTTTACCTGAAACCTTATCACCATTTCTTAAATCAAAACGGCGGATCTGAGATGCTGAAATGTAAATATCCTCAGAGCTTGGTGAGTAGTTGATTGGACGCAGGAAGCCAAAACCTTCTGACTGGATGACTTCAAGCACGCCTTCCATAAAGAAATAGCCTTCCTGTTCAGCACGTGATTTCAATATAGCAAAGATTAATTCTTTCTTTGTAAGCTTGCTGTAGTAAGAAACCCGGTATTCTTTTGCGAGTTCATATAATTCTTTTAATTTCATATTGTCGAGTGACGACATTTTTAATTCTTCCATAAAGGACACCACACTTCTGTTATTTTAATTGCTTCTTCAGCGAATCTATTGTGCTTGAAAAATGTTTGTGAGGATAACTGGTTGAAATAGAGGTTGTGTAGCTGAAGTCATTCATTATTCTACTCTTATTTATCTGCACAATCAACGTTGAAAATTGTCGTTCTATGGACTTTAAGAAACGCTTTTGATTTCCACTTCAGGCGGACGCTTTCCGGACGGTGGTCGCTGAGCCTCCTCACCTATGGTTGCGGGGTCTCAGCTTCCCACTAATCGTCCCGGAGTCGCCGCCTTACGTTCCAATCAACGCTTAAAATTTTTTAAATACAATTTGGTCGCTGATGCATATTGAACAATTTCTCGGAGTTCAGGACGAAGACTCCTGCGGAAAAACGATCGGGAAAGACCCCGCAGAGCAGTGATCTTCTGCCCGAGGAGGCTTGAGCGTTCGTCCGCGGAAAGCGAAGTCCTGAACGGAGAGAAATTGCGGTTACTACTTTGATCAAACGAAAAAACTCCAGGTATCTCTTTCCCGGAGCTTTTCGACGTTTACTTCATGACAAGGTTCGGCTTTTTCTTCAGACTGTGCGTGCCTTTGATAAAGCGGACGGTGCCGGATTTTGCACGCATAACAAGAGAATCGGTTTCTCCGTATGTGCCTTTGAACTGAACGCCTTTGAGGAGTTCTCCATCAGTTACACCAGTTGCTGCGAAAATTGCATCATCTCCGCGGACGAGGTCTTCCATGCGCAGGACCTGGCTAACATCAATGTTCATTGCTTTACAGCGTGCTGCTTCTTCTTCATTTTGCGGTAGTAGTCGGCCCTGGATCTCTCCGCCAAGACATTTCAGTCCAACTGCAGCGATGACACCTTCCGGCGCGCCGCCTGATCCGAAAAGAATGTCTACACCTGTTGTGTCGAACGCAGTATTAATTGCGCCTGCAACGTCGCCATCACCAATCAGCTTAATGCGGGCACCTGCTGCACGCAGTTCTTCGATAATTTTCGCATGGCGGTCACGATTTAAAATCGTGGCAACGACATCTTCAATATCTTTGTTTTTTGCTTTCGCTACCGCTCTCAGGTTATCAATGACTGGTGCGTTGATATCAATGCAGCCAACTGCTTCCGGTCCGACTGCAATTTTATCCATATACATGTCAGGTGCGTTCAGCAGGTTTCCGTGATCCGCGACCGCAAGTACTGCAAGTGCATTCCAGCCGCCTGAAGCGACAATGTTCGTACCTTCTAAAGGATCGACCGCTACGTCAAGACGTGGACCGTAACCTGTACCAAGCTTTTCTCCAATATAAAGCATTGGCGCTTCATCCATTTCACCTTCACCGATTACAACTGTACCTTTCATCGGGATTGTGTCGAATACGTCGCGCATTGCAGTTGTGGCTGCATCGTCTGCTTCATTTTTCAAACCGCGTCCCATCCATCTTGCTGATGATAATGCTGCTGCTTCAGTAACCCGTACAAGCTCCATTGATAAACTGCGTTCCATGTCAATCATCCCCTCGTGATTTGTCATGAGTCAGTATAACACATTCCGTTTCATTATGACATACTATTTAAAATTAAGCGTTATTTACCTGCTCGAGTTCTTCCATCGACATTTCCTCCCGCCAGATCACTGCACCAAGACCTGAAAGCTTTTCAATCAGATCGCTGTATCCGCGGTCAATGTGCTCAAGGCCTGTTACTTCAGTGATGCCTTCAGCCATTAGGCCGGCGATGACAAGTGCGGCACCTGCACGAAGGTCAGATGCTTTCACGCGTGCACCCTGTAAAACGGATGGCCCGTAGATAATCGCTGCACGGCCTTCTGTTTTAATGTTTGCGTTCATCCGCTTTAATTCGTCAATATGCTTAAAGCGCGCTGAATAAATCGTATCTGTAACCATTGCAGTGCCGTGAATTTTCGTCATAAGGGACGTCATCGGCTGCTGCAGATCCGTTGGGAAGCCCGGGTATACGAGCGTCTGAATATCAATTGATTTCAGGTTTTCTGACTTTCCGATATAGACATCCTCGTCACCAATTTCAACATGAACACCCATCTCACGCAGCTTTGCAATTAATGATTCGACATGAAGCGGGATGACATTATTAATTGTCACACCTTCACCTGCTGCTGCCGCTAAAATCATAAAGGTACCTGCTTCAATGCGGTCAGGAATGATGGTGTGGCGTGTACCGTGAAGTTCATCCACCCCTTCAATTCTGATTACATTTGTTCCTGCACCTTTGATTTTCGCGCCCATATTACTTAAAAGTGTTGCAACATCAATAATCTCAGGCTCTTTGGCAGCATTTTCAATGACTGTCTGCCCCTTTGCTCTGACAGCTGCAAGCATGATGTTAATCGTCGCACCTACGCTGACAACATCTAAATAAATTCGTGCACCTTTCAGTTCATCGGCACGCAGATACAGTGCACCCTGTTCATTTGTAACAGTGGCACCGAGCGCTTCAAAACCTTTAATGTGCTGGTCAATCGGACGTGGCCCAAGGTAGCATCCTCCCGGCAGACCGATTGCTGCTTTTTTAAATTTACCAAGCATTGCGCCCATCAGATAATAAGAAGCACGCAGCTTTTTCACGCGTCCATTCGGTAATGGCATTGCAACCATTCCTTCAGGATTCACACGCATTTCACCATCTTCAAATTCAACATTGCCGCCAATTTCCTCTAGCAGCGCTTTTAACGTATGAACATCAGATATATTAGGTAAACCTTCAATAGTCGTTGGTGTATCAGCAAGAATTGTAGCAGGAATTAGCGCCACTGCACTGTTTTTAGCACCACTGACTTTGATGTTTCCTTTAAGGGGATTGCCCCCTTCAATTTTTAATTTCTCCATTGATTGAAGCTCCTTCCGAACCAGCTCTTATATGTCTTTTTATCATGTGTATTTCCAGCTGAATCATGTGTGAAGGAAGCAGGATTTTTTATGCTTTGCGATTATTCCAGTCGTTAAGAAATGCTTCAATTCCCGCTTCCGTTAGTGGATGTTTAAATAGTTGGTGTAACACTTTTGACGGACAAGTTGCGATATGCGCACCGTTCAGTGCAGCCTGTGTAACGTGCATTGGGTGACGGATTGATGCTGCAATAATCTCTGATTTAATGTCATGCATAATGAACATTTCAGAAATGGTGCTGATCAGATCCATTCCATCGTGACCAATATCATCAAGGCGGCCAAGGAAAGGTGACACGTATGATGCACCTGCACGCGCTGCCATCAGTGCCTGATTTGCACTAAAGATCAGCGTAACATTTGTCTTGATGCCTTCTTTTGCAAATGCCGCAGTTGCCTTCAGTCCATCAGGTGTCATGGGGACTTTAACGGTGATATTCGGTGCGATTGCAGCCAGTTCTTTACCTTCTCTGATCATGCCTTCAGCATCAAGAGAAATAACTTCTGCACTGACTGAACCGTCTACAAGTGAGGTAATTTCCTTCAGCCGGTCATGAAACGAAATGCCTTCTTTCGCTACAAGCGACGGATTTGTTGTAACACCGTCAATAATACCCCAGCTGTGCGCTTCTTTGATCTCATCCATGTTTGCTGTATCAATGAAAAATTTCAATGTGATCCCATCCTTTGTTATGTATTTGGTATTATAACCGTTGATATGCGCGGATGGCACTCGCTTTCCGCGGCCGCGCGGTGAGCCTCCTCAATGCTACGCATTTCCGGGGTCTCACCTGTCGCTTCTATGCCGCAGGAGTCTCGCACCATCCGCTCCGATCAACTTAGTTTGACTCAAATAAAATTTAATTACTAACTAATGTAACAATTTTCTTTCATTTAAAAAAGATAATTTTCCAAAGTTCAATAAGTAAATTTAGGCTTTGATTGGAGCGGGAGGGCGAGACTCCTGCGGAAAAACGATCGTGAAAGACCCCGGAAGGCAGTGGTTTTCTGCCTGAGGAGGCTTGAGCGTTCGTCCGCGGAAAGCGAAGCCCTCCCGCGGAAATCAAAGACGGTTACCAGAACCATTAAATATTTAAAAAAGGCTGACTCAAAAAACGGTTGGGCCGCTTATGGTTAAATAAGCGGCCTGCCTGTTTGTGAGCCAGCCTCTTTTGATATGACTCAATTTCTACCCCATGAAACCGAGTGACGAGTTACGCCTTGCTTGATGAACCAAATTCACGCATTTTGCCGATTACTGTTTCTTTAATCACTTCACGCGCTGGTCCAAGATATTTACGTGGATCATATACTTCTGAGTCAGCAGCAAGTACTTCACGTACCTTCTTCGCTGATGCAATCTGGTTTTCTGTGTTCACGTTGATTTTAGCTGTTCCGTAAGAGATCGCTTTTTGGATGTCTTTTGTCGGAATGCCTGTACCACCGTGAAGAACGATTGGTACGCCTGCTTCTTTACCGATCAGTTCCATTTCAGTGAATCCAAGGTTTGGTTCACCTTTGTAAGGTCCGTGAACTGACCCAAGTGCTGGTGCAAGTGTATCGATACCTGTACGCTCTACCAGTTCTTTACATTCTTTAGGATCTGCATAAATCACACCATCAGCAACCACGTCATCTTCCTGGCCGCCTACAACGCCAAGCTCAGCCTCTACTGAAACTCCTTTTGCGTGTGCGTATTCAACAACTTTAGAAGTCACTTCCACGTTTTCTTCGAAAGGTCCGTGAGAAGCATCAATCATTACAGAAGTGAAACCTGCATCGATTGCTTCTTTACACTTGTCAAAGCTTGATCCGTGGTCAAGGTGAATTGCTACTGGCACAGTAATGTTTAAGTCTTCAAGAAGACCTTCAACCATTTTCACCACAGTTTTAAATCCGCTCATGTAGCGGGCAGCACCTTCAGAAACACCAAGAATAACAGGTGATTTTTCTTCTTCAGCAGCCTGAAGAATCGCCTGTGTAAATTCAAGGTTATTCAGGTTGAACTGGCCTACTGCATAGCCCCCATCCTTCGCTTTGTTCAGCATATCTGTCATTGATACTAATGGCATAATTAGTTCCTCCTTTAAATAAACGGCATAGCTTCTGCACAACCATTTTCTCTAGTATCATACCAAACGTTTAAGTATTTTACCATGCCAGCCACTCATCTTTTCTAATTAGACGCGCTAATTTGCCTTTATATGCTCTTTTACAAGGTTTCTGATATCCTGAATGTCAAAAGGCTTGGTGATGTGTGTAAGCGCTCCCAAAGATTCTGCCTCCTGAATCATGCCGAGTTCACCGTAGGCTGTCATAATGATCACCTTTATTTCGGTTTCCTCTTCTTTCATTCTCCGTAAGATTTCAATGCCATCCATTCCCGGAATTTTCATATCAAGCAAGACTAAATCCGGCTCTTCCTTTAAAAGCGCAAGTGCTTCAAGCCCGTTAGCTGCCTGAAATGTCTGGTACCCTTCTTTTTCAAGAATTTCGTTCAGCAGAATACGTATGCCAAATTGATCATCTACAATCAGTACTTTCTCCACATTCCACACCTCGTTTTCTTGATATTCAATCCACACAGGTTCGCTTTATATGTATATAGTTTAATAATAGAGCAAGTCTGTCTGTTTCTCAATGTGCTCTTCTTATGGTACATTCAACACAAACAGATGAGTTCCTTCATATTAATAAAGAAACCGTGTGCGCTTTTTTGACAAAAAATGCGAAAATCAATTGAAAGGATGACTTGCATGCTTAAAATGTTTACTACGCAGCTGACCGGATTATTCGGCAGACTGCAGTCTAAGGAAGAAATGGAAATTGAAAATGCTGCCCGTCTGTTAGCACAGGCTTCAGTCGGAGATGGCTCTATTTATATAAAAGGGTTTGGTGAAATGGCAGGTGTCACTGCTGAAGCAATACAGGGCGAAGAGCCGCTTGAAGGCGTGCGCGAACTGCAGGATGATCTGTCCGGATTAACGATTGCTGACCGCGTGCTGCTTGTTTCAAGAAGAACAACTGATCCGCAGGCACTCGCTTTTGCAGATAAACTGATTGAAGCAGATATATCTTTTGCAGTGATTGCAGGGAAAGTAAAGGATGCTGAAGGCGACCTTGAGGTAAAAGCGGATTCTTTCCTGAATACGCAAACGGTCCGCGGCATGCTGCCTGGAGAAACGGGTGGGCGCTTCGGCTTCCCTTCACTGATGGCTGCGCTTTATTTATATCACGGCGTGAAGTTTGTGCTAGATGAGATTTTAGAGGATTATTAATGCGTGAAGTTCCTGCCTCATTTCAGGTAGGAACTTTTTTCATTTGTTGTCATCCTTTTTTACGCTGGATGAAAGATACGATGAGACCAATTGGGATGAGTGCAAAACTTGCATAAATGCAGGTCCATTTGATTGCGGTAAAGACCGGCGTAATGGTTGCAAAAATATCAAGCCTTTCCGGATAAAAGGTTTTGACCAGTCAGCTAACCGGTGGTGCATCGGCAGGATGGCAATTGGCTCATGGCGTATAATAATTGCTACACCGCCACATTTAATTGAATCACCGGTAAGTATAATTGGTTCAGAGACTGCTGGACACCGCATAATTGATTCATCGCCGGCATTAATTGATTCACACCCCGGATTATATGCATCACCGCTCCCGTTAATTGAACGCCCAGAAAACAATCAGGCGAAAAAAATCCCCCACCCATATCAGGGCGGAGGATCCAATCATCTATTATTTCTTCATTGTTGCTTCGATAAAGTCTCTGAACAGTGGCTGCGGACGTGTTGGGCGTGATGTGAATTCCGGGTGGAACTGTGATGCCACGAACCATGGGTGGTCAGCAAGCTCAATGATTTCTACAAGACGGCCGTCAGGGCTTGTACCTGAGAATAGGAATCCTGCGTCTTCCATTTTCTCACGGTACTGGTTGTTGAACTCAAAACGGTGACGGTGGCGCTCGTAAACGACTGCATTGTCATATGCTTCGAATGCTTTTGTGCCTTCAGTCAGCTTACACGGATATAGTCCAAGGCGCAGCGTTCCGCCAAGATCTTCGATATCCTTTTGCTCCGGAAGCAGGTCAATAACAGGGTATGGCGTTGTCGGATTAATCTCAGCTGAGTGAGCCCCTTCAAGGCCAAGTACGTTACGTGCAAATTCTACACTTGCAAGCTGCATACCAAGGCAGATACCCAGGAATGGTGTTTTTGTTTCACGTGCATAGCGGATTGCTTCAATTTTACCTTCGATTGCACGGTCACCGAATCCACCAGGTACAAGGATTCCATCAACGTCTCCAAGCTCCTGTTCGACATTTTCACGTGTCAGCAGTTCAGAGTTCAGCCATTTCACTTCAACGTCAGCGTCAAAGCTGTAGCCTGCGTGACGCAGTGATTCTACAACTGAAATGTAAGCATCCTGCAGCTCAACGTATTTACCAACAAGGGCAATCGTTGTCTTTTCCTTCAGGTTACGCACACGGTCAACAAGTGCGTTCCATTCAGTCATTTCAGGCTGAGGCGCATCAAGCTTGAAATGATCGCAGACGATCTGATCCATGTTTTGTGCCTGAAGCGCAAGCGGTACAGCGTAAAGCGTATCAGCATCTGTTGCCTCGATGACTGATTTTTCATCGATGTCACAGAATAGCGCAATCTTGTCTTTCATATCCTGGGAAATCGGGTTTTCAGTACGCAGGACAATAATATTCGGCTGGATACCAAGGCTGCGAAGCTCTTTTACACTGTGCTGTGTCGGCTTTGTTTTCATTTCGCCGGCAGCTTTGATATAAGGAACAAGCGTACAATGGACGTACATTACGTTTTCGCGGCCTACGTCACTCTTGATCTGACGGATTGCTTCAAGGAATGGAAGAGATTCAATATCCCCTACTGTTCCGCCGATTTCCGTGATGACAACATCTGCATTTGTTTCGCGTCCTGCACGGAAAACGCGCTCTTTCAATTCGTTTGTAATGTGCGGGATAACCTGTACTGTTCCGCCAAGGTAGTCACCGCGACGCTCTTTTTTCAAAACTGTCGAATAGATCTTACCCGTTGTTACGTTGCTGTATTTGTTCAGGTTAATGTCGATAAAACGCTCGTAGTGACCAAGGTCCAGGTCAGTTTCAGCGCCGTCATCTGTTACGAATACTTCACCGTGCTGATATGGACTCATTGTTCCAGGATCTACGTTGATGTATGGATCGAACTTTTGAATTGTTACGTTTAGACCTCTGTTTTTCAAAAGACGTCCAAGTGATGCTGCTGTGATTCCTTTACCAAGCGATGATACTACGCCGCCTGTGACGAAGATATATTTTGTTGACATGTGTATTTCTCCTTTCGGGTTTACGGTGTTCTGTAGGATGACCGTTGACCTACACTACAGGGGGACGCTTTCCGCGGCCGGGCGGTGAGCCCGCAGGCTTCGCCATGCCAGGTCTCACACGTCCCTTCCTGCCGCAGGAGTCGCCCCCTTTCGCTTCGGTCAACTCTGTGCATAAGAATAAATTCTTATAGTAAAGAACAATTACTTAAAATAAAAAATAACTTCTTTCATTTGGCTATACGAATTTTATAACTCTTAAAAGAGAGTTCTATAAAAAATAAAAAGCGCCCCTCCTGCGTGTAAAACGCAAGGGAGCGCGGATATTTGCGATTGATCCCTTTAAAGGGAGCCCAAATAAAATACTACCATCAAATTTTAAAAAATCAAGAAAGAATTAAATGGCGGAAAAGACTGACGATTTATAACTTGTCCTCATCTTCGTCTTCATCATCCAGATCATCTTCATCCTCGTCATCATCGTCAAGGTCGTCAAAATCAACGTCGTCTTCGAATTCTTCGCCGTCGAGATCTTCAACATCTTCAACTTCATCGTCGATCTCGTCATAGACAAGGTCGTCTTCTTCGTCATCAAGGTTGTCAAAGTCCAGATCTTCTTCTGCTTTTTTCTTTTTCTTTGATTTTGTTTTCTTTTTCTTTGTTGTCTGGATTTCGCTTGTAATCTGCTCGTCTTCTACCTGATCAAGCGGATACCATGAGCGGAGGCCCCAGCCTTTGTCTGAGTCAAGATAGATGAAGCGGCCGTCCATGTTCAGGTCTGTGTAGAACTGAACGATTCTGTTACGGGCTTCTTTATCTGTCACACCTAACAGGCGACTCCATTCTTTGACCATATCGTCGAATGTCATTGAGTTATGCTTATCAACGAGTAATTGGTGTGCGATTTCTATAAATGAATATTCACGCAGGTCTTCTACTGAGCGATTTTTAAGTTCCATGGTTTGCACTCCTTTGGTTTGGGTGATGTTGCTGTAAGAAGTTACACTTCCACACCGCTGTCTCTTTCCGTGGGGGACTTCGCTTTCCTGCCCCCGGGCGGTGAGCCCCTCCATGCTTCGCATGAATGGTCTCACCTGTCCCTTCCTGGGGCGGGAGTCTCCGTCCCCCACTCCAAGAGCCAGCTGAGATGGAATATAAAACGTTTGTTTTAACAAACAATTTACTCCAGCAACTTTGTATAGAATTTCATTTAAATACTTTAAAAAGACCATCAAATTGTTTTCCACCAAGTTGATTGAAGCGGAAGGCGGCGACTCCGGGACGAATAGTGGGAAGCTGAGACCCCGCAGCCGAAGGCGAGGAGGCTCAGCAACCACCGTCCGGAAAGCGTCCGCCTGCAGCGGAAATCAACGGTCCTGTTATAAAGTGAATAAATGAATTTAGCTCAAGGCATATGTTCCATTATAACCAAAGTTTTAATCAGAATGCCATAGTTACCATTGTTTTTTAGGAATTCTTTATTCCGCTCTTTTTCGTTTCGCGCCATGCGAGCCAGTAAAATAAGGCGGCGAGCAGCAAAAATGGAACGGCGCCTACCATTCTGCTGTAAAGATAGAGGGTCAGTCCTGCAACCAGCAGGATTGATGCGCTGAGGATAAACAGTTTTTTCACTACATCACGTCCCGATCAAAATGATTACCTTTAGTATAGTACAAAAAGAAAACTGCCGGGTAATAATCCGGCAGTTTTTACAGTAATTTAATCCTACATATTACGACGGTACTGTCCGCCTACTTCATATAAGGCATGTGTAATTTGACCGAGTGATGCTACTTTGACTGTTTCCATCAGCTCAGCAAACAGGTTCCCGCCTGTTACTGCTGTTTCTTTCAGTCTGCTCAGCGCTTCTTCAGCTTTGTCACCATGTGACTGCTGGAAGGTCTGAAGGTTGGTAATTTGTGTTTCTTTCTCTTCTTTTGTCGCACGTGCAAGTTCCATGCTGTCCACCTGTTCTTCTGATGGCGGGTTAGGGTTCAGGTAGGTGTTCACACCGATAATCGGAAGCTCGCCTGTATGCTTCTTCATTTCGTAGTGCATGGATTCTTCCTGAATTTTGCCGCGCTGATACTGTGTTTCCATTGCGCCGAGCACGCCGCCACGGTCATTGATGCGTTCGAATTCCTGAAGGACCATTTCTTCAACAAGGTCAGTCAGCTCTTCGACGATAAATGCACCCTGGAGCGGATTTTCATTTTTACTTAAGCCGTGCTCTTTTGTAATGATCATCTGGATCGCCATTGCGCGACGGACAGATTCTTCAGTTGGCGTTGTGATGGCTTCATCATAAGCATTGGTGTGAAGCGAGTTGCAGTTATCCTGAAGTGCCATCAGCGCCTGCAGTGTTGTACGGATATCGTTAAAGTCGATTTCCTGTGCGTGCAGGGAACGGCCTGATGTCTGGATATGATATTTCAGCTTCTGGCTTCGCTCGTTTGCACCGTATTTGTCTCTCATGACAGTTGCCCAAATTCTTCTTGCCACGCGGCCAATCACTGTATATTCAGGATCAAGTCCGTTTGAGAAGAAGAATGACAGGTTCGGTGCAAAATCGTTAATATTCATGCCGCGGCTCAGGTAGTACTCTACGTACGTAAAGCCGTTTGCAAGTGTAAATGCGAGCTGTGAAATCGGGTTCGCACCCGCTTCAGCGATATGGTAGCCTGAAATCGAGACTGAGTAATAGTTGCGCACTTTGTGATCGATAAAGTACTGCTGAATATCACCCATCATACGAAGCGCAAACTCTGTTGAGAAGATACATGTGTTTTGTCCCTGATCCTCTTTTAGAATGTCAGCCTGTACCGTTCCCCGCACGACCTGTAAAGTCTGTTCGCGTACTTCAGTGAATTCTTCCATAGACAGTGTGCGGCCAAGCTCTTCCTCACGCGCTTTAACCTGCTGGTCAACGGCTGTATTCATAAACATCGCAAGGATAATCGGTGCCGGTCCGTTGATGGTCATGGAGACTGATGTTGACGGTGCACACAGGTCAAATCCTGCGTACAGCTTTTTCATATCCTCAAGCGTACAGATGCTGACGCCACTTTCCCCGACTTTTCCGTAAATATCAGGGCGGTGGTCAGGATCCTCACCGTAAAGCGTTACAGAGTCAAATGCAGTACTCAGGCGCTTTGCATCATCATCCTTTGAAAGGTAATGGAAGCGGCGGTTCGTCCGTTCAGGCGTCCCTTCACCGGCAAACTGACGCTTCGGATCTTCACCCTTACGTTTAAATGGAAACACCCCTGCAGTATAAGGGAATGATCCAGGTACATTTTCTTTGTATACCCATTTTAAAATTTCACCGTAGTCTTCAAACTTCGGCAGTGCCACTTTTGGAATCGACAGGCCTGAGAGACTAGTTGTCTTCAGTTCTGTGACGATTTCCTTATCACGGATTTTTGTCGTAAATTGATCCTGTGCATACAGTTCTTTCAGCTGAGGCCAGTTTTCAAGAATCTTTTTAGACTCTGCTGAAAGCTGCCCCCACGCTGTTTCTTTCATTCTGTCCAGCACTTCCACTGTCGCTTCTTCACCTGCTTCTCTGGCTGCTTCAATGCTGCCTTCTAGCTGGAAGAATCGGCGTGCGAGCTTCACCTGCTCCTCAGCACCCTTATGGTAACGGCGGACGGTTTCTGAAATCTCGCGCAGATAGTAGCGGCGGTCGTTTGGAATAATGACGTTCTGCTTTTCAACTTCCGCTTTTTTAGAAAAAGCAGTTGACCAGTCAGTCTGGACTTTGTCATTTACTTTTTCAATCAGCGCTGCGAAAAGGGCATTCGTTCCCGCATCGTTAAACTGGGATGCAATTGTACCAAATACCGGCATGTCATCGAGTTCCTGATCAAACAGCATACGGCTGCGCTGATACTGCTTCTGCACCTGGCGCTTCGCATCCTCTGAGCCTTTACGCTCGTATTTATTAATCACGATCAGGTCTGCGTAGTCGATCATATCGATTTTTTCAAGCTGTGAAGGGGCACCGAACTCACTTGTCATCACGTACATTGAGATATCCGAGATCTCAGCGATTTCAGCATCTCCCTGCCCGATTCCGCTCGTTTCAACGATGACCATGTCATAGCCTGCAGCTTTGACAACAGAAATCGCATCACGGATTGCAAGTGACAGCTCACTTTTAGAGCCGCGGGTTGCAAGGCTTCTCATGAATACGCGGTCAGAGAAAATCGCATTCATACGGATTCTGTCTCCTAAAAGCGCGCCGCCTGTCTTCTGCTTCGTCGGATCAATCGAGAGAATCGCTACTTTTTTATCAGGGATTTCATTGATAAAACGACGAATCAGCTCATCTGTCAGCGAACTTTTTCCTGCGCCGCCCGTCCCTGTGATCCCAATGACCGGTGCATGTTTTTCTTCCGCTTTTACCTGGTCCATAATGTTCTGCCAGACATCGCTGTCATCTTTCATCCGGTACTCAGCAAGCGAGATAAACTTTGACACGACAGGAATCTGACCTGATGTCAGCTCGCTGATCTCATGCTTCATTTCTTTTTCAACGGTTGCATAATCACACTCTTCAAGCATGCGATTGATCATGCCCTGAAGTCCGTTTGTACGCCCGTCTTCTGGTGAAAAGATGCGTGCAATGCCATATGCGTGAAGCTCTTTGATTTCACGCGGAATGATCACACCGCCACCGCCGCCATAGATTTTAATGTGGGGAGCCCCCCGCTCATTTAACAGGTCGTGCATATATTTAAAATACTCAACGTGTCCGCCCTGGTAGGATGAAATCGCAATGCCCTGCACATCTTCCTGAATTGCCGCGTTCACGACTTCTTCAACTGAGCGGTTATGCCCTAAGTGAATGACCTCTGCACCGCTTGCCTGCAGGATTCTTCTCATAATATTGATTGATGCATCGTGCCCGTCAAACAGGCTGGATGCTGTTACAAAACGAACCGGATGTTTCGGCTTATAAATTTCAGGTTCATTAACTGCCATTATTTATTCCCCCTTGTTCACCGCTGCCTGGTATCCCCTTACACCCTTAAGCAGCAGCTCGGTCTGTCTGTCCGTATACTGATCGATATGATATTCACGCAGCGCCCATCTTCTGAACGCCCACATCTGACCCTGTACGAAAATGTTCTGTGCAAGCAGATGAATCTCGTCATGTTCCATCACAAGCTCACCTTCATCCACACATTTTTGAATCAGCGTCTCAAACATTTTTGTCATTTCAAGCTCTTTTTTCAACACGTACGGCAATGCATCTTTTGAAAGTGACTTGGCTTCCTGATACATGACAAGCACTTCATCCTGCATACTGTCGACGACTTTAAAATAGTGTGCGATCCCTCTTGATAAAGACTGAAGCGTCCCGCCATCAAGCTCCAGGTCATGCAGGCGGACGCGTACTTCGTCATAGATTCTGTCACAGACGAGGTAGAGCACGTCTTCTTTTGTGCGTATATATTCGTAAAGTGTACCGATACTGAATCCCGAAGCTTTCGCAATTTCACGTGTTGTGGTGCGGTGAAATCCTTTTTGCTTAAAAAGGGATACGGCTCCTTTAATCATCTGGTCACGGCGCATTTCAATGAGCCGCTCGTCTTTTACTGAGGATTGTATTTCCCGTTTATTCTCCAATCGCATCCGCCACCTCTCACATTGTTGATGGGCCGTTGGCTGAAGGGACGTGTGATAATCGCTTATGATTTCCGCGGGAGGGGCTCGCTTTCCGCGGACGAACGCTCGAGCCTCCTCGGGCAGAAAACCACTGCCCTGCGGGGTCTCTCACGCACGTTTTTCCGCAGGAGTCTCGCCCCTCCCGCTCCAATCAACGCTTAATCTCACTTCATATGCAGAATTTATTATGATATTAATTTTGTAAGTAAACTGGACTCGAGTAGTAAAGTTACTCCTACTATCAGAGCGTTGATTGCAGCGTAAGGCGGCGACTCCGGGACGATTAGTTGGAAGCTGAGACCCCACAGCCGAAGGCGAGGAGGCTCAGCAACAACCGTCCGGAAAGCGTCCGCCTGGAGCTGCAATCATAAGCAGCTTAAAATAGAAAACTTTCTTACTTCGTCACCATACGGCCAATTACGAGGCGCTGGATTTCCTGGGTGCCTTCGTAGATCTGGGTGATTTTTGCGTCACGCATGTAGCGTTCAACAGGATAGTCTTTTGTATAGCCGTAGCCGCCAAATACCTGTACCGCTTCTACAGTGACCTTCATCGCTGTGTCTCCCGCCATCAGCTTAGACATGGCTGATTCTTTTCCGTATGGCAGGCCTTCTGATTCAAGCCATGCAGCCTGGTAAGTGAGCAGGCGTGATGCTTCGATGCTCGTTGCCATATCTGCGATTTTGAATGATACACCCTGGTTAGCAAGAATTGATTTACCGAACTGCTCGCGTCCTTTTGCATATTCAACAGATGCATCAAGTGCGCCCTGTGCGATTCCGACTGCCTGTGCTGCGATTCCGTTACGGCCGCCGTCTAGTGTCATCATCGCAATTTTAAAGCCTTCTCCTTCTTTACCTAAAAGGTTTTCAGCCGGTACTTTTACATTGTCAAAGATCAGTTCGGTTGTAGGTGATGAACGGATGCCGAGCTTTTTCTCTTTTTTACCGATCGAGAAGCCTTCCCAGCCTTTCTCAACGATAAATGCGCTCATGCCGCGTGTTCCCGCTTCTGCATCTGTTACAGCAAAAATGATATACAGTTCTGCTGCACCGCCGTTTGTAATCCATACTTTTGAACCGTTCAGTACGTAATGATCGCCGTTTTTCACAGCTTTTGTTTTCATTGATGAAACATCTGATCCTGCACCCGGCTCAGAAAGTCCGTAAGCACCAAGCATTTCACCCTGTGCAAGCTTTGTCAGGTAATGCTTCTTCTGTTCTTCTGTACCGAACTTGAAGATCGGCCAGCTCGCCAGTGAAAGGTGCGCTGATAGCGTTACGCCAGTGGATGCACAGACGCGTGACAGTTCTTCAACTGCGATTACATATGCAAGGTAGTCACTGCCGATTCCGCCGTATTCTTCAGGCCATGGAATCCCGGTTAAGCCAAGTTCAGCCATTTTATCGAAAATTTCACGATCAAAGCGTTCTTCTTCATCACGCTCTGCAGCTGTTGGTGCAACATCCTTTTCTGCAAAGTCGCGTACCATTTTACGAATCATTTCGTGTTCTTCAGTTAACTTAAAATTCATCTTGGATTTCCCCCTATTTGGTCACGTGCTTACTGATCACGATTCTCTGAATTTCACTTGTACCTTCATAGATCTCACTGATTTTTGCGTCACGGAACAGGCGCTCTGCCGGATAATCTTCCGTATAACCGTTTCCGCCAAATACCTGAACGCATTCGATCGCGTTATTCATAGCAGTTGAGGAAGCAAACAGCTTTGCCATAGATGCTTCTTTTCCACATGGCTTGCCTTCCTGACGCAGGAACGCTGCCTGATAGACTAATAGTTTTGCAGCTTCAGCGGCTGTTGCCATATCTGCAAGCTTAAACCCGATTCCCTGCTGCTGTGCAATCGGCTTACCGAACTGCTCACGCTCTTTTGCATAAGCGACTGCATGATCAACTGCTGCTTCAGCAATGCCTAGCGATTTTGCAGCAATGCCGATTCTGCCGACATCAAGGTTGCCAAGTGCGATCTTAAAGCCTTCCCCTTCTTCACCTAAAAGGTTTTCAACAGGCACTTTCATATCTTCAAACGTCAGCTGCACTGTACGTGAGCCGTGAAGTCCCATTTTCTCTTCATCTTTTCCAACCACAAATCCTGGGAAGTTTTTCTCTACGATAAATGCACTAATTCCCCGCGTACCTTTTTCGGGATCTGTGACGGCAAATACGATATATGTGTCTGCTTCCCCGCCGTTTGTGATAAAGATTTTAGAACCGTTTAATACGTAGTGATCGTCTTTTTTCACAGCGCGCGTTTTCAGGCTCGCAGCATCCGATCCTGCACTCGGCTCTGTCAGACAGAAGGCACCGAGATGTTCTCCAGTCGCAAGCTTCGTCACGTACTTCTGCTTCTGCTCTTCATTACCGTAATATAAAATCGGGTTCGTTCCGACTGATGTATGCACGGATAAAATCACACTGATAACCGGACTGACTTTCGCAAGCTCATTGATTGCGATGATGTAGGATGTGAAATCCATCCCTGCGCCACCGTACTCTTCAGGAACCGTAATCCCCATCAGACCCAGCTCAGCCATTTTATTTAAAATGTCACGCGGAAACTCTCCCGCTTCCATTCTTTCGATAAATGGTTCGATTTCTTCACGTGCAAAGCCTCTCACCATTTTTTGCATCATGATTTGTTCTTCTGTAAATCGCAGATCCATCTTCCTGCTCCTCCTTGATGTCTATTCGTAGCTGTAGAATCCACGGCCGGTCTTTTTACCAAGCCAGCCCGCTTTTACGTATTTGCGAAGCAGTGGACACGGGCGATATTTGCTGTCGCCAAATCCTTCATGCAAAATTTCCATAATGTAAAGGCACGTATCAAGACCGATAAAGTCAGCAAGCTGAAGCGGTCCCATCGGATGATTCATACCCATTTTCATGACATCATCAATGGCTTCCTTCGTTGCCACACCTTCATAAAGCGTATAGATCGCTTCATTGATCATTGGCATCAAAATACGGTTTGAAACGAATCCCGGGAAGTCTTCTACTTCAACCGGTGCTTTGCTGAGCGACTTCGTCATCTCTTCAATCGCCTGATACACTTCATCCGTTGTTGCAAGTCCACGGATGATTTCAACGAGCTTCATGACCGGTACCGGGTTCATAAAGTGCATGCCAATGACCTGTTCAGGACGCTTTGTTGCTGCTGCAATTTCTGTGATTGGCAGTGAGGACGTGTTTGAAGCTAAAATGGCATGTGCCGGAGCTGCCTGATCGAGCGTTTCGAAAATTTTTGTTTTGATGTTCATGTTTTCTACTGCTGCTTCGATGATGAGGTCAGCATTTTTTGCATCGTTCAGATCAGTTGAACGTGTGATGCGGCCGAGTGTGGCGTTTTTATCTTCTTCTGTCATTCTTTCTTTGCTGACTGCGCGGTTCAGGTTTTTTTCGATGACGCCGAGTCCGCGTGTGAGGAATTCGTCTTTCAGGTCGTTGAGGATAACGTTGTAGCCTGACTGGGCACAAACCTGTGCGATGCCGCCGCCCATTTGTCCGGCGCCGATGACCATGACTGTTTTGATGTTCATTGGGATTCTCCTTTTTACGTAGTGTGGCTTTAGGTAACCGCAAACCTGCGCTTCAGGCGGACGCTTTCCGGACGGTTGTTGCTGAGCCTCCTCGGCTGCGCCTGCGGGGTCTCAGCTTCCAACTAATCGTCCCGGAGTCGCCGCCTTACGCTCCGGTTTGCTCAAGTGTCTATTTACAAAGTAAAATCATCCCTTCATTTTGTACTGCATATAAAGGGCATGATTTTTTTGGACCATAAGCTTAGCATCAAACCTGAATCAGTACTGCGTCTCCCTGACCTCCGCCTGAGCAGATGGCTGCGATGCCGAGTCCGCCGCCGCGGCGTTTGAGTTCGTAAGCAAGTGTCAGGATGACACGCGCGCCGCTTGCGCCGATTGGGTGGCCAAGTGCGACTGCGCCTCCGTTGACGTTTACTTTTTCAGGGTCAAGGTTGGCAATTTTATTACTAGCAAGTGCAACTGCTGAGAATGCTTCGTTGATTTCAAACAGGTCGATGTCTTCAAGTTTATGGCCTGTTTTTTCTAGCAGTGTGTTGATGACAAGACCTGGTGTTTGCGGGAAGTTTTTCGCTTCTACGGCAACTTCTGCATGTCCAAGAATCGTTGCAAGCGGCGTCTTGCCTTCTTTTTCAGCGCGCTTATCGCTCATCAGTACCATTGCGCATGCACCGTCGTTGATGCCAGGTGCGTTACCCGCTGTAATTGTGCCGTCTTTTCCGAATGCCGGACGAAGACCTGCAAGTGTTTCAGGCGTTGTGCCTCTTCTGACTGATTCATCATTTTCAACAGTGATTGGATCACCTTTACGCTGGGGCACCTGAAGTGGCACAATTTCTTCAGCAAAGATGCCATTGTCGATTGCGTTACCTGCAAGCTTGTGGCTTCTTGCTGCCCATGCATCCTGATCTTCACGCGTCAGGCTGAATTCTTCAGCTGTTGAGTTTCCGTAAGTACCCATGTGGACGTTGTTAAATGTACACGTCAGTCCATCGTGAACCATCATGTCTTTGACCGTCTGATCTCCCATGCGGAAGCCTGATCTTGCTTTATCCATAAAGTAAGGTGCATTTGTCATTGACTCCATACCGCCTGCAACGATCAGCGACTCATCTCCAAGTCTGATCAGCTGGTCTCCAAGCGTGACTGAACGCATACCTGACGCACATACTTTGTTAATTGTTTCTGTTTTCACTTCCCATGGAATGCCTGCTTTTTGTGCTGCCTGGCGTGATGGGATTTGTCCCTGACCACCCTGCAGAACTGTTCCGAGGATGACTTCATCTATTGTTTCCGGTGCAACGTCTGCACGTTTAAGTGCTTCTTTGATTGCTGCTGCTCCGAGGTCTGAGGCTGTGAATGATGCGAGTGATCCGCCCATTTTTCCGAAAGGTGTTCTTGCTCCGTCAATAATTACTGTTTTTGGCATTGTGATTCTCCCCTTTGTTTAACTTTGATAGCCGCTGATCTCCGCTGCGGGCGGGCGCTTTCCGCGGCCGCGCGGTGAGCCTCCTCAACGCTGCGCGTCTCCGGGGTCTCACCTGTCGCTTCTATGCCGCAGGAGTCGCCCGCCCTCCGCTACGATCAGCTGTGGCTGCATTTTGTAACACAGCCGGTCTAAAAGTAAATTTTGAATCCGCTTACAAAAATGCATCCTTGACTTGAACATTTTGACTGTTTTACGGCTGGGCGGACGCATGTTGACTGAACGCTCGCTCAGTAATTCCCCTTTAAAAAAGCCGATTTAACGGCATTTAAATGATTCTACCCCTTCTATTGTAAGCGATTTCAATTATTGATACAAGTGACTTTCTAGAATGTTGATCAATAATATAGCCCATTTTTTATACTATTTAACCGGAAGATCAATATAATATGAGGAGTTGAAAAGTGATCTCCTGTCATTTCATTTCTTTGATTCATTTACAGTGCTTTGAAATGTCCTTACTGACTATTTTCACGGATCATTCGCCTGTTATTAGGAGAGGTGCCGGATGGGGCTTATCATTTGGACTTTGGTCGTATTACTTTTTCTACTTTATTTTTTTGTATATGAATTAATTAAAGAAAGGAAGATCTTAAGACCTGAATTCACAGGTGAAGCCAGGTGGGAAATATTTAAACGTCAGTCACGCCAAAAGAATTTCAGACGGGGACTATATCTTATTTTTATTGTTGGTGCAGCAATATGGTTAATCTTTTATGGATTTACAGCTGAAGATTGGAATTTATTGCTTCTGGCTGCAGCTTCAGTTGTTTTTATTGATATTTCAATTTTTTCAACACCTAGAATTAAAAAGATATGGAATACTGAATTTGATTTGGATGAAATCGAAGCATATAGGTCGGACGCTGACGATACAGTGACCAGATTAACTGCAAAGGCTTCTCATTTTGCTTTAGTTCATGAGAATATACCGGCAAATTCCAAACATATTGATAGCGACACAGATATTCTGGACTTTGTTCACGATGTACTCCAGAGTTACTTATCAAGATTTGGATTACTTGCTCACATTTATGAATTTTATGAAGCAGCTGACAGAAAGACTGAGGAGTTTGATTATCAAATTTATGAAGAAGATTTGATAGGGGTTTTAGAAGATATTGCTTCTACTTTCAGTTTGAGCTTTGAAGACCAGGATTTTTTAAGCGATGCTTATGATGAATTCATTAACAAATTTCAGGCAACCAATTTACCTATTCAGGCTGAGCCATCAATGAATAAAATGATCAGTAACCTGCTCCTTAACGAAAATTATACTTTAACGTTATTTTCCAGCAATCGATCATATATGCTCACACCGACCTTTCTGAATAGAAGACTATATTTAACCTTAATCGTCTGCCAGTATGGTGAGATCGATACGCTCGATGGCTCTCTGGTTCCCCAGCTTGTTCAAACAACTTTACAGCATTATGAATGGGGCGCTCAAACAGGTGTTAATTAGAAGTTAAGCAGGTGCAATGAATGTATAGGAGGTGGTACGCAGTGTCTGGACTAACTAATGATCCCGGCAATACTGATTCTGCGAAAGAAAAAACTTTTAAAACGATTCGAGTAAAAATTAAGTCAGCCAGCGACCAAAGCTGTATCAGTCAGTTTGATTTGAATGCAAAATCAAACGTGACGAGAGTAGGGAAATATTCTGTCCCGCACCATGAAAAAGAAAGAAAAAGACGCGGCAGTCATATCATATCGATGCTTAGATAAGGCTACTCGATGCGATCAACAAAAAACGACCTGGCCGTCATAAGAAGCAGCCAGGTCGTTTGGTTTTATTAGTTTATGTTGTTCTTTTAGAAGCTCTTAGGCAATATCCGCTTGTTGAGGCTTCCCAATCACACTCAGCTCAAGCAGTTCAGCAACATCCATTGTACCCACTTCTTCTTCAACTTCCTTCGCCTTTGTACCGTCTGACAGCATTGTCAGGCAGTATGGGCAGCCGGAGCTGATCATGGATGGTTCTACGACGAGTGCCTGTTCTGTACGGGCAACGTTGACGCGGTGGCCTTTGTCTTCTTCCATCCACATCAGTCCTCCGCCGGCACCACAGCACATGCCTTTTTCGCGATTACGTTCCATTTCCACGAGTTGAACGCCTGGAATTGACTTCAGAATTTCACGCGGTGGATCGTAGACTTCGTTGTATCGGCCGAGGTAGCATGAGTCGTGGAAGGTGATCTTCTCGTTAACTGCATGTACAGGTTTCAGCCTGCCTCGTTCAACCAGTTCCGCAAGTACTTCTGTGTGGTGGTAGACTTCAGCTTTCAGACCGAATTCAGGGTATTCGTTTTTAAAGACATTATATGCGTGAGGATCGATCGTTACGATCTTCTTCACGTCATTTTTTTCAAACTCAGCGATGTTGGCATTCGCAAGCTCCTGGAATAAGAATTCATTTCCAAGGCGGCGCGGTGTATCACCTGAGTTTTTCTCTTTGTTACCGAGAATTGCGAATTTCACGCCTGCTTCATTCAGCATTTTAGCAAATGAAAGCGCGATTTTCTGGCTTCGGTTGTCAAATGAACCCATTGAACCAACCCAGAAAAGGTATTCGAATTCTTCGTCTGCTTTTTTCATTTCTTTGACTGTAGGAACCACTACATCTTCACGTGCTTCTCTCCAGTTTTCTTTTTCTTTACGGTTCAGACCCCAAGGATTACCCTGACGCTCAATGTTTTGCATTGCGCGCTGTGCATCCGGCTCCATTTTACCTTCAGTCAGTACAAGGTAACGGCGCAGGTCGATGATTTTATCAACGTGTTCGTTCATAACAGGACACTGGTCCTCACAGTTACGGCACGTTGTACAAGCCCAGATTTCCTCTTCAGTGATGACGTCACCGATCAGGCTTGGGTGGTACATATCGATTGCTGCTTCAGTGCCGCCGTTTGCTGCAGCTGCTGCGATCTGGTTGCCTTTTGTCTGAGCAAAAGCAGGTGCCGGTACCCATGGAGACTGTGACGTGACTGCTGCTCCTGTAAATGTCAGGTGGTCACGGATTTTCGTAATCAGATCCATCGGCGACAGCATTTTACCAGTACCGGTTGCAGGACACATATTCGTACAGCGTCCACATTCAACACATGCGTAAAGGTCAATCATCTGAAGCTGCGTGAAGTCTTCCACTTTTCCAACACCGAACGTTTCCTGTGACTCATCTTCAAAATTAATGCTGCGAAGCTTACCAGGATTATCAAGACGGTTGAAATACACGTTGATTGGTCCAGCGATCAGGTGCGCGTGTTTTGACTGCGGCACGTATACTAAGAAACCTAACAGGAATAATAAGTGTACCCACCAAGCAAAATAGAAAATGACTGCGTTCGCTGTAGTTCCCATCCAGCCTGTAGCAAGTGCGATGACTGATGCGACAGGCTCTGTCCAGGTCGTTTCGTGACCAAAGAAGACAATTCCCGCACCGTTTCCGAGTAATACAGAAACCATTAGTCCGCCGATAAAAATCAGTACAAGTCCTGATTTAAAACCCCTTTTCAGACGGACAAGCTTTTCCATGTAGCGGCGGTAGAATGCCCATACCACTGCGACAAGGATCATTAATGTAACGAGTTCCTGGAAGAATGTAAATCCAGGGTAGAAAATACCAAGCGGCAGGTGCGCCCCTGGCACAAGACCTTTATAAATGAAGTCGATCGCGCCTGCCTGAACCAGCAGGAAGCCATAGAAGAACATCACGTGAATGATCCCGCTCTTCTTATCCTTCAATAATTTTTTCTGGCCAAATACTTGAACCATGATCTTCTTCATGCGTTCTTTCACGTTGTTATCAAACTCTTCTTTTTTGCCGAGTTTGATAAAGTCATAGCGTGATTTAACCAGATAGCCAAATAAATAGATTGCGTAAGCGGTTACAAGAATGAACGCAATCCAGTTAACAATCAGCAAAATATCCCCAATGCTCATGTTCGCTGCACTCCTCCCAAAGTTGTCTGACTCTTTCTTATACTCATTATATAATGAATGAGCATTCAGTCAATGGATTTTCAGAACTTTTCTCTTTCATTTTACAGGTTCTGCTGTTATTTGGACATACTATTTTCGAGAAAGGAGTCGGATGATGAAAATATTTGTCTGGATCGCACTGCTAGTTATCTGGCTCAGACTGGACTGGCTGGCCGGATTAAAAAAGAATAAAAAACCACTTGCTTCTCCCTACAAAAACAGAAATGCTGAAGCAACTTTTTTTGACGACGGCGTGGAGTGGATGAAGCAGCTCGAGGATGACTGTTTAAATGCAGTCTGCACGATTGATATCATGTTTTTCATTTTACAGCCCGATGATGCGGGAAAACGCCTGATGAAACTGCTTGTGAAAAAAGCGCGAGAAGGTGTACGCGTGCGTCTGATGCTGGATGCGATTGGCAGCCGTTCATTTAAAAAGTCACTGAAGCATATTCCGCATGAAGGCGTGATCATTCAATTCAGTCGTCCGTTTACGTTTAGAGGAAGCTGGTTTTCAATGCAGAAACGCAATCATAAAAAACTTTCAATTATAGATAAAAAAATTGCGCATGTGGGCGGGTTTAATATTGGACTTGAATATTTACACCTCGACCCAGTGCTGACGCCATGGCGGGATTACCATTTGCGTTTGACCGGTGAGTTCACTCAGGATTGCCAGACTGAATTTGAGCGTGACTGGCGTGAGGAATCCATTGAGCCTGAAAAGAGTGGGAGTGGACAATATCAGCTTGTATCATCTGAAGCGGTTGATCAGGAGGCATTCATTTGCAGCCTGCTTAAAAAAGCGTCGGCTTCGATTTTTATCGGTTCACCTTATTTTATTCCGACTCAGAAGGTCGAGTCCTGTTTGTTTGATGCAATTGAACATGGCGTTAAACTAACTGTTTTAGTTCCCGGGACGCCTGACCACCCTCTTGTGCAGCCTGCCTCCTACCGCTACCTTCGCCGGCTGATTGAAAAAGGAGCGGATGTTTATCAATTTCAAAACGGCTTTTATCATGCAAAAGCGATTTTGATTGATGACAGGTTGTGTGATATTGGCACAATGAATTTTGACCGGCGGAGTCTGTTAATCAATGAGGAATTAAATGTGATTACAGAAGACGCTGAAGTGATCCGTGCACTGACGGAGAGTCTTGAGAGGGACATGAAAAATTCCATTAAGCTGAAGCAGGGTGATTTGAAACTGCAGCCTTTAAAAGAGTCGGCGGCTTGGTGTGTGGGGCATTTGCTATAGAGAAAAAGGCAAAGAGTGTTGTGACTCTCTGCCTTTTTACCATAGTGGCTCATCGTTATTTGATAGTCTGACACCAGCCGGCATGATCATAATTGCGATGATCGCTACAAGCGCTGCAAATATTGCCGTACCTGTAAGTGAAAAATCCAGTATTATTACGCTGAATATCACAATAAAACTAATGAGTCCAGAAAGTGTAGCGGAGCGTTTTCTTGTGTTTTTAGTCACATATTGCTTTTCGCCGCAATGCGGACATTCCATTGCGCCATTAAACCACATAATCCGTTTAAATGCTTTCGAATATGACCATTTCTGATGACAGTTCTGACAAACCGGCATGAGGTGTTCCTCCTTTATGATCCTTATAGTAGTAATACGGATGAGCGTGGGAAAAGTTCCCTCGTTTGGTGTGATTGTGACAAGCGGCACGAGGATTGCCACAAGTTCCCTGGTGTATCGCGACAACCTGAGCACGGATTGCAACAACTACCCCGGCGTATCGCGACAGATCCAGCCACAATTGCTACAACTCCACGAAAAAAGCCTGCTGCATCACTCCACTGCAGACCTCCCCACAATCCAGCACGTTGCCGGACCAGCTGATTTATTCACATCCACGCCAAAGTTGGGCATAGACACCTCAATACCAAGCTGCTCACACATCCGCGACCACTCCTCCGTAATCCCTTTAGAGCCAACCGGCCAAATAACTGAAACAGATGGATCATCAATATAGGAGCGTGCGAGACTCAAAGGCGCTACTTCAATAGCTTTTTCAACCACTTCCATACCGACCAGCGGCTTTCCAATAAGCGTCCATTCAACTGGACCGCCCACTTTTGAAAAATTCCGCACCCTTTCACCAATAACCGTTACTGCCACAGCGGACTGCTGCAGCGTCATATTTGATTCTGTGCTGCCAGTCACAGCAGCATCCACACCAATTTCAGCCAGCCCCTGCTCCACACCTGCCCGAAGCTTACTCCATTCAGCATCACCGCAGAAATTATGAACCACAACTGAAACCGGCACTGCCCCTGCTGAAACGCAGTCCATCACTGCTGTGCGGAAAGCATAATAGGCGACCACCTCATAAGGAACATTGACTTCATCAAGCGGCTTTTCACCGATCGCTCCGCTGTTATCTGAAGTCATGACAAGCACCCTGTCACCTATCTGCCACTCCATCGCATTGCGCCCAAAAGCTGATTTATTCATCTTTTGATTTTTTATTTGTATGGAACACCTTTGCGCTTCGGATATATTCCACGTCTGAAATGTTCTGGCGTGCATTTACGACACGTGCACAGGCAAACAAATAATCTGATAGACGGTTTAAATACTGCTGCGGTGTGCCCGGCAGCTCTGCATCAAGCTTGGCAAGTGACACTGTCTGGCGTTCTGCGCGGCGTGTAACGGTTCTTGCGATATGAAGCGTCGCTGCTGCCGGTGAACCGCCTGGCAGGATAAAGCGTTCAAGCTCCGGTGCTTCCTCCATCAATTCGTCAATTCTCTTTTCAAGCTGCTCTACTGCTTTTGGATCAAGCTTCCACTCACGGCGGCTTGATACGTTTGCAAGGTCACCGCCCGCATCAAACAGCTCGTGCTGGATCGCTTCAAGGTCTGCTAAAATATCAGCGAACTTTTCAGCATCAAGCTCAGTGACTGCCTTTCCTACAAAACTGTTTGCTTCATCGATTGTGCCATATGCTTCAACGCGGACGTCATCTTTAAAAACGCGTCCCCCGATTAGACTTGTTTGTCCTTTATCCCCTGTTTTCGTGTAAATTTTCATCTTAATTCCTCCTTTGTTTTCAGCTCTTCTGCAAGTCCATACCAGACTCTTGTCACACGTTCTGCTTTGAATGCGGAATATTGATGACACCAGCCAAGCACGTCTCTTGTAAATCGCTGTTCTTTTTCCAGTGGAACAATTCCTTTAGACTGATCGGTTCCAATGATGACCACGCGTCTGTCAGGATGCCCGTCTTCCCATTTTGTTAAACGGTCCACTTCATGCTGCCATATACGGACGGTTTCATCACTGTCGCGTCCAAACTGCTTTAAAATCCAGTGTTCGAGTTCTGTAAATAAAATGATATTCACATCGCTGTCAATCTTTTCTCCTGGCTCACTTACTTCCTGAAAAGAAGCCTGATCAAGCTGCGATTCTACCCATTTTCGTTTGCCGTTGTAGGCACCGCCGATAACAAAGTGCACCGGTCTCCCCTCCCGAACGACTCTCCGTCTTTCCAGACTAGCGTCAGCCCTTCACCGTGAAGGGGCTTCCAGTCCCAGAAGTCCTTTTCTTCAGGTGCAAGCTCTGTCAGCAGCTTTCTGATCGGACCTCCGTGCGCAACGATGGCGATATCCCTTACCTCATCATGCACACACCACTCGCGGATTGTTTTCCACGCTTCCATGACGCGCGCTGAGAAGTCTTTGAACGACTCACCGTTTTCAGGCTGCATCAGTTCAGGGTTACTCAGCCATTCTGCAAAGTCTTCACGCTTTTGCAGCTCGTCTGCTTTACGGCCTTCCCATTCACCAAAGTTAATTTCACGCAGTCCGCGATGCTGAATTTTTGGCTGATCCGGAAACAGGATTTCGGCTGATTCCACACACCTTTTCAGATCACTGATCACAACGCGCTCTGCGTCCGGGCGATGTTCTTTTGTTTCATGCAGACGGTCGATTCCATCCTGTGAGATCGATACGTCTGACCAGCCGATATAGACCTTATCCTGATTTTCCTTCGTTACCCCATGACGATAGAGAGATAACACCACACGAGTATCAGACTCCATAATTCTCCTCCTTCAACTGAAGCACCAAGCGAATCACCGGAGATTCCACTAAATGCTTTTTTAAAAAAGATCACGCTGAGCATGGTAAAAATGATCGCCCCTGTTAAAAGGATAACGAGCAGCGGCCACCGCTCCGGCGAAAGTAACAACGGGATGATTGCGACCAGACTGACGATCCCCGCTTTTAAAAGAACGTGTTCAGTCAGGTAACCTTTTAAGTAGTGCGCCATGCCATCCTGCCTTGCAAGCGGCGCTTTTACAAGTAGTACAGCGATCATTAGCCGGGACAGCACCGGGATCCAGATAAGCCAGACCCAGTCTGTTACCCCATGCATAGCAAGGTCCAGCAGCAGAATAAATTTTGATACCAGCAGGACGATGAGTGACAGTACACCAAATGCCCCGACTCTCGGATCCTTTAAAATCATATGTCGCTTTTCAATATCTTTATATGAAAAGTACGCATCACTGACATCCGTCCAGCCGTCCAGATGCAGACCGCCTGTCAAAATGATAAATGTCAGCCAGATCAGAAATGCGGTAATCAATGGACTGACAGAAAAAACTTCTGCAGCAAAGATGATCCCGATCGATATACTCCCAATGACTGCACCAACCATCGGCAAAAGCCCGATCATCCATCTGACTGACCGATGATTCATCTCAATTTCACGACGGATCGGCAGGACAGTGAAAAACTGAATGGCAAGTAAAAATCCCTTTATCATGATGATACCTCATTTATTGCAAGCTTATCATATTGCCGGGTGTTCATCGCAGCATCTCACCTTTCCGAATCAGCGCAAGACCCGCTTCCATTTCAACAGCACAGTTACTTTCTTTTACAAGCATCTGATGAATCTCACCGATCAGCCGCTGGTACACAGATGTAAAACCTTCTATAAATACAGGCTCGCAAAGCACTTCATTTGAAACAATGTAGAGGTCAGCCTGCACTCTGACTGACTCGATAAAATAGGAAAGATCATGCAGGATCTGTGCTTTTTTTGACTCTCTCATCAGCTCATTTGTCAGCCAGGTCGTCACGCAGTCCCAGACGACAATGGCACGTTCCGGTATGTTTTTAATTGCTTCCGGCAGGTCAACAGGCTGCTCAATTGTCAGCCACTGTTCATTCTCTCGATCCCTCTGGTGCCTTTCAATCCGCTCCTGCATTTCTTGGTCAAAGGAAACACCTGAAGCGAGATACACGAGATTGCTCCCGGTTTCATCTTGCCTTTTCAGCGCTTCACGTTCCGCCCATCCGGTTTTCCCGCTTCTGACACCGCCAATCACGACTGTTACTGTGCCCATAACGTGATCGCCTCAACCAGCTTTTGGTTTTGCTCAGGCAATTTCATCCCGACTCTCAGCCAGTCACCGTTAAGCCCGCGGTAATTATAAGTGTGTCGGAGAACCAGTCCTTTTCTCAGCAAAAACTGCCACAATGCTTCTGTCTGCTGCGGGTCCGGTGGCTGGATACACACATAATTCGCTGCTGAGTTAGATATTTTAAAGCCCAGATCATGCAAAGCGACTGTGAAACGGGATCTTTCTTTTCTGATAAACGAACGAACTTCATCTGTGTAATGCTGATCCTGCAATACAGTCTCTCCCGCTAAAAGCGCAATCTGGTTCACATTCCAGTGAGGCAGCCACTGGCCGATTTCTTTTATAGTCTCCTCATCACCGAGCAGATAGCCGAGACGCAGACCAGCAATACTGTACATTTTCGTCATTGATCTAAAAATGATGAGTGAAGGGCTGCCAATGTAATCTGCAAGTGAATATTGTTCTCCTGCCATATCAATAAAGGCTTCATCCAGTAAAAGTGTACTGCCTGTTTTCTCTGCTGTTTCAAGCCAGGCTAAAAGCGTTCCCCGCTCAAGTCTGATACCTGTAGGATTATTTGGGTTGCAAATAAAGAGTGCACGTTCAGCCTTTGATAAAAATGTATGAATTTCCTCGTCATCCGGCTGAAAGCCCATAGTTTCTTTTGTATAAATAGGATGAGTCAGTGCGCCGTTCGCCTGGATGACTCTCTCGTATTCACTGAATGCAGGATGAATGACACCAACTGTCTTCCCCTGAAATTTTCTGAGGGCAGTCATCATAAGTTCTGAAGCCCCATTTCCCAGAAGCACCTGGGATTCGCTGACCTGGTGCTTTTTAGCAATCAGTATTTTCAGGTTCCTTCCTTCAGGGTCAGGATAAGAAGATATTGCATTGTACCAGTGATCCCACCGCTCTTTTAAAAGTGTTGGCGGACCGGTCGGAATACTATTTTCACTAAAATCAATCACATCTTCAGGTACTGTGAGATTTAACGTTTCATATAGATAATGCGGATTAGCGCCATGGGAAGGTAAGGTCATAGAGCATGCCTCCGATCCAGCAGCATGCAAGAAACAGCCAGGCTGTCCGGTGCATGATGGTAATAGTTTGTTCAATATGGTGTACGGTTAGCGGATCATCAGACAGACCGATGACCGGCCTGTTTGAGATCACACCCTGATATGTATTGGTTCCGCCGAGTTTAATATGTAAGAGCAGTGCGACAGCTGCTTCACCCCAGCCGCTATTTGGACTTGGGTGCTTTTTTGACTGCGCCGGCAGTACTTTTAAAAGCGCTGACCTCTTCCCGTTTGCAGGCTTTACTGTCAGCAGCATGAGAAGCGCGGTGATTCTTGCCGGAATCCAGTTCGCAAAGTCATCAAGCTTTGCGCTTGCCCAGCCGTACTCTGCGTAGCGTTCGTTTTTGTAGCCGACAATTGAGTCACCCGTGTTGATCGCTTTGTATCCCCACATGCCCGGTGCGCCAAATAAAAGTGCAAAGAACATTGGTGCAGTGACTCCGTCGCTTGTATTCTCAGCGACAGTTTCAATTGTTCCGCGTGCAATGGCGGATTCATCGAGTTTTTCTGTGTCCCGCCCGACTATCCAGGAAAGCTTTGTTCTGGCTTCTTTCATCTCTCCTTTTTGAAGCGGCGCTGAGACTTCTTTTGCTGCGTCAGCCAGACTTTTAGAGGCGAGTGCTGATGTAATAAGGATCGTTTCAAGCATAAAGCCTGCGCTCCAGTGGATCTGATAGCTCCCGTAAACGACTAAAGCTGTCATCAATATCGTCATTGCAACGACAGAAAATACGCCAAAGATCCCTTTCAGCTTCCGTGATCTTCCTTTATTTAACCTGTGCTCAAGCCATATAATGAAAGACCCGATCCACCTGACAGGGTGCGGCCAGGCGGGCGGATCTCCAATAAACCGATCAAGGCAGAGCGCAATGGTAATTGCGGCTGCGTGTGTGATCATGATATTCCCTTTCTTTCACGGTAAATATTAATGGCTTCTGTTGTACATTCCACAATCCCTTTTCCAATCAGCTTACCGAGCGGTGTAATGGATCCCGCATATTGAACGAATGATCCATGCTGCGTTGCTGCCACCATGGCACTGTCAGTTGACGTGCCGGTTGCAAGTGTACCTGTGAGCGGATCTTTGACATCGGCGTTTTGCAGCGCTTTAACTTTCGCTTCAGTTGCCGTCATCATCGCTTGAATAAACGCTTCATCAGACAGTTTTCCGTTGATGAAGATCCAGCTGTTGATGGTACCGATTGTCGCCTGATGATTCCGTTCATGTGAAAGTGAGACGTCAACCGCATTTCCAACTCCGGCTGTCACAGCAATCACGACTGACAATCCGTTCTCTTCGTATTCACGGATCACAACATCCTCAACCAGCACAGCGGTCATCATCCCAACTGTGTCAGCTGCGTTCCATCCATTTTTGTCAGCATACATTTTCATATCCTCACAGCTGTCGTCACATTCATAATCCATCGTTACATGCCGGTTCACGAAATGATGATACCACCCAAGCCCCGCTCCGATCACTGCGGATGATAATGTCTTAAGCGACTGAGGCGCTTTGACATGAATATGGTCAGCCGTAATGGTGAAATGATCTTTTGTGATCTCTGACCGCATGCTCTGCCCATGGTTTGGCAGCAGGGTAACCTGCGGCTTCGGGAGCTCAGGGTGTGACTGTGTATGCACACGTGCCTGATACACATGCTCAACCGTTTTTTTGTTCAGCACATGTCCCGGTTCAGCCAGCTGCACGGTTTTACCGTTGTGTAAAAGCAGCAGGCGGTCGCAGTATAATGAGGCAATATTTAGATCATGAAAAATCGATATCACCGTCAGTTCATGCGTTTCTGTCCATTCCTTCAGGAGATCAAGCAGCTGTTTCTGGTAAGACAAGTCCAGATGGTTTGTCGGCTCATCGAGTAAAAGCAGCTTCGGTTCCTGTGCAAGTGCCTGCGCTAAAAATACACGCTGACGTTCCCCGCCTGAAAGATCCTGAATCGATTTCCCTTCAAATTCAAGGACGCCGGTCTGATTCATTGCTTCTTTGACCGCTTTTTCATCATGCGCAGTCCATGGTGCAAACATGCCTTTCTGGTGAGGATAGCGGCCCATTGACACCGTTTCACGAACCGTATAGTCAAATGCATGACTGTGCAGCTGCGGAAGTACGGCGATTTCACGGGCGAGCTGCTTCGCTGAATAATCTTTGAGTGGCTGGCCTTTAAAAGAAACATCCCCTAGACGGCACGGCAGCAGTCCGCTGATCATTTTCATGAGCGTCGTTTTTCCGCTGCCATTAGGTCCGAGAATGCCTAAAATCTCCTGCTTCCGAAGTTCAAATGAAACATTTTTCACGACGTCCTTTTCGCCATATCCACCGCTTATTTGTGAAGCCTTCAGCATCGCTATCCTCTCCTTTCCTTACGTTTTTGAATGAGTATCAGTCCAAATACCGGTGCTCCGATTAAAGCTGTGATCACACCGATTGGGAGTTCAGTCGGTGCAACAATTGTTCTTGCGACAAGGTCACATAAGATGAGCAGGCTGGCTCCATTTAGAATAGAAAGCGGCAGCACATGACGGTGATCTGAACCTGTAAGCATTCTGACCATATGCGGCACCACAAGCCCGACAAAGCCGATCGTTCCTGACACGGCTACTGCTGCGCCGGTCAGTAGTGAACCTGAAGCTAACACCACAAACTTTCTCTGCTGAACGTTTACCCCTAAATGCTGGGCCCGCTCCTCACCAAATGCCATAGCATTCAGCTCCCGTGCGTTCCACATTAACAGGATTGCACCAATGATAAAGAACGGCGCAATCAGGCGGATATACTCCCAGCCTCTCATCGACACACTGCCAAGCAGCCAGTTGATGATCTGTCTGAGCTCTTCACCGGTTAATGCAATCATCAGGGATAGAATCGAGCCGAGAAATGAACTGAAAATAATTCCTGTCAGAATAATCGTTTCCATTTTCATTGATTTCTCGACCATTCTGGCAAAGCCAAGCACAATGATCAATGTGAGCAGCGCTGCTAAAATACTGATCACAGGCAATGTGAAGCTGCCAAGACCCGGAATCGTCAGTCCGAGGAAAATGGTCGCAACAGCACCGACTGACGCGCCGGATGAAACCCCAAGTGTATAGGGGTCAGCGAGCGGATTTTTCAGGAGTCCCTGAAAAGAAGCCCCTGCAATCGCAAGAGATGCGCCAACAAGGGCAGCAAGTACAACCCGTGGAAATCTGATATCAAGCACGATTGAGCTGAACATTGGATCCAGCGCTTCCCGGTTACTGAACGCCCCTGCAAAAATGCTGAGCATGTCCATGACAGGCACTCTTACAGAGCCGACTGTCACTCCGAGTGTGAATGCAGTCAATAAAAGCAGGAGGGAAACAGCGTATCCCGACCAGACCTTATTCCGCGAAAACATCAGGATAGATCGCTTCTGCAAGCGCCTGCGTTCCTTCTACAAGTCTCGGGCCTGAACGTGTAACCGGGTCTGAAGGAACTAAATAGACATCTTCATTTGTTACTGCCGTTACCTCGCTGAAGCCTTCATAACCCATCCATTGCTCCACTGCATCCTCTACGAAATCTCCAAATGTCAGTAATGCAACCTCCGGATTGCGCGTAACGACTTCCTCTTCTGTTAACGGTACAAAGCCTTCCTGATCTGCCATCACATTTTCAGCATTGATCAGATCAAGCATTTCCTGAATAAACGTGTTGTTTGCTGCTACATACATTTCAGGCGGTCCAGCCACATCCACTAACACTGACTTCTGGTCCTCTTCTGAAATCGCTGAAGCCTTTTCGGCAATCTCATCAAAGCCTGCCTGCATATCTGCAATAATCTGCTCTGCTTCTTCAGTTGTTCCTGTTACCTGACCAATCATGTCGATCGTGTCGTACACTTCATCAAACGTCATTGCATTTTCAATCACAACAACCGGAATGCCTGCATCTTCAATCTGCTGAAGACCATCTGCACCACCCGGATTCGATGCATGCGCAAGCACAACATCAGGCTGAAGGGAGATAATCTTTTCTACGTTAAACTCCATGCCCCCGATTTTTTCAACTTCCATTGCTTCTTCAGGGTAGTTGTCAAAGTCAGATACACCAACAATTTCTTCATCAAGTCCAAGTGCGTATGCAATTTCTGTATTACTAGGCAGCATGGATACGATCGCATCAGGCTGCTCTTCGATTGTGATCTCATCACCATTTGCATCTGTTACTGTGACAGGGAATGATGATTCAGATTCAGCAGGCTCTTCAGCTGACTCCTCCTGCTGATCTTCTGCTGGCGTTTCCTCTGTTGTTTCTTCTGCGCTGTCCGAGCAGGCTGCAAGTACGCCTGCTGCGAGTAAAACTGGTAACCATTTTTTCATTTTGTGTTCCTCCGTCTTTTTATGTAAGTTTTTTTGAGTAAAAGTTTGGCGCCTGATCTCCGCTCCAGACGGACGCTTTCCACTGCATCAGCGCTGTAAACTTCAGTTTGTATGGACTAATCACATTCATGTATCACTTAACGTGATTTACTGACAATCCCCCTTTTTATTTTTGACAATAAAAAAACATCTCACGCGGGAGATGCAGGGTTGCAGGGTATAGCCGTATGTAAAAAACGGAGAGACTGCAACACCCGCCCATATCCTCGTAGGCGTGTCTGGTGCTTGGAATCAAGGCAGGTCTCCTGACTTATGACGTCTGAGTGTTTGTCTCCTTCCCATAGCTTAAGCTACAGTGGCTGTGGCAGACACATGTCATTTACAGTGGCGGGACCGCGCTGGAATTGCACCAGCTTCCCTTTTAACTGATCATTGATGATCAGCACCTCTATCCGTTCATATTGAAATGTTTTTTCAATGCTATTATAGCACTTAGTTTTGGTAAGTGTACAAGGGATTTTTCATCAGCGGGGTTGTGGTTCAGGAGAAAACCAGTGACGTTCAGGAGATTTTGTCGGTGGTTCCGAAAATCATGCCAAATGACCTGTCACCCAAGCCCACTTAAAAGCCGCCCGGCGCAGGCCGGACGGCAGACAAATCAGCTTTTGATTTCTAATGGTCTTAAGCTCGCTTCGATTTGCGCACGTTTTGGCTCAAGGAATGGTGGCAGTGCAAGTTCCTCCCCAAGGTGCTCCATATCTTCATCTGTTGCAAAGCCCGGCTCATCTGTTGCCAGCTCAAACAGAATGCCGTTTGACTCGCGGAAGTAAATTGAGCGGAAATAATAACGGTCCACTTCTCCTGATGTCATCAGACCAAAGCTTCGAATGCGTTCATCCCACTTTTCATAGTCTTCAAAAGTTGGAATCCGGAATGCTACGTGGTGCACACTTCCCCGCCCAGGACGTTCTGGCGGAAGATCAGGCCGCTCCTCGATATGCACTTCAGCACCAGTGCCGCCTTCTGCAACCGACATAACCTGGATTGCAGGCAGTTCAGCACCGGCACGGTTCGGATACTCGCTCACCTTTTCAAACCCAAGCACCTGCTCAAGCACTGCGATCGTTTTTTCTGCGCGGCGCACAGTCAGTGTGACAGGTCCAAGTCCAACAATTGCATGCTCTTCCGGAACATCAGCACCGGTCCATGGCACACCGGGTGCTACCCCTTCTTCACCATTATCTGCAACAAGCATGAGGCGTGATCCTTCTTCATCCTCAAAATAAAGTGTGTCGCGGCCTGCACGCTTTTCAATATCATCATGACGGACATTTAACTCTTCAAAACGCTTTTTCCAGTAGTGAAGAGATTCAGTCGTCGGCACACGGAATGCCGTATTTGAAATACTTGAAACGCCCGGGTAAGTGCGCCCGGCCATCGGGATATCAAAGTAAGTCATATCTGTTCCCGGACTGCCTACTGCATCCGCATAAAACAAATGATAAGAAGACGTGCTATCCTGATTCACAGTTTTTTTAACAAGTCGCATGCCTAATGTTTGTGTAAAAAATTTATGATTTTTCTCAGCAGCCGATGTGATAGCTGATACGTGATGAATACCTGTTACTTTCATGATGTACACTCCTTTTATCTCGAAACTGAGATATTTTCTATCTTTATTGTATGCCCGATTGTAAAAGAATGCAAGAAAAATATCTCGAATTCGAGATATTTTTTAGTTTGATGTATTTTCTCTGGAGATGTAGCATTCCCTGCGCAGGTTGTTGTGATACACCCGGGTGCTTGTCGTCATTCAACTCCAGGTTGCTGAAATGGACACGCTAAGTTGTACCAATTCCCCATTCCCATCCCTACACCCATTCTCTTCATGCCTTTAAGAAACTAACAGATTGCTTCCCAAGTTCATGGCAATTGATGCACGCTGCAGTTGTCGCATTTCCTGATCAGGTTGCAGCGATACGCCCGACGAGTTGCCTCAATCCGTCCAGAAGTTGTCGCAATCCACCCGCCAGGTTGTACCTTTCCCGCTCCAGGTTGCCCCACTCCTGCACTAGCCTGCCATCATCAACCACGAAAAAACCGCTCCCGACAAAGGAGCGGCTCATCTCTATTAATCTTCCAGCGCCTGCTCAAGATCGATCAGCAGGTCTTCAATATCCTCAATACCAACTGAAATTCTTACAAGTCCGTCTGTAATACCAAGCTCTGCGCGGCGCTCTGCAGGAATAGATGCATGGGTCATGCGTGCCGGTACTGAAATCAGACTTTCTACTGCGCCAAGGCTTTCAGCAAGTGTAAAGTATTTCACTTTTTCAAGCACGCGTGCCGCTTTTTCACCACTGCCTACATCAAATGAAATCATACCGCCAAAGCCTCGTGACTGCTTCGCTGCAATTTCGTGGCCGGGGTGTGATTTGATGCCAGGATAGTGAATTGTTGTTACGCCTTCATGGCGCTCAAGGAAAGATACAATTTCTTTAGCATTCACTTCATGCTCTTCCATACGCAGGCCAAGTGTTTTAATACCGCGCATTAACAGCCATGAATCCTGTGGTCCGAGGATCGCGCCTACAGAGTTCTGAACGAAATGTACTTCTTCAGCAAGCTTAGCTGAGTTAACGACAACAAGTCCTGCGACAACGTCACTGTGTCCGCCAAGATATTTTGTTGCGCTGTGTACGACGATATCTGCACCGTGATCGATCGGCGTCTGCCAGTATGGTGTTGTAAATGTATTATCCACAATTGTCAGCAGGCCATGCTCTTTTGCAACGGCTGACACAGCTGCAATATCTGTTACTTTTAAAAGAGGATTTGTCGGTGTTTCAATAAAGACTGCTTTCGTATTTTCCTGAATCGCATTTTTCACATGATCTGGATTGCTTGTATCAACAAAAGTAGAGTCGATGCCAAGACGATTCAGCACTTTTGTCATAACGCGGTACGTTCCACCGTAGACATCATCAGTCAAAATAACGTGTGATCCTGTGTCAAACATCATCATGACTGAACTGATTGCGGCCATTCCAGAACCAAACGCAAATCCTGCGTGACCATTTTCAAGATCCTTGATTAATTCTTCAAGCGCATGACGCGTCGGATTGCCTGTACGGGAGTATTCGTATCCCTGACGAAGTCCGCCTACACCGTCCTGCTTATATGTGCTCACCTGATAAATCGGCGTGGAAACTGCGCCTGTTGCTTCGTCTCCAACAATACCTCCATGTATCAATTTCGTTTTCTGCTTCATATGTGTTTAACCACCTTCATATATATTCTGGCTCAGATATCGTTCACTGCCATCTGCGAATACAGTGACAATATGGCTCCCTTTTGCAGCTGTTTCTGCTTCCTTCAGTGCAGCATGAAACGCTGCACCGGATGAGCTGCCGACAAGTAGGCCTTCTTTTAAAGCCAGTTCTTTTACCCAGTAAAAAGCATCCGTGTCATATACCGTTTGAATCGCATCGAAAAACGCGCGATCCATATAATCAGGGAGAAATTCCATTCCGATCCCTTCTGTTTTATGAGGACCGGATTCCCCACCGTTAATCGTTGAGCCCTCAGGTTCCACGATGACCGTTTTAATCGCAGGGTTCTGATCTTTTAAGTACCGGGCATTCCCCATAAATGTACCACCGGTTCCAGCGCCTGCTACGAAAATATCAATCTTGCCGTCCATGTCGCGCCAGAGCTCAGGCCCCATCGTTTTATAATACGTCTCCGGATTAGCAGGGTTACCGAACTGCGCCGGAGAAAATGAACCAGGCGTCTCACGCACGAGCTCTTCTGCTTTTGCGATCGCACCCTTCATTCCTTCAGCAGTTGGCGTATTCACAACCTCTGCGCCAAGTGCGCGCATGAGCGTCTGCTTTTCCACACTGAATTTCTCAGGTGTCACAAAAACCACCTTGAAGCCGCGTCCGACAGCTGCAAGTGCAACACCGATTCCTGTATTTCCAGCAGTCGGCTCAATAATGGTGCCGCCTTCTTTTAGCTCACCGCGTCCCAGTGCATCTGCAATGAGCTCCATGCCGAGACGGTCTTTCACGCTGCCGCCCGGATTAAAATACTCCAGTTTCGCAAAAATCCGGCATTCGTTTGGAACCGGAATGCCGGAGATTTCTACGACCGGCGTATTGCCGATCAGTTCGTGCACGCTTTTTGCCACGTTCATTTATGCTTCCTCACCAAAAACGTCTTTCCACTCATCGCGCTTTGCAAGCATATCAGCAGCAATTTCCTTTGCACCTTCAAGGCTGTGATTCGCTGCCCATCCGCACTGAACTTCGTTGCACGCCGGTACTTCATCAGCTTTTAACACGTCATTCAGCGTTGCTTCAATGGCATTAAGAATTTCATCGTAGTTATCGTGGTTTAGTACTGCAAGATAGAATCCTGTCTGGCATCCCATTGGACCGATATCAACTACGTTATCCAGGTGGTTACGGATATTTTCAGCCATTAAGTGCTCAATTGAGTGCAGACCATCCATTTTCATATGCTCTTTGTTCGGCTGCTTAAAGCGCATATCATACTTATGAATCTCATCACCGTTCTGTCCTTTTGTCACGCCTACAAGACGTACATAAGGCGCCTTTACTTTCGTATGGTCAAGATTGAAGCTTTCTACATTCATTTTTTTTGTCATGTGAAATCTCTCCTTTGAAAGTGTGATTGTGTTTATCTTAACTGGTCTGGTGATGGGATGTACAGGGATTTCCATTGGTGTTTACATTTTTTAGGTGTCACACCCGGGACGGAGTTGAGTGATTCATTTTTAGAATGATTCTAAAAGTGTCACAGTTAACTCCGTCCCCGCTGTGCTGCACTATATTTACTACTTCTTCACCGCATGAATCAGCCAGACGTATTCATTGAGTCTTTTAAATGATGTTGAAAACCCTGCCTCGTCCAGCAGTTCATTCATCACCGGGATGGTTGTATAGTATTCTCTTTTTAAATCTTCAAGCAGGGTGTGATAGCCCTGCTGCTCAACTTTTTTCCACTGAGCAAGTTTGGCTTCTTCGGTTTCAAAGATTGTGTCCGCAAAAACAATCTGACCAGCTGCTGGCAGTTTGGATGCATAGATCTTAGCTGCTTTTGCTTTTTCCTCATCTGTTAAGTGGTGAAAAGCATAGGTGCTGACGAATGTGTCAGGCTGTCCACTCAATTCGAAGTCCAGGAAGTCTCCATCTGAAATATTCAAAGCAGGAAAACGCTCCTGCGTACGTATGCGCATGGCATTGTTTGGCTCGTAAGCTGTGACGTTAAGACCTTTGACTAAAAGTTTTTCAGTCAAATTGCCAGTGCCGGGTCCGAATTCAATTGTATGTCCAGTGGCTTTGGCTGCTACTTCTTCAAGAATCGTGTCATAGCGCTCGAAAACCGCTGCATATTCTTCATCCTGCCCGCTGACTGATGCATCATAGCTGTCTGCCCATTCATCAAAAATTTCTACAAATTCGCGTCCCATTTCGGGATCACTCCATTCAAAATTTATTATTCTTATCAACATACTCGGAATTAACCTGGACGGTGATTATATTATCAGAAATTGAATGGTTTGTCACGTGTGTAATTTTGTTTGGGAGACTCATCGGGGACGGAGTTAAATGCGCCACTTTTAGAATCATTCTAAAAATGAACCACTCAACTCCGTCCCCACTGTGCCGCTTCATTCATCACTTCACCAAATACTGCGGCGGGTGACAAGCGTTCACAGTAAGGTAACTTTGCCATTCTTTTTTAGACTGCTCCCACTCAACCGGATACTGCCCCCATTCCCATGAAGGGTTCCAGTAGCCTTCTGTCTGCAGCTGTTCTGCGTACCATCTGGCGTTTTCTTCAGCCAGGTCTTCGTATTTTTCGTATAAAGGTGATTGGGTGTTTGTGATTAATTGGAGTGGCTGCAGGCCATACCCATTCCATTCTTCCGGATTTTTAGTGAACTGAACGAGCGTCTTAATTTTATGAATGATCTTTTCTTTCAGCTCTTCATTTGGTGTGAGCTCAGCTAATCTGTAATAGCATTGAATTTCATGCATATCCCATTCAGTAATTTCATTCAGCCGGTTGATCACATCTGTTTCTAACTTTGCTGTGAATGCTGAACCCGCCTGACATCTTTGAAAATAACCAAGGATTTCTGCTGATGGGTTGCCGGGTGTTTTTTCAAAACCGGTTTCTCCCGCTTCATTAACGGTCCACCACGGCGCGCGCGGCACATGATTGACAATCTCCGGTACAATCGGAAACAGCTTTTTCTCCCCGTGATACTGATTCTCAAGATAGTTCAGCGCTTTTACAATCATTGGATGCCGCGCACTGATTGGCAGCTGCATCACATATTGGAGCGCAACGGTTGTGTCAATTACACTCGATTCAACCATTCTACGGTCCGGTTCAATGGCATGACCAAAGCCGCCATCACTGTTCTGATAGGCTTCGAGCGCATGAATGACAGCTCCGTGAGACCCTTCACCCTGTCTGAAAGCATGAAATGCTCTGTCCACTTCTCTTGCATCACGTGATATGTATAAATTAATTGCGATTTTCTGATCTTTTGTCAGGTGTTTGTTTATTATATTCATTTTCTCGCCTCCAGGTATTGTTATTCGTTGCAGACGTGTAAAAATCCTTCATATAAAAAACTCAGGTCAGTGATCGACCTGAGTGATTACTCTGATGGTTTAATTTCAAATGTTTCCTCGTTTTCGCCATCCCATTCGATGAAAACCTCTATTGTATCTTCTGCAGTTACATCAGTAATTTCCGCTGACAAATTTCTTGAATCTTCGAATGTGGGATCATTTAATGTCTGTCTATTGAATTCAAAGGAAGAGCTTGCTTCCCCATCCTCACTCAGGTAGCCCGCTGTAATTTCTCCCGTATCGTCGTCACCCAGCAGGTCTGTTTCCTCTCCCTGGTAAGTGATTGTAAATGCATGTTCGACCATTGACTGGTCACTGTCGTTATTGCCTGAAACCTCAGTCATTTCCAAGGTTGCTTCCCATTGTTCGCCTTCTCCTGAATAAGTGACATCAGCTTCTTCCTCTCCTCCACAGGCTGCTAATAAAAGTGCAGGTGTAATGACTAAACCGAGCCTTCTCATCTTAACATCCTTTCGATAAATAATTGGTATTTATTTTACAATACCCTTTTGGATGGGATTAACACATCTGAGCATATAGAAAATTCGAATTCTTTTTCAAATAAAAAACTGCCTCTATTTAAGAGACAGTTTTAAAAGGTTCATTACATTTGCTCAGGAGCTGCTACACCAATCAGCTTCAGTGCGTTGCTGATTGTCTGGCGTACTGCCTGAATGAGGTTCAGACGTGCTTTTGTCAGCTCAGGTGCTTCTGCATCAAGTACTTTATTCGCATTGTAGAAGCTGTGGAATGCTGAAGCAAGTTCATTGATATAAGTTGCTACGCGGTGCGGTGTACGCATTTGTGCAGCGGTACCGACTACCTGCGGGAATTCCCCAAGCTTTTTCAGCAGGTCGATTTCTTTTTCCGTGCCGATCAGTGATACATCAGCCTGATCTGCAAAACTGAATCCCTGCTCCTCTGCCGAACGCAGGATACTGCAGATACGGGCATGCGCATATTGTGCGTAATACACAGGATTTTCATTGGATTGCGACACGGCAAGATCCAGGTCAAAGTCCATATGTGAATCCCCTGAACGCATCGCGAAGAAATACCGTACTGCGTCAAGTCCCACTTCATCCACAAGCTCACGCATCGTTACGGCTTTACCTGTACGTTTACTCATCTTCATTTTCTCGCCGTCTTTATAAAGCTGAACCATCTGGATGACTTCAACTTCAAGACTGTCCCGTTTATAACCAAGCGCTTCTACAGCCGCTTTCATACGCGGGATGTAGCCGTGGTGATCAGCGCCCCAGATATTGATGACTTTATCAAACCCGCGCTCGAATTTATCACGGTGATAAGCAAGGTCAGGCGTCAGGTACGTGTAAGAACCGTCATTTTTAATCAGAACGCGGTCTTTATCATCACCAAGCTCCGTTGAACGGAACCATGTTGCCCCGTCTTCTTCGTAAATGTGGCCGTTTTCTCTTAACACTTTTAGCGCGTCATCAATTTTACCGCTCTTATAAAGTGATGTTTCAGAGAACCATACGTCAAATGGAACGCGGAATGCTTCCAGGTCGTCCTGCAGCTTTTTCAGCTCAAATTTCAATCCGTATTCACGGAAAAATTCGTAGCGCTCCTCTTCAGATGCATTCACGTATTGATCACCGAATTCTTCGGCAAGCGTATTGGCGATGCCGATAATATCCGCACCGTGATAACCGTCTTCAGGCATTTCTTTTTCCTGACCAAGCGCCTGGAAATAACGTGCCTCAACTGATAATGCAAGGTTGTGGATTTGATTACCGGCATCGTTAATATAGTATTCACGTGTCACATTATAGCCTGCTTTTGCAAGAACGTTAGACAGCGAATCACCAACTGACGCACCGCGCGCATGTCCAAGGTGAAGATCACCGGTCGGATTCGCTGATACAAACTCAACCTGCACTTTTTCACCTGCGCCTGTATCCGTTTCACCGTATGCATCGCCTGCAGTCAGGATTGATGGGATCAGGTCAGTGAGGTACGAGTTGTCCATATAAAAGTTGATGAATCCCGGTCCTGCGATGTCGAGCTCTTTAATAGAAGCTTTTGACTGATCAAAGTTGTCAACGATGTCCTGTGCAATCTGACGCGGCGCCTTTTTTGCAACACGCGCAAGCTGCATCGCCATATTTGTCGAAAAGTCGCCGTTTGCTTTATCTTTAGGTGTTTCCAAAATGACTTCAGACAGCTGCTCTTCAGTTGCGAGCCCTGCTTTTAATACTGCATCTTTGATTTCCTGCTTCAGTTTCTCCTGTACATCTAATGCAATGGTCATTGCACAGCCTCCTTGTAATCAATCGTCATTTTATAAGTGCCAACACTTGAGCCCTGCATTTCAAGACCGTACGTGATTTGAAAACGTCCGTCTTTTTTGCCTGGCGTATGATGTGTGTATGCTTTGGTATTTGTTAAAAGTGAAAGCGTGCCATGCTCACTTTCGTAAGAGCTCATCATTTTATTACCGCGGCTGAAAGCGAGTCGCATTTTAACCGCTCCGCTCCGCAGAATGACAGCACTGTCTTCTTCCATTTTCACAATGGTCCGGACGGTGCCTCCGTTTTGCTCTTCTTCATATTTTAAATAATCAATGTTGTTTTTTTGAATCCATTCCCCTTCAGACTCCAGGGTTAGTTTTTCCTTTGAGCCATCGGGCTGTGTGATCACTGTTGTCAGATGAATGGAGACGGGTGTTGCATTTTCCATCTTGCTCACTCCGTTTCGCTCAATTAATAACTTATCTATTATAAAAGAGGGTGGGTGTAAAATGCAATGGAAGTTGTCGGGGAAATTAATGAATGCTAGTACGCAGTCATTTTTTGATACCGGTTGATCTACGTTTCAGGGGGACGCTTTCCGGACGGAGGTTGCTGAGCCTCCTCGCCTTCGGCTGTGGGGTCTCAGCTTCCCTCTAATCGTCCCGGAGTCGCCCCCTGAAACTCCGCTCAACCTGAAGTAGTTTAAAATTTAAAGGATTTACATTGAACTCCTCTCTCTCAAGTGAGGAAGTGGATATAAAAGAGTAATGTATCTTAGTTTATGAGTGACGTAAATACACATTTGAGGTAGCGGCACACCAGGGTTAAGTGCTGTGAAACGTTGATCGAGTGTTGTAATGCTCAACTTGAACACTCTTCTAATCTAGACCACATGTTAGTTTATAGGACATTATTATTTCACACACAGCGGGTCCTTTCCGTGGCGGGCGAAGACTCCCGCCCCAGAAAGGGACAGGTGAGACCCCGCAAGCGAAGCTGAGGAGGCTCACCGCCCGGGGGCAGGAAAGCGCAGCCCGCCACGGAAAGGTCCAGCGCTTTTGAAAAATACACAAAATAAAAAGAATGGCCCTTATAAAAAAGAGCCATTCTCAATCCATTCGTTATTTCACAAATCCAAGCAGCATTTCGCGCAGCATTTTACTCGCTGTGTTAGCCGTTTGTTCTGAGTGATCATAAACTGGTGCGACTTCAACTAAGTCTGCGCCTACCACATTTACATTTGATCCTGCGATGGCATGGATTGAGGCAAGCAGTTCGCGTGAAGTGATGCCGCCTGCGTCAACTGTGCCGGTGCCTGGTGCGTGGGCCGGATCGAGTACGTCGATATCGATCGTTACGTACACGTTACGACCTGCGAGCGTCGGCAGGATTTCTTTTAGCGGCTCAAGCACTTCAAATTTTGAGATGTGCATGCCGTTTTCTTTTGCCCACTGAAACTCTTCTTTCATGCCTGAACGGATACCGAATGAGTAGACATTTTTCGGGCCGATGTGCTCAGCAATTTTTCGGATCGGCGTTGAGTGTGAAAGCTCTTCGCCTTCATAGTCTGTGCGGAGGTCTGTATGTGCGTCAAAATGAATGATGGCAAGATCATCATATTTTTTCGCAACAGCCTTCATCACGGGCCACGAGACAAGGTGTTCCCCACCCATACCTAGCGGAAACTTGCCGTCTTTTAAAAGAGAATCGATATATTCTTCGATTAAGTCGATGCTTTTATAGGGATTGCCGAATGGCAGCGGGATATCGCCTGCATCGAAGTATTTTACTTCATCAAGGTCACGATCGAGGTACGGACTGTACTCTTCAAGACCGATTGATACCTCACGGATACGGGCAGGACCAAAACGTGAGCCCGGACGGTAGCTGACTGTCCAGTCCATCGGCATGCCGTAAATGACTGCCTGGCTTTCCTCATAATTCGGGTGACTTTTAATAAAAACATTTCCTGAATACTGCTCATCAAATTTCACAGGGGATGCCTCCTATTCAGTTAAGTCTTTCACGAATTTCGGCAGCGCAAATGCTGCGTTGTGAAGCTCTTTCGTGTAGTACTTTGTATCAATTTCATGGAATCTTTCTTCCGCTACTTTTAATGGATCATGCTTTTTAGATCCAAGTGTAAATGCCCACAGACCGCTTGGGTACGTTGGGATATTTGCTGTGTAAAGGCGCGTGATCGGGAAAATTTCTTTTACATCACTCATGACCTGCTTGATCAGGTCAGATTTAAACCATGGGTTATCTGACTGGGCAACGAAAATACCGTCTTCTTTCAGCGCTTTTGAAATGCCTGAATAGAAGCCTTTTGTAAACAGGTTAACAGCCGGACCTACAGGCTCAGTTGAATCAACCATGATTACATCATACTCGTTTTCGCTTTCAGCAATATGCATGAAACCGTCTCCAACAATTACTTCCACGCGCTCATTTTCAAGGTCTCCTGCAATTTCAGGAAGATATTTCTTTGAGTATTCGATTACTTTTCCGTCGATTTCAACAAGTGTTGCTTTTTTAACAGATGGGTGCTTTAGTACTTCACGGATTACGCCACCGTCTCCGCCGCCTACAACAAGTACGTTTTCAGGATTTGGGTGTGTGAACAGTGGTACGTGTGCGACCATTTCGTGATATACGAATTCGTCTTTTTGCGATGTCATGACCATGCCGTCAAGGAACAGCATGTTGCCCCATTCTTCTGTTTCAGCCATGTCGAGCTGTTGGAAGTCTGTTTTTTCTGAGTGTAGTGTTTGTTTGATTTTCATTGTGATGCCAAAGTTTTCTGTTTGTTTTTCTGTGAACCAGAATCCGCCCATTTTGCATTTCTCCTTTTTAAATGAAATTGACTGAACCGCAATTTTTCTCCATGGAGGGCTGCGCTTTCCGCGGCCGCGCGGTGAGCCTCCTCGGCTTCGCCTGCGGGGTCTCACCTGTCGCTTCTATGCCGCAGGAGTCTCCGCCCTCCACTCCGAACAATTGCTATATCAGGTTTAACACCGTAAATATCTTTTATAAACAGAACAATCACTGTAGATCACATCATGATTGAACACAAAATCTATCCATACTAAATGTGTTTTCCACGCTGGGTTAAAAGAAAACACACATGAGGAAAAGTATAAACTTTTTTGGGGAGAATTCAAGATGTTTTTTGGATTGTTTTTGGGTGGTTGTATGAATTTTTTGATGCGAGTGTTTCTTTTTATAGGGTTGGGTAACTGGCTTTTGGTTTGTTAAGGGCATGAAGAGGTTGTGGGGGGCAACTATATTTGAGTAAACGACATCCTGGAGGGTAATTGCTACAAGTTCCCGGGTGTATCGCTACATCTTGAGTGCGGATTTGTGCATCTCAGAACGGAAATGCTCCATACTCAGCCAAAATAGATACATCTGCTAAAATCCAGCCTTCAGCTTTATAGATTAAATCCATCAAACTTTGCACATACTAATTTAAAAAAACAGGAGGCGGGGGCGTTGGGACGTGTTTCTCGGAGAAAACAGAGGAAGCGGGTAAGGATTTTGCAGCTTGCTCTGTTCAGTATGATTTCGTTCGTATTTTTATGGGGTGCTTCAGTTACTGTGCTGTATTTTTACGCTAAGACGACCGGTCCCCCTTCTATTGCCGTTACGCAATCAACGCTGCTTTTTGATGGGAAGGATCAGCTGATTGGGGAGCGGTCAGCGGGTGAAAAGCGTTACTGGAAGTCACTTGAAGAGATTTCCCCTTTTGCGGTGAATGCTGTGATTGCGGTTGAAGACCGTAAATTTTATGATCATAAAGGCTTTGATTTTAAAAGAATTGCAGGTGCTGTTGTAGCTGATATCCAGGCAATGGCAAAAGTGCAGGGTGCAAGTACGATTTCACAGCAGTACGCGCGAAACCTGTATTTAACGCATGATAAAACATGGGCGAGAAAGTTAAATGAAGCTTTATATACGATCCGGCTGGAATGGAATTATGAGAAGGAAGATATTCTTGAAGGTTATTTAAATACGATTTATTACGGACATGGGCGTTACGGTATTGAAGCGGCCAGTCAGTATTATTTCGGCGTTTCCTCTGAGGATCTGACGCTTGCACAGGCTGCTATGCTTGCAGGAATTCCAAAGTCTCCGTCCGGTTATTCTCCGGTCGATTATTTTGATGATGCGAAGGAACGACAGGAGCTTGTGTTGTCTGAAATGCTTGAGAACGGTGATATTACTGAAGCTCAGGCTGAAGAAGCGCTAAAAGAGAAGGTCCATGTAACAGCAACTCCACCTTCAGAGTCACTTGGCGCTGCCCCATTTTTTCAGGAGGCAGTGTGGAAGGAGCTTGAGTCGATTGATCTTGAGCCCTACTATTTAAAATATGGCGGGCTTAAAATTTATACGACGCTTGATACTGACCTCCAGAAAATTGCCGATGAGGTTGTAAAAGAAAATATGCCTGCCACTGAACTCGAAGTCGCATTTTCAGCAATCGATCCTGATAGCGGTGAAGTCAAAGCAATGACTGGCGGAAGGGATTTTGAGAAGAGTCCATTTAACCGGGTCACCCAGGCACTCAGACAGCCCGGGTCTACAATGAAACCGATTCTTTATACGGCTGCGCTTGAAAAAGGGTTCACCCCAGCTACAACGATGCGCAGCGAGCCGACTACATTTACCTATGATGAAGGCAGAAGTGAGTATGCACCGCAAAATTTCAACCAGAAGTATGCGAATGATGCGATTACACTTGCTCAGGCAATTGCCATTTCAGATAATATTTACGCTGTAAAAGCGCATGAGTTTCTCGGTAGCAATGTGTTAAAAAGTCAGGCAAAGGAGTTCGGTTTGAGTACACCGGTTGAAGAGGTCCCTTCTGCTGCACTCGGCACGTCTGAAGCTGTCCCGCTCGAGCTGTTTAATGCTTACTCCGTTTTTGCAAATGGCGGGAAGATAGTAAAGCCTGTGCTGATCAGAAAGATTGAAGCGCCTGATGGTGAAGTCATTTATGAGACAAAAAAGAATGCAAAGCGGATTATTGATGAACAGCAGGCGTTTGTCATGACGCATATGCTGACAGGAACGTTTGATCCGGCTCTGAATGATTATTCCACTGTAACAGGGATTACGCTTTTAGATGAAAAGACGCGTGAATACGCTGCGAAATCAGGTACAACTGACACAGACCAGTGGATGATCGGCTTTTCACCGGCGCTCACTGCAGGCGTCTGGACAGGCTATGACGATGCGCGGACGCTGACACTGACTGAAGATAAGCAGGCTGCGAAATGGATCTGGCTGCGATTTATGGAGCGGGCTCATGCAGATAAGCCGGAGGAGTTTTTTGTCCCTCCGCCTGGCGTGACTGCCGTTCAGATGGATCCGCATACAGGCCTTCTAGCAGGAGAATCTTGCGGAAAGCGCACTGCCTATTTTGTGGAAGCAACAGCACCTTTAGAGGATTGTGATGGAAATGTTGCGCCACCACCAGGAGAACCGGTCAATGGTCATACAGAAGATGAAAACTGGTTTGAAAAATGGTTTATGGAATAGACGCAAATTGCATGCAAAAAGACCCGAGGTGTGCGGCCTCGGGTCTTTTCGTGTCCTAGCTACATATTCAATGCAACTGTAAAATAATTTTACTCTCTTTATTCGCCTCTAGCAATAATCAGTGACAGTTTTCTACAATCCGTCACAATTTGTTCACGAATGTCATTTTTCTGTTGACAGCAGCGCCTCATGAAGCTCCGGCTCTGACGCCTCCCAAAATGCTTCATTATGAGCTTTCAGGAAATCTGCCAGTACTTTTTTAGAGGTGTCGTCCATGTGATCAACGATGATTTTACGCTTCATTGATTTATCCATCAGGTTCACATGATCTGCGAGAAGTTTATAACCTCTTCTCTTCTCTACATTCACAACCATTTCACATGCCGTCACACCCGCATAATAAGGTCCTTCAGGTTTACGGTCAATCGTCACCCAGACGAGCCAGTAATCCTTGCCGCCTGCTGAATCTTCACGGTTTGTTGTAAATTTAATTCGCTTTTCCACTTTGGATCTCGCGTGCATCGCGCCGATATCCACTTCTGCTTCCCGCTCTGCAACATCAACAATGACTGGTGATACATTATCAAGGCTAAGTGAGCCGACACCGAATCCGCCGTGGCCGTCTGTCGGGTCGTTTTTGATGATATTGAAACCGATGTTTTTCTTTTTGTCTGACATGTATGTTCGCTCCTTTACGTGTAACTTTTCTAACAACGGCTGTTGATTTCCACTTTCGCTCCAATCACAGCTATGCAGGTATTTTTAAAAGTGTTCCTAACCAAAACCAGCAAGTCAATCTTTACTTTATGTAAAAGTGTAAAAAATCATATACAATAAATGTGCGTTATCGTAGTTAATTGTATCATATGAGATCAATTGAAGACGATGAATACACTTTGGAAGGGGTTCTGAGATATGCCGATCGTTACAGTAAAAATGATTGAAGGTCGCAGTGATGACCAGAAAAGAGCACTTGTTGAAAAGGTGACAGATGCAGTCGTTGAGACAACTGGTGCAACGCCGGATAAGGTTTCAATTATTATCGAAGAAATGAAGAAGACGGATTATGGTGTTGGCGGCGTTAGAGTAAGTGATCAATAAGAAAAGCGGAAGCGCCTTGTTCAGACCCGACAAGCATAAGGCGACCTGAGAAACGGGTGGTTTTCCCCGTTTTCTCAGGTTGACTTATGACTCGAGGGTCTAGGCGCCTGGAGCTGGACAAAGAAAAGCGGAAGCGCCTTGTTCAGACCCGACAAGCATAAGGCGACCTGAGAAACGGGTGGTTTTCCCCGTTTTCTCAGGTTGACTTATGACTCGAGGGTCTAGGCGCTGGAGCTGGACAAAGAAAAGCGGAAGGCGCTTGTTCAGCTCCGACAAGCTTAAGACGCGGAGCAGAAAACGGGTGGTCTTTCCCGTTTACTGATGCGTGGCTTATGACTCGAGGGTCTGCCTGCTGGAACTGGACAATAAGAACAGAAAAAACTTCCTCAGGCTCTGCCTGCAGGAAGTTTTTTGGTGCTTTCACGCATAGGTCAAATGATACGAAGCCTCGAAGTTAGTTCATAAAGTGGCGAACCACCAATATTTAGTGGCGAACATTATACTTCTTCCACCGAACACTGGTAGTTCAACGTCGAACAAAACACATTCAACGCCGAACCGCACACGCCACTTACGCCACAACCGGCTTTTTCAAAAACCCAACCGTCAGCGCAGTCACAACTGTACCCGCAACAATCGCAATCGCGTACAGCAAAATGTTAATCACTGCCCCTTCAAGCGTTGGGAATACGAAGATCCCGCCGTGCGGTGCGCGCAGTGCAAGGTCAAACCATAGCGTCAGACCCCCTGCGACTGCTGAGCCGGCAACTGCTGAAGGAATCACGCGCAGCGGATCGGCTGCTGCGAACGGGATCGCACCTTCTGTGATAAAGAATGCACCAAGGAAATATGCTGAAACCCCTGTTTTACGCTCCTGCTCATTGAACTTTTTACGGAAAAGTGTTGTTGCAAGTGCCATTCCAAGCGGCGGCACCATACCACCGGCCATAACAGCTGCCTGAGGTCCGAACTGACCGTCAGCTGCTACTGCAAGTGCGAACGCATAAGCGGCTTTGTTAATCGGACCACCCATATCAATCGCCATCATACCGCCAAGCAATAATCCTAATAGCGCAAGGTTTCCTGTTCCAAGACCACCTAACCAGTCAATGACGCCCTGATTAATCGCGCTAAGTGGTTGAACTGCCCAATACATGATTAACCCTGTAATCAGTATCCCAAAGAATGGATAAATCAAAACCGGTTTCAACCCATTAAACACTTGTGGCAAGTTTGCAAAGACACGTTTCAATCCAAGTACTAAGTAACCGGCAAGGAAACCGGCGATAATTCCTCCAAGAAAACCTGCATTCCCTGTAGCAACCATCAAACCACCGACCATACCAGGTGCAAAGCCGGGACGATCAGCAATACTCATCGCAATGAACCCTGCCAGTACAGGAATGATTAAAGCAAATGCGTTTGCGCCACCAATATAACTTAAGATATCACCAAGTGCTGAACGCTCACCTGTGATTTGATCTTCAAACATAAAGGATAGTGCAATCAGGATCCCTCCACCTACGATAAACGGAAGCATATTGGATACACCGTTCATCAGGTGTTTGTATACGCCTGAACGTCCTTTTGCCTGACCCTCTTCTTTCTTTTCACCCGATCCACCGCTGCCCTGGTACACAGGTGCATCCTGTTTAATCGCGCGGTTGATCAGTGTTTCAGTCTTACGGATACCGTCTGTTACAGGTACTTCAATGACTCGCTTCCCTTTAAAACGTTCCATTTCAACCTTTGTATCAGCTGCCACGATAATCGCTACAGCATTTTCAATTTCTTCAGCAGTCAGCACGTTTTTCGCACCGTCTGAACCGTTCGTTTCGACTTTGATCGGCACATTCATTTCTTTCGCTTTATTTTTCAGCGCATCTGCTGCCATATATGTGTGCGCGATACCTGTCGGACATCCTGTTACTGCTAAAATCTGCCCCTGCACTTCTCCAGTCGTTTGCTCTTCTTCTGCTTCCTCTTCTTCAAAGCTCGAGATCAGCGCAATGACGTCATCAGGCGTTTTTGCATCAAGCAGTCCCTGTTTCACTTCATCTTTTAAAAGTAGTACTGACAAACGGCTCAGCGCCTGTAAATGTGTGTCATTTGCGCCTTCAGTTGCTGCTATCATAAATACGAGATGTGCCGGCTGGCCGTCGAGCGATTCGTAATCAAGTCCTTCTACTGAGCGTCCGAATGCAATGGCAGGCTCTTTTACTGCCTTTGTCTTTGCATGCGGAATCGCAATGCCTTCTCCAATACCAGTTGTCGTCTGGTCCTCACGTGCCTGGATTGCTTCGCGGTATGCTTTCGCATCAGCAAGCTTTCCTGCACGATCTAACAGGCTGACCATTTCATCAATCGTGCCCTGCTTTTCTGTTGACTTCAGCTCCAGATTAATTGTGCTTTTTGTGAGTAAATCCGTAATCTTCATTTTACTAACCCCCTTATTTGTACCATTGGCAAGTAGTGATCAATTTGTTCTTTTACAGCAAGACCTTCTGAAAATGCGGTTGCTGCGCCGCATGCCATACTGAGTGCAAATGTATCTTCTATTGAATAACCTTTTTCAACACCTGCAAGGAACCCTGCTACAGATGAGTCGCCTGCCCCTACACTGTTAATCAGCTCACCTTTTGGCGGCGTTGCAATGTAAGTTTCATCACCTGCAAATAATACTGCTCCATGTTCGGCCATCGATACCATTAGGTAGTCAATGCTGTGTTCATTGTAAAATTGCCTGCCATATGTCACTGCATCTTCCACCGTTTTAATCTCACGGCCAATATAGCCGCCGAGTTCTTTATGATTCGGCTTAATTAGTGCGAGTGGCGTATCGAGCGCCGGTTCAAGCAGTGATTTTTCAGAATCAATGACAACCTGCATATCATTTTTGTGAGCTGCCGCTGCAAGTTTTCCATATAAATCCCGCTCCACGCTTGAAGGGATACTTCCTGCAAGCACAAGCGTATCGCCTTTTCCGTAACGGCTGACCAGCTCAACTAGTTCATCCACTTTTTCAGATGAAATCAAAGGCCCGGCTGCATTAATTTCCGTTTCTTCATCCGTTTTGAGTTTGATATTGATACGCGAAGGATCTTCCACGTGGATGAAATCAGCTTTTATCTGTTTTTCAGAAAGCGTATCTTCAATGAACCTTCCGCTGAAACCGCCGGTAAATCCTGTTGCCGTACTCTGAACACCCAGCTCTTTTAGCACCTGCGAAACGTTAATGCCTTTTCCACCTGCATAAAATGCCGTCTGATCCGTTCTATTTAGATGTCCCTCGTTGAATTGTTCAACGCGGACTACGTAATCCACTGAAGGATTGAGTGTCACTGTTAGAATCATGCTTTCACCTCTTTTACACTGGTCTGGTTTTTATAAAGTGCTAAGTTTTCCTCAAAAGTCTCTGTAATGAGCACCGCTTCACTTAACTCGCCAAACCTTGCAAATGCAATTTCACCGATTTTTTCTGAATCCGCCAGCACAAAAGCTTCCCGCGAAAGACTGATCGCCGCTGCTTTCACCTGGGCTTCCTCAGGGTCAGGCGTGGTGTAACCCGACTCGTAATGGACGCCGTTCGTTCCCATAAACGCTTTATCAAACCTGTAGCCGTTCAGCGAATCAATCGCTCCCCTTCCGATCAGTGCATTCGTCTTCGGCTTCACCGCACCACCTGTCAGATAAGTACGAATTCCTTTTTTCATTAAAGCCTCAATGTGCATCAGACCATTCGTGACAACGATGATGTCTCCGTCAGGCAAATAAGGAACCATGTGATTTGTCGTCGAGCCTGCATCAATAAAAATACAGTCACCTTCTTCCACAAATGCTGCCGCTTCCTGAGCGATTAGCTGCTTTTGATAAAGGTTTTTGACTGATTTCTCTTCCATACCCGGCTCATCCATTTTCCGTTCCATTCTTCTGGCCCCGCCATGAATCCTTTTAATGAACTTCTTTTTCTCAAGCTCCGTTAAGTCACGCCTGATTGTAGATTCTGAAGCACCGGTGATCTCGATAAGCTCCTGAATTTTCACTGTTTCAAAGGACTTCAGCTTATCTAGAATGATGGAATAACGCTCTTCGGTCAGCATTTCCATTCTCCTTCTCGTGTTGTTTATAATTTCATTATAAAGAGAACGCTTACATAAATCAATCATTTTCTTTCAAAAACATTCAAAAACGTTCAAAAAAATATAAATTAGTGTTCTATACAGGTTTATTTCCGCTTCAGGGGGACGCTTTCCTTTGCCGGGCGGTGAGCCAGCAGGCTTCGCCATGCTCTGTCTCACACGTCCCTTCCTGCCACAGGAGTCACCCCCTTACGCTCCAATAAACCTGAGTGGTCATTATGTTTTGTAATTACAAATCATATTTCTATCTGAAAGAGGCAGGTCAAATTACACAATTTCAGTAAACACATATAAAATTTCCTGAACCGCCGTGGTAATCTCCTGAACACCATGTGTAATTTCATGAAAATACAATATAATCTCCGGGACACCACCGGTAATTTCCGGAACCACCATCTGACATGACAGATCAGCACAAAACAAAAACCCCTCCATCATTGGAGAGGTTCAAAGTAAACAAAGAATCTTATAAATAAAAATTTTTTTATACCATCTAGCGGTTGATCGTAGTGGAGGACGGAGACTCCCGCCCCAGGAAGGGATAGGTGAGACCGAGCATGGCGAAGCCTGCGGGCTCAGCGCCCGGGGGCAGGAAAGCGCAGTCCTCCACGGAGATCAATCGCGGCTATTAAGATAATGTCTTCAAATGTGCTATGTAAGCCAAGGCTTCCTGACATTCTTCATCTGTATAGTTCTGTTTTTCTTTCACTTTTCTTACCTTCTCAATACACTCCTGCTCTTCCAGTGAATCAAAGTAAAGAATCGTTGAGACAAGTTCTAAAAATCTGGAGGATTGCTGGTTGAGGTCTGTTAGAAACGGCTTCAGTTCAGCTGATGGCAGTTCCTGTGATGCGAGAAAGTCTCTTCCTTCATCCGTGATTTCGTAGCGGTACTGGTAATAGCCACTTTTTTTCTCGTTATACTCTTTTAAAAAGCCCATATTACACAGCTCTTCCACTCTTAGCGTCAATTCTTCCGAGTAAGGTCCGAAGAAGTGGAACTGATATTTTTCGTGAAATGCATAATCGTGCTTTTTGGCGATAAAAATGATCTTCTGCAGCTTCTTTCTGCCGACAATTTCATCTACTGCTGAAAATGCCTGCATGAGCCGGGCGTGATCCTTCATCATTGACTTTCTCCCCTTTTAGCGTTCTGTTACCCCGAGGATGTCGAGGATTTTCTGTTTTGTATCTTTATGAGATGAATCATCCATCAGGCAATCTTTTGGATAATACAATTTATGGTCTGTTCTTCTTTTCCCTGAAATTGCGTCTACAATCTCAGATTGACGTGAAAGTTCTCTAATTTCACCGCCGGGCATTAATAAATGGATCGGAACTCTTTCCTCTTCTTCTCCAGGCCGGTAGAAATCATACGGCAGATCTGAAGACGAGTCAACCACCAGATAATAGTCCGGATCGAGCTCAGCCTCTTTAAACAGCTGTTCAAGCTGATTCAATTTTTTATATTCCTTCGATGGATCGAATTCGACATATTTAAACAGCCTGCGCTGCATAAAACGGTCACACAGATCTCTTAAAATCGGATCCTTTTCATCTTCCCACATTTGAAAATAGTAAGTGACAACGGACTCATCAAGATTCAGGTAATCTTTCAGCGTAACGTTACCTGTGAACATTGACTTAAAGTGTCTTGGCTCATAAGCGAATTCATACCCTTCGGCGCTTAATTCTTTTGCACGGTGAAGGATTTTCGTCAAAATGACTTCCGAGCTTCGCGTAACCGGATGGAAGTACACCTGCCAGTACATCTGATAGCGGCTCATAATATAGTCTTCCACAGCGTGCATCCCGCTCGATTTAATGACAACCTGATCATCCACAGGTCTTAACACACGAAGGATTCTTTCCATATCAAAATGCCCGTAGCTGACGCCTGTAAAATAAGCATCACGCTGAAGATAATCCATACGGTCAGCGTCAATCTGACTTGAGATCAGGCTGATGACCTGTTTGTTGTCATAGGTTTTTGCAATGACATCTGCCACTTTCTGAGGAAAGTCAGATGAGACTTTCGATAATACCTGATTTACTTGGGTATTGCCTAAAATAATTTCCTGTGTGAAATCTTCATGATCGAGATCAAACACTTTTTCAAACGAATGTGAAAACGGACCGTGCCCCAGATCATGCAGCAGAGCAGCACACAGGCATAACAGCCGCTCGCTGTGATCCCACTCAGGTCTCGAAGTAAAAACGTCATCCACGATCCGGCGGATAATTTCATATACACCGAGCGAGTGATTGAAACGGCTGTGCTCTGCACCATGAAAAGTCAGATAGGTCGTCCCGAGCTGGCGGATTCTTCTCAGACGCTGGAACTCACGCGTTCCGACAAGGTCCCAGATCACCTGGTCCCGAACGTGGATATAGCGGTGGACCGGGTCTTTGAATACTTTTTCCTCAGCCAGTTTTTGCTGCGCATATGTCATGTGTGTCCCTCATCTCTTTCGTTATTTCTTATTATAACGGGTTATTTTTTTACTTCACGACTTGACAAATTTCAAGGTTTTTCAAATGCCGGCGTCTCAGTTTTTGAGACGGGAAATTTTTTTAGAGAATGAAAACTTTTATAATCGCTGGCCCTTTCCATGTAGGACTGCGCTTTCCTGCCCCCGGGCGGTGAGCCCCTGAATGCTTCGCATCCAAGGTCTCACCTGTCCCTTTCTGGGGCGGGAGTCTCCGTCCTCCATTCCAAGGACCAGCTGAGTATATGATCTAAATTTACTTGATCTCAATTAATTAAAACATCAACAACCATATATCCTCTTTTCATAAGTAAACCAGCCATCAGCTTTATCCAAAACGGCTTTTAAATATGTATGTGCTCAAATGGATTCGTTCGCTACCTGTAATTGTAACTGACATGAAGTCACAGTTTCAATTTTGTAAGGTGGAATCTTTTTTAAAGCGGGATGTATAAAACTTTTACACTGGGGAGAAAATGGTAGCAGAAAGATTCAAAGATTGGAGTGACGAGGATGAAAAACCGTCAGGATGCATGGATGGAAGAGGATGATTTGTTGCTTGCAGACACTGTGCTGCGGCATGTAAGGGAAGGGAGTACGCAGTTAAATGCATTTGAGGAGGCCGGAGATAAGCTGGACCGGACTTCAGCTGCATGCGGGTTCAGGTGGAATGCGGTTGTTCGCAGTCAGTTTGAACACGCTTTAACTCTCGCAAAAAAGCAGCGGAAACAGAGGAATCGCCTATTAGGTAAGGATCATTCTGGTAAAAAGAAAGTATTATATCAGCCAGATTTTTCTGTTCCGGAAGGCTTTGAAATAGAAGAACCTGTTTCGCTGAATGAGGAAATTGCTGAGGAGCATGCTGAATCGGCACCTGCCTTCGCACAGCCTGCCCCTCAGCCGGAAAAGCGCGTATCAGAATTATCGCTGAGCGCTGTCATCGCCTATCTTCAGCAGCTGGACCGCACCGGCTCTCTGCAGGTTTCTGACAGGCTCTCATCAGAAGTGAAAGTCTGGCAGGAAAAGTGCCGCTCTCTTGAAAAGAAAGTACAGTTTTTAGAAGAACGAGAGTCTGCCATGAAAGAGGATTACGATACCTTGATGCAGATCATGAACCGCGCGAGAAAGCTTGTGCTGTTCAATGAGCAGGAGCATGCGAATACATTTAAGATGGACCGGAACGGGAATTTGGAGAAGGTTGCTGAGCACTGATACAACAGCGCACCACCAGTTCAATTACTTTAATTGGTGATAGATAAAAATTAAATGATGATTCAAATGTGGACAGTGGTGATCCAATTAGCTTACTTTCAAGGTATCGCTGATGCAATTAGTTGTCCCGCTGATTCAATAAAGAGTTTAGATGAATCAATTATCATTAGCCCCTATTCAATTATAGAAATATACCGGTACGGGCGCTTTGACCAATCGAGATAAGCTAAACATAAAAAGCGAAAGACCTTCACATCCCCCGGTCTTTCGCTCATCTTTTTTATCGCCCCAGCACACTCTCATTCCGCTTTACAACCCGGTCATAATAAGCTGCATACAAATCAAGCTCTTCACCATTCAATGAACCGGCAACCAGTTCGCCGCTGACTGACTTCAGTGCGTTTAAAAAGCGGAGCATGCCATCCTGAACCGTCAATTCAACGCCGAACAACTCTGATAAAGATGCCATGTCTTGCGGGTGAATGTCGGGATAGCTGAATTTTGTTTCTTCTCCCTGAATCGCACATTCATAGAAACGACGCACAAGTTCTGCACGCTCAGCGCCGCTGCCATTCATACACAAATAGATCTGAACGGCAATCCCGCCGCGCAGGCGTCTTTGTGAAATACCGGCAAATTTTCTGCCATTTATACTTAAGTCATAGCTCCCCGGGCAGTACGAGTGAACAATCTCATATGCCTCAATGTCCTGACCGAAATCAGCAAACATTTCTTTTACCAGGGCATGCATTGCGTCATAGCCGCTATTTATATCAATTCCTTTATCTGCTTCAGAAAATACGAGTGAGATGTTTAACACGCCATCATCAAGCACGACCGCCAGTCCACCTGAATTCCGGACAATGTAGCGCCACCCTTCTTCTTCAAGGAGTCTTAATCCTTCTTCTAAATGTGGTGTGCGGGCATCCTGCGTGCCGAGTACGATTGTACGGTGGTGCACCCATGAGCGTGCAGTGGCCGGTGCTTCCCCGCTTCCGGATGATGCACATAGTGTATCGTCCATTGCAAATGATTGCAGCGCTTCAAATGAAGGCCCGAGACTCGACTGGTCAATCACTCTCCACACAGGCTGTTTTAAAAGCGTTAAACCCTGATCTTCCATACGTTCTGATTCTCCTCTTTATCAAACTGAGAAAATTATATCACAGATACTCGGGAGAAAACGTTCACACTAATTTTCAAATAGCTATTGACTTGAGAATGATTATCATTATAATTTAGAGTGTGCTGATAATCATTTTCAATTAAATCTACATAAGAGGAGTGTACATCATGAAAAAAGCATGGTATTTATTTGGCTTAGCTCTGATCCTTGCAATCTTAACAGCTTGCGGAAATTCAGGTGAAGAGGAAACAACAGAAGAAAACGGTTCTACAGACGATTCTGCAGCAACTGAGGAATCAGGCGGAGAAGTTAATCTTTATACTGGCCGTCATTATGAGACAGACCAGTCGCTTTATGATCAATTTACTGAAGAAACGGGCATTGAAGTTAATGTCATTCAGGGTAAAGATGATGAGTTGATTGCACGTCTTGAGCGTGAAGGTGTGGCATCAGGAGCTGATGTATTTATGACAGCTGATGCAGGACGCCTGCACCGTGCGAAAGATCTTGAACTGCTTCAGTCAATTGAAAGTGATACATTAAATGAAAATATTCCGGAAAACCTTCGCGACACTGAAAATCAGTGGTTCGGGTTAACAAAGCGTGCACGTGTATTCGTATACGATCCGGAAAAGGTTGACGCTGAAGAAATCCAGACGTATGAATCACTAACTGAAGAAGACATGGCAGGCCGCGTGCTGATCCGTTCTTCTGAAAACATCTATAATCAGTCATTAGTAGCATCTTTCATCTCACTTAACGGTGAAGAAGAAGCAAAAGCATGGTCACAGGGAATTGTAGACAACATGGCTCGTAATCCTGAAGGTGGAGACCGCGACCAGGCTAAAGGCGTTGCAGCCGGTGAAGGTGATGTAGCTGTGATGAACACTTACTACCTTGGTCAAATGCTGAATTCTGAAGATGAAGAAGAAGTTAAAGTAGCTGAAGGTCTTGAGATTGTATTCCCTAACCAGGATACAACTGGAACACACGTAAACATCAGTGGTGCCGGCGTGACTGCAAGCAGCAAGAACACTGAAAACGCTCAGAAGTTCATTGAGTTCCTTTCTTCTGAAGCTGCACAAAAAGAATTCTCAGAAGCAAACTATGAATACCCTGCAAACGAAAGCGTTGAAGCTTCAGAGCTTCTTCAAAGCTGGGGCGAGTTCAAAGCACAGGATATCAACCTGACTGAGCTTGGTGAAAACAATGCCCGTGCCCTTCAGATTATGAATGAAGTTGGCTGGAAATAAGATGATCTAAGCTGTGTCGCCTGTTTTTAGGTGATGCAGCTTTTTTATATCACCTTTTGTGAGATATCTATCACCTTTTTGCTTATTTAACTCACCTTTTTGTGTTTTCAGCTCCTGCAGCCTGATAACGTGATTATTACCTCATCTCGGTAGATTTATCTATCACCTCCACACTTTTATCGATCACCTTTTCATTTTTTCGCCACCCCCTGCCCGATCACCCAGAATTTGTCTAAAATTTGACACAGCATACACTCTTTACTGCGACCATTCCTGCTAAAAAAGCGTTTACAGCTATACAAAACAATTGAGAACTGTTATCATTATCAGGGAACGATTGCAAGCTTTTTGTTTGTACATTGAATTGCAGATTTTAAGGACGTGTCCAGCTTGAAGGTGTTTCGAAAAATACCAGGTTATTTAAATATCTGGTCACTCTTAAGCTTAATCATTGTCATATTGATTTTGCTGCCGAATTTAACGATCTTAATTAACTTTTTTACTGAAAGAGCAGAAAACTGGGCACATATCCAGGAATTTATTCTGCCTGACCTGTTAAGGAATACAGGTTTGATCATGCTATTTACCGGATTTTTTACGATTTTAGTCGGTACGAGTCTTGCATGGCTTGTATCTGCATATGACTTTCCAATGAAGAAATTTTTCAAGTGGGCATTAATTTTGCCGCTTGCGATCCCTCCATTTATCGCAGGATACACATATAACGGGATCCTCGATTATACCGGAGTGATTCAAACAACGCTTAGAAACAACTGGGATATTACGGTGAATCAATCGTATTTTAATATCCTGAACCTGCCTGGTGCAGTGTTTATTTTTACAATGTTTCTATTTCCTTATGTATATACGATTACACGCGCTTTCCTTGCGCATCAGTCAGCATCACTTGTTGAAAATGCGCGGCTGCTTGGCAGGAATTCATGGGACATTTATTTCAAAGTGGTCCTTCCGATTTCCCGCGGAGCCATTGTAGGCGGCGTCAGCCTGGTCCTGCTTGAGGTGTTAAATGATTACGGACTCGTACAATATTTCGGTGTTCCAACGTTCAGTACAGCCATCTTTCAGACATGGTTTGGCATGAATGACTTAAACTCAGCGATCAAGCTCGCAGCAACATTAATGTTTATCGTATTTGCCATTCTGATTCTTGAAAAAGTGATGCGCGGGAGGAAGAAGTACAGTTCAACGACTGCCAAGACCAGACCGCTTGCACCGATTAAACTAAAAGGATCAAAAGCATGGATTGCTTTTAGCTACTGCTTATTTATTTTCATGCTGGCCTTCCTGATTCCATTTATTCAAATGGTGGACTGGATGATCTTAACGTTTGAAAAGATTGCATCGCCTGAATTTACATCATTCATTACAAATTCAGTCCTTGTTTCCTTTATCGGAGCAGCACTTGTTATGGTATTTGCAGTGATTATCGCTAACTTTGCCAGAATGCATCAGAGCTTTGTTTCCAAGTCTGCAGCCCGCGTGACGATCCTCGGATACTCAATCCCCGGAGCCGTTATCGCAGTCGGAATCAGTACAATCTTTATTGATCTTGATAAATGGCTGTTCGCTTTTTATGAAGCAGTCGGGATGGAACCGTCACTTTTCCTGAGTACCAGCTTATTCATTCTGATTTCAGCGTATATTATCCGTTTTCTTGCGATCGGCTACAATTCAGTTGAAGCCGGCTTTGATAAAATCGGAAACAAATATACTGAAGCGTCAAGAATGCTCGGTGAAAACCTGACGAAAACATTTTTCAAAGTAGACCTGCGTATGATTAAAGTTCCGCTGATCAGCGGATTTATCCTGGTCTTTATTGATATTTTAAAAGAGCTGCCATTAACCCTGATTTTACGGCCATTTAACTTTGACACTTTAGCCACTAAAGCTTACCAGTACGCAAATGACGAACAAATCCATGAGGCATCACTTGCTTCGATTCTAATTGTCGTCATCAGCGGTATTGCGATCTATATCTTCCATCAAGTTTTAGAAAAGGAGCCGAATTGATTATGTTCGTAGAAATCAAAGATCTGTGCTTTTGTTATGGAAAAACGAAAACAAATACAATTAACCATTTTCATTTAGAAATTGAACAGGGTGAAATTATTTCAATCCAGGGGGACAGCGGCAGCGGAAAAAGTACTGTACTGCGCCTGCTCTGCGGTCTTGAAGTCCCTTCCTGCGGTAAAATCTCAATTGACGGTGCAGTAATGACGGATGACCGCCGCTTCGTGCTTCCTGAAAAGCGCGGAATCGGCATGGTATTCCAGGATTACGCCCTGTTTCCACATATGACTGTGCTTGAAAACATTCAATTCGGCTTAAAAAAACTCAGCCGCCGCGAAAGAAAGCAGCGTGCTGAGGAAGTACTTGAGCTTGTGAATATGACTGCCTATGCAAAGCGCTATCCGCACGAATTAAGCGGTGGACAGCAGCAGCGTATCGCACTTGCACGTGCACTTGCACCGAAGCCTTCTCTTCTATTGCTTGATGAGCCATTCAGTAACCTGGATGCCGGCCTGCAGATTAAAATCCGCAGCGAGCTGAGAGAGATTATCAAAAAGACAGGCATCACATCAATCTTTGTCTCACATGACCTGGAAGATTCTAAAGCCATCGCAGACCGTATTGTCACAATGCGTGACGGCGCAGCACATGACTGGGAGTCGATCTGTACGACGAAGAAAGAAAAGCCTGAACTTCAATTAGTTGAAATGAAATAAGGTTTTTGGACAGCGGAGCGTGTGTCTCCGCTGTTTTTTTGTGGAGGTGGAGCTGGTGCGGATTGGTGTGTGTTGGCATTCAGGTTGGCGGATAGCGCACTCAATTGGATTTATACAGCACTCAACCCGGGTGGATCGCTACCTCAAATCGCTGCATACAACCTCCAATCAAAAACATACGACATTTCATCCCCTCATAAAATGCTTCGCACACCAAAAAATCCCCGGTCTGAACATCCAGACCGGGGATTCGTTAAATTATAGTGACTGACCTGCAGTAATTAATGCAAGCTTATACACGTCTTCTTCGTTACATCCGCGTGAAAGGTCGTTCACCGGTGCGTTCAGCCCCTGAAGAATTGGGCCTACTGCTTCGAATCCGCCTAGGCGCTGTGCGATTTTGTAGCCAATGTTACCTGCTTCAAGGCTTGGGAATACAAATACATTTGCATCACCCTGAATGTCTGAATCCGGTGCTTTACTTTTCGCTACTGAAGGAACGAAAGCTGCATCGAACTGGAATTCACCATCAAGTGTCAGTTCAGGATTCGCTTCTTTTGCGATCTTAATTGCGTCCGTTACTTTTTCAGTTTCAGGTGATTTCGCTGAACCTTTTGTTGAGAAGCTCAGCATTGCAACGCGCGGGTCTACATCGAACATTTCAGCAGTCTTTGCACTCTCAAGGGCAATTTCAGCTAGGTCGCTGCTGTCCGGTGAAATATTGATTGCGCAATCCGCGAATACATACTTTTCATCGTCGCGTACCATAATGAATACGCCTGACGTCTTTTTAACGCCTTCTTTTGTCTTAATAATCTGAAGTGCCGGGCGCACTGTATCAGCAGTAGAGTGTGCCGCTCCACTTACAAGACCGTCTGCACGGTTCGTGTATACAAGCATTGTGCCAAAGTAATTTTCATCTAAAAGAATTTCGCGTGCCTGCTCTACTGTTGCTTTCCCTTTCCGGCGCTCAACGAATGAAGAAACGAGTTCGTCGAATTCCGGGTAAGATGACGGATCTACGATGTCGCATCCATCTAAAATTACGTTTACGCTATTTGCTTTTTCTGCAATCGCATTTGGGTTACCGACAAGAATTGGTGTTAAAATATTTTCTGCTGCAAGACGGCTCGCTGCTCTTAAAATACGCTCGTCCGATCCTTCCGGAAATACGATACGGCGTTCTTTACCAGTTAATTTTTCTTTTAATCCTGTGAATAAATCGCTCATGATTCATCCTCCTAAATTGGTCTCTACTTGTAAGCATACCCCATCTGTAAGTGAATTCAACCAATAGCCTTTATGTCAACGTTTTCATAGAAAAAGTTTTAGTTTTCGGACAATTTTAACACTAAGGTTGTTGAAAACCGCTGATTTTCGTTCCAGGCGGGAGGCTTTCCGGACGGTGGTTGCTGAGCCTCCTCGCCTTCGGCTGTGGGGTCTCAGCTTCCCACTATTCGTCCCGGAGTCCCCCGCCTTCCACTACAATCAGCTAAGATTGTTTGAAACAAACTAATTTCAAGTATTATAAATGGGGATGGAGATAAAAATACTTTTAGCTAAACTTTAAATTGAGAAAGTATCATTCAGGTGATTGCAGCGGAGGAGGGGCGACTCCTGCGGCATAGAAGCGACAGGTGAGACCCCGCAGGTGCGAAGCGTCCGAGGAGGCTCACCGCGCGGCCGCGGAAAGCGCCCATCCGCAGCGGTAATCAGCGCTTAATAACTCCAACAATTTCATGAACCCTCCTCCCCTCATTAGCTGTCACACATTCCTTTATGATAAGATAGAAACAGTGAGTTTATATGACATTTCATTTAGGAGTGATGGAATATGAGTGAAGCAGCAACTACGCTGGATGGCTGGTATGGCCTGCATGATTTTCGTAAAATGGACTGGACTTCGTGGAAGCAGCTGACTAGCGATGAGCGCACAGCCGCAATTAATGAGTTCCAGCAGTTTTTAAAGAGACTGAATGACGTACAGGACCAGGATCAGGGCAGTCATTCGTTCTATTCAATCGTTGGACAGAAGGCAGATTTCGTATTATTTATTTTGCGTCCGACAATGGAAGAGCTGAATGATCTTGAGAATGAATTTAACAAATTAACGATTGCCGATTATACAGTACCTACTTATTCGTATGTATCTGTTGTTGAGCTTGGAAGCTACGGTTCTAAGGAATCTGATGAAGATCCATATGAGAACCCTTATGTGAGATCACGTCTGTATCCGAAGCTGCCAAAATCAAAGCACATCTGCTTCTATCCAATGGATAAAAAGCGTGAGGGCAATGATAACTGGTACATGCTTTCAATGGAAGACCGTAAAAAGCTGATGTATGATCACGGCATGATCGGCCGCCAGTATGCCGGCAAAATCAAGCAGATCATCTCAGGATCAGTCGGATTTGATGACTGGGAATGGGGCGTAACACTTTACGCTGATGATGTGCTGCAGTTTAAGAAAATTGTATATGAAATGCGTTTTGATGAAACGAGTGCGCGCTACGGTGAATTTGGTGCGTTCTATGTAGGTAACCTACTTGAAGATCAGGACCTGCCAAAGTTTCTGCACGTATAATGTTCTTCCTCCAGTCAAATAAGGCTGGAGGTTTTTTATGTATAAAATCCTTCTCCGTCACATAGCGTGTAATTGACAGGTTCGCAAAAAGACTGTCTAGCCTATTTTCAGAAATGGAGGATCACAATGACAATGAATCCATCTTATTCTACAGGGCAGTACGGTACGGGTCAGTACGGCGGTTACTACCCTAATTATCAATATTACTATGGCCAGCAGCCGCAGGCTCAGCAGCCGGCACGTCCGCCTGTGGAGGAATCGTATATTGAAAATATTTTCAGATTAAATCGCGGTAAGCCAACGACTGTCTATATGACATTTGAGAATAACAAGGACTGGAACGCTAAAATTTTCAAAGGCATTATCGAAGCAGCCGGACGCGATCATCTGATTTTAAGCGATCCCAATACTGAAAAAAGATATTTACTGCCACTCATTTATCTGGATTATGCAACATTTGATGGAGAAATTGAGTATGAATACCCTTTTAATAACACCGGGGGCCAGTAAACGAAAAGAGAGCCCGGAACCCCGGACTCTCTTTACTTATTATAAAACCTTCGCAATCGCAATAATCAGGCAAACCCAGCCGCCTAAGAATAATAGGCCGCCGATTGGTGTGATGGCACCTAATACGCTGATCCCTGTCAGACTTAATACATAAAGGCTTCCTGAGAAGAATACAATCCCCCCGACAAATAGCCACCCTGCAGTACCGAAAAGTCCTGATGCAGGAAGCGTACCGATTAATACGCCTGTGATTAAAATCGCTGTTGCGTGGAACATCTGATATTGCACAGCTGTGTTCCAGGTATCCAGATATTTCGGCTCTACTCTTCCTTCAAGTGCGTGTGCACCAAAGGCTCCGAGCGCGACTGATAAAAATGCGTTTATTGCACCAATAATTAATAGTATTTTCATTTGAGACTTCCTTTCTAGGATCATTCATTGCCGGGCTGCTGGCTGAAAAGTCGCAGATGTAGCAATTTTATTCCAGCCTGTTCGAATCTGTACTCAGGATGTAGCGATACACCCGGCAATTTGTAGCAATCAACTTCTAATTTGTAGCAGTTCCCCTCCAGCTTGTAGCAATCACCAAACGCGATGTCATTTCCATCAAACTGGTCGCAGTACTACACGTCTTTTAAAAATCAAACAGCGAATCGCCATTGCCGCCGTCTGTTTCGATTGGCTTTTCCTGTAGCGGGCTTGGCTGCTGGTATGATTGTACCTGCTGCGGCTGTGGTTGTACTGTCTGCTGAACCGGCGCAGGCTGCTGCCTTACAGGTGCTGAAGATTCCTCCTGCCCGAGAGCGAGTTCGCATAACGTCTGAATTGAACGTAAATGCTCGCGTTGACGGCCTGGCGTTGCACCCTGGGCTCTATTTGCTTCCTGCGAAATTTTCTGAAGCAGCTGTTCATATGAAATATTCATGTTGATCTCCTTCCCTGCTTTGGTTCAAATGCATAGCATGGCTGTCCTGATGCCCTGAACACTTCTAGTGATGGAAGGTGTCTGGTTTTGAACCCATGCGCTTTACATCCTTTAGGAAAGTTCGGATCCCAGGTGACATAATAGTATTTACACGCATTACAGTTAATACGCTTTGATTCAGTCAAAACGGATGCCTCCTTCAATCAAGTGACCAGTCGATCGGGTCAATGCCATGCTTATGCAGAAATTCATTCGTTTTGGAAAATGGCTGACTGCCAAAAAATCCTCTGTGCGCAGCAAGCGGACTTGGGTGCGGCGAGTTTATAATCAAATGCTTATCTGTATCGATCAGCCTGCTTTTAGCCTGAGCGGGCTTCCCCCATAAAATAAACACTAGCGGTTCTTCTCTCTCACCTAAAAGCCTGATCGCCTCATCAGTAATCTGCTCCCAGCCTTTCCCCTTATGCGAATGAGCCTGTCCTTCCTTTACTGTCAGTACTGTATTCAATAGAAGAACGCCTTCATCTGCCCACTTCGTTAAGTCCCCGGACTTTGGCGGGTCAACATCTACATCTTCCTTCAGTTCTTTAAAAATATTCTGCAGCGATGGTGGAATTCTCGTTCCCTCCTGAACTGAAAAGCTCAGTCCATGCGCCTGACCTTCCCCATGATACGGATCCTGGCCAAGAATAACCGCTTTTACTTTATGAAAAGGTGTCCGCTTGAATGCTTCATAAATATCATCCATTGGTGGAAATACTTTACCTGAGCTGTATTCCTGCTTAAGAAATTCTCTTAACTGCTGGTAATCCGGTTCATCAAAGACCGGCTGAAGCTGATCCTGCCAATCGTTTTGAATATTAACACCCATACGTGAGCACCTCATTATTCGAAAGTTATATCTGCATCGTACCCTGTAAACTCAAAGAACTCAGTTAAAGCCAATTCAGCATTGATTTCCGCCCGCTCAAGCACGCCTTGATCAATTGCCTCTTTTTTCATTTTCTCCTGTGCTGCAGCTGCAAAATCAACACTTTCTTCAAGGTTTACATTGCTTCTGAAAATTCCTTTGGTAGTGAAGGCTTCTACCTCATCCATTTGGATGGCAGGCTCCTGAAGCAGTTTTGCGCGCGGCAGCGTCAGGGAAACTGTTTTGTTTTCTTCATCTACTTCAATGTCTTCTTCTGATATCTGATCCATATCTATCCCTGCAAGGACTGTTCCGGGAACAACCATGAAAACTCTTCTTTCTGTACCTGGGAGATTCAGATTAATGTCCCATCCAAATACCTCATTGTCTTCCTCATCTATAACTGTTTTTAGAAAAGCCTGGGAAGTAGCAAGTGCATTCATATCTTTTATCTGCTCAACAAACGTTGCTGACCTTTGATTGTTGTCCTCTGTCATGTATTGATAACCAAAAAAACTTACTCCGGCAAGTAAAACGATCAATAAAAGTGCGAGCATTGTATTCTTCAGTCTTAAAAACATGTAAACTGCGTTTCTCATTTCATCACCATTAACAGCCTTCAGCTGGATTTTTTATTACATCACTCATTATACGGAATTTGCCGATCATTGGAAACCTGTTCCTGATATCAGGTGACACACAATGCTTCCCTGCGACAAAAACCTGTCAAAATTCCTCACTATTTCCCGGGAAATGCAGGACGTTTTCAAACATTTCCTATGCGTGCTATGATGTAGGAAATAATCTTTGGAGGGTTTTTTATGTCTTTAAATAAAACGTTAACGATCGCAGGATCAGATACAAGCGGCGGCGCAGGGATTCAGGCTGACCTCAAAACTTTTCAGGAGCACGGCACGTACGGTATGACGGCTCTTACGACAGTGGTAACGATGGACCCGTCAAATCACTGGGCGCATAACGTTCATCCGCTGCCAATTGATACGCTGAAAGCGCAGATCGACACTGCGCTCTCTACAGGCATCTCTGCTTTAAAAACAGGTATGCTTGGATCTGTTGAAATCATTGAGACTGCAGCTCAGGCAATCGACCGCGCTGAAACTGATAAAGTCGTCATTGACCCGGTTATGGTTTGTAAGGGTGAGGATGAAGTGCTGCATCCGGAAACGGTTGGCGCTATGCAGGAGCATCTTCTGCCCCGTGCAATGGTAGTCACACCTAACCTGTTTGAAGCATGGCAGCTGTCTGGTATAGGACCAATCCGCACAATTGACGATATGAAAGCTGCGGCAGCAAAAATTGTTGAGATGGGTGCAAAATCCGTGGTCGTAAAAGGCGGCAAGCAGCTCAAGCACGATCAGGCAGTTGACCTATTTTATGACGGTGAGACTTTTACTTTACTGGAAGCTGAAAAAGCAGAAACTTCTTATAACCATGGTGCAGGCTGTACGTTTGCTGCAGCGATTACAGCAAACCTGGCTAACGGACTTGAATTAAAGGAAGCTGTATCAAATGCAAAAGAATTCGTGACTTCAGCGATTCACCACGGCTGGCGTTTAAATGAATATGTGGGTCCAGTTATGCACGGCGCACACAGCCGCTTTGGCAAGGTAACTGTAAATAAAGAAACACTGAATACGTAATGATAAGTTTATTTTTTCTATTTTAAGGAATACACGTAAGAAATAAGGATTCCTTAAAATGAGGTGAAACGATGATTAACTTTATTATCGCAATTGCTGTTGTGCTTGGCGTATTCGGCGGATTTTATCTGATTACCGGATCGATTGGTATCTCTATTGTTGCCGGACTGATCGGCGGTGTGATCGCTGTTGTTGCTGTTGGAGCATATACAGGACAGCGCAAACAGCAGATCAAGCAAAATAATGAAGCACCACTCCATACAGACCGCACACCTGAAAGAGAAAATAAATCAGGCTACAATCCTGATAAAGAAAATGAACGCAAAATTAAAGATCCATCAAAATAACAAAAAGCCGCTCAGCGGCTTTTTGTTATTTTCAGGACAATCAAAACAGCCTTTTCGCATTCCGGAAAGTTTTGCAGTAAAATAGAACATATGATTAAAGGCAAGGAGGAGCATCATGGAGCCTGTCAAAATAGATGACGTACAACAACTGATTAACAGCTTCGCAAATAAGGAAGTGTATATCCATTTAGAAACTACGAACGGATCTTACGCTTCTCATTTTGATGAAAAGTTTTTTAACGCAGGGGCTTTTATCAGAAATGCAAAGGTAGAATATGAACTTGGTAAAATCATTGGCGATCCGCCATCACGAGTTGGCTTAAAGCTTGGAAACCTTGGATGGATTTATGCTCAGGGTATCACGCATTATGAACTGGATGAGAAAGGACGCCTGCTGATGGCTGGACACGATCATCAGGGTAAGCTTGCCGTCTCGCTGCAAATCAGTGAAACACCTTTTGAGTAACAGGAAGGAGTCAGAAATATGATTGAACAGGAAAATCACGTGTTAGTCGTGTTCCCTCACCCGGATGATGAAGCGTTCGGTGTATCCGGCACGATTGCATCACATATTAAAAATGGTACTGGTGTCACTTATGCATGTCTGACACTTGGACAAATGGGAAGAAATCTCGGCAACCCACCATTTGCAACAAGAGAATCTCTTCCTGAAATCCGTAAAAAAGAATTAAAAGCAGCTGCAAATGCTATGGGTCTTGCTGACCTCCGCATGATGGGTCTGCGTGACAAAACGGTTGAGTTTGAAGATGATGAATATATGGTTGAAATGATGGAATCACTGATTCAGGAAACCAATCCTTCACTCGTCATCACATTCTATCCGGATTATTGCGTTCACCCTGATCATGAAGCGACTGCACGTGCAGTGGTAAGAGCTGTCCACCGGATGAACGAGAGTGAACGGCCTAAGCTTCACTGTGTGGCGTTTGCTAATAACACAGCAGAAGAGCTTGGTGAACCTGATGTGATCAACGATGTAACTGAGGTAATGGATATCAAGTTAAATGCGATGCGCGCTCATATTTCGCAAACAGCATGGATGCTTGAGGATCTTGAGAAAAGACTTGGAGAAAATGACCCTGAAGCGATTCAGTGGGTGACGCAGGAGAGGTTTTTCAAGTATAGATTTGATCAAGGTTACGAATAAGAAAAAGGAAGATGGCCTTGTGCCATCTTCCTTTTTTAGGGTGACACAGCGGGGACGGAGTTGACTGTGTCGTTTTTAGAATCATTCTAAAAATGAACCACTGAACTCCGTCCCCAATGAGTCTCCTAATTAATCGTAATTACCCCTTCAATTCCTCAATCGTAGGCAGTGCTGTCATTGCACCTTTCACCGAAGCAGCAAGGGCACCTGAGCGGCTTGCAAGCTCCACCATTTCAACTGCCTGGTCAAGCTTCAGGTCGCGCACATCCCCTTCATATTCGTGAAGTGAATACAGCATACCTGATACAAACGCATCACCAGCACCTGTGGTGTCAACAGCCTCCACTTTTTTAGCAGGGACATGGCGCGTCTCTGTCTGCGTAAAGATCCAGCTTCCTTCAGCACCCATTGTGATCAGAAGTAGTGGAATGCCAAACTGCTTCAAAACCTCAGCACCTTTTTGAATATCCTCCGTACCTGTTAAGAACTCCAGCTCTTCTTCTGAAATTTTCACAACATCCGCCTGGTCAAGCATGGAAGAAATTGTTCTGCGTGCTTCTTCTTCGTTTGACCACAGTGACATCCGGAGGTTTGGATCATATGAAACGATCATTCCTTTTTCACGTGCCAGTTCAACTGCTTTTTTCGTTGCCGTTTTAGCAGGCTCACTGATCATTGAAATGGAGCCGAAATGAAGAATTTTCGCTTCTTCAAAAAGTGCCACGTCCAGCTCCTCCGCCTTAAGGAATCTGTCAGCACTCGGATCTATGTAGAAATCAAAGCTGCGCTCTCCTTGATCAAGCGTCACAAATACTGCTCCAGTACGATGATCCTGATCGAAATGTAGATGATCTGTATTTACCCCATACTGATTTAACGTACGTTCTAAAAACCTGCCCAGCACATCTTCCCCTACATTTCCTGCAAAATAGGATGGCAGTCCAAGACGAGCTACTCCTACAGCTACGTTAGCCGGTGCACCACCCGGACTTTTATAATAATAATCATTTGTTTCATCTGTTGGAATAAAATCAATTAAAGCTTCACCTAATGAAATAACACCTTTTTTCATCTGAGATCCTCCTGTTAATAGATAATAGTTAAAAGTTTATCATATAACAGAAAAACAAGCCGCTCCTAATACAGGATACGGCTCAGAATTATACTTTTGCTTCTGTTTCAGTTAATTTACGGATTGCTTTTGCTACGCCTTCTTCACGATTTGTAAAAGTCACAAAACGGCAAAGTTCCTGAATGTCTTTCGGTGCATTGCCCATTGCGACTGACCAGCCGGCAAGCTTCATCATTGAAACGTCATTGTAGTTATCGCCGATCGCCATTACATCTTCCGGATCAATGCCACGCTGCTTAACGTACCAGTCGAGTGCAATGCCTTTTTGAGCTTCAACACTTGTAATTTCAAGGTTTTCTTTACCTGATGAGCTGATCGCAAGGCCGCCCATCTGATGAAGTGCTTCTTTTGCCTGCTCAAGTTTTTCGGGCTTCGATGAAAACGCCAGAAACTTATAAACCGTTTCCGAGGAGTTAAACACTTCGTGGTAATCACCTACTACATGTACGTGACCATCATCATAGCGGTTTGCAGCTTCTTCCTGTACGTGGGGAAGTGGTGTGTCCGGATTAGATGTGAGGAAGATATCGATTAACAGCTGAATGCCGTGTTCTTTATGATTGGTATACGTACCATTTTCAGTATAAATCTCAAAATAAACATCCAGCTTTTCAAGGGCATCTGCTGCCTCTTCAGCCTTTTCAGGATTCAGCCCTTTTTGATACAGCTGCTTCCCTTCCGTATCCCTGATCTCAGCGCCGTTCACTACGATTAAAGGAAGTGAGAGACCTGCATTTTTAATAGGGAGAACTGCTTCTTTATAAGATCTGCCGGTTGCAATGATGACTTCAATCCCGGCCTCTTTTGCTTCTTTGATTGCGCTGATCGTTTCCTGACCAACTTCATGACTGCCATTTAGCAGCGTACCATCCATATCAGATGCGATTAGTTTAATCATCTTTTCACCTTCTTGTATTTGTTTGGACCATTGTATCACAGTGTCAGAACTGGAAACCTTTTCACTGCTCAGTCTTTACAAATTTCATACAATTAAAACTCAAAAATAAAAACAGCAGACAGCTGCTGTTAAGAACATAATAGAGCCCTTAGACCCCTTTTTTCTGCTTCTGTTTCGAGTAATTGAATAAAATCTTTAGCCAGGTTCAGCTTTTTGGCTGATTCTAGCGCTTCAAGTAACTTCTCATTTGATAAATGACTCATTGTATTCACTGAATCTCCGCCTCTCATTTTTCTCCATATAATAATGATATTTTGCCCGGATTAAATCATCATTAAACCTTGGAGTGTGAAATATATGTGAAATTTAACCACTGGGGCATCAACAAGATCATTGCCTATCCGATTTGAACGTGTTTAAATTAAGTTGCAAGCGCTTACTTCAAGTTTTATCAGTAAATCATTGATTTCACTGGGGGTGTGAATTAAAATTGAACTTGTCTTATTTTTATTCACTTTATTATTATCAGTCCATTCATAAAGGAGAAAAACGATGAATACTTTTACAACAAAAGATTATTTGCGCTTTATAATCCCTTCTATTATCGGGATTTTTCTATTCATGATGCCTCTTCCATCAGAAGATGCAGTTACGATTCCAATTGCGATTCTATCAGATTGGCTTCAGGGATTAATTGGCGGTGCCATTCCGGCAATTATGACTTTCATTATTGTGATTACAGCAGTTCTTTCTTTAATCGCACGTGCGGGAAAACCTGACTTCATCACGAACAATGACTTCAGAAATACTTTATTTAATGTGACGTGGTTCTGGGTAATTGTCAGAATTCTCGCTGCAGTATTTGCCCTGATTACATTTTTCCAAATCGGAGGAAGTTCAACAGAGCTGATCTGGTCTGAATACACAGGCGGTTTACTATTAGGTGAAGGCGGCCTGATTACGCTATTATTCTCTCTATTTCTATTTGCAGGTTTGTTCCTGCCATTACTTCTTAACTTCGGTTTGCTGGAGTGGTTCGGTACACTGATGGCTAAGATTATGCGTCCGTTATTCAAGCTTCCGGGCCGTGCTTCAATCGACTCTCTTGCTTCATGGCTTGGAGACGGGACGATCGGTGTTATGCTGACAAATAAACAGTATGAAGAAGGACATTATTCAAAGCGTGAAGCTGCAGTCATTGGAACAACCTTCTCAGTTGTATCCATTACTTTCAGTATCGTAGTCATTGAAACTGTTGGCCTGGCATCTTACTTTGTTCCTTTTTATCTGACTGTTGCATTCTCAGGTTTTATTGCGGCAATCATTATGCCACGGATTCCACCTTTGTCTTTAAAAAAGAAAACTTATATTTCTGAGGCTGAAGAGGAAGATTCCATAGAAGATGTGCCAGAATATAAATCTCGTATTCAGCATGGTACCGAGCTTGCGATCCAGACCGCGAGAAAAAATAACAGTGTTGGTCACTTCTTTAAAAGCGGTATGAAGAACGTGCTTGATATGTGGCTTGGCGTTGCACCAGTTGTTATGGCTTTTGGTACAATTGCGCTGATTCTGGCGGAAGAAACGAGCTTCTTCGTGATCCTTGGTACACCATTTGTTCCGATTCTGGAACTGTTACAGGTTCCGGAGGCTGCAGACGCGGCACAGACAATGGTTGTTGGCTTTGCAGATATGTTCCTGCCTGCGATTATCGGGGCTGATATTTCATCTGAAATGACGCGCTTTATTATTGCAGCCGTATCTGTTACTCAATTAATCTATATGTCTGAGGTCGGTGGCGTACTGCTTGGTTCAAAGGTACCGGTTAACTTCCTGGACCTTGTTCTGATCTTCCTTCTGCGTACGTTGATCACACTGCCTATTATTGCAGGTATTGCGCATATTTTATTCTAATATCGAAAAGCGTAAGCGCCTTGAACAGACCCGACAAGCATAAGACGCACTGAGAGAAATGGGTGAACTTTCCCATTTTCTCAGTGTGGCTTATGACTCGAGGGTCTAGGCGCTGGAGCTGGACACCATCGAAAAGCGGAAGGCGCTTGTTCAGCTCCGACAGGCATAAGACGCGCAGCGGAAAACGGGTGCAGTTTCCCGTTTACCGATGTGTGGCTTATGACCCGAGGAGCTAGCGCCTGAAGCTGGACATACCGAAAAGCGGAAGCGCCTTGTTCAGACCCGACAAGCGTAAGACGAGCTGAGAGAAATGGGCGACCTTTCCCATTTTCTCAGATTGACTTACGACTCGAGGGTCTAGGCGCTGAAGCTGGACAAAAAAGACACTTACGACGTTGTAAGTGTCTTTTTCTTTGAATACAGTGGTAACTGTACAATCGCATTCGTTCCGCCATCAGGCAGGTTTTCAAAAGCAAGTGAGCCACCGTGGGCAAGTACGATCCGGTGACAGACTGTCAGACCGAGACCCATTCCTTTTTCTTTCGTTGTATAAAAAGCTTCTGAGATTTTTTCAATCATCTCTTCAGGAATACCAGGTCCGCTGTCGCGCAGTTCGACCTGAATTTCATCTCCCTGCACAGATGGCTTAATTAAAATCTCCCCATCTTCCTCAATCGCTTCTATACTGTTTTTCACTAAATTCATAAACACCTGAACGATCTGATTCCGGTCACCATAGACAAATTTATCATCATGATTTAACCGTTTGACTTTAATATCAATATTTTTTGATGCCGCCTGGTACCTCATAAAATTAATCACATATTCGACTGAATCACAGATTGAGAACTGCTCATGCTTTTTAATTTCAGGCTTTGAAAGGATCAACAGTTCCTCTGTAATCGCATGGATGCGGTCAATTTCTGACGCCATCAGATTAACTCTCTCTGCTGTTAATGAGCCCGTTTCCTGCATCAGCTGTACATACCCTTTCAGACTGGTCAGCGGATTTTTGATTTCATGCGCAATCCCTGACGCCAATTCACCAGCAACTGAAAGCTTTTCTCTCCTCAGCAGCTGTTCTTCAGCCGCTTTTTGCTGGGAAATATCACGTCCGATCGTAATTAGTGCTTTCCGGCTGCCGTCTTTATGAAATATAGGTACTTTTATTACGTCGAAGGATTTATATTCACCTGATTCCACGTAAAAGGATTCCTCACTGCGGTCAGTCTCTCCCTTTTGCCAGGTTTGTTCGTCCGTCACTACACAATAATCGAACGCTTCTTTAAAAAAGGGATTCACTTCCCCAAGTTCAGCGTCAGTTTTACCGATATAGTGCTTTCCTTTTAAACCATACAGTTCAAGTCCGAAGTCATTCGTTCTGATCCATCTTCCTTTGCCATCTTTAAAGCACACAAAGTCAGGCATAGACTGGATCATTGCAGACATTTTAAACTCTTCCTCTTCCATGTCCTTAAAAAGACTTCTTAGTGCTGTAGCCCGCCTGTATATCATAAACGCCAGCCACAGCAGTATGATTGCCACAGCTACCTCAATCACAATGTAGGTTGTAGTGGGAAACCACCCGTTAAAGCCTGCAAATATAAAGATGATCTGTACAATAAAAATAAGTCCGATAATCCCGATCAGGCCTCTGATTTGTGAAAACGTATAGGATTGCAGCATTTTATCACCTGCCAATCTTAAAATTAGTCCAATCTTAAATCGTATGTATATGGTAAATATTTGCTCATAGCAGCATCAAAAAGATCCATTCAATACTACTATTATACCATGTCGATTTTTGAAGGAAAAGGTCGAAGCAAATACAGATGTTTTCTCTACCTTTTCCGGTATTGTAAAAGTCCTGTTTTTTAAAGGCTTTATAAAAGTGGGCTGATGATTTCAGCTTCAGGGGGACGCTTTCCGCGGACGAACGCTCAATCCTCCTCAGACAGAAAACCACTGCCTTCCGGGGTCTTTCACGATCGTTTTTCCGCAGGAGTCGCCCCCTTACGCTTCAATCATCAGCTGTGCATTTACAGCAATGACCTTTAACTAAGTTGTTAAAAAAGCTGTTCCTGCAATCCATTTGTGAGATTGCTGAAACAGCTTTTAATCACGTTAGTTTGTGATTGTCGTTTTTAACTTTGACAGCATATCAATTGTCATTGAAGACAAGTCATGCTGCGATTTGAATCCCCATTCCTCTTTTGCAGCGGTCGCATCAATCGCATCTGGCCAGCTGTCGGCAATTGCCTGACGAACAGGATCCGGCTGATAGTGCATTTCAAAAGAAGGCATGTGCTTTTTAATTTCTGCTGCTACCATTTCAGGCTCAATGCTCATTGCAGTTACATTGAACGCGTTGCGGTGCTTGAGCTTAGCAGGATCTGCTTCCATCAGGTCGACAATCGCCTGAAGCGCATCCGGCATATACATCATATCCATATAAGTACCCTTATTAATTGGAGAAGTATAGCTGCCTGATCTTAAAGCTTCATAATAAACTTCAACTGCATAGTCAGTCGTTCCACCACCAGGAGGTGTTACATAAGAGATCAATCCCGGGAAACGCACTCCGCGTGTATCTATGCCGAAACGCTTGAAATAATAATCACACAGAAGCTCACCGGATACTTTATTCACGCCATACATTGTTGTCGGGCGCTGAATCGTATCCTGGGGTGTATGTGTTTTTGGGGTATCCGGACCAAACGCACCGATCGAACTTGGTGTAAAGAACTGCAAATTGTGCTCACGCGCTGTCTCTAGCCCGTTCATCAGCCCACCCATATTCAGATGCCATGCAAGTTGTGGAGCTTCCTCAGCTTTAGCAGAAAGCAATGCTGCCATATGCATCATTGTATCTACCTTATACTTAGACACGATCTCATTCATTTTCGCGCCATCTGTCACATCCAGGATTTCAAAAGGTCCTTCTGTAACCGCTTCTGTATCTGCCGTACGAATATCAGATGCGATGACATTGTCTGAGCCGTATTCTGCACGCAGCTTTGTAATTAACTCTGAACCGATCTGACCAAGCGCACCTGTTACTAATATACGTTTCATGAGAAACCCTCCATTGCTATTAAATATTAGGCTTTGAAAAAATTGGCTGATGACTTCCGCTTCAGGGGACGCTTTCCGTGGCCGGGCGGTGAGCCCGCAGGCTTCGCCATGCTCGGTCTCACCTGTCCCTTCCTGCCACAGGAGTCGCCCCTTACGCTACAATCATCAGCTGTGCAGTAATAATAATGATCTTTAACACTTCGAAATATTAAAAGAACATTTGTCCTTATGAGAAATACACTTAAAGTTAATTTATAGTTGTTTCTTTACTAATTTAACATAAAACATGTGAAATGTTTATATCGGAAGGACATTTTTATTTGAGTTTGCAAAAGTTTGTGTTAGTTTGGCGGGGTGATTTGTATGGAATTTTGATGGTGTTCGACACTTAACATGCAAGGTTCGGGTGATAGTTGATGATATTCGGCGTTTAACTAGTCTGGTTCGCCACTTGAACTGCGTGGTTCGACGTTTAAGCGCTGATGTTCGACACTTAGGGTCATCTGACCTACTCCGTCACCCTTCTGTTCCACATTCCATCACACAAAAAAACCAGCCCGCAGGCTGGTTTTTCACAATCTATTATACTTCCTGCCCCTTACCGACAATTGCTTCAGCTGAATAGTCCTTTGGCTTGCGTTCACCTGATTCGATTTCTTCGATATAGTGACATGCAGCCTGATGACCTTCCTTCATGAAGTCAGTGGTGCGCAGTTCAGGTACGTCTGTTTTACATTTTTCAGTCGCAAACGGGCAACGCGTATGGAAACGGCAGCCTGCTGGCGGGTTGATTGGAGAAGGTACATCTCCTTTAAGTGCAATACGTTCTTTTTTAGCGTCAGGATCCGGAACCGGAATCGCTGACAGCAGCGCTTTTGTATAAGGATGCTGCGGATTATCAAACAGTGAATGCTTATCACCGATCTCAACAATTTTACCAAGGTACATAACAATGATCCGGTCAGAAATGTGACGAACAACACCAAGGTCATGCGAGATAAAGAGATACGTCAGTCCGAATTCTTCCTGCAGCTCTTCTAGCAGGTTCAGTACCTGTGCCTGAATCGATACATCGAGCGCTGATACTGCTTCGTCACAGATGATCAGCTTCGGATCTACAGACAGGGCACGTGCGATTCCGATACGCTGACGCTGACCACCTGAGAATTCGTGCGGATAGCGGTCTGCCTGGAACTTCTGCAGTCCTACTGTCTGAAGCAGTTCTTCGATTTTTCTGCGGCGGTCTTTTTTCGGTACCGCATTTTGAATATCCATTGCTTCTTCAATCACAGCAGATACGATCTGACGCGGGTTGATTGATGCGTATGGATCCTGGAAAATAATCTGAAGATCTTTGCGCATTGCGCGCATTTCTTTTTTACTTAATGTTGTCAGATCTCTTCCTTCGAAGGAAACTACACCTTCTGTCGGCTCATCCAGACGGAGGATTGCTCGTCCGGTTGTTGATTTACCACAACCTGACTCCCCTACAATACTCACTGTTTCACCTTCATATACTGTAAAGCTGACATCATCAACGGCTTTAACGTGGTTAACGGTACGACCGAAGAATCCACCTTTAATCGGGAAATACTGTTTTAGTCCCTCAACCTTTAGTAGTTCTTTCTTCGCTGTCATGGACATTCACCTCCGGATCGCCGTCCCACTCATCTGAGTAGATCCAACAGCGAATCTGATTATTATTTTCATCTGTTACAAGTTCAGGCATCGTTTCGCGGCAAAGCTCTGTCGCAAATGGACATCTCGGTGCGAATCGGCAGCCTGTTGGCATATTGTGCGGACTTGGAACTGTTCCATTGATTGGCTTCAGCTTGTCCTGCTCGATATCGTGTCTTGGCAGAGAGTTCAGCAGCCCTACTGTATACGGGTGCTTTGGATTCTTGAAAAGTGACCGTACATCAGAGAATTCTACTACCTGCCCAGCATACATAACGGCTACGTAATCACATGTCTCGGCTACAACACCAAGATCATGGGTAATCATCATGACAGACATGTGTAATTTATTCTGTAGTTCACGGATCAGATCAAGAATCTGCGCCTGAATTGTTACATCGAGTGCAGTTGTCGGCTCATCGGCAATCAGCATATCAGGATTACAAGAAAGTGCGATTGCGATCATGACACGCTGTCTCATACCGCCTGAAAGTTCGAATGGATACTGGTCCACACGTTTTTCAGGAGAAGGAATACCAACCAGCTTCAGCATTTCGATTGCTTTCAGCTTCGCTTCACGCTTATTCAGTCCCTGGTGAATACGAATCGATTCCATGATCTGCTGACCGACTGTGTATACAGGATTCAATGAAGTCATTGGCTCCTGGAAAATCATTGAGATATCATTACCACGGATGGCACGCATCTGCTTTTCTGAATACGTGAGAATGTTTTCTCCTTTAAAGCGGATTTCCCCGCCTTTAATTTCACCTGGCTTAGCCAGCAGGTTCAGAATCGATAAAGCTGTAATACTTTTACCTGATCCGGATTCACCTACTATACCAATCGTTTTACCGCGTGGCAGAGAAAAGCTTACGCCGTCAACTGCTTTTACTTCACCTTCATCTGTGTAGAAAGATGTCTGAAGTTCGCGGATCTCTAAAATATTTTCTGATGAGCTCATGTGATCACCCCTCATTTCTTTTAAAAATCTTAGTTCAGATCTATACGTTTATTCAGGAATCTGTAAGAAATATCAACAAGTAAGTTTACCATTACGAACAAAACGGATATAACAAGTACTGTACCCTGTACAACCGGGAAGTCACGCTGTCTGATTGCATCAATTGTCAGACGGCCCATTCCGTTGATTGCAAAGATTGTTTCAGTTAGTACTGTACCACCTAAAAGTGCACCGAATTCAAGACCGACAACCGTTACAACTGGAATCATAGCATTTTTAAGAGCATGTTGATAAATAACAACTCTCTCTTTCACACCTTTTGCACGGGCTGTACGAATATAATCCTGACTGATGACTTCAAGCATACTTGAACGTGTCATACGTGCGATAATCGCTGCACCTGCTGTACCAAGCGTAATAACCGGCAGGACAACCTGTCTCCAGTCATCACCCCAGCCGGATGCACGCATCTGCAGGAATGGCTGTAAGGAATCAGGGATCCAGTTACCAATTGCAAACCACTGGATCAGCATCAGTCCAAGCCAGAAGTTCGGCATTGAAAGTCCAAAGAGCGCGACAATCATGATGACTACATCTGATACAGTGTAGTGACGAACTGCTGACACGATTCCTGCAATCAGTCCTAAAAATACACTTAATATTGTACTATAAACTGCTAATTCTACGGTGACCCAGAAACGGGCACTGATTTCATCTGCAACAGGACGGCTGCTTCGTACTGAAGTTCCCAGATCACCTGTTACAACATTTCCAAGAAACGTACCATATTGTACATGTAATGGATCATTTAAACCCAATCTTTCACGAATCTGTTCAACCTGACGCTCAGGTGCAGCTTCTCCGGCGATAATCTGTGCCGGGTCACCCGGGATCAGGTGCATCAGAGAAAATACTAATATCGTAACCCCAAGTAAAACAGGGATCGTCTGTAGTAAACGACGGACAATAAATTTCGTCATATCAAAGCACCTCCAGTTATTGTTTCATTTTCGGATCTAGTGCGTCGCGGATTCCATCTCCAAAGATGTTGAACGCCAGAACGACAAGCACAATCATCATGCCAGGGAAGAACGCAACGTGCCATGCATCGTAAATGTAAGCACGACCTTCAGACAGCATCGCTCCCCATTCAGGCATCGGCGGCTGTGCCCCAAGACCAAGGAAGGAAAGACCGGCAGCTGTCAGAACTGCTGTTGCAATTCGAAGCGTTGCCTGAACAATAATAGGAGACATAACGTTTGGCAGGATGTGACGAAAGATAATTCTGAAATCTGTTGCGCCAAGTGCTCGGACCGCGTCTATGTATTCAAGCTTCTTAACTGACAGCGTTGAACCGCGGACAATACGCGCAAATGCAGGAATTGAGAAAATACCTACAGCAATAATAACGTTTTGAAGACTTCCACCAAGAACACTTACGATCGCGAGTGCGAGAAGAATACCCGGGAATGCAAGCAGAACATCCATGATACGCATAATCACGTTATCAATGCGTCCTCCATAATAGCCCGATATGATTCCAAGCGGCACCCCAATGACCAGACCAATCACCACAGATGTAAAACCTACATATAAGGTAATACTCATTCCATGGATAATCCGGGTGAAAATATCTCTTCCGAAGTTATCAGTCCCAAACCAGAATTCAGCTGATGGACCTGCAAGTTTGTTTGCAATATCTGTTTCATTCGGTGTTTTAGATAAAAACATCGGTCCAAAAATTGCAACAAGTATGAAAAAGACAATTAAATATCCGCCGATTAAAGCTGCTTTATTCTTTTTAAGTCTTTTCCAGATCATTTTATAGTTTTCTATTCTGGGATTGACTTTCTTAGCCGTAACCGGATGATTAACCGTATTTTCACTCATTTTTTTACACCCTCTCTTTTACGTATAAATCGTTTTGTAAAGTAATAGGAAAGAACTTTACGCACCTCAACAATATTAACGTATTTTCAACAAAAATGAAACTATTCTAATATCTTTTTTTATGAAATGATTTGCATAAAATCAGGCATGAAAATTTTCGTAAGGATAATAATGTCACATTGTTGATATTAGAATAACATTATTAAAATTACATATTTTATTTATATGTTTTTTTACAGCTTGATCTATGTGCTGACAAGCTTATCCTGACTTGCAAAGTTTTCTGTAAAATCTGGTTCGCGCAGATTTTTTCACTAAATTCAGTAATGAAAAAACGTTTTATTCCTGCTGATAAAAACAAAAGCTCTTTTGCAGTATTCATTATTTTAGCAGAGTAACGCTTTAAAGCTAAAACTAATCGCATAAATTATTCTAATATAATTATAAGATTTTCCAATATCATGAACATAGTTTGATATTCTTTATAAATACTACTGAAACTATTTTTACACGCTTGTAATATTTTAAAATTTGCGATATATTATTTTTTGAATATTGCGCTTTGTGCGTACATTTCAGAATCACTATCTAAATATGGGGGGTAATTTTTTTGACAAGTAAAAAGACGCTTTGGGCATTTTTACTAACGCTTGTACTTGCAATGTTCCTTGCAGCATGTGCCGGTGGAAGCGATGACGCTGATTCAGGCGACGGCGGTTCTACTGACGACGGCGGCGAAGAGACTACAGATGACGGCGCTACTGCTGAAGGCGGTTCAGGCGGCGATTTAATGCTGAATGTACTATCTGATGCATCATCACTTGATCCACACGGTTCAAACGATGTTCCTTCATCAAATATTCAGGCAAATCTTTATGAAACACTTGTATTCCAAAACGCAGATAACGAAATTGAGCCACTACTGGCTGAATCTTGGGAATCTGTAGATGAACTTACTTGGGAATTCAAACTTCGTGAAGATGTAACATTCCACGATGGTTCAGCTTTCAACGCTGACGTTGTAAAAGCTAACCTTGATCGCGTACTTGATCCTGAAGTAGCATCACCACGTGGTTTCCTTTATGAAATGATTACTGAAGTTAACGTAATTGATGAGTACAATGTACAAATCGTTACTGAATATCCATTTGCTCCACTACTTGCTCACCTTTCTCACAGCGGTGGCGGTATGATTTCTATGGATGCAATTGAAGCAGACTATGCAGCAATGGAAGAAGGCTCTGAGCCAGGTTCTGTTATTGCACAAGAGCCAGTTGGTACTGGATTCTTCAAATTCGAAAGCTGGACTCCTGGTGAAGAAATCGTTCTTGCAAACAACGAAGAGCACTGGGATGGCGGAGCACAGGTTGATACTGTAACATTCCGCGTTGTTCCTGAATCAGGTACGCGTGTAGCTGAACTTGAAACAGGTAACGCACACATTATCGATCCACTTCAGCCAAACGAAGTTTCACGTGTTGACAACCTTGATAATGCATCTGCACAAATTCAGGGATCAACATCACTTTCTTACCTAGGATTTAACACTGAAAAAGAGCCTTTCAACAACGAACAGGTTCGTCAGGCAATCTCTATGGCAGTTGATAAAGCTTCAATCATTGAAGGTATTTACGATGGATACGGCGTTCCTGCTGTAGGTCCAATTCCTCCAGGCGTATTCGGTTACGATGAAAGCATCGAACCACTTGAGTACAACATGGATGAAGCAAGAGCACTTCTTGAAGAAGCTGGATTTGCAGATGGATTCTCTACTTCTATCTGGACAAACGATAACCCACAGCGTATGGATACAGCTGTACTTGTTCAAGAAGCACTTGCTGAACTGAATATCGACGTTGAAATTGAAGTAATGGAATTTGGTTCATTCCTTGATGAAACTGCTGCGGGTAACCACGACATGTTCATCCTTGGATGGTCAACTCCAACAGCTGATGCTGACTATGCAACATATGCACTATTCCACTCTTCTCAGGTTGGAGCACCGGGTAACCGTTCATTCCTAGCGGATGACGAAGTTGACCAGCTGCTTGACCAGGGTCGTCAGGAAACTGACCAGGACGCTCGTGCTGAGATCTACTCACAGCTTCAGGAACGTCTTGTAGAAGTGGCACCAATGGTTTACATTCACCACCAGGAATACCTGACTGGTGTAAGCGATAATGTATCTGGATTCTCTACACTTCCAAATGGTCTTTATCAGCTTAAAGATGTTACAATTTCTGAGTAATCAGATATGATAAAAAACCCCGTCCGGAGCGATCTGGACGGGGTTTTTTTGCTTTATAAAAGCGGCTGCCCCATATAAACTGGTGCAGCCGCTTTTTCCTGGTCATCTTGTATTTTTTACTTAATAATTTCTAATTCCTTACCAACCTTCTCATACACAGCAATTGCTTCATCCAGCATTTCTTTTGTATGCGCTGCTGTTGGCATGTTTCTAACTCGTCCTGTGCCGCGTGGAACCGTTGGGAAGACGATCGATTTCGCATATACGCCTTCTTCAAACAAACGTTTGCTGAATTGCTGAGTCAGCTTTTCTTCGCCTACAATACAAGGTGTAATTGGCGTTTCACTTTCACCTATATCAAATCCAAGCTTCTTCAGGCCATCCTTCAGGTAACGTCCGTTCTCCCACAGCTTATCGTGAAGCTCTGTGCTGTCGATCAGAATTTGAAGCGCTTCTGTAATCGCTACAGTATCTCCAGGTGTTAAGGCTGTTGAGAACAGGAATGGGCGTGAACGTACTTTCAGCAGATCAATTAGATCCTGCGTACCTGCCACATACCCACCTACTACACCGATCGCTTTAGACAGTGTACCCATCTGGAAGTCCACTTCTTTTTCAAGACCAAAGTGCTTAACCGTACCAGCACCTTTACCCATTACACCTGAACCGTGTGCATCATCTACATACGTAATCAAATCAAATTCTTTTGCGATTTCAACGATTTCAGGGAGCTTTGCAACATCTCCATCCATTGAAAATACGCCATCTGTAATGACCATCACTTTGTTATACTGGCCGGACTCAGTTGCTTCCTTTGCTTTTGCACGAAGATCTTCCATATCCGAGTGTTTTACACGAATAATCTTTGCTTTAGAGAGACGGCAGCCATCAATAATAGAAGCATGGTTCAGTTCATCTGAAAGAATCGCATCATTTTTATCCATAACAGCTGAAATCGCAGCCATATTACAGTTAAAACCTGACTGGTATGCGATTGCAGCTTCCGTTCCCTTGAATTCAGCAAGCTTTTCCTCAAGCTTCACGTGCACGTCAAGCGTACCGTTGATCGTGCGGACAGCCCCTGCTCCTACACCATAATGGTCAATTGCCTTTTTTGCTACTTCTTTTAAATGCTCATTTGTAGCAAGTCCAAGATAGTTATTTGAAGATAAATTGATCAATTCCTGACCACGAATCTTAATTTTCGCACCGTTAGGACCCTCTACCGGATCAATTTCATTGTATAGACCCTTTTCCTTAAGATCATTCAGGTTATCCTGTAAAAACTGATGAAGTACTTTAGACATCTTATTTCCTCCTCGTTTACATTTGTCCTTCTGAAAAAGACATTATTTGTTGTTTTAAAAGTATTTAACACACTTTTCATTTTAACATGTTTATGTATTGTGGACAAAGTAATGTGTATACAGTTTATCTTTTCCCTCATCACTACCTGAATATTCATTTTACAGGCAAAGCGATTTAAAAAGTATGATATAATAAGTAAGAATTTGAGAGGAGGAACGAGAATGATGAATCATACCTTTTATTTAAAAGATAAAGATCAATCACGGACCGCCCTGACACCAACCCGTCTGGCTATTCACGTTCCATGTACGATTCTTGAAGCACAGGATGAGTACCGCCACTTATATCACTTATATTTTAAAGACCAGCAATTCCTTGCCGCTAAAAAGGTGAGCCGCTCCAGAAGGCGCAGCTACACTGAAAAAGCGTTCACGCAGGGAATTGTTTTTTTATGTCCCCATCCGCTTGCTGATCAGCTTATTGGACCAAAGTCAACGATCGTGAATCAATCTTTTACTGCCTTACTGAAAAAAATAGAGCATGACCCGATGCAAACCGTAGAAATCTTTAGCTGCTTCGACGGGCTGATTAAAGAAGAAAAGCTGTTTAAAGTTTTGCGGGATCACTACTATTCGTATAAACGCGACGGAAAGTTTAAAAAAGCAGCCATTGTCTGTGACCGGATCAGATCCATTTATCCGGATCACGAATGGATTCAGTCAATCCGTTCTGAAAAAAATGATCCGGCAAATGATCAGCGCACGTTGTGGGAAGCACGCAATCTGAAAGTAGGTTTTTCAATTCAGCATCAGCTTGCTGCAGCCGAGGAAGAATACAGATCCTCCCCCGCTCCCGGAACTTTTAAGACACTGCTCGAATTTACAAACGTTCACTATTCACCGCCACAGCAGCAAACGCTCTATGACAGGCTGCTTGCAGACGGTTATGACGAACCGGCCAGGAATGCATTCAAAGAATACATCAGAAATCATCACCCTGTTGAAGCCATTCAATTGCTCGCACAGTATCCATTTACACTCAGGGCGTCAGATGTCCGGGACCTGAGAACGCTGCTGCATGACCAGGACAATCTGAGATCACTATCGTTCGAGACCCTTTGCAGTAAGCTTGCACCGCTCCTTGCTGACTATCCTGAGGAAATGAACGACATGATTCTGGCCGCCATCAAACGTGTTCCTGATCGTGATGTAAATACGTTATTACACCATCTGACTTCACTCACAAACCTGCCAGTCTATGAGCTTATAAAACAGCTGTCAGAAACTGCGGAAGACCCTGAACAGCAGGCTGCTGCAGGTGAACTCTATGAAAAAATCGGTTTCTACCGGGAAGCCATTGACTGCTACACATACGAAATGGAGCTGCACCCAGAATCACGGGAACCAGTTGAACGCCTGTCCCGTACCTACCTTGCTGCCGGACAGGCTGAGGAAGCGAAGGCTTATCAGGATTTGCTGAAGACGATGGTTTCATAGAAAAAGGACATTCCGTGATGGAATGTCCTTTTTCATAGTTGTGAACTTAATCATATTTTTTATAAGAAATTTAGAGGCTAGCTTCTGACTTCACAGTTAATTGAATCAGCGGTCTGGATAATTGATTCATCAGAAATGATAATTGCTTCACCTGTCCGGATAATTGAATCAGCAGGGCTGTCGGAACAGATAATTGAATCATGGACAGGCATAATAGGTTCACAGCCAGCATTAATTGAATCACCTCTCCACTTATTTGAACGCCGCAGTCTGGTTAATAAGGCACAGCGGCATACTCCGTCCCCACTGTGCCGCTCTCCTCATCTCCCAGTCACCTTCTCCACCGCCTGCAGCTTCTGATTGATCCACTCGCGATCCATTGCAGGCATCTGATCAAGCTCAGCTTTTTCAATCACATACCGGGCAGTTTCTTTTAGTGAGTCAAGGTGCTGCTGCGGTGCACCTTCTCCTGCGAATGCGATGGCTTCAAGCATGGCGGTTAAAACTGAGACGTCTTCTTTTCCGTAATGACGCAGTTGAAAGAATGTTTTATATAAAATATCCCTGTAGGACGGCAGATTGAATTTCATCAGTCCTTCTCCATTTTCGCCAGTGATCAGGATTGGTCTGACAGGAAACTGCGCCATGTTACCAAGCAGATACCGATATGTCTGATACTGTCATTTATAGTGTTTGCTGTATGTCTGCTTATGAATATTATATCTCAGGCGGCACAGTGGGGACGGAGTTGGCTGTTCTGTTTTTAGAATGACTACAAAAATAACTCACTAACCTCCGTCCCCGCTGAGCCGCTGCCACAATCAAACAAATTTTTTATAAAAACGCTTGCAAGTTCTTCGTCTTGTATATACAATATTCTACATGAACAATTAGTGCAAACGGTTGCATCAAGTTGTACATAATACAATCAATTACTCTATTTATACATAGAACCTTGGAGGGCTTGTTATGAAAAAGATTTTCGGTTCCTTTGATTTCTGGCAAAAGTTCGGTAAAGCACTGCTAGTTGTGGTTGCTGTTATGCCGGCTGCCGGGATCATGATTTCACTTGGTAAGCTGATCGCGATGATGACTGGCGACATCGTGTTAATGCAAACGATTGCACGTGTCATGGAAGACATCGGCTGGGCAATTATTACGAATCTGCACATTCTGTTTGCAGTCGCAATTGGTGGCTCATGGGCAAAAGATCGTGCAGGCGGAGCATTTGCTGCATTGATCGCATTCCTTTTAATTAATAGAATTACTGGCGCAGTATTCGGTGTAAACGCTGATATGCTCGCTGATCCTTCTGCAACAGTTACATCTCTTTTAGGAGCTGAACTGGTTGTTGCTGATTACTTTATTTCAGTCCTTGGGGCACCTGCACTGAATATGGGTGTGTTTGTCGGAATTATTTCCGGTTTCCTTGGGGCAGCACTTTATAACAAATATTATAATTTCAGTAAGCTTCCACAGGCGCTGGCTTTCTTCAACGGTAAACGTTTTGTACCTTTCGTTGTAATCGCAGGTTCTGTTGTTGTTGCGCTGATCATGTCTCTTGTATGGCCATTTATCCAGGGGCTGCTGAATGATTTCGGTCAGTGGATTGCGAGTTCAAGAAACTCAGCGCCAATCATTGCACCATTTATTTTCGGTACGCTTGAGCGTCTGTTACTGCCATTTGGCCTTCATCACATGCTGACGGTTCCGATCAACTATACTGAGCTTGGCGGTACTTATGTGATCCAAACCGGTGCAAGTGCAGGCAGCATGGTATCCGGACAGGATCCACTATGGCTCGCCTGGGTTACCGATCTTTACAATATGCTTCAACAGGGTAACACTGCGGGCTACAATCAGCTGACTGAAGAAGTTGTGCCTGCCCGCTTTAAAGTTGGACAGTTCATTGCATCATCTGCAGCGCTGATCGGACTTGCGCTTGCGATGTACATGAATGTTGATAAAGACAAACGCACAAAGTATAAATCAATGTTCCTTTCAGCAGGACTTGCTGTATTTTTAACAGGTGTCACTGAACCAATTGAATTCATGTTCATGTTCGCAGCACCACTTCTTTACATCGTATATGCAGTGCTGACTGGTGTTTCGTTTGCACTTGTTGATTTAATTGATCTGCGCATTCACGCATTTGGATTTATTGAATTCCTGACAAGAACACCGCTGATTGTAAATGCCGGGCTTACCCGCGACCTGATCAACCTGGTATTGGTATCTGTGATGATGTTCGCAGTGAACTTCGGAGCAGCCTACTTCCTGATCAAACGCTTTAACTTCCCTACTCCGGGACGTGCAGGAAATTATATTGAAGAAACGACAGGAGAGAAGGTTTCATCTAAAACAACTGATGGCAACAAAGATTCACAGGCTGTTGCGATTATCGGTCTTTTAGGCGGAGAAGAAAATATTGAAGATGTGGATGCATGCATGACGCGTCTTCGTGTAACAGTAAAAGATATCGCTCTTGTAGCAGACGAGAGAATCTGGAAGCAAAACGGTGCCCTTGGACTTGTGCTTCGTGACCGCGGCGTTCAGGCAATCTACGGCCCTAAAGCAGACGTTCTCAAATCTGATATCCAGGACGAGTTAGGAGCTTAACCGATGAAACTGCTCACACTGAACTGTCATTCCTGGCAGGAAGAACAGCAGCTTGAGAAGCTTGATATTCTGGCAAAAACAATCACAGAACGTGATTACGATGTGATCGCCCTGCAGGAGGTCAGTCAGCTGACTGATGCGCCTGCAGAAGGTGATTATAAAAAAGGACACTTTGGTCTCGAACTGCTGAAACGTTTAGCAGCATTCGGGAGAAAAGACGATCGGATGCACTGGACTTTCTGTCATTACGGTTATGATATTTATGAAGAAGGCGTTGCACTCATTTCACGCCTTCCGATCACAGCAGCGGATTCATTTTTTATTACAGAATCTGTTGACCCTGATCACTGGAAGACACGTGCAGTCCCACGGATCACAGTGGACGCCGGTGGCCAGTTGATTGACTTTTATTCATGCCACCTCGGCTGGTGGAGTGATGAAGAAGAGCCTTATATTGAACAGGTTGAACGCTTAATCGGAAAACAGCACCCTGATAGACTTTCATTTTATATGGGAGACTTCAACAATCACGCAGGTTTAAAGGAAGAAGGCTATGGCCTCCTTCTATCAAAAGGTCTGGAGGACACTTACACACTTGCTGAATCAAAAGACAGCGGCACAACCGTATTCGGCGAAATCGCAGGCTGGGAAGGAAACGCACAGCCGCTCAGAATCGATTACATTTTTGCGTCAGCTCCTGTAAAAGTAAGGTCCTCTAAAGTGATTTTTAACGGGGAACACTACCCTGTTGTATCCGATCATTTTGGTGTTGAGGTGGAAATAGAGATTTAATTGATAAAACGATCTCTATGGTGGAATAAATTAGATTTACTAGACACATTTCCTATGACATCTAAGTGTAGCGGACCGTAAGATTGAAGTGACGCTTGAAACTGCTGCTTATGCAAGGTCACTATCTGAAATCGTCGAGCTTACAGGCGATCAACAGACATATGAATTCACTTTTACTGCAGCGACTCAGGAACCACTTAGCCTGAAGTCTCTAATGGGAACTGTTGCCGGTGAAGCAAATGAAGCGCATGACATTACGATTGATAATGTAACATTGGAATAGGAAAAAGCCGAGATCCGGGGAATGTCCCTAGTCTCGGCTTTTTTGTATGGTGTGCGTGTTGGCGTTCAATTATGTCTCGGGATGATTCGATTCATGCGGGCGGTGAATCAATTATGACGAGTGATGATTCAATTCCGCCAGTCCGATTAGCTGAACGTTCAATAAAGTGTAGAGATGATGCAAATAATGACAGCGGTGAACCAAATATCATCACCAATGATTCAATTAAATGCCAGCACCCGCTTCAGCAATCGACAGCCATCTTCCGCGACCCATCACTCACCCACCATCTGCTTCCCAAACTGCCCTTTCACCATATCCTCCATCGGCGGGTTATGCAGTCCCATCCGCACGTCCCGGTAATAGCGCTGCATTGGACTTTGCGCAGACATACTCTGCGGTCCGACAATTCTCATGGATTTTTCTACAATCTCAATTGCAGCATTGGTTACATGGACTTTAGCTGAACTTAAGAGTGATCGCACATCCTCTTTATCATCAGCCCGCTCGTAGGCTTCAGCTGTATGATAAAGCACCTGTCTCGCACTTAATAGCTTCACTTGCAGATCACCGAGCTTTTCCTGTACATTTGGCAGGCTGCCGATCGGTTCGCCCAATGAAGCAGGTTCATAAGCTGCGGCAAAAGCAGTAGCGTCTTCAAGTGCAGCGCCTGCAATACCGATATAGCATGCAGGTATATGAAGCAGCCAGCTCATTGGCGGCTTGGCACCGGCTTCTTTTCCATCCTTCAACAAATAGCGCTCAGGCACTTCAACCTTTTCTAATACGAGGTCATGACTTGCCGTACCGTGCATCCCGATACTGTCCCAGGATTCTCTGATCGATACACCTTCAGCATCCCCAGGAATAATAAAAGTTGCGACCTGCTTTGTCCCTTCAATGACCGCAGTGACGAAAATGTAATCGAGCATTGGCGCAAGAGATGTGTAGGATTTCTCACCTGTAATCTCCCAGCCTGATGCAGTTTTGACAGCTATTGTTTTTGGCAGCGCTCCTCTTGCAGGACTGCCTGCACCTTTTTCAGTGGCGGCTGTATTTACAATTGCACCGTCTTTTATTTTCTCCAGGATAAAATCGGCTGCTTCCTTTTTCCAGTGACGTCTTTCACTGAACTCAAGCAGCGTACCCGTGTGCCAGCCGATCGAAAGCGCAGTTGCACCGCTTCCTTTGGCGATCGCCTCCTGACCAAGTACAAGTTCATAAAGCCCTTCTCCCTGACCACCGAATTCCTTTGGCAGGGTCAATGTTGAATAGCCGTGTTGAATCAGTTCTTTTATATTTTCTTCTGGGTAAGCATTCGGTTCATCAAGTAAATGTTCACGTTTTTTAAATGAAGGAATGAGTCTGTTCAGGTCAGCAATCATTCTCTTCTGTGCATCTGTTTTTGTAAAATCGTACACACACATCACTCCTGCGTTTTCATATAAGTTTACAGGACGTTCATTTTAACACCAACCAATCTGCTCGGAAAATCACGCATGATGCGCTGCTGGTTTTGTATCTTTTGCAAGCAGTTTCGTGAGGGCAAGCTGACTTTGCGGCAGCGACAGATTAACAATCGTACCGGTAAAAAATGCAATTAGAATCGTTCCGATACCGACAGGACCACCTAATAGCCAGCCTATAGCGAGTGCCACAATCTCAATACTGCGGCGTACCTTAGACACATTCCACCCCGTTTTTCTCACAATCATCATCATAATCGTATCTCGGGGCCCCTCACCAAGATTTGCAGATACATATATTCCCACACCATAACCTGATACAATAATGCCTGCCAGCAAAATAGCAGTCGCTCCGACGATAGACTGCGGCTCCGGTATCAGCCAGTTAAAGAAATCAATAAATACTCCGATTAACAGCATATTCAAAATTGCACCAATGCGTGGCGGCTTTTTCGTCATTAATACCGTTAATCCAATGATCAGTGCACCAACTAAAATGGCCCATGTCCCGACAGTCAGGCCAAACTGCTGGAACAATCCGACGTGCAGCACGTCCCACGGTCCGATACCGAGCTGCTGTCCCTTGATTGTCAGTGTAATGCCGAGCCCTAATATCACAAGACCCGTCAGGAAGAAGCTCCAGCGCAGCGTTTTTTCTCTTCTATTCATAGAAAATCCTTCTTTCATTAATAGAGATCATATTTTCACTTAGACTACTTTAACATATTTGATATTTTTTTGGTTGATGAGGGATTTGTAGTGCTGGTTATGACGTGGTTCGACGGAAAACGTTTGGTGTTCGGAGGATAACGGTTGGGGTTCGACAGTAGATGTTCGATGTTCGAAGGTTAAACAGTGATGTTCGGCGTTTAACCAGCTATGTTCGACGCTTAGTGAAAATATACCTATATCTTTCAAGAAAAAAATCTGCCCTGCTAAGAGGACAGATTTCTTATCAAAAATTATACTGTAAAGCCTGCCGGCGCGTCTTTTACAACGACAATGACTTTACCTTCATCAAGTTTTTCTTCTAAACCTTCTGCTTCAGTAGCTGTGAAACCCAGATCCTTGAACTGATCACGCAGCTCATCGCCTTTTTTGCTGAAAATGTTTTTCGCTTTTGTTGCGAATCCGCCTGGCGTATTTGCGTCAGCGTTATCCGCAATTCGTTTTGTACGGTCGTCATCATGTGTTACGACATAGATCGTATCCTCGTTAACACCCTTTGCTTTAATGGAGCCAATTGCATTTACTACTTCCTCATCGTTTGTGAACTCTTTGTAAAATAGACTCATGCTTATCTCCTCCTGGTTAATTGCTGTAAATTGCTCTACAGAACAATTCTACCCGGCAGGAGAAATAGTTAAACTTTCGAAAATTTTTTATGTGAGTACTGAAAATGCTCCACCCGTGACATGACTGAGGTCATCGGGATTTATTTCAATTTGTTTACCAACCTGACCAGCGCTTACTAAAATGGATTTTTGCGTTTTTGCAGGCTCATCTATAAAAGTTGGAAACTGCTTTTTCATGCCAATCGGAGAACAGCCGCCTTTTATGTAACCGGTAATCTGCTGCAGGCTTTTCATCGGAATCATTTCCACCTTCTTTTCCCCTGCTGCAGCTGCTGCTTTTTTAAGGTTCAGCTCACGGTCTACAGGAATTACAAATACATAATACTGTTTTGATGTTCCCTGAGCAATAAGGGTTTTAAATACCTCATCTGCTTTGCGGCCGACTTTTTCTGCGACTGCCACGCCGTCTGTCAGCCCGTCCTTTGAATCGTAAGATGTTGTGCCGTATGAAATGGATGCAGCATCAAGTATTCTCATTGCATTCGTCTTGCCTTTTGCCATTACCAAACGCCCCTTTGTGTTTTCTGATTATTTTTATTTTACACGAATCCGGCTAAACCGTTTTACAATTTTCCCTTGAGGCTCTATGATTATTTTGGATAGCGAAATATTTAACTCACATAACCGGTGTTGATCTCCGTGGAGGACTGCGCTTTCCTGCCCCCGGGCGCTGAGCCCGCAGGCTTCGCCATGCTCGGTCTCACCTGTCCCTTCCTGGGGCGGGAGTCTCCGTCCTCCACTACGATCACCACCTTAATTTTATCTAAATATTCTCTTAGACTCAGCGGTTATATTTTAAAAAATGAAGCGTTGTTTCTAACAACTTCAGATAGTAATATTGAAGCTTACCAAAATTCATTGTTGTATCTGCACAGCTGATGAACGGAGCGTAAGGCGGCGACTCCAGCGGCGGATAAGGGACAGGTGAGACTCTGGAATGCGCAGCATGTAAGAGGCTCACCGCCCGGCCGCGGAAAGCGTCCGCCTGAAGCGGAGTTCATCAGCCACTATTTACAAAGCTAAACAGAAAGTAAGAGGTTTTAACATGACAGATATAAAAGAAGTGCCTGATAGTCAGAAGAAAAAGCTGACTTTTTTAATTTGTTTAATACTCGCGTTTACAGTAATGAATGGGACGATGTTTAATGTCGCGGTACCGGATATTGCGGCAGACTTTGGTTTGTCTCCATCCCAGGTAAGCTGGGTGCTGACCGGATATATTTTAGTATTTGCCATCGGATCGCTGATGTATGGGAAGCTTGCTGACTTGTTTGCGATCCGTACTTTATTTACGATCGGTATTTCGTTATTTGCGATTGGTTCGTTAATTGGATTTTTATCACCTAACTTCCCCACTCTAATTGTGGCGCGGATCTTTCAGGCAATGGGTGGTGCGAGTATTCCTGCGCTTTCGTTTATTATTCCGGCAAGGTTTATGCCTTCGAGCCGGGGGAAGGTGTTTGGATATGTTGCGTCTACTGTTGCCTTCGCTTCAGGTGTTGGGCCAATTGTTGGCGGATTAATTGGCGGCGTGCTGGACTGGCGCTTTTTGTTTATCCTGTCGATGATGTCTGCTCTGTCGATTCCGCTTTTCAGAAAGTGGCTGCCGATTGAGGATCGACGTAAAGGAAGTATTGATATTCCGGGTGCCATTTTAATTGCGATTACGGTTGCGAGTTTATTGTTTGTGATTACGACATATACGCTATGGATTCTTGCTGTGACGGCTGTTGCCGGGGGCTTGTTCGTCTGGTGGACGCTGAAGGCAAAGAACCCGTTTATCCAGCCTGCGATTTTGAAAAATAAGCGTTATACAGTGACGGTGTTGACGAGTTTTTTTGGGACGTCCTGTCTGTTTGGACTAATTTTTATCATCCCGATCATGCTACGTGATTTAAATGCACTCTCGACCATCGGCATTGGTCTTGTACTGTTTCCTGGTGCGATTATTTCAGGCTTTCTAGGACAATATGGCGGTCGTGTGATTGATAAGCGCGGCGGTGTGCCGGTTGTCGTTACAGCTTTATTGTTAATCGCCGGCGGCTGTCTGCTCATTTCAACTTTTGCCGGCAGTCAGGCGTGGATTATATCAATTTGTATGCTGGTGGCCTATCTTGGCTTCCCGCTCGTACAGAGTTCAACTGCTGACATTCTCTCTTCTACGCTTAGCCGTGAGGAAAATGGGGTAGGCATCGGACTGTTCAACCTGCTGAACTTTATGGGTGGAGCATTTGCAAGTGCGATCTTTGGAGCCGTTCTTGAGATCCAGGGTGTGACGCTGAGACTGAACCCGTTTTCTTCAAGTGGTGATAACGTCATATACAGTAACCTCTTTCTGGTATTAACGCTTCTTGCAGCGGCGAGTGTGACATTCTTTATGATTTTTTATAAGCGGGCTTCTGCTAAGAGTGTGGAAGTAGGTTAGATAATATTTAGGCGACTCACCAGGGACGGAGTTGTGTGGTTCATTTTTAGAATGATTACAAAAATGGATCAGTCAACTCCGTCCCCGCTGCGCCGCTACCAAAAAAAGCGTTTCACTCCATCAACCGGAGAGAAACGCTTTTTCTTATAGTTTCAGGTTTTTCAGTGCATCAGCAAGAGCTGTGTTGACGGGCTCTTCTTTGTCCTGCTTTTTCATGTATTTCTTGACGTCCTGCTTACCTGCTTTGTTCTTTTGGTTTTCTTTGCGGCGCTTCTGGAAGGCATCCATTTTCTCACGGTAGCCGCAGACACAGCTGAATGTCTGTGCATCCCCTTCACCGCGCAGGTCCATTTTCTTTTTACATTTTAGACAGCGTGCATTGGTTTTCTTGGCGATATTTTTACGGTGTCCGCATTCACGGTCCTGGCAGACGAGCATTTTACCATTTTTTCCGTTCACTTCGAGCATCAGCTTGCCGCAGTCAGGACAGTGCGTGCCTGTCATATTGTCATGCTTATATTGCGCTTTACTGTTTTTGATTGAGCGCACCACGTCTTTAGAGAACTGCGTCATTTCGCTCATAAATGCCTGCTGCTTCAGCTTACCGTCAGCAATAGCTGAAAGCTTCTGTTCCCACTCGGCTGTCAGTGCCGGTGATCTTAATTCTTCCGGTACAAGATCAAGCAGCTGACGTCCTTTTGATGTAAGGAAAATATCATTGCCGCGTTTTTCGATCAGAAAGCTGTTGAATAGCTTTTCTATAATATCTGCACGTGTTGCAACTGTGCCAAGGCCGCCGGTTTCTCCAAGTTTTTCAACGAGCTCTTTCTTTTCACCCTGCATATAGGCTTTCGGGTTTTCCATCGCTGACAGGAGTGTTCCTTCATTAAATCTCGCAGGCGGCTGAGTTTCTCCAGTCGTGATGCTGACGTTCTGCACTTTCAGACGGCTTCCTTTTTCAACGTCAGGCAGTGCCGCATGCTGTTCATCTTCACTCTGATCCAGCTCTTTAAAACCAAGCTTGATTGGAATATTCCCTTTAGCGGTAAAGGTTTCACCGCCGATTTCTGCTGTTACCACTGTCTGCTCGTATTCATAAGGAGGCATCAATACAGCAAGGAACCGCTCAGCTATCAGGCTGTAGATTTTCCATTCCCGGTCGTTCAGCTTTTCAGTCCGCAGCGTTTCCTCTGTCGGGATAATCGCATGGTGATCGGATACTTTTGCATCATTGATAAAGCTGCCTGCTTTAATCGGTTTCCGTAACAGTTTTACAACGTGGGGTGCGTAAGGCTGTACTTTCATCCCTTTCAGGCGGTCAGCAAGCGTCTCTGTCATATCAGATGACAGAAAGCGCGAGTCTGTTCTCGGGTATGTCACGAGCTTATGCTGCTCATATAATTTCTGCAGAATGGAAAGCGTTTCTTTTGCTGAAAAGTGATAGCGTTTGTGTGCGTCACGCTGCAGCTCAGTCAGGTCGTATAAAGGTTTTGGATAAGTCTTTTTGGGTGTCTTTTTCACATCTTTAATGATCAGTTCATGGCCTTTTGTTTTCGCTAAAAGACTGTCCGCTTTTTGCTGATCAAACGTTTGATTGGTTTTTCCATCTGTCCATTTCAGCACCAGCCCATCAGCTTTTGCCTGCAATCCATAAAACTTTTTCGGCTTAAACTGCTTTATTTCTTCCTCACGCATCGCAATCATTGCGATCGTCGGTGTCTGTACACGGCCTGATGACAGCTGTGCGTTAAACTTTGTCGTCAGTGCACGCGTCGCATTGATTCCCACAATCCAGTCAGCCTCTGCACGTGCGACAGCTGAATGGTAGAGCGGCACATAACGGTCGCCGTCCTTTAGATTTTTAAAGCCTTCGCGGATCGCTTTATCAGTCACCGATGAGATCCATAGACGCTTAACCGGTTTATTCACTTTTGCCTTCTCTAAAATCCAGCGTGCAACAAGTTCCCCTTCACGCCCCGCATCAGTTGCAATGACGATCTCACCAACATCTCCGCGCGTCAGCTGGCTTTTAACTAACTGAAACTGTTTGCCTGTTTTCTTAATCACAACAAGCTTCATTTCCTTTGGCAAAATGGGCAGGTCTTCAAGTCGCCATGACTGATACTGATCTCCGTAGTGATCCGGGTCCGCATGTGTCACTAAATGCCCAAGTGCCCATGTGACAATATATTTGTCTCCTTCAAGATAACCGTTTCCTTTTTTATGACAGTTCAGCACGCGTGCAATATCGCGGCCAACTGACGGCTTTTCAGCCAGTACGACTGTTTTCTTCATTGTTAAATCCGTCCTTTTCAAGTTGAATTCTGTTAGTGAGTATAACATATCCGGGGCAGTCTGAGGGCATATTGGAGGTTCAGCGCTGATCGTTACTGTGCGCCCTGGGGATTGCTACAACTTCCGGGGTGGAGCGCTACAACTCAGTAGGGGATTGCTACAAACTCCCGGGCGTATCACGACAACTCACATACAAATTGCTACAACTACAGCAAAAACCTCGACGCCCTCCTCCCCCGGCAGCCGTCACACCACTAAAAAAATCCGGAAAACGCAGTTCAGCGCCTTCCGGATACCCTTATTTATCACCATTCATCTTCTGCTTTACCTTCTCGACTTCTTTCGTCTGTGCAGTCAGCCTGATTAATGTATCCCCAGGATTAATCACTACTTCCCAGTCTTTTACGAATGGTTCGAAATGTCCTGTTTTGTTAAGTACACCAATCAGTAAATCATCATCATTAATTTCTTCTTTATATTTATCATACGTATACTGCTCAGTGATTTGTGTTTTTCTGAATACGTGACCACTTTCAACGCGGCGATTCAGTTCCTGCAGCGTCGCCTTCTCATTGAACAGCACTCTTCCCCCGACGGTATGACGCAGTTCAGCTAAGTCAGCATCATGTGTTTTTTCCATTGAGATCTGGAACAGATGCTTGCGTCCGATAGAAGGTGTGAAGGTTGAGCAGACAAGTGCATTATATGAATCCAGAGAGGTAGCAGCAAGTATGGACTCATACGGTGTCATATCCAGTCTGTACTCAGTCTGTTCAGATAAAAGCTCTCCGTGAAACGTCGGCACACCTCTTTGTCTCGCTGGTGCAAGGTTGCGCCATGATGAATCAACAAGAATGACAGGGACCTTCATTTCATGCAAGGTGTGAGTCAGACCCCTTGTAAAAGAGTTCCCTCCAACAACGATGACACCCGGTCCTTCATCATTGGCAAGCTTCAGTTTTTTAGCGACCCATCCAATCGAGAAGCCATGCACAACAACTGTTGCAAATACCAGAGCAAATGTTAATGCAGTAAGAATTTCAGCATCTTCAAACCCGGTATCAAGGAGAACTGATGCGAAATACCCCGATACAGTCAGTGCGACAATTCCACGCGGTGCGATCCAACCGACAAGCGTCCGCTCCTGCCAGGACAGGTCAGTCCCAATAGTCGACAGCCAAATGGATAGCGGTCTCACGATCAGAAGCATCAGCACAACATAGCCGATAATTCTCAAGTTAAAGATCTCAAGTAACGTTTCCACCTGAAGTGAAGCCGTCAGCATAATGAAAATCGTTGAGATCAGCAGGACTGAAATATTTTCTTTGAAATGACGCATATCACCGATAGAAGAGATATGCATATTCGCCATCGTCATACCCATTGCTGTAACAGAAAGCAGTCCAGTTTCATGCATGACTTCATCTGCCACACTAAAACAGAACAGGACAACAGCAAATAATACGGGTGACTTTAGGAATTCAGGGATATAGCCCTTTTCAAACATCCAGCCCATTCCACGTCCAAGTGCCCAGCCGAGAACCGTCGCAAATGCAGCCGCTCCAAAGAATAGAAGCAGATTAGCAAATGTCACTGATTCATCGACAAAGAATAGGATAATCTGAAATGCGAATAATGCGAGAAGGACGCCAAATGGATCAACAATGATACCTTCCCATTTTAAAATTTTCGCAGGCCGCGGTTTAAGCTTGGCCTGTCTAAGCAGCGGTAATATGACGGTAGGTCCGGTTACAATAAACAAACCACCAATTACGAATGCCACCGGAAGAGATAATCCTGCTATGTAATGCGCTGTTAATGAACCGAGAATCCAGGCGATAAATGCCCCGAACGTAACGATTCTGAAAACAGGCTTCCCGAGATCACGAATCTCCCGGAAATCCAGCTGCAAACTTCCTTCAAATAAAATAATGGCAACAGCCATTGAAATAATCGGTCCATATAAATCCCCAAACTCCTGCTCCGGGTTAATGAATCCAAGTACTGGTCCAACAATAATACCGGCAACCGACATCACAACAATTGCAGGCATACGGATCCGCCATGAGAGCCATTGTGAAAGGATTCCTAAAAAGACGACGAGCATCGCCGTAAATAACAAAGAATCAAACAATTCCGTGACACCACCTTTATCTTCAAACTGATATGCCTAATACTTTACCAGTTATCGCAGTTGATAAGAAGAATTAAGTTTCTATCTCACTTCTTTTTGTATTTTCAATTTCACCTGATTGATAGACTGCAACGGATGGACATTCTCCATTTAATGCCTTTTCCGTCATCGCAAGTGCCAGCTGAGAGGCTCTGATTCCCTTATAGGTCTTAAGAGGACCAATCATTGCCCAGCCTGCAAAAGTCATCACCTTTTCGGCTGCTGATTCTTTTACACGGTATTCACTTGGATCTGTCAGTAAAATAGACGGTCGAAAAATATGCAGTGAGGGGAAAATAAATTTTTGAAGCTGCAGTTCATATTCCCCGTAACGCCGGTTGAGCTTAAGGGCTGAACGGGCATCTGCACCCATAGAAGATAGTACAAGGTATTGTGCTGCATTGCTCTTTTTCACTGCAGCAGCAAGCTTGAGCGGATCGAACCATGGGTCATCCTTTGCCGGCTGAACACAGCAGAACACGTCATCAACCACACCGAGATGACCTGCTTCTATATATCTGAAATCAATGATCCGCTCTGACATTTTCTCATGACTGTATGGTGTTTTGCTTTCAGACAGAACGATCACTTCATCATAAACACTGCGTGAACATAATTCTTTAATCAGCTCATAGCCTGTTGCCGTATGTGAGCCGATAACTGTTGCGGTTCTTGACCTCATCCTGTTCACCGCCTTTATCATTATATCGACAACTATCTCGATTTCTAAACAATTCCGGCGATGTGGATTTGCTGTGAAAAATCAAAAAAACTATGTGTCATGCGCACAACACATAGCTTTCCTGATCATTCGTATTATTGGTCCAGCAGTTTTACGCTCACCTTTACATCAAGCTCCTGCTCACCCCCGCGGTAGACTCCCTGCAGCGGACTGACATCAGCATAGTCTCGGCCAACACCAATTCTGATATGATTTTCAAGTGCCTCTACATTGTTCGTCGGATCAAGACCGACCCAGCCGATACCTGGCACCATCACTTCCACCCAGGCGTGTGTGGCTGCATCACCCACAAGCGCTGAATCTTCTCCCACATACAAGTAACCACTGATATATCTCGCCGGAATATTATGAGCTCTCAAAAGACCGATCATGACATGGGCATAATCCTGACATACGCCTTTACAGTCCTCTATCGATTCTGTCGCTTTAGTATTGACATCCGTCGCTTCAGGATCGTACGTGAATAGGTCATATACGTATTTCATCAGATCTAGAGAAAATCTCACAGGGTTCTCTGTATTCCCTATTTCATTAACCACTTTATTCACCTGGTCCTGCGTGACATATGTGTACATTGTCTGATTCAAAAACGGCAGATACTGCTGTCTGAAAATCTTGGAATGGAAAATGGATTTCATTTCAGGTGAGTAATCAATCCGCTCGATAAATGGGCTTCGTTGAATACTAATTGTTGAAATGGTCTTCACTTCAAGTGACTGGTGCATCTCAGCAATAAAGAAAGATTCAACATTATTCCCCCAGATATCCTGATACTCCTTTGTCAAAGCAGCCGGCGTCAGCTCTGTCCGGTACGCAAGCAGCCGCTGACATTCGTCTGTTCTCGGCTTCAGTCTGATCTCATTCATACTCTGATCGACTGTTGTTGTATAGTTAAACGAATTGATATGTGTAATTTCATACTTCATCGGTCGTCCGCTCCCTCGTGTTGTAAGTTTCTCCTCTTGATTCTTACCCTTTCAAGAGGATTTTGAAGGTTCGACGAGATAATAAGTCTCAGAAAAAATGCGTCCGATATCATTACACTTGTTCTGGAAATCATCCAGGAAAGCGCTGATGCCTTCTTCTTTTAATGATCTGATCTTCCGCTCGTCAAACTCGTCAATGATCAAATCCAGCGCCGCATACATTCTCCATGAATAGTGCGAAACACGTCCGCCTTCAAGAGAAATAATGGACTCTCTGATATGGTCTATGCAATATTGAATGGCCCGTGGGAATGAGAAATCTGATATAAGAAATGTCAGAACATCCCTCTCATTCATTCTAGGTGGATACTTTTTCAAATATTCCTCATAGCCATTCACCAGCTGCAGTGCCGAGCGCCAGTAATAATAATTTGTACCGTCTGCTTTTTGCTGATTAGCTGCAGACTGATCGTTTAAAATATTTAAAATGCGTGCTGTTTTCTCACCGCGTTCAAGCCATTTAGCAACATTGAAAAATCTGTATGGTACGCCGCGTGTCATCATCGAATCCACAATGCCATGTGACGTCAGCGCTGCGATTTTCACTCTGTTTAAAAAGTGCTGGACATCTCTTAATGACCCTTCTGAAATTTTAATCTCAGTCATTTCAAGATAAAGATTGTTCCAGACTTCAAATAAATCATTCGGGATGATATCACGGGTGGTTCTTGCATTTTCCCGTGCGAACTTGATACAGCTTAAGATTGAATTTGGATTTTCTTCTGAAAAGGCCAGGTAAACGATCATATGGTTCGTGCTCATTTTAGGATAGAGACGATTGAAATCTGCTACTGAACCACAAATTTCAAGGACCGTTTCCCAATCGTGGCGGGCAAGCGTCTCTTCAGAAGAAGCTTCAAGCATCTGAATCAGCTGTACACCAAGTACACGTGCATTATTTTCTGCGCGCTCAATATTTCGTGACATCCAGTAAAGTGAATCAGCTACTCTGCTCAGCATAGTTGCTTTCGCCTCCTTTTAACACCCAGGTGTCTTTTCCGCCGCCGCCCTGTGATGAATTTACGACAAGCGAGCCTTCCTTCAGCGCCACCCTTGATAGTCCACCAGGCAGCACGTGCGTTTTATTTCCTCTCATCACAAACACACGCAGATCCACATGACATGGATAAAAGCGTCCATCCTGGAAAGCAGGCGCCCTTGAAAGCTGTATGGTTGGCTGTGCAATATACTGGTGCGGTTCTTCCTCGATCTTCTTTTTGAAGCGGTCAATCTCTTCATTTGTAGCATGAGGACCAATCAGCATATCGTAACCGCCGGATGCCCCTACATTTTTCACCACGAGCTGATCAATATTTTCAAGCGCCCACTTACGCTGCTCGATGTTTCTCATAAAATACGTATCTACATTTGGAATGATTGGATCTTCATTTAAATAGTAGCGGATCATCTCAGGGACAAACGCATACATTGCCTTGTCATCTGCAACCCCATTTCCGACACCATTTAAAATCGATACATTCCCTTTTTTATAAGCGCTCATCAATCCGGGCACACCGAGTGCTGAATCTTTATTGAATACCTGAGGATCCAGGAATTCATCATCAATTCTGCGGTAAATAATATCAACGCGCTGCATGCCGCGGATCGTTTTGACATAGACAATATTGTCTCTGACGTGAAGGTCACGCCCCTCGACAAGCTCAATTCCCATCTGCTGGGCCAGAAATACATGGTCATAATAAGCTGAGTTATACATTCCCGGTGTTAACAGGACCGCCCTCGGCTCAGCAATACAATTAATCGGGCAGTGATCGAGTACAGCATCGTGCATATGGGAAAGCTGATGTTCAAGCGATTGAATACTATGACGGTTAAAAAATTCGGGGTATACCTGACGCATGACATAGCGGTTCTGATAAACGTATGACATACCTGAAGGGTTACGCAGGTTATCCTCAAGCACGCGGTATGTACCTTCCTGGTCGCGGATCAGGTCAATACCTGCTAAGAAAATATGATTTTTAAGCGGCACATCAATCCCTGTTACCTGTTTCTTCAGGTAATAAGGGTTCTGTTCGACAAACTCTCTAGGGATCACGCCATCCTTTATAATTTCTGCGTCGTGGTACACATCATCGAGAAAACGGTTCAGTGCTTCAACCCGCTGCCTCATTCCTTTTTCAATCATCATCCATGTTTCAGGCGGCATGATAATCGGAATAAAATCAAAAGGCATTGTACGTTCTGTACCAATATTGTCGTTATAAACAGTAAATGTGATGCCCTGTCTTAAAAAGCTGAGCTGGGCTGTTTCGTGCTTTTCTCTTAGTTCGGCTTCACTGAACTGATCCATGACTTTGTGAAAATCCTGATAGTGCGACCTGACTGAGCCGTCTTTTTCAAGCATTTCATCAAAATTTCTATCAGACTGATACGGCTTGAACATTTGCCTGTCCCCCTTTAAGATGACTTTCTAAAGCCGGCTGCTGATTGCAGTAAGAGGGTGACGCTTTCCTCGGCCGGGCGTTGAGTCCGCAGGCTTAGCCATAGCCTTACACATCACCTTCTTCCTGCGAGCCGTCCCGTACGCTCCAATCATCAGCACTTTGGTAGCTTTTAAAAGTTTTATCGATAAATCATAAAAAACCATCATTAGTACTACATCATTCTTTCAACCTATGAAAACAAAATTCCTCTAAATTTTCTGAAAATACTCTACTCTTTACCCTTCTTCTGTTCTATGTAAGCGCATTGGTTTAAGTTTTGTCGCGATAAATGTAAATTTGTTAGAATGGAAAAATGGAGGGATGATGATGACACAAAGTGAGATTCAAAACAGAATTGCCGAGTTGAAGATGGAATATATGAGAGCGCAGGATGACCTTGAGAAGCTCGAGTCTGTTGGACGGGACGGGGCATCAGCTCAAAAAAGACTGACATTAATTGAAGAAGAGCTTTCTGAGCTTAGAAAACTTGAGGAATAAGTGATAACAGCCGGTTGCCGGAGCAGGCAATCGGCTATTTATTTCCTCACATTTATGTTTCGTATATAATCTGACTATACAAGTCTCAGGAAAGCAGGTTGATCTATGACTCTTCCATTGCAGGAGCCGGTGCTCGTTTTTGGACTGGCTGTCATTATTTTTCTTATTTCACCATTTCTGATGAGTAAGCTCCGGATCCCGGGCATCATCGGACCCATTATCGCAGGGGTGGTTATCGGCCCTAACGGACTTGGTCTGCTGGAGCGCGGGGAGACGATCCAGCTCTTAGGTACAGTTGGCCTCTTATTCATTATTTTTATTGCAGGGCTTGAACTTGATATTGATGGCTTTAAAAAGTACCGATCGAGAAGTATTTTATTCGGTCTGCTTTCATTTTTTGTTCCTTTATTATTTGGTACAGTATTAGCATATTATCTTGGCTTTTCATTCAGCGCAGCCATTTTACTCGGCTCAATCGTGGGCTCACATACGTTGCTTGCCTATCCGATCGCTTCAAGACTTGGCATTGCGAAAAATAAAGCCGTCACTACAGCGATTGGCGGAACGCTTTTAACGGATACATTCGCTATGCTTATACTTGCTGCAGTGGTTGGGCTTGCCGGTGGAGACACAAGTGCAGAATTCTGGTTCCGCCTGATTGTTTCCACGATTATTTTTGGTCTTGTCGTGCTTGTAGGTGCACCTTTTACAGCTAAATGGTTTTTCAGAAACTCGAATAATGATGGACAGATGGAGTTTAACTTCGTTTTAACTGTCATGTTTGTAGCAGGGGCGCTTGCACTCCTTGCAGGACTTGAACCGATTATTGGTGCATTCCTTGCAGGTCTTGCATTGAACCGCTATATTTACGACCATGGAACGCTGATGAACAGAATCCGTTTTACAGGGAATGCACTCTTCATTCCGTTCTTCCTGCTGTCTGTCGGGATGCTGATGGATTTATCTGTGCTGTTTTCAAGTTTGGATGCATGGTTTATGCTCGGTGTTGTACTTGGATCAGTGCTGATCGGTAAATCAATCGCGAGCATGGTGACCAGTAAAATCTATCATTATAACCGCCTTGAGAATTTTGTCATGATCGGCCTGACGACACCACAGGCTGCTGCAACGCTTGCCGCTACACTTGTCGGTTTTGAAATCGGGCTGCTTGATGTTGCAACAGTGAATGCAGTGATCGTCATGATTCTCCTCACATGCATAACAGGTCCTTATCTCACAGAAAAGTTCGGCCGTAAGCTTGCAGAAAGTGAAACGCTTGAAGCGCCTCAGCTGAGCGATGAGCGTCCGGAAAGAATTCTCATTCCGGTTGCCAATCCGAAAACAACGGAGACTTTACTCGACCTCAGCTTCGTAGTCAGACGGGCAAAAGCTTCTGAAGAACCAATTTACCCACTAAGCGTTGTACAACGTGACGTGAAATCTGTTGAAAACGCAGTCGCAAGCGCTGAAAAAATGCTGACACAGGCAATCGCCCATGCAGCGAGCGCTGAAATCCCGGCGAGGTCACTGATCAAAGTTGACAGGAACCCGGGACGTGGAATTGAACGGGCTGTAGCTGAAGAGCGGATTACAACCATTATTGCCGGGTGGAATGGGCAAAAGTCCACGAAGACCAAGCTTTTCGGCAGTGTGATCGATAACTTTCTGGATCATACAAATGAACGGGCAATGATTGTAAAGCTTGGACACCCGCTGAATACGACTGACCGGATTATGTTGTTAGTCCCGAGCGGCTCTGACCATAAACCTGGATTTGCTGATGCCCTGAGAATTGTTAAAGGGATGGCAGCACAATTAAATACATTATTAGAAGTCCTGGTCGTCCGCGATCAGACTGAACCTTACGAAAAAATTCTCGGTGATATTAAACCAAACGTTACAACTGTCATTCACAGGCTAGCTTCCTGGCAGGAACTATACAGGCAGCCTGTTGAATCATTACGCAAAAATGATTTAGTGATTGTGATGAGTGCCAGGAAAGGGACCATCGCGTGGCATCCGCAGCTTGATCAGCTCCCAAGCCGACTGGCTGTTGCCAACCCTGAAAGTTTTATTATCTTCTACCCGACAGAAACCGGTGAAACCGACGTCCGCGGAGCACGTGGAACAGAAGTACCGAAAGAAGTGCTATTCAGACGCGATTATGATTAACTTAAAAACACCCTTAGCCGATTTGGCTAAGGGTGTTTTCGTTAACTGTGCACTTCCGCCTGACGCAATTTTGGTGCAGGCATTTTTTGAAATAAACTTCTCCGATCTCTCCAGACAAAGAAGAGCGATAGCAGAAACGCAAGTAAGTCTGCAATCGGGAAAGCAAGCCAGACACCAGTTAATCCAAGGAAGGTTGGCAGAATTAACACAAGCGGAATTAAAAAGATCAGCTGCCTTGCCATAGACAGGATAAAAGAAATTTTCGCTTTTCCGAGCGCCTGATACAGTCCACCTGTAACCATCTGGAACCCGATAATCGGTACGATCAGGAAGATAAAGCGCATTGCTTCTTCCCCTCCTGCAATGACTGCAGGATCCGTTGAAAATACTGACATCATGGCACCTGGGAACAGCATGGTTACTGCCCATACAAATATCGCCATCACAGTCGAGATCCCAATCCCAAGCTTTAACGTTTCACTTACACGGTGGTGCAGCTTCGCACCGTAGTTATATCCAATGATCGGCTGCATCCCCTGTACGATTCCAAACATCGGCAGGATCGCAAACATCATAATACGGTTAATAATCCCGAAGATTGCCACAGCAGACTCCCCGCCGTAAATGACAAGCATCCAGTTCACCGCAATAAACATCAGACTTCCTGCAGTCTGCCGCACAAATGTAGCGGAACCGATCTGCGTGATTTCACGCACCACACGCCAGTCCGGCATAAACCCGATCCATTTGAATTCGAGTGAGCTTTTCCCTGCACGGAAGTATAGATAAATCCAGATCGCTCCGACTGCCTGTGAAATGACAGTGGCAATTGCAGCCCCGGCCATACCCATATCCAATGTAAAGATAAAGATCGGGTCAAGCACGATGTTCAGTCCAGCTGAGATAATCATCGTCAGCATCGCCATTTTCGCATTTCCTTCAGAACGCACGACATTATTCATCGACATCGCAAATGCCTGGAAAATCGCTCCGTACAAAATAATCGACAGGTACTCTGCTGCATAAGGAAGGATCTCTTCAGTCGCACCGAATGTCACCAGAATCGGCTCTAAAAATACGAGCGCCGCAACAACCATCAGGACACTCAGGAACCCGACAAGCCAGATCACATTTCCGAAAATTTTATTCGCTTCATCGAGCCTGTTCTCACCGAGGCGTCTTGAAATAATAGACGCCCCACCAATTCCGATTGCTGCTGCAAATGCTGTAATAATCAGCTGCAGCGGAAAAGCAATCGAAAGTGCCGCAACCCCGACTGTTCCGACGCCTCTTGCAATAAAGAATGTATCCGCAATATTATAAAACGCCATTACGAACATTCCGATAAATGCCGGAACAGAAAAGCGCACCATCAATGATGAGATTTTTTCAGTCCCGAGTCTTTCACTCTGCTGCTTCATTCGATGTCACCTCGTCCCTTCCCTCGACTTCGCGTACTGCATTGCCTGCCATCCGCTTCAGCAGTTCAATCGCAAGCTTTTGCTCTTCTTCTGTAAAGCCTGCTGTTAACGTTTCAGTCCAGTACGCCATTTCCTTTTTTACAAATGACTCTATATCCTTTGCTTTTTCAGTCAGATAAATATAATTCGATCTTCTATCTGATTCATGCGGCATTCTTTTCACGTAACCCTCTGTCTCAAGCTTACGGACAGCACGCGCGACAGTTGCTTTATCAATATTTAACTCATTCGCCATATACTCCTGCGTCAAACCGTCCTGTTCAAAAAGCATCATTAGAAATTTTATTTGCCCCTGCCCGATTCCGTATTCAGCAAAGGTCTTACTTAAAAATATATAACTGTACCGGTGCACCGTTGATAGCCAGCGCCCGGCAGTGTGTGCGTGTTTCATCAATATCATCCCATTTCTATTACACTGCTGATTAGTATAAACCCATTTAGTTGCATACGCAACTTTACAGCTTCCGAAGGTTTTTAAGGTGGCGGGAATAGGTTACATCTATTATGATGTAGGAAGACTTTGATTTTGGAGGACAAACATGAGTGTACTAACTGTAAGTAAGCTGTCCCATTCATTTGGAGACCGCACACTTTTCAAAGACGTTTCTTTCCGGTTATTAGCCGGTGAACATATTGGACTTGTCGGTGCAAACGGCGTTGGTAAATCAACGCTGATGAATATATTAACGGGAGAGCTCATTCACGATGAAGGAAAAGTGGAATGGCTGCCCGGCACGCATTACGGCTACCTTGATCAGCACACACAGCTGACACCCGGCCGAACAATGCGCGAAACACTTGGTGATGCCTACCTTCCTCTATTTAAAAAGGAAGAAGAACTGAATGAAATCACAGGTAAAATGGCGGATGCCACGCCTGAAGAGCTTGAAACTCTTTTAGAGGAAATGGCTGAGATCCAGGATGCGCTGGATGCTGGTGACTTCTATACGCTTGATATTAAAATTGAAGAAGTTGCACGTGGACTCGGTCTTGATGCAATCGGTCTTGACCGTGACGTATCTGCACTGAGCGGCGGTCAGCGTACGAAGGTTCTTTTAGCGAAGCTTTTACTTGAAAAGCCGAAAGTATTGCTGCTGGATGAGCCGACCAATTACCTTGATGTCGAGCATATCCGCTGGCTTTCTATGTATCTGAAGGATTATCCACATGCATTTCTGCTGATCTCACATGACACGAATTTTATGAATGATACAGTGGACATTATCCTGCACCTAGAGTTTGCCCGTATGAACCGCTATACGGCAAGCTATGATAAATTTATTGAGCTTGCTGAGCTTCACAAAAACCAGCACCTGCAGGCGTATGAGAAGCAGCAGGAATTTATTAAAAAGCAGGAAGACTTTATTGCGAAAAATAAAGCGCGCTATTCAACAACCGGTCGTGCAAAAAGCCGTCAGAAGCAGCTTGACAGAATTGAGCGGATCGACCGCCCTGAAACAGCTGCAAAACCAACATTTGATTTCAAAGAATCCCGAGGCAGCAGCCGTTATGTTATAGAAGCTGAAAACCTTGAAATCGGTTATGACGAGCCGCTCCTGCCGAAGATGACGCTTGAAATTGAGCGCGGTGAAAAAATCGCTGTTGTCGGCTGCAATGGTGTCGGTAAATCAACGCTGCTGAAAACTATTATGGGTAAGCTTGATCCTCTGGGCGGAAAAGTGATTCACGGCGACTTCCTTTATCCTTCTTATTTCGAACAGGAAATGAAGCCGAAAGCGATCACGCCGATCGAGGATGTATGGAGCGAGTTTCCAGGCATGGACCAGCATCAGGTACGCGCTGCGCTGGCAAGATGCGGATTGAAAAATGAGCATATTTCACGCCAGATGAATCAGTTATCAGGTGGCGAACAGGCGAAGGTCCGCCTTTGTAAGCTGATGATGCATGAGAGTAACTGGCTGCTGTTTGATGAGCCGACGAATCACCTGGATGTGACAGCGAAGGAAGAGCTGAAGCGTGCGCTGAAGGCGTATAATGGAACGATTGTACTTGTGTGCCACGAGCCTGATTTTTATGAGGATTGGGCGACGCGGACGTGGAATGTTGAGGAGTGGAGCGAGAAGGTTAACGCTTAGGTTTGCTTTTGATAAACCGCAGGTGATTTCCGGGCAGGACTGCGCTTTCCGCGGCCGGGCGGTGAGCCCGCAGGCTTCGCCATGCTCGGTCTCACACGTCCCTTCCTGCCGCAGGAGTCTCCGTCCTGCCCTCCAATCACCTGCTGGGTATGCTAACTCAATCTTCTCTGTCTTTTGATTTTGAGAGTAAAAAACCAGATTGCATGGGAAGTTTATATGCTTTTCACACAAAAATAAGCAGCGCTGCGGCGCTGCTTATTTTTTGTTGCCTAGTTCTTTTACGGTTGTGGTGCAGCTTTCCATGGCTTCTAGGATTGCGCCTCTGAAGCGGTGTTTTTCGAGTGCTTCTGTTGCAGCGATGGTGGCGCCGCCGGGTGAGGTGACCTGGTCTTTCAGTTCCCCTGGATGTTTGCCGGTATCAAGGACCATTTTAGCTGCGCCGAGTACTGCCTGGGCTGCAAGTCTGTAGGCCTGATCACGTTTCAGTCCCTGACGCACACCGCCGTCTGCCATGGCTTCAATCATCATATAGACATAGGCCGGTGATGAGCCGCTGATTGCCGGGATGCTGTCCATCAGATCCTCTGAAATCACTTCTGTTTTGCCGAATGAACGGAACAGTTTGAGCACTTTCTGAAGCTCTTCTTCAGTGACTTCATCATTGACGCTAATCGCTGTCATGCCTTCTCCTGCAAGTGAAGGTGTGTTAGGCATCGTTCTGATGACCTTCAGTTTCCTTCCGGCAAATGCAGAGATGTCAGCAGTTGTAAGTCCGGCTGCGATTGTGATGATCACTGTCTCTGCTGACAAATGGGATTTAATTTCTTCAAGGATCTGCCTGTGGAGTCCCGGTACAATTCCTAAAAACAACAGGTTTGCTTCTGCGGCCACTTTCGTGTTGTCCCCGGTTACTTCAATGCCAAATTGATCTGATACTTTCACTCTTGTTTCTTTGGTTGTTGCGCTTGCGATAATCGATGAGGGTTTGACTGTTTTGGAGCGGATCATGCCGCCAATCATTGCCTGAGCCATTTTTCCGCATCCGATAAATCCGATTTGTGTCATGTGGTCCTCCTACTTTTTTGCTCTTGAACTGATATATAAAATGCCTGCCGTTACGACTGCAATTGTGATAACTGTTAAGATCAGCGATGTGCTGAATAACGGAAATCCTTCCATGGTCCATCTCCCTTTCGTCCCGGTTTTGTTTACTATCTCATATTTTCCCTGAAAGCTCTATCTAAAACGCTGTCATGTTTTTTAAGAGAATGAATAGGGTTTGACGATGTAAGGATGAGAGCGAATATGACTCCTTTTCGCGTGTATTGCTACAGGTCCGATGGGAAATGATACAAGTTCCCGGGTGTATCGCCACATCCCGGAAGCGGAATGCTACATCCTCAGCTATTATTGTTGCATCCCGCTCCTTGTTATATAAAATTTACAATTAAATTCAGACGAACATATTGCGTATATAAGCATATGCCTATATACTAATCAGCGGATGAACTAAATGGAGGTGTGAGCCATGCTCGCAAAGGAAGCCATTTCAATTGAAAAAGCTTCAGCCGCTTTAAAGCTGATGGGTGATAAAACGCGCTTGACGATGCTCCGTATTCTTGCAGATCATGACTGCTGTGTATGTGAGTTCGTCGAAATTTTTCAGATGAGTCAGCCTTCAGTCAGCCAGCATGTCCGGAAAATGAAGGACATTGGGATGATTAAGGAGCAGCGTAAAGGACAATGGATTGTGTATTCGCTGAACGAATCCTTTGAAGGTTATGACATGATCCACAGCATACTAGAACAGCTGCCGGCGCAGGATCACCATCTCGAACAGCTGATTGAGCAAGGGAAGCGTGTTTCCTGCAACTAAATTTAAAGGAGTCTGGTCATGGATGTATTTTTAGCAATATTGATTTTTCTTATTACGTTAACACTTGTCATCTGGCAGCCTAAGGGACTTGGCATCGGTTACTCCGCAATGGGCGGTGCTGTCATTGCCCTGATTCTGGGCGTTGTATCCATGCAGGATGTTGCTGATGTGACAGCGATCGTCTGGAATGCCACGCTGACATTTGTCGCACTCATCATTATTTCGTTAATTTTAGATGAGATTGGATTTTTTGAATGGTCCGCACTTCATATGGCGCGATTTGCTAAAGGCAGCGGGATCAGAATGTTTATTTACGTAACATTACTTGGCGCGCTCGTTGCAGCATTCTTCGCAAACGACGGTGCCGCACTGATTCTGACGCCGATTGTACTCGCAATGGTGCGTAACCTGAACTTTAAAGAAGCCATGATCTTACCATTTATTATGGCCAGCGGATTTATCGCTGATACAGCTTCCCTTCCGCTGATCGTCAGTAACCTGGTCAACATTGTTTCTGCTGACGTTTTTGGCATCGGATTTGCTGAGTACGCAAGCCGTATGATCATTCCGAACTTCTTCAGTATTGGCGCAAGTATTTTAGTGCTCTGGCTGTTTTTCCGTAAAAGTATTCCGGAAAATTATGATTTATCACAGCTGCGAAAACCACAGGAGGCACTCAAGGATCCGAAAATGTTCCGCCTTTCATGGGGCGTACTTGCAATTCTGCTTGTTGGTTATTTCACAAGTGAATTCGCTGAAATTCCGGTATCCATTATTGCCGGTATCATTGCGATTATCTTCCTCCTGATTGCGAGAAGAAGTCCTGCTGTGAATACGACAACTGTAGTAAAAGACGCACCGTGGGCCATTGTATTTTTCTCAATTGGTATGTATGTGGTTGTTTACGGACTGCGAAACGCCGGTTTGACGAGCCTTCTTGCTGATGTGCTTGATGCAACTGCTGACCATGGCCTGCTGGCTGCAACAATGGGAATGGGATTTATTGCTGCGTTCCTGTCTTCGATTATGAATAACATGCCAACTGTGATGATTGATGCGCTGGCGATCCAGGAAACTGCAACGACCGGAGCTGTAAGGGAAGCGCTGATTTATGCAAATGTCATCGGTTCTGACCTTGGACCGAAAATTACACCGATCGGCTCCCTCGCTACGCTATTATGGCTGCATGTACTGAGCAAAAAAGGCTTCAATATCAGCTGGGGCTACTACTTTAAAGTAGGAATTATCCTTACAATCCCAACACTGTTTATTACACTGTTCGGATTGTATCTGTGGCTGCTGATTATTTTGTAAGTATATATTCCTTTAATAACGCTGCCCCTCTCCGTGGAGGACTGCGCTTTCCTGCCCCCGGGCGCTGAGCCCGCAGGCTTCGCCATGCTCGGTCTCACCTGTCCCTTCCTGGGGCGGGAGCCTCCGTCCTCCACTACGAGGGGCAGCTGAGTAATACTTTCTTACTCAGGAGCTTTAAATTAAATAGAGTCGTGACTTTGTACAATCCTTTATATCAAACTAATGAAGCAACACCTAGCTGAGTGTTGGAGTGGAGGGCGAAGCCGAGGAGGCTCACCGCGCGGCCGCGGAAAGCGAAGCCCTCCACGGAAACACTCAGCGGTTCTTAAACCAAACCAATTTTAAGGAGTGTTTCTCATGTCTAAAAAAACATTATATTTCCTATGTACAGGTAACTCTTGCAGAAGTCAGATGGCTGAAGGCTGGGGCAAGCAATATTTAAGCGATGAGTGGAATGTGCTGAGCGCAGGTCTTGAAGCGCACGGACTCAATCCAAATGCGGTGAAGGCGATGAACGAAGCCGGCATTGATATCTCAAATCAGACATCTGACACGATTGATCCGGAGATTTTAAACAATGCTGATCTAGTTGTCACACTGTGCGGACATGCTGCAGACCACTGTCCTGTCACACCTCCACATGTTAAGCGTGAGCACTGGGGCTTTGATGACCCGGCTAAGGCGGAAGGCACTGATGAAGAAAAATGGGCATTCTTCCAGCGCGTACGTGATGAGATCGGATCAAGGATCAAGGAATTTGCTGACACAAGTAAGTAACAGACTGCCCGTAAAACAGCATCATACTTGCGTTTCTCTTCTTTTTCGCACATCATGAATGTATAAGATTAAGCGAGAAAGGAAGACATGTATGATTATCACAGATGAAGCAAAAGAAGCTTTCAAAACGCTATTTTACCAATATGAATCTGAAAATATCCGCGTTTATTTTGCCGGACAGGGAGAAGGCAGCCCTGAAATTGGTCTGTCATTCGATGTACCGGAAGAAAATGATGTGATCCAGACGATTAATGGCATTAAAGTAGCGATTGATCCGCAGATTTTATTCGTCGCAGAAGAATTGACGCTTGATGTGCAGGATACACCAGAAGGCCGGGGGATTGTCATGACCGGCGGACCTGATCAGATGATGTAAATAGCTTGTTAGATCCGCAGCCTCAGGGGTGCGGATCTTTTTGATGCAACTTCAAACTGTCAGTATCTGGAGTACATTAAAAAGTTTCGGGTATATAACTACTATCTTAATTCAGGAGGTTGTTTGATGTCACATCGAATTGAAGTTGAAAAAGGTGTATCACTATTTGTAGAAGATATCGGTGAAGGGCAGCCGGTTATTTTCATCCATGGCTGGCCAGTCAATCATCGTATGTTTGAATATCAGATTAACGAAATTGTGAATCTCGGATATCGTTTTATAGGGATTGATCTAAGAGGATATGGACAATCTGATAAACCGTGGAGTGGTTATAACTATGACCGGAAAGCGGATGATGTCAAAGCAGTCATTGACCATTTAGGATTAAAGAACGCGGTGTTAGCGGGCTTTTCAATGGGTGGACCAATTGCGCTCAGATATATGGCGCGACACCAGCAGCATGGTATTTCCAAGCTGATGCTGCTTGCCCCCGCTGCACCACGTTTTACAAAAACAGATGATTTCCCTTATGGTATTGAAGCCAAAGAAATCGATGGGATGATTGAAAGTATTCAAAAAGACCGTCCGGCTTTCCTGGATGAATTTGGCGATATGTTCTTCCACCAGGAGCCTTCAGAAGCTTTCAGGCACTGGTTTGGCACGCTCGGTCTGCAGGCATCTGCACACGGCACCATTCATTCTGCTGAAGCACTCAGAGATGAAGATGGACGCGGTGATCTTGAACATGTAACTGTGCCCGTCCTGTTACTTCATGGTATAAACGATGAGATCTGTCCAATCGACTTTTCTGAATATCTGCAGTCCCATCTGCAAAACGCAGAACTTGTTAAGTTTGAAGAAAGCGGACATGGACTTGTCTTTGAAGAAACTGAAAAGCTGAATGCAGAGATTCTGCAGTTTTTGCGTAATTAATCAATGAAAAAAGCCCTGTCTTCTGAACAGGGCTTTTCAAATACAACATGTTAAGCTTCTACAACCGAATACTCACGCTCAAGCTTTTTCTTCAGAAACTTCGCAAGTTCAAGCATCCCATACGTACCATAAGCCGCTTCAGCATCCGCATTGTAGTTTGTGTTTGTATTGATGTCATATACGTAAATCTCGCCATCAGCATCCTTGATAAACTCAATGCCTGCAACAGCTATATCATTTCTCGCCAGAAAATACTCAAGCTGCGTGATCAATAAGGGCTCTTTAAAGTCTTTTACCACCTGGAACTTAGACTTCTCCTCGACCTCTTCGCCAACCGGGCAGAACAGATCATCAATCTGGCACGCATCCGCCGGGCATAATTCAAAGCCCTCAGAAGTATCCACACGGACCGCATAGACAAATTTCCCGCCTACAAATTCACAGCGCGTAATATAAGATTCCGGCGACTCAATGTATTCCTGAATCAGCGTAATCCCGTCAACTGGCAGCTCGAAATCATCACTGTTCACATACTGCTTCAACGCATCAATCGAATGGAATAACTGCACGCCAAGCCCTTTACCTGCGCGGTTATGCTTTGTGATAAATGAAGGCTTATCAAGCTTTTCAGCCGCTTCTATAATCTGCTTGCGTCCGACCGCAGCAATCGTATCAGGAGTTTTGATCCCATTTAGCTGAAGTGCCGTATACTGATTAACCTTGCTCACTTCAAGACGCAGCGCACGTGAGCCGTTCAGGACGGTTCTGCCGTGCTGCTCAAGCCATGCAAGCACTGACTCTGTTAATTCCGGCGCAAAACGGTGACCACGCGTATGTGATGATGCGCTCATTCTGCTGTAAAAAATGCCTTCCGGCGGCTCTTTCGTTAAATCAACAATGCCTTCATCAAGATGCCATACTTCATAAGGTACCTCAAGCTCATCCAGTCTTTTCGTCAAATGAACCGTCCACTCATCATTTTCATGCAGTATATATGCTTTACTCATGCTGTTTCCTCCCTAAATGTTGATTTCCTGCTGAATCTTTCTCTTCTTCTCAACCAGTGGCATTACTTTTTCAGAAAAACGCTTCATCTCTTCAAATTGAGGCGAGAATTGAAGCAGTAACAGGTCAAGGCCTGCATTTTCAAATTCAATAATCCGTTCGGCGATCTGATCAGGCGTTCCGATCAGGTTCGGTCTCAGTCCGCGGTTTGATACAGAGTAATCCATCAGCTTTACCTGCTGCTCAAGCTGGGACTTGCTGACGAAATCATTGTAGCCTGCATATCCGCTCACATCTTTCACATCGGTGATTCGCTCAAGCTCAGTCTGCACTTCTTCTTCTGTGTCACGGCAGACAATAAATGCAGCCATTCCAAATGATCCAAACGGATCTTTTTCAGCTGCTGCGCGGCGAGACTTCATATCAGCAATCTTCGCTTCAATCTCTTCAACAGTACCGCCATGCATCACATAAGAGTCACAGTTATCAACAATTGACTGCTTACCGCGCGGGCTTTCACCGCCTGCATATAGAATCGGATTCGGACGCTGAACCGGCTTTGGCTCAAGCTTTGTATTTTCGATATCATAATATTTCCCTTTAAAGCTGAACGTGTCTTCTGTCCAGAGCCCCTTTAAAATCGTCAGGAACTCATCTGTACGTTCATAGCGCTCATCATGTTCTGTAAAAGCTCCACCGTACTGCTTCGCTTCCTCAGCCCACCAGGCAGATACAACATTTAGTGTGAATCGGCCGTTTGAAATGTGGTCGATATTTGAAGCCATTTTTGCAGCAACCGCCGGATTATGAAACCCGGGGCGGATGGCCGTCATGATCTCAATCTTTTCAGTAACTGCTGCAAGTGCAGCTGCAGTTGACCAGGCTTCAATTGAATCCCGCTCCGGTCCTTTTATATCGTTCAGGTAAAGTTCAGCGATTAATGTCGTATCGTAACCCCACATCTCTGCTGACTGAGTTACCTTTTTCGCATAATCAAATGTTGGTGGCATATTTTCATCTTCAACATTGCGCAGCCACCCGCCAAAAATCGGAAGCCAGAAACCGTATTTCATCCTGATCCACTCTCCTTGTCCTTGTTCATAAAATAAAAAAACTCCCTCTGCAACAGACAGAAGAAGAACCTTTGAACTCCTGTCTTATCTTTCAGGCAATGCCTGATGGATGTAGCACCTTTCTGACTAAGTCAGCGGTTGCCGGGCTTCACAGGGCCATATCCCTCCACCACTCTCGATAAGAGCTATTCACTTTAATACGCTAATCCTATAACATCACTTGGTATTCGTCAAGACCCAATGTGTGAATTTTCTAATCTATTCGCCCGACGAAACACTATTAAAAAAGCTGACGGCATCTGCCATCAGCTTTCAGTGTCTATATCTTTATCATCCGCAATCCCGTCAATGACGCGTTTTTCAATGCGGACCTTTGTAATTTTGTTTTTCTCCATTTCAAGCACGGTAAAACGCAGGTGCTGGAAATCAAATTCATCGCCTTCTTCAGGAAGATGGCCGATTTCTTTTAACACAAATCCTGCAAGCACATCCTGCTCTTCAGGAATTCTTGTTGAGAATACTTCATTTAAACGATGAAGATTTAACTTACCATGACAGACAATCGTTCTTTCAGTCAGCTCATCAATCCAGGACTCTTCTTCATCATCATTTTCATCGGCAATTTCCTGACCGATCATCGCTTCAATGATATCTTCATGCGTAATAATACCAAGCGTGCCGCCGTACTCATCCAGTACAATGGCAAAATGCTTTTTCGCCTGAAGCATGCGTTTGAAGATGCGTTCAATGGATGTTGTTTCCACTGTAAACAATGGATCATTATCCATGAAATCTGATAAAGGCTTCTCAGGAGTCAGAGACCATTCGATTACTTGTTTGGAATGGAACACGCCAATGATATTGTCCATGTTATCTTTATACACCGGGTAACGCGTGTAAGGATTATCGATCACATAATCACGCACTTCTTCAAAAGTTGTTTCAAAAGGAATACCAATAATATCAACACGCGGCGTCTTCATTGCATCGCCTACGTCTTTTTTCTGAAAATCAAGAACACCTTTGATACGCAGAGATTCATCCCCCAGAAATGTTCCTTCAGTTGAAGCAATATCAACCATTGTGCGAAGCTCTTCTTTTGTAATGGTTGCTTCTTTAATGTCCCCTCTGGAAAGAATCCGTATAACAATATTTGTAAATTTAGAAAGGAACCACGTTATTGGTTTAAAGATAACCATTAAAATACGGATCACTGGTGCTACAATGTAGGCAATCCGGTCAGCAAAAGTCGCAGCAATTGTTTTCGGCAGTACTTCAGAGAAAACAATGAGTGTAACGGTCAGAATACCTGTTGCGAGTGCAACTTCAATGTTGTATTCAATTGCAATAATTGTTACGAGCACAGGCAAAAGAATATTTGATATATTGTTCCCGATCAGAATGGTTGTAATCATCTGATCCGGCTTTGACACCTGCTTCAACAGCTTTTCAGCCGCACGATCACCCTGCTCAGCACGGGTTTTAACCTTCATTTTATTAACAGCAGTCAGTGCTGTCTCACTACCTGATAAAAAGAATGAGGCAAAAAGCAATGCAGCTATGGCTATAAATTCCAACGATATTCCTCCTGATAAAATAGCAATATGTAAAAAAGTAGATAGAAACAGCGTATACTATCCTGATTAAAAATTCCACTATCATTCACTGAAAAGTCAATCTTTTTGGGTTTAGATGGAAAGAAAATTGAATTGAGTTTCATTTAGGAGTAATGTTAAGAGGATTGGTGATCTGCCTTACGGGAGCGGCATTACATAATACCTAAAACAACGAAAGCCCTAACCTCTCTTTCGTCCTTGCAGCTCCGAAGCTGCGCCAGTGTGAATCAGATACTACTTTAAAACGTTCAATGCGTTCATAAAGTAATCTGGAATTTTTGGTCTGAATCGGTTCGGTGAGATAGAACCTTTAGAAGTGCACAGTTACTGCGTAGTAGTTTGAAGTACTGTTTCCGGGCAACGACCCCGGCTTTTTTAGAGGGTTTTTGCTTCAATCGGTGAAATAGCTTAACTGCTTAGCAAACTCAGAAGGTGAGTCGCTGAATTCAGGCCTTAGATTTCCAGACCTTGTTATTTAATTATGGCGGTTGGCGATATCCGCCTGATAACCGCTCCCGTAAAACGATCAACCATTAGCATAACAAACCAGCAACCTGCTGTCAACCTAATCAAAGGAGTGTTTCAATATGGCATTAGATCAATACTTTCGCGACAACCGTGACCGTCATTTAGCAGAACTGACAGAATGGCTTTCGATCCCAAGCGTGAGCTCCCTGTCAGAACACAAGCAAGATACGCTAAAAGGCGGCGAATGGATCGCAGAAAACCTGCGAAAAATTGGAATGGAAAATGTCCAGATCATCCCAACACCTGGTCACCCTGTCGTATACGGCGACTGGCTGCACGCTGATGGCGCACCAGCTGTCCTCGTTTACGGACACTATGACGTCCAGCCCGTTGACCCGCTTCATTTATGGGAAACAGAACCATTTAAGCCTGCGATCCGTGACAACAAAATCTTTGCACGCGGCGCAACAGATGATAAAGGACAATCATTTATGCATGTAAAAGCTGTAGAAGCTTTATTGAAGGAAAACAGCAGCCTTCCGGTTAATCTGAAGTTTTTAATCGAAGGTGAAGAAGAAATCGGCAGTGTAAACCTGCCAAAGTTTGTTGAAGAAAACCAGGACCTGCTGTCATCAGACGTGATTGTCATTTCAGATACAGGCATGCAGGAAAAAGGACAGCCTGCGATCTGCTACGGGCTGCGCGGACTTGCAGGCATTCAGATTGACGTGAAAGGTGCAAAAGGCGACCTTCATTCAGGTCTTTATGGCGGCGCCGTGCAAAATGCCCTTCATGCGCTTGTCAGCCTGCTTGACTCTTTCCGGGATGAAAACGGCGTGATACAGGTGGACCGCTTTTATGATAAAGTCGAGCCGCTTACTGACGAAGAAAAAGCAGCCTATGAAGCACTGAACTTTTCAGATGAAAATTTGAAAAAAGAGCTTGAAGTCAGCGAGCTGTTCGGTGAAAAAGGCTATACTTCACTTGAGCGCATGTGGACACGCCCAACACTTGAAATTAATGGCATGTGGGGCGGATTTGAAGGCGAAGGCATTAAAACTGTCCTGCCAAATGAAGCGCATGCGAAGATCACCTGCCGACTCGTACCGCATCAGGATCCTGATGAAATCGTTGAACTGCTGACAAAGCACGTTGAAGCGCATACGCCACCTGGTGTAACGGTCGAAGTAACACCATTTGATAAAGGTGCGCCTTACGTAACACCTTACGATCACCCGGCAATTCAGGCTGCCGGCGCCTCGTATGAAAGAGTATACGGCGTGCCGACCCAGTTCATTCGCGGCGGCGGCTCGATTCCGATCGTTGCGGTGTTTGATCAGATTTTACAGAAGCCGATTGTATTAATGGGATTCGGTCTGCCGGGCGAAAACTTCCACGCACCGAATGAACATTTCCATTTAGAGAATTTTGATCAGGGACTGCGGGTAATTGCTGATTATTACAGCACGCTGCCGGAGGTTTTGAAGAAATAAATTGAGCTTTGGACCGCCGCTTTTTTGAGTGGCGGTTTTTGCGTGGGACAGCTGACGGTTGAGGAAGGTTGGCGCGGGCAGATGCATGCTGTCCGGATAGGTCTTTTTACACCTTCCTCCGAACATCTATGATTAACCTTCGAACATCGCTTAACGAACGTCGAACATGGCCGGTTGAACGTCGAACACCCGATGTTTTCCCCCGAACCAACATTACTTCAAATAAAAACCGTCCGGCACTTACCCACCAAACGGTTCTCATCCCACTATTTAAGTATCCATTAACCTATTACTCGCAATCAATCTGTACACGGTACTCACTGATCTATTTTTCTCTTCCCATTCCGTAGTAATGACATCAGGGATTTCATAAGACTGTTCCATCCGGATCATCAAATCAGCATATCTTTCATCAAGTAAATCTACTGGAATGGACTCCGCTTTTAATGTATGGAATTCCTGTAAAATGCTTTGAAGCGTCATTTCTGACAATCCTCTCTATGTTCAATTTACTTCGTGCACCTTACTATTCCCACATAACAAAATGTTTCAAACCATTTCCAGCATATTGTTAAAAATTTGTCACGGTGTTCTCGATGAACGCAGTGCCAGAAGCTCCCCCCAGGTTGTGATCCCTCTCTCTTTCACACGTTCACACAGCTCGCAAAAAAGGTAGGCTGCTGTCAGTGCATCTCCGAGTGCTGTATGCCGGTCATACATCCTCGTTTCAAAGACAGATGCATAGTAGGCAAGGTCCTTCATTTCCCAAGTCGGTACGAGATAGGAAAGCAGGTCGAGTGTATCCATTGCCGGAGGCTCCTGATAGCGGAGTGAGTTTCTTCTGAGCTCATGTTTAAAAACGAGCAGATCAAATGAAATATAGTGCCCGGCAAGCGCATGAATCCCGAGCTGTTTTCCTTTGTCAAAAAGCGCTTCAATGGCCTCCATCGCTTCAGGTGCATCCGCTACATCCGATTGTCTGATTGACGTCAGGTCTGTGATGACAGGCGGGATGTCTCTTCCCGGGTTCACGTATGACTGAAATGACTCTTTCTCCAGTACCTTCAGCCCCTTAACGGGCACGGCGCCAATTTCAATCAGCCTGTCATCCTTTCCCACTGCAAAGCCTGTTGTTTCAGTATCTACAACGAGCAAATTCAATTCTTCAAGCGGTGTGGAAAGCGGAATATCTGTGATGATCTGATCATCAAATTTCTTTGACCATATCGCCATGTTGCCCCCTCCTTTTACACACCCATTCCTCTAACTGCTGCCTGCTGAAAATTGCGCAGCGTTTCAAGTGATTTTGACAGTAAGGCTTTCTCTCTTGAGGTCAGCTGATCCGGACGGACTTCTGATGTTCCTTCCTGCTTGCGCTGAAGGTTCAATGATAGGATAAAGTCGATGCTCTCCTTCAGATCTGCATCCTCTTCAATCTTCCCTTTTTCCGTCAGATTCGCAATTCTTTCAGCAGTTGACCCTTCTAATATGCCTGCACGGATTGAACTGATTTGCAGTGCATGATGGAATGGAAAAAGTACCTGCTTTTTCAGATCAATCACTTTACCTTCTCGTAAAATGAAGCTTCGAATCCGGTGGTCAATTGAAGGGATGGGCGCTGTTTTAATTTCCTCTGCCATTTGTCTGAGCAGCACACCGGAGTGATCAAGTTCTTTCTTCAGCCCCTGCATGAAAGCGTGATGGACCTCGGCACTTCCATAGAGCCATCTCATTGCAAAAAAGTTATAGGCATATAGGATGTTTTGTGGTGTAGAGCGTAGTGCCCACCTTCTGATCCGCTGCTGCCAGTCAGTAACAGACCCTCTCCACATCGGGTTGCTGACCATCATATCACCATCGCATAATCTGAAGCCGGCTCTTTCCAGCAGAGACGTGATTTCTGTGCCCAGCTTTTCAAAATAAGCCTTTTCTTTCTCACCATTTCGTTCAAAAACAAGAAAATGATCCTGATCAGTCATTTGGAACTGCTCACCGCGGCCTGCACTTCCCATTTGATAAAAGGCAAATTCACATGGCGGTTCCCCGATGTTTCTAACCGCATCGTTCAGCAGCTTTCCTGTCAGCTGATCAAAAAGCGGTGTCATAGCTGAAGACAGCATACGGATACTCGCACGTTCAACGATCAGCTGTGAAGCCATTTTCTTCAGATCCTCTGACAGCTTTTTCAGTGATGACGGGTCAACTGACTGGATTTCCTTCATCAGGTGCTGGATGGATCTGTGACGCTGTTTTAAGGCGTCTGAAAGGGTCAGCATGCCGATCGGACGCTCCCTTTCGTCAAGAACCACAATGTGTCGCAGGTCACCTTTCATTTGAAAAACAGCGAGCGCATCATAATAAAATGCACTTCTTTTAATGACGGCGCATTCCTGACCGATCTCTGACAGCTGTGCAGTAAGCGGAACTTTTTCAGCGATCGCTTTCATGACTTCTCTCATGGACACAATATAAGGAATGTCATTTTTCACAAATACAGCAGCACTCAGTTCGTGACGTGCCATAAAACTGATGCCTTCTTCGATTGTACTGTCAGCTGAAACGGTAAGCAGCGGGGAGGACATCATGTCCTGCACCCGCTGAAATACCTGCTTCTGCTGTTCAATCCACCCTGCCTGCTGCATCTGTTCAGTTAATGACTGATACACATCCTGCAGGCGGAAGATCGCTTTTTCCAAAAAGTACTGCTGTACTGAAGGCTCCCCCCAGAGCTCTTGCAATACGCTGTATGGAATAAATAATCCCTGTGTTGTTTCAAGCGCTAAAATCTCAACGGTATGAACAGGTTCATCCGTTGGTTTCAGCATCGTACTGATACTTGCAAGCCCGACTATTTCGCCGGGACCTGCAAACTCAAGCACTTCTCTTTCATTTCGGAACCCTGCTGCATATACTTCAGCAAGCCCTGATGTAATCAGCAGAATTCCTTCCCTTTTTTTACGCGCATCCGCAATTAAAACACCCTGGTCGTACTGCCGCTCCTGACAGAGGTCATAAAGCCGGCTGAACTCACCTTCAGATCTGTTTTTAAAAAGCGGTGTCTCTTTTATAAATGCTTTGATTGATTCACCGTCACTTGGATGGCGGTACGTCGTTTCCGTCATCAAGCCACACCTCTCCATCGCGGTATGTCATCTGCTCAGGATAACGAAGGTCAATAACCTCTTCCTGAATTTTCTGTGATGGCGGCTTCGTCGCAAGTGATACGACTACGTTTGCAATGATCGCAGCAGATGCACCAAAGACGCCTGCTCCGGTATCAATAATGCCTAAGATCGTAAATCCGCCATATTTAGCTGCGAAAATATAACCAAGCGTCACTGACAGACCGACAAGCATGCCGGCAATAACCCCTTTAGCATTCGATCGCTTCCACCATACACCAAGGAGCAGCGCCGGGAAGAAGGATCCGGAAGCAAGTGCAAAGGCCCACGCAACAATCTGCGTAATCGCACCTGGCGGGTTCAGTGCAATCACACCCGCTGCAAGCGAAGCAAGGACAATCGACCAGCGTCCAACTGCAAGACGTTTTTTATCTGATGCATTTGGATTAATTGAACGGAAATAAATATCATGTGAAAGTGATGCTGAAATGGCAATCATCAGACCACCGGCCGTTGAAAGTGCGGCAGCCATCGCACCTGCTGCCATCAGACCGATGACAAAGATACCGAGGTTTGCTATCTCAGGCGTTGCCATAACGACAATGTCATTTGCGATTTGCAGCTCCTGCCATTGCAGCACGCCGTCTCCACTCGTGTCTGCAACCTGCAGCATTCCGGTATCCACCCATGACGCTGTCCAGGCAGGAAGCTGATCAATTGGTGAACCTGCAACCTGTGTCATCAGGATAAAGCGTGAAAATGCAGCATATGCTGGTGCTGAAAGATATAGAAGTCCAATGAATAACAGCGCCCATGCACCACTCCAGCGGGCAGCTTTCATGGTTGATACTGTGTAAAAGCGTACGATTACGTGCGGAAGCCCTGCAGTACCGGCCATCAGCGTGAACATCAGCGCCAGGAACTGCCACTTGGTTCCTTCTGTAAACGGAACAACATATTCAGAAATACCAAGTTCCCGGTCAAGTACTCTCATTTCCTCAATCACTGAACCATATGAAACCCACGGCAGTGGATTATTTGTCAGCTGTAGCGCCATAAAAATAACAGGTACAAGATACGCTGTGATTAACACGCAATACTGTGCAACCTGTGTCCAGGTAATCCCTTTCATCCCCCCAAGTGCTGAATAAAAGGCAATCAGACACGCCCCGATGATGGTACCGACCCGGTAATCCACTTCAAGCAGACGTCCGATTACAACGCCCGATCCTGACATCTGTCCGATTGAATAAGTAAAACTGATAATGATTGTTGCAACAGCAGCAATCAATCTGGCAAGATTACTCCCATAACGATCCCCGATAAACTCAGGAACCGTATAACGTCCATACTTACGAAGCTGCGGCGCCATCAGGAAGGTTAATAATAAATAACCGCCTGTCCACCCCATAATATAGCCAAGCCCGTCATATCCCATGATCATGACAGTTCCGGCCATACCAATGAATGAAGCAGCACTCATCCAGTCAGCACCAATTGCCATCCCATTATAAATTGGCGGCACGCCGCGTCCTGCTACATAAAAGTCCGATGTTACTTTCGCCTGATTATAAATGGCGATTCCTATGTAAAGGCCAAATGTGATCAGTATAAAGGCGAGTGAAACTATAAACTGACTATCCATTCTGTATCCCCCTTTGAATGACACTCATTCAATTAGTTGTCTAGACAACCATTCTTTCAGGCCTATCCCCTTTAATGGTCGACAGTCTTCCCTGAACCAATCGATTCATTTTTCGCTTCATCAATGCCATACTTTTTATCAACACGGTCGCTGACGATCGCATTTACAAACAGCAGAATAATAAAGGTCAGTACCGCACCCTGGGCACCCATATAATAATGAACCGGAATCCCGTTGAACGTAAACTCTGACAGCGGCTCCGCGAATAGTACAACCCCATATGAGACCGTTGCACCGATTGCCAGATAAATCATGATCAGCGTTGTACGTGTCTTGAAATAGGAATCTGCTACCTTCTTATCAATCTTCTTCATAATTCTCCCCCTTTGCATTAACCTCTCAAGTCGAAGATAAATGTCACAGTATCCCAAAACGGCATTGGCACTTTCACGATCTCAATGAATATTAATGCGCCTACACCAAGCACCGGTGTTAAAAGCAGCCGTTTTTTCTTCAGCTTTAAAGCCAGAAAAACCGATACAACCGTCAGTATTCCTAAAAACCACACCGAAAACATAACATCCTCCTTTGTAAGCGTTATCATTTTTATTTAATAAAAAGAATGAATATTCAACCTTTTTACATTATTCATTCAATTAGCACCTGATGTCAAGAATTGTTCACAACCCAAAAGGGGTATTTGGTCCTGTAATACTGACCGGTCAGGCAGCTGTACTGCTTTTAAAATCCTGTAATACCGTAATTTTCACTACCAAATGAACTCTGTATTAATACAGAATACTTTTTTAATTTTTTTGTAATCATGCGGCAGTTTTGACGAATATTGAGGAGTCACGTTCTGTGATATACTAAGAAAAAATTGAAACGGGGTTATTCAGCATGAATGGACAGAAACGAAGCGATATTGCACCTGGTAAAAAAGTCGATATTGTCTTGAAAAAAGACCAGCGATCAGGAAACCTGACAGCTGGTACAGTAAAAGATATATTAACGAACTCACCAAGCCATCCGCACGGGATCAAGGTGCGCCTTGAGGATGGACAGGTTGGTCGAGTGAAAAAGGTGTATTGATTTTTATGAGTGTGCGGTTCGGGAGACTTGGCTTCCGGATCGTTTTTTTGTGGTCGGGGCGTAGGTCTAATAGCATGAAGCGGCGAAGTTTGTGTAGTGAACGGCGAACCACCGGGGTTATACGTCGAACAACCCCTGCGATGCGTCGAACAGACAACATTTCCCGGCGAACGCCAGTCATTTCCTATCGAACACCCTACTTCCACTCATCCGGCAGCAATTTCTGATACTGCGCCGTCAGATACCGGTCATCAATCAGCAGCAGAATCCCGCTGTCCTGTTCAGTGCGTATCAGCCTTCCACCTGCCTGCAGCACCTTATTCATCCCTGGAAAAACATACGCATACTGATAGCCGTTCAATCCTTTGTCCTGAAAATATTTCTTCAGCTGGTCCCGCTCAGGGTTGATCTGCGGCAGGCCAACACCAACAATCGCGACACCGGTTAACTGATCACCCGGAAGATCCACTCCCTCGGAAAAGACGCCGCCAAGCACCGCAAATGCTGCAATTCGCCGTTCATTTTTGAATGAAGCTAAAAACGTATCACGCTCAACTTCATTCATTCCTGAAGACTGCATCATCAGCTCGACGCCTTCGATCCCTTCTTCTTCAAAAAACTCATAGGCCATTTTCATATAGGCGTATGAAGGAAAAAAGACCATGAAGTTGCCTGTGTGACGCTCAATGGCGCTTCTGAGTTCGTCTGTAATCCGTCTGATCGTTGCTTCACGATCCTTATATTTAGTAGAAACAGGCACCGTTTTAACTTCTATCTGCTCTTTGCTAAATGGTGACGGCAGATCAAGCTGAAAGTCTTCCTGTTCCCCGCCGAGCATCGTCCGAATATAGGAAACAGGCTGCATTGTGGCACTGAAAAAGACGGATGCTCTGTACCCCTTTGCAGATCCCTGAATAAATGCTGAAGGATCCATGCAGACGATCTTAATCAGCACATCATTTCGCATTTTCTGAATGTAAATGTAAAAGCGCTCATCAATCTGTTCGGCTGCTGCGGTCAGCTGGCGCACGGTGAAGTACTGATCAATCACCTGATCATCGCGCACTCCTGACTGCACAAGCCTTTCTGCTTCTGTGAAAAATGCCTGCACCGCTTCAAGCCAAACTTCGGGCAGCTCATCTACAATTGCAAAGGATTCACCCAGCTCTTTTTTCACTTCCAGGAATGCTTTGTTTACACGCTTTGCTGCCTGCTGAAGCGCGGGGTGCTGATCATTTCTGCTAAGCTGTAAGAATGGCGCCTTTGTTAATGAAGCTGAATACATATTACTCGCACGGTCCGGCAGATTATGCGCCTCATCCACCAGCAGCACTGAGCGGCTCTTCTGCTCGCCTGCCATGCGCTTTCTTGAAACGCGCGGATCAAATACGTAGTTATAATCCCCAATCATCGCGTCCGTTACATAAGAAAGGTCCATTGAAAATTCAAACGGGCATACGCGGTGCTTCATTGCATACGTCTCAATCACACTGCGTGTCATCATTGTTTCATTTGCAAGGATATCCATCACGGCCCCATTAATCCGGTCAAAATGCCCGTCAGCAAATTCGCAGTACTCTTTCTGGCAGATCGTTTTTTCCTTAAAACAGATTTTATCCTTTGCCGTCATTGAAACAGCCGACATCTTCAGCCCTTTACTTTGCATCAGGCTGAACGCTTCTTCTGCAGCAATGCGTGTCGTTGTTTTAGCGGTTGTATAAACGATCTGATTAATCTTTTCTTCACCCGCCGCTTTCACAGCTGGAAATAATGTCGAGATGGTCTTTCCGATTCCGGTCGGCGCCTGTGCAAACAGCTTCGCCTTTTCGTTAATTGTCTTATAGACTGAGCCGGCGAGCTCCCGCTGACCCGGTCTGAATGTCTGAAATGGAAAGCTGAATGTTTCAATAGAGTCCTGTCGATCCTTCCTCAGACTTTGCATCAGTAAAGCAAAAGGCTCATAAATTTTCACCATTTCAATGACTTTATCTTTTAAAAAGGAAGCACTGTATGTCTCGATAAAACGCATTTCCTTACGCGTAGAAGACTGCACATAGGTCACCTGGACCTGAATCTCTCCAAGACCAATCTCTTCCGTTAAAATCCACGCATAAACAAACGCCTGCGCTTTGTGGACCTCTGCAGGCGATTCTATGTCATCAAGCTGTCTTGAGGTAGATTTAATCTCATCTACAATATAACCGCTCTCACGCTTTAAGAGACCATCACAGCGTCCCTCTAAGATAAATGTTTTACCATCGAGATCAAGTGCGCGTGACAGGAATTTTTCTTTTTCGTCTTCCGCACCGTACGTTTTCTGGATCGCCTGATGGATTCTGGTCCCTTCCATCATGACATTGGCGCTTCCAATTGCAGCGTCTATACTGCCGCTGCGGTGAACGTATTCAGCAAGTCTTCTTGCAGATAATGTAACGGGCTCCATCAGGGATCCTCCTTTCGTTCGTGAGTTTGTTTTGTGGTGTCAGGGTTGCGGGTGATTACGGGATATGGACAGGATCAGGCGGGATTGCGACCGCCTGCGCTGTGATGGAGACAAGTTCCCGGGCGTATCGCTACATCCTGCGGCACAATTGCTACAACTTCAGCCAAAATAGCGATATCCTGCTCAAGCCATCCCTAAAATCCTACATCGTCTGTATCACACATACCTTCAAATAGTCTCCAGCCGGATAAGCTTCTGTGGTGCGGAAGTCCTCAGGAAGCGAGAAGGTTTCAATGATCTTATAGCGTGCACCTTTTTCTTTGAATGCCTGATCAATAAATGACCGGAACTTCTTCATATCAAAAGAAGCGGCGTTTGTAGACGCAACGATGATCCCTTTTTTCTCGGTGATATCAATGGCCTGCTTCACAAGGTTCATATAATCTTTTGACGCAGAAAATGTATGTTTTTTCGAGCGCGCAAAGCTTGGCGGGTCCATGATAACCAGGTCAAATTTCACTTCGTTTTTCACACAATAGTTGAAGTAGCGGAAGACGTCGCGCACAAGGATGTCCTGCGCTTCATAATCAATGCCATTCATGCTGAACTGCTCAATTGTTTTTGGGACACTGCGATTTGCAAGGTCAACGCTCGTTGTTTTCGTTGCACCGCCAAGCGCAGCAAAAACGGAGAAAGCGCCTGTATATGAGAAAGTGTTAAGTACCGTTTTACCTTCAGCGTATTTGTCCCGGATCGCTTTTCTGACATTGCGCTGATCAAGAAATACACCTGTCATCGCCCCATCATTCAGATAGACGGCGAAGTGTGCGCCATTTTCTTTTACAAGCAGCGGGAAATCAGGTCGCTCCCCTTTTACAAAGTCATCATCTTCGACGTACTGCCCTTTTGAATCAAAGCGCTTTTTTTCATAGATGCTTTTATAAGAAAGAATCTGTTCAAATGCACTCAGAATCTCATCTCTGAACTGATAAATCCCAGTGCTGTACCACGTGAACAAATAGTGCCCAGCGTAATGATCGATCGTCAGACCGCCAATGCCGTCACCTTCTCCGTTGAACAGGCGGAAGGCATCTGTCTGATTGTCATCAAAGAAGTCTTTACGAAAAGCCACAGCCTCTTCAAGCTTATTTTTAAAAAGGGGCTCCCGGATTTCCTCGTTTTGATCCCATGTCAGCAGCCAGCCTGATCCTTTATTCTGCTTGCCGAGATATCCTTTTGCGAGAAACTGCCCGCGCGGATCAATTGCTGTAAATACTTTTCCTTCCTGTTCAATATTGCCCTGCTGGATCATTTCTTTTGTTAGCAGCGGGAATCCTTCGCGAATTTTTTCTGAATAACCTTTTTTAATCGTTATTTTCGTCATGCTTGCCCTCCGTACGGCTTTCAATATATTTTTTCAGCTTCTGTAAATGGAATAATTCTTCCCTTGAAATCATGCGGACGATCATTCCTTTAAATAAAGAGCGTGCAAAGCCCTGAGTTGTGATGGTACCGTCGAACGTTACAAAAGTACTGTTCTCATCCTCTTCCCTGAATGTATAGCGGAAATTGATTTTCACACCGTTTTGCTCACTTGTTACAGCATAGGATTTATTCTCTGCAAATTCAGTAACGACCAGTTCAGACTGGACTTTCCGGCCGCCGAGATCTCTGACTTCTTCATACTTTGTTCCTTCGCCGATCGGTCCTTCAGTCAATTTTTTCACACTGATCACCTGATCCATGATCTCAGGTGACTTTTCCATTTGTATCGTTTCATTAAAAACCGTCTCAACCGGACGGTCAATCACCATTGTCTGATTCAAAGCACCCATTCCGAACCCCCCTGTACACATTGTCTATTTTCTATTATAACGCGTTCCTCCTGCTTATGCCGAGAAGGACGACAGACGACCTATTGAGGTATTATTACATTTTTGTTACAATTGTATTTATAACGTGTTACCGAAAAACGAAAGGAATGTACCTGCCAGATGAAATATTTAACTAAGCTGCTGTTGATCAGTTGTGTCTTCCTCGTACTGATGGGAATGGTACGCGGTGAATACCGCTCAAAGCAAAGTGCTGTAGCGGAAGAAATGCACAAACTTAATCCTGCATATAATACTGATCTTTCATATATAGATTTTCTCACGTACCGAGTATTAAAAAATGGTTCAGCACGCGTTGCCATTCTTGGCAGCAGTGTAACAAAAGGGGTCGGCGCAAGCGCTCCTTCATACAACTGGAAAGCCCTGCTGCAAAATGAAATCCGCAGCACATCCAGACCGCTCCGCCACGTAACCATTGCGAACCACGGGCACTCCGGCTACACTTCTGAAATGCTGTTAAGACCGGAAGTCATTGAAGGTGTGATAAAAAGCAGGCCGGATCTGTTAATTCTTGAGACATCCGTAATAAATAATTACCGTAAAAACGTACCTTTAAATGTCACTGAATCATCACTGAAAGAACTGTATCGTACATTTACCCAGGCAATCCCCGGGCTTGAGATCCTGTTCATCTCACCAAATCCGATTCTAAAAACAAACCTGACAGAATCAGGTCTGAATGAACTCGGCTTAACATTTGCAGATTATAACAACCTGACCAAAGCACTTGCCGCTGAAAATGGCTGGCACTACTTTGACACACACGATGCGATCTTAAATGAAATGACTGAACGCAACATCGCCATAGAAGATATGCTGGCTGACAAAATCCACCCAAATGACCTTGGATATGAAATGTGGTTTAACCAGTTGTATCACAACAAGATGACATTGCCTAAGTTTGGGGAGTAATCGAAAAGAGCCGGAGATTGGTCTCCGGCTCTTTTTTACATGTTTTAGGCGACTCACTGGGGACGGAGTTCAGTGGTTCACTTTTAGAATCATTCTAAAAATGGATCACGCAACTCCGTCCCCAGTGTGCCGCTGTGTCACCCACCAAATATCGTCGCAAAAATAAACGTAAATAAAATCGGTGCAATCCAAACGATTGGCAGACTGTTCACAAGCAGCATCTTTTTCCAGTTGTATTTATGGTATGACATCCATGAGATCACAATTGCGATCATCAGGATCACCGGGTAAGACCCGACAGCATAGAGTACCATGCGCCCTGCAAATGATCCGTCCTGCTCAATATTCATCAGTGATACGCCGTAGAATGTAAACCAGACCGGCAGGAATAATACATAAAAAAACTGGCTTCCGAATAACAGCAAAGCCACTTTGGCATTTTTCAACAGAAGGTCCTCCTCTAATCTTTCTTTAAAGCAAATAATATCATAAAGTCACCGTAACCTTCTTCATCAAGCCGTTCTTTCGGAATAAATCTGAGCGCTGCAGAATTGATGCAATAACGCAAACCGCCTTTTTCCCGAGGCCCATCTTCAAACACATGTCCCAGATGAGAATCAGCGTGACGGCTTCTGATCTCACGACGCGTATTTTTCGTTGATACATCCCACTTCTCTTCCACCATCGAATCAGTGATCGGCTTTGTAAATGATGGCCACCCGCAACCCGCATCATACTGATCCCGTGACGAAAAGAGCGGCTCCCCTGATACGATATCCACATAGATACCCTCACGCTCGTTACCCCAATATTCATTTTCATAAGGAGGCTCAGTTCCATTTTCCTGCGTCACTAAATACTGCATGTCTGTCAGCTTCTCTTTTAAATGCGTTCGGTTTTTTGGCCAGAATTTACGCTGGAACTTTTCACGGCCTGACCCTTGAACATAGAGCGCATAGCGGAAGCCATTTTTCAGATCAAAGTCCTGATGAAAATCCTCTGCAGGATAAAACGGACCTGCTTCCCTGATTTCTGTTACAATCGGCTTTTCAAAACGGCCGCTCTCTGCAAGCTCATTTCGAGACTTTAGCGCCGCCTGCCTCTGCCCATCTGTATACGTAAAAATAATCGACCTGTACGCATCCCCGCGGTCTGAGAACTGCCCCGCTGCATCAGTCGGGTCAGTCAGCGGCCAGTAGATACCCAGTAATTCCTCATAAGAAATCCGCTCAGGATCATACTCAATATAGACTACCTCCACATGACCCGTCCCGCCGTTTTTCACCTTTGAGTAAACAGCGTTTTCTTCAGCGCCACCGGTATAACCCGAGACCACTTTCAGCACGCCATCACGTTCCTGAATCGGTCTGACCAGGCACCTGAAGCAGCCGCCTGCAAATATTGCTTTTTCCATTTTGAACACCTCTACCTGTTGCCTCGCTGCAGATAGCTCATCCAATAGCATACGACTGCTGCAGCAAGTGTTTTTTCATTTTCAGAAAGCTGACCTCCTACTTTGACAAGGTCAAGCGCAGTAGATTTTTGAAACTGCGGCTTTATCGCATAGTCGAAATAACCGTGTCTGTACGAGGCGAAAAAGCGCCCGTCCTGCGTTGACACATCAAAGTCTCCAGCCATCGATTTTGTTTTTACTTCACATAACAGTTCTCCGTCTGCTGTATAGATCGATCCATTGGTTCTGGTTAATTTTCTTTCTTCTTTAAAGAAGCCTGCTGTCTCACCTTTATGATTTCTGATCTCAAGCACTACGTTGCCGTCTTCTTTTCTCTTCTGAAAAGCCACCGCAGGTTCATTATGAGAGGTAAAGATTCCTGCTGTAAAAGAAAAGTATGCTTCCAGGCCGGCAAAAGCTGCAGACATCAGTTTTTTGATCAGCGGCAGATTTACGATTTTATAAGCACCGAGATATTCTCCGTCTTTATTAATGATTGTCATTGCCCCGGCTGAACTGCCACTCCACTCAAAAATCCATTCATCTTCATCCAGCAACGAACGCCCCTCAAGATCAGCAGCCTTTGCTAACCACTTTGCCTGCTTTTCTTTCGATCTTATGTAAAAGTACGGCGACATCCCGATTGCAAAAACCGGCAATGCCAATGCACTTAAGAATTCAACTTCCAAATAAAGCATGAGCGCAACAACTGCCCCCATAAAAATAAAGCCTGCTATCAATGCGACGTTCTCTTTTTTCATCCCGGCCACCTCACTATTCTAATTATTTATACGAACGAGCGAGGCAAGCGTTTCAACTATATGAGGCATGAGCGGAGTTGCAGCACTCCACCCCCAGGTTGTAGCGATACACCCGGATACTTGCACCAACCCACACTCAGTTTGTCGCAATCACCGCTCACCCGGTAGCAATCACTCACAACCTGCTCCCCTAAAAATCCCGGCATAAGAAAAACCCCCAGGCCTTTGCCAGGGAGTCAGTCATTTAGTTTCAATCTATTTTTTAAATGCTGAGTTAAAGTTGTTCTTAACATTTCCGACGTCAGCGGCAATATGTCTCCAGTTGACTTGCGTCCTTCTCTTGCCACTTGTAACCCTCTTGTTGCATCTTCGTGATGCCACAGATAGACAATCGGACATTTGGAATACTCTCTGATTTGACGGTACCAGTAAAAGCCGTCGAAAAAAGGCAGTTTCACATCCAAGAGCACCAGGTCTGGCTTTTCTTCGATGAAATGCTCTATAATCCGTTCAAAATCTGTGACCGGTATGGATTGATACCCCAGGTCAGAAACCTGTTCTGTGAGATCCAAGCGAAGGTCAGCGTTATCTTCAATAATCATGATTCGCTGCATGCTGATGACCTCCTAACTACTTCATTCCATAAGCCTGATGGTCACATTTATTAACTGATTTAAATCTAGAAAAAAATACGCTCCTTACATTTGAAAACAATCGTTCAACAGACTGCGATCTGTTGTTCCCATTTTTTCATACTTAACCGTTTTTGTCAAAGGCTGCAAGGGAACTTACTTGTTTACCTCACATAATAGGTTTTAAACGTGATACTCCAGAAATTCTAACTTATTTCCAAAAGGATCTCTGACAAAAAACCTGGTTCTTCCTTCGATCGGCTGCTCTTCCTGAATCGTTATGTTCTCTTCAGATAAACGTATGCGAAGTTCCTCCAGATTCTTTACAATAAAGGCTGGATGTGCCTTACGCGGAGGAGTATACGGCTCCTCACGCCCGATGTGTATTTCCTGGTTTCCACATAAAAACCAGCACCCACCGTTCCCACGAAGGTTAACAGGCTTAGGCGTTTCTTTCAACCCAAGCAGGTCAGAATAAAATCTGCGCGCCTCATCTTCACTGCCTTCAGGTGCTGTCAATTGCACGTGGTCAATGCCTTCAAACTGAAAACTCATCACATCATCCCCTTTATTTTTTCTTCTACCATTTTAATAAATTCAATCGGATTTTCTCTGACTTTATAAGGGTATAGTCCGCGGGTCGTATGCACGTACAATAGACCGAAGCTTCTCTGGCTCTCTTTATAGGAAAGGTCAAGAATTTCGTGGAAATAAAATTCATTGGAGTCGTCAGTCAGTTTTTGAGGGTAAAGGTGCAGAAAGCTTTCATGTTCAATGATGTGTTGTTCTTCCCACTCAATCTTACGTGTGATCATCACATACGGATGCGAAGCAATGCGGCTGATAAAAAAACCTCCCTTAAATTCGATTACTTCCTATTATTTTAACGAATTTAACCTAAGAAAGATATTCACAGAGCTTAGTCATAAATATTTAATCTCATCGTAATAATTACTTCATTAAAAAGTTTTACACAGATTTATTAAAATAAGTTTATTCCTACTGCTATCTATGTTGTAAGCGTTACCATAAACTGAATTGCGTAACATTTTATAAAAATACGGTTGATTTTATTTTTATACATCCCTATAATATGCCTAACATATTTTTTTGGAGTGATGGATGTGAAAGTTGGAATTATAGGTGCAACCGGTTATGGCGGTCTTGAGCTCATCAGGCTTTTACATCGTCACAGCGGAATATCATCAATTGACCTGTTTACTTCTTCTGATGAAGGAGAGTTATTTTCTCATAAATATACATATTTAATGAATATTTATGACACCCCTCTTCATAAAATCAGAATTGAACATTTAGCAAAACTGGATGTCATATTCACAAGTACACCAAGCGGCGTAACAAGCAGACTGCTGCCCCCCCTCATTGGTAAGGGGCCGCGCATCATCGATCTGTCAGGCGACTTCCGGCTATCCGCTGAAGATTACAGTGAATGGTACGGCAAAGACGCTGCCCCTGAGTCTTCCCTTCAGAAGTCAGTGTACGGGCTGACTGAATGGAACCGGGATGCTGTAAAGGATGCAGTCATGGTCGCAAATCCAGGCTGCTATCCGACAGCTGTGCTGCTGAGTCTGCTTCCTGCTGTTAAAAATGGGTTGATTGATACTGACAGCCTGATCATTGATGCGAAAAGTGGTGTATCAGGTGCAGGTAATAAGCCAAATCAAATGACTCACTTCAGCGAAACAAATGAAAGTCTTTCTATCTATAAAGTAAATAAACATCAGCATATACCTGAAATCGAAACGGGCCTTGCCAGGTTTGCGGAGAAGACACGACCCATCACCTTCAGCACCCACCTTGTGCCAATGACACGGGGAATCTTGGCAGCCGCTTATGCACCGCTTGCTGACGGTGTAACTGAAAAGCAGCTGCAGGAATGTTACCAGGACAGCTACCAGAATGAAACGTTTGTCAGACTGATGCCGCCGGGACCAAAGTTCAGCACAAACCAGGTATACGGCTCCAATTACTGTGACCTTCAAATCCATGTAGATCAGCGTACAAATCGCGCCACAATCGTCTCAGTAATTGACAACCTCGTAAAAGGTGCTGCAGGTCAGGCGATTCAGAATATGAACGTTCAGTTCGGATTTAAAGAAACAGAAGGACTCGATCTCGTTCCTTCGTATATATAACTGACAATGAACAGCTATTTAAAGAGCACCGCATTTTAAGGAGATGAAGTTTGTATGACGACTGTCTATCCATCAATTAAGAAAATTTCAGGTAATAATATTGCTTCGCCAATTGGATTTAAAGCTGCAGGGCTTCATTGCGGCATTAAACATAAAAAGAATGATCTCGCACTCTTAGTGAGTGACGTCCCTGCAAACGCTGCGGGTGTTTATACGACGAATGCGGTTCAGGCTGCTCCTTTAAAAGTGACAAAGGAAGCACTGGCTGTTGATAAGAAGATGCAGGCAATTATCGTGAATTCCGGTAATGCCAATGCCTGTACAGGGAAGCAGGGCTATGTGGATGCGCAGACGATGCAGCATTTAACAGCTGATCTACTAAATATCGAGCCTCACCTTGTAGGCGTCGCTTCAACAGGTGTGATCGGTGAGAAGCTGCCGATGGACCGCTTAAAATACGGGATCCCAAAGCTTGAGCCGGTTGCCGGACTGAAAGGATCAATCGACTTTTCACAGTCCATTCTGACGACTGATACCGTTTCTAAAAACACTGCTTATAAAGTGGACATTGACGGAAAAACCGTGACCGTTGCAGGTACTGCGAAAGGTTCCGGTATGATTCATCCGAATATGGCAACGATGCTTGGATTTATTTCAACAGACGCTGCGATTGAATCTGATCACCTGCACAGCGCACTAAAATCCGTAGTCGACCGATCATTTAACTCGATTACGGTAGACGGTGATACGTCAACAAATGATATGGTGCTCGTAATGGCAAACGGACTTGCTGAAAACGAGACGCTCTCTCCTTCCCACCCTGACTGGAAAGTGTTTGTTCAGACACTTTTACACGTCTGTGAGGATCTTGGCAAAATGATTGCGAAAGACGGTGAAGGTGCGACAAAGCTGATCGAAGTTGAGGTGAACGGTGCAAAGAACGATGAGGAAGCACGTAAGATCGCTAAAACAGTTGTCGGCTCACCGCTTGTAAAAACGGCGGCATTCGGCTGCGATGCAAACTGGGGCCGTATTCTTGCTGCAGTCGGCTACAGCGGCATGACCATCGATCCGAATGAAGTTGAAATTCTGATCGGCACCACACCGGTTGTGCGCGGGGGAGAGCCACTTCCATTTTCAGAGGATGAACTGACTGAATACCTGAAGCAGCCTGAAATCAAACTGAAGGTGAACGTGAATCAAGGCGATGGAAAAGGACTTGCCTGGGGGTGCGACCTGACATATGACTATGTCCAGATCAACGCAAGCTACAGAACATAAAACGGTCATTAAGCTCGGGGGCAGTCTGCTAGAACGGCTGACACCCGACTTTTTCAAAGGCATTCAACAGATGATTGAAAACGGCAAAAAGGTGATCATCGTTCACGGTGGCGGTCCGGCCATCAACCGCAGGCTGAAAGAGGCGCAGATCGAAACGTCTGTTGTGAATGGTCTGCGCGTTACACCTGCTGAAGCGATCGAGATTGTGCAAACTACATTGATTGGCTCAGTGAACCCCTGGATCGTCCATCAGCTTGAACAGGCAGACATTCAGGCAGTCGGCTTAAACGGCTTTGACGGCGGATTAATGAAAGCATCCTTTTTAGATCAGGAAATATACGGCTACGTCGGACAGATTGATGACGTGAACCCTGCCCTGCTCCACCTTCTAAAAGATACTGTACCGGTGATTTCATGTATCGGCAGAACAGACGAAGGACAGGCGCTGAACATTAATGCTGACACAGCTGCCGAAAAGATTGCTGCTGCAGTTCAAGCAGATGAACTGCTTTTTGTGACTGACACGCCGGGTATCAAAGTAAACGGGCAGACCGTCACAAGGACTCACCCGGATGAAATTAACGGCTGGATTACAGACGGCACAATATACGGCGGAATGATTCCAAAAGTTCAGGCAGCTGCCGGCTGTTTGGAAGCGGACATTCCAGCTGTCCGGATTGTCAATGAAATGCTTGAAGGCACAACGATTTTAAAGGAGGTGGCTGTCGGATGAGTGCACTTTTTCAAAACTACGCGAGACGTTCCCTTCACATCGTGAAAGGTGAAGGGACCACGGTATGGGATGACCAGGGTAAAACCTATCTTGATTTCACAAGTGGGATCGCTGTTGTCAGCCTCGGACACAGCCATCCGAAATTGGTAAGTGCGCTGCAGGCACAGGCTGAAAACCTATGGCATATTTCAAACCTGTTTGAAAGTCCTGCCCAGGAAAAGCTTGCTGCTGATCTTGTAAAAGACACACCGCTTTCCCGCGCAATGTTTTGTAATAGCGGCGCTGAAGCAAATGAGGCAGCAATCAAGCTTGCAAGAAAAGCAACAGGCAAGCACGTGATCATCACATTTGACCAGTCCTTCCACGGCAGAACAACCGGCGCCATGGCGGCAACCGGTCAGGATAAAGTAAAAGAAGGGTTCGGACCGCTCATGCCTGAGTTCCGGACCATCCCTTTTAACAATATAGAAGCTTTAAAGACGGCAGTTGATGAAGACACAGCAGCCGTCATGCTCGAAGTCATTCAGGGTGAAGGCGGCGTGAATCCGATTGATGAGGATTTTGCAGCTGAACTACAGGAGCTAAGTGAATCAGCAGGATTTCTGCTGATCATCGATGAAGTACAAACTGGCATCGGCCGGACAGGTACAAGATATGCATTCGAACAGACGCCGCTTAAACCGGATATTGTTACGCTTGCAAAAGGACTTGGCGGTGGATTCCCGGTCGGTGCAATACTCGGATCAGAACCGCTAGCCGAATATTTCGGTCCTGGTTCACACGGATCCACATATGGCGGCAATCCGCTCGCTATCACTGCAGCTCAAACGGTTGTAGACCATGTATTTGATGAATCATTCCTTGAGGAAGTCCGGCAAAAAGCCGCTTACCTTCGCGAACAGCTCGCATCGCTTTTCGGACTTTCACAGGTAACATGCATACAGGGTAAAGGCTTAATGCTCGGCATCGTGCTGAGCACAGAAGCTGCGCCGATTGTTAAAAAAGCTGAGGAAAACGGCTTGCTGCTCGTGCCAGCAGGACCAAATGTAATCCGGCTGCTCCCTCCGCTGACGGTCAGCTACGAGGAGTGCAAGCAGGCAGCTTCACTGCTTGAGAAGACGATGATGCAGGTGGAGTATACGGTGAGTTGATGGGTTAGTGTTTGGAGGTTCGACGAAAAATCGTGTGTGTTCGGCGTAAATCATCGCTGGTTCGACGTTCAATCACTCATGTTCGACGGAAAAACAAAACGGTTCGACACTTAGCTATCGATGTTCGCTACTTAGTGTAATTTGACCTATACCATACGAGCAAATTGACCACCGCGATCAAACCTAAATACCAGCTGTCCCGGAAGCCAACACCTTCCCGGACAGTATTCTTATTCACACAAATGAATAAAATTACATTATTTTTTATATTTATTCATAAAATCACAGACTTTTACATCTATTGAAGCGTTGATTGAAGTGAAAGGCGGCGACTCCAACGGGATAAAACGGACAGGTGAGACCCCGCAAGCGAAGCTGAGGAGGCTCACCGCCGTTCCCGTGGAAAGCGTCCGCCTGTAACGGAGATCATAAGCGATTACTTAATATCATTTAATTTAAAGGAGGCGGTTCTCATGAAAGGAACGCTGTCACTGTCAAACGGACAGTCATTTGAAGGAGCATGGAAAGGCGCAGTTAAAGACGTACAGGGAGAAATCGTCTTCTTCACCGGAATGACCGGCTATGAGGAAGTGCTGACTGACCCTTCTTACCATGGACAAATCATTGTATTTTCCTACCCGTTGATGGGTCAATACGGTATTCAGGAAGCGAATCTGGAATCAAAGAAAATCCAGCCTGCAGGCATTGTTGTGACTGAACTTTATGAAGGTACGCTCGAGCGTGGTGTTTCACTTTTAGAGTTTGCTGTGATGCATAATGTCCCCATTATGTCCGGCGTGGATACGCGCTCTGTGATTCAGACGATTCGTGAGGACGGAACGATGCAGGCTGTGATGCAGCTTGAAGGAAAGCCGCTTCCTGCCTGGGAGCCGATTCGCACATTTGTCGTGCCACACGTGACTGCAAAGACTGCAGTGACACACGGTGAGGGATCCCCCCATATCGGACTGATTGATTTTGGCTATAAAAAATCAATTTTACAGGCACTGCTTGACCGTGGATGCAAGGTAACGGTCTTTCCTTATACTGTCTCAACGGATGAGTTGATGGATGTTCCTTTAGATGGATTGCTGTTTTCAAATGGACCCGGGGACCCTGCATCTCTAATGCATAAAATTAATGATTACCATGCATGGGCGAATGCGTATCCGACACTTGGCATCTGCCTTGGTCATCAGCTGCTCGCAATTGCATTTGGCGCATCCACTGAGAAGCTGGCATTTGGGCACCGCGGAGCGAATCATCCGGTGATGAACCTGAAAACAAAGCGTGTGAGTATGAGTTCTCAAAATCACAGCTACGTTGTAAAAATGAATTCTATCCCCTCTAATGTGGAGGTTCTTTATACAAATGTAAACGACAGCAGTGTTGAAGGTCTGCAGCACAAGGACCTGCCGCTGTTAACGGTTCAGTTCCACCCTGAAGCTTCACCGGGACCGGCTGAACACCATGAAGTATTTGATGAGTTTTTCAATCTGATTCAACAGGAAAAGAAGGTGTCGCAACATGCCTAAACAGCAGGATATTAAAAAAGTATTAGTGATCGGTTCAGGTGCCATTGTGATCGGGCAGGCTGCCGAGTTTGATTATTCAGGTACGCAGGCGTGTACCGCCCTTCGTGAGGAAGGCATTGAAGTCATTTTAATTAACAACAACCCGGCGACGATTATGACAGATGAAACGACTGCGGATCGCGTCTATTTTGAGCCGCTGACAGTCGAAAGTGTAAAAGACATCCTTGAAAAAGAAAAGCCGGATGGCCTGCTTGCAACAGTTGGCGGCCAGACTGGACTGAACCTTGCGATGGCGCTGACAGACCAGGGCATTCTTGAAGCGAATGGTGTGAAGCTGCTTGGTACTGATATTCACTCGATTAAAAAAGCAGAGGATCGTGATGCTTTCCGTTCGCTGATGAAGGAACTGAATGAACCGGTACCTGACAGTGAGATTATTTACAACGAAAAAGAAGCACTGGCTTTCGCTGATTTTTGCGGTTACCCGATCATCGTCCGTCCTGCTTACACACTTGGTGGGTTTGGCGGCGGTATTGCCAAGGATGAAAAAACATACTTAACACTTGTGAAACAGGGACTTTCAGCAAGTCCAATTCATCAATGTCTTGTTGAGAAGAGTATTGCAGGCTATAAGGAAATTGAATATGAAGTGATGCGTGACGCTTCCGGCACCTGCATTACGATTTGTAATATGGAAAACCTTGATCCTGTTGGTGTGCACACAGGAGATTCAATCGTGACAGCACCGAGTCAGACGCTGCACGATAAGGAATACCATATGCTCAGAACGTCTTCCATTAAAATTATTGAAGCGCTTGGCATTGTCGGCGGGTGTAACATCCAGTTCGCCCTTCACCCGTCAAACGGCGAATACTTCCTGATTGAAGTGAACCCGCGTGTGAGCCGCTCATCAGCACTTGCGTCAAAAGCAACGGGCTATCCGATTGCGCGTCTCGCTGCAAAACTGGCAGTCGGTTATCACCTGCATGAGCTGAAAAACCCTGTGACCGGCACGACATTTGCAAGCTTTGAGCCGGCACTTGATTATGTGACGGTTAAAATACCGCGCTGGCCATTTGACCAGTTCAGCGATGCGAACCGCGAGCTTGGCACCCAGATGAAAGCAACGGGTGAAGTCATGGCGATTGAACGTTCAATCGAAGCGGCGTTCCAGAAAGCAATCCGTTCACTCGATCAGAAAATTGACGGTCTCTTCCTCCCTGCTTTGTCAGCACTTGAAACACAGGAGCTTGAAGCGCTTGTCAAAGAACCGGATGACCGCCGCCTGTTTGCAATTTTTGAACTGTTGAAAAGAGGTATTTCCACAACAACACTTCACAATTGGACGAAGATTTCGCTTTATTACCTGTCTGTATTGTCACGACTTGTGAAAGCCCAGCTTGCTTATGAAGATCTCGCCTGGCTTGAAGTAACGAAAGAGAAAATGCTTGAGGCGAAAAAGCTTGGTTTTACAGATAAGCAGCTTGCCGCTTGCTGGAACGTTCCCACTTCTTTGATAAAAGAGCAGCGTCAAAAATGGAACATCACACCTGCTTACCGTATGGTAGATACGTGTGCTGCTGAGTTTGAAGCAAAGACAAACTATTTTTACTCAACGTGGAGCGGCAGTTCAGATGACCGCAAGAGTAAAAAACCGAAAGTCGCTGTCATCGGTTCAGGACCGATCCGTATCGGCCAGGGAATTGAATTCGACTACTGCTGCGTACACAGCGTGCTTGCTCTTCAGAAAATGGGCTATGAAGCAGTGTTGATCAACAATAACCCTGAAACAGTGAGTACAGATTACGAGGTGGCAGATGCGCTTTATTTCGAGCCGCTATGTGCTGAAGACATTATGAATGTGCTTGAATTTGAAGGCATTAATGCTGTTATTGTTCAGTTTGGCGGACAGACTTCGATCAATGTCGCAAAAGAGCTTGAAGGTGCCGGTTACCACCTCCTTGGCTCATCGTCAGACATTCTTGATGAGATGGAAGACCGTGACCGTTTTTATACTTTCCTGAAAAATGCAGGACTGCCCGTGATCCCTGGCTTCACTGCCAACCAGCCCGCTGAGGTGTGGCAGGCTGCAGATGACCTGAGTTACCCAATCCTGCTCCGCCCTTCTTACGTGATCGGCGGAAGCGGCATGATGAAGCTGAACAGCGATGAGGAGCTTGAAGCCTATTTAGCTTCAGCACAGATCGAATACCCTGTGCTTGTTGATAAATTCATTCAGGGGAAAGAAGCTGAAGTGGATGTCCTGTCAGACGGTAAAAACGCCTGGGTTGCAGCTGTCTATGAACACATTGAAGGTACCGGCGTGCATTCAGGTGACAGTATTGCGGTTACACCGCCGCTTTCACTGTCCGCTTCCATGCTTGATCAGGTATGTGATACAGCTGTTCATATCGCTAAAAGCCTTGACTTTAAGGGTTTATTCAATATCCAGTTTGTCTGTCAGGATAGTGGTTTATATGTGATTGAGATTAACCCGCGTGCATCAAGAACCGTACCAATCAGCAGTAAATCAACAAATGTACCGCTTGTCCAGCACGCAACTTCTCTGATGCTTGGAAAGAACCTGAATGATCTTGGTATTTCACAGTCATTCAACGGTCAACGAGGCTTTACTGTAAAAGCACCGGTGTTCTCTCACATTAAGCTGCCAGGTCTTTCTCCCGAACTGACACCTGTGATGACATCTACCGGTGAAGTCATGGCGTCAGACAGAGACCCTGAAATCGCAATGAAAAAAGCATTATCAGGTGCGAGTCAGCAACTTGCTGACCTGTGGAACGGCGGCAGTATTTTTATTACCAACCATTTTGAAACCGCACTGATCAAATCGTGGCAGGAAAAAGGATTTCTTGTATTTACGCCGGAAACGTTAACGTTTGATCAGTGGATGGACCGTGACGATAAAAAAGCTGTGATTTCTCTTGAAGCGGATCCTTCAGTGATCAGAACGGCGTCGATCCACAGACTTCACGTCTGGACGAGAAAAGAAACGGCTGAAGCATTCTTCAGTACGCTTCCCAAAAAAGGAGTTTTCGTATGAATATGCTCATTCCCACGCTTCAGCATAAGGATTTGCTGACGTTAAGAGACTATACATCAAATGAAATATTAGAGCTGATTGAATTTGCCGCTGAACTGAAAAAGCCTGAGAACAAGCACCTTCCCCTTTTGCAGGGAAAGGTGCTTGGGATGATTTTTGAAAAGTCATCGACCCGTACACGCGTCTCATTCGAAGCGGGTATGCTCCAGCTGGGTGGACACGCGATGTACCTGAGCACGAGAGATATTCAGATGGGACGCGGCGAAACCATTGCTGATACAGCACGCGTGCTCTCAGGTTATCTCGATGGCATCATGATCCGCACATTTGCTCAGGAGACTGTGCAGGAGCTTGCTGAAAACAGTTCAATCCCTGTGATTAACGGCCTGACAGATGACTATCACCCTTGTCAGACGCTCGCAGATTTACTGACTGTCTATGAAACGTTCGGTTCGTTTAAGCATAAAAAGATGGCATATATCGGAGACGGGAATAACGTTGCACATTCCCTCATGATCGGTGCTGCTAAAACAGGAATGCACTTCACGCTCGCCTGCCCTGCCGGCTATGAGCCTGACGCTGAAATCCTTGCATACGCACAGGCTGAAGGCGCAAAAACCGGCGCTGATATCATCGTGACGCATGATCCGGTCCAGGCTTCAACAGGCGCACATGTCATCTACACTGATGTCTGGGCAAGCATGGGGCAGGAATCTGAACAGGTTGAGCGACTGCAGGCATTCGAAGGCTTCCAGGTCAATGAACAATTAACTGCACATGCAGAACCGGATTATATTTTCATGCACTGCCTCCCTGCCCACCGCGAGGAAGAAGTGAGCACAGCCGTACTTGAAGGTCCGCATTCAGTTGTTTTCCGGGAGGCTGAAAACAGATTGCATGCACAAAAAGCGCTGTTGGTTGCGTTGATGGGGAAATAAGATTACACGAATCAATTTCATATGGTTTAAATTGCACTTCATGCGTTTAAAGGATGGTTTCCTACATGCATGAAGTGCTTTATCGTGCAAAGCAATTAAAATCATACGAATATGGTGAACTCAGTTCAATATGCTATAATAAACGGCATGAATCAATGGAACGGAGGCAGACGTAATGCTGACTTTTGAAGAGAAGCTTAAAATTATTGAATCATTTAAAGAATTAACACGGCACAACGTTTCACTCGGACGGGTTAATTTTCACTTTGAAGGAAGCATCCGTGAGAAAAAAACGGTTGTCTATCACCTTCATCCTAACGGAAATGGCTTTGTCTACACGGCCCACCTGAATGACTATCCTTCTGACTCAAAAGGAATGACGAATATCCGTGACTGCAGCGAAGAGGATTTGCGGAGTCTTATCGCAGCTTCTATCGATTCACTTCTGACTGAGGAACTCGCAGACTTTGAACCCTTTAGTGATGAGCCATGGGTGAATGCAAATGGTCAGGAATTGATTTTAACGCGTGAGGATGCTGACACATGGAGCGTGTACGCTGACGATATGCTCGATGGCATTTTCACCACATATGATGAAGCCGCTTCTTATCTGGATCAGGAAGGCTTTTCGAAAAAAACGCGCTGATGGCGCGTTTTTTGTTTGTGTTTTTTGGGGGCGTAGTTCAGTAGATTATGTGTGATGTTTGGGAGATTACATGCATGGTTCAGGAGATTAACCCTGGTGTCCGTGAAATTACACTGGTGCTTCAGGAGATTTCTTCTGCCGTTCCTGAAATTGGGTCATTTGACCTCCCCTCCTCTCTCCCACACCCAACAACAAAAAACCCAAAGCAAGCATCTCTGCTCACTCCGGGTCTCTGCATACTCGTATTATAAACGATCCTTATTTCTAAAATGATTTTCTTCCATTAGTAACCGTCGTTCTTTTTCTTCTTTATCAAGCGCAGGGTCATGTGACGGCTTGGCGCGGTCACGATCACGCAGTGTGCTTTCTTCGCCAGGATGCTCCTGATGCGCATGATCATTTGGATTCTGCTCTGAGATATCCTCCTGCCCACGCAGGCGTCCTTTACTGTCAGCCTGTGCTTTCACATCCTTGTTACTGTTTGACTGACTTTTGTCTACCCATACTGACTCCTGACCATCCACAACACGGCGATTATTATGAGAACCGCCATGCTCTTCCGGTGGTTCAACCTCTTCATGACGGTGTTTACCTGACGGATCACCCTGATAGTTCGGCTGATCAGGTCTTACCTGACCACGCGGTGTGCCGGCATCTACTGCATCTGGTGAATATTCTTCACCATGGCCGCCGCCATACTGTTGTTTGTCATGCTCAGAAGGCTCCAGGATTTTTCCCTCGTCATCCGGGGCACGATATTCTCTTGCGTCCTCATCATGATCGTCCGCTGCTGCAGCATCTTTGTGATTTGTATGATTTGGCGTTCCCTGCTCTTCAGCACGGATCAGATCTTCTCTGCTATCGTTTACCGGCTGAGTCGGCTCCGGGTTATCGATGTTTGGATCCACGTAGCGGTCACGATCACCAAGTGCTTTTTCATGATCCACGCCAGCTGTGTTTTGATCCGTTTGTTCAGCAAGAGGTCTTCCGGCACCCTCAGCAGCTGATGTATGAGTATTCTCTTGTTCATTCGTAAAATTTGTTCCGCTCACCTTATGGTCTGCACGCGAATCCGGATCAAGCCCCCCGGCTGCCGGGCTAACATAATCATCATTATCATCTGCGTAAGCATTATCCGCATATAATAAAAATGCGCCATTTCTTACTTCATCGTAATAGCGTTCTGCATCCTGCTTATCCATTCCCATCCGGTCAAATGCTTCCCTTACTGAAGAATCGCCGGCGACAAATGCTTTAAACTTGTCCCACCAGTTTCCTTCTACAGCTTCAATATCGGCATCTGTGCGTCCTCTGACAAGTGACAGTTCATCTTTATCACGGGCTACAACGTACATATCGCTTTCTTTATATCCCTGGAGCTTCAAGTCTTCGATCTTCTTTAAAACGTCCTGCTCAGAATGAAATGTTTCAACAAATGTTTTTGACATGGTATTTCCTCCTTAGGGTCGTTCTAATTTTTCAGCATAGTTTGGAAATACCCTGTCTTTTAATGATTAAAACAACTAGAGGCGTATCGTAATGGTAAATACTGATATTTACCTACTATTTGTAATATTTGTTATATAACCATTTCACTGTGTCTTGGGCTGGCGCTTTCCATGATGGGGCCGTGAACCCCTCCACTTAGCTATCATGAATGATTAACACGTCAAACTTCTATATAATTACTTTCTCAAAATAACTTTATCCATAAAAAAACCGGAAGCACTCGAGCTCCCGGGTCTATCAGTCAATCACTCTTTATGCATTTCATTTGGATGCGGGCCTTTGCGTTCACCGCGGTCCAGATCGTTGATGCTCTTCAGTTCATCGGCAGTCAGCGCAAAGTCGAATACGTCAAAGTTTGATTCGATACGTGATGGTGTGACTGACTTTGGAATGACGATGCTACCTGACTGGAGGTGCCAGCGAATAACCACCTGTGCCGGCTCTTTTCCATATTTTTCAGCGATGTTGCGGATGATGTCGTCTTCGAGGACTTCTCCACCCTGCATTAGCGGGCTCCATGCTTCAAGGAAGATATCATGCTTTGCACAGAATTCCTTCAGTTCAAGCTGTGCTAAGTATGGATGGCACTCTACCTGATTTAATACAGGTTTCACTGTACACTCATCCAACAGGCGCTGAAGGTGTTCAATTTCAAAATTACATACGCCGATTGCTTTTACTTTACCGTCTTCATAAAGCTTTTCGAGTGCTTTATATGTTTCGATGTATTGATCTTTTTCAGGCATAGGCCAGTGAATCAGGTAAAGGTCTACGTAATCAAGTCCAAGCTTTTCAAGGCTCGCTTCAAGCGCCTGAAGTGTACTGTCATAGCCCTGATCTGCATTCCAGACTTTTGTTGTGATGAACAGCTCTTCACGCGGTACGCCTGACTCACGGATTCCCTGTCCGACTGCCTCTTCATTTTTATAAATCATTGCTGTGTCAATTGAACGGTATCCTGTTTCAATTGCTTTTTTTACTGCATCTACACCTGTCTGATGGTCTTCTACCTGCCATACGCCAAGTCCAATTTGAGGCATTTTCAGCCCGTTGTTTAATGTTACGATATCCATGCTTAAAACTCCTCTCGAAATTGAAAATTCAGATTAAGTATATACATGTACTTTCGTAAAGTCACATTCTATGTTATTTCCGATTCCGAAAGAAATAAACCATTATTTGAGCACAAAGCGCCTGATCGCTTCTGCCACGCCATGATCCTCATTCGAATGGGTAACCCAGTCAGCTGCTTCTTTCACTACATCCTGAGCGTTTTCCATTGCAACACCGATCCCTGATTCTCTAATCATCGCAAGATCATTCAGACTGTCACCAACGGCCATTACCTGGTCCATCTGAATGTTCAGGCGCTTACAGACTTTACGGATCGCTGCTGCTTTATTGATACCTGCAGCGTTTACTTCTATATTAGTCAGGCTCGAATTCGTCACTTCAAGTTCCTGACGTTTTGTGAGCTCTTCCCAAATGGATTTCCTTACTTCGTCATCTTTTATGTCAAAGCCGAATTTCAACCACTGATAGTCATGAATGTTTTTTGGAAATGTGGTGTTTTTATTCCACACGCCCTCTACTGTTGATGACCAGTAATGCGTATCATGCTTCAGTGCCATCTCCAGCATAAATTCAACGTGAGAAGACTCGATCATTGTGCGCTCGATCAACTCGCGATCCGGATTCCAGATCTCCCCGCCATTCACTGTGATGAGATAAGTTGACAGCTTTAGTGAATCAACAATTTCCTCTGCGTATAAAAGTGGACGGCCGGTACTGACCATGACTGCCTTCCCCTGCTCCTGTGCTTTTTTAATCGCTGCTCTGTTTTCTTCAGAAACGCTGTGATCATTTCTCAGAAGTGTGCCGTCCATATCCAGCGCAATCAGTTGTATATCGTTTTTCATGTGGATCTCCTTCCAAATCTGCTGTTTATAAGTATAGACGCTTCTCCGGTTATAATCGACCAAAACCCTTTGTGAATCAGCATTTACGAATAGTATTTCGCTCCCCAAAATACTATTAGCGTAATAATATTTCAAAAGATGTATAGACAAGAATGCGCTTTCATGGTTTTATAGTGTTAGCCCTTTACCTCCCACCATTTATTAAAAAGGAATACATATGAAATCTTCTTTTAAAGGTAGTTACGCCTATTTAATCCAATGATAACCATTTCAATTGTGATTTATTTTCAGAATAAAAAGAATATTAAGAATTTTTTTATTTGGTATTGAAATCGATTTCATAATGTTATATGATTTAGTCGTGAAAACGATTTCATACGACTTCACAATTGGGGGTGTTCCTATAGGAGGGTTAGCGCGTGTACACCATTAAAGATGTGGCGTTAAAAGCTGGGTTGTCACAGACTACCGTATCAAGGGTAATCAATAATCATCCGTACGTCAGCGAGGAAAAAAAGCAGGCTGTTCAAAAAGCGATGGAGGAACTTGGATATGTACCGAACTCCTCTGCACAGAGATTACGCAATATAAAGACAAAGAAAATTGCGGTACTGATCTCAAGAATCGTGAATCCCTTTTTCAGCCAGCTGGTCGATGCGATGGAACAGAATGCAGCCAGACATGGGTATCAGCTGATTTTATGTAATACAAGAATCAGCCCTGAAAAAGAATTGGAATATTTTCAGCTGCTTCAATCCAAGCAAGTCGACGGCATTATTCTGGCAGCAGCCGAAAACAAGTGGGAAGCAATTGCGCCCTACACCAAATACGGCACTGTCATTTACTGTAATGAATATGATCCCGATGCAACAGTCACGAGAGTCCGTCTCGACCAGATAAAAGGCGGATACATTGGTACAAAGCACTTACTCGACAAAGGACACAGGAAAATCGGATACTGCCAGGGGAATGACAGCAGCGTTTCTGTCAATCGAAGAAAAGGTTATTTGAAAGCGATTACAGAAGCCGGAATCGAACCAAATCCGGCCTGGATGTTTAAGGACGTCTTCACTGTTGAGAATGGAAGAGAGATTTTCAGACACATTGCCACAATGGATGACCCGCCCACTGCATTCTTCACTGGAAGCGATGAAGTAGCGGCAGGAATGATTAAGGAAGCCCAGCTGAATGGCTGGTGCGTCCCGGACGATCTTGCAGTTGTCGGATTTGATGATCAGCCCATTGCAACGCTGATGGATCCGCAATTCACAACGATTAACCAATTCACTTCTGACATTGGCGAAAAAGCAATGGAAGTCATGCTTGAAATTATTGAAGGAAAACGTGAAAACAAGGCAGAAGATATTCTTCTTCCTTTGGAATTAATTGAAAGACAATCAACTTAAAAACTAAGGGGGCTTTACTTTATGAAACTTTGGAACAAAAAAGTTGCCGGTGCTACTGTTTTAACAATGAGCTTACTTCTTGCTGCATGTAGCGGAGACGACGAATCAACGGATACTGGCACAGACACTGGCGGAGATACTGGCGGGGATGAAGGTACTGAGGAGCAGGAACAAGTCACGATCACTTACGCTGCCGGGGTTGACGTAACAGGTGCAACGGACATTCTGATTGAAGAGTTCGAAGCGCAAAACCCTAACATTACGGTAGAATATCGTGAAATGCCTGCTGATACAGGCGCTTCTCATGACCAGTATGTAACGATGTTCAGTTCGCAGGATGCTTCAATTGATGTATTTGACGCAGATGTAATCTGGCCGGCTGAATTTGCCCAGGGTCAATACGCACTTGAGCTTGACCGCTTTATTGAAGCAGATGGCATTAACATGGATGACTACTTCCCTGGTACGGTTGCATCAGGTCAGTTTAACGGCCGTCAGTATGCAATGCCGAAATTTACAGATGCCGGGCTGCTTTACTACCGCACTGACATTGTAGAAGAGCCGCCTACAACATGGGACGAACTGATCACAATGGCTGGCGAGCTTCAGGGTGAAGCAGGAACTGAGTTCGGCTACCTGATGCAGGCGAATCAATATGAAGGAATGGTAACAAACGCAATTGAGTTCATCGCTTCTCACGGTGGACAGGTTGTAAATGAAAACAACGAAGTCGTTGTTAACAGCCCTGAGACAATTGCCGGAATCCAGACAATGATCGACATTGTTAACTCTGAATTCGTACCAAGCAATATCTTAAGCTTCCAGGAAACTGAAACAAACAACGCATGGGTTGGCGGACAGGCAGTATTTGCCCGTAACTGGCCTTACATGCAGTCAACTTCAGCTGACGAAGAAGCATCTGAAGTTGCAGGTAACGTAGGATTCGCAACACTTCCTGAAGGGGATGCAGGAAGCGCAGCAACACTTGGCGGATGGATGACAATGATCAACCGTTACTCTGAAAACCAGGAAGCTGCTTGGGAATTCGTTAAATTCATGACTGGGGCAGAAGGTCAGACGATCAGTGCAGTTGAAGGTGGACGTGCTCCAACAATCGAAGCACTTTATGACGAGCCTGAAGTTCAGGAAGCTGCAACACTATTTGCTAACGAGCAGTTCGTTGAAACACTTCAAAACGCTGTACCAAGACCAGTAACGCCGATCTACCCACGTATTTCTGACATCATGCAGGTTCAGCTTTCACAAGCACTCGCTGGAGACATCACAGCTGAAGAAGCTGCAGCAAACATGCAGGAAGAAATGGAAGCAGCAATGGCTGAGTAAAAGCGGAAGGCGCTTGTTCAGCTGCGACAAGCATAAGACGCGGAGCGAAAAAGGGCGCACTTTCCCTTTATCGCTCAGTGGCTTATGACTCGAGCAGCTAGCGCCTGGAGCTGGATATCAGTAAAAGCGGAAGCAGGCGTTCAGGTCCGACTAGCATAAGGCGCAATGAGAGAAATGGGTGACCTTTCCCATTTACTCATTGTGGCTTATGACTCGAGGACCTGCCTGCTGGAGCTGGATATCAGTAAAAGCGGAAGGCGCCCGTCTAGCAGGCGCTGAATGACAACAGGACGAAGGGGGGGTGTTTTTCACCTCCCCTTCTGTTGATTCAAAAACATTCTATGAAAAAAGTAGGTGAAACCGTTGAAGTTTCAATTGAACGAAAAGCAGCTTGGTTATGTAATGGTCGCGCCCGCTCTGATTCTCGTCATCCTCGTTACACTTTGGCCGGTTGCGCAGTCATTTTACAACAGTTTATTTGATTACCGTCTGAATGACCCTTCCAGATCTGAGCGTTTTCTCAGTTCGAATGTGGACCTTGAGCGTTATGCGAATGACTATTTTTACTTATCAAGAGATTTAGAAGCTTTAGAAGGTCAGTCACCTGATCCTGAAGACGGGGCCGCTGCCGCAGAGATCAGCCAGCAGTTTGAAGCTTATCATGCTGAACTTTTAGAAATGGATGGTCTTTCAGAGCAGTATGAAGAAGTTGAAGGTATGCTAGCTTCTTTCACAGCGATCTCTGACCGTGATTTAAAATATGCTTCAGTTGAAAATGACTGGGCAGAAGATTTCAAAGCATTTTTAGATGACGCAAGTGAGCAGCTGTCAACAATTGCTTCAGACTCTGAAGATGAAGCCTTTTCTTCCACAGCTGGTAACGTGGCAGGTTCTCTTGATTCAGTTAACACTGCTGTGATCGAATCCAACTTTATCGGGTTCAGCAACTACCAGCGTTATCTGACAGATGGCCGTATGTGGCAATCAATGAGTAACACGATGCTCTTTACAGTCGTATCAGTATTTGCAGAGCTTGTACTCGGTCTGATGATCGCCCTTCTGATTAACCGTGCATTCATCGGACGCGGAATTGTCCGTGCTTCTGTACTGATTCCATGGGCAATCCCGACAGCGGTGGCCGCAATGATGTGGGGCTTCCTGTATGACGGACAGACAGGTATCGTCGCCCACTACTTTGAACAGTTTGGATTTATTGACGATGCGTCTGTACTTTTATCTACAGGTGCAGGTGGTATGTTCTCCGTTATCTTCGCAGATGTATGGAAAACGACGCCTTATATGGCACTACTATTACTAGCAGGGCTGCAGACGATTCCAGGCTCACTGTATGAAGCGGCTGAGGTGGATGGTGCCGGTAAATGGCAGCAGTTCTGGAAAATCACACTGCCACTGTTGAAATCATCAATTCTTGTTGCTTTGTTATTCCGTACGCTGGATGCTTTCCGCGTATTCGACCTGATCTTCGTACTGACAGGCGGCGGACCTGCAAACTCAACGGAATCAATTTCAATTTACGCTTACATTACCCTATTCTCTCAATCTAACTTTGGGGCAGGTTCAGTATTATCAGTCATCGTATTTATTTCAGTAGCGATTATCTCAACACTGTTTATCAAATTCATCGGGTCGGATTTGTTTGCCGGCAAAACGGGTCGATAAGGAGGAATCAAGATGAACAAACGTGCAGGAATAGGCTTTTATGTTTTTCTCGTCGTGTTTGTATTTTTCGTGATGTTCCCTTTCATCTGGGTTTTCCTCACGTCGATCAAACCGCCGGGTGAAATTTTCAATAACTTTAACTGGTTTACATCAAATCCGTCTATCGCTTCCTATGAAAATGCGGTCACGAATCGTCCACTATTCAGATATATGTGGAACAGTTTCGTCGTTTCAACACTGACTACATTAATTGCGATTGGATTCGCTTCGATTGCTGCATACGCACTGACGCGTCTGCCGATCAGATTTAAAGGCGTGATCCTGGGTATCATCCTGGCAGCATCGATGTTCCCGCAGATTGCGATCATCTCACCAATCTATAACTTTGTTACTGCTGTTGGTCTTCGTAACAGCTATATGGGACTTGTGATTCCGTATATTACGGTTTCCCTCCCTCTTGCAATCTGGATTCTCGCAACCTTCTTCCAGAAGATTCCGTGGGAGCTTGAAGAATCAGCTAAGCTGGACGGGGCATCTCCTTTCCAGACATTCAGAAAGATTATTTTCCCGCTGGCAGCACCTGGCGTATTTACAACAGGTATCCTTGTCTTCATCGCAGCGTGGAATGAATATTTATTTGCCTTAACGATCAATACATCAGATGAATGGCGTACAGTTCCGGTTGGGATCTCGTTCTATCAGAGTCAGTTCACGATTCCGTGGGGAGATATTTCAGCTGCGACTGTTATTGTAACCATTCCTATTGTTATACTGGTATTGATTTTCCAAAGAAGAATTGTTGCCGGACTGACTTCAGGCTCTGTAAAAGAATAGTGAGTGTGCCGGGTCCCAATGAGGTCCCCGGCCCTCTTCGTGATTGAAGTTGAAGGAAGCGGTACAAATATATTCTTCTAAGCTGTTAAATCTGTTAAAGTAGAGGAAGCGGTTGCATATACAACCTTCCCTATTTTGAAAGTGTTTACAGTGATAAATAAAGGAGTGTTTAATGATATGAACGTTACAGTATGGAATGAATTTAGACATGAAAAGAAGCATGATGCAGTCAAGGAAATTTATCCTGATGGCATCCACCGCGTAATTGCGGATGCGCTTACTGAACACGGCTATGACGTGAAAACGGCTACATTAGATGAGCCTGAGCATGGTTTAACAGAAGACGTACTAAATAACACAGACGTTCTTTTATGGTGGGGTCACCTGGCGCATGACGAGGTTGATGACGCGATTGTTGAAAAAGTACAAAAGCGTGTATGGGAAGGCATGGGGCTGATTGTCCTTCACTCTGCTCACTTCTCAAAAATCTTCAAACGTCTGATGGGTACGGGCTGTGATTTAAAATGGCGTGAAGCGAATGAGCGCGAGCGTCTATGGGTTGTTGATCCGAGTCACCCGATTGCTGATGGTATTGGAGAGTATATTGAGCTTGATGAAGAGGAAATGTATGGTGAGCATTTTGATATTCCTGCACCGGATGAGCTGATTTTCCTCAGCTGGTTCCAGGGTGGAGAAGTATTCAGAAGTGGTGCAACGTTCAAGCGTGGAAACGGAAAGATCTTTTACTTCCGTCCAGGTCATGAAACTCACCCGACTTACCATAACAAACAGATCCAGCGGGTCATTGCAAACGGCGTAAAATGGGCAGCTCCGACAAAGCGTGACTACCCTGTTTACGGAAATGCAAAGCCGATTGAAAAGCTTGAAGGATACAAGGAGGACTAATCAATGGCAAAATTAAAAGTTGGTGTTGTAGGTGCCGGAAGTATTGCAAAGCACCGTCACCTTGCAGAATATGCAGCAAACAAAAATGTAGAAATCGTCGCAATTTGCGATATCAATGAAGAACGCGCAAAAGAAATGGCTAAAAAATTCGGTGCTGCGCAAACGTTTACAGACTATAAGGACCTTGTGAAGCAGGACCTTGATGCAGTCAGCGTCTGCACGCCGAACTACCTTCATGCACCAGTATCAATTGCTGCACTTGAAGCCGGCAAACACGTATTATGCGAAAAGCCGATGGCAACAAGCGAGCAGGAAGCAGATGATATGATCGCGGCTGCCAAAAAAGCTGGCAAGCTTCTGATGATCGGTCATAACCAGCGTTTCGTTGCATCCCACCAGAAGGCACAAGAGTGGATTGCTTCAGGTGAACTTGGTAAAGTCTACAGCTTCCGCACTGCATTTGGACATCCTGGCCCTGAAGGCTGGAGTGCTGACGGAAAAGACAGCTGGTTCTTTAACAAGGATGAAGCATTTATCGGCGCAATGGGTGACCTTGGCGTACACAAAACTGACTTAATCCGCTACATACTAGGCGAAGAAATGACAGAAGTAGCGGCGATGGTCGAAACGAGTGCAAAAGAAAACACTGATGTGGATGACAACGCCGTACTCGTATTGAAAACAGAAAGTGGTATTATCGGCACGCTTGCTGCAAGCTGGTCTTATGTTGCAGAAGATAATGCAACGGTCATTTATGCAGAAAAAGGTGTCCTTCGCCTTGAAGACGATCCTGAATATTCAGTTGTCCTTCAAAAAGCGGACGGCACTAAAGAAGAACTTTCACTTGGAAAGATTCAGTCAAATGATGAAGGCGGTCAGGTTTCTACTGGTGTGATCGATCATTTCGTAGACTCAATTCTTTCAAACAAGCAGCCATTGATCGATGGCGAAGAAGGTAAACGTTCTCTGAAAGTCATCTTAGGAGCACTTGAATCTAACAAATCCAAACAGATTGTAAAGCTGTAGGTGATCAATATGGATAAATTAAGAATTGGCATCATTGGAGTCGGAGGCATCGCGGTATCGCGGCACCTCCCCTCCTTTCTTGCGTTAGGAAACGATGTAGATGTAACGGCAGTGTGTGATGTAAATGCTGAGCGCGCGAAAACCGTGGCGAGAGATTACCAGATTCCTTATCATACTGATGACTATCATAAAATCTTTGATAAGGTGGATGCAGTAACAATCTGTACGCCAAATAAATTTCATGCTGAGATTGCAATTGCTGCACTTGAAGCAGGTAAACATGTGCTATGCGAAAAGCCTATGGCGATGACAACTGCAGAATGTAAGGCAATGATTGAAGCATCTGAAAAAGCAGATAAAGTACTGATGATCGCTTATCATTACCGTCATACAAAAGAAGCTGTGGCAGCTAAACGCTTTATTAACGCTGGTGAAATTGGCCGTCCGCTTGTGTCACGCGCACAGGCAATCAGACGACGTAAGGTACCTGGCTGGGGCGTATTTACAAACAAAGACCTGCAGGGTGGCGGAAGCCTGATTGACTTTGGCTGTCACTTCCTTGATCTTGCGCTTCATCTGATGGACTTCCCTGAAATTGCGGAAGTATCCGGCGCAACTTACAATGAGCTAAGCCGTCAGGATGATGTTGTAAACCAGTGGGGCAAATTTGACCCGACAACATTTGAAGTCGACGACCATGCAACTGCTTATATTAAATTCAAGGATGGCGCGACCCTGTTATTTGAAACGTCATGGGCAGCCAACCTGGCAGATGATCAGGAAACGGTCACTGTATCCGGTACAAAAGGCGGTCTGGATGTCTATCCGCTTAAGCTTTATCAGGCTAAATACGGTATGCTGCTTGATCAGGAAGCCTACTGGATTTCAGATGATGAAAACCCTGGACTCCCTCAAGCCTACAACTTCCTTGAAAGCTGCCGCGGCAACCAGCAGCCGCTTGTGAAGCCTGAAGAAGCAATGATCGTATCCAAGGTGATTGAAGCGATTTATGAAAGCAGCGAGACTGGGAAATCGATTAGGTTTTAATCTTTCTTAAATTGGCTGATGAGTTCCGCTTCAGGGGGACGCTTTCCGTGGCCGGGCGGTGAGCCAGCAGGCTGCGCCATGCTCTGTCTCACCTGTCCCTTCCTGCCACAGGAGTCGCCCCCTTTCGCTTCACTCATCAGCAGTGCAGGTACATGAATCGATATTCACAAATCAAAACTCTAAATATATTTGTATACGGAGGTAAATTAATATGAAGTTAGGTGTATTTGCAGTATTATTTGCACAAAAACCATTTGAAGAAATGCTTGATTATGTAAAAGACTCAGGTCTGGATTCAGTTGAAATCGGCACAGGCGGATACCCTGGGAATGACCACTGCCCGATCGATGAGCTGCTTGATGACGAAGGAAAGCGTGAAGAATACCTTGAAAAAGTAACATCACGCGGCCTGACAATCAGCGCATTCAGCTGCCACGGTAACCCTGTGAGCCCTGATGCAGCTTTCGCAAAAGAGAGTGACGAAGCACTTCGCAAAACGATCAAGCTTGCAAAACTGTGCGGCGTTCCTGTCGTGAACACATTCTCAGGTACACCAGGTGCCGACGCTGACGCGAAGCATCCAAACTGGCCCGTTGCACCATGGCCAAATGAATATGGTGATATTCTGAAATGGCAGTGGGAAGAAAAACTAATCCCATACTGGAAGGAAATCGCTGAAATCGCAAAAGAAGCTGACGTAAAAATCGGTCTTGAACTGCACGGCGGATTCTCAGTCCACACACCATACACAATGTTGAAACTACGCGCGGCAACAAACGAATATATCGGCGCAAACCTTGATCCGAGTCACTTATGGTGGCAGGGGATTGACCCGGTTGGTGCGATCAAAATTCTTGGAAAAGAAAATGCAATCCATCACTTCCATGCAAAAGACACGTATATCGATCAGGACAATGCAAACATGTATGGCCTAACTGACATGCAGACATATGACAACATTCAGACGCGTGCATGGAGCTTCCGTTCAGTTGGCATGGGTCACTCTGCAGACGAATGGGGCCGCATCATCAGCGCACTGCGCACATACGGCTACGACCACGTTGTCAGCATCGAGCACGAAGATCCAATCATGAGCATCGAAGAAGGCTTCCAGCGCGCAGTACAGACGCTGAAGTCAGTGAACATTAAAGAACAGCCGGCTGATATGTGGTGGCTGTAAGAAAAGCGGAAGCAGGCGTTTAGGTCCGACAAGCATAAGACGCAAAGTGAAAAAGGGCGAACTTTCCCTTTATCACTTTGTGGCTTATGACTCGAGGACCTGCCTGCTGGAGCTGGACACCAAGAAAAGCGGAAGGCGCTTGTTCAGCTCCGACAGGCATAAGACGCGGAGCGGAAAACGGGTGAACTTCCCGTTTACCGATGCGTGGCTTATGTCCCGAGGAGCTAGCGCCTGGAGCTGGACAATGTAGAAAAGCGGAGACGAGCGGTTAGACCCGACAAGCATAAGACGCACTGAGAGAAATGGGTGACTTTTCCCATTTTCTCAGTGTGGCTTATGACTCGAGGGGCTGCGAGTCGGAGCTGGATCTCGAAAAACCTTTCTCAGACATCGTCTGCAGGAAGGTTTTTTATAAAAACGATATAGGTCAAATTACACTAAGTGGCGAACATCATCCGTTAAGTGTCGAACATGCCTGGTTTAGTAGCGAACAGACCATGTTTAGTTTCGAATATCACCCTTCATGCAGCGAACAAGACAGGCTGAACACCGAACCACCCGAATCCCCTCCCCCCATATAGCCAAAAACCGCTCAATACAGTAAAATAAAATCAAAAAAAGGTGTGAAATGCTTTGCCTCATCTTATAAAGTTTGCAGAATACGTAAATAGTCATAAAACTGAGATGGCTGTAGAGATTGTGGATGCAGTCATTGAAAGAGCTGGCCTTAAGATTTCGGCTGACGAACGTGATAATGCGATAGGAATGTATAAAGACTTCCTGACCTTTTTGGGTGACATTGCTGAACAGCACAGAACAAGTGCGCCTGTTGCTTTGATTAACTGGAGCAAGGAAAATGCAGCAATGCAGGTAGCAGCAGGCGGTAAAATTTCTGAGATCATTGTCCGCTATCAGCCAACCCGTGAAGTGTTTATCGAGGTGGTCAATGAGATTGGAGAACAGTTAAAGCTTTGTATTAAAGAACAATCTGAAATCATTAAAAAGGTTGACCTTTTACTGGATACAAGTCTGAATGAAACAGTATTTGCTTATGAAGCCATGACAGAGCGGATGGAAGAGCGTTATCAGGAAGAGGCGGCCCGTCTTTCTGCGCCGATTGTACCGGTAAAAGAAGGTGTCGTTGTGCTGCCATTGATCGGTGAAATGACAGCTTTTCGCGCAAAGTATATTTTAGAGAATGTACTTCCTGAGCTCTCAGGATCAGACATTACGCATGCGATTATTGACTTTTCAGGTATTACTCCGGTAGAAATTGAAGTCGCACAATATTTAAATCAGATGAAGGGAATGCTGCAGCTGCTTGGCGTACAGGTGCTTGCGACAGGCTTCAGGCCTGACACGGTCAAGTCTATTGTAAATAGCGGGCTTGTAGATTTTAAGAGCATGAGAGCATTTACGACAGTAAAACAGGCGCTTGATAGTCTGGAAAAAGTAAGTGTATAAGAAAACAGAGCACCCATAACCGGGTGCTCTGTTTCTATTTTGAAGTGCCTGAAGAGATTTTACCAAGGAAAAATCCATCTACTTCATCAAGCTTTCCACGCCAGAGAATTTTCCCTTTTGATGGTGTGGCTTTGCTGTCACCATTATAGATTTTCGTATCCTTCAGATGAATAAAGTTAGCCTCTGATCCGGCATTGGACTCAGCATTTTCACCTGTTTCAGATAGCTGTTCTGCCAGCTTTTCAGCTACTTCATTGCCTTCAGCAAATTCTTCACTTAACGTTTTGAAGTATTCTCCCGCAGATATCATCGTTCCCGTTACGACAGCTCCATTTACATTCAGACTTACATCAAGTGTGAATTCATACTTATTTGCTGCCTGTACAAACGATTCCAGTACATTATCCTTCATCTTCACTGCCCCTCCCCGACTATGATTTCGTATCGTCGTTACTTGAAACGGTTGTACCGCCTGTTTTCTTTGTTGTACTCTTCTTTGCTGGTGCACGTTTCTTTCTTGGCTTACTTTTAGTGCTTGTGCTTTTAGCTGGTGTTTTCTTAGCTGTTGATTTTTTTGCTGGTGTTTTCTTTTTGTCGTCTTTTTTATCTTCTTTTTCGTCTTCGTTTTCTTCGTCTTTCTTATCTTTCTTTGTTTTCTTATCTTCTTTCTGGTCGTCTACTTCCTCGTCTTCACCGCTATCTTCTTTTTTGTCTTCGTCATCATCTTCACTTTCTTCTTCATCTTGCTCATCTTTCTTTGCTTTCTTATCTTCTTCCTCTTCTACTTCCTCATCTTCATCGCTGTCGTCCTTATCTTCTTCATCCTGCTCTTCGTCTTCTTCGTCTTCTTCGTCTTCTTCATCTTCTTCATCTTCATCGTCTTGATCGTCGTCATCGTTATCTTCAGTATCATCGCCATCGCCATCGCCATCGCCATCGTAATCTTCATCATCTTCAGCATCATCGTAGCTGTCTTCATCATCTGAAGTTTCTTTTTCATCCTTCTCGTCTTCGCTCACTTCGTTGTCATTCTCAAACTCATTGTCTTCTTCATCGTCCTCGTCTTCATCTTCGTCATCACTCTGACTTTCAGCGAGCTGAGCAATCATTTTCTCCAGGCTGTCGAGTCTCTTTTGTACATCATCATTTGCGTCTTTACCTTTTTTCTTTCTCTTTCTCTTTTTCTTTTCTTTTTTTACTTCTTTGTCATCCATGTTTTCAAGCTTGTCTTTATTTTTTTCTTTATCCTGATCCTCATCATCCTCGTCGTCTTCTACGTCTGGTTCGTCACCCTCAGCAATCTGAGAAATCATTTTTTCAAGTCGATCGAGTCTCTTATTTACATCGTCATTCGCGTCTTTACCTTTTTTCTTTCTCTTTCTCTTTTTCTTCTCTCTTTTTACTTCTTTGTCATCCATATTTTCAAGCTTGTCGTCATTATCATTGTCATCGTCTTCACCGTCAACATCTTCCTCATAATCATCGTCTTCATCTTTTTCTCTGCCAAATAGATTTTTCGCAGAATTTTTAATAGAATCAGTGGTTTTTTTAGATTTTTCTTTAGCTGCCTGAGTAATATCAGAGCTTTTTGATTTTAACTTGTCAGCATCCAGACCGCTGATGATTCTCTTGCCGTTTTGGGGTGTCGCAAGGTAACCAATTGAAGCACCAAGTAATCCGCCTGCGATTGAGCGGCCGATTGTACTTTTGCTCTTCCCTGAAGATGCTTCGTCATTGTTTTCCTGACCGTTTACTTTTGTCTCATCTGCCATATCCGTTTCCTCCTGTTATGCTAATGTTATTTAGCTTCTAATTTATTTTCGAGCGCCTGTAATCGTTCTCTCAATTCTTTATTTTCCTGTTCAATTGCTTTAGTGTTTTGATCAATTGCTTTAGAGCTTAAGTAAGGATCAGATTCCCACCAGTCAAGACCTATTTCCTTTGCCTTATCCACTGATGCAACGATGAGTCTGATTTTAATTGTGATCAGTTCAATATCAGCGATCCCAACTGTAATATCTCCAGCAATCACGACCCCTTTATCAAGCACTTTCTCAAGGACATCCACAATCGTACTTGATTGCATATTATGTTCAACTGCCATTAGGTAACCTCCTGTTTAAAGCAGACTTCCGAGCGGACCGAGATCGATATTCAGATCTTCCGCTTCTAACCCGAACACTTCTCTTAGCTCTTCCATTTTTTCTTCAAGATTCATGAGTGCTTCTCCAAGTCTCTCGATTTCTTCATCAGACAATGTACCGCCTTCCACACGACGGATCGCGTGGCGTTCTATGATTTGTCTGAGCAGCTCGACGACTGTGAGAACGAGCTGGGCAAGCCCGTGCTCTGCTTTATCCGGATCGAGATTAATCTTTCCGCTTGTAGGATTGACCTGTTGCATCTATAAGCGCCTCCTTTTGCATATCGAATTGCGCTGATGTAACTGTTTTACCTTCAGCCTGGGCCTGAACGAGTGATTCTACTGATGCAACGAGCAGTCTCAGATCAAGGTAAACAAGATCAATTCCTGCAATGGAAATAATGAGATCTGCTTTAATTGCTACACCTTTATCAAGAATGACATCGAGAATATCGATCAGTGCAATTTCTTTATTTTCTATATCATCTCTCAGTGACATTGTATGTCATCCTCACGTTTGGAAACTTGAAAAATGGTAAGCAGGCCATGGACCGGATGCTTCGAGCTGCCATCCTGCTTCCTTCATTTCCTGATCATAGGACTGCACTTCTTCAAGAAATCTTTCCACATCTTCTTTTGAAATTAAGTACACGCTGTTCCAGGTCATTTTTTTATCAGCACCGGTGACTTCACTGCTCCAGGTACGCTTCACATTCCCTTTTAGTACGAGCTTTTTCAATGCCTCATGTACTTGTTCGCTCACCCGGTTCTTTTCTTCTTCAAGCTCAGTTTCCACCAGCTTATCGAGTTTTTTCAGTTCAAAAAACTGCTTGCCTTTTGAAAGCTGGCTGATTTCCCCGCGCTTTTCCTCTATAACCGGATTACTTTTACTGACCTGTTCTTTTAGCGTTTGATCATCACAATAGATTTTAAGATTCCATTCTTCATTGCCTTCTAGCAGGTCAAAGATGTCATTCATTTTTGACTCATTTTCAATAAGTGTCTGCTTCAAGCTGTCCTCACTTTTATAGATTGTGCTGAATTTTAATGGAATGACTGTATACAGCTTTGAAAGCGCGAGCACCGTTTCATGATGGTGAAACGCTTTCTCCTGAAGCCATTGCATATCATTTTCAACTTTATCCTTCAGCACATCCTCGTTATAGCTCTCTGCATTGAGCGCGCAAATGACAGCAGTAATGGATCCCGCCTGAATCGTGTGCAGCTTCCCTTCACCGTCAAATCCTGTCAGGTCAGGCAGTGTATTCATTTCTTTCGATGGAACACACGCATATAAATAAAGCAATTCCCCCATAATCACCCTTCTTTCTTTTCAGTCATCCGCTCCCACTGTTCGATTTCACGCTGTTTTGCGATTTCGTAACGGATGAGGAGCTCTTCTTCTTTTTCCTGATAGACTTCTTCAGGAATTTCTTCAAGCTCATACATCATTTGAAGCTGGATCAGCTTTTGCTGAATTGTATTTAAATCATACAGTTCCTTATCTGCTTCTTCTTTTACTTTTTCACCGATTTTGATCACCATGTTAATCGGTGCCGATACCAGTTTATGAATCACGGTTATCAGCCGTCCTCCACTGTTAATTTGATGTTAACAAAGTTATAAGCCGCCCACGGCCCGCTGTAGCTGAAGTCAAGCCTGTCCTGCCACTTATCATGGATTTCATTAACCTTTTGATCAAATGCCTCTTCTTTGTCACGGTCGATTAAAAATGCTGCATTCAACAGCATCTTTTCACTGATCGGATCATTCTTTTTTGATGCAACTGCAATGTCATTCAGCGGCTCAAACATCTCTCTTTCTATTTCCTTTTGCAGAGATTTAAAGAGATTCTGAGCAGCACCGCCAAGCTTAATCCGGTCATAATACGCAGCAGCTTCAGACTTTCCTGCAGTTGATTTCTGCGCCTTACTGATTTCAGGATTTTCCCTCGCCTGCCGCTCAAGCCATTCCTGCTTGCCGATCGCTTTTAAACCGACTTCGATTTTTCCTTTAATCTCGGGGAAAAGCTTGGCAAATTGCGGATACAGGTTCTCAAGCAGTACAGCTACATCATCATCTGTTTTAAAAACGTTTCCAAAGCTGACCGGGATGACTGTATCATTTTGCTCCATCACCTGTGATACGACCTTCTGATGCATCATCAGGTTGTCTTTTTTCGGATGATAAATCTTCATTGGCGCTTTAGCAGCTACCATGGCTGCATCTTTATAATGAATTGTATATAATTCGCGTTTTTCACCCTCAAGCTCTATTGAAAGGCCTTCGATCGGCTTTTCTGACTGAATCCCGCAAAATATATAAGTACCTGTCTCACTCATGACCCCGGCTCCTTTTCACACATTACTGTTCGATATTTACAGCACTTCTGTAGCGGATCTCCCGCCTGACGAATGAAATGATTTCAGCGTTTTTATTCAGGTAAACATCATATACGCCAACCATCTCATCCTTTGCATAGCGCTTCATATATTCCTTTTCCTCAATGACTTCAACAATGAGCTTCCAGCCTTCATTTTCTGTCTGTTCAACTGCTGTAATCTTGTGAACAGGCGCTACATGCTCTTCGAAGAAGTCTGAAGTATTATTCATAATCTTTTTGATATCCATATCCATCTCCGCCTAACGTTCAAGAATTATAGACTGAATCCTGCTTCGTTCCGGTCCCTGCTGCCAGAAAGGAATCTGCCTTCCTCCTGCACATCGTCACGCAGTAATCCAACTGCTTCTGCATATCTTAACCACGTGTCCACACTCGCAATGACGATACGGGCTTCTACTGTCAGAATTTCAATCCCGACAACTGATACACGCACGAACGCGTCGATCACAATACCTTTATCCAAAATACGGTCAATTACCTCTGCTAAACTTGAACTGTCTGTACTTTTTTGAATGGCCATGTTAATATCCCCTTTCTAATCTTCATCTTCTTCAATATCTGAGTAGTGTTTAATATCATAAGAACTTTTAATGTCATTTGAGCTTTTTACATCACGATAGCTTTTCAGATTGCTGATCCCTTTAATGTCATTAATGCCTTTTACTTTTTTACGCTTTTTCTTACCTGATACTTTTTCCTGAAGCTCTTCGCCTTTACTGGCAGCGTCACCTAGCTTGTCTTTTACTGAGGTGAGTGCATTCTGTGCTTTTTCTTTAGCAGATTCAGCTTTGCTGTGTACTTTATCCGCATTTTCATTTTTCGCGTCACTCAGCTCTTCTGAAGCGTCTTCTGCTTTTTCCTGCATGTTTTCGACCATGTTGTCCTTCGCCTTCTCGACAACTTTACCTGCGATCTTGCTTTTAATAGACAAACCTTACACCTTCTTTCCTGTTAAAAAGGCGCATCAGCTCTTTTTCGAATTACTTGAGCTGCTCTTAGATTGTGTAGTAGTTTTCTTTTGAGTTGAGCTTTTTGATTCAGCTAACTGACCAAGCATTTCCTCGATCCGGTCAAGGCGATCATTTAATTGCTTGTTTTCACTTTTAATTTCTTCAATCTCATCACTCGACTCTTCTTTTGCTGAGCTGACTGATTCTGAAGTGCCTTTAGCTACATCTTTAAAGCTGCTTAATGCCTGTTCTCTTAATAAATCAGTTGCAGTCTTTTTAAATTCAGCACCTGCAAGTCTGATCATTTCTGATTCTCCAACACGCTTCATTAAGCGCTTGTTCGCTTCAGAATTAGACAGAAGTCCGATTCCTGCTCCGACAATCCCACCTAATACTGCAAGATTTACTGATGAATGCTCCGATGATTCCTTGCTTTCTTCCTCTGTTTTTTTCACTTCATTATCTTTATCCTTTTCAGCCATTGTTCTCACCTTTCTGTCCCTTGATTAGTAACTGTATTGAGTCTGACCATCTCTTGAAGTCAGTCCTGTTTCCTGAACATCATCACGCAACAGTCCTACCGCTTCTGCGTACCGCAGCCATGTATCAACACTTGCGATCACGATTCGTGCTTCAACGGTTAAAATTTCAATTCCGACGAGTGATACTCTGACAAATGCATCAATGACAATCCCCTTATCAAGAATCCGGTCAATTACTTCAGCCAGACTGGAACTGTCCGTACTTTTTTGAATCGCCATGCAAACCCTCCTTTTTTCTGTATCTGTCCCCAAGCTGGTCAACATAAATTTTTATGCATATTATTAGGTGTATACCCAGCACATTGTAAGGTTTAAAACTAAAAACCATAATATTTCAATTTAATTCAAAAATAATACATAACCGTATTGTGATCGAAACAAACTGTCACATAAATCTTCTTAAATATTTCTCCCGGAAGTGCTGGACCAGCTGAGTTGAAAGGGTTTTAATACTGAGGTACCATAAAGGATATAAATTACAGCAGAGGAGGATAAGAATGGAGGTATTAGCTTTTATTTTCAGCGCAGTCATATCTTTCACTGTTTTATACTTTGTAATCCGTGAAGCAGTCACTGAAGGAATTAACCGCTCATTGCTCGGGGAACGATTCGTCCGGGAAGAAACACCTTCATCCAAACAGGCACAGCAACACTTTTCAATGATGAAAGGCGGCAGGGTCATTACTTATCAAAAAGCGACAGAAGCTGCCTACACTGAGATTCTTACCTTACTCAAGCACTGTGCCGGGAAGTTAAAAAGTGACGGTATTCAGCAATGGGACTACCTGTTATCCGGCGGAGAAGATGCTGAGATTAAAGACGATTTATTAAAAGGAAATACATACGCTGTTTATGAAAACGATGAACTGATGGGAACGTTCACTTTGCGAAAAGGGCCCGATTCATGGGATGAGCATATATGGAGAGACCGTGTGGACCCTGATGCACGATACCTTCACAGGCTCGCTGTGGATCCCGGGGTAAGAAAAGAAGGCATTGGCAGTGCCTGTCTTTCATGGATTGAAGAACAGTTTGCGGGAGAAATACTCATGCTTGATTGTGTGGAACAAAATGAAAAGCTGAACCACTTTTATCGTTCGCGTGGATTCGAGTCTGCAGGGGTTTATGATGGGCATCACCGCTATTGGAAAAAGCTCAAATCATAACAAAGAGGATGGCCTGTTAAAATAACGGCCATCCTCTTTACATTTATAGTTTTTCAACACAAGCTTCAAGGAGCGCCTCTGCTGACATCAGCTTGTCACCGCCGCCCTGGGCAAAGTCCGGCTTGCCGCCGCCCCGTCCGTTGATCAGTGGTAAAACTGATTTGATCAGCTGATTCATATCGCTTTCTATCTGTGCACTTCGGCCGCAGATCAGCTGGAGCTTTTCATCCGTTTCATTTACAAAAAGAACGGTTTTTTCTGCATCACCGGCAATGATCATTTTAGCAAGCTTCTGCAGCTCGGCAACCGGCCGGTCAGTAAATACTTCTTTCACCAGACTGTCTTTAAGTCAAAGTTATTTTCAAAAGCCGCTGACAGGATATGCTGCCCTGCATGCTGCTGCATATGATCAAAGCGGCGGTTCCAGTTCACTTCACCATGGACGATTTCAAGGAGTGGATCAGTTCCTTCTATATAATGTCTGACTGCCCCGTCTACTTCTTCCACATCATAGACATGCGCCTGATTCAGGAGACCCGTGTCATGAGGCTGCCCTCCGCCTGTCGGGTAAAAAGCAGTCTGATCGAGTACAACGTAGCGCCGCCCCTGTTTGTCTGTTCCTTCTCCTGTTTTCTTCGCCTGAAAAGTTTGCAGGTTAACATCTTCGTAGAATAATTTCATGGTGTACTGTTTCCTTTCTCTTTGGTTTCCATGACGTCCCATGGCGTTATAATACCCAGGATCGGTTTATTGCTCGCTCCGTTTTCAGTAATGATGAGCGTGACCAGCTTCTCACCGCGTTCAGCTGCCTGTGAAAAGCGGTCCTGCGCTTCGTACATACTCGCATCTTTCCTGATAAAACGATAGCTCTTCTTCTTTTTATCGTAAGGCTGCAGGTCTTTCACCTGAACATTTTTAATCGACACGTGATCCTGATCCAGATGAGCAGCAAGCCAGTTGGCAATTCCACTGTCCGTTACGAGTGAAGTAACCAGATTATTTTTATCTACGAGCGGGAACTGTGAATACGCCTTTTCGTTCATATTGTGCAGCACCTGCTGCAGCGACGAATCCTCATGCAGCGTTACGACTTCTTTTACAAAACGCTCCACAGTCGGCGGCACAACCAGTTTGCTTCTGATTTCCTCAATCAGATTCACAATATAAGGCGTCGGCTCGGCCAGCACTTCATTCGTATATGTATGTACAATTGCATTCCTCAGCTCGGCAATCTCCTTCAGATCACTGATATACCGCTTCACAATCCGGTCATTCCGCTGCGCAGCCTTATCTAGCAGCGCATGAAAGCTCATATAATCACCTTTGTTATGCTTGGTCTTAAGGTAACTCTCAATTTCATTAAAATCACGCAGAAAAGCGCGGGAATTAGCAGAATCCATGGTCTGAGTCCCCTTTTTGATTTATGATACAGGTTTTGGTGTGGGAGGTCACTTAATTGGGGTAAGGTGGTGAGGCTGGTTCATGAAATTATGGGTGTGGTTCAGGAGATTGTGATAATAGACTTATCTCATTTTACGTCTTCTTCCCATACTCCTTACTATCCCACGCCCATTCGAAAAACCATACCAGCGGAATCGCAATCTGTTTTGACCATACAATTTCCTGATCGTTGACAATAGCAACCAACGTCATACCAGCGAAAATCGTAAGTCCAAAGCCAACCCAATATTTATACCCTTTTTTCTTACTGTTTGATTCCTTCAATCCATTACCCCGTCAAAAACGCGACGCCGATGAAAAAGAACCATGCGAGAATCGTAAACAGCTGTATGATCAGGCCGACGATACTGCAGATCATTCCTGAAATGGCGAGGCCTTTTCCACCTTCATCACTGATTGCAATCTGCTTCATCGAAATGTTTGCGGTAATAATCCCTGCGATCCCAAGAAAAATGCCGAGAAACGGGACCATCAGCGATAAGATTCCAAGCGTGAGTGAAACGATTGATTGTGTATTAGTCTGTTCCATACGATCAGCTCCTAACCATATTTACGATTGGGTCTGGAAAAAGATTCATCCTTCTCCTAAATTTCGTCAGCTTTGCGTAAGAACTGCATCCAATCTATGCTATGCTTTTAGATACGAAGATTGAAAGGGGCACCTTATGAAAGCTGTAAAATGGCAGGATCTATTTGATGAACATGACAAGCATTCCATCACCGGAGACGTCAGGATTGTAAAGGATATGAAGGTTCCTCAGCTGGAAACAACTAAAAGTATCTGGATTTACCTTCCCCCAGGCTATGAAAATAGCGACAGGCGCTACCCCGTCCTTTATATGCACGATGCACAAAACGTATTTGACCAGGCGACTTCCACCGGGGAGGAATGGGGCGTGGATGAATCACTCGAAACGCTGAGCGGTCAGCATGAGTCCTATGAGGCAATTGTCGTGGCGATTGATCATGGAGAAGATGAGCGCAGCAATGAATATAACGTTTATACAAATGCCAAACACCACTTCGGAGGAAAAGGTGAACAGTATATTGCCTTCTTAACAAACACGCTGAAGCCATGGATCGACAGTGAGTTCAGGACGCTTACCGGCCCTGAACATACGATGATTGGCGGAAGTTCATTTGGCGCTTACATCTCACTTTATGCAGGTGTTACATACCCTGAAGTTTTTGGCAAAGTGATGGCTTTTTCGCTAATGGTCTGGCAGGATCACGATTCACTAAGAAAATTGATTCAAAACGGTCATCATTTCCCGCTTCACAAAGTAATCATCAATATTGGAGATACTGAAGACAAAAGCCGTCGCGGGTCAAAGCTTTTATTAAAGGATGCACAAAAAATAGCTGATGCCTTTGCTGAAAGTGGATTCCCGGAAGAAAGGCTCCGGTTTGACATTGTAAAAGATGGCAGGCATCATGAGTCTACGTGGAGAAAAGAATTTCCTGACGCTTTTAAATGGCTGATTACGCCTTAAAAAGGAGGTCAACGATGTCTTTTTTACATCCTGAATTAAAAAGTATTTTATTTTTAATACTGACAGCAGCAATCACCGGGCTTGTCGTACTGATCGGACTGGCACCTGCTTCATTTTCCACACCGCTCGCTATTGCGGCAGCAGTGCTGTTTGCAGGTTCACTTATCATGGGATATTTCCAGCTGATTGTGTCACTCCGTCTCAATATTTATATGATTTTAGGATTGGTTTTTTCAATGATCAATATTGTTTCACTTGCATCATTTGTGATGCTGTTAAATGCTAAAACAGTTTAGGTAGGGGATTTGATGAAGACAGAGAATATAAAAGAATGTACGTCAAAGGAAGAATGCTTGGCAGCTTTTCCGGTGATGCGCCAGCTGCGAACACATTTAGATGAAACTGCCTATCTGGCGCTCATTGAAGAAGCGCGGCAAAAGGACAGCTACAGACTTTTTGCACTGTATGAGAACGATGAAATCGTCGCACTCGCAGGTTTTAAGCCGATGATCACATTATATTATGGACGATTTGTCTGGATATGTGACCTTGTAACAGATCAGGCAAAACGGTCCAATGGATACGGCGAAAAACTGCTTGAATTTGTGCATGACTGGGCGTCAAAAGAAGGATACGAACGTATTGCCTTATCTTCAGGGCTACAGCGTACTGATGCACATCGCTTTTACGAAGAAAAAATGGAATATGATAAAGTGAGTTATGTATTCAAAAAAGAGCTTTAAATGATAAAAGGTGAGAGGAGGCATCATCCGCCCGCTTTCACCTTTTTTCTAAGCCGTTCATTCTCATTGAAATCGTACAATCCCTGCAAGAAGGTTCATACATCCCTTTATAGAGATTATTCTCAGATGGACGCTCTGCTTTCAGATAAACATCCTCGTAAAGCTCCATCCATTTATTACACTTGCTGCATTTCAACCTTCTGGAAATACGACTCATCCTTTCGACTCTGCAATGTCCACTAATAACACACAATTTATATTTTCCCTAATGACACTCCTTTATAACACATTTGAATAGTTTTTTAAAAAACAGGAAAAATAATGACGAATGGAGGGATGACGATGGAGGAGATTTCTAAAAACGACTCTGTTGAACAACGTCTGAAAAAACAGCGCGGTCAGGATATCGAGCCACAGCGCGACCCTGAAAAGCCTGCTCATACGAAAAGCGCAAAAGATAACCGGTGACAGAAGAGAGCCTGAATAAGGGCTCTTTTTTACATCAAGCTATGTTAAAGATTATTTTTTGTTTCTGTACAGCTGAAGTGAAACCATCAGCTGACTTTAACAAAACATTACATAAAAAATCATTTCCTATATTAAATAGGTATTCACGGTGTCCAAACCTGTGCTTATTTGCTAAAATTAGACATTATTAGTGTGCATGCAACCTCAGCATGTCGAATTCGGGAAAGGAAGACCCTTCCATGGCATTCTTTTTATTAATGGCATTAGCAAGTATACCGCTGTTTTTAGCAATTTCTTTACTTTTATATTCAAGATCAACAAATACAAAAATATTTTCTTTGTTTCTTTTACTTATTTCATTTTGGCAAATGGGTATCGCATTTTTATATAGTCAGGATGTTTTTTCAATTGCAGTGATTGACTCGTTTTTCAGGATTTTCAGAGCAGGTCCTATTTTTCTGATGCCCGTTATGTATGCATTTGGAATTATAATGGTAAAACAAAGCCCTGAACTGACTCGTTTCAAAAAGATATTCAAAATAAGGGGACTGCTGACACTCACAGGGATTAGTGCGGCTATTTACCTCATTAATTTTACTCATGCAGGGATTACAGGATATATATTTGTTCAGGATGGCATGTTCTCACCTGAACACCTGATGCCGCAGTACGGAAATCTTAACTTTACCTTTATGATGAATACACTGTTGGTGATCTCGAATACAACATTGTTTGCCTTTGCTGCAAACCGTATTTTGAACCGCTCACTCAGATTTTTTTACATGCAGATCAGTATTGGTGCTATCTTTATATTTCTAAATGGCGTGGTAAGTGCATTCACCCCCCTTCCATTATATTTTTCAAGCTTTAACTCTATAGTCATTTCACTACTGCTGTTTTTAGGTTACGTTCGTATTCAGTCCATGATGCTGCTCCAGGCTAACGATCATCTGGCCAGACAACGCACACTGCTTGAAAAGATTATGGATATTAACCCGAACTACCTTGCTGTGATCGATCAGAACAACCAGATTATCCGACTGAACGATTCAATCTGCAGGCTGCTGTCCGTGTCAAAAGAAGAGCTGTCACAGCAGGATCTGTCAGCATTACTTGCAATACGAGAGCTGAACCCTGAACAGGACAGAATGCTGACCCGCTCCGGTGAAATCCGTTACGTGAAGTGGAGTTTCGAAACAATCGAACTGGACAGCCGCGAAGTGTACACCCTTTTTATCGGGGTAGACTTCACTGAGCAAAAGCAGAATGAACAGCTGCTGCTCGACTCTGAAAAATCTAAAGTAGTCGGCGAACTTGCAGCAAGTATTGCCCATGAAATCAGAAATCCGCTGACAACTGTAAGAGGGCTGATCCAGCTGTCAAAAGAAAAGACAGATAACCCGAAACTTGAGAATATCATTTTAGATGAAATCGATCGGATCGTAGAAGTCCTAAAAGAGCTTCTGTTGCTCGCACGTCCTGAGGCAAAAAATGAGGATGAAGGTCATAGCGAAATCATCAATGTGGCGGAGGAGCTTGAGAACATCCACTTCCTCTACCAGTCTGTCGCGATCAGAGAAAACAAGTTTATTTCGATTGAAAATCTATTAACATCGAACGGACTGCTCGATATCCAGAAGTCACATTTCAAACAGATTATGATCAATTTCCTGAAAAACAGCCTTGAAGCAACCGTACCTGAAAACAAAATCAAAATTAAAGTCGACAGTACAGATGGAAAAATCCGCATCCGCATCATCGATAACGGGAAAGGCATAGCCAAGTCCCGGCTCTCAAGAATCGGTGAACCGTATTATACGACTAAAGAAAAAGGCACCGGAATTGGTATGGCTGTATGCTTTAAATTAATAAAGGACCATCACGGTGACATTGAAGTAAACAGTAAGATTAACTGGGGAACAACCATTACCGTGACATTCCCTCAAGCTGCGGTGGGTAACCATATCACTGAAGCAATTTAAAAAGGGCGAGACATCAGTCTCCCCCTTTTTTGTTCCTAAAAAAAGTGCCCCCCAATGGACAATGGGGAGCCAAACTAGCATAAAGGTAATGTCGTCATGGTTCACAAACCGTTAGCTGGTTTTTCTATACCCGGATTTTTGTGTTGGGAAACTAATTTTTATGGGGTTTGAGCACACTGGGGACGGAGTTGAGTGAGTCGAAAATAGAATGATTCTAAAAATGAAACACACAACTCCGTCCCTAGCGAGTCATTTTTGTAATCACTATAAACTACTCCCCAAAAACCCTCACAAACTTCGTAAACCCATCAATAAATTTATCAATCTGCTTTTCTGTCGCTTCATCTGTCAGGCGGCCTGATTCCGAATCAATTTTGGTTTGGTAGCGGCTTGCGATGATTTTAGGGTTGGTCATGATGTTCGCGTTCATATTGGTGAGAATCTGACGAACCTGCATTTGTGAAAGTGCGGTTCCGACGTTCCCATTTGAAGCACCTGCGATGGCGACAGGCAGGTTTTTAATTGAAAATTCCTTCGGTGATCGTGATGCCCAGTCCAGTGCGTTTTTTAATCCACCCGGTATACCTGCGTTGTATTCAGGTGTGACGATCAAAACGCCATCTGCCTCATTCAGCTTTTTGCGGAAGGACCGTACAGATTCAGGGTCCCCTTCCGCTTCAATATCCTCATTAAACAGTGGCAGCTTCCCTATTTCCGCTTCCTTTACATGCCATTTACCTTCCGACTGCAGGATGATTTCATTCATCAGCTTGCGGTTCAGCGAATCTTTTCTCAGACTGCCGCATAAGGCGACAATGAGCGGAAATGATTGCATAAGCTCATCCCTTTCCAAAGACCTGTTTTCTTTATTGTAAAAGAGCGATCGTCATTTTACATGTTTGAATGTTATTCGTTATGTAGTTGAACGGGTTCTTCATCGGCAGATTTCCGGTTCATCAGATAATTAAGTCCTGTTAGTATGGCACCTGAGATACCCATGGCAATCGCAAGCCACAGCGATTCAATATAGAGATAACAGGCAAGACCAATACAACCGAAAACTGCGATCGGCAGGCTCTGCTCTTCTTCCTTTGTTAAAATATTTCCCCATAATGTAATCAAGCCGCCAAGTAGAAAGAGTTCCAAAATACTATGTAAACTAACCTCTATAAAGATACTGATAAACGGCACAACTGCACTGATAAAAATGGTACCAGCCCGCTGAATCCACTTCCCTGCTTTCTCCATATCGCTACCCCCTGTAAACCAAGTTCCCTGTACAGGTAAATCATACCATTATAAGGTGTTTTTTCAATAATCAGTTTCTATCTCCCCCAGATCGGGTAAATCTGAAAATAGACGTTCATTTAACAGAGCCACGGCCATTCTATTCTATCTGGAGGTTTTAATATGAAGGCAGTCACATTTCAAGGCACAAAAAAGATGAAGGTCAAAGAAGTTCCGGATGCGAAACTTCAGGAGCGGGATGATATTCTGGTACGGATTACTTCAACAGCCATTTGCGGATCTGATCTACATATTTACCAAGGGGCTCTTCCTGCTCATAAAGATTACGTCATCGGGCATGAGCCAATGGGGATTGTAGAAGAAGTCGGACCTGAAGTAACGAGTGTTAAAAAAGGCGACCGCGTTGTCATTCCATTTAACATTTCATGCGGCGAATGCTACTTCTGTCAAAATGACTTTGAAAGTCAGTGTGATAACTCCAATCCGAATCCATCACTTGATACAGGGGGCTACTTTGGATTTACTGAGCGCTACGGTAATCACCCGGGCGGACAGGCTGAATACCTGCGCGTGCCGTACGGAAACTTTATGCCGCTTAAGATTCCTGAATCTGTGGAGCTTGAGGATGAAGCCCTGCTCTTTATGTCAGATGTTCTGCCGACAGCGCTTTGGAGTGTTGAAAATGCCGGCGTTAAAAAAGGCAGTACAGTCGCTGTTCTCGGCTGCGGTCCGATTGGTCTGATGGCTCAGAAATTTGCCTGGATGAAAGGCGCAAGCCGCGTCATTGCAGTCGATAACCTCTCCTATCGTCTATTCAAAGCGCAGAAAATGAATCATGTTGAAGTTGTAAACTTCGATAACTTTGAAGACGCGGGGGAACATATCAGAGAAATGACCCAGGGTGGTGTGGATATCGTTATTGACTGTGTTGGTATGGATGGTAAAAAGTCAGCAGTCGAAGAAATCGGACAAAAGCTGAGTCTGACTGGCGGTACAATCAGTGCGATTGAAATCGGCATGAAAGCCATCCGCAAATTTGGAACGATGCAATTGACCGGCGTTTACGGTTCTATGTACCACGGCTTCCCGCTTGGCAACATGTTCGAACGCAACATCGAAATTAAAATGGGCCAGGCACCAGTCGTCCACTACATGCCGCGGCTATTCGATATGATTCAAAATGGCGAATTCGATCCAACCGAAATCGTCACGCACAGAATGAAAATGGATCAGGCTGAAGAAGCCTACCAGATCTTTAATGACCATGAAGATGAATGTATTAAGGTTGTGTTAAAGCCTTAAGGTTTTGAGCCTGTGTGGTTGCACAGGCTTTTTTGTGCAGTGGCACGGCGGGGACGGAGTTGAGTGAGTCGAAAATAGAATGATTCTAAAAGTGGCGCACTCAACTCCGTCCCGGGTGAGCCGCTTCTATACATAATATTCCATTCTGATACATAAACCTCCGTCCCCCCTGTATCAAACCATTTATTAGCCACAGCAACCTTTATTACACTCTCACAAAAAAGTTGCACTAAACAAACTTTTATCATATAGTATCAGTAGAATGATTTTAATCTAAAGGAGAATGCAGGATGGATGGAGCAGTATTATATGCGTTTTTGTTAACGCTGTTTGCCGGGTTGGCGACTGGCGTGGGCAGTATGTTTGCGTTTTTTGCGAAGCGGACGAATACGGCTTTTCTGTCGATTGCACTTGGCTTTTCAGCAGGTGTGATGATTTATGTTTCATTCATTGAGATTTTTCCGAAGGCATTGGATGAACTGACTGCGGGTCATGGTGAACAGACCGGTACGCTGTTTACGGTAATTGCGTTTTTTGCGGGGATGCTTTTTATTGGTCTGATTGATAAATTAATTCCTACTGTTGGAAACCCACATGAATCTAAGTTTGTTGAGTCCGCGCAGGATCCTGAAGGCGGAGAAACAGTTGCTGCGAAGGCAACAAAGAAGGCAACGCTTAATAAGGATGCTGCTATGCGCCTGAGAAAAATGGGTGTATTTATGGCGCTTGCGATTGCCATTCACAACTTTCCTGAAGGACTTGCGACGTTTATTTCGGCGCTGGATGATCCGGCTGTGGGTCTTGCCATTGCGATTGCGATCGCATTGCACAATATTCCTGAGGGGATTGCAGTTTCTGTCCCGATCTATTATGCAACTGGCTCGCGTCGAAAAGCGTTTAAGCTTTCTTTCTTGTCAGGACTTGCGGAGCCTGCCGGTGCATTGATCGGATTCCTGATCTTAATGCCGTTTTTAACGGATACAATGTTCGGGCTTGTGTTTGCAGGTGTCGGCGGGATCATGGTATTTATTTCGCTGGATGGCCTGCTTCCTGCAGCGCGTGAATACGGAAAAGCGCACCATGCGATGTATGGCATGGTAGCCGGTATGATTGTAATGGCTTCAAGTTTAATTTTACTTATGTAATAACAACCCCGGACTTCCGGGGTTTTTCTTTGATCCTGATTGTAAAAGAATGACTTCTTGACCTGTTTATTGAAAAGGTGTTGTGCTACACTGAATTTATCAGATTTTGCTAACTATATTCTTCGGAGGACCCATGATGGTTGTTTTAAAGGTTATCAGACTGGTACTTGCCGTGGCTGCAAGTGTGATTGCGCTATACACAGCTTTTACAGGTCATGTTTTATTTCCAATCTATTATTTAATTTTAGTGATCAGTTTGATCTTTATATTAACCGGTTTTGAAAGGCTGCGCTCTGAAGCGACCAAAGCCGGCGCTTATACTGACTTTACTTTGGCAGGCGCTTTTATTCTGGCAGTCGTATTTGTCGACTGGTGGTAATACATATCTTTGAACCGGTGCAGATAACCGGTTCTTTTTTATTGATCCTTTCCTACATATTTTGCAATTTCAAACATTAATATATGTTCATTTGTTTATTTATGAAAATGCGACTATTTATTAAAGGGATTGCCTCACATTTTGCGAAAGATAGTGTTGCCTGAGGGTAATCTATTTTAGAGGAGTGTCAGAATGAAAAAGGCAATTCTATTAATGGTCACGCTTGTATTGCTGATTGCAGTGCCGGTTGTGTCAGGTTCAACGTTGCTGTCTGTGGATGAAGCAATGAATGAACCAAACGGGGCAGATGTGACAGTCGGCGGTTATATTGTGGGGGTGCCGGTATCAACTTCGACTGTGCAGCAATCTGATTTCACGAGTGATTATGCGCTCGCACTGGCGGATGATCCGGGTGAAACCCAGATGTCAGAGATGATTTTTGTAAAGCTTGATGCGGGATACCGCAGTGAGTACGGTTTAATGAGCAACCCTTCAAATTTAGGGGACTACATCGTTGTAGACGGCACGCGTGACGATTATTTCGCTCATGAAGGGGTAGAGTCAGTTACATCGATCAGCCGTGAATCAGGCGGCGATCCAGGTACACCGGGAACAGGTTATTATGCTGATGCTGAAGGCTTAACTGGCGTGGCTTTAAAGCAGGCACTACATCATATTATTGATGATCATCAGGAGGTTTCCTACGCAAATGCATGGGAAGCGCTGCGCAATACAGATGAGGATCCGAACAATCCAAATAACGTACTGCTTTTATATACAGGGAAATCCATTTCAAAATATGATAATGGCGGCCTTGTGGATGAATGGAACCGTGAGCATGTCTGGCCTCAGTCTAAAGGAGACTTCGGAACAACAATGGGCACAGGCACTGATCTGCATGCACTCAGACCAACTGATGTAACAGTGAATTCATCAAGACAAAATCTGGACTTTGATAATGGCGGCAGCGTTCACCCTGAAGCACCCGACACTTTTTATGACAGCGATTCATGGGAGCCGCGAGATGATGTAAAAGGTGATATTGCACGTATGGTGTTCTATATGGCAGTACGCTATGAAGGCGACGCCGGTGAAGTGGACCTAGAAGTGCTCGATCAGGTTGACGTCTCAGGTCCTTATCTTGGTAAAGTCTCTACTTTAAAAGAATGGCATGAACAGGATCCGGTTGATGGATTTGAACGCAACCGGAATGAAGTCATTTTTGAATCGTATCAGGGAAATCGCAATCCGTTTATTGATAATCCTGAGTACGTTGAAGCAATTTGGTAATCACATGAAAAAAGCAGGCCCTTTTTAAAAAGAAGGCCTGCTTCTATCTTTGTTTTATTTCATATCCTCTATCCTTCATAATATGCTGAAGCGCACTGCGAAACGTTGAAAAAGAATGAATCCGCCCGTCCCTTACAACGCCTGACAGCACCATCTCTCTTGCAAACAGAGGCGAAAAACCGACAAAAATCGTACGTGCACCCATCAGCTTGACCGCCCCGATCAGATCTTTCATCCTCGCAGCCATAAGCTGATAATCAGATTTATCGACATCATTGATATTCGTCCCTGATAAATCAATTAGCACATTCTCCACTTCCCCATACTGCAGATGTTGAAGAACCGCCTCAAGAATATGTGTCAGCCTTTCCTCAGTGATCCCGCCCGTTAAAGGCACCAGAATCGTATGCGGCACAATCGATGGAATAATCGGTGCAGAAAGCTCTTTAATATATGATTCATAACGTTCCAGCTTTTGATTCAGCCTATTAATTTCCTGTTTTAAGCTCTCTATTGACTCAGTCATGGCTCTCCCTCTTTTCCCCAGCAGGATGCTTTTCATATACCCATGAAAATAGGATATGTAACCAGTAATACAGCGGGGACGGAGGTGAGTGTGTCGAAATTAGAATCATTCTCAAAACGAATCACTCAACTCCGTCCCCACTTACTTCCATATTCATTTGAAATGAAGATAAATGGCTGGAGCAATAACAGTTCATTTTTTGGTCAAAATTCTTCCTTTACACATGATCTTTTATAAAATACTGATTGGGATGATAAGTCTAGTTTAAGGAAATTTTCCAGAGGTATGGAGAAAGTATAGAAGTTAAAAAGGTGTTGTTCATACCTTCAGCATGCCTACAAGACGTAAATCTGGCTATAGTTTTTAATTGAATAGAAACTGGGCATTCACTCCTCTTTTTTACTCATTTACCAAATATAGTTTTATATTGTGTTAACCGGGAAAATGCTGAGTGTATGACAAAACTTTCAAGGAGGATTTTTATATGTTCAGACATCAAAAAGAACTCCAGTATGAAGTCAAGGTAGAAAAGTCAGATCCAATGCTGGCGAAACATATCCAGGAGGTCCTGGGTGGGCAGTTTGGTGAAATGACCGTTATGATGCAGTACTTATTTCAGGGATTTAATTGCAGAGGCGAGGAAAAATATAGAGATTTATTAATGGATATTGGCACTGAAGAAATCGGACATGTTGAGATGCTCTGCTCACTCATCAGTCAGCTACTTGATAACGCATCTCCTGAAGATCAGGAAAAAGCTGCACAGGATCCGGAAATGGCTGCGATTATGGGTGGCGTGAACCCTCAGCATCTGATTATGAGCGGTCTTGGTGCAGCGCCAACAAACTCTAACGGTGTTCCGTGGAACGGTGCTTATATTGTGGCAAGTGGCAATCTCCTTGCTGACATGCGTTCTAATCTGCACGCTGAAAGTCAGGGGCGCCTGCAGGTTTCAAGACTTTATCACATGACACAGGATGAAGGTGTACGCTCAGTCTTCCGAAATATGCTTGCCCGCGACCGCTATCATCAGTATCAATGGCTTGCAGCAATTGAAGAGCTCGAAACGCAAAACGGGATCATCGTGCCATCAAGCTTTCCGGGCGAAGATGAAAAAGAAGCACAATCAGAAGCCTATAAACTCTTTAACCTATCAGAAGGTGAAGAATCAAGTAAAGGTCCATGGGCTACGGGCACTGCACAGGATGGGTCAGGTGAATTCGAGTATATCTCAGACCCTGTTCCAAAAGGTCAGCAGCCTAAGCACAAGATACCGTCTCCAAAGCTTCATCATGACCTGCCAGTTTTGAAGTAATGAATCAGGAGGGATCATTATGAGCAAAGAAGAAAAGAAAAATGACTCAGTTGAGCAAAAGAAAAAGAAAAAAGAGGGTCAGGATATAGATCCTCAGCGTGACCCTGACAAACCCGCACACTCAAAAAATGAAAAATCCAATAAATAAGATCGGAGCGCGTTTCTGATCACATGAGTATTTCCCTCCTGTACGGATACACTATCTGTTCAGGAGGGTTTTCCATTATTTCCAGGCTGCTTTATTTGAAAGGAGGATAAATAATGAGTAAAAAAATACCCGTTACATCTATTAAATCCGGACACCTGACTGAGGCCGCACCAGGAATATATCAGTACACCAACCAGGTCGTAAATTTATTTTTTGTGTGTGCGAATGCCGAGAAGAAAAGCTGGGTATTGATTGATGCCGGTATGCCTGAATCTGCTGAACAGATCATTGAACAGGCAGAAAAACTATTTGGAAAAGGCGTTCGCCCGGAAGCGATTTACCTGACACACGGTCACTTTGACCATGTGGGCGGACTTGAAACACTTATTAAAGCATGGGACGTGCCTGTTTATGCTCATCCGGAGGAATTCCCTTACCTGACCGGACAGCTTAATTACCCTGAGCCTGATGCTAAAGCAGGCAGAGGACTTGTCGTAAAGCTGTCCCCCCTCCTGTTTCCTCATGAGGGAATTGACATCACCGGAGCGCTTCAGCACCTGAATAAGGATCATGAAGTCCCGCATCTGCCGGGCTGGTTCTGGATTCACACACCTGGTCATACCCCGGGTCATATTTCATTTTTTCACCATGCCAGTAAAACAATGATTGCAGGTGATGCTTTAATTACGGTCAAACAGGAATCACTATACAATGTTTTAATGCAGAAAAAGGAACTGGATAGTCCTCCTGATTATTTGACGCAGGATAAAGAGCTCGCCATGCAGTCTGTCAATATTATAAAAGATATGAAGCCGAAGCTTCTCTTAACAGGACATGGTATGCCAATGAAGGACTTTGAGTTCGATGATCAGCTCACTAACATGGTTTCTGATCATGACCGCTCCAGCTGAAACACTATGTAAAAACCGATCCTTTTAAGCGAAAGAGGATCGGTTTTATAAAAGACCAGCTGCTAGTTGTTCATACTGAGCTGATCAATTTTATTCGTTAGAGATCTTGCTGCTTCTTCAGGACAATGAAAAATTTCTGGATGATCGGCTCCGATCACTTCTACTACGTATTCATTCTTTTCCTGATCAACAACGATGATAAGCACTAGTTGGCCTTCATGAAAAATTCGATGGCTGATTGCGGTATTTTCGTACTGTTTGGAAGTTTCTAGCATGCTCTGAATCAATTTGTTCATCTGCATCCCCTTCCTCCACGTCTTAACGATCCCGTTTATTTATGTTCCTGAGCACTGGGGGTAACTATACATAACTACCTTTTTATCTGACTAAATTTAACTTTAACATTTTTCACCTGATATCACAAATTAAATTTAACAATTTAAGGGATTAATTGAAAAATAGTTCCATCTAATCATATTGGAACCAACTCGGGGACGGAGTTAACCGCTCCACTTTTATAATCATTTTAATTTCGACTCACTTAACTCCGTCCCCCCAGTGCCGCTTAAAACAAAACCATTGCCAACCATCACGTTACACTGTATACTTTTCTTAATTTGCATGATGAGAGGACGTTGAACATATTGGGAAGGCGCTAATACGAATTGGAACGGTTGCGAAGCGCAGCGGTCTTTCAACCCGGACGATTGATTACTATACCCAGATTGGACTTTTGCCTTTTGAGCGCTCTGCTTCGAATTACCGGTTATATCCGGAGTCTGTGCTGGAAACACTGAAGGAGATTCAGTTGTTAAAGGACCAGCGGATGACGCTGGATGAGATTAAGGTATTGATGGAAGTGAAGCCTGTGTCGAGTCCTGCGCTGCAGGAAGTAAACGAGGAAATCGCTCATTTGGAAGAGAAGATTTTATCGCTGAAAGAGGAGCTTTCGGAAGCAGCTCCTGAGGAAAGACATATGATTAAAGAAGAGATTCAGCTGAAAATGATTCCACTGATTCAGCTGATGACGACACTACTTAGTTAAAAAATTTCGGAGGTGAATCCCCTTTTTCAGGGGAATTTATTGGACAGTATATTGATTTTAAATCTTGGGCTTGTCGCTGTATTAATCGGTTTGACAGCCTTCTTCGTAGGATCTGAGTTTGCGGTTGTGAAGGTTAGGATGTCGCGTGTGGACCAGCTGATTGCTGAGGGGAATAAGACGGCACCGATTGTGAAAAAGCTTGTGACGGATCTGGACTATTATTTATCGGCGTGTCAGCTGGGAATTACAGTGACAGCCCTTGGCCTTGGGTGGCTTGGTGAGCCGACAGTTGAGAAGATTCTGCACCCTGTATTTGACGGCTTTGGTGTGCCTGCGGCGATTTCTACGATCGTTTCATTTGCTGTGGCGTTTGCGCTTGTGACTTTTTTACACGTTGTCATCGGAGAACTTGCACCGAAGACGCTTGCGATTCAGTTTGCTGAGAAAATGACGCTTATTCTTGCCCGTCCGCTATACTGGTTTGGTAAGATTATGTTTCCGGCAATCTGGACACTGAATGGTTCTGCACGTCTGTTACTTCGCGCGTTTGGCGTTCAGCCGGCCGGTCATGAGCAGGCGCACTCTGAAGAAGAGCTGAAAATCATTATGGCGCAGAGCTTTAAGAGCGGTGAGATCAATCAGACTGAACTTTCATTTATGGAAAATATCTTTGCCTTTGATGAAAGTGTTGCCAAGGATATCATGGTCCCCCGTGTACAGATGGAGACGCTTGATATCAGCATGACAACAGAAGAGATTCTCAGCATCATTGATGAACACCAGTATACGCGTTTCCCTGTGACAACAGACAATGATAAAGACCATATTATCGGCTTTATTAATGTAAAGGAAATGCTGACAAATATTGTACGTGACCGTTCGTATAAAATTGCAGATACGCTTCATGAAATCGTGCTGCTTCCTGAGCATACACCGCTTCAGGATGCGATGCTGAAAATGCAGCTTGAACGTGTGCACATGGCACTCATTATTGATGATCACGGCGGTACTTCAGGACTGCTGACGCTTGAGGATATTCTTGAGGAGATTGTCGGTGAGATCCGCGATGAGTTTGATGAAGACGAGCGTAATGACATTGAGGAAATCGACGAGCTTGTTTATTGTGTAAATGGACGTGTGCTGCTAGATGAACTTGAAGAGAGATTTGGCGCCCAGTTTGAAGGCGCTGAAGACGTTGATACGATTGCCGGCTGGGTGCTTCATAAGAAAAACGAAGTTGCTGAAGGCGACCGGATTCCAAGTGATGAAAAGCATATGTGGACAGTTGAAGAGATGGATAATCATCAAATTTTAAGGGTGCGTCTGGATATTCAGATGGCCCAGTCTTAATGTGAGACCATGACCCCATACGGCATGCTGTGCGGGGTTTTGTGTACATCTTTCTATTAATCTATATGTTAGATTTGATTAAAGAAATAGAATTGAAAGATTGATTATTATAATTATGGAGGAATCACTGTTGACGATTGCGCTCGTTACGTTAGGTGTATTGATTTTGATTAATGCTTTTTTTGCTGCCTCAGAGCTTGCTCTGGTGAATTTAAATGATAATAAAGTAAAGCGGGATGCAGATCATGGAGATGCGAAAGCGAAAAAAATATATGACCTGATATCCAAACCCAGCCTGTTTTTAAGTACGATTCAAATCGGAATTACGCTTGCCGGGTTCCTGTCCAGTGCTTTTGCTGCAGATTTCTTTGCAGGTCCGCTGGCTGATACGCTTGTTGCATGGGGCGCCCCATTGTCATTTGGTGTATTAAATACACTATCAGTCATTACAATTACCATTGTTTTATCTTACTTTACACTTGTATTTGGTGAACTTGTACCAAAACAACTGGCACTTCAAAAGGCTGATGCAATTTCAAGAGTAGCTGCTACACCTCTTACAGTTCTGGCGAAAATCAGTGCCCCGATTGTATTTATTCTGACTGTATCAACAAACGCAGTAGTCCGCCTGTTTGGTGTTGACCCAAATGCGCGTAATGAAGAAGCAACTGAGGAAGATATTAGAATGCTTGTGGATGTCGGGCGGGAACGCGGGACGATTAATCCAGAAGAAAAGGTTCTGATCAACAACATCTTTGAGTTTAACGATAAAATCGCAACAGATATCATCACGCACCGAAGAGATATCTCCGCACTGCCGATTAGTGCGTCTTTTGAAGACGTGTTATCACTGGTAAAAGAAAAACGTTTCACGCGATTTCCTGTTTATGAAGAGTCGATTGATAACATAATAGGAGTCTTGCATGCTAAGGACCTTTTCCAGTATATTGGTAACGACGAACCTTTTCATTTAAAAAATCTGATCAGAAGGCCGTTTTTCGTGCTTGAATCCCAGCCGATCGACGTGCTGTTCGCTTCTATGCAAAAGAGTAATACACATATTGCAATTGTGATTGATGAGTACGGCGGTACGGAGGGCATTATTACGATTGAAGACGTGATTGAGGAAATCGTCGGTGAGATCTCAAGTGAAAGTCTCGAGCAGGGTTCGTCTGATGAAGAGATGATTGAACAGGAACCAGGTGTTTATGTTACTGAGGGCACGTTCCGATTATGGGAGCTTGAGGAAGTCATAAAAGTCAGCCTTCCTTCAGAGGAGCTCGATACAATCAGCGGCTTTATTATTCATGAGCTCGGCTATATTCCACGGAAAAATGAGAGACCTTCAGTCCAATATAAAAACGTTGTGTTTGATGTACTCGAACTGTCTGAAAACCGGATCGAACGTGTGAAAATCACTGTAATGAGAGCTGATGATCCTGAACCTGGAGAAGAGGCATAACAGGGCTGCTGCTTGGGCAGCCTTTCTTATATATTGCTTAACCAATAATATTCAGAGGTGAATACATATGGCATTTGTCTGGTTTGTTCTGGCTGCAATCGTCACCGTATATGCAGCAATGAAGCTGTCAACTTACGCTGATGTGATCAGCACGAAAACGGCGATGGGCGGCCTGCTTGTCGGCACGCTCTTACTCGCAGGCGCTACCTCCCTTCCCGAGGTGACAACGAGTCTGTCAGCTGTGCTGATTGGAAATAATGATATTGCGATTGGAAACGTACTTGGATCAAACTTATTTAACGTATTTATCCTTGCCTGTTTTGACCTGTATTACAGAAAGAAAAAGCTCTTTTTACAGGCAAGTAATGACCACTTATACACAGCAGGGCTTGGCTTACTACTGACACTGCTTGTCATGGTTGCGTTAACCCTCCGGATTGACTATACAATCCTTGGAATGGGGATCGACTCCATCCTGATTGTCGTAATTTATATTGCCGGGATTTCTATTATCGGCAGATTATCGAAATCAGATCAGAGCTTACCACAAGCTGAAGAACACGTCACCGCCACCCCTGCAAAAGAGTCGTCAGAATTTACGATGTCAGTGAAGCATGCTGTCATCGGCTTTATCATTGCGGCGATCGTGATTATGGGTGCAGGAACAGTGCTGTCGATCATGGGTGACCAGATCGCAGTTATTACCGGCCTTGGTTCAAGCTTTGTGGGAAGCTTTCTCGTCGCTGCAACGACTTCACTGCCTGAAGCTGTTTCGGTCTTGGTCGCACTGCGGCTGAAAAATATTAACCTTGCGATGGGATCGATTCTTGGAAGTAACATTTTCAATATGCTGATCCTTGCAGGTTCGGACCTGATCTACCGTGAAGGTGCAATCATCACAAGCGTCTCAGATTCCCATTTAACCACTGCAATCGGTGTCACGATCCTGTCAGTGATTGCGATCTGGGCTGTATTGATGAAAAAGGCGACTTCTACTTTTAAATATGTGCTGCCTTCTCTGCTGGTTGTGATTGTTTATTTTGTATCGTCTTATCTGATTTTTGTTAATAGTTGATGAGCTGAACCCTGGTTTAAACACCAGGGTTTTTTGTATATTCCGGGGATATAACTTTTGTAAATGTGGGAAAGCTAGCAGATAGGATCTTAGTCTCCATAAGGAAGTGATGTCACATGGCGTTTGTCTGGTTTATACTCGCTGCAGTCGTTACCATTTATGCCGCGATGAAACTTTCTACATACGCAGACGTGATTAGTACAAAGACAGGATTGGGTGGACTGCTAGTCGGCACCCTTTTGCTCGCAGGTGCAACGTCTTTACCCGAAGTGACGACCAGTTTTTCAGCAGTATGGATCGGAAACAATGATATCGCAATCGGTAATCTGCTCGGCTCAAATTTATTTAACGTGTTTATTATTGCCTGCTTTGACCTTTACTTCAGAAAGAAACAGCTCTTTTTACAGGCCAGTAACGATCATTTATTCACTGCAGGAATCGGCATGATGCTGACATTGCTGATCATGCTGTCGCTCATTATACGTAACGACTATACAATTCTCGGATTAGGAATTGATTCACTGCTGATTGCAGCCATTTACTTAGCAAAAGTACTGATTCTCGGACGTTTATCAAAAAATAAACAGACGATTAAACAACCTGGGGATTCGCTACTGGCTAAAGTCGATTCATCAGATATGGCGATGTCTCTTAGATATGCCGTCGCTGGATTCATCATCGCAGCGATTGTCATTATGGGTGCAGGGACTATGTTATCCATTATGGGTGATCAGATCGCTGTGATTACAGGACTCGGTTCAAGCTTTATCGGAAGCTTTCTTGTGGCTGCTGCGACTTCCTTTCCTGAAGCAGTGTCTGTATTAGTGGCATTGCGTCTTAATAACGTTAACCTTGCAATCGGATCGATTCTTGGAAGCAACATTTTTAATATCTTTATCATTGCAGGTGCTGATGTGATTTATAGAGAGGGTTCGATCGTTACTTCCGTTTCAAGTTCTCACTTAACAACCGCGATCGGTATTTTTATTCTTTCAGGCATTTTGACGTATGCGATTTTGAGGAAAAAAGCAAACTCCGGCTTTAAGTACATGTTACCTTCTATGATGGCTGTAGTCGTCTATTTCGTTTCATCTTATCTCATTTTTATCAATAGCTGATTTGTGAACATGAAAAAAGCTCCTGCACACAGGAGCTTTTTCATGTTCATTATTTATTTGCGTTATTTAAATAAATTGTATACAAAACTTTATGCTGGGTAGACTGTTTAAAAACTTTTATAAGAATTACTTTACAGACTCTCTTTCAATAAGCTCAGTAGCAACCTTATAATATGAATTTACTTCTCCCCCACCAAGCTTTTGCAGAATCAGGTGCATAGCAAGGGCCCCTGCTTCATATTTCGGCTGTTTGATGGTGGTCAGTGGTGGTGTTGTGAATTCTGCGAGCTCTATATCATCAAAGCCCACAACTGAGATGTCTTCCGGAATGCGGATTCCTTTTTCTTTAAACGCCTGCATACCACCTATTGCCATTTCGTCATTGCCATAAAATACTGCACTCGGAAGCGTTCCCTGAAGAATCAGCATTTTTGTTGCACGGTAGCCGCCTTCACGTGTGAAATCTCCATGCAGCACCCACCTTTGAGCAGACTTCAAACCCGCTTCCTTCATAGCAGTGATGTATCCTTTTAGGCGTAAATCGCTATCATGGGAGTTGGCTGGTCCACTGATGAAGGCAACCTCTTTATGACCTTTTTTGATTAGATAATCAGTGGCTTCAAAGCCTCCCTGAAAGTTATCAACTTCAATTTGAATGACGTGATCGTTTTCAACGTGGCGATCTAGTACAATGATCGGAAACCCTTCACGCGCTGAATCTGTGATCACTTCGTTTGAAATATTGTGAGCAAGAATTATTGCGGCGTCCACTCTTTTTTCACGGAGAAATTTTACTGCTGTAGACTGTGGACCTCCCTGTGCACTACAGGCAATTAAGTCATAGCCGTAAGCAGTGGTGATTTCCTGTACACCTGTTGTTAATTCTGAATAGTATGGTCCTGCCAAATCACTTAGAATTAAGGCAATCGTATTGGTTTTGGTTCTTTTCAGATCAGAAGCAAAGCCATTTTTTTTATAATTTAATTCTTTTGCTGCCCGGAGGACCTTCATGCGAGTGTTTTCACTAATTTTTTCGCTACCATTTAAAGCATAGGATACTGTTGAAATCGCAACACCCGCACGCTTGGCTACATCTTTAATTGTGGCCACCTAATCCCCCCTTTTCATCTGATCATCTTCTATTATAACTATAATACTTATTTGATACCTGATGTTGTAAAACCTTCCACAATATACTTTTGAAAGAAAGAAAAAATAATCATAATTGGAATAACCATGAATGCAGCTCCAGCCATTTGAAGAGCGAAGTTACTAGCATATTGGCCTTTTAATAATGATAATCCGACAGATAACGTATATAGTGATTCATCGTTTGCGATAATGAGTGGCCAGAGGAAGCTATTCCATGCTGCGATAAATGTTAATATTCCCTGTACAGCAAAAATCGGTTTTGATACAGGCATAATCAAACGGAAGAAGATGTAAAATTCTCCAGCTCCATCTAATCGTGCAGCTTCAATCAGGTCAGTTGGAATGGTTTGCATAAACATCCTGAACAGAAAGATACTGAATGCTGCAGCAAGACCGGGAAGTACGATCCCCGCCATTGTATTAATTAACCCCATCTCATTTAGTAGCAGATAGACAGGAATCATCGTTACCTGACCCGGGATCATCATTGTGGCAAGAACGAGAATGAATAGCTTTTCTTTTCCTTTAAAATTATACTTCGCAAAGCCGTAGCCTGCCATTGCATTGAACAGTAAACCAACAAATGACAATAGTACAATGATCAATGTGTTTCTTAAGTAGACACCAAAGTTCATCGTAGTGAACAGGTTAATATAGTTCTGTATCGTCGGGTTTTCCGGAAATAAGGTTGGCGGCATTTGAAGAATTTCACTTTCCGGTTTAAAAGAACTTGTAATCATCCAGATAAACGGAAGAGAGACAACCAGCCCTCCAACAATAAGCAACAAAGTAACTAGTATTCTTTCCGTTTTATTTTTAGACGTTTGTGAAGCCATGAGATCTCACCTCGAGTCTTTTAATATTCATCATCTGCTTTTCGCATCTTAAATTGCACTAATGTCACAACAATAATAAAGATAAATAAAATAAAGGAACCTGCTGCTGCATATCCGAATTCACTGAACTGGAAACCTCTCTGATAAATGAATAAAGCCATAGAGACGGTACCGTCAAGTGGACCACCCTGCGTCATAATGAAAGGTTCTTCGAAGAATTGCAGCCAGCCAATTAAGGTTGTAACTGTAACGAAGAAGATTGCATATCTTAAAAGCGGAATTGTGATCTTGAATAAGATTTGCCAGCGCTTTGCTCCGTCAATTCTTGCTGCTTCATAGTAAGAGTTCGGAATTCCCTGTAATGCAGCAAGGAAGATAATCATATTGATTCCGATTCCTTTCCATACAGCGAGTAATATTAAAGACAGTTTTGCAATCGTCGGCTCTTCAAGCCATGGAATTTTATCAACGCTCATTAATGAAAGTAAGTAGTTGAATAATCCATATTCTGTATTATATAAAAATCCCCATACGACAGCGATGGCAATGATGTTTGTAATGGCTGGCATGAAATATACACCCCGGAACACCGTATAAATCTTACTTTTACCGTAGTTCAGCAGCAAAGCGATGCCAAGAGAACAAACAATCACCAGCGGAACGCCAATCACCACATAAAAAATGGTATTGAGTACCGCTTTATGAAACACTTTGTCTGATAATAGTTCAGTGTAGTTGGATAAGCCGATAAAACTAATATTTGACCAGTTAGCCAGCCCTTTCAGATCCATATCCGTGAAACTGATTACAAATGCGATTGTAATTGGAATTAGACTAAAAAGGATAAGGATCAACAGCGCCGGCGCAATGAAAATATAAGGATGACGATCTCTCGCCATACTTTTTACTAGATTAGTCAAGTACATCCACCTGCCTTTAAGAAATGAAGGTAAGCGACATTTAGCCGCTTACCTTACAGGATTTATTCAATAATACCGTCTACTTTTGTATTAAATGCTTCCAGCTCTTCATCAATGTCTGCTCCGCCAATGTTGATTCTTTCGATAGAAGAAAGCAGCTCCTGGGCAACTCTTTCCCATTCTTTAATTTGTGGGGCTGCCTGCGTGTTTTCAAGCTGTTCACCAAATACCGAATACATTTCTGAATCAGCTAGTGCAGGGTCCTCCCATGATTCTGTTCTTGAAGGAAGCGTATTCGACTTCTCCATCCATTCAAGCTGAGTTTCGGTTTCTGTCATATAGCTGATGAAATCCAATGCGCCTTCAACATTTTCTGAAGTATGGAAAACAGAGAAATTCGCTCCACCAATACTAGAAACGTTCTCTTCATTTGCCGGCATTGTTGCAACTGCCCAGTCCCCTTCAAGTTCAGGCGCCTGATCATTAATGATGTTAATCATCCACGGACCGCTGAAGAAAATTGGTTTTTGTCCATCTTTGAATGCCTGAATGATATCAATTCCCTCAGTAGTTGTACTGATTCCTTCTTCAAAGTAGCTTGTATAGTATTCGATTGCACCTTTAAATTCAGGAGACGTAAAGTTCGGATTCTCTGTGTCAAACTCAAATCCGTTTTGCCATGCAAAAATAAATGGTGTGATTTGATCATTTAAGTCAATATCAAGTCCATATACATTGTCTCCAGTTTCAGAAAGCTTCGTCGCTGCATCCTTAAGCTCGTCCCATGTTGCAGGCGGCTCACTGTAACCAACTTCTTCTAAGAGATCCGTTCTATAATACATGGTGCGGGTTTCAACGTACCAAGGAATACCAACTGTCGCACCGTCGTATTCCATAGATGCCTGTGCACCTTCGAAGTAGTTATCAGGATTAAAGTTTGGATAGTCTTCCATGTATTCTGAAAGGTCAAGTAATGCACCCGCATCCGCAAATTCAGTCACCCATGTTGTCCCCAGCTGAAGGACGTCAGGGCCGTTGCCTGATGCTACTGCTGTTAAAAGTTTGTCATATGCCTGATCCCATGGAATTGCCTGAACATTAACTGTTACATCCGGATTTTCTTCTTCATAAGCTGCTGTCATTTCATCAAGAAGCTTTCCTTCTTCCCCCATTGCCCAGACTGACAGCGTGTCTCCATCGCTTCCAGAGCTTGAATCAGAGCCGCCACATCCCACGAGTGCACCTGATACTCCAAGCGTCAAAACGGCTGGTACTAACAATTTCTTATTCATATTCATTCCATCCCTTCTACTGTTGCTGGTTTATTTGGTATCGCAAAAATCAATTTGATTGATTTGAAAAACTTTATTGAAACGTTTCGATAAATTGATTATAATCAAATGTGAATCCGCTTTCAATAGTTTTTTAAAATTTATTTTTCACCACAATGAAATACACTAGTTATCTAATACTTTTTAATAAATACCTTTATAACATGGGATTCAAAATGATTTTTCTATAAAACCTTGCAACAGCCAGTTCTTTTATTCATAATCAATTTAATAGAAACGTTTCAACAAAAGGAGGTTTCCTATGGACATTCAACATCTGATTGAACAAATGACTATAGAAGAAAAAGTTGCACAACTATCTCAGCTGGCAGGTCCATTCTTTAAAGGTTCTTCTAATAGCGGACACATAACAGGACCGATGGCTTCTCTGCAAGTAACGGAGAAACAGATTCAAAACGCAGGATCCGTGCTTGGTGTATCAGGGGCAAGTGAAGTGAGGTCCATTCAACAAAAACATATAGAAGAAAACCGTCTTGGCATCCCTCTTATCTTTATGGCAGACATTGTACATGGATTCAGAACCATATTTCCGATACCCCTGGCACTTGGCTGCAGCTGGGACCCGGGTCTTGCAAAGAAGAGTGCTGAAGCAGCAGGACGAGAAGCAGCCGCTTCAGGCGTTCATGTAACTTTTGCTCCGATGGTTGATCTGGTGCGTGACCCGAGATGGGGGCGTGTCATGGAATCTACAGGAGAAGACCCTTACATCAATGGTCTCTTTGCCAAAGCGTTTGTAGAAGGATTTCAACGGGAGAGCCTGACAGACAACCATGAAGCTGTAGCAGCATGTGTGAAACATTTTGCAGCATATGGTGCCGCTGAAGCAGGCCGTGACTATAACACAGTCGATATGTCAGAGCGCCAACTAAGAGAAAGTTATTTACCCGCTTATAAAGCTGCTCTCGATGCCGGGTGTGAGATGGTCATGACTGCTTTTAATATCGTAGACGGGATTCCTGCTACTGCCAATCGGAAGCTGATGCGTGATTTATTACGCGATGAATGGGGATTTAATGGCGTGTTGATCTCAGACTGGGGTGCTGTAAAAGAACTGATCCCCCACGGTGTAGCAGAAAATGAAAAAGAAGCGGCATTAAAGGCAATGACAGCAGGACTGGATATCGAAATGATGACTGCCTGCTACGCACAACACGCTGAAGATTTGATAAAGGAAGGTCAGCTTGATGAATCCCTTCTTAACGAAGCAGTCACACGTGTACTTGAACTGAAAGAAAAAATGGGACTCTTTGATGACCCTTACAGAGGAATCAGTTCTGAAAGAGAATCAGAGATCGTTGGATGCAGTGAGCACAGGGAATTGAGCCGTGAAATCGCTGCGAAATCAATCGTTCTCTTAAAAAATCATCATTACACACTTCCAATAAAACCGGAACAGCGCATCGCTTTGGTCGGGCCTTTTGCTAAAAGCCAGGACCTGCTTGGCCCCTGGTCAGCTGAAGGGAAAATAGAGGAAGTGACTTCTATTGAACATGCTTTTGAGGAACAAAACCTGACGTTTACAGCTGCTGAGGGCTGCGGGATTCACCAGCATGATGACTCATTAACCGCGCAGGCAATCGACATTGCCGATCAGTCTGACGTTGTCGTCCTTACACTCGGCGAAAGCAGTTTGATGAGCGGAGAGGCAAACAGCCGTACAGATATTCAACTACCTGAAGCTCAGCTGAACCTTTTGAGAGAAATAAAAAAGACCGGAAAACCTGTTGTAACAGTTGTTTTCAGCGGCAGACCGCTGGATATAAAAGAAGTTCATGAATTGAGCGACGCTGTGATGTTTGCCTGGTTCCCTGGAAGCGAAGGCGGGCATGCAGTTACTGATTGCCTGACAGGAAGTGTGAACCCTTCTGCAAAACTGACGATGTCATTCCCGCATAACGTCGGGCAAATACCCGTTTATTATAATCACTTTAATACTGGCCGTCCTAAAGGGGCACCAGATGCTCAGGAACATTATGTATCAGATTATATGGATGCACCTAACGATCCGTTTTATCCTTTTGGCTACGGATTGAGCTATACAACATTTGATTACAGTGAATTGAAGCTGTCTGGTGATACTCTACATGCAGCTGATCAGATCACTGCATCTGTCACAGTCAAAAATACCGGAACTGTATCCGGTGATGAAATTGTTCAGCTGTATATTAGAGATGTCTCGGGTGAAACCGTTCGTCCGTTAAAAGAGCTGAAAGGGTTCGAACGCATCACCCTTGAACCCGGGGCATCCGAGAGTGTGACTTTCAGCATTACAGAAAACATGCTGCGCTATCATCACTCTGACCTGTCATTTTGCAGTGATCCCGGAACATTCGAAGTTTTTATCGGTCCACATTCTCTTAAAACATTAAAAACATCATTTACACTTGTATAAATAGAAAGGCGGTATCTTTTTATGACAACTCACAGTCAGGTTCACCCACTTACACTTGAGCGCAATCAGCTCAGATTCGATTATTTACAGACTGGTGATATTTTTCAGATTACACATCAGCAGACGATGATTAACCAACTGATCGGCAATATTTATGATGGTTCGCTTAATCAAATTTATTTGCGTATCCACGAAAACGATCAGATCAGATACTATCCTTTAACAGGTAAAGAAGCAGACAGTACATTTTCCACCTCTTCATCAAAAGCTAAATGGACAGGACGTGTTGAAGGCATTCAATATGACATTACTTTTCATTTATCAGACCAGCTGATCTGGTTTTGGGAGATTTCTCTCAGCGGAGCAGATAAAACAGTGGATGTTGTGCACGGGCAGGATATTGGGATTGCAGACAGGAATGCAGTCAGAACGAATGAAGCTTACACATCCCAATATATTGATCATGCGGTATTTGAAGATGAAGAAAGCGGCTACTTGATCTGTTCAAGACAGAATCAGCCTCAACAGAACAAATTTCCTGCCCTGCAGATCGGTTCGCTCGGGAAAAGTACAGGTTACAGCACTGATGGCTTTCAGTTTTTCGGGTTATCATTTAAAGAAACAGACACACCCGAAGTACTGACGAAGCCATCGCTTGAAAATAAAGTGTACCAATATGAATTTGCTTATGCTGCACTCCAAAGCGAAACAGTATTATTAGACGGTGCGGCTGATTTTGTTTTTTATGGTGCATTTACAGAAGATCATCCTGAAGCAGTCCAAAGACCAATTTTTAATGATGAAATCTCAGATGTCTGGTACTCAGTTCAAGCAGAAGAAGCTGATTTTTCAATTGCAGAACGCGCTCAATCCGAAACAGCCACTGCTACGCTTACTTCAGAAAACATCTCAATTGATGAGATCAATGAGTGGTACCCTGAAAGGCTTGAGGAAGAGTGGAAAGATGGTCAGCTGTTGTCATTTTTCACTCTGGATTATGAACATATCGTATTAAAACAAAAGGAACTTCTGACAGAGCGTTCACACGGTCACATCCTGATGAGCGGAAATAATCACCAACTTAAAGGACAGCCTGTCATGGCATCAACAGCCTATATGCCTGGTGTATTCAACGCGCAAACTGTTCTTGGCAATACTAACATGAACAAACTGTTATCCAATGTCAGAAATCCTTTAAATATATTTAAATCATCCGGACAAAGAATCCGAATCAAGGTGGATAATGAATTCAGATTACTGACAATGCCGGCAGTGTTTGAAATGGGCTTCAATTATGCAAAGTGGATCTATAAATACAATGGAGATATCATTGACATCCGTTCATTCAGCCACAAAGATGACAAGACAATTACGCTCGAAGTCACATCTAGAAACAAAGTTTCATATGAATGGATTGTTTCCAATCAGCTGTCGATGAATACGCAGGAATATGATGTTCCCTATCACCTTGAAAAGCACGATCATTCATTTATTGTCACAGCTGATCAGGCATCTGACAGCGCAAACACCCACCCGAATCTTGCATACAAATTATCGCTAAATGGAACCAGCTGCTCACTAAAGGAACGCGCGGCTTCCATCATTGAATTGTCACTTTCAAAAACAGATAAATGGTCCATGCAGATTGCGGGCTCCTTGGATAAAAAGTTTCACGTCAATGATCATCAGCACTTTACTGAAACAAAACTAGCTTATTATGAGTATTACAAACAATTGTTAAAAGGCTTTTCATTATCACATAAAGAGCAGAACGTTGAAAAAGTGAATATTCTCAGCTGGTGGTATACCCACAATATGCTGGTGCACTACTCTTCTCCTCATGGCCTTGAGCAATATGGCGGGGCAGCCTGGGGGACTAGAGATGTGTGTCAGGGACCGACAGAATATTTTATGGCTACACGAGAGTACGCCAGCGTAAAGGAAATTATTAAGACTGTGTATGAACACCAGTACGATGAAACAGGAGATTGGCCGCAGTGGTTTATGTTCGATGAGTACAGCCGTATTCAGCAGGATCACAGCCATGGCGACGTCATCGTCTGGCCGCTGAAAGTTGTAGCTGATTACATAACAGCAACTGGTGATGATGACATTCTTGATATGAAAATTCCATATACTTCACGTATAAACTTCTCATTTACTGATGAACAATATACGCTGAAGCATCATATCGAAAAACAAATTACGACCATTAAACAAAACTTCCTGCACGGTACTCACCTCTCCTCCTACGGAGACGGTGACTGGGATGATACTCTCCAGCCTGCAAATGAACAGCTCCGCCAGTACATGGTCAGCAGCTGGACCGTTGCATTAACGTATCAGACAGTCAGGACACTGGGCAGCGCACTGTCAAAAAATCATCCTGCTGAGTCATCGGAGCTTGCTTCCTTAGCCGAAAGCATTAAGGCAGATTTTATGACTTATATGCTCAAGACAGAAGTAATCCCGGGATTCCTGTACTTTGAAGATCCTGCTAACCCTGAAAATATGGTGCATCCTGATGACAAAACAACCGGTATCAACTACCGCCTGCTGCCAATGACCAGAAGTATGATCAGCGAATTACTGTCAGCAGAAGATATGGAGCGTCATTATGCGCTGATCAGGGAGAAGTTTTACTGTCCGGATGGTGTCAGGCTGATGAATAAGCCTGCTCAATATGAAGGCGGCGTCAGTAAAAACTTTAAGCGGGCAGAACAGGCATCCAACTTCGGACGAGAAATCGGCCTTCAATACGTTCATGCCCATATCCGTTTTGTTGAAGCAATGGCTAAAATCGGTGAAAAGAATGAAGTATGGAAGGGTCTGGAGACGATTAACCCGGTCGGTATAACAAGTGTTGTCCCAAACGCTGAAATCCGCCAGAGCAACGCCTACTTCAGCAGCTCTGATGGTAAATTCAATACGCGATACGAAGCTCAGGAACACTTTGACAAGCTCCGGTCAGGAGACGTATCTGTTAAAGGCGGCTGGAGAATCTACTCAAGCGGACCAGGAATCTATATGAATCAGCTGATCTCTAATGCACTCGGTCTAAGAGAAGAAGACGGTGCAACTATATTTGATCCAATCCTGCCAGATGAATTAAATGGACTTACGCTGACATTTGACATTCTCGGAAAACCAGCACTAATCCGTTATCACCTTGGAGAAGAAAACCAGAAGCTCATAATCAACGGTACACAAGCTAAAACTGAGGAGCTAATTAATCCGTACCGTAAAGGCGGACTTAGAGTAGATAGCCATGAAGCAGAAAAACTGCTAAAAGCGTCTGATAATGTAATTGATGTGTATAAGTAAGGATACATTTAACACTTACTATCAACTTTTAAGATGATTACAGACATGAAAAAGCTCCTGCACACAGGAGCTTTTTCATGTTCATTATTTATTTGCGTTATTTTTAAAATTTCCTACGCCATCCTGAATGTCGCCTTTTGTCTTGTCTTTCTTACCTTCAGCCTGCATGTTCGGATCATTCTTTGCGTTCCCTACCTGATCCTTCGTTTCACCTTTTACCTTATTCACAGCACCTTTTACCTTGTCGCTCATTCCTTTATCAGCCACGTAAATCACTCCTCAAAGGTTAATAGTGATTACTTTCCCTCTTTAGAAAATTGCAAACAATTCCTTTTTTAGGAGATAGATTCTGTTAGATATGTGCTGATTTCTTTTTATGTTTAAAACGAGGGTACCCCTTATAGTCCCAAATCTTTGGTTTGAGTGTCGGGTTTAGTTTCAAACGCATCAAGAAATCTTTTTTCAATTCCTTACCTTTTGTGCCACGAAAGCGATCCAATCCGCTAAAGAGATGTTCAATGGAAGCTTGAAGGGCAATCGAATCAATCTCACACAAAAATGGATGATCGACTTTCCACTTTGGAAGGCACTTCATGACCTGAAATTTCGTAGGAAATGTGTGGGTTTTCTCCCATACACCGTTGATATAACCTAAGGCTTTGTTATACACAAAACGGGTACAACCAAAGGATTGTGCAAAAAACGATTGAAGACCTTGATGATCATAGACTTTGAATTTAAATGCCTTCTTTGGTAGATCATTTGAGCGTTTTGCCATCTGATTGCGCCCCCTCCGAAAAGGAACATATGTTCTATTCCCATTATAGGGGATTTGCAAAAAGAAAGCCACTTTTTTCATTCAAGAAAAGAAGAGCAAAACACCTCAAGGTCAAGACCTGGCGATTCATCCCCCCACTTATCGAAAAAAACCGTCGCTTGAAGTGGAGGTCTTCTCGCCACTTGTTGATAAAGTAATAGCTACAAACTTTTCAAATGATAAAACCTTCTCCGCTTTTCCCATTGATTTAAAATAAACGGTCCAGCAGCTGGCTGATGAACCCATAAAAGACAATCGTTCCGAAGATTGTCCCTCCAAAGAAAATAAAAAACTTTCTGCTTGTCATCACAATCAGATCTTCCTTCTGCCCGCTCATCCTTCTCATCCCTTCCAAGTTAATTTCTTCAGTCATAGTATCAGTTTATTTCATATATTGGAAATGTTATATTATAGGAAATGGGTTTCTCAACCAGTCAGGAGCGGTACATATGGAATTTAACTTAATCGAACTCATCACACTGGCCGTCGTTGTTTATCTGCTTTCAACGATATTCAGGCTTGAACAGCGCGTCAAAACGTTGAATTATAAGGTGGACCAGTTATCTTCACATTCGGATGTGACAGAAGAAGAGCTTTATCAGGAACTGCATCAGGAGCTGAAAGGGCTAATTCATCAGGGGAAGGATGTTCAGGCTGTCAAAAGAGTTCGTGAAACGAAGGGGCTGTCTCTTGTTGAGGCGAAGCAGTATGTCGACACGTTCAAATTGAATGAACAATAAGTCCGCACGATTTAGTTTTCAATCAAATCAGTGAAATGATCGCTGAGAATTGAGGGCCTTTACACCAGGTCCTCAATCTATAATCCCAGTACCCATTACTTTTATATCAACATCCGCCTGAATCTGAAGCGCCTGGTAAGTTTCATCCCATGTATCAGGGTTCCACCGCTCAGCATTAAAAGCCGCGACACGGTTTGCAAGACCAAAAGCATCTGATTGAGAGGACTGCAACTTTGTCATTACATGTTTGATATCCTCTGTGAGAATGTCTTTTAATCGCTTTTGCAGCTCCTCCTCTTTTTCCTTTGTGATTTTATTCTGACCATATTCAGTAATAACGATCTCCAGTTCAACTTTAGCTTCCCAGCTTTTCAGATCCCTGCTGATTTTCATACGGGTTTTTGACTCTTTGATTTCCGCTGTTAACCAATTCTCCACCTCAAGTTCCCTGTCATGATGGACGCGACGGGTGACCCTGACCAATTCCTCTGTGTTGTTATTTAAAATGTTAAAGATCACACTTTCCTCAGGGTCCAAATGCTCTCCTGTAAAACGGTTTTTGTGAAATAGTGCAATACCGCCGACCTTTGCACGCTGTTCTTCTTCTTCATAAGTAATATAAGGCAGATACAGGTCTTTTTTCGGATTAAAAATAATGGTGCATGCATCCTGTAATGAAACGTAGGGTGTCACACTAGTGATTTCAGAGCTTTCGAGCAGTCCCTTAAAGTATTCTGATTTATTTTTCTGCGTATCGATCTGTTGAGATAACAATTCACTTGCTGCACCATCTGCTACTGCAACTCTTGCATGCAGGTTGTGCTTCGGGTTTCTATACATCTCATCAAGAAATGAATAAATCTCTTCTGTAACCAGATCTTCTCCCAGAATGATGGTCTGCAGCTTTGAGAAATCTGCATACTCGGAGATCATCAGATCCATCTCAAGCATTGAGTCCTTCACTGTGTGACCAGTCACAGTAATTTCACTTACCTGGTCTGTATCATCAATCGGCGGGGCAAGGGTTGTCGCCATTACTTCACCACTGTCTGTCTGGTCATATCCGGCTGTATAGATCAGCTGTACATCTTTTAAGAGATTTTGATCCCAGCAGCCCGAGAGTAAAAGGCAGCTGATCATGATTGATAGTACCGGTATTTTTCTCATGTCGCATGGCCCTTTCTAAATAGCAGATAAATACATAAAGTAGCAAGCGGAAGGATAACTGTAAAAATAACTGCCGCATATGGCACCAGACTTTGCAGCTTAATAATGGACTGCTTTTCGTTAATGAACAAAGAAAGAACAAACACACTTGTAACGATAAACATGATCACACGCTGATGACTTTTCAGATTGAACAGCAATTTTGTTTCTTCTGCAGCCACAAACAAATAGTTAATAAAAGATGTAAGAGCAACGACGATCCAGAGTGTAAGGAAGATCAGGTCAATTCGCTCCATAATCACAAAGCTCAGCGACTTTAAAATATATAAAACCGCGTATGGCACTACCAAAATTTCCTTCACGTGAAAATAAAGCTGTGTTGAGATGATCATAAACAAATAAAATAACAGAACAAACGAAGTTGACCAAGCTGCTTTTTTCAACTCTTTCTCCCTGTTGCTTTTCACATACTTACTAAAGTATAAAAAAGCTTCAAAACCTATATAGGACAGCATAGATGCCTTCATCCCCCCAATGATTGCAGGCAGTCCTTCAGATCCTATCGGAAGCAGGTGAATGAATTCAGGCGAACTGTACACAGGAATTAAAAGCAAGATCAGCAACGGCAGCAGGCAGGATACGATCATAGAAAACCTTGCGACATGAATGATTTTACTCCCTGCACAATATGCAGCCGGAAGTAAAAACAAGATCACCAGCAATTCTTTGGGTGTATCCACGTAGATCCAATCTGATAAAACCTTTGTAAAAGAAAGGTTTGATACAGTCAGAATGTATAGAATATAGACCAGATAGCAAAAAACCAGAATGTTACCAGCCAATTTTCCAAATGACTTTATGATCATGTCAAAATAACTGATTTCTCCTGCTCTTAACAGTAACCAGAGAAAGATCAGGAGGAGCAATTGAATTATTATTCCGCCGAGTATTAAAGAGATCCAGGCATCATGTCCTGCTTCTGCCGAAATATCTTTTGGCAGCGAGAGGATACCCACTCCAATCTGCGTCTGGACGATCAGAAAAAACAACTGCCAGCCGGTTATCTCATTATTTTTTTGCATGCTGCCACCTCTTTGAGAAACCCTGTCTGACTTTATTCAGCGTCAGTGTTCCTGCAGGTCTGGTGCTCTGAAGCCACGACGGCATGCGGAGCAGAGAATCTCTCAGACCTGACTTATGAAACGGTGCAATTGGGGTGAGATAAGGTACACCTAAAGACTCCAGCCGGATCAGATGAATCAGCAAGATCGAAAGCCCAACAGCGATCCCGTAAAATCCAAATAATGTAGCCATGATCATAAAAGGGAATCTTAGAATCCTGACTGTTGCATTCATTTCAACCGAGGGTACGACGAATGAAGAAATAGCGGTCAGCGCGACAACAATGATCATAATATTTGATACAAAGCCTGCATTTACAACGGCATCACCAATGACGAGACCACCTACAACCCCGATCGTTTGTCCAATGGGAAATGGCAGCCTGACCGTTGCTTCTCTGATCAGTTCAATCGTAATTTCCATAATGAATGCTTCCACGAGCGGAGGATAAGGAATGTCTTCTATGGCCCTCTTTGCCGGGAGTGTGAGCGCTTCCGGGATCACCTCAAAATGATAGCTGACAATGGCGATATAAAACGCCGGCAGCAGCAATGCCACAATAAAACTGACCAAGCGCAGCAGCCTGTAAAATGTACCAATAATGAATCGTCCATTATAATCATCCGGAGACTGATAAAACGAAAAAAAAGAAGCCGGTCCAATTAATGCGTTTGGTGAACCGTCCATCATGAAGGCGATCCGCCCCTCAGCAAGATTATCTGTTACGCGGTCAGGTCTTTCTGTCGCCAGAAACTGTGGAAAAGGAGAGAAACAGTGATCCTCAAGTATCTCTTCAAGAAAACCAACACTGTGTGCGACATCGATATCAATGCTCTCAATCCTTCTGATAAATTCTTCAACGATCATCTGGTTTGCTGCATTTTCCACATAAATCAGCGCACTCTTTGTATTAGACTCCCTGCCAATCTGATAATACCTGACGACTAAATGAGGGGTCTTCAGCCGTTGCCTTAAGAGATAAATATTAGTGCTGAGCGATTCATTCATCCCATAATGAGGTCCGCTGATCACCTTTTCATTTTTCGGCTCTTCAATCGTTCTGGCAATCTCCCTTGGTATGGTAACCCCTTTAATCTGCCAGTCTTTTTCTTCTGGCGTCATCACAAACGCTTCACCGTCCAGCAGTTTTTGCGTAAGCTGCTGAAATGGGAACGCACCATCGTATAATTGAATTTTACTGCTCATTACCTGATCCCTTGTCAGCCAGTTCATCTCTCCCGACCACTCAAGGATCTCTTCAAGCCTGAACTGATCGATCAGCGACTCAATATAGACGATCAACGACTGATGTCCTGCTTTCTGATCATAGACAGACAGCATCACCAAGTCCTCCGTGTTCCCTAAGTGAAACTGCAGCTGCTCCTTAAATTCAGGAATACGCTTGCACTGCTGCACATCATCTTTCCGGTGAAATGATTTCCCTTCCACACCCTCACCCCCTTTTATATTAATCCTGAACACTTCTGAAAAAATATATACATGACTGTCAGACTTTTAATTTAACGATCAATACGAAAAAACACCTGACGGCTTATGGTCAGGTGTTAAGTCATTAGGCTATATAAATATGAAGCTCTTAATATCATCTATCTGTTTATGTAATAAAACTGAACGTCGCCATGGTAACAAAAATCGCTGTAATAAACCCATTCACAACCCCTTCCCTTTTCTTACCCTTTTCAAAAAGCTGCAAAGTCGTCAGGATAAAGATCGCCGGAAGCAGGTAAAAGATGCCGGGCATTGGAAATGGACCGATGAAGAAGCTTGCGATGAATAAGCCAGTGAAGAGAGTGATGAGTCTGCAGCAGTGATTTTCATCAGGACACCTCCATGCTTAAGTTTTCTTAAGCAATTCAAGCGTCATGTCCTTTTTGTAAACGCCGGTTTCAGCAAAGACAAACAGCGTCTTTCCACGCATGATGATTCTTCCATCCAGTTCTGTACCGGCAGAATCAGTCACTTCAATCATCAACACCCGTTGATCACGTGTTACAGTAATGGGAGATGCACTTCCCTTTGGAACTTTGATATCGCTCCACTTCTCTAAAGTAATGCTCCTCTTCCCATCACGCCTCGCCTTTACTTCTCAGCAGCACCTTTTACAAGTTCCATCCACCTGTCCTCCTTAGCACAGAACCCGAACTCCATTTCCATAGAAGCAAGCCATTTCATATCCTGTATCCCGAGGTTAAAAATCATCGGCGGTGCGGTCGGTGTAAATAACTGCACACTCCAGGGACCTGCAATATCGAACCGTTCATTAAAACTATGCCATTTTGCTACCATGAGTCCATGCGTCCGCACAAACTGTCTCACCTTTTTGATCAACACATGCAGCGCCTCATTATGATCCCAGTTGGTTTCTTCAATCTCCTCTTCAGTCAGCATAAACAGCTTTGTCCAGTAAGCAAATGCCGCTTTTCCATGCCCTGATAAAAGATTATCCTCACACCTGTCAAAATGCAAAGAACCCTTTACACCAAAATGCTCTTCAAGTTCAGCTACCGTAAATACACGTACGTGTTCAAAACCTTCGTCTGTCAGTAAAGACTTTGGAGCAGAAGTAATGACGAGCCCCAGTATGAATTGATCAGTCATTTGATTTCCTCCTTGTGTATTACATTAACAACCTTTATTGGTCCAAGTTTAACATTTATATCCATACAGGTGGCTATGGAACTAAAAAAACCATTTATCAAATGATCAGGAAATCGTTTGATAAATGGCTTGTCTATTATATCTTCATCTGCTCAAGATCCTTCCATCCATACACAGCTTCCTTCAAATCCTTCCCGCCAAAGTTAATCTTCACCGTATCAACCTTCTCTGCGCCAAGTACCTCATAAAAACGCTTTGAATCATTCTTCTCAAGCACACAGACAATCATGGAAGTCAGCCCTTTATCCTTTAGCTCTTCTACTAATGGAGTCATCAGCTTTTTACCAAGCCCCTGTCGCTGATAGGATTCAAGTATGTAGATCGCAAACAACTCGCCGTCATAACCGGAATACTTATTACTTCGCTCTTCCCCGCCATTTGCAAAGCCCACTATCTCACCATGATCCTCAGCCACATAGAGAACCTGGCCTTCACCAATAATCTTCCCCCACATCTCTTCCCTGCGTTCATAAGACATGTGGTCCAGATAATCATCCGGCACCATCCCTCTGTAAGTCGTCTTCCACGTATCCACCTGTACCTTCGCAATCCCTGCAGCGTCTTTGAGTGTTGCTTTTCTGATGTTCATTGGGCACCTCCGTTGATGGTATGAGTTTTGGGAGAGTATACCTATATATTCTGGATTACTTTTGGAAATCCTTTAAACCAGGTTAATTAGTTTTAGGTTTTGATGCTTTTTTCTCAAAATATTCCTCAAGCCTGTAATGACAAATCTGCTTTGTTAGCTCATACAACTCCTCCTGAAATGCTTCAGCAGGCTCCGATATATCAAACCAAAACTTGTTATCTTCAAATTTCACAATGCCACCGGAAGAACCGGACCATTTAGAAAGTGGCATATCTTTAAGCAGTTTCGCAACCTTTTTCTCATCATATTCCCATAATGACTTACCCTTCTTATCACTAAAATCAATCACTTTTCTATACTTTTTCTCAGTAAGGTAATGATGGAATGAATAAGCAATTTCTTCAGCTGTAACCGGCTTAAACCAACTTTCAGGACCTCTTTCAAGCATTGCGAGTAATACAACCATTTTATAGCTTTTTACCATCCCTGTTTTTTCAGCTTCTATAAACCAGTCTTTATATAGATCAGCAGCCCTCTCTTCAACTTCTGTCAATTTACCAGCACTCTTTAATAGATATACGTATGAGCCAAATGTTCTTTTAATGAAAATACTTGGAATGGATGCCATTCTGTGAAACTGTAAATAACTCGGTCTCTCACCAAGCTCCAGTGTCAGTTCATCAAGCTCTGTAATTAACCGGTCCCTGACCTGAAGCCTGTTTTTGCCCATTTCTTTAACAAGGTCTATAATGTTTGTTTCCAGCTCCACTTTACACCCCTCAGGCATATCAGGGATCACTGTTTTATGGTCTCTTTCAAAACCAGAAGGATCCTGATCAAACACTTTCAGCTTCACATCTGCATTGCGGTAGTTTCCAATCAGGTCAATGACTGTACAGTGACTTTTCCCTTCAAATAAACGCAGACCCCGGCCAAGCTGTTGTGTAAAGATTGTAAGTGACTCAGTCGGTCTGACAAATAAAAGTGTATCAACCGGTGGAATATCAACACCTTCATTGAATAGATCAACTGTAAAAATCACATCCAGTAATCCTTCATGAAGCTCTTTGATTGCTTGATGTCTTGAATACTTACTTCTGGAATGCAGAGCTGTTACCTGCTTTCCCTGTTCTCTGAAATAGTCTGCAAGAAATTCCGCCTGTTTAATAGATGAGCAGAATGCTATAGTTCTTGTCTGTCGGTGTCTGTTCCAGGCAGCGTAGATTTTCTCCGCCATTCCTTTTCTAAGCTGGACCTGTTCCAGTTGTTCCTGGTCATAGCCTGAACTGAGCCACCTGATCTTTGAGTAGTCTGTTTCATCGTAAACCCCGTAATAGTGAAATGGAGCAAGCCACTGATTTTGAATGGCCTTCCAGAAGTTCATGTTATAAGCTTCATTCCCGTCACAAATCGCAAAAACGTCTTTCCCATCGTTCCGGTCAGGAGTCGCCGTAATCCCCAGAAGAAATTCAGGTCTAAAGTGATTAATAATTTTCTGATAAGAAACCGCTGCAGCATGATGAAATTCATCTACTACGATTAAATCAAATATTTCAGGGTGATATTGATCCAGATAATGCTTTCTTGATAACGTGGCAACCGATGCAAAAATCACATCTTCATTCATTTGTTTTTCAGTACCTGTAAGCAGACCGGTTGTCCATTCTCCTGATACATGCTCAAAAGAAGCTTTCGCCTGCCTCAAAATTTCTTCACGGTGCGCAATGAAAAGCACTCTCTTAAATTGACGCGCAAAAAATGCCGCTAAATACGTTTTGCCAAGTCCTGTTGCCATAACAATCATTGCTTTATCATATCCGAGGTCCATCGTTTCAGTCAGCGCCTGCAAAGCTTGCTGCTGGGCTTCCCTCGGTACAATTTCACCGGCGATTGACGTTTCAAAAACTTCTACCGGAGCATCCTGGTCCTCCGGCTCTCCAAACATTACTGCTTCTTCCTCTGATTGAGTCCAGACTTTATGTATGTCTTTAGATGAATGAAAAACATCAAATAATTCTTCATAACGTTCAATTGTTTTCAAATTGACCGGAACTGTACATTCATGCTGAAAAAGATGCATGAACGATTCAGCTGAGTGTTCAAATAACTGCTCCTGATCTGAAGCAGCAGATAAACTCCATTCAATTCCCCCATCTAAAGCTGAAGCAGAGAGGTTAGATGAACCTACGACGACATGCCCGCCACTTGAAAACCTGAACAAATAAGCTTTCGGGTGAAACGACCTGCCATCATTTTGCCACAACCTTATTTCAGCTGCTGGCAGTTCATTGATAAGAGACTTTAATGCTTTTGGCTGCGTGATACATAAGTAGTCACCAGTCAACAACCTGATATCTGCCCCTCTTTCAGCAGCCTTTTTAAGTGATGGTAATATTCTCTTGACACCTGACTCCATCGCAAATGCAGTTAAAAGGTAGATTTCTTCTGCCTGATCAATAAGATGATTTAATTCATCTATCAGATGTGAAGTAATCAGTTTGACATTAGTCATCTTCCACACTCACCAGATAAATCTTCTCATTAAAGCCGCCCCGATCCCGAGCTTTCATCTCACGCTTTTCCTCCACTTCCTCAAGCGTCACACCATGTGTCTTAGCAGCAGCTGAGATCAGTTCAAGCAGGTCTGCAAGTTCCTCGATTGCGTCTTCATCATTCTGGGTGGCGTGGTATTCTGCCAGTTCTTCTTTCATCTTTTTCTTCACTTCAATCACATACTCTTCATTACTCAAAATCCGCGTCTCCATCGACTTCCCGCTTGCTGCGATGATATCCGGGATGAGGTCGCGTACGAGCTTGTTGTAGACTGGCATATGAGACACTCCCTCTATGTTTTCTTCTATTATACCCCCTATAAAAGGAAGCTTCATCCAAAACTATTTTTTTCATCTGAGGCGTTATATAATAGATTCATCAATAGAGGAGGCGAAAACAATGGAGAAAGAGATACTAGCGATTTTGCAGGATATGCAGGGAGAGTTGAAAGAGATTAAGATTGACCTGCGCGAGTTTAAGCAGCAGGTAGAAGAAAGATTTGTTGAAGTTGATACCAGATTTGATAAAGTCGACACCCAGCTCCACCGTATAGAATATGAAAACCAACATGCAATCCTTTCTATGTTAAAGATCCAGGATAAAAAACATGAAGAGCAGCATCAGAATTTCGATTACTTACTTCACAAGCACATCGAGCTCGATAAAGACTTCCACACATTTAAAAAACAATCACAGAACTAGCTCCGCGTCATTCCTCATGACACTGCTAAAACTGAATATCCAAAAGAAAACAGCAGTGTGCGTTCACTGCTGTTTTTTGATGACTATTTCTTTAGAAAATCCATTGCTGATTTTATTTCTTCAATATAACTCGCTGCTTCATCGTATTGATCAGTGACTACACATGTAAATAAAATATCAATCATATGCAGCTGCGCCAGCCTTGATGAAGTAGCGCCGCTTCTGAATGGGGCGGGAATCTCACGGGATGCTGAGATAAACAGGTTGATGTCAGCGTGTGAGGTTACCTTCGACTGGCCGTAGCGTGTCAGACTGATTGTTGTAGCCCCCTGCTTTTTGGCAAGTTCCATAATTTTTGCGGTTTCATGCGTTTCACCTGAAAATGAGATTCCCACGACGACATCATCATTTGTGGCGTTGGCTATATACATCGCCGCATTATGAATATCAGTAAATGCTGAAGTCGGCTTATTCATACGCAGAAATTTCTGCTGGGCATCTTTTGCAATAATGCCTGAAGCGCCTACCCCGTAAAAGTGGATACGGTCCGCTTTCTGAATCGCTGCGACTGCTTTTTTCAACGCTTCCACATTGACCATTTCAGTCGTTTCCTTAATTGCCTGAATGCTGTTGCTCGTTACTTTATTAATAATGGATTCAATGTCCTCACCCGGCTGAATATCGCGGTACTGTGCTTCATCAGGCTTGTGAAGATCTCCTGAAATTCTGACTTTCAGCTCCTGGTATCCTTTTAGCCCGAGTGATTTACACAGCCTGATCACTGCCGCGCTGCTTGTTCTGCTTGCTTCTCCAAGCTGGTTGGCAGTGAAATAGACGGTTTCGTGCGGGTGTTTTAAGATGTATTCTGCAATTTTACGTTCTGATGGCGGCAGTTTGTGTAAAAGCTCGTTGATGAGTACGAGACCGCCTTTGATCGATCGGTTACGCTGAGGGTCCTTCACAGCTTTCCTCCTATTGGTTAGTCTTTTATTTTCTCTGCAATGTTGGCTGTGATTTCCGCTCCAGGGGGACACTTTCCGTGGCCGGGCGGTGAGCCAGCAGGCTTCTCCAATGCCTCACCTGTCTCTTCCTGCCACAGGAGTCGCCCCCTTCCACTTCAATCACAGCTGTGCAAAAACGATAATGGACTTTTATATAACTATTAACAATGTATCATACCTGCGCCTTATCCTTTAATCGCACCTTCAGTCATTCCTTTCGCGATACGCTTCTGGAAGATGGCGTACAGGATGATGACTGGGATAATGGCGATGGTCAGACTCGCGAACAGTGTGCCCCATGCGTTGGTGTACTGGGCTTCACTTCCGATAAAATCAATTGCCAGTCCAAGCGTGTACTTTTCGCGTGAGTTCAGAAAGATCAGCGCCATAAAGTATTCATTCCAAAACTGAATGGCATTCATAATCGAGACGGTAATGATCGCAGTTGTTGAAAGTGGCGCGATGATTTTAAATAAGATCCCATACGGTGACATCCCGTCCATGGATGCTGATTCCTCAAGCTCTTTTGGAATCGTCCCCATGAAGCTTGTGAGGACGAAGATTGAAAATGGAAGCTGTGAAATCGCATAGACGATTGATAGTCCGATAATACTGTCGAGTAATCCAAAATCCATTAATAAGAAGAATAATGGAATCCAGCCGAGGACCATCGGAATCATCATCGCTGAGACATAGACTGTAAACAGAATGCTGCTTCCCCGAAAGCGCAGACGCTCCAGTGCGTACGCTGTCGGGAGTGCCAGTACGAGTGTGAGTGCCATCCCAAGCACCGTCACAATCGCACTGTTAAATACGCTTGTATCAATATTATAATTGTTCCATGCATCTGCGAAGTTCTGAACGTTAAACGTTTCAGGCAGTCCCCATGGATTTGCATAAATTTCTGCATTTGATTTAAAAGAGCCGATAAACATCCAGATAATCGGATACAGTACCGCAAGTGTCCACAGGATCAGTGGAATCCGGATACCTGTTCTGATCAGTGTCGGCTGCCATTTCTTTTTCATTCCGGTTCCCCTCCTAGTACTGTACTTTCTCTCTCTTCATAAAGAACTGCAGGATCAAGACTGTCAGCAGTGACAGAATCAGAATCATCACGCCAATCGTTGCCCCATAACCAAAGTTATACTGAACAAATGCCTGCTGATAAAGATAAGATCCCATTACGTGCGTTGAGTTATTCGGTCCGCCGCCTGTCATGATCTGTACAATAATGAATGACCCATTCAGCGTTGTGATCACGATATAAAGAATTGAAATTTTAATCTGCGGCCATACAAGCGGAAGGGTAATCTTCCAGAACTGCTGCCACTGGTTTGCCCCGTCAATTTCTGCTGCTTCGTAATAGCTTTTAGAGACGTTGGAAATACCGCCGATCAAAAGGAGCATAAAGAGTCCAATCCCCGCCCATACTGACGGCAGCACAAGACTTGGCAGTGCCCAGTCCTGATCACCAAGCCATGGACGCGTCCAGCTCTCAAGCCCCAGGAATTCGAGCCCTGAATTCACAAGACCAAGACTCGGATTATAGATAAACGTCCACAGGATCCCGATGACGACCACTGACATGATATTCGGAAAAAAGAAAACGACTCGGTAAAATGGTGCTTCTTTAATTTCCAGCTGAGTCAGTGCAACTGCAAAGAAGATCGCAAGAATCATGATGCCAAATACTTTTGTAATAACAAGGAAGTAGTCATGCCAGATCGTTCTTGGAATGATGCTGTCGCTGAATAGACGTCTATAATTATCCAAACCGATAAATTCTGTATTGGACGATGAACCCGACCAGCTGAAGAATGAATAGTATAGTCCACTAAACAAAGGATATAGGGTGAAAATGGCGAACAGAATAAAGGTTGGTACGAGGCAGAAAGCCAGAAACAGATTTTTTTGTTTTTTCGACTGTACCATTCAAATCACTCTTTCTATCTGTTTTTAACGATGTAACTTTTTTAAATACAACAGAGGCAGGTGCGCTGCCTCTGTTGTTTTAGCATTATTGTCTGTACTGACTTGCTGCCTGTTCAGCCGCTTCAACAAATTCCTCAGCAGTACTGTCACCAAGCATCAGTGATAATAATTCGTTTCCAACAGGTGTCTCAAGATCTGCACTCATCGGGTGAGGCTTCTGGTAGATGGTTACCTGTTCAGTATCATTGATCATTTCGTTTGCATCCTTCAGATACTGAGGCACATTTTCGTTTTCAGACAGATCTACGCCTGCAACGTTCATGATGGCGCCAGTATGCTCTGAGAATGATTCTGCATATTCACGAGAGAAGACAAATTCAACAAATGCTTCTGCTGCTTCTTTGTTTTCTGCGTTTTCAGCGATTGCCAGTGGACGAAGGTCCGGAACGATCGCGAAGTTTTCACCTGCATCCTGCATTGGTGAAGGAATAAAGCCGTATTCAAAGTCTTCCGGCGTATCATTAGCCATTTCATTTGGCAGCCAGAAACCAACCGGTACAAATGCATTGTCATGTAACAGGAAGTTCATCTGTGACTGTGTATGGTTCAATGCACCAAGGCCTGAATCGAAGTATCCTGCTTCAACCATCTGCTCAACTTTTTTCATCACTTCAAGCGTTGTATCAGACGTCCATGCACCTTCTTCACCTTTAATTAGTGAAGCAAGAAGCTCTTCACCGCCTGCTGCAGCAAATGCAGGATACAGTACGCCGCGCAGGAAGTAGTAAGGGTGCTGACCACTTGTTACGAACGGATCAATGCCTGCTTCTTCCTGAATTGTAGCCATTGAATCCATGAAGCTGTCAAAGTCTGTCGGTACTTCAAAGCCTTCTGATTCGAACCAGGCTTTGTCATACCAGGTACCCCATGTATCAAATACAAGCGGCAGACTGTAAATCTCACCGTCATGCTGATCCGGGTCAACAATAAAGTTATCTATCATTGGTGAACCATCTTCAAGCTCCATACCTTCCACCAGTTCAGTGAGGTTTGCCAGCTGACCATCTTCAATCATCTGCGTTTCACTTGAGCCCGCTCCATCGATGTACACCACATCAGGTGGATCATCCGATACCCAGCGCGATCTCATTTCTTCGTTGATATTTGGTCCCGCATGTTCGACAATAGTCAGATCAGGATATTCCTCCTGAAAATCTCCAATGACTTCCTTCCACCAGGAATCACCATAGCCGCCGACGAAATATTGAATCTCAAGCTCCCCTGACATTCCTTCTCCGCCGCCACCTTCACCCTGGCTGCCGCCTTCTTCATCTGATGAACACGCCCCCAGGAATCCAGCTGAAAGTACGACTCCCCCTAAGATTAAACCGGTACTTCTCCAATCCTTTTTCAAGATATTGTCCCCCTTTGTTTTGTAAATGATATTGTCACACTCCGGAATATCCAGAATGAATCAACCCGCTTTGTCCTGCTTTGCCAGACGCACTGCCTCTCTTGCATACCCCGAAGCAAGCGTGATGTAATGATCTGCTTTTTCATAGCTGATGCCCGCTTCAATCATGACGATTGAATGCTTAACTTTCAGATGCGCCTGCTCAAGTGTCTCAGCAGCTTGCTCATAAGTAGTTCCTGTCAGATCCATAATGATGCGTTTTGCACGCTCCATCAGCTTATAGTTGCTTGCATGCACATCAATCATCAGGTTTTCCTGTACCTTCCCGAGTTGAGCCATGGCTGCTGTGCTAATCATGTTCAACACCATTTTATGACCGGTCGCAGCCTTCATTCTGGTCGACCCCGTCAGTACTTCAGGACCCGTCACCACTTCAATTGCCGTTTCAGCATACGCGCTGATTTCAGCCTTTCGGTTACTCGATAATGCAACGGTGTATGCACCAATTTTGCCTGCATATTTCAGTGCGCCTGCCACATAAGGCGTTCTGCCGCTTGCTGCAATGCCAATGACCGTATCCTTTGCAGTGAGCGCTTCATTTTTTAAATCAGCCGCTCCCTGACTTTCACTGTCTTCTGCATTCTCTTTCGCCTTGCCAAAAGCAGCCATACCACCCGCCATAATCGCCTGGACCATTTCAGGCGGCGTCTTAAATGTAGGCGGACATTCTGAAGCGTCTAAATAACCAAGTCTGCCGCTTGTGCCTGCCCCAACATAAAACAGCCTGCCGCCTTCTTTTAGCTTTTGTGAAATTCTGACTGTTGCTTCTGTAATCGCGGGAAGTGCTTCCCTGACTGCTTCCGCCACCTTCTGATCCTCACTGTTAATAACCTTTAAGCAATCTTCCACTGACAGCTGATCGAGATTCATTGAGTGTTCATTGCGCTGCTCCGTTACAAGTGAAGATAAATCCGACATGCTCAATCACCTTCTTTTCTCTAGACTAGCCGACTCTGCCGCTTCCATGAGCGCCCCTTCAACAGGCGTTCCATGCGCTTGTGTCCATATTCCAAGCTGCCTCTGATCCAGTTCTCTGATAAATGCAGTTCTGAGTTGCGTCATATGTTTGAAAACTGAGCCGGTCGTTGTAACAATTGTCTGCGCATCATATTCATCAGCCTGCAGCTGCAGACTCTTCACATGATCTGCCAGGTCACGTGCAGCTTCATTGATAATCGCGCCTGCCACTTCATCCCCTTTTTCCGCTGCTTCTGATACGAGCCTTGCAAGTGACGCAATGTCACTTTTATCCCGTTGTTCCTGATACATATATGTAACGAGCTGTGTTTCTTTTTCGAGCCCAAGTGTATGAAGCATGAGTTCACTTAGTATGGTTTCAGGTCCTCTCTTGTCATACGCCCTGACGACTGCTTTCAAACCGGATGCGGCAATTGCATAACCGCTTCCTTCATCACCAAGCAGATGTCCCCACCCGCCTGACTTAATCATCGAGCCGTCTCTCAGTAAGCCTGCAGCATTTGATCCCGTTCCTGAAATGATCAGCATGCCCTGCTTGCGCTCAGGCGGAATTGCTCCCTTTAGTGCAATTTGGAGATCTGATCTTATTAAAGCGCTTACATTTTCATGAAACCCAACTGTCAAAAGCTTTTTTTCCAGTGCCTGACGTGCTGTTTCTGCATCATTAGTTCTTCCGGCTCCGGCAAATCCGCCGCATATAACTTTGACCTGGTGCTTTTCAATCTGGTGAATGTCAAGTAACTCTTCAAGCTTCAAAGTAATCCGCTCTGCCATCTGTTGAAACCCGACAATCTGCGGGTTCGTCCCAGGCCCTTGAAGCGTTTCGCCGAGAATTAACCTCTGATCTGCACGGCTGATCGCATACGTCGTTTTCGTTCCGCCGCCATCCATTCCGATAATATAATCCATCCCGTCCTCCTTGTAAGAGTTTTGTTCATTATAAAGTTTATGATTTTTTGTGTCAATATATTTTAAGAATAATGATTTTTTGTTTCAGTCTGATATACTTGAGTGGAAAAGCGGGGTGCTTAATAAATGTGAATAGCGGTCAGATCAGGTGTCATAACCACCGATCGGCCTGATACTACCGTCAATGGCGTTGTCACTACTGTCGCGCTAGCTATCACTACCGTCAACCCGGGCGTATCCTACCACCGCTCACCAAAATACAACCGTCACCAACAACTTTAAGATAATCAACAATAGAAAAAAGTTCTATTTAAAAGGAGACTCCCCCCATGAGAAGCGATCTAATTATCCAGACATCACTGAAAACCATTATCGTAAACGATGGACAAATCTCTGCAGTCAATGAACAGCCTGCCGACTTCAGTACGCCGCATATCTCCATTCCCGCAACCCACCACCTCCTACCAGGCTTCATCGACCCGCATATCCACGGGGCCGGCGGTGCGGATGTGATGGATGCGACGCCTGAAGCACTTGAGTCTATGGCCCGGACGCTGGTCAAAGAAGGCGTGACATCCTTTCTGGCGACGACAATGACGCAGACTGAAGAAGCTATCATGAAAGCTTTACGTAACACCGCTGATTATATGAAGACGCCGGCTCAATTGGCCGAAGTGCTTGGCGTTCACCTGGAAGGACCGTTTCTTTCACCTGAAAAGGCTGGTGCGCAGGATCCAGAGCTGATGCTTGAGCCTGACATGACTTTATTCAATGAGTTTCAAGAGGCAGCCGGGGACACAATCAGGGTCGTGACCGCTGCGCCTGAGCGTAAAAACGGAACGGCATTTACTAAAGAGGTTTCTGAAAGTGGTGTAACGGTTTCAATCGGACATTCAAATGCAACTTACGAGGAATTTAAGCAGGCGGTCGAGAACGGCGCCAGCCAGGTCACCCATTTATATAATCAGATGAGTCCTTTTCATCACCGGGATCCGGGTGTGGCAGGCGGAGCACTTTTAGAAAAAGGAGTAAAGGCTGAAGTGATTGCAGATTTTGTCCATAGTCACCCCGAAGCTGTAAGGCTTGCCTTGCGTGCCAAAGGAGCTGACGATCTGATTTTGATTACAGATGCAATGCGTGCAAAAGGATTATCAGATGGTGAGTATGATCTTGGCGGTCAGCAGGTGACTGTAAATGGAGCTGAAGCAAGGCTCTCTGACGGGACACTGGCAGGAAGCGTGCTGACAATGGAACAGGCTGTGAAAAATATCATGTCACTTACTGATATCACGATCGACGAACTCGCAACAATCACTTCCGGGAATGCAGCGCGCCAGCTTGGGGTATGGGATCGTAAAGGCAGTATTGAGCCCGGTAAGGATGCAGACTTCGTTGTGTTAGACGAGCACTACAATGTGGTCCTGACGATCTGCCGCGGTGAAATTGTATTTCAAAAGGAGGATCTGCCATGGATATCATCATTGTGAAAAACTATATTGAAATGAGTAAGTACGCCGCAGGGCTTGTCGGAGACTGCATCAGAGAAAATGATCAGCCGGTGCTTGGACTTGCAACCGGCGGTACACCAGTTGGCATGTACCAGCTGCTTGTCAGGCAGTACCGTGCAGGACTTCTTTCTTTTAAAAACGTGCGTACTTTTAACCTTGATGAATATATCGGGCTCGATCCTGCTCATTCAAAAAGCTATCACCGCTACATGCAGGAACATTTATTTTCACATGTGGATATTCCGCGCGACCAGACTTTTATACCAGACGGAATGGCTGGCAACCTTCAAAAGGAATGCAGACATTATGAAAAGCTGCTGAAGAAATTTGGTCCACCTGATCTGCAGATTCTCGGGATTGGTGAGAACGGGCATATCGGTTTTAACGAGCCTGGAAGTGATTTTGATGGTCATACACATGTGATCAGACTGGCTGATTCAACGCGCGAGGCAAATGCCCGCTACTTTCAGTCACCTGATGAAGTTCCGTCACATGCGATTACAATGGGCGTCAAGTCTATTTTACGCAGTAAAAAGATTGTACTGTTGGCTTCAGGTGAGCGGAAAGCAGCTGCTGTCAAAAGACTGCTTGAAGGAAAGCCCGACCCGGACTTCCCTGCTTCAGCTTTAAGTCATCATCAAGATGTCATTTTAATTGCTGATAAAAAAGCTTTTGGTGAATAATAAATAAAATTTACTATTCAAATTAGATATTTAGACCTATTATCCTATATAATGATATTAATCATTTCGACAGGAGGTGGGCCTAATGATGCTGGATCCAATCACGCTTGGTGTTATCGTATTTATTCTCGCTGTGATTTCCGCTATTGTAATGACAATTACGTGGAAAATGAATGTGAAAGAAAGAGGATTAAATATGTGGGCGTGGGCTGCGATCATCGGCGGACTGGGCTTTTTACCTCTTCTTTTTGTGCCATATATCGGTTCGTATGCTGCCGTATTAAATAATATCTCAACATTGATTACACCTATTTTCATTCTTGAAGGCATTATGCGTTTTAAAGGATACCAGAAAGAGCGTCTTAGAGCGACCATCTATGTATACGTGATCAGTATTGTCATCTTCTTAGTTATACTGTTTCGCGATGCGCCAAACGAACGGTTTCTCATATTCGATTCAGTCGTTACTGTTATCTTTCTATTATCAGCCTATTTCCTCTTAAAAAACTCTGCCGGTACTGAAAGAAATATTTATATCATGTCCGCTGCCGCGTTTATTCTGATGGCGATGGCTTTTGCAGGAAGATGGGTGCTGGCTTTGAACGGCGCGTTTGAAGCGAATTTCGCAGCGCATCCTTACACAAGCTTCTTATTTTTAATCGTGATTATCTGGACAGTCGGCTGGACTTACGGACTGAGCATTGCTGTTAACTTCAGAAACCATAACCGCATCATGAAACTCGCCACACACGACTATCTGACGGGACTACCGAATAGAAAATACCTGAATGACTATATGGAACAGCTTTTTCAGGAAGAAACGAAAGAGCCATTTGTGTTGTTTTCTCTGGACTTGAATGGTTTCAAGCAAATTAATGACACATTTGGCCATAAGACAGGTGACGATGTCCTGATCAAGCTTGCAGATGCACTGCGGGATTTCACTTGGCAGCGCTATACAGCTGTCCGTCTTGGCGGAGATGAATTTGTTGTGATTGTCAGACAGCCAACGGATCAACAGGCTATTTTTAAAAAGAAACAGGAACTCAGGCAGGCGGTTGAATGTGATCAAAGTATTGATATTGGCGTCATTAATCTGAAAATATCTATCGGGCACGCTGCATATCCTTCTGATGGTCAGACGATTGATGAACTATTATCAAAAGCAGATGCGCGGATGTATCAGGAAAAGTCAGTTAGAACGCAGGGTTCACAGATACATTCTCAGAGTTATCAAATTTAATGTGAAACGACAAATTTCCCGGGAAATAGACAGTGATTTGATCTCAATTTAAATGCTCAGGTTTGCTATCATTTCCGGAAATGATTTCTGAAAAAAGTGGTGCATCAGCCTGCTGTTGCTGCTCATCACGCCCTTCAATTCGCAATTGCTGACTGATCATGGCGAGCTTCTGCAATAAATCTTCATATTCCCCTTTGGTCATAGGCTGATGTTCAGGCTTTAATACAAATCCCAGTTGCCCGCTCGGTTCAATGGTCGCCCATTGAACCTTGTTCATATCATCAATGCCATTTTGCCTGAGCCACATTTCAAGTTTATCCACTGGCAATCTTATTTTTTTTAAGTTCTTCTCAACAATCTGACCATTTTCGATCACGATTTTCGATTTTCCGCTAAAGAACGTTTCAGCTTTATCCCATTTAAGCTGCATATACTCAATAAACACTAAAGTGCCAATCAGCAAAGCCGCAACACCAAATGTTGTCCAGATGTTTTTTCCTGAAACAGGCTGGATTAGTAAACTGCCGATTGAAATCATAATCACCGTCTGAGCAATTGTCATTTGTGAAATAGATTTTCTACCTGAAATTCTTAACAGCAGAACACCTGCCACCACAATCAGAATCGCTTTCCATATCCATGCTAATTCCATGCAAATCACTCCTTTTCCTATGTAAAATCCCCTGCTGAGAGGGGATTACTCATTATGCATTCGGTGCAGGTTCAGCCGTTTCTTCAAACAGATTGTGAATCAGCCATTTGTGGTAGAAGAATTCTCCTGCAGTAAGGATCAATCCGGCTGCGATCGATTCACCAAGCATATTATTATAGCCAAGCAGCGTAAGCGTGAACCAGATGACGAGTGTACCGAGAATCAGATCACCAATCGTGCCAATCGTATTCCCCGCATTTCTGACAACCAGCATATCCCCGATGTAAGCCACAACATATAAGATAACTGCCACAATCGTTGAATCTAAAAATGTCACCTCGTTAAAGCCGGTCAGTACAATCCAAATCACAGGAAATAAGAGCAGCGCTTTGATCAGCATTGATTTTCCATGATTCATGTTTTCACACCTCCGATCCTGTATAATCTGCCCGGTTACAAGGAGAGGCATACGGTGGATTGGGTGACAGGGATGGTGGAATTGACCAATGTTAAATGCTTACTAATAAATATGGTACACTATAGAAAATAACGATGTGGAGGGGTTCATATGGATCATTTAAAACCTGTTATACAGCAAATGATTGAAACACTTGACCCTGAGTTCATTTTACTTTTCGGTTCACATGCAAAAGGTACTGCGCGTGAAGCCAGTGATTATGATATTGCTTATTATTCAAAAAGATCTATTCCTCCTTTTGAACAACTTATTTTAAAAAGCCAGCTTTCAGAATTGCTCACAGCTGAGGTTGACCTGATCAACCTTAAAAAAACAGATACCGTTTTTGCTGCACAAATCTACTATGATGGTATATGCATATACAGTAAAAATGAGGATTTGTATGTTATGGAGAAAATGAGAAGTTTGTCTATGTATGTGGATTTGAATGAAATGCGGATGAATATATTAGTCGATGTAGAGCAGCGAGGGCGAATTTATGAAGAGTGACGTAATTGTAAATAAAGTAACATCCATTGAAAGATGCTTGCGACGGGTTAGGGAAGTGTATGATAACTCACCAGAAAACCTTACCGAATTCACAAAGCAAGACAGTATTGTTCTAAATATTCAACGTGCGTGTCAGGTTTCAATTGATTTGGCTATGCATATTGTTCAGGAGAAAAAACTTGGGATACCAAAAACTAGCCGTGAGGCCTTTGAATTATTAGAACAAGCTAAATTGATTGATACTACAACTTCCAAAAACTTAAAAGCAATGGTTGGCTTTAGAAATATTGCTGTTCATGAATATCAGGATCTAGAACTTGAAATTCTTCAAGCAATTATTGAAGAACATTTAAATGATTTCAACACATTTACTGAACAGATCTTAAAAATGAAATAATTTTTATACACAAAAGCCCGGCGCTAACCGGGCTTTTACTCATTAACCAATTCTCTTCAACCTGCTCTGCTTCATAATCTGACTGATCACCTCAGACAAGACAATCCCCATCGCAATGGACCCTGACACCATAAATGCTTTCGCAGCATAGGAAAGTGCCATATTATAATCGTTTGTCACAAACGAGCGCATCGCATTATAGGCAGTCCCACCCGGCACAAGCGGAATGATGCCTGATACGATATAGATAATAATCGGTGCTTTATAGACGCGGGAGAACACCTGGCTGATCACTGCAATCATAAAGGCTGCCGCAACCGTTGCCGGCACCTCGCCGATCCCCTGAAATGTGAGTACAAAATAAGCCATCCACCCGAGCATCCCGACAAGTCCGCATTTCCACAAAGCTTCTCTCGGTGCATTGAAGATGATACCGAATCCCGCAGCAGCAATAAAGCTCGTAATAATATTAATTAAGATATCCACAGGTTCTCCCCCTTTCTATAATAATGTCACCACAACGGCGATTCCTGAACCAATTGCAAATGCGGTCAGAAACGCCTCTGCCCCTTTAGATAAACCGGATATGAAATGCCCTGCAATCAGATCTCTGACTGCATTCGTAATCAGCAGCCCAGGGACAAGCGGCATAACAGAACCGATAATGATCTTATCAAGCTCCTGGCCAAGCCCCGTTATGACTGCACCTGCAGCCAGCAGCCCTATTACCAGCGCTGCCATAAATTCCGAGAAAAACTTAATCAGTACGAGATCATGGACATATACCACACTCGCAAAGCCCAGCCCGCCAATGATCATCGCTGGAATAAAGTCAGCCCATGAACCCTGAAACATCATCAGGAAACATCCGCTTGAAATCGCAGCTGCTGCGATACGGGTCGCGAGCGAATAAGTCTCATCATCTTTATAAATTCTTTTTAAAATCCGGTAAGCCTGTGGAACGTCAAGCTCCCCATTAGCAATTCGGCGTGACGTACTATTCACAAGCACCACTTTATTTAAATCTGTGGTACGGTCAGAAATCCGGATCAACTTCGTCTTCGTTGGCTCTTCTGTCTCAATAGAAAACATAATGCCTGTCGGGGTGACATAACTGTGGGACTCCTTAATGCCATAATTTTTCGCAATGCGCATCATCGTATCCTCTACACGATAAGTCTCAGCACCGCTCTCAAGCATAATTTTTCCCGCAAGCAGGCACACATCCATTATGTCATACTGCTCCTCAAGATATTGTTCCATATCCTCGATCTCCATGCCATCACCACCTTCGTACAATTTCAGTGCTATTAGTGTACCATGATTTTTTTACAAGGCGATGAGGAAATGTGGATTTGTTTGTGGAAAACCAATGTTTTTACTCAGGTATATGCTCAACTTTTGAAAAATTGTTTTTAAAATGGCTGAATCACGTTCGCTATCCACACCCTTTACCCACAGCTGTGTAAAAAGCAGGGTCATTTCGTATGAGCAGAATGTTTTTTATCCACATGTGGGTAACTTTTTAATTACTTAGAGCATGAAGAGGGCTGGTAAGAACGAATATGACGTGGATCGGGTGGGATAGGAACAACTTCAGCCGTGATTGGCACAAGTGACCGGGTGTATCGCTACATCCCGGGCGGGGAATGCTACAACTTAACGCAAAACCCGTACAAGCTACCAAAAAAGCTGTCCGGCAACCACATGCGGACAGCTTTTCCATACTCTATTCTCCTGCAACCTTCACCAGCACGCGGCCTCTGATCTTATTTTCAATAATATCCGCCATCGCCTGTGGTACATCCTGAAGCTCAACTTCACGGTCTACCATCTCTTCAAGCTGCGCAGGCTTTAAATCTGAGCCGAGACGCTTCCAGATCTCTTCACGCAGCGGCATTGCACAGTATGCAGAATCGACTCCGAGAAGACTCACACCACGTAAGATAAATGGATGTACAGTAGCAGGCACCTTCGTTCCACCTGTCAGTCCACTCACTGCAACCGCTCCGTTTTGCTTCACTTTACTTAAAACAGAAGCCAGACTGTCTCCGCCAACCGGATCAACAGCGCCAGCCCAGATCCCTTTATTAAGCGGTCTGATTTTCCCGCCATCATACACTTCATCACGCGAAATCACTTTAGCAGCACCAAGGGACTTCAGGTATTCATGCTCTGAAGATTTTCCGGTACTTCCGGTTACCTGATATCCTTTTGCTGCAAGCATCGCAACTGCCATACTGCCGACACCGCCTGTTGCACCTGTTACAAGCACATCACCGGAGTCAGGCGTTACATCCTCTTTTTCCAGCCTATATACAGATAATGCTGCAGTAAACCCTGCCGTACCAAAAATCATTGATTCACGCAGAGAAAGTTCTTCAGGCAGCGGCACGACCCAGTCTGCCGGTATACGCGCGTACTCACTATATCCGCCAAAATGAGTTACACCAATACCGTAGCTCGTTGCAATAACCCGATCCCCTTTTTGAAAACGGCTGTCTTCTGAAGACTCCACTGTTCCAGAAAGGTCAATCCCCGGTATAAATGGGTATGACTGAACAATCTGTCCATCCTTCAATCCTGCCAGCCCGTCTTTAAAATTTACGCTAGAGTAGGCAACCTTAATCAGGACTTCTCCTTTCGGCAGCTGCTCCTCCGATACATCCGTTACTTTTGCCTCTACCTGATCATCTTTTAAATCAACCATCACTGCTTTAAATGTCATCTTCAATTCCTCCCCTTCGTTTAACGCGAAATATACGGATTTCCTTTTACAAAAAACCGCCACGGATAATGTTTTGCTTCACCCGTATTATCAATACCGATTCTCGGACCCGTTACAATCTCAAAATCCTCATGGTCCCATCCCTCAAAAATCTGTAGTGGCGGCACCGTATAATGCGAGCCGTAATCACTCATCTCAATCCCTAGTGCCTTCGTCAGTTTGCCAGGACCATTCGTCCACTCAACCTGCTTTCTGCCGGGACGCCTTTCCTCCATCAAATGAAGTCCTTCAACCGGCACAACTGCGCGAATCAAAACCGCCTGTGGCGTATCCACTTCAGCTGCCACCACATTCACAAGCGTATGCGTATGCATCTGATACGTATAAACAGAACCCGCCTTTCCAAACATAATCTCAGTCCGGCGCGTCCTGCGGTTCCCAAAACTATGAGCCGCCCGGTCGTCCGCACCCATATACGCCTCAGTCTCCACAATCATCCCCGACGCCCTGCCCTCAGGCGTATCCTTCACAAGCAGCTTCCCAATCAAAGACTCCGCAAGCTCAAGCGCCGTCCGTTCATAAAATGGCTGTGCCAGTGGCTTCATGAAAATCCCACACTTTCTTTATGCAATACTTCTTTCTTTCCCTAAGTGATTCCTGCTTAAAACAATTTTTTAGGTAGCGCGGGCGGGACGGAGTTGAGTGTGCCGATTTTAGAATGATTACAGAAATGGCATACGCGGGGACGGAGTTCAGTGAGTCAAAAATAGAATCATTACAAAAATGGATCACTTAACTCCGTCCCCACACGAGCCATTTTTAGAATCACTACAAAAACGAATCACTTAACTCCGTCCCCAATGTGCCTGTATAACAACAAAAAAACACCCGCTCCTCAAAAGAGAAGCAGGTGTTTTGGAAGTGTAAAATTATAATTTTACAACGTTAGCAGCTTGGTCGCCACGGTTGCCTTGAGTGATTTCAAAGCTAACTTTTTGACCTTCTTCAAGAGTTTTGAATCCGTCGCCAGTGATAGCTGAGAAGTGTACGAATACATCTTCGCCGCCGTCTACTTCGATGAAGCCAAATCCTTTTTCTGCATTAAACCATTTTACTGTACCTTCGTTCATGGGTAATTCCTCCACTGTGTTCTAAGTTTTACTTAATAGCTGAGTAAAAACAAAGAATTCACATGCTATCACAAGCTTTTTACATGATCGGAAAATGTAAAAAGTTCCTGATAACATGTGAATTAGATGGTGTTACGTATTAAGCATGGACTAATCATAGCATGGGGTTTTGGAAATAGCAAACCTTTTGGTAAAATACTTTCCGACATGATTCGCCATTGATGCTTGTGCAAGCGTTACGATGGTGATCAGAATAGGATTGCTGTTGCAGAAAATAGATGATAAAAAGTAATTCAAATCTGGAAAGCGAGACCTGAAAATGAAGGTGTGTGATTTTAAATCCTTCAACTGCAAAGGTTAATGACCTTAAATCTGATGAATGCGACCTTGCATTTCCCGGTTCTGACCCGAAATTTAACGATTGTGACCTTAATTCCAGCCTGTTTCCCGTAAGCAAACCCTGCACACTCCCAAACAAAAAAGACCACCCAAAGGACGGCCTTTTCTACTTAATACTTTTTAGCTTTACGGCTATTTAAAAACTTACGGATGAAAGGGTAAACGATCGGTCCGTATTTGATTGCGCGTTTAATGAGTCTTCCCATTATGAATCCCTCCCGCTTGTGCTCAAGTTAATCTTGTTATTCCCACAACTCGGGAGGTACAAACATTTCACTCTGCGTAGTGGCATGCAGCAAAGTGTCCGGGGCGTACTTCACGCCACTCCGGCACTGCTTCGGCGCAATGTGCTGTAGCGACCGGACAGCGCGTTCTGAATACGCAGCCTGATGGTGGATTGATCGGACTTGGCAGCTCACCTTCAAGTAGAATCCGTTCGCGTGACTCCTCTACATCAGGGTCTGGAATCGGAATCGCTGACATGAGTGCTTTTGTATATGGGTGGAGCGGCTCGTCATATAGCTTCTCACTTGTTGTCAGCTCCATCATGCGGCCAAGGTACATTACGCCAATACGATCAGAGATATGCTTAACCATTGAGAGGTCATGGGCAATAAACAAATACGTCAGCCCTTTTTCCTCCTGCAGAGACTTAAGCAGATTCACGACCTGTGCCTGAACAGATACATCCAGTGCTGAGATCGGCTCGTCCGCCACGATAAAGTCCGGATCGAGTGCAAGTGCGCGTGCGATTCCGATTCTCTGGCGCTGACCGCCTGAGAATTCGTGCGGGTAACGGTTGGCGTGATCGCGGTTCAGCCCTACATCTTCAAGGAGCTGATATACCTTTTCTTTCATTTCTTTCTGGTTTTTATAAAGGCCGTGAATTTCCATCGGCTCTGAGATAATTTCAAGTACAGTTGATCTAGGATTCAATGAAGCGTACGGATCCTGAAAAATCATCTGCATATTGCGCAGGAAATCAAAACGGTCTTTTTCAGACATGCTGTGAACGTCTTTCCCGTCAAATGTCACTGCGCCTTCTGTCCGGTTATATAAGCCCATCACAGTGCGCCCTGTCGTGGATTTACCGCAGCCTGATTCTCCTACAAGGCCAAGCGTTTCCCCTTTATGTACATCAAAGCTGATCCCGTCTACCGCTTTCAGGAGCTGGTTTTTACCGAGATCAAAATGTTTTTTCAAGTCTGTTACTTCCAGCAGTTTCTGCCCGCTCATGGTGTCTTCCTCCTCATTCCTGCCAGTAGCGCCTTGTCTGGCACCATTCTTTTTCGTAAAACGTTCCTGCGATTTCCTGAATCATAATCTTTTTACCCGGAGTCGGCGAGTGGATCATTTTGCCGTCACCGTGATAAATCGCTACGTGATGCAGGCGTCCTTTTCCTTCTTCATAAGCAAAAAAGATTAAATCCCCGGGCTGCACATCCTTTTTGGCAACTTCTTTACCGGCCGCTGCCTGATCAGATGCATCACGCGGGATCAGATAGCCGTTCGCTCTCATCATTGAATAGCTGAAGCCTGAGCAGTCATAGCCGTATGGCGTCATGCCTCCCCACAGATACAGAAGGTCCAGAAACCTTTCACCGTCTTTTAAAATGGCTTCAGGCGTCCCCTGATCCAGCTCATCTGTGAATAGTTTCACCGCATCTCTTTTCACAAAAGCCTGTCCGTGAGGTGTATGCACTTCTACCTTTTCCTCATCAACACCTGTTACCGGCAGAATCGTTGTAAACGCAAGTGTCACAAGGGTTTCACCATGTTCATTTAAAAGATTAGCGAAATCAGACGTGATGATTGCTTTTTCCTCAGACGGTTCCAAATCGTCAGCGTCGATTTCAGTCAGCTGTGCCAATGGAATCCATCCAGGATAGCCTGCCGGATGCTTTTTGGAGCTTTGAGATAATACAACGACCTGTGCCCAGTCATCTTTCACTTCTTCGATTGTGACAGTGTCTCCGTAAAGCACCTGCGACTGAACTTTATTATCATCCAGCAGCGCCTTACGCTCTTCAGCCGTCATGCCGCCGAGCCAGTCCTCAAACTTAACCGGGACTTCAAGTGCAGGCTGATCAAGCTCACGTGGTGATGCCGGCTCTGTCCAGAGTGTCGCTGCTGTTACATTAATCTGTGCCGTTCTCATTTGTTAACCTCCCCAAGGACTGCGTGTTCCTTAATTGATTCAATGCCAAGACCTGGTGCTTTGTTAAATGTCATGTGGGCGCTGTTATACTGAACGCCTCCGTTTACAATATCCTCAGCAAGCAAAAGCGGTGCGTCAAAATCATAGCGTGTAATGTTACGCTGACTTGCTGCAAGATGGGCAGCTGCTGAAATGCCAACCTTTGTTTCGATCATGCTGCCTGTCATGCACGGAATTTCGTAGGCTTCCGCAAGCTTTGCAATGATCAACGCCTGATGGATCCCGCCGGATTTCATCAACTTAATATTGATCAGATCAGCTGCCCGCATTTCAAGCACGCGGATCGCATCCTGAGGGCTGAAGACACTTTCATCTGCCATAATCTTAGTATATGTATGATCTGTCACGTACTTTAATCCTTTAAGATCATGCGCCTTAACCGGCTGTTCAACGAGTTCTATGTTCAGTCCCTCATCCTCCATCCGGCTAATTGCGTACACAGCCTCTTTCGCCGTCCATCCCTGATTTGCATCAAGTCTCAGCGTGCAGTCCGTTTTTTCACGAATGGCTCTAATACGCTTAAGATCGTCCTCGATTGCTCCAATACCGACCTTTATTTTTAAAACAGAAAATCCGTCCTGATTAAATTGCCCAGCATCTGCAGCCATTTCGTCCGGCTCATTTACACTGACCGTGTAGTCTGTTTCAAAAGAATCTGTTGCGCCACCTAGAAATTGATACAATGGCAGACCGGCGTGCTGTGCGAGCAGATCATGAATCGCACAATCCACAGCTGCCTTCGCGCTTGTATTGCGCACCATTGACGTATTTACTGTATGAAGCAGGTTTTCTCTGTTTAAAAGTGACTGCCCGATACATTTCGGTGCGATGATGCCATTGACCGCTTCTTCAATACTTGAAAGTGAGTCCCCGGTAATCACATGTGTCGGCGGTGCTTCACCGTACCCCGAGCGCCCGTCTTCATCCATGATTTTTACAATCACAGAATCTGAAACCGTCAGTGTCCTGAGCGCAGTTTTAAAAGGTTTTTTCAGCGGTACTCTGACGCGGAACGTTTCGATGGAGCGGATCTTCATCACTCCACCCCCGGTAGCAGCGTCAGCGTCTTATCACCAGCTGAGAGCTTTACATTTACGCCGAGCGGAACTGAAAAATGTGGTTCACAGTGACCAATTTTAAAGCCTGATACGACCGGAATACCGAGGTCGCCTAAATAATGCTGCAACACTTCATCAAGCGAAAGTGTCGGTTTGCCGTTTGTCGGTACAGCATTTTTAAAGTCACCTACTACGATTCCATTCAGCTCCTGCAGCTTACCCGCTGATTTCAGCTGACTCAGCATGCCGTCAATTCTGTATGGCTCTTCATCTATATCTTCAATTAAAAGAATTTTGTCTTTCATATCAATTTCGTGTTTTGTATTCAGCGTACTCACAATCAGTGACAGATTCCCGCCTGTCAGCTCACCTGTCGCAGCCCCTGCTGTAATCACATTCAGCTCACCAATTGCTTCTGTGTAATGAAGCTCTCTCGGCTCAAATAACTGCGCAAACATTTTACCTGAAAGCTCATGGAACTCATCCTTGCCGATATCAGAAGCCGGCATCGGACCGTGAAACGTGACAAGCCCTGTTTCCTGACGGATGGCGGTGTGTAAATAGGTGATATCACTGTAGCCCCAGAAAATTTTCGGATTCTGACGGATCAGGTCATAATCAATTTTGTCAGCGATACGTCCTGTGCCGTAACCGCCCCCTGCGCAGATCACTGCACTTACTTCAGGATCAGCAAACATTGTGTGGAGATCTTCGAGTCGCTCCTCGTCTGTTCCCGCTAAATAACCATGGACGTTACGCACGTGTTTGCCCTCTTTTACTTTTAATCCGAGTGATGTGAAAAATGTCAGTGATTTTTCCATGCTTGCTATATTTGGCGGACTTGCCGGCGCAATAAATCCAACTGTGTCCCCGCTTTTTAATCGTTTAGGTAAGATCATATGTGTCGTGCTCCTTTCTGTACTCTGAAAAAAGGGGCTGGTGACCCTCTTTTCAGAAAACAGAAGTGTTTTTTGTGGAATAAAACATGTTTGACGCGTAGGTCGATGTACCCTAAGTGACGAACATCTGTTAATAAGTGTTGAAGTCGTGCTTTTGAGCGTCGAAGGTTAACTTATTTGTTTCGAACACCCCCGATGATACGTTGAACACCCAGGCATAAACGCCGAACCACTGCCCCACGCATGATTCCACACCACCCAACCAACCTAACAAACAGGAAGCACCGCCCAACAGCGGCACTTCCCATTCAGTTTAAGCTTCTTTATCTGCCCACTTCAGTTCAAGGTATCCAACCGGGTGGCGTACAACATCAGAGATGCTGTCTGCATACAGGTAAACCTGGTTGTAGTAGTGAAGTGTGAAGATTGGTGCTTCGTCCATTAAGAGCTTTTCAGCTTCATAAAGCAGTTCATAACGTGCCTGCTCATCTGTTTCTGCTTTTGCATCAGCAATCAGCTGATCGTATTCTTCGTTTGACCAGCCTGTACGGTTCATTGACGAACCGGTTACAAAGCTTTCAAGTGCATTTACAGGGTCAGCATAGTCATGCAGGAATGAGCTTCGTGACAGCTGGTGCTGCAGTGCGCGCTGCTCATCAAGGAATACGTTACTTTCTGAAGCAGAGAGCTCCATATCAACGCCGATATTCTGGCTGACCATCTGCTGGATTGCTTCAGCGACAATACGGTTTGATTCAGTGTTGCTGTAAGTCAGTGTGATCGTTGGAAGCTCGTCATAGCCTTCCTCTTCCATTCCTTCTTCAAGAAGACGAGTTGCTTCTTCAGCGTCAAATGTCTGAAGGTCTCCGTTTGTTTCGCGGAAGTCGTTTCCTTCTGCATCTTCAAATCCAGGTGAAACGAATCCTGTTGCAGGGACTTCACCCATTTTTGTTACGTAATCAACAAGCTCCTGCTGGTTCACGGCTTTACCGATTGCCTGACGGATTTTCTTGTTCTGGAATGGCTCTTCTTCTACGTTAAAACGGTAAAATGCAAGACCTGCCTGATCTTCGATGACCACATTTTCAGAGTCGATCAGTTCTTCAGCGCTGTCTGCAGGAATTTCTGTCATATCAAGGTCTCCACTTTCAAACATCTGGTACTCAGTGTTTGTATCGCTGACCATTGCCCAGTGAACTTTATCAAGCTTTACAGTATCTGCATCCCAGTACTCTTCGTTTTTCGCCATCACGATCTCACTGTCAGGCGTCCATGATTCAATCTTGAACGGTCCGTTAGCCACGAACGTGTCAGCTTCAGCAAACCATTCAGGATTTTCTTCAGCCGTTGCTTTATGCACCGGGAAGAATGAAGGATTTGAGATAATATTCAAAAATGCTGCTGTTGGCTGTGTAAGTGTTACTTCAAATGTCTTTTCATCTACTGCTGTAATGCCAAGATCTTCTGCACTTCCTTCGCCTGCGTTGAAAGCTTCAGCGCCTTCGATAAAGTAAGCAAGGAATGCTGCAGGAGATGCTGTTTCAGGCTCGAGCATATAAGTCCAGCCATAAACGAAGTCTTCTGCTGTTACAGGCTCTCCATTTGACCAGTTTGCATCTTCACGGATTGAAAACGTGTATGTAAGTCCGTCTTCAGATACTTCCCATGACTCTGCCATTGCTTCCTGTGGCTGGTCGTCCTGACCAAGACGCGTCAGTCCTTCCATTACGTTATTCAGTACGTTCCATGACGATGCATCAAATCCGATTGGCGGATTCAGTGAGGTCGGCTCTGTGCCGTTGTTCATGCGAAGGACTTTCTCTCCGCTTTCCTCTTCACTCTGACCGCCTTCATCCTGCTCTTCCTCGCCGGCTTCATCGTTTGCCGTACAAGCTGCAAGTACAAGCACCATGACGATTGAAAATAAAAAGATTCCCCATTTTTTCATGCTGTGATTCCCCCTATGATGTACTATTTTTGCCGGCCTGAAAGCCGTCCGGACGAACCGGAAACGTCTCTTTCAGGCCAGTTGTTACTTTTTTGCTCTATCATCTAAAAGCCAGCAGTCTGCCTGGTGCGTTTCTGACAAACGTTCTGCCTGCGGCACCACCTTTTCACATACAAACATCGCATGCGGGCATCTGGCTGCAAATGGACAGCCGGCCGGCGGTGAAAACAGATCCGGTGGTGTGCCTTCAATCGGCTCAAGCGGCTTCCCTTTTAAATCAAGTCGCGGAACTGAATTCAACAGGCCCTGTGTATAAGGATGCTCAGGCTGATAAAAGACCTCGCGCTTTGTACCGATTTCAACAATTTTGCCGGCATACATGACTGCGATCCGGTGGGCGATTTTCGCCACAACGCCGAGGTCATGCGTAATCAGGATAATAGAAACGCCGGTTTTCTTCTGAATTTCTTCAAACAATTCAAGGATCTGCGCCTGAATCGTTACATCAAGCGCGGTTGTCGGCTCATCTGCAATGAGCAGCTCCGGCTCACACATGAGTGCAATCGCAATCACGATCCGCTGTCTCATTCCGCCACTGAACTGGTGAGGATACTGCTTCAGCCGCTCTTCAGGATTCGGAATGCCGACAAGCTTCATCATTTCGAGCGCTTTTTCATTCGCCTGTGCTTTTGAAAGCTTCTGATGCTGGCGGATTCCTTCTGTCAGCTGATCTCCTATTTTTAAAGTAGGGTTCAGCGCTGTCATCGGATCCTGGAAGATCATTGAGATATCGACCCCGCGGATCTCCCGCATGTTTTTCTTGGACAGCTTTGTCAGGTCTTTTCCTTTAAACTGAACGTTGCCGCGTTTAATTTCGCCAGGCGGTGATGGGATCAGTCCCATGATCGCGCTTGATGTCACGCTTTTACCCGAACCAGATTCACCTACGATTGCAAGTGTCTCTCCTTTATATACGTCAAAGTTCACACCGCGCACAGCCTGCACGGTTCCTCCGTAAGTTTTGAACGTTACTTCGAGGTCGCGTACTTCCAGGACGGGCTCTCCTGCTGCTGTCCCATCGACTGTACGGTGTTTTCTGTCTGCTACAGTCATCTGTTGTTCACTCCTGCTATTTTATTTAAGCTATTTAACGTTGGCTGATGATTTCCGCTTCAGGGGGACGCTTTCCGCGGCCGGGCGGTGAGCCCCTTACATGCTTCGCATTCCAGGGTCTCACCTGTCCCTTTCCGCCGCTGGAGTCGCCCCCTTCCGCTCCAATCATCAGCTGTGCAAGAATAAATATTTCTTTTTAAATAGCTGTTACTTTCTGAGTTTCGGATCTAATGCATCCTGCAGGCCATCTCCAAGTACGTTAAACGCAAACATGGTCAGTGAGATGAAGAATGCCGGGAAGAATAGTCTCCACCAGTGGCCTGAGATGATGACGCCAAGTGCGTCATTGGCCATTACACCCCAGCTTGCATGCGGTGCCTGAATGCCGAGTCCGAGGAAGCTTAGGAAGGCTTCTGCGAAAATGGCTGTCGGTACTGTCAGCGTCATCTGAACAATGATTGGTCCCATCGTATTTGGCAGCAGGTTCTTACGGATAATCCTTGACGTTTTTGCGCCAAATGACTGTGAAGCTGTTACGAATTCATAGTTTTTAATCTGCATAACCTGACCGCGGACAATCCGGGCCATCCCGATCCACCCGGTAACTGTCAGGGCTACAATGATCGTCACAAGACTTGGTCCCATCACTACTAACAGCAGGATGACAACGAGTAAGTAAGGCAGACCGTATAGTATTTCAATCACGCGCATCATCGCTGAATCGGTTCTGCCGCCTTTGTAGCCGGCGATTCCTCCGTAAATGATACCAATTGTAAAGTCAATCAGTGCGGCCATCAGTCCGACGAATAAACTGATTCTGGCGCCGTACCATGTACGGGCAAATACGTCACGTCCCAAATTATCCGTTCCAAACCAGTGTGTACTGTTTGGTGAAAGGTTCTGATTTGGCAGGTTCTGCGTTGTTGGTGAGTGCGGCGTCAGCATTGGGCCGAATATCGCCATAAATGCAAGACCAATTAAGAATAAGAGTCCTGCCATTGCAAGTTTGTTTTTAAGTAATCTTCTCCACGCATCTCTCCAGTAGGAAAGCGATGGACGTACAACCTCTTCTGCTTTTTCACGATCCTGTCCGACCGGGCGGAACCAGTCATCCGGAATTTTTTCCTGATGTGAAGAAGGATTTTCAACCGTCTTTCTCATCTTACTCTCCTCCCTTCTTCACGAGCTTAATCCGTGGATCAAGCAGCGTGTATGCGACATCCACGAGGAAGAGCATAATCACGAGAATCGTACTGTAAAAGACTGTGGTTCCCATAATGACCGGATAATCACGGTCGTTAATACTGTCGACGAAATACTTACCCATACCGGGAATCGCAAAGATTTTTTCGATGACGAACGTCCCTGTTAAAATGCCGGCAACCAGTGTACCGAGAATCGTGACGACTGGAAGCATCGCATTTTTAAGTGCATGTTTGACGACGATTTTAAAAGGAGTGAGTCCTTTTGCACGCGCCATTTTTATGTAATCCTGCGTCAGTACTTCAAGCATGCTTGAGCGGGTCAGACGGGCGATGATCGCCATCGGGCCTGTTGCTAGTGCTACAACTGGCAGTACCATATGTGCGGGACTTGACCATGTTGCAGCTGGAAGTACGCCCCAATTTACCGCAAACTGCTGAATGACGAGCGTTGCAAGCACGAAGTTTGGAATCGAAATCCCAAGCACCGCAAGCGTCATCGCCAGGTAGTCAATGATGCCGTTATGTCTGAGCGCTGCCAGCACGCCAAGTACGACACCTGAGACTAATGCAAGCAGAATGGTGATAATTCCGAGCTCTGCTGAAATAGGAAATCCTCTGCCCAGCAAATCATTGACGGTCTGATTCGGATTTTTGATCGACGGCCCGAAATCGAATGTTGCGATACTTTTTAAATACATGCCGTACTGCACATACAGCGGCTGATCGAGCCCGAAGTGTGCATTTAAGTTTGCCTGCACTGCTTCACTCGTTCCACGGTCCTCGTTAAATGGAGAACCTGGAATCGCATTCATTAATACGAATGTCAGTGTCGCAATGACCAGGATGGTTACCACCATCATCATAAAACGTTTTGCTATGTATCTTGCCACCTGCTGCTCCCCCTAACAAAATGATGTGCGCATCGCAAGCTCTGTCATGACTAACATTGCCTGATATGCTTCTAAGATGTTTTTAGCTCTGAACGTCACGATACAGGTGTCCGGCTCCATCTCTGTTCCGGGCATCAGATTCGCCCATTCCGCCATGCCGTAATTAGTGAACTCGATTTTAAAAACAGGTGCATCAGATGCAACTAAAGGCTTCGCCTGGATGTCTTTTAACGCGTCAGCCGCTGTTTCTTTTAACAGCGCACGGGCTTTTACAGGCGTCAGACTTTTTACAGCTGATCTTGAGATCGTTTCTTTGACTGCTGCAGTCTTCACACCGCTGATCAGCGCCTTTGCTTCAGCTGCTGCACAATCATCGCCCCCAACCATGACAACAGGAACACCAAAGTGTCCTGCAACCATCGCATTGAACCCGAGCTCACCGACAACTTCATCATCCACCCACATATTGCGCACGCCCCACGTCATCGCGTGTGACATGACACCTTTTTGACCTGCGCGGGCATGATAGCCAAGGAAGATCGCTGCATCAAACGTCGAATCAAGCCCCTGCACCATCGAAAATGGCTTCACATCCCCTGTGATTAACAAAGCGTCCGGGTGAAGCTCCTCAATGACAATGTTGTTCATTTTAGAATGTGAATCGTTGACGAGCACCTCTGTCGCCCCTGCTTCAAAAGCCGCTTCAATGACTGCATTCGTTTCGTGTGTCATGATCAGCCGGCCGCGTTCGTAATTTTTTTCATTCGAACTGACATATGTATAATCCGGAAGGCCTGTAATCCCCTCCATGTCTACTGACAAGTAAACCTTCATCGACAAATTCCCCTTTTATCTACAATCACAATTTTCAAACAACTATACCAAAGAGAGGTAAATCCATCAAATGGAGGAAGCACTGTTCAGCCCTGTCAGATCAGGGTTCTTATGGTATTACAATTGTCCCTGAACGCTGATAAATCAACTATTTCGTTTAGGTAAATAGTTTGATTCGGGTGTTGAAAAATTTTTTTAAATTTATGTTTATTTTTAGATTTCTTTGTTCACATAGACGGGTAATTATGCTTGTAGGTGGATAATTATGTGGGATGTTTGTGGTGGTTCAGGAGATTACATAGGAGGTAAAGAAAATTACCGGTCAGGATCGTGAAATAACCATTGATGTTCAGGAGATTCTCACAGACGTTCAGGAGATAGTGACATTTGACCTCCCCTTCAACCATACAAAAAACCCGGAGCAGCACCCCGGATTTCCGCTAAAATTTATTCATACCAGCCCTTAACAACCTTCGCGCTTGGCTTTACTTCTTCAAGTGGATCATCATCAAAGTGCTCCTGCTCCACAACGAGCCAGTCAGTCTGAACGCGATCGGCAAAGCCTTTCAGATCAAGGCTTCCTTTACCGATTGCAGCCGTTCTTTTTTGACCGTTTTCCTCTACTGAATCTTTTAAATGAATAGAGAAAATATTACCTTTCAGACGGTCAAGCAGATTATATGTATCGATTCCTGCATATTCTGTCCAGTAGACGTCAATTTCAAAATGGATGTGATCGGGATCTGCTGTTTCTTCTATGACGTCCCACCCTGTCATACTTGTTTCCACCGTTTTAAATTCGAAATCGTGATGGTGATAGCCAAGCTTGATACCGGATTTATTTACCTGATCGGCAGCTGCATTCATCAGGCGCGTCAGCTTTTTGTAGCCTTCAAGTGTACGCCATTCCTCATCTACAAAAGGGATAATCAGCTTTGTGTTGCCGATTTCTTTACTGAAGCTGATCCAGTGATCAAGTTCAGATGTATTTTCAAGCGCAGTGACCGGCATATGAATACCTGCTGCCTCTAAGTGATTTTCTGATAAAATCTTTTTCCATTCTGCCCCTGATTTTCCGTAATCACCGGCAAGCTGTACGCCATCGTACCCTGCCTCGCTCAGTGCGCGGATTGTTTGTTCAGGGTTTTCTTCCATTGCTTCTTTTACAGACCAGAGTTGTAACGCTACCTTTACCATGTGAAACCCTCCTCTTTTACATAAGCGTATTATGAAAACACTTTCACCTCAAGTATTAACCATTTTCAGATTATTCATGTAACTTAATTGAAATCATTACGTCTTATATGTAATAAGGAAAATGAAGGCAGAATGTTGAACTTAGAAATCTACACTCTTGATTGGAGGTTGCGATGTATGAAAAAGTGGCTGGTTTTATCGGTCGTTCTGCTAATCTCTGTTGGCGGGCTGGCTTTTTATCTGCTGCAAAAGCCCGAGGTGACGAGCACTGCAACTGGCGCTGAGGTCAGGTCTGTTTTCAGTGATCACACGTGGCAAATGAATTTTACTGAAGAGATGCGTGAAGAGACAGTTAATGAAGAAACGGTTTTTGTAGAGGATCAGGATGGGAATAAAACAGCTGTTTCAATTGAGCTTTCAAATGAAGGTCATACGCTGGTCGTTGCACCTCCGGACGGCGGATACGAAAACGGGGCATTTTACACACTTCATTTGTCAGAGGAAATCAAGTCCTCACTTGGGCTAAAGCTGAAGGATGAGCAGGCGATTGAGTTTAAAATCGTGACGGATCTTCCGACATTTGCGAATGAGCAGGAGCTGAGAGAACACTTTTCAGCGCTGATTGAAAATAACCGTTCACTAGGAATTGGCGGAGAGATAGTGGAGGAATCCGCATCTGAAAGCAGTGCAGATTCTGCGGATAGTGCGTCAGTCGGTGGTGGCGGAGATTTTTCTACTGTGAACAACCAGGTTGATGGTGTCGAGGAAGCTGACATTGTTCAGACAGATGGCGACTACATTTACATGCTTTATCAAAACGAGAACATCAGAATTGAAGAGATTTTAGAAGACGGATCGACTGAAACGGTTCATACAATTACGCTTGGTAAGGGGAATTTTTACGGTTCATCGCTTTACCTGAATGGCGATACGCTGGTGGCAGTCGGTGATTTCTGGCACAGCAAGCCCGGTCAGGAAGTGAGCACGACGACTGCTAAAATTTATGATGTGACTGATCCCGCTGCCCCCGCGTTAACAAGAGAGTTCTCTGCTGAAGGATATCTGGCGAGTTCGAGAATGGTGGATGACGTTCTGTACCTTGTCACGAATCACCACCCTGATGTCTGGATTATGCAGGAAAATGAAGAAGCTGATGCGAGACTGCAGCCTTTTATAAAAGATACGGCCGTATCTGATGAATTCTTCACACAGCCGGTTGATCAAATTCAGAAGATTCCAGAGTCTAACAGCACTGAGTACGCAACAATCTCTGCAGTACCGATACATGAACCGGACACAGAAGCGACCGTTCACTCCTATTTAGGCAGCAGCGGTCAGATCTATATGTCTAAAAACAATTTGTATATAGCATCCATGCAGCATACCTTCTTTCCAATGATGGATATTATGCCTGCCGGGGGCGGTCCCGGGGATGAAACGGAAATTTATAAGTTTTCAATAGATGGACTGAACGTTCAGTTTACTGCACAGGGGAAAATACCCGGCCGCATCCTCAATCAGTTTTCAATGGATGAGCACAACGGTTATTTCCGCGCAGCGACAACAAAAGGCTCCATGTGGTCAGAGGATCAGCCTTCAGTGAATAACCTATATATTCTAGATGAGCAGATGACGATGAGCGGCTCTGTTGAAGATCTTGCACCAGGCGAGCGAATTTATTCAGCAAGATTCATGGGAGATAAAGCGTATATCGTGACATTCAGGGAAACGGATCCGCTTTATGTGGTTGATACATCTGATCCCGCAGCGCCGGAAGTACTTGGCGAGTTAAAGATTCCGGGCTTCAGCACATATCTTCACCCGCTTGATGATAATCACCTGATCGGCTTCGGTGTGGAAACGTCGCTTGAAGAAACAAAGCCTGGCGAAGCACCGATTGTCAGACAGGAAGGCATGAAAATTTCACTTTTCGATATCACAGACTTTTCGAATCCGGTTGAAAAGGATGTAGAGGTCATCGGCGGACGCGGCACGCATTCTCCGATTCAATACGATCATAAAGCGCTTTTCAGACATGAGGAACGCGGTTTGTACGGATTCCCGATTATGTTATATGAAGAAAATGATGATATGAACCTTGCTTTTGACGGTCAGGGAGCCATGCTTTATCACATTACAACGGATGGGATTGAACCAGCTGAAACTTATATGGATGAAAAAGATCCGAACCAGCTGTATGAAGAGTATGAAAGCATGGTGCAGCGGATGATTTATGTGGAGGATGACCTGTACCTGATTAAGTATAATGGGATTGATCATCACCCGCTGCCATAGATGATGCGGTGTTCGTCAAAGACTTAGTTGAGTGCTTAACGATTGCGTTTGAATGCTGTATCTCTTCGTTTGACCGTTGTAAAACTGCAATTGAATGCTGTTAAATGCCACATATACAAAATTGAGTGCTGCTTCGTCTCAGTTAAACGTCATATCTGCAAAATCGACATGCCCTAAGGAAACCTCCGAAGTTTCCAAAGGGCATTTTTTATCGTGCAGATGACAATTCCCCCAGACCCACAACACCCCCACCCGCCTTGCCTCTCCCTCTATCCTCAAGTAAAATAAAGATATGTATGTACAAGAAGGAGACTTACAATGACTTATAAAATGATTGTGTTAGATATGGATGATACGCTACTTCAGGATGACCATACGATTTCAAAAGAGACGGCTGCTGCACTTATGAAGGCACAGGAAAAAGGCGTGAAAGTGGTGCTTGCTTCCGGACGCCCGACGTTTGGTATGTGGGATACAGCGAACGAGCTGCGCCTCGCAGATTACGGAAGCTACATTCTTTCATATAATGGCGCAAATATTTTCAACGCCAAAACAAAGGAACTGCTGTTTGAAAGTACGTTATCACCTGAGACCGTTCATCACCTGTATGATCTGAGCCGTCGTGAAAACGTGGGAATCCAGACGTATGTAAACGAAGCGATCCTGACACCTGAGGATAATGAATACACCCAGATCGAATCAACTCTGACAGGTCTGCCTGTTGCGCTGACTGATGATTTTAAGCAGGCCGTGAAAGCACCTGTCGTGAAAGTACTGATGCTTGAGGAAGGCAGCGTGCTTAAAAAGGTTGAGGAAAAGCTGAAGCAGGAGCTTGCAGGTACGCTGAGCGTTTACCGCTCCAAGCCTTACTTCCTTGAATTCACTGAGGCTGGTGTGACTAAAGGGACAAGCCTTGAGCAGCTGGCGAAGAAGCTTGAGATTGACCGTTCTGAGATTATCGCAGTCGGCGACAGCTATAACGATCTCGAAATGATTCAGTATGCAGGGCTTGGCGTTGCAATGGGTAATGCACCTGAGGATATTCAGGAGGCAGCTGACTTTGTGACAAAAACAAATATGGATCACGGCGTGGCGCACGTTGTGGAGAAATATTTACTCTAAATGCAGCATATTCAAACTGTTTTAGCGAAAAGCGGTGCATATTCCAGACGCGAAACAGGCAGAATGATTGAGCAGAAGCGCGTCACGGTAAATGGTGTGACATGTACCCATTCCACTGAGGTGCTGCCTGAAGATGTGATTCTAATTGATGGAAAGCCTTTACCGGAGCCTGCTGAGCGCATCTATCTTGCTTTTCATAAACCGGCAGGCATCACCTGTACAGCGCAGCAGAAAGTAGAGGGCAACCTCGTCGACTACCTTAACTTTGACACAAGGATTTTTGCTGTCGGCAGACTTGATAAAGCATCAACCGGGTTGCTGCTTCTGACAAATGACGGATCGATTGTGAACCCTTTAATGAAAGAAGAGTCTGCAAAGGAAAAGGAATATCTCGTGGAAACAAAGCGGCCGTTGTCGGATGAAATGATCGAAAAAATGTGTGCAGGCGGTTTGCTGATTAAAGGGAAATCAGCCTCCCCTGCTTTTGCTGAAAAAACGGGGGAATACACATTCCGGATTATTTTAAGGCAGGGATTAAACCGCCAGATCAGGCGCATGTGCAGTGCTTTTGGCAACCAAGTTATCAGCCTTAAAAGAATCCGGATCTCTCATATTCACCTTGGATCGCTCGCACCTGGTAAATGGCGTGCCCTGACAACAGAAGAAGTTCAGCTCCTGAAAGAGGGAATAAATGACAAAAGATAGTGCAAAGGCACTGGCTTTTTAATTTTCCAAATTTTTTTATTCAAAATTTGTTTTTTCTTGTCATAACAAGGGAATGAACTATTTGAACATCAAATACAGAGGAGGGTTTATATGAACAATGATTGGTTTGGAGGAGACGGCTTTAATACAAGCGGTTTTCTGAATTCACTTGGAAACTTAGTACTGGCACTGCTCGTACTGCTGATCGGCTTTATTATTGCAAAAGCAATATCAGCCGGTGTCGAAAAATTACTTAAGAAAACGGGTGTCATCCGTAAGTACGGTACACCAAACAGACGCTCTGCAGCTCCAGATGGAGACAAGGAGAAGTCTAAAAAATGGACGCCTGAAAAGATTGCCGGAACCATTGTATTCTGGATCATCATGGTATTCGCTTTTATTTTATTCTTCAATATACTTAACCTGAACATTATTGCTTCACCGCTTGTCGATATGATGAGTACGATTCTTGCATTTATTCCAAATATCCTGACGGCTGCACTGATTCTGCTTTTAGCATATGTGCTTGCACTTGTACTGAAAACAGTCGTGGTCAAGGTTGGACATAAACTTGTCCAGAACCGGAAAGTACGTGACAGCAAATATGTCAAAGACTCTTCTAATCTCGGAAGCTATGTAGATAGCGCCGGAACGATTGTATTCTACCTTGTATTACTGATGTTCCTGCCTGGTATCCTAGGCGCACTTGGTATTGATGCAGTCTCTGAACCATTCAGCGGTATGCTTGCAAGCTTCCTGTCATTTATCCCTAGACTTGTAGCTGCTGCACTGATCTTCTTTATTGGCTGGATTGTTGCAAAGATTGTCAGAGACATTGTGTCTAACTTCCTTCATGCATTAGGAGCTGACAAGCTTGGCGCAAGACTTGGATTTGACAGAGCACTGAAAGATACTTCAATCTCTTCTATTATTGGAACGGTTGTATTCGTTCTGATTATGATTCCTGTGACGATCTCAGCGCTTGAACGTCTGCAGATTGCAGGTATTACAGATCCTGCGATCAATATGCTTAATGACGTCATGGCAATGATTCCGAACATTATTATTGCGATTCTGCTGATCTTCGTTGGTCTGTTTGTTGGTAAATGGGCTCGCCGCTTTGTATCAGATCTGCTTTCAAGACTGAGCTTTAATAACGTAACGAGTCAGCTGCGTGTTGGCGGATGGAAAGCATCCGGAAATGGTATGACGCCATCTGATATCGTTGGTTACCTTGTACAGATTATTGTTGTGATCCTGTTTGTTGTAGAAGCATTCCAGGTTGTAGGACTCAGCTTCCTTGTAGATCTTGGTACAGCTGTCCTTGCATTCCTGCCAAGCGTCATCACAGCGATTGTGATTCTCGGACTTGGTATTATCCTTGCAAATGTTGTGAAGCGTATCCTTTCAAGCCTGTTTGAAGGCTCAGAGCTTGAAGTACTGAGCTCAGTTGCAAAATATGCAATCATGGCACTTGCATTGTTCATGGCACTTGATCAGCTGGGTGTGGCAGATACAATTGTTAATTCAGCGTTTATCCTGATCCTTGGTGCTGTCGCACTTGCATTCGGCCTTGCATTCGGTCTTGGCGGACGCGATAATGCTTCGCGCTACCTTGATAAAATTGAGCGTAAAGCTGAAAACACTGAAATGAATAAAGAAAATGCAAGAATGGAAAGAGAAAAAATGAAGCAGGAGAATCGTAATGAAGGTTCTCAGCATACAGCTTCAACACCGCCTCAGGAAGCAGTTCATGACGACGTTGATCAGCGCCCGGTTGATAATGACTGGAGCGGAGACGACCTGTCACGTGACACTTCTGCGTGGGACAGTGTAAATGATGCGGACGATTTCCCTGAAAATGATCAGCGTGGACATAATAATCCTTATGCACCTGATGATTTTGATAATGACCGCCGCGGAGAATAATCTCCATTGAAAAAAGCGCTCATGCTGCGGCATGGGCGCTTTTTGATGTTTATATTAAGATTGGATTTATGGGTGAGCGCGTTTTATGGGTGATGGCGTTACATATGTGGATGAATTGACTCACCGCTCTGGATATATGAATCATCCCTTGAGATAATCGGTTCACCGCTCCTCATAATTGAATCTCCGCCCTTTTACGAGCCTTTATTTGATTCAGCAGAGTACATAATTGAGTCAGCAGCAACATTAATTGCATCACAGCTCACCATAATTAAACGCGTAAACTCAGAACAAAAACCTTCTCTCAATGCAGCATCAGCCTATTCCTTCTTCCTAAAGTAAGTCAGCGCAAGCGCTCCAACCAAAATACCACCTTTAATAATATCCTGTGCATAATAAGGTACATTCATCATCGTTAGTCCATTTAACAAAATCCCGATGATGATCGCTCCGATAAATGTCCCAATCACATTTGGCTTCCCTGCGCCAAATACAGAATAGCCGATCAGTGCAGCTGCAACTCCGTCCATCAGGAGCGGGTCCCCTGCTGATACCTGACCTGTTCCAATCCGGGCTGCAAGCACAATCCCGGCAAGGGCCGCAAACACCCCGCTGATCACATAAGCGTATGTACGGTAGCGATTCACAGGCACACCTGACAATCTGGCAGCTTCTTTATTGCCACCTGTCATGTAAAACAGGCGTCCTGCACGCGTGTAATTTAAAAATAGATGAACGAGCGCCACAATGACGACCATTATAATAACAGGGAACGGAATGTTGAACAGCCTACCCTGTCCGATAAACTGAAATGCCGGAATAAAGATACCGGGCGCTGTGCCGCTTCCGTCAGGCATTGGCATATTGCTGTAAATTGAATAACCTTTTGTATAAGTTAGATGCACACCATTAATGATATACATCACAGCAAGCGTTCCAATCAAATCCGGAATTCTGATTTTCACCACAATAAATGCATTGATCAATCCGATTAAAGCACCAAGAACAAGTGGCACGAGAATGACTACAAGAAGCTCCTGACTGTACCAGACTAACAGTGCACCGCTTGCAACGGTTGCCAGACTGACAGTGGATCCGACTGATAAATCAAATCCGCCGACAATCATTGAGAATGTAACGCCAATTGCGACAAGCGTCACAATCGATATTGAACGGAGAATATCTGTAATATTGCCGTATGTTAAAAATTGTTCATTTGTCACACTGAAAATAAGTATGATCAATGCAAGTGCCAGGAGTGTGCCAAATTTCATGAAAAAATTGACGATCCGCTCCTTAAGATCTGCCTGCTGCGGATAATCGTTGATCTTCAGCTGTTTCAACTGTATTTCCTCCTGTCGCTGCTGTCATCAGGCGTTCTTCAGTCGCTTCCTGATTCAGCATTTCATCGGTGATTTCCCCGTCCGCCATAACCAGAATCCGGTCGGCGATCTGGAGCAATTCATCAAATTCACTCGTAAAATATAAAATGCCTTTCCCCTGATCCGCTAAATGTGTGATCAGACGGAAGACATCGTTTTTTGCACCGACATCAATCCCTTTTGTCGGTTCATCAAACATAAAGACACTGCTTTCATGATTCAGCCATTTTCCGATCGATACCTTTTGCTGATTACCACCAGAGAGGTGCTTCATCAAAGCTTTTGGTGACGATGTAATGATCCCAAGCTCCTGTATTTGCTGAAGTGCTGACTGGTGTTCTTTTTTCCGGTTGATAAAGCCTGCTGTTGAAAAGTGTTGAAGTGCCGGAAGTGACAGGTTTTCCTGCACATTTGACTCGATCAGTACACCGCTTTTACGGCGCTCTTCAGGAATAAATGACAGTCCTGCCTGAACAGCGTGACGCGGACTTTTCACCTTAACTTCATTACCATTTACAAGCCACTTGCCTTTTGCATTCGTCACACCGAAAATCGCATTCGCTGTTTCTGATTTTCCTGCACCAACGAGTCCTGCGATTCCGACAATTTCACCCGCTCTAACTGAAAGACTGATTTGTTTACCTGTCTCAGGAACGACTACTTGATCAATTTCAAAAACGGTTTCTTCACTGTAGTCACGGTGATGATAATCTGCTTTATGAAGCTGCTTGCCAAGCATCGTTTTTACCACTTCTTCAGTTGATACATTGTTGGTCTCATAAACTGCAACAGCTTTTCCATCTCTCATGATCGTCATACGCTCTGCAATCTGCTTAATTTCCTGCATGCGGTGAGAGATATAAATCATCCCGATCCTCTGTGCTTTCAGTTCTTTGATCACGCTGAAAAGCTGCTTTGTTTCCTGATCACTTAATGGCGCAGTCGGCTCATCAAAAATGATAATTTTCGCATCAGATGCCACTGCACGCGCCAAAAGGATCATCTGTTTTTGAGAAAGCGCGCAGTCTTCGACCAGGCGGTTCAGCTGAATCTTTGTTTTAACTTTTGCCAGCCGCTCCTCTGCAATCAGTTTGCGTTTCTTCCAGCTGATCGGCCTACTGTTTTTCCCGCCAACAGTCAGATCGAGCGTGACGTTTTCAGCGACTGACAGGTTTGGGATCAGCCCTGTATCCACTTCCTGAACGACAATTGCGATTCCTTTTTCCTGGGCGTCAGATGGGGAAGTAAAATGCACTTCTTCCCCATCAATTAACATGATGCCCCCATCTTTTTCATAGTCGCCTGATAAAATTTTTACGAGCGTACTTTTACCGGCTCCGTTTACACCGAGAAGCGCATGAACTTCACCAGGTTCAACTGAGAAGTCCACTTGTTTTAGCACATTGACTGGACCAAATGACTTTGTAAGCTGTTGAACCTGAAGATAACTCATTGTCCGTTTTTCGCCTCCAGTGCGTCCATCCAAGGTGAACGCGCAGCATTCGGAGATCCCCATCCTTCAATGTGCTGACCAACATCAGCCATTGTGACAGGCTCATCAGGAAGGTCACTTACGTTTACAACTGATGGATCAAGCGCGTAAATTGAAGGCGTTTCTTCACCGGCAATCTTCTGGTACAGGAACCTTACCTGCACACCCGCTACTTCAGCAGGATCCGTTGCAGCAGTTGTCACCCAAGGGCTGTTTTCCTCCTGCATAATCTGAAGATCCTCATCACTCAGGTCTATTCCATACACTTTAATTTCATCGCGTCCCGCCTGCTGAATCGCACGTGTTACACCTTTTGCAAACTCATCATATGGTGCAAACACTGCATCAATTGATCCTTCTTCAGGATATTTTTTCAGTACAGCCTCCATCTGATTTTGTGAATCAAGTGCAGTATTATTACTCACACTTCCAAAACGCGCGACTTCTGAAACGTTCGGATAGTGCTCGAGGAAAGCTTCATAAATAACGTTACGTCTTTCAAGCGGCGTAAAGCCTCCTGCCCATACGTATACAATGTTGCCTTCTCCATCAATGTCCTGTGCCATCTGCTTCAGCGAGCCCCAGGCAAGGCTGTAATCATCCTGGCTGATTGCTGTTACGCCGTCTACAGTAATGTCATTATCAAATGTCACAACAGGAATGCCCTTTTCAAGCGCTTCTTCTACACCCTGATTCAGTGCTTCTGCACGGCCGTGGTCGATCAGGATTCCATCAACGCCCTGATTGATCGCTGTCTGAAGATGATTCGCCATTTGTGACAGATCGTTGTTTGCGTTGTAGATCTGTACTTCTCCGCCAAATTTTTCAACCTGTGCTTCAAGTCCGCTTACGTACTGTGAAGCGAATGTACCTGTTGAGAATTCCATAATGGCTGCAATTTTAAGCGGCTTGTCTACTGCTGCCGGAATGTCTGCATCGCCTGCCTGTGTGGTTTGTTCAGATGATACTTCTTCTGTTTCTTCTGCAGCTTCAGTCGATTCTTCTGCTACTGCTTCTTCCGGTGCTTCCTCTTGTTGCGAAGCAGGCTGCTGGTCTGTGCATGCTGCAAGGATGAGTGTTAGTGATAGTAAGAGTAAAATAAGTCCTTTTTTCATTTTCTGCACTCCTTTAAAAGGTTAATTTGGTAAAGCTCAAATGTATAAGTGATCTATATAAGCTGGCTGTAGATTTCCGTTTCGGGCGGACGCTTTCCGCGGGGACGGCGCTGAGCCTCCTCAGGCTACGCCTTCCGGGGTCTCAGCTGTCCGTCACATCCCGCAGGAGTCGCCGCCCTCCACTCCAATCTTCAGCTGTGGAAGTATAACAATGGATTTTAACAAACAAATAAATTAAACCGTTACTCCTTCAAATAATGCTTTTAGCTTCGTCTGATAATCTCCTCTGACGATACCTTTTTCGGTTACGATGCCCGAGATCAAACCGTGTGGTGTGACGTCGAATGCAGGGTTGAATACGTTAATGTCTTCGGGTGCGATTCGTTTGCCGGCGATATGGGTGATTTCTTCTGCGTGTCTTTCTTCAATGACGATGTCGTCTCCTGTTGCTGTCTCGAGATCAATGGTGGAGAGCGGTGCAGCGACGTAGAATGGGATACCGTGGGCTTTTGCCAAAATGGCAAGTCCGTATGTACCGATTTTATTTGCTGTGTCTCCATTGGCTGTAATTCTGTCTGCCCCGACTAAAATCGCGTCGACGTTTTTTGTTCGGAGCACGTGTGCAGCCATATTGTCTGTGATGAGCGTGACGTCAATGTCTGCCTGCTGAAGCTCCCATGCAGTCAGTCTGGCTCCCTGTAAAACAGGTCTTGTCTCAGTTGCATACACGTGAATGTCAGACCCGCGTTCTTTTGCGATATAAAACGCGCCGAGTGCTGTTCCGTATTTCGACGTTGCAATTGCGCCAGTGTTGCAGTGCGTGAGAACCGTTGCATGATCAGGAAGCAGCGAAAAGCCGTACTCCCCAATGCGCTTACACGTTTCCTCATCCTGCTGCTGAATCAGGATCGCTTCTGTTTCAAGACGCTCAATCACTTTTGCAGCAGAGTTTTCTTCTTCAGTTGATTTCAGTAATCTTTGAAGCGCCCAGGAAAGATTGACAGCAGTCGGGCGGGATGAATTGAGATAAGCTGCTTTTACAGCAAGTTCTGCTTTTAACAAACCTGGCTCAGTCAGCCCGCTGGTTTTTGCCCATAAAGCAAGGCCATAAGCAGCAGTAATACCGATTGCAGGCGCGCCTCTTACTTTTAATTGCGTAATGCTGTCCCATACATCTTCAATCGTTTTTAAAAAGATATATTCCACTTCTCCGGGAAGCTTCTGCTGATTCAACAGACGGATCGCACCGCCTTCCCAGATGACCGGTTTAATAAAGTTTGTCATTTTGCCAGCCCCTTCAGATAAGCAGTCAGGCTTTTCGGTGAACGCCATACTGTACGGTTAAAAATCAGTGATCTGCCAGTTTCAATCGCACGCTGCTGCGCCTGCAGTCTGCCCGCTTCGTCTTCAATTCCATCGATATCTTCAACGTGCGCCAGTCCGATGATTCGTCGGATCGTTTTACAGCCGGCAAATCCGAGCGTATCCTGCCAGATCTTTTCAAGCACATAATCTGCATACTGATCAGTGCGCTGTCTTTCTTCAAACCCTTTTTCAAGCAGCAGCTCGCGGTAGCGCTTTTCAAATACTGCCCACGTCTGTTCAATTGCCTCAAGCAGGTACTCACTGATTTCAGTACGCTTATTTTCATCCGCTCTTTCCTGTTGTGCGATATAGTTGAGCGTCAGGTTGGCAATGAATGCACCGATATCAAATCCTGCCGGACCATAAAATGCAAATTCAGGGTCAATCACTTTTGTAGACTCCTCCGTTACAAACACACTGCCTGTATGAAGGTCTCCGTGAAGCAATGTTTCTCCTTCAGTGAGGAATTGTTTTTTCAATTTTGCGACTTCAAAGATTAGACGATCGTCCTGCCACAGTGACTCCACTACTTCCTGAAGGCTTTCAGGGTAGGAATTCGATTCAGCATTTTGATAAGGATCTGTGAAAACGAGCTTTTCAGTAATGTCACACAGGTCAGGATTTACAAACTGGCGTGCAAGCTTTTTCTTTTCAACCGGTCCAAGTGCTTCATCAGAGGCGTTGAACAGATTTTCTGCAAGGTATGAGCCAATATGTGCTGAAATGTGGGGGTAGAAGTTCCCTTCAAGCAGTCCTTTTCTGAGAATCACATGATCTGACAGGTCCTCCATCACCGTTACTGCATAGTCATCGTCATAATCAAATACTTCCGGTACAAGCGCCGGTACATATTTTGCTGCTTCCTGCAGTGCCTGACGTTCAATGCGTGCACGGTCTAGCGAGAGCGGCCAGCTTTCACCGACAACCTTTGCATAAGGCAGCGCCTGCTTCACAACGAGTGATTTGTCAGTTTTCAGATCCTTCACAATAAACACGTAGTTCAGATTCCCGTCTCCAACTTCGTTACACGTTACCTGCTCTTTATCAGTGATGAGTCCCTTATTTTTTAAATAAACGAGGACACTCTGATCAGTAAATGGTTCATACACATGCTCACGTACATTTGTCATTAACGTTCCTCTCCTTTAATCGAATTCTTTTTTATGCCACTCATCTTTAGGAATGTCTAAGTCCTCTCCTGAAAAACGTTCTTCTCTGAATACTTCACCGTAATTATGGAATCCGTTACGCTCCCAGAACCCCGGGCGGTCTTCCTGTAAAAACTCGATTCCTCTGATCCACTTCACACTCTTCCAGAAATACAGATGCGGTACGACCAGTCTGAATGGATAACCATGCTTCGCTGTCAGCGGCTTTCCTTCAAAGGAGTGAGCGAGCAGAATGTCATCTTTTAATAGATCCTCAAGTGGTAAGTTGGCTTCATAATCATGATCTCCATAAATCATAACGTGCTTCGTGCCTTCAGGAATTTCAAAGTCTTTCAGCAGATCTCTGATTGTGACGCCTGTAAAAGCATTATCAAATCGCGACCACCTTGTGACGCAGTGAATATCTTTTACAACCGTCGTCTGCGGCAGCTGCATGAGCTCGTCATATGTGAATTTCTTTTTAGTTACACCTTCACCAAACAGCGTGAAATCCCATGTAGCAAGATTGTATTCAGGGACCTCGCCTTCATGCAGAATCGGAAATTTTTCTGTCAGCGTTTGACCTGGCGGGAGTCTGCCCTCGTGTGTATTTTTCTGTACCGGCGGCCGTGCTTTTTTCAACCGTTCTGCCTTACCCATTGTTTCACGCTCCTTTTTAAACAATAAAAAGCCCCTTTCTAAGATAGAAAGAGGCAGAATTAGACTGATTCGACCTCTTATCTCTCAGACCATTACGTCTGTTGGATGTAGCACCGTGTCCCTGCTGAATGTATACAGCGGGCCGGTTGCCGGGCTTCATAGGGCCAATTCCCTCAGCCAACTCTCGATAAGAGTGGTATATGTAGTTGGTTGTTATTGGTTATTTCGAATTCATAATTGCAAGTTTACGGAATAGAGTGACGTTTTGTCAATGAGTTTTTTAAAAATTATTTTTGAGGGCTTCTGGGAACCGCTGTTGACCTGCGTTTCAGGCGGACGCTTTCCGGACGGTGGTTGCTGAGCCTCCTCAAGCTTCGCTTTGCGGGGTCTCAGCTTCCCACTAATCGTCCCGGAGTCGCCGCCTTACACTCCGGTCAACAGCTTAGTTATCTTTAAAAAGTATATATAGTTGGTTGATCAATTATTTCTCATACTTTTTAGTTTGTAAAAAATTCTTGATATCTGCACAGCGAGTGATTGGAGCGTAAGGGGGCGACTCCTGTGGCAGGAAGGGACAGGTGAGACAGAGCATGGCGAAGCCTGCGGGCTCACCGCCCGGCCGCGGAAAGCGTCCCCCTGAAGCGGAAATCACCCGCCAAATTATATGAGACAAACACAATATTACTCATAAACTAAAAGCACAATAATATAATTTTCTGAAAAATCGGCTTGACGTTTTTGAAGATCTCTGACATAATTCGGTACATGATTTTAAAACCAACCGAATACGTATAAACTCTTATAAAGAGCAGGTGGAGGGGCGAGCCCGATGAAACCCGGCAACCTGTTTCAGCGATTTACCGCTGATTCAAGGTGCTAATTCTCACAGCGACAGCTGAAGGATAAGAGGAAGAACGTTCATTTAGATGTCCGCTTCCTCTTTGGGAGCGGATTTTTCATTTCTGTTTTTTGAAAGGATGTCTATAATGTCAAAAATTACAGCGACTTATCTTGTACATGATGCAAAAGGAAATTTAGATAAAAAGGCTGAGTCTATCGCACTTGGACTGACGGTCGGTTCATGGACGGACCTGCCGGCGGTTGATCAGGAGCAATTGAAAAAGCATAAGGGTGAGGTTGTTGCTGTCAGTGAAACGTCACCTTCAGCAGCAGCCGGCCACTTAGGTGAGCGTAAGGCTGGACTGATTAAAATCGCCTATCCGGCAGCAAATTTCAGTGCTGATATTCCGGCAATCCTGACCACAATTTTTGGAAAGCTTTCACTTGATGGTGAAGTAAAGCTTGTTGATATTGAACTTGATGAAGCACTTGAGCAGCAGTTCCCCGGTCCACAGTTCGGGATTGAATCAATCAGAAATAAGCTTGGCGTACACGATCGCCCGCTGCTGATGAGTATTTTTAAGGGCATGATCGGACGTGGAACAGATCTTTTTGAAGAACAATTGCGCGCACAGGCTGCAGGTGGCGTTGACCTTGTAAAGGATGATGAGATTTTATTTGATAATCCGCTCACACCTTTTGAGGATCGGATCCGCCGTGGTGTGAAGGTGCTGAATGAAGAATATGAGCGCACAGGTCACCGCACGTTATATGCAGTGAATCTTTCAGGAAGAACATTTGATTTAAAAGAAAAGGCACGAAAAGCAGTTTCGCTGGGCGCAAATGCACTTCTGTTTAACGTATTCGCTTACGGGCTTGATACACTGCAGAGTCTGGCTGAGGATCCGTATATCGATGTACCGATTATGGCGCATCCTGCTGTATCCGGCGCTTTTACGGCTTCACCGCTTTACGGGATTTCTAATCAGGTGCTGCTCGGTAAACTGCTTCGTCTCGCGGGTGCAGATTTCGTGCTATTCCCTTCTCCATATGGCAGTGTGGCGATGGAAAAAGCTGAGACATTTGCAATCAGAGATGCACTTACCTCTGACAGCCGCCTGAAGCGTGCATTCCCTGTGCCATCAGCAGGTATTCACCCGGGGTTAGTGCCTCAGTTGATTGAGGACTTCGGTAAAGACTCCATTATTAATGCAGGCGGCGGGATCCATGGTCATCCGGGTGGTGCGGCAGCCGGGGCTAAAGCGTTCCGTGATGCGATCGCTGAAGTGCAGGCCGGCGGCACTTTAGAAGACGCTGCTGCTAAATCAGCCGAGCTTGAAAAGGCACTTGCATTGTGGGGGTGAGCGCATGCCGAGCGTAATTTTTTGTGACTTTGATGGCACGATTACAAAATCCGACAACATTATTTCCATCATGCAGCACTTTGATCCACCGGGCTGGGAGCCGATTAAAGATCAGATTCTTTCCCAGGAAATATCGATCCGTGAAGGTGTAGGAAAAATGTTCGCAACCCTCCCTTCTTCATTAAAAGACGAGATCATTCAATACGTTGTCGAAACAGCGAAAATTCGGGAAGGATTCAGGGATTTTGTCAGCTATACAAGAAAGGAAAATGTTCCCCTGAACATCGTCAGCGGCGGCATCGACTTTTTCGTAAAGCCTATGCTAAAACCATATGACCTTGAAAATCAGCTTTACTGCAACGGTAGTGATTTTTCGGGAAATACAATTCGAATCACCTGGCCGCATCCATGCGATGAACATTGCTCAAATGACTGTGGTTGTTGTAAGCCGAGCATCATCAGAGAGCTTGTTGATGAGCATGTACAGAAAATTGTCATTGGTGATTCTGTCACAGACCTGGAGGCAGCAAAGCTTGCTGATCTTGTATTTGTCTGTGGTGATTACCTGGAGGAAAAATGCAGGGAGCTGAACCTTCCTTATAAGCGTTTTACTCATTTTGATGAAGTAGTCACTTATCTTGAACAGTCCAAGGAGGTTGTACACCGTTGAAAACACTTGATCTTGAAGCCCGCTGGCAGGAGCTTGCAGATGTTAAAGAGGCACTTGGTGCAAGATACTGGTTTCCGGGTACAAGCGGCAATCTGTCGATCAAAGTATCCGATGACCCGCTTGAATTTTTAGTCACAGCAAGCGGTAAGGATAAGTATCAGCGGACTGATGAAGACTTCCTGTTAGTCGACCGGAACAGCCAGCCCGTTGAACAAACGGGATTGAAGCCTTCAGCTGAAACGCTTTTACATCAAAAGGTGTATGAACTGACAGATGCCGGCTGCTCCCTTCACGTTCACACAGTAAGCAATAATGTCATTTCCGAGCTGTACGCTGAAAAAGGAGAAATTACTTTTCAGCATCAGGAACTCATTAAAGCATTCAATCTGTGGGAAGAAGATGCTGTTCTGCGGGTGCCGATTATCGAAAATCCAGCTCATATTCCGGATCTTGCAGACCTTTTGGCAGAAAAGATTGATGAAAATATATTTGGTGTATTAATCCGCAATCACGGCATCACCGTCTGGGGACAAAATGCATTTGAAGCAAAAAAGCACCTTGAAGCATTTGAATTTCTATTTGAGACACATTTAGCACTGCGACTACACACTCAGGGAGGAAGATAAAAATGGCGACAATTACAATCAGAGATACTCAGGAAGTTATTAAAGGCGAAGAGCAGGTTCAGGCATTCCTGTCTGACCAGGGCGTATTATATGAAAAGTGGGATACTGCAAAGCTTCCGGAAGCACTTCAGGGTGTGACAGCACTTTCTGATGAAGATAAGGAAACTGTTCTTTCAGTATTTGACGGCGAGATCCGCTCACTGGCTGAGCGCCGCGGTTATCATAATTGGGATGTGATTTCACTGAATGAACAGACACCGGGTCTTGAAGATCTGCTGAAAAAGTTTGAGCAGGTGCATACACACACAGAAGACGAAGTCCGTGCAATCACTGCCGGATCAGGTATTTTCATTATTAAAAGTGAAGAAAAAGGCTATTTTGATGTAAACCTTGCACCTGGTGACGTGATTTCTGTACCGGTCGATACTCCTCATTTTTTCACACTGACTGATGAGCGCGAAGTCGTGGCCGTTCGCCTCTTTATTGAAAAAGAAGGCTGGGTTGCTCACCCTTTTCACGACCCTGCATTTGAAGAAGCAAAATAAGATGATGAACCGCATCCTTTAAAGGGTGCGGTTTTTGTTATGTAGTGAGATTTGGGCGTAGGGCTAATTACACTTTTCTGAGGACCAAGCCGTTTTTTCTCCGAAGAGCACCTTCTATTCTAAGAACCACACGTGTCTTTCATTGAACATCACCTTCCATTCTCCGAAAATCAGCTGTTTTTCTACGAACCAGCCTGCACGCACCCTCCCCAAAAAAAAAATATTTTCCAAGAAACCTATTGACTAATTCACCTTTTGGTTTTATGGTTAATTACATAAGTAACTAACCAACGAGGCAGGCGATAATATGGACTACAAACTGAGAGAAGATGTTCCGATTTTCCAGCAGATCGCCGAAACGATTGAGTCAGGCATCCTTGAAGGGTCATACAGCATCGGAGATCGTGTTCCATCCACTAACGAATTCGCAAAGTTTTATCAGATCAATCCGGCTACAGCAGCTAAAGGAATCAATCAGCTTGTGGAGCAGGAAATTCTTTTTAAGAAAAGAGGCATTGGCATGTTCGTCGGAGATCAGGCAAGGGAGATTATTCTCTCTAAGCGAAAGGATCGTTTTTATCACGATTATATTGTTCCTTTAAAAACTGAGGCGGAAAAGCTGGGGATTAGTGAGAGTGAGCTGAATACACTACTTCGAAAGGGTGACCCTAAATGAAAATTGAAGTGCAGCAATTAGAAAAGCATTACGGCAGCAAGCAGGTATTAAAGCCGTTTAACCTGGCGATTGGCGATGAGAAAATCATTGGACTCCTTGGCAGAAATGGTGCCGGGAAAACAACACTTCTTCAAATGATGGCAGGCCACATCAAACCTTCCGGCGGTCAGGTGCTGATCAACGGTGAAAAACCTTTTAACAACAGAAACGTGCTTCAGCATATCTGCCTGATCAGCGAAGCAAATAATTTCAAACGCAAGCTGAAAATCCGTGAAGTACTGAAGACAGTGAGCCGCTTTTATCCAAACTGGTCACAGGAGACGGCGGATCGCCTGCTGAAAACATTCAATCTCTCCCCTTCTCAAAGTGCTAAGGGTCTTTCTAAAGGAATGGAGTCAGCGCTCAGTATTATCATCGGTCTTGCAAGCCACACTGCGATTACGGTGTTTGATGAGCCTTATATCGGAATGGATGCGAGTGCGCGCTATAAGTTTTACGATATTCTGCTTGAGGAGTATGAGTCGCACCCGAGAACGTTTATTATTTCCACCCACCTGATTGATGAAGTCAGCAACCTGTTTGAAGAGATTATCCTTTTAAAAGATGGTGAGCTCCTGACACATGAGCCTGCGGAATCGCTGATGGCAAAAAGCCTGCAGGTAAGCGGACCGCAAGCTCAGGTTGATCGTTTCATTGAAGGAAAGCAGGTTCTTCACGCTGCTGAAATCATGGGTCAGAAGAGTGTACTCATGTTCGGGGACGACCTTGACCCTGCCCGTGCAAAGGCAATGGGCTTATCAACTGAGCGCTGTTCAATCCAGGAGCTCATGGTGCACTTAACTGAGAAGGAGGAGAAGATGTATGTTTAGTCAGGTATCAGCACTTACTAGATTCTTTCTGGCAGATTATCGGTTTTCGATATTGATTTTTTGGGGAATTTTCACCTTTACTCTGATTCCATTGACTGTTCTTTCAACCTCTACAAGCAGTAATGTGATTGTCTCAGCTGCAATGGCGGTCTTTATTTACTCCGGGATTTCAGGTTTTGTGCTAGTAAAAGAAACGTTTTCTTACGGCGTGCGCATGGGCACGTCACGCCAGGCTTTTATTCTTTCAGCCTTCACGTTCAGCGCTTTACTTGCACTGATCATGGCAGCGATCAGTATTGCAGTGACTTTCACTTACACTCAGCTGGCAGCTGCTACCTGGAACAACATTCAATTTTTCCACCTCGCTGAATCAGTAGCGGGTGAGTTCAGCTGGCTTACAGAGTTTGGCTTGCTTTCGTTATTTTGTTTTATGTTCTTTAATGCAGGTTTTTTCTTAGCGACAGCCTTTCACCGGTTTGGTTTGATCGGTGGGTTTGGCCTGCTTTCAGTGGGCGTTATCGTCATCTTAATCGAACCGCTTCGTACACCGGTGATTGATTTCTTTATCAATGATATTCAAATCGGCGCTCCTGTCATGTTTGACCTTAACTACTGGGCTTTCCCGGTGACAGTCGTTATACTCGCAGCGCTCATTTACATCATCTTTAAAAACGCCTCCATCCACCCCGGAGCCGTCAGATAAGCAGCAGCCGCGCATACACGCGCGGCTTTTTGTTTGCTCCTTTATTCAAAAGGGTACGTATTAATACCTTATAACGTGTTCATACTTTTGACATTCCTGACACATGATGAGTCCCTTCTCACTTCCGCCCAACCCTTACAGTCATGTAAAATAAAGTACAGATAGGGGGAAATACGCTTTGAGAAAACTACTTCTATTGATCGTCATCGCCTTTGGCCTGTTTCTCTCAAAACCGATGTGGGAAGATGCAATCCCTGAATCGGTTAATCTGTCTGCTGTAAGTGACTTATCCGACCGTGCAACAGCTGCTTTTGAAGGCGGTGGAATACAAAATGCATGGGAATCTTTATTGGAATCAATGACTGATTTTATTATAGAGATTGATGAGATCATTCAGGACGCACCGGAGCTCTCCACTGAAAATGAAACAGCTGCAGTGGAGCGGCCCGACCTTGCCGTCCCTTCTGAAGAGCTGTTTGCCATTCATAATATTGAGCTTGGACAGGCAAAAGCTGATGTAGAAGCAGCTGCTGGACAGGCAAGCCGCAGTTCGATGAATGAATTCGGCGTTAACTGGCACGCTTATCATGAACAATACCAAAACTTTTTTATGGTTTCTTATAACGGGGAAAATGAAGTGAACGGACTGTTTACCAATCAGGATCTGATTTCTTCCTCACTGCCGCTCCAGATGGGCAGTACACGTGATGAAGTAAGAGCTGAGCTTGGTGAGCCTCTTTCTTCTATTCAAAAAGGATTCGTACGATATGAGCTGCAGGATGATGGGGAGTATGATTTATTTTCCTTCGATGGCGCTTATATCACCGTTTTTTATGATCAGCATGAAAACAATACAGTTACTGCGCTTCAGGTCGTGTCAGAAGATCTGGAGGACCAGCGGGATACCCTGTACGCTGAACCGTCTGCAGAGCTTACTGAAGGATTTAAATATCAGCTGTTTGACGTGACAAATGCAGCAAGAGTCATGCATGGACTGAATATACTCCAGTGGGATGAAGCTGTCAGTGAAACTGCCCGCAAGCATAGTGCTGATATGGCAGAGAATAGCTTTTTCTCTCATGACAATCTTGACGGGCAATCACCGTTTGACCGGATGGATGCAGATGGAATCAGCTATAGAGTCGCCGGAGAAAATCTTGCATATGGTCAGTACAGCGCTATTTTTGCACATGAAGGCCTCATGAATTCACTCGGTCACCGTGAAAATATTTTGAAGCCTGATTATGGCTTCCTTGGTGTCGGAGTTGACTTCAACACGGAGGAGCAGCCATTTTTTACAGAGAAGTTTTTTAATAACTGATGATAGATAAAAAAGCATTGAACCGGATCCGGTTCAATGCTTTTTTAATGAATTCCATTCCCGCTTCAGGAGCGAGTAACTGTAATGATCATAATATTTCCCCTGAAACAAATGCTTATCCCGCACGAGCCCTTCCTGCTTAAAGCCAAGCCGCTCAAGCAATTTCATGGATGCGGCATTTGCTTTTGCTGCATAGGCTTCAATCCGGTTCAGCTTCATTTCTTCAAAGCCGTGTGCAATCATTCCGTTGACTGCTTCACTTCCATAGCCTTTTCTCCATTCAGATGGAGTGAGGTCATAGCCGATCTCTGCAATGTTGTTATAGCGGTCCCATTGGTGGAAGCCGCACGTACCAATCACTTTACCAGCCTCTTTTTCTACAATTGCCCAGCGGTTATTATTCTTTTTAGGATGATACGCATTAAACAAAATAAAGTTCTCCGCCTCTTCTAACTCTGTGTAGACTTCCTCATCAAGGAGATACCTGCAGACGACAGGGTCTGAAAAATGCTCAAAAACAAACTGTGTATGCTCCTTTGTGAGTGGGGTGAGCATTAAGCGTTCTGTTTCAACATCAGCAAATACCATCAGCTCTTCTTCTCCAGCTCCGGGTTCTTTTCAAGCTCAATTTTCTTCTGCTTTCTCACCCACAGCATACCCGTTACAGCCACAACGAAAAATAACATATAAATGCCAAGCTCCATGTTACTCACTGTCTGCATTGTAATATCATCAATCATTAATACATTTATTAACCGGAAATTCAATCCGAGGGCGCCGCCAATCAGCAGTCCGAGGAAAATCTTTTCACGGGATTTTAATTTATCCATTCTTGTTGGTTCAGAAGCATTGCTCATTAAGATCGTTCCTTTCAAATCTGTTCTTCTTACACTATATCAAAGAAGCAGCCGGAATTATGAATAATCTTAACGAATCCAGTAGCGTCTGACGAGGATCCCATTCTCTTCCGCATCCTGAGGGTCTCTGAAGCCGCCATTTGCTTCAATTGTTTTATATGAAGCCGGGTTATCGTCATCGCAGGTCACTAGCACTTCCTCTATCCCAAGCTTTCTTGCTTCTTCAAGCGAGAGCTTAAGAATCTCTTTTGCATACCCTTTTTTTCGTTCGCTCGGTCTGATACCATAGCCAATATGACCTCCCCGTTCAAAAAGCGGTTCTGTCAGCTTATGCCTGATGTGAACCGCGCCAAGTACTTTTTCCTCACTGTTGACTAAAAAGAACAGTGATCCGCTTACCCAGCCTTCAGGAATGCCGATTCCCTGCTCTTCCTTCTTCCATGCTTCCACCTGCTCATTATATTTCTTACCCTTCGGCATAGAAGCGTGCGGAATGATTTCCTCTTCTGATGCCTCCCATTCTTTTATGTATTCCTGATACGCCTCTTCCCTTACCCGGTCCGGTCTTACAAGCTGCACGCTTTCCATTTATCATCTCACCTTTACTTCCAATAATTTCTTTTGTCTATGTTAACGGTATAATAGAGAAAAGAAAAGCTCTTTATTATACAGTATGTAAAAAAGCAATTATTTTAACTGTACAGCTGATGATTGGAGCGTAAGGGGCGACTCCTGCGGAAAAACGATCGGGAAAGACCCCGCAGAGCAGCGCCCTTCTGCTCGAGGAGGCTTGAGCGTTCGTCCGCGGAAAGCGTCCCCTGCAGCGTAAATCATCAGCCAATATTAGAAGGACCAAAAAATTGAAAGTGGTGATCGTATGGCACGCAGACTTGCGCTTGTGACAGGTGTTGGCAGAAAAGTTGGAATCGGCGCTGCACTTGCTGAAAGATTAGCAGCAGATGGGATGGATGTTTTATTTACCTATTGGCACGCTTATGACCGTGAAGTATCCGCTCATGAAAAAAGCGAAGATCCGGATGATATTTTACAATTATGCCGGGAAAAGAGCGTTCACGCTGAAATGATCGAACTGAATTTAGCTGAGGTCCATTCAATTGATGAACTGTTTTCCTATTGTTACTCAGTCTTTGGGCGCTATCCGGACACGCTTGTTCACAATGCAGCTGTTTCAATCAATGACACAATTGAAACGGTCACTGCAGAACAGCTCGATCAGCATTATGCCATCAACACGCGGGCAGTTACCCTGCTGACACAGAAATTTCTGAAGCATTTTGAGTATGATTTTGGCAGAATCATCTCTCTTACGACCGGATGGGCGCAGGGTCCCATGCCTAACGAGCTCTCTTACGCTTTAACTAAATCAACAATTGATACGCTTGCTTACACGATTTCACCTGTCCTGGCTGAAAGAAAAATCACCATGAACGTGATTAATCCCGGTCCTACTGATACCGGATGGATGAATGATGAGCTAAAAGAAGAGCTGCTGACACGTTCACCACAGGGACGTGTAGGCAAACCTTCAGACGTTGCGAACCTTGCGTCATTTTTAGTCAGCGTGGAAGCTCAGTGGGTCACAGGACAGACAATTCACTCTGAAGGCGGGTTTAATAATTATTTGTAGGAGGGGAAGATGAAAAAAGGTATCTTGTTTTTCACTGCGATGCAAAACACCAGTGTCAACAGATCAGATGCTTTTCATACATTCTCAACATTTCCAGAGAAAACGATCACTTTCACTGCCCGGACTAAAGTCGAGGAAGGAATTTTTTAAACAAAAAGCTGCACGATACAATTTAACTCATCAGAAAATTTACTTCAGTTTGGTGGCGAAGGTCCAGGAATTAAAGTGCCTGGAAGTATAAAGCTGTCAATGGAACACTGGAAATCGGTTGAAAACGTTTGATTTTTATAAGAATGGTTGAAATAACGATACAATTCTACCGGTCATCTAAAATTTGTTCTGTTTAAATATTTACACAATTCTCACAATACCCTATTATAGAACATGACATTGAAAGTGCTTACATACTATATATAGCAGTGTCAGATTATATGTCTAAGGGGGAAAACTGAATGAATGCAATTGCTTTAGCTGCGATTGGACTCTTTGTATTTGTACTCGGTTACAGATTTTATTCGAAATTTGTTGCAGAGAAAATTTACAGACTTGATCCGAACTACGTCACACCTGCACACCGCTACAAAGACGGCGTCGATTTTGTACCGACGAATAAGTTCGTGCTTTGGGGGCACCACTTTACGTCTGTCGCCGGAGCTGCACCAATTTTAGGACCGGCCATTGCCGTATACTGGGGCTGGCTTCCCGCTGTACTCTGGGTCGTACTCGGAACAGTATTTGCCGCCGGGGTTCATGACTTTGGTACACTCGTTGTCTCTGTCAGAAATAAAGGTCAGTCAATGGGAACACTCGCAAATAAATTAGTTGGCCAGCGGGCAAAGATTTTGTTCTTATTTATCATTTTAATTCTTGTGCTGATGGTCAACGCCGTATTTGCATGGGTAATTGCCAATCTGTTTATCACATTCCCATCAAGCGTTCTGCCGGTATTTATTCAAATTCCGCTTGCAGTCTGGATTGGGCATGCAGTGTATAAGCGCAATTCAAAAATGCTTGTGCCTTCACTTATTGCACTTGCAGTTATGTATCTGGTTGCAGTACTTGCAGCTGAATATCAGATTCTGCAGATCGACCTTGTCCGCTATATGGGCGGTGAAGAAGGTGCCGGAATCTTTGGACTGGGCGCCATCTCAAGTGCGTTCTTCATCTGGATTATCATCCTGATGATTTATGTGTATATCGCGTCTACACTTCCAGTCTGGAAGCTTCTGCAGCCGCGTGACTTTATTAACTCACACCAGCTTGTGGTAGGGCTTGGTATTCTGTATCTTGGACTTTTATTCACTAATCCTGAGATTACAGCGCCAATTACGAACCCTGATGCAAATGATGTATCCTGGTTCCCGCTTCTCTTTATCACAATCGCCTGCGGTGCGATTTCAGGCTTCCACGGCCTTGTATCATCAGGTACCTCTTCAAAACAGCTGAATAAAGAAACCGATGCACGTTTTGTCGGCTACTTTGGAGCTGTAGGTGAAGGTGTGCTTGCACTGATTTCAATTATTGCAGTTATCACTTTCTTCCCGAGTGCCGATGCATTTAAAGATGCTTATAACAGCTTTGGTGCTGCAAGTGGCGGCGGTCTTGGAAACTTTGTTCTTGGAGCAAGTCAGCTTGCAGGCGGTCTTGGCATCCCTCCTGAAGTTGCTGCAACCATCGTATCGATCATCGTAGTCAGCTTTGCGGCAACGACGCTTGATACATCCGTTCGTCTGATGCGCTACATTATCTCTGAACTTGGTACTGAATATAAAGTGCCTGCGCTTGAAAAAACACATGTTGCTACAACAATTGCAGTTGTATCAAGTGCTGCATTAGTATTAATCCCTGAAGGCCCTAATGGCTTTGGGTCGGGCGGTTATCTGCTTTGGCCGCTGTTTGGTACATCAAACCAGCTTCTTGCCGGAATCAACTTATTATTAATTTCCGTCTGGTTAAAGCGTCTTGGCAGAAACTATCTGATCACCCTGATTCCAATGATTTTCCTGATGTTCATGACGCTCTATGCCATGTTCATTCAGGTATTCACACAGTGGGCATTCTGGGCCGATCAATCGAGCACCCTTCTGTTTGTATTCGGTGCCATCATCTTCGGTTTTGCATTATGGATCAGTATTACGGCAATTTCAGCATTATTTAATAAAGACCTGCCTAAGATTGACCCGAACGAATAAGTTTTTAAGGGGATGGGACAGAAAGTTGTCTCATCCTCTTCTCGTTTTGCTGCGCTTTATGTCCGGTAAATCAGGACAGTTCTCATATATAATATAGATAACCAATGAAAAAGGAGGCGCTCACCTATGCTTGACCATGTCAAAAAACTCATCGCCTACTATGAAGAAGTGCTGAGTATGCCCCACCGTCAGGAAATTGCACGTGAACTGCGCAATGAGGACGACCTCTTTTTACTCATGCTTTACTCTGAAATGATCGGTATACCAAATCCGGTTTACTATTACACGCTTGAACTGTATCCTCATATGATCGAAAAATTTCATGACTGGCATCTGCGGATGGGGATGGAGAAATCTCCGCTCTCAGGCATCCGCTGCTGCTGATAAAGGAGCCATTGGATGGATATTTTAAAGAACAATATTTTATTTGTCGGCGGAAAAGGCGGCGTTGGTAAATCTACATCTGCTGCAGCTATCGCCTGGAAATCCGCAAAGCAGGGTTACCGTACACTGCTTGTTTCCACTGATCCTGCCCATAACGTGGGAGATATATTTGACCGGAAAATCGGTGGTAAGAACACAGAGATTGCACCACATTTATTCGCACTTGAGATTGATCCAGAGATTGAAACGGCGAATTACATTAAAGGCGTGAAGGCCAACATCAAGGGTGTTGTACATGCCGGCATGATGGAAGAGGTTCACAGACAGCTTGATACGGCTAAATCTTCTCCTGGTGCGGATGAGGCTGCCCTTTTTGATAAACTGATTTCAATTGTGTTAGAAGAACGCGAGAAGTTTGATAAAATCGTTTTTGATACAGCGCCAACGGGACACACAATCCGTCTTTTAACACTGCCTGAACTGATGGGCATCTGGATTGAGGGATTGCTAGAAAAGCGCAGAAAAACAAATGAGAATTATGCTGCCCTTTTAAACGACGGAGAGCCTGTGGAAGATCCAATTTATGATGTGCTCAGAACACGTCAGGACCGTTTTTCAAGAGCAAGGGAGATCCTGCTTGACCCTAAAGAAACAGGCTTTATATTCGTGTTAAATCCTGAGCGCCTGCCGATTCTTGAGACAGAGAAAGCGCTGCAGCTCCTTGATCAGTACGACCTGCATGTGAAGACACTGATTGTGAATAAAGTGCTTCCTGAAGATGTTGATGGCACGTTTATGCAGGAACGGAAAAAGCATGAGAAGCCGCATTTAGAAAAGATTAAAGAGACATTTAAAAAGCAGGAATTGATCTATGTTCCGTTTTCATCGCAGGATATTGTGAATAAGGATTTGCTGGAGTGGTTTAGCAGCAAGCTTGATCAGAAAAGGTGAGCTGCTCCGGGGTGGAATGCGACAACTTTGGCGCGGATTGCGACAAGTTCCCGGGTGGATCGCGACAGCTACCGGCTGAACAGCGACAACCTCACCGCACATTGCTACATCTCTGCATGGCTGACCTGCATGATTTTATAAAACAGGCACTTTCAACCACCAAAAAACAGGATGAACACTCATCCTGTTTTTTTAATACCCTTTTATGAAAATAGCTCAGGCAGCTGATTAATCATTGTGTAACCGCCAAGGTAAGCCATGACCACAACAATTAAAACGCCAAACCCTGTTAACCATTTCGGATGATTATAATCACCAACAATTTTCTTATTATGTGCCGCAAGCAAAATCACACCAAGTGAAATTGGCAGGATCAGCCCGTTTAACGCACCTGCAAGGATCAGCAGTGTAACCGGCTGACCGATTGAAGTAAAGATGGCTGTTGATGACGTAATAAAACCGACAATCAGAAACTTTTCGTATTTTGCTAAAATCGGACTGAACGTCTTGATAAAGGAAACTGATGTATAAGCAGCACCTATTACTGAACTGATTGCCGCTGACCACATCACAACACCAAAGATTTTATAACCGATATTACCTGCTGCAAGCTGGAATACGGATGCCGGTGGATTTTCAGGATTAATTTCAAGTCCCTGTGCCACTACACCAAGTGTCGCAAGGAATAAAAAGATTCTTATGATTGAAGCAAGTCCGATCGCAGACACTGCACTTTTATTCACTTCAGATATATTTTTTGTACCGCTTAATCCTGCATCAAGCAGTCTGTGTCCCCCAGCAAATGTAATATACCCGCCAACTGTACCGCCGACCAGTGTAACAATTGCCAGGAAATCTACTGTTTCAGGAATAAAAGAACGCGTAATTGCTTCTCCAATAGGCGGCTGGGACTGGAACATCACAAATACAGTGAGTCCAATCATAAGAAAGCCGAGCACCTGGATAAAGCGGTCCATGATCCGGGCGGCTTCCCGTACAAGGAAGATCCCGATTGCAATCAGTCCGCTGAACAGGGCACCCATCTCAGGAGAAACACCGAAGAGTACGTTCGTACCAAGCCCCGCTCCCCCGATGTTCCCAATGTTAAACGCGAGACCACCGAGGACAACAAGTCCGGCCAGCACAACGCCAAGCCCGGGAAGCACTTCATTGGCAATTTCCTGCGCCCGTTTACCGGATACAGTGATGATGCGCCAGATATTCATCTGAACGCCGATATCAATAATAATGGAAATTAAAATAACGAAACCAAAGCTTGCTGCAAGCGTCTGTGTAAATGTTGTTGTCTGTGTTAAAAAGCCCGGTCCGACGGCGGATGTCGCCATTAAAAACGCAGCACCGAGCAGGATACTGCGATTTGATTCTGGTTTTTTCATCGTTGTTCAATCCCTTTCCTGCTGTCTCAAAAAGCTCCTGATGCCTTTAGCCGGCATACATTTTATGCTGTCTAAAGGCATCATGGGCTTAAAACTCTTATTTTAAGCTCTGTAAGCTAATATTTTCTTCTTTCAACTTCTGATTAATCTTCTCTGCAAATGCCAGCGCATGTGCCCCGTCCCCATGAATACAGACAGTGTCCGCTTCAATGCTGATATCTTTTCCATCAACGTCGCGCACAATACCTTCTTTGACCATTCGCACGACCTGATTGACAGCCTGATCATCATTTTCAATCAGGGCGTTGCTTTGTGTTCTGGGCGTGAGTGTACCATCAGACTGATACGTTCTGTCAGCAAACACCTCTGAAGCGGTTGTCAGACCGACATGCTTGCCAGCGCGGATCAGTTCTCCTCCTGACAGGCCAAATAAAATCAGTTCAGGATCCAGATCATACACTGCTTTAGCAATTGCACCGGCAAGCTTAGCATCCTTTGCGGCAGCATTGTATAACGCACCGTGAGGCTTTACATGCTGAAGCGTGCTTCCCTGTGCTTTAACAAAGCCGTAAAGCGCACCAATCTGATATAACGTCAGGTCGTATGCTTCCTCTTCAGATACGTTCATGTGGCGACGTCCGAAGCCGGCAAGGTCCGGGAATCCCGGATGCGCCCCAATGGCTGTTCCATTTTCAAGTGCGAGCTCAACTGTTTTTCTCATGACAGAAGGATCCCCGGCATGATAGCCGCAGGCAATATTAGCAGAAGTTATAAATTTCAGTACTTCTGCATCATTACCCATTTGATAAGCGCCGAAGCTTTCGCCCATGTCACAGTTCAGGTCAATCTTCACCATCTAATCCCTCCAGTTTCATATTGATCATCCATTTTAATTCCTGCCATTCCTTTTCACGCTTTTTAAACAGATCCTGCGCTTGCTGAATAGAGATTTCTTCAAAGCTGATTGCTTCACCAGGCTTTTTTTGAATCAATGCAGGAAGGTCTACAGAAGCAACTTGTCCGATTTTCGGATAGCCGCCAAGTGTCTGCCTGTCTGCAAGCAGGATAATCGGCTGTCCGTCTGCCGGCACCTGAACCGTTCCGAATGCGACGCCCTCTGAAAGCATATCTCCATTTAACCCACACTCAAGATTTTCTCCATCCAGACGGAAACCCATCCGGTCAGACTGCTTGGAGATTTTAAAATCCTGGTCAAAAAAGCATGCTCTGCTCTCTTCAGTAAAGTCCTCATACTGTTTTCCGGGGATCACTCTCATAACTGACCTGCTGTAAACATCATGGGTATAGGCACCAGATACAGACCAGTCAACCGGCTTTTTTAATACACGTTCAAAAATCCTTTGAGAGCTGCTGCTGCGCTCTCCAATCCTTATAATGTCCTCTTTCTCAAGTCCGCGCCCTTCAAACCCTCCGATTTCAGCTCTGAGGTATGTGGATTTGCTGCCGAGCACCTCTGGCACGCTGAATCCTCCGCCGACTGCGATGACGCCTCTGCAGCCTACTTTTGAGAACTTCATATGTAATGTGCTGCCTTTTTTCACTGCAACCGGTCGCCATAGTGGTGCCGGCTTGTCATCAATGGTTGCAGAAAAATCCGCACCGCATATGGCGATCAGCTGATCTTCCTGAAACTCAATGGTCGGTCCGGTCAGAGTGATCTCAAGTACCGCTTCACCTTCTTCGTTTCCCACTAAATAGTTGGCAATGCGTAATGAGAATGTATCCATCACGCCTGAAATAATCATGCCGGATTCCTGATGCCCCCGGCGGCCATTATCCTGAATTGAAGACAGCAGCCCTGGTTCCACTACTTTCATCATGTCTGCCACTCCTCAAATTCTTTTTCTGTAATTGCATAAAATTCAATTCTGTCTCCTGCCCGTAAAAGGAAGGATTCATCTCTTGTTAAATCAAAAAGCTTTTCAGGCGTTCTTCCGATGATCTGCCAGCCGCCAGGCGTTTCAATTGAGTAGACGCCGGTTTGTTTGCCGGCTATGCCAACAGAACCTGCCGGAATGGCTGTTCTCGGATTATCTTTGCGTGGTGCTGCGATAGTAGGATCCAGTCCGCCTATATAAGGAAACCCCGGTGCAAAACCGAGCATATACACAGTATAGTCAGCATTTTGATGACGTTTAATCACTTCATCAGTTGATACTCCGGCATGCTTTGCGACTTCTTCAAGGTCCGGTCCGAGATCACCGCCATAACAGACTGGGATTTTAACTGTCCGCTGCTTAAAGTTCCCGCCCGTTTTTACGCCTGCTGCTTTTTCCTTCAAAAAAGAGACAACGTACGCATAAGGATCTTCTTTCTGAAGCAGCTGCGTCAGGTTATAATGAACTGTTAAGGAAGCATACCCGGGCACTGCTTCATATAGCCAGTCCGGCTGCGCCTGTTGAATTTCATTTTTCAGGCATTGGACTTCAGCCAGCACTTCGCTGCTAACTTCCTGTTTGAAATGAATCAATACCGCCTGATCACCGAGCGGATGGTAAGTTACGTTCATCTAACCCCTCCTATGCAATGAAAATCTTATGATGATATTTATTTTTTGAATGTAGTATGTTGTCTGAACATTCAACCCTTAGGAAATAGATTATCGCAATGTGTGTTTTACTGCAAACCTTCTATTATTTATAGTTGCTTGTTCATTATCTTTTTAAATATATACTTTTAAAAGTTGGCTGGTGGTTTCAGCTTCAGGGGGACGTTTTCCGCGGACGAACACTCAAATCACCAGTTGTGCAGAAACAACAATCGTCTTCATAGATTAAATACAAAAAGAGATGCCTAAGCACCTCTTTTTGTATTACCCAATATTTTTATCATCACGCTTGTCAGCAGGTATACCAGAAATCCACCGGCTGTATTCATGATCAGATCATCTACATTGAAGCCTCTCATCCATGCAATACCAAAGTAAGACAGGACCAGCTGAGTTGTTTCAATCAGCAGACTTGTGAAAAATAGAATCAGCAGTGCTCTGAAGAACCCTTTTTTAAACAGAGCGGCTAAGAAAAATCCATAGGGCATAAACATGACAAAATTATAGAAGGTCAAGCTAGCATTTTGAAAGAATGATTCACTTTGAAGATTGCGGTATGTGGCCCATTCGTCTAAAAAATATAAAGGTTCAAGCTGAATTCTGAGTGGTGCATCCGGATTAGGCGGAAAAGAAAGTGTCCCGAGTGTTACATGGACGACCGCTGTCACATAGATCCAAAAAAGAATCAGCATAACCTTCCTGGAAGTTGAACGTTTTTTCTTTTTAAAATCACGTGTTATTGCAAATAATCCGATGACTGTAGCTATGACAGCCGCCGGCAGCGCAATCGAAGTCATATGGTTCCCTCTTTCTATTCGTCTAATCTTATCCTATTTGATTTATTCGAAAAAAGAAATCAAAACATTTTTCAGAAAATACGAAACTTTTTCCTTTTTTTAACGTCTAATACATATAAGTGTATTTTAGGAGGGAGATTGATGGTGCAGTTTGCAGGGAAATGGTCTGTATACATATTATTTCTTGCAGCAATATTGATTAGCATTGTACTTATTTTTGCTTTTTTATTTAGGGGAGAGTTTATGGATCTGGTCATTGGGATTTTTCAGTCTCCAGTAAGTGAGGATGATCAGGGTTTAGTGGATCTGGTGAAGTTTTATGTCTATGCCTGAATGACAGAAAAGCCCTTGATGCCCGTCACCTGGCTTTGGTGAAGAGCATCAAGGGCTTTTTTCTACATGTAACATGATAATTCAACCAATTCCAGACGGTGAATTCCTTCAATTCGCACATGAAATCCATTAGATCACATTATTTCAAATAGCAATTACGTCATCCATTTTTTACGTTATCAAATAAACTTCTCCATCCAAAAAACCAGATCCCCCTATGATCCGGTTTCTCTTTCCTTCAGATATTTCTCATAAGCTTCTGCCACACGGTCTTTAGCAGGCTTCTCCTCAAGCGGTTTTGCCAGTTGAATTGTAAATAGAAGTGCAAAAGCAATGACTCCACCCACAATCGGTCCGGCGATCATGAAAATCATCGTAGCAATAAAAAGTCCTCCCAGGAAATATCCAACTACTCTCATGTAAAAACCTCCTATGAAAATACTCCCGTTTTCTGATCTTTCAGAACATATAGTCACAATTTGTTCACTAGTCCAATGGATTCGTTTTGTGCAACTTTTGTGCAAACGCTTTCAATCTGACTATTCTCACCTTATAATCCTAACCATACCAAACATTAGGAGGAATGTAAGTGAATCGCAAAAAGTTTCTTGCAGGATGGTTATCATTTTTAATGGTCATTTCTTTACTGCCGGTTGTGCAACCGTTTGCCTCAAACACTGCACAAGCAGAAAGACATACATATTCAACGCTTATTGTTCATTATGAGGAAGCGCCTGAATCGACTCAGGACTGGAATCTGTGGGTTTGGCCTGAAGGCGGCGATGGGCAGGTTCACGAATTTACAGGAGAAGATGAATTCGGAAAGATTGCGACTATTGACCTTGAAGGTTCACATAATCGAATCGGTTTCATTGTAAGAACGGATACTTGGGAAAAAGACGGCGGTGACCGCTGGGCTGAAACTGAAGCAGGCGTTGCTGAAGTCTGGATTAAATCCGGTGATGACACGGTATTCACCTCCCCGCCGGATGGTGAATACCGTGAGTTCCCCGAATTTAATGAAGTAGATGTCACGCTTCACTACTACCGTTTTGATGGAAACTATGAAGGCTGGAACTTATGGGCGTGGCCTGAAAATGGGGATGGTCAGGAAATCCAGTTTACAGAAGAAGATGAGTTTGGCTTAGCTGCGAATTTCACTGTTTCAAGCGATGAGCTGTTTGATAAGGTCGGTTTTATCGTAAAGAAAACGGAAGGTGAAAACGCATGGGCTGACCAGGAAAACGGCGACCGCTTTATTACAAAGATCAATGAAGATGGCACCGCTGAAATCTGGATCGTTCAAAGTGATAAAGGCGTTTACTATGATTCGAAATATATTGATTCTACACCGCGTATTGTAAGCGCAACGATTGATGAAGTAAATGAAATCACATTAACGACTAATCTGCCGATTGATACGGCTACTGAAGATCCCGGCATTACGTTAAATGGACTGACGATTGGAGATATCCGTCCTTTTAAAGGAACAGATCCTGTCACAAATAAAGTAACAATCGAAACAGTCGAAGATATTGATCTCACAAAGACTTACACGATAGAAACGGACTTTTTCGGCGATGCAACTGTTCAGGTCGGTAAGGTAATCCGTTCTGACTCATTCGATGAGATGTACTTTTATGATGGCGATGATTTAGGTAACACGTATACGGAGGAACAGACTGATTTCCGCCTGTGGGCACCGACCGCAAGCGAAGCACGACTTGTTCTTTATGATGCGTGGGATGCAACAGAAGGTGAAGAAATTGTGATGGATGCTGCTGAAAAAGGAACATGGACAGCGAGCGTTGAAGGAGACCTTCACAACCAGCTTTATACGTACAAAGTTAAGATTGGTGATGAGTGGCGTGAAGCGGTTGACCCTTATGTACGCTCTACATCAGTCAATGGAGATAAAGGTGCAGTGCTTGATCTTGACCGCACAAACCCTGAAAATTGGGAGACGTTCTCTAAAGGAGAAAATCCTGAAGATGCCACAATTTATGAATTGCATGTCAGAGATTTATCCATTCAGCCTGAGAGCGGGATTGAAAACAAAGGAAAATACCTGGGCGTGACTGAAAAAGGAACAACTGGTCCTGAAGGCTATGCAACCGGACTGGACCACATTTTAAACCTTGGTGTCTCACACGTTCAGTTCCTGCCAATCTATGATTACCGTACAGTAGATGAAACAAACCTGGATACCCCTCAGTTCAACTGGGGATATGACCCGAAAAACTATAATACGCCGGAAGGTTCATACTCAACTGATCCATACGATCCTGAAGTAAGAGTGACTGAGTTGAAGGAAATGATCCAGACGCTGCATGATGAGGATCTTGGCGTGATTATGGACGTTGTCTATAACCATATGTATGCTGTGAACGAGTCGAATTTCCATCAGCTTGTACCGGGCTACTACTTCCGCTACAACGAAGACGGTTCGCTTGCAAATGGAACTGGCGTTGGGAACGATACAGCTTCTGAGCGGAAAATGATGCAGAAATTTATCGTGGATTCCGTTTCATACTGGGCTGAAGAATATGAAATGGACGGATTCCGCTTTGACCTGATGGGCATTCATGACACGGACACAATGAATGAAGTACGCGGGGCTCTTGATGAAATCGACCCTTCAATCATTGTACTTGGAGAAGGATGGGACCTGAATACCCCTCTTGATCCTGAACTGAAAGCGAATCAGAAAAATGCTGAAGATATGGACCGCGTGGCACATTTCAATGACACGTTGCGCGATGGTGCAAAAGGAAGCGTATGGGAAGATGCTGACCCTGGCTTTATCAATGGAAAACAGGGCATGGAAGACATCATGCGCCAAAGTGTAGCAGGCGGAATTGATTACGACGACAGCGTTGCGACTTACCGTGATCCTGATCAGGTCGTGCAATATGTTGAAGCACACGATAACCTGACGCTGTGGGATAAGCTTGAGAAAACAAATCCTGATGCGACACTTGAAGAAATGAAGTCGATGCACAAGCTTGGTTCTTCAATCGTACTGACGTCTCAGGGTATCTCATTTATCCATGCAGGACAGGAATTCATGCGTACAAAAGGTGGCGATCATAACAGCTATCAGTCACCCGACAGCGTGAACCAGCTCGACTGGGAACGCCGCGCTGCATTTAACGATGAAGTGGAATATATGGCAGGCTTAATTGATCTTCGCCAGAAATATGATGCATTCAGACTGACAAATGCTGATGCCATCAATGACCGCCTGACATTTGCTGCATCCCCTGCCAATACGATCGCTTATACGCTGCAGGAGAAAAAGAACCGTCACCTGTTTGTTGTGCATAACGCAAACAAGGAAGCCGTTTCTGTTTCCCTTCCTGGTAAAGGACCTTGGAAAGTACTTGTGAACAGTGAAGAAGCCGGAACGGAAGTATTGTCTGTGGAAAAAGGTAAGAGTGTTGAAGTAGATGGATTGAGCAGTATCGTACTACTGAAAGATGGAAAATTGAAGTAAACATCAAACCCCTGTCTCCTGGTGTGAAGGAACAGGGGTTTTGTTTGTGTACGCTTGCCTGGGATGTGTGTGTTTAAAAGTGAACGGGTAACAAGACAGCCACTTTAATTCATATAAATATATTGTGAAATTATTCACAATATCAAATCTATCGCTTATAATAAAAACAGAACATCATTCTAATTGAAAAGGTGTGTTGTGAAAATGGTAAAAGGTAATCGCGTTGTATTAATTGGAACAGGCTTTGTTGGCTCAAGTTATGCATTCGGGTTGTTGAATCAGGGCGTTGCCGATGAGCTGATTATGATTGATCTGAATGAAGAAAAAGCAAAAGGTGACGTACTCGATCTGAATCACGGTAAAGTCTTTGCACAGCAATCATTAAATATTTCATTTGGCTCATATGAAGACTGCAAAGACGTTGATATCGTCGTGATTTGTGCAGGTGCCAACCAGAAGCCTGGTGAAACCAGACTACAGCTCGTTGAAAAGAACCTGAAGATCTTTCATTCTATCGTTACTCAGGTTGTTGACAGCGGCTTTGATGGGATCTTCCTTGTGGCGACAAACCCTGTAGATGTGTTAACGTATGCCGTCTGGAAGTACAGCGGATTTCCAAAAGAGCGCGTGATTGGCTCAGGTACCATTTTAGACACAGCACGCTTCCGCTACCTGCTCGGCGAATACTTCCAGGTCGCACCTCAGAACGTACACGGATACATTATTGGTGAACACGGTGACAGCGAGCTTCCTGTCTACAGCTCAGTCGATGTCGGTGGTGTTGCAGTGCTTGATATGATTAAAAAGCATCCCCAATACACGCAGGAAGATCTTGATGATATTTTCGTCAATGTACGTGATGCTGCCTATCAGATCATTAACAGTAAAGGTGCTACTTATTACGGGATTGCAATGGGGCTTGTGAGGATTACAAGAGCAATTCTTCATAATGAGAACAGTATCTTGACGGTTTCTGCACTGATGGAAGGTGAATACGGCGAGAAAGATGTATATATCGGAGTTCCTGCTGTCATCAATCGGGGCGGGTTGCGTGAAGTCATTGAATTGAATTTAAGTGAGAAGGAAAAAGAACAGTTTGCTCACAGTGCAGATGTGCTGAGAGGGATTTTAAAGCCACACTTTTAAGTAAAAAACCAGCTGTTGCGTGGGCAACAGCTGGTTTTTTGGTGAAGTCGTTTCGCGACGGTATGGCGGAATAGGTCAAATGACATGAAGTGGCGAACATTGCAGGTTTTGCGTCGAACAATGGCATTTAAGTGGCGAACACCGCCCGTTATTCGGCGAACATCGGTCATTTCCCATCGAACATTCATCATTTCCCGCCGAACGACTCTTATAACCACACGTCACACCTGCTCATACTGAACGCGATGCAAATTCGCAAATATCCCATCCTTCTCAAGCAGCTCTGAGTGTGTACCGTCTTCTGCGATCCCCTCTTCTGTCACGACAACCACGCGGTCTGCTTTCCGGATTGTCGCAAGTCTGTGTGCAATGACAAGCGTTGTACGGCCTTTGGCAAGCTCTTCAATTGCACCCTGAATCATCGCTTCCGTTTCCGTATCAAGCGCTGATGTAGCCTCATCAAGAATTAAAATAGAAGGATTCTTCAAGAACATTCTCGCAATGGCAATCCGCTGCTTTTGACCGCCTGAAAGCTTCAATCCGCGCTCACCGATCTGAGTATTGTAGCCAAGCGGAAGGCCATCCACTACTGACTGAAGGTTCGCTTTCCTTGCAGCCTCCTGTACCTCTTCCTCTGTCGCATCAAGTTTTCCGTAAGCAATGTTTTCACGGAGCGTGCCTGTGAAAAGGAAGACGTCCTGCTGTACGATGCCGATCTGACTTCTGAGCGACTCCTTCGTCATGTCGCGGATGTCGATCCCATCAATTTTAATTGCACCTTCTTTAACATCATAGAACCTCGGAATCAGTGAGCAGATTGTTGTTTTTCCAGCGCCGGAAGGCCCTACAAATGCAACTGTTCCCCCGCGGTTCAGCTTTAGCGAGATGTCATTCAGTACCCCTTTTTGATCATCATAGCTGAAGGATACATGGTCAAATTCAATCTCCCCTTCTAAATGATCAATCTCTTTTGCGTCCGGACGGTTTGTAATCACCGGTGCCTGATCGAGTAAATCTGTGAAACGTTTGAAACCGGCCATGCCTTTTGGATACATTTCAAGCAGTGCGCTGATTTTATCAATCGGTTTGAAAAGTACATTAATGTATAAAACAAATGCAACAAGCTCTCCGTATGTCAGCTCGTTATTGAGACTCAGATATGCTCCGAATACAAGTACAACGAGCACAATCAGACGTGTCATGATATACATGCCTGACAAGCTGAACGCCATCACTTTGTAGGCGCCGACCTTTGACTGGCGATAGTGACGGTTGTCCGTTGTGAAACGCTTAATCTCGTGCTGTTCATTCGTAAATGACTGAACAACGCGCGCCCCTGAGACGCTGTCTTCCACACGGGCATTTACTTCAGCAATATTGCCATACATCGCTTTCCACGCTGTATTCATCTTGATGTTGGCATATGTAATGAGCCAGATCAGAAACGGTACAACAATAATTGCGATCAGCGCAAGCTTCACATTAATCGTTAGCATAATCCAGAACGCCCCGATAAATGTCATGATGGCAATAAATAAATCCTCAGGTCCATGGTGCGCCATTTCCCCAATATCAAACAGATCATTCGTAATCCGGCTCATAATGTGACCGGTTTTCGTGTTGTCAAAGAATGAAAAAGACTGTCGCTGCACATGTTCGAACAGCTCCTGACGCATGTCTGTCTCAATATTTATTCCAAGTTTATGACCCCAGTAGTTTACAACATACTGAAGAGAGGTACTTGAGAGATAGAGAAACAGGAGCAAAAAGCTGACCAGGGTGATCGCCTGCCAGTTTCCTTCCGGCAGCAGGCTGTCAATAAACCATGACACAGCCAGCGGAAAGCCGAGCTCCAGGATCCCTACAACAACAGCACAGCTGAAATCAGCAATAAATAGCTTTTTATGTGGCTTATAGTAAGAAAAGAATCTTTTTAACATCATCTGTACTCCCTTGTGAAAGATGTAACTTTTATTTTACAGCAACCAAAAAATAGTGCCACAACTATTTTCGATGTACGAAATAAAATGGATTCAAAATTGTCTGATTACTAGAATTACTCTATAATCACTCTATTAAGATTTTCTTTTTTAATAAATACGATCAACTCAGCAAAATTTTGTAGTGTGGGGCGGAGACTCCCGCCCCGGGAAAGGACCGGTGAGACCCCGGAAGCGAAGCTGAGGAGGCTCACTGTCCGGGGGCAGGAAAGCGCAGCCCCACACGGAAAGATTTTGCGTTCTTAAACATTATTTATATTTTAAGGAGGAATTCACGTGGAAAGAAATCACACAATGCTTCAATTCTTCGAGTGGCACGTCGCTGCAGACGGTGACCATTGGAAAAGACTAAAGGATGCAGCACCTGAACTGAAAGCCAGCGGAATTGACGCAGTCTGGATTCCTCCTGTTACAAAAGGTGAATCACCTGATGATAACGGTTATGGCGTATATGACCTGTACGACCTTGGAGAATTTGATCAAAAGGGTGACGTCAGAACGAAATACGGAACGAAAGACGAGCTTCATGAAGCCATCCAGGCCTGCCATGAAAACGGCATTCAAGTATACGTTGACGTAGTCATGAACCACAAAGCCGGCGCTGATGAAAAAGAAACGTTTCAAGTCATTGAAGTAGACGCCGAGAACCGCCTTAAAGAAATCTCTGAACCATTTGAGATCGAGGGATGGACGAAGTTTACTTTCCCTGGACGTGATGGCAAATACTCCGACTTCCAGTGGAACTTTGACCATTTTAACGGCACAGATTACGACGCCCGTGAAGAAAGAACCGGCTTTTTCAAAATTGTCGGCGAGGGTAAAAGCTGGAATGATCAGGTGGATGACGAGTTTGGAAATTATGATTACCTCATGTTTGCAAACATTGATTACAATCACCCTGAAGTACGTGATGAGATGATCAATTGGGGTAAATGGATGTCAGATACGCTGGATGCTGACGGCTACCGCCTTGATGCGATCAAACATATCAGTCATGATTTTATTGATGAGTTTATCAGACAGGTGAAAGAACATCGTGACGGCAACTTTTATATGGTCGGTGAATACTGGAATGAAGATATCGAAGCATGTGGACATTTCCTTGAGGAAACCGATTATCAGCTTGATTTATTCGATGTTCAGCTGCATTACAAGCTTCACCGCATTTCAGAAGACGGCCGTGATGCTGATCTTTCCACTCTTTTTGAAGGAACACTTGTCGGCGAATATCCGATGAATGCTGTGACATTTGTTGATAACCATGATTCTCAGCCTGGTGAATCACTTGAGTCATGGGTACAGGATTGGTTCAAGCAAAGTGCCTATGCACTCGTGCTGCTTCGTGCAGACGGTTATCCTTGTGTATTTTACGGGGATTACTTCGGTATTGACGGTGAGAATCCGATTGAAGATAAGCGTGAAGCGATCGATCCGCTTATTTACGCACGCTACCACCGGGCTTATGGTGAGCAGGACGACTATTTTGATCACCCTGCTACGATTGGCTGGGTCAGACGCGGTGTTGAGGAGATTGAAGGTTCCGGCTGTGCAGTTGTTGTAACGGTTGGTGATGAAGGTGAAAAGAGAATGTTTGTTGGTGAACATCGCGCAGGCGAAGAGTGGACGGATTATACGAATTCGATTGGTGAGCCTGTTGTGATTGATGATGAGGGCTATGGTACGTTCCCTGTTCAGGCGGGCAGTGTGTCTGTTTGGGCTTTGCCTGCTGAATAGGTTTGTTTAAAAAGAGACCGGTTCATTTCCGCTACAGGTGGAGGCTTTCCGGGCGGAGGACCGTTTTGTGGTCCAATCTTTATCGCTCGGCTTCGCCTGCGGGATCTCAGCTATCCCGCTTTATCGCCCCGGAGTCCCCACCTTCCGCTCCAATGAACCTAAGCTTTTAATCATTTATTACATTCAAAAAGGAAACTGATGCCGTTTAGTTGGGCATCAGTTTCCTTTTTATCATTTTATCAGTAGCAGTCCTTTTTGGTATAAAGCGAAGATCTGGTGTTAAGCATCGAATCTATCGATCATTATGCCTCCTGCCCAACCTCAGCCGGAAAGTAAATGTGGTACAGGCTCCGTACCGCTTTTTCAACGTCTGCCACATTCACACCAAACATCATGCTGACCTCACTTGATCCCTGATTGATCATCTTGATATTGGCGCCTGCTTCAGCAAGTGCCTGTGTTGCTTTTGATGCGATTCCGATTGTCTGGTTCATGCCTTCTCCGACAACCATAATCATCGCAAGGTCACGCTCTACATACAGCTCCTCTACCTGAAGCTCTTCACGGATCCGGTTTAATACACGGGCTTCCTGACCGTTATACAGCTGGTGAGAGCGCAAAATCACAGACATATTATCAATTCCTGATGGTGTATGCTCATACGACACTCCCTCATCTTCTAAAATAGCGAGGAGCTTGCGGCCGAAACCGAGCTCTCTGTTCATCAGATATTTTGTCATGTTAATACTGCAGAAACCTTCATCGCTGGCAATCCCGATGACAGGATGTCCATCGAGTTCACGGCTTGCTACGATTCTTGTCCCTTTTGCTTCAGGACGGTTTGTGTTTTTTACACAAACTGGAATTTTTTTATGAACGACTGGCTGCAGTGCTTCATCGTGGAAGACGGAGAAGCCTGAGTACGCAAGCTCCCGCATTTCACGGTAAGTCAGCTCTTTTAATTCGCGCGGCTGGTCTACCATTTTCGGGCTGACGCAGTAAATCGAATCTACATCAGTGAAATTTTCATATTCTGTTGCATCAAGTCCTGCTGCAATGATTGAACCTGTAATATCAGATCCTCCACGCGGAAACGTAACAATGTTCCCTTCATAGGAATATCCGAAAAAACCCGGTATAACCAGGATACCCTCAATCTCTCTCAGCTTCGCAATCTCAGGATAAGACTCCGGCAGAATTTGAGCATTACCCGGTTCATCCGTTACGATCATACCTGCTTTTTTAGGAGAAATATAAGTTGCTTCCCTGCCAAGTGACTTTAAGTAAGCAGCCATCACTTTCGCATTCAGGTCCTCACCGCTCGCTTTCAATCCATCGAGGAGACGGTCCTTTGACTGCCTGTACATTGATATCACTTCATGAAGATGCCCTTCCACTTCTGTCATTAAAGAGGAATCCAGCTCCAAATCATCAATAATTTCCTGAAATCTTTTTAACACGGCCTGGAAAGATGTTTCATCAAAGTCTCGCTCACCAACACTTTCAGCAAGACGGATGAGTAAATCGGTTGTTTTTGTATCTCCTTCATGACGTTTACCAGGTGCTGAGACAATCACTGCTTTACGCTCAGGATCTGCTGCCAGGATAGATGCGACTTTTTTATACTGAGTGGCACTTGCGACTGAACTGCCGCCAAACTTTACTACTTTCATGAAGGCAAAACTCCTTTTGTTTTAGCTTTGTTAAGTTGGCTGATGCTCTACGTTTCAGGGGGACGCTTTCCGCGGCCGGGCGGTGAGCCCGCAGGCTTCGCCATGCTCGGTCTCACACGTCCCTTGCTGCCGCAGGAGTCGCCCCCTTCCACTACGTTCATCAGCTGTGCATATACAATAATGGCTTAACAGAACTTCTGCTTAACGTATTGTAACTGTATTTGTACTAAGATCAAAAAACAAATGTCCTTTCGATAAAAACACTTGTATTTTCTAGAAAGATTTTAATGACAAGTATACAAGGTTCCCATCACCATGTCACCCTTATTTGCTGAATATTTAAGTTGATAACGCTTACAATTAAAATTTTTTTAAAATCCGGGTTGTATTGTTTAAAAAAGGGAAAGGTACAAGCATGACTTGATACAGAAAGGCAGTGAGATGAAATGGGTAAAGTATTATTAACAGGGGCTTCAGGTGGACTTGGGACGGTTTTAACACATGCATTGAAAGATGATTTTGAACTGGTACTGACTAATCGCTCCAACTCTGGTGAACTTCCAGAAGAACTGCCATTTATAGAGGCAGACTTAAATGATTACAAGGCAATCGAGGGAATTTTCAGGGAGCATGATATAGAAACGGTCCTGCACTTTGGCGGACTGCCCGTTGAGAATGAATTTGAAGAGATTCTTGATGCAAATATCCGGGGCACGTATCATATTTATGAAGCAGCACGGCACCACGGGGTCAAAAGGATCGTCTATGCGAGCAGTATTCATGCAGTCGGCTTCCTGCCTGCAGAAGGTGCCCCTTATGATACGACAACGGAGACACGTCCCGACACTTTTTACGGCTTAAGCAAGGTCTATAATGAAGATCTCGGAAAGCTTTATCATGATAAGTTCGGGATGGAGGTTGTGAACCTGCGGATTTGCGGCTGTGTGGAAAAGCCGGATTCACGGGAACATCTGATGATCTGGCTCAGCTATGCAGATCTCACCCAGCTTGTCCGTAAATCAATTACGGCTGATATTAATGAAGTTGTGACAATCTATGGCATTTCAAATAATAAACAGAGCTTCTTTACAGTAGATCCTGATAATCCACTGGGCTATGCGCCGGTCGATGACGCCAATGAATACCTGGATGAATTGCCGGATTCATTTGGGCACCCGGATGATTATAAATATGTTGGCGGGCATGAGTTTGTGAAGAAGGATGCTGTGGAGGACTAAAATGAAAGGTGCCGGATCAGATGTGATCCGGCACCTTTTTTCATTAATTCGCTAACATCAGTCTAAGCTTTTTCCCATCTTCAATCATATTACCCCGAAAATCACCGATCCCCGGAATATTAACGGTCATCTCACTCACCAGCGGCTTTTCTGTCAGATTTAACTGTAGCTTATCTGCATGTAAAATCGACTCGGAGTAATACGTCAGTGCAGGCTGGTTAATCAGATACTCCTGCTCCTGAATCTGCATCGTGACAAAATACTGATGCAACAGCTGATGATCCACATTCACCATATTCATCGGATCAAAAAACACCGCTCTCATCGGACCTTCGATTGTTAATTGATAGCCGTCATAATCTGAAAATGACTGGATTTTTTTCATTCTTGCTTCCTGAACCATCTGGTAAATTCTCGATGCTTCCCCCTGCAATTTATATTCACAATTTGCTTCGGTCTCATCACAAATACCAGCTTTTTCTTTTATACATTCATACAGCGTACATTCTTCATGAAAATATTGATGCTTCCACTCAGGATATAATTCATCAAGCAGCAGACATAGCGCTAATCCGGAACTATAGCAGCTTTTCCGTAAATGCAGCTCTGCCTCTTCATGCTGAAGCAGCTTTTCTTTATAACCGGTTTCTGCATCAGTCCCCTGATGAAGCGATGCATAGGCCTTCATTTCTGCATACCAGGCAGGACCTTCAATCGTCTCAATCAGATTTTCATAATGAAGTGATTCACCAAGCAGTTCTCTTCTTTGTTCTCTAAGCTCAACAAAACGCTTTAAGTGAGCCAGCATGTCCTCCTTTGAGGAAGCATCTACTGCTGCACGCAAAACGGTTCGCTCTTCCAAACGAAGACTGATGTTCTCTTCAAGAAGCGGATACTGAACACCCAGTAATTCATCCGGAAACCTCTTCTCATCCATTAATGTCTGGTAACCGTGAAAAAGCTCGTGCACTAAAATTGCATAAGTCCCTCCAAAAGAACCTGGCTTTTCAACATTGACGATTGCAGTTGGCACATCCTCAAATAAAATCAGTGTGTTCCCGACAAATCGCTTATCCCACTCAAAAACAAGCGGTTCATCCTCCCCCTGACAAATCGGATGATTGAATAAATACACGTATTCGCGATTATATAGCGCATAAGCAGTCAGCCTGAAGCCTGGCCATATCTGATCCAGGTCTGCTGATTCAAGCTTTTCTTTGAGCTTTCTTGTAAAAGAAATCATCTGCTCACCTCCGTTTCTCTCAGTCTTCATCTTTCACATCATGACTCTCTGGAATCGGCTCATTTTTCCACTCATCAATGAGTTCCTTTACCTTTTCCACTTGTTTTAAATGCTGGTTGAATTGCTCTTTATTAATCAGATATTGCTGTCCATCATGAACAGCTTTAATTTTATTTTCATAGATCAGCTGTAAAATTGACTGTTCAGACATATCCAGATAGGCTGCTAATTCTTTTGTTGTAAGATACATTCTCTACACCCTTCATATGTCATGTATATTTCTATCATTCACATAGGTAATTATACACTCAAACCCTATAAATATCATCTTTTAAATTTCTACCCTATATGACAGTCACATGACAAATTCACTATTTTCCCACAATTTTAAAACAGAGGCGCACTGTATAAACCGCAACAGTGCCCTCTGCCTGTATTCCCGCTATTTAAAATCATAACCGTCTTATGATCTGTTATCCAAATTCGCTTTGGTTTTTTCCCATGTTTCCTGAATAAAATGATGATATGGTGTTTCCGGCAAATCAGCGACTCTTGCTTTTGCTTTCTCTGCATGAACCAGTGCTGTTTCAGGATCGTCTTTTTCAATGAGGCAGAGCGCCATATAGGCATCTGCAGTGGCAAGCATGGAAATGTCGAATGGATGGTGGGCAAATGTCGGGAATTCGAACTGTTTTAGTTCTTCATACGCCTGATCAATATTTCCAAGCCCGTAATAAGCTCTTGCCCGCTCAAGATTAACATAACCACTATCCTCCATTGAACCAAACATTTTATCTTCTTTAATATCTTTTATCATCTGCAAAGCTTTACGATGATTTTTTAAATACTCATTTTCATAATGGATCTCAAGAAATATACTACTGACCATTCGATCGGCTTTTTCAGTAAAATCAGCAAACTGCCTTGACTTCATTAATGTATACCGTGTTTTATCATCATCACCATTCATCAGTGTATTAAATGATGCCAGACGATATATATCATCCATTAAATAATAGATGTTTTTACGTTTCGAAAACGAAATAATCTCGTCTAATTTGGCTGTTCCTTCCTGATACCTGCCCACTGAATATAATAATAAAGCTTCTAAGTGATCAGATTCAATCTGCACAAGAGGGTCCGATACTAATTCACGTGACTTGTATTGTTCTTTATAAATCAACAACTCATCGAATGCACTTTGATAATTATGTGTAATAAAGGTATTCAATACCATTCTGAGCTGGACTTTATATACCTCATGATTGAGTGAGAGTGAATTATAGTATTCAATCGCTTTTGTTAGATAATTAATAGCTTGCTCATGCTTTTCATCATTTAAATATGTGATACCGGCTATCTCGTAAAAACGTCCGGTTTCATAAGTTTTTGGAAGCTCTTTTTTAAAAATATCATTTAATTCATTCTTAATCCAGGAAGCTTGCCTATCGTATTCTTTTAAAGATCCGGCATTATTTAAATTTTGCCTGGCTTCTTCGATCTCAACCAGCTTCTTTTTCATCTCTTCACTCGACTCTTCAGCCAGCAGCACCTGCACATTCACACCAAGCTGCTTTGCAATATGCTGAAGACTTTCCATTGAAGGATTCGACCGGCCATTTTCAATCAGGCTTAGCATTCCCTTTGACATCGCATCTCCTGCAACATCCACTAGCGTCATCTTCTTTTCTTTGCGAAATTTTCTTATGCGTTCACCCAGACTGCTCATGCTGTTCACCCTCTAAATTCTTTTTTTTAATTATATTAAACTTTTGTGTTGATTACAAAGAAAAGGCATGTTATGATTTGTTTAATTTAATTAAACTTTTGAAAAGAGGGGTTTATATGACTGACCAGCAGCGACTTCAAAAAGCCACCAGGAATTTATTTTTCTTCACAGGTGGCGAGTTTATTGGCACGATTGGTGCACATATTTTTATGTTCGGAATCAGCTTTTTCGTTTTAACGTTAACAGGTTCCGCTTCAAGCTTTGCTCTTACATTCCTTTGTTCAATGGTGCCGAGAATTATACTTGCCCCAATTGCCGGTCATGTAGTCGACCGGCTGCCAAGGAAAAAAGTTGTTGTGACTGCTCACGCCCTTATGACTGTAACAATGCTGCTGGTCTTTTTCTATACAATGTCATTTGGACTAAGCATGCCTGTTATTTATATCACCGCCGTACTGCTTGCCATTTTCTCAACGTTTGCAGGTATCGGGCTGACAGCTTCAATTTCAAACTTTGTTGATGGTGCACGCATTCAGAGAGCCGTTTCATTAACGCAGTCTTCTACTTCACTGGCAACCATTTTAGGTCCTGTACTGGGTGGTGTGATGTATGGTTTTCTATCAATTGAAATGTTTTTCTTAATTCACGCAATTGCCTATGCTACTGCACTGATTTGTGAAATCAACATTGATTTTTCTCTATATAAAAATGAATTGCATACTGAAGACGCTCAACAGAATGAACCGATGATTGCCAGTCTTAAATCCGGAATTGCCTTTGTAAAGGGACATCGTGTTCTGCTGCCAATTATGCTGGTGGCGCTCTGGGTAAACTTCTTTTTTATGGCGGCTGTTGTAGGACTGCCTTATATCATCATTGAAGTACTCGGGGCCACATCCAGCCAATTTGGATTGGTAGAAGCGATGATTGGTGCTGGAACACTTGCCCTGTCAGCCTTCCTTTCAACCCGCAAAGAGTTTCAAAAGCCGATCCGGACAATGCGTTTTGGCATGATCAGTATTGGATTTCTATTTGCACTGTTAGCACTTCCGCTTCTGGTTTCAATGGGTTCCCCGTCATTTATTATCTATTATATGGCTGTGAACTTTCTGCTTGGGGCTGCCATGATTATCATTAACACACCCATATTGGTGCTGATGCAAAAAACAACACCTGAGCATTACCGCGGAAGAGTTTTTGGACTTCTTGAAATGGTGGCATCAGGTATCTCACCAATCGGACTGATCTTATTCGGATTTTTGTATGATTTTGTTTCACCGTCATTGATTATTCTGATTTCAGCTACTCTCCTGATCGTAGTGACAGTGATCGGGTTACGACCGTCTAAAGTGGATGATGAATCTGCGATTGAAACAGATGTAGAGGAAAAGGTAGTGAAGGTTGCTGAGGCTTAATCAGTTTTAAGTAATTTGTATAACAGAAAAAAGCCGGGAAGCTCCCGGCTTTTCACATTCAGTCTCTTCCCGGATCCACAATCGCTGCCTCATCCGGATTATGTTCTTCAAACAGCATTTCACGCAGCAGCTTCGCACCCAGCTTACTGTAAACAGTTCCATTACCGCCAAACCCAAGACAGTAATAAATCCCTTCATGCTTCGGATCCTTTCCGATAAACGGAAGACCGTCTTCTGACTCGCCAAATGCTGCTGACCATACATATTCAGCTTTGATGTCGAGTTCAGGAAAATGCTCTTTTACTCTGTTAATCAGCCTTTCACCGCGGTCCATCAGTTTTTCATCACTGACATCAGCATCTATTTTATCTTCATCTAGCCCTCCGGCGATTACCCGACCTTCTTCTGTCGTTCTCATATAAAAGTAAGGACGCTTTGTTTCCCAGATCAGCGCCCGGTAAATCCATGACTCCAGATCTTCAACCGGATTAGTCGCAATTGCATATGTCCTGTTCAACTCACCGCCAAATCTGTCGGCAAAAGATTTGGCCGCGTAACCAGTACAGTAAATTACACGGTCAGCAGTGATCTTCCCGCCAGCTGTTTGCAGTATGTGCTTCCCCTCTTCTGTCTGGAGTTTTTCAAGTGGCGTATGCTCATAGATTTGAACACCCCGCGTTTGTGCGCTTTCAAACAGGGACCTGATCAGCCTGAATGGGTTCACTTCCGCATCCCCATGCGTCATCAGTGCGGCCGGTTTTCTGAACCCATACAGTTCTTCTATTTTATCCGGCTCAAAATACTCAACTTCAAACCCATGCTCAGTTAATGCTTCATATTCTTTCTTCAGTTTTTCAATGTCTGATTCATCTGATGCATAATACAGGCTTGGCCTTCTGATAAAATCCACTTTTCCAGGCAGGGTCCCTGCAACCTTTTGCAGTTCTTCAACCGCATCCAGGCACATTTTATAAAAGGTAACCGCCTTTTCTTCGCCAATTTCCTCTATAAATTCATGAAGCATTTTATCGTTTGAATACTGAAGCAGTCCTGTATTCGCAGAAGAACTGCCTTCTGCTACGCTGCCTCTATCTACTACAGCGACTTTCAGCTGGGTATGGGACAGTTCTTCAGCACACAATGCACCCGCCATACCTCCACCAACGATTAGCACGTCAACATGTTGTTCTTCAGTTAATGCCGGAAATGATACATCTCTTTCTGCAGTCTCCGGCCAGTATAAATGTCCGTTATGTAATTCTGTCATGTTCTGCACTCCCTCTCTGTGTTTATTTATACCCTGCTCTTGCGCCATACAAAACCGCATAAAAAAATAAGCACTGCAATGTGCTTATTTTCCGTAAAGTCTCAGCATATTTTTTCCGTTGTCTTTTGCGCTGTACAGGGCTTCATCAGCCTGCTTGATCAGCTCACGTTTGTTTTTACCGTGCCGCGGATAAATGGAGATTCCCATACTTGAAGTGACATCAAGCTGCTGACCGCTGATTCTGTATGGCTTACTAAGGACATTTAACACTTCTCCTGCTTTATTAACTGCATCCGCTTCACCTGAAATTTCCGGCAGCAGCACAAGAAATTCATCTCCACCAAGCCTCGCCACCAGCTGATCTTCATTCATTTCATTACGGATACGGTTTGCGAAAAGCTTGAGCAGGTCATCGCCGGCATCATGGCCAAACGAGTCGTTGATTTCCTTAAAATGATCCATATCAATATAAAGGATCGCAAACTCCCGTTGATTTTCTTTGGCATCTGCAATAATCTCATCAATTTTTTCAGTAATATGGCGGCGGTTGGGGAGTCCTGTCAGGCTGTCAGTGAACGCCATCTTTTTCAGCGCTCTTTCCGCTCTGTTTCGCTGCGTCATATCCTGCCCGACTTCATAGATTCCGATTGTCTCACCATTGACTCTGATTGGAAGTGTTTTAATTTTGAGCTCTACTTTATTGCCTTTTTTATGAAACATATCAGCAGTGTACTCAACCGATTCACCTTTTAGCGTACGCTTCACAACATCTTCATATCGAATCTTCTGCTCTTCTGTGTAATTCATGAGATGTTTCCGATCCAGCTGAAGCATCTCTTCTTTTGTATAGCCTAAAACATCTGTAACTGCTCCATTTACATTTTCAACGCGCCCGGTTTTATCAATTGCCCAGATAATATCCGGGTTTGCATCAAACAGAGATTTAAATCTCTCTTCACGTTCCCTCGCCTGTTTTTCAACCTCTTTTAAATGAGTGATGTCTTTATACATGACGATTGCATAGGAGCGATTGTTCAATTTCACCGGACGGTAGGAAGCAAGTACTTCAATGATACTTCCATCCTTGCGCTTTCTCTGCCGTTCCATGTTCTCAAATGATTGACCATCGAACAGCCGCGCTAAGAAAGCCTCATGCTTTTCCTGATGATGGCCTGTAAAAAATGGTGGAATCAACACGCCTTTGATTTCCTTTTCTTTATAGCCAAGCATTTCTTCAAATGCACGATTGACTCTATAGATTGAACCGTCTTCATTCATAAAGAAAATAGCGTCAGAAGCATGATCCCATACCAATCCAAGCTCAGCAGACGTTTTTGCAAGATCGTCTTCAAGTGATTTACGGTCTGTTACATCCCTGGTAATTGATAGAACATGAGTAATATCGTTTTCTTCATTTAAAATTGGATTAAGTGTGGTTTCACCGATCCATCCACCTTCTCCAACTAATTCAAACTGGGCATGCTGCTTTGTAGTCATTACTTCCATATATTTATCTCTGATATAATCAGCACGCTCAGGCGTATAAATATCTTCAAAACGTCTTCCAAGAATCGTTTCATCCAGCCCAAGTATTTGCTTTCCGCGTTCATTAATAAATTCATATATAAATTCAGGACCCGGTATTACTTCAAGTATTAAAACAATGTCAGATATCCTGTCCATCATCGTAATAAACGGGTGTATATTATTCTCATAGCGCTGTTTCATCACTTAAACCTCCGTCCATCCGACATAGTACTTTTATCATACCACGATTACATAAATGTTAAGCATGCCGATATGCTTAAAAATATTTATTCCAACTATTTTTCACTTTAATACTGAAAAAGACGCCCTGTTATCAGGACGTCTTCATCATATATTGCTTTATGCTTTTTGAAACTGTTCTGTTTCTGTTGATCCTGATAGTGCGGTTGTTGATGAAGTGCCGCCTGAGATGACCATAGATACTTCATCAAAGTAACCCGTCCCTACCTCACGCTGGTGGCGTGTTGCTGTGTAGCCGTTTTCTTCTGCATCAAACTCAGCCTGCTGCAATTCAGAGTATGCACCCATACCGCGCGCTTTGTAGCCTCTAGCCAGTTCAAACATACCGTAATTCAGTGAGTGGAAGCCTGCAAGTGTAACGAACTGGAATTTATAGCCCATTTTACCCAGTTCCTGCTGGAACGTTTCAATTGTTTCATCATCCAGCTTCTTTTTCCAGTTAAATGAAGGTGAGCAGTTATAAGCAAGCAGTTTCCCTGGGAACTTCTCATGAATCGCTTCAGCAAACCTGCGTGCTTCATCAAGATTCGGTTCAGATGTCTCACACCAGATCAGATCTGCATAAGGTGCATATGCAAGACCTCTTGCAATCGCCTGGTCAAGCCCATCATTTGTGCGGAAGAACCCTTCAGGTGTACGCTCGCCTGTAATAAACTGATGATCATATGGATCAACATCACTTGTAATCAGGTTCGCTGCATTTGCATCCGTACGGGCAATGATGACAGTTGGCACGCCCATCACATCTGCTGCAAGTCTTGCTGAGATCAGGTTTTTAACGGCTGTCTGCGTCGGAAGCAGAACTTTACCACCTAAGTGACCGCATTTCTTTTCTGAAGAGAGCTGATCTTCCAAATGAACGCCGCCTGCTCCTGCTTCAATCATGGCTTTTGTTAATTCAAATACGTTCAGGTTACCGCCAAATCCAGCTTCCATATCTGCTACGATTGGGGCGAACCAGTATGTATCGCCCTTCCCTTCAGCCTGCTGAATCTGATCCGCGCGCTGAAGCGTCTGGTTAATTCTCTTTACAACCTGAGGCACACTGTTAGCCGGATATAAACTCTGGTCCGGATACATATGACCTGAAAGGTTTGCGTCTGCTGCAACCTGCCAGCCGCTCAGGTAAATGGCCTGTAGCCCTGCTTTTACCTGTTGCATTGCCTGATTCCCTGTCAGTGCACCAAGTGCATTGATATAATCCTCTTCATGCATCAGCTTCCACAACCGTTCAGATCCCATTCTTGCAAGTGTCTGTTCTATTACAACTGATCCTCTAAGTTTAATAACATCTTCCGGCGTATAAGGGCGCTGAACCCCTTCCCAGCGCTCCCCCTGCCAGTTTTGCTGTAGTTCTTCAACCTGCTGATTGTTTGTGTTTGTCATGATATCCATCCCCTTTTTGTATTATTACAATTAATTTATTTTATTTTTGTTATATAACACATTAGCCAAAAAAATTAATCTACATCAGAGCAGCATTCAATTGCATCTTTGAAAGTATCATATTCCATTCCGCATGCTCTGCAGTGATTTAGTTCAACCCGCTCCTCGCGCTTTCTGAATACAACAACGTCTGAGATCTGTTCCGGTACAATTTCAATTTCACCTGTCGGATGATGGTGAAGGCGGTGCGCTTCATTTCCATAAACGAATAGCGTACCGTCCATTTCACGGTTGGTTTTTCCGTTCATTAACTGCTGGGTTACCCACTTTTCAATCAGTTCCTGGTTGGTGGTGCCTGTCATTTGTGTTTGCATTTGTCATCCCTCCAAATGGTTTTGTTTTCCTTTGCTTAATATTAATATATAACAGAGTATTTTATTTTGCAACTGTTTTATAACAGAAAATTTAAATTTTTTTTGAAAATAGGTACTTCTTATTATTTTGGCGCTGACCGCTGTTCCAGGCGGAGGCTTTCCGGACGGTGGTTGCTGAGCCTCCTCGCCTTCGGCTGTGGGGTCTCAGCTTCCCACTAATCGTCCCGGAGTCCCCGCCTTCCACAGCGATCAGCGCTGTAGTTTATACAAAGTTAAAATTAGTACATTGTTATAATAAAATATATCTGCGGCATATATATCATGACTCCTTCAAAGCCAGCATCTTCTTTTTATATTCCAATCGTCTCTTATGCAGAATTGGTTCTGTGTAGCCGCTTGGTTGGTTTGTGCCTTCGAAGATCAGTTCTTTGGCTGTCTGGAATGCGACTGAGTTTTCGAAGTTTGCACTCATTGGCTGGTAAGCAGGATCTGATGCATTTTGCTGGTCAACGACTTTGGCCATTTTTTCTAATACCTGTGAGACCTGTTGTTCTGTTACAATGCGATGCTGAAGCCAGTTGGTCATGTGCTGACTTGAGATACGCAATGTTGCACGGTCTTCCATCAGACCAACATTATGGATATCCGGTACTTTTGAACATCCAATTCCGTGTTCAACCCAGCGCACAACATAGCCAAGCAGACCCTGTGCGTTATTTTCAAGCTCCTGCTCAATTTCTTCAGTTGTCCATTGCTGATTTGCAAGTGGAATAGTCAATAATGACTGCTTGCGGTTGGTGATTTGACCCCGCAGTGATTCCTGAATACTTTTCACCCGGAGTTGATGGTAGTGCAGAGCGTGCAATGTTGCTGCGGTCGGTGATGGAACCCATGCTGTGTTACCCCCTGCTTCTAAATGACCGGTTTTCTGTTCCATCATTTCTTTCATTCTGTCAGGCATCGCCCACATCCCTTTTCCAATCTGTGCTTTGCCTGGCAGGCCGCATAGCAGACCATTATCTACATTCGATTTCTCGTAGGCATTCAGCCACTCAGACTGTTTCATTTCACCTTTTCGGATAACAGCACCAGCCTGCATAGATGTATGAATTTCATCTCCTGTACGGTCAAGGAATCCTGTATTAATAAACACGATCCGGTCTTTTACCGCATGAATACAATTTTTCAGATTCAGCGTAGTTCTCCGCTCTTCATCCATCACACCGATTTTAATCGTGTGACGTTCAAGCCCAAGCAGGTCTTCCACTGCATTGAACAAACGATTCGAAAATGCGACTTCCTCTGAGCCGTGCATTTTCGGTTTTACGATATAAATCGATCCCTTTTCAGAATTTCTTCGATTGCCTTTGATATCATGCAGTGCAATCAGACTTGTAATAACTGCATCTGCAATGCCTTCAGGGACTTCATTTCCATCACGGTCAAGCATCATACCGTTAGTCATCAGGTGACCAACATTTCTAATTAAAAGCAGCGAGCGTCCTCTCAGCTTCAGATCTCCTCCATCACGAGATGTATAGTAACGATCATCAGAAAGTTTACGGTTAACAGCTTCCCCACCTTTAACAAATCTTTCTGTTAGCGTCCCCTTCATCAGCCCTAACCAGTTACGGTAGACAACCACTTTATCTTCAGCATCGACTGCTGTAACTGAATCCTCACAGTCCATAATGGTTGTCAGTGCTGCTTCAACGCATACATCTTTTACACCCGCCTTATCTGTCTGTCCAATCGGGTGCTTGTGATTGATCCTAATATCGATATGCAGGTCATTATGCTGTAATAGTACAGCTGTTGGATGGTCGGCAGAGCCCTGATGTCCTCTAAAAGCATCCGGGTCTTTCAAACCTGTTTTCCCATCACTTGTTTCAGCCGACAGCTGACCCTTTTCAATGAAATACTTTGTTACCTCTGCGTGTGATCCCTTTTGAAGAGGAACTGCTTCATCCAGGAATTTTTTCGCATAGGCAACCACCAGTTTTCCCCTTTCAGGATTATAGGAAGACCCTTTTTCAGCGCCATTCTCCTCACTGATCACATCTGTTCCATACAGCGCATCATACAGACTTCCCCATCTCGCATTCGCGGCATTAATCGCATACCTGGCATTATTTACAGGTACCACCAGCTGTGGGCCGGCCTGGCTTGCAATCTCCTGGTCAACGTTTTGAGTCGTGATTTGAAAATCCTCAACCTCATTTTCAAGATATCCAATTTCATTTAAAAACGTTTCATAATTGTCACGCTGATCCTGCCAGCTGTATGACTGGTGCCATTCATCAATTTTTTGCTGCAACTCTTCCCGCTTATGTAACAGCTGTCCGTTTTCAGGTGCGAACGCGTGAACAATTTCACTACACCCATTCCAGAAATCTTCACTTTTTACACCTGTACCCGGCAGCGCTTCTTTTTCAATAAACTCATATAGTGCAGGATTAACCTGCAGACCTTTCTTATTCATGTGGACTTCCTCCTTTTGTTATATAACAGTTTATTTAATTATTTTTTATTATATAACAAATAATTTCAATTTCAACTGTTTTCTAAAATTTCTAAAAGTAGTAGCTTCTTTTAATTTATTTGTGTAAACTATATTTTGTTATAAGTTAACTCATTTAGGAGGAATTCAAATGTCATCAGACCGTTTAAGAATGTATTTATTCAGCAGTATGCTTGCAGCAGTCACCGCTATTTTTGCACAGATTGAAATACCCCTTCCACTTGTGCCAATTAGCGGACAGACGCTTGCAGTCGGCATTGCAGCAACCATTTTAGGCAGTAGATACGGTGCTTTTTCAATGGTGATCTATATGATGTTAGGTGTAATCGGACTCCCTGTTTTCGCAGGATTTGCAGGAGGCGCACATGTGGTAGCAGGTCCGACAGGCGGTTACATTATCGGTTTCATCGCAGCAGCATTTTTCACGGGCCTATTTCTTGAAAAAACAGCTTTCACATACAAAATGGCGATCATCGCAAATCTGATCGGCATGATTGTCACACTCACATTCGGCGCAATCTGGCTTAAAATTCTGCTTGACCTGTCGTGGCCGGCAGCACTAGCAGCGGGTGTTACCCCGTTTTTAGCAGTTGGTGTGATTAAGGCTTTACTTGCGGCGTGGATTGGAATTGCTGTGAGGGATCGGTTGAAGCGTTCACAGATGAGTTTTGGGGAAGCGGCATAAATAAATAGCGCAGAATCTCTCAGTCAGCTGGAGATTCTGCGCTTTTTAGTGTAATCAGGTTAATTTCCGGTGGATTAAACAGGCGGAAATTTAAAAAGGAAACTGCATTACTGCTGCCGAGACCGGTACTGACGTATTGCTGGATGCCGTTGGACTCCCATAATCCTTTCACACGGTCCTGAGGCGGCAGTACAGCATTTTGGTACCAGGCTTCCGGCACAAATAGAGCACCTATGAACGGAAGACGAAACTGCCCTCCATGATAATGACCGGCAATGATTAAATCGTAATCACGAAAGACATAGCGATCACTTTCTTCTTTAATATGCTCAAATTGAGGATCTGCTACCGGATAATGGGTGATAGAAATAACCATTTCATCAGTTTCACTAAGTAGACGTGAAACTTCATTCAATTGGTTTTGTTTATATTCCTTATAGACTGGCGCGCTTTCGTACGGGATTTTAGGCTTTCCTTCAACGTAAGTATATGCTTCACCGGGATTTAATACGGATAGTTCATGATCAGTCAGCACAAGGTTCTGACCTTTCACCTCTATCTCTTCAATGCTTTCAAGGTACGCCACACCTAGGCTTTCCATCTCCTGGATATAAGCCGCTTTTTGTATAGATGATTCAGTTACCTCGTACGGATAAGGATCTGTATTCCCCGTAACAAAATAAGCATGATCTTTGTTTTCAATCCCTTTCACCAAATCAAAAAAGGGCTCAGTGTCCCCATTTTCAATCGAATTCATCATATCTCCTGTAAACAGGATGATGTCATATTCAAGATCATTAATTGTTTCTGTCAGGTCAGATTGATCACTTCCGAAAACCTCTTCATGTAAATCGGTGATTTGCAGGATGCGCACTTCTTCGGTGAGGTTACGATCCACCATGATCTCCTGCTCAGTCAAAATAAACCGCTGATTATCCCAGTACACATAGAGCGCAAATAACAGGATGAAAAGAGGTGTGCACAACAAAAAGATCTTAACCGCTTTCTTCACACCTTTCACCCACCTTTGACTATTTAAGTACACCGGTCAGACGTTTCTGATACAGTTTTCTGATTCCTTTCAAATAGGAAGCTGCTTTGTACTCAAGTTCCATATTTAAATCTGTTTGATTTGGAATCAGCCATCTTTTTAGCTCATTTAATGTATGCTTCGGATGATCATAGCTGAAAAACTGATACTGGATAAATGCACGATACGTATCATGCGGGTAAAGCTTTTGCTTAATAGTAAGTGATTCAAGAATACCGACTTCAAAGAGAAACGGCGTTTCGTTAACTAGATGATTTAATACAAACGTTATACGTTTATACGTCCGCTCCCGCTCAGCTCTCTCCAACAGCTGCTGAAAATCGACAGGCTCTTTGGCCTCCTGCAACACCTGGATCAGGTCAATAAAATATTTCGGAGAATCCAAATTATGACGCCAGCCGTGAAGGCATGTGAAATAGAATGTATCTTCATCTGACAGCTGATACATGTAAGGAAGGGTACTTTGCATTGCATTCTCCCAGATGTTTTCCATATCAATACCCGTTGTATCCCCTCTCATAAACCCCCAGTGAACTTCAACACTGAATGGAATCGTAGAACCTTTAACAGGCCGGTAAAAGGATGTATGGAAATGACCGTCGATTTCTTCCTCATTCTTCAGAAACCCTGATGATTGAAGAAGTGCGGAAGTTTTTTCAATATCCTGCGGCAGTATCAGAAGATCGAGGTCGGATGTTGCCCTTGCACAGGCATCTCCAAAATAACGTTCAGCAAAAAAACCGCCTTTTAACGGAATGACCTTTATTTCTTCATCACTTAACCGCTTTACGACCTTTTGACTTTCAATCGAGAGCCATTTTAAGAGAAACATATTTTTCTTATATGATTGCTTAAGCGCTTTTCGAGCAAATCCAGGTAGCTCATTGAACTTTTCCGATTGATGAAGAAGTGTGTAAACCTGAGGCAGTATCCCTTCAGATTCGGCGAATTCCGTCAGGCGGCTGTATTGCTGCCACTGCAGATGATCTTCTGTGTAGAGCAGTCTAAGTACTTGTCTTACATCCATTTTACTGCCTCCCTTCTATTAGATAACGTCCTGACGTTGAATACTTCTTTGTGTGAATTGATCTGCCTGTATCAGCTCTTTATACAGTCCTTCTCTCTTCAACTCTGCATGCGTGCCGGCTTGAACTAACTGACCTTCTTTAAAAACGAGAATCTGGTCGGCATGCTGAATCGTTGAAAGCCTGTGCGCAATGATAATCGTTGTTCTGCCCTTCATCAATCGCTGAAGCGCCGATTTCACAAGCATTTCTGTTTCACTATCGAGTGCTGAAGTCGCTTCATCAAGAAGCAGGATCGGCGCATCCTTCAATAGTGCTCTGGCAATGGCAATCCGCTGACGCTGACCTCCGGATAACCTGACGCCTCTTTCACCAAGCTCTGTCTGATATCCTTCAGGAAGACTCATAATAAATTCATGAATATTTGCATCCCTTGCAGCCTGCACCATTTTTTCAAAAGTTGCATTTGGCGCAGCGATTTTCAGGTTTCCCTCTACAGAACCACTGAAAAGGAAGGTGTCCTGAGGGACGTAGGAGATTGCGCTTCTTAACACCGCTACATCCATTTCATTTATCGGCTTCCCGTCCAGCTCAATCGAACCCTCATTCACTTCATAAAACCGCATAATCAATTGAAACAACGTTGATTTTCCTGCCCCGCTCGGACCGACAAATGCCGTTACCTGTCCAGCCGGCAGCTTAAATGAAAGATCCTGAAACAGCGGGCTGTTTTCCTGATATGAAAAGTGAATATTTTTAACGTCAATTCCCTGACTGATTTGAATCACATCTTTTCTAAAAGGTAACTCTTCAGCTGTTTTCGTCTGGTCAAAAACTTTCACTACCCGTTCAAGGGCTGTCATTGACCGCTGATATCCGGCCCACTGCCCTGCAAAGCCTGTAAGTGGAGAGACAAGTAAATTAACGAGATTCACAAAGGTTAGCAGCATACCGGCTGTAATGGACCCCTGACTCACAAAAAAGGCACCCATCAGCAAGCTCGCAAGAAATGTTAAGCTTGCTACAGCCTGACCTCCTGCATAGAATGTCCCCTGAATTTTCGCTTCTTTTAATTCCAATCTATATAAATCTTCCGTTTGTTTTCGATATTGGTTATGAAACAGATTCTCGAGTGTAAATGATTTAATCACAGTCATACCGTGAAATGTATCATTTAGCTTTTTAGTTAACTCGCTGATTGTTTCATGAATAATTGTGCCATTCCTTTTCAGCAGTAAGCCGAATACCGCACCTGCAATAATTGCAAGCGGTGCAACGGATAAGCTGATAAGAGAAAGCTTCCAGCTGATAGACATCAGGTAAATTAAAGCAGCAGTAATCATAATCGGAAACCGGATCAGATTTAACAATCCACTTCCAACGACTGCATTGACACTATGAATATCATTTGTAAAATGCGACATCCACTTACCTGAATGATCTTTATTTAGATCAGATGAAGATAATGTAAGAATATGAGCATATAAATCCTGATTTAAATCTTTTTTAATATTATTCATTGAAGTTGTTTCAACATATGTCCAGATAAAGTTTGATAAAATCTGATAAGTAACAAGCATAAGCCCGATCACCAGCAGAAATCTCAGTCTTTCAAAGTTTCCATTGATCGCCGCATCAATGACATTCCCCATAAACCATGCGAATGCCAGCGTAACACCTATCCCGATTAACAGCATGACGATCATCGCCAAATAGGACATTTTGTATCGCCAGACATAAGGAGCAAGGAGCCGGAATATCTTTTTAAAGTTTTTTACAGATAAATATTGTCTGATTTCCTCCTTCCGTTCCACAGTCAGCAAGTTCATCCGGTCCCCTCCTCACCTTTTCTTTTTTGATAAAAGCACATTACATTTTCTGTACCAGTAACGTTGAAGCAAATGTGCATGCACCTTCCACATCCCGTCGTTTGGACCAACCCATTTGGACTGCTTCTTTACTTTCATTAACTCACCAATGACCTGACCCGCTTTAATCACCGGATCCATCCCGAGATTTGCGTCCCCTTTAAGATAAAGGCCGGATTGCTTTTCATAGATCAGGCGGTGAACGACAAAGCGTCCCTGATCGTCTGCATAAAGATAAATGCTCCCTGGTGTCAACGTTTGTCCGCTGACTGATTTAAATACACACCGCTCACCTTCAGTAATAAGAGGGAACATGCTTGTACCCTTACCAGTCATTTCAAAAGTTCCACTCACATCCAAATGCTTTCTAAACAGCTCCAGCCCTGCTTCACTGAGATTCATTTCCGACCAGCCCTTTTTGCTGCATATCTCTTAAGAACAATTCAAGGTCCCGCTCAATGATTTCAGGTGGTGCGTCATAAACCAGTAATAGCTGCTGTCTGATCTCATCGATCGTCTTCCCTTGTTTTAATAGTTCCCAACAGAATAATCCGGTTTCGTTCAATGTGGTAACAGTAAACTGTTCAGCATGTAAAATCACTGCTTCATCGTTAAACACCATCTTTTCCTGTTCACCCGTTAATACAATTTTCATGATGACATCAACTCCCAAAAAGTAGGATCTTTCTTGAAATACAAATGATAGACTTCCGTTTGCGTAATCAGCTGCTGAAGCATGGAAGTAATTTTTTTCACGTCTTCTTTATTCATAGACCAGTAAAAAACTTTATCCATCAACAAGATAAAGGCCTGGGCCTTACCCATTTCCATTCTGTGATTGTCAGGAGACTGATGCAGGAGGTTAAGGCTCTTTAGACTGTATGGTCCTGCACCTGCAATGTCCATCAGTTCACTTCTGAAAGGTGAGTGATAGATTAACACACCTTCTTCAGGATGGATTTTAATTAAGGTCGCTTCATCAGATAATAATGGTCTTGGCATGGAAAGCTGTGCTGCTGTTGATTTTCCTGCTCCGGATCTACCAGTGAAAATATGTGCATCCTGATTATCAAGTACACAAGACGAATGGAGAAGAATTCCCCAATTTTGATGAGCGATTAAACCGCTGTATAAGGTCATGATTGAATGTTTAAGTGCAAGGGGGCTGTGTACAGTGACTTCAGCACGTGTATAGCTCGGATCAACAGTAATTGTGAAATCATCCCTCTGGTAAACGATACTTTCGCTTTCGCCATTCACTTTCACGTCGTATGAAGTAAAAAGCTTTTCGTGTCCTTTGAAAATCGTAATTTCAAGGTCATGCTGATCAGTTTTGAATGGCATGAAAGAAAATACAGTGCTGCATTCTCTAATCACTTCTTGATCTGTTGAATAGATTCTGATTGAATGGGTTCCGATTTTAGTTTGAATCTCCATTGGACATCATCCTTTAATTTGTATAGATCCGGTTTCCTGTATTGCAAGAAACAGCTCAGGATAACCGGACTAGAGAGCTTTTATTATGGTCTATTACCATTGCCGTTTCCATTACCATTGCCATTTCCGTTGTTATTACCAGGGCCGCAGTTGTTAGGGAATTGAGATCCATTTCCATTGTTATCCGGAATCGTAGCATTAGGGTTGTCTTTCGCACAGTTCCAGCTCTGAGCCGTCTCGAAATGAATCATCTGATGCTCCTTCACTTCAGGTGCTGCATACGCCATTTTCATATTTCTCACCTCCATCCACCTAAATGTTATCTCAATTATTCTCAACTGAGAACAAATTGATTCAAGTTAAGATGCCCCCATCTGCTTTTGCAGAAGGTGACTGAATAAATTGGTTTTTTCCTGAGCCAGCTGTTTAAAACCACCCTGCTGGATGACCTCTCCCTGGTCAAGTACGATAACCTGGTCAGCATTCCGAATTGTTGAGAGTCTGTGGGCAATCACCAGAATTGTCATTTTGCCCTTCAGCTTTTCTATTGCCTCTTGAATGCTTGCTTCACTGTCAGCGTCCAGCGAACTTGTTGCCTCATCCAGGACAAGTACAGAAGGTTTTCTTAAAATCGCTCTTGCTAGTACAATTCTCTGTCGTTCTCCACCCGATAGTTTAATACCACGGTCGCCAATGAGCGTATCAAGCCCTTCCGGAAGTCTGCTAACAAAACTGTCTGCGGAAGCAAAAGTCAGTGCTTCCCATAACTCTTCATCTGTAGCATCACCTCTCACAAGCAGTAAATTACTGCGGATTGAAGTGTTAAAGAGAAATGGATCCTGCGGTACATAACTGATTGTCTTCCGTAATGACTGGATTTTTCCAGGCGTTAAAAGCTCACCATCTACCAGAATCTGCCCCTCATCAGGGATATTTAGTCCCATCAATAAGTCTACCAGCGTACTCTTCCCGGCTCCTGACCGGCCGACAAACGCAGTCATTTCGTTCGCTCTGATTCTTAAAGAAATATCTTGCAATGTAAAAGCACTCTGATCACTCTGGTACCTAAACGATACGTTATTAACAATCATCGATTCTTTTACAGGTAGCGCAGGATATTCTGATAAAGCAGCTTCAACTTCTGCACTGGCACGGCATTTCTGCTGGAGGTTTTGAATGCCTTTAAATGATGGCAGTACTGTTGCAATCTGTTCAAGTGATGCCTGAATGCCAGCCACTCTAGGCCACAGTCTTGAAAAGATCACCATGATCAGCATAAGCTGCGCGAGTTGTGCACTGAAAACCATAATGGCTATATAAATAAAAACTGCAATTAATATAGAAGAAGCAATCTTATAGTACGTTTGTGAAGTTGCTCTTAGACGTGAATAATCCGTCTGCTCCTGTTTCATGCGCTCTGTGAGGTCTTCAAACCAATCGAGTCTCGACGGTTCAAGAGAATTACTCTTAATCTCTTTCATCCCATTCATTTGATCGGTAATCCCGGCCATGTATTCTCTTTGAAGTTCATAGTTTCTTTTTCCAAGTGCAAGAGACTTTTTCAGGAACTTCCGGTTGAAAAATACAAGTGCTCCACCAAAGAGCAATACAAAGGTTGTAATGACCGGCGCAAGAATAAATGCAAGAATTACCTGAAATACAGTCGTGATTATAGAAGACGCAAACTGCAGAACTGCCTGGGTACCGCTACTTGCTCTTATGACCTCCCCTGCCAATGCGTTTACCAGATCAGATCGTCTATTGCTGATAAAAAATAACCAATTGGACCTGATTAATTCACGATACGTTTTTACCCTCAAATGCTTTAAAAACCCCTGATATATAATTGCATTTCTCACACTGACTTCTCTGTGTAACATGTATTGAAAAGCTGCCAGTACAAGGAAGACTGATAAAATAAGCAATAATGAAGTTCCTATTGGCATATTCCCCAAGAAATCGAACCAGCCTGCAAACGGAATGACAGAAGAATCAAAAGGTATGATGCCTGTCAGTCCGATCATCGGAATCAGCATAATCATTGCTGCACCTTCGAGCAGACCTATCAAAATCATCGCGCTGATATTGATATAGAGTGTACGTCCCGCAAATCCCTGCATTTCTCTTAAAAAATAGTGCATCTCTTTCATGTCTTCACTCCTTCAGCAACGGCAGGCCCTTTGCTCTTCCTCCAGATCCAGAGCACGGGTCTGAGAGGAAAATAGAGCAGGTGCAGCTGTTTTGGAAGTGGCAGTGTATGAACGTCTTCCGGGTAAGGGTAGAGCGTACTCGCTGCAAAGTATATTTTCTGTTTACGTGACATCAGCGCATATAGATGCTTACGGTGATAAGCCGATACTTCTTTATCTAAAGGAAGGTTGTGCAGATTGATCATCCGTTCTAAATAGAACATTGCCTCATTTGCCAATTTCTTTGCATGTGAATCATCAACAAACGGCAAAGCTTCATCTGGAATCCGGATTTTAAATAGCTGATTAATTAAAATCAGTGACTGACCTGCAATATGCCGGGAATAGTGCTGATATTCATTTGATCTCATCTCAATCCAGTCAGGCTGAAGAGCAAGAAACTGTTTGATATCCATCAGCCAGCGCAGCCTGGACCATCCATGTCTCGCCCCATGATGCACCAGGAAATAAAAATAATCTTCTTTACCAAGAAGATAAGCATGATCACTAATCGACTGTTTCCTCTGCCATAAGCATTCAAAGCCCGGCTCCTTACCTGGCCCCGGATGAAGCCGCCAGTGCAGCTCAACTTTCATTTTTTTTTCAGGATGAAGGTAGGCAACATGATGGTGGCGCCACTTCCAGTCCCCAAGAACTGATTCAATATAGTCATCCTTGATATAACCGAAATTCAATAGAAGCTGCTCCGCCCGCTCGAGATCTTTTAATGAAATAAAAATATCCAGATCTCCAGAAGTTCTCAGCGACAGGTCGCCATATAAATAGCTGCCCATTTCCGGTCCTTTTAATTGAATCATCCGGATCTTTTCAGCATGAAACAACTGGTTTAATTGCTCCATTTCCATTCCGAGCCGCAGCATATTAAAGACATTCTTCTTGTAAAGGACTTCAAGATTTCTGACCACTTCGTCTGGTATATCAGATCGACGTTGCTGAATAATATCTTTATATAAAACAGGAAACACCCTGTGATGCTTTGCCTGCTTGAGAAACAGCTGCCAATCAATTTGCTGCATTGACTGCGGGGGTCCCCCATTTAAGATAGTCAGTAACAATTTAAATTCCGGTGTACATGTATCCAGCTTTACCATCAGTTGTACCTCCCTTCATGTTAAGTCAGCTTTTTCGCAAACATTCCAACCACTGTGTACCGCTTTCTCCCTTTTGCACCTGTGATGATAAATGGTCCGCTTCGCAGCCATGCATGCGCCGCAAATTGTTCTTCTTCATCTTTACCAGTTCCTAAATACAATGTACTTGAAATCTTTCTTCTGGAGAGCATATTCATTGCAGCGACAGCCTGCACTAGACACATACTTTCCCAGGGAGTATAACGACTCATTAGCTGGACAGCTTGAGAAACAGCTGCTAACGTCTGGCGGTCTTCAGGTCTGACTTCCTCAGAAGTCTCAACCATATTTTCACCTAACTTTTTGGACACCTTTTTAAAAGGGAGGGCCTTGAAGATCCGGCCATACGCGAGTTGGATAAAAGCCTCCGGTAACATCTTTTTAACCGCCGGATCCATTGTCCGATATAATTGAAGCTTTGCGATCATCTAAAACCCTCCCTGTTATTCATGCTGGATCAGATTTTCCTTCATCAATTCATTGACAAAATCCATTACTTCCATTTCACATCTTGAACGGTCAACCTCATATCTTGATTCCAGCTCATTAATTACAGCCTCAATAGTGACCGGCTTTTCAATTAATGACCAGATTTCTCCACCAATTGTTCCAAGATTATAATACTTTCCATTTTCAATGCTCAGCATGACTTTTTCACCGTTCATGTCACTGACAATATGGCCTGGTTGTTGGAAAATCACTGAGTAGGATGTTAGTTCATTCTGCTTTTGCATATTGCAGGTCCTCCTTATTAGCAATACTAATAATCATATCTGCAAGCTCATGTGCTGTTGATTGATTTTCAGGTCTTGTGATTTTGTAGACATCCACCTGTCCTGCAAGTCGGGCAGTTGTGTTGAAATGCCAGTCGGTTAAACCTATTCTGTTGATGAATGACTTTCTATAAGTATGATGAAATAATAGTGGTAACCTTTCAATCCCCTGTACATTTTTCACAAGCGGTTGCGAAAGGTCAGCTTTTGATAATTCAAAAACGCCTGCCAGTTCTACCTCTCCATTAAAGTAAAACCGTTTTACCGGAACATTGAACTTCGTTTCTCTCAGCATGATGGATTCATAATCGTCAGCATCCATACTGAACATATCCAAGCTTTCCACCCACAGTTTCTGCTGGGCATATGAAGATGAAAGATAAGGCACACCTTCTTTAAATCGAGTAGCAAGAATATCATCACTTATCAACTTATAGCCCTTTTCCATTAATGCTCTGGCTAATGTAGACTTTCCCGCACCTGAATCACCTACAATTGCATAAGCTTTGCCATTGATTAAAACTGCGCTGCCGTGGAGCGGAAGAACTTTTCTCTGGAGCAGAATAGCACCCATGCAACTACCTAAAAGGTATAATTTAATCTGTCTTAATTCAGCTGACTCTGTTGATTGATATTGAATGGTATGTCCGCCTGTAATTTTGAACCAGCCAATATCATTTACTTCAAACATGATGTGACCATCTCTAGCAAAGCTTTTAGTGTTTTCATTGCTCTCTGTTTTCCATTCTAGAGATAGCCTGTCACTCCTTGTGATACTTACATCACATTTTGTTGTGGCGAGCTTCAATTCTGATAATTCAACATCACTTTTGATGCCTAAACCAAAAGCTTTGTAATCATATAATGTATTCATATTAGCCCCCTTTGAATTAAAAAGAGCCCTTACATCGCTAATGGCATATAAGGGCAGGAATAAGTAGAAGGAATAGGGATCAACTAAAGTGAATCATTTCATCTGGGTCCGGTTGTACGTCATCTGGTGTTCTGATACCTGGGCCTGCAAATGTTTCTTCAACATCAAGCTTTTCTAGCGATAGCTCTTTCCATTCTTTCTTCATATGTCTCACCCCCTTTCAAGTTATTCATATATCTATTTAAAATAATAAAACCCATTAATAGTTTAAAATCATAATCTAATGTCAGCGCTTTAGAAGGAGTTTCTCCTGCTTGCTCCAGCAGCTGCTTTACTTTCTCTCTATTAACAAGAGGAGACAACTTATCTTGTTGTAGAAGGGTAAATATTTCCTCCCTTAAAGAATGCCAATCTTTTTTTACTCGAAACCCTAAATCAGCACTCTGTAACCCTCTCACTTGATAATTCAGCCGGATCTTTTCAGGTAGCACTCCATCCATTGAACGTCTAATTAATGCACGGTCCATACCATGTTTAACAAATTGGTCTTCAGGTATAGATAAACAAAACCTGACGACTCTTAAATCATTTGTCGGATCTCTAGTCCAGACTTTGTACCTTAATGACAGCTTTGCTGCTGCAGTATAATTCGAGAGATAAAATAATTGATTAAAATATTTTTTTCTCCAGTCATATGCATTAAATGTCTGTTCAGTATGTGTAATTAAAGAAGAGTTTTGCAACTTCTCAGCTAAATGGTGCTTAGCAAAGTATTTTTCATTCAATAATGTTTCAATCTTCTCTCCTTTAGTGCGATTTCCTTGTAACCTTGTCAACGTCTTTTCAACAATTGACTTGCGTCCTTGACCGCTTTCAATATGGAATTCTTGTATTTCTCTCAATAGTCTAGTCAGTTTCATTGATTTTAAAAGATGAGAAAAGTGATCAAATGGATTTCCCCAGGATACTGTAAAATTTCCTCTGGAGCCATTTAACAAAACACTTACTCCCTCTTGAGCAGCCCTTTCGTTTACTCCTCTGATCCAGTAAGAATTCTCAAAGAATTTGTAAGGGGTTTCCATAATGTCTATCCACTGATCAATATCCCGATAACTGTTTCTCTCAGGAAATGACTCATAGTGATGAATAATGTTATCATTAAGCTTTAGAATCTCTTCGATATATTCTTCCTCATTTGCTACACGTTTTCGTGAAGTCCAATCTGAGAAGCCTGCTACTGGAATTACACTAAATGAGTGGATCGATTTTTTTTGCTTTTTTAGCTCCTGAGCTGCAACACTTGTCACTGATCCAGAATCGAGTCCGCCACTTAAAAACGAACCTACTTTACCAACTGTTCTTAACCTGTCTTTTACTGCTCTTTCGAAAATTTCTTTGAATGCTGCTGCGTACTCTTCATCTGTTTTAAATCTGATTTTTTCATTTTCAGGAAGCGTAATATATCTGTGTTGCCGATATGCGCCGTTTTTGATCGTAAAATAATGGGCTGGAGGCACTTGCTTAATACCTTCAATTGGTGTCATTTCCACGCCTACTCCAGGGACATAACCAGGCACACCCAAAAATTCTGCCAGCCATTCCTCATTTGATTCGTTATTAATACCTGTGGCATATTGTATCGCCCGAATTGTACTAGCTAAGTAATAACTATTCTCGTGCTTCGCATAATATAAAGTTCTCAATCCCGAGAAATCTCGGGCCCCAAAGATAGATTGATTTTTTGGGTCCCAGATGATAAATGAAAAATCTCCTATTAATTTGGCTGGACTTTTTTCACCATACTTTAAATAAGTCTTTAAAATAAGCTGGGCATCAGATAGTTTAATACCTTCTATATCTAATAGATCGAAAAGCTCTTTTCTATTATCGATGATTGCATCTGCAGTAATTACGCATCCTGATTCTTTACAATGATACGGCTGCATTTCTCCTACAGACTCAGGAGTCATCCATTGAGCGTGATTTCCTAGAAATACATTCCTGTTAAAGTATGTTTGCCGATCGTCTGAAGGAAACTCTTCATACGCCTCCATCATGCGTTCACAAGACTCTACTAAAACCTGATGGCCTTCCGGACTAATGATCGCTGCTAAAGCACTCAAAACCTCACCCCACTTAATTCTTTATAAAGAACATCGATAGTAAAAAAATTATCAGAAGAAGATTTAAGACATTTTATGTTCTTTATAAAGAACCTTATAGTTTGATTTTACTCTGAAAATTTGTAATGTCAATATGGTTAGAGAATATTTTTGAAAAAATTAGATGATTTTGTTACATTTATTTTAATTTAATATTTCTTCAAATCTATTAACCCAATTAAATGCAATATTTACTGCATCAGAACTAATTTCCTCATAGTAACCTAACCTATTAATTATCATTTCTAACATAAATACAAAATGGTAATCTTGTAGAACCTTAACATCACAGCTTGTTGCTTCACTCAGCATTTGTAATTCTCCATTCAATTCATCTACACCTTGGCTTTCCCATCCCTTATTAGAAATTCTAATTTTTACGATCGAATGAATTAATGTAATATGATCAAAGTACCTCGATCTGAAACCAAAATCATGCCAATCAATTAATCTAATCCGATTGTCATCTAACATAATATTACCAACCCAGGCGTCTCCATGAGAAAAGTTTAGTACAATTGATGTATCACCTATTTTATCAGCAATTTTTTGAGATATTTTATTGATCTTGTCTTCTTTTAGCGTATCAATGTCTATATTAATTAATGTTGAACTGATCTGATTAGTTAAATCTTTTGCATAATCAGATGCATTCACTTTTTTATTCTGAGAACCTTTGCTTATTGAATCTAAACCTTTATATATATTATATTTCTGCAAATTCCATTTATTTAATTGATGTTTAAGTGGAATAAGATTTAAATACTCTTCTGAATAAGATGAATTATCTACTATATAATAAATTTTTGGCGTTTCATCATATTTTAAATTTCTTAACTTATAAAGATAGTCTGTTTTCACTTGATTTTCTTTTGAAACACAAGTAATTTTTTTGTTTTGCAGATCAATGCATTTGTATGATCGATCCTTTAACTTAATGATTACGGAATTTTCAAGGTTTGATAAAGGTATTTCAATATTAAATGGTGAAGAACGAAAATATTTAATATTTAATTGCACAATTCTGAGGAACTTAATGACTTTCAGATTTTGCAAGGGGATTCTTCCTTTAGTATATAGATAATCTAAAGAATTTCCGTATTTCCATAACATCCAAAAAAGATTGATGACATTACAATCTCGTGTAATGAGTAGTTGATCACTGATTGAAACAACTTGATAACTCTGTTTCAAATTACCCACTCACCTTTCTCGCATGCCTATAGGATTGAGTTAAGTGCCCTTTATCCATTGTGTATACTAAATCACAATTTTCTATTGTTGATAATCTGTGAGCAATAATTACCATTGTTTTATCGCCTTTAAGAGAGTCTATTGCTTTCATAATGTCTTTTTCTGTTTCGTTATCAAGCGCTGAAGTGGCTTCATCCATAAATAGTATTTCAGGGTCATGATACAGTGCTCTGGCAATCCCAATTCTCTGTCTTTGTCCACCGGAAAGTCTAACCCCTCTTTCCCCAACAGATGTATCTAGACCTTCTGGTAGTTGTTGAACAAATTCCTTTAATTGAGCTTTCTCAAGTGCATTCCAAACCAGTTCATCACGTACATCTTCTTCACCTATCCCAAAAGCCACATTCGCCTTTATTGTGTCATCTGAAAGAAAAATAGATTGTGGAATATATCCGATATTTCTTTGCCAATTTGAGAGCTGTTGTTTGAGCAACTGTCCATTCACTAATACTTCACCTTTGAATGGTTCTAATAACCCTAACATCATATCCACAATTGTTGTCTTTCCAGCGCCAGAAGCACCAATCAGCGCTACTGATTGACCTTTTTCTACATTTAATGAAACACTATGAATCGTTGGAGCTGATTGACCTGGATAAGAATAGTAGACATTCTTCAGAGTAATGTTTTCAAATGTACTTTTGTATAAAGATTCAATTTTGTTATCCTTTGACTTTGTATCATCATTAGCAGTATATAAATCTTCGTATATTGCATCTAATGCTGGCTGGCTATATCTAATCGCCGTAATCAATGCAACAACTCTGGTGATTGATGGCATTAATCTAAATGCTGCCATTGCAAATAAAGCCATAACAGATACTAATTCAGTTGTATTTTTACCTTGAAAAACTATAATCAAAAGCGTAACTAATACGACAGTAACTAACATACTCTCTATAAACAATCTTGGGACTTGTTCTAGCACCTTCATATAACGGCTATTTCTGGCTTTCACTAAACTATGTTGGCGATATTTTTCAACGAAAAAGCCCTCACGACCTGAAACTTTAACATCTTTGGCTGCTCCTAACCCTTGATTGATCCATTTGATTAAACTTCCATTGGTATATTGCTGTTCTTTACCTATGTTTGTAATTTTTTGTCTAAAAATCATTTGAAATAAAAACATACTTCCTCCCAGCAAGAAAATAGATGCAATTGTTGCCACTGGAGAAGTATAAAGTAATAATGCCAGAATACATACGATAACTAACACTTCAGTTGCTAGCTGTAAAGAAGAAAGCAGGATTCCTTGAAGTACTTTTGGAACCTCTTCATTTACATTTCTCAATAAAACAGATGTATTTCGCTGCAAGTGAAATGTATAAGGTTTAATTAGATAATTTCGAAACAGCTTTTTAGATAACTTGACCTGAAAATTTAAAACCATTTTAAATTGAAAGTATTGATAAAATAAAAGGTATATATTTTTCCCGAAGAATACAACCAACATAAATAAAACTGCTGCTAACATAAATTGTTCATAATTCTCAAACCCTATCTGATTGTAAAGATTATTTAAAATTGCGTTTTCAGATAAGATAGTAGGATCTGTAATAATACCTATCAAAGGAACAATTAATCCAATCCCTAATGTTTCAAAAAATGCAGCAATAACCATCATGACCATCAGTATATAAAATTTCTTTTTTTCACTTTCTGAAAAAAGATTTTTAACTTTCCAAAGAGATTGCATCATTACTAATTCAACTCCTTTGACTTCCAAGTATATTTATATTGGTATAAATAAAAAATAACCATAGGCATTAGAGAAACTGCATAACCTACAGTAATATCTTTAGAGTCCAATTCTTTTCTCAAAAAAGGATTTCTGATAATTTTGCTCATATTAGAACTTATTAGTTCCATATAGGAACTATTTCTTGCTCGCTCCCTGGCTATATCCGTTATCATATTCTTTAGCGCGTAAAAAAAGACCTTACTGAGCATAGGTCTTAAGTCCGCATGATGATTACTAAAATATTTGTCTGTTTCAATATAATTTATTACTACATCAAAGCGCTTCTCGGAAAATGTAGACCTTGTAATACTCCCATCTCTTTTATGATAAAGATATAAATAATAAGGGGAAAGAGCAATCTTGTCAGCTTTGTCAATTAATTTGTACATGATAGCCGCATCTTCATATATCCTACCTTCTGGAAATCTAATATGTTGAAATAACTCTTTTTTGAATAATTTATTACAGACGTTATATCTAATATCGTTTGTTTGATAAAGCCTGCGCAGCGCGCTATGTCCTCCATCTATAATAAGTTTATTACCTTTTTTTGATCCGATTTTTTCTTCTTCATATGTTATCTTACATATACCTATATCCGCACCACTATTTTCAATTTCTTTAATGAGTATATAGTACATATCCAAACTTACCCAATCGTCACTATCAACAAAGCCAATCCATCTTCCACTTGCACGCTCTATGCCTGAATTTCGCGCGCCTGCTACACCTCTGTTTTTTTGATTAATTAAAATCACACGTGAATCAGACTGAACATAAGCTTCACATAATTCCTTTGAGCGGTCTGTAGAACCATCATTCACCAATATAATTTCTATATTAGAATACTTTTGATTAAGTAATGAATCCACACATTTATTAAGTAATTTCTCTTGATTGAATACTGGTACAATTACACTGATTTTATCCAACAGACACACCTCTTCTTTCATTATTAATAGCATTAACATGCTCTAAGAGAGCAAAATAAAGTTCTTTTTCACTAAATTTAATAATTGAAGTTGGATAATTATATTCCTTTAACTGTTCTTTAATGCCGTTAAATTCTGTAGCAATGATTCTCTTTTTAAATATTTTCGCCTCATCAATCGTCATACAGCACCCTTCGTATATCGAAGGCTGAACATACAGATCACATTCTTTCATGTAGGGGTAAGGATTTATTTTAGCGCCTAGTAATTTGACATCGATATTTAAGGATAAATTAGTGATTGTATTCTTATAGTTAGCCATTTCAGGACCATCACCAATTAAATACCATTTAATTTTTAGATCAATATTTTCTAACAGGCGTTTCAACACAGGAAATATTAAGTGCTGACCTTTTTCATGACTCAGTCTTCCAACAGTCAATATTCGGATACCAGTAAACTCATCTTCGAACCCACGGTTATTGCTTAAATGAAGAAGTGAATTCTCTGAAGTCTTATTTTTCCATACACCGACTTTATTTACGAGCTCTGGAAAAGCCTTTTGGATTTTTTGTTTTCCTTCTTCAGATACAGTAAATACACGATCAAATTTAGGATAGAGGTTCTTAACAATTGATTGACTAAAACCGATTTTCTCTATATCAAAATGGATCCATTGATACTTTCTTTTTGCATTTATACATTTTGCAACATAATATGTGATTAGATCCATCGGGCCTGCATAAGCGATAGATATGTCATACCTTTCATCAATTTCTTCTAGAAAACTTTTATAAAAATCAAGCATGATCTCATCTTTTCCACTCACTCTTTTACGTAGATACGCTATAAAGTAATTGATTAAGTCATACATATTCCGAACTTTTAGTAACCGTCTGCTATTTTTTTTAAAATTGCTTTTAAGATAGGGCTTTATTTGTTTATATCCTTCAATTGCTCGAATTTTTACATACGGAGGGACATGACTTAATAACTCACCCTTGTTTTCAAGCAATAATAATGTGATATCATACTTTGCTGGAGATAAATCACTTATAAAGTTAATGAGTGATTTCTCAGTTCCCCCTAAGTTCATATTGATAGCCATGATGATTAGCTTTTTCTTTGGCATGGTGCCCCTCCTTTCTCTCAAATTAATTGATAAAACTTTGAAATCTCTTCTTTGTTACCTTTTTTCTCTTGAATCAAGTATTGCTTAATATTGTTGTACATGTCCTGATTGTTAAGCATCTTTAAAATACCCTCTGCAATTGAATATTCATTCATATCTACGACGATTCCATTTTTCCCTTGTATCATCTGGTCATAAACTGCATCAAATTCGGTTGTTACAACAGGAACATTCAACATTCTCGCTTCTGCAATTGCCAGCCCGAATCCTTCGAAACGAGATGTTTGTACATATAGGTTTGAAGCTTTAATAAATGGATATGGATTTGAATAAACACCTAGTAATTTAAAATGCTCCTCTAAACCATAAGATTTAATTTGTTCTTTAATTTCTTCCTCAAGAGGACCTTTCCCAAGCGCATACCACCTAAAATGCAATCCACGATCCTTCAATATTCTGCATGTCTTTAAAGCAAGATCGTATCCTTTTTGACTTGCAAGCCTTCCAATTGTGAGCAATCGGATTCCGTCAAATTGGTCCTGAAACGAATAACCTTGGTCAGCCATCTTATTAATAAAGTCAGGATTATTAATATCGTATATAAGTGTCATTTTTTCTTCGAATTCAGGATAGTTTTTCATAAAAATTGTTTTCGCCGACTCTGAAACGGCAACAATTTTATCAAATGTTGAATAATATTTCTTTTGAAAAGAATGTTCTTTATCTCTTAATACATAAGAAACATTCACCCAGGCCAGTTTTTTCTTTGCTTTCACTTTTTCTGCAGTATAGAAAGTAGGTACTCCTTGAGCATATGCAATTGCCACGTCATACTCATCTGGCAAGACATCTATAACATTCCTGACACTTTGCCAATAAAGACGTGCCTTTTTAATATTTCCGGCTTTTTGATATCTAAGTTTAAGAGAATAATTAATTCTAGCTTGAACAAGCTTTACTGCTTTTTTACTTCGAATGCTTTTCAGACTTTCTTTTAAAGGCCTTGAAGCATGAGTAGAGTAGTCTAATGGAGGTAAAACTTTTACTTCATCAGGAACAAGCTCCTCTAACTCATTCCCATGTGAAAAAAGCATAAGATCAACCTCATACTTCGTATAATCCAACAGGCCAAGTAAAGTCACAAGACTTTTTTCAGCCCCCGCGCAGGCCAATGAATCAATTGTAAAAAGTAATTTCTTTTTCATTTGGACGGCCTCCATTAAGTTGAAATTTTCACCTTATTTTTAACGATAGTAGTAGAAACATTCGCCGTATACGGAAAATAAACAACCTCAACCCCAAGCTCATGAAACATTCTCTCTGTCTTCGTAAAAAGGTTACTGCCCTTCCAGTCATCTCCTACAAACATGGCATCAAATCTGAGTTCCTGCCAGGCGGCTACTTTATCCCGTGATACCTGTGGGACGACTTCATCTACATATTTGATGCTTCCCACAATTGCTACCCGGTCTTCAAAGCCGATCACAGGCGTTTTCTTTTTGTATTGCTTTACGAGTTCATCAGTGCTGACACCGACGATTAAATAATCGCACTGCTCTTTCGCTTTTCTCAAAATATTTAAGTGTCCCACGTGAAACAGATCAAATACCCCTGTTGTATATCCAATGCTATATGGCTTCATTCCATTCGCTCCTTTTTGCCCGAAAGCAGATATTTTCGATGTGTTCGTACACTTGTCTGGCTGCGGTTCCATCATCGTAGGATCCGACACTGTCAGTGAATTGCTGTACCTTTTTTCTGTATTGATTTTGATCAAACTCCTGAAGCAGTCCGAGTAAATCTTCTGCTTTTTTAAAGATCGGAAACGGCAGCTCTTCAGGTGTGAAATATAATCCCCTGTCGTCCTTTTTATACGTTTCAAGATCCGGAACGAAGAGAAAGCATGGTTTTTTCGTGATCATATAATCAAACATGAGTGAAGAATAATCAGTTATACATATATCTGCTACTGTGAGCAGCTCCTGAATATCCGGATAAGCTGTAGCATCTATAACGTCTTTGCCAGAAAGGATGTCCTTAGAGTACTGGATCAAATGTGGATGCAGCCTGACCAGAATCGTCCACTTTTCACCCGTTTTCTGCTCAAGAATATGCTGAATCATTGAAAAATCGAGCTTATAATCATTGGCTTTGAACATTTTTCTGAAGGTCGGTGCATAAAGTAAAAGCTTTGCTTCACTGCTTGTGCCTATTTGCAGTTTAATTTCTTTCTTTTTCAAGTCGTTTCGCTGCAATAGCATGTCATTTCTCGGCATACCAGACTCAAGAATGTCACCTTTATACCAGAATGCCCGCCTGATTGTTTCAGTGCTGAACCTGCTGCCTGAGAGAATCAGATCTGTATGCTTTGAATCTCTTTTCGCCATTTTCACGTAGCTTGCAGGCAGTGCAGCTTCTGCATCTTTTTCGACCTTTTTCAGTCTCAATGAGCTGTGCCACGTCTGAATGTAGTGCTGACCTTCCCGCTTAATAAAGTAATCAGGTAAACGGTAATTCGTAATAATGACCTTTGAGGTAGCAAGCATTCTCAACGTTTTAAATGAAAACAGCCGGACTTTTTTAATTCTTGGCGGCAGTATAAATTCAGTTGTTTTTGATACACCCCACACCAGATCGAATCGCTGAAAACGGTCATTTTTGATGAAGTAGTCGCTGATATATTTGGGGTTGCAGCCATATTGCTGACCGTAATAGCTCATAAAAAAAATCCGATTTTGTTTAATCGGATAGAGACGCAATGCATATAAAACTAATTTAATTGCTACATGTTTCAGATTCACTCCGTCACCCCCTTTTGATTTTAACGCGTTCAAGGCGCGCAGGTGCTGGCAGCAGCTTTGCCCTTCTCAGACTCTTTCTGACTAATAAGAACCCGAGATTCAGGGAAGGATGTCTGTAAAAGAACTTGAGCTGTTTTGCTAGCACAGGTTCATCTTCAACAGATATTTCGAATTTTTGATAACCTTCTTTTACGCTTTTCTCCAATTTTTTTCTGTGTACACCCTGCTGATCTTTTTCCCTATTAAAATACAGCAGCTGGTGATGCAGCAGTGTCGCTCTTAAAATCTCTTTATTAGACAAAGGAATGAGTTCAGGAAAATCTGTGGTAATCATTTGGTGCCGCTCTTTTAACCCTTTAATAAAATCAAGGTTTCTTGGTGAGTAGTCTGCTGTAATACTTGTCTCTCTTTGTAAATAGTAAAACAGCGGCTCTGCATCGAGCACCACGCGTTCAGCTTTTTTCATGACGAGATAGGCCCATAAAACGTCTTCAAACAATCTGCCTTCCTGAAATGGTATATCTTTGATAAGCTCAGTTTTATAAAGCTTTCCCCAGGCAAAGTTTTTTAGCTTCTGATTGATAATAAGTGCTTCAATTGCCTGCTCCCGACTCAGCAAAAGGGGACGGTCATCAGCCTGTTGATAACGATAATCTACCAGCTGCTCATGCTCATATGCATAATAAAAATTTGACTGGACAAGATCTGCCTTGTATTTCTGTGCAAGCCATACTAGCTTTTCAATCGCAAACTGCTCAAGCCAGTCATCACTGTCCAAGTAGACTGTGTACTCACCCGCCGCATACTGAATACCTGTATTTCTTGCCCCGGAAAGTCCTTTATTCTCCTGATGAATCACTTGGATTCTGCTATCCTGCTTTGCATACTGATCTGCGATGTCCCCGCTCCGGTCTGGTGAGCCATCATCTACAATAATGATTTGAAGATGAGGGTAAGTCTGCTCCAGAATACTGTCCAGACATTTCCGGAGATACTGCTCAACTTTGTAGACCGGAACAACAATACTGACGGTAACCGGCTGCTTCATTGCTGTTCCTCCTATACGAGCTGATACAGTTTTTCAAGTTCAGCTGCATTATGATAATTACTGTTTTGGCAATTTTGACTAAGCTGTTTTCTCTTTTCGGGCTGCTGGTATAAAGAAATAATGGCTTTAACCAGGCCTTCCTCAGACTGCTCACAGATCACACCATCATATCCATCCTGCACCTGGCTGACTGCTGTCGGGTAATTTGTTATAATGACCGGCTTTCCAAGAATCTGTGCTTCTCCCACGGTGACTGCTTTTCCTTCATACCGTGAAGGCTGAATGTAGAGATCTGCTTTTCTCATATAAGGATAAGGATTGATTTTCTTTCCAAGTAAAATGAATGAAGCCTCAAGCCCTTTTTCCTTAATTAGCACCCGGATCATCTCTTCATCTCCACCGTAGCCAACGATGTACCATTTGATATCACTAAACCCCTGTTGGTGCAGGCTATGCAGTACTTTAACTGCCCGATCGATTCCCTTGGCATGTGACAGCCTCGCAACTGTTACAAGACTGAAGCCCGGCTGTATTTCCGGTGCTTCTTCATTTGCTAATGATTTCACCATTTCAGGAGATGTGATGTTTTCGATCATTTTGACTTTATCTGTGAGCTCAGGATAAATCCGGCCAAATGCTTTTGCGCACTCTTCAGAAATCGCAATGATTGACTGGTAAGATGACCAAACCTTTAAGTCTTCTTTTTTATCAGTTGTGATAGATGAAAAGTCTGTGTGAATCCAGGCGATTTTTATATTCGCCTGCACTTTATCTGCTACAAAGTTGTGTGGCCACAGGTAACTGATTGCAACATCATAGGTTTGTTCCAGTGCCGGTAAAAATGGAGTGCTGTATTTCCACATATACTGCATTTGCCGGACACCTTTTTCATCCCCCTTAGAAAAAGAGGCCCGGAGTTTGGCAAATGTCCTTGCCACCGCAAGCTTTAGCTGTCCATTTGCAGCCGTTTCTTTAATCGACATCCTGAAGGTTCGGTAAAACCGGTTCTCTTCAAGAAGTGTGACTGATTCAGGCAGCATCGTTAAAAACTCACCCTGATGACGGTACAGAAGGAGATCTACTTGAAAGCGGCTGTAATCCAGCTTTTCAAGGAGGCTGATCAGGCTTCTTTCTACTCCCCCAATTTCAAGATCATACGTAGCGATTAACAGCTTTTTCATGGCGGGTCTCCTTTCTTTGATAGATATTAAGTAGCTGATCAAGAGCTTGCTCAACACTATAGCGTTCGTTGATAAATGCCTGTTCAATGTCCGCTTTGCTGACCTGGGCTGCCTCCGAATGAAGCACTTCTTCAATCCAGCGCTTCTCATCTGACAGCGAAACCGTAGAGAGTAAACCAAGCTTTAAATCCGCTTCAGGCTGCACCGCTTCTGACACAATACACCTTTTACCCGCTGCCTGCGCTTCAAGTAATACAAGTCCCAGTCCCTCATATATAGACGGAAATGCAAATACATCGAACACCTGAAAGACACTTTCCATATCTTCTCTCAGACCAAGAAAAATAATATCTTTTGCATCCTCTGATTGCAGAACCTGATTTTCAAGTTCTGCTCTTAGATCTCCGTCACCGACAAGCAGTAATTTTGCATTCGGATTTCTCTTTTTTATTTCAGGAAAAAGTTTAATCAGAAATTGCTGATTTTTAGCTGGAATAAACCTGCCTGCATGTCCAACCACAAAGCTCTGTTCAAGTCCGAGCTCTTTTCGCAGCTCAGCTCTTTCAGCTTCATTCTTAAGAAAACCTTCCCATTGGATAGCATTTGGTAAAAATAAAAAAGACGCTTCTTTGCCAAACAGATATACTGCCGCCGCTCTACTGCAGGCCAGTCTTTCTGTTGATAGCATAAGAATCGTTTTTCTCATTGCATGCATGTAAGTTTTTCTGACGAATGTATCTGCGTGATCCATTGTGGTATGTGCATGGGCAATTCTATTAGTCACTCCTGCCATTTTCGCAGCAGCAAGTGCAATACCGCATTGAAATAATGTATGTGCATGAACTGCCTCATAGGGTCCGTTATGGTTGATTGCCCTTATATGTTCAGTCAGCGACCCCGGATGAGTGACCTGGATAATCCGGCCTCCCATAGCCTGAATTTCTTCATCATACACGGCCTGACTTTTGCTGTATGAGACGAAATCAAATTGCCACTTTGTTTTGTCGAGCTTTCTGTAAAGATTCATGAGCATTGTTTCAGTCCCGCCTCTGTTCATCGCCCCCGTCACATGAAGTATTCTTTTCACTGCAACCCCTTCTTCCGCTTCAGGATTCCGTTCCATTCCGATGCTCATTTTTCCATTTAATGAATTCAAGGATCATGCGATATTCTTCAAGCTGTCTTTTATTAATTCCCTGACTTTCCAGCTCACTGATGAATTCATTCCACTCTTTGTTTCCCTGGCGCTCTTCTGTGACATTTAACAGCCTCTTCATATCTACTTCGAGTACATTGGCGATCTTTTCAATCACCTGAATAGAGGGATTCTGCTTCAGGTTACGCTCAATATTACTGAGATAGGATTTGGATACGCCTGCTCTGTCAGCAAGCTCTGATAACGTTAAACCTTTTTCACGTCTGATTTTATAAATGTTTTCACCTATCATCATCGCTCCCTCGTCTCTTATAATTTAAAGAACTTTCTTATTCAATACAGCAAATTGAGCTGTATGTCTGATGACTTCAATCACGCGATGCTGATCCTCCAGTTGAAGGCTTGATCCTGATGGCAGGCAGACACCCCTTTTGAACAAATCTGCTGCAATATCTTCCCCTTCGCGATGAGGATAATAAGCGGCATCCTTGAAAAGCGGCTGGAGATGAAGCGGCTTCCATACTCTTCTTGATTCGATCTGTTCAGCGTCTAAGGCATGAATCAGATCATCGGGTACGAGACTGCTCTCCCTTTTAATTGTGAAAGCTGTCAGCCACCGGTTAGACCTTGTTCCCTGTAATTCGGGCATCATCACCAGATCATGCAATTCCTTTAAAGCCTGCTCATAACGCTGATAAACTGCTCTTCTTGCCGCAACCCTTTCATCCAATACTTTCAGCTGCGCACGCCCAACGCCTGCTAACACATTGCTCATCCGGTAGTTATAGCCTTTTAATGAATGCTGGTAGTAAGGTGCAGGATCCTTTGCCTGTGTAGCAAAAAATCTTGCCCGCTCGATCGCAATTTCATTATTTGAAACGATCATTCCTCCACCTGACGTAGTAATGATCTTATTACCATTGAAGGAGTAGACACCGAATGCCCCATGTGTCCCGCTTGCTTTTAATTCATACATCGATCCGAGTGACTCAGCTGCATCCTCTATGATTGGTACTTCATATTGATCTGCAATCTGCTTTAATGCATTCATTTTTGCCGGTTGTCCGTATAAATGAACAATGATAATCGCCTTTGGCAGCCTGTTGAGCTGAGCTGCTTCTTTCAGGGCTCTTTCAAGCGCTTCAGGTGACATGTTCCACGTGTCCGGTTCTGAATCAATAAAAACAGGTATAGCTCCCTGATATAAAATCGGGTTAGCACTTGCAACGAATGTCAGTGATGAACAAAAAACAATGTCATCTTTTCCGACACCGAGCAGTTCAAGCGCCAGGTGAATCGCTGCCGTACCTGACTGAACAGCAAGCGCTGCTTTTACACCGACATGCTCCGCTACCTCTTTTTCAAATGCATCTACATTCGGTCCAAGTGGTGCGATCCAGTTCGTGCGGAACGCTTCTTCTATATAAGCTTCTTCCTGACCAGTCATATGCGGTGGTGATAAGAATATTTTTTGCGCCAATGAAAGTTCCTCCTTATCCGTTTAGCTGAATTGGTGTATATGTCTTCACAACCCTCCCCGGATTGCCAACGACTGTTTCATAATTACCTGTATTGTGTATGATCACTGCACCCGCTCCAACTGTTGACCATTCACCAACGATGACCCCTGGAATGATCACTGCTGAAGCACCAATATGAGTGCCGGTGCCGATTGTGACATTACCCGTCGTTGTAGCTTTTGGTGATAAATGAACAAAGGGTTCAATTCTGTTATCATGCTCTATGACTGCGCCGGTATTTAAGATCACATGCTGTCCTACTACTGATCCTTGATTAATGACGGTGTGTGGCATACAAACCGTCCCGGCTCTGACTTCTGCCTGTTTACTGATCACTGCTGATGGATGAATTACTGTAGCATAATGTTCATCATCAAGGTTCAGCTGATTGACGATAGACTTCCTGACTGTGTTACTTCCGATTCCTAAGATCAATTGATTTCCTTTTCCGATAAAGTACTGTGCTGCACTGACCGGACCTTTTAATACATCTCTCTCAAAAGTCACTTCTTTATAGCGGTCATCCAGGATCGCTGAGACGCTCCAGCCGGCTGCTTCTGCTATATCCTTGATAACTTTCCCATGGCCGCCATCCCCGATAATTACGAGCTTCATTTAGCCACCTCTTTTCTGCTGAACTTTTCAACAGTGGCATAGCCTTCCTGAGAAATTCCTTCTTTTTTGACCACTTTTTTAATTGTCATCAGCAGAATTTTCAGATCAAGCCGTGTACTGATGTGCTTGACATACCAGGTATCAAGCTTGAACTTTTCTTCCCAGCTCAAGGTGTTACGGCCATGGATTTGAGCCCATCCTGTAATGCCGGGCTTTACAAGATGCCTTTTCATTTGCTCAGGCGTATAGTACGCGAGATACTCTATGAGCAGCGGTCTTGGTCCGACAAGACTCATATCACCTTTGATTACATTGATAAGCTGAGGTAATTCATCCAGGCTTAATTCTCTTAGCAGATTGCCAAAGTGTGTAAGCCTTTGTTCATCCGGCAGCAGCTCTCCTTTTCCATCTGTTTCAGAAGTCATGGTTCTGAATTTATAAAGCGTGAAGGTCGTTCCGTTTATGCCAGTCCGTTCCTGTTTAAATAACACAGGAGATCCAAGCTTCACTTTAATCAGCACATATAAAGTCAGAAATAATGGGCTCAGCAGGATGAATACGACAGATGCTGCAGTCAGGTCGATCAGTCTCTTCATCTCTTTCCCCTCCAGTTTTATGCACCGGATCTTTCTGTTTTCTGAACCTCAGCCGGCTGCTGATAACCATCCGGGTTATTTCGCTGCCATCTCCAGGTGTCTCGGCACATATCATCAATTGTTTTAACTGTTTTCCATCCAAGTTCTTTTTCAGCTTTTGAAGGATCCGCATAACATACTGCAATATCTCCAGCTCTTCTTTCTGTAAATCTGTATGGCACCTTACGTCCACTCGCTTTTTCAAACGCAGCGACCATTTCAAGTACGCTAAAACCATTTCCAGTTCCAAGGTTAAAAGCATGCGCCCCTTTATTTTTGAGCATGTAATCCAGTGCTTTCACATGACCTGCCGCAAGATCTGTTACGTGAATATAATCTCTGATACCTGTACCATCACGGGTTGGATAATCACTACCGAAAACCGATAGCACTGCTCTTTTTCCTGTAGCAACCTGTGAAATGTATGGCATCAAGTTATTCGGTATACCGTTTGGATCTTCACCAATTCGTCCGCTTTCATGGGCACCTACCGGGTTAAAGTATCTGAGAATGACTGCTCGCCACCGTTCTGATGATGTGGCAAGATCTTTAATAATTCTCTCAGCCATCAGCTTTGTACTCCCATATGGATTTACGGCTCCAGTCTGATCAGTCTCTTTTAGAGGCGATGTTCCTTCAGCGCCATAGACTGTTGCAGATGAACTGAAGACAATATTTCTAACCTGATATTCATCCATCACATCTAACAGATTCAGTAATGAAATAAGATTATTCTGATAATAAAGGAGGGAATGAGTGACTGATTCTCCTACCGCTTTCAATGCTGCAAAATGAATAACGCCCTGGACATCAAATTGCTTAAAAAGTGCTTCAATCTCATTACGGTTTCTAAAATCAAGCTCGATCACCGGAAAGATTTTTCCCGTCAGCTCCGATACTCTTTTTAATGCTTCAGGACTGCTGTTTGAAAAATTATCAGCGACAACGATCTCATGGCCGGCTTCGATCAGCTCAATACAGGTATGGCTCCCGATATAACCCGCACCGCCAGTGACTAAAATACGCATGTAGACCCTCCCTCTTAAAATGTTGTTATACAAACGGTTTGAGCCGTTTATGGGGTGTCAAAAAAATTTTTTTGACACGATGATTAACAGTAATTTAAAATGCTGTTTTGATTTTACAGACATGAGATACGCTTCGCGGCTACTACTGTTATGAAATGGTAGTAGTGGGGGTAAATATGCGATGCACAATGGATCTCCGCAATACTTATGATGACGTACCCTCCCATGTCTCCGGGCATCTGTGTGCCAACATTCCTTCGTTCGGTCTAATCATAAGGCGGAGGCCGGCTATGCTCCTTTAGGGACTCATAGTCGAATGGAATGAATGATGCCAGCTTCTCCGTGTCATCCTTTGTTAGGCTGAGTCAGAATGGTTCATTACTCTACAGAAACCTTCAAGACTGGGATATCCTTCATCATAATCGCCTCATCGAACACTCTTTGTTTTGTCGCAATCCCATGTAAAACTCTTAAGAGTTTCCCGCAAGGTACAACGATTGATTGCTTTTTACGCAATGGATTCTCAGGTCGTGTTGTGTAGTAGTCATGTAACGTTTTAAATGCTTGATTGTGCCTAATCATGGGCATCATGACGCGGAATAAAAGGGCACGAAGCTTGCTTCTTCCACGTTTTGAAATCCGTTTTTGACCTTTATGCTGACCGGAAGAATTCTCTTTCAGTGTTAACCCCGCAAGTTTTATTAATTGGCGTGGGTCCTGGTAGTGAGAAAAGCTGCCGATCTCAGCCATTAATTCAGCGATCGTGGCATCACCTAAACCATCTACACTCGCAAGCCACTCATACTCAACTGAGGACTGTGCCATCTCTGTCAGAGAGGCAGTGACAGCTTCTATTTCAATCAGAAGCTGCCGAAAACGGCGAACCAGCGTGGCAATTTCCATACGGGCCATCGCTAAGCCTTCCGTCATCCCAATTGAGTCATTAGCTACCTCTATCAAACGAGCTGCTTTTGGCTTTTGAGGAGAAGATAATCCGTCTACCTTTCGGTAAAGGGTTAGTAGTTCCTCGAGACCTTTGCCCTGAACATCTTGTGGCAAAGGGGTCTGTTCAAGCGCTGCGAGCGCCATCTTCCCGAACGACGGGAAAACCGTTCTGAATTCAGGGAAATAACGATCAAGCCAGCGAATCATCATGTTCTTGACTGACCCAAGTTCTTCAGTCAGATGTCCTTTTAGTGTGGCACCAGTGCGAAGCTCTGCCTCGGCATCCCTCAGAATCCGCGGATAACTGAAACGTCCATCTTTCAATAGCCTCGCAATCACCAATGCATCCTTGCGATCGTGTTTGGTTGGCAGATTGTCATCAAGCTCTTTAGAGCGCTTGACGTGCATCGGATTTGTCATGGCGAGGGGAATCCCTCTGTCAGCGAGAAAGTAAGCGAGATTCAGCCAATAATGACCTGTAGGTTCAATACCAGCCAGCACCTCTGTTTTATCAAACTCTTTCATCGCTTCTAGTACTTTATGATAAAACCCTTCAAATCCTTCACGTGACTGGGAGATGGCGAATGGCTTTTTCAACATTCGACCACGATCATCAACAAAGCAGGCATAATGTGTCCGTTTTGCGATATCCATTCCAATAACGAGTGTGTTTTCGGTGACTTGATTAATTTTGTGATTTTGTATAAAATCCATGGTGGAGTCCTCCTTGGTAACAAATTAGGGGTCAATTCTTAGTGCATTGACACCCCATATCCTACCAAGAGGGCTCTTTTTTGTTCAAGACCCCGAAAACTCTCCTAACAGGAATGCTCCTTTGAAAAATAAAAACACCCTAATGAGGATGTCTAGAATGGAATGTAGTTGCTTTTATAGGTAATGTCTAAGGACACTACGTTTTCGTAATAATAGTAAAGAAAGTAACACCCTACCATCGCATAATAAATAAACTTCTGATCTTTACGACGAAATAATTCAATAATCCAGGAAATCAATACTAATTGATACAACATAAAATAAAGCGAGAATCGTGCAAAAATCCAACTTTGAGTAGAAACAATTAAAAAAACAATACTTAAAATAGTCATATTTATAAAAACATCACTATGGGGCATAATTCGCCTCAACTTTCCTCTCCCTAAAAAAGCAACCATCAAAGGGGGCAAAGCTGCCGCTACCCTTAATACATTTGCTCCTCCTTCATCAAAATCTTTGTAGGCGGCATACTGAGTATCTTCAATTGCCGAGAATAATACAGATGTAAACAAATCAAATCCAATTACGATTCCTATCGCTAAAATGATTAATCCAATTGTCGATTTGGACCAGGCTTTTACCCCGACAATAAAATATATAGGTATCATAATTAATACGCTTTGATGAAAAAATGATGCCAGTACTATAATTGATGCGTATGGTACAAATTTTCTTTCTAAAAGGAATTTTGTTGCAACAAATGCAATTGCTGCTGCCAGTGTCTGTCTGATCCCATTCATTGAAACTAAATAAAAACCACCTGTGATGTATACAAATAAGCTTAACTCTATTTTCTTCGAATACTTTAATAAAATCAGGACGATTAAGATGTTTGTGATAACCCCTGTTGTGAAAATCATAATTTGAGGGTCGTCAGAAATCATTTTTAAGTACCTTTGCAAAACTCCAAATCCCGGATCTTTATTTTCAAGTATATAATCCCAAGTGAAATCCTGAGCAGTATAAATATTTACGTAATTATGCGTGTCTCCTATATTGCTTCGAAGACCTGATACAACACCAAGTAGTAATCCTGCCAATACGATAAAATGTTTATTAAGTACTGGGGGAGCGACTGACAACTGGTGTCCTGTGTCGAATGTAATAAAACGTCCCATGTAACCTAATAAAAAGACAGTAATTAGTGTCAGCCATAAAACAGTCATCTCCACACCCCCAGAAATCATTTAAATTAGTTTTCTTTTAATATAAAGATTTAAACTTAGCCCCAAAGGCAGAGCCATTAAGGTATAAAACTTCTGAGGTGATTCTATTAAAAAACGTTTATTTTTTACAAATATGCTACTGGATACATAATGAATAGCCTGTCTAAATTTAAATGTCCAACTTACACCTGGTAACTGCATTAATGACTTTCTATAAAATGCAAATCCCTTGGGATTATTAACATATTGTTTCCACATATTCATAGAAGAGCCGTCTTCAAGGTACTCAACCGTACATAGGACTTCATTCATTAACAACAATTCATAAGACTGGTCTATTAAGTAATATTTATATGCTAAACCGAGGTATTTTTCTCCTTCAAAAATTGGATAAGGATATCGTTTAGTTAGCTCAGACCTGTATACCAGCTTTTTATCACCATTAACCCTATGTTTATAATACAAATCAAATAAGGTGGATTTTTCTATTTTTTCCGGCAATTCCGTACCAATAACGTTACCTTTTTTGTCTTGATCCAAGCCTACAATTCCACTTACATGTGTTCCGCCATATTCTTTCCAGAACGTAATTATTTTTTCAACAGCTTCTTCTGACATTTCGTCATCAGAATCAATACATGTATTCAACTCTGTTTTAATTAAATTGTAGGCTGTATTGTGAGCACCATGCATACCCTGATTTTCTTGATAATGATAGTGAATCAACAATTCTTCTTCAGCTTTCCATTTCCCAACCAAATCTGCTGTATAATCGGTGGATCCATCATCAATAATTAGCCATATGAAATCTTTATTCTTTTGTCTTTTTAAGCTGTTGTATAGATTTTCAAGACAATATGCACGATTATAAGTAGGTGTAAAAACAGTTAGAGTTTTCAACTAATCAACCCATTTCTATAAATGTCGATCACCTTTTCTGCGATATGATTAATATCAAATTTTGTTGAAGTTTTCACCTGACTTCTAACTATTTTTTGTTCGTGTAATGTCTTTATTTGTTGAGCCCATATACTAGGGTTTTCAATTGATAAAAATGTGATCAATCCTTCTCCTAAATCGATGTCAGTAGAAACATGCTCAGATACTAAGCAATTCAAATTACAATATTGTGCTTCTATCAGACTCAGGGGTAAACCTTCGTGCAATGAAGGAAAAACCATCACATCAAATGCCGGATAAAGAAGCTCAGTCTGGTCTATGACCCCGAGAAAATATATGTGATGGTAAATACCCATTTTTTTTGCCTGCAATTCTATATCTTTTTTTGCTTCTCCATCACCAGCTAACGCTAATTTTGCGTTTACTCCTTTTCTTAATAACTCATTGAAGATCTGGAGAATAAAAGAATGGTTTTTAGGCTTTTGAAATCTGCCTACATGACCAATTAAGACTGTATCTTCTGTGATGTCCAGTTTCTTTCTTGTGTTTGCTCTCACCTGTAAGTCAAAACGGTATTTAATTGGGTCAATTCCATTGTTGACAACTTTAACCTCAAGCTTTTCTGTTCCATATAAGAACTTCGCCGCTTCTGTTGAACATGCAACTTTGTAATTGGATGAACGGTTAACAAGTAATCCTGATAAATTTTTATAAAGGTTAGCTGAGAATTTTCCTTCATTTTTTGTCCCATGACTATGAGCGATCCTGACCGGCACCCCTGCCTGCTTAGCAGCTGCCAGTATCTGTCCACTCATTTTATCCATATGAGCATGTACAATTGTATAATTGTTCTCATTAAAGAACTTTTTAAGTAAAAAAAAGTATCGTATCGGTCCGGCTTCAGTTACGTAGGGAATCCGGTGAATACGGCCACCCATCTGTCTGATTTCTTCATCAAAAACACCTTCTTTGGATGTCAGAAAATCAAATTGGATTTTTGTCCGGTCGATGTTTCTATAAAGGTTCATAATCATCGTCTCGGCTCCACCACGGTTCATGTTGACGACTGCATGTAATACTCTTAACGGGCGATCCATTCGAACGCCTCCGTTTCCTGCATAAATCCTTTATAAAGATCTGTCTTTTCCTGAAGGACCCGCTGCAGACTGTACACACTCACGATTTTCTCTCTTGCATTAAAACCGAGAAGTTCTCTTCGACCGGCTTCTTTATGAAGATAAACGATCTTATCACTAAACCCTTTTATATCATCAGCTTCTGTCAACCAGCCTGTTTTACCGGACTCGATCAGTTCATTATGTCCTCTGTTTTTCACTGCTACGACCGGTAAACCGGTTGCCATCATTTCCATTACGTTAACCGGAAGACCTTCTCTCAGGCTTGAAGCAACACCCAGGTCACAGGCTTTTAGCAGCTCCGGAATATCTTCTCTGAATCCAAGGAAATGAACGTCTTTCTCCAGTCCAAGTGATACAGCAAGCGACTTGCACTCTTCCATCAAAGCGCCTTCACCTGCCAGCAAAAGCTTTGCGTTTGGTATATGTTTTCGGATTTGGCTGAACGAATTAATTAGAAACTGCTGATTTTTATTACGGTTAAATTCAGCTGCATAAAATAATAAAAAATCATCCGGTTTGTATCCGCATGATTGTTTAAAGTTATTCTTTTCATTGGAACTGACAGGCGCATATTTCACAGTGTCTACCCCAACACCGTGTACCCTGACAATTTTAGAAGCATGCAGCCTTGTTCTTGATAGATGATAGTCCTCCTGATTGATCGTAACCAGTCCATCTGTTACATAAGACATGACCCATTCAATCGGATAATAGATCAGCCAGTTCATCACCGGGGCACCTTTACAAAAGTGATAACCGTGAGCTGTATATAATACCTTTGTGCCTGTTTTTCTGAATGCCATCCCGGCAAGTCTTCCAAGGATTCCTCCAACCGGTGTGTGGCAGTGAATCAGGTCGTAATCATATTGGCTCATCAGGGATTTTAATTGCTGATAAGCTTTAACATTTCCACTTGAAACCGGGTACCTTGATATGGATAACTCATGCTTATGATCCGTAAAGGGTAAGTGCATCTGCCCTGCCGCTGCGACGTGAACCTCCCACCCCTGCTCCTTGAACCACTTCATATAGGGTAGGTGAAATGCTTTGAAATGATAGTCCACGGTTGCGCAAAATAGAATCTTTTTATTCATTGTCTACCGCTCCTATCCTGTTGTCAGATTTTGATCCAGCACTTCTTTCAAATATTCTGTGAGCTGATCTTTTAACTCAGGTCTTTGTAAAGCAAATTCAATAGTTGTCTGAATGAAGCCCATTTTTTCACCAACATCATATCTCTTGCCATCAAAATGATAGGCATAAACTGCTTCATGCTCATTTAATGAGGCAATTGCATCTGTCAGTTGAATCTCATCTCCCGCACCGGGTGTCTGATTTTCAAGCAGCTTCATAATTCCAGGAGTTAAGATATATCGGCCAAGGATGGCAAGATTTGATGGGGCTTCTTCTCTGGATGGTTTTTCAACCAGTTCTCTTACCTGATACAGCCGTTCGTTCATTTGCTCCCCATCTACGATCCCGTATCTGGACACATCCTCTGCTTTCACAGGCTGTACACCAATTATAGAGGAACGGTAGCGGTTGAATTGTTCGATCAACTGCTTCAGACAGGGCTTTTCTGCCTGAACAATATCGTCACCAAGTAATACTGCAAACGGCTCGTCCCCAATAAACTTTCTTGCACACCAGATTGCGTGACCCAGCCCTTTAGGCTCTTTTTGACGTATATAATGAATATCTACCATTCTTGAGGAATGCTGAACTGCATCCAGCAATTCAAACTTTCCTTTTTGATAAAGGTTTTGCTCCAGTTCAAATGAATGATCAAAATGATCTTCAATGGCCCGCTTTCCTTTACCTGTAACAATAATGATATCTTCAATCCCGGCCTCAATGGCTTCTTCAACAATATATTGAATCGTTGGCTTGTCTACAATTGGCAGCATCTCTTTCGGCATTGCTTTTGTCGCCGGCAGAAACCTGGTGCCAAGACCCGCAGCCGGAATAATGGCTTTTCTTACCTTCATCCGCTAAACACTCCCCTACCCGGTAATTTTGATGATTTTTTCTCTTCTGTTTGCGAGTTCCAGTACGAACTCTCTGATTTGATCTGGATTCATTTTTTCGTAGGCTTCAGTAAGTTGATTGATCTCGTCCATATAAAGTAAAGATGTTTTCCCGATATATATTTTTGGATACACCTGCTCTTTACTGATTTCAGCTTCGTTCAAAAGCTCCTCATAAAGCTTCTCACCAGGTCTCATACCAATGAACTCTATACCGATTTCTTCATATTGATAACCAGATAGTTTGATCATGTTCCGAGCCAAGTCGACAATCTTCACAGGCTCTCCCATGTCGAGTACAAAGATCTCTCCACCTTTAGCCAGTGCTCCCGCCTGAATCACAAGTCTTGATGCTTCAGGAATCGTCATAAAGTATCTCACCATATCAGGATGCGTTACTGTAATGGGTCCGCCCTGTTCAATCTGTCTTTTAAAATGAGGAATTACGCTACCTCTACTTCCTAACACATTTCCAAACCTTACTGCTGCAAAGGTGGTTTCACTCACTTGATTCATATACTGTACAACCATTTCAGACAGTCGTTTAGTTGCGCCCATGACGCTGGTCGGGTTCACAGCCTTATCGGTAGATACCATAATAAAGGTTTGTACGCCCGCCTGATGAGCGGCCATTGCAACATTTTTTGTACCAATGAGGTTATTTTTTATGGCTTCTTCCGGATTCTGTTCCATGAGCGGTACATGCTTGTGAGCGGCTGCATGGTAGATGATGTCCGGTTGATATTCACTCATGACTGTCACCATCTTTTTATAATCCTGGATATCTGCAATTTCTGCGTGCAGCTGAATCTCAGAGTCTTTTAAAAGAGGCTGAAGCTCCATATGAATTTTATAGATACTATTTTCACCGTGACCGAGTAAGACAATCTTTTTCGGTTCAAAGCGGCTTACCTGACGGACAATTTCAGATCCGATTGATCCTCCTGCCCCTGTGACTAAAACCGTTTTGTGTTTCAGTTTTTCGGAAATTTGTTTGAGATCCAGCTCAACCGGTTCCCGTCCAAGTAAATCCTCAACCTGAACATCCCTTGCCTCGTGCACTGATACTTTTCCACTGACCAGATCTTCAATCATCGGCAGGATTTTTGTTTCAGCATCCGTTTTAGAGCATTCCTGAAAGATTCGGTTCAATTGCTTCTTACTTAAGGAAGGGATTGCAATAATAATATTATCTATCCGATATGCGCTCACTGTTTTTTCTATATCTTCAACTCTTCCTGCCACCGGGATATCCATAATATCAAGCTGCTGCTTCCTCACATTATCATCTATAAATGCAACCGGAAGCATGTCGCAATCTCTATTATGTTTTAACTGCCTGGCAATCATCGTCCCCGCTGACCCTGCACCGATAATGAGCGTTCTCTTTTTATTGACCCTCTGGCTGATCACCCGGTCTCTGAAAAGTCTCCAGGCAAATCTTGATCCACCGATAAAGAAAAGCATGAGCAGAAGTGTGACAGCAAGTAATCTGAAAGCAACTTCTCCAAGTACCAGCTGTTGAGTAATCACTAACACAATCATGGACAAAAAGACTGTTTTACAGATCGCTGCAAGTTCACTGATACTCGCATACTCCCAGGCCTTTTTGTATAAATGGTAGCGAAATGAAAACAATAGGTGTGATGTAACAAGTACGCCAGCCATTAAAATAATAGGGAAAGTAAATACTTCTATACTGGCGTTCACAAGGAAGCTGCTGAAAAAGATCGCCATACAAACGATCGAAGTATCAATTAAGATAAACAGGGAGAGCCTGTATTTATAAGACATGATGTTCCTCCTTTCTAGTAAGTGAAAAAATAGATAGATAAAGTCCGGACCATCACTTTATCTATCTATTTTATAAATACAAGTGGGCATTTAACCCGCCCTCACTCCATACCAACGACGACTGGCGTCTAAGGTTTTTCCAACCCACAGCATGAACGAGTGCCTCCATTGATAACAGTCAGGAGACATCACTGTTTATTCTTAATAAAGAACATTCAATCGAAAAAATTAACGATTATTAATAATCGCACCAATGATATTTGCATGTGCTAATTCAAGGATCCGCTTTAGTTCAATGCCCCGGTCGATCAGTGTCTTGCCTCTTCTGACTACAATAATGACACCATCTGAGATATGCGCTAAAACCCTGGTTTCTGTGTAATCAATCATATTCGGTCCATCAATAATGACTGCATCATAATCCTGAGAAACCTTCTGGAGCAGTTGCTTCATCTGTTCCCCGCTCAACAGCTCTGCCGGATTGTATTCACCCTGACCGCCTGTTAACACATCCAGTTTATTTAAATCATTTTTGATCAATACTTCATTTAAATGCTTTTTGCCTTTTAAAACAGCTGTTAGTCCTTCGTTGTTTTCCAGCTGGAAGTAATGATGGATCACTGGATTTCTTAAATTTGCATCAATCAGCAGCACCTTTTCTTTCTGGTGTGCCAATAAGGAAGCCAGATTAACAGCTGCTGTTGTTTTGCCATCCTTCTTAGCTGATGAGGTAAATAAAACTGTCTTCACTGATTTATTTTCAGTTAAGAATTTAATATTGGTTCGCATTGTGTGAAATTGATCGGTCATACCCGAATCCGGATATAAAAACGTATAAAGCTTTCTTTTTTTATCTGCCGCTGTCGACTGCTTTTTTTGCAATATCAATCGTTTCACCGCCTTTAATTGGTGTTACTTTCTTTCTAGGCTGCTTTAACACCTTTTTCTTTCTGCCGTCCGGGATTTTACCGATGACCGGGATGCCAAGATACGTTTCAATTTCTTCTTCTTTTCTGATTGCGTTATCTAAGGTATCCATAAAGAACGCAAGTCCGATTCCTAGAGCGAACCCTGCTGCTGCTGCCATATAGACAGTCCGGTTACTGATTGGATTAATTGGTCCATAATTAGGCTGCGCTTCTGTCAGTAATTGAACTGCTTCAAATGCTAATAAGCTGCGTGCCTGCACTTTAAAGTTTGCTGCTGTAGCATTTGCAATCGCTGCAGCCAATTCGGGGTCACTGTCAGTAACTGATAGACTTACAACCTGTGATTCATCCAGCTGCTCGACTGTAACCTGAGAAGACAGCGCCTGCGGAGAACGATCAATTCCCAGATCTGCTGCTACCTGATCCATAACTGTTGGATCCTTCATCATTACCATGAGCGTCTTCATGGATACATCAGTTGACGTAATAATTACCCGTGTTGACGTCTGATATAATGGTGAGTAATTCAAATTATTGTAATAGTACGCTAACCCTCCGAATGCAACTGCGAGAAGAATGATTAGAATCAGCCTCTTCTTAATAACTTGAATGTATTCCAGTAGATTTATATCCCTGGATCCTGGTGTATATGAGCCGTTACTTTTCTGGTTCAACGTTATCACCTTCCACTCTTGACTTTTTCTTTATAAAGAACGATTTAGTTAAAAAAATTAGGCTTTTCGCCTTATCAATTAAAATAAATATAGATTATTCTGATAGATTTATATTCTCTCTCATTTTAGTTCTTTATAAAGAACATGTCAATACGTTTTTTAACCTTTCTTAATTTCAGACCAGGTACCCATTTTATTCTTAGCTTTTTATAATTTAAATAAGAGTAATAAAAAGCAATTTTGGCATAATAGAGGTACTTTTTTCTTTTGGCGATTTCTTTTACAGGAAAATACACCGGAACTAATGCAGAATTTTGATTGCGCCAGACCGGTCCGGTTTTTTTAAGGTCACTTCCACAAAACCTCTGAATGTTATCATAGAATTTCTTATCCATTAATCCGATATAACCTTCTGGCTGGTAGGTCTTATAATGATGCTTGATCGCTTTAAAAATGTATTTCATAAATCCTTTTTTTCTGTATCCTTCAACAAGTGTAACACGATCAATTTCCCAGACAGTGTCTTTTAAAAAAGCCCCAGAAGAGTATCTGTAATTTATTTTTTCAGCAGGTATCATCGTGCAAGGTACAAACTCTATGGTGCCAATGATGTTTTTATGCGAGTTGTGTAAAATAAAATAGCGAACAGCTTCCTGATAATATGGGTCATCCAACCAGCCCGCTTCAGCCGTGGCCTTATTCCATATACCTCTAAATGCAGCTTCCTCTTCAGGAGTAGTAATGATTTTATACACAAAGGTTCACCTCTTTTTTAAAGCCGGAGACACCCTCTCTCTCCGGCTGTCGATAAGTGAAGGCTTAAGACATTTGGTCGATATCATCCTCATCGTCCTTGTCTTTCCACCCTCCACCATGATGCCCACCACCCCAAAATTTCATTGTTGAAGATACTTCCAGGCAGTGTAATGTAGGCTTTGACCATTCTTCTCGCATAAGACACCTCCGTTCGCTCGATTGTTCTATATAAAGAACATTTCGAATTTAACATGTGGTGTAATTTTTTGTCAAGCCTGAACATTTGTATTAATTGGAGATCCTATGTAGATAATAAAAAATAGGAGCTGAAATCCAAAATTTTCAGCTCCATTAAATAACTAATTAAACTTTATTTATACTACACAGTGTATGATTATTTTATTTGATCAGATGGTTTTAAGATTGCTTTTCCGTAATGAATATTAACATTAGTTAATTTGTATGGTGGTGCATCAGTTCCCGAATTAGTTGTATCAAGTCCGATCACATTTTTATATTTAGGATTCCCATAAATATTAACGTCCATTATTGATACATTATGAATATTAGAGGGCTTAGGAGAACCATAAGGTCCAAATTTCATGACTGGTGTATGTGTAACCGTATTGTTTTTTGCATAAATATCAGATTGACTCAGTTCAAATTTTTTAGCTCCACGTATAAAAAGCGCTGCACCATAACCAATATCTTCAGTTAAAGTAAATATACTATTTTTAATTTCTACTTCTGGCTGGTTATTTACTGAAAGTAAGTCACTTTTCGATTCAATTTTACAATTATTTATTTTGTAGCGGTTGTTTTTATTGATTTGTACTGATGCATTTTCACTTATAAAAGAACAACCGTCATATACACCTGCTGGTAATGACAAAGAGTTAAATCCAGAAACTTTTAAATTTGTAAAAGTGCTTTTTGCTGATCCTGGCCCATGAAGTGTACCTTCTTCTCCACTGATATGAACATTAGCAAATTTTACTGCTTCATCATCAATATATACATCACTATTATGAGCATTTAAATCTTTTATTGTAATGTCATAATCTTTTTTACCGCTCATGTGAAGAGAAGTGTTAGTAAGTTGATTTCCTTCAAATAATAGTTTTGATCCACTTAATCTTACGCTCGAATCTTCCATATCGTTTTTTTTAAATTCGCTTTGATTTCCAACCACAAGTAAACCTGCGTTTTTGAACTTATTATCAATAATCGATGCATAATCAAAAGGGCTTGAGACAGCTACTCCTATGGCATTAGATTCAAACAAGTTACCTTTAACCTCTGCGTGACTACCATCAAATAAAATTACATCATACTTATTGTTATCATGAAAATGATTTGAATGAATCTTTATATCTTTATTTGTATAGAATCCACCTTCAAGATCAATTCCACTTTGAGGTGCAGTACCTTTAACATGGTGAATACGATTATTTTTAATTAGAATATCTTTTCCACCCACTACGCTAATTCCTTGTCTTCTGCTATAACCTAAATCAGAATTTAGAACTTGTACATTTTGACTTCTGTTAATATAAACGGGATTAATTTTGATACTGTCATTTACCTCACCGTCGAATACTGCATGATAATAAGCAGCATTCTCAGGAACATTTAATGCTGACTTAAAGAAAGATAAGTCTTTTTCAGCTGAAATAAAACGATCATTCTGATCATAATAATAGATATCGAAACCTTTCTTACCAACACCATTTGGCAACCAGAAGTTCAATTCTTTATTAGATTTATTTAGATCAGTTAATTCTTTATTATCAGATCTTACCTTGCCAGTATCGTTATTAAAAGTTCCGTCACTATTAATTCCTCCGGCTGTTACATCTGTATGCCTAATATAATATCCACTTGAAATAGATCCAGCAATCTCCATTGAATCCCCTGAGAAATTTTTCATTTTTACGTCATTAATAATTACGTTTTTGGAACCACTAAGATTAATGCCATTTCCCCATTCATGAGTTCCGGATAACCCCTTACCCGGAACTGAGTAGTCGTGTGTCTCACGATCTCCAACAAATTGTCCGCCTTCGATAATCACATTTTCAACAGATCCTACGTGTAAAAGACTATATGCCTCCCACTGATTTGTTTCTTTTTCTAACACAACATCTTTATCGAGAGAAAGTTTCATGTTTCCAACCATATTAATTCTAGCTTTCTGGTCATGAATTTTTTCTCCCTTCGCAATCAAATAATGCCCATCCTCAACACGGAAAGTCGTATATCCTTGCTCGCCAGCCCACTTCAGTGCCTGGTTCCATCCAGCTGTTGTTTCTACAGGGTTGGACGCATCGTCGCTGATTCCCCAGCGTTTTTTCTCTTGATCTGTTAAGACATAAACCTTTTCCTGAATAGAAGATGTAACACCTTCTGCAGAAACAATAGTTGGAAGCATTGCAACAATTGTGAATGCTAATAGTGTGAAAAATAGATGTTTTTTCATCGTTAAAGCTCCTTTGTAAAATTTCACATGACAGCGCAACAAATGTAATCTACTTCACATTACAGAAATATCATATGTAAATAAAGGTTATAAATACACATTTTTTCACATTAAAAATAGTATTTTGTTATTATATTTTTACCTTTAATATGAATTTTAAAGTGATTTATTTATCAATCATTATTTCTTTATAACTTATTACCAATAAACATTACTTTGAATTAAAGATAGTTATCTGTTAGAAAAACAAAAAATCTTTAAATATACATTTTTCATTAAATCCAGTGTATTTTTGTTCTACATAATGAAAATATAACGTTATCTCAGAAAAACTAACCACTTACTTTTATTCTCTCCATTTTTTTCAGATCTATACAAAAAAATCCGCCTGATATAATCAGACGGATTCAACCTTAAATATATTGATCAAAAAACTCGAGCACTTCCTCATAAACCTTCATCTCATTCGCCTTCTTCGAAAATCCGTGCCCCTCATCATCCAGCACAAGGTACTTCACATCACGCCCTTTTCCTTTCAGCGCTTCAACAATCTGATCTGATTCCGCTTTGACCACGCGCGGATCCTTTGCACCCTGGATGACAAACATTGGTTTAGTCATTGAATCCAGGTATTCAATCGGTGAATCCTCTGTCAGCTTTTCTTTATCTTCTACCGGGTCTCCAACCCACTGCTTCATGACCGGCTTCCAGTGTTCGGGGACTGATTCGATAAAGCTGAACAGGTTACATGGTCCAAAAATGTCGACGACTGCTTTGAAGTAGTCTGCGTGGCGGCCGTGCAGGAGCAGTGCCATGTAACCGCCGTAGCTTCCTCCCATGAGCAGGACTTTGTCGCGGTCTGCGAGTCCTTTTTTAAATAAATATTCCAGTCCTTCAATATTATCTAGACGTGGGCCGTGTCCCCAGTCGCCTTCGACCATTTTAGAGAACTTCAGTCCGTATCCTGTTGAGCCGCGGAAGTTTGGTGCGAATATGCTGTAGCCGCGGTAGACCAGGAATTGAAACAGAGAACGGAATGTTGCACGTTCTGCCGCCTGTGGTCCGCCGTGTGGCCATAGAATGACATGACCATTGCTGTTTTCAGGCTTCGCTTTGAAGAACTGTGCTTCGATTTCCAGTCCGTCAAATGACTTGTAAGTGTGAAGCTCAGGCTCTGCCATATCCTCTTCTTTTACGCCCGGCACGTTATACTTTGTCAGCTGCTTCCACTGGCCGTCTTTTCTCATATAAATGTTTGCCGGTCTGACAGCGGTTCTGCCTGCGAGGTAAAGGTTGCCTGAGTCCGCTACCTTCAGTCCTGCAATTTCAGTGGTTGGGATATCAATTTCGTTTAACGTTTCTTCTTTCAAATCGAATTGATACAGCTTGTCTTTCACACCTTTTTCAGCTCTGATATAGAGGCTGTTTGAAGATTGGTCATAGTAAACGCCGTCGAAGTCTTCTTTTTCTATTGCAGCAACTTTTTCGAATGATTCATCCTTTAAGTTAAAGCGGGCAAGGTAGGAGAAATCCTCACCGTAGTTCGTTGTAAAATAAATCTGCTGATCTGAAACGAATTCTACTCCTGAAACTGTATGCTGTTCTTTACGATCAGGCGTCAGATAAATTTCCTGACCGTCCTTTTTTACAAATGCTAGGACATACGTATTTGCATAGTGCTTTACATAGACAATCGCCTGTTCATCAGGGCTTTTTGCTGTAAGATACGTTGCTGCATCGGTTCCTTCATGGATAACCTTTTCTTCTTGTTCTTTCAGCTCATAGCAATACGACTTGAGGTAAGTCGGATCTTCTTTAGTAGAAGTATAATACAGTCGCTCACCATCTTTACTCAGATTCAGTCCCATGTGCCGGGCACCTTCATGCGTACGAAGCGGTTCTAGACTTCCACCCGCTGGCGGTACGGCATAAATCTGACCATTCTCGTCCCCGTCCTGATCCATAATTGCCAGAATGTAGCGCCCCTGCTTGTCGTACGCAAGTTCTGAACAGCTCTGATTATGGAAGCTGAGCGGGTATGGAAATGCATTTGGCAGATCCATTGCCCAAAGGTTATATTTCCCGTTCAGATTTGTACTGAATACGAGCTGTGTTTCTTCTTTATTTACTGTAAATGTCTGAATGCCGAATGTCTGAAAAAAATTCTCAACATCCGGCTGTCTGAAGTTAATCATCTAATAAAATCCTCCCTGTTTGTTTCGTTCTACGTAATATTCTATTAAATGTACTAATAATCCTTTATTTTTATCATTTTTGTAGGACATTTTCACTTTCTTATTAGGTATGTTATTTATAAAAATCAATATTAGTTTTTGCACAGCAGGGGATTGAAGTGGAAGGGGGCGACTCCTGCGGCAGGAAGGGACGTGTGAGACCAAGCATGGCGAAGCCTGCTGGCTCACCGCCCGGCCGCGGAAAGCGTCCCCCTGAAACGGAAATCAACTGCCAAACTTACAGCGCAAAACTTTTAAATTGAATAAGAATTCACTCTGCGCTATACTAAAATCCTAAACTAAATATCGTTCCATCTTCAGGGCAGGGTGAAATTCCCGACCGGCGGTAAATGTAAGAGTGAGCCCGCGAGCGAATAGGGAGCTATTTGCTGACTCCGTGAGAACCGGAGGCCGACAGTATAGTCTGGATGGGAGAAGATGGAGGCAAGAATAAGGGATTTGCAAAAGCTGACCCTTTATTTCGTGCTGAATTCTCCCTGCTGATTGCGCCGAATCTGCAGGGTTTATTTGTGTACGAAGCCGAAACTTCTGTGTGGAACGAGGACAGGAGCTACTCATGTTAAAAAACACACAACTTTTAGTTAAGCTATCCATGCTTAGCGCAGTGGCATTCTTACTGATGATGCTCAATTTTCCACTTCCGTTTTTACCGGATTTCCTGAAAATTGACTTCAGTGATGTGCCTGCTTTACTTGCAGCAATCATGTTTTCACCAATGGCTGGTGTGATTGTTGAAGCATTAAAGAATATTTTGTACTATCTTTTTAAAGGCAGTGGCGTTCCTATCGGCGAGCTTTCAAACTTTATTGCCGGATGTGCCTTCATCCTGCCGGTAGCGTTCTTCTACCACAAACGCAAAACAAAAAGCGCACTCGCTAAAGGGCTTGTAGCAGGAACTATATTAATGGTTCTGCTGCTTGCAGTACTGAATTACTTTCTGATTCTGCCTGCGTATGCGTGGTTCTTTGGAATGGATTACATGCTTGATCCAGCTGTTAAATTAGGACTGACAACCGGCGCGATTATTCCATTTAACTTAATTAAATCAGCATGTGTCGCAGCACTGTTTATACCGTTATTCGTAAAATTAAAGCCATGGATCCGTCAGCAGTCTCTGCAAACCGGACCCGTTTAACAGATAAGCACCAGTCGGGCGTTTCCCTGACTGGTGCTTTTACATGCTATAATAAAGAAAAATGCTGGAGGTTGACTCATGCAACAGAAATTGATGGACCGTTTGATTACATATGCAAAAATCGATACACAATCTGATCCAAATTCTCCTGCCACACCTTCCACTGAAAAGCAGTGGGATCTGCTTCGCCATTTAGAAAAAGAGCTTAAAGAAATTGGCCTGGAAGACGTTGAAACAGATGACCACGGTTATTTAATGGCTACCCTTCCTGCAAATACTGAAGGTGACATTCCAACGATCGGCTTTCTTGCACACGTTGATACAGCGACTGATTTTACAGGAACAAATGTAAATCCCCAGGTAGTTGAATATACCGGTGGAGATATTCAGTTAAACGAAAAAGTGACAATGTCACCTGCTGAGTTCCCTGAGCTGAGCAAATACAAAGGTCACACCCTCATCACAACTGATGGCACAACGCTGTTAGGTGCAGATAATAAAGCCGGTATTGCTGAGATTGTAACAGCAATGGAACACCTGATCCAAAATCCTGAAATCAAGCATGGCAGAATCCGTGTTGCTTTTACACCGGATGAAGAAATTGGCCGCGGCCCTCACAAGTTTGATGTAAAACGCTTTGATGCTGACTACGCCTATACAATTGATGGCGGTCCACTTGGAGAACTTCAATACGAAAGCTTTAACGCAGCCGGCGCAAAGCTGACGATTCATGGGACGAACGTTCACCCAGGCACAGCTAAAAATAAAATGGTGAACTCACTAAAGATTGCAATGGAGCTGAATCAGATGCTTCCTTTAAATGAAGCGCCTGAATTTACGGCCGGCTATGAAGGCTTTTTCCATTTGATGCAGATGAATGGGGATGTCGAAAAAACGGAGCTTCAATACATCATCCGTGACCATGACCGTGATAAATTTGAAAAACGTAAATCCACATTGCAGCGCGTAGCAGATGAAGTAAACGCTAAGCACGGTGAAGGTACTGTTGAAATGACAATTGAAGACCAGTACTACAATATGCGTGAAAAGATTGAGCCTGTGCGACACATCGTGGATATTGCTGAAGAAGCGATGAATTCACTTGGTATCGATGCGATCATTGAGCCGATCCGCGGTGGTACAGATGGTTCCCAGCTCTCATATATGGGGTTGCCAACACCGAACGTTTTCACTGGTGGAGAGAACTTCCACGGGAAATTTGAGTATATCTCTGTGGATAACATGGAAAAAGCGTCTCAAGTGATTGTCGAAATCGCTAAACTTTTTCCACATGTGGATAAGTGATTTTTGAAAGGGGTACATTGTGGACTTAAGAAAACTGGATTTAATTTTAAGTGTTGTTTTACTCATAAATTCAATCAGAATTTTTTATTTGATCGTAACGAAAGAAGATCCTGTACCATTTGATTATATGGTTTTATTTTTCTCTACAGTCGGAGCTGTTATTTTATTTATGAACAGTCGACGCAGGAAGATGAAAGCAGAGGGTCGTTTGGAAGAATAGATTTTAGGGGCGGGACATTTATAAAAATGTTCCGCTTTTTTTAATCGTTACACTACACTTCAGGCGGACGCTTTCCGGACGGTGGTTGCTGAGCCTCCTCAGGCTTCGCCTTGCGGGGTCTCAGCTTCCCACTAATCGTCCCGGAGTCGCCGCCTTACGTTTCGTTCCACTGAATTGGTAATTCATCAAATAATTTATTTTTCAAACATGACTTAACACTCTTCTGTTCATAACTATAACTTTAATATATTAATATTTTTATAAAATATGTAAATTAGTTAATAAAATTAAAAAGGAATCTAATCCAATAGATTCCTTTTTAATCATTTATTTATTCATTTTATCCAAGAAACTTCCTAAAAGGTCATCTAAATCTTCTTCTTTTTCTTCCTGAATTTCTTCACGCTCAATTTCGATTGAATCAATTGAGTCCAGGTCATCAAATTCAGGTGTCTGCTGAACAGGCGGTGTTGACTGTGGCTCTCTAACAGGCTCCTGCTCATCTTCCTGCAGGTAGAGTGCCTCATCTACAGATAAAGAGGTGCTGTTCATGGACGCCAGGATTGCTGTTGCTCTTACAGGGTCATTTAACAGCTGATAGACGATGTTACCAAGCAAGGCTTCAGAGTGTGCATGTCTGAGCCATGCCCGTTGTTCTTTGGATAGCTGTTTTGGAATCGGGACGGTAATGGTTTCTCTTTCTTTTTGAGAGTTCTTACCGAGTCCTTCAAGTGCAAATTCTGCAATTTTACTTGAGAAGTTTCTTTTCTCAGCCTCTTTCAGTCTTTGCAATTCCCTCAGCAAATGGTCCGGTGTATCAGAAGGCAGGCGAAAGGTAATCGCCTGTCCCTTCTTGATCGTACCACTCATTTAATACACCTTATTTTGAAGCTGCTTTCGCTTCAGTTTTCTTAGGAGCAGCTTCCTTACTGTTTCTGCGCACAAAGTCATTAATCAGCTTGTGATAAGCGTTAGCCATCATCCAGATGCTTTCTTTCTCGTCTTCAAAGAAGTCAATGTTGTAGCCATCCAGGTTATTATTAAGCGTCTTCAGATAGTCCTTTAACACCATTGAACCACCGCCGACAAAGTAGCAGATCTCTGTCTGTGAATTCTTAGCCCATACGTTGCGCAGGTGACGATATTCTTTTTTCGCAAGGTCAAGAAGGATGCGGTCAGTAATATCATGTACGCTTGTACGAGAACCCTTCACCATGATGTGGTTACGGTCATTTTTCTTCGTGATGATATCCACTACATCACGGCGCGTATCAAGCTCTACGCCGTGGCGTGAACGGATTTCTTCACGGATTGCTTCAAGTGATTCAGATACACCCAGATTGAAGCCCTGCGCCTTGTCGTCATCAACGTTGCGGTTGCGAATGACAGCGATATCAGTTGATAATCCGCCGATATCCTGAATCAGAATCTGCTTATCAATCAGGTCACGGTTGATGATCTTGCCTTCATTGTCCATTACTAGGTTAATAAACGCTGCAAACCCCTCAGGATAGACCTTTACTTCTTCAAATTTAATATTTACTTTCTTACCCTGGAATTTTGGTGTTACCAGGAATTCCACCTGATGAACGGATCCAAGCAGCTGAGAACGGAAACCTACGTCCTTACCCTCTTTTACTTCTCTGAGAGGCAGACCTGTTCCAAGTGTATAAGTTGCATCAATCACGTTATTTTTAGCTTCAAAGCCGCTCTCAGCACGTGCTGCATCAAGTGCAATACTTGCAAATAGCAATACGAGTGACTGATCCTCTTCTGATTTGCTGCTGCCCGGGTCCAATTCTGTCGCATTATCACTCTTTGTTGCAAGGTTACCCACACGATAAATTGCGTTATTGTCCTGCAGGGCAGGGGAGTGAACGCGGATATGTAAGCCGTCCAGTGGATCTTTTTCGTGAAGATCTTCAATTCCGATTACCGGACGATCCTCGCGATCTCTAGCTATAACATTGGGGATATTGAGTTCATAGTCTGATTGGCCAAATAAAGCTTTCACTGAATCATTTCCAACATCAACTGCTGCAATTCTTGTCTTAGTCATAATAAACCTCCTGAAATAAATCTACGGATTGGCTCCGCTCCTATTAACTTTATATAAGAGAAGGTAAAACGTCAATCAATCATAAGTACTGAAAAATCAGATTTGTTGTTTACAATACTGTATACTTGTTTGCATATATGTACACATGCTTTTATATCAGTATGTGTACATACTTGTTTACATGTGTACAATAATGTATACATAATGTTTACAATTTGTTTACTTGTATACGTTTTTGTACACAATCATGATTCTGTCTATTTTTAGGTAAAATATGAAACTAAATGTCAGTTCATTCGTACTAAAATAAAAGGGAGGCGTTAGAAAATGAATCCATTTTTAACAGTGTGGTTCAAACCAAAAAGCACAACAAATTATGTGATTGAAAATAAGAGTGTGAAATACTCGATTATTTTATTCATCATATCTTCGTACACATCAACTTTAAATGGGTTACAGGAAGCTGGTTACATAGAAGGGATGTCACTCTTATTAGTTACTGGTTTAATTCTCATATCCGGACCAGTCTTTGGATTTATAGGGTTTTATATTGGAAGCTGGTTGTTTACATTAGTCGGAAAGTGGATGAATGGAACCGGGACATTGGAGGATATGAGAAAAGCAATTGCGGTAACTGCAATCCCTAATGTATTCATACTGCCGGTTTTAATTATTTATATCCTGATTTACGGAGAGATGTATTTTCAGGCACCAGCATGGAATGAGTTCTCTTCTATTCCACTGGGTGCATCACTGACCTTAAATGTCATTATGATGACGGTAGGCATATGGAATATTGTCATTACCAGTAAAATGATTGGTGTAGTCCACAACTTTTCAAGCTGGAGAGGGTTTGGCGTATCACTAGTGATTGGTGTATCACTTGCAATACTGTTCATACCTATTATCTTAGTGATTGTAGGGGTTAGTTTAATGTAAAAAATCTATACTAAAACGCTTCTGAAATAGAATTCAGAAGCGTTTTTATGTGTGTTTATTCAAATGTTCCTTTGACAACAGCTTTATTGTTCATTACCATAGGCTTACCCATCGCAAAAACACTGTCAATTTGAAAGTTTCGCTGATCTAAAAGCACTATATCAGCATCTTTCCCTGCAGCAATTTCTCCTTTTTGAGAAAGCTTTAGAATTTTTGCAGGGTTTTTAGTAATGACACTAATAGCAGCACTAAGTTCAAGCCCTTCAGCAGTAATCGATTCATGAACCGCCTTGAATAATGAGCTCACTTTCCCTAACTGTAAACCGATTAACTCACCATTTTTATCAAAATCGGGAAGGCTTGCCTGACCATCAGATGTAAATGTAATCAAGGATGGATCTACACCTGCTTCAAGCATTCTTTTTAATGCTGCAGCTGCCTTTACTTCCCCTTCGTCAAGAAACTTAGGGATTGTACTGGTTGTAAAGTCAACATAACCACCTTTTTTCGCATATTCTATTCCCGATTCAAATAAGTGAGAATTTCGGTTTATATGTGTCGGATAAAACTGTTTAATCGGTATATCTGTTGTTTCGACAACCTGCTCAATCAATGACAGGTGATCATAACTGTCACCCACGTGAATATTGACGATTCCTGCCTTCCCGGATAACATACCGCCAATTCTTGCAGCAGATGCAATTTTAGCAAGCTCCTGTACAGTCGGCTGTGAGGAACGGTGGTCTGCGATGGCAATCTCCCCTGCCCCGATGACGCGGTCGATCAGCATTAAATCATCTTCTATTTTTCCGGTCAGCGTTTTGACAGGGACCTGATAAGAACCTGTGTGGACGTAACAGGTGATACCTTCTTCATCAAGTGCTCTCGCTTTGGCAATCAGAGATGGCATAGTACGTGTTGTTCCATCCGTCCCAATCACGCCTACTAGCGTTGTGACACCGCCCAGTGTGGCATCTGTTAATTGGAGTTCAGGTGTACGCGTCCTGTAGCTGCCTTCCCCTCCACCTCCTATAATATGAACGTGTGAGTCTATAAACCCCGGAACTGCAATTTTTCCATCAGCCTCAATCACGGTAAGTCCAGGGGTTTGAGGAGGTAGGTCAATATGATCTTCTATTGCAGCTATTCGTTTATCAGCTATTAAAATATCTTTAAACCCAAGAGGATCAGGGTTATATACATCTGCATTTTTTATCAGTGTAATCATGAAATCCCTCCTACTTTTTTGCAGGATATACCTTAAGCTTCTTGCCTTTAATCGTGGTTTCTTTCAAAGCGCTGATTACTTTATGACCTTTACCATTATGAATTTCGATAAATGAGCAGGTCGGTTCGATTGTAATAATGCCAATATCATCAGCAGTCACACCATCAATCGCTGTGATCGTACCGACAAAATCCCCCGCTCTCAGCTTTTTCTTCTTACCGCCATTCACGTAAATCTTCAGGATATCTTCACTTACTTTTTCAATCGCAGCTGTCTTACGCTCCTGCTGCTCCTCCATTTTAGACCAGAAAGCACCAATGTCAGCAGGCGGCACTGAATGAAGCTCAATCAGATTAGCATTTGTATATTCGATAATGGCTGCCAGACGGTCATCTTCCCGGCCTGTTTCTACAAATGAGACCACTTTACCACTCTGACCTGCTCTTCCTGTGCGGCCGCTTCTATGCGTATATGCAGGAAGCTCAAGGGGCAGATCGTAATTTAGGACTAACGATACGTTGGCTACATCAATGCCACGGGCAGCAATATCCGTTGCAATGAGATAACGGAAGTCTCCCCGTTTGAATTCATTCATAACGTCAAAGCGCTCTTCCTGGACCATACCGCCATGAATTTTGTCGCATGAATATCCAGCACGGTCAAGCCGCTCTGTTAATTCATCTGTCCGGTCCTGTGTACGGCAGAAGATCATGCATGTATCAGGGTTCTCGCTCATTGTTACCTGTTTTAACAACTCAAATTTCTGTTTTTCTTCTGTTATCATATAATAATGCTGAATCAGATCTTCCACTTTATGCTGAGAAGCGATTTCGAATCGCTCTGGCGTTTTTAGCCATTTAGCAGCCAATGACTCTACTTCCTCAGAGAAAGTCGCTGAGAAGAGCGCTGTGAGCCTCTCTTTTGGCATGAAGGCCATAATCGCTTCAACCTGTTCAATAAATCCTCTGTTAAACAGCTCATCCGCTTCATCAATAATGACATATTTTAACTTAGAAGGATCCAGCGTACCCTTTTCCAAATGATCGAGCAGTCTGCCTGGTGTTCCTGATATAATATGCGTTTTTTGCTTCAGTTCAAGCTTTTGCTTCGCAAAAGGCTGTCTTCCGTATAATGCTGCTGCTTTCAGACGTTTGAAACGGCCGATCGCCAGTGCATCAAGTCGGACCTGGTCTGCCAGTTCACGTGTTGGGGTGATGATCAGTGCCTGAGGTTTGTTTTCTTCCCAGACGACTTCATCGCTTATTGGAATCGCATAAGCAGCTGTTTTGCCGCTCCCTGTCTGTGCTTTTGCCATCAGATCGTGACCGGCTTTTATGGCAGGGATGACCTGCTCCTGTACTTCTGTTGGTGCTGTATATGAAAGTTTCTCAAGTGCTTCTGTGATGGAAGGGCTGAGATTAAATTGTTGCCAGGTGTTTGTCATGTGTTGCTCCTTTATTGAGTGATGCTGTTTAGTATACCACGGAGTGAACAGAAAAAACTGCCCGTCATCTGATTAGATGCGGACAGCATGGTCACTTATTCAATTAAACTTCACGACTCCAATGACGGTGCGCTTTGATTGCTTCAACAAATGAATGGGTAAAGCTGTCTGCATCATTACCGTGGATCACACCAGGGCTGTCTGCAATATCATTTGCCTCAAGCCACTTCGTTCCTTCATGCGTTGCACCAATTGGCTTAAAGTGCATAAACGCTTCATTCAGGAAGTAAGAGGTCGTCTGAACAAACTTTTTGCTGAGGTCTTTACCACCTACTGCGTATAGTGCATCATAGAGTACTGAGTCAGCAGTCAGGAAGGTCTGATCCACTTTCAGTTCAGAACCGTCTGTACCCTTCAGTACACCCATTGATTCACTTACAATCTCAACTTCAATCCCTTCGCCTTCAAGCTTTTCAATGATTGAAGGTACATTACCTTCAAATCCGTCTCCTGCAATCAGCAATACTTTACGCGTCTTTGCAGATTTAACGGTGTTTTCCTGGCTTAGTGCAGGGGATGACTTTGTTACACCTGAATCACTGCCTTGAGGTGCTTCAAGACCAATATTTTTCGCTACTTCAGTCGCAAGCTCTATGCTGACATTTGCAAACATATCAACAACCTGTCGTCGGACAGAATCACTTTCACATTTTCCAAGTTCGAAGCTGAAAGCATTTTTTATATGTTCTTTTTCCGGTGCACTCATACTGTTCCAGAAAAGAGTAGCCTGAGAGAAATGATCTTTAAAGCTGTCACTTCTCGCACGGACTTTACGTCCTTCCATCTTCTCCTGGTAGTGTTCAAATCCGCCTTCTTCAGGTGATGCAGGCTCTGGCGTATTGTTCGCAAGTGAATTCTTATGATAGCTTACTTTACCTTTGTTAATGGTTTGTCTGCCATAGCCGTCACGCTGATTGTTGAAGAACGGGCATACAGGACGGTTGATTGGAAGCTCATGGAAGTTTGGACCGCCAAGACGGATCAGCTGCGTATCTGTATAAGAGAACAGGCGTCCCTGAAGCAGTGGATCGTTTGTAAAATCAATCCCCGGCACAAGATGTCCAGGGTGGAATGCCACCTGTTCAGTTTCTGCAAAGAAGTTATCCGGGTTGCGGTTCAGTGTCATTTTACCGACAATTCGTACCGGTACATCTTCTTCCGGCCAAAGCTTAGTCGGGTCCAGTACATCAAAGTCAAATTTGAATTCATCTTCTTCAGAAACCAGCTGTACGCCAAGCTCATACTCCGGATAGTCGCCGTTTTCAATTGATTCAAACAGATCTGCTTTATGGAAGTCAGGATTTTTCCCGTTCAGCTTCTGTGCTTCATCCCATACAACAGAATGCGTACCAAGTACAGGCTTCCAGTGGAATTTCACAAAATGAGCTTTTCCTTCTGCGTTAATAAAACGGAACGTATGCACACCAAAGCCTTCCATCATACGATAGCTTCGGGGAATGGCACGATCAGACATTGTCCACATCACCATATGTGCAGATTCCTGGTTATTCGCTACAAAATCCCAGAAAGTATCGTGAGCTGAAGCTGCCTGTGGAATTTCGTTATGCGGCTCAGGCTTCACTGCATGTACAAGGTCCGGGAATTTAATGGCATCCTGAATAAAGAATACAGGGATGTTATTCCCTACAAGGTCATAGTTCCCTTCATCTGTGTAAAATTTTGTTGAGAATCCCCGTGCGTCACGTGCAAGATCAGCTGACCCTTTCGATCCTGCTACTGTTGAGAAACGCACAAACACAGGCGTTTTTCGCGACGTATCAGTTAAAAAACCTGCCTTCGTCACATCTTCAAGTGATTCATATAATTCAAATTCACCGTGGGCACCTGACCCCCGCGCGTGAACAATTCGTTCAGGTATACGCTCGTGGTCAAAGTGAGTCATTTTTTCTCTGAAGTGAAAGTCTTCGAGAAGGGTCGGCCCTCTGACACCTGCTTTCAGTGAAAATTCGTCTTCTGATATTTTAAGCCCCTGATTGGTTGTCATCTTTTTACCGGAGTCGTCTGTTTTGAACTGTTCGAGCTGCTGCTGCTTTTTGTTCGGGTTTTCGTTACTCAATGTTATTCCTCCTTATGTAAATATGTGATGAAACTGCCTTTATCTGTTTCCCTGTTAATTGTTTCGACAAACAAATTATTACGAAATTTTTCGAAATTAAAAGGCACCTCACTTTAAAAGTGAGGTGCCTGCAGTTTTATGGTAATACTGTCGAGCCCATCAGATAGCGGTCGCATTCACGCGCTGCTTCACGGCCTTCGTTGATTGCCCAGACAATCAGACTCTGTCCGCGTCTCATGTCACCTGCTGAGAATACGCCTTCTACGTTTGTGCGGTAGTCACCGTATTCAGCTTTAACAGTAGAACGTTCAGTTGTTTCAAGCTCAAGCTGCTGGATGAGTCCCTGCTCCGGTCCGCTGAAGCCGATTGCAAGCAGGACAAGGTCTGCTTTCCAGACTTTTTCTGTACCTGGAATCGTCTCACGGATACGGTTGCCGTTCTCATCTATGCGAAGCTTAACGTTGATTGTGTGTACTTCTTTGACGTTGCCATCTTCATCGCCGACAAATTTAGTTGTCTGTACAGCGAAAGCACGCGGGTCAGAGCCGAATTTTGCCGCTCCTTCTTTTTGACCGTATTCAATACGGTGTACAATTGGATACTGTGGCCACGGATTGCCCATCGCATCGCGGATCGATCCTTTTTTATCATAGATATCAAACTGAGTCAGGCTGCTGCACTCGTGGCGGATTGCAGTTGCCAGACAGTCAGTTCCTGTATCTCCCCCGCCGATTACGATCACATCTTTTCCTTTAGCGGAAATGTAGTTGCCGTCTTCAAGGTTAGAATCAAGAAGGCTCTTTGTATTGGCATGAAGGAAGTCCATTGCATAATGAATTCCCTTCAGGTCACGGCCTTCTACAGGGATGTTACGGTGTACCTGAGCACCGCCACAGAGAATAATTGAATCAAATTCATCACGCAGCTTCTGTACAGGTACATTCCCGCCGATCTCCGCATTTGTTTCAAATTGAATGCCTTCTTGTTTCAGGATATTCACGCGTCGTTCAACAACACCATACGGCAGCTTCATTTCAGGAATCCCGTATGTCAGCAGTCCGCCAACGCGGTCACTCTTTTCGAATACAGTAACCCAGTGGCCAGCTTTATTCAGCTGAGCTGCTGCAGCAAGACCAGCAGGACCCGATCCGACAACAGCAACCTTTTTACCAGTGCGCTGCTCAGGTGGTTCCGGTACAACCCATCCTTCATCAAAGCCGCGCTCGATGATTGAACGCTCGACTGTACGGATAGCGACAGGATCTTCATTAATCCCGAGTACGCATGCGCCTTCACATGGTGCAGGACACGCAATACCTGTGAACTCAGGGAAATTGTTTTTCTCGTGCTCACGCTCAAGCGCTTCCTTCCACTTACCCTGATAGACAAGGTCATTCCATTCAGGGATTAAGTGGTTAACAGGGCATCCTGTTGTCTGTCCATTGATTTCTGTTCCTGTGTGGCAGGTAGGCACGCCGCAGTCCATGCAGCGCGCCCCCTCCAGCTTCACTTCTTGTTCAGGCATCCGCGCCGTGTAGTCTTTCCAATCCTTAATTCGTTCTTTAGGATCACGCTCACGCTGCGAATGACGTTCATATTCCATGAATCCAGTAGCTTTCCCCATCAAATCCCTCCTTAAAGATTAGTGCGCAACGGCTTCACGCTTGCTTTCTTCAAATGCAGTCATTTCTGCTTCATCCTTCGTTGAGCCGCTTTCAATCAGTTCTGAAATACGTGTATTAATCTTCAGATACGCTTTCGGTACAACGCGGATAAACTGTTCTGAGTACTTCTCCCAGTACGTCAAAATCCGTTTGCCGTGACCGCTTTCTGTATATTCAACGTGCTTTTCAATCAAGTTATAAACGTCCTGTTTCTCCTGAGCATCCACTAACGGTTCAACAAGGACAAGCTCTTCATTACAACGCTCTCTGAATGAGCCGCTCTCATCAAAAATGTATGCAACCCCGCCGGACATGCCGGCTGCAAAGTTACGACCGGTTTCTCCGAGCACAACAACCCGTCCGCCTGTCATATATTCACATGCATGGTCTCCAACACCTTCAACGACCACTTCCGCTCCACTGTTACGGACGCAGAAACGCTCTCCTGCTACCCCGTGGATGTAGGCTTCACCATCAGATGCACCATAGAATGCTACATTACCGATGATGATGTTCTTTTCAGGCGGGAATGTGACAACAGGATCCGGATGAACGATGATTTTACCACCGGATAATCCTTTTCCTACGAAGTCATTGGCATCCCCAACGAGACGAAGCGTCATGCCTTTAGGAATAAACGCACCAAAGCTCTGCCCTGCTGACCCTTTAAACGTAAAGTTGATTGTATCTTCAGGAAGTCCTTCTGCACCGTAGCGGCGTGAAATTTCACTGCCGAGCATTGATCCAGTTACACGGTTAATGTTACGGATTGCCGTTGTAAAGAAGACTTTCTCCCCTTCTTCAATCGCTTTTCTCGCCTGTGGAATCAGTTCCTGGTAATCAAGCGTCTTTTCGAGTCCGTGATCCTGATTCTGCATATGATAACGGCCTACTTTTGCCGGAAGATCCGGTGAATAAAGCAGTGGAGAAAGATCAATGTCCCCAGCTTTCCAGTGATCAATGTTCGGGTTGCGCTCAAGGAAATCTGTGCGCCCGATCATTTCGTTCACTGTTCTGAAACCAAGATCTGCCATGATTTCACGTGTTTCCATTGCAATAAATCTCATAAAGTTTTCAACATGATCAGCTTCACCCGTGAACTTTTTACGCAGCTCAGGGTTCTGCGTTGCGACACCAACCGGACAAGTATCCAGGTGACATACGCGCATCATGATACAGCCAAGCACAACAAGTGGTGCTGTAGAGAAGCCGTATTCTTCTGCGCCAAGCAGAGAAGCCATGACAACGTCACGTCCAGTCATCATTTTTCCATCCGTTTCAATCACAATACGGTCACGCAGACCATTTAAAAGCAGTGTCTGGTGCGTTTCTGCAAGGCCGATTTCCCATGGAAGACCAGTATGCTTCAGACTCGTTCTTGGTGCAGCACCAGTACCACCGTCATAGCCACTGATCAGAACAAGGTCAGCACGTCCTTTTGCAACACCGGCAGCGATTGTACCGACACCTACAGCTGATACAAGCTTCACGCTGATACGCGCGCTCGGATTTGCATTTTTCAGGTTATGAATCAGTTCTGCAAGGTCCTCAATTGAATAAATATCATGGTGCGGCGGAGGTGAGATCAGTTCAACACCTGTTGTAGATCCACGCACTTCCGCAATCCATGGATATACTTTCTTACCCGGCAGGTGTCCACCTTCACCAGGCTTTGCGCCCTGCGCAACTTTGATCTGAATCTCATCTGCGTTGACAAGATAATGACTCGTTACACCGAAGCGGCCTGATGCAACCTGTTTGATCGCACTACGGCGCGAGTCTCCATTTGGTGATGGCTTAAAGCGTTCAGGGGATTCCCCGCCTTCACCTGAGTTACTGCGGCCGCCGATACGGTTCATCGCAATCGCAAGTGCTTCGTGCGCTTCCTGTGAGATAGAGCCGTAAGACATTGCACCGGTTTTAAATCTGCGGCAGATCGCTTCTACAGATTCAACTTCTTCAATTGGGATGGATTGTCCCTTTTTAAATCTCATTAACCCTCTCAGCGATTGAAGGTTTGCACCTTCTCCTGCAAGCAGCTGTGAGTATTTCTTAAATGTAGCATAATCATTTGTACGGCAGGCATGCTGCAATGTATGGATCGTGCTCGGGTTATACGTGTGATGTTCTCCATCTGCACGGTACTGGTAATCATCACCTGAATCCAGGCTTGGCGTACCGGCACGCTTATCTTTGTATGCGCGCTCATGACGAAGAAGCACTTCTTTTTCGATCATATCCATTTTGATTCCGCCGATTCTTGACGGCGTTCTTGTGAAATATTTATCTACTACATCAGGGTGGATACCGAATGCTTCAAATATCTGTGCGCCTCTGTAACTCTGAATCGTTGAAATTCCGATTTTTGAGAGCACTTTAATGACACCATCTGTCGCTGCATTGATATAGCTTTCAACAGCTTCATCATGTGTTTTACCTTCAATTTCACCTGTTTTGATCAAGTCGCGAACCGTTTCGAACGCAAGGTATGGATTAATGCCTTCAGCCCCATAACCGAGCAGCGTTGCGAAATGATGAACTTCTCTCGGTTCACCGGATTCAATTAAAATACTAACCTTTGTACGCGTGCCCTGACGGATCAGGTGATGATGAAGACCCGCTACAGCAAGTAATGCAGGAATTGCTGCCTGATCTGATGTGACACCGCGGTCAGAAAGGATAAATAATACTTTTCCGTCTGCTACAGCCTGGTCAGCCTTTTCAAAAATGGCTTCCATCGCCGGCTCAAGGCTGCCCTCTTTTGCATCAAACAGCGTGGAGATTGTCACGGCCCCAAAGCCATCAAGGTTCTGCTGACGCAAAGATTCAAGCTCTTTATTATTTAAAATTGGTGTTTTAAGTCGGATATGCTTACAGCTTTCAGGTCCTGGTGCAACCAGGTTTCCTTCAGGTCCAATTGTCGTTTCCACCATTGTGATCAGCTTTTCACGGATTGCATCAATCGCCGGGTTTGTCACCTGCGCAAATAACTGCTTGAAATAGTTATATAAAAGCTGAGGCTTTTTAGACAATACAGCGATTGGTGAATCATAGCCCATTGACCCGACAGGATCTTTTCCGTCTGAGACGAGCGGCTTAATGATTTTATTTAGTTCTTCACGTGTGTAGCCGAACGCAACCTGCTGCTCTGCCAGATCTTCTCCTGTAATTTCAGGTGCCAGTTCTTTTGGTTCTTCCAGCTCTTCAAGATCTTTCAGGTTTGTCAGCCATTCTTTATAAGGCTGCTCAGAAGCAATTTGCAGCTTCACTTCTTCATCAGGAATAATCGTTCCTTTTTCAAGGTCAACAAGCAGCATCTTTCCTGGTGTGAGACGCTCTTTGTATTCAATATCATCAGCAAAAATATCAAGTGCGCCTACTTCAGATCCAAGTACGATCATTCCGCTCTTTGTCACGTAGTAACGCGCAGGGCGAAGTCCGTTACGGTCAAGGAAGGCACAGATCTGGTTACCGTCTGTAGTTACAAGCGCAGCAGGTCCATCCCAAGGCTCCATTAACGTACTGTGGTACTGATAGAAATCTCGCTTTTCCTCGCGGATTGTACTGTCATTTGACCATGGCTCAGGCACCATCATCATAGCGGTGTGCGCAAGTGAACGTCCTGACAGATGCAGGAATTCAAATGCATTATCAAACATTGAAGAGTCACTTCCGTCGTCATCAATGACCGGCAGGATTTTTTGCAGTTCATCTTCGTTAAAATGTTCAGAAGCACACATTTTTTCGCGTGCTCTCATCCAGTTCACATTTCCCCTGAGCGTATTAAATTCTCCATTATGGATCGTATAACGGTTCGGGTGGGAACGTTTCCAGCTTGGGAAGGTGTTCGTACTGAAACGTGAGTGGACTAGCGCTAGCGCGGATTTGAAGTCTGGGTGATTCAAGTCAATGTAGAAAGAATCCAGCTGTTCCGGGATCAGCATCCCTTTGTACACGATGGTTCTTGTTGAAAGACTGCTCACATATACATCTTCAAAGCCTTCAATCACAGGCAGTTCACGTTCAATTCTGCGGCGGATCACAAACAGCTTGCGTTCAAAATCCATTTGATCCTGCAGGTCGTCAGAAGCTTCAACAAATACCTGGCGAATCGCAGGTTTTGATTTTGTTGCGACCTTACCTACGAATGAATCGTTGATCGGTACCGGTCTCCAGCCAAGGAAGCCCTGACCTTCTTCCTGGATGATCTGTTCAATTAACTCTTTACTTTTCATTCTCGTGTTATGTTCCTGAGGCAGGAAAACCATTCCTACGCCGTACTTACCTGAGTCAGGAAGAAATATATTTTCTTTTTCACATTGTTTTTGGAAGAATCGGTGTGGGATCTGTGTCAGGATTCCGGCTCCGTCACCGGTACTTGTATCGGCTGACTGACCTCCACGGTGTTCGAGGTTACATAGAATGTTAATCGCATTCTGAACGATATTATGCGTTTTTTCCCCATTAATATTGGCGATCATACCAATACCGCATGCTTCATGTTCGAGTTCCGGGCTATATAAACCCTGCGGATCCGGATAACCAGTCTTTTTCATCTAAACGTCCCCTCTCTTTTTTAAAAGTGTGAAAGTCGTTCTTCATTTGAGGTGAAGAGAGGCATTTGCCCATAGTACTTTCATTTTCGAACTAGTATATCATGAAAATAACATTAACATAAAATTCAGATAACGATTTTCATTGCATTTTTATGAATAAAAATGAATGAAAACGCTGTCATTAAAGGATTGCAGGTATTCATAAAACCCTTTTATCCCTTGATATGTATACGTTTCTTTAAATATGAAGAAAAATTCGAAAAAAAGATAATTTTTTATAAAAAAACACTCTTCCAATACAAAACAGCGCCTTCCCAATTCCTGATTGTGGGAAGACGCTGGATGGATTTGTTAGTCAACAGCCTGCAAATAAGCCAGAGATACTTTTAAGTTTGCATTTTTTTCTCTTAATCTATCCAGAAGATCCTGATCCTTTGTCTCATTTTTACTTCTGATTGCAAAGGTGTATTGGATCATTGTTCCGAGATTAGTTGTTTCGATTTGCCTCAGTTCATAGCTTTCAGTATAGCGCTTTAATATATCATCAAACATTTGCTCATGGTTCAGATTTTCAGGTACAGTTACTTTTAGAAGCTGCGTATCTTTGCCTTTTCCATAATCAAATTTATACAGAAGATAAAATATTAGACTTGCAAAAATTGTTAACATAAATGCCAGACCAATCTGATACAGGCCACAAGTCATGCCAACACATAAACCAAAGAAAATATAAGCAATGTCTTTAGCATTAGTAACAGCACTTCTAAAACGGATCAAAGAGAATACCGCAAATAACCCGAATGCTACACCTGCGTTACCACTCACAACATTCATTACCACTGAAACAACGACGCTCATCATAATGATGGTGTGCACAAAATCCTGCGAATAACGCTCTCCTGTGAACGTTTTCTGATAGACCATTGTAATAACAAAACTCAGTAGTGCTGCAGTAGCCATTGCAATAAATGTCATACTGAATGACGACCCCTCTGCTGCACCAAACGTAAATAACTGATCTAATTGATTCCCCATCATTCCACTCCTCCAAATTTAATTTTTTCCAGTTCCCCATACCCCGGAATTAAGTCTCCCTTTAAAAGCTCCATACTTGTACAGAATTTTGATGCACTCCGCTGTTCGCATGAGAGGTTTTGCAATATTTTTGTCAGCCATAGTGGTACGCTATGCGTTACTTTAACCTCCATTACGACCAGTTCCCGGTCAACGAACAAATCTCCATGTGGACCGTTCTCAATTTTCAAATCATCGTTTCTGCATCTCAGATTTAAATCAAATGTAATTCTCAGATCCGGATCCCATGTACAGTGAAAAGCGTGACGGTCATAACTGACAACCATTTCAGGTTGCAGCCGGTAATAACGCTTAAAATGATCAATCTCCTTAAACACCTGAATATTTGTAGTTCGATAAGTTGAAAGATCCCCCGGATTACGCCTGTTAAGATATTCGTATGCTTCCTTGAGCGGTATCAGCATCCGCCTTTTATTGACTACGTTGTTATGTTTTTGTTTCACCTCAAAAAAAGCAGTGCTGTTTAACGTCGCATCATCATATACTCTGAGCCTCAGCTTTTGTCTAAAACGCAGTTTGTTTTTTGTTTCAAAGTAAATTTGCTGATCTGGAGAGTCGAAATAGAGACTTGTTACCGTGTATTTACCGTCTGTTCCATTTTTATCTGCTCTCATATAAGGAGACATTTTTTTAACTAAAGATAAGTACTGCTGAGTAGTGATTAAGTATTTTTGTTCACGTCTGCTAAAAATTTCGATAGCCATCTTCCAGTTTTCCTCCTTCCTTGATTGTTATTGATCCATATTTTTAAAGGGATATTCATATCATAGTTTCGTAATATGACAGAACGGTGAGAGAATTATGAGAAAGAGATTAGAAAAGTGCGACAAGCTTCTAATTTTGCTATGCTAAAGGAAGTGAAGACTTTAAAGGAGGTTATACATATGAACAAAGTTTACGATTATACGGTGCGCAAAACGAACGGGGATGTCATGTCACTTGATGCTTATGAAGGTCAGCCGCTCCTCATTGTGAATACGGCAAGCAAATGTGGCTACACACCACAATTCAAAGGCCTGCAGGAGCTCCATGAAGCATATAAGAAAGACGGGTTAGTCGTACTTGGCTTTCCATGCGACCAGTTTGCCAATCAGGAGTTTGAAAATATTGAGGAAACAACTGAATTCTGTCAGGTTAATTATGGCGTCACATTTCCCCTCATGGCGAAAGTAAAAGTGAATGGTGAACAAGCTGAAAACCTGTTTAAATTCCTGAAAGAAGAAAACGGCGGGGATATCAAGTGGAATTTCACAAAGTTTCTTGTAGACCGGAATGGACACGTAGCAGGACGCTACGAACCTGCAGTAGAGCCTGCTGAAATGAAGAAGGATATTGAGAAGGTTCTTTAATAGCTTTATTTCAAATTTAGTACGGGATGATGAGGATTAATTAACTCTCTAACGTTTTATTAAAATCTTAGTGGAGTGGAGCGTAAGGGAGCGACTGCGTCAGGAAGGGACGTGTGAGGCCATGGCGAAGCCTGCGGGCTCACCGCCCGGCCGCGAAGTCCCCCTGAAGCGCAACGGAACGAGTAAAGGGCTCAGACAAAATTGTCTCAGCCCCTTTTTTTATTCCGTCACTGTCTGTACTTCCTCTTCCACCGGCCATCTCGAAAAGTCAGTAATAATCCCATCTACGCCATAAGAAACTGCCTTTTGAATCAGTCTCTTATCCTTTTTAGACCACACCAGCACTTTTCCACCTCTGGCATGGATCTCATCTACTGTCCGTTTTGCAACAGAAGAAATATTAAAATTAATGTAAGTGGCAAATGAGGTCAAATCGTCTAATTGCCATAATGATACGGGTACAAAAGAGGCTTTCATGAGGACTGCGATTTGGAGGTCCGGGTCCAGTTCATGGATACGCTTCATTGCGTCGATATCAAAAGACTGTACGATGACACTTTCAGTCGCAGGATATTGTGATAATACTTCCACAACCCTTTCTTCAATGCCAGGATATAATGCCGGGTGCTTTACTTCAATCAGAAGTCCAACCTGTCCGTAAAATGATTCCATCAATTCATTTAATGTAATAACCGGTTCCCCGTGATAGTCGGGATGGAAATGAGACCCTGCTTCAAGTGCTTTCAGTTCCTCTAGCGTCATATTTTTAATAAAACCGCTCCCATTGGTCGTTCTGTCGACTGATTCATCATGCATAATAATCAGTTCGCCATCCCTGGATAAATGCACGTCCGCTTCTATAAAGTCTGCTCCAAGCTCTATACCTTTTTGAAAAGCTGCATGCGTATTTTCCGGTGCATAGCTCGCTGCCCCTCTGTGAGCTACCGAAATCATCCCTTCAACACTCACGTCTTTAACCGGCTGGCTGATATACCCCACCAGTAAGATCAGACAGGCACTCAGAAATGCAAGGAAGGTCAGCCGCCTTCGTTTCCACTTCCCAATCATTTTCAGTTCCCCCTCATTCAATAAGTCTGAATTTTCTATTTATATGATTAGTATATCATATTTTAAAGAAGGTGGTGGGGGTATTTGTCCAATATTGCGCATATTTTAACCCCTGCAGGATGTTCACTGCAGGGGTATCTGTAAACTTATGAAATACTGAAACCAATCTTCCCAAGCTGTTCAGCTTTTTCAATGCGCTCAAACGCAGACTTATAATCTGCTAAATCATACACCTGGTCCATTACCGGGTGAATCTGATGCTTTTCAATAAAAGCAATCATCTCATCCAGCTCTTCAGCACTTCCCATTGTTGATCCGAGCAGATTTTGCTGACCGTAGAAGAAGTCGCGCAGGTTAATCGTTACTTCGTCTCCGGCTGAAGCACCGAATGTCACGATTGTGCCGCCTTTTCTAAGCTGTTTCAGTGATTGATTAAAGGTTGCTGCTCCGACGCATTCGATGACAAGGTCCATCTTTGTTCCTTCAAGTGCCTCTTCCCAGTCCCCTTCACTGTCAATGGCGTGGTCAGCTCCAAGCTCAAGTGCTTTCTGACGCTTTTCTTCAGAGCGTGAAGTGACATAAACTGTTGCACCGGCTGCTTTAGCAAATTGAAGAAGAAATGTTGCTACACCACTTCCTATACCAGGAATCAGCACTTTCATTCCTTCTTTCACCTGGCCGCGGGTGAAGAGTGCACGATAGGCAGTCAGCCCCGCCAGTGCGACAACGCCTGCTTCTTCCCAGCTGAGGTGTTCAGGCTTCTTTACAGCATTTTCAGCTGGCAAAACAATACTCTCAGCAAACGTCCCATGACCCGGCAGCCCGACAATGTCAAACTCCGGTGGCGGCGCATCCGTATTATGCTTCCAGTTGATCCCCGGGTTAACAATAACTTCATCACCCTTGCTGACATTTGTTACCCCTTCACCTACTTCATCCACAACACCTGCTCCATCAGAACCTACAACAAGTGCGGGATCCTCTTCTCCATGACGGGTTAAAACAAATAGATCTCTATGATTCAGACCTGCCGCTTTCAGTTTAATCCTCACTTCTCCTGCTTTCACTTCCGCCTGGTCCAGATCTCCGTATGTAAGACCATCCATTCCTTTTGGTCCTTTATGATACACAGCTTTCATCATCAAAACCCCTTCCTAATACTAATGATTTGCTTCAATTGTCAAACATTCTTTACCTTTTCTCACAACCGACTTCCCATCTAAAAATGAATAAGGTCCACCCTTACCCTCCACTGTCATAATCAGCAATTGTCCGGTCCCGTAATCCAGTTCAACAAGGTCAAATTCTGCAGACAAAGACGGTTTTGTCTCCTCATAGATCCGGTCATGAAATGATTCAATATCCAGGTCGACAGGCACACCCAGAATGGTTTTGCCATGCCCTTTTACGCGGTCAGCAATCCCAAAGACGACACTGCCGCCACCACCATTTGCCATGCAGATCGCGTATTCAACCATTTTGCGGACGTTATCTTCTGTTCTATTACTCCACTGTTTAAAATCCAGGTCCTGCCCTTCAAAATCATCTGCAACATGGGCGTCTAAACGTCCGACCAGCTGCATAATCTGATAAATGGATTTCATCATTATCACCCTCAGCCATTTAAAATAACGGAACCACAAAGCTTGCAATGAGCAGAATGACTGCAGCTGCAATTGATGGAGTAAAAAATATGACCGCTTTTTCAAAACGCGGATTATAATGTCCATTACTCTCAGTTACTGCGTGCGCTTCTGCCATATTAGAAGATAGACCGCCGGAGGAACTGAAATAGAATGCTGCTGCCAAAAACACAAACCCTGTGAACTGCCACTCCATGAAAGTAAACCGGACCAGCAAATAAGCACCTATAGTCATCAGCACTAAAAATACGATAAGCCAAATTAGGTAATTTTTCATTCAAACTCCTTTCGACTTACTCTATGTTCTACCCTTCCCTTTCTAGTTTAACAAAAACCTGTTCAGATTTTTCAGTTAAATAGGTTATGATGGAAGAAACAATGAAAAGGAGTGAAGGCAGTATGAATAATCATGAAATTGATTTTAAGCTTTACGGAGACGACATGCAGTTTGTAGAAGTAGAGCTCGACCCGCAGGAAACGGTGATTGCTGAAGCAGGCAGTCTGATGATGATGGAGGATTCAATCAGAATGGAAACCATTTTTGGTGATGGTGCAGCATCCTCAGGCGGGATAATGGGCAAGCTGCTTGGTGCAGGGAAACGTGTGTTAACTGGCGAAAGCTTATTTATGACTGCCTTCACAAACGAAGGAAGCGGTAAAAAGCACGTCAGCTTTGCTTCCCCTTATCCGGGAAAAATTATCCCACTCGACCTCAGTACAATTGACGGAAAACTGATCTGTCAAAAAGATGCTTTTTTAGCTGCTGCTAAAGGGGTATCAATCGGCATTGAGTTCCAGCGCAAAATTGGAACCGGCTTTTTCGGCGGCGAAGGCTTTATTATGCAAAAGCTTGAAGGCGATGGCATGGCATTTGTACATGCAGGCGGCACGATTCATAAAAAAGAACTGGGCCCGGGTGAAATGCTGAGACTTGATACAGGCTGTCTGGTCGCAATGACTGGTGGCATTGACTACAATATTGAAATGGTCGGCGGGATCAAAACAGCGATGTTTGGCGGCGAAGGTTTATTCCTTGCTACGCTGCGGGGTCCCGGCACTGTATGGGTTCAATCGTTGCCATTCAGCCGCCTGGCAAGCCGCGTCTTCTCAGCCATGCCGCGTAATGGTGGTTCAAAAGGTGAAGGCAGCGCAGCAGGCGGGCTATTTGATATTCTCGGCGGTGACAGAAGATAAAGTAAAAGCCTTTCAGGGGGCATCCCATGAAAGGCTTTCATTATTCACCATATATTTCTTTATAAGCAAGTACTTTTAATGCTTTTAATTCTTCTTCAGTCAAAGATTGCTCAAGCTTACCGATCACTTCCTGCTCAGAAAGCTGTCCTGATTCTGCATCAGCCTGAATCTTTTGAAGCTCCCCGATCCCTACTTTCTGAATCATCACACGGGTTGCCTCTGCTCTGGTTGTAAAAGCCAGGTCTTCATCGTGCTGCGCTGCTTTTGCTTCTTCAAGATAGCTGCTTAAGACAGGATCCTGTTCAATATAAGTTTTAACCTGATCCATCTCACCAGTCTGCTCTAAATCAGCTGTAACTGATTCAACGACCTGATCAGCCGCCATTTCTGTACCAAAATAATAAACTGCATATAAGCCTCCGCCAATCACCACCGCAAAGACCATTAAACCAATTAATAGCTTTTTCATCATTTCACCTCAATAGCTATTATACAGAAATCCCCTTTTTCCTGCATGTTTTCTGTAACGGTAATAAGTGAATAGTATAAAGAGAATTTGAATCAGAGAGGATGGACTGAATGCAACCATTAAGAGGTAAAAAAGCGATTATTACAGGTGGAAGCCGCGGCATCGGGGCTGCAACTGCCATTGAGCTGGCAAAAGAAGGCGTCGACCTCGGAATTGTAGGAAGGTCTGAGGAGCATTTGAAAAAAATCAAGGATCAGTTAAATCAGTATGGAGTCCAGGTTGAAACTGCTGCAGCTGACGTCAGCTATGAAGAAGATATTCAAAACGCAATAAAAGGACTGACTGAAAAATTAGGACAGGCTGATATTCTGATTAACAATGCCGGGGTTGGCGCTTACGGAGAATTTCTTGAGTTATCAACCGAGGACTGGAATAAAGTGCTGCAAACAAACGTCATGGGCATTGTTCATACAACCAAAGCAGTCCTGCCGGGAATGATTGAGCGCAAAAAAGGTGACATTATTAATATTTCATCTATGTCAGGACTGAAGGGCACAAAAGGCTCAAGCGCTTACAGCGCATCAAAGTTCGCTGTTAACGGCCTGACTGAATCACTCATGCAGGAGGTCCGCCCGCATAATATCCGCGTGTCCACCATTACACCAAGTCTCGTAGAAACTGATTTGACCCGTGGACAGGACGGAGAACGCAACCCTGATAAATTCACACAGGCAGAAGACCTTGCAGAATATATCGTGAGCCTGCTGAAGCTTGAACAGCGCTCATTCATCAAAACCTCAGCCATCTGGGCGACAAATCCGTTTTAACAGTATTACAGTTACTGAAGTAAAAGCGGGTTTTGATCACACTCAACTTAGTGTAACTTCGCTGCAGGCGGGGACTCCAGCGGCGGAAAGGGACAGGTGAGACTATACCGCGAAGCCGGAGAGGCTCACCGCCCTGCCGCGGAAGCTTCCGCCTGAAGCGGGTATAAGGTTGAACATTTTACTTTTCATTTTCAAAAACTACAAACCGCTCGTTATGATTATGCTCCACCAGCCCCGGAACCGGAATCTGCTGAGTCGAACGAAAAGCAGAATGCCCTTCAATATGTTGAATATATTCAACTGTTGAATAATATAAAATAATCGTTGCACGCCTTGGGTGCCTCTCAAGAGACATGGATATCCGGTTCAACACAGCCGAAAATATCTGCAGCGAAAATGGATTGAAAAAGTAAAACACATCCTGATCCGCTCTTACCTCATACTTTTCAGCAAAGGCACGTTCAAACTGAATGCTGCCTTTTTTCAACTTCCGTTTTGTAAGATAGGAAGATTGATTTTCAAGCGCTGCCTGATAAAGTCTCGGATTCATTTCAATACCTGTGACATCAATTCCAAACCGGTGATGAAGATAAAATGAAACGCGTCCTTTTCCACATCCATAATCCACTACACTTCTTCCCTTTAGAGTGTAAGCCTCACTTAACGCGTACAGCCCCTCATAAGGGGTAGCTTCATAGCGGTTATGGTGAATGGAAGAACTGACAGTTTCAAGCAGACTCGATGTCTGGATGGAAAGCTGTTGATCTTGTATCATGAGTCTGCCTCCTTCTATATCAATCGATCTTTTCTTCCTCTTTGAATTGCATTTTATTAAACACTTCTTGTTTGATTTCCAAGAGTGTTCGCGGGTTACTTGCAATATAAGAACTGACCATTAAATATTCTTTATTTGATAAATGGGATTCTGATGAAAGCCTGTCGAGTGCAGGCAGCCTGAAATCTTTGATTGGCAGATAGGCAAGATCAAAAGGGTGACTGCCTTTTGTGATAACCACTTTGACGCCCTTTAATCTTGGAAAAAACATAGAATGAAAATCCAGCTTAAGCGTGATGTCTTCAATGTCAGCATGCTTAAGCTGAGACAGATGACTTGGAAGTGCTGTAAAAAAGACCATCTGTTCATACGAATACACAAATTCATTTAGTGACAGTCCAAGCCTTTTTGCCACACGTTCTGCTTTTACTTTTAATGATCGCAGATAAAGCGGTCTGGCCGTCATTAAAAAGACAGCGGTGAATGCAATAATGTTCAATAGTAATAGAGCATAATCCATCTCTAGACCTCCTGCCTGACTGCTACGCGGTTTTTACCGTGTTCTTTCGCTTCATAAAGCGCCTGATCAGCAAACTCCACCACTTCAAAAGGATCCATGGAACCGTCAGACGCAGCTACACCCAGGCTGACAGTCAGCCTTCCTTCCGGCTGCAATTCACCTTTTGGAAAAGCTGTTTCTTCCACTTTTTTGCGAATACGCTCAGCTACCATCATTGCCTGATCTTTTGCAGTGTCAGGCAGTAAAATCACAAATTCTTCCCCTCCAAAACGGTAGGCAAGATCATCACCGCGCAGGCTCGTTGCGATAACTGACGCCAACTGAACAAGTACATCATTTCCAAGCATATGACCATTTGTATCATTATAATTTTTAAAGAAATCAATATCCAATAGAATGATAGAGAAAGATCGACTGCAAAATTCTTCAGATAAAGACTGCTGGAATGCACGCTGATTATAAAGGTTCGTTAACCCGTCCTTTAAAGCCATTCTCTCAACTGACTCATACTGGCTTGCCTGTTGAAGCGCAATCGCTGCCTGAGTGGCCAGAGGCGTAATGATATCTACATCGTGCATATTAAGCGGCTTTTGATTGACCAGGTTATCGATGATCACTACGCCTGACTTTTCGCCATGATGAATGAGCGGAATCACAGCAAATTCATTCAGGTTTAGCTTAAGATGAAAATGCATCATCAGCTCGTCTTCTTCATCAATTTGCTTAATTAGCATCGGATGCCCGGTATTCATCACATTTGTCAGGAAGCTTTCCTGTGTAAGCGGAATCGTCATATCCTGCACGATTTCATTTAACAGCTGATCTGCTTTCTCTTCTTCCTTCTTATCAATTAAATCAGCCAGTCCGTAACGGTTAACCGTGATGTTCTCCCATATTTCAAATCCTTCTTCAGCACGGACCGGTCCAGTTGCCATAATTCCTTTTAATTGATGACGGTCCTCTCCCAGCAAAAAGATCATCGCACGGTTATAGCCAAGTCCGTGACCGGCAGTCATAGAGGTTAAAATTGTCTCAAGCAGGCGTTTTGTATTAAAGGTTTGCTGCATTGCCTGACTGACATCTTTGGTCACGTTCAGCTGCTTTGAATTGATCGTCAGGATTTCGAGCCAGTGATCACGCTGACGGCGAATTTTTCTGACGTAAAATCTGATGGCGTAAATGGATGATGCAAATAAAAAATAAGCAGCATAAATACTGAATTCAAACTGTCCTGTACTCGTCCATAAATATAGTGATGCCAGCACTGCAGCAATCATTCCGCCACTGAAATGAAAACTGATGACGGTTGCAGCAATAACAAATAACAACAGCCAGTGTGTATGTGAAGGTGATACGAGCCATTGCTCAAGAAGAACTAGCAGCACTGTAGCCAGAACGAAGATTAATCTATTTATGTATCCATTAACGAAGAAGCGAAATGTATTTGCCAAAAAGGCCACAATAATAAAGGCTACTGTTAAAAATAGTTCTTCCATCACCGATCCTCCTAATAGGTCATTTTTCACAAATTAATTATAATACATGGAAGCGCTATATTTCAAATGAAATGAAAATGTATTTTTGTATGAAAAAAAGCCTGGAAAAATTCCAGGCTTTTCTTTTATACTGCTGACTTTTTAATCTGCTTACTGCGCAGCTGTCCGCAGGCTGCATCAATATCAGTACCGTGTTCCTGACGCACAACACAGTTGATACCGCCTTTTTTGAGCGTATCATAAAACTTCATAATATTTTCCTGCTTGCTTCGCTCATACTGGATATGCTCATCAACCGGATTATAAGGAATCAGGTTAACGTATGCCAGATGACGCTTGTTATAAAGCATTTTCGCAAGCTGCTGAGCTTCTTCCACATGATCATTTACATCATGTAAAAGGATATACTCAAATGTAATTCTGCGATTTGTCTTTTCAAGATAGTAATCGATTGCTTTCATCAGCGGCTCGATTGGGTATGCACGGTTAATCTTCATAATACGCGTACGCAGTTCATCGTTCGGCGCATGCAGAGATAGTGCAAGGTTTACTTGAAGATCTTCATCTGCAAAGTCATAAATACGGTTCGCAAGACCACTTGTTGAAACAGTGATGTGACGCGCACCAATACCAAGACCTTTCGCAGAATTCACAACGCGCAGGAAGCTCATCAGATTATCATAGTTATCGAATGGTTCTCCAATACCCATAACAACGATATGGCTGACACGGTCACCCTCGCCTTTTTCGTCCATATACTTCTGAACACGCATAATCTGTTCAACGACTTCACCGCTTGTAAGGTCACGGCTCTTCTTTAACAGACCACTTGCACAGAATGTACAGCCGATGTTACAGCCTACCTGTGTTGTTACACATACAGACTGACCGTATTTCTGTCTCATCAGTACTGTTTCAATCAGGTTTCCATCATGCAATTTAAATAAAAATTTCACAGTGCCGTCCTGTGAGTCCTGACGAATCTGAAGATCCAGTGTCTCAATGACAAAGTTCTCTTCAAGTAAATCACGGCATTCTTTATTGACGTTTTTCATATCTTCAAAAGTTGTGACTCTCTTACGATAAAGCCAGTCCCAAATCTGTTCTGCACGAAACTTCTTTTGACCATGTTCCATAAGCCAGGCAACAAGTTGCTCCAACGTTAATCCATAAATGGAAGTTTTCATTTTTACCCTCATTTCGAAAATGACATTCATCCTTCATTGTACGATGGGTAGTACACAAATTGCAAGGGATTATCAAAAACAAATCACAAAACCTTTGGATTTTCAAGTGAAAAATGACTATAATCAGAAATTTCTTTTTATAACGTCCAGCTGATACAATGAAGCCAACTGAAATAAGGAGGAGCTGACACATGATGAAAATTGTTATTGCACCTGATTCTTTCAAGGGCAGTCTGAGCGCTTCAGAGGCCGCACTGGCAATAAAAGAAGGGTTTCAGCATGTTTATCCGGATGCTGAATACACATTGATTCCAATGGCTGATGGCGGAGAAGGCATGCTTGAACCGTTTGCATTTAAAAAAGCAATCACCCCTGTTGAAATATTAATAAAAAATACATATGGAAATGAAAAGAAAGCGATGATTTGTATAGATAATGATACTGCCTATATTGAATCTGCGCAGGCTGTCGGGCTCCCTGACTTTAAGCCGGAAGAGCTGAACCCGATTCAATCCACTTCATATGGTGTAGGTGAAATGATTCACTACGCACTGGATCAAGGCTGTAAGAAAGTACTGATCGGCCTTGGCGGAAGTGCTGTAAACGATGGAGGCGCAGGTCTGCTCGAAGCGCTTGGGGCACGCTATACATATACAGAAGAATTTGAAGGCGTGGTCAACCTCGGCCGCCTCCCTTCTATTCAACGCGTTGACCTGACAACACTTGATCCGCGACTGAAAGACATAGAGTTGAAGATTGCTTCTGACGTGAATAATCCTCTAACTGGCGAAGAAGGGGCAACAGCGATTTTCGGTCCGCAAAAAGGTGTACGCCTTGAAGATGTTCCTGTTTATGATCAGTGGATTGCCCAATTTGCAGCACTGACTGCCGCAGAATGGATCGATGCACCCGGAGCAGGTGCTGCAGGTGGGATGGGATTCGCACTGCTTGCTGCAGGTGGCGAGTTCGCACAGGGTGCGAGATTAATTGGTGAGGAAATGAGGCTTCCTGAGGCTGTGCGGGAGGCAGATCTGGTCCTGACAGGTGAAGGAAAAAGCGATGAACAGACGCTTTACGGAAAAGTCGCTCACTATGTAGCTGAACTTGCAGCACAAAATCAAAAGCCTGTGATTTTACTGTCAGGCAGCACCGATCATGAAGCAGAAGAGCTGTTTAAGTTATTTACTGCAAGCTTTTCTGTGATGCACAGCCCGTGCACGCTTGAATACGCAATCGCATATGCACATACGCTTACCGCTAAACGAGCTGCTGAAATTGCTAAATTGATCCATCTAAAAGTGTGAGTACGTGAGCAAACCGGATGCAGATGAAAAGAAGATCATGGCATAATTGAGTCATTGAATCACGAGGAGGACTCAGTCATGAAACTTGGTATTTTAGATCAGGTCCCGATGCCTCAGGGTACAGAACCATCTGACGTCTTAAATCAAACAGTAGAATTGGCTAAGGCAGCTGAACAGTTCGGATACAGCCGCTACTGGCTTGCAGAGCATCACAATACGAACGGTTTATTAAGTGCAGCCCCTGAAATTCTGATGACGCGGATTGCCTCGGCAACTGAGTCAATCAGGGTAGGATCAGGCGGCGTCCTGCTGCCCCAATACAGTCCTTTAAAGATAGCTGAAACATTTAAAACAATCGAAGCATTATTCCCAGACCGCGTTGATCTCGGGGTTGGCAGATCGCCCGGTGGCACAGAACGGACACGCGCTGCATTAACTGACAGCCGTGAAAGTATGATGAGTGCATTCCCAAGGCATCTGGATGAATTATATGGGTTTATGCATAATGAACTGCCGAAACAGCATGAATATAGAATGGTGAAGGTTACACCGAGAACCGGCAGCGCCCCTCCGATCTGGGTGCTCGGCCTGTCTCCTCGAAGCGCAAAGCTGGCAGCAGAGCGTGGCCTTGGTCTCACGTTCGGTCATTTTATTAATCCGGATAAATGGGAGGAAACGCTGCGCATATACCGCGAACACTTTAAACCAGGTCAATTCACTGAGCCCACAGTGAATGTAACAGTGTTTGTTGTCTGCGCTGAAACGCAGGAGGAAGCTGAGCGACTGGCACTGACGCAGGACATGTGGCTGCTTGGCATAGAAAAAGGAGATTCTCAGGTCCACCCACCTGAAAGCCTGAAAGAACGCGGAATGACAACAGCTGATCTGGAGAAAATCCGCCACAACCGCAGAAGAATGATTGTTGGAACACCTAAGAAAGTGAAGGCTTCACTTGTAGAGCTGAGTGAGAGGTACCAGTCAGATGACTTTTTATTGATTACAAATATTTATTCCCATGAAGATAAGAAGAACTCTTATGAGCTTATTGCCCGGGAAATGCTGTGAACCGCTGATTAGGCGGTTCTTTTTTAAATTCATCTTTTATACCCCCAAAAGCCTGTTTGATTTTCCCTGCCACTAGCACCATCACTTAAAAAATATTTATATATTTTCCATATTAAAGTTGCTATTATAGTAAAATATGACTATTATAATGATATAAAAGAATTACTTATCAAAAGGAGATGAGTAAATGTACTGTCAAAAATGTGGAAATCACTCAGATCCCGATGCAAAGTATTGCGGCGGATGTGGTGTACAAATGAATAAGAAAACGAATCCATTTCTTCTAACAGCTGTTATCTTTTTCAGTTTGATCGCCTCAGGTGTTTTATATTTCGTTGGTCTTGAGTACATAGCTGGTCAGGAGATCAAGGAAACTCCGGTAGAAATCGCTGTAAAAAAAGATGATAAAGAACAGGAAAGTAACACTAAAATCGAAACTACAGCTATTAAAGAAGAAACCATTCAGGAAAAAGTGATCGTTCAATCCCAGAGTGAAGACCGTGAAGTAGCAGATATCATTGAAGATGCGCAAACCCGTGTTTATACAATCTTTAGTGATTACGGGCAGGGTTCCGGCTTTCTGATCAATGAGCAAGGCGATATTATGACAAATGCTCACGTTGTGGAAGGCAGTATTTATGTGACAGTGAAAGATCATGCGGGTACGGAATTTGATGGTCAATTAATCGGCTATAGCAACGAGATTGATCTTGCAGTCATCAGAGTTCCATCCCTTGCCGGCAAAACGCCCCTCCCGCTTGAGCTTAATGAAAAATCAGCACTTGGTGATGAAGTAATTGCGCTTGGTAGCCCGCATGGTTATGAAAATACGGCAACACTTGGAAATATTAGCGGGGTGGATCGCACTTTCTCAATAGATCCACATTATTATGAGAACATCTATCAAATCTCAGCACCTATTGCACCAGGAAGCAGCGGTGGACCATTGCTTGACCAGACAACGGAAAAAGTAGTCGGGATTAATTCTGCGCGTCATGGTGAAGAAGCTACAATCGGCTTTAGTATTCCTATTTTTAAGATCACACATCTGATGAACGATTGGGTTGCCAATCCAATGCATGAAGATGCTATTTATGACCTCTTTTACAATCAGTATGGTAATTATTTTTATGATGATCTTTATAGTGGGGATTATTACTTTGATGGTGGAGACTATGAGGATACTGAAGAATATTATTATTACGATGCCTATACCGACACTTATTACTTTTATGACCCTTATGCCGGTGAATTTTATTACTATGATGAGGAGCTTGGGGACTTTTATTATTATGATGGCGGATATGAGTATGAAGATTGGTATTACGAAGACAGTTATGATGATGAGTACTATAGTGATGAGGAATACTATGAATATGAAGACGAGTACTATAACGATGAAGAATACTATGAATACGAAGACGAGTATTATAGTGAAGAGGAATATTATGAGTACGAGGATGAATATGATAGTGATGACGAGTACTACGATTATGAAGAAGAATCCTATTTCGATGAAGAAACTGACAGCGAAACCGAAGAGATTTATAATGGCAGCTCAATAGAAGAAGACGCTGAATTGAATGATGAGGAAGCTGATAATGATACTCCTGACGCAGACATCTCTGAAGGAGCCTAATCTAAAAACCCCTGAAGCCGCACAAGCGATTTCAGGGGTTTTTCGTTATGATGCTTTCTTGCCTTTACCTTTACCTTTGCCCTTACCAGGCTTTTCATTTTCAAGCTCAATTTCGTTTCCATCCGTATCATAAAGCATGACGCCAGCTTTTTTCGCTGATCCGCGAAGCTCAAGCTTCTGGATATTTTCTGCTCCATTGATCACTTCAACGTTTTTGTGCTGTACAATGACTGATTTCACTTCATGTCCTTCAAAATCATATGCTGCACCCGCATCTTTTGCGTGAAGAGTAACTTCAAGATCTTCAAGCCCTTCACCTTCAAAGCTTACGTTTGTACCGCGAACCATCACCTTATCAACGTTCATACCTTTTTCGGCAACGATATGAACATCATCTTCAAAGATATTAACTTTCTTTTGCTGATAATCAGCAAGGTTAATTACTTTCTTTTCAGGCTGTGGTTCTTCCACATCCGCTTCAAAGCTGATCTGCGCTAATAGCGGATCGTGGTCAGATGCGCGCCCGTGTACTTCCATGAAGTCAGAGTTGATATGAACAATATCAAATACTGTCTGGTCTGCAAGGTTGTTACTCACAAGAATGTGGTCAAGTACCTGTGCATTCCCTTCATAGTTGTATGTGTAACGCTCTTCTTTTTCTACTCCGTCAATCAGGTTTGTCAGCTCTTCACCCTTCAATGCTTCAAGTGGTGCAGAGAATTCGAAGTCGTTCATATCACCAGCAACCACAATGTTTGCATCTGGCGTCTGTGACTGCACATCCTGCACAAAGCTGTTGATGATACCTGCAAGTTTTACACGCTCAGCTTCACTGCCAAGGAATGGCGGCTGATTCTGACCAAATAGCGGCTGGTCGCCACCTTTAGAGTTCAGGTGAGTACCGACTACAATGACTTCTTCGCCGTTAAATTCAAACTCAGCTACAACCGGTTTACGCGTGTTCGGGAATTCAGATGGTGCAATACGTCCAGGATTCAGCGTCAGTTCGCCGTCCACAACGTCAATTGCATCATTTGCCCCACCCTGCTCTCCTTCAGTCAGCTGAACGCGCTCAGGGTTATAAAGGAAACCGTTACGGATATTTCCGCCAGGCTGTCCACCGTCCTGCTTGTCTTCAGGAGCCACTTCAGTATAAGCATACTCAGGACCGCCAAGTGCGATAATGTCATTGATCAGGCGCTGATAGCTTCCCTCACCTGAAACCGTACCATCGTCAGTTGGACCATTTGTATCCTGGACTTCGGTCAGTGCAATAATATCCGGTGATCCAAGGTCATTAATAAATGAATCTGCAATACGCTGTGCTTTTTCATCACTCGTATTTGAAACATTCGCTGAGAAGTTCTCAATGTTATAAGAAGCGATCGTCAGCTCATCTTCTTTGTATTCGATTGTTGTAGAGTCAGGCTCAAGTCCGCCATCTGTAAATTCAGGCAGCTGACCTTTCCCTGCAAGCACTTTATACTTACCAAAGCCATAGCTCATTACACCAATTGCTGATGTAGTCAGCTCATCGCCAGTTTTAACAACAAAGTTATCATCATCTACATCAAGGAACACACGCTCAGGGTTAAAGTCATCAGGCTTTACAATAGCGCCGCCAGCCTGTGTATACACTTCATCTCCCTTATTCGGAAGCACTGCAATTTCACCGTACTTCTGAGGACCGCTCGCTGTACCGCCAGCTACCTCAACGCGCATACCTTCAATGCTTTCATAAAAATCAATGCCATCTTCTTCAGGATCAAATTGTGCAAAGTTGTCATTATCAATTACTTCAGTCGGTACTTCAATTCCGTTTTCGCCGCCAATCACGACCGGTTCAGGAAGCTCAAGACCTGATGCGATTTCATTAATGTTTGTTGATTCGATCTGTGTAACAGGAAGATCCGTTTCAGCTCTTTCTGCGTATCCTTCTACATAATACTCAAGGACCGTTCCGCTTACTTCAACGTGATCTCCTTCAGACAGCCCGTGGGTTCTCTGATAGACAAGAATACCTTCTGACGTACGCGGGTCATCATCCGGTGTCAGTGACTGCATGTAGAAGCTGCTGCCATTTACAACGTATGTGACAACGCCTTCCACATTAGGAACAGAAAGCCCTTCATAAGGTGAGAAGTGCTCTGCTGCCTGGATATCGTGAATCTCAATATCGTCTGTCTGAATTACATAGCTGAATTCAGCGACATCACTAGCTGTCATACCATCTTTTACAGCTACAGCTTTAAGATCAGTGTTTTCAGTGATTGTCACGCCGCCTTCGTAAAGTGCGCTGTCTTCAGTCGGCACAGAGCCGTCTGTCGTGTAATAAATTGATGCATCTTCAGTTTCCGTTGAAAGTGTAACTGTCCCACCTTCTTCTACAAATCCGCCTGCAGGATCAGCTTTGACCGGGCGAACCTGGTTTGTATCAAAAATGATATCATCTGCTGAACGCGGAACCAGTTGATACGTCCCTCTAAATTCACCTACTAAGCCATTTACGACTTCATACGTACGGCCAGTCTGGATTTCCATATCTGTTGCCGGACGAATCACAATCTCATTTCCAAATTCATCAGTACCATAGTAATTACCGCTGCCTGATGAAGCAATGTTTACATTTGAAACTGTCACAAGTGTGCCTTCAAGCGCTTCACTTAAGCCCGTTTCAGGAACCTGCTGTGGTGCAGGAGGCTCTTCCTGGCCAGTAACGATTACATCAGCCGCTTCAGCTGCAATTTGTGCGAGTCCATTGTAATCCTGAAGCTCACCATATACAGAAATGATATCGCCAGGTGCAACATCTGCAGTTGATCTGACAACAATACCAGCTCCTGCATTCTGCATGTAAATGTTGTTTGCGCCACCCTGGTTAAATACAGCACTTACTGTACCAGTCGTTGACACAATTGAACCTATTTCCTGATTTCTTACATCTGCAATACTTTCTTCAGATACAACTGAATACTCATATGTTCTGACGTCACTGTCATCCAGTCCGTCTGCAGAAGCGTATACGACAAATGTAGTATCTTCAGTTAGTGTAAATGGTGCGGTATATGCTTCATACTCGCCGCCATTTTGAGCAACAAAGATCTCTGCATCTGCAGTTGACGTTGAAAACGCCACTTCAGTTCCTTCAACTACCTGACCTGCAGGTACGCTTGACTGAACAGTTGATACTTTAGTTGGGTCTTCGTAGGAAGTCCATGTGATGTTGTCGACAGTTATTTGTCTGTTAGATCCTACTTTTTTCAGAGCAAGTGTAAATGGACCTTCAACATCAATATTGTCAAAATTAAATGTAACCGGGTCTGCACCGATTGCTACATCATCAGTTGTACCAATTAATTCTTCGTTGATATAGATTTCAAACTGTCTTACACCATCTGAAGTGAAGGCAGCTTTTGTATCAAGGGATAATGTTGAAATCCCGCCATCAATCTCAGAAGATGTCAATGTACTTCCAGCATCGCGAAACAACATTCCCTTTCCATCAATAGAATATGTTGCATTAGGCAAAGCTCCACCTGTATAATCCCAGGTCACACCATTATTCCCCTCAAACGAACCGTCCAGATAAGAAGATCCAGTCTGAGTCCAATTATCAAAAGTCTCTGTAAAGCTTTCTGCCGCTTTCGACACAGATGAAAAAGGTGTCAGCAGGCTAAGTACCATGACTAAAGCTACAAAAACAGCAAAGTGCTTTTTGTAAGGCTGCATTAATGTATTACCTCCTGGTTATGTATTCGTGCAACGTTAATACTATAAGAAAACTTTGGATTTCTCCACAATATTTAGAATCTTTACAAACAATTAATAAGAAAGTCCTTGTAAGCGGATTCAAAATACATTCTTTTTACTTATGTAACATCCCCTTTTCAATCCAAATACTTTGTGTAATCTTTAAATATTTCGTAGTTACAAACCAATTTTTGGGGGTGACGGTCATCAATTTATTTACTAAAATAACAGGAAGGAGGCTGATAGAATGGCAGATTTAACAGCAATTATGAACTGGACATTTATTGAGGAAGTGGCAGTTCCCGCTGATCTCGAAGCACTGCTTGTTGAAGGTGAAGAAGCGAAGGTCGCTTATAAAACCGTCCGTGATACCGCGGTGATCACGAATAAACGCCTGCTCATCGCTGACAAACAGGGCATTACCGGTAAAAAAGTGGAGATTTATACGATTCCTTTCAAATCGATTGATATGTATTCATCTGAAAACGGTGGTACATTCGATTTGAACGCAGAGCTTGAGCTGTGGACACGTTCCGGGCGCTTTAAGCTGAACGTAAATAAAAAGGTTGATATCAGAAAGCTTGACCGTATTTTAGCAGAAGCGATTCTTTAGCATAAGCCCCGGCATCGGCGCCGGGGCTTACGCTATGATTTTTTGCCAATAATGCCGTAAAAGAAAATATTCGTGATATCCTCTGTCAACGGAAGGACACGTTCATAAACATCTTCCCGCTGAAAGTATTCCTTCATCATTTGTATATAAAACAAAATCGCTTCATCAGACAGATTCTGATCCACATACCCCTCTTTTTTTCCCTCATCAAATAATTGAATGAAATAAGGCAGCGCTTTTTCAGCATACACCTGCTCAATATAGTTGCCTTCTTCTGCATATTCTTTCATCAAGTACTGATAAAACTCCGGATGAATATTTGTTGCCACCTGCTTTTTATTAAAAATGAGACCTTTAATTTTGTCAGGAAAACTTTTACCGCTCCGAACAATTTCTTCAAACTGATTGGATGCCTGATCTACATAATATATAAACACCTCATGGATAAGGTTATGCTTACTTTCGAAGTAATTATAGATGGTAACTTGAGAAACCTGTGCCTTTTTAGCAATATCTGAAATGGAAACCTTCTGAATGCCAAGTTCACTGAACAGTTCCATTGCTGCCTGGAGAATATGCTGTTTCTTCAATTCGCGTCTCCGCTCAAATCCATTCATGGTGTCACCTCGTTTCTTATATCATTCATCAATAGTGTAATAAAATTTATGAAATATAACAACGAATTGATTTCATAAAGTATTGTTTTTTAAACAAAACAGGTATATTATGAAATATATAAATATAAATATTTCATAACTTTCAAAGGAGGGTCTGCAATGACCATTCTACAAATTGACCATTTATCTAAAAGATTCGGTAAATTCCAGGCACTGAATGATGTAAATCTTTCTATTCGAAAAGGTGAAATCTTCGGGTTCATCGGACCAAATGGAGCAGGTAAATCTACAACCATACGGATCCTGCTTGGCATTTTGAAACCGACTGCAGGCAGCGCTTCTATTTTCGGTATGGATGTTTGGAAGGATTCTGTTGAGATTCATAAGCGGATTGCTTATGTGCCAGGAGACGCGAATCTCTGGCCGAATCTCACGGGTGGTGAAGTCATTGACCTTTTTTTAAAACTTCGGGGCAGCAAAAACCCGGATAAAAAGCAGGAGCTGATTGAAAAATTTCAGCTGGACCCAACGAAGAAGTGCCGTACCTACTCAAAAGGAAACCGTCAGAAGGTAGCACTTGTAGCTGCTTTTGCTTCAGATGCTGAGCTTTTCATTCTTGACGAACCGACTTCCGGGCTTGATCCATTAATGGAGCGTGTATTTCAGGAATATGTGCTAAAAGCAAAAGCAGAAGGAAAAAGCGTGCTGCTCTCGAGTCATATTCTTTCTGAGGTAGAGCGCCTGTGCGACCGTGTTGCGATTATCAGGCAGGGGGAAATTATTGAATCCGGTTCACTCGAAGATATGCGGCATTTAACAAGAACAAATTTAATTGTAGAAACAAAAGAGCCGCTAAATGGCATCAGGGACATCCAGGGCGTGCATGAGGTAGTTGAAACTGAGAAAGGTACATCTTTGCAGGTAGATGCTGAAGCGCTGGATCTTGTGATCAAAAAAGTCAGTACACTTGGCATTCTCAGACTGGAGAGCACCCCGCCAACACTTGAGGACCTATTTATGCGCCACTATGAGGGGACAGGAAGTGATCGGACATGAATCGGAAATCTTTTCATCAGACCGGTGCGTTAATCAAATTTTATTTGCGGACTGACCTCCTTAGATTGGTCATCTGGATTCTTTCCATTACTGCTCTAACCCTTCTGACTGCTTGGGCATTTGAGGATCTGTATCAGTCAGAGGCTGAACGGATAGCAGTAGCTGAAACGATGAGAAACCCTGCAATGACTGCGATGGTCGGACCCGGTTATGGACTTGAAAATTATACAACCGGCCCAATGATGGCTCATCAGATGCTGCTTTTCACAGCTATTTTAGCCGCAGTGATGACAATCCTTTTGACAGCCAGACACACACGTGGCGATGAAGAGGATGGCCGCCAGGAGATGATTGGATCACTTCCTGCAGGCAGACTCGCACCATTAACTGCCGTACTGATCACGATCGGACTCTCACAGCTGATCCTTGCACTGGCACTTGGCGCTTCTTTAACTTTGCTTGGCATAGATACCCTTCCTGCATCAGATTCGTTTTTATACGGTGCAGCGATTGGCGCGACGGGTCTGTTCTTTGCAGGAGTGACCGCGTTTTTTGCTCAGCTGGCTGAAAGCAGCCGAGGAACAACAGGATTCGCTTTCTTAATCCTCGGCGTCTCCTATATTGTAAGAGCACTTGGTGATGTCAGTAACGAAACTGTATCCTGGCTTTCCCCACTTGGCTGGGGGCTTAAAACTGAAGTATACGTGAACAATTACGTCAGCCCGGTGCTAATCCTGATTGCAGGCAGCTTGTTACTTGTCGGTGCCGCTTTCAGCCTCCTGTCAAAAAGAGATCTTGGCAGTGGCCTGCTGCCTGCAAGACCCGGGCGGCGCCATGCGTCTCCGCTGTTACTCAGCCCGTTCGGACTCGCACTCAGACTGCTCCGAACAAGCATCATTGTATGGGGCGTTGCACTGATGGCAATTGGCGCTTCTTATGGTTCAGTACTCGGTGACCTGGAGTCGTTTTTCGGGAGCAATGAGATGCTCAGCAATATGGTTGATCCGGATAGCGGGCTCACACTGACAGAACAATTTGTTTCTATGCTGATGGCGATCATGTCTATGATGGCTGCAGTGCCGGCACTGATGTTTTTCTTCAAATTAAAATCTGAGGAAAACAAAAACCGGATGGAAAACTTATACGCACGGGCCGTTTCAAGACAAAAAGTGTTTTTGAGCTATCTGGTCATTTCTGTACTGTTCGGCTCATTGATGATGGTCATTGCAACTATCAGCCTATGGGGCGCATCTGTTCCGGTGATGGATGAGCCGATGTCATTTGGAACAGTCATGTTATCAGGGCTCGTTTATCTGCCTGCGATCTGGGTGATGATCGGTCTTGGTGCATTATTCACAGGTCTTAAACCGGGAATCGCTTCTGTTGCATGGGGTTATTTAATCTACTCATTTCTTGTCGTCTATCTCGGCGGGCTTTTACAGCTGCCTGAATGGCCGGGCAAGCTGTCACCGTTTGGTCATGTGCCGCAGATACCGGGGGAGGACCTAAATCTCTTATCTCTCTTTCTGCTGATGATCATTGCTGGCGCTTTGCTGTTAATTGGACTAAAAGGGTACCAGTCCCGCGACTTGAGAGGCTAGTAGCACAATAGGCACACTATCCACAGATTCTTCACTTGTGAAACCAAGTCTTTCATCCTATGATTATATTAACATGGGATAGATTGGAGATTATCATTTGAAGAAGATCATTGTGCTCGTTTCACTTTCAATTGTTATAGTAGCTGCGGCGCTCATTTTTTATCTGAATCAGCCTGCCTCCCTACCCGAACAGGCCGTGCATAATGAAATTGAGTACCCTGCACGAATTAGTGGGGACCATTATGAAATTTACCAGGACGGCAAATGGGATCCTTTCACTGTAAAAGGTGTCAATATGGGTATGGCGAAGCCTGGTACATTCCCGGGTGAAGCAGCGATCACAAAAGAAGAATACCTCAGCTGGTTTGAGATGATCGGCGAGATGAATGCTAATACGGTAAGGGTTTATACGCTTCACCCTCCTGCTTTTTATGATGCTTTGGCGGAACATAATGCGTCTGCTGAAAATCCGCTTTATATTATGCACGGTGTCTGGGCTGAAGAAGAACAACTTGTGGAAACACTGGATGCTTTTAATGAAGAGAGTGTGCAGTTGTTTCAGGATGAAATCACTCATATTGCAGACGCGATCCACGGTGATGGTGTCGTTGCACCGGAACCCGGACACGCACACGGGACCTATACAAGTGATGTTTCTCCTTATGTGATCGGATGGATGATCGGAGTCGAGTGGTACCCTGAAATGGTAGACAATATGAAAAATATTTATCCGGATATGGGGGACTTTAAGGGAGAATATATCTCTACAAGCGGCGCGGATCCAATGGAAATCTGGCTGGCGGAACAGTTTGAGTTTCTCGTTCATTACGAAATTGAAGAATATCAAAGTATGCGTCCCTTAAGCTTCACAAACTGGGTAACAACAGACAATCTGACTCATCCCGCTGAACCTTCAGAGGAAGAAGATATGGCTACTGTCGATCCGAATCACATTGCAGTGACAGGTGACGCCATGGAAGCAGGGATGTTTGCTTCCTATCACGTCTACCCATATTACCCTGATTTTCTGAACCTTGAAGAGGACTATACAGAGTTCATTGACCACCGTGGTGAACAGAATAATTATGCAGGCTACTTAAAGGATTTAAAAGAAAGCCACGAGCTGCCTATTTTGATTTCTGAGTTCGGAATTCCTGCTTCAAGAGGGATGACACACAAAAATCCCTTTGGCTGGAACCAGGGCTTTATTGAAGAAAGAGAGCAGGGAGAAATCCTGACAAGTCTTTACGAAGATATCATGCATCTTGATATGCTCGGAGGCCTTGTGTTCACATGGCAGGACGAGTGGTTCAAGCGAACATGGAATACGATGGATTATGATAATCCCGACAGAAGACCTTTCTGGTCAAATGCCCAGACAAACGAGCAGCAATTCGGTTTGCTCAGCTTTGACCGGCACCTTGGCAGAATTAACGGGGGAAAAGATGAAGATGCTTCACTGCTCGGTGAGTATGACGGGGCAATCCAACAATTAAGCGCATTACATGATGAGCGGTATTTATACCTTCAAATCGATTTGCAGGATCTCTCGCAGGATTTTTGGCGTAATCAAGCGCTCGACCTATACATCAGTATTCGCACTGATGAAGGAATTGAAACTGATCAGGGTAATGCTGATTTCAGGGCAAGAATCAATGATCAGGAAGGCCAGCTTGAAGTAGCAGGAGACTACGATTCATTTTATTTTGATTATGCAGAGAGACTCGAAATGATCCCGGAGAACGAAGCGCTCGATGAGTTTCACCCTATTCGCCTTGCACTCAACCGTGAATTCACGAGACCTGATACCGGGGAAGTGATGCCTTTTGAGAGCTATGAAACGGGACAGCTGAAGTACGGGATTGGAGATCCTGATCATGAACAGTATGATTCACTTGCAGACTATTACTTTACTGAAGATGGTCTGCTCGAGATCCGGCTTCCCTGGATGCTGTTAAATGCAAGGGATCCGAGTCAACATGAATTTATCGGTGATTTGCGTGAAGATGGGGTAGCAGCATCAATGACAATTGATGAAATCAGACTGTCAGCAGCTGTCTATCACAATGATGAGAACACCATTACAGAGCAGACACCTTTTGAATCCTATGCATGGGAGAAGTGGGACCTCCCTCAGTCTGAACCAAGATTAAAGTCTTCCTACGATGTGCTGCAGGAATTTTTCAGCACAATTCAATAAACAAAACCCCTGAAGCTTTACATGCTTCAGGGGTTTTATTACGCCGCTTCCTCTTCAGAAATCCCTTTACGCTGCATGTTCCCCCATGAACCTTTCTGGCGGATTGCAGCAATCAGACCTTCACATCTCCATAAAACGGTGAGCGGACGATACCAGAACGCTTCTGTTAAAGACCACGCAAATAACTTCAGCAGACTTTTTACATCAGGATACTTATGATACGTCCATTCTTCAAGCAGTACTGCCAGACTTGAAATCAACGAGCCGTACACAACGGTTGCAATGAACATAATCAGCGTGATTTCCCAGGAAATAAACGCAAAGATCAGCCCCGCGATGATAATCACATACCCAAGCAATTCAAAAATCGCACTCAATAGCTCCACAAATAAATAATACGGAAGTGCAAAAAGACCGATCCCTTTGTATTTCGGGTTTAACAGCATCGATTTATGGGTCCATAACGTCTCCGCGAGTCCCCTTTGCCACCTTCTGCGCTGAGATCTGAGAGAGCTTACAGTAGAAGGTGCTTCCGTCCAGCATACCGGATCCTGTATATACTCAATTCTTTGATCAGACCGCTCATCTTTAATCGACTTATGCATCCGGACAATGAGTTCCATATCCTCACCGACAGTATTTACCTTATAGCCGCCAGCTTTAATCACACGGTTTTTCTCAAATACACCGAATGCACCTGACACAATCAGCAGCATATTCATTCTGCTTAAGCCCAGACGGCCAATTAAAAATGCTCTGAAGTATTCAATAATCTGCATCAGCACAATTGGCGTTTTCGGCAGAGCGATCTCTTCCACTTCACTTCTGACGATCCTTGAGCCATTAGCAATCCGGACCGTTCCACCTGTTGCCGTTACTTTTCCATTTGAATCAATGATCGGCTTCATTGTTTTTAACAACGCATCCCTGTCTAATAATGAATCACCATCTATCGCTGCAAAATAAGGGTATTTTGAAAAGTTGATTCCTGCATTCAGCGCATCCGCTTTTCCTCCATTTTGCTTCTGAATCAAAAAGAGGTGCGGAAATAATGTAGACTGGTAAGCACGTTCAACCTCTGCCGTATCAAAGTAACGACGGATCGCCAGGTCAATTTCCTTCATTCTGAATTCAGTAATGACGCGCTCACTCGTCTGATCTGAGGAGCCGTCATCGATGACAATGACTTCAAACTGCGGATAATTCAAAGCAAGCATCGATCTCGCCGTGCTGACAACACCGACTTCCTCATTGTAAGCAGGGACTAATACCGAGACCGGAAAAGTATCCTTATTCATCGAAATTTCTTCAATATGCGCTTCCCTGTTCAGCTGACGCTCTTTTCTGATACGCGGTCCAGCCACCAGAAACATGCCGATATAAAGCAGGGAAACAGCAGCCATATAAATAATGATCACGATGGCAGCAGTATAAACGAGCCAATTTAACCAATCCATTATCTGCTCACCCCCGTTCTTAAAGTCTGAAGCTGTTTTGCCATATCCCTTGCATACAGATCCTCGTGCCCTTCAGCTGCAAAGGTAAGCAAAATCTCACCGTCCGGCATCTGCTTAAGTGCCTCACAAGCAGCAAATCGCACCCACCAGTTTGAATCTCCCGCAAGCTTCATGAGGGTTGTTGAGTATCTCGTCAGCTGCAGCAGTCCTGAAAGCCTTGCTGCATACATTCTTTCCTCCCACACTTCAGAATTTAGAAATGCCGAGATCTTATCTGCTGATGAAATATATCTGTACTGGCATAGAGCCGCCAGCGCTTTCAGACGTACTTCTTTTTCTTCATGTGTAAGATGAAATTCAACATAAGGCAGATGCTCGTAGTAACCTGTTTCTCCGAAATAAGAAATCAGACTGAGCTTTACCGGCGCGGGCAGCTCCTGATCCTTTTTCAGTTTTTCAATGGACGCTTGCGGCAGTCTTCTGAAGCATTCCTTCATAAAACCGATCGAAATAGATGTGTCGCTTTTCAGCATCTCGAGCACACTGTCGTCACCAAATGCCGCCAGCACCCTCAGTGACTGTCTGTACTCTTCATCCTTATCTTTAAGTGAAAGGTAATGAGTTTTCACATCCGCCTGCAAAGCTTTCATTTGATAGTCTTCAATAAAGAAAAGTGTGTTCACCCGTTCTGCCCAGCTACCCTTTTGCAGAATGTGCCGGTAATAATCCGTAAGGTAACGTTCAGCTGTCTTCCTCATCCGCTGTTCATTTTCAGCACCCTTGATGTTAGATGCATACTTTGATAATAGTTTTTCAAGTACCTTCACACGGATCTGCTCATCTGCAGGCAGTGAAGGCTCCTGTTCTGCCTCTCCGGCCAGATAAGAAAGATAGGGACTCAGCACCTGCTGATAAACTCTTAAAACCTCCTGATCATGATGGATTCCTTTTTGCTTGGAAATAGATAGATACATCAGCACAATGACCTGCAGCAGCAAAAACGCACCTGAAATCCATAAAATCACTGTGATCATTAACTGAACATCCTTTCCATCATACGGTCAATTCTCGAAGCCACTTCACGCACATTAAAAGGCTTTACCATATAATCATCCGCGCCAAGTCCAAGCGCTCTTTCAACTTCCTGATCACCCTGCCTTGCAGTCAGCATGGATACGAGAATATTCCTTGTGCCATATGATTCGCGCAGCTTAGCAAGCACTTCAATTCCATCCATTTTTGGCATCATCCCATCGAGCAGAATCATATATTTCTTCCCTGCGACATACCAGTCTCCCTGAAGAAAGTCGACGCCGTTTGCATAGGTTTTTATATCGACTGCCCGGCCGCCGACTTTACCGCGCCGTTCAAAATGATCCTTCAGCATTTCTCTCACTAATTCATCATCATCCACGACTATCAGCATCATCTGCTCTGTTGCCAGCTGCAGCCTGACTACTTCTGAGTAGCGGACTGTACAATTACGTCCGTTTTCTTTTGCAAAATAAAGAGATTTATCAGCGCAATCCAGAATTTCTTTTACATGAACCGCACTGTGCCACTCATGAAGTCCCGCTGAGAACTGAACGTTGAATTCCTGCTCTCCCGCTGTAAAGACGTACTGGTTAAAAGACTCCCGCCACAGCTGAATCTTTTTCTCAGCCTCTTCATATGTCGTATCAGGAAAAATCACTGAAAATTCTTCTCCCCCAAACCGGATTAACCGATCTCCGGGGTCTTTAGTGTCCATGATTATTTTCGCAAAAGCTTTCAGTACTTCATCTCCTGCAGGATGTCCGTATGAGTCATTCACCTGTTTAAAATGATCGAGATCAATCATCGCAAAAACAGCGGAATCCATCTCTCCATCAGCTATTCTCTTTGTGATGTGAAGCACTTCATTATCCAGACAATCTCTTTTTAATGCGCCGGTCAGGAAGTCATTTCTGATTTGTCCGAGCAGCATATTCCGCTGAAAGATCCTGTTTTTCAAAAACGGAATAATGATATTTTCATTAATCGGTTTTCCGATGACATCAAGTACACCGGTCTCATATGCCGCTATTCTTTTCTCATCCGTCAGCTCACTGCTGACAAGGATAATTGGCGTTAAATCTTTCCTGGCTTTTTCATCATTTCACTAATTAATTGTTCTTCTCCTTCAGACAGCAGATCAAGATCCACAATCAGTAAATCCGGAGAAAGATCATAATAATGCTCGAGCCCTTTTGAGAGGTTGACTGAGGTAATCACCTGAAAATCATGTTCTTCAAGAAAACCCTTCATCCTTTTGATAAATTCAACATCCTTTTCAATCATCAGGATAAATGGGATATCTTCAGGCTGTTCATTCAGGTCACTCTGCAATTCTTCCATCTGTTCGATCGTTGCTGACTCCTGAATAAATGCTTCTGACTGCTCAAGGGTAAAAAATCTTCTCCATTCATTCCCTGTCAGTACTCTCGTACCATCTTCATTCAGCTCGGATAGCGCCTGCTCTGCCTGATTAGATAAATCCATCAGACCGATCGTGCCCGCCGTGCCTTTTAAACCATGGAAAAAACGATAGCATTCATCTTCAGTAACGGCATCTTTCGTACCCCATTCCATTACCGTCTGCTCAATACGCTTATTTAACATTTCCTGATATTTCATACTCATCTGCGCCACATCCTATGTAAATATTCGTATTTACACTGCTCTTTTTCGTTCTTTTTTCCCTATTATACTCTCTTTTTACAATTAAAAAGAACTTTCCCGTAAATTTCGGAAAAGTTCTTTTAGATCTAAGGTTTAAGCGCTTTCCAGCTTTCGGTATGATGAATTGCAAAACCTTTAAAGCTTGTATATCCCTTCACCTGCTGATAGACATGGTTCAACTCGCGATTCATGACGGTTTCACCTTCCTGATAAAACGTCAGATAATCGCCTTCTGCTGTCTGGTCTGTTTCTACACCAATCACAACAGGCTTTCCAAGTTTTTGACCAACTGTCAGCTCATGCAGGGTTAAAGGGGTGATGGCTGAAGCTGTATCACGGTAAGCCATAATGGTAATGCCATCAGTCTGCTGTTGTACCCAGTCAGAAAGCAGCCCGCTTCCGTATGTGTTTTTAAATTTAATCTCATCAAACCAGAAAGGAACGTCCGCTTCCATCCGGATATTTAACTGACCTGCTTTAACAGCCGCTTCTTTCATCAGAGACTGATAAGCTTTAATGACAGTCGCACGTTTTGAATTCCACCCGCTGTAAAGGTACGGCTCAACATCCAGATGAATGCCCTTAAAGTCAGCGTCTGCTTGTGAGGCCATCTGATATTGCTCTACCCAGCCAAGCAGCTGTCTCAGCTGCAGATATCCTTTTGGCGCAGCCCAGTCCGGCGCACCATCAAGCGCGTACACATCGATTTCTCTTGCTGTCGCACCTTGAATAAATGACCTGTAGACATCAGCAGAGACGTCACGGTCAATCTGTACATATACTTTCGTTACCTGTTTTTCAGTTAAAAAGTCCAGTGTGTCAGGCGTTCCATCAATCAATGACCACGGATTCCATAACCATGTGGCTCTTTCAATGGTTGAAGCTTTTGCCGGTATTGCCATACTGCACACCATTCCTACAATCAGACATAATAGCGCAGAACAAATCACCTTTTTCACGTTGTCCTCCATTCTATAAGGTGGTCCTCATAGAATGAGAACCCGGCAGCCAGACAACCATTTGAATAACAGACAGGCTCACGGCTTTGCGTCCTTTCCTTTCGGAGAAGTTTGCCCTTATCAGATTCATTTTTAAAAATTATACGACCATTCCAGGTGTACGTCTACGCAAAAATAATTTGCTTTATTTTTTCTCAGGCTTCATCAGCTGCATACGCTCATTAAACAAAGTCGGATAGGATAGAAATCCGAGCATTGCACTTGTCACGACGGCTGTCGTTAGTAACAGGAAGATAATTAACAGCTGGAACATCACTGCCTGAAGCGGATCTGCCCCTGCTATAATCTGACCGCTCATCATGCCCGGGAGCTGCACAAGTCCGATCGTCTTCTGGCTTTCAATTGTCGGAATCGTACTTGCCTGAATCGATGAAATCAGCGGACGGTGAATCGCCTGCTTTGGCGTACCGCCCAGTGACAGGATAAGTTCCGTCTCAGCTTCTCTGGAATCTATTTCAGATGTAAAACGGTTTAAGAATAAGATCGACAATACCATCGAATTTCCGATCACCATACCACTGATTGGAATGATATACTGTGCAGTCGCCGGCGTAATATTAAGACCGAGTAAAATGCCCTGCGTTAAGATTTCAATAAACACAAACGTAACAACCAGCTTCCACGTAATCCCTTTGATTGAGACACCTTTTTTACGCGCATTCTGTACAGCAGCTCCGATCATCAAGACAACCATTAAGAAAATATAGAAAAAGTTCTCGGCATCAAATACAAACTGCAGAATATAACCGACTGCAAGCAGCTGAATGATTGCTCTGATCGTTGCAACGACAGCGTCCTTCTCAAGTCCAAGATTCAACGTTCTTGATAACACAAGGGGGATTAAGACAAATACGAGTGATAAACCAAGTAACAGAAAACTCATTCCGCTTCCCCCTTTACAAACGTTTGAACTCTTGGGTTCTGTGGATCCTTCAGCAGAGTGCTTTCTCCAGTCTCAACTAACTCGCCGTCCATCATCACCCACGTGTATTCACCGATCGAAAGTGCCTGTCTGAGATTATGTGTGATCCACATAATCGTCGTATGATAGGTCTCATTAATTCTGACAATCAATTCTTCTATCTCCTGCTGTGAGACCCTGTCCAGTGAGGATGTGATCTCATCAAGCAACAAAATCTCCGGCTTCATCACAAGCGTCCGGGCAATTGACACCTTCTGGCGCTGACCGCCTGACAGATCTTTTGCATCCCGCTCGAGAAAACTTTCATCAAGACCAACGAGCCTGATCATCTCTTCTGCAGTTTCTGCAGGAAGCTCATTCCCCTGCAGTTCAAATGGCAGTGCCATGTTTTTACGGACGGTTCCAGGCACCATTGTTGCTGTCTGCAGGGCGATGCCTACTTTCCTTCTGAGTTCAACCGGTTCGTAAGTAGAGATCTTTTTATCATCTATATATATGTCACCTGAATCAGGAGAAATCAGCCCGTTACAGAGCCTGAACAACGTGGTTTTCCCTGCCCCTGACGGACCGACAAGTGTCGTAATTCTGTTTTTCGGAAACCACCCGGTGACGTCATGCAGAATTTTCGTATCACCTGATTGATAATTTACATGGCTGAACTGAATGGCAGCCTGAGCATCCTTTGTCATGATCATTACTTCCTTTTTCTCTTATTTATAATAATTGTAATGTAATAATGATAATAAATAAATCACAAAAAGGCAAGCTGATCAGCCTGCCTTTTTACTCTTCCATAAGAACAGTCATTTTATCTAACGATTCCCTGAATTCCTCAACCCTAATAAATCGTGCATCTCTTAACAGTTCTTTTCCTTTAGAGAATATCAGGACGACCGGTGCAGTGAAGATTGACAACCTTCCTGCCACTTCTTCGTACTCATCGACAAGGATATGAGCGAATTCAACCTCCGGATATTCTTCCATGACCTGCTGAATTTTTGGAAGAAGGGCGTGACAGACACTGCAGCCATTTCTTGATATATACACCACGCTTAACGGTTGATTCATCATACTATCCAATTCTTCATTTGAACGAACTTCAGTATATGCTCTCATATTCGGGTCACCTCTATCATTTTAATTACCCATCATTGATTCAAACCATACCGGTGATCAGTGCTGTTTTTTGAGGGTTGTACGATCAGCTGTTATCCATAGCATCACCTGAAGGACACCCATCATACAAATAATGGCCGTCATACCGTAAAGCGCGTTGATATAGCTCCCGGTCAGATCATAGACTACCCCTACACCAAGTGGCCCAAGTGCAGAAATGACGTACCCGCCGCCCTGTGACATGGCAGCCCATGCACTCGCTTTCTGGTAAGAATCCGTTTCAATAATCGGCAACATTAATGCGAGCGGGAACAGACCGCCTGCACCAAGCCCGATTAGAAGCATTGCGACTAAAGGCTGACCGCCTGCGATCAGCAAAATAACGCCGGTCAGTTCAATCACGGTACAGCCGATTAAGGTTGGAAACACATAGCCGAATCTCGCTACAAGACTTGGAATAATGAATGATGACGGAATCTGAATCAGGACAAATGCTGTTAACATAGAGCCTGCCACGACAGAGTTATAGCCCATACTCTGAATAATCGGCGCACCCCAGGCAGTGACAGAGTAGAAAATACTCGACATCAGTCCGAAGAATAATAAAATGAGCCACGCGCGTCCGCTTGTCCAAGGCAGCTCGGTTTTCTCAGGCAGACCTGACTGCTTTTTACCGGGAAATCTGATCCACACAACCATTGCAGCCAGTCCAAGCACTGCCCAGATCGCAAGCGCAGGCTCCCAGTTGCCGAGTGATTCGTAAATAGGTGCTGAAATGCCGGTCGCACTGCCTGCACCAATTGCCATTGATACTGTATAAACACCTACGACCCCAGGCTTTGTCGGAAAATACTGCTTAATAAAACCTGATACAAGCGGTCCCGCGACACCAATTCCAACACCTGCTAAAAATGCCGTCACAATCAATAATGGAACCGTACCGAAAAATCCTCTTAATGCAGTAGCAATTGTAATTAATACGAGAGAATAAAAGATTCCGCGTTCAAGTCCAACGCGTTCACTGATTTTAGTCGCAAAAGGCGCAAAGATCCCCATACATAATACAGGCAGTGTCGTTAAAAGTCCTGCAGTCGTCCCGCTCATGCCAAGATCCTGCTGAATTGTATCTAAAAGTGGCGCTACAGATGTAATCGCCGGTCTCAAATTGATCGATATAAGAAATAATGCAATGATGTACATCCAGATCTTCATCCTGTTCACCTGCCCGTTTCAAGAATAAGAGCTTTGCCGGAGTGGCAAAGCTCTCTATTAACCTTACTGCTTTTTACTGTGAATCTCTACCACTTTGAACGATTTGTTCTCTGTGGCTAATCATAGCATGCGTGTAAAAGGACATTTGTCCTGATATGATGAAAAGACATTATTTTAAAGGAGCGCGACTATGATCATTATTGGAATCGACTTATCTGGCCCGTCTAATCATCAGGATACAGTGGCTACAGCTTTTAATATGGATCACGGCTTGACCTTTAAAAAATCGGTATCCGGTGCCTCTGATGATGAGATCCTGAATCTTGTCAGGGAATGTTTGACTGAAGGAGAGGTAGTGATTGGAATTGATGCACCTTTATCTTATCAGGATGGGGGCGGTGACAGACCGCATGATAAAGCACTCAGAGGCGTATTGAAAGCAGGAGGGTTGAATGGGAGCTCCATTATGACGCCGACCATGACGCGAATGGTTTATATTACGCTAAGAGGCATCCAGCTCACAAGAATGCTTCAGGATCCCGGCGTCGAAATCCTTGAAGTTCATCCCGGCGCTGCAATCGGCTTAAGGATGGAAGACCCCACACCGGCACTCAGCTATAAAAAAGACCCTTCTAAAAGGGCAGAAGTTTTCACCTGGTTACAGCAGCAGGGACTGCATGGGCTCACAGAAGATATCGCTGAAACCACCCATTCCATTGATTCCTGCGGGGCAGCCCTTGCAGCGTGGCATTACAAAGCACCTGATAAACAGCCGGTCTGGAGCTATACACACACTTCAGCAGCACATCCTTTTATCATGTGCTGCTGATTATGAGATCGTATCCATCTTCTCGTTATGCATTTTCCCGATCACCTTATAGACAACCAGCAGTAAAATAAAGAGAATCGCCGTTCCATACCACGGCAGCTCATGGATTGCTCCGCCAAATGCAGTATAGATGACTGCCGGAGCAATGACACCGACCATAGAATAAATCATATACTCCTTACGCGTTTCAGTCATTTCCATTAAGTAAAACGATAAAAGATGAAAATGGACAAATGGCATAATCCGAAGCACCATGATCTGTCCCACTGATAAATGGCGATCCGGAAGTACTTTATCTTTCAGCTTTGAAAGCTTTTGTTTAAATGCCGGAAAACGGTAGATCAATGTATAAGAGACAAAGCTCATCAATGTGAGTCCGATAAATGACAGGATGGCACCTTCTATAAAACCAAACAGCAGACCGCCTGCCACGCATACTAAGATCACCGGCAAAAATAACAGCGGTCTGATAAGGTGCAGCAGGATAAACAGGGCCGGACCAAGCCAGCCTGACTCTTCGATTAAATGCTGAACTTCCGCCAGTTCTTCCAACCGGATCCCCTCCCTGCGTTACTTCAATATATGTTTAAACTCATCATATAGGCTTTTTAAGTAAATTGCATCATGAAAAAGCCGGACCTTCTGGCAGATCCGGTTCATTCCCTATTATGACGTTTATACGCCGGCTTTTTCAAGCGACATTTCTCTCAGTACGTATTTTTGGATTTTACCGGAAGCGTAAGGCGGCGTCCGTAAAGCTTCCGCCTGAAGCGCAGCGGAACGATTAAAAAAGCTGAAACAATGATATGTCCCAGCTCCATCAAATTACACTTTTTCTACAATATAAGCACGCTTCGTCTGGTAGGATGCACCGTGACTGTGAAAGCCCTCATACCATGAAACCACTCTATATTCACGCGACGCATCAGTAAATAGCTGGTCTTCATTGGAGGACAGCAATAAAACATCTTTACTTTCACTGATTTTCTGCAGCTCTTCTCCAGTGTAATTTCTGCCTGGTTCCAGTAATTGGGTCATCTTACCACTCCTTTTTACGAATTGGTAAGTCTTTTCCCATTACGTGGGTTCCTAAACCAGTTTCAGCGCACGCTCAGTCTGTAATCTGCGAATATACTTTTGAGCTTCCGGCTGGTTCAATCCAGTTTCATCTCTGACAAATCGTACGATAATTTCTTCGTCCTGACCGCTTCTGATTAGATTGACTACCTGCTGTTCAAGTTTTTTATCATTACTCAGTCTGCCTGAGACATCCTGATGAATCTTTTTGTTATTGTTCATGACAACAGCAATGATCAAAGCGAGCATCATCAGCGTCATAATTAATGCAACATATACCATATATAAACGCCCTCCCTGACTGTTATTTTACATCAGGAAGGGCGTTTGAAGAAAGTTATTTTACCTCGACTGTCCAGTTGAAGTCATCAGGTCTTCTGCCTGTCTGGATGCCTGTGATCGTGTCATATAGTTTCTGGGACAGCTCTCCGATATTATGATCATTGAAGACCATTTTTTTGTCTCCCCAGTTCAGCTCGCCAACCGGTGAAATCACAGCTGCTGTACCAGTTCCGAATGCTTCTTCAACCTGACCCTTTTCATATAAATCATACAGCTCATCAATCGCAATGCGACGCTCTGTAACAGGAATGCCCCAGCTATTCAGCACTTCGATAATTGACATACGCGTGACACCTTTTAAAATACTGCCGCTCAGCGCAGGTGTTACGACTTCTCCATTAATTTTGAAGAAAATGTTCATGCTGCCCACTTCTTCAATGAAGCGTTTTTCAATCCCATCCAGCCATAACACGTCTGCGTTTCCTGCTTCTTTAGCACCGGCCTGTGCCTGATAGCCTGATGAATAGTTTCCTGCTGTCTTCGCCATACCAGTCCCGCCTTTTACAGCGCGCGTGAATTCCTGTTCAACATGGATGGTAACCGGCTTCAGCCCACCCGGGAAATAAGGGCCAACTGGTGAAAGGAGAATCATCATCCGGTATGTTTTTGACGGACTGACTGCCAGATTCGGTTCTGTTGCAATAATAAACGGACGGATATACAGAGAGTGTCCAGGTGTAGACGGCACCCAGTCCTTTTCAAGTTCGATTAACGTCTTTAAATATTCGAGCACCTGCTCTTCATCAACAGGTGGAATGCTCAGGCGCGCTCCTGAAAGATTCAGCCGCTCAAAATTCTTCTCAGGACGGAACAGAAGAATACGGTCGTCTTCTGTACGATAAGCTTTTAATCCTTCAAAGATCGTCTGTCCATAGTGAAAAATCATTGCTGCAGGATCGAGTGTCAGCGGTGAGTATGGTGTAATCCGGGCATCATGCCAGCCTCTTCCTTCTTCATATTCCATAATAAACATATGATCTGTAAACGTTGTACCAAAGGGAACCCCCTCAGATGGCTTCTCTTTCAGCTGCTGTCTTTTTACAATTTCTAATGCTTTTGTCTTCATCTGTCATGACTCCTTTTTTGGCTCTTTATTTGAACCATTGTACACAGAAGTTTTAATGATTAAAAGTACTAAAGTGAAAAAATTCAGAAATAATTGTATTTTAGTAGTGGGGGTTTGGCGGGGTTCGGGTTTAAATCCAGGTGGTTCGGCACATCTTCTGTATGGTTCGCCACTCAATCTAACTACTTCGACGCTTGTCCCTGCACTTTCAACGTTCATCACCTGATGTTCGACACTTCATGACATTTGACCCGCAAAAAAAGCTCCACCCAACCGCTTCAGAAGCCGCCGGATGGAACCTATTATTCTTTCTTTAACACTTTATCAACAAACTCCTTCAGTACACGCGCTGTCAGACCCCAGATCACTCTGCCTTCATAGTGATAAAAGTACTCTGAATACTGCCTTGTCTGCCATTTATATTCACGTCCATTGGCAATCAGCTCATAAGGAAAGCCATCCTCAGGCTTCACTTCAACCTTAATAATGTGCTCATCCGGATTTTCGTTCAAAAAGTAGGAAAGTGGCACTGTAAATACTTCTTCCACTTCTGCCGGATTCGGTTGGATTTCAGATTCATGATCAATAAAACCGACAAATGTGCTGATCGTCATGCCAAAAGGGGATACCAGTTTCCCAAACGAATAGACGCGCCCGATCGATGCGTCGCACAGCCCCAATTCTTCCTGGGCTTCACGGATTGCTGCACCCTTCGCGCTGTCATCATCACGATCAACTTTTCCGCCCGGGAAGCAGACTTCTCCAGGCTGTCTGCGCATGGTTAGGGAGCGGACTTCGAACAGCAGATGAAGTCCATCTTCTTTTTTAATAAAAGGGATTAAAATGGAATAATTGCGTACGGTCTCTTCCCCGAGAATGATTGGTTCATGCGCCTGAAGCCGTTCAATGATTTTATGTTCTTCCATGTCATCAGCCCCGTTACTCTTTTTCTTAACTATATCAGAATTTCATATCCAGCAGTCTGCTTACCATCTGCCGAGTATGTTAATGAAAGCTGCCATGCCTGAAAAAGTGATCGATCAGCCCGGCAGTTTCCGGCTGGTGATGAATCTGCTTGTGATGGAATGGAAGGATCAGGAAATCTTTTATATCCGGCAGCCAGACTGAAGCCGTTTCAACACGGCCATCATTGCGTTGCCTGAGCATTTTCCCAAGCAAAAGCCCTGCATGATCTCCCGCAATCGCGCCAACCTCCACGCCAGAAGCAGCAAATGGATATTGATTAATAAATGCCGGAGTAATAGAAAAGAGCGTTTTATATACAGCTGTAAAAGGACGGATCATATGGGCAGCACCAGCCAGACCGCTCCCCTGATTCGGTGAAGCAATCAGTACAGCACGCGCTACTTTCCCGGCACACACCGGATCTGAAAGCACCTTACGAATGACAATGCCGCCGGTACTGTGCCCAATTAAAAAGACTTTTTCACCATCTGCCACCTTGTCTCTTAACATGTCAGAGAGTACCGCTGCAGCATGTTCAAATGGATGAAAACGCAGTTGAAATGAAAGGGTGATACAGTTGTACCCCATTTTACTGAGAAAACGCTCAAGAGGGTACATATCTGCTGCGCCCTTATTAAAACCATGAATCAGAAATACTTTACTGCCCATCAGCTCTTCACCTCTTTTACAGCTTTAAGATTCCCATTATTCTTTATTTACCCTTCATCCTGATACGAATATAGACAAACTGCTCATTTAATTTGCCCAGAAAAAAATGCCGGCAGTAACGGCTACTGATATAATCAGCGAGTTCATCATTGCCCCGAAGAAATCAATCTGTCCCAGTACGTTTGTAAAGTTCGTTACAAGCTCAGGTCACGGCAGAAGTGCCGGTGGCGTCTGGTTGATCACGTGGTTTGGCTGAGTCGCCTTGACAAACATCCAGTAGAACGGGAATAGTAATACGAGTCCGGCGAAAATCAGTAAGCCTTACAGGACGAATCTTCCCGAATGCTTTTTAGGTTGATTAACTGTTGCTGGTTTCATTTATGCCTTCCTCACTTTTCGTTTAGTTTATTATTTAAGTAAAATGTTTCGTTAATTTGGATTTTAAACTCATTTTAAAGCGCTATTAATACATTATTTGCAGTTTTATTCGCCTTATTTAGAGAATAATCACGAAATATTTTCGTAAATCGACAAAAAGACTGCTGCATCAATATTCGATGCAGCAGTCCAGGTTGTTTAAAGATTATATTTCTTTTTAAATCTTTCTGCTCGGCCGTCTTTATCAGCAAACTTCTGACGCCCTGTATAGAAAGGATGTGTATCTGAGCTTACTTCTACTTTTAATAACGGGTAAGTATTGCCATCTTTCCACTCGATTGTTTCGTTTGAACCTTTCGTGGATCCAGTCAGAAACTTGTATCCGCTATTTGTATCCATAAATACAACTTTCCGGTATTGAGGGTGTGTATTCTGTTTCATATCTATTACCTCCAGTTTATATAAATCGTAACCATTACGTTTTATATTAAAACATGTATGACTTAATGAGGCAAGTCAATTGCTTCACTCGAATCTTCTATAGAATGAAGTTTTTCATTTTGTGCTAAACTTAAAGGAATGAATTGATAGGAAAGGTTGATATAAATGTCTAACACAATAAAACTGACTTCACTCTCTTCTAAAGGAGGCTGCGGCTGTAAGATCGGTCCTGCTGATCTGTCCCAGGTGCTGAAAAACCTTCCGCAGGCAGAAGCAAACCCAAACCTGCTTGTCGGTCTGGATACGAGTGATGATGCAGGAGTTTATAAGATCAATGAAGAGACCGCTCTTGTACAAACACTCGATTTCTTTACACCAATTGTTGATGATCCTTATGATTTCGGTCAGATTGCTGCTGCAAATGCAATTAGTGACGTTTACGCAATGGGTGGTACACCACTGACTGCATTGAACATCGTGGCATTTCCAATCTCAACGCTTGATAAGAGTATTTTGACTGATATCCTTCGCGGTGCAGGAGATAAGCTAAAAGAAGCCGGTGTTACACTTGTAGGCGGCCACTCGATTGATGATCAGGAGCCAAAGTTCGGACTTGCTGTAACTGGTACTGTTCATCCTGATAAAGTCAGAGCAAACTCCGGCGCACAGCCTGGAGATAAACTGATCCTGACAAAACCGATCGGTGTCGGGATTTCTACAACTGCACTAAAGAATGGATTATTAAGTGATGAAGAAACGAAAAACGTTACAAGTGTAATGGCAACTTTAAATAAGACAGCGGCTGAAACAATGGCTGATTTCGATATACACGCAGCAACGGATGTAACTGGTTTCGGATTACTTGGACATGCTTCAGAAATGGCAGCAGGCAGTGAAGCAGGCATCCGTATTTACAATGATCAGGTTCCTGTTCTGCCACGCGTCCGTGAGTTAGCTGAGGGCGGGACGATCCCAGGCGGCACGAAAAATAACTATGCTCACCTGGAAGGTAAAGTCACGTTCCCTGAAGAAATGGATCAGATTGATCGCTATATTCTGTGTGACGCCGTTACATCAGGCGGTCTGTTAATTTCAGTATCTGCCTATGAAGCTGATGAGCTCCTCGCTAAGCTGCGCGCGCAAGCAGTAGATGCGCATATGATTGGTGAAGTTGTCGGTGATCATAGCGGCAAGATCACGATTCAATCGTCTGAAGGTGAACAGCGTTGACAAGAGAAATCAGCTTAAATGACTTGATGGAGGTCCATGAAAATAACGAACGGATCCTCGTTGATGTCCGTTCCCCGGGGGAGTTTGAAGAAGGGTCTATTCCCGGGAGCATTAATATTCCAGTATTTGATAACGAGGAACGTGCAGAAATCGGTACAATCTATAAACAGGTAGGGTCAGAAGCTGCTAAAGAACGCGGGCTTGAAATATTCTCTGCAAAGCTTCCTGAGTTTGTAAAAGCGTTCAAAGAGTTGGAGCGTCCTGTTTCAGTGTTCTGCTGGCGTGGAGGCATGAGAAGTAAAACGGCTGCAACGACAACCGAATTGATGGGTGTTGATGTAAATCGTTTGACCGGAGGGATCCGAACTTATAGACAATGGGTGGTACAATGTCTTGAATCATTTGATTTTACACCTGAACTACTCGTACTGAATGGGTATACCGGATCTGGCAAGACTTTGATTTTAAACCAGTTGAAAGAAGAAGGGTATCCAATCATTGACCTTGAAAAAATGGCCGGTCACCGTGGTTCAATTTTTGGTCAGATCGGTTTAGAACCAAGCAATCAGAAGAAGTTTGATTCATTACTGATTACTGAGTTAAGAAAACTGAAAAATTCGCCATATATACTGATTGAAGGCGAGAGTAGGAGAATAGGTCGGGTTCACATGCCTGATTTTCTACATGAGAAAAAAGAAAATGCCCCTCAGCTATTTCTTGACCTTCCAGCCGAAGAGCGTGTAAAAAACATTTTAAAGGATTATCAGCCTGATCAGACACCTGATCAATTTATGGAAGCATTTGAAAAAATCGAACGGAGAATCCATACGCCAATTTCCCGGGAAATACGTGCTCTTTTGACAAACCGGGACTATGAGGAAGCCGTGAAGCTTCTGCTTATCTATTATTATGATCCACGATATGAGCACTCAATCAGTTCACAGGACGGATCTCACACATTTATTCAAGCTGAATCGATGGAGGAAGCTTATGAGAAGGTAAAAGCAGCAGCGGATTCGTTCCGCTTATCAGCAAGCCGTCAGCACTAATGACGGTTTTATTTTTTAATTTCAAAGTGAGCAGGTGATGGCATGAATGTGTTGTGGGTTGGAATTGGCGGGGCCGCCGGAGTGTGCCTAAGGGCTTTAGTTAATACGTTGATTCAAAGCAGCTTCCCTTTCTCAACATTAATTGTCAATCTTCTCGGTTCGTTTTTACTCGGGCTCCTTTCTACAGCTCAGCTTAAGCTGAGCAGAGGCATCAGACTTGCACTTACTACAGGGCTGATTGGCTCTTTCACTACGCTTTCAGCTGTCAGTGCAGAGTTGTTTGGATTTTTACAGAGCGGGCAGTATGTATTTGCTTTTTTATACTTTATGATTAGTCTGGCTGGCGGGTTTGTGCTTGCCTACTGCGGAATAAAGGCTGGAAGAAAAGCAGGTGTAAACCAATGACTCTATTATTACTTGGCGCAGGAGGATTTTTCGGTGCAATCTCAAGATACCTGCTTTCGTCATATGGAAACGAAAGGTTTTCGTCCCTTCCATTTGGTACACTTGCGGTCAATCTGATCGGATCTTTTCTGCTTGGTATGGCCATTGCTGTTGAGCTGTCATCAACATTCTATGCGCTCTTTGCAACAGGCTTTCTCGGTGCGTTTACAACTTTCTCAACCATGCAGACTGAAGCGGTGAAGTTATTTGATGATAAAAAAAGGCTGCAAGCGGTTCTTTATCTAGTCATAACGTTTTTAGGCGGTACACTTTTTGCAGCATTAGGGTTTATACTCATTATGCGTTAAAACGCGAAAAAATCTCCGGTAGCTACCAGAGATGTCCGCAATTTCATTTATATGGGGAAGAATATATGCCCTCTTAATCGCCAATTCGGGTGGTTGGATCCTTTTCTTTAAGAAAGCCGCTGTCTTCCCTGCAGTCACGACAATGCAGCAAAATAGCGGTTCATTTATCCGCCACTCCACCGTTGATTTATGTGGTCACAAAGAATATTTACCCACGGTTTCGGAGGTTAAAACCACCTTAAACACATTCGTACGAACCTCCTGTTATTTTTAATACTCCCTCATTTAAATAAGCCATATTTATCAGGAGCAGCACAGAAAGGGGCAGTAAAATGGATCAAAAAGAAATAGAAGCATATATTATTAAGCAGTATCAGGAAGATGAGCAGGTCATGGTGCGCATATTCATTCAGTGGTGTCACGAGCATGATCTGGACCCTGAAAAAGTGTACCATGAAGCTTATCCCGTACAGGCTCCTAATCCTCTTTTAAAGAAGCTGAAAGAAGAAAGCGAAGTGTTTGATATGACCGTGGATTCCGGTACACTCATCAACGTCCTGCAGGTTTTCGGGAATGATGATCTTGCTTTTGTTGTTTCAGAATATGCAAAAAAATAACATCAGGCTGCTACGGAAGCAGCCTGAAGAAATTCCCCCACTCACGCGGAAGCTGATCCACCCCAACCGCCTGAAGATTTTCGCCCTCACCAGTGATAACCACCTGCCAATACAAATCTGATTGTATCCGGTCAGGCCGCTCCTCGTTCCTTAAAGTATTTACATTCAAAAAGGTTAATTTTTCTCTTAGTCTATTGTTTTCAAGTTCATTCAAAGTTGAAGGAATAAAATCAACTTTTTCATCATTTATGATTCCGGATCTTAATATGCAGTTTTTATCAAAATCAATAATAGTCCGATAGGAAGTCCCCACTGTCCCCGAAATCCGGATCTCAAGCTGCTTCAGTTTTTTTGCGTCCAAACTTTTCACTCTGCCTTTTACTTTTATTTTACCAAATAACGCTATTGTCCGAAAAGACGTAATAAGTTCTTTAGACTATAATAAAATGTAACTTTTTACACTCAAAAGACATTATAATCGTGACATACGTCACCATTCGCTTTATGATAGAAGTAATTATTAATTTCTTATATATACGGTTGTTTGTTTGGAGGAGGAAAAGAGATGGAGTATCTGAAAGCAGACCCCCAGTACCTGTTTGATTTTTTCACGGGACTTTATAAGATGGTCTTTCTAATGGAAGTGGATACGCAGGGCTATAAATATGCAGATGTTACTTCAGAAGCAGCCCGGCTCGCTTCACTTCCTGAGGACTGGAAGGGTCGCTATATTCATGAGATCTATGAAGAAAAAGTCGCAGCTCCTCTCATCAGTCAGTATGATGAAGCGGCTTCTTCAGGTGAGCCTGTGTTTTATTCTGATCAGATGAATAAGCTTTCCAATATATCAGAGTACGCCGCCTCGGCTCTGATGCCAATCACAGATGAGCATGGTCATGTCAGATATATAATCGGACTGACCAACGATCTTTCTGACTCTACATCTACCAAACTGCTCGCTTCAATTGAAAATATTGATTACTTAACCGGACTGCCGAGTCTGCTGCAGGTAAAAGCAGAACTGTCTAAAATGGAGCATTCCTCATTTTCAATTCTATATTTGAATATCGACAGGTTCAAGCTCATTAACGAATGGCTCGGTATTGAAGCGACAAATGTTTTACTTAAGAAAATCGCAAAGCAGACCGCTGCCCTTTTGCCGCCTGAATCAATCCTTGGAAGAATTGATGGTGACGAGTTCATTGTGACTGTCGCTGACCACTCTGAAGACCAAACGACCCAGCTTGCTGAAAACATCCTTTCTTCCTTATCCCAATTTACTTATGAGGTGAATGGCGTATCGATTCCCGTGACAGGCTGCATTGGCATCTGTATGAGTCCCGGTCACCCTAATTCCATGATTACCAATGCCTGTGCCGCTATGGTTGAAGCCAAACGTGAAGGAAGAAACTCGATTCGTCTGTTCAAAAATGAACATCACCATCAGGCAATGATTGATGAAGCCATTATGGAGGCAGAGCTTTATAAAGCACTGGATCAGAATGAGCTGGCGGTCTATTATCAGCCGAAATTACATGCCAGGACGAATCGCGTTCACTATGAGGCACTGGTCAGATGGTTCAGCCCTGTGCTTGGGACAGTACCGCCTTTAAAGTTCATACCGGTTGCTGAAAACACAACGCTGATTCAGGAAGTAACAAGGGCTGTCACATCCAAAGTATGTCAGGATATTAAGCATACACCTGAGCTTTTTGAAGACGCAGTTACGTCTATTAACCTGTCTGCCGCTTTGTTTGAGCCGGATTTAATTGATGCCCATTTTATTCAGGTAGTAAGCGAGAGTGCCGTTGACCCTTCAAATATTGAAGTTGAAATTACTGAGAATATGCTGATGAAGGATCCGATTAAAGGTGTGGAAATCATTAACCATTTAAAAGAGCTTGGTTTTCGCGTTGTCATTGATGATTTTGGTGTCAGCTATTCATCTTTAAATTATTTGAGAAACTTTTCACTTGATGGGATTAAAATCGACCGCTCCTTTATTTCTCAAATTGATCATCACCATAATGAAAAAGATATCAGCATTGTCCATTTTATTATTCAGCTTGCGAAAAAGCTGGATCTTTATGTTACGGCTGAGGGTGTGGAAACGAGAGAACAGTTTGATATTCTGACAAGCCTCGGCTGTGATGAAATTCAGGGATATTACTTCAGCAGGCCCCTGCCTCTTGAAAAAATTAAAAGTACGATTAATCACTTTTTTGACTATATCCTATTGAAAGACCAGTCTTCCCAGGAAGCAGCCGCCACGCAGGAAACGAACGGGGAAGCAAGCAGGCTGAAGGAAATTGAGCGTCTGCAAATTCTTGATACACCGTTTGAAGAACGATTTGACCGGATTACCAGGACAATCAAAAATGCTTTTCATGTGCCGATCTGTTTTATTTCCATTATTGATGATAAACGTCAGTGGTTTAAATCGTGTATCGGGCTTCCGGAACCCGTACGGACAATAAGAGAAGTGCCCCGCGATCAGACATTATGCGATTATGTCATCAGACAGCAGGAAGCACTGATCATTGAAAACATGGCTGAGCATCAAGATGGAGAAATCCGTGAATTCTTTAAAATGAGCGGACTTCAGTTTTATGCCGGCATCCCGCTCATCTCGAGGGGTGAAATGATTGGAACGCTATGCATTACTGATTATCTGCCGCGTACATTTAATGAGCAGCAGGTTGAAACGATTTCAGATTACTCAAAATGGGTAGAGTCTGAGCTCGAGCTCTATAGCCAGCGGGTTTAATATAAGTTAACGAAAAGACAGCGCGGGTGCGCTGTCTTTTCGTTAATCTGCTGACACAAACTCATATACACGGGCTTCATATGGTTTAAGGTCAAGCGTCTCAGGCAGAACAGATTTTGCTGCAGCGTCAACCTTGTAATTACCAATCACAAGACGCGTTGCTTCACCTGCAAGGGTTTTCGGACTTTCCACTGAAAGTGCCTGCTCCGAGTGATTCAGTGCAATCAGCCATGTCGTATTTTTATATGTTCTTTTATACATGTACAGTGGTTCTTTCCCTTTTGAAAGATCCTCATAATCACCATAAACCATTACAGGATGCTCTTTGCGCAGTTCGATCAGGTTCTGATAAGTATAGAACACGGAGCTTTGATCATCGAGCGCCTGCTTTACATTGATTTCCTGATAATTTGGATTCACTTTAATCCAGGGAGTTCCCTCAGTAAATCCTGCATATTCCTGACCGTTCCACTGCATTGGCGTCCGGGAATTGTCACGGCTGAGCAGCAGCAGATCCTCAAATACTTCTTCAGGATCCCTTCCTTTTGCCACTTCTTCTTTGTATTTATTTTTCATCGCAATATCATTGTAGTCATCGATGGAATCAAACCGGACACCGGTCATCCCGATCTCTTCCCCCTGATAAATATAAGGCATACCGGGCAGTGTATGAAGCATGATCCCGAGAAGCTTCGCAGATTCGGTCCGGTACTGACCGTCATTCCCATAACGCGTGACCTGGCGTGTATGGTCATGATTATTTAAAAATTGGGAGTTCCATCCCTTTTCAAAAACACCTTGATACCAGCTCTCCTGAATTTCCTTATATTTCGATAGGTCCATCACAGGCATCTCATCAGCTACCTGGAAATGAAACAACGTATTTAACTCATTCCGGTCCTCATGAACGTATAAAAGACCTGTGTCCGGATTCACAAACGGAATTTCTCCCACTGTCATCACGTCGTAACGGGAGAGCACTTCCCGGTTCATCTCCTGCAGGTAATCATGAATGCCCGGGTTATTAGCCAGATAACTGATATGCTTAGGATTCTCTGCATCCGGGAAGCCATCCTGCTTTGCCAGCAAATTAATGACATCCATTCTGAATCCGTCAATGCCAAGGTCCAGCCATGAGCGCATCATGCGAAAGATTTCCTGTCTGACTTCAGTATTCTCCCAGTTCAGATCAGGCTGCTCCTTTGCAAAAGAATGAAAGTAATATTCTCCTGTCCCCTCATCTTTTGTCCAACTCGAAGGTTCAAAGTAAGAGCGCCAGTTGTTCGGTGGTCCATCACTTTTTCCTTCCTTCCAGATATACCAGTCACGCTTCGGATGATCTTTCGATGACTTTGAATCCAGAAACCATTGGTGTTGATTTGAGGTATGATTCACAACAAGATCCATGATCACTTTCATTCCTTTATTATGAATGGCTTCAAGCAGTTCTTTAAACGTATCCAGATCACCCGCTTTTTCCATCACAGCCTCGTAGTCTGATATGTCATAGCCATTATCACGGTCAGGTGATTCATAAAACGGATTCAGCCAGATCACATCGACACCGAGCTTCTTTATGTAATCCAGCTTTTCAAGCACGCCCCGGAGGTCCCCATACCCGTCACCGTTACTGTCATAAAAGCTGCGCCAGTAAACCTGATAGACAACAGCTTCCTTCCACCATGTTTTCTTCATGCAAATCCCTCCCTGCAAATGTAGCTCCATTATAACCGCTTACAAATGAGATTACTGCTCAGAACCATTATAATTCAGTAGAGGAGTGATCAAATGAATGCATGGGATAGAAGATTTCAGAACAAAACTTATATTTACGGAAAAGAACCAAATGAATTTGTTGTATACGCACAGAACAAACTGAACTTGAAGAAGGGTTCCCTGCTTGCAGTTGCTGAAGGAGAAGGCAGAAATGCTGTATTTATGGCCGAAAAAGGACTCAGCGTGACAGCGTGGGATTACGCTGAAGAGGGCCTCAAGAAAACGCATGCGCTCGCTGCCGAAAGAAATGTCCAGGTGGAAACCGCACTTGCCGACCTGACTGATGCAGACTGGATGCCTGAATCCTATGATGCGGTACTCAATATCTTTGGTCATATTGATCCTGCAGGGAGAGAATCAATGCTTGAGGGGATTAAAAGTACAATCAAACCTGGCGGCTATTATATCAGTGAGGTGTATTCAAAGCACCAGCTGCCTTACAAAACCGGTGGCCCGCCAAAAGAAGAGTTTCTATACGATGCAGGAGACATGCTCGAAGCCTTCAAAGAATGGAAGATCATCCATTTCTTCACCGGAGAAGTGATCAGACAGGAAGGCAAGCTGCATAACGGACTTTCTCACGTGATTCAGACCATTGTGCAAAAAATCTGAAAATGTTTCACGTGGAACAATGAAAAGTGGAAGGCGCTTGGTCAGCTCTGACGGGCATAAGCCACGGAGCGGAAAATGGGCGCCCTTCCCATTTACCGATGCGTGGCTTATGACCCGAAGAGCTAGCGCCTGGAGCTGGATCTAATGAAAAGCGGAAGCAGGCGTTTAGGTCCGACAAGCATAAGACGCAATGAGAAAAATGAGCGCCCTTCCTCATTTTCTCATTGTGGCTTATGACTCGAGGACCTGCCTGCTGGAGCTGGATCTAATGAAAAGTGGAAGGCGCACGTTCAACTCTTATAATCATAAAAAGCACCCTCAACTTTACACATCTTCCATTACTGCCTTAACAAATTTACTGTAGCGCTCGTAAATCTTTACATATTCCTTATGCTGTTCTTCATCAGGTTCAACTCGCTCACCTAAAGGAATGTTTTCTTTTATCTGCTGCAGCGAGCTCTTTTCACCCAGTGATGTCAGCACCAGCCATGCTGCTCCCCACGCAGCACTATGGTGGCTTTCAGTCCGCTGTACTGGCTTATTGAAAATATCTGAAAGAATTTGAACCCAGAGAGTTGATCTGGATAGTCCCCCATTTACATAAATCACTTCTGCTTCTTCTCCAGCAGTACCGAGTGAAAGGTAAATCTGATAGAGATTGAATGTAATCCCTTCAAGCACAGCTCTCGCATATTGCGGAATACCATGAGATATCGAAAGACCAATTAAACTCCCTCTGGCATCCTGATCCCATAACGGCGCACGTTCACCGTTAATATACGGTAAAAAGAGCAAGCCATCCGCTCCAGGACTGACTGCTTCTGCTTCCATGATCAATTCTTCATAAGTGCCGTGATAATTCAACGTCTTTTTTAACCAATCTATCGCTACTCCTCCATTATTAGTAGGTCCTCCAGTTATATAATGCTCCGGTGTGAATGCATAACAAAAGACTTCCTGTCCGTTACTGACATTGAAGCGATTTGTCCATTTACGAACCGCTCCACTCGTACCGGCTGAAATCGTCAAACAGTTTTCTTCAAGTCCACTACTGCCAAGATTAGCAAGCTGACCATCAGCCGATCCCACGACAAATGGTATGTCCTGTGGAAGTTTTAAGTAGTTTGCGATAATTGGATTCAGCTCTGTCAGCTGATAATCAGCAGATACCGTTTCACCAAGCTGTTCTTCTTTCAAACCTGCTGTATTAAGTATTTCTTCATCCCAGGTCAGTGTCTGTCCATTCATCATGCCGGTCGCTGCTGCCATTGCATAATCTGTGACCCTTTCATTAAACCACTGATAGATGATGTATTCTTTAATTGACATAATATATCCGGACTCCAGATAAGGGGCGTAGCCGGTTTCCTTCATCCATATCAGCTTGGTTAAAGGTGACATTGGATGGATGGGTGTGCCTGTAAGCTTGTAGAAATCAGGACCTTTAGAGCTCATCAATTCCTTTGCCTGCTTACGGCTTCTGCCATCCGCCCATATCATTGCTTTTGAAAGCGCGTGCCCATCACCATCTGTGCAGATCAGGGAATGCATTGCGCTTGAAAAACCGATTCCAAGAATATTTTCTGCACTGGCACCGGTCTCATCTAAAACGCTTTTTAATGCAAAAACGGCAGATGACACGATGACATCAGGGTCCTGTTCTGCATGTCCATCTGTTGTATAGAAGGTTTTTATCAGCTGTTCCGCTTCAGCTTTTACTTTTCCATCTTTCGTAAACATGACTGCTTTCACACTCGTTGTACCCAAGTCAAGACCGATTACAAATTCCTTCATATCATCTCTTCCTTTATTAAAATCATTTTTTACGTTAAATGAATGATTTACTTCATCAAGCATATCACAGGAAACTCTTATCATCGGTACAGATTTTCATTAGTAATCAGATGTCACCTCTCATTTAAGCATCTTTAGGCTCAATTACATCTATCCCATCCAAATCGATTTTTTTGCATAAAATAAGTTTGTGAAATACTGAACAAAACACTTGCATTCCATTTCAAACCGTCGTATACTGAAGTTATTAAATGATTGTGAAAAACTTCACAATTAAAACTTAGGAGGAATTATCTCATGAAAATCGCAGTCATCGGAAGTACTCACGCTGGAACAGCAGCTGTAACGAATATGGCCAATATGTATCCCGAAGCAGATATTACAGTCTATGAGAAAAATGATAATGTGTCCTTTCTTTCATGTGGTTTGGCATTATATGTAGGCGGTGTCGTTGAAGATCCGCAGGGACTTTTCTACAGCTCTCCTGAACAGCTGAAAAGTCTCGGTGTAACGATGAAGATGCAGCATGCCGTGCAGGAAATCGATACTGCGCGCAAGCAGATTAAGGCGTTAAATCTGATCACGGGTGAAGAAGTGAATGACAGCTACGATAAGCTTGTGATGTCTACTGGCTCATGGCCAATCATTCCACCAATTGACGGCATTAAAATGGATAACATTCTGTTAGCAAAAAACTTCAATCAGGCAAATACAATTATTGAAAAATCACGCGACGTCAAACATGTGACGATTGTCGGCGCAGGTTATATCGGTGTTGAACTTGTAGAGGCATTCCAGCAGGCAGGTAAAAAAGTAACACTGATTGACGGTGTGGACCGCATTCTGAATAAATACCTTGATCAAGAATTTACAGATCAGGTAGAACAGGCATTCATTGACCGCGGCGTTGAACTGCGACTCGGTGAAACGGTTACCCGCTTTGAAGGCGAAACCTCTGTTGAAGCAGTTGTCACAAATGCAGGACGCGTTGAGACTGGCCTTGTCATTATGTGCGTTGGTTTCCGACCAAACACAGAGCTCTTAAAAGGAAAAGTGGACATGCTGCCAAATGGGGCAATCACTGTTGATGATTACATGCGCACAAGCGACCCTGACATCCTTGCAGCCGGTGACTGCTGTGCAGTGAAATACAATCCGACTGGTCAGGCTGCCTATATTCCACTTGCAACAAACGCAGTCAGAATGGGTACACTTGTTGCCCGAAACCTGATTGAACCGGTTATGAAAAATGTTGGTACGCAGGGAACTTCAGGCCTTCACATTTATGATCTGAATATGGCATCAACCGGCTTAACTGAAACAAGTGCCCAAGCGATGGATATTCATGTGAAAAGCGTCACAATCTCTGAGAAGCACCGTCCTGAATTTATGCCGACATCAGAAGACGTATTGCTGAAAGTCAGCTACCTCCCTGAAAGCCGTAAAATCATTGGCGCACAGGTACTGTCAAAAGCGGATGTTACACAATCCATTAATACACTCAGCGTCTGCATTCAGACAGGAATGACGATTGATGAGCTCGGCTTTGTCGACTTCTTCTTCCAGCCGCACTTTAATCAGCCATGGAACTTCCTGAACAAAGCGGGGCTCGCAGCAGCTGATACGCGTAAACCGGAATTGGTCTGACTGCATATGCAAAAAGCGCACTTTTAGGTAAGTGCGCTTTTTTGTGCCGCTTGTGGGAGCTGATGATTAATTGATTCAGCGTTGGGGATAATTGGTGCAGTGGGCTGAGTAATTCTATCACCGCTTCTGTTAATTGAATCATACAGGCTGACGGCGGTATTAATAGACTCAAGGGTGCAGATAATTGGTTCACCGCTATCATTAATTGAATCATCTCTCAGGTTAATTGAACGCGCCACACCGGCAGCTGTGCGCTTCGGTCAGGGTCATCCTGGTGACAAAGCGCTAACCACCCATCTCACTTCTCAACCAGCCTCAAAACATCACCAATCAGCTCTTCCCTGTTCACCCGGTCCTTGGCAGTCGCCATCTGATAAGTCCCACGTATCTGGTGATCTGCATCAACTAAATAGAGTGTCGTGCTGTGAACAATCTGACCATCAAGTTTTACGCGCTGCATACGGAACTGTTCAGTTGCTGCAGCAGTTTCCTGTTCTGTGCCCCTCAGCCAGTGCCAGTGATCTGTCACGGCATCGAATGAGTTGGCGTAATTCACAACCCGCTCTTCTGTGTCTGCCTCAGGATCCAGCGTAATAGATACAAATTCCACCTGACCATCAAATACACCTTTATCGTCAAGCTCATCATACGCTTCCTTCAGGTCACTCATCGTAAAAGGACAGATATCCGGACAGGCAGTATAAAAGAATGCCACCACTTTAATCCGGTCGTTTTCAGAATCATACTTCTCTCCGTCTACTGCAGAACTCATCTGAAAGGGCTCAACCGTTTTTAAAACAGGAAGCGATGTCTGCAGATACCATAACCCCCATAACCCTCCTGCGATTAAAAAGAAGAACAGGATCGTAGTCAGCAGCTTCATTTCTGATCATCTATCTTCTGATTAAGCGGCGGCAAATGCTTCTGCATCCGCTTATACACTCTCAACATACCCCACATACCAAGCTCGATATCCCAGCGGATATTTCCTGAACGGTACAGATAATCACCGGATAAACCGTACCAGCCTCCTGCTCCGTAGTGAAGCCTCAGATCAGCTGTGTGACCGGTAATAATCGGTCCATCAAATGATTTCACCTGCGACGTCAGATCCATTGCATCAGTATTCCAGTAGTGGCCGTGCAGCCTGAACGTGTGGGCCCGCCTGCGCTCAGATGGATTTACAAGCCGGATCGTAACCGGATCGCCCGGATAGGCTTCAAATACTGGTGTTGACGGATCGCCGTGTGCTTTTGAGCTGAACAGCCATGCAAGATGATCATGCTTTTCAAGCCTTCTGACTAACCTTTCTGTCCGGTAATTGAATCCTCTTGATCCCTGGTCATACGTATCAAAAAGATCCTCTTCCTCCGTCTCACCGAGGATACCGTCAGCCGGGTCAATGATCAGGTTTCCGTTCTTATCCTCAAGTCTCACACCATCATGCATAACGAGAACAAACTCTCTTGTATCCGGTAAAAACGGATGTTTTAAAACAATGGAAGAGGCTTTGCTGTCCTCAGTCAGATTAGCTGGATCCAGCATTTCTGACCCTCTTGGCTCTGCGATCAAAACGCCAAAAGTACCAAGCGACCGGTGATTTCTGATATCTGTCATATCCCACAGCCCGCTCGCTCCAAATGCATGGTCAATATACCAGCGATAGGTAATTGTTTCACCCGGCTCTGCTGACTGCCTGAAGTTAAAGCCTGCTGTTTCACCCGATGCCGTTTTCACATCAGCCAGTACCAGCTGCGGATGCAGCGAAATGTGTAAGGAAGGCGGGTAAAAAGCCTGCTCTTTCACTTCAGGATAAGGCCATATCCCGTCCTGATAAGGGAACCTGCCAGGCGTAAGCGCATTTGTTAACCGGATCTCCACTTCTTCTCCGGCATTTGCGCGCAAAATCAGCGGCTCCGGCTGTTTCCGACCTGCTAAAATATCTTCTTTATCCTCAGTATAGGCAAAGATGATGCCATAAGGATCATGTTCCCCATATTTACTGTAGGTGATTGGGAGATGAAAAGCTGTAATATCAAAGCGTCTAAGCGGGGCTTCATCAGGTGCAGGGCTCTTAACCTCTTCTGTTTTAGCAGGCGGGATCCCGTCAGGTACAGGTAATAAAAGCGGCTCAGGCTCATGCTGCTCTTGATCATTTAAAGGAATCAACCCCTCAACAGGCTCATCAAAGGCACGGATGAGTCCCCATAATCCATTCCACAGATCTTCTTCTGTTGCAAAGGTCCATAAATAATCTCCTGCATGAGGAGCAAATGTTTCGAGCGTAAAGGACTCTGATATGCCAATGTGCTTTTGAGATTCCAATCGTGTTTCGACATCCGGGCGCTCTGCTTTCCAGCGCATTCCGTGAATATGAAAGCTGTGCGACTCCTCATGCGCACCCTGTATCAGCCTGACTCTCAGCTGGTCCCCTTTATAACATTTAAATACTGGTGTAACCGGATCGCCATTAACGTACGAACTGAAGGTATAGGCCGGATCCCCAGGTCCCTTCAAACGGAACTGCAGCGGTTCACATTTATAATTGACGCCAAACACACCCGGATCATCCTGTGAGCCCGGGAAATCCGGCGGCTGGATCGGTGTACCGTCGCGCTCATATAAAAGGGTAAAGTCCTGAACAAAAAGTGAAAGGTCACGATAGTCCGGGATGAGTGGATGGACAGCGGTAATCTCAGTTCCTTTGATCACAGCGTCACCTGTTGCTGAATCGAGAAACTTTGTAAAACGGGGATGGATTACACCCGAACCAAAAACGCCGTGCTGCTGATGGTGAGCAGCAAACAGGTGGTCATGATAAAACCACGCTTTCAACTCAACATCTGCATAATATTCGTAGGTGATGGTCTGCCCCTGCAGCACACTCGAATCATAATTCCAGCCTATATTCGCTCCATCGTTCACTAACCCGTCGAACTTCATAAAGTGAATGTGAAAACCTGCTTCATACGTGCGGGTAAACAGCTGAAATACATCTCCTCCTGCGATTTCAGGCAGACGGTTGGTAAAATGGATTCTGACGCAGGCACCTGCCGGCGTATGAAGGACAAGCGGTTCGGGCTCTTTTTCACCGTTTAAAACAGCCTCAAGGTCCTCATCCAGAACAAAGATCCTTCCCTTCGGATCATGCCAGCCCTGCCGGTTATAAATAATCGGCAGTTCAATAGCGGAAATGCGGTATTCAATCACCTGCGCCTCAGGATTGAATCCGCATGGATCCGCAAATACAGCGCCAGGTCTCGGGTCAGGTATTGCAGCGAGACGTTCAAGCTCTGTTAACCCTCTTCCGCCTTCAATGCCAAGTGGGGGACGCGGTGCTTTAAAGCCCGGCTTCCCTGGTATAAAATTCGGAAAACCCGGTTTATCCTTGGTCGGCACTGGAGGCTTTGGCCGGTCAGGAAGCGGCTGCAGCGCTTTGATCTGCTTCCCGTCCGGATAACACTGTGTGCCGTCCTGGAGAGTGTCGAATATCCGGTTCATGCCCCACATCCCCGCTTCAAAATGTGGATACAGGTGACAGTGAATAACCGCATCTCCAATCGATCCCTGCAGGCTGCCAAGTCCGTAAAGCGGTTCGATATCGTACCAGGATTGAGGGCTGATACTCTGTGCGTCAATAATTTCAGAATCGGCATTGGACGGATCCTTCAGCCACTGGTGAACGTGGTAATGAAATACATGCGTTTCCTTTACCCCGCTGTGCACAAGACGGACAACTGCCGGGTCTCCCTTATACCCTTTTAGAATCGGCGTTGCGGGATCACCGAATACCCATGAATCATGATGAACCTCTTCCCCGTCACATTCCGGACAGACAACACCTTCATCGATCAGTTTCTTGCGGTTCCCAAGCGGCTCATAGCGGTAGTTTACCGCATGGGTCGACTCAGCTGACTCATTCGTCATCGGATTAATGGGCTTATTTCCGGTTAAATCATTTGTTTCCATTTCATCATGAAACAGCCATGCGTACTCACGGAAAGAAGGCAGAAAAGGATGGTGAATATCTGCAAATGGACCGCTTGTGATTGTTCCGCCTGTTTCAGGGTGCGTCCACCATGACCCCCTCTTTTGAACAAATAGAGCACCAAACAGACCGTTGCCATTCGATCCGTTTTCCGTACTCGAAGGATTTCCGAGATCTGAGAATGGATAAGTGCCCGGGCGGTTCAATTTGAAGTAATAAGTCTTTTTCTTACCTTTCCCGACAAGTGATGAATGATTAAAGCCCGCTTCAGCTCCATCTGAATCCATCACATCATAATCTGCTTCTTCCATATGAATACCTGCCGGAAATGGCAGCTTATTTTCAAACAGGATTTCAATCTCATCGCCCGCATTTGCCCGGATGATTAAAGGCTGGACAAGTTCAACCGGCGTAAACGGATTCTTCTTTACAAGCCGCTTCACTTTCTTTTCATTCTCTTTTAATACGTACATCATGCCATTTGGATTGTGATCACCGAACTGATTCAGTACAATCCTGATCGGAATGGCCACAATGTGAAAGAAACGCTTCACCCGTCACCACCTGTTTCCTTCAGCTGCGGAATGAGCGGCCAGCCGTCGCGCTCAATATAAAATACTTCTATATCGTGAATGTGAAGGTGCCATTCCCGGCCTTCAAGCTCTGCTACGTTCGTTGTTTCAACACTTAACACCACATAGTCATCCATCACCTGAATGATTTTTCCGATAAAAAAGTACGGAAAAGATGATGTCAAAGCAAGCATTTTAGCACCTGCATTTTCAGCAATAAATTGAATCAGCCCTTCTTCATGTCTGTCATTTGAAGTCATATTTCCCTTTGCATGCTCCACATTTAATCCCCCTTTTAAGTCAGCGGAAATACTTTATCCGCAGCAAAGTTGCGTGTAAAGTGCGCGATGTTTTCAAGCGGAATACTGAGAGGTACCGGGAATTGAAAAAACGGTGCAGTGACCATCTTGACCGTGACCGGATCAAGTGTCAGATGCCCTTCCCCCACTTCGCGCAGTGTACCAACAAAAATCGGTCTGAACGTCTGTCCGAATAAATTCAGCTGATCTGACTTTGTTACCACTAAGACTGACTCACCGATCAGCATTCCGAGCTCTTTTGCTCGCTGTTCATCTGATAACGCCATCTTTTTCTCCCCTTTTATTCATCCGGCCATGCTTTTGAACGCATCATTGAAACCGGGACTTCTTTATGCTTTTGATTTGCCGGTAATGGATATCCTGTTTCTTGTTTTTAACGAGCAAACTCAGCTTCTCTTCTTCTGATCTGATCAGTTTTCCGTAATAGCGCTGTCCATCTGTCATTTCCACTTTTATCCTGCTGTTTTTCCATCTGGACAAACTGGTTTTTAACGTTTCCCGGTAAAACATTTCTTTTAATTTCGAGCGTTTTGATACGGTTGCACCAAAATTTTTAAGCAATCTCTTTCTAAGATGGTTATCAAAAAAGACATATCGATGGGTGTTTGTGAATTCCGGGGCGCCGTAAGGGACTTTCACTTCTGACATCGCACTGTAAGGAATCCAGCATTTCGTAAAATAGCTTGTCAAAACGAGATAGTCCCTGCCAATATCCTGCACCCTGCCTTTAGAAATTGAGTGATTGTGATGGATTACTTCCACCGTCTGATTTCTTTTTTCAACCAGGAATGACTGCAGCAATAAGATTTTCCCTTTTTCAGGATTGTACTTTAGCTGCAGAAAGATATTAGCCAGTTCAATATAGCGTTTTCTAAGCAGTATTTCTTCCGACGTTCCCTTCCCGGCAGGAGACGGGTAAGTTTCCCTGATCACCGGGGCTGAGGCAAGCCAGCTTTCCACATCAAAATCTGAATACACGATGACCCTCCTTTCTATACAATTCATGATCATTTTATGCAGGGAGACGGCTATCTGAGTGGGTTTTGCACGTAAAAATCAAGGATTCCATACAATAAAAGATTATGTGAAAGGAGAAACGACAAATGGCAACTGTGCTTTTTTTGCATATCATCATCACTTCTTACTGTTTAAAACGTTTTTTTGTCTTACGTGATCAGACAGGGTTCCATCTGGGGATGAATATTGTGATGCTCACAGGGGGCTTTTCAGGATTAATTACAGGGATTGTGCTCATTGATTATTTTCCGTTCTATTTTGTATGGATGACGATCATTGCTGCTGTTACTGGTGCGCTTGCTGGAGGGATAAACGGTCTTTTTTATGATGGGCAGACGGGGCTGACCGGACTCGCAAATGGTTTTATGATGGGGTTAATGGGACCGATGATTGGGGCTGCTGCAGGAGGGGCTGCAATGCTTGCAGTCATGCTTGAAGCCGTTTATATCTTTTTATTAATGCTGGCTTTCACTACTGCAGTCAAATCTTAAAGGGTGTGAATGGTATGCCGGAAGTCATCCTTTTCTCAGCAGCTGCAATCTTTCTGTATCATGTAGTTTTAATGCTGAAAAGGAGAATCATTTTAGCGGAAAGGTTTGTAAATACAGTCGTGAGTGTTACTGCCGGAGGCGCAGGATTAACCGCATCACTGTCATTTTTCCTGGTTTTTGAAGGGGCGGTTTTGTGGGTTTTCGCTTTATTCGCACCAGCAGGCTATTTTTACGGAGCGTTATCAGGCTATGCTTCAGCCGGAGTTTCGGGGGCGGTTCATATGAGTATAGGGAGCGCAATGGGCCTGATGCTCGGTGAAGTAATGCAAAACCCGGCGCTATGCGGACTCCCTATCATGGAATGGCAGATGATGCTGCCGATCTGCTCAATGATTTATTTCCTTACTGTCAGTGTATTAATTTTCTTTTCATTCGAGTACTGAACTTCTAGTAAGCGACCCCTTCCTCATCCACAAAGACTGATTCGATCACTGTACGCTGGAATTTCTGACCTGCAGGGGTTGAGCCTTCTACCTCTACAGTCATATTGTAAGTTCCCTCTCCTGAAGGAATGGTGACCGCTTTACCACTTTGCTTAAACTGACGGATTTGCTGACCTGGTCCGCGGTTTTCTTTACCATTCCCCGGCGCGAATCCGATCTCACTGAACATCTTAATTTCAGCATGACGCTGTGACTTGTTTCTTAATCCGGGATTTGTTTTCAAAGCCCATTTTTTCTTGTTGTCAGAAGGCTCCAGTGCAAGCTGATCGTTTAAATCAGACGTAAACGTCACCATCAGCGCATAAGCAGATTCCTGATCCGTTACCGTTTCTGCTGTCCATTTTCCGGCTGCAGGGTCAGTAATTTCAATAGTATGATGATAAGCGCCGTTAAAAAACATCGTATCATCCTCATCAGCAGTCACTTCATAATCTTTTGCAGGACCTCGTGGCGCTTTTAACGTAACAGTCTCATGCGGCGAGGCACTCATCCAGTTAATCACAAGACTTTCCGCCTCATCTTCAACGTAAAAACTCTCAGATGCTTTACCATTCTGTTCTCCGCCTCTTAGCAGCGTATCAAACGGCTGGATTTCTTTCTCATGAGCTTCCATCGTGCTGAAGCTTGAAAATGCAGCTGCGCGCTGTGTTGTTAAATAAGGCTGGAAGATCGATAGCGTATTGTATCCTTTATTGATCTCACTGTGGTTCCAGTTGCCAACAGCCAGACTTCTGCTGTAAGGCAGCTGAGAACTCGCAACTGACACCACTCCATCGTTAGGGCCTGAAATGAATCCGCTTCCAAACCAATAGCTGCTAAATAGCGGGCCTGTACGTGTGCCGGCAAGTGAAAAGTAACTGTTTTGAGATGCTTCAAAGCGGTTATCGGTGATTGACCTGAAGTAATTCATCGTGCCAGTCTGAAGACTTTGCGTCCCCTCACTGTTTTGTCCAATCAGATTGGCAAGCCAGCCCAGTGACGTACTATTTGCCAGATCAGCAAGCTCACTGCCATAGTGAGGCGAGCTAAGTGTAATGACGTTGGATACAAGCGGGTATTTCCCCTCATGAATCAGGGCAACCTGCGTATCAACGCCTCCTTTACTAAATGCCACAATCACAAGCTTTTTCCCGCCAAAATGGGCAGAGATTTCTTCAAGTTGTCCTGCAAGCATCGCACCATTATCCCAATAGCTTTTTGGCGTGCCACCGGAATCATTTAGCTCGACAAAAGCAGTCTCATAGCCTGCTGCAACTGCACGACTGTACATATCATTTTCGTTATACCAGACAGTTGAATCATTTGTCAGACCCTGAACGAACACAATCGCAGGCTTTGCAGGGTCTATGTAAGCAGGGGCTTCACCAATACTGATTGTTCCGGGAACAAGCGAGTTACCCGGTGTCTTAAATCCTCCGGCAAAAGCGGCAGACGGCAGTGACAGAAGCAGGAACACAGCAATCAACAGGGAAAGCGTCTTTTTCATCCAATCTTCTCCTTTAAACAGCTGTACCGGGAAACCCCGACCATCTATGTATTTCGACATCCGGAAGGTAAATCCTGTATATTTCGGATAATTAAATTATGATTTATTTATGTATTGAGCTGAGTGGGTTTGGGAAGTTGTCGCTGTTTCCTCTCAGGATGTAGCATTCCCCGCCTGGGTTGTAGCGATACGCCCGGATACTTGTCACAATCTCCCCCGCACTTGCACCAATCCCCCACTTTCCACGTCATATTCGGCACGCTCACCACCCCAAAACATAAAAAAACCGGATACCCATTAAGATATCCGGCCCACCCACTATTCTTTTTCAAACGTCTTTGTACTTCTTACCGTATCAATCGGACGCACTTTACTTTCGATCTCATCCCGTTTCGGCTCTAAAAACGGTGGCAGTGAGAGTTTTTCACCGAGCGTTTCATACGGCTCATCACCCATAAACCCTGGACCATCCGTTGCAAATTCGAACAGAATCTGCGGTGCCACTCTTGCATACAGGGATTTAAAGAAGAAGCGGTCCACAAAGCCCGATGTCGCGAAACCGAAGCTCTTCATGCGCTCGTCCCATTCATCAAGCATTTCTTTATCCTCAAGTCTGAAGGCTGCATGGTGAACAGTGCCGAAGCCCTGCTGCGCCTGAGGTAAAAAGGTGTTGTGTTCGACAATCACACTTGCACCGTTTCCACCTTCTCCTACTTCAAATAAGTGAAATGATTTGTCTTCTGCCGTTTCTTTAAAGAGCAATACCTTCTCAAGCATTTCCTTAAAATAATCAAAGCGGTCAACGCGGACAACCAATGGCCCAAGCCCAGTAATGGCGTATTCAAGCGGTACAGGTCCCTGCTGCCACGGTGTACCTGCTTCTACACCATGATCATTTTCATCAGAAATCAGCTGATACTGCTGATCATCGAAATCAACAAAGGAAATCGTCTTTTTACCGAATTGCTCCTGTATGCCTTTGTGTTTCACATTCAAACGATCAAACCGCTTTTCCCAGTAGTTAATCGCTGCATCACTCGGTACACGGAAAGACGTTTTTGAAATTTCATTCGTGCCGTGATTCCCTTTTGGAATGCCAGGGAAATCAAAGAACGTCATATCGGTTCCGGGACTTCCTGTATCATCAGCGAAAAAGAGGTGATACGTCTGGATATCATCCTGGTTGACTGTCTTTTTAACCAGCCTCATACCAAGTACATAAGTGAAAAACTCGTAATTTTTTTCAGCACTGCTTGTGATCGCAGTGACGTGATGAATGCCTTTTAACTCTTTAATAGACATAATAATGAGCCTCCTCCAGTGCATTTTTCATACACATAGCATCTAATGATTCCAGACTGAATGCAAGAATAATGACCGCTCAAGTGTTAAAAATGTAAATCTGCTGAAAAGTGCTTCATAATAAGAAGTAACTACCTTACTTGAAAGGAGGAGCAATGATATGAGTATTCCGAAAGTGGATTTTTACTTTGGCGCGCTGCTGTCACACCTTGTGAACCGAGGATTCTCCCCTGTTATGAAAGAAGGCGGACAGGACCGGAGAATCTATGCGCTTGAAAATGAAACCGACAGCTACTTTATTTATGCAAAATACTCGTTTACACCCCGTTTTAAAAAAGAATCCCGTATCTGGACCTTCTCCTTTTACGATACAGAAATGGAAAAGACGCTTCGCAGCCAGCATGACAACCAGTATCTGTTCGCTTTTATCTGTGGTGAAGAAGACCTCCAGAACACTGAAATCATTTTACTGACAGCAAGTGAAGTATCTGAGTGTATCAAAACTTCAGAGAACGGACGCAAGTGGCTGACGATTGAGATGGCTGACCGCAAAAGGACCCTCACTGTCCGTGGAAGTGCACATTCAAAACCCGGCTATTCACTGAAAATTACCCGCAGCACAGACCAGCGGCTTGAAGAACTTCCAACTATGCTTTTTTAAAAAGGAGGAAAGCAGGCATGACGACCGAACTACCTTTTAACTTAAGCAAACCTTCACAGCGCGCATTCGATCAGGCAGGGATTAAAACGATGAATGATATAAGAGCGTACACCGAAAAAGAGCTTCTTTCCCTCCACGGCGTTGGACCAAAAACCATCCGTCAGCTGAAAGAAGCAGGTGGATCTTTCAAAAATACTTAAGAGGTGACGATTTATATGATGACAATCATTCTGATCTTTTTTGTATTTTTCGTGACCTTTTGCATTAGTGCCGTGATGAATATTTTGAATAAAACCACTCAGGGCCGGCACTGGTTCTATTCCGTATTGTTCAGCCTCGTGATTGCGGTTATTGGTGTGCTGATATTTGAACCGAGGGAATGATTTTTTAACAAAAAGTCATAATATGGTTCTAATTAGTTTTTCAGGGTGTTGCACATTCAAATCTCTGGTGATATAGTGGTCGTGCACAGAAAATTAAATACCGTTATCTGCACTAGGGGTGCAAATTAGCTGAGATGTGAGCATTAGCTCCGATCCCTTATGACTCGATCAGGATAATACCTGCGTGAGGAAGTGTAGTGACTTCTCTTTTTATATCAGGAGCAGTGGCTACATCTTTCGCGGATGTGGTCTTTTTTTGTGTAAAAAACTGCTCCTGGGAGGAATACTAAATGGAATGTGGAACAAGCAAAATTGTCGGATGCCGTTTTTCACTGCATCCAATGGCGGGAGATTTTATTTCGGTCATTAAAGGCGCGCTCGAGGCAACTGACCTGACTGGTGTCTGGAAGCATACAGATGATGTCTCAACCGTGATTCGCGGACAGGAACAGCATGTATTTAACGTGATCAAAGCGATTACGCTGCATGCTGCAAAAACCGGTGAACATGTCGCCATCAATGCAACTTTTTCAGCAGGCTGTCCGGGTGATACAGCAGGCGATTCTTATATGGACGTTGATCAAGAAGTGCACAACCATGAAGAAACAAAGCAATATGTTTCTTCACAATTCGCACTATACCCGATGAACAATCCGGATTATATGAGTGTCATCTACAGGGAAGTAGATCGTGCAAAGGAACGCGGTGTATTCAATGACTCTATGCATTATGCAAGCGGGATACATGGAGATATTCATGAAGTGTTTGATTTTTATGAGGAGACTTTCGGTAAGTCAAGATCAGATGAGCACCGGCATTTAGTGATGACCATGTCAATGAGTATCAATAGTCCATCTCACAAGGGGGATCACCATGCTTAAGAGTTGGAAGCTGAAAGAAGTCGTTCTGATGTCGCTATTTGCAGTTGTATTCGGCATTATTTACTTATTGTTTGTACATATCGGAAACATCTGGGCATCTTTGATTGGTCCGATTGCATATGAATGGATCTTCGGTATCTGGTTTATCGTGTCTATTATTGTCATGGCGATCATCCGAAAGCCTGGTGCTGCAGTGATTCCTGAGACCATGGCTGCTGCGATTGAAGTCATGCTTGGGAACGCACTCGGTCCCCGTTTGATTTTAGTAGGAGTGATTCAGGGACTTGGAGCTGAAGCTGTTTTTGCCGCCACGAGGTATCGCCATTTTAACCTTGGGATTTATATGATGGCTGGTGCGGGGGCCGCGGTGTTCAGCTTTGTGTACGGGTATCTGTTAGGCGGTTTTGCAGCGCTCAGCACTGAATATGTATTACTGATGTTTGTGATCCGTGTGATGAGTGGTGCCGTTATTGCAGGAATTGGCGGTAAATACCTTGTAGATGCACTGCTTGCGACAGGTTCGCTGAGAGGCTATGCCATTACAAAGCGTGATGCACATGTATAACGTCATCTCTTTGCAGAATGTATCATTCCGTTTTCCAGATGATGCGGAGCCGGTATTTGAACAGCTGCATTTTGAGGTAAGAGCCGGCGAACGTGTTGTGATCACAGGACCAAGCGGGTGCGGGAAGTCTACGCTTTTATACCTGCTTAACCGCCTTTACCCTGAAAACTGTGACGGGATCATCTCAGGACAGGTTGACCTGCTCGAAAAGGCAGCAGCTGACTATGCACCAGGTGAAATTAATCAGCGGATTGCCACTGTTTTTCAGGATCCTGACAGTCAGTTTTGTATGCAGACCGTTGAAGAAGAGCTCGCTTTTACACTTGAAAATGTGGGTGTACCATCAGATAAAATTAATGACCGGATCGAACAGGTGTTACAGGAAACCGGGCTGGAATCGTTCAGGGAATCTGTTATTCAGACACTGTCAGGCGGTCAGAAGCAGCGTGTCGCTACTGCATGTGCGTGGGTGTTAGAGCCTGAAATTCTTCTGCTTGACGAGCCGCTCACACACTTAGATCCGGTGACCGCTCAGGAGTTTGTCGCTTGGCTCCGCGGCCTTCATGAATCAAAAAACCTGACAGTGATTGCGATTGATCATCAGGTTGCTTTATGGAACGACTTTTTTGACCGGGAATGGCAGATGGTTGCTTCAAAACCTGTTGAACAGGCAATCACAAGGGAGCAAATCCAGACAGATCAGATCGCTTTAGCTGCAAAAGGCCTGGCTGTAGAGCCAATTGTTTCACCAGCCACTTTTTCATTAAAAAAAGGAGAGATTGCAGTTCTTGCAGGTCCAAATGGCAGTGGAAAATCCACGCTGCTGAAGGCATTGTGCGGGCTGAAATCCACTGGCGGCCAGGTAGAACCAAAACGGATCGGATATGTACCGCAGTCTCCTGAATTCTTATTCTTAACGAAGTCAGTCAGAGAAGAGCTTTTATTTGGCGGAGGATCAGATGTGGAAGATATTCTCAAGCGGTTATACCTGAATAAAGTGAGTGAATCAAATCCTTTTGCTGTCAGTCATGGTCAAAAGAGACGGACAGCGATTGGTGCCATGCTTTGTGACGGACGGCCTGTGATCGTAATGGATGAACCGACTGCCGGACAGGACAAAGCTACTTTACGGGAGCTTGAAAATCTGATTACAGCGCGCGCAAATGAGGGCGTCACATTTCTGATCGTGACGCACGATATGAATTTTGCAGACCGTGTGGCAGATTCACTGCTTTTATTACATAAAGGCAGTCTGAGCGGTCCATTCAGTCCTACTACAGTCTGGCAAGATCAAGAGCTTCTTAAACAGCACCGCTTATGTCCGCCATTCGGAGGTGACCTGCATGATCAACCGTATGAATCCTTCGGTTAAATTCATTGCGATCACCGTTTCAATGATCGCAATGGCATTCTTTTTCAATCCATGGACGCCACTTGTGTTCTTTGTCGGTGTTGTATTGATCCAGTTGATTTTCGCAAAAATTTCATGGAAGGTGTGGAGCCTGATGATGCTTCCCTTCCTGCTTGGCGCAGTCGGTTATTTCTGGACGACACTTGTATTTGGCAGTGAAGACAGCACGCTTGGCACTGCACTGTCCCTAAGCTTCAGGGTGCTTGCATTCTCCAGCCTGTCTCTGCTTTTTGTCTTTACCACAAAACCGGTTGATTTCATCTTAAGCCTGATGCAGCAGATGAAGCTGTCTCCAAAAATTGCGTACAGCATCCTCGTCGGATATCAGTTCCTGCCTGTTTTAAAGGATGAATTTTTCCAGATCCGGCAGGCTCAACAGCTAAGGGGACTTGAAGTGCCGAAGTCTCCTGTTAAAAGGGTACTCGCGATGCGGCATGTACTGATTCCAATGCTCGCCGGTGCTGTGAGAAAAGCGGAGCGGACTGCTTTTGCAATGGAAGCGCGCGGATTTACCGGTCAAGGCAAACGGGATTTTTACCGGAAAATATCTGTCGGCCGGGTTGATGCAGCAGGAATTGCTTTGTTTTTGGTCCTGCTGTGCGGGAGCATGGCTGCAGGAGTATTATGAGAAACAGCTGGCGTCGGCCGGCTGTTTTTTAGGGAGCAGACCCAGGACTATTTACACTTTCCTGCGAACATGGTGTGTTTTTCTGCGAACGACTCGTGTTTTTCTTCGAAAACCACTCATTTTTTTTAGCACACATTCCTCCATTCTGTGAACATCACCCACTTTTCTACGAACCGGTCCTGACAATTTCTTTACACCTCCCCCAATTAAGCATAAAATTTAACTATTGTTCAAAATCAGACTGAAACGAGGAATATTAACATGAAAAAAATGATGTTATCAGCTGCTGCACTATCCACTGCGTTAGTGCTTGCTGCATGCGGAAACGCTGAAGAAACCGAGGACACAGACCAACAAAGCTCCACAGATGAAGTATTTACAATCGGTGTCATCCCCGCACAGACTGAGGGTGAAATGGAAGGCGCGATGAATAAGCTTCAGGACGTGCTGACAGAGGCACTTGGACGGGAAACGGAAATTGACGTTTACCCTGACTATAATGGTGTCGTTGAAGCGATGAACTTTGACCAGATTGATATGGCTTATCTTGGACCGTTGACATATGTGATCGCACAGGAAAGAAGCGATGCAAAAGCAATTATTACACAGCTTGTAAATGATGAACCGTTTTACCATTCCTATATCATTACGCACCAGGATCAGCCGTTTGAATCAATTGAAGAACTGCTGAGTGACCCGTCAGAAATCGATTTTGCGTTTGGTGATCCAAACTCAACTTCAGGCTCACTGATCCCTTCAATTGAACTGCAGGACCGTGGTGTGTATGAATCAGAAGACAGCTATGAATTCAGTACAGTCAGATTTACCGGTTCTCATGACGCAACGGCGCTTGCTGTGCAAAATGGACAGGTCGATGCCGGAGCGATTGACAGCGCGATTTATAACCAGCTGATTGAATCTGGTAAAATCGATGACAGCCAGTTAAAAGTGATCTGGACGTCAGAACCGCTCTTCCAGTATCCGTGGGCTGTTACTGCAGGCACTGATGAAGATACGATCGCTTCATTGCAGGAGGCATTTTTAGCGATTGAAGACCCTGAAATTCTGGACGCATTCGGTGCATCAGGATTTACAGAAGCAACACCTGAGGATTACGACAGTATTTTAGATGCGGCACAAAAAGAAGGCATTTTAGATGCTGAATAGAGCTGATTGCTTTGTGGTTTAAGAAAAAGCACATCGCACTTGCAGCTATTTTGATTGCTTTGGTGTTATTCAGTATGCGTATAACTGAATTTGACCTTGCAAAATTTCGGGACTTTGGAAATATGATCGAGTTCCTGGGACAATGGTTTCCAATGGATACATCAAAACTGCCGCTCATGATTGAGGATGCCGGTGAAACACTCGCTATGGCATTTCTCGGAAGCTTTCTTGCACTGCTTGTGGCGCTTCCAATCAGCTTTTTGGCAGCAAAAAACACAGCGCCGACTGGATTCTTTTACTTTTTAAGAACGGGTCTGAGCTTTATCCGGTCTGTTCCTGAGATCGTCATTGGGCTAATTCTGCTGACCATGCTTGGTCTCGGTCCATTTCCGGCAGTGATCGCGATTATGATTCACAATGTCGGCGTACTTGGCAAGCTGATTTCAGAGCTGATTGAAGCAGCTGATCCCGGTCCGCAGGAGGCCATGCGCGCAGTAGGAGCCAAACGCTGGACTGCGCACCTGTTCAGTATTCTGCCTCAGATCTGGCCGAATGTGTTATCACATTTTTTCTATCGTTTCGAAGTGGCAATCCGTACATCGCTCGTACTCGGATTCATCGGTGGCGGCGGAATTGGCCAGCGGCTGTTCAATGATTTTAAAACATTTCAATATAGCGCAGTCGCACTCGATGTCCTGATTATCATGATCATGGTCATCGTCATTGATTTTCTCACCAGCTATATCAGAAACCGTGTCATTTAAGGAGTGAACAGGATGATCGAATGTAAAGAGGTGTCAGTAACATATCCTGGTTCTCAGACAAAAGCACTCCAGGCGGTTAATCTGACATTTACAAAAGGGGAATTTATCTGCGTGCTGGGTAAAAGCGGTGCCGGCAAATCAACGTTTATCCGCTGCCTGAATGGACTTCAGACACCAACTGAAGGTGACGTGATTTACAGTGAGCAGTCTCTGAAAAAACTGAGTGAAGCTGAACTCAGACAGATCCGGCAGCATACAGGTATGATTTTTCAGCAGTTTAACCTGATCCCGCGTTTGTCTGTGATGCAAAATGTATTAACCGGTCTGTTTGGCAGCCGCTCTTCATTTAAAAATCTGACGGGTCTTTTTACAAAAGAGGAAAAGTCCGCTGCTCATAACGCAATCAGAAGTGTTGGACTGAATGGATTTGAAAACCGCCGCGTGGAACAGCTCTCTGGCGGACAGAAGCAGCGTGTAGGTATCGCAAGAGCACTTGTCCAAAAGCCGGCTGTCATGCTTGGCGATGAACCTGTTGCTTCACTTGATCCCGGAACAGCCAATCAGATTTTCACGCTGCTGCGGAATATGCATGATGACCTGGGACTGCTGACAATCATTAATGTCCATGATCTTCAAATGGCGAAGAAATACGCTGACCGGGTGATTGCACTAAAGGATGGTCAGGTGATTTTTGATGGACTGCCGGAGATGTTCGGTCAGGAAGAATATAACGAGACTTATGGTGATGAATGAAAACTGCCGGGCACTGGTATGCGTGTCCGGCAGTTTTTTCAGTTTAGTAGTGGCTAATCAAAAGTCCCGAAGTATTGAAGCCGGGCTGAAATACGTTGAGGGCAGGATGATTTCCGCCGAAGTTTACGTGCACTCCTTTGAACATCCATACTGATCTGCCGAACGCTGCAAGATTTCAAATCTCTTCACACAGGAGAGGGCTTGTTCTGGATCGTAAAGGTTTTCTGGCGGCTGCGGTACCACTGATAACAGATGAGAATAATCAACATTACATCTATCGCGTCACCCCCGTAATACATCAGCATCGCACCACTTTCCCCCGCTGTCCGGCTGATCCCCTCAGGCGGAGTTGCATAAATCATTTTAGAGAGAATTTTGTGTCCTGCAAGTGCAAGAATCAGAATTGCTGCACGATGATAAAAGGAATAACGGTGGGCAGTGAAGTCTGCTTCCAATATGACGTGAGTGAATAAATATCCTGCGAGGAACACATGCAGGTGAACAAGAATAAATAGAACGAGAGATGAATGTATCTGGTGGAACAGACCTGTCATATATAGCAGGAACAGCCCGCCAATATTTAAAAAAGCTCCTGTCAAAGGGACATGTAATAAGCTGATATATCTGCTTCTTTTTATAAGAGAAGTCAGCTGTCTCGCTTTTAAAACAGGAAGCGATTTTAACAACAATGTAACCGGTTTTGATAACACCAGTAAAAGCGGAGCCAGCATCCCCAGCAGTAAGTGGACGACCATGTGTAGTGTGAAATTACCATGCGCACCATTTGCAAGAGGTCCCGCAAGACTGGTAACAGCTGTTGTTACACCGGCGATAAATAGGACGAAACGATAGCCGGGCCAGTTCGACTGCTTTTCATAGCCAAGGTAATAAGCAGTTAATGCGATCACACCAATCATCACAACTGCAACTTCAAATCCGGGACCGGGAAAAGAGGCTTCATGTACATGCTCCATCTAATCAGCCCCCCTGGTGAATGACGTTTTCTTTAATAGGACTGCTCCTGCGACCAGGAGTGCAGCTGCAAATAGATTCCACGCAAGGTCGTATGGCAAAATATCAACGCCATAGCGGATTTGATGGATCTGCAATAATTTGTGATTGACGATCCCATCAAACAATTGAAATCCACCCGCCCCAAGACAGACGCTACCAATCCATTTTGCCCAATGAATATGTAATTTTCTTCTGAGATCTGCAAATAGAAACAGCCCGAACACTGCTGCAAAGAAGCCGAATGATGTCAGTAACCCATCAGTAAGAATACCAAATCCGGTTGTCGCACGGTCATAGAAATGATGCCATTGAAGCAGCTGGTGGAAAATGACTTCATCAATGATCACCATTAATCCAATCCCGAATAAGACGCCTGACCAAAGATGCTGCTTTTTCTCCATCTTTTTCACCTCTTTTTCATCGTTGTTTTTCAGGTACCCTCTTATATTTTCCTGAAACAGACATTCTCAAGATTTCCCAGAAAAAAACTTCAGCCTAATGAATGATTGGTTTTTACAGGCGAAATATGGTTCAGTAGTACATGAAGGAGTGATTCAAATGGCTGAAGAAAATCGCTTTAAAAGAGATGTAAAAGATCATTGGAGAGTTTCTTATAATCAAAATGGATATCCCCACGTCCAGCAGGGGTGGATTTTACCGCCTGAACGGATGAAGGAATTTGATCCATTTATTTTAATGGCAGATGACTGGTTCAAGCGCGGGACTTTTTCAGACCATCCGCACAGAGGATTCCAGACCATCACCTATGTAGTAGATGGCAGACTTGAACATATAGATAATCACGGCGGACATTCAATTCTTGACGCAGGAGATGTGCAGTATATGAACGCCGGCTGGGCTGCGCGACACGGTGAGGAAGCAGTGGATGATGACCTGATTCATACGTTTCAGCTCTGGCTGAACCTGCCGCACGAGCTGCGGACAACCACAACTTCTTATCAGAACGTCTACCTTGAAGATGCACCGGTAGCAGAGGTGGACGGTGGCAGTGTACGCGTATATTCCGGAGAGATTGCCGGAGTCAAAGGACCGATGGAAAGCCTTGTTCCAATCACAATGACTGAAATCCGTTTGAAAGAAGGGGCTGAATACAAGCATGTGATCCCTGAAAATCATAATGGATTTTTCTATGTGACAGCAGGGGAAATCGAGGCAGGAGAATCATCAGTTCCACTTGCGAAAACGGATGTTGGAATCCTGACGTATAAAGAAGACGGAAGCGATGCAGACAGTGAATTCACAATCCGCGCGAAGACACGTGCACGCCTGCTTCTATATTCAGGCGTTCCACTGAAAGAAGATTATGTTGCACACGGCCCATTTGTGATGAGCAACATGGATGAGATCCGTGATGCGATGCGTGATTTCCAGGCCGGGAAGTTTGGCAAGCCTGCGGTGAAATAAGACACTGCTAAAAGAGGATGGGACTGCCCATCCTCTTTTTATTATGTGATACCATTTTTATCAATCCTTATGCTTTATACGGAGTACCATGGAAAATGTTTCATGCAGAGAAGCGGAAGACGTGTTTTGAAATAAGTGGAAAGGTGATAGAATTAATCTGATTGCTGACAGAAAAAATTTATAGCAGTAGATAAATGTCCAATGTCATAATTGTGTCACTTGCTCTCAGGAAGCAACGCTTGGTAAACTTAACAGAACGTTTTTAGAAAGAAGGTGTCACGCTTGCTACAAGCTTTAATTATTTTTGTTGCCCAGCTGATTTTTGTTCCCGTACTGACCCTTCGCACAATTATGATGGTAAAAGGAATGAAAGGGAAAGCCTCGGCGCTTGGTACGCTTGAAGGTGTTATCTATGTTATTGCCCTTGGTCTCGTGTTTAGTGATCTATCAAACTATTTAAATATGGCAGCTTACGCATTAGGTTTTGGTCTTGGTGTATACCTTGGACAACTCTTAGAGCAGCGGCTTGCAATCGGATTTGTGTCGATAGAAGTCAATATTATCAGGAAAAATGAAGAGTTAATTCAGAATCTGCGAAATGAAGGCTTCAGTGTATCAACATCTGAAGTGGAAGGAATGAATGAAGCACGCCGTTACAGACTCGACTGTACAGCCCGTCGTGACCGTGAGCGTGAATTTATTAACATCGTCAGCACGTATGAACCAAATGCGTTCATCGTTTCCTATGAACCGCGAAACTTTAAAGGCGGCTATATTACAAAGGCTATGAAACGTAACAGAAAGCGCGGATTGCAGAAAAAGGAAGCGTTAAAAGACTCTTAAAAACCGGCTTCGGGATTTTTCCCGGCCGGTTTTTTCTATCTACAGCTCGCGCTCAAACATGACCAGGTCCAGCCTGCGGATTCCATGCTCATAGACTGGTGGATCATAGTCTGCAAAGTAGTCTTTTATAATTGAAAACATACGAAAGCCTGCTTTTTGATAAAATGCAAGATTTTCAATACTGGAATTCGCCGTACCAACATTCATTGTCTTAAAACCATTATCTTTATATAATTTCACTGCCGCATCAATCGCTTCTTTTCCTAACCCTTTTCCCCGCTGATCTACTGACAGCGCAATGTTTTTAAGCTCTACGCTATGCTCAGACAGTGTGATAAAAAGCACAACTCCGGCAACCTGTTCCTCAATATGTATAACGTATAAATCTCCATAATCAATATATGAACGGACGGCATCTTCACTATCGTCAGCTAAAAGCAGCCAATCAATATAGTCAGCACGCTGTTCATAAGGTACAGCTTTCAGCAGCATCACATTGTCCCCCAGATATAAAATAAACCCCCTGATCCTAAGACCAGGGGGTTCCTCAAAATTTGCGGCGCCGGACCACGCTCCACAACGTGATAACATCCGAACGTCTTATGCAAACGAGCTCATCGCAACGTTTACTTTACGTGATCAAAAGAAAAGTGTCAATCTATTTTTCCTTCCTCACGCAGTACTTCCTCAAATAATTCAACGACTGTTTCATCATATAAATCGCCTTTATGCGCCTTTATTTCCTTTAAAGCACTCTCGGCAGTCCAGGCTTTACGATAAATCCTGTCTTCAGTCAGCGCATCAAAGGTATCACTGACTGCAATAATTTTTGCCTCAATCAGGATCTCGTCACCTTTTAGCCCGTCCGGATACCCGGAGCCATCAAGCCGTTCATGATGCTGGTGAATGATCGGAGCCAGATCCTTATAATAAGTCTGTTCAACCATCGCAGCGCCGTCTGCAGGATGTTTTTTCATGATTTCATATTCTTTTTCTGTCAATTTTCCCGGTTTATTCAGAATGTCTTCCGGGACATGTACTTTGCCGATGTCGTGTAGGAAAGCAGCCCTGGAGAGCCTTTTCAAATGGCCTGTATCCATCTTCATTTTTCTGGCAATTCCTACTGAATATTCAGCAACCCGCTGACTGTGTTTAGCTGTATAACGATCCTTTGCTTCTACTAACTTTGAGACTTCTTCTAGTGCTGCAAGTTTTTCACTAACATGATAAAAAGACTCTTCGTTGGAGAAAATTAGTAACTTTACGTCTTCAAGCGTTTTAAAATGAACTGGTTCTTCAAGCCCCTGAGAACAAATATAATCTCCAGATGAAAGTACAACCTTTTCACCATCATAATCTTCACACTTGAATACACCAGATAAAACATAATAAAACTCCAATACTTCTTCGTGAGCGCTAGGATAAATATAGAACATTTTATCTTTTTTTATTAATTGATCCATGATTTCCATCCTAGGATTATTAACAAGAAGATTAACTTTGGTGCTGTCATAATCAACTTGCTCAAGTGAATGGCCTGCTTTATTAATACTAAACCCCCTCATGTTACAACCTCCTTACAATTAAAATAGAACGAGTATTACGCCCGTTCTATCTCATATAAAATATTAATTTCTAGTTCCGCCAACGATCTCAATCGGATCAATCCACTCTCTCGTATCACCAAAGCGTACATGCACCCAGCTGCATTTCGCCAGTAATCCAAGTTCAGCTGCTTCCTGAATACCCTGATCTGTTAATGCAAGCGTCACGTCGTATACGTGCTTGATCACTGCATCACGCTCAGCTTCATATGCTGCTGTTAATTCAAAGTATGTTTGTACCTGCTCGGAATCTGCATTTAATGCCCCATGCGCCTGTTCAAGCTGAGCTTCTTTAACTGAAAGCACCTCATTCAATGCTCCATCTTCCTGACCTGACGCTTCCAGTGCAACCAAGAGCGCAGTTTTTTCCTTTTTCAATGCTAGAATATGAGCAACTTCGTCAAGTTGACTAATCTCATTAAAATAATCATTTTTTAATGCATCTGTAACAGCGACGCCATGATCAATTTCCGAATAGATCTCATTGTTTTTCTCATCAACTACCTCTAAAGCGTCTGTATTCGAAGTATCTCCTGTTGCAAATGCCGGTGTTGCCAAACTTAATAGTAAAACGAGTGAAAATAGTGCTGTCATAAATTTTTTCATTTTTACATCTCCTATCCTATTAGTTGCAATGCACCTTCTTAAATTCTTTTTCGAAATAACATCTTACCTGATATTACCTCTACTTTATCCCCCCTTTATTATACAGGCGCTAAAAGGATAAGGCTATTATTTTTAAAATATTTCGAACACTCTTGTATGATTATACAGGAAGTGTGTATACAAATATAAAAACCCACCGTGTTGAGGGAGGGTTTCACAAATAAGATGATAGTCATTTCATCACAACTTCGCTGCATATTCCTTAAGTTTTACACTCATTTCTTCTATTTCATTTATAAAAGATGAGATTTCTTCGGTCGCAGAGGCCTGCTCTCGGCCAACAGTCACAACATTTTCGACCATTGACTGAATTTCGAATATAGACGCCTGCATCAGCTTTAATGTTGAACTGATTTTTTCTGTAGACTCGAGTGTATCATTTGATAATTTGCGGATTTCTTTCGCTACAATATTAAATCCACGTCCATGCTCACCTGCTCTTGCAGCTTCAATGGATGCATTCAGACCGAGGATATTCGTCTGACTCGCGATCTTCTTAATCATACTGATGACTTCATCAGTATTTTTCATCGCATCAGTTGCCTCAGTCGATTGCTGCAGCAGTGTTGAAGAATAAGTAGCAAGTCCCTCTGATCCGTTATGTATAGAAGTTATTCTGTCATTTGCCTGATTGATTGATTTAAAAATCTGATCCGAGATCTCCTGAAGTGCTTTTTCGTTCTGCTCCTGAATTTGAATCGCTATCGCTCCAATTACCTGACCATTTTCTAATATTGGCGCAGCAAGACCTGTGAAAGAGACACCGAAAAATGCTTCAGGTACTTCCTGCTTAATGTCCTTTTGATCACGAATGCACTCAGCAAGTGGTTCATTCGGGTCTATATTACGACCTGCCCGAGCCCCGATATCAATCTTCCTTCCAGGATAATAAGCAAGCCATTTTTCGGTGTCGACTACACCAATGCCCACGTCAGGCAGCATCGCGTGTATAGTAGGTATAACCTGTAAAAACGCTTCCAATTTACTTGTTGTGGTTTCATTTGAATACTCGATTGATTGCATGGATATAACCCCTTTTATTTTTTATAGATATTTTATATACCCGATACTTTAGAATGATAAACTAAAGACCTAGTTATCATAAACAAAAACGGGTAAAAGGGGCACATTGAAAAGCATGTTCAGGTTTAAGCCAAATACTTAAGGGAAAAATTATAGAAAACTCATGAAGGAGCTTACATATGACCAACATTCCGGAATGGACGATGCATGATGGCTATAAAATCCCTGTCACAGGTCTTGGGACGTATACGCTAAAAGGCGAGCAGGGCGTTGAATCAATGACCGCTGCAATTAAAAACGGCTACCGCCTGTTCGACTCAGCGATCCGCTATGATAACGAGGGCACATTAGGTGAAGCAGTTAAAAGATCAGGTATTTCCCGTGATGATCTATTTTTAACGTCAAAACTGCGTGCACAGTATTATGATTACGATCGTGCGCTTGAGATGATTCAGGAATCACTTTACCGTGCAAACCTGAGCTACTGGGACCTGTACCTGCTTCACTGGCCAAATCCAAAACAGGATCAGTACGTTGAAGCATGGAAAGCGTTGATCACTGCACAGGAAAAAGGGTGGGTCCGCTCGATCGGTGTATGTAACTTTATGCCGGAGCATCTGGAGCGGCTTGAGAAAGAAACCGGTGTAAAGCCAGTGATTAATCAGATCGAACTGCACCCTTACTTTTCTCAAAAAGAACAGCGAGAATACAACAAGCAGCATGAGATTCTCACAGAAGCCTGGAGTCCGCTTGAGAGAGCCGGCAGCGTTCTGAACGACGAGACACTTCAAAACATTGCAAATCAGCATAACAAGTCAGTAGGGCAAGTCGTTCTCAGATGGATCTATCAGCTCGATACGATCTCACTGCCAAGGTCCTCTAATACGCACAGACAGCGCGAAAACCTTGAACTGTTTGATTTCGAATTATCCGATGAAGAAATTGAAAAAATTAATGGTCTAACGCGGGAAGACGGAAGAATTGCAGACCAGGATCCGCGAGAATATGAAGAATTTTAATGATCCGGATCAGCAGGCAGCACTGCTGATCCTTTTTAAATATAAGTAAATTTTTACACAAAAGATGTTAGATGTTCCATTAAAAAGGGAAGAGTATAGGTGGCAGAAAAATTACATATTAAAGGAGTGGAGAAAATGAATCAGGAGCAATTTGACAAGGTCAAGAACGGAAAAGGTTTTATCGCAGCACTCGATCAGAGCGGTGGCAGTACGCCAAAGGCACTAAAAGCTTATGGTGTAGAGGAAAATGCATATTCCAATGAAGATGAAATGTTCGATATGGTCCATGAAATGCGCACAAGAATCATTACTTCTCCTGCTTTTACATCTGAAAAAATACTCGGCGCGATTCTCTTTGAACAGACAATGGATCGTGATATCGAAGGTAAGCATACAGGCGACTATCTATGGGAAGAAAAGGGTGTTGTCCCGTTTTTAAAAGTCGATAAAGGACTCGCAGATGAAGAAAACGGCGTGCAGCTTATGAAACCGATTAGTGATCTGGACGAAACCCTTCGCCGTGCAAATGAAAGACATATTTTCGGTACAAAGATGCGCTCAGTCATTAATGAACCAAATGAAAAAGGAATCAGAGACGTCATTGACCAGCAATTCGAAGTAGCCAAACAAATTATTGCTGCAGGTCTCGTACCGATCATTGAACCTGAAGTCAATATCCATAGTAAAGATAAAGAACAATGCGAGGCGATTATGAAGGATGAGATTTTGAAGCATCTGAACAATCTCTCTGAAGACCAGAATGTGATGCTGAAGCTGTCGATTCCAACAAAAGCCAACTTTTTTAAAGAGCTGGTAGAGCATCCACGTGTTGTGCGTGTGGTCGCATTGTCAGGCGGGTACTCACGTGATGAGGCAAACGAAAAGCTGCGTGAAAATGACGGCCTAATCGCCAGTTTCTCACGCGCACTTGCATCTGATCTGCGCCACGGCCAGACACAGGAGCAGTTTGACGCCGGACTAAAAGATTCAATTGATACGATTTATGATGCATCGGTGAATAAGAAATAATATTTTATGCTGCCTGAAGCGATGATGCTGCAGGCAGTTTTTTGTTTTTTCTGCATAGGTCTAAATTTACTTTTCTACGAAGTAGAGATGAGTTTCTAAGGACACTCACGTCTATTCTAAGAACCACCGCAATTATTCTACGGACCAGTATCTTCTCTAAAAAAACACCGCAGACTCCTAAAGCCCGCGGCATTTCATCAAATTATACAGTTGTCGTCTCTGCTTTAATCGGATCTTCAGCAATCGCAGCACCGGTATTCACTAAACCAAGTGCATTTGAAGTCGTTTCGTTAATTTCTTTAATCAAGTCCGGATGCTCAAGCAGATTTTTTCCGTAAGAAGGAATCATCTCCTTGATCTTCGGCTCCCACCCCTTCATTTCGTCAGGGAAGCAACGGTTCAGAACATCGAGCATGACGGAAACTGACGTTGAAGCACCTGGTGAAGCACCAAGCAGCGCAGCAATCGATCCGTTTGCACCGCTGATAACCTCTGTTCCAAACTGAAGCGTTCCTTTGCCGCCCTGCTTCGTGTCCTTAATGACCTGGACACGCTGGCCGGCTACAACAAGCTCCCAGTCATCACTATTTGCATTCGGTACAAATTCACGCAGCGCTTCCATACGCTGTTCCTTGGATTGCAGCACCTGCTCGATCAAATACTTTGTCAGCGGCATATTTTTCATACCTGCAGCAACCATTGTTGTCAGGTTGTCCTTTTTCACAGAAGTAATCAGATCCATATTTGAACCTGTCTTCAGGAACTTCGGTGAGAATCCTGCGAACGGACCGAAGAATAATGATTCTTTTCCATCAATCAGGCGAGTATCAAGGTGCGGCACAGACATTGGCGGTGCGCCAACCGGTGCTTTCCCGTACACTTTTGCATAGTGCTTCTCTACGATCTCAGTCTTTTTACATACCATGAATAAGCCGCTCACCGGGAACCCGCCAACATTTTTGCTTTCAGGAATACCTGATTTCTGAAGCAGATGAAGGCTTCCCCCGCCCGCACCGATAAAGACAAATTTCGCCTTATGGTATTCAAGACGATCGTTTTTAAGGTCGCGGATTTTCAGTTCCCACTCACCATCCTCAGTACGCGTCATATCGTCAACCTGATGCTTGTAATTAACTGAAACGCCCTCTTCTGATAAATGAGCAAATAGTTTACGCGTCAGTGCACCGAAATTCACATCCGTTCCAGCATCAATTTTCGTTGCTGCGATCGGCTGATTCACCTGACGACCTTCCATGATCAAGGGAATCCATTCCTTCAGCTTCTCCGGATCATCCGAATACTCCATACCGGAGAACAAAGGATTTTCTGAAAGCGCTTTAAATCGGTTTTTTAAAAAATTTACATCTTTTTCACCATGAACCAGACTCATATGAGGAAGAGCCATAATAAATTCCTTAGGATTCTTAATCAGTCCACTATCCACCAAATGGGCCCAAAACTGCTTGGAAACCTGGAATTCCTCATTTACTTTATTTGCTTTCGCGACATCAATTGTCCCGTCAGGTAATTCATTTGTATAATTTAATTCACATAAAGAAGAGTGACCTGTCCCTGCATTGTTCCACTCATTTGAGCTTTCTTCCCCTGCACTGTCAAGGCGTTCAAAAGCTTTTATATTCCAATCTGGAGCCAGTTCCTTCAGCAAAGATCCAAGCGTTGCACTCATAATACCGGCGCCAATTAAGATAACGTCTGATTTAATATGTTTGTTACTCATTTTTACCGTCCTTTTGTAAGCTAAGATTTTATTGAAAAGATTAATAGTTATTTTTCGAACTATTTCTACATATTAATATTGTATCATTCTGAGGGATTCTTTCAAATCTTTATTTGTTCATGTCATACTGGGGACGGAGGTTAAAATGCCGTCATACAGCACTTTAACCTCCGTCCCCAGGGTGCCCAACTGGTAACATTTAAACAACCTTCTTCAATTTACTAAGAATTTCAGAAACACCAATCGCAATTGCTGCATTCAGCATTACTAAGATCGAAATAAGAAATCCCATAGATTCATATTTTGAAATAAAGTTCATTATGAAAAAAATAAAACCTCCTGCAAAAAAAAGGAGCCCGAATATTAACAGAAACCTATCCAGTTAAAACACCTCTATCTAAAACTTCTATACTAATCCAGGTGTTTTGTTCCGGCGCTTCGCTGTCTTTCAATCTCTTTTTTCAATCGCTCACGCTGACCTCTCAGCTCACGCGTAATCACTAATTCATCATTTACATCAGACGTCTTCAGCTTCAAATACTGATCAATCGCTTTTTCAAATCCCCGGCTCACTTCATCAATCGCTTCAATCAGCGTGTGATGCGTGAGCGGAATTTTATCCTGCTGGCTTGCCTTATTCACCTTCTGCATCAAAATCGTCTCAGCATATAAAAGATTGGCATACGTTTCAATTGACTCTTTGTTAGCCGCCATTCCCTTAATGTCAGCCGCCATCTGGATCGTCCTGACAATCATCCCGGTCATCGCATCAGGATCAACCTTTTTTCTTATAATTTTTCTTACTTTCGTTTCCCCAACACCATTTCTTAACGACTTTTCAAACGTCTGTAATGTCTGAACAAATGTTGACCGGAACCGCTGCTCTTCCAAGTTCTTCTTTATATTTTCAAACATGAGATCTCTCCCTTACTCAGTCACAGGATTTTAGGACATTATAACAAAAATTAGGGGAAATGTTGGTGGTGGCGATTAGAATGGTATTAAAAATGGCACAGCGGGGACGGAGTTGAGTGCGCCACTTTTAGAATCATTCCAAAAATGAATCACTCAACTCCGTCCCCGCTGTACCGCTTACCTCAAAGGACAATTCCCGCAATACGGCTGCTCCTGCCCCTCCTTAATCTGATACAGCCTGCAGCATGTCTCCCTTACAGGAATCACGTCCCAGCTTTCCGGTCGCTGAAGGTATTTTGTAAATGGATTTGTTGCAACGCCGGTCCATTCTGCTTTAGGGTCTGTCATTTCTTTAAATAGTGCTTCGAGCATTTCCTGAGGGTACTCCTCGGCTTTCTTCCGAAACACGGCCTGCATACGCACGGCGATATTTTCCCATAAAATCTTTTGAGGAATTTTACAGGTTTTAGAGAAGTGCTGAACCATTGGCGTCAAATGTTCTGCGAATACAACCGTTTTCCAGTCACGGTCCATTTCATGGTACTGTTGACCTTCGAGTAATACGAAATGATCAAAGTGAAACGCTGCTTCTTTCAGCCAATTTTCTTTTCCTTTATAGAGTCCGTAATATTCAAGAGCGGCTGCTGCAGTCATCACTGCATATCTTTTCATCACAAGAGAGGCCGCCGTTGACTCAAGCTTAATATCACTGACGCGGGCATAGCGGCCAACGACTTCTGCGATTACATCCGGGTTCTCAAGCTGCTTAATCAGTAAGCCTTCTCTGCCATGCTGTTTTTCAATCCGGTATTGTTCTAAGTCCATGATCAGTCTCCTTTTAAAAGCGTTTAATCTTTACATCACTGGTTCCGGTAGCGAAACAGCAGATAGAGGAAAAATGGTGCGCCGATTGCAGCGGTGAATACACCTGCCGGAATATCAAGCGGCATGAACACCGTCCGTGCCACAAGGTCCGCAATGAGCACGAGAAATGCACCAATCAGCGCCGTCAGTACGGCCAGTCCCGGGAATGAACGATGAACGAGGCGTCTTGCGATATGAGGTGCCATCAATCCTACAAATTCTATTCCTCCTGCATAAGCGGCTGCAGTTCCTGCAAGCATCACACTGCACATTAAAAAGATAAACTGCTGGAGCTGCACGCGAATGCCCACACTGACCGAAAAATCCTCACCAAGCTCTGTTACGTTCAGACCTCTGCCAAATACGATTAAAAACGGAATCGGGATGAGCAGCCACCAGATCATTGAGGTGACTTCACTCCATGAGGCAGCGTAGATACTGCCAGTCAGCCATATATAGGACTGTGTGGTGGTGGCCGTATCACTCATTACCAGCATAAACGTCACACATGCCTTCATAATTGCGGACAACCCGACCCCGATCAGCACAAGCCTGATCGGCGTTACCCCTTTATTCCATGAAATCAGATAAATCAGAAGGGCCGCAAATAAGCCGCCTGCAATTGCTGAAAGGGGTAAATATTGCATACTGATGACCCCGGCACCAAAAGAAATAAATGTAACAGCACCTAGAGACGCGCCACTTGTAATCCCGATAATATCAGGTGCAGCAAGTGGATTTCTCACCAGACTCTGCAGGATCAGACCAGCCACACCCAATGCCGCTCCAACTAAAATCGCCATCAGCGCACGCGGCAGGCGAAGTGTCTCTACAACAAACGAATGCTGATCAATCTGTCCTGTGATCTGCATAAATACTTCAGTGAGCGGAATCCAGTTACTTCCTGATGAAAGACTGACTAAAAATACGGTCATCACTGCCAGTAACCAGATACCTGTTACCATCAGCCAGCGCGCCGACAGCTGAATCGATACACGATCGTTAAATAAACGGAATGTCCATTGCTTCATCTTTTCGACACTCCTTTTTTAGCAAGGTAAATAAAGAATGGTCCGCCTATAAATGCGGTCATAACACCAATCGGCACTTCCTGAGGCGCGATCACAACACGGGCGATGATATCTGCAGCAAGCAAAACTGCCGCTCCTAAAAGACCACTGTAAGGCAGGATCCATCTGTAATCATTACCTACAAGACTTTTAGCCATGTGAGGTACAATCAGGCCAATAAAACCAACAGAGCCAACAACGGCAACTGAACCGCCTGCAAGCACAATGACCAGCATCCCCATCACAAGCTTCGTCAGCCATACTTTTTGTCCAAGCCCTTTAGCTACGTCATCACCTGATGAGAAAACCCCCATCGGCCGCGCCATAAATAGACTGATCACTAAAGCAGTTAACAGAAATGGCAAAACAGACATCAGCATCTCCAGATCGCGCCCGGCCACTGAGCCTGAGATCCAGAAAAGAACCGTTTGAATTGACTGCTCATCAAGTACGAGCATGCCCTGTGTAAAGGATACAAATAATGCTGACAATGCAACCCCTGCAAGAATGACTTTGATCGGTGTAAGACCATCACGGCCAAGGCTTCCAAGGAAAAAGACTGTCCCTCCGGCAATGGCAGCGCCTAAAAACGCAAACCACATATAACCTGAAAGTGATGAAATCTCAAGCCAGGTAATCGCAAATACAATAAAGAAAATGGCCCCCGCATTGATGCCTAACAGATCGGGTGCAGCAAGCGGATTTCTTGTCAGCGCCTGGACAAAAACCCCTGCCAGTGCAAGGTTCATACCAATCACTAAAGAAATCAGTCCTCTGGATAGACGGGAGGTGCCAATAATAAGATGGTTCGTATTATTCGGGTCATAGCTGATAATCGCTTCCCACGTTTCAGGCAGGGGAATTGCCGTCTGACCAACTGCCAGACTTGTCAGAAACAGAAAAATAACAGCAGCGATTAAGCTGATCAGACCGGTGAGTTTTAGTATTGGGGAACGTAACATGATAACGCCTCTTCTTTCATGAGAAAAAGGGGACGCAATATGCCTCCCCCTCACTCAAATCTTATTGCTCAAGCTCAAAATATTCGTACATATCATCAAGCATCAGGTTCGCAGCCTGCAAACCGCCAGCCATGTTCCATGCAACCTCATCTACTGTAAATACGTTATCGTTCTGTACAGCTTCAAGGTTCTGATAAAGCGGGTGAGCCGTCCAGTCTTCAAATGTGTTCTGCACATCCGGTGTATCCTCCATGAACTGGAAGAACACATCTGCATTCATCTGTGGAATAGCTTCTTTATCATTTAACATCACGATTTCTTCATTTTGACCCTGAAGTTCAATCGGCTCTTCAAACCCTGCTTCCTGAAGAATTGAACCGGCAAAGCCAGTCACATAAATACGTGCGTGATCTGCACGGTAGTTCAATACAGCAGCGCTCATTGGCCAGTTTTCATTAGAAGCGATCTTTTCCTGGAAGTCTCCAATACGGCTTTCCCAGTCAGCTAAAAGCGTTTCAGCCTTTTCTTCTTCTCCAAGCGCCTGACCAATCAGGTTCGTTGTTTCTTTAAAATCATAGATCGTTTCGTTTACAATTGTTGGTGCAATCTGTGAAAGCTGCTCATAAATCTCTTCATGACGGATCTGTGAAGCAAAAATCACATCCGGCTCTAAAGCAGCAATCTCTTCAAGGTTAGGCTGCGTTTCCTGCCCCACATAAGTCACATCCTGAAGGTCTTCCTTTATGTAATCATACATCGGCACCTGTACCCACGATTCTACAACGCCAACCGGTGTCACATCAAACTCAAGTACAGTATCAGTTGCACCCTGATAAAGCGATACAACACGTTCAGGCTTTTCTTCTAAAGTAGTCGTACCCATCGCATGCTCAACTTCAATTGCGCCGCCTTCAGACTCAGTTTCTTCTGAAGCAGTGCCATTATCTGATTCAGTTGCATCCGTAGACTCTTCCTCACTGCCGCCGCAAGCTGCCAGCACGAAAGCAGAAACCAGACACGCAACAATAAATAACAATAACTTTTTATTCATTTTCTTAACTCCTTTTAGTGATAATGATTTTCATTTGCAATATCATTGTATTATAAGTGAAAATGATTATCAATATCTCATTGAGAATTATTTTCATTTATTTTTAGCGGCGCAATGGGCACAACAAAAAACAGCCCGTAGACTGCTTTTTCATTTACTCATGATTGAATTTACCAAATGCCCTCATCGCCAGTGGCACCACACTGAAAATGGCCAGGAATAAAAAGCCTGTCGCAAGTGTGAACTGAGTGGCAATATAACCAAATCCTGTACCAGCTACAATTAGAACTGCATTAAAAACCAGTGATTGAAAGGATTCAAGCGTGGCCCTGATCCTGTTGTCTGCCTTTTCATGAAGCGCACCCAGGATTAGCGGCTCTGTCATGCCTGCAGCCAGTAAAAAGAAGATGATAGCTGCAGCGCCAAGCCAGTTGACTTGAAATGCTGAGAAGATCAGCGCCGATGCACCAGTCAAAATCACAACTGTCAGCAGACTTTTACGCCTGAATCTTTTTCTTAACGCGTGAGCAGCCAGCGCACCGGGTATTTGAACGACCAGAATGACGCCATAAAACAGCCCAAAAATAGAGAGCCCGATCCCTGCATCAACAAGGTACAGCTGCCAAAACTCTTCAACAAAACCTGCAGCCAGTCCGACTGCGATACCTAAAAAGAGAACATACACTAAGGCAGGCTCCCCTTTAAAAAACCTGAATGCTTCAATGACCTGATCAGACATGGAGTGGGCCATTTCATCAGCTTGACGGACAGTATCTTTTAATAAAAACGTGAGGATAAAAGCAATCACTGTACTCATCAGTGACAGCCAGTAGTTAACCTCAAGCGGAACATTTACAGCTAACAGGCTTCCTCCTTTTAAATGTGACTTCTATTTTTTATTATATCACTAATATCTAAAAATTCAGACTTATACGAGATCATAGCTGTTCAATGATTAGCTGAATGATGAGGACTGCAGTGACAATTCTGAGCAGCGGTTTTACCTGGGACGGCTTCATCTTTTGTGCAAGCCTGACGCCCGTTTGCGCACCGAGAAAAGATCCCGCAAGTAAAGCAAGCGTCAGCGGCCAGATAATATGACCGGCTGCGATATAAGTGACTGCTGCACCAAAACAGCTCGAAAACGTAGCCAGACGCACGAGCCCGACCGCTTTAATATAAGAGACCTTCAGCCAGCTGAACAAATACAGCATCAGCGTGCCCTGTCCAGGTCCAAATAAACCATCATAAATTCCGATACCGTAAAGTCCGGCTGCACCAAATCCGCCTCGTTTCAACGTTTGGTTATGTTCAAAAGTACTTTTGTTTAAAAAAGAAGTCGTGAGTGCAAAAATCAAAAGAATGACTGCTACAATCGTCAGGTTTTCAGCCGGCAGTGCAGAAGCTATCAAACCACCCGTGATGCCTCCGGCTAAGCTGAAAGGAATAATCCAGAGGGATTCTTTTAAATTGATATTTTTATGACGTAATAAATAATAAAATGCTGAGAATGAACTGACTGTATTTGATACCTTATTTGCCCCGATCGCACTGTGTACCGGTAAACCCAGTAACAGCATAACCGGCAGACTGATCAATCCACCGCCACCTGCAAGCGTACCAAGTGTTGTCGCAACGATGCCCGTTAAAAAGATGAATAGCAGTTCCATACCGATCACTCCTCTTGTATATATTGTAAAAGGAGTTTTTATATAAGTAAAATCGATAATAATTATGCTTTTTGATTAGTTTTACTTATTAAAAATAGACGCCCTCTTATGAAAGCGTCCAATTTAATACGTGTTAGATTTCATTTTTAAAAACGGAAAAGAAAAAACCAGGCCTGCCAGATAAATAACGACAAGCAAGTAAACAGGCAGTAAATGAATAAACGTTGTGTATCCAATCACAAAGTGTGTGGCAATACCTGCAGTGAATGCCGGCAGCGCCCCGATCGCGATCGTATTCCAGACCCACGCTGCACCTTCCCGGAAACCCCATAAAGCAAGCAGCAGAACGATCAGACCAACACTGATCAGTGCACTTCCAAAACCGGCCCGGTCATGTGCAATAACCGGAATCAAACGCTCATTAACAGCTTGGAGCATTTCAGGTGTTACGCATAAGTAACCTAGATCCGTCGCGACAAATACGCCTGTCATCCCGATGAACGTAATCACAATGCCGCCAACCATAATCATCGCACCCATCATGACAAATAGAAGCTGGCCAATATTGCTGAGCTTCCAGGCACGGCTGTTGGTTCGATTAGATGACGATGGAAATGCATGCGATTCTTGGGTGAGATAAAAACTCGTCAGATAAATCGGCAGCAAAACCAGCCAGAACACCCCGTGAAGCCAGTCAAAATAGCCATAGCCAATAAACGCAAAAATCCCCAGAAACCCTGTTATTGCAGCAGTATGAAAAGCGACTTTAGTCCAATGAAGACGTTTTGAAAGACCATGACGTGCCAGCTGAATATATAAAATTCCGCCACTGATCATCGTCCCGGCAAGCGCCATCCGGTCATGTGCCATAAAAGCCAGTACAGCCGGATTAAACGCTTCAATCTCTGCTCTTGTCATGCCAATAAACTGTTCATCATACGGCAGAATAATCCGGGTCATACTGAACCCGAGCGCAATCATACCGCCGATCAGAATCGCAAGCCCAAAAAGCAGCCCCCACAGTGCACCTTTAGCATTTTCTTCCTCAGGTGTTTCTTCTAACATCAATTCGTTTATTCGCTTTGGAAGTCCGGGCCCTGAAAAGACATACCCTTCCTCAAGTAAAAGAAGAGACGCACCTGCACCTACTAACTTCTTCGCATCAGCAGGTTCTTTCACAGCGCCTTTTACGACGACAGTAAGATCATCAGAAACTGCACGCACTTCATTAGCGGCTTCTATACATGCAGAAAGTGCCTGGTCATCTTCTGTAAATGTATGTTTGTACTCTTTTTTAGGCGCATCTATTACAACACCTTTTATGTATGGTGATCTAAGTAAAACTGCATTCAGCGTTTCAGGCTGTTGCAATAGATAAGCAACATCTGCATACTCTGCAGCTTCTATCTGATGTTCATGCAGAATAAATCCTTTTATAGCATCCTTCATTTCAGTGATGATGACCACTGTCTGATCTAGTGTCATACTTTCATCAATCGTTACCAGCGACGGGCCTTCGAACATACTGACTGCACGTCTGCATGTTTCAAGACTTTGCATCGGTTCCTTTGATGAGAAATAGATTTTTTCTGCCCGCCAGTCGATCTCAGGATCAGATGCTTCTTCTGTATGTAACGACACGGGTCCCGCTTCCAGCACACTAATCCCAAGTGAACCAAAAGTCTTCGCACCTGTTCCCTTTGGATCAAGCCGTGCACTCACTCCGACAGCACTTTTATAATGAACCCCATCAGTCGTATGATGCAGGGAATCACCTGGCGTCATATGTCCAAGTAACTTGATAAACGCGCGTCCGCCAGGCAGTGACGACACAACGCCCATACTTCTGTATATAAACTCTCTCGATTGTCCCGCCTCAAGTCTTGATAACAACGGACGAAAAATCGGATGGTAACTCCAGTCAGGCATGTAAACCTCCTATTGAGATGAATCTTGTTCTTTGATTGTATCGTATGAAGGGGTGGGGTTCTATGGGCAGGGAGGAATTTTGGGTTGGAGACAGCGGGGACGGAGGTTGCTGTATCAATTATGCAGAAAATTCCATAACGGTACAAGAACCTCCGTCCCCGGTGTGCCCTTAAAGAACCTCATCAAGCTGTAATCTGTTGCGAATCTCCTGGGTCACCTTCCGTTCGCCTGCACCTTCAAGATAAAGCGGATGCCACTCTCCGATAGCCTGATCAGCTTTATCCAACGCGTTCAATGCCTCTTTCTTTTCATCATGTATGATTGCAAGGTAAGCATCCCGCATATGACGTGATACCTCATTTTTATCACTGATCAGCTGAATCTTCTCTTCAATATCAGGCTCTTCATGCAGTTTTCCAGCAAAGTAAAGACCTGTTGCCGCTGCAGTGTCAATCATATCCTGAAGCACGATCGCTTTATTCATTCGTTTTTTAAATGCTCTTCCCTTAGTCAGCTCAAGAAAGCGCTCCGGATCAGACGTGTAATAATAAGGACCAAGAGTGGCCAATAACGACGCAGCAAGCGGCCAGTCCGAATAACGCTTGATGATATGTTCCACTTTCTCAATCGTTTCCTTCTTCCATCTACCAGTACCTGTAGGATCCTCCTGCAGTAATTGATAGCTGACAAAAATCACTTCTGCCCCAGGCTCTTTTCCATTTAAAATAGCAATCATTTTGCCGTCTGTCAGCACGCCGGTCGGAGTTTCTATGTTTGATAGGTTCGTTAAACCAAGGAACAGACTAACCATCGCAAAAGTTAACAATGCACCTGATGGCCATATAAAATATGCAAATACCAGCGCAACCCCACCAGTAACCATATTTGAAACCGGTCCTGCATAAATCAGACGCAGCAGCTTTTTCCGCATCTCCTCTTCCGGAATCCTGTCAGGAAAGCGCATCATCGCCCGGCCAATATAACCTAATGCAGGCAGCTTGAAGAACATGCGACTTTTCCCGTTGACCTTCGCATACACAAGCGGACCATATGATAAATTCATCACTTCCATCCCGCCAAGCTTTCCACCAACCGCATGCCCCGTTTCATGAACCATGAGGCTGATCACGAAACTGATTACAGCGATAAGCAAAATAAACAATGCGCTGAGAATGGTGATACTCACTTCTTCGCGCAACATGAAGGAAGAAATCAACACACCCATTAAAAGCCCGAAAATCGCCTGTACACCCTGCGTCCTGAACTTCGACTTCGGCTGCACCGTTTCTTTTTCTGTAAACTGAGTCATCGTGACACTCCTATTCTGAGAAAGCAGTAGTTGGTTTATATACGTGCGGGTTTGCAGGAAAGATTCATAAAAAGCGGCACAGCGGGGACGGAGTTGACTGATCCACTTTTAGAATGATTCCAAAAATGAAACACCGAACTCCGTCCCCAGTGTGCCCCTGTACCACTAGCCACCCAACCCCCAAAAATGAGAAACTAATAAAAAATCCATCCAGAAAAGGTGACCCGAATGAAAACTGAAAAACAAAAAATGCTTGCAGGTAAAATGTACGACCCGGCTGATCCGATTTTAATGAGTGAGCGTGAGGAAGCGAGAAGGAAAGTCCGCCTGTTCAATCAGACAACTGAATCTGAAGGGGAACAACGCATTGAGATGTTGAAGGATCTGCTTGGGTCAACTGGCAACCACGTGTATATGGAGCCGAATATCCGGTTTGACTATGGCTACAATACGCACGTAGGCGAGAATTTCTTTGCTAATTTCGACTGCACGATTTTAGACGTATGTGAAGTCCGCTTTGGCGATAACTGTATGCTTGCACCAGGCGTTCAGATCTATACAGCGACTCATCCGCTTGATCCGGCTGAACGGAATTCAGGCAGGGAGTATGCGAAGCCGATCACATTTGGACATAATGTGTGGATTGGCGGCAATGCAGTGATTAACCCAGGCATTACAGTTGGTGATAATGCGGTGATTGCTTCAGGGGCTGTTGTGACAAAGGATGTTCCTGCAAATGTAGTGGTTGGAGGGAATCCTGCGAGGGTGATTAAGGAGATTAATGTGTAATAGTAGGACCTTGACTCATTAATCGCTTTACTATCATTTTAATTCATTTGAATTTGATGGCAATTCTAATATGATAGTATTAAAAAAAGAAAAGGACTGACGCATGTGAATCAAATCGATGCCATCATTCAATCTATCAATGATTTCCGTGAAGAAAGAAATTGGGGAGAAGCACATAACCCGAAGGATCTAGCGATTTCGCTATCTATTGAAGCCTCAGAGCTGCTGGAGGATTTTCAATGGAAAAGCAGTGAACAGGCGATTGAGCAGAATATTGATAACATCAAAGATGAAATTGCAGATGTACTGATTTATGCATTTACACTCAGCAGCGTGCTTGAGCTGGACGTAGAAGAGATTATCAGAGAAAAGATTAAGAAGAACGGGATCAAGTATCCGGTTAAAAAATAGCTTTTATTTGGGAGGAGCGATCACAATGCCTTTATTTGAAATCAACCTTTCATCAACAGCCCTTGGCATTCAGACAGCTGTAAATGTTGTATTGCCAATCAGCGTGGATCAGAAGACATTATCAGAGGAACATACATATTCATACGGTGATCAGAAATTCCCTGTACTTTATTTACTGCATGGCGCTTCAGATGACTACTCATGCTGGATGCGCTGGTCGTCGATTGAACGCTATGCAAATGAGAAGGGAATTGCTGTTGTCATGCCGAGTGCGGACCTAAGCGCTTATACAGATATGAAGCATGGTCATGACTACTGGACATATATCAGCGAAGAGCTGCCTGCTTTTATTGAAGCGGCGTTTCCGTTTCTACTAAACGGGAGGATACTTTTGCAGCAGGCCTTTCAATGGGCGGATATGGTGCATTCAAGCTCGCACTCCGTAAGCCTGAAAAGTTTGCGGCAGCGGCTTCCCTGTCAGGTGCGCTTGATATGGCGGACCGCGTGCGAAAAGACAGAAAGTATGACAATGCCTTTGGCGATCATGCAGTGCTTGAAGGGACTGAAAATGATTTATTGCATTTAGTGAAGACGGCTGAAGGCGAGTTACCAAGATTATTTCAGGCGTGCGGGACTGAAGATTTTCTGTATGAGGATAATATTCGTTTTAAGAAGCTTGCTGAAGAGCGCGGATTAGACCTGACATATGAAGAGGGCCCGGGTGATCATAACTGGGCTTACTGGGATATGAAGATTCAGCGTGTGCTGGAGTGGCTCTAGCACGAGCTGAGCAGCGGCGTTCAATTAACTGGAGCGGTGATTCAATGATGCGCTCTGGTGAACCAATTAAATCCATTGATGATGCAATTATGCTCAGTGAGTGCTGCGATGAATCAATAATCCACGGTGCTGATGCTATTATTGCTCCTGCTGATCCAAATATGCAGCAGGCTGATTCAATTACACACCACGAAAGCCGCTGTCCACTCCAGACAGCGGCTTTCTTTGTTTGTTTCACCGAGGCGCCACAATCTCAACCTTCATCCGATCAGGGTCCTCCATGAACACTGCATAATAATCCTCTCCACCTGCAAAAGGATGCCTGTCTTCATATAAAATTCTCACGCCTCTACCTCTTAATTTCTCCGTCAGCTCATCCACGTGTTCACGCGAGTCTGCATGAAACGCCAGATGATTTAACCCTGTGCGCTTGCGATGGTAAGGAACGCCCAGGTATGCCTCTTCAGTCTGCACAAACACCAGATACGTCTCGCCATGCTTCCAGCTCCTGCCGCTCTCCCACTCCTGAAACAATTCGTAGCCAAGCTCCTCAAGCAGCCACCCCCAGAACTCGGTGGACTTTTTTAAGTTGGATACATACAGTTCAATATGATGAATCATTGTGTCACTCCTCTTATGTATTTACAGCTTAATGCACTAGTTATATATAAGCGAAGGGTATAAGGACGGTCAATCGCCTTATACCCTTTACTTATGATCAATTCTTTTATGCACCGTCATCCGTTCCCGCTGCGCTCTGAGTTCCCTGCTGATCATCATTTCTTCTCTCATACCCTCAGTCCGGAGCTCATAGAAATGGTCGACTGTCTTCTCAAACCCAATGGCAATTTCCTCAATCGATTCCTGAATCGTTTCATTTCTGATCGACAGCCCGTCTTTTTTAGCCTGTAGCACCTGCTTCATCAGAATAGTCTCAGAATACAGCAGATTCGCTAGCAGTTCTCCCCCATCCCTCGCTCCGGAGATTTTCTGCACCTTTGACGTAATGCGAGCTGCTCTGATCATCGTCAGATAATGAGGATCAATCGGCTTATTCTGCTTTTGCGCCTTTTTGATCTTTTTTTCATTTATATTCGATAGCAATAATCCGTGAAATTCATAGAGTGTGTTAATGAAATGGTTACGGAATCTTCTTTGTTTGAAATAGGAGATTAGACTTTTCATGTATTGGGCTCCTTTACTGGAGAAATCATTGTGTTTATTATAGCAGGAATTGACTGGTAGTTAATGTGGTGTTTGCTTATGTTAAGATGAATTTATACTAACCAGATCAGGAGTTGTCGATATGAAAAAGAAAGTCAAAGTTGTAGCTGCTGTGATTGAAAATGAAAAGAATGAAATCTTATGCGCTTTGCGCGCTCAAGATATGGCAATCCCAAATATGTGGGAGTTTCCGGGTGGAAAGGTTGAAGAAGGAGAAAACCTGCAGGAGGCACTTGAAAGAGAAATCGCTGAAGAGCTTGAATGTGAGATCAAAGCTTATCATGTAATTAATGAAAATATACATGAATACGATTCATTTATTATTGAACTGATTTCTTTAAAAGCAGAATTAGTTAAAGGAACACCCATCGCAACAGAGCATGCTAAGTTGATCTGGATGCCTCGCGAGAATCTCGAATCATTAGTTTGGGCACCTGCTGACATTCCCGCTGTTAAAGATGTAATGAACCGAATAAAAGTATAAAAGCAAAGGGCAGCCCCTTTGCTTTTATACTTGCTCATGCAGATAATCATAGATTTGACGGTCTATGCTTTCTTCTAGCATCAGATTCATCGTTACAACCGGCAAGCTTTCATCGCCACTTTGCATCACAGTTTCTTCCACTGAATCAGAATCAGGCGTCACTTCACCAGCGTAATAAAAGTCTCCACCCTCATCATCGTCTTTTTTCACAAATAGATGAAGTGTATTTCCTCTTTGCTGAGACTCCGTAATCTCTAAAACTTCGCTTGATGTCATTCTTCTTCGACTTCTTGTATACCAGTGAAAAACTTCCGGATTAATAAATGTATCTCCGTAATTAACACTTGCTTCAACATCATCCTGCTTATGATAGGTTACAAAGATTGGGCACGTTTTATGCTTGGTTTTATATCCATAAATCGTTGACTGCTCATCCTTATCCCAATTCAGCAGCCAGCATGCATCTTTACGCGAGTATTTCTGAAGTCTGGTTAAAGGAACGCTCTGATCATAAAGTTTTCCTCTTTTTAATGAAACTGCGAGAACATCTTTTACAAGTTTTGCAAACCACTGATTTTCTAATAGTTCTTTTAATTTTCCAGAAAGAGTATACTGATCGTCTTTTAATACGATCAATGGCTCGCTACCGTATTTCATTTGGTCAGCAGTCTTAAAGAAAGTAAGATTCAATACCCGATCCATTGATTTTAACGTGTTAATATCAGACCTCGCACCTTCATGTTCTAAGATCTCTTTGAAGCTCGCAACGTTCATTTTATCTGATTCTATCAAATTCCATAATAACAATGCCTCATGAATTCTTTTACCAGATAGTATTTCTTTTGATAGAAAAGTCAGCACCTGATGATGATGTTGTGATAACTCAGGGGTTTCTTCCTTCATTGCCTTTAAAAACGCTCCGTAATGATCTTTTTTATCAGCAATTACCACGGGATCAATTGAATGATGGTCATAAAAGTCCTCCATCATCGGGATCCGGCCAATTCTATTTTTCAGCTCCTGATAAGCATCCTTCATAACAGAAATATGAGTCAATTTAGCCTGCTGAATAGAAGCATAGACTCTTTCTTTCGCAATTGCTTCAAAATTTATGGTTGATGTTCCTTTAATGTAACTTCGATCAATCATTTTTCTTCTGACAGCATCTTTATTTTGAGAGCGGTCACCGGAAAGCGCAATTGGAATCAGGTAATTATTTTGATAATTGCCGATAAAGTCAATAACTGTTACAAAATCCTTTGTATCGTGTTTTCTTAACCCCCGCCCAAGCTGCTGAATGAAAATAATGCTGGATTCCGTTTGCCTTAACATCACTACCTGATTCACACTCGGGATATCAATCCCCTCATTGAAAATATCAACTGTCAGAATGTAATCCAGCTGTCCCTCTTCAAGTTTGGTCACTTCTTCAGAACGCTTCTCTTGTGAATCATCTCCTGTAAGTGCAATCGTTCTGTAACCTCTCTTATTCAGTTCAAGTGATAACGCATACGCTTCTCGCTTTGAACTGCAGAACATCAACCCGCATACCCTTTCACCTGAATGGCCATAGTAATCTGTTTTTTCTATAATCTGATTGACCCGTTCTTCTGATAACAGATGACGAAACACCTCTGCCTCGCGCTCTGTTCCATCAATCTCTAAGTCAGTTACCCCAAAATAATGAAACGGACAAAGCATATCTTCTTCAAGCGCTTCCTGAAGCCTGATCTCGTAAGCAATATTGTAATGAAAAAGTTTGAACAGGTCATATCCATCTGTTCTTTCAGGGGTGGCCGTCATGCCAAGCATAAAATCAGGCTCAAAGTAATCAATCATTCGCTGATAGGTTTGTGATCCTGCTCTATGACTCTCGTCAATTAATATGTAATCAAACGCACCAGGATCAAATTGCGCCATTGTTTCAGGCTTTGACATGGTTTGTACGGTAGCAAATAAATATTTTGCATTCGTATCGCGGCTTGTACCTGACAGAATGCCAAATTCCGCTTCATTTCCACCAAGTACCTGCTGAAAATCCGCTTTTGCTTTTTTCAGAATCTGCTCTCTGTGAACTACAAAAAGCATTCGTTTCGGCCGTACCCTCCTGACGTCAAATGCAGCCAAATACGTCTTCCCCGTTCCCGTTGCTGAGACAATCAGCGCCCGCTTCTCCTCTGCCTTCCTGATTTCCACAATTCCCTGGAGCGCTGCATCCTGCATTTTGTTAGGCTCAATCTCAAGAGAATCTTTTAATCTATTGACTGTATAAGTGCCAGGAAAATCCGCAACACGGTCAGGCAGATTTTCCCGGAAAGCTTTTTCATACCTGTCAATCCACTGATCATTTAAGGAAACTGCCTGATCCCACATGTCTTGAAACTGATCTCTGAAATGGTGAACAATATCTCCATTCTCATGAGAAGTCATTTTCACATTCCACTCATAGTTTACTTTTAGGGCATTAGCTGTGAGGTTAGAGCTCCCGACAATTAATGAATAATACTCATCATGCTGAAAGATATAACCTTTTGAATGAAAGCCCTCTACCTCAGCTATTCTCACTTCTACATTTTTCAGTTTCAGTAGCTCTCTAAAAACTTTTGGCTGATTAAAATATTGATAAGTGGATGTAAGGATTTTTCCCTTTATGCCTTTTTCGTGGAGATCCAGCAGATAAGACTTTAAAGTTGCCAGCCCACTTTCTGTTATAAATGCAACAGAGAACAAAAACGACTGGCAGGCCTTGAGCTCATCAGTCAAAGAAGTCAAAACATCCTGACGCTTTCCTGGCTGATTCACAAGAAGCTCAGGTTTAAAACGGCTGAACTGCGTATGGTTTCTATTAATAAACCCTTTTTCAAGTGAATGTTGTAATTGCTTAATCATCTCATTCATACTAGCTCAACCCTCCTTAATTTATGACATCATTTCTCTCAGCTTTCTCAAAGGATACTCGCTCAGCCAATACCGCATCAAAATACTCCGTAAACACCGACTCCCCGGAGTAAGACAAACACAAATACTCTTTCGCTCTGGTCATCCCAATATAGAGAAGTGAAGCCTCCCGCTCAACGTCATCTTGCAGCACAAATGGCATGTTATCAACATTTACAATAAATACTGCCTGAAAATCGAGTCCTTTACTGCTTTCAATTGTGCTGATCTTAACCATTTGATCATCTTTTAGAAAGTTGCGTTTGGATTCGCTATTTTCAGTAAGCCAGTAGTAGCTGATACCTGCTTTTTTCAGTTCGCGTTTTAGAACATCAATATAGTTCATCTCATACGTTTTCTTTACGCGGTATAACACCAGCATTTCAGAATAAGGAATCTTCTTTTGTTCATGCAGCTTCTTCATCTGTCTAGCTACAATATTTGCTTCTTTTTGGAAAGAATCAGTTTTTAAAATGGCAGGCTCAAAGCCTTTTCGTTTCGTGCTTTGCGGCGCTATAATTTCACCATCGAGCTCCTTCGCCACGACTTTATTTTTTAAGGCTGACTGCGACTGATAAAAATCCCAGGCGAACTTTACGATCTGAGCAGTATTGCGATAGTTGATACTCAGAATTTTTGAACGACCACGAAAGTCCAGTCCGGTATCCTGGACATAACTGCGCTTCCTTTTATAGATGGACTGGGCACGATCTTCCACTAGCAGAAGTGATTTGGTTTCAGGATTCAACAGTTCACTGACAAGCTCAAACCACTCAGATTCAAAGTCCTGACCTTCATCAATCAAAATCGCATCGTACTTTGGTAAGATTGCTTCTTTGTTTCGTAACTTTTTAATTAACTCAGGAATATCCTGCTCTTTACACTTCACGTCATGCTTCAGCCAGGCATGAAAATTCCTCACTTCAATCTGATGCTTTGTCAGACCTGCTTCTTCATCAAAATCAAACAAGTTATCCGGCTCAGTCATCATCTGAGAGACCATTTGTTCAATAAAGCGTGACAGAGAAATGTTGTAGCACAGGATGAGAATCTTCCAGTCAGGATGATCCTTCGTCAGCAGCTTGGCACGACTTGCGAGCACCAGCGTTTTACCGCTTCCCGCTACACCGCGGATTAATCTGTTCTGATCCCCGATCTGCTTTGCCATATTTTCCTGATGCAGATCCATCGCTTTCACATTATGTAAAGATAACAGCAGCTGGTCCTGATACGGCGAAGCTGGCTTAAACTCAGCACTGATCCGAACCTCAGGAAACAAATGATAGCGAATCGCATCAATATCTTCTTTGGATAAAGGCTCACGCAGACGATAAGGAACTGTAAACATATTTAAAATCTTTTCTATCAGATTTTCTTCTGAAAATGACTCATCATCTGGATTGATTTCATCTCTAGTTAACGAAAGAGATGGATCTACAATGCGATACAGATCATTTTGAATAAAATCTTTTTGGGTTAGACGTGTAAATACAGCACCGGATCCATATGGAAACTTTAAATAAGATGCAAATTTCCCTTCAAGCTGAAGCAGATTTTTGTCTTTTTTCAACGCATTAACCAGGTGAAACATATTCTCCCGTGCCTGCAGCAATGGGCTTTTTGTTTTAACCTGTTCTCCTGAAGAAGAAACAATGATCCACTCATCCTGATTCAGCTGAAACAGCGTGCCTTTTGTGTAATCTTTTACTTCAAGTACGACCAGACCCAGATCTGGACCAACAATTACAAAATCAGGCCGGCGTCCAAGCACGTTCGGTTCGTAGTACACAATATAATCATCAGGCAGGTATTCTTTTAACGTTCTAAACAGAAGCCGTTCTCCTGCAGTAGCTGTTGATCTGATCGTTTCCGGTACTGTATATGCCATTTGAAACCCTCCGCTTTTCGACATTTGTGTCTATTATACTATATAAAGTGAGGTTTTTTTACATATTATTGGATTTCAGCTAATTCATATATATTTTATTGACATTATATTGAAGGATATGTAATATATAAATTACATATGTAAACTATATCTTACATCACGTGGGTGAAAATGTGAAAAACAATGTGAAAATCACGAGAATCCAGGCTTCTATTACGCAGGAACAGCTGGCAAAGCGCACCGGTGTGACCAGACAGACGATCGGACTGATTGAAAAAGGTGAATATAATCCGAGCCTTCAGTTGTGTGTCTCAATCGCAAAGGAATTAAATAAAACGCTGGATGATTTATTTTGGGAGGTGGAGTAGAAATGAAAACGTGGATTCATTTTTTATTGCCTGATGATGAGTATAAAGAAAAGAAGATCATGGCTTTTCTTGCTGAAGGTGCAATTATCCTTCTGCTTTCTTTAATCGGTATGACTTTTTTAAATCAGTTTTTAAATTTAGATGCTGAGACCGTTTTGTTAATCTCTATCGGGGTGTTTGTATTATATGTTTCCGGCAGGTATATCACTTCCGGGATTGAATATACAGAAGTCGCTTCAAAAGAGGCTTATAGAAAAGAACGAAAACTCCTTTTGATCAGAACATTTTCTTTTGTGACGATCTTTATCGCATTTTACATACCGCTGGTTCACTTCCCGAATAATACTGCAGAGTGGTTCGAGATCATCGGCTTACTGACGACTGCAGGGCTATTTATGTTTTTATCAAGCTATATATCATTAAAACGCTCGTACAGAAAAAATAAAGAACTTTTATAAGAAAATACCGATCTCACATAATGAGACCGGCTCATTTTAATTAAACGGATATGCTTCAACAAGCCGCCCATCTCTCCCCCTCGTCGTCTCGGCCTGGGAAAGTGAATTCAAAATCGCTTCTTCGGTCGCTTCTGCAGCCGCGGTAAATAAGTGATTTATCAACGGATGATCTTCCCTCAACTGATGTCTTGTTTCCACGATCGAATCTGATTCATGCGGAATTTTATGAGCGGTTGAAAAGGCGATTACGATATCACCGCTGCCGTGACTGAAGTGGCTGCCTGTTCTTCCAAGACCGATGCCACAGCGCTTAGCCACCCTTTGAAGCTGCCTGTCGCTAAGCAGGGCATCTGTTGCAAGCACAATCATGATCGAGCCGTCAGCTGTTTCAGCAATGCCTTCTCCATTTGATGTAATGCCGTACTTTTCACGCAGAAATTCTTCTTTTTGACCAAAGTTACTCAGCACGAGCACGCCGACCGTATATGGGCCATCCGCTGTCTTAACAACTCTCGAAGAAGTTCCGATCCCACCTTTATAGCCAAAACAGACCATTCCTTTACCCGCACCAACTGCACCTTCTTCAGCAGACTCTGTGGATGCGCGCCCGATCGCTTCAAGTGCGTGCCTGGGTTTTACCGGAAACTGACGAATCGAATTTAAATAACTGTCGTTACATTCCCCGACTACGACATTTACCGTACCGGTTGTCTCACCGATTTCAGGGTTCTGATCAAGCATGTATTCAAGTGTACCCTGCGTCACTGCAGGCACGCCGAATGTATTGGTCAGCATGATTGGTGACTCTAACACGCCAAGTTCATTGAGCTGCACAAGTCCGGTTGTTTTACCAAAGCCGTTCAGCACATAGCTTGCAGCCGTTACTTTTTTGCGGAACAGGTTGCCTTCGTGTGGCAGTATTGCAGTCACTCCTGTACAGGAACGATCATGACCTTCACCTATTTTATGGTCAATAGTGACATGCCCTACCTTTACACCGCTGACGTCTGTAATACAGTTTTTCTCACCGACCGGCAAACGGCCGATGCTGATTCCTCTTTTTCTGATTTTCAAACGTAACACCTCTTTATGATGTATTTTCAATAAATACGATTTCTCCCATGAAAAAACTCCCGGCAAATGCCGGAAGTTAAATGCCCCATACCCACCCTCACGATATGAAAATCAGTACCTGGTTGTGAATCGTAAAATCGCAATTGTCATCATGTACATTGTACTGGGCTTCAATTGTCATACAGGACTCGAACCATTAGGGCTGCCCCTGAACCCGTACCATTGTAATAGATTCCAATTTGCCCATTGGTGGGTTGGTACTCGCCTTTTCAATCGCTACCTGCTTACATTTATTTCACACATTCAGTCAGCCAGTTCAGCTCCTGAATTTTCGTATCAAGCTTTCTGTACTCCTGCGAAAGATCATCAACACGCTTTTGCGTTTCCTTCACACTGATGGTAGAAACCGACTTAATTTCTGACCGTGAGTACCGGTCGTGACGCATGTAAGCCTGCTCTGCAAGCTCGCTGAAAATACGACGCTCCTGTCCAATCAGCTCACGTTCCGTTAACGCATCGGCCAGTGAACGTTTTTCGTCAAATGCCGTTTCTAAATTGGTCCGGTTAATGTCCTGAATCAGTGTTTTCAGCTGACTCAAAATCTGCTCAAGCTCTTCCTGCAATTCTTTCGGATCTTCATTCGGCTGCTCCCCTTCCTGCACTCTTGCATTCTGGATCAGCCGGTGCCTTAACTGCTCAATTCTCTTTTGATAATCCGCACGTGTAATCAGCGCTTCTGCCAGTTTCATCAGAATCTCTCCTTCAGCATCGATTATGTATTACCTTATTTTAGCATTAAGATAGTTATATTTCCAAAAACACACCAAAACTTTAGAAAATATAATAAAGTAATCTTATACAATATCTTTTAAAGAAAAGAAGTGATCACATGTCAGAAACAATGAAAAAAATCACAGCACTCAAAACAATCTGCGAGCAACACGACCGTTGCCAGCTGAAATTGAATGAAAATATGCTTGAAAGCGGACAGGGTGCAAAGGTATTCCAGCATACTGAAAACGGGCAGCTCGTTGGATTCCTTGGCGTATATGATTTTGGAGCGACTGCTGAAGTCTGCGGGATGGTTCATCCTGATTTCAGAAGGCAGGGAATTTTCTCAGCACTTTTCAAAGAAGCGCTCACATTTATGAAGGAGGCAGGATATAAGACGGTTCTGCTTAATTCACCCGCTTCATCGAGTGCCGGACAAGCATTTATTCAAAAAACCGGCGCTGCTTATAAAATGACTGAATACCAGATGAAGTGGAACCAGAAAACTGTGGCGACCTCTTCTGAAAAGCTAACTTTACGTAAAGCACAGCCAGCCGACCGGGCATTTCAGATCGACCTTGATGCGGACGGTTTTTCAATTCCGCGAGAAGAAGTGGAACAGTTTTTCGATGCAGAGACTGAAGACGTCTCTACCGTTTCATATATTATTGAATGGGATGGTCAATCTGCCGGTAAGCTCCGAATCCATCTGATGAATGAACAGTACTGGATTTACGGATTCGTGGTACCCGGTGAATTAAGGGGAAAAGGAATTGGCAGGAATGCGCTTTTGAGCGTGCTTAATCAGCTGCAGGCGGACGGACGTGATGTGCACCTTGAAGTTGAGGCTGAGAATAAAGGTCCTTTAAAGCTTTATGAATCATGCGGGTTTGAAGTATATCACGCACAGGATTATTATACGTACAAATCATAAAGGTTTTCTTTTGTGAAAGAAACCGATCGTCAGAGGATTGTGCAGACTGATGGATCGAATTTGTTTAATGATGAATACATGGGAGACGGAGCTGACATGACTCCGCCTCCTTTTTACTTTTACATCTCCTCAGGCGCCTCAACCCCAAGCAAATACAACCCTTCCTTCAACACAACCTGTACCGCATGAACCAGCGCCAGCTTTTCCTGTCTGCCTTCCGCAGCATCCAAAATCCGCACATTACCGTAATACTGATTAAATGATTTTGCTAAATCAAGTACATATTTAGCCACCTGAGAAGGGTCATTCCCATCAAATGAACGCTTAACTGCCTCTGGGAAATCCATCAGACTCTTAACCACGCGCCAGACCTGATCATTTTCAAAAACCAGTGGTTCAGTGCTTTCCTGATAATCTGCTTTTCTCAAAATAGAAGAAGCGCGTGCATGTGTATATTGAACGTAAGGCCCGGTCTCCCCTTCAAATTTCAGCATTGCATCAAGCGAGAACTCGACATCATTCAAACGGTGATTTTTTAAATCATGAAACATCACAGCGCCTGTCCCTACCTGGTACGCAACCCGCTCCTTTTCAGCAAGAGAGGGGTTCTTATCTGCAATGTTCTGGCGCGCAAGTTCTACTGCTTCCTTCAGCACTTCCTCAAGCAGCACGACTTTCCCTTTTCGCGTAGACATCTTCTTTCCGTCTTTCAGCATCATGCCAAATGGAACGTGTTTCAGCCCACGACTCCACTCATAGCCCACCTTTCCAAGCACATCAAACAGCTGCTTGAAATGCAGCGTCTGTTCATTGCCAACAACATAGAGCGACCGCGATGACCCGTAAGTTTCGTGACGATAGATCGCAGCTGCCAGATCACGCGTTGCATAAAGCGTGGTGCCATCCTTCTTTTTAATCAGACAGGGCGGCATCCCTTCAGCCGTCTCCACTACAAGGGCACCGTCAGATTCCTCTAAAAGCTGTTTCTCTTCAAGCAGCTTCACAACCCGCTCCATTTTGTCATTGTAAAAAGCCTCTCCCTGCGTTGAGTCAAACGTAACGCCGAGCAGCTCATAAATACTGTTAAACTCCTTCAGTGACTCCTCTCTGAACCACTTCCACAGATCGCGCGCTTTCTGATCTCCGTCTTCAAGACGCTTAAACCACAGCCGTCCCTCGTCAATCAGAGACTCGTCATGCTCCGCTTCATCATGAAATTTTACATAAAGCGTCAGAAGCTCCTTAATCGGATTTTCACGGATCTTCTCTTCATTCCCCCAAAGTTTATACGCCGCAATCAATTTTCCAAACTGCGTACCCCAGTCACCTAGGTGATTAATGCGTACAACATCAAAGCCGTTTTTTTCAGCAATCCGCGCAAGAGAATGACCAATTACAGTTGAGCGCAGGTGTCCCATTGAAAAGGGCTTCGCGATATTCGGAGAGGAAAAGTCGATCGTGATGACTTCTCTGTTGCCATGATTTAACATGCCGTATCCTGCTTTCGACTGAATTACTTCTGCAACCACCGAAGCTGATACTTCCGCTTGATCTAAAAAGACATTTACATAGCCGCCGACCGCTTCTACCTTTTTAAAAAGGGAAGGCAGTTCAAGCCGCTGAGCGAGGTTCCCGGCAATCTGGTTCGGTGCTTTCCGAAAAACTTTTGCCAGTTCAAAGCATGGAAAAGCATAGTCGCCCATGTCATCATATTTCGGCTTTTCGATCAGTTGCAGGATTTTCTCCTGATCCAGCTGGTCCTTTAACTGTTTGTATAACGCTTCTGCAAATAACGATTGATAGTCCACCAAAACCCCTCCTTCAAAATAAAAAACGCCCATCTCTTCTCCATACAGGAAAAGAGACGGGCGTTTGATTCGTCCGCGGTACCACTCTCATTGTTTTCACAACCACTCAAATTGATAACGGGGTTCTCCCCGGCAGCTCCTACTTTGTTTCAGACCTGCATCTCCAAAGTGCGCTTCACTCCCTGCTTCACAACCGGGCTCCCACCATCCCCGGCTCGCTCCACATCCACAGCAAGCTACTCTCTTTGTCATTGACGTTTGTTTTTACCTATTATAGCCATATGATAGGGGAATACAAGCATTATTTTAATGAGTCTTCTATGATTAACCTGTAAAAATCTGAAGGGTGAATCCTTTTAATATTGCCTATATGCTTAGGAAATCGCTTTGTATTAGAGGTTACAATTAAATCACACTCTGTCTGAACAGCTGTGATCCAGACATGAAAATCATTTTGATCAAATTGATGAAGCGGTTCTTCAAGCTCACTTGATGCGGCAAAATCATCTGCTTCTTCAATTGTGTAACCTGATAATAATTCCAGCACTTCTTTCAGGGGCCGATGTTCTCGTATAACCGTTTCAATGGAGTAACGACCTACAGCGGAATTAACGGGTGGATGAAGTTCAAGTATTGGGGAAATCATGTAGTGGATATAAGTTTCAATTTCTTTCGGGGTAAACGTAACCAGTCCCAGGCCTTCGGTTGCTTTACGGTAAAATTCAAGCAGACACAACTTAGAAATGACAGGCCTGTAAAGGAGATCGGTACGACCAAGCTTCAGGATTTTTTCGTTGACGCCTCCAGGACGCCTGATCGCACCGCAAAGCACAGTAGTGTCTATTAATACTTTAGGAGGATCACGATACATCAAACTCATCCACCAGCCCTCCTGACAATGCTTTTGAATGAACCTTTTTTAATTTCTGCTCAGCATGCAATACTTCTTGTGGAGATACTTTAAAATATTTCGCAGGAATTCTCCAGTGCCCCCCATCAGTCCGGTTCGCCTCAGGAAACTTCCCATTGTCACACATTCTTCTGACAGTCTGATCAGACACTCCGAGAATCAGCGCAGTTTCAGAAGAAGTATAGAATTCCTTTGAAATTTCCCTGGAAGGACTTTCTTCTAAGCTGACCTGTTGATCGGAATTTGCTGCTACCCGGATAAGTGGACTGAAATAATACTTCCGCAACTGAGCGGCATGAGCATGATCAACACTTAAAAAATCAACAATTCCATCAAGGTACTCAACAAGTTTTTCTTGAAAACGATCAGGTTGATTGACTTTTTTTAAATCTGAAACCTCTACAGAAAGTCTCTTAAGACGGTCTAACTGCTCTAAATCAAAATGCTTTTTATTTTTCATTGGAACTTTTGATTGATTTAAAATTGATGTTTGATTGCCTGTAATATAGGACGAAATTGTATCAATCACTGAGATTGCCTCTTCAATTTTGTTGGCATGAATCAGTGCTTCTGCCGCCTCCCAAAGTGCCACATCTCTGTTATGAATCATCAGAACACCTCCGTTTTTTATATTATATTTTATTTTTAATAAATTATAAACAAAATCAACATATCCAACAATGATTACATAGAAATGCTTTAAGAAAATTTTCTATCAGCTATACGCTGTATCAATTTACAAAACTTATCCCACTCCTCAGGAAACGCATTGCTTCCATACCTGTTCAGGTTTCTGCCATCCCTTACGATCTCCACACTCCAGCTTGTGCCGTCCAGGATACCTTCCATCATGTACTTCGATTTCCAGTCCAAAAGATTCAACATTTTCAATTCTTCTTTAAACTGCTTCAGTTCAGACTGTGTCAAAGATTTTTCATACCGTTTGTCAATATGCCTCCAGGCTATATTGCCGGATTCAAAATGAATATTCACTTCGTAAAACCCTCCAAAAAAGCCGCCCACTGAAGCATTTAACCCGATGATTCTATCGTATGCTGCGCCCACTGCTTCTTCCCACGTCCATTCGTGATCACAGCTTTTGCAGTGATATTCGGGAGAATCAGGCGACACACAGCAACCGCCAAGCTTGAGATCGCCGTTTTCCGATTCAAGGTAGGCTTCATAAGTTGGTTCACCGTATAAAATTTTCACTGCATTCTTTGCACCGCATGAAGGGCACTGCTTTCGGTTAATGGCCATCTACATTCATCCTTTTGCTCATTTTAGATCCTTCAAATAAGGCATACCGCCCTGAGCACCTGCTGATGTAACGGATAAACTTGCTGCTTGCACGGCTTTTTCTACAGCCTGCTTCAACTCATACCCTTTATCTAAAAACACTGCGAGTGCACCGTTAAATGTATCACCGGCTCCCGTTGTATCAATCGCTTCAACTTCCGGAGCCGGAATCAGTATTTCCACTCCATTTTCAACGAAGCCTGCTCCTTTACTGCCATAGGTTACAATCAATTTTTCTTTGTAGCTCTCTTTAAAATATTTGTCCGCTTTTAAAGCAGCTGCTTCATGTTCATTCGGGATAATATAATCCGCGAGTGACCATCATTCAGCAGGGATCTGTTTAAATGGGGCTGGATTAAAAATAACTGTAACCCCCTGCTCTTTCGCTATTGTCATGGCCTCTTCCACAGCCTCATCAGGAACTTCGAGCTGCACGAGTAAAACGCCCTTTTCAAGATCCTTCAGACTTTCATTCACATAGGTTTTGCTTACAGTTCCATTCGCACCGGAAACAATAATAATCTGGTTATCTCCTTCAGCCACTGTGATTGCAGCCGTACCTGTAGGGTGAGCTGACTCCCTGCTGACCCTTGTAACATCTATGTTTTCTGCTTTTAAATACTGTATGTAGCTTTCACCATACAGATCATCGCCAACCTTACCGGCCATTTTCACATTGCCACCCAGTCTCGCTGCTGCAACTGCCTGATTGGCACCTTTGCCTCCAAATACTGTGGAAAAACCTGCCCCCCTAATGGTCTCTCCAGGTGCTGGAAATCTGTCTGCTGTTGTCACTAAATCTATATTTAAACTGCCAACCACTGTAATCATCTCATCACTCCCATAACCATTATAAATCTGATCACTAAAGGACTTCCAGATCCTGTTGTCGAAACTTTTTAAGCAGGATCAAAATTCATTTAAAGTGGAGGCTATCAAATGCAATTAGGTGCTTTTTCTATCAGTTTGGCTGTAAAGGATATTCAGGCATCAAAGGCGTTTTATGAAAAATTGGGATTTCAGACACTTGGTGGGAATATTGATCAGAAGTGGCTCATTTTAAAAAACGGGCAGACAGTGATTGGATTGTTTGAAGGAATGTTTGAGAAAAACCTGTTAACTTTCAACCCCGGGTGGGATCAAAATGCGGAAAATCTGGATTCATTTACAGATATTCGCGAGCTGCAAAAGCATCTCAAATCTTCAGGAATCAATTTAACGAGCGAAGCGGATGAAACAGGATCCGGGCCTGCAAGTATTACACTGGAAGATCCGGATGGTAATCCGATCTTAATTGATCAGCACCGGTGAGAATGTTTTTGACACTTGTTTCTGAGGGGATGAGTAAACATGTGTGGCGCTTTATATGGAGGCAGTTAATCATTGGGCATTGTCCCGCTCAGAGCTGAAGGCTTTTGCTGAGGAAAGCGGCTTTGCAGAAAGGCTGCACGTACTTGAAGATGGAGACTTTTATACGTGTTAAAATGGAGTCCGTATAACATCTCAATTGGGATGTTATACGGACTTTTTGTAATACACTAAAGTTGCATCGTCGTTTAACCATTTCCAGGATTAGTAGAAGCGTCCTGATAACGTTCAAGCAATTCAGCAAAAGACTCAACCTGGATATTTAATATGTCTTCTGCGTCTGCCTCTATAGCTTTTACCAGTTCAATGTTCATCGTGAACCGCCCCACCTCTCTTTAAACGCAGGGCTCAGCTCACTCCACACATCAAACAGATTACCGTCCGGGTCGGAAAATACAAAATTTCTGCCGGCATGTCCCCTGTTTTCAATATCACCAGTCTGAACGCCCAGGTCTTTTAATGTGTGTTGCAACGCCTGAAGCGAAGCCTCTCCATCCACTTCAAACGTGAGAGAAAAACGTTCATTCCCCTCAAAATCCAAATAGTTTGCTGTCTGATTCCCTTCCGTTTTCATAAGAAAAAAGCTCTGATTCGCAAGGTCCAAAATGGCTTTTTGATCATCCTCGTAGTTAATAACAGCACCAAGCTTTTCCTGATACCATGTAGCAGACTTACCTGGATCGGACACAGGAATATAAGACGTTCCGACTCTGATGAGCTGATTTTTCATCAGACCTTCACCTCACTCATCAAAGCATGCGTATTTCCTTCACTGTCCTTAAAAAACGCCATCCACGTTTCAGTATCTCCCATCTTTGCAACGACATGGGGCTGGTCCAATAGCGAAACACCTTGATCCTCTAAACGCTGATACGCTTCCTCAATATCAGATACGTTAAAATAAATAACTGAACCCGGATGATCAAACGACTCATTTTCAGGCAGCGTCAGCATCAGCCGCACACCCTCACAATCAAAAAATGCCATATTTTCAGTTTCAAATAACTGCTGCAGCTCCAAAGTATCCCTGTAAAAGGCTGTCGCCCGCTTCACATCTTTAACCGGTACCCCAATTTGTCCGATCTGCTGTATCATCTTTATTTCTCCCTTCCTGCTCCCTAATAAATTGTAAGGCCACTTTATTTCAGCTACACTTATTTTACCTTACAGAAAACGGAAAGAACAGGAGGCTTTCAACATGTTATTTGACCCACCAAAATGTACGAATTGCGGCAGGGAAATTGAGGGAGACGAGCAGGTGTATGCAAAACTGCGCTATCCGAAAAGAAAAGGCTTCACTGAAATTAAAGCGTATTTAAGAAATGAAGCATCGTTTTTGTGTGAAGCATGTTTTGAAAAGAGGGCTTAAGCTGGTGCCCTCTTATTTCACTTGGGGATAGACAACCTCACCACTGTCCTCAATAACAGGTACCGCTCCCCATTTACCAAGCTCATGCGCTACAAGCTCCGGTTCACCTTTTGCCCCCGGAACAATGTGATGCACCTCCCAGCCGTTTGCCTGCAGCCAATTACTGATAATCAGCCGGTGACACCTGGTCGGATGGCGCTCCGAGCACATATAAGCGACATTTTCCTGCTCAGCAAGGCTAACGAGCTCACCAACACCAAGCTTGAATTCATCCGTGAGCGAATAATCCGCATAATTATGAAATGACCTGTTTTCCCATCCTGCATTCAGATCCTCCCCAACCTCACCTGAGATTTTTCTTCTGCCGCCAAGCTCCCGAAAATGCCGGTAGCCTATCCCTGATTGCTGAAGCCACTCCTGCAAATTCTCCTTTTTAAATTGAGGGCTTCTCCGACTCGCCGGAAAAGCACGTACATCTGCTATAAAATTGATATCTGCAACGTTCAGCATATGGAGGAATTCTTCTTCGGTGTGATTGTAATGACCGATTGTGTAGATTTTCATCGCTGATCTCCTTTCAAAACGCTTTATATTTCCTCTACCCTTATTTGCAAAGGAATGACAGAAAACTTTGACAGGAGAAACAATATGATGTAAATTATGATATGTACGAACAATTTTATTATAAAAATAAAAAATCATTCGCTTTTAGGGGTGTTTTATATGGATAACGTATTTGATTATGAAGATATTCAATTAATTCCCGCAAAATGTGTCGTTAACAGCCGTTCAGAGTGCGATACATCAGTCAAGTTTGGTAAGCACACATTTAAGCTGCCGGTCGTTCCGGCAAACATGCAGACAATTATTGATGAAAAGATTGCAGTGCATTTAGCTGAAAACGGTTACTTTTATATCATGCACCGCTTCGAACCGGAAGCACGTATTTCATTTATCAAAGAGATGCAGGCAAAAAACCTGATTACGTCGATCAGTGTCGGTGTGAAATCAGAAGAATACGGATTTATCGAAGAGCTTGCTTCTGCTAATCTCGTACCGGACTATATCACAATCGATATCGCGCACGGTCACTCGAACGCCGTTATTGAAATGATCAAACATATCAAGAAGCATCTGCCGGAAAGCTTCGTGATCGCCGGAAACGTCGGTACACCTGAAGCAGTCAGAGAGCTTGAAAACGCCGGCGCTGACGCAACAAAAGTGGGCATCGGGCCTGGTAAAGTATGCATCACGAAAATCAAAACCGGATTTGGCACAGGCGGCTGGCAATTAGCAGCACTTCGCTGGTGTGGAAAAGCAGCAACGAAGCCAATCATCGCTGACGGCGGCATCCGTACCCACGGCGATATCGCAAAATCAGTCCGCTTCGGCGCATCAATGGTGATGATCGGCTCTCTATTTGCAGGTCACGAAGAATCACCGGGCGAAACAACTGAAGTAGACGGCAAACGCGTGAAAGAATACTTCGGCTCAGCTTCAGAATTCCAAAAAGGCGAAAAGAAAAACGTTGAAGGTAAGAAAATGTTCGTTGAGCATAAAGGTTCCCTTCAAGACACGCTGACTGAAATGGAACAGGATCTGCAGTCATCGATTTCATATGCAGGCGGTAAAACACTTGAGTCGATTAAGCATGTGGATTATGTTGTGGTGAAGAATTCGATTTTTAATGGGGATAAGGTTTATTGAGTTTGGTGGTTCGTGAACGTTCGGAGAATTTTGCGCGATGTTCGAGGGAAAACATGTGGTGTTCGGCGGAAAACAGCTGATGTTCGACGTATCATAAGTCATGTTCGACACTCAGCCGCCCACCTTCGACACTTCATCCCATTTGACCTACCCCATAAACATGCAAAAAAGCGGCTGGCGCGCATACCAGCCGCTTTTTCTATGCTGCCCGGCAGCAGGGGTTCCGCCGGGCAGCGGGCGGCACAGTGGGGACGGAGTTGAGTGTTCCGTTTTTGTAATCATTACAAAAATGAATCACTTAACTCCGTCCCGGCCTGCACCACTTTTAGAATCATTCCAAAATCGATACAGCAACCTCCGTCCCCGCTGTATCACCAAGCGCCTTCCTCAACCGCACCGGCGAATCAGTAAACACTGCATCGATAAACCCAGGCGCAATGCCTTTCAAATCTTCAGGCTCATTGATCGTGTAAAGCCTGATTGGCAGACCGGCTGCTTCTGCGCGCAGTGATTCTGCTGTGTGCATGAACCCGGGTCGCGCATGGATGGCATCTGCACCGAGGTGGCGCGCACATTTTACGATACCGTTAACGTTATCCCATACGAGGACTGCGATCGAGACAGACTGACTGATCTCACGCACGCGCCTCAATGTCTCGAGGTTAAAAGAAGAGAGAACGACTCTCTCCTTTAACTCATGGCGTTTAACTGCATCGATAACAACCTGCTCAATTCCCGGATATGACTCACGGTCGGTTTTCAGCTCAATATTCAGCTTGAGGTCTGTCCGGGAGATCCATTTCAGCACTTCTTCTAAAAGGGGAATGGTTTCGTCCTTACATGCCTGGTTGTACCAGCTGCCTGCATCAAGCTGTTTGAGTTCAAGCACGGTCAGATCTTTGACAGCGCCTGTTCCGTCAGTTGTGCGGTCTACGGTTTCATCATGAATGACAACTGCTTCTCCGTCCTTTGAAAGCTGTACATCAATTTCGATTCCGTCGGCTTTTTCACGCAGTGCCTGTCTGAAAGCGGCCATTGTATTTTCAGGACACATCGTGCTTGCCCCGCGATGAGCATAATAGGTTGTCATACGCGTGCCTCCCTCTGTTCAGTTTCCGTTCTTTGCTGCCTCTACTTCAAGTGCACGATTTGTTTCTTCTGCTGCCTGATCCAGCGCTTCCTGAGGATCTGCTCCCTGATATAGGCTTTCCATTGCGTTTACAACGCGCTGTCTTGCTTCAGGGAATACAGAGATCAGTGCGCCGCCTGTTGCTGCGTTTGCCTGCGTTTCTTTCAGCTGATCAACCGTTACTTTCAGCTGCGGATACTGCTCCCACTGGTCCACTACCACCTGCTCATCGTATGCTGCAGGGTTGATCGCAAAGTAGCCTGTATCAACGTGCCACTGCGCCTGTGCTTCAGCTGATGACGCGTACTTCATGAATTCCCACGCACCTTGTTTCTGCTCAGCGTCGATTGCTTCAGCCATCCAAAGTGACGCACCACCAATGATCACACCGTTGCGCTCTGCATCGTCTGGTACTGGCAGGTAACCAACACCTACTTCAAACGGTGCGTTATCAATCATCCCTTTTACACCGGCAGATGAATCAAGAATCATTGCCGTTGCGCCTGACTGGAACGCAGCACGCATGTCATCCCAGTTCTGACCTGAGTTATAGAATGTCCCTTCATCATGCATATCCTTAATGAGGTTGAATACATTCAGCCCTTCTTCTCCGTTAAATACAGCTTCAGTCGCCTGACCTTCACGTCCATTTTCAGCATCGACGAACAGTCCGCCCTGCGCTGCCACAAGCTCTTCAAAGAACCAGCCATAGTTTAAAATCGAGAAGCCTTTCTGATCGCCTTCAGTCAATGCTGTTGCCGCTTCCTGAAGCTCACTGTACGTCATTGGTGCCTGTTCAGGGTCAAGTCCAGCCGCTTCAAATGCATCCTTGTTGTACATAAGGACCGGCGTTGACGAGTTAAATGGCATTGAGTACTGAACGCCGTCTACGCTGTAATAGTTTGTGATATTCTCTTCCCAGACAGATGTATCAAAGCCTTCTTCATCAATAAAATCCTGAACCGGCCGGATATGCCCTGAGTCGATCATGAATTTCGTACCGACTTCAAACACCTGCATCATCGCTGGCGATTCCTCTGTACCGGCAACAGTGTTCAGTTTCGTCAGTGCCTCTTCATATGTTCCCTGGAAAACCGGCTCAACCTCATATTCCTCCTGTGAAGCGTTGAAATCATCCACTAAAGTATTGAGTGCAGTCTCAAGCTCACCGCTCATTGCATGCCAGAATACAACTTCCGTTTTGCCTTTCTCTTCAGCCGGAGCTGCTGTTGCATCTGTTGTCTGAACTGCTTCGTCTGTCTCACTTGAACATGCTGCTAAAAGTAGTGCCATTGCCGTTGAACCGATCCAAAGCTTTTTCATTGAGTGTTTCCTCCTTATTTTAGCGCCCCTTGTGTGAGGCCTTCCTGAAGTCGTTTTTGTCCTGCGAATAATAGAATCAATGTCGGTAAAATCACCATGACCACGCCAGCCATTACAACGCCCCAGTCACTTGCAATCTCCTGGGTCTGCATCTGCTTCAAACCGATTTGAACAGTGCGGTTCGCTTCATTATTTGTTACAAGAAGCGGCCATAGATACATATTCCATGCCGTTAAAAAGCTGTAAATCGCAAGTGTTGTCATCGTCGTTTTTGCAACCGGCAGCACGACACCTGTAAAAAATCTCAGCTTGCTGATCCCTGCAATCTGGGATGCTTCATATAATTCTTTTGGAATCGTCTTGAACTGCTGCCTGAGTAAAAACGTGCCAAATGCCATTGCGAAAAACGGAATGGTCAATCCTGCATAGCTGTTCAGCCAGCCAAGCGACTGCACCGTCTGAAAGTTCGGCACCATCGTCGCTTCCCACGGGATCATCATCGTGGAAATAAACAAATAGAAGATCCACTCACGACCCTTGAACTCAATAAATACAAATGCGAACGCCGCCAGACTGCAAAGCACCAGCTGCCCAGCCATAATCAGCACAGACACGAGCAGACTGTTCCATAAATACGTTAAAAGCGGCACACGCTCAAACGCAGAAAAATAGTTTGCAAGCGAGAAGGTTTCCGGCCACAAGGAACCCTGCAGCACCTCCCCACCCTGCATAAAGCTTATGAGAAAAGCGTAAAGAATCGGGAACACCATCACAAGTCCTGAGACGGTGAGCGTCATATAAAGTAAAACCTTTTTCCCCATGCTCACTGATAGTGCACCTTCCTTTCGCCGATTTTGAACTGAAGCACCGTCACCACAAGCACTGCCACAAACAACATCACAGCCTGGGCACTCGCAGAACCGACGTTATAATTGATAAACGCATCCTTGTAAATGGAATACACAATCACATTCGTAGACTCCATCGGTCCTCCTTTTGTTAAAAGGTCAACCTGTCCAAACGTCTGAAATGCATTGATCAGCGAAACGGTTGTCACGAAAAAGAGTGTCGGCGAAAGCATCGGCAGCGTAATTTTCCGCAGCTTATAGGACTCACTCACCCCTGCAATCCGCGCACTTTCATACAGCGACTGATCAATATTCTGCAACCCGCCAAGCAGGATCAAAAAGGCAAAGCCCGTATTCATCCAGATCGTCGCAACCGATACTGACAGCAGCGCATACTGCGGATCAAGCAGCCACTGCACGCCCGGGATATTCAGTGCTCCCAATATGCGGTTGAACAACCCAATCGACGGATTAAACAGAAACATCCAGATCACAGAAGACGCTGCCACACTCATGCCCATTGTTGCCGAGAACATCGTGCGGAAAAGTCCAATGCCCCTCAGCTTCTGGTTCGCGAGCACTGCAAGCGCAGTCGCAAGCACAATCCCTGCAGGCACTGTATAAAGCACAAACAGCCCAGTTGCCTTCGCACTCAGCTGAAAGCTCGTTGACTGAAAAAGATTCAAAAAGTTCTCCCATCCGACAAATACAACCGGCACACCCTGCGAATCCGTTAAAAACAGACTTAAGTACACCGTACGTACCATCGGGTAAAAAAGAAATACACCAAACAGAATCAATGAAGGCAGTAAAAACAGCATCCCGGTCATCCAGTTTGACCAGGCGCGCTTCCTCTCCACCTGACGATCTGAAGACAATTCAGGCTGGATCGTTGTCATGATGACACCTTCTTAACAGGTGCCGGCTCACACGAAATCCGCTCACCCGTTTCAGCTGAAAATAACGCTAAGTGACGGTCATCCACACAGATTCTGATCTGCTCGCCAGGCTGCACACCGCTTTGCCCCGGCCATTTCGCGATCCATTGTGTATCCTCACCAAAGTCGAATGTCACAAGCGTTTCCGTGCCGAGCACTTCCACATTTGCCACCTGAACCAAAAAGCCAGGCTCCGTATCCTTAGCAAGTGCAATATGTTCAGGCCTTACACCAAGCGTGACACGCCCTGAACCGATTTTCTGCTTCGTATCTGCAGTGACCGGCGTCATCCAGTGGCCATCTGCAACAAGGACAGAATCCTTCATTTCTGCATCGATCAGATTCATCGGAGGCGAGCCGATAAAGGATGCAACAAATGTATTTGCCGGATTGTTATATACATCAAGCGGCCGCCCGATCTGCTGCACGTCCCCGTCTGATAAAATCATCATCCGGTCCGCCATCGTCATCGCTTCTGTCTGGTCATGCGTCACATAAATCATCGTCAGCCCAAGCTTTCTCTGAAGCTGTCTGATCTCTGAACGCATTTTTGCACGGAGCTTTGCATCAAGGTTAGAAAGCGGCTCATCCATCAGGCAAAGCGGTGCCCGGGTAACAACTGCACGTGCTAACGCCACACGCTGACGCTGCCCGCCAGAGAGCTCACGCGGCTTCCGCTTCATATAATCACTCAGCCCAAGCATCTCGCACACTTCCTTACAGCGCTCTTTCTGCTCTCTTTTCGAAACCTTTTTCACATGCAGACCAAACGTGATATTCTGCTCTACGGTTAAATGCGGATAAAGCGCATAATTCTGAAACACCATCGACAGATCACGCTCACTCGGACTTAACGCATTCGCCCGCTTTCCATCTAACGCAAGCTCTCCTGACGTAATCGACTCAAGCCCTGCAATCATGCGGAGCATCGTACTCTTCCCGCATCCTGATGGACCAACGAGTACAAAAAACTCACCCGGCTCAATCATCACATCAATCGCTTTTAACACATCCTGCTTACCATCATAGGATTTCGTAATCCCTTTTAACTCCACTTTCCTCATTGAACCACCTCCACCAGCGGCTTCCAAAGGTGCGTCCTCCCTGTAGAAACAGCTGTCGCACCACGTTCAATCGCCTTCTCCATTTGTCTGCGGTTCTGAATCAGGCCGCCCGTAATAATCGGAATATCCGTTTTCTTCTTCACATGCTCAATTAAATGCGGTACCACACCAGGCATCAGTTCCAGAAAATCAGGCTGGACCTGCTCTGCACTCTCAAGTCCATTTTTCAACGCATCTGAATCTATTAAAAACAGACGCTTAATCGCAATTAATCCCTCTTTTTTCGCAGCCGCAACAAGCGATGGCTTCGTCGTCACAATCCCCGTCGGCTGCACATGCCTCGCGATAAACTTTAATCCTTCACGGTCATAGCTGATCCCCGGAATCTTCTCAATATGTAAAAACACATCCCGGTCATGTTCCTTCAAAAAGTCCACATACCGCTTAATCACCGTAAGATTTCCCAGCAATAAAAATGCCGCCTGAATGTCTGTCTCAATAAATGCCTCAAGCTGTTTCGGTTCTTTGATTGATGCAATCACCTGAGATTCTTTCAATCTTTCTAAAAACAAAACGCTCACTCCTTTTCCCCGGCAGGCATAAAAAAATCCATGAAAATACAAAGAGGCCTTCTCTCGTTTTCATGGTTCTCATCAAGTCATACCGGACTGCTATTCACTTGTCTATCACAGATTCGATGTTACAGCTGGAATGTTAAGGAAGTTTTAATGGGTTGTGAGGAAATTGATAAGGTTTTGTAAAGAGAGTTCGTGTGCATGGTGGGGACGGAGGTTACAGGGCTATGAAATGTGCACGTCCGGGACAGAGGCTGGCGTATGGAGGTTCGTGGAATTATGAGTGGGGTTCAAAGAATAACCGGTGGTGTTCGAAGAAAAACCCCCTGGCCAGATCACTGGCCAGGGGGTTACAGGCAGCACATTGGGGACGGAGGTTGCCGATCACTTTTAGAATCATTCCAAAAACGACTCACTCAACTCCGTCCCCACCGTGCCGGGTATATTCACCTATTAAGCAGTACGCACATTAAAGCTAACTTCAACATTCCCACGCGTCGCATTTGAATAAGGGCATACCTGGTGGCCTTCTTCAACCAGCTGGCGTGCTGTTTCTTCGTCAACGCCTTTGATCAGTACGTCCATTTCAACTGACAGTGCGTAGCCTTTATCACCTTTGTTAAGTGATACGTCTGCTTTGATTTCAGAATCGTCATGCTTAATGCCTTTTTGCATCGCAACGATGTTCATAGCTGAGTCAAAGCATGCTGCATAGCCTGCTGCGAACAATTCTTCAGGGTTACTTTTGCCTGCAGTGTCTGCACCTGGCATTGGCATTGCAAGTCCAAGATCAAATGAGCCGCTTTCTGCTGTTACGCGTCCTTCACGTCCGCCTACTGCTGTTGCTGATGAAGTAAATAGCTTTCTCATGAATGATTCCTCCTGTTAAATGTGATATATTAAAGTTGTGTACAATTTAATTTTATACAACTCAAATAATTTTGCAAACAATATGATTCATGAAGGGAGGAGATCGTGATGAATTCTTTACAATTATCCAATCAGCTATGCTTTCCTTTTTATGCGATTTCCAAAGAGATCATTAAGCGCTATCGTCCCTTTTTATCCCCTTTAAATCTGACCTACCCGCAATATCTGGTCATGCTTGTCTTGTGGGAAAAGGATCTGGTTACGCTGAAGTTTGTCGGTGAAAGACTGCAGCTGGATTCAGGCACATTGACCCCAGTGATAAAAAAGCTTATTCAGGCAGGGTTTATTGAAAAGACCCGTAATCCTGATGATGAGCGGCAGCTGCTCATCCAGTGCACGGAGGAAGGTCGCCTGCTTGAGCAGGAGGCAAAAGATGTGCCGGCAAAAATCAATGAGGTACTAGGAATGACGCCGGAAGAATACACTCATTATAAAGAAATGCTTGATGCATTTTCCTCAAAACTCGGGATCGCAACTGAAGCAGATAAATGCTGATATCAGTGGTATAACATCAGATCGAGCAATCTGGTGTTATACCTTTTTTATTGGGCCGTATCTTTTGCATGTTACATAAATAACTGATACTATATCATTATGTAACATGCAAAGGAGCTTATTATAATGGAAATTGTAGATCCTATACGCAATATACGTCATATCAGGCTCTTAAAAAAAGAACTTAAAAAGACTTCAAGCCGTGATTATTGTTTCTTTGTATTAGGGATTAATACCGGGCTGAAAATTAATACAATGCTGCAGCTCCGTACTGACCAGTTGATGGATGATGCGGGGAAAATGAATGTGTTTATTGAAGTTAATGGACAACGGATTTATTTGAACGAAAAGGTGCGGACGGCGCTTACTCATCATTTAATTCACGAGGGACATGCAGCGGATGAGTTTTTATTTCATTCTCCTAAAAGCGGCGGCCCGATTTCAAGACAGCAGGCTTACCGGGTTATTCACAATGCAGCGCGGCAGATTGGTATCGATGATCAGATCGGCACTCATACAATCCGCAAAACGTTTGGCTATCACGCTTATATAAAAGGCATTGCAATTTCACTGATTCAAAAGCGCTATAATCACTCATCGCCTTCTGAAACGCTGCGTTATATCGGATTTGATCAGGCTGAATTAAAGCTGGATGTGAACTTATAAAAAAAGACCTGCAGCAGATCTGCAAGTCGAGTTAATCTTCTATTGATTCTTCTTTAATGGCACCGTGGATTTTTGTCGGCTTAGTGATTTTATCGTCTGTTACGTGAAGCTGACACGTTTTGCCTTCACGGACGAATTTGAATACACCGTTATTAAAGTCTGTACCTGTTTCTTTATAAAAGATACCTTCGTAGACAACTTTTTCATTATGCGTAAAACTTAAGTAATGGCCGTCTTCACGCTTTTCGATATAGGCACGTGTACCACTGTCAAAGAGGTTATCGTCGTCTTCAACGGAGCGGTCAATGGATACGATATGAAAATCGACGAATGTGATTTCACGAAGAAGTGTATTTACAAACGATCCCTTTTTAATTTCTTCCCATCTGCTTTGTGGAGACTGACCAATGATGATTTGTGTGATATCCAGGTCTCTTGCCACTTCTGCGATGACTTTAACGGCAGGGCGCTTTTCGTTATCACGAATATAGAATTCTTCTGCACCATGCGCACTTGCGATTTCTTTCCATTGTTCAATATATGCCTGCTTGTCTGCGCTGATCTCTTCATATGGATTCGGGTCGACTGTCAGAACGTAGAGAGGGCATCCCAGCATGCTGGCAATTTTACAGCCTCTGCGGATCAGACGTTCACCGTTCGGACCGAAATAAACACAGACCAGAATGCTCTCATCCATGCGAGCTCGGGGTTGTTGCATGTTTACACCTCCATGATGGTTTTATTTATATGGACATACTTTTAATCTATCTATTTTGTCACGCATATAAGGATATAGTTCGGAAACATAAATTTCAACCCTAAATTGGAATAAATCCTGTAAGCTTTTATTTTACAGAGTTCAATCACATGCTGTTTGTCCCGTGCGGCATTCAGTCATTCACAATAAAGAGGAGGTCAATGATGACAGCGCTGCACATGATGATTTTACTGCCCATTTTTTCAGTTGTACTGATTGCGCTATTTGCACGGTTTGTTCCGCGTATACATACCGGGTGGGCTGCTTTAATTGTACCAGTTATTTTATTTTCCGGCTTCATTTCCTATGCGCCGGAAATTATAAACGGCGGCACAATCACGGCATCTGTTCCATGGAGCCCTGGTTTGGATCTGTATTTTGATATTCATCTGGATGGTCTGAGCCTGTTGTTTGCATTCTTAATTACAGGTGTCGGGATACTTGTATTCTTCTATTCTATTTTCTACTTATCTAAAGAACGAGAGTCCCTTGGTCATTTTTATTCGTACCTCTTAATGTTTATGGGTGCGATGCTCGGGATTGTTCTGACTGACCATTTAATGGTGCTTTATTTATTCTGGGAACTGACAAGTATTTCGTCGTTCCTGTTAATTTCATTCTGGTACAGACGCAGAAAATCTCAATACGGGGCGCAGAAATCTTTTTTGATTACTGTATTTGGCGGGGTTGCCATGCTGGTCGGCTTCATCATGCTTTATGTGATGAGCGGGACTTATTCCATTCAGGAAATTATTGCGATGCGCAGCTCACTGGTTGAGCATGATCTTTTTATTGCTGCGCTTATACTGGTCCTGCTTGGTGCTTTTACTAAGTCTGCCCAGTTTCCTTTTCATATTTGGCTGCCGGATGCGATGGAAGCGCCGACGCCTGTCAGTGCATACCTCCATTCAGCTACGATGGTAAAAGCGGGTTTGTTTCTGGTTGCCAGGTTCACCCCTCTTTTTGGCGGGGAAGCCGTGTGGTTCTGGCTTGTTACGGGTGTTGGGCTGTTCACAATGTTCTGGGGGGCATTTACCGCCGTCAGACATAATGACCTGAAGGCGCTGCTTGCTTACTCTACAATCAGTCAGCTCGGCCTGATTATGTCACTCCTTGGCATAGGCTCTGCTGCCCTTTATATAGGGGATGGCGTAGATTCGATGCTGTATACGACAGCGATTTTTGTCGCATTGTTCCATTTGTTTAATCACTCTACCTTTAAAGGCGCGTTATTTATGGTCGTCGGGATTGTCGATCATAAAGTCGGGACGCGTGATATTAGAAAGCTTGGCGGGCTGATCGCATTTATGCCGGTTACTTTTACCTTGGCATTGATCAGCAGCTTTTCAATGGCAGGGCTGCCGCCTTTTAACGGATTTTTGAGTAAGGAGATGTTCTTTACTGCCACCCTTAATGCAAATGAGATGACTTTCTTTTCAATGGAGACATGGGGGCTTCTGTTCCCGATTGTTGCTGTGGTCGGCAGTATCTTTACGTTCACTTACTCTGCGATTATCGTGTTCCGTACATTCTTTGGCAAATACAGACCGGAGCGTCTTGAAAAGACACCTCGTGAAGCGTCGATCGGCTTACTGCTGCCACCGGCTATTCTTTGTACACTGGTCGTCGGAATTTTCTTCTTCCCGAACGTGTTAAGTGAGTATATTCTGACGCCTGCTATGAATGCAGTACTGCCAAGCTTTGCGGGTGTTGAAGGGTTAATCCCTGAAGTATATGCATGGCATGGCTTTAATACAGAGCTGCTCATGACTGCCATTGTGGTTGGAATGGGACTTCTGCTTGTAAAGGCTACTCCGCTTTGGCGGGAAGTATACAGCTTCTTCCCTCCGCGTCTCAGCCTTGATGCTGCGTATCAGCGCGCTTTAGCAGGAACAGAAATTCGTTCGAGACAGATCACTGACAGTTATATGACCGGGTTTTTGCGACACTACCTTTACTATATTTACGGATTTCTCATCCTTACTGTAGGAGGAGCGCTGATCTGGTCAGACAGCATCTCAGTTAATATAGCGGATGATGCACCTGCAGGAACTTATGAAATCATTTTAACGGTGATTATGGCTGTGTCTGCAGTAAGTATTTTATTTGTAAATTCCCGTAAGACAGCTACTTTGTTAAACGGTGTACTTGGCTACTGTATTGCGATCTTTTTTGTATTATTCAGAGCACCTGACCTTGCACTCACGCAGCTGGTTGTAGAGACAGTAACAACTGTGCTGTTCCTGCTTTGTTTCTACTATCTGCCTGACTGGAAGCCGGAGGATCGCAATTTAAAAGTGAAAATCCCTAAAGTCATCATTTCTATTTCAATGGGTGCATTGACTGTGCTGATTGCTCTGGCTGTGCAGAACCAGAAGATGTTTGAGACGATTTCAACCTATTACGAGGATGCGTATGAACTTGCAGGCGGGCGGAACATTGTTAACGCCATTCTTGGTGATTTCCGTGCGCTTGATACGATGCTTGAGGTTGTTGTGCTGTTTATTGCCGGAATCGGTGTGTATACGATGATCAAGCTGAAAGGAAAGGAGGCAGACAAAACAGATGAGAGAAAATGATGTGATTTTGCAAACCGTATCAAAGGTGGCTGTCTTTATCATTTTGACATTTGGTCTGTACCTATTCTTCTCAGGACACCATAATCCGGGTGGCGGCTTCATTGGCGGACTGACACTTTCTTCAGCAATCGTGCTACTGTATGTGTCGTTTGATATGGAAACCGTTAATAGAGGATTACCGGTCGACTTTAAAATGGTGGCAGCTGCCGGTGTGCTGCTTGCTGTGTTTAGCGGAATGGGGTCACTGCTGTTCGGTGCACCATTTTTATCACAGGCCTTTGCCTATTTTGATCTGCCGCTGCTTGGTGAGACGGAGCTTGCCACAGTTGTACTGTTTGAAGCAGGGATTGCGCTTGGTGTAGTCGGCGTGGTCATGATGATACTAGTATCGATTGGAGGGGACGTCTAGCATGGAAACGATTATTACACTCTTAGTCGGTGTACTGGTTTCAGTCGCTACCTATCTCCTTTTGTCTAAAAATATGATTCGTGTTGTACTTGGTACAGCTATTTTATCTCATGCAGTTCATTTATTGCTGATGACAATGGGCGGCTTAAAGATCGGAAGCGTACCCCTTCTTGGAAATGACGCTGACACATACACTGATGCATTACCACAGGCCCTTATTCTGACTGCCATTGTCATCAGCTTTGCTGTGACAGCATTCTTCCTTGTGCTGGTATACCGGGCTTATCAGGTGACAGGCGTGGATAATCTGAAGAAAATGGGAGGGCCTACAGATGAATAACCTGCTTGCATTCCCTATGATTCTCCCGGTTGTAGTTGGCGTTTTACTGATTTTCGTACGCAATTATCCAACGATTCAGCGCTTGGCAAGCGTTGTTACTGCAGGGGTTGTCCTGATCATCAGCGGATTTGTATTATCTGATATACAGCAAAATGGTATCCAGACGCTTCATTACGGAGGCTGGACTGCACCATTTGGCATCACTTTTGTAGCAGATTCCTTTGCCATGCTGCTTGTCGCAACAGCTTCTTTTATCTCGATGATTTGTATACTCTACGCTTCATTTATAAAAGATGGAAACAGGGAGCATTATTACCTTTATACGTTTATGCTTCTGCTGCTTGCAGGCGTCAATGGTTCTTTTATGACCGGAGATCTTTTCAATCTGTTTGTCTGTTTCGAAGTAATGCTGCTTGCGTCATATGCATTGATGACATTAGGTGGAGAGAAGCGTCAGCTAAGGGAAGGCCTGACATATGTATTAGTGAATATCCTGTCTTCCTGGTTATTCCTGCTTGGGATTGCTTATGTTTATGGAACACTTGGAACGTTAAATTTCGCACACTTATCAGAGCGGATTGCAGAAGTTGGCCAGCCTCCTCTATTAACTGTGATCGGTATTTTATTTTTAGTCGTATTTTCAATTAAGTCTGGACTTGTTCTTTATTTCTGGCTGCCTGGTTCTTACAGTGCTGTACCAACTGCTGTATCTGCAATGTTTGCTGCCCTTCTGACAAAGGTCGGCGTATATGCGTTATTCAGAACTTTTACACTGCTGTTTTATCACGAACCGCAAGTGACGCATACGCTGATCACCTGGATGGCGATTGCAACACTGATCGGTGGCAGTGTCGGCGCTCTTGCCTATAAGGATATCCGCCAGATTGCTGCTTATAATGTCATTATTGCAATCGGCTTTATTCTAGCGGGACTTGCTGCGAACACAACTGCAGGGATTGAAGGAGCAATTTATTACCTCGTTCATGACATTGCGGTAAAAGGTCTGCTGTTTTTACTGGTTGGCACCATCATCTACCTGACTGGACAGCATGCTTTAAATAAGGTCAGCGGTCTGATGACGACTTACCCGTTGCTCGGATGGATCTTCTTCATAACTGTTCTCTCTCTGGGAGGCATTCCTCCACTGAGCGGCTTTCCAGGAAAGTTTCTGATCGGTCAGGGAGCTGTGTCAGCCGGAGAGTACGTGCTGGTATTTGCAGCCTTTGCATCAAGTCTTGCTGTTGTTTATTCTTTGCTGCGTATTTTCATTAACATGTTCTTCGGTGAGATCACCATTCAGAAAGCTAATCAGAAACCGCTGTCTAAAAGATTGATGATCCCATGTATGATCCTTGGGGTTTTCACAGTCGGTCTCGGTCTCGGAATGGAAGGAATTTCTCCTTACGTATCAAGTGCTGCTGAAGTATTAATGAATCCTGAAATTTATATTGAAGGAGTGCTGACCAATGACTGATACGCTGCACACTGGAGGTGTCCAAGCATGCTTGCTCAATTCCTGTTAAATCTCGTTATCGCATTTTTATGGGTATTCCTGAATGATGAAACAACGTTTGAGATCCCTACCTTTATAGCCGGTTACCTGATTGGGATTGTGGTGATCTTCCTGCTTCACCGCTTTTTCGAAACACCATTTTATTTGAAAAGGGTCATCTCTATTATCAAGCTGATGGGCATTTTCAACTATGAGCTGATTACCTCGAGTTTCTTGATTATGAAGCAGATTATTGTACCAAAAGGGCGTATTAATCCTGGTACATTTGAATATAAAACGAGACTTGAAAATGATTGGCAGATCACCTCTCTGGTCCTGCTGTTAATGCTGACACCCGGTTCCGCGATTTTGCGCGTCGGGCAGGATAACCAGACGTTCACCATTCACACCATGGATCTTCACGTAAATAAACCAATGGTGATTAAATCAATTAAAATTTATGAAAATATGATTCTGGAGGTGACCAGACCATGATCGATCTCATATTCACAACCGCAATCGTAATTTTCTGTGTAGCAATTGCAATGGCGCTGGTTCGGATCATTCAGGGGCCCACCCTGCCAGACCGCGTCGTCTCCTTTGATGTTGTTGGTGTAAATCTGATTTCTATCGTAGCAGTGCTTAGCGTTTTGCTTGATACAGCTGCCTACCTCGAAGTCATCCTGATTATTGCGATTCTCGCATTTATCAGCACCATCGCATTTTCAAAGCATATTGAAAGAGGTGTGATTATTGACCGTAAATGAAATCATTGAATTATTCGCCGCCATCATGGTCCTGCTTGGCAGTATTATGGCGCTGATCAGTGCTTATGGCGTAGTCACACTTCCTGACGTCTATACCCGAAGTCACGCCGGTACAAAAAGCTCAACACTTGCTGTTTTACTTACGCTCACAGGCGTTTTTATTTACTTTTGGTCTACTGAGCACTATATCAGTATCCGCCTCGTACTCGGGATTGTCTTTCTTTATCTGACAGCACCTGTTGCAGGCCATCTGATTTCAAGAGCCGCTTATGTAACCGGCATTAGAGTCGAAGAAGAAATTCAAAAGAGAAAAAACTAGAGTGAATAACCGTCTCTTCTAAACGTGTATCTGTTTTCAGGTACACGTTTTTTTGTTGACTCTTTAACTGAGATGTATACAAGGCGCCTGTGCTATGATAGACACATAGTACTATTTCAACCAATTTTTATTCCTGACAGGGGTGTATATATGGTAAAGGACGAACGGGGCGTAACGTTAGTAGAAGTGCTTGCGTCTGTAGTGATTATCGTGCTTTTGGCAATGGTATTTATGGATTTATTCTTAACATCTGCCAGATCAAATGTGGTGTCTGAGGAAGTGGTGGATCATACTTTCGTTGCACAGCGTCAGATGGAGGATTTATATGAAGCAGGACAGCAATATGCCGCTGAAGATCTGGAAACCGTGCTGACCAGCTTTTACGAGCTTTCACTTGAGCAGTCTTTACCTGACGAAAAGATCTTTTCTAAAATGGAGGGAGATGCACGCGTGGAAGTAACGCTGACGCCCTATACCCCGGATGAAGAGACGTTTACAGATCTGACAGATGTGCTGACAAAAGCGATCGTGGTAGTGAGTTCAGCCGCAGATCCTGGCGATCCTTTTACAAAAATTGAAGGTCTGATTGAATGGAGGAAGGCTGCTGATGCGGAATGAACGCGGATTTACACTGACAGAATTACTTGCGGTTCTGGCGCTGGTTTCATTAATTTCCGTCTTTGCAATCGGAATTATTACGCAGGCTGGCAGCAATGCCGAGCAGCAGCAGGAAGACAGCCTCAGCACCCGTAAAGTAACGTTTGCGCTTCAATCAATCACAACTGATATCAGAAAGCACCCAAGAGATATTGAAGTGCAGGCCGCAGTGCTGACGATTCCAACAGGAGACGCTCCCATTGTTTACTCATATGATGAAGAATCGCAGGAGCTGCTGAGAAACGGCCGTTCTATTTTAAATAAGGTTGGCGAATTCAGCGTGATCCTTGATGAAGATACGCTCAATATTTTGATCACTGACACGGCATCAAAAGAGTGGGAAACACAAATCGTCCTCAGGAAAGGAACTGACCTATGATGAAACGATACATAGATAATCAACGCGGTTACTCCTTACTGCTGACGATTTTTGCAGTGATGTTCATTTCAATTGTCGGCGTCAGCATCCTCTCTTTCACACTGAATACGACCCGTGTCACTGTCAACGAACAGGTTAACCAGTCTTCCTATTATATTGCTGAAGCGGGACTGGTTGAAAAGCGGTCAGAGCTCAACGTCCTTGCCGGCGCTGCATATGAGGAAGTATTGAATGCGTATAATGGACTGCCGGCTGAAGAACAGGCGGGCTTCGACTTAGAAAACGCCTTTTACAACCGAGTGCAAAGTATGGTTGATGAAAAGCTGACGTTTGAATCGACAAGTACTTATGACGAGCAGCAGTCCGTTACTCCTTTTTCAAATGCAAAAGTAAACCAGATCAGCACCTCACCCCTCATCTATGAAATTGTATCCGCAGGCACCATACCGGCAGAAAAAACGCCTGAACTGACAAAAGAATTGAAACAGCGCGTGCAGATCCAGATGAACGTGGACACAGAAACAGAAGTTGTAACAATTCCCGGGGGCGGTGGGACGACGAAGTTTCGGGCGTGTTTTTCGGTTTATGCTGGTGGGGATTTTGAGCATAACGGAGGGCCTTTAAAAGGGCCTATTTATTCAAATGGAAATACGACTCTGAGCGGGGGAGATGCTTCTATTACTGGGAATGTTTATTCCAAAGGTGAGGTGCTCCTGCAGGGCGGCAGTACCCGGGTAAATGGGAATGTGTATACTGGTCAAAAAGTCACAGTTAGAGGCGGCAACGCTCGGGTAAACGGACAAATTTTTGAGAACTATAATCTTGAAGCTGCACAAATAGAATGTGTACAGAAAGCGCCTGAATTACCTTCTTTACAGGCTTCTTTTCCAGAAACCAATGTTGCGACGCTGCCTGACGAAAAAATTCACTTGCACTCCAATACCCACGATGTAATTAAAAACGGAGAACTAAACATCGATAATTATATGGTTCGCGATAGTAATTACATTCTTAAACTGGACAGAGATGTTTATTTTAAAAAAATTAACATTAAAAGTGATTACCAGCTCACAATCGATTTACAAGGTCAAAATAGACGTATTTTTGTTGATGAATTTGATTTTGAGCAGGGCCGTGTCGAATTCATTAATCCCGGTAAATTGGAGATTGTCATTCAGGACGATTTTAAGCTGACTGGTGGCAGTTCTATTAATAAAAATAATGAAAGCGATCTGTTAACGATTCGTTATGCAGGCAATAAAAAGCTGACTTTTGCAGGTGGAACCGCACTCAATGCCTCGCTGCATGTAAAAGAAGCTGACTTAACTTTAGCCGGCGGTAATAACGTAGATGGAGATATTTTTGCATATGGATCATCAGACATCAAAATCACTGGTGGCTCAAATGCAGCTAACAAATTGATTATTGCTCCAAATAGTAATTTGTCTATCAGTGGAGGTGGCAGCGCTAACGGAAATATCATCGTGAAAGACTTCTCCATCACAGGCGGTGGAACAGTCAACCCACCCGACAGCGACTACGGTGAATGGGACGGCCCCGGCGGTGAAGAACAGGTTGAAGTGATCCGGTATTCGGAAGACGGCAACTTTTTGAGGTCGGATGTGCTGGTGGAGGAATAGGAATGAGGTTCGTTCATGGAATATTAGGTGATGTTCGGAGAAAAACATGACTTGTACGGAGAAAAGACGTGTATGTTCGAAGAAAAACCCGGGTGGTTCGCAACTAAATGCACCACCTTCGCAGAATAGTGTAAATAGACCTATGACCCAAACCACGTTAAACCCCCGGCTGACCCGCAGCAGGGGGTAAATGTTTGATGCGGCTCACCCGGGACGGAGTTAGCCGGTTCACTTTTAGAATCATTATAAAAATGAATCACTGAACTCCGTCCCCGCTGCGCCGCTTCATTTAACTCGCCACTACCCGCAACCCGACAACCGCCACCACAATCAGCGACAAAAAGAAAATCCGCTTGCGGTCTGCAGGATCTCCGTAAAAGATCATCCCAACAACAACCCCGCCGATCGTACCCATACCGGTCCAGACAGCGTAAGCCACACCAAGCGGAATGGTTGTCATGGCAAATGAAAGAAGGTTCAGGCTCGCTACAAAGCCGCCAATCAGAAAGATAAATCCGCTGATCTTTTTACCTGTTGCGATCCGCTGCATGCCGTTTACACCAAGCACTTCACAGAACCCTGCAATAATTAATGCAATCCAGCTCATGTTTCCTGTGCCTCCTTCCCGTTTTCATCTGTGACAAATTTCAGGCCAATCACTCCTGCCAGCAGCATGATGACAAAGAATATGACGCCTGCGTTGATGCCTGCCCCGAAAAAGATCATATCCACAACAACAGTACCCAATGTGCCAAGCCCGACAAAAACTGCGTAAACCGTCGCTGTGGGAAGGCGTGTTGAAGCCATCAGAAGTCCAGTAAAACTCACAATAATTGCTGCAATTGTCAGCGTCCACGTCAATCCGTCATACGCATATTTCAGACCGGTCGCCCAGCCGATTTCAAACAGTGCCGCAACTGCTACGACAAACCACCACATAAAAATCGCTCCTTTTCTATCTAAAAAATAAAAAACCCGGGACATATCACTGTAAAAGTGGTATCTCCCGGGCTTTTCTCCCTCCGTGTACAAAGATCGCTCTTTGCGCTTTCTCTCGGACCAGACCCGTAATGGCGGAACCCTAGAAAGTCTTTATGTCTATGGAGTTTTCGGTTCCTATCTTAGTATGGGCGGGGCGGGAAGTCAAGGGAGGAGGGTTGTACATCCAAACAAAAGTTTCATATAGTAAATGTTTAATTTCTCCCCCCCCCCCCCCGCGTGAACTATAAAGGTTAAGAAGGTTTGCAGGAGAAGTATACCCGTTGCCTTGAAAAGATGATGGAGGTTTTATAGATGGTAACTGCTAAAAGCAAGAGCTGTAGATGGACCGGATCAGTCGTTTCGCGAGGCTGAGATTGAGCGTCGTGAGCTTGATAAAAAGGATATTTTAATAGAAATTAAATTCGCAGGTATTTGTCACTCTGACCTTCATACTGCGCACGGTGACTGGGGCGAGGTGGATTATCCACTGGTTCCTGGGCATGAGATTGCCGGTATTGTGACGGATGTTGGTGAAGGTGTCACGAAATATAAAGTCGGTGACCGCGTGGGCGTTGGCTGTATGGTGGATTCATGCGGTGAGTGTGAAAACTGTAAAGCTGGCGAAGAGCAATACTGTCTGAAAGGGAATGTACCTACTTATGCTGGTGTGGATAAATACGGTGAGCCGACGCAGGGTGGTTATTCTACACATATCGTTGTCGTTGAGGATTTCGTACTCGGTATTCCGGACAGCATTCCGCTCGATAAAGCTGCACCACTTTTATGTGCAGGGATTACAACATTTTCGCCGTTAAATCACTGGGATGCAGGCCCGGGTAAAAAGGTAGCGGTTGTCGGTATGGGCGGCCTTGGACATATGGCGGTTAAAATTGCACATGCGATGGGTGCTGACGTAACGGTTCTTTCCCAGACACTGAACAAAAAAGAAGACGGACTGGCATTTGGCGCGAGCAGTTATTATGCGACAAGTGATGAGGAAACGTTTGAAAAGCTTGCAGGCACATTCGATCTGATTATTAATACGGTCAGCGCAAAGCTTGATATGAATGCATACTTATCGCTGCTGACATTGAACGGGACGCTTGTAAATGTCGGAGCGCCTGCTGAGCCGCTTGATATCAACTTGTTCTCACTCATTCCACATAGACGTTCATTTGCAGGTTCTATGATTGGCGGTATCCGTGAGACGCAGGAGATGCTTGATTTCTGTGCAGAACACGATATTGCACCAAGCATTGAAGTGATTTCTGCTGATGAGATTGATGAAGCGTATAAACGCGTGATGGATTCTGACGTGAAGTACCGTTTTGTGATTGATATCAGTACGATGTAAAAACATTTACGGCTCTCGGACTGGTTCCGGGAGCCGCCTTTTATTTAATTACTGCCAGATAAGACATCGCTTTATGTAAAGGCGCCTTCTCGATGTACTGCCCCTCAGCATAATCCATTGTACCACCCGGCTCAATGTGAACTGTTTCAAGGTCTAGTCTATTCATTAAAAGCTGGAGATCTGCCGGCGAATAACACCTGAGTGACTGCATCACTTGATCCTGTTCTCTACCCTTCTCCCACCAGGAATCAAGCATACGGCAACCTTCAGCATCAAAACCATACTCGCGTTGAATGCCGTTTCTGAATGACATACTTTGCCCTGCTGCACCTGCCCAGAACCACGGTGTATATATGTCAATAAAGGCTGTGGCACCAGACTTGAGCCACTGACGAATTCTTATTAATAAACGTTGCTGATCAGTATCCGTGCCAATGCCAAAGCTGTCCCAATAGCAGACAACGTCAAACTGATCAGGCAAATCTGCTTGATAAAAGTCACCCTGGATGACGGTGATTTTTTCTGCTACATGATAATGTTGTGCCAACTTGTGAATATGATCGACTGCATTTTCTGTAAGCTCAATGACGGTTACTTCATATCCTTTTAAAGCCGCAGCTACTGCGAAATATCCTTTTCCACCGCCGAGCTCCAGAATCGACTGTGTCGGTCTATGAGAAAATTTTTCAAGATGCTGAAGCCTTTCGTTTTCAGCCTCCAGCATATGTTCATCGTTTAAATCCATCCAGTCGTATTGCTTCGTGTAAAAACCTTTAACCCAGTTCATTAAAAAACTCCTTTTCCACTACTCTTTTAAAAGCTCATATTGAACCAGCCGGCTATTCTTACCCTCATAGTCTTCATACCCGACTCTGCTAACTTCCTGAAACCCGAGTTTCGCAAGCATTTTCCCAGACCGGATATTGGCTTCATGCGTTTCTGCAAAAAACGTGGTAAGGTTATACGCTTCAGTACCATGCGCCATCACCAGGTCCACTGCCTGAGCGCCAATTCCCTTTCCCCATAACTCACTCTTGCCAATTGCGATGCCAATCTCAGCAGCATGTTCATTGATTAATACCAGATCTGTATAGCCGATTAATTCTTCATCCAAAACAATTCCCATTCGGATTAGGTTTTCCGGTGGGCATTTAACATATTTCATCCACCAGCGCTGTAGTTCTTCAGGATCCCTGTCTATAGACCAGCTATTTGCCTGACAAAAGGTTTTATCACGGCTCCATTCCATAACAGCCCTAATATCACTCTCATAAATGACTCTTAATTTCATATTCAACGATTATCACTCTTTCTCTGTCGTTACAAGGAGTTCATCAAATGGATGAACTACAGGAAACTTGTCCAACACTTTATACTCCATTGCAGGAGATGCCTGGATATGAATAAATGAATCTTCAAGCTCAATAATAATCACCCGCATCCAGACCACCTCTTCTTCTGTAAAACCATAGCCCCACACATTGTTTATTTTATTTTTAAAAGTTGAGAAACTTGCGGAATGGATCAGGTACTTTTGTGACCCCATCTCTGTTTCTTCAAACTTTAGTGGTACGGGAGTATCCTGTTTTGTAACGATTAATGCGTCATCCCCTGAACGAAGCTCCTGCCACTTAATATGCCAGAACTTCTCATTGCGGTTACCATTGATCTGCCAGAAACAAAGAATGGCCGGGTCTGCAATGACGGTCATGTACTGATCATTTTTGTAAGTATGAAGCATGTCACCATAGATCCCGGAGAATGTCATTCCTTTTACTTTTTTCAGAAAATCGAATTGGTTCATCATGATCACCTCTACCTCCACACTTCTTTACAACCTATACAATCCCCTTTATTTTCCTGTAAAATAGAGTAAGTATCTAAATAGATTATACATACACGGAGGTCTTTATCATGTGGGTCATCTTAGGGGTTATCGCAATCGCAGTAACTTTTCTCAACCTTTATCTGTATTCAGCAGGAAAGGATTATAAGCTTGTGATGGCAATGGGATTATCATTTACTGCATTAACACTTTGTGCAGAATACAGTATGGTATCAGAGTGGGTAGACTCTGAAGACTGGGCGGCGTTAATGGATGTCGTGCCTACGATGGAATGGGCTTTATGGTTTTTAACAATCGTATCAATCCTGCTAAATATCACACCGATCATTTTAGAAAAAAGAAGTAAGTAAGAAATATATAGTAAAGGATAGAATAAGCATTGTTTAGTCCGCTCATTCTATCCTAACTTGTTGCATTGTCATCAAGTTCTAACGTATTTTCCTGCAGACATAGATCATCTCATAACTCTCATTTTTCACCGGTGTTTCTTTCCAATCTTCATATACATTCAGCACTTTAAAACCATGTAAATCCAACAGTCTTTCCATTTCTTTCGGGTACACATATCTCAGACTGATATTGGTACGTTTTTCATCAACAAGCTCGGCTTGACGATCTTTGTATTTTCTAATCGTCGTATAGTGCTGAATCTGCTCCAGTGCATCATAGCGACTGATCGTAGAGACGTCTACTGTGAGTTCACCGTCCTGATAAGATCTCCAGTATTCTTCCACAGGTGGCTGTAATAACTCTTCCGCGCCTGGAAACCTTGTGTTGAAAATCAATATCCCCTCATCTTCTAAATGACGGTTCACTGAACGCAGTAACTCATCCTGTGCTTCATTCGTTAAAAAGTGTTGAAATGAGTTTCCGACTGTATAGATGAGCGGACTTTTCATGCCAAGATTCAGATCTGTACAATCCTCCGCAAGCCACTCGATGTCAACGCCCGCAGAAGATGATTTCTTTTGAGCTGCCTCAAGCATTCCTTTATGTACATCTACTCCCACGACTTGAAAACCCTCTTCAGCTAACGGAATCGTCACTCTGCCAGTTCCGCAGGCCAGATCAATAATTGTACCGGGCTTTTCAGATACCCACTTTATTAAAAGGGGCAGCTCTGGCAGGTAGCTTTCGTTTTCTTTATCGTAAAGCTCCGGGTCATCGTATTCTTCAAAGTTATTCACTAGTAAGTACCCCTTTTTGGTCATTGTTTCACGTGAAACAGGTTATTAAAGCTAAAGAATCCTCATGTTCTCATAACCTTATTTTAACAAAAAATGAGTGTTGACTGGGCATAAATAAAACCCTGCCACGTTAAATGACAGAGTGGACAATTAATCTAAAATGCTTTTTTCTGATAAATGATTGTTGTGAAAGTCCAGGAAGCGGCGTATATCAACAGGATAATAATTGCTGCCCCTGAATATAATGACGTGTCGGGAGTTTCAATAAAAAAGGTCGTAATGGCTGTTAAATGATTAGATAGAAATCTGATAACAGGCTGGCTCATTATCCCTCCGACGATTACAACAAACATCAGAACTAATGTGATATAGCCCTGCTTAAGAATATAAAAGAGTGGAAAAGCGATTGCTCCGAATAACAGGAAGGCTAATGCGCCAATTGCAGCATCTGTTAATGAGAAGCTTCGATTAAAGATCATCATAGATAAAGCGACAAGTACACTTGCGACGAACATAAAGACAAGCGCACCAACGTATCTCGCTGCAACAATCTGCTTCCTAGTATAAGGAAGGGAATTCAGCAGAATATTAGCATCTGTCTTTTCATCATATGCATAAGCATTGAATGGAATAAAAAAACTAGCAACAAAAAAGGTCAGGATGGGCGGAACACCTGTTAATACGAAAAATAAAATAAAAGGTATAAAAATAATCATTTGTCTTTTCTGTAAAATGATATCTCGCCTGATCAGATTAAGCATAGCTTTTACTCCCCTTTGTGTAATACATAATATCCTCAAGCGTTGCCCGTTCAATGACGACTGACTCCCCAAACGTTTCTCTGACAGCATTCACATTGTCAGTCAAGGCTTCAAACCCAGTAGAAGCTCTGTTCACATGGACAAATGATTTTTCTGTATCCCGGTCAAGGAGGTCAGTTCCTCCTTTTACAAGCGCATAGCTTTCTTCTACTTCAGGAGCAGTCTGATTAAATATCAACTCTCCTTTATTAATAAAAGCAATGTAATCGGCAATCCGCTCAAGATCAGTCGTAATATGGGTCGAAAATAGAATTGTCCGCTTACCATCAAGCATAAGCTCCTGCAACAGGTCTAGCAGCTCACGCCTAAATACCGGATCAAGTCCTGCGGTCGGTTCATCCATGATGATCAGTTCAGCATCATGTGAGAGCGCAATCGCTAACGAAGCTTTCATTTGCATCCCTTTTGAAAATGTTTTAACTGATTTTTTTAGCGGAAGTTCAAATCTCTCCACATATTCATGAAAGAGCCGGTTATCCCAGTGTTTGTAAGCCGGACCCACAATCCGCCTGATATCAGTCAGGTTCATCCCTTCATAAAAAACGTTGCCATCGTACACAAAACCGATGCGTTCCTTAATCGCTTTTTCATGTGTGCTGTAATCCTGACCAAAGACTTTAACTTCTCCTGCCTCTGGTTTAATCAGATTCATCATCATTTTAATCGTCGTCGATTTTCCTGCTCCGTTTGCCCCAATTAATCCTGTAATATAGCCCTTTCTAATCTGTAAATTCATTTTATCAATTGAAAAACCTTTATAAATTTTCGTTGCATTTTTTAACTCAACTACGCACTCCATCCCTTTCTCACTCCCTGTATAAAATATCTAAAAGTTCCTTCATTTCTTCTAAAGTCAGGCCAATCTCCCTGCTGTTAGTGATCACAGCACTAAGCTGTTCCTCGATTACTTTCAATTTCTTTTCTCTCATCACTTCCAGGTTCTGTTCAGCAACAAACGATCCTTTGCCGACGACTGAATAAATAAATCCAGCCTTTTCAAGCTCCTCATAGGCTCGCTTCGTGGTAATTACACTGATGTGCAGATCTTTTGCTAGTTGTCGAATTGAAGGCAGTGATTCACCTTCTGAAAGATCACCCGACAGGATCAGTGATTTCACCTGATGTGTAATTTGCTCATAGATTGGATCCTTTGAGCTGTTTGAAATGATAATCTGCATGTATATCCCTCGTTTTTTCATCATTAATGATATATTGTATATATACTTTATATACACTATATACAGATGACTTATTAAATGCAAGCTTTTTCAAAATAAAAAACAGCGATTAAACCTGAAGTCTAATCGCTGTTCTTCATCCGTGCTTTCTATCTAAATGATTTGTTTCTCTGGAGTATACCGACACCCTGTTACGCCCATCCTCTTTCGCCACATACAAAGCATGATCCGCCTGATTCAAAAGCTGGAATAAGGTTTCTTCAGGCTCATGGTTTGCAGACGCGACACCAAGACTCAATGTAACAGGGAGCACTCCCTCTTTCATGTGAAAAGGATGGTCTTCAACATGCTGACGCAGCTGCTCCGCTACCTTTTCACCTGCAGGCAGATCCGTATTTCGCAGCGCCAGCACGAATTCTTCACCGCCATAACGGTCGAATAGCTGATCAGCGTTCAACTGTTCCTGACACAATTTCACGACATGCTTCAATACCTGATCACCGACTGCATGTCCATATGTATCATTCACTTTTTTAAAATGGTCAATATCCATCAGGATGACAGTCAGCGGACGCTTCTCTTCTGTCGCCTCTGCAATATACTGATCACACATTTGAAAAAAGGCGCGCCTGTTATAAATTTGCGTAAGGTCATCGTAAAAAGCCTGTTGTTCGAGCTGCAGCTGCAGTCTTTTCACTTCAGTGATGTCAGTAAAAATGAGCAGCTGACCTTTATGGTAAAGTCCATGGAGAAGCGGCGTTGTACGAATTTGATAGGTGTACGGCTGATGATCTTCACCGGTAAATTGAAGATCTTTCTGAATAGCTTTCTTTTCAATTTCAAAAGGGAAATTTTCAACTGAAAAGTCTTTCCACATTTCATCAAAATGTCTGCCGAACATTGCTTTACTTAAGCCGGGAAACATTTTTTCAGCTGCAGCATTATATTCAATGAGACGGCCATATTCATCAAGTACGAGTACGCCATCATTAATATTGTTAAAGATCGTATTTTTAGCAATCGGCATAATTCTGAACAGACGTGAGGAACCGATAGCCCAAAGGTAAAGCATTGACGAGATCCATAGCACCATTGGAACCGGGTCGATCCCGGGCGGTGTGAATCCGATCAGGTAGACAAACGCTGTCACCATTGGCAGCAGCTGTCCAAATAAAAGAGCGACCAGCTGAGGTTTATATTCCCGTGACGTTTCTCTCCATTGTGAAAGCAGCAAATAAAAGGCGACAAACATGCTTGCAAACGTCACGATCCCATGAATGATGTACCATGCTCCTATTTCCTGACGTGCATACGGTGCACCGAGTTCAGGGTCAAGTTCAAATACGCGGTAATGTAAGTGGTGAAAATCATTCGTAGCCACCATGAAGAGACTGATGACAGGCACAAGGAGAATCAGCAGATACCGTTTACGAAAAATATTAATTCCAAGATACTGCATGATAAATAATAACCCGAGCGGCGCTGAGATCGGCATCCCTATGTAAAGAATCGTATTCCAGAATTTCAGTTCTTCAAGAGAAGTCGAAAGCAGACTGAATGCTGTCCCGAAGCAGTAAATACTGATGAGTAAGGTGTATAACACGAATATATAAGCGATATTTGTATATTGATGACGTTTAAAAAAGACGTAAAAGCTTAAAAATAGATTCAGTACACCGGAAGTGCAGGCAAGGGTAATATAAGCAGACAATTCCATCGTCACAGTCTGGCACCTTCTTTACAGGAGACTTTTAAATTCACTTTAGCATATGGGATGTGAGATAGGGGGCTTTTGAACTATTTTTATTCACCTGATAAATGTAAGATGTATGATTGCAGCTGCTAGGTCTGCCCATTTAATTGAACATCCTCACTTGTAGTCATGTCGATGACAAATCCATTTTTCAACAAGACCTTTTGCGAAGCAATATGCTGATCAGTCGTTTGTGCAGTCAGTTTTTTCAATCCTCTTTTGCGCATGTCATGGATCAGCAGTTCCAAAGCTTTACTAGCCACTTCTTTTCCGGCGTAAGCTTGAGCAATCCTGTACCCAACACTTCCTGAGTGCTCTTCATAAGTGAGGTCTGTTACATTAATTCTGCCCACAATATTATTCCCTTCACCTTTGATCAAAAAGAATAACCCATCACCAGCCGCCTGTTCATCAAGCAATGCCTGATGATGCTGCGCAAAAATCTCTGGCCTGAAATAATGATCTCCACGATCTGGCACCATACTGCTGAAATATGCGCGGTTTTCCTTTTCAAATTGAAGAAGACTTAACGTATCTGATGCCTGCAAAGGTTCAATGCTGATATTCATGTAAATGCTCCTATTCCCTTCACTCGTTTCAACAAATCTTCTTCAAAACGCAGCTGATAAATATCAGGCATGGCGAGTTGTCTCCAGAAGGCGAAATCATAGTGAGGATCGAAATACTGCATGATCAGCACCATGATGTTCCCGTGCGTCCCAATCGCAACATGCTGTCCTGCATACTCCTTCAGCACATGCTTCATTGCCTTCACACCTCTTTGCTGCGCAGCCAGATTCGATTCCCCTCCTTCCCAGGAAAATGAAGGATTCTCCCACACTTTTGTGATCGCTTTGTTAAAATCTTCAGCGGGCTGAGCCGTTAGTGTTCGTTCTTTGAACCCTTCAACTATTTCAATCTCACTTCCTATATAACCAGCAATTCCTTCAACTGTTTGAACCGCCCGTTTGTAAGGACTTGATAAGACTGCATGAATGTTTTCGTATGTTAAGCACCCCGTCACTGCTGCAGCGTCCTTCACTCCTTTTTCGGACAAGGGACGATGCATTTCATCCGGTGTGTAGTGTGAGTGGGCGTGCCTGATCAGATAGATCGTTGTCAATGTTATTCAACTCCAATATCGTCATTGAAAAAATGATAAAAATAAAAGTAAAATACCTAATGAAACAATAACTTTGCCGCCATTTTTTTGACCTTTTTCAATCAATCTGAATCCTGACATGGTGATCCATCCAGCAAGCGAGATCATTGCAATCAATGATAGCCACGTAATTTCATTGAAGATCAGGCTTGGAATTGTTGTGAAGATAAAAAGCCCCAGAAAGATAGTTTCTGTTATGTTGATCAACTTTTTCATAGTTACCCTCCACCTGAAATATCGCAATCAGTCATTTATTATTATTCTGACACGATAGGGTATAAATGTATATTTATTTTTCTATATTATGGTATACAAAAACGCCTGGTTACAATGTTCCAGACGTTTGATCATGTATGTTATTTAGCCGCTTCACTACTAGCCCGATACTCTTCTCTGATCCGTTTCCTCACCCGGCCAATCAGATTTTCAAATCGCAGCTGATCAGTTTCTGATAAGCCGTCAGGATGTTTGGGAAGGAATAAGATCTGTGCTCTAGACATAAAGAGGTAGTAATTTCTCTGGTCCTCACCGATCCGGATGATACCATCCCAGTCAAATGCAATCGTTGAGTATTGCATCTTTCGAATGACTCCTTCTGCGTCTAGTTCAAATTCGACAGGGCCAACAGCATTGTCCATATTTTTCCCTCAAACTGTTTCCTGACACTTTTAATCGTTGTTTTTTCAAGCGCTGGCGGCACGAAGACACCGGTAAGAATAATCAGCAGAATCCCGACAATTGCACCTGGAAAAGAGCTGAATAAGTTAAGAGTAAGAGAGAGGATAAGGACCGTCAGCAGCATGATCAGCGTGGCTCTTTTTTTATAGCTGTTCAGCTCATCAGTAAGTGCAAGCCGCTTGATCTGCATATCTATATAGTCCTGAGTCGTATAATTTGCCTGAAATTTCATCATTCGTTTGTTGAATCACCTTTCTTCGTTGTGTCAGTGTCACCGTAACATAGGTGTGCAGTGCTGTGACAGGGGTATGTTGTGAAACTTAGAATATGTTCTTTTACATATGGTACAATCAATACAAATAATTGGAAGGTGTGGTTACATATGAAAAACGTTAATATGACAGAGGTTAACGGACGCTAATACGGGCAGCTTTTTGAATGCCCGACATATTGAAACATATAGGAGGAGCATTCTTGTTAAATAACACTGGATTTAATTTATGGGCAAATAGCTATGATCAGACGGTAAAGGTGAGTGAAGAAAGTAATCTGTACCCTTTTGCCGGCTACAAAGAAATTCTGAATACGATTTTTAACACTGTGATGAACCAAGAAAACGCTGAGGTCCTTGATATCGGTTTTGGGACAGGCGTGTTGACGAATAAGCTGTATGAGAATGGACATCTGATCGACGGGATCGACTTTTCATCTGAAATGATTTCGATTGCGAAGAAAAAGATGCCTGAGGCCAACCTGATTGAGTGGGATATCTCAAATGGTCTGCCACCTGCACTTCAGGAGAAAAAATACGATTTTATTGTGAGTACGTATACACTGCACCACCTGAATGATGAAGAAAAGGTCACGTTTATCCGTGAGCTGTTATCTCATTTAAAAACAGGCGGTCAGCTGCTGATTGGTGATATTGCTTTTGGTAAAAGGGATCAGCTTGAGAATTGTCGTAAGGCGCATCTTAAGCATTGGGATGAAGATGAGTTCTACTTTGTCGCTGATGAATTAAAGGCGGCATTGGACGGCGTTTGCAAATGCGATTTTCACGAACTTTCGCATTGTGGCGGCGTGATGGTGATCACTGCTTAAAGACATTTCACCCTGAAAATGGTACAATATAATCAATTAAATAAGGTTATCAAGAGTGAACGAGAGTACTGGCTCAGTGACTTCACAGCAACCTGCCCATAAGGTAAGGTGCTCCCACCAGCAAAGCGCAGGCTTTGGATGATAACGAACGGACCATGGTCCCTGTTGCATTCATTGCAGCAGGGATTTTTTCGTTTCTCTTGATTCTTATTTAAAAATTTGGAGGAGAGATGAAGATGAATGCTTCAGGAATGTTGAGAGGGTACGCTTCAAAGGCTATGCCGAATGATGCGTACTTCGCGCACGTCACAAAGACCATGGAGAAGCAATTGAAGCAGTGGGATTCGGATTATGAGCTATTTGTAAATACCACAGATGGTTACCAAATCGCAGTTTTACTTGGGGAAAAGCGTTACGCATCAGCATTGAGTGTTGAAGAATGGGATACCCTTCAGCAAAACGCTCCCTTTTCAGTAGACCGGGCAATTTGGCAGCAGCTGCAGGAACAGGGTCTTGAGGTGAAGACTGGGTTTGGGGACTATATTGAGAAGGTGTTCGGGGGTTTTATGAGTAACTAAGTTAGCGTCTGCACTTTGGGGCGGAGGTTAACGGGCCACCCGTCTCCAAAGTGTTTTATTTTTTACCCCAGTTCCTCATCCCGCTCTCACTCCCATTTAGCATCATCTGATAATAAACCCATCACATATTTCTCATAAACTTCTGCCAGCCGTGCCTCAAGCATTGAGCCCTATCTAAAGACTCTCACGCCACATCCGGTTCTTCATCTAAAGCTGATTTCATTGCTAAAAGCACTTCTTTATCAAATGTTTTCTGAGCAATTTCAGGATAGGACAGAGCACTGATAATAAAATTGTAAACTTCTGAATGTCTCTGCGCCTCATCCAGCAGGTTCACCACGTTACACCCTAAAGCAACGAGCGCACCCTGCCTTAATACTTCCGCTTCCTTTTCATGCAAAAACATCGTCTCAGCATCCACTTCAGTAAAAAGAAAACGTTCAAAATCAACCGGTTCATAGTCAATGTTATGAGCGAACCCACCATAGCTTCTGGTCATGTCATGGTACATCCAGAGAATGTGGCCGATTGTTTCCCGACACTCTTTAAAATTGTCTGGGGTTAGTTTAAATGGCTTCCTCATGGAGTTTCCTGCTTTCATATGAATGTGTACTGCCGGGACGGAGGTTAAAGGGTCATCTCATGACCATCTCACCTCCGTCCCTAAATCACACGAAACATTTTTACCATTATACACCAGCGTATAGAACGTGTAATGATTAAGGTTGATGAATGATTACATATCAATTCAGTAGATAGTTGGAAAACAGCCTCCTCCCCTTGCACTTTCATCCAAATCCTATTAAAGTATATAAAGACCAAAGTCAAGCGAAACTAGTCATTGATGATTTTATATAATATGTTGGGAACGTGTTTCCTCTATAGAAAGGGTTCAGATAGATATGAAAGATAATTTCTGGCATGAGTTGCCGCGCCCATTTTTTGTGCTTGCACCGATGGAAGCAGTGACAGATGTCGTGTTTCGTCATGTTGTCAGTGAAGCAGCGAGACCTGATGTGTTTTTTACGGAGTTTACGAATTCAGAAAGCTATTGCCATCCGCGCGGAAAAGACAGCGTGAAGGGTCGTCTCACTTTTACAGAGGATGAGCAGCCGATTGTTGCGCATATCTGGGGTGACAAGCCTGAATATTTCCGCCAGATGAGTATCGGGATGGCTGAGATGGGCTATCGCGGCGTGGATATTAATATGGGCTGTCCTGTACAAAACGTTGCAGCAAACGGAAAAGGATCAGGACTGATCCGTCATCCGGAGACTGCGGCTGCTATTATTCAGGCGGCAAAAGCAGGCGGTCTGCCTGTCAGCGTGAAGACACGTCTCGGCTATACGAATGTAGATGAGTGGCATGACTGGCTGAAGCATATTCTTGAACAGGATATCGCCAACCTGTCGATCCACCTTCGGACGAAAAAAGAGATGAGCAGTGTGCCGGCGCACTGGGAGCTGATCCCTGAGATCAAAAAGCTGCGCGATGAGATTGCACCACATACGCTTCTAACAATCAACGGTGATATCGAGGACCGTCAGATGGGCCTTGAGCTTGCTGAGAAGTACGGAATTGACGGCGTGATGATCGGGCGCGGGATTTTCCATAATCCTTTTGCGTTTGAAACGGAGAAGAAAGAGCATACGAGCGAGGAGCTGCTTGATCTGCTTCGTCTGCAGCTTGATCTGCATGATAAGTATTCAAGAGAGCTTGAGCCACGTGCATTCAAACCACTTCGCAGATTCTTCAAGATCTATGTACGTGGATTCCGCGGGGCAAGTGAACTGAGAAATCGTCTGATGGAAACGGAGACAACGGATGAGGTTCGTGATCTATTGAATGAATTCACAGAGAAAAATGGCGTGAATGAAGAACAGGGATTTTCGGTTATTAAATAAAGAATGAAGAGAAAAGCTGATTTGGCTTTTCTCTTTTTTTATGATCTGAAATTACTTTCCCGCAAGAAAACCCTTCACCATCTCAACTGAATCCCCTCTGTCATACCTGCCATATAACTGATCTGCCAGCCTCACAGGATCGCCGAAAAAGAATCGTTCATATAATTTCTGCCTCGAACCAAAGGCGCTCATCGACAAATCCCATGCAAGACGGAACAGCTTTACTCTTTCATAGCCATCCTGATTTGCCGACTGTAAATGATCACTGAGGACCTCTTTCATGTCTCCTCCAAAATCCTCTTCAGAAGGAATTGCCACAAGCCCGCTCGCACTAATCAGCTGTATGATTTCAATGAAGCGTGGATAGATCCGCGGGTAGTAGTTTACTGCAGCAAGCAGCGGGTTGGGGTCAGGTGTCATCGTACCCCACTGATTTATTTTGGCGTTATGCTCTGACTGAACCAAAAAGCTTTTCATTGCTTCAAGCGCAATTGCCACTTCAGAAAATTTCTCCCGGATATGCTGGTATTCACTAATATTGATGCTATCAATAATAGACTGAATAACGCCGAGAATAAACGTTGTTTTAATCACATTTTTAGATACAACCTGATGGGCAGTATGTTCAAAAATATGACTCTGGCTGTACAGAAGGTTTTTCACAATCGGACTGCCATGCAAAAACACCCGATCCCACGGAACGAGAACATTGTCAAAGAGGACAATCGCATCCATTTCATCAAACTGACAACCAAGTGGATGATCATAAGGTGAATCCTTATAAGCAAAGGATTCACGGCCTATAAACGTCAATCCCTGGGTGTCACAGGGAATTGCAAATGCGTAGGAAAAAGCTTCGTCATCTGTGTTTGAAGGAACCGGATAAACAAGAATTTCATCAGTCATCCCTGCTTGAGTGGCTAAAATGCGGGAGCCGTTGATCACAATCCCATCTGCTGTTTTCTTGACCATCCGTGCAGCAACACCTGCTCCGTCCGCCATTTTAGAACGGTCTTTTTGCGGACTGACGAATACATGTGTTAAGTATAGGTCGTTCTTACTCACGTATTCATAATAGTTCCTGATATTTTCCGCGCACTTTTCATCTTCGGCTGTAAAAAGCTCAGCTGATGCGTTTAGCACCATCAGAATCGTATTCATATAATCCGGGGATCTTCCCATCATCCCCAGGTGGCTCTTTGCCCACTCCTGGATCATCAGCCTTCTTTTCTCTAAATCCTCTTTTGTCTTCGGCTCTAAAAAGGATGTTCCTGTGATGCCAGACTTTCCGGAAATAAACGTCATGGTGCTTTTCAAGTCGGGTTGGTGCTGAAGGTCATATAGCTTTGCCTGGCTCGCCATGACACCTTTAAAAGCAAGGTGATCGGAGATGTTACCGGTGATGCGGCTGCCATCCAGCAGTAGATTCGTCTTAAGCTGGTTAATCCGGTTGAGGTACTGCTCCCCTGTTGAGATACCCATCGTTACAAGCTCCTTCTTTGAATAGGTCTGTAACTTATAGTTATGAGGGGAATTGGATTGTGTGACTGTCATATTCATTGATGCAGTTTGACCACCGAGCCTTTTAAATTCATTCAGTCGTGAACATTGTAGTCGTTTGAATTGCATGAAATATTGCAATCGTTTCAAATATATAATTGACAAGTTACAATATCCAGTCTAAAGTAATGATAATGATAATTGTTATCAATTAATTTAAAAGAAGGTAGGAATAGAGATCATGGCATTTAAAGTAAAGTCTCCACTGTTTACATTTTCAATTTCAGCATTGCTGATGCTTGCACTTGCAGGTTGTTCAGATGATTCAGCTTCTGAAGATACAGAAACAACAGAAGATACGGGTACGGAAACGACTGAAACTGAAGCATCTTCAGATGAATACCCGATTGTGATTGAACATGCTCTAGGAGAAACAACGATTGAAGAAAAGCCTGAGCGTGTGGCAGCGATCGCATGGTCAAACCATGATGTACCGCTTGCACTCGGTGTGATGCCGGTTGGCTTATCGGCTGCAAACTATGGCGTACAGGATGACAGCGGTATTCTTCCATGGACTGCTGAAGCAATTGAAGAGCTTGATGGAGAAGCTCCGGTTCTTTTCCAGGATACAGATGGCCTTGACTTTGAAGCAGTGGCAGATGTGGCTCCGGATGTGATTCTTGCTGCATACTCAGGACTGACGCAGGAAGAGTACGATACATTAAGCCAGATTGCACCTGTAGTTGCTTATCAGGATGCTCCATGGGTTTCTTCATGGCGCGAGCAGGTAACGTACAACTCAATGGCGATGGGAATGGCTGAAGAAGGTGAACAGCTGATTGCTGATACAGAGCAGTTAATCGCTGATAAAGTTGCAGAATATCCTGAATTCGAGGGGAAAAAAGCAGCATTCTTAAGTATTAACGCAGCTGACCTTTCTTCATTCTTTGTCTATTCAGCTACAGATCCACGCGGCGCGTTCCTAGAAGAGATTGGAATGGAATATCCTGAAAGCATCACAAGCGAATTTTCTGATCCTGATGCCTTCTATATTGAAGCAAGCGCAGAAAATGCAGATATACTGAATGATGCGGATGTACTTGTTTCTTATGGTGATGAGAATACATTAGAGACGCTGCAAAATGATCCTATCTTTGGACAGATACCGGCGATTGAAAGAGGTTCTGTTGTCATCATCGGCGATAACACACCGCTTGCAGCATCAGGTACGCCAAGTACGCTGTCAATTGAATACACGATTGATGAGTACCTCACACTGATGTCAGAAGCTGTAAGCAACCTAGAGCAATAAAATGAATAATCTTTCCGTTACAGCACACAAGCAGTGGCATATGCCAAAGCACTTCATTAAGCTGCTGGTTATATCGATTGTACTGTTAGCGGTATGCATATTTGCTTCACTTGTATTCGGGTCACGGGCACTGGCAATGAATGATATCATTTCCGGTTTGTTCAACGCTGATGTCCAGACCCACGAAGCAAATGTTGTACGGCAGAGAATTGCGAGAACGATCTTCGGTTTCATGTGCGGCGCAGCACTTGGTGTGTCCGGGGCCCTGCTTCAATCAGTTACCCGAAACCCGATTGCTGACCCGAGTATACTCGGTGTGAATACCGGGGCAGCACTATTTGTCGTTTGTGGTATCGCTTTTTTCAATATCAACAGTTCAGCGCAGTTTATTGTCTTTGCTCTTGCAGGCGCGATACTCACTGCTATATTTGTATACGGAATTGGTGCAATGGGTCGTGGCGGTGCCACGCCCCTTAAGCTCGTTTTAGCGGGCGCTGCAACAAGTGCCGCTCTATCCTCACTTGTAATGGCAGTGATGATCCCCCGTTCGAGCGTAATGGACCAGTTCAGATTCTGGCAGGTTGGCAGTGTTGGTGCCGGCACCTGGGATTCAGTAAAAATTTTTATTCCTTTTCTCGTCATCGGTCTGATCATTGCTGTTGTCACAGCACCTGCGCTTAATGCGCTGGCCTTAGGTGATGAAGCTGCCAAAGGGCTTGGTGTGAAGACAGGAACACTCAGACTGATTGCAGCGCTTGGCGGTGTCATGTTATGCGGTGTAACAACTGCGCTTGCAGGACCGATTGGCTTTATCGGTCTTCTTGCCCCTCACCTGATTCGCCTGATAATTGGACATGATCTGCGCTTTATGATTCCGATGTCTGCTATCTCAGGCGCGATTGTTCTGAGCATTTCTGACGTTGCCGGCCGGGTGCTTGGAAGTCCGGGTGAACTTGAAGTTGGTGTTGTTACAGCATTTGTTGGCGCACCTGTATTAATTTTAATTACAATGAAAGCGAAAATGCGTGCATTATGATGAATGAAATGATTCAGCCTATAAAATCAGGAAGAATAAAAAGGCAACGCAGGTTTCTGGCTGTCACAGCTATCCTTACCGTACTGGCATTGGCGCTCAGTGGCGCTATGCTGATGCTTGGTAATACCATTTATCCGATCAGAGAAGTAATCGGCGTTCTAATCGGTGAAGAAGTCAGCGGGGCATCCTTTGCAGTCGGAACGATTCGGCTCCCAAGAATGATTGCCGGTGTGTTCGCAGGCTTTGCATTCGGTGTAGCCGGTCATGTATTTCAGACCATGCTGAGAAACCCGCTTGCTAACCCGAATGTAATCGGAATTACTGCAGGTTCCAGTGCTGCAGCTGTATTCAGTATTATCGTACTGCAGGCCAGCAGCACATTTATCTCTGTATCCTCTGTGATCGGAGGACTTATTACTGTACTGGTTATTTTCACGCTGTCTAAAAGCACTTCATTTTCGATCGGCCGGTTAATTCTGATTGGAATCGGGATACAGGCTATGCTCAACGCAGTCATATCCTACCTGCTGCTGATAGGTCAGGAAAACGATATTCCGACAGCGATGAGATGGTTAACAGGCAGTCTGAACGGGGCAACGACTGAAGGTCTGTATCCGTTGATTGTAACCGTTCTGATTTTCACACCGGTTATTCTCGCTCTCAGCAGACGGCTTGATATGCTTGAGCTCGGTGAACAGGCAGCGACTTCCCTTGGTGTTAACACGGGGCAAACCAGGTTTTTACTCGTTGTCAGCTCAGTCATGATCATCGCATTAGCCACTGCAGCGACAGGTCCGATTGCATTTATCGCCTTTTTATCCGGACCGATCGCAAAAAGGCTTGTCGGCGCAGGGTTTTCGGGTGCGATTCCAGCAGGGCTTGTAGGGATTATACTGGTACTTGCCTCTGATCTGATTGGTCAGTTCGCATTTACAGCCCGTTATCCGGTAGGCGTCATAACTGGTATACTTGGGGCACCGTATCTGATCTATCTGCTGATCAGAATGAATCAAAAAGGAGACTTGTAATGAAACAGACACATACTTTCCGTGCTGACAGTATCATTGCCGGATATGATCAATCACCAATTCTTCATAACATTGATGTCGCGATTCCGAGTAACGAAATCAGTATCATCATTGGGGCCAATGGCTGTGGAAAGTCTACACTTTTAAAAACGATGGCGAGACTCATCAAGCCATCAGCCGGTGAAGTCACAATCGGCGGGACACCGATCCACAAAATTCCGCCGAAGAAACTGGCACGTGTGCTCGGCTTACTGCCTCAGACACCGATCGTACCTGAAGGCATTACAGTGACGGATTTAGTGGGACGCGGGCGCTTCCCACACCAGTCATTTATGAAAGGCTGGAGCCAAAAGGATTATGAGGCTGTCAGTGAGGCAATGGATATTATGAACATCACAGAATTCGCTGATCGTCATATTGATGAACTGTCAGGCGGCCAAAGACAGCGTGTCTGGATCGCCATGGCACTTGCACAGCAGACGGATATTCTCTTTCTTGATGAGCCAACCACGTACCTCGATATTACCTATCAGGTTGAAATTCTGGATCTGCTAACAGACTTGAACCGTAAATATGGAACAACGATCGTGATGGTGCTTCATGATATCAATCTTTCAGCCCGCTATGCAGATCATATCTTTGCACTGCGTGAAGGGAAGCTGATTGCAGAAGGTGAGCCATCAAGTATCATCACAAGCCCACTGATCGAAGAAATCTTCGGACTGAAATGCTCCGTCATGAAAGATCCGGTCTCAGGATCCCCTTTTGTTGTGCCGATTGGCAGGCACCATAATAAGATCAGAAAGCATTCATGAGCCTGAACCGCAGAGGATAATCTGCGGTTTTTTGTTACAAAAACTGTTATCCTTTTTAATAAAACCCTTCACACAATCGTCAAAACCCCATAGAAAATGATTCAATCCATGCAACCATATGAAATAAAAGCCAGTATAAATAATATATAAGCTAAAAATTACAGCAACTTACGGAGGAAACCATATGTCAGAACTTCACCAGCCGATTTCAAAAGAAGAATTTGACCGGATCAGAAAAGAAATTACCCGTTTCCGCGCGACTTATAAGTTTGCTTTGGATGAAATCAGTACAAAGGTCAACATTTTGAAAGAGGAGTTCCAGCTGATCCATACATATAACCCGATTGAACACGTAAATACGCGGGTGAAGTCCGGGGACAGTATTGTGAAGAAGATGCAGAAGAAGGGACTTCCGCTCTCGCTTGATGCAATTGAAAAGGAGATCAAAGACCTGGCAGGAATCCGCGTCGTCTGCTCATTCGTCTCAGACATTTACCGGATCAGTGAGATGATACAGAATCAGGCGGACATTCATGTGATCGAAGTGAAGGATTATATACAGAATCCTAAGTCAAGCGGCTATCAGAGTCTTCATCTGCTGCTGCAGATTCCGGTCTTCATGTCTGACCGCACTGTACACGTTAATATCGAGATGCAGATCAGAACAATTGCGATGGACTTCTGGGCAAGTCTTGAACACAAAATCTACTACAAATATAATGGGAATGTGCCTGATAATCTGATCCAGGAGCTGAAGGATGCAGCGGATACGGCCAATGCGCTGGACCGTAAAATGGAGCGGATCAATCAGGAGGTTAACATTCTAAAGGAAACAAATCCTGTGGAAGAAATACAGATCAGTCCGGCCGAGCTGATGGCTGATCTGCTGAAACGGATGGATAAGGGTAATCAATAAAAAGAGGCCAGGTGCTGGGATCGATCCGCACCTGGCTTTTAAGCACTCCCCGAAAACCACGTGACAACAAGCGCCATACTCACCACGCCCCAGGCAACCGCTGCCCAGATAAACCGGATGACCGGTTTCGCTTCCTTTTCACCATCTTCAAGATCCGGGTTACTTTTCAAAAACTCCACCCGGTTTTTCATTGATTTACTAAGCACCATCAGCACAACAAATCCAATCACCAAAAAAGCGATTGTAAACCAAAGCAGTAAGTCCATTTCGCCACACCCCCTGTTTAAAGCCTGTTCGGATTCTCGATTTTCATTTCAAATACGTCCCCGCATTTCGCACAGCATAAAATATACATCGCTGTGCCGAGTGACATAAATGAATCTGGTTTCTTAATTTTATCATAGCCGCTATTACCGATTTTTCCGGTTTTGCTCTCTGTATGCCCGCACTTTTCACACTTAAAGTTATCCTTTGACATGCGCTCACTCCTCTATGTCCATTTAACAAAGATACGATTGGGCTGGAAAAATGTTCCCTTTATTTACTTGTTCTTATAATTGATTTTGCCTTTTGCATAGTCTGGTATGATTAATACAAATGTTAAATGCAGAGGTGCTTATGGAAGCTGTACGCCGAATCATCAAAAGAGCCCGCCAGAAAATCATGGATCACCAATATCCGGTCAGTGAGATTCTGGCTGGAAGATATCAGATTGAGAAAGTGCTTCAGAACGGGAGCTATGGGATTATTTATTTATGCAAGGACCTGGAAACCAGTCAAAAATGCGTAGTGAAACAGATGCGCAAAAGTAAGAGAAAAGAAAATAGCGAAAATTATATTCAGGAGACTGCGATTTTGAAGCAGCTGGATCACACCGGCATTCCCACACTGATTGAAACGTTCTCTTTTGAGGATGAACAGTTCTTTTCGATGGCTTTTGTTGAAGGAAAAAATGTGGAGGATACATTATTTGCATCCAGGCAGCAGTATACAGAAAAGGAATGCCTGGAAATCGTTCAAAAGCTGACTGAAATCGTCTGTTACATCCATCGGGAGGGTGTGTTTCACGGAGATATCAGGATTCCAAATGTACTTTTTCATCAAGACAGGATTCATCTGATCGACTTTGGTCTGGCAAGCAGCCTGCAAACCAGCAGCAGACTGACAAAACATCAGCTGCAGCTCGCACAGGATGATTTCTTTGACCTGGGAGACTTCCTGCTCTTTCTCCTCTACTCTTCTTATGAGGGGAATATTAAAAAAGGAAGACCCTGGACTGAAGAGCTCAATCTGCACCCCCAGACAACGCTTCTGCTCAAAAGGCTATTGAACATCACAGAGCCTTATCATCAGTGCGCAGACATTCTGCCAGATCTTAAGGGTGCGATTAGCTGCCTCTATGCACATTAAAAAGACGCCGCTGAACCGTAGTCCGGTTCACCGGCGTCTTTTGTGATTCTTCTCATCATCAGCTGCTGGAATAATGTTTTTTGTTTTTGTAACGGCCTGAGCCATCATACGGGTTGCGTCCACGCCGGCCGCTACTGCTGCTGCCACCACGATACCCGCGCCTTTTTCCGCTACTTGATCCGTGTCGGTAATGTCTTCTTCTGCCACTGCTGCTCCCACGCCTCTTCAGTTCTTTGGAAATGCCTTTTATGATCTTTTTGAACATCGAGCATCCTCCTTTATGATAGAGATGTCGCAAAGACACCTTCTATTATGTAGCATAAGACGGTTGATGATTTTGTACAACTAAAATTCCTTACGCGCGATATTTATGTAACAGCGCCTCAGCAATATGACAGTAATCATCCGGACACTTATCCAGCCGGTCCTGGTGCTCCTCTGCACTCCGCACGTAATTGGAAAGCGGCAATACTTCAACCGCAATACGATCTGCATCATCTCTCTTCTTTATAAACGCCCGCGCCACTTCTAAATGTAGAGGATCTTCACTATATACACCGGTTCTATACTTCTCCCCAACATCAATCCCCTGCTTATTAAGGCTATATGGATCAATGATTTCAAAAAAGTAATTCATCAGCTGTTCCATCGTTACGGCCTCAGGGTCAAATTCCGTTTTCACACATTCCGCAAATCCGTCATAATTTCCATCAAGCGTACTGCTTGTGCCGTTTGCTCTTCCTGCTTCGGTTGCAACAACGCCTGGAAGCGTTTTGATAAATGCCTGTACGCCCCAGAGGCAGCCTCCTGCAAAATATACGGTTTCCATATCGTTTCACCTCAATGTTAAAAGACTGATTCTTTTTCATACAGGATTGAACCTTATTATACTATTTTCTTCATATGTATGAGACTACACTCAGTATATCTCAACACGTTCCGGACATAGTAACTGTACCCATTTTAATTCATAGGAGGATCCAAATGAAGCTGCAATCCGGAACCTATTACTGGCCCACCACTTTTCCAGATGCACCGTCCTATCCGCGATTAGAAACAAAAAATATCAATTAATTGAGGAGTTTAATAAACTGTTTCCTGACATTCAGGTTGAGCCTGAATTTTATCTTGCTTCATCTTACGGTGGAATTGTGGATGGGGTGCCTGTTGTTGGGAAATATGAAGAATTCCCCGGCTGTTATTTTGTGTTTGCATGTGGTGATAACGGGATGGTGTATGGGCAGTTGCTGGCGAGGCTAATTGTGGAGGAAATAGTAACGGGTATTAGTGAGGATCTGGCGATGTATTTGCAGGAGCGGCCGTTGTTAAAGCAGGTCTGACTGGAAGAAAAATATAAAAAACCTGATCGAAAGTGGGCAAAAACTATAATCAATATGTAATTTGAAATCGCCACCATTAACAGTCATTTTATTTGTAAAAGCTTCTAATAAGTTAAAATATGTTTCTACTTATTAGAAGCTTTCCGTATTACTTATTAAATATAGGCGGAACTATAAGCTGTATTTAAATTTAATTGAGGCTGGGACAAAATCGAAAATAAAGAGATTGGGATAAAAATATAAAATCTGATCAATTAAACAAATTTTTTATAGTGATCATAGTGTAGCGAAGCGTAAGGTGGCGACTCCTGCGGGATGTGACGGACAGCTGAGACCCCGCAGACACGCAGCGTCGAGGAGGCTCAGCGCCGTCCCCGCGGAAAGCGTCCGCCTGAAGCGCAGCGAAACGATTTGGAAAGGCCAAGACACTTTTTGTCCCAGCCCCATTTGTATAAATATTAATGTACGCCATCAACAAGCTGATTAATTGAATTTAATTTGGAAGAAAGCTTAATAAACCACTCTTCATCGCCCGTTAATAATGCCAGGTCGATTAGAAATAAAATCTGTTCCTTATTTACCGCATTAGAAAGTGGCAGCTTCCTAACATTTTTACTTAGAATCGGAATTGTTTTGCCAAACGTTTCACGATTGTCGCTTTTTGCAACCGTTACTTTAACAACTCCATCGAGCATACTCTGTGACTCAATATAACCAATAATTAATTCCCCATCCACTGACTTTCCCTTAATCCAATCACCTGGTTGTAAAACGGTATTATTATTTGTCAGCATCCTTTTTCACCTTTCTTATGTTATTCCTGTATTTTATGAATGTAAGCAGGAGATAACCTTTTTTTAACTGAAGTCATCGGGATCGATCACCCGGATTAATCTGTAATATTTTTTATTACATTTAATAAAAAGAAGTTGCGGCTATCAGCTACAGCCGCTATTTTGTCCTTGATTTACAAGATCGACAACTTCTTTAATTGTATAGTTCTTTAAATATTCACCTAAATGTTCTTCCGCACCTACGAAAATTGTAAATAATACTGTTTTCATATTGGCTCCGACAATACACTTTTCATTTGAATCAGGACACTTAGGCTGCAAAGTACCTTCAGAGGTGATCATATATATATCCCAAAGATTAACTTCGCTCTGCTCCCGGGTAAAAATAAATCCGCCGCCTGTTCCTTCTTTTGATGTTATAAATCCATGTTTTTTTAACAAGCTTAGCACTTTACGAATGCGTACCGGGTGGACACCGGCACTCTCTGAGATATCATCACTTGTTGACATTCGGTCTGGCTGCAACGCCAGATAAGATAAACTGTGAATGGCAAGTGTAAAATCACTATTCATGGCCGGCCTCCTTAGCAATCAACATAGCTAATTATCTTTTAGCTTCTGCATCTTATTATAAATCGATCAAACTACTGTAATAATAAACGTTACAGTTTATCTTGTCAAGTTTACGGATAATTTGCCGGTTCAACATTTGAGCGTACCTGATCAATCATTGATATCATTCATAAAACGGAATCGCTTCAATTTTAATATGTAATTTGTAAAATATTTTTGAAACAATGTTATGAATCTTATCTTCAGTCCAGTGATGAATTGTACATTAGGACGCTGTTGACAACATCAGATTTTGAGAAGGGACATAGACAGCGTCTCGCGGTAAGAGAGTGCAGATTCTTTGTCCCCCCTCTCATCTTAAATGATATCCAGAGGCATTTTACTTGTTGGTTTTGGAAATACCTCATCAAGGCTGTTCAGATCTTCTGTGGTCAATTGAATCGCAGCAGCCTGAGCATTGGCTATGACATGTTCTTCCTGAACCGCTTTTGGGATCGCAATTACGTTGTTTGATCGAATAGTCCAAGCAAGCGCAATTTGTAATGGCTGTGCATTGTGTTTTTCAGCAACCTCAAGGATGACCGGGTCGCTTAGTAATTGTCTTCTTAAGCTCCCTCCCTGGGCCAGGGGACTATAGGCCATAGCTGGCATATTATGCTCTTGATGCCATGGCAGGAGGTCATAATCAATTCCTCTGGAACCCAGATGATACAGTACTTGATTTGTCGCACATTTTTTGCCGTTAGCGGTATCCCACAACTCTTTCATATCCTCCGTATCAAAATTAGAAACTCCCCACCTTGCAATTTTACCATCCTTGCGCAGTCTCTCCATTCCTTCTATCGTTTCTGCCAATGGAACCCGGCCTCTCCAGTGTAAAAGATACAAATCAAGATGATCTGTTCCCAGTCGTTTCAGACTGTTTTCACATGCGCTTTCAATTGAATCTAACCCGGCATGATGAGGATATACTTTCGATACTAAAAAGACTTGATCTCTACGCTCCTTGATTGCCTCCCCAACTAAACGTTCGGAATCGCCATTTCCGTACATTTCAGCCGTATCGATTAACTTCATGCCCAGCTCTATTCCAAGCTGCAAAGCTTTGATTTCTTTATTTTTCGCTTGAGGATTTTCACCCATGTACCATGTTCCCTGACCAATGACAGGAAGAGCGGTTCCATCAGGCAAAGCGACTACACGGTTTTCAAGTGACTGCTTAATTGTTGATATTTCATGGTCATGTAAACTCATTTCATCATTCCCTTCATATCTCATATTGCTTATCTTGAACTGCAATTCTTCAACCGTTACCATTTATTGAAAAATTGGATTGTTATTTTAAAAATAAACGTGTTTATACATTGTTATAGTATAGACACAAAAATAACATAATAACTCCATTTACACCAAGTTTGCCACTCGATTAACAGGTCAATTTGGCTTTATAAATTTTGTCTTTGCCTGTCAGTGATCCCTTCCAGCTGAAACCGCATTTACCCTTATAGGGACCAGGTCTAAAGGTGAGTAACCTAACCCTCAACTCTCACTCAACTGTTCTCCAGGCTAATTTGTGCAGTTCCTTTAAAGCTTTCTCCAAGTACAGTCTAAAGCATAAAATTTGATTCTGTGGTTTAGAGGTTCATAATATAGAGATATTGCGAATTATCAATATCCATATTTAGATTATCAAAGATCGGAAAGGGGCTGGCAGCATTGGATACGGAATCAAATATGATAAATGACGAACAGGCAGTTGAAATTTTCAAGGCTCTGTCAAATCAAACAAGAGTAAATATCCTGCAAATGTTAAAAGAACCTGAACATAATTTTTCCACGCAGGCCCATGTTATAAAAGAACAGGACTTTGAAGGCGGGGTTTGTGTTAGTGATATTCGCAGTACGGTAGGACTATCACAGTCCACCACCTCCCAGTATTTGTCCATCCTGTTGCAAAGCGGGCTGGTGGAGTCGAAACGAATCGGACAATGGACTTATTATCGCCGCAATGAAGAAACCATTAAAAATCTTGAAAAGTATATAGGCTTAAAAATATAACCTTTTAAGGAGGACCAGGAGTGAGTTTTCAAAATCATCGTGCTTATAACAGCATGTACCAGAAAGATAAAATGACACTCGGATTTGTCCTCCCGACTGCCAGGATGTCTAAAAATCCGATTATGGAGAATCAGCTTGCGCTTGCGCGTCAAATTGAGGAATACGGCTTTGCTTCCTTATGGCTCCGTGATGTGACGATGCAGAACTTGAATATTGATGATAACGGCCAAAAGTACGACTTATGGATTTACTTGACGTATCTTGCTGCCTATACGAAGCACATTGCGTTAGTGACAGGAAGTGTAGTTCTCCCTTTGCGCCACCCAGTCAGAGTAGCCAAGGAAGCTGCATCAATAGATCAATTGTTTCCAGGCCGGCTGATTATGGGCGTGGCATCAGGAGACAGGGAAAAAGACTTTACGGCTTTGGGGGTATCCAAGCAGGAAAGCGGTCTGTTATTTAAAGAAAACTTTGAAGTTCTTGACCAGCTTTTAAGAGAGGACCAGCCAACAATCAACAGTCGAACCGGTCTGATTGATGGTACAGATATGAGGTTAATTCCAAAGCCCGTCTCTTCCATTCCGACCATGGTGACTGGATTTAGTAACCAGTCTATCGATTGGATCGCCGGTAATGGGGATGGGTGGATTCAATACCCAAGAGGCCTTACTCAACAGGAGCAGCTGATTCAGGATTATCGTGCTTTAACTGAAGTTCATACTCCAGGAGATTTTAAACCCTTCTCTCAAAGCCTTTTCATCGATTTACTGGAAAATCCCGATGAAATGCCTGTTCCCATACCCTTAGGCTATGCCGTGGGAAGAAACCGTTTAGTTGATCTGCTTCATCAATTTCAAGCGATTGGTGTTAACCATTTGGCTTTTGTTCTGTATTTTTCTAAGCGTCCTCCAGAGGAAGTCATTCAGGAACTTGGAGAATTTGTTTTACCTTACTTTCCAACCCATTAAGGTACAGGCCGGCTTTAAAAATTATATTGAATATAAGCAGGAAGTCAGCCGTTCAAGTGGCGGCTGACGCTGATGAAATGATCGCTCTTACAGAGATTTTTGACCAGTTACATTCAAGTGATTCAGATTGAAGCATTAAAAAAGACTAAGAAAACAACCTGTAAATTCTTTTATAGGATTGAAATAATTTTATAAGAAGGAAGATGAGCATATGTCTGAAAATCATACAAAAAAAATGACCGATATTCCATTCTCGGTCCTGGATCTCGCTCCAATTTCAGAGGGTAGTACACCTGCTGATTCTTTTCGCAATACGTTGGAGCTGGCCCAGCTTGCTGAAAAGCTTGGGTATAACCGGTACTGGCTCGCTGAACATCATAATATGCCGTTTATCGCAAGCTCCGCAACATCGGTAGTCATTTCCCACGTTGCAGCAGGCACATCAAAAATCCGGGTAGGTTCAGGCGGTATTATGCTGCCGAATCATGCACCTCTTGTGATTGCTGAGCAATTTGGTACGCTGGAATCATTATATCCAGGACGTATTGATCTTGGCCTGGGCCGCGCACCGGGTACTGATCAGCATACAGCACGTGCATTAAGACGTGACTTAAGAAGTTCAGGAGAAGATTTCCCTGAGCAGCTGGCTGAGCTCCGGAATTACTTTGACCCTTCTCTGGGACAAGGATTTAGTCGTATAAGAGCAGTTCCGGGTGAGGGACTAAACATCCCTGTTTGGCTGTTAGGTTCAAGCGGATTCAGTGCCCAGCTGGCAGGAGAGCTTGGCCTGCCATTTGCTTATGCGAGCCATTTCTCACCGCATAACACACTGCCGGCTATCGAGCTGTATCGCCGATCATTTAAGCCATCTAAAGTACTGGACAAACCGCATGCAATGGTAGGGCTGAACATCATTGCGGCCGACACGGATCAGGAAGCTGAATGGCTGGCTACAACATTACAGCAGCAGTTCTTGAATTTGATGCGCGGAAACGAAATCCCATTGCAGCCGCCAGTGGATAATATTAAGGATATAGCGAGCGACTATGAATTAGCTGCCCTTGAGAGTCAATTAGGCACCTCGATTATCGGCAGTCCTCAAACTGTAAAAGAACAGCTGGAAAAGTTTGTGGATGAAAGTCAAGCCGATGAAATCATGGCAATCGCCCAGGTTTACGATCAAAAAGCCCGTCTCCGTTCCTTTGAAATACTGGCAGAAATTACTCAGCAGAAATAGGTAAGTCCGGCCGACCATTGGGGCAAGCTTTTAATATCTAATTTCTTTATGACTAAACTAAGCTGAGGATGGTAATTTAAAAGTGCAGATAGGGGTGTAAAAGAAATGGTTGAATCTATAAAGGATATACTTCTGGTTCTTGGGAGAATCATTACAATTTTACCCCTGCTACTCTTTGTCACCCTATTCATGGGAAAACGGGCAATCGGGGAATTACCGATCTTCGACTTTTTAATTATCCTCACATTGGGGGCAGTTGTTGGAGCCGATATTGCAGATCCAAATATTGACCATCTCCCGACTGCAGCTGCAGTCATTGCGCTTGGCATTCTTCAGAAGGTTGTTGCAAAGTGGAAGATTTCCAACCGGAAAATAGGGAGACTGCTGACATTTGAACCGACTGTGATTATACAAAATGGAAAATTCCTCAATCAAAACATGAAGAAAATCCGTTATTCGATTGATAATATCCTTCAAATGCTCAGGGAAAAAAGCGTTTTTGATATTAGTGAAGTTGAAACAGCCATTATCGAAGCGAATGGTTCTTTGAGCGTTTTAAAGAAACCACAAAAGCATTCAGTTACCTTAGAAGATATGAAAATGGCAAAAACAACATCTGCTATTTCCTTTCCGGTTATTATAGAAGGAACCATTTATTCAAACGTTTTGAAGGATTTTAATCTGAATGAAGCCTGGCTGCAACAACAGTTATCTAACAAAGGCATTGTTGATATAAGGGATGTCTTTTTCGCTTCAATGAATCGGGAGCATGAGTTACATGTTTCCCTAAATGATGAAAAAAATATCACGATTCCACCGATAAAACATTAAGTTGTTATGGATCAAAAATCCCATTGCCTCTCACTCAGGCAGCGGGATTCCTTTTATTCTGCCTCAATTGTTAGTTCCATGTATATTCAGGTTGATATGTAAGAAATGAATCAGAGAAAGCCCGGATTTACACTACTGATTGCAACTGTCATCTTCAGTGCTTGAATCCACTCTCATTTACAGATGTTATCTTAATTCATTGAAACCTGCTGGAGGAAGGATAGCACAGCGTTCTTCCCGCACGCTTCAACTATGGTAGTAATACACAATTTTTTTCTTGGAATTTTCACTTCAGAGCGTTGTATATAAAATGAACTGGATAAATCCTACAGAAGATGTTACGCTAACTTTATAGAATTTAAAAAAACTGAATATAAAAACACTAGGGGAGTCTTTCGGGACTGAGACGGAGCAATCCGGACCCTTCGAACCTGATCTAGTTGAAACTAGCGTAGGGAAGTGGTTGATCTATGTTATATTCATTCATAAAACATACCCAAAACCACTCCATCGCTGGAGTGGTTTTTTTTTATTTGTCAGGAGATTTTCTTTTAAGAAAAGTGATAAGTGTAAAGAAAGGGGGCGAAATATTGAAACCCGGAAAGTTGCATTTGATCTCGACAGGAACACAAAAATCTGAACAATTAGCAGACATGATTGAGAGCATTCATCCGGAAATCGATTTTATCCATTTGCGTGAAAAAACCAAAACAGCAAAAGAAATATATGAAATGGTAGAGCTTTTAATAAACACGGGAGTCCCCCCTTCAAAAATAATCATTAATGACCGGGCGGATGTTGCCTGCGTTACAAATGTGCGAGGCGTTCACTTAGCTTTTCATTCGCTGCCTGTTGAGCTCGTAAAACAAACATTTAAAAACCTGACAGTTGGCTGTTCAGTTCATTCCCTTGAGGAAGCTCAAATTGCTGAGCAGCAAGGGGCGGATTATGTCATCTTTGGGCATATTTATTCAACTCAATCCAAACCGGGATTAATTCCGCAAGGGTTAGCGCAGCTAAGCTTTATATCTCAATCAATTTCTATTCCGGTCATAGCAGTTGGTGGAATTAAACCGGCAAACAGTGCAGATGTGATCGGAGCAGGAGCACAAGGAATCGCTGTCATGTCAGGGATATTGGGCGCAAAAAACCCTTTAAAAGCGGTACAGCAATATCGATCCTATTTATCTAAACAATATGATGTCTGAAATAGGTAAGGAGAGAGTTACATGAATAAAACGTACGATGCCATAGTCGTTGGCGGCGGAGTCATCGGTGGAGCAATAGCGTTTAATTTATCGAAAAGAGGAATGAAGGTTTTGCTGCTGGAAAAAGACCGACTTGCAGGCAAAGCATCCGGAGCAGCAGCCGGAATGCTTGGCGCCCAGGCCGAGTTAGATGGAGAGAGTCCGCTTTTTCAATTAGCGAGAACGAGCAGAGCGTTATTTGGCAACCTGGCAGATGAGCTGAAGATGACCAGCGGTGTTGAAATTGAGCTTGTGGAAAAGGGCATGCTGAGGCTTGCCTTAACTGAGCGGGATCTGCAGGAACACCAGAGAATCAGTAAAATCCACAAACAGAATGGAGAAACTGCGGAGCTGCTTACTGGTAAAGAAGCGAGAAAGAGAGAGCCGGCATTGTCAAATGAAGTCATTGGGGCCATGTACCTTGAAAAAGATGGTCAGGTATCAGCACCTCAGCTGTCATTAGGTTTTTTAAAGTCCGCATCAGCACTCGGGTGCGTGATTAAAGAAGGTCTGGAGGTTTATTCCCTGCATTTCTCTAACGGAAAAATCACAGGGGTTACTACGAATAAAGGTGATTTTATGAGCAGTAACGTTGTAGTAACAGGTGGCGCCTGGAGCGAGAAGCTGTTAACGAAAACAGGCCTACAGCTCAACATGTATCCCGTGAAAGGCGAATGTTTTTCCGTACGGACAGAGGCTCCCTTATTAACAAGCACCATTTTCACGCCGGGCTGCTATCTTGTCCCGAAAAAAGACGGAAGAATCATTGTAGGAGCAACAGTCCTGCCAAATACGTTTAACCAAAAAGTCACGCTGGAGGGAATTTTTTCATTAATGGAAAACGCCCGTAAGCTGGTACCTTCCATATCGCAGGGCGAGTGGGAAAAAGCCTGGACCGGTATCCGGCCGCAAACCGCTGACGGCCTGCCTTATTTAGATGAACATCCCGATTACAAGGGGTTGTTTATTGCGACAGGTCATTTTAGAAATGGCATATTACTGTCGCCAATTACCGGAGAAGTGATGGCGGATCTGATTGAAGGAAAATCACCTGCAGTCGATCTATCCTCTTTTCGTCTGGACCGGCTGACCAGGAATACAAATTCAATCGCGAGGTGAAGAAAATGAGATTGACGATCAATGGAGATCAGGTAGAGGTACCAGACACAGTGAAAACGATAGCTGGACTGCTTCAGCATTTTGAATTGCAGCATAAAGTAGTCATTGTCGAAAAGAATGCTGAAATCATGGATAAAGCGGAACATACAGAAGCGCTCATTTTCGATCAAGACAAAATTGAGTTAGTACATTTTGTAGGAGGCGGATAAGCATGTTAAAGATAGGAAATCACGAATTCTCATCAAGATTGTTATTAGGCACTGGTAAGTATCCTGATTTTGATATACAAAAAGAAGCGGTAGATGTGTCGGGGACAGAAATTCTGACGTTCTCTGTCCGCAGAATGAATATATTTGAGGCGGGTCAGCCTAATTTTCTCGAAAACCTTGATGTGTCAAAGTATACCTTACTTCCAAATACAGCCGGTGCCAAGACTGCCAAAGAAGCGGTACGGACTGCAAAGCTGGCTAAAGCATCAGGTCTTTGCGACATGATTAAAGTGGAAGTAATCGGCTGTGAGAAAACATTGCTGCCGGATCCAATTGAAACATTAAAGGCATCAGAGGAGCTCTTAAAAGAAGGATTTACCGTCTTGCCGTATACGTCAGACGATGTGCTGTTAGCAAGACGGCTTGAAGAAGCAGGCTGCCATGCGATCATGCCCGGCGCCTCTCCAATCGGCTCTGGTCAGGGGATCATTAATCCCTTAAACCTTTCTTTTATCATCGAACAGACAAGTGTTCCTGTTATTGTCGATGCAGGAATTGGAACACCTTCTGATGCTGCGATTGCAATGGAAATGGGGGCTGATGGTGTCCTGTTGAATACTGCAGTATCCGGCGCGAAGGATCCTGTGAAAATGGCAAAGGCGATGAGACTTTCAATTGAAGCAGGAAGGCTCGGGTTCGAAGCAGGGCGAATTCCGAAAAAGCGGTATGCCACTGCCAGCAGTCCGATGGAAGGAATGAGTATCAGTTGAATGGTCGATACTCACGCCAGGAGATGTTTGCGCCGATTGGGGCAGAGGGACAGGCTAAATTAAGAAACAAACACGTTTTAATAGTGGGTGCCGGCGCATTAGGAACCGGGAGTGCTGAAATGTTAGTACGGGCAGGGATTGGTAAGATCACAATTGCTGACCGGGATTATGTAGAGTGGAGCAACCTTCAACGCCAGCAGCTGTATACGGAAGAAGATGCAAGACGACGGAATCCAAAAGCAGTGGCTGCTAAAAAAAGACTAGCGGCTATTAATTCTGAGGCAGACATTCACTGTCATGTCATGGATGTCTCAGTCGAAGAAATGGATCAACTAGCTGAAGGCGTTGATGTGATTCTTGATGCAAGCGATAATTTTGATATCCGTATGATTATCAATGATGTTTCCCAGAAATACCAGATCCCCTGGATTTACAGTGCATGTGTTGGAAGTTATGGGATCAGCTATACAATTCTTCCGGGTGAAACCCCTTGTCTGAATTGCTTACTGGATCAAATACCGATGGGAGGCATCACATGCGACACGGTGGGAATTATCAGCCCTGCTGTCCAGATGGTCCTGTCTTATCAGGTTTCAGAGGCCATAAAAATTCTGGTCGAAGATCGACATCATTTAAGAAAGAAGCTTGTGTCGTTCGATCTCTGGAAAAACCAGCATTCATCTATTAACGTCGACAGAGTTAAAAAAGAAGATTGCCCTTCTTGCGGGCTGGAGCGGTTTTATCCTTATCTTTCTCTCTCAAACCAGACAAAAACTGCTGTTTTATGCGGAAGGGATACCGTGCAGATTCGTCCCTCCAAGCCGATAGACAGAGACCTGGAAAGCCTGGATAAAACCTTGTCAAAACAGATAGGAAAAGTTTCACGTAATCCTTATCTGCTCTCGTTCTCAACCACAGAACATCGCCTTGTCATTTTTAAGGATGGCCGCGTTTTAATTCATGGAACGAAAAGCATTCCGGAAGCCAAAAGCTTATACCATCGTTATTTAGGTTAATGTGCTTTTATTTTCATAACTGACCCTGTGTTAGGCACCATTCCACCGCAATTTTATTTAGTAATACGATTTAAATTAATTGTGTGGAATTTTTTTACACAGGGTCAATGCATGAAGTCTATAAAATATTAAGTGTGAGTCTGAGTAACTGACAGGAGCCCCTGACTCTTAGACAGCCGTATAACCTCTCTCAATATAACTTTTCAACTTCTCCAAGTGATCCCCATCTTCTTTTTTTAACATCATCTCAATGAAAGGCTTCAGCAGGAATTTTTTTATTCCAGCTACGTCTGCGAATCCTTCAAAATGCACATGCGTTCCCTGAGCAGTTTTCTTAAAGCTATAATGATATTCGACAGTGATTCCATTATCCTCACTTTTAACGGAGTAATGCTGATCCTTGTTAAAATCCGTTACAGTTAAGACCGTTTCTACCTCTTTCCCTCTCATGAGACGGACTTCCTTAATCCGGGTTCCTTTTTGCACTGGTCCTTCAGTAAGTATTTCTGTCCGAACGACTGAATCCATGATGCTTGAAGCTGCTTTGAAGTCTGTTGATTTTTCAAAAACATAGGTAATCGGAGCGTTGATTTCGATCTCTCTTGTAAAAGCCAATTGTACTCCTCCTTCAGGTCATTTGGTGGTAGCGGTTAGTTTTTTTAGTTCGTAATTAGTACTTTTATTATAGGGTTTATTGATGACTCAGCTACTAAGTAAAACAAATGTCCGGGCTGCCGTGTTCTAGGTTAATTAACAATCTTACCGGAATTTTGAATCAATCTATCATTTTAATTGGTATAAAAAATCATCACTCTTAACTTTAAAAAGGATGTTGATTATGTACCGATTAAACCCCATTAGATAAACGATGAGATCTTAATTCAGATATTAACTATTGATCTTGCACAACAACTCGATTTCTGTCTCTGAGTTTAGGTATACATAAGTAAAAGCGGTAGGATAATAGTAAATATTTTTACCTGATATTAATAACAGGTATACTAACAAGAAAAGGATGTGGTTCGTCATGAATTCAATGAAAGCAGTAGGATTAACGCATTACCTTCCAATTGACAATCCTCAGAGCCTGTTGGATGTAGTTATAGAAAAACCAAAAGCAACAGGTCGTGACATCTTGGTTAAAGTTGAGGCCATATCGGTCAATCCTGTAGATACAAAGGTACGAGCTCCTAAGGAAAAAGTGGAGGAAGTTCCTAAAATTCTGGGTTGGGATGTAGCAGGAATCGTCGAGGAGACAGGACCGGACTGTTCATTGTTTCAGCCGGGAGATGAGGTTTTTTATGCTGGCAGTATTGCACGCCAAGGTGGAAACAGTGAATACCATCTGGTCGATGAACGAATCGTTGGGCGCAAGCCTGCTTCCTTAAGCTTTGTGGAAGCCGCAGCTCTTCCCCTAACCTCTATTACAGCCTGGGAAGCGTTATTTACGCGAATGTCTATATCCCAAGATCCTGACCATAACAAGGAAAAAGCACTGCTGATCATTGGTGCAGCCGGGGGTGTAGGTTCCATTGCCACTCAGCTTGCAAAACAAGCAGGGCTTACTGTAATCGGGACTGCTTCACGACCGGAAACTGTCAGCTGGGTTAAATCAATGGGCGCGGACTATACCATTAATCACCACGACCCGCTCCTCCCGCAACTTCAGGCAATCGGATTCTCAAGCGTTCCGTACATTTTTTGCCTGAATGCGTTGGAAAAACACTGGGAAGGTATTAGCGAAGCGATTTCTCCACAAGGGGTTGTATGCGCAATTGATGATCCAACCTCTCCGCTGGACCTTAAATTACTTAAGCAAAAAAGCGTCACATTCGTGTGGGAGTTTATGTTTACCCGCGCTCTTTTCGAAACAGATGATATGATCGAGCAGCATCACTTGCTTAATCACATCGCTGATGCCGTGGACCAGCAAAAATTAAAGACAACACTGGCCGAGGTTATTGGACCGATTTCAGCAGAAAACCTTCGTCAAGCCCACAAGTTGTTGGAAAGCAATAGTGCAATTGGTAAAATTGTACTGGAAGGCTTTGTTTAAAACCTGTTTGCAGAAAGTATAAAAAACATTTTGGTGTCCCTGTGTTGAACACAATTCCCATACAATGTTATTTGGGTATATAAATTCAAATGAATTGTGTGAGATTTGTTTCTAACACAGGGTCATGCATTTATCTCACATCTAGTTATCGTACACTTCTTCTCCTCATCCACTGTGTTGCAACCCACTTTTCTCCTTTTATAACAGGTGCGCCACCATGAAGCGTTTTTTTGTTCAGTTCTTCATCGTTGTAAAAGTATTCGAAGTAGACGGCTGACCCCTTTTGAGGCGTGATAGAGATATTTAATTCAGGAAAGTAGGTTTGTCCCCCCTCTTCCACCTCATTTAAATATACGACCATTGTGCTGATGCGATTATTTGAAGCTGCTTTACTGGTTGGCAAAAAGTAATCATGGTGCGCTTTGTACTCCTGCCCGGGCGTATATTTCAAGATTTGCAATCCTTCTGCGTGTTCGACAGGGATATTCATGATCTTAGCAAGACGCTTTTCAATGATATTGACCAGATCATTTTCCGACTCCTCAAAGAACATGCCGCTACTTGTTCTCATCTAATTGACAACACGATCACTACTAATTTTGGAACGTTTCATTCTATCACTCGATAATTGAATCAACTGATCACATTCCCCATAGCTAAGTACATCCTCCAACACCACAACCAGCAGTCACGTATGATGCTTCGTAAACGGGATCGCTGTATCACTGACAATCATGACAGACCCATCCGTATCAAAAAGATGTTGCTCTGCAGCATTTTCAGGTTCCGCTTTGTATCCTTCATTGTTCTGTTCTACCACATTGATTAAATGATGGTTAGGCGTTCTGTTCATACGTCTCCTGCCTTTTCTAATATTTAGAATATTGACTTTATTATACCATTCATTTCAAAAAAGTGGCAGAATAATATGCAGGCTGGGACAGACCCAGACTTCGCTTAATACCAAATAAAAAGCCCGGGAACACTCCGCTTATTATGGAAGTGGGTTCCCAAGCTTCAAATAAAGCTTAAATATCGCCATACTCAGTTCATCATAAACATAGGAAAAATCAACAATATCGTTAATCTGTCGCATAAGGTTGCCTTTTGAAGAACAATTAGCTCATAGAACTCCGTATATTGACTTCCTGTCTTTTAATCAAACCAACGTCCCCAAAATTTGATATCTTCATTATACAAAAAAAGAGCAAACAGCTCGATTGTAATCTAGTGATGATTCCTGTTTGTTCCAAAGGGACTTTTTCAATGGCCTCTCTAGAAGCCTGTTCTTTTTATGTCTAGCATTGGTTCGATAGATGATTTATCTTCAGTGGAATTTCCTAAGCTGAGATGCTAAAACACAAATCGTAATATTACTTTTTCATTCAATCGTATAACCATAACTAGTTTTTGGTAAATGGGAAAAACTCTTCACTCGTCTGGTCATATTCTTGCATTCTCTTTTGAACCTTTGCATCCTCTGAGGCACCTATACCCGTAATTAGTAAATTAAGCATCGCAAAGGTAGATGTGATTCCTTTTAAAGGGATTGGATCTGGAGCCACTACCTTAAACAAAATATCAGCAAGCTGCCCAAATGGGGAAGATAATTCATCATCCGTTATCGCAAGCACCTTGGCTCCTTTATTTTTTGCTGCTTTAACAAAGGCGTATGTTTCTTGAGAGTAACGGGGGAATGAAATAGCGATCACTAGTGTTTCTTCATTCATTTGAGATAAAAAGTAATTTGCATCATCTATTTCTCCACGATACATAATCGTGTTTCCTACGACTACATTCAAGCTGAAGGTGAGCCAATTTGCAGCTGCATAAGATGAACGCAGTCCAACAACCGTTATTTTCTCTGAATTAATCATTAACTCTATTGCCATTTTATAATGCTTTGTATCCAGCCCCTCCAAGGTATCCCGAATATATCTACTGTCATGTTCAATTGCATGTTGTATGAAATCTTTATCTTTAAAAGATTTTGAAGAGTTTCGAAATCCCTTAATTGGGTCAGGATTTGGTGAAGAATCATCCAGCAGGGTAGATTGAATTTCTTTCTGGAGCTCGCTGTAACCAGAATAACCAAGTGTATAAGACAATCGAATTACCGTAGTATCACTTGTCTTGCTTGCTATTCCAACCTGCTTTGCCGTATGAAAGGCTACTTCTTTTGGATAATCCATAATATATTTCCCTACTAATTTTTGTCTCTTTGTTAATTCATTAAATTGTTTCCTTATTTTTTCGTGATAACTATCCATTGAAATCATGATCCTTCCCTTACCTGACATACTAAAAGTAAGTTATGTTATGTAAGTTTAATAAGAGAAAAAGAAATAATCTGAGGAACACTATAAAAATTAATATGTGTTTATTCCTTCTTGATTCATTTACATTACCAAAATTTATACTATCTCCACTAACTATATCATTTCTCTAATGCAAATGCTTTTACTTCCTGATTTATAAGTTTCAAAGCAGCAACACTAAGGATTTTAACTCCATTTTGCAAAGCATCCAAGTTAAAATTCATATTCGGATGATGCAGACCTGGACTTAAGTCTGTTCCAAGTCCCACCATTGTCGCTTTCATATGGGGATAGGAGTGTTTATAAAAGTGAAAATCTTCTCCTCCAGGCGTAACCCGAGGTGGCGCAACAGCATCTGCTCCAACAGCTTCGGTAATTGCCTCTTTTACCACTTCTTCCATGTCCAGGCTGGATTCAGCAGCAATCATGGTTGCAACCGTTTCCAAATCAACCGTTGCACCATTCACTGTTCCTGCAGTTTTCACCGTGTGTTCTATTCTTTTTATTAAATCATCCATGACATCGTTTTGTTGCGCTCGAACATCGATACCAAATTCAGCAAAGTCGGGAATGATATTAAAATTATTCCCACCGGCTTGGACCATAGTCACTTTTGCAGAAGCGGATACAGTAGGGTCTACCTTGACTGAATTCACAGCATGGATAATGGCTCCTAATGAGTCAACAACATTTATCCCTAAATTGGGTCTTGAACCATGTGCCTGAAGTCCATGAACCCTTCCTTTTAAAAGAGTGGTTGCTCCGTGGTAAATCGCCGGTGATGCCTGACCAAACTTCAACTCCTGGATCGGCCGTACATGAATGCCCAGTAAATAATCGATATCCTCGATTACTCCTTTTTCTATCAAGGCTTTTGCGCCTTTACCGGATTCCTCAGCTGGTTGAAAAATGATTTTAATCAGACCCTTGGGCTGAAAATCAAGTTGCTTTAAGCAAGTAATCGTATGGAGCACCATTGTCATATGTGCGTCATGTCCGCAAGAATGATTAGCTTTCCATTCCCCGTCAACCAGCTGCCATAAAGCGTCAATGTCGGCTCTAAGTCCAACCGTTGGACCTTTTTCGGGATTTCCCCAATATCCAATAATACCGGTATGATCCTCAAAGGTTTTATAAGGAATCTGTAAGTCCTCCAATTGTTTACTTAAGTATTCCGTTGTATTTTTTTCTTGCCAGCTTATTTCTGCGTTTTCGTGTAAATAGTGATAAGTCGACTTAATAACATCTTCGTTTTCATTTACCCATTCTTTAATTCTTTCTATCATGTAAGTCCTCCATCATTTTATTTCCAAGAACATAAAAATGAACGTTGGATGTACCGTTTTTTACTATTCCTTTTACTTGATAACCTTTTTGCAATGCATCGGAAAGCACACTTCTTAACTTAAATCTCCAGGCCTTCGCAGCCTCATCATTTAACCGTTTCAAGCTTTGGAAATTCGCTGGGACAGGGACTAAATATCCTTTTTGATTATCGATTGTTTTTTCTTCAAGCGGATAAGGAACTTCGCCATGTTCCTGAAACGTGAGCAATTGTTGATAATCGCCAACTGACATCTCCTTTTTATCCACTCCATTCACAGCGTCTGTTACACTGGTTGACCCAATATCCCATTCAGCTAAAAACCGGTCAGATGGCAACCCTTTATTAAGCTTATCTGTCATTTCTCCATAATAGGATTTATAGTAGGTATTTACGTAGGCTCCCAGTTTAATCAGATTGAAGTATGCATTCCTGGCTTCGAGAGGATCGAACGTCCATACAATTTTTTCATATCCATACTTGATTGCCCATTCCCTTTGAATTAACTTCAACTGTAAACCAATACCATAATTTTGATACTTTTCACGAATACCTGTCATATGTGATATTAAATAATTTTTTCCATTTTTATAGCCAGGAAACCCGAAGCAAAATCCAATTAATTCGTTTTGGTCAAATGCTCCTACCAAAACTCCGCCATTGTTTGAATTGGCAATAAGCTGTGGAAGTGGGGTAACAGCTTCGATCCCCCAAATTTCTTCTTGAAATCTAACGACATCTTGAACTTCTTTTAATTCTTCTATAACTTTATAAGTGATTTGTTGTGTATGAACCATAGGTTTCCCCCCCCCCACTTCTTACCGCCATCTATAAGTCTCTCGGAAATAGAACAAATTAACGGAACACACTTTCTCTTTTAAATGATGCTTCATTTACAATCAATTTTTTGATTAAATTGTTATTAATATCAAAACCTATGCCCGGTGTGTCAGGTACTGTGATAATCCCTGGTTTTGATAGAGTTACTTCAGGCAGAATGATATCTTCATGGAAATAACGGCTGGAAGCAGAAGTGTCACCAGGTATTGTAAAATTACCTAAGGAAGCAATTGCAATGTTATGTGCTCTGCCAATACCTGCCTCAAGCATACCTCCGCACCATACTGGAATGTTATGTTTCTCACAAAGATCGTGCATTTTTATCGCTTCGGTTAAACCACCAACCCTGCCAACTTTGATATTAATGATTTTGCATGCTTCAATCTCAATGGCCTTTCTGGCGTCTTCCACACTATGAATGCTTTCATCCAGACAGATTGGCGTTTTCATTTCCACTTGTAATTTGGCATGGTCTATAATGTCATCGTGGGCTAAAGGCTGTTCGACCATGATTAAATTGAATTGATCCAACTCTTTTAAAAGTTCTTTGTCCTTAAGAGTATATGCAGAGTTAGCATCAGCCATTAAAGGAATCGTATCACCGAATCTCTTACGGATTGCCTCCATGGGTTTAATATCCCATCCCGGCTTAATTTTCACTTTTATCTTTCTGTAGCCATCCTCCAAAAAGCCTTCTACTTTTGCAAGAAGGGTCTCAATGCTATCCTCTATACCGATGCTTACCCCCACTTCAATTTCTTTTCGTTTCCCACCCAAAGCAGCCGAAAGCGTTTGCCCGTTTTTCTTGCTGTATAGATCCCATACGGCCATTTCTAACGCTGCCTTTGCCATGTTATTACGTCGTATGTATGAAAACATTTCCGATACATCTTCAGGTACCTGAATCCCCTTTTCCAAAAGTTGAGGGATTAGAAATGTCTCAAGCATATGCCACACTGTACCTGTTGTTTCTTCATTGTAAATCGGGTATGGCATCGCTACACTCTCCGCATAACCTGTATGATCGCCACTAATAACTTTTACAATGATAATGTCCTTTTCCGTTACTTTTCCGAAGCTTGTCGCAAACGATGATTTCAATGGGATTTTTATTCGTTGTAAGTCAATTTGCGTGATGTCCATGCAAACACATCCTTCTGAGATTTTTATTTGGTGAAAACATATACACAGTCAGGAGCATCTATGGTAAAGATGCCCCTATTGATAGTTATCTTATTTATTTCTGCTTGTCGAAAGAAGTAAATCTACTTCTTTATGAAGTGGATATACCGGTTTCTCCAGTCGTGTATGATTAAATGATGTGATATCAAAACTAGAAAGTCCTGGTGAGTTCACAGGCAATATAGTATGTGCAAGAGGTTCAAATGCCGCACGGAAATGCTGGCTTGACTTTAAAGCAACAATTTTATAGGTTGTCACATCAATGCCGTGTAACAGGAAGATTTGTTCATCAAAAGTTTGTGATCTCTTTGAACAAACAATCACATCTACCCCATTCACTTGTAGTCTGGCGGATTTCCCATAATCTACTCTTGTTCCTCTGCCCATTGGTGACGATTGCACGAATTTCCCATCTGAAATTGTTTTTACATATGCTTGAACCTGAATGGGGGTACCGTGCAGATCATCTGTTTTTGCGCCTAACTTGACTTCGATAGTTGTCCCCACTCCATTTGCATGGGCAATGTCAGCAACTTCAGGGTCATATATAAATCCAAAACAAGCGTTCTCTAAATTAGCCTCCAACATAGCGGAAAGCAGGTATGTTCCATCTCCCGGTGTACCACCACCAGGGTTGTCGGAAGTTTCGTTTAGTACAATCGGATACCCTTCTATCTGCAAAGCTTTTTCAATCCCTTCACTTGGTGAATCTATATGAGGGAAGAACGCCTCTCTTGCATTCCAAATTTCGCTGGCAATGTCCTCTGAAATTCTGTCTGCCAAAGCCTGATCGTCGTTAGTAACGGTTACTACCGTAACACCTGGATCAGGGATATCCGTGTAAGGAAAACCATGGAAAAATGTACAATCAACCACTGATTCTTTTTCTTCCTGAGCCCAGCATAATTCATTGATATCTTTGGCTGGAGATAAGTTCGTCGTAGAGGTAGGAATCATAAGCGGAAGCTTTTTGAGACTCATCTTCGGTTTTAACTCTCCTGATAGAATCTGTGTCGTTACATCAATCGCTTCTATTCCCCGCTCATAAGAATCGACATGGGGATAATAATTAACACCTAGCAGGACATCCGCCTCCCTGACCATTTGATCCGTGATATTGCCGTGAAGGTCCAGGGTTACAACTAAGGGCTTCTCATAGCCAACGATCTCTCTCACTGCACTTAGAATCCCACCTTCAAGGTCATCGACACCTTCTGCAACACCAGCACCGTGAAGAGCTAGACAAATAGCATCAAAATCATCTGCGGCTTTGATTCCATCAGTTAATTCCTTGGTGAGTCGCTCGTATGTTTCTTTTGTAATGATTCCGGAAGGCATGGCAAAACAGGCAAATGAAGGAACAAGATCGACACCGATTTCTTCTGCGCGGTCGACCATACCACCCAAGTAATCTCTTACTTTTCGATGCTTATCAACTAATTTCTCGCCATGCAGCCATTTCCATTGTTTAAACGATTCCACAGTTGTCTTTACTTTCGAAAAAGTATTTGTCTCATGAGCAATTTCACCAATTAATATTTTCATATTATCCCGCCTTTGTAAGATTAGAAACCGATTAAAATAATATTTTTTAAACTTCTATATTGAAAAAGTGACCTTGTTCATACGCTTTTTCGACATTCAGACATTCACCTAAACATCGTGAATCCCTTCGGAATAGCAGTGAGGCCTGTGTATATTTCAGTATCAGTTTCACAGGCGGCACAAACTATCTTTCCATCTTTTATCCAGATGATCGGCTACGACCTGTTTTTTCACTTCCATTAACAACAATTTCGTATTTTAATGCAAATGACAGGCAACAAAATGACCATCAGTAATTTCTTTTGTAGCAGGCAATTCTTTTTTGCAAACATCCATTACGAACGGACATCTGGTATGAAAAATGCAGCCTGATGGTGGATTCATGGGAGATGGAATTTCTCCACGTAATGTAATTCGTTCCTGTTTAATCGCAGGATTAGGCAAAGGTATTGCAGACAGCAATGCCTGGGTATAAGGATGAGACGGTGCCGCAAATAATAGATCTGTAGGGGCCTCCTCCATCATTTTCCCTAAATACATCACACCAATGCGATCTGAAATATGTCGAACAACACTTAAATCATGAGCGATAAACAAATAACTCAGATTAAACTCTTCCTGGATGTCTTCTAATAAATTTATAATTTGCGATTGAATGGAAACATCCAAAGCCGAAACTGGCTCATCACAAATAATCAGTTTTGGATTCACAACCAACGCACGTGCCAAACCAATACGCTGTCTTTGTCCACCGGAGAATTCATGCGGATATCTGTAGTATGCCTCCGGTTGTAATCCAACCTTTTGAAGAATATCCATTACTCGTTCGATCCGCTCTTTTTTTGAACCCAATTTATGGATGATCATCGGTTCCTCAATAATATCCCCTATTCTTTTTCTTGGATTCAATGACGAATAAGGATCTTGAAATACCATTTGAAGATCTTGTCTCATTTTTTGCAATTGCTTTGAACTCAATTGAAAAATATCGGTTCCATTGAAGAGGGCCTTGCCATCTGTTGGTTCAGTCAATCGTAAAATTGTTCTTCCCATTGTACTTTTACCGCATCCGGATTCTCCAACTAATCCATAGGTTTCACCTTCATATAGATGTAGAGAAACATCATTTACCGCTTTTACCGTCGCTTCCGTTAATCCAATAGGATTCTTAACAGGAAAATGTTTGGTTAAACGCTTAATTTCTAGTAAGGGTTTTTGGTCCACTGTTAGTGACATCGAATTCCTCCTCCATCATGGAAATTTTTTCGTAATGCCAACACCTGACTTTTTGATTGTTTCGTGCAGTTTCCAAAACAGGTCTTTGTGTTACGCATTGTTCGTCCGCATATGGACATCTTGGGGCAAATCGGCAACCCGATGGCACGTTCTGGAGGGAAGGAACTGTCCCTTCAACAATATGCAGCCTTTGAGAACGATCTCCAGTGATTTGAGGAATTGAGTTCATCAAGCCTTTTGTGTATGGATGAAGGGGATTGGTGAATAAATGATCGACACTCGCTTCTTCCACTAGTTCTCCCAGATACATAACGACTACACGGGTACAATGCTGGGCCACTACTCCTAAATCATGGGTGATAAACACTATTCCCATGTTGAATTCTTCTTTTAATTGAATCATCAAATCCAGAATCTGCGCTTGAATGGTAACATCCAATGCTGTTGTTGGTTCATCCGCAATCAACAATTTGGGCTGGCAGGCAAGTGCCATTGCAATCATGACCCTCTGTCTCATCCCTCCAGATATTTCATGTGGATATTCATGCACCCTTTTTTCCGGGGCAGGTATACCTGTCAACCTGAGCATTTCAACAGCTTTCCCGTAGGCTGCTTTTTTCGATAATTTTTGATGTAACATCAGTGGTTCAACAATTTGATCGCCTATGGTAAAAACGGGATCAAGCGAACTTAAAGGATCTTGAAAAATCATGGATATATCATTTCCCCTAATCCCTCTCAATTCATTCATGGAAATCTTCAAGAGATTTTTACCATTGAAATTAATTTCCCCTTCGTACTCTGTCACTCCTCTTTCTTCAAAGAGTCTCAGGATCGACTGGGCGGTAACACTTTTGCCACACCCAGACTCACCAACTACTCCCAGCACTTCTCCCTCATCCACATGAAAAGTAATGCCATCCACAGCGGTTACCTTTCCTGTTTCTGTTTGGAAGTGTGTTTTAAGTTCATTTATTTCCAGAAGATGATTGCCCATTTGAAAGGTTCCTCCTTATTGTCGCTCCGTATATCAGGATAATTTTTGCCAAAGCGTGGAATTTACTTTTTGGCACGATTTGTATTGGGATCCAATAAATCTCGCAATCCATCACCAAATAAATTCAATCCCAGCACAGCTAAAATAATGGCAATACCTGGATATAAGGTCATCCACCAAGCATTGAAAATGACCAACTTTCCATCATACAAAATATTTCCCCAACTTGGGTCCGGTGCTGGTACTCCGGCTCCGAGGAAACTCAACCCTGCTTCGATGATAATAGCGTCAGCAAAAATAAACGTTGATTGTACAATTAAGGGTGATAAGGTATTCGGTGCTATATGTGACCAGATAATCCTTAAGGTAGAAGCCCCTTGCGCCTTCATCGCTTCTATATAGGTCTGTTCTTTCACTACGAGGGCTGAGGATCTGACAACCCTTGCGACATAAGGTGTATAAACAATGCTTAAAGCGATAATCACATTCTCGAGTCTCGGTCCCAGTGCAGCCATGATTGCGATAGCCAACAGAATGGATGGGAAGGCCATCAAGCCGTCACAGATTCTCATCAAAATTGTATCCAATACTTTGAAATAGGCTGAATATAAACCGATAATCATGCCCAATACACCGGTGATCAATGCAACTGCCGCACCTACACCCATTGATGCCTGAGCTCCAAATACTACCCTGGCAAATAGATCCCTGCCAAAATTGTCAGTTCCGAAAATATGCTCTGAAGATGGGCCTTGCAATCTGTTTGTCGCTATCATTTCGTACGGACCGTGTGGTGCCAATAATGGTGCGAAAATGGCCATGAGTGTTGCAAATAACACAATGACACTACCAGTAACTGCTAGTTTATTAGATAAAAACCGTTTTATCAGAATCTTCCTTCGATGCTTGCTTATATTGCTTTTCTGATCCATCAGAACTTGATTTTTTATTGTTTCTTCCATAATCAATCCCCCATATGCATAAACACAAAATAAGTTTCATGTTACTATTTTTGATTTAGTCGGACCCTTGGATCGATTATTCCATACATTAAATCTACGAATAAGTTAATAAATACATATGACACAGTAATAAACAGAACAGTACCCTGAATCACGGCGTAATCACGGCGTTCCACTGAGTTCATGATCAGCTGGCCAAGGCCTGGAATGTTAAATACCGTTTCGGTTACAGCAGCTCCTGCAATAAGCATTCCAAAAGTTTGTCCAATGACTGTCAAAATGGGTATGAACGAATTCCGCAATGCATGTTTATAAATGACCTTTCGCTCATGGAGACCTTTCGACCAAGCGGTTTTAATGAAATTCGTATTGATTGTTTCAAGCATGGATGACCTTGTCATCCGCGCAATCAATGCAGCCTGCATAGTACCCAATGCAATCGCTGGCATAATCAGAAATTTTAAATGATTGAACAAACCTGCACTCAACGGTTGATATCCCGCAACCGGCAGCCATTGTAGATTTACGGCTAAAATAAGGATTAAGAATAGACCCAATAAAAAGTTTGGGATTGAAATTCCCAGTAGTGAAAGCGCCATAAACGATTGATCTGTGAAAGTTCCTCTGCGCTTTGCTGCCATGATCCCCAGAGGAAGAGCAATAATAATCGCCGTGATTTGTGAAAGGATAGTAAGTGACAGTGTCGGTCCTAAATGCTCAAATATCGCTTGGGTTACAGGTTGTTGCATAAAAAAGGAATCCCCTAAGTCTCCTCTAAGCACTCCCAGGATCCAATCGAAGTATTGCTGATGAATAGGGAGATTCAATCCAAGTTCTTCACGCAATTCAGCCCTGCTTTCTTCAGATGCTTCTTCCCCTAAAATGACTGATGCGGGGTCACCGGGCGTTAAGTGAATGATGATAAAAACCATAATAGATACGATAAATAGAACAGGTATAAGCGATAAAATCCTTTTTAAAACGTAAGTTTTCAAGCTATCATTCTCCCCTTTTTCAATAAGGTAGTCATAAAATCTCAATATATGCTTTGTCCACCCTATGTTTACAGAGGGTGGACAAATATTTTTTATACTATTTAGGGAATTATTGTTTAATGCTCGTATTCCAAAGTATGAGTCCTTCGAAATAGCTGATGCCTTCCACGTTGTCTCTGTATGCTGTCAGTAAGTTAAAGTCGCCCAGTTTGATATGGGATAAATATTCTGACCAATTGTACTCTTGCAATTCATCAAAATAAGCCTGTGCTTCTTCCTGAGATGTAGATGCATTGATTTTGTTCAAAAGATCCTCAATTTTTGCATCTTCTGTCCAACCTGGCCATGTTGGATCTAGTGCAAATATTTGAGTAGGATCTGCAGATGTCGTAAACCCTGTAACAAATGCATCAAATTCTGATGGTTCTGCACGTTTTTGTACTAATGTAGCCCAATCATAAACATCAAGTTTCACAGTCATTCCTGCTTTTTCCAACTGCTGCTGAATGACAACTGCTGAATTATAGATGTGATCATAATCCCGACTGGCAAGAATTCTTATTGGCTCACCATTATACCCAGCTTCCTCTAGAAGTTGTTTAGCTTTTTCAGTATCATTTTGGTTATAGTACTCCTTACCAGCATCACTGTACCAATCCGCTTGTTCCTGATACATATATCCATGGTCCAGACGGTAAAACTCCTCATCAGTGAATGATGCGAGCATAACTTCTTCTGAATTTATAGCGGCATTAACGGCTTGACGCATTTTAGGATCACTCAATATACCTTCTTTTTTATTGAAGACAAAGTTGTGCGGACCGTATAAATCAACTGAAGTTTTGACGTTTGCCGTGTTCTTCAGCTGCTCATAATTATCTCTTGGAAGCCAAATTGCAACCTGATATTCCCCCGTCGTTATTCCTGCTACCCTAGTGGAACCATCCGTTACAACATCAAAATATAAATTATCAACTAAAGCTTCACGTTTACCGGCAAGTCCGTCCGGAGCCGTATCCAAAGATTGATAATCATCATATTTTTCCAAATGGATATATTGGTCTTTTTTCCATTCCACAAAGGCAAATGGACCGGTTCCAACAAATTCCGTAACTCCTTCGGGAGGTGCGGATTCAATGATTTCTTTTGGCATAACTGCAGGAAACTGTATTTGTCCCGCCAAAGCATGCAATACACCGAATGAAGGAGCTGTAAGCTGTAGCACTACAGTATAATCGTCTTTTGCTGTAAGCGTAGCACCGTTTAATGCTACTGATGCTTTAGCTGATTTGCTTAACCATCTTTCAAATGACGCAATAACATCTTCAGCTATCATTTCTTTACCATTATGAAACTTGATCCCTTTTCTTAAATTGAACGTGATTGTTAAACCATCATCACTTTGTTCATAAGACTCTGCCAACATTGGCTGAACTTCATATTTCGAGTTCACTGTGAGCAGAGTTTCAAATACATTTCTTGCTACTTCGCTAGTTGCCGTGGCAGTGGTCATATGCGGATCGAGTGCAGGTGGTTCAGCATTCATCGCTATTCTAATCTCGCCCCCTGTACTTTGCGTTTCCTCTGTGCCTGATGAAGAAGGTTCCGAGCTGCATGCGATCAATGAGAATGAAATCATACAGATGAATATCCAATTTCCCAATTTTTTTAACGTCATTATATTCCCTCCATAGGTAAGTTAGTTTGAATAATTGTATAGTTTTGAAGACTTACTTCAGATTACGGCATATTGCTCGTTCTTTATATCAGTGATGAACATAAACCCGGGAGCGTGGGTAATCATAATCTCCGGTTTCACATGCATCGCAATTGCCTGCGGAGTAACCCCACAAGCCCAAAACACTGGAACTTCCCCTTCTTTGATGGTAACTCTATCACCGAAATCGGGATTCTGAATATCATAAATACCTATACTTGCCGGGTTTCCAATATGGACAGGCGCCCCATGTACGGAAGGAAAACGGCTTGTAACCTGCACTGCCCGGATCGCATCTTTTTCTGACATCGGCCTCATGCTCACGACCATCGGGCCTTCAAATCGACCCGCTTTTACGCACTCAATATTCGTTTTATACATCGGAACATTGCAATTTTCCTCAATATGCCTTATGGGAATGCCATTGTTCAGCAAAGCCTCTTCGAAGGTAAAGCTACATCCGAGCAGGAATCCCACCATGTTATCGTCCCAAATATCCGACACATCTGTCTTTTCTTCCGCTAATTCTCCATTTCTATATACTCGGTATTTGGGTATATCTGTTCTTAAATCTGCATCTGGAGCTGCCAATGCAGGTATTCCTGATCCTGGATCCGTTATATCGATAATGGGACAGGGTTTCGGGTTTCGCTGGCAAAAAAGGAGAAACTCGAAAGCTAATTCTTTCGGCAACACAGCTAGATTTGCCTGAATAAAACCATTTGATAGACCGGATGTAGGCTTGGGCCAGTTATTTTGCCGTATCATTTCCCGAGCATCCGAAGGACTTGTAATTAAATTAGAAGTCACAGACATTCCCCCTTCTTTAGTATTTAAAATAATTTAATCCTGGCATCTATTTTCGATATTTGATTAACTTCATTTCAGAACATTTAAGGATTTATTATAATATTTGCTTCACAATCTCTCCCTCAAAATCTGTAATGTCCCCAGATGAATAGTCAGATAGTTTGAATGGAATATATGTATCCCAGCTTTGAACTTTCTCCGTGTCATGACATGGCGAGCCGTAGCAATACCATATTGTTCTATTTTCCGGGTCAATAATTTCTGAACTGATCGTTCCACTGTTCTGGCCATGGCTACAATTTGAGCTTCCAAACTCTTGATCCAACTCAGCTGATTCATGGTTTTGCAGTAAATGCCTTAAATAAATGCTAGTATTATCCGACTGCGTATGTTTCTTCATGGCTGTCACCATAGACTGATAACGCTGTGTGGAGCTTGGGTGTAGCTCCTGGCTATTAGGAGTCTGCAACTCCAAAAAATGGTTCGTCCGCAATACTGTCTCGCTTGACTTCCAAGTTAATTTCGATTCATAAGGAAGGATTTCACCGAATAATAATGATCCCTTATCGTCAGCAAATATAAAGTTTCCACTAATATTTACATCCTGGTTTTTCAAAAAATACTCAATCTCTGAAAGTGAGGAAAATTGACCCAGAATTGTCTTTCCAAACTCTTTGAACCCGATGCCATCTTTCAGAGGTATACTCAAATCACGTTGTACAAATGCGAAAGTAAAAGCGATTCCTGCTTCATTGACTCCCCTAGTCATCATGTTTGCCCATGGCAAATCATCATTAGGACATTTCAGTTTTGTGCCTATGAATTTGTATTTATATTCATCATTCACACAAATTTTAGTTCGAGTATCCCACGGATTGTCGCTATTGGATCCCAGCCAATAATGGGTTTCTGCGTATACACCCAGTATTGTACACATGTATAATCACCACCACTCTTCATATTCGTCCCGATACTTTGGAATTATTGTTAAAGAAATAAACACTCGAAATGAAGTAAACACTTTATTTGTTAATTATTTTTGAATATATTACTTTATTAATCGTGATTATATACCACGGAATATTGCAATGCAATACAATATTAAAAAAATTCAGTTAATAAAAAATATTATAAAATTTCTAAATTTGTAAATTTGTAAATTTGTAAATCTATGCTGGCTTATAAGTGTTCATTGCTGTACACATATAAATGAATTAAACCTCAAGAAAAAAGCTCTAGGCAGAAAAGCCCAGAACCACACAAATCAATTTATAATTTTGTCTTATTCCTTCTATAAACCCCCGAACAGCTATCACTACTCGGGTTTCAATTTAACTTGGGAATGCTATTTTTTATTATTTGCCTCAATTAATTTTTCTGACATTTGCAACAATATTTTTTTCAGATTCAATCGTAGCTTCAGTTTTGATCAGTACTTTCGCTTTCTCTTTCAGCCCATGTCGTTCAAGCAGACTAAAATCCATAAATTTCACCAATTTGATCAAGCACTATTTCGCAGGCTTTCTGTCCGGTGATAACCATTTGTAATCGGCCGAATCCATTGATCCGGCAGCCCAGGACGTTAGTGACGTGCACTTTCTTCATCGAGATGTACAAGGAAAAAAAGGATAATAGTTATAAAATCAGAAAAATTTGAATCGTTTTCATATTAGTCACCATTATTATTTACATGTAATTAACTTATACATAAAATGTCGAAAATACTCGGTATCTAAAGAAAACAAACGTAACCGAAAAGCATGATCTTTCTTAAGCAAGAATCAATGCAATCCAAAAATAGCAACATACTGATCCTGCAAAACAAACCGATTATCCATCCACCCTAAAGTATTCAACACATACCCTAAAGAATCAGCATTATATCTCCCGGCAATTTTCTGATAGGCCAATAGCTCATACCGTTTATTTGAATCAAAATCTACAGGATATAACCCACTAAGAGGATTTACAAATCCAGTAATAGGACTCTTCAGTCTGCCATTTTCATCGTATATTTCATTTAAATATTCGCTGCCTCTTGTTGAGATATCTATCATGTACTTTAGATTATTGATCAAGCTAACTACTTCCACTTTGTAATCATCCTGATAATGTACCTCATATTGATACTGCTCATTATATACATGAAAATCAAATAATAATTGTGCTGTATTATTTACAAAGGAATAAATATAATGGTACATAATTCCACCACTACCACCTGTATTAATACTGATTAAAATATCATCTACTCCATTCCCGGTAAAATCCCCCAAGAATAAAGTAGGGTTGTAGCCTGCATTTTCAGGAAGCGGAACACTTGTTAACCCGCCAGATCTTCCATCCTGAATGAGCAAAGTGATATTTTGAATAAATGGACTATCCGGAGTCATGATGCCGGTTAAATAGACATAATCAGGTACTCTGTCCCCAGTTACATCTCCACGTGCAAACGAAACTACATTCGGAGGATTCATATTCGTTCCAGCGTAATAATGATACATAACATGCTCCTTTGCATAACACTGTTATCATGATTTTCCTGTGTTCTAATATAAGTGTATGCTACGGCTCCATTACTCAGAATGAAGGAAGGGACAGACCCCATACCCGTCAAGTTAAGAATTTCACTTTACATTCTTCTATATTTTTACTATCCTTCCTTTACATTTTTTAAAAGGAAGGATTTTTTTAATGGGTTCTACAGTAGAAGAATTTGATTTGTTAACTGAAGAAATTGAAAAATTACTATCAAAACAACAAGTAGATCAAATCGCAAAATCAACAAAATTTATTCAGCGGGAAAGAAAGATAGATGCTTTCACCTTTATCCAACTTTGTCTCGGTGAAAGCCAACCTTTTCTTCAACGGTCATTAGGCAGGCTTTGCGGACAACTGCTTGCCAACCAAGAGGTGGATATCTCTGAAGAAGGGTTAAATCAACGTTTTTCTCATAAAGCAGTAAGTTTTTTAAAAGAAGTTTTTTATCGCTGCTTACAGCTCAACATTCCTACATCCTTAGTGAACGAAGGACTGTTTCAAAGAATTAGAATCGTCGATTCTACCTCGTTTGCTTTACCAAGTGATTACGGAAATGATTATAAAGGGCACAACGCTTCAGGGGTCAAAGTGCAGTTAGAATATGATTTATTGTCTGGATCTTTTATGCATATGCCCGTCAAAGAAGGCAGAAGCAGCGACCGTCATTTTAATGAAAGACTAAATGAAACACTTCTCCCTGGAGATATCACCATTAGAGATTTAGGTTATTTTTCATCAGATTCTATCAACGAAATTGAAGGAAAAGGTGCTTACTATATCACACGGCTTGCGGCAGAAACGCATGCACACCGGAAAATAAATGGTGAGTATGAACAGGTAGATTTGATTGAGGAGAGTAAAGAATTAAAGAAGAAACAGTCATTAGAACTGCATGATGTGTATATCAGTCATAGAAAACAGTATGTGCCACGCCTGATTATTTACCGGTTATCTGATGAACAAGTAAAAACAAGAAAGCAGAAAAGGAAAAAAGCACAAAAAAAACAGGGTGGCGCTCTGACCAGCGACACACCCCTAAAAGACAACTTCAATGTTGTATTAACCAATATACCATATGAGGAAATCTCATCTCAAGAGGTCTATGATTTGTATGCCTTAAGATGGCAGGTTGAAATTCTATTTAGAGCCTGGAAATCAGTCTTTAACATCCATTGCGTTAAGAAAATGAAGAAAGAGCGCTTTGAATGTCATTTATTGCACGCTCATTGCGATTGTCATTTCTTCAAAACTGACATTTCAAGCAAGGTTATATCTCTTCAAACATCAAAGAAAAGAAGTCAGTGAATATAAAGCGATGAGTCTCCTAAGAGACTATCTTCCACAGTTTTTGAGACCTGATAAAGCAAACCATACCAAACTAATTATAAGCATACTCACGCGACATGGACTCAAAGACAGAAGAAAATCTGAAGAAACTGCCATGGATATCATGTGCAGGGTTTTTAACTTGTAAGTAGTCTGAACCCATATGGAAAAAAACAAGTCTCGATAGAGGCTTAGTTTCTCATGCCTAATTTTAGATTCCACATAAGATTTGTCAATAAACGCTAGGGTCCACCAACTCGTTTCTTCAACGGATACTTCTCAACTAACGTTAAGTTGACGGGTATGGGGACAGACCCGGACTTCGCTCAGACAAAATAAAAATCCCGAGAACCCACTCCGACTATTGCGGAAGTGGATCCCGAGCTTCAAGAATTTATTATTCAAGATAAAATCCAACGCCATCTCGAACCATACATCAATTAATTAAGCTCACGTAAATAACTAACTTAATAATGAAAAGTCTCTCGAATGATTAATTGAAGAATTTCGTTTTTAGTTAAGCAAATTTATAAAACTACATAAAAAATTGATCAGCATAAGACAATAGGCTTTTCTTTATATCGTTAAAATCCTGTTGCAAATCAAGAGATACCACAAAAATTTGCTTTCCTTTCACCTGGTAAACATGGTTAGGTTGATTTAATGCTGTTGTTTTCGCATAAATCAATATACCTGCAACCTCTTCAACTGGACTCTTTTTCCAATTATTTATATACGTAAATATTTGATAAAGATTGCTCGACTTCTGTTTTGCAACTCCATCTTCAAACCTTGCCACCATATTCTCCGAATAAAATTTTGCATCCGCAATCAATGTTTTATGATCTTTTTTTAGTATAAGGTCTGTTTGCATAATGGGTAATGCTTCTTTGAAACCATCATCAACATCCCACTGAATTTGAGAACGTGATACTTTATAATCTGATTCACGTTTAAAAAATGCATAAATGAACTTTTCATATAGTGATGACAATCTTTGTTCATCTTGAAACTCTTTCGTTATCTGAGATGCAGAGCTTTCATCAAATAATAATTGCTCATAAAGATATCTGCATACATCCACAATGAATTGATAGCGAATATTTTGTCGGTTATATTGAACGTTCTTCCATAGTTTCAAGTCTAGCTCTACAGCTGTTACCTCTGTAAAATAAGGCAACAGACCGTAAAACGATTTACGCATTTTATGATTTATTTTATTTGAATGGGCCAGGTAAAGGAGCGTCCCTTTAATAATTTGATTTAACAATATATCTTCAGAGAACTGATCATAAACGACTGCAACTTTTTTATTTACCAATGTATTTTTCTTGATCGTCGTATTGATATCAATTTTTCCTTTAATTACATTGGAAGTCTCTTCAACACTCATATAATCTTTACTTAATCCTCCACGAATTAAAACAGGGATACCAATCGATAAAATTTCTGCGTAAAGTTCTTTTACGTTCTTAAAATCTTCTGTTCCGATTTGTTTGTACTCAGAAAGATTTAGCGTTTGATAGGCATAAGAAAGCATATAGTAAATATTACGAATCGGAATATTGCTATTTCTCTCCATCGTAACAACCTCTTAGTCGTTCAGCCCAATCGTTTGCTTTCTGTTCATTATCAAACCAATACTCAAATAGCTGTGGAATAATTTCATACTCGATTACTTCCTCTAGGCGATTTGCAGTATCTACTTTATAAGCTTCACCAACAAAGTAGCTGTGCCCAATTTGAAAACCTGTCCCCAGCTCTTCCGTAATTTGATTGTTTAAGCTTTTAATTTCATCAACGACACGAGTCAAAGCCTCTGGATTATCCATTTCGTTTACGTATGAATGAAATGTATCATTTTGAAAAGCTGGTTTAATTTCAAAAAATGAAAACCTTCTTCTAAGTGCGTAGTCTAATAAAGCCAGGCTTCTGTCTGCCGTATTCATCATGCCAATGATGTATAGATTCGGAGGTACAGAAAATTTATCATTTGAGTAAAGAAGATTGATTTGATCGTCTCTCTTATCAGCCTCAATCAGCATCATTAACTCTCCAAATATCTTACTCATATTCCCGCGATTAATTTCATCAATAATAAAGAAGTAGGATCGTTCCGGATCTCGTGCAGCTTTTCTGGCAAACTTCACAAACGGACCTTGTTTCAATTCAAATCCTTCTCCCTCAGCTTTTGGACGGAAGCCCTCAATGAAATCCTCATAACTATAGCTTTGGTGGAACTGAACCATTTGGACACGCGTGTCATCTATTTCTTCCATCATTGCATATGCCAAACGTTTAGCAATATATGTTTTACCTACTCCAGGTGCGCCTTTCAAAATAAGATTCTTCTTATTTTCAAGCAAAGATATCAGACGAACAAGCTCCTTCTTTTCGATAAAAACATCTGAAAGAAAATCCTCAACTGTAAATGGTGGATTTGTCTGAACAGTAGGCTTAGATTCAGCATAGCGAATATAGTAGTCAATTGAACTGCCCGCAACGCCTTTATATTTCTGATATGTTTCATTAGATACAACGACATCTTTCAATCGTTTTAGTTCCTCAATATCTGTTTCACCAAAAATTGAAGCCTCAAAATGATGCTCTATGTCCTTTAACGCACTTATTTTTTGTTTAATTGTCTTTTCAGTCAAGTTAGCTCCTGTGTCAGTAACCTGATTAGATAACCAATTTCGGAATTCATTTACTTCAGCAGCTTTGTGGTCGATAAAATCCTCATTGATTACTTGATCGATCTCCTGAATCAAATTCGGATAAGGGTTTAGGCATGTTAATGTCTTTTGAGGTAAAATCTGATGGAGCTCCCACTTTCCAACCTGAAGCCAGTCCATTTGCCTTCTATGTTTAAACTCTGATGCTTCATCATCAAAATAGTAATCTCCCGTAACAATTCCACGTGCTAGTACTTTCTTAATTCCTTCTTTTACATAGACAACATCACCAATTCCGATTTCATGGTAGAAATCCCATACAGCCTTTGTGTCATTAACAGGGCGTATCCCATCCGCTCTTTGTTCAGTTATTTTACGTTCAACATCTTCCTTTGAATCATAGTTTTTCAAATCTCCTAAGTAGTCCCAACCTAATGCGATCATATTTTTGTCGTGGAATAGAGACCATAATCTTGAATACTCAGCTGGTGAAATAACCCAATAATTGATACTTTTGTCAATCTCAACTTCATCGCTGGCAATTTTCTTCTCTTTTTTAGGATAAATTAAAGTAGGGTTCTCCTGGTAATATAAAAAGATTAAATAAGATCGCATTAAGACTCCCCAATCGGGTATCCCACCTATATTATCAGGCTTACTTCTTACACCTCGCTCATATTCATCCTTCGCATACTTATATCTAAATTGAATTCTTGTCGTACCAAACTGTTGAGGGTATCGTGGTGTACCTCCCCCAGTTACCAACTTCTCAATATCCTCATCACTTTGTTCAGTTATTTCTTGATATACATTTTTAAACTCTGAATATGATTGATAGTTAAAAAAATTCTCTTCATAACCGCTTTCTAATTCAAACTTCTCCAAAAGTTGTCCAAGCTTTTCAAGATATGGTGTATACCACATACCTGTCTTTTCACCTAAATTTTCTGTAACCCACACTTTATACGCATCTTTTTGAGTGTTCAAAATATCCTGCATCGTGCACCTCCAAGAGTAATTCATTGGTAAAAATTATAGCACTGTACTATAAAAATGCATTTATCTCCATTTTTGTTCTTAGCACATATATTTCTTAAAATAGCTTATTAGCTTTTCTTAGTCTGTAACTCGGTAGAAATTGTGATTGAAGAATAGAAAAGCTGCTTACTTTTCATTGTCAGTCTAAGAACTTCATTTAATTGATGCATACTATAACTCTTTGACTAATATTTTTTTGGATTGTAATGGAGCTTGGGACAGATCCAGACTTCGTTCATATCAAATAAAAAGCCCGCGAACCCGCCCCGCCTATTGCGGAACTGGATCCCCGAGCTTCAAATAAAATTTAAATATCGCCATACTCATCGGCACAATAATCACCAGCAGCAGTGCAGGCATCACATAAACCGCTGTACCTGCAGCCACCCATAGTAAAAGCACTGCAATTGAACTCGATGCATGTGTAAAAGCATAAATAAACGACTGTTTTAGCAGTTTCACACCTGTCAGCTTCTGATGTGCGAGAAGCGGGAACATGAATGTACCAGCCAGCAATGTGACGAGTAACATTATGCCTGTGATAGAGATAAGCGGAATTTTCAGTGCGCCGCCGATCTGATAAAAGAACAGAAGGTCCACTAAAAATACGCTAATCACCACAAGCCAGACTGTTCCGGACCAGCCATTTTTCAGGGAAGACTTAAACGCACGTAGATAGCTTCTGAAGACACTATCATCGCCGTCCTCCCAATCTCTTATAACGCTGAACATCGCAGCTGTGGAGGGACCAATCGTGATGACCGGAATGCAGCCGATCAGCCACAGCAGATTTAAAAGCACTATATTCGTACCCTTCCTCATCGCATCAACTGTCCGGCTTTCCATACCTAACATCCTGATTCCTCCATTCACTTTTTACTTCACGCCTGATGGCTGCATAGCACCAATCCGCTCCGTGACCATTTCAAGCTCAAGCTGCTCCAGACCTTTATTTATCCATTTCATTTCAAACGATTCGCCTTCCATGTAAAACAGCTCCGTCATGACATACTTTCCGCCGTTGATAAACAATTCGATTGAGCTGTCATCAATTAAGAGCTGCAGCTGTTCAATGGATGAACATGGCATCGCGTCGACACTCGGAAACTTGTCTGAGAAACCAATATCCCCTGCATTTCTTCTATCGACCACAACACGCTCCGGCGAAAATTGAATCACGAGCTCTCCATTATCACTCTTTAACACACATGAAAAATGTGCGTCTTCACTGCTCACAGCCATTTTCACCTGAACCTGTCTTGGCACTTCTTCAGTAAAGGATTCCTGCTCAGCCAGTACCCTCGACTGCTGTACTGACTCTTCAACCAGAGAATCCACCTCAACCGGCTGCTGCACCAGCATACCGTTTTCAAGTGAGAGCCTGCGCGGAATCGACATTGTCCCGCGGAATGGATCAGTCGGCACTTCGTTGGCGTACTGCCAGTTATTCATCCAGCCGATCCAGAACGGTTTATCCAGTCCACTCCACGTCACCGCTGCGTAAAAGTCGCGGCCATAATCAGCCCATTTCGTTTCACCTTCATGGTCACAGCGGAAGACTTCTCCGTCAAAGTCACCGGTAAAATACTGAATCGCTGAACCGCCGTTTGGTCCGCCAGGGTTAATGCTCACGATCAGCACCCATTTATCATCAAAGGGAATCAGATCCGGACATTCCCATACGCCACCATGAGCGCCAAGCTTCTCTCCAAATGAAGAAAGATAGCTCCAATCAAGCAGGTTATCCGATTTGTAAAAGCGGATATGGTCGCCGCAGGCAAGTGACATAATCCAGTGATCTTGATGCCAGAATACCTTTGGATCACGGAAATCCTTCAGTCCAGGGTTATCAAGCACAGGTTTAGCGTACTTTTCCCACGTCCGTCCCTGATCTCTTGAATACGCGATTCCCTGCGTTTCTTGCTTGTCAGAGTGATAGGTAAAAATCGCAACCATCACTTTCTGATCATCAATCTGAAGCCCGCTCGTATTATGTTCATCTACAACCATACTGCCCGAGAATATCTGACCGTTGTCATCGGGAAAGAGTGCGATCGGCAGGTGTTCCCAGTGAAGGAGATCACGGCTGACTGCGTGTCCCCAGTGCATTGGTCCCCAAACTTTGCTGTGGGGGTGATGCTGATAAAATAAATGGTATTCTCCGTCTAGATAGCACAGGCCGTTTGGATCATTCAGCCAATTTTCCTCAGGGCTGAAGTGAAACTTGGGTCTATATTGTTCGTTTTGCATATCCATTCCTCCTTATCCTTTCACACCGCTTGACGTAATACCCTGTACATAATAGCGCTGGAAAAAGATGAAGATTAAAATGACAGGAATGGTTGTCAGCGTCAGTGCGGCCATAATCTGACCGTATTCAATGTTGTTATCTGTAAATAAATACTGGATCCCTACCTGTACCGTGCGGATTGAATCATCCGTTGCGACGATGAGTGGCCACATAAAGTCACTCCAGTGTGTAACAAATGCCAGGATTGCAGCTGTTGCAAACACAGGTTTTGAGTTCGGTACAACAATTCTCCAGAACACCTGGAAAGGGTTCGCGCCATCAATCTGTGCGGCTTCCTCAAGCTCATTCGGAATGCCTTTAAAGAACTGAATGAAGAGGAAGATACTAAATGCCTGCGCGATAAACGGTACAATCAGCGCCGGGTACTCATTGATCCAGCCGAAGCTGTTAACGACGACATAAAGGGGGATCAGCACACTTTCAAATGGCACTACATACAGCGCGATAATAATCGTCAGGACCAGCCCAGCACCCGGAAACTTCAGCTTCACAAGTGCGTAGGCACATAGCGCGTTTACCACAGTACCAAGAAGCACAATCATCCCAACTGTAAATAAACTGTTCCACATATACTTCATAAAGTTCACGCTGTCTGAAAATAAAATAGTAGCATAATGATCAAGCGTGACCTGTCTTGGAATCAGTGATTCAAGTCCCATATCTCTGAAGATCAGCGTTTCAGGCTTGATGGATGCGACCATCATCCAGACGAGCGGGGAGATAAATAACAGCCCAAGAAGGACAATACTGACAGAGAGCGTAATCATTTTTAACTTCTTTTTTGCTTTTCGACTCATCCTTTGCCCCTCCTACTGTTTAAGTACTTTCTTTAAAATAAGTGATACGGTCACGACAACGAGGAAGAATACGACTGCAATGGCAGATGAGTATCCGACATCGCGGAACTGGAATCCATTTTCATAAAGCATGAATACGAGTGTTTTGGTGGAATCACTCGGTCCCCCATTTGTCATAACATATGGCTGAATGAACAGCCTGAACGCCTGAATCGTTGTGATCATGAGGACGAAGCCTGTCACGTTTTTCAGTGAAGGCAGTGTGACATTTAAAAACTTCTGCCACGCATTCGCACCGTCGATTTCAGCTGCTTCATACAGCGTTTCCGGTACTTCCTTTAACCCGGCTAAAAAGATCATCATCTGGAAGCCGGCACCCTGCCAGACGGACATAAAGATGATCGAGTTCATCGCCTGATTTTCACTTAACAGAAACGGCTGATCCGGAATACCGAAGAAGTTCAGTCCGCTGTTGATCAGACCACTATCCACGTTATAAAGGAACGTCCAGAGGATTGCGACAACAACCATTGATGTGACAACCGGGCTGAAGAAAAAGACGCGGCCGATGACGGCTGTTTTGACCTTTTTGTTAATTAATAGTGCCAGACCGAGTGCGACTGCACACTGCAGTGGCACGACGACTGCTGTGAAGTACATCGTATTTTTCAGCGCTGTATAAAAGGCAGCGTCCTGTAATAGTCTTGTGTAGTTATTGAGCCCGCTGAATTCTTTTGCAGCAGGGTTCAGCATGTTGTATTCCATGAAGCTGTAGACAAAAGCCAGGCCGACCGGCAGGATCAGAAAGGTAAATAGTAAGAGTAATGCCGGTAAGGAGAAGAGAAATCCGAGCCATTTTTTCTGCTGGCTGTAGGTCAGCGTGACACGATAGGATTGTTCTCCCTGAATTTTATTTAATAGCCATTCCATTTTCAGTCACCACCTGTAAGTCGGAGAACAGCGGAGCCTGAGATTCAGACACCGCTGCTTTCCGTGATTGATTGCTTAACGACTCAGATCCTGTTCAACATCACTTGCGACTTTATCAAGCTCCTCCTGCACATCTCCTCCAAGGAAGATATTCTGTACAGCCTGACCGTATTTAGTAGACAGGACAGGGTATGAAGGTGTTGTTGGACGCGGATGCGCTGAATTCAGTACCTGATCCTTCAGGACGTTCAGCGGCTCCTGATCCCACTCTTCCATCTGTTCAAATGACGACATTCTCGCTGCCGGCTTGTTTTCACCCTCTGCAACCTTCACAACGTTCTCTTCATTGACGATATAGTTCAGCAGTGTTGCTGCTTCTTCTTTATGCTCAGTGTTTGTAGAGATTCCCCAGTTCCAGTCACCTGATGGAGATACCTGCTCACCGTCAGCGCTTTTCGGGTAATAGGTGATACCCCATTCTGTTTCAGGATAGTCCTGAAGCTTTGTCCATTCCCATGATCCCATCAGCATCATTGCTGCATTGCCATCTTCAAATTCTGTCGGCGTCGGCTGAAGATTTACAAGTCCTTCATCAGTAAACTTCTGCAGATATTCAATCGCCTCAACTGTCTCAGGTCCATTTACATAACCTTCAGCAGTCGAGCCGTCTTCAGCGATAAAGCTTCCGCCGTTACTCCATACAGCAGGTCCTGTGAAGTAGATAATCCACTCACCGTAATCAAGCGTCCAGTTCGCACCGTAAATGCCTTTTTCCTTATCAGTGAGTGCCTTTGCTGCCTCATAAAACTCATCCCACGTCCATGCTTCTTCTCCGGCTTTCGGCGGCTCAAAGCCTGCTTCTTTTAACATCTCAACGTTATAAAAGAGTGCCACTGTCGACTCAGTTGCCCCGACTGTATAAAGCTCGTCATTATAAGTCCCCTGGCTGATAATCGAGTCAACGAAGTCATCCTGATTTTCAACAAGTCCGTCAATTGGCTGAATGATACCTGACTCTGCATAGTTCGCGACATTCGGTCCGTCCAGTGCCAATAGGTCAGGGAGCGTGCTGCTCGTTGCACCTGCAGAGACTTTATCTTCGTAAGCGTATTTATTACCGCGCGGGATAAATGTGATCTCCGCTTCAATCTCGCCGTCGTATTCTTCATTGAAGTTTTCGATGATTTCCTTATATGTTTCAGTGCTGTCGCCTTCAGGATGCCAGAGTGACAGTTTTACTTCCCCATTGTCTCCTCCTGAACTATCGCTTGAACCACAGCCCGCCAGTGCGCCGATCAGTAATACAGATGCCAGTCCTGCAGATGTCTTTTTCATTCCTTCATTCCCCCTCATGTTTGTTAAAGCGCTTCCATGTATTCATCATAGAAAAATGAAAGCGCTTTTAAAATGCGGCATTTCTCTGATCCATGTTGAAATTCTTCCACACAAAAAAACAGCCACCAGTTTTGGCAGCTGCTTAGCCGGAATGCGCTTTCCGGTATTGACTCGGCGTCATATTCATCTTTTTTCTAAACACCTGACTGAAATAACGTTGGTCTGTATAGCCGACGATCTCAGCGATGCGGTACGTCTCAAGCGTTGACGTTCTGAGTAGCATACACGCGTGCTCAATCCGCTCAGCTCTCACGTATTCAAGGAAGGTCATCTGATGCTTCTGCTTGAACAGCTGGCTGAAATAGCTCACGCTGATCCCCGCATGTTCAGCGACTTCTTCTATACTTAAATCCTCTTTAAAATGCGCTTTTACATGGACTGTTGCCTTATCAATCGCTTCAAATGCATTCTCTTTGGCAGCGTACGTGTCCGTGACAAGGGCTGCTGTAATGACCGGTGCGTCAGTGAGTGACGTATATTTCAGCAAGCGCTTTGCTTCTTCTGCTGCTTTTCTGGCGGCGCCGGGTCCGGTTTCGGCGTCTGTAGCGATCCACCTTGTTTCTTTGAATTGCTGTGAGCCGTCTAAGGCAAGCTGATGTGTTAACTGTTCAACTGTTTCGCGCTCAGCTCCTTTTATGAGCGCAAGCGTCAGGTTAGCGTCCAGCACATAGACGTATAGCTGATACGGCTTCTGCTGCACCCACTGATCCACCTTCTCCTCACCATGGCGAATCATCAGCGCGGCATAAAAGTCACTCTCAAAAGCCGGCTCCGCTCCTGCTACCACCTGATCATAAATCCGCTGGCGCTCGCGGTCATACGCTTCTTTCCGATGCTGATGAATCGTCTTCACCGCACCCTGAATGCACGTCTCAAGCTCCTCATAATCAATCGGCTTCAGGAAATAATCGAGCGCACTGTACTTCAGTCCCTCTCTCGCATACGTGAATTCATCATAGCCGCTCAGTAAAATCGCAAGCGGGCGGTCCTCCCACGTATTAATCTCCTTCAGCACCTCAACGCCTGTCATGCCAGGCATTGAAATATCCGTCAGTAAAAGATCAATGTGCTGACTGCGCAGAGTCTCCAATGCATCCAGTCCATTGCCTGCAGTCGCGACCACCTTACAGCCAAGCGACTCCCAGTCGATAATCCCCTGAAGATTTTTTAGAATCAGCGGCTCATCATCCGCGATCATTACGTGAATCATGGTGCTCACCTCCCCTGATTGGAAACGTAATTCTGATAGATGTCCCGGCACCTTCACCTGAGCACACCATCAATCCATAAGGCTTTCCGTAATACAGCTCTAAGCGTTTATGGACATTTTTCAGCCCATGTCCCCCGTCTTCATGTTCTGCTTCAGCCCAGGTTTTAAGCACCTCTTCTGTCAGTCCGCGGCCATCATCTGTCACAAGCAGATAGCCCTGCTCCCCGGTCTGCCAGCCTCTGATTGAAATGCTGCCTTCTTTACCCGGTGTAAAAGCATACTTAATACTATTTTCAACGAGCGGCTGTAAAATCAGTTTTAAAACAGGCTCCTGCTGCAGCGCTTCCTCTACTTCTACATCAAACGTAAATGCATGGTCATAGCGGATCTTCTGGATCTCCAGGTAACTGATCACATGGCGGATCTCATCCTTCACCGGCACATCAAAGCCCCCATTAATACTGATCCGGAGCAGCTTGCCAAGGTTGATCGTCATTTTACTGATCTCCCGCTGCCCATTCATCGCAGCCAGTGCATTAATCGATTCAAGCGTGTTATATAAAAAGTGCGGATTGATCTGCTCCTGTAGCACCCTGAACTGCGCTTCACGCTTATACTCCTGCTCGACTTTCACGTCATCAATCAGCCTGCGGATTCTTACGATCATACTGTTAAAGCCGTTTGAAATATTGCTTAGTTCAGGCAACCTGAACGTCTTCATCTCCACATCAAGCGACCCCTGCTCTACCTTTTTCATACTGCTCAGTGATTCATGGATAAAGCGGGACACGCGGCCAAGGTATAGCCAGTTGAATAAAAGCGCCAGTAGAATGGCTCCGAGAAGCAGGCCGATTGTGGCATTCCTGATCCAGATAACTTCCCCCGCAAGCACACTCCACGGCTGGATAGAAACCATCATAAGCGAATCATTATTCAGCGTCGTAAAAGCTGAAGGGATATATGTAATCAGGCTCCGCTCCTCATTCCACTCACTCAGAAAATAACCGGTCGTATTCTGTTCAAGTGATCCAAGTTCAGCAAGATCGAGCCTCTCCCCAATCCGGTCATGGTCCAGCGCATATAAAATATCGCCACGTTGATTGATGATATACTCTTCAGACGGATTCCGGACGAACTGCTGGAACAGCTCATCAAAAAGGCGGATTTTAATGTTAATGACAAAGTAGCCCAGATCCTCAAGCGTATTGACATCCTTGATAACCCGCCCCTGCGTCAGCAAAGGCTCTACGCCAGTCGACCAGCCGCGGTTCATGGCAGGTGTCATCCAGACAGGCCGCCCTTGGCTTGCTGCCATCTCTTCTCTAAAAGCAGAGCGGCTGAATGCAGCGTAAGATGGCACTGCCGCCTCTCTTAAGTTCAGCACATCGCCGTCACTGCTGTAGACGACAAAGTCATCCACCTGGGCGTTTCCATACATCAGCCCCGCAATCGACTGCTCGTCCTCATACAGATCAACCAGTGACGCTGATTCATTCGTTTCAATAAATGACTGAACCTCTGAGGATGAAATAATAAAGTCTGAAAAGGTGTTTACTTCAGAAACCGCTTTCATCAGATTTCTATCAACCGCCCTCAGCGTCTGTACCGTCTGATCACTGATATTTGACTGTAGCGCAGAGGATGAAAAGTAATAGGATACGCCACCAAGCATGGCAATCGGCAAAAGCACAAATCCTAAAAACGCAAGCAGCATTTTACTCCGGAAGCTCATGGCTGTTCACCCGCCTCACGCTGATACCGCTCAAACATCTGTTCAAGATCCTCTAAATACCCATCAATATCCTGATCCGCTAAAAACTGAAACGTACGCGCACGGTAATCCGTCTCAGCAGCCGTCCCGCCGTTCCAGTAATGATTCGGCCAGTTCACAGCCTTTCCCGCCTGAATCTGCTCTTGCAACTCAGAAGTTGCGGGATGACTCAGCTCAACCCCCTGAATCGTACTAATCGAACCTTCAAAATTCGAAATACGTGAAGCCTGTTCCTCTTCGGTTAAAAAGGAAAGAAACGCTTTAGCGACTTCAGGATGTGCAGTGGAAGAAGAAATCGCAATCCCGATATCCACACCGCCTAACACCGGATGCTCTTCTTGCTCATCTGCTGGAAAAGGAAAGATTCCGTAATCAAACGAAGGGTTGATACTTTCAATGAGCGGCAGCGCCCACGTCCCCATCACATACATCGATCCTTCCTCACGCGCAAACCGTCCGCTCGCCTGCGTATAACTGTCCTGACTGGCCGTTTCCTGCGCATAAGGCAGCACAGACAAAATCTTTTCAGACAGCTCCTGCCATTCTTCGTTCCCTTCAATCTCATAAGCGTCAGCCTGCCAGTAGTCCTCAGAAAACTCATTCGCTACAAAGTTCATCGTAAAAATCCCCGATTGCTCCACATCACCATTTGGCATAATGAGCGGCGTGTGCCCTGAAGCGTTCAGCCTCTCCATCGTCTCAAGCCACTCATCCCAAGTCTTTGGTACAGAAAGATCCAGCTTCTCAAAATGACCCTTATTATACAGCACACCAACCGCATTCTGCGTCAACGCCACCCCGTACATCCGATCATCTACTAAATACCGCTCCTGAATCGAAGGCTCCACACGCAACACAAACGCCTCATCCGTCACATCCATCAGATACCCCTTCTCCGCACGAATCACATAATCCTGTTCAATCGGATACGTCACAAACAAATCAGGCACATCCCCCCGCGCCATCCGCGTCTTCAACACCGTCATCCCACCCGGCACAACCACCTGCCGGATATCAACGCCAGGATTGTCCGCCTCAAACTCCTGAATGAGCTCATCAAAAAGCGGTTCGGTTTCTACCTTAGGTGTATAGAATTCAAGCACAGCCTGATCGTTGGATGGTGTATTGACTTCGCCTTCGGGTAGACCGCAGGATGAGAGAATAAGAATGGTTAATGGTAGTATGAGTTTTTTCATGGATTCACCCCGGGAGTTTGTTGGTTTTATTATAGGGGTGAGGTTTGGATTTTGGAAGTGGGGGTGGATTTTATTGTGTTGGGAATTGCAGATGGAGAATCAATTAAGAGGGAAAGAATAGTGATTTTGATAACTTTACTCTGCATTAAAATTCTCACACAATTGATATTTGCTGGTTTTATATAAGACATATTAATTGTGTGAGAATTGTGCTTAACACAGGATTAATCTTTTTTGACTGGACCTGTAGATGGAAAGCTACATAGCGAATCAGAAGAGTTGCTTCAGAAGAACCCAAACTTTGACATTTTATATGTTAAAGCATTCCCTGATCGTTCAATCATGGTGAAATATTTAAAGGATATCGAATGGGAAACGGAAGTGTGGGTTGCTAATACACCCTAACGCTTAATCAATTTTTAAAAGTGTTCGCTACTTAGGCGCATATTAATAAACTTTCTTACCAACACCATCACTTTGAAATTTATTTTTGATACCAAGGTTATTATTTTATAAATTTAATTTGCAGTTTTGCTCATCGTTCTGTGTATAAATGTTTGTTTATGTTCAATGGTAATCATGTCAAAATCGAACTTTATTATCATTCTCCATTATTGTATTTCTTTTTTTCAGTTTTGCCAAATTGCCTTTTAGATTTTCTCCACCCAAACATATTTTTAACGCTTGTAGCTATCTCAGCAAACCTCTTATCTTCCTCCAAACTAATTAATACTTCTCTAATGAAATGCTTTGCTTTTTCAGCATCTTTTTTCGAGTACATCAACGGGATTAACTTTAGAGTAACCATCGTTTTATTATTTTTTGTCATTAATGAGTCTCTGAGTAGAGCTAAATCAATTTGTCTAATATGTGAGTTCTTCTCGGCAATAATATCGAATGCCGCATAAACCCAGTGGTTCAACTCGTCTTCTTTCAATTCATAAATTTTATTCACCCAGCTACTTAAATCCTCGTTATTGCTGTTGGTTACAATTGCTTCTACCATTTTCTGTTTATCATCATCGTGAACACTCTCACTTTGCAATTGCTGAATGTACTCTAAATGTGGTTGCTTTCTAAACTTTGCAAGTAATTGTTCAATAACTTGTTGGTAAAATTCTTTTTCCATTCCTTCAATAATTGTGTTCCTTTGCTCTCGGCTAAACTCCAACCATCTATTTGCGATAGCTTTTGTATGAGACAAATATGTCAAGTCACTGTGATTAACAATTAAATCATTGATTTCTGCATCTTTTATAGGCGAGTTGTCGTCTATTAAAGGTAACGTTTGATTAATTGTACTAGAGCTTAATTGGTCAATTACTGAAATACTTGTTTGAGGCTTTCCTTCTAATGCAACTTCCTTCCATTCAGACAACAGACTAGACCAGTCTACAAAATTTCCACATTTTGATAGTTGAACGAAGCTGATGTTTAAATGTTTTTTCCATTGAGTTTTATATTGCAAATTCCTTACATTTTGATGATTGTTTGCTATGAAATCTGATTTTTGAAGCAGCGTAGTAATGACATTTTCCAAGAAACTTGAATATTCCTCTTTGTTAGAAGTAGCATAACTTTTTAATACTAAGAAATTCTCGAAGTCATCTTGATGTATATCTAACACATTTTCGCTTGGTTCAATATCAAACCATTTTTCAAAGTGTCCTTCTTGCCTACCATATTCATAAATTCTACTTGAGTGTTCGATGAGTGATTTGACTGAATTCACGACTTCAGAGTTCTTATAATCAAACTTCTCCTCTAAAACCTCATATAAATCACGAAGTTCTATTCTTTTTTCATTGTGGTTAATTACCTCTATTAACTTTGTATCTAAAGAGCTTTCGGTAAGTTTAATAGATTCAATTGACCACTGAGATACGATTGATATATCTTTCATTAATTCTAGAGCATTTAATAGTTTCTCTTCATCGCTTTCCTCGTAATAGGACAATAACTCATATATCTTCTCACTGACTTCATCATTTAATTCGCTCAGGTTGTACCTTGCATACTTTGAGTTGAGTATTTTAAACACTTCATCTGAAAAATACTTTTCAGTAAATATTGGGTATCTTCTAATAAAGTTTATTGTTTCAGCCATTTCCTTGTCGTTATCTGATTGCTGAACCACTGATTCCCAGTATTCACCGACACCCTCCAAAAAGTCCGCTTTGTTGAGATTTTTAAGTATTTTTAACACTAATCTTTTCAGAATTTTTGCATTGATATAAGTGTCCGTTTTATGATTAACGTTTTGTATCCAGTCAACAAAATTAAATCCTGGAGAATATTGATTCAAAGGCTCTTTTTCATCATCTTCTAACTCTTTATTCTTTGCTTTAATTTCATCATTTTGCTTATTGATAGTGATTAATACATCTTCTAATATATCCTCCCAATGTAAATATTTCGTCATAGGGTGATTTTCTTCGAGAGTAAGTATTAACTTAGGTAATGTAAACTCCTTGTTTGTAGTTTCAGCCACTTCTGAGTTGTAAGTGTAAATTTGGGAGTTTAAGTCTTCAAGATAAAGTCCAGTACGAGAATCCGGGTGTTCTATCCATAAGTCAATTATGTGTTCAGTTGGTTGATTTTTAGTTAAAGATTCTCCTAAGATTTTTTTAGTAGAATTATCTGGCTTCATCTCTTTAATAAACTCGTATATTTTTTTTGGTTGACTATGTTCTGACAAGTAATCAATGTGTTCTCGAAACTTCTCTTCCCAATATATATTTTGTTGAGTATATGTCCCTGTGACAGGCACTGAAACTAAAGTTGATAAAGCATTTCTTTCGTCCATTTCCCCAAATAATTCAGTAGGAACACTATTAAACAATATCCACTTGTCTTCTTCACCTATGTCCTCAAATAAACTATTGAATGTTTCAACATCAGCATTTAATAAACTTTCCTTCATCTCATTTAGTTTAGGAATTGAAGTTATTGGATTCAAAGTTTTATTCGAAAAATATAGATAAGGTCTACTGTCTATTGGTAACTGAGGAAATACTCTTTTCAAAAAAGAAAGAGAAACATATTCTCTGATATCAATGCTCTTGCTTTTCCCATTCTCAATGACATCTTCTTCTTGATTTTCATCATGAGTTTCTTTGATTTGATATGAATTTCTATCATTGCGATTAATATCTGTATTTCGAATAATCTCTTCTAGGTATTCTCCTAAATCCTCACTAGATTCAATGTCTTTAAAAATAAGTGGATTCTCCTGAATAATTTCATAAAATTTCAAGTAATTAGTTTTAATGACTGTCATTATGGCGATTTTTCTAGGGTGAGCCGTAAGTATATCACTTCCACTTGAATTATCTCTTTTCTCAGCCAAATACCAATCGCTTGCAAAAGCATTCAAATTCTTTTTAACCTTACGTGGTGTATCAATTTCAGAATGTATTAGTGTACTTATAATAGAATGAATATGTTCTTGCACCTTGCTATTACGATACCAAACAATGTTATTATCCTCTAATAGTTTGATAGCGTACCTTCTCATATTGTTTTTTTCAACCATTGGCATTTTCATTGTTACATCAAAAGTTTTGTTAAGAAATTCTGATACATCTACTGTCGATTGCCTTGATTCAAAAACATATTCCAATTCATCACGGAGAACTCTTTCATCACAGGGTACGATAAAAATACATTTATCAGCTTTTAAAAAAGTCTTAATTGTATTTAGAGCTGAATATAGCTGATTTGGTGGCAATCTATCTAAGTCATCAAATACTAATACTAATTTATCTATTTTATTTGTTTTGGTGTATTGGCGAACTGTAGACTTAAACTCATTCTCAAATTGGTCATCATAGACCAATGGACGTAATGCTGTCTTAGTGGCTTTTGTAACAGTAATACCAGATTTGTTAAAGATACCAATTGCTATATAAATTAGTATCATCATTGGAACATTTGTAGTTAGCCAATTAACAAAAGGTTGGATAAGCAAAGTTGACATTTGAAAAGCTATAAAGATGATTACTAATGCAGTAATTAACTTGTCACCTGTGAATGGAGCAATTAATAAAGCACCAAAGTTATTCCCTCTTATCGTTACATTGTTTTCCTCAACCGAGTCATCCATTTTCGAGGAAAAATCATTCTCTGTCTGTTTTTTGGTATCTGATTTTAACTCTTGTTTTACTTGTCTAATGATTCTTCGTTGCAAAGTTGTGGTGTCATCTGAGTACTTCCAAACGCTAAATTCTTTGATTGCTATTCTTTTTTCTTCTTTTAAAGAGTCTGTCAGCAATTTTAAGACCGTCGATTTACCAGAACCCCACTCTCCCATTAAACTTATATGGGTAGGGAAATCGTCTTGTTGTTTAATAACTTCTTTTAATGAGTGGGCTATTTGGTCATAACTAAACTCATCTTTTACAGTTGGTCTATCATCTAAATATAAGCTTTTCTTATCCTCTTCTGGCGCTCTTAGTAATTTCAATATAAGTAACCCCTTTGTCGCTAAAGTATAAAATACATTTTTGTATATATTTAGCCTCATTACTATTTTATCACTTCCGCCTTATATTTCAATTTCACCAAAGTTTTTCACAATTAAAAAAGCCACAATTTATTGGGGCCCGGTTACTTTTCAGCAAATATTACGTCTTCTTCAATCTTTTTAATTGCTTTTTGCTCTAATTTATATGCTTCATACCATAATTCATTAGCTTCTAAAGGTAAATTATTTATACTTTCACGAATTGATTCATCTTTTAATAACAGCACTTCAATTTCAGCAATATGAAAATCTTCAATTTGTTCTTAAACAGGCCCACACATGAACCTTTTCATCAATGTTTACCCAGAAATAGAGTTTAAGTATACATACAAATACCCTCTAAAATCGTCCTTTGGAAAAAACTCTAATACGGTGTTCACTACCAGCCCAATGAAACGAACAAGCATAAAGCCCGCCTTAAGGCGAGCCGATGATAACTTACAATTTTAAATTTTTATTAAGGAAAATCTGATCCTACTGATATCATCATATAACCGTCTATGCTTTTAATTGGATCAGACACTAAACCATTATACCAGTCTAATCAAACAAACATTCGTTGCATAAACCCTTTCTTTTGTTTCTCAAAGACAAGCAGCTTTTCTTTTTCCTTTTCAATTTTTATATCGAGCTTAGACAAAAATTTAGCAATCACATTTTGTTCTTTATAAGCTGGTATAAGAAAAGATAAATTTTCAAATGTTGTTTTATTAACAAGGGCAGTTGCAGTTCTTCCTGCAACATTCTTAATTCGATAATTAAAATGCTCAATTAAATAATATAAAAAATCCACATAATGGTTTTCATTAGGTATAATTCCATTTATTTGTTGATTGCATGATCCATCAACTTTTAATATCGCGTTCTTACCTATGCTAGCAATACAGGTAACTAACAAAGTATTTGCTGGTAATTGTCTAGCTTTTTTATAACCTATGTCACTAAGTTTTGATGCCGAATCTAAAATTTCTTTACTATCATTTATATCAGTCGGGGTAATCCAAGGTATGGTAGGATTACTCCAATATACATCTATAGACTTGGATGGGGTATTTCCTGTCACTACTTGTCCAGTATCAGAAAGCCTTTTAGCATTCCACTTAGGAAACTCTTCCCCATCCTCATCCTTAAACCGAATTTCCTGCGAGAAAATCTTCTGCATCATGCCTTTTTTTAGTTCTTCCAACTTCTCAATTTTCTCTTGTTGTTTTTGGATTTTCGAATTTAATAAGCTGAAAAAATAGCCTATTTTTTGTTGCTCTATGACATCTTCAGGAATATAGGTTGAATAAGCTTTTAAGTCTTTAACGGTTAGGTGTGGTTGTGCACTACCTACTATATGTTGATTAATAAATTTAGGTAAGATAGCATCTTTAAATAAATATAGTGTATATTCAAGGTCAATAGCCTGCTTTTGTCGTATGAGCAACATTGCTGAATTAATACGAACTACATTGTATGGGATGGTTTCATCATATACTGCAAGTTTCCCTAATTTTGATCCACGTGTAGTTAGAATCAGGTCTCTATATTCAGCAGTTCCTTTTCTCAAAGATGCGTGTTTTTCTTTAGTAAGCCAATTGGTATTTTTAAACGTCAACCCAGTATCAGATATGTTGTGTGCATTTAGGAATAAACAATATCCTTCTGGTAGAAAATCATTTTCATTAGGGTAATTTTTACCTCTATCTCCATCAATAAAATAGAAAAAATCATTCAAAATAATTTCATTCCATTTAGCTCTGTGATCTTTAAATCTCAACTTAGGTGCATTCATCTTCACACCCCCAACTCTTTAAAATACTGAATCAGTTCCACATCAATTTCTGCAATCTCATCATCGATTTCCTTCAGACGTTTTGAAACAACTTCCAGATCAATCGCTTCTTCTTCTTCAAATGTATCAACATAGCGCGGAATGTTTAAGTTATAGTCATTTTCTTTAATTTCTGCCAATTTTGCTGCATATGAATATTTCTCAATAGTTTCTCGTGTTTTATAAATCTCCACAATTTCCTCGACATTGCTATCCGTCAAGTTATTTTGATTCTTACCTTTTTCGAATTCATTTGATGCATCAATAAAAATTACATCGTCTTCAGCAGCACGTGTCTTTTTAAACACCAAAATACAAGTAGGAATCGATGTCCCAAAAAATACATTAGCCGGTAATCCGATAACTGCGTCCAAATAGTTTTTCTCTTTAATTAAATATTTACGAATAATACCTTCTGCTGCTCCACGGAATAACACACCATGTGGAAGTACAACAGCCATCGTTCCATTGTCGTCTAGTTGATGAATCATATGTTGAACAAACGCAAAATCAGCTTTTGATTTTGGTGCGAGTCTACCGTATGCACTGAAGCGATCATCGTCTAAGTATTTTGAATCTGCACTCCAGTTAGCACTGTATGGAGGATTCGCCACGACAGCTTCAAAACGCATATCGATATGACGTGGATTCTCCAAAGTATTATCGTTCTTAATATCAAAATCTGTGTAACGTAAGTCATGTAGCAACATATTCATTCGAGCCAAGTTAAACGTAGTAGTTGTAAGCTCTTGTCCGTAAAATAATCGTACATTTGACTCTTTGGCCACTCGTAACATCAATGAGCCTGATCCACAGGTAGGGTCATACACGTTTTTTAAGTCGGTTTTATTATGCGTAACGATTTTTGCCAAGATTTTCGAGACTTGTTGCGGGGTATAGAACTCACCTGCTTTTTTCCCTGCGTTGGCCGCGAATTGAGAGATGAGATACTCGTATGCATCACCTAGCACATCGATATCAACGTCATCATGTAAGAATGGAATGTCATTAATGCTCACCATGATCTTAGCAATCAGTTTTGAACGAGACTTTACATCGCGTCCCAATTTAGTAGACGTTAAATCCATATCGTCAAATAGATTTTCAAAGTCTTGCTGGCTATTCGTCCCTAAGGTAGACTGTTCAATGGCTTTCACGGCTTTATGAAGCAGTTCAATATCAAAGGTCCCTTTTTCACCCTTAAGAATTTCTACGATCATTGATGAATATAAATATTCAGGTTCGATCACGAAGCCGATTTCTTCAAGTAAGGTTTCAATCAATCCCTCTTTATATTCTTCATCTTTCCATGCATCAAAGTAGGTAATATCGTCTTCTTCTAGTAACTTACCAATACGTGCTTCTGTTTTTTCAGATAGGTAGCGATAGAAGATTAACCCTAGGATATAGTTCTTAAAATCATAGGCTTCCATTTGACCACGCAGATCATTTGCCATTATCCAAAGTTTCTTATGCAGTTCTGCCTGTTGCAGACGTTGTTTTTCTGAAGTTGTCATGTATAGTATCTCCTCAATTTACGCGTACTTATTTACGTTATTATAAATAAAATCTTTCACGGCTTGCACTCGTTTTCGCTTTTCTTTAAATGGTGCTTTGATGGCATCATTAATCTCTTGATCAGGTGAGACTCCTTTGAATTCAAATTCCCGTATAAAGTATTCTAATTTCTCTTCTGCTACTTGTACTTGCTCAGACATCTGTCGAACTTCTTTCTTGCGTGCTAAATTTTCGAAATCATGGAACTTTTGGTCAACTGAATCATCATTCGTGAGTGTAGGAGCTACGCTTTTTAGGAATTCAAGCAATAGATCTCGTTTTAAGCGCATTTCGGTACTAGCTGATGCATTTACTTCCTTAATTGCTAATCTAACAGCTACATCGCGTTCAGTTTTGTTTGCAAAGTTGATATGACGTAATAGTTCAAGAATGTAATCCACATCAATGCGATCCGTTTGCATGAGCTCAATCTCAAAATCAACATCATCAATAACTGAAACTTTCTCAATCTCAGGTTTCTTATTGATTTCGTACAGATGAAGATACTTACTTCGGTAATCTTGATAGGTTTGTTCGTCAATTCCTAAATCCTCTTGTTTAAATTCAAATTCTACGAATGTCTTTAGTTTTGTCAAAACTTTTGTGAGATCACGGAAAGCTACAACGAATTCTTTTTGTTTTGTTTTGCCTTCAAGATCGTCAACCGCTTGGGGCGAGTCAGCAATTTGCACCAGTCTTTCTAATTGATCCTTAAAATCAGCTAAATACTGATTGTACTCTTTCATTAATACAACACCTGTATCACCCGTTTGTGAAAACAATCGAATGGCTTCATCAGTAGCTTCTTTAAAATTGCGGTAACAGACAATATTGCCATACACCTTTTTAGCACCTTCTACTCGATTCGTACGGGAAAAAGCTTGAATTAAGCCATGGTGTTGCAAGTAACGATCGACATAGAGCGTGTTAAGCTTTTTAGCATCAAAGCCCGTTAAGAACATGTCCACGACAATCAACAAATCAATTTGTGCATTTTTTACTTTCTTAGAGACATCAGCGAAGTAGCTTGAAAATGTATCAGTAGAAAAGTTCGTGCCAAATTCCGCATTATAGTCTTTAATGATACGCTCTAAAGAATGCCTCGAGTGTTCTTGATTTTCAACACTCTCTTCATTCGTTCCATATGTGAAAATGGAGGCAACCTTAAGAGAGGTGTTTAGTTTCTTGAATGCATCATAATACTTAATGGCTGCTGGAATACTTTCAACTGTAAAAATAGCCGTGTATTTTTTATTACTTGTTTTATTTCCATGAATTTCAGTAATGTGTCTGGCAATCATGTCGATTCGAAAGTCAGCCATCCATAGTTCCTGTTTATCAATACCAGGAACTTTCGTGGCGTCATCTATCCCCTCTTTGCCTTTAATCGTCTGTATATATTCAACTGAAAAACCTAATACATTCCCATCATTAATCGCATCTTTAATCAGGTATGTATGTAAACAGTCCTTAAATAAGTCAGATGTTGTGCGCCCATCCTGGCTTTTATTCTCGACGAAACGTGGTGTGCCGGTAAATCCAATATACTGCGCTTGTTTAAAATGCTTTTTAATTAAACGGTTCATTTCCCCAAATTGAGATCGGTGACACTCATCAATAACAAATACCACTTTATCATTTTCATACATCTTCATAATCGATTCATATTTTGGATTCTTTACTGCATTCGCCATCTTTTGAATCGTGGTGATGATCCGTTTTCGAAGTGGATCTTGCAGTTGTTTGACTAAGGAGTCCGTTTTATCGGTAGCATCTACAGAATCCTTTTCAAACTTATTGAACTCTTGCATGGTTTGCGCGTCTAAGTCTTTACGATCGACTAAGAAAATTACTTTTCTAATGTGTTCTTCTTGAGATAAAAGTTCACTTGCTTTAAATGACGTGAGAGTCTTACCACTACCCGTAGTATGCCACACATAGCCATTCTCTTCATTCTCAAGCGTTTGTTTGATGATCCGCTCTACAGCATAAATTTGATAAGGACGCATGACCATTAGATGCTTGTCCGTTTCGTTTACGATCATGTATTTACTGATAAGATTTTGAATCATAGTAGGTTCGAAAAATGTATTTGTAAACTCTTCTAACTGTGAGATTCGTTTATTCAAATCATCTGACCAAAAGAACATATGACTCTTCATCGGCTCACGATCAGAATTCGCGAAGTATTTTGTATCTACGCCATTGGAAACCACAAACAGCTGCAGGTAATTAAATAAACCCCCATATGAGTCTTTGCGATAACGCATGATTTGGTTAAAGCTTTCTGCAAAGTGAAGTCCACGTCGTTTTAACTCAATTTGCACAACCGGTAACCCATTAAAAAGCAATGTAACATCATAGCGATTTGTGTATCTTCCTACTACAGTTGTTTGATGTGTTACTTGAAGATGATTATTTTTATAGTTTTGTGTATCAAATAAAACTAAATAAAGAGTGCTATCGTCATCACTTGTAATCGTTTCTTTATCACGAAGAATTTTAGCCGATTCAAAAACGCTTTTCCCTTCTATTTTTAAGAGCAAGCGTACAAATTCTTTATCCGTTAATGGAACTCCATCAAGATTCTCTTTATTAAGTCGATTTATTTGGTTGCGGAAATTTTGTTGTAGGTGTTCGATCGTTGGGATTGAAACTTTTTCATAGCCAAGTTGAGTGAGCTGACGAATCATTTCATTCTCCAATTGTTGTTCAGATTGATAAGCCATGTTGCTTCCTCCTCACTGGCTGGGGCATAAATAGATAATTATAAAAACTAGTATTATATCGCTCGAAAGAAATAGCTTAATAATTAATGTTATTAGATGATGTAAATTATTCTACTAGTCTTATTTTATCACATTAAAGGATGAATATTGGAAGGCAATTATAGTTTATATAAAAGGGTTCTTGCCATCTTTAATCTAAATTTACTTATGGCGATGATCAGAACCTTTTCTTATTATAAGTAAACTGTATTTCAAAAGTTATTTTCATTTTATGAAGTTCTCCCCTTATTACTACAAAGTTAACCTCTAAATACATTGTCCTCTATTCGTTCTTTATTTACATTACTGACTCAGCTGCCTCTTGTTATTTTTCTGCTAATACACCTAGGAGTTCTTTATTAAAATTTGATTTACTCATCTAATTTCAACCTAATTGAATTACAGACTATTTTACTATATAGTAGAATTAAATTTACATATTTTCGGATAGGCTACTTTCAAAAGCAAAACAGCTTAAATCTTTTGCATATTACACTAAACCAAACTTAAGCTCTCCCACACACCAAAACCGTCAGGAGATTCCCAAAATGAGCGACCTAACCCAACCATTATGCCAATACAAAAACTCAACAATCACTCTCGACGAACTCGAAAGCCTAATGTGCGCCAATGCTCTTACATACGAAGCATTTGCTGGACAGATCCTTGAACTTGAGGAACAGGGCGTTCTTTCCATGATTAAGTCAAAAGGAAGAAACACTCGCAGACCTTCTCTTGCCTACCGTTACCGTATCGACAAACGCCCGCTCCAGCAGCAGTTCCACCAGACCTTGAAGCAACATCGTCTTCTCTTCCACTCATCGATCCAACTTGATGCTTATTTTTCAATGGATTCAGCCGACTGGGAAGGAGATGTCTCCTATATAGAAAAAATAGATGCATATCTAAAGCAATATGGATTTCCGGAAGAGGAAGTGCCTGCGCCCGAGCGGAGTGTATCGCTTGTGGGTGATGAAAAGTGGATCACTGAACGAAACGGAAAAGCGCTGCTGGAGCGAATTGGGTTGTGGGAAGCGATGAAGGTGATGCCTGTCTCGGATCCGCTCATGTTTGCGATTAATCCGCGAAAGATTCAGCAGCACCGGCACTTTCATTTGATCGTTGAGAATAAAACGACGTATCAGGGGCTGCTTGATGCTTTACCGGAGACCCTATTTACAACACTGATCTATGGGTGCGGGAAGAAAATCATTAAAAGCATTGAACAATTTGACCGTCAGTTTCCGGTGGAGGGCGAGCACATTTTCTATTATTTTGGTGATCTCGACCTGGAAGGGCTCTTCATCTGGTATCAGCTCAGCAAAAAACAAACCGTACATATCGCTAAACCTTTTTATCTGGCATGCCTTGAAAAACCCGTGATGAAGGGAAAGACGAATCACCGGCGTAACTCTGAAGCGGTCGAAGCGTTCCTGGCACACTTTACTGCACCTGAACGTAAACAGATTGATGATGTACTTGATCACGGAGGCTACTATGCTCAGGAAGTACTGATGAAACATGAATTGCAGCACATTTGGAGGGATGCGGTATGGACGGATTAGAAAGTGTTACTTCGGGCTACCGGGAACGGATGCGGCGTCTTGCGTTATTTGATCCCCTCTATGAGTTAGACCGGAGACAGGACAAAGACGCCCGTCAGAAGCCCATTGATATGAAAGGCTTCGGGCTGCTGACGCTTCTGTTTTTCTTTGAAAAGAAGATCATTAGAGATTTGAAAAATGGATCAAAGGAACTCGCGGAATACTTAGGCAGCATCAGCAGACTTGAATATGAGCTGCCGCCAGATCAGTTGGAGAAGCTGGCCCAAACAATTATTCAGACTTTCCGGCCTGCTACAGGAAAGAAGCGTGCCTACCCATTTTTCAACTGGGAGACGAAACAGGAGGAAGAGATCGAATACTCGATCTTAAAAGATAATAACTTTGATTTAAAGACGAACCGGCAGTATTACACGCTTGATGAAGATGGGCTCGAGCTCGTTTTTGCAACGAAAGAGTTCTACAGTGAGTTTCAGCTTTCAATCAACCAACTAATGTTACGGAAACAGCTTGAAAAAGGCGAGTTTCAAGGTGCACTTAAACAAATTAATGAAATGCGCCTTAATGTCGAATCACTTCATGAGCGGATGGTCAAACTGCGTCACGAAATTCAGCGCAATATTGTCTCTGAGGATACATTTGACCGGTATAAACAGCTAATTGAGGATTCACACTTGAGGCTTGAGCGGGAGAACGAAGAGTTTTCAGAGCTGCGCGAGTTCGTCCGGGAAACGCAAGAGCGACTTGCGGAGAAGGACTTCTATAAGCGGGAACAGAAAGCGTACGATACGGTCCTGAAGATTCAAAAGCATTTGGAAGAAGTGCATTACCAGCACTCAGACCTCCTTACACAAAGCATTGATCTGAAAAACCATACATTAAAAGCAGCGCAGGAATCGCTTTATTATACCGGTATCGAAGCCTTTAATTTTGATCAGGACATTACGGCAACTATTATTGCAGGACCGCTTCCGCTTGAGGCATTGAAAGGTGTCCTGCATCCGTTTCTCACCGTACAGGAGGAAAAACGCTGGTCGCCGCTCACTCTTTTTGCTGAACAGAATATCTTGGAAGAGCGCGACGCACCAAACGATGACCGCTTTAATGATGTACCTTCTGAAGAAGAGGAATCAAAGTATCATCAGCAGTTGAAAACCATGTATGGCACTTTCATGGAACGAACGCTTGAAGCGATGGAACAGGGTGCTCATGACCTCCGGACGATCATGGATGCACTTGATGAAAATGGACACGGAGAATTATTCGATACACGTTACTTCTACGATTTCTGGCTGCTTCTCCATCAGCGTTCACCGCTGAAAGAAAATGATGTGCAAAATGAAGACAGCAGCCACGTGCTTGATGCGGCACTTGCCCATTTACAGGGACGGGAACTTGTCATTAAGGAAACGAATGATGTGATTTTAGTGAATGACCGCTTTTCCATTCAAAATATGGACGTTGAGACAGTAAAGGAGGAAGAAGATGCATTATCAGGAGGGTAAGGTACTTGATGCGTTTGATTTATATACGAAGCTCGCACGTGATGGGAAAGCCGGGATTGATGCAGTAAATCTGTACAAAGCGGATGATGAAGTACGCAGCCTGGCAGACCTCTTTGTTGCGCATGTCGATTGTGTACTCATCTTAGCAGGAGATGAGATATTGATGATTCCAGAAACAAGGCTCTCTCCTTTTCATGTGAACAATGATTATATCAAGCGGACTTATTTGAGATCCGGCGCAACAAATGGTGATATTTATCTGCTTTATTTCGCAATGATTGTTTTGTTTGGCTCTTTTTACGACAGCTATCAGACACAGGAACCAACCCGAAATTTTCTTAAACTGGACGAATGGGTACGAGCAGTGCAGGAGCGTATTGAAGTTCTGCGTGAGCACGATGAAGAAACGATCCGTTCCTATGAAAAAGAATTCTCTTACAACTGGTCACTGATTATCGAAAAATGGGAAGCGATGAATGATATAAAGGAATCGGCTAAAAAACAGAGCGGCAACACGATCAGCCGGCTGAGCTTTATTCATACCGTCCGGAATTTTATGATCGATCAGGAGCTGATTGAAGACATCGGAAACGATGAAGTCATGCTGACTGAAAAAGCCAAAGCTATTGTGCAGCGTTACTTCATGGAAGTTGAGTACAACAAAGGCATACTTGAATTTTTGTACCAGTGGGAGGAGACATCACATGCCATCGATTAGCCGTATCCGGTTCACGAATGTTGTATATGAAGAAGGTAACAAGCGCTACAATGATGAGATGTTTTCGTTTGACGGACATAACAGTGCAATTTTGCTTGAAAATGGCGGTGGGAAAACGGTATTCATTCAGGCCGCACTTCAGGCTGTATTTCCACGCGCTGACCTGGCTGAGCGTAAAATCAAACAGACGCTTAACCTTGATGGGGCTCCTGCTCATATTGCAGTTGAATGGATCCTATCCGACCAGCCGAGACGCTACCTCGTGACAGCCGTATCGCTATTTTTACATAACCAGAGTCTCGATTCCTATCACTACGTCTATGAATATGAAGCGAATGATGCACATGCGATTGACCAGCTGCCGTTCGTACGGGAGAACATCGACGGCTCAAAACGGGCAGCTTCACGGGATGAAATTAAGGATTACTATCAGGAACGGACGCAGCGTGCCGGCTATCGTGCGGAGACTTTCCAGACGATTAAGGCTTACCGTGAGCACCTCGAGGAAGCCTATCATATCATTGCAAATGAATGGGACAGTATTATTAAAATCAACAGCACTGAAGGCGGTGTAGAAGCGTTTTTCGAAGAGTGTAAAACGACCGGGCAACTGTTTGACCGCCTCTTGATTCCAACCGTTGAAGCATCGATTGCCGGGCATGATAAAAAGACGTTTGCTGATACGTTTGAGAAAAGGCGTGAACAGTTCAAACGCTATAAGTCACTGAAGGCGCAAATTGAAGAGAATAAGCGGATTGAGTCGGAGCTTGCGGCGTATGTCGGCCAATTCGAGAAGCTGTATGGTAAAGAACAAAGTTATGATACGGCAAAACGGCATGCGAAGGGCTTATTCCGTTTCATTGAAACAGAACGCACAGAGTCTGAAGTGGAGAAAGCCCTGTATGAGGATCATCTTGAAAAATGGCAAAATGAAAAAGAGGCGTGGAACAAAGCAGAAGCCTCTTATAAAGTACTGGACAAACGTGATAAACATGCCGCAGCAGTCAGGAAATCGAGCGCTTTAAATGAAGAGCATGAGCGCTCGGAAAATGAATTCCGTGATCAGCAGCATACTTATTACTCGATAAAATTGGCGGAACACAAGCAGAAGATTCAGACTGCAGAAGAAAAGAAAATACATCTCGAGAAAGAGCTCGAGCGCCTTGATGAAGAGACAGGCGCTGATGAACTGCGTGACAGACTTGATGAAACACGAGCGGCACTCCATGGTTATTTTGCAGAAAAAATTGAGGAAACAGCACGGACGATTGACTCACTGAAAATTGAGCAGCAGCCTATTATCAATGAAATTAACCGGATAGCTGGACTGTTTGACGCAAACATGGTTGAGAAAGAGAAGGTTCAAGACGAGTTTAGTCAGTATAAAGGTCAGATTCAAATGCTTGACCAGTCAATGGAAAGTATACGACAGTCAATTCTCAGCAAACCCGATCAGGAGACCGTTGAAGAGAAAGCGGAAGAATGGAAACACCAGGAGCAGGTACTTGACCAGCAAATCGTCAAACTGAAGGGTGAGAACAAACGGCTGGATGCCCTGCTCACCGAACTGGATCAACGCTATGACCACAGCCAGTCTGCACTGACACTTGCGGAAAAAGAATTGTCTGAAACAGAAACGAACCTGAACCTTTATGAGAATAAGCAACAGCAGGTCATTAAACAGCTTGGCAGTTACAAGCCGAAATGGTCCAACCTTGAAGAATTATATTTGAAAGAAGACTCGATTCAGTCAGAGCTGCGTGAAGCGCTCATCAGGCAGCAGAAAGAGCATGATCGTAGACTGCACAAAGAACGTCTGACACTGCGGTTTGTAGATGATTACGGCGAGCAGGAACGCTTTTTTGCTGAACCCTTCATTGAGAAAAAGGTGGCTGATTGGCAAAACCAATTCAACTTTCTGAATACAGGTATGCAGTATATAGAGAGCATGACAGACGTGGATGTCAAACAGTTTCCGTACTGGGCGATTTCCCTTGTGACGACCACACAAGAAAAAGGGTTGCTCACGCGCAAAGTACAGGAACATGCGGCACACTTATCACAGCCGCTTTTCATTTTTTCAACAGATGAGATCACACAGATTTTAAAAGAAGAAATGACTGTACAGGAAGGCATTGTCCCTGGCCACTGGCCGGCTAATATGGACATGGATACGTTCCGTGCATGGCAGGAGAACAGTCAGCAGGCAGCTGATGAGGCGACACAGACACGCAAACTGGTCGAAGATGAAATACAAGTGGTGCGTCAGCTGATCAGTCTCGTCCAAGACTTTACTGAACAGTTTCCTTATGAAAGTAAGCAGGAGTTGATCGAAAATAAACAGCGGCTCATCAACCGAAAACAGTCGCTTGCTGATGAACTGCGGACGATAGAACAGACAATGGGAAATCATAAGGAAACGATGATGCGTCACCAGCAGGAAATAGATGACTCCTCCGATAAACTGAACGGTCTGCGCAATAAACTTTCAAAGGCGCTGGAGTATGACAAGCATAAGAAAGAAATGGATCGCCTGATGACTAAGCAGCAAACGGTCTCAGAGCAAATATCTGTTCTGGAAACTGAACAGAAGCGAATAAAGCTGCAGCGTTCGAAGTTTGAAGAAGAGCTTGATCATTTAAAAGAAGAAGTCAGCGACAAAACCTTCTTAAGACAGCAGCTTGAAAACGATACTCTTTTTCAAAAAGTGAAAGATACAGTCCCTGCTTACACTTCTGCTTCCCGAGACATTCTTGCGGATCAGTTTGAAGACCTTTTAATTAAACTGAAAGGTATTTCGAAGCAGCGGAGTGAAGTGGAAGCTAATCTTTCTTTCGAGAAGAAAACCGTAAAGCGTGAGCAGGAAGCGATTGAGGATCTGCAGCGGGAGCATACAAATCTTGATGAAACACTTGTATTTCCGCTTGATGGAAAAGTGCGTATGGAGAGACTCAGTTCTCGATTTGGTGAGATGAAAGAGCGTCTGAAGGATCTGAAGACCGATCTTGATCAGGCAAATGAAGACATGCATAAGTTGAGCGGGCGTGTCCAGGACGCAGAAACCACTTTTCAAGAAAGATTCCATGGCGCTGGATTGGTATCATTCTCTGTTCCCCTTTCTGAGGTGCCGAATCAGCTAACAGAACAAAAGAAGCAGCTGGAAGAGCGAAAGCGATATATTGATCAGCAATTAACAGAAGTTGAGAAACAGCTTGAACGGATCATTGAGGCTGATCAAAAGCTGCAGAAATACGAAGTCAAACACTTATTTCTTAACCAGTCTGTAGAAGCGAAAAACTTGAGCGAGGACGAGCAGCGGGATTATACCTATAACCGCAATACTTTTGTTAAAAATGCTATAGCTGCGCTGAATGATACATTTGATGCGCTGGAATCAGAAAAAGTCAAAGTAGCTCAAGCGAAAAGCCGCTTCAAATTATTCTGCCAGGATCAAGTCACAGACGTACAAATGCGTCAGATGGCGATTCGCGGCGTAGACAGCAAGACAAAGTATGAAGATGTGATTCAATTTAAACACCATATGAATGAACGCATTCTCCGTGCGATCCGCTACAACGAAGAAACCATTCGTGATGCGGATAAAGAACTCGAACAGTTCGTCAGTCATATCCACCAGCACTTGAGTAATTTAACTGATCAGCTGAAGGTAATCCCGAAGAAAACGAAAGTGAAGGTTGATGATAGCTGGAAAGAAATCTACCATTTCACCATTCCTGAATGGGATGAGACGGAGGGCAAAGAACAGATTCGCAATCACATCGACTGGATCCTTGGAGAGCTTGAGAAGGATGTTTTCTTCGGAACCAGCGGCGAGGAAGATCAGGGTAAAGTACGGAAAGAAATTGAAAAATGGCTGGATTCAAAGCAATTGCTCCGGATTGTGATGAAACAGGACGTCATGAAAGTATCATGCCGCAAAGTGACAAACGATAACCGCGTCACAACGAAACGCCATTCGTGGGAACAGACGAATAATTGGTCCGGCGGGGAAAAATGGAGTAAAAATATGACACTGTTTCTCGGCTTACTAAAATACATTTCCGAGAAAACACATCACGTAGAGCAGGAAAAAGGCCGCAATCGTGCCGTTATCATGGATAATCCGTTCGGCAAAGCATCTAGTGATCACGTATTGAACCCAGTCTTTTTCATAGCTGAGCAGCTTGGGTTCCAGATCCTCGCGCTGACCGCACACGCTGAAGGGAAATTCCTGCACGATCACTTCCCTGTCGTCTATAGTTGCCGCCTGCGTACAGCTAAAGATGCCCAGACGAAAGTGATGACCAAAGAGCGTCATTTGCATACAGCCTATTTTCAGGATCATGAACCTCGTTCAATAGAGCGTTTGGGTGAAGTTGAGCAGATGGAATTGTTTTAGGTGGTTAGGTATTGAATTAGATGTTATTCCACACGGTTTAGTTTGAATGAATTGTGTGGAGTTTATTTACTCAAAATGTCTCAATTATGTCTCTATTTTAAAATTAGACATAAAAAAATCCCTGAAACAATTACACGAGTAATAATTGTTTCAAGGATTTAAATTCCTTAAATCTAGAAATAGCTGTTACCCTATTTTCCAGACGACCTTTCGGAAGGGTCTTTCATGTTTTTTAATAATACCATTTGCAAAAAGTGAAATCAATCATAAATACTTAGTTTTTCACACTATAGTTTTTAATTATTTTTAAGATTAGGTAGTACACTTCACTGAAATCAGAATGATTCTCATAATACTGTTTCTTCAATCTGCATCTTTCCATTAGACTAACTAGTTCTTTTTTTCTTTCTCGTCTAGTAATCTTTCCATTTACATAATGATCATGCAAATAAAGTAAAGCACTAACATCGTGAATTTTAAGATTCCTTATTTTACCACTCACTAATTTGTCAGGTAAATTGCATTCTTGGGTTAAATAATTTCTTACTTGTAGTTTTGGTCGTTTATCACTTGGTAATAGAAACTCATTAGGACCTACTATATTAAAAATGATTGGTCTACTATGTGCTGCCGAATCTCGAATGTTTTTTGAATCTAGCAATAAACTTCTAGCTAAATTTAATTCTTTATATTTATATTTTTTTCGTTGAACATAAAAGTTTATAAAGAAAGAGAGCTGTCCATAAGACATTAATTCGATTAACACCCAAATTGATGGCTTACTTTTTCTTTTACTAATTAAATCATAACTATAATCCCTTGGCGATTTATACGAGTCCATTAACTTTTTATCTATTGTTTCATATTTTCTAACTTTCATATCAATAGTTTCTAGAGAATCTTTACTTTTGGAATTAATTAGTCTTTTACGATAGCTTTCAACTTCAAATGCCTTATATTCCTCAACAATTTTGTACCCATCTTCATCACTTTCTGTGATTAAATTGATCAATAAAGTTTTAATATTATGCTCAATATCTAAAAATAGTTTTAAAAACAAATAGCGGAAATGCATATCGATTGTTGCTAAGTCGTTTAATAAACCAAAATCAACGTTCTTGTATTTACCATTGTCTTTTTTAAAGTTTTTTCTAAACGCTGTTACTTTATAATAATAAGTTCGATTTGATAAAATATCCTCGGCTATACTTTCATTCAATCGATCGAACGTGATACCTTTAAGCTTTAAATAATTTATTTGGTCAGTTATTGTTAGTTTTTCTTTATTAACTGCTTTGTCAGCAAGGTTAGATTTATAATTTGACTTCTCATCAATCTCTTCTTTAATAATTGTTGCTGCAATTTCGTCCTTAACTTCTGAAGTAAATGATATAAGTGATCGTTTGTTGTTAAATGGATCTTCTCTAAAAGCCCTCTTCAAGAGTGTTCACCTCCCAAATTGTGTGAATAAAAGCAAAACTATTATATCACGTAATCAGTACTTTTATCTCAACTCCAATGCATAATAGAATAGCTATACAAACAGCTTAATTCACATTCATTTATGATAAGGTTCATTCCTGTTGATCCTGTAAGCCCGATAAACCTGCTCCACCAAAACCAGCTTCATCAACTGATGCGGAAAAGTCATCTTCGAAAATGACAATCCAAAATCACTTCTCTTCAATACTTCATCACTGAGTCCAAGTGATCCCCCAATAACGAATGCAATTTTACTTTTCCCATAGGTCGCAAGCTTGTCTATTTCTTTTGCCAGCTGTTCTGATGTGAGCTGTTTGCCGTTAATTTCGAGTGTGATGACGTGGGTGTCGGGTGCGATTTTAGAGAGAATGCGCTCGCCTTCTTTTTGTTTGACGATTTGCATGTCGGCTTCGCTCAGGTTTTCGGGTGCTTTTTCGTCAGGGACTTCGATTTCTTCAATGTTGCAGTAGGCGCCGAGGCGTTTTACGTATTCTGCGATGCCCTGTTTGAGGTATTTTTCTTTGAGTTTGCCGACTGTGATGATTTGTATTTTCATAATGGTCCTCCGGGTGTTGTGATGGTATTAGTTTAACATGAATGGGCTGCGCTGGAACTTCCGAGACTATCCAAATTAGAGTAAGGGCCTGATGGGCTTTATAATGAGTTGAGGGGTTAGAAGTAAGGAGTGTTTTATTATGATGCCAGGGGTTAAGATTGAACCTTATGATAAATTATTGTTTATGCCGGTTGGGCGCAGGTATGCGAATATCCGCTCGATTGGGCATAAGGGGGAGCGTGCGGTGCTGTCCCGTCTTCAGCAGGCGGTTCATCGTGCGCTGCCTCAGTTTTCCTATAGAGAGCTGAAGGATATAAAGGAATTTTTGCATGCGGACTGCTGGCGGATGCCGGTTCCGGTGACGCGTGAGGAGGAGCTGTATCCGCAGCTGATGCGTCCTGAGATGTTTTTATGGCAGGAGCATTCGGCACAAAGAGGCTTGCCGATTGATGAGAGTTATTTTTACGGGAAGATCTACAGCCGGCTGTCAGCTGAGGGGCTGCATCATCATGTGTCGTATGTGCTGAAGGATTATGCGTTTTGTGCGAAGCTGCACCGGATGAAGCGTGAGTACTGGCTGGATCAGATCTATGATGCGTACAGCCGCCATCCTTTTATAGAGCTCGCAAAAGAAAAGAATCATGTGGTGGAGGCTGTTGAGAAGATGAACAGGTCTTCTCTTTTAGCTGTGTTGAAATATCCGGAGGACATCGCGTACTGGCGGCACCGTGTGGAGATTGTGATGCGGCCTTACCGTGATATACCTGCTGAATGGCGCTGGGAGATGTGTACGCATGAGAAAGAGCTTGCCGTGGATGGTGAGGCGCTTGTGTGCACGTGTCCGGTGTGTGAGTATGCGGTGAAGTATCACGTGGACGCGGAGCGCATTGAGCTGCGTGAAGAGCCGATTATGGAGCGCACAGTGAAGCGGATCGCAACGATTGAACGCCAGCTGAATGAGATTGCGGCGCAGAGTATGAATGTCGTGGAGGCGCTGCGTGATGTGCAGGATGTGAAGCTTCGACTGAATGCTTTTAGCGGGAAGCTTGAACGGCTGATTGAGCTGAAAAGTGAGCTTGATGTGGAGGTGGCTGAAGTGGTTGGGTGCTATGAGCAGCTGAAGGCGGTCAGGTTGCCTCAGGAGCGCGTGGAGCCGACACTGATGAGTCTGTCTCAGGTTGTGCTGCCTGATACGAAAGTGCTGAAGGCGGTGCAGCATTGGAAGACGCTTGAGGTGTCTGAGGCAGCGCTTGATGAGCTTCTTAATGAATGGACCGTGCTGCTTGAGGCGAACCAGCCGAAGCCGGATGATGTGATGGTTGAGGTGGAAGGCTTTCAGGTAACGCGCGCTGAAGTGGAGCGTGTGGAGGCTTTTTTGGATGAAACCGAGCTGACACTGACACTGCATTTACTGGCGCAGACCTTGATGGGTGAGCCGACGAATAAGGTGCGGACGCTCGGGCTGCATGAGACAGCCGTTTTTGGCATGCTTGGGGAATGGCCGGAGAAGTATGTGGTGCGGGCTGTGAAGAAGTTGTTTAAGGGGAAAATTTGAGATAGATGACGTCCGGGGAATATTCCCTGGGCGTTTTTTTGCGGGCTCGACCGGATGGGTAATTGTACCCTAAGTAGCGAACCTCGTGTGTTGAACGTCGAACCAGCGGGGTTGAAGCGCGAAGAACACTGGTTGAGCGCTGAACCCGGACGCTTAAAACGCGAAACGCCCGGGACATACGTCGAACCCCACCCAACCCGTCACCATACATCAAAACGTAATCGGCACCGTCCCTGCATCCTCAAACACATCCGTCACTTCCCACTCATACATCTGAACCGCGCTCAAAATCGCGCGTCTTGTCTCGTATTCACGGGAGTTATACGGAACGGTAATCGACTTCTCACCGTCTGAGAATGTATAGGATAGAACCGCCGAATTAGTTTCATCTACCAGCCGCGTCACTTCCTCCACGTCATCCCAGGCGATGTACTCTTCTGAAAATGTCCAGAATGAGTTGCCGGTTACACCGGTTTCATCTAAAAAGGCGTAGTGGTAAATGGAGAGCGCAAATAGAAGGGGTGCGAACGCCATCATGAAAACATGGAGGCCTGCTAACTTATAAGCCTTGTCTTTTCGCTCGGCATACATTTTGGTAAAAAGGAATGACAGCAGCACGACAGCAATCCAGATCATCGCGGCACCAAAGCCCATGTACGCTTCTGACGGGCGCAGGAATGACCAGTGGTCGCGTGAGTAGAAGAGCATATCCTGAATGAACATGACGAAGATGCCAGGTAAGAAAAATGCGGTTAAGATTAATAAAATGGCTGTGGTTGAGATATATGGCATTACCGTATCTGCATCTGAATCTCGGATCTTTTTAAGCATAAAAATAACCTCCGGGGGTTCGTCTACTTCGTTTTACGAATAGAATCTCCCGGAGGTTTCACAATTTTATACATTTTCTGAATCTTATTTTTCCATAAAAAACATCGAGATGCCGCCCGGTCCAACATGGGTACCGACTGCAACACCCATTTGCATGACGAAGATCTCTCCGGCAAAATCAGTCTCATCCTGCATTTTCACCTTTAAGTTCTCTGCCACAGTTGCATCTGTCGTATAGCCGATGATGACAAATTCAGTCTGTTCAGGGTCATTGCGCTTTTTGAATTCTTCAACATAATGCTTCAGCACTCTTTTACGGCCGCGTTCTTTTGCGACAACCGCTCCCTTGCCGTCCTTCATTGTCATAACAGGCTTCAGCATCAGAAACTTCCCGATCATTGCGCTCGCATTTGAGATCCGCCCGCTTTTAATCAGGTGGTTCAGGTCATCAACTGACAAAAAGTGCTTTACGTTTGTTTTATACTGCTCATTAAAGCCGACGATTTCTTCAAATGAAGCACCTCTTTCACGCAGCAACGCGCTTTTCAAAAGCAGCCAGCCGCTCCCGTGACTCATACATTTAGAATCTATGACCTGAATATGGATTGGTGAGGTCGGATGCTCCTCGTAAAAATAGTCTTTTGCGAGTTCAGCAGACTGATAGGAGCCGCTCGTTCCGCTCGACATACAGATACACAGAATATGCGTATGACCCGATTCAACCGCTTCTTCCATGATCGCCAGGTACTCAGCAGGACTCGGTGCACCGGTCGTCGGAAAATCTGATAGATCCTCAAGCATTTTGAAAAATGTCTCCGGGTCGATTTCAACTTTATCTTTATAGGACTTGCCGTCAATATTAATCTTCAGTGGCGCAGTGCTGATGTCGTACTGTTCGAGTATCTCATTTGACAGATCACACGTTGAATCAGCCATTATTTTAATCATATAAACCTCCAGTAAACTCTTGATGTAACCCTATTGTAAGCCATTTCACAAGGTAAAAGTAATTTAGTTGCGTATTTCAACTATTTTTGTGACGGCTTTGAAAAGGAAATGTTTACTACACACTGCTATACTTATGAACAATTCAACCACTGAAAGGATGAAATCAATGTCAACATGGATGATCTACGGAGCAAACGGCTACACTGGCGAGCTCATTGCACGCCAGGCAGTGCGTGACGGCATGACCCCGGTGCTTGCCGGACGAAACGAAGAAGCGATCAATAAGCTTGCCGGTGAACTCGGACTGGAATCAAGCGTGTTTTCCCTTAATGACCCTGCGACAGTTGCTGAAAAGCTTAAAGGCATGGAGCTTGTCCTTCACTGTGCCGGCCCCTTTTCAAAGACAAGCCGTCAGATGGTCGAGGGCTGTCTCACTGCTTGTGCACACTACCTTGATATCACCGGTGAAATCGGCGTGTTTGAAATGATCCACGCACCTGAGATGTCTAAGCGTGCGGCGGATAAAGGCATCGTACTGTGCCCGGGCGTCGGGTTTGACGTGATTCCAACTGACTGCACCGCCCATAAGCTGAAGGAACTCATGCCCAGTGCCGTGTCACTCTCACTCGGATTTTCATTTTTGGCAGGCATGTCACCAGGTACCACGAAAACAATGGTTGAGGGACTATCCAGTGGCAGTGCTGAGCGGAAGGACGGGAAAATTGTACCGTTTCCAATGGGTACTAAAAAACGGACGCTTGATTTCGGCAAAGGGCAGCAGCCGGTCACTGCGATCCCATGGGGCGACGTATCGACTGCGTACTATACGACGAAAATTCCAAATATCACGACGTGGATTCCGCTCTCTGAAACGCAGATCCGCGGCGCACGCGTCATGTCCCTTTTCGCACCGGTGCTCGGTACTAAGCCGGTCCAGAAGCAGCTGCTGAAATGGGTCGACCGCTCCGTCAAAGGACCGGATGAACGTGCGCGCGAAAACGCACCGTCCTATATTGTCGGGGAAGCAAAAGCTGAAGACGGCCGGACAGTCACGGTGCGGATCAAAACGACGAACGCTTACACACTGACTGCACTTGGGTCACTGGAAGTCGTGCGCCGGATGCTCGGACGCGATCTGCCTTCAGGAAGCTTTACGCCGGCCGGGCTGTTTGGTTCCGGTTTGGTGGAGTCGCTTAAGGGGTCGGGGAAGTTTGAGGTTGTGGAGTAGGATTTTGGCCCGGGGTGTGGGATCCCGGGCTTTTTGTGTGGGTTGGTGGGTGAGTCTTTGTACCCGAAGTGGCGAACATGGGCGGTTGAGCGTCGAACATCAAGGGTTAAAACGCGAACCAGCCATGTTTAGTGTCGAACACACCCGACTGAAGCGCGAACAGCACACGCTTAACGCCGAACCACCTATACTGCACCTCCATCGTAACCGACCCAAACTTCCTTCCACTCCCCTATTCTTTTACAATATTCCTAACACATTTACCAAAAGGAGCGAATCCAATGGATATTGCAGCTGTATGGTTTAGAAACGACCTGAGGACAATTGATCACCAGCCGCTCAGGCGTGCGGTGGCAAGCGGGCTGCCGGTTGTTGGTGTATATGTATTTGACCCGGAGATGATGCGGGAAACTGAATATGGATTTAAGAAAATGGAGAAGTTTCGCGCTACGTTTATCAGGGAGAGTGTGCAGGATCTGCGAAGCGAGCTAAAAGAGCTTGGTATTCCTTTATACGTGCGCACAGGTGATCCTGCAGAAGCGTTTGCTGCGCTGAATGAGCAGTATTTTGTGAAGTGCCTATATTTGCATGAGGAAATCGGCAGCGAAGAGCAGATGGCTGAGCGCCGGGTGCGAAAGGCCCTTCAGTCAAAGGTGTCGATTGATCACGGTCATAATCTGTACGACCCGGAGGATCTGCCGTTTGATTCATATAGCGTGCCCGACACGTTTTCACAGTTTAGAAAGCGCATTGAAAAAAATGATGTACTGATGCGCCAGCCCCTTTCAAAACCGTCAGCTGCTGATAAAAATGTTGAAGTGGATGAGGGAGAGATTCCATCTTTATCAGCGCTTGGGTTTGATGAGCTGGATGGGCCGCTTCGTTTTCGCGGCGGGATGAATAAAGGACTCAAGCGGGTCGCGCATTACTTTTTTGAAACAGATCAGCTGCGTGTATACAAGGAAACCCGTAACGGTATGTTAAAAGAGGACGATTCATCCAAGCTCTCCCCATGGCTTGCACACGGCTGTCTATCGCCGCGGATGGTGATGGATGAGGTGCGGCGCTATGAGGATGAGCGGGTGAAAAACAGCTCGACGTACTGGCTGTATTTTGAGCTGCTGTGGCGCGATTATTTCCACCTGGTGCACAGGCGTTACGGCGATGATTTGTTTGCTGCATCCGGCCTGCGCGACCGCATGCCGCCTTGGGATCGTGACGAGCAATTGGAGGCAGCCTGGATGAACGGGAAGACCGGGTATCCGCTGGTCGATGCAGCCATGCGCGAGCTGCTGACAACCGGATTTATGTCAAACCGGGCACGGCAGAACGTCGCAAGCTTTCTAACGAAAAATTTAGGACTCGACTGGCGGATCGGCGCTGCATGGTTTGAGTCGCTTTTGATTGATTATGACGTGTCGAGCAATTACGGAAACTGGCTGTATCAGGCAGGTGTCGGCAATGATGCGATTGAATTCAGGGCGTTTAATGTCGTAAAACAGGCACGGGATTATGATCCAAATGGCGATTATTTGCGAATATGGCTGCCGGAGCTCAGACGCGTGCCGGGAGCAAGAATCTTTGCACCTTATGAGATGAACCATGAGGGTCAGCAGGCGGCAGGCGTTGTGATCGGGCGGCATTATCCGGCGCCGGTTGTGGATTTGTTTCAGTCGGTGGAGCGGAATAAGGCGAGGTTTTTGGGTGTGATGAAGTGATGATTAACGGGTGAGTCTTTGTACCCGAAGTGGCGAACATGTGCAGTTGAACGTCGAACATGGCTGGTTGAAACGCGAACCAGCCATGTTTAGTGTTGAACCTCCTCCCACAAAGCCCGATCACTAAAGGTTTTACGCCCAACCCCCCATTCAACAACCCTTTCAAAAGCATTTGTGAAAATATTCACAAATAACCCCTTCCTCCTACAAAAAACCTGCTATACTTAAAGTATCTTACAACCCGATAAGGATGATTCTGATGACGTTTTTGCAAATGCTGACTGCTTTAACTCCTGTTGTCGCTGTATTTTTGTTTCTTGTCATTTTAAGACTTCCTGCAACAAAGGCGATGCCGATTAGTCTGGCGGCGACTGCTGTACTGGCGTTTTTCATCTGGCAGGTCCCTGCGATTCAGATTACTGCTGCGATCATTGAGGGACTGATCATCGCTGTTTCGATCATGTGGATTGTGTTTGGCGCGATCCTCCTCTTAAATACGCTGAAAAAAAGCGGCGCGATGGATTCAATCCGTAACGGCTTCACGCAGATCACTGCTGACCGGCGCGTTCAGCTGATTATTATTGCCTGGCTGTTCGGCTCTTTTATAGAAGGGGCTGCAGGCTTTGGAACGCCGGCTGCGATTGCGGCGCCGCTCCTTGTCGCGCTTGGCTTCCCGCCGCTTGCTGCTGTTGCGCTCGCACTCATTGCTGACAGTTCTGCTGTTTCTTTTGGTGCAGTTGGGACACCGATTATTGTCGGGGTCAACCAGGGACTGAATCAGGGAAGCTCACTTGCGCCTATTGTGCAGGAAGAGCTTAGTGGCGCTGCAATCGGTCCGTATTTGCAGGAGGTTGCGAGCACGGCTGTCTTTATCGATCTCTTTATCGGAACGTTTATTCCACTTATCTTAGTGATCATGCTGACCCGCTTTTTTGGCGAGAACCGTTCATGGAAGGAAGGCTTTCAGATCGCACCGTTTGCGATTTTTTCAGGGTTAGCGTTTACCGTACCGGCATTCACAGTCGCCACCCTGCTCGGACCTGAATTCCCGTCGATTATCGGTGGACTTGTCGGGCTGATGATTGTTGTACCCGCTGCGAAAAAAGGATTCCTTTTACCGAAAAAAGCGTGGGATTTTGCTGCAACTGATCAGGTAAAAGCTGAAGCGGTATCTGCCTCGATGCCACTCTGGAAAGCTTGGCTTCCCTACCTGATCGTCACGTCACTCCTTGTGCTGACGCGGATTGATGCTCTCCCGTTAAAAGGATGGCTGCGCGAGGTCCAGGTTGGCTGGAGCAACATTCTTGGAACAGAAATCACGACCTATTTTGAACCGTTTTATTTACCCGGCACGATTTTTTTAGTCGCTGTACTGCTGACGGCAATACTCCACAGTCTGCGTATAAAGGCTGTCGGCAGCGTGTTCGGTCAGTCTGCTAAAACAATGGTCGGGACTGCAATTGCGCTTGGAACTGCTGTGCCGATGGTTCGGATTTTTATTAATTCAGGCGTGAACGGTGCTGAGTTGCTCAGCATGCCACTTGAACTGGCGGATTTCGTCTCTGCCGCGGCAGGCACCAACTGGCCGCTCGTCGCCCCAATTATCGGTGCGCTTGGCTCATTTATTTCAGGCAGCGCGACCTTCAGCAGTATGATGTTTTCACTGTTTCAGTTCAGTGTCGCAGACCAGATCGGCGCTAATCCGCAGGTCGTCCTTGCCCTGCAGGTGCTTGGTTCAAATGCCGGTAATATGATCTGCGTGTTAAATGTGGTGGCTGCTGCATCTGTCGTAAATCTGACCGGCAAGGAAGGAACGATTATCCGGATGACGCTTGTGCCAATGATGTTTTATGTAACGATGGCGGGTGTGATCGGGTTCATACTTTTATAGTTGGAAGCTGTCCGTGGAGTCGCGGGCAGCTTTTTTGTAGTTAATTGTACACAATTTCTAGGACTCATGGTAGATTGCTCTGAACCACCGTGAAAATGACATGAACCACCCGTGTAATTTGCTGAACGTCTAAGGTCATCTCATGGACATCATAAGAAATCTCCGGAACCACTCTCCATCCAATCAAATTTTTAAACTTTCAGACAACTTTCCCGTGCTGATTCCTGCAGATTATGAGATACTTATATGTATAAAAAGGGCACTTAGTCCTATTTCACACAAAGGGTGTGATGTTATGCGGGAACTGTTAATTTATATGGCTTTATATTTGCTTCCGGCTGCAATGATGTTTTATATGGCGGCTGATGTGCTGCTGAGAAATCACAGACGGACAGAGCATTTATTGTTAAGCGCATATATTGCCTGCTACGGGGTGCTATTTACGACGGAGTTTATCCGTCAGCAGGTTGATATCTCGTACAGTCCGTTTCTGATCACCTATGTGTTTGGAAATGCAGGACTTTTGATCTTATGTTTATCGATTCATTTCATCATTAAAATTACTGGTGTGAATGAGAAAATACCGGGGTTTTTGTATCCGTGGGTGTTTTATATTCCAGCGTTACCGATCCCTTTAACGATTCTCTTTCAAAGCAACTTTACTAATAGTACGACTTTTGAACGTGAAGGACTGTTTATTTATCCCGAATTTAATGCTGCTTACCTTGCGACGATGGCTACCGGTCTCACATTATCGTTTTTTATCATCTGGATGCTTCATCAGCTCGGTAAAAAAGCTGTGGCGCCTCAGCAGCAGAAGATTATCAGCCTGCTGATCGTGGTAGCAATTTTAGTTCAGGTATGGAATTTTATATTCGGCATTTTTGAATTCAGGGGTACGATGCCTCCTTATCCTTATATCTATGGCGGTATCATCTGGATTGGGGCGCTCGCATACGGTATGAAAAAGTTCGATTTTCTCGCTTCCTATCACAAGCGCTTTTCAACGCTGCACGAGATTAATCCGTCTCCTATTTTACTGATTGACCGCCAGGGAGTGATTGAAAGCGCCAACCCTGCAGCCCTTGCGCTTCTAGATGTAAAAAGCTTAAAAGGAAAGCAGTTCACTGACTACATTTCAGAAGACCGGAAAGAAGGCGCACTTGAGCGGTTTCAATATATGTTTGACCGCGGGGAACGGATCAGTCAGTATGAGTCCCGCGTGACGACTGAGCACGAGGAAAAGAAATATATTTTAATCGACGGGGATTTTGTATTTGTTGAGCATAATCTTTATATTTTATGTATTTTAAGAGATGTACAGGTCTACAAAGAAGCGGAAGAAACGATCCGTTTTCTCGCTTATCATGACCCTTTGACAAAGCTGCCGAACCGTCGTGCGTTCTATGAGGAAGCGGCTAACCGGTTAAAAGGTAGCCTGTAAACGGCCCTGCTGATCTTTGATCTCGATGACTTTAAATCGGTCAATGACACATTCGGTCACCAGACAGGAGATGAATATTTAAAGCATGTCGGGGAGGTCCTGAAAGAAACAATCGGCGATGACGGACTTGCTGCCAGAGTCGGCGGGGATGAATTCTTTGCGTATGTTCACTGTAAAAATGAAGCCGAGTTAAAACAACTGATCTTACGGCTGATGAAGCGGTTCGAAAAGAGTCCGTACTGGGCTGAAAATATACCGCTTGAAATCAGGTTCAGTCTTGGCGCCAGCTGCTATCCGCACCACGGCGATAAGCTCGAAACGCTGATTCATAAGGCTGATCAGGCGATGTATAAGATTAAACGTAACGGAAAAAATGATTTTTATATTTGGAATGAGGAGCTTGAAACGTCAGGGAGCTCGAGGTAGAAGCCATTTCCTTTGTGAGATGGTTTTTGTTTGAGGTTTTCGGGTTTGGCGTGGGCGATGGGTGGTTGGCTGGGGCAGGGTGAGGCGGATTTATCTATCGGCTTTCTGGTTTTATCTATTGGCTTTTGATTTATTACATCACCTTTCTTGTTGATTCGCTCATCTACGCTGGAGCCTGCCGGATATCTATCGCCTTTTGTTATTTATCTATGACCTCTTGAACGATTTCCATCACCTTTTTATTTTTACGATCTTCTGTGTAGAAATGTTTACGGTTTTCTCGTGATCCAGTTCCAGGGGCTAGCACGTTTCCTTCAGCTCTGTCCGATAAGTCAACATCGGCTCACTCTGTTCACCGTGTTTCCTTTATCTCCGACGCCTCAGTCCAACGTGTACGCCCCTAAACGCTCATCTCCACTTTTCTATTTGATCCAGCTCCAGCAGGCAGGTCCTCGAGTCATAAGCCACAATGAGAAAATGGGAAAGGTCACCCATTTCTCTCATTGCGTCTTATGCTTGTCGGACCTGAACGCCTGCTTCCGCTTTTCTATTTGTCCACTGTGGATAGATTTTGTCGTTTTGTGCGGATTGAGTATTTTAGGTTGTTCGACTTTTATGAACAGGTTATCCCCAAAAGTTATACACATATCCACAATTTCTATCCACATTTTGTGTGGGATCATTTGTTCTCCACAAGATATATGGCTGGTTCATCGCAGTATTCACACTTTGTGGACAACTCATCATGGTTATCCACTGTCTTTAAAAGAGGGACTTCCTCTGTTTCATCGATCAGCACATCGAGTGCTAATTCAACATGTTCTTTACAGCAAAATATGCGCAAATGTGTCACCACCTTTTAGATTGATTGTATCATGGATGGGTTTTTCACAAAAAAAAGAGCAGGAGCGTGGAGGGCTCCTGCTAAAATAGGCTTAAGAAATAGTGTTTTGTCTGTAGTTTGTGTGGACTTGAAATCTATATGAACTCCCTTGGGAGGAGATTATTTTCGATTTAAGATTGAGGAGCCGTTAAGCCCCTCAATGTTTTACAGCTGTGAGTCATCAGTTAACGTCATTGTTACTTCAACCATCTCACCATTTCGATACACTTTAACCTGCATGTCATCGCCTACACTCTTTTCAGTGTAAAGATGCTGGCGAAGCTCCATGCTGTTGTTGATTTTCTCGCCGTCCATTTCAACGATGACATCCATATCTTCGAGTCCTGCATTAGCTGCTGCTGAATTTGGTACAACACGTTCAATGACAACACCCGTTGTGACTTCTTCAGGGAGGTTCAGCTGTTCCTCCTGGTAGACAGCCGGAACGTTTGCAAGATCAAATAGTGTAATACCCATTGTCGGGCGGTCGACTTCACCTTTAGATTCAAGGTCTTCAATGATTGGCTGTGCCATATCGATTGGGATGGCAAGCCCGATTCCTTCAACAGAAGACTGTGCGATTTTCATTGAGTTGATGCCGATCAGCTGACCCTGAATATTCACAAGGGCACCGCCTGAGTTACCAGGGTTGATCGCTGCATCTGTCTGAATCACCTCTGCCTGCCAGTCAACCTGGCCGTCCTGGTTAATGTCTACAGGAATCGTACGTTCTACACCTGAGACAACACCTGTTGTAACAGATCCTGAGAACTGAAGACCGAGCGGGTTACCAATTGCAATGACCGGTTCACCTGGTTTGAGTGCCTGTGAATCACCGAATTCAGCGACTGTTTCTACATTTTCACCGCTGATCTGAAGTACAGCAAGGTCTGTCCACTGATCGCCGCCAAGAACGGTTGCTTCTTCTTTCGTTCCATCAGCAAGTGTGACTTCCACCTGGTCGCTGCCTTCGATAACGTGATAGTTGGTGACGATAAATGCATTGTCGCCTTCTTTTTTATATATAACGCCAGAGCCTGTGCCGGCTTCTTGTGCTTCACTCTGCTGCTGACCAAACATACCGCCGCCAGCCTGAAGGTTCGTTACACCAACGACTGCATCTCCGGCTTTTTCAACAGCGCCTGTGACATCAGATGAAACGTCATAGGAAATCGATTGTGTTTCACTGGATTGGCCTGCTGTATCAGAGTTGCTGATTGTCGTGTTACTGTCCCCGTCAAACATCGGGAATGCGAGTGCTACGATCAGCGCCCCGACAATCACACCCACCAGACTTGAAAAAAAGTAGCCTGCTTTACTCCCTCGTTTTCTATTGGATCTTTCCTGTGTATGATCATCGTAATAACCCATTTATGTTCATCCTTTCATCTGTTGATCTCTTCTATGATTCACAGTATAGAGCGTGAAGATGAAAATCAGATGAAAAAATGCTTAATATTTTAAAAAAATTGCATTGAATGTGCTGAAGGATACTTTTTTAAGACGGTTAGATTTTTTATGTAAGGGGAAAGTAACTAATACTGACTGTATGATAGGAGGCTGTGACATGAGAAGTGAAGAAGTATTTGAAAAACTGAAGCAATGGGTTGAAGATAACCGCTCACATACTATGCTTGGTGAGCCCGCACAATACATACCGGCGCTCGCAAATCAGGACCGTGAACAGCTCGGGATCTGTATGATGGATATTGATGGAGACACGTATATGGCCGGCGACAGTGATGTGAAATTCACGCTGCAGAGTATTTCAAAAATTATCAGTTTTGTCGCGCTCTGTCATTTTAAAGGGCTGGATTTCGTACTAGATAAAGTGGACGTGGAACCAACAGGTGAGTCATTTAACTCGATTATTCCTTTTGAAATCCACAGACCCGGTAAGCCGTTCAACCCGCTTATTAACGCCGGTGCGATTACAGTTGCGTCTATGCTGCCTGGTGACACGGTCGAGGAAAAATATGAGCGTTTTCTGCTGTTTGTCGAAGGCATGATCGGTCATCAGCTCGAGCTTGATCAGGAAGTGTACGAATCCGAATGGAAAACCGCCCACCGGAACCGCGCGCTTGCCTATTACCTGAAAGAATCAAAACTGCTTGATCTGGACGTGGAGGAAGCACTTGAAATCTATATCCGCCTTTGTGCAATCTGCATCAACCTCAAGGATCTCGCTAAAATCGGGCTTGTCATCGCGCACGACGGCTATGATCCAATCGAGAAAAGACAAATTTTCAGCCATGACGTAGCCCGGATCGCAAAAGTACTGATGGTCACATGCGGCATGTACAACTCATCAGGAAAATTCGCCGCACACGTTGGCATCCCGGCTAAAAGTGGTGTATCAGGCGGCATTCTGGCATCCGTTCCACCAAAATGGCACTCTCCCGAAAAAGCATTCAGAAAAGGCTGTGGTATTGCTGTCTTCAGTCCGGCAATTGATGCAAATGGGAATAGTGCAGCGGGCACGATGCTGCTGCGGCAGATATCTGAGGAATGGGATTTTAGTATTTTCTAAATAGAGACTCTACTGCCAGCCCCGGCTGGCAGTTTTTTTGCGTTTTTCGCATAGGTCAAATGACATGAAACGTCGAAGATTGCGTGGTGAGTGGCGAACAACACTTGTTTTCCTTCGAACAAAGCACGTTTAGCGTTGAACATTAGAGGTTTACCTCCGAACATCCGCCAAATACCTGCGAACTCCACGTGGCACATCAAATAAACCGCCCAAAAGGCGGTTTCTACACTTACAAGTCCTCCATCATATCCACCATCATATCCCGATCCATCGGGCCCAACAGCTTGCGCTGGATCACGCCTTCTTCATCAATCAGATACGTGGTCGGGATGGTAAATGCCTGAAATTCATCACCCATTGCGCCTGTTTCATCCAGCAGAACCGGAAATGTCAGGCCGTAATCGTCGATAAAAGATCCGATGCGGTCCATGCCGTTATCTTTACTCGTCAGGTTCACAGCGAGAATTTCAACGTTTTGGTCTTGTGCTTCATTTTCATAGTATTCCTGCATGTGCGGCATTTCTGCGATACATGGCGGACACCAGGTTGCCCAGAAGTTCAGGATCACTTTTTTACCCTGATAATCCCGAAGGTTGACTGTTTCACCGTCAAATGTTGTTACTTCAACGGCCGGAACAGGGTTGCCCTCTTTGACAGCGCCGCTTGATTCGACCGGTGCTGCACTATCATTATCTGCCGGGGCAACTGCATATTCCTCCTGAAGCGCCTTCAGCTCCTGACGTTCTTTTTGATCATTGATGACGCTAATAATTAAAAATGTGACTAATACGCCGACTAATCCGAAGGCTAATAACCGTGGAATCATGATTGCTTCCTCCTTGTAGTAACCAACCAGACGGCTGCACTGATCAGCCAGCTGTAGATGAGTCCGGTTGTAATGAAATCGCCATTGAGCGAGAATGTGAGCCATTGAAGTGCGAGTACCATCACCAGTGTAAGGGTCGGTGCTTCATTAATAAGACGGCTGTTTTTAGGCCAGATGAAAATGAGTAGTACGAGAAATATACCAACAAGCAGTGCGTCTATAATGGTTGAGGCAGTCAGCATCAGCTTTACCGCTTCAGTAACAATTAACACAACAATCCAGGCCGGGAGCCAGTGAACAATGACATCCGGCGTTTTCCGGCTGTAGTAAACAAGCTGGAGCAGAACGGCTGCAACTGCAAGCAGTAAGCCCATTTCGCCTCCATTGTAATATAAAATAGACATCGGCGCGTTCATAATGTACTCAAAATAGAAGAGAATACTTGAGAACTTCCAGACGAGCACGAATGTATAAAACAGGTTTGATACTTTTGATGCTAAGATTTTATCTGACTGACTGATCCGGAACCAGGCAACTGCAAATGCAATAAGCAGCGCGATTTGTGTAGATGAAATAATAAGCGCGCGGATATTATACCATTCGATTTGATACCCCTCCTCCTATTTTCTCCTTCTATCAGTCTACTTGATTTATGCGAAAAAGGGAGGGAAATTGCCTGATGTCACAAAGGTGTTGAAAAGTGGACGGCAGGGTAAATGATATTTTTTTGCGAACCATTATGTTTGTTCTATGAACCACAACCAGCACCATCAAAAAAGCACCACCCGCAGGCAGTGCTCACACAATCTTATACAAATCTGTCGGCGTTTTTGCATCTGTGTCATAAAGGTCAAATGTCTCGCCAACCTTCATTCCACAGTCTTCAAGCGTTTGCGTCACGCTCATTCTCGCCAGATCTTTCATATTATTATCCTTTGATAAGTGAGATAAATAGATTCGCTTCGTGTTATCTGTCACGACTTCACTCATGGCAACCGCAGCGTCCTCGTTGGACACGTGGCCGACGTCACTCAGAATGCGCCGCTTGATACTCCATGGGTAGCGTCCCATTCTAAGCATCCCCACGTCATGATTGCTTTCAAAAACATAGGCATCCGCGCCTTTGATGATGCCTTTCATCCGGTCGCTGACATAGCCTGTGTCTGTCATGACCACAATCTTCTTCCCGTTTTCATGAAAGACGTAGAACATCGGCTCCGCTGCGTCATGTGAGACGCCAAAGGATTCAATATCAAGTCCGCCAAACGTCTGGACCGTCTCCATCGGGAAGATAAATTTCTGCTCGCTGTTCACATTCCCAATGAGCGGTGCCATCGCATGCCACGTTTTTTCGTTTGCATACACTGGCAGGTTGTAGCGGCGCGCAAGGATTCCGAGTCCTTTAATGTGGTCGCTGTGTTCATGTGTAACCAGAATGCCGCTCAAATCTTTCATTGAGCGGTCAATCTGGCTGAATAACCCTTCCATCTGCTTGCCGCTCAGACCTGCATCAACTAAGAAGGAATGATGCTCGTTTTCTATAAAAATCGCATTGCCTGTACTCCCGCTTGCAAGCACACTCATATGCATTGTCATATGTCTTCACTCCGCAGTTTCGTCATCTTCTTCAAGCTGTTCGAAATCAAGATCTACCTGCGACATATCATAAATACTGCCATCCACCGCATTCATAAAGAGCTCATTGCGGCTGCCGTCCTCATTTTCGATTGTCATTTTCCAGGTAGGTGTCAGTACCTGTGTTGCCACCGCCTCTGTATCGCCGCCTGATTCCTGTACAAATAACGGATAGTAGCCCAGTTTCAAATCGGTTGCCGTTGAATTTGGCTGGATCAGGTTACGGTCATAGAAGGTTTCAAGTACCACTCTTGGTTCTCTCAGCTCCTGTTCTTCTGTAAATTCCTCAAATGATGTCAGATACGTCTGCTCGTAGGAAATGGCTTCATTATTTTCATTCAGCTGAACGGCAATTTGCGCATTCAGGTTGTAATAAAGCGGTAAATCATCATGTGTCTGAAAATAGCGCAGCTGATTGTCTTCTTCATCATATTCCCAGAATGTGTACTGCTCTCCGTTTAACACGTAATCCGCGAACAGTTCAGTCACTTCTTCAGGATTCTCTGGATTTTCAATCGCCACCGGCTCAGTGAGTACTGACTCAAGGATCTGTCCTTCACGAATTGTTGCATTTTGTCCTTCAAGCTCCTGCAAATCCGCGCTCATAAAACGGTAAAACTCCGCATTCAGATAAGGCTGACTGTCTTCTACATCAGGCAGCTCGCCCAATGTCACATTCTCATCAGCAAGCCGCTCAGTCGTTGAGAGGTCACCAATTGTTTCAAGCTGACTGTCTTCATACTTTCGAATAAACAGGAATAAAAGGAAGATATCCAGGATCAGAAATACGATAATAAATATGGTTTTCGTTTTACTCCAATCCAACCGGATCCCCTCCTCCTATAACTGGCACCCTTGCCCAGCTGTCATTATATTTGTAATACCAGACGGGATCAAGTATATACTCGCTGCCATTTGAATCTCTTGTCATGTAATAGCCGACTGTCACATCCTGCAGCCGTTCAGGATTGTAATTTTCTATACTTTCAATGGCTTCAATGGCATCATAGCCTGACCCAATCGACACCGCATCAGCACTTACCGGAGTTTCAAATTGCTTTGATAAATATGAGCGGGCATACTGATGAATTCTAGTCTCGCCCCACTCCTGATAAACCTCAGCAGCACCATTGTCATTAAAGACCGGCAGCCCCTGCTCATGCATTCTGAAAGTGATTTCCTGATCCATTGCATCAAGGTCGTACAGATAATACGTATCCACCCAGCCCTCGTGCTCATTCACAAATCGTCTGCTCTTTTGGAACAGATCACCTGCTCTGCCTACTGTTGAAAGCTCTGCAGAAGGGTTCACGTAGCTAAGCGTATTGCTGTTGCGATCCACTTCCATCAGGTTCGATGACTGATCAAAATACTGGTCACGCGAAGATCCAAATTGGTTCATCTCCACTGTCTCAGGGTTCTGGAACAGTGCACGTCTGAACAGATTGATATCAATCGTCGTCATTCTATAATGGTATTTAGTATACTCTCTGCGTTCAACCGGCAGATAAATCGTCCGATCACCTGTTTCATAAGCAAAAAGCGGCGTATAAATCGCAGGTGCATTCGACACGATCACACGATTCAAATCTTCAAGGTGCGTTGAATCCACACGCCCTTCATAGATCACCCTATTTTCATAATGAACAAAGTACACAGTAAAAGGCGTGTCCTCCTGCCCCGACACATCAATCACTAAGCGGTCAAATGTATCTTCAGGCAGATTGGTATTTTCAAAGGTTAAAATATCTCGGTAGGCACTGAACGGAATTCCTGCAGGATACAACACTTCAATGCGGTTTGGTCCATGAACGATGTTCTGGAAATCCGCTTCATCAAAAGAATTATTTTGCTGAACGTTATAAATGTTCCACTCCTGCATCAGCGAATTTAACGTATTAATATTATTCTCATCAGATGTTCCGCTCACTGCCACTTCACCGTGAACAAGAAAGCGTGACGGCTGAATCAGATCTCTGGTCGTACGTTCTTCAGCAATCGCAACGTTCTCAACAGTTGTCTCAGACTCATCATAAAGATTGCTTGCCGGCTGATAAGACCATACATTCCACGTAAGAAGCAAACTTAATACAACCAGCAGTGACAGCAGGATCGATTTTAAAAGCTCCATTCTTTTCATCATGCCCAATCATCCTCACTTTCCGGATCATATGGCAGTGTGAAATAAATGGTTGTCCCTCTTCCTTCCACACTTGAAGCCCAGACCTGACCACCGTGTGCGGTGATCATCTCTTTGGCAATCGCAAGTCCAAGCCCTGTACCGCCAAGCTGTCTTGTTCTGGCTTTATCCACACGATAAAAGCGTTCAAAAATATTTTTCAGGTTTTCACGCGGAATCCCTACACCCTGGTCTGACACGCTGACAACCATCTCTTTTTCACGCTCTTTCAGCTCTACCTTAAAGCCGATTTGACCACCCTCAGGCGAATATTTAAGCGCATTTGAAATAATATTATCAAGTACCTGCGTCATCTTATCAGTATCAATTTCAACATACACAGGATTCTTCGGAAGCTTTACTTTAAACGACACATCCTGTGAACGCCCCATATCAAAGCGGTCGATAATCCGCTGATAAAACGCAATGAAATTAACCCATTCTCTATTTAAACGATAGTCACGGCTATCCATTTTAGACAGCTGCAGCAAATCATTCACAAGACGGATCATCCGTTCAGTTTCAGTCTGGGTTGTATGAAGAAACTGGGGTGCAATTTCTTCATCCTGCCACGCACCTTCAGCAAGCGCCTCAAGATAGCTGCGCATTGTCGTCAGCGGCGTTCTGAGCTCATGTGAGACATTCGCAACGAACTCACGGCGCTCTGCGTCAATCTTTTCCTGTTCCGTGATATCATGCAGTACGGCAATCAGACCGCTTACAAAGCCAGTTTCTTTTTGAATGGCAGAGAAGTTCGCACGCAGAATATAAGGCTTTGACTGCGTACCAAAATTCAAAATCAGTGAGTCGCTCTGACTGGACAGGTCGTCAAATGAGTATTCCTCTTCAATGCCCAGCAATTCAGGAAGAGACATTGACAGCACTGTTTCACGTGAAACATTCAGCATGCCGGCTGCCGGGTCATTAATCAGAATAACTCTGCCTCTCCGGTCAGTGGCAATTACTCCATCTGTCATATAGCTGAGGACACTTGAGAGCTTCCGTTTCTCCGCTTCCGTTGTGACGCGCGCTTCCTGAAGTCTTTTCGTTAAATTATTGAAGGTAATGGCCAGCTGACCAATCTCATCGTGACCATATACTTTAACTTTTCTCGAAAAATTCCCTTTTGCCATATCAACGGCGTGACTTCTCATATCAGCAATCGGTCTGGTAATCGTCTGCGCAAGCAGCACACCGAGTATAGCGGTGATCACAAGCGAAATAGCCGTACCTCCGGCCAGGATTTCATTGATCTCATCCATTTGTGAGTATACGTTTTCAATACGCGATTCAATATGAATCGCCCCGATCACATCACTTCCTGAAACAATCGGGATGGCAAGCACCCACATTCTGTCCCCGCTTTCACGGTCCACGTAGGTTTCGTTCAGGTTATTTGAAGGGGGCCCCCCTTCAATAAACATCCGCTGCAGCAGCTCATTATTCATCCGCTGGCCGACAACGGTCTGGTTATTATCGTCAGATGTGCCAAGTACACGGTTTCTTGCGTCGATAATCCGTACTTCCTCGATATCTTCAGAATTAAGTCCACCCAGCAGTATGCGGATGGACTCTTGTAATGGAGGTTCATCATCTGACCGTTCGCCCGACAGATCATTACTAATCTCTTGAGTAATACTGTATTCAAGCGGGCTCATACGGTCTTCAATCGACGATTTGAAGTTTTCGATTAGCGTTTCTTCAAGCTCACGCACAAAATAAACGCCAATAATCTGCATGGCTAATGCGATTAAGAGTACGTATATCAGCACAAACTTTAAATGTATAGATTGAAAGAAATTAACCTTCCGCATTTAAATCTAATCCTGATCCGGGTTTCTCAGGTAGTAACCGACGCCGCGGCGCGTTACGATCCATAATGGGTGACTCGGATTGTCCTCGATTTTCTCGCGCAGACGACGAACCGTTACATCGACTGTACGCACATCACCATAATAATCGTAGCCCCACACTGTCTGAAGCAGGTGCTCACGCGTCATGACCTGACCGATATGTTTTGATAAATAATGAAGCAGCTCAAATTCACGGTGCGTCAGTTCAATCGTGTCACCGCGTTTTGTCACCATATATGCATCCGGATGAATCGTCAGAACGCCTACTGTGATTTCATTTGTCAGGTTCTCTTCCTCAACCTGTCCTTTTAATGCCTGGTGACGGCGCATGTTTGCCTTCACACGCGCTACAAGTTCACGTGTACTGAAAGGCTTTGTCACGTAATCATCTGCGCCGAGCTCAAGACCGAGCACTTTATCAATTTCAGAGTCTTTTGCCGTCAGCATGATAATCGGCATTTCATAATTCTTACGTACTTCACGGCATACTTCCATGCCATCTCTACCAGGAAGCATGATATCAAGCAGAATTAAGTCCGGCTTGATTTCTTCCACTTTTTCAAGGGCTTCGTCACCGTCATATGCACAGTGAACCTCATAGCCTTCTTTTTTCAGGTTAAATTGTAGTATATCTGCAATTGGCTTTTCATCATCGACAACTAGGATCTTTTTATCCATCTCGTGATTCTCCTTTATCATTCGTAATCATTGAGTGTTATATAGTCTTATAGTAAATGTATCACGTTGACGTCAATAATTCACTCTTTACCCGATTTTAACAGCTGATTTCCCGGGAAATAGAACGTTTATCTATAAGCGCTGACCCTCTCCGGGAAGGACAGCGCTTTCCGCAGCCGCGCGGTGAGCCCCTTCCAGGCTGTGCCTTCCACGGTCTCACCTGTCGCTTCTCCGCTGCAGGAGTCGCCGCCTTACGCGCAAATCATCAGCTGCATTTCAAAAATATTATGTCATAAATCTTTATTAATAGATTATTTCATTTAAGATACACAAAACTGCTGCCAGCATCCAGTTTTTCAGTAAAACCGGTACCGGCAGCAGTGTTTCTTTTAATAATCCAGATAATCCATCGGGTTTTTCAGGTCACCGTTTACGTATACTTCAAAATGCAGGTGGATACCTGTAGAGAATCCTGTTGTACCCATTAATCCAAGTGATTCACCCTTACCGACCGTCTGGCCTGGCTGCACGTGAATTTCACTTAAGTGGGCATAGATTGTACGCATGCCGTTATTGTGATCAATGACGACTTTATTTCCGTAATCTCCTTCAAATCCTGCTGATTCGACAACACCGTTATCAACATTACTAATCGTCAGGCTGTCAGGACTTGCGATATCAATCCCTTTATGATGATCTCCCCATCTTGGTCCCTGATGACTTGAGATATAACCGCCATCAGCAGGCCATTGAAGTGAGCCTGTTCCTTTGGAAGGAATTTCTTTTGTTCCTTCAAGTACAATGTGATCTTTCGCTTCTTTTGTTACTTCTTCATCTTCAGTTGATTTAGCTGACTGCTCACCGTTTACTTCAGTAATCAGCTCCGTGTAAACCTTCTCGCCTTCCTGGCCTTCCTGTTCTACACGCGTTTCGCCTTTCAGGAGGTCACCGTCTTCTCTGACTTCTTCTTCAAAATCAATTGTTTCTGTCACGCGTGACTCTTTTTTCACCTGAACTTCCACACCAGGTACCTTTTCTTCAGCTTTGATCAGTACGCCTTCAGAAAGTTCTCCAGCCTCAGGATTCAGCTCTTCAAAGGTCTCCTCATCCATGCCGTACCTTTCAAGGATGTCTTCCTTTGTTTCCTTTTCAGCTACTTCATGATCAATCGTTTTTGTTGTCCCAGCCAAAAGTTTTTCAACTGCTTCTTCCGGTTCAACCAGGCTGTCAGGTTTCACCTGTGTCTCTTCCTGCTCGCCAATTCCATTAATCTGAATATCGATTACACGGCTGTCACCAGACTCAAGCTCCTTATTCGGATCCTCTTTCTCAAAACGATCGAGCTCTTTTTCAGAAACAGCTGTCAGCTTAAGCTGTCTGATTGTTTCCTTTGCAGCATCTTTATTCTCTACATAAGCAATAGCATGCTCTCCAAGTTTCAGTTCATAAGCATCTGTTTCAAATGCAGTTGCTTCCTTAGCCTGATCAATCAGCTTCTGATCTTCTGTCTGCGGGTTAAATACGTGCTCAGGAATCAGTTTAAGATTGTGTCTAACATCACCGGAAGCTTCTTCTTCAAGCTCTTCTTCTTTTTTCTCTGCCCATGCAGTTAAATCATCCGGATCAGTCACAACCCCAACGTATTCTTCACCTGCATACACATGGTGAACAACTGTCAGTCCGCGTGAATCGGCAGAAGTTTCTGTGTCAAACCCCCAAAGTCCAGTAGACAGCATGACTCCGGCAGCAAATATTTTAAGACTTTTGCCTGAATATATAAATGAACGGTTTTGATTGCTATTTTTCATTATTTTATCCTCCAACAGGTAAACTTGAATCAGCGCCTGAAAAATGCGCCATCCAAATGTACCATATAGAAGCTGCCACTCAAGGCTTGTTGCCTAACTGTAAAAAACGACATAAAACCAGTTTTAATCTAAATTTTACCAACACCTTGATCTGAATGATGCTAACGGGGCTCAAGTAATGAAAATTTTTTGACTGTAATTGTTTTGTTAGGAAATTGAGATGTTTAATAGTAGAGAAATGAGGTTATTAGGAGAGGTTTGGGCACAAAAAAATACGCCACGATTGCAGCGTATCTTATGGCTTTGGACGGAATCGAACCGCCGACACATGGATTTTCAGTCCATTGCTCTACCAACTGAGCTACAAAGCCTAAATGGCGGTCCCGACCGGGATCGAACCGGCGATCTCCTGCGTGACAGGCAGGCATGTTAACCGCTACACCACGGGACCAAAGATAAATATGTATAAATGAAATAAGTGGTGACCCGTACGGGATTCGAACCCGTGTTACCGCCGTGAAAGGGCGGTGTCTTAACCGCTTGACCAACGGGCCAAAAAATTGAGCTGCCTTAGCAACGAATCTAACTATACCATAACTTTTTAAAAACTGACAATCTTTTTTTTGAAAGTTTTTAAGGTTTTTTCATTACACTTGGTTAATGTATGACATGTCATATACGGCAGGGTTAAAGAGCGTTAAAATCTGTATATGAAACTTCCATAAGATACAAAACATATTGACTTTAAGGTGTGACAAACCATGCATATTTTTATGAGACTCTGGAAGCAGCTTTCTGAAATGGATTTCCGCGTGATCGCGATTTTATCTGCATTTATTATTTTATTTGGTACATTTTCAGTCTACTGGATAGAGCCCGAGACGTTTCCAACGCTGTTTGACAGCTTCTGGTGGACGATGACGACATTAACGACTGTGGGATATGGAGACTTTTTTCCGATGACAGTAGCAGGCAGGCTTGTTGGGATCTTTCTATTTATCTTCGGCATCGGTCTGATTAGGGTACTAATCGGAAAGATCGTGGAAGCGGCAAGTACATATCAGCGTTTAAAAAAGGAGGGGCGGCTTATGTATAAAAAAGCGGGCATTATGTCTATATCGGCTGGTCGAAAAAAATTGAGCAGGCAATTAAAGAAGTGCTTTACCATAATAACGGTGCTGAAATTGTTCTGGTGGAAGATACGCCCGAGACCCCTCTTCCTCATGATAAAGTCCATTTTATCAGTGGCGATCCGACGGAAGAGAGGATTTTGCATAAAGCAAATATCATTGAAGCGAAGAGAGTAGCAATTTTCACGGTTCAGCTGTTTTCTTAGTGACAATATATAGGCTTCCATGGGAACCTGTTGTATAATACTATTCATGTATACCCTCGGGAGGATTCTATATTTTCCTCTTTGTTACCAGATATCTTAAATAAGCCGTCATGATGATAAAGAAAAATGATTTTTACGCCAGAACTAGGCTTGAACAGTCTACACTTAAGGGTATAGTAAAGCTAAAAGGCTGAAAACCAGGATCACTAACATCATAGAATTGAGGGATTGACATGGGTTCGATTCAGGATTTTGCTTCATACCTGAAACAAAATGGAGAAGAGCTTGGAGAAAAACTTCTTGTATATAGTCTTAATAAGGTTGATGTGGAAATACCACAGTCAATGATTGAAGAGTCCAGAAAAAACAATGGCCGTTTTTTCAAGTTCTATTCAGAAACGCTGATTATTGAAAAAGAGGAATCAGTAGAAGAGAAATTTCTGAAATGGAGTCGGGATAATATCGAAGAACAGGTATCCATGATGGATAAGCTTTCTTCACTGATTCGCCCTTATCCTGATACAAGAATGTATTTCAGTGATTTGATCGGGGCAGTTTGTATTCAAAAGGAGCTTTCCACTAAGGACACGCTCTTTGTGTTAAACCGGTTGAATTTCATTCTGGATGTTAATATGCGTGAATCAATTTTGATGTTCGAGAAGTATAAGAATAAAATTAATGAAGAGAGCCGCAGAGAAATTCTTGAGCTTTCTGCACCGATTGTACCGATTCAGCCGGGAGTCGTTGTATTGCCGCTGATTGGTAAGATTGATTCTGCACGCGCAGAGCACCTGATGACGAAGACGATTCCTGCGATCAGTGATATGAATCCAGATTGCGTGATTATTGATTTTTCAGGTATTGTGACGATTGATAACGAAGTGGCCGGACATGTATTTGATATCACCAATGTACTTAAGCTGCTTGGGGTAGATGTAAATGTAAGCGGTCTGCGTCCCGAGCTTGCGCAGCATATTGTGTTAAATGGCATTAATTTCAAGAATATTCAGACATTTTCCAATGTGCAGCAGGCAGTCAAAAATTGGGATGTTAAAATTATATAGAAAAAAGGGTATCTGCAGCTCGCAGGTACCCTTTTTTCATGTCATTTATTTTTCCACTCTCCATACACTTTTCACAACGTTCGTCTGCGTCCGGTCAGGTCCTACTGAGAAGATTGATAGCGGGATACCTGTCAGCTGTGATACGCGCTCAAGGTAGTGACGTGCATTGTCAGGAAGCTCATCTAGTGAACGTACGCCAGTAATGTCTTCGTCCCAGCCTGGAAGCTCTTCATAGATCGGCTCACATTTTGCAAGTGTGCGAAGGTTTGCCGGATATTCTGTAATAATTTCATCGTCAAGGCGGTAAGCTGTACAGATTTTCAGTGTTTTGATGCCTGTTAATACATCAATTGAGTTCAGTGAAAGGTCTGTCAGTCCACTTACGCGGCGTGCGTGACGTACAACAACGCTGTCGAACCAGCCAACACGGCGCGCACGGCCTGTTGTTGTACCATATTCACGGCCGACTTCACGGATCTGGCTGCCGATCTCATCATGCAGCTCAGTTGGGAATGGACCATCCCCGACACGCGTTGTATAGGCTTTAGATACACCTACCACGTGACCGATTTTCGTCGGTCCAACACCTGAACCGATTGTTACGCCACCCGCTACCGGATTTGAAGACGTAACGAATGGGTATGTACCCTGGTCGATATCAAGCATAACACCCTGTGCACCTTCGAAAAGCACGCGGCGCGCTTCATCAAGTGCATCATTTAACACAACAGATGTATCGCAAACATATTTCGCGATCTGCTGGCCATATTCAAAGTATTCTTCGAAAACATCGTCCATCGTAAAGCCTTCCACTTCATAGAAGCGCTCGAGCATACGGTTTTTCTCAGCCAGGTTATGTTCAAGCTTTTCTTTAAATGACTCTTTATCTAAAAGGTCAGCGATACGGATACCGGCACGTGCTGCTTTATCCATATAAGCAGGACCGATTCCTTTTTTCGTCGTACCGATTTTGTTCGCGCCTTTACGCTCTTCTTCCACTTCATCAAGCTTGATGTGGTATGGAAGAATCACGTGTGCACGGTTACTGATACGAAGATTTTCTGTGCTGACACCGCGGTCATGAAGATACTTCAGTTCCTTCACAAGCGCTTTTGGATCTACAACCATTCCATTACCGATCACAGAGATTTTATCTTTATAAAAGATCCCTGATGGAATCAGATGCAGTTTATATGTTTCTCCATCAAATTTAATTGTATGACCTGCATTATTACCGCCCTGATAGCGTGCAATTACTTCTGCATGCTCTGAGAGAAAGTCAGTGATCTTACCCTTACCTTCATCTCCCCATTGAGTTCCTACTACAACTACTGAAGACATGGAACGCACCTCCGTCAGGCTGTTACACCCTTTTTATCAAACAAGAACAGTTTACCAGTCATTGAGGGGTCAGTCAATGTAAAGACGAACATTTTTGATTAAATGATAGTTTATATTCGTTTATTTCGATAAATGAAAAGATTTACTGATTTGTGTGGTACTGATTTGTGTGAATGTGACAGTTTTTTGGCTAAGGGATTGGTACGAATACAGAGTGAACACGTACAACTTAAAGCACAAACGACTCACCCCGGGTGTATCGCTACCTCAACCGGCAAAACACGTCACTCAACAGCGACCACACACGCAAAAAAAGCCCCCATAAAGGAGGCTTTACGCACCAGGCGGCATATTCGGATCATCGAGTCGCCGCTCGAGGTTAACGAATTTGTTATATTCCTTGATAAATGCGAGTGACACCGTACCAACCGGGCCATTACGCTGCTTGGCAATAATGATTTCGATCGTATTCTGGTTTTCACTTTCTTTATCGTAATAATCATCACGATAAAGGAAGGCAACGATATCGGCATCCTGCTCAATACTTCCTGACTCACGTAAGTCAGACATCATCGGACGCTTGTCCTGACGTGATTCTACGCCACGGGATAGCTGAGACAGTGCGATGACCGGTACTTCAAGCTCACGGGCAAGTCCTTTTAGTGAACGGGAAATTTCCGATACTTCCTGCTGACGGTTCTCGCCGGGCTTTCCTGTACCATGGATCAGCTGCATGTAGTCAATCAGAATCATACCGAGTCCGTGTTCCTGCTTCAGACGGCGGCATTTCGCGCGGATATCCTGTACGCGCACGCCAGGCGTGTCATCAATATAAATACCGGCATTTGACAGGCTTCCCATGGCCATGGTCAGCTTTCGCCAGTCCTCATCTGTGAGCGCTCCTGTACGCAGGTTTTGCGCATTGATGTTTCCTTCAGCACAGAGCATACGCATCACAAGCTGCTCGGCACCCATCTCAAGACTGAAGATCGCAACGTTTTCACCTGTTTTCGTCGCAACGTTTTGAGCAATATTCAGGGCGAAAGCGGTCTTACCAACTGACGGACGGGCTGCAACGATAATCAGGTCGTTACGCTGGAAGCCTGCTGTCATGCGGTCGAGCTCATTGAATCCTGTTGCAATTCCTGTGATATCACCCTGTGAGCTGTTCAGTATCTCGATATTATCGTAAGTACGCACAAGCACGTCTTTCATCGAGTGGAAGGCGCTTGTGTTCTTACGGTTTGCCACTTCCATGATGTTACGCTCGGCTTCAGCTAAAAGGTTTTCAACTTCATCCTCACGTGCATAGCCATCTTGAGCGATCGTTGTCGCTGTGCGGATCAGCCTTCTTAAAAGTGATTTTTCCTCGACAATGTGCGCATAGTACTCAAGGTTGGCTGCAGTCGGTACAAAACCTGCAAGGTCTGTTAAATAGGAGATTCCCCCAACGTCTTCAAGCTCTTTCATGGCTGCAAGCTCTTCAGTGACCGTGATCAGGTCAATTGCTTTTCCTTTATCACTTAAGCTGATCATGACGTCAAAAATACGCTGGTGGGCACTGCGGTAAAAATCTTCCGGCATGAGGACTTCCTGCGCAGATATCAGTGACTGGGGTTCTAGAAAGATAGCGCCAAGCACGGCCTGCTCAGCTTCTATATTTTGCGGCGGCATGCGGTCGGCATACTGTTCATTCACGTCGGATCCCTCCTGTGTTGCTGTATAAAATGCCGGCACTATGCTTCCCTCAGGAAATTCGCATAGTCCCGGCATTTTTATCTGTTTATTGTCATCCAAGTTATACATTCAGTATATCACGGATCCATTTGGTTTCAGAAGACCCTAAATTATTCCTCAGTTACATGAACCTTTACAGTCGCAGTGACATCATTATGAAGCTTCACCGGTACATTTGTGTAACCAAGTGAACGGATTGCGTCACTAAGCTCGATTTTACGCTTATCGACTTTAATGCCGTGCGTTTTTTTCAGTTCTTCAGCGATCTGTTTAGAAGTGACTGAACCGAATAGTCGGCCGTCTTCACCGGATTTCGCTGTCAGTTCAACTGTCAGCTCCTCCATTTTCTCCTTCAGCTGCTTTGCTTCTTCAAGCACCTGCTGCGCTTCCTGCTCCTTCTTTTTCTTTTGAGCATTCAGCTGGCTGACGTTTCCTGCGTTTGCTTCAGCAGCCAGGTTATTTTTCAGCAGGTAGTTGTGTGCATAACCATCTGCTACGTTTTTCACTTCGCCTTTTTTACCTTTACCTTTAACGTCCTGTAGGAAAATTACTTTCATGATTCTTCAGTTCCTCCTTCGATGTGTTCATTGATTGCCAGTTTCAACTGTTCTACCGCTTCATCAATTGTAACGTCCCGGAGCTGGGTTGCTGCATTGGTCAGGTGACCTCCGCCATTCAGTTTTTCCATGATCAGCTGTACGTTGACTGTTCCAAGTGAGCGTGCGCTGATGCCAACGACACCTTCATCACGGAAGGCAACGACAAATGACGCCGCCACATCTTCCATTTGCAGCAGCGTATCAGCCGCCTGTGCAATAATGACGGAATCATGTACACGGTCATCATCACCAAAAGCAATGGCCATCCCATGCTTATAAAAAGTGACTGTCTCCACTAGGCGAGCCCGCTCTACGTAGGTCGTAACATCCTCTCTCAGGAACTGCTGTACGAGTACGGTATCCGCCCCAAGCGTTCTAAGATAGGATGCCGCATCAAATGTCCGGGATCCTGTACGCATGGTGAAGCTTTTCGTATCCACTATTATACCAGCAAGAAGCGCAGTCGCTTCAAGCATTGTGATTTTCTCTGTCTTCGGCTGATAATCAAGCAGCTCAGTGACAAGCTCGGCTGTTGAAGACGCATATGGCTCCATATAGACAAGCAGCGGGTTTTCTATAAACTCTTCCCCGCGGCGGTGGTGGTCAATCACAACCACTTTTTCCGCTTTGTTTAACAGCTTTTCTTCAATGACAAGACTCGGCTTATGCGTATCTACAATCACAAGTAATGTATCATCTGTCACCATATCAAGTGCTTCTTCAGGCGTAATAATATGAGAAAACAGGTCAGGCTTCGTTTTAATCTCATCTATTAAACGGGTTACCCCGCTGTCGATCTCAGTGAAATTCAACGCCACAAAGCCTTCACGCTGGTTCATCTGGGCAATCTTCCTGACACCAATCGCCGCTCCGACTGCATCCATATCAGGGCGCTTATGTCCCATCACGATGACTTTATCACTGCTGACGATCAGTTCACGCAGTGCATGGGAGATCACCCTTGCCCGTACACGCGTCCGCTTTTCCATCGGGTTCGTCTTCCCACCGTAAAACTTTACTTTTCCGTTCGCCTGATTAATGACTACCTGGTCACCACCGCGTCCTAATGCCAGATCAAGACTCGACTGCGCCTGACGCCCAAGCTCAGGAAGTGTCTCAGCGCCTGAGCCGATTCCGATACTGAGTGTCAGCGGTACGTTTTGTCTTGAAGTCATCTCACGAATCGAATCAAGCACCGTAAATTTCTCATACTCAAGCTCACGTAAAATGCGCTCATTCATCACTGCAAGGAAACGGTCAGATGACACTCTTTTCACGTAAATATCGTGCTCTGTCGCCCACTGGTTGAGCAGCGTTGTGACTGAACTGTTAATATTACTGCGGGCAGAATCGTCCATTCCCTGTGTCAGTTCATCATAGTTATCTAAAAAGATGACTGAAATCACTGTCCGGTCCGCTTCATATTGCTCTTCTACCTCTGACTGCTCTGTCACATCAAAGAAGTACAGTAGTTTTTCATCGTGCTTATGAATGATGCGGAAAATCCGCCCCTGCCACGAAACAGTTTCTTCTATGCTGCCTTCTTTTTTAATGACCGGCACAAGCACGTCCGCTACGTCATATAATGACCGGCCAATCATTGTGCCGTCCTGCACGAACGCAGTTAAATACGGGTTTGCCCACTCAACGAAAAAATCGTCGTTATAAAGCAGGATCCCAACCGGCATTTCCATCAGTGCTTCTTCTCCTACCCTCTTTACCCGGTAGGAGAGCGTGGCGATATACTCTTCAGTGTCGTTGAAAAAACGCTTTTCAAATACAAAAGCGAACCACAACATAGGCACTGCAAGAATCAGCGTACCGACCGCAAACATCCAGTTGTATATGAATAATACCGCCGCAATCAGAAGGACAATCAGTGTAAGCCCGAGCAGCAGCCGGCGTAATATCCGGTGTTGAAAATATGTTGGCATGCCTTCAGCTCCCAAAACGGTTCACCCGTTTGCATGATATATGCTCTATCTTATCCATCCACCAAAAAGAATGTGCGCTTACTTCTTTTCAGTGATCCGTTTTCTTAAATCAAAACCTAAGTCTATTATACCTAAAATTCGCGTCAATGGATTGATCAATACGCCTAAAATGGTCAAAATCACCAGCAATCCTTTGCTCCAGCCCTTTAAATGACCGTAGAAATGAATGAAAGCCAGCCCCTGAAGGACCATTAACAGCTCAAATCCAAACTGGAGATTAATTAAAGCATACGCAAACATGGTTCCCTGCTCAGGTGCGGCAATAAGTGCTGTCAGCAGAATAATCAGGTAGTACCAGATGACGTTTTTCGGCAAAGAAAGATTGCTGAATGAATCAAATTTCGGCATGTCCTTTTTCGTAAGGCGCTTAACGAGCGGAAAGTTGATGATCATCATAATCCAGATCAGCAGTGCTGCGGACAGGACAATTAATGATGGTAGCAGCGTTTCAAAAGTCATCATAATCTGCGAAAATTGCTCTCGCACATCACCTGTCTCAATGCCTGCAGCACTATAAACTGAAATTGCCTGCTCCAGTGAGTCATCCATTAAAGTGAAAAACTCATCAATCATATTAATCCCGAGAAGCAGAATTGAAAATAAATATTGTACGACCAGGTTTACAGCAAATACAAGCGTTGAAATCATAAAAATCATAAACTTGCTCTTACCCTGCTGGACAAGCCAACCCATGACAACACCGGTCGTTCCGTATAAAATGGCAATCGGGATTGAAATGACTCCACCAACGATCGCTGCTACACCAATGGATGCTGCAAACATCACCAGCGAAGCGCGAATCGAATATTTTACACTGTATAGTAAAAATGGCAGCAGCAAAAAGAAAGCTGTTACAGCTGATATAAACGGCACATACACCGTGATCAGTAATAAGACTGCGAAAAAAGCGGTCATCATTGCGCCTTCAGTCAGCCTTAACGTATTTGTATTGTTCATTCATACACCTCTATTTTTCTCATTCAATCACTATATCCATCTACTCATTTTATCTGTCATACCGCTTTCCTTCAACCCGCAGCCTTTTTTCACGGTGAATTACCGGGTGATTCCGTTCACGTGTTTGATGAATTTAAAAATCCTCCAGGTCACTTAGACCCGGAGGATTGATATTTAAGCTTCTTTTTGTTCATCGAGACGGAAGCGGTTCACTGCCTGCTGCAGATCATCGCTAAGCTCACTTAGACGCTCTGCTGATTCAGTAACAGTCTGGATCGCTCTGACCTGCTCATCTGTGGAAGCTGCCACTTCTTCACATGATGCAGCTGTTTCCTCAGCCATCGCAGCCATTTCCTGAATGACGCGCGTGACTGCTTCTTTACTTGCAGATACATCCTGGATTTCACGGTACACTGCAAGAATTGATGTTTCCATTATGCCCATAAAATCAGACATCTGATCGAAAATGTCATTCGTTTCTTCAACAACGATTGACTGATGATCAAAGTTTTCCTTTGTACGGCCCATTTCGCTTACCGCACGCTTTGAGCTGTCCTGAATGTCAGCGATCGTCTGCTTCACTTCATCTGTCGCACGCACTGACTGCTCTGCAAGCTTTCTGACCTCGTCTGCAACTACAGCGAACCCTTTACCATGCTCACCTGCACGCGCTGCCTCAATCGAAGCGTTAAGAGCTAACAGGTTTGTCTGTGAGGAGATCTCTGTGATCGTTGCCATGACAGTTTCAATTGTCTGGACCTTCGTTTCAAGATCCTGAATAACTGATTCCATCGATTGAATAAATCCTGTAGAAGACGTGTGATATTCCTTCAGCTGCTTCATCTGACTGATGCCGCTCGCATTCACACTGCCCGCTTCACTTGCCACCTCAGACATCTGCTTTGACTGCTCTGAAATGGCATTGATCTTTTCACCAAGCGTCTGTGACTGGCGGTTCGCTTCATCCGCTTCCTCCGCTGACTGCGTTGCACCATCTGCAATATCACCGACAGCACTCGCCACCTGTTCACTTGAAGCATTCGTCTCTTCTGCCACCGCACTCAATCCTTCAGCAGACCCACGCACTTCTTCGACAGATGCTTTAACAGTCGAAAGAATCTCATTCATATGATCCACCATTGTATTAAATTGTGTAGCAAGCTCACCAATCTCATCATTGGACTTCACGTTTGCACGCGTGCTCAGGTCTCCGCCTGCTACCTCACGCACAGAATGACTCAAAGCAACAATCGGCTTTGAAAATCTGCTTGCAACAAGAGACATAATGACACCAGCAATCACAAGTGTGATCACACCAATTATGAGTAGAAGCGTCAGAATTGATAAAGACTCTGCTGCAATATCCGATTGGTCAAACGCGACACCGATTTTCCAGTTGGTATTTTCAGCTGTAGAATAGACCATCAGCTTATCTGCACCATTCAACTCATATTCAATTTGCCCATTGGCATCTTCCTGCGCAAAAATTTCCTGAACAAAACTGTATTCCATCAGGTTTTCACTTTGCAGGGTCGGGTGTACAATCGCAACCCCTTCACCTGATAAAACGAACGGATAGCCATTGTAGCCAATCTGCGTTTCCCCTAGCCTAGATGTTAGATCTCCAAGCTTCACGTCCACACCAACCACCCCAACAAGCTGTGAACCGCTCTGCATGGCTTTTGCAGCTGTGATGACGTATTCACCTGTTGCTTCGTCTATGTATGGCTCACTCCAGATCACCGTGTCAGGCGCTGCAGCAGCCTGCTGATACCACTCACGCGTTGTCGCGTCAAAGTCTGCAGGCAGATCAACAAACGGAGAAATGAGTAACGATCCATTATCTGCTGCTACATAGATAGAGGACGGATCTGAATAAATTGTTAAGTATTCTTCAAGCAGCTGTTCAAGCTCATTTGTTGAAGCTGCATCACCTTCATCAAGTGCTGCTTCAGCATATTGAAGCGCAGTCGTCGTAGAAGCGATTTGTTCAATACTGCGTCCATACTGATCCAGGAACGTTTCAGTCGAGTTGTTAAGCTCTCCTGCAATCCCTTCAGCCTGCTGCAGCACGTTTTCCTGCGTACGGTCATGAAGCTGCCATCCTGTTAAACTGAGTAAAACTGCAAAGGCTACGATCAATACCAGCGATGTTGTCAAAATTAATTTAGTCTTAATAGATTTAAGTTTCACCCTGCTCACCCCATATGACTCTCTTTATATTCAGGCAATCATGCCTCATACATATACATCGGTTCATATATGAAAAAGTGAATAGATTGAATGAAATTTTTAGTTCAGATGGCATGGTGAAAAGAGAGAAATTTCAGTATTAGAGGAATTTAGTAGGCTAAAAGTAGTGATCAACCCATAAAAAAAAGCTGCCAGACATGCTGACAGCTTTTCATATCATTATTCGCCTGAAACGAATGGTAGTAGCGCCATTGTACGTGCGCGCTTAACTGCAACTGTCAGTCTGCGCTGATACTTAGCGCTTGTGCCAGTTACACGACGTGGAAGAATTTTTCCACGCTCAGAGATAAACTTTCTTAGTAGATCAACGTCTTTGTAATCGATGTGTGTAATACCGTTTGAAGTAAAGTAACACACCTTTTTACGACGCTTACCGCCTCTGCGTCCTCCTGCCATGGGATTCCCCTCCTTCTTTTTTAGATTTTATCGTTCTACACGTCTTAGAATGGCAGATCATCATCTGAAATGTCGATCGGCTGACCGTCATTTGAGAATGGGTCCTTGTCCACTCTTGTGTAGTTCTGGTTATTCTGGTTGCCTTGATTGCTTTGGTTTTCACGCGGTTGATTCTGACCGAAGTTATTATTGTCCTGATACCCCTGATTGCCTCCGTAGCTTCCGCCGCCGGACTGGCCGCCTGAAGCGTTCTTCGGCTCCAGGAATTGAACACTTTCTGCATTCACTTCAGTGACATACACGCGTTTGCCTTCCTGGTTCTCATAGCTTCGTGTCTGAATACGTCCGTCAACGCCTGCAAGACTGCCTTTTTTAAGGAAGTTTGCCACGTTTTCAGCTGGACGTCTCCATACCACACAGTTAATAAAATCCGCTTCACGGTCTCCCTGCTGGTTCGTGAAAGCACGATTAACAGCGAGTGTGAATGTTGCGACTGCTACACCGCTTGGCGTATAGCGCAGGTCCGGATCCTTCGTTAATCGACCGACTAATACGACTCGATTCATCATCAGAACCAACTCCTTTATTTTTGCGCAAGCAGGTTGACACCTGCTCTTGCAAGGAACTTATATTTAGAGATTAGTTTTCTTCTTCGCGAATCGTCATGTGGCGAACGATATCGTCGCTGATTTTAGCCAGACGGTCGAATTCGTTGATAGCCTCAGAACCTGAGTTCAACTTAACGATCTGGTAGAAACCTTCGCGAATCTCGTTAATTTCATAAGCGAAACGACGCTTACCCCACTCTTTTGACTCGATGATTTCCGCTCCATTTGAAGTAAGGATTTCTTCAAAGCGTGTAGTGACAGCTTTTTTCTGCTCCTCGTCAACGTCTGGACGGACAATGTACATGATTTCGTACTTTCTCATCGGTTTTCACCTCCTTATGGTCTATGCGGCCTCCTGTTGTCAGGAGACAAGGAATAATAAAAAATTTCTATTACTCACAAGGATATATTATAGCATAATGAAATCCTTTGGACAAGGGTGACAGTAAGATTTTGAGATTCCTGTTCTTCCCCAAACAGAAATAGAACATTTGTTCTTATTTTATTGTAACGGACTTTGGACGGGATGTCCAATTGGAGGGAGGAGGTTTTTGATGGGAGTGGGGGGTTCGGCAGAAAACTAGTGATGTTCGGCGTTTGCAGCTTCCTGTTCGACGTTCATCCATCTATGTTCGACACAAAATAGTCCATGTTCAACGCTAAACAGTCAACCTTCGCTTTTTAGTGTCATTTGACCTATCCCCGCGCGACCATACATTAACCATTACTAAACCCCCGGAATCTCTCCCGGGGGCTCATATTGTTAAACGTTAAAACGGAAGTGGATAACATCTCCGTCTTTTACAAGATATTCTTTACCTTCAAGACGTACTTTACCAGCTTCTTTCGCTGGTGACATGCCGCCTGAAGCGATCAGGTCATCATAAGAAACGGTTTCTGCACGGATGAAGCCGCGTTCGAAATCAGTATGGATGACGCCCGCACACTGAGGAGCTTTCATGCCGTGGCGGAAGGTCCATGCGCGAACTTCCTGGACACCTGCTGTGAAGTAAGTGGCAAGACCAAGCAAATCGTACGTTGCACGGATCAGCTGGTCAAGACCTGATTCTTCAATGCCAAGCTCTGAAAGGAACATTGCTTTTTCATCTTCATCAAGCTCTGCAATTTCTTCTTCAATTTTCGCACAGACAACGATCACTTCTGCGTTATCTTCCTTCGCAAATTCACGTACGCGCTGAACGTATTCATTATCTGTCGGGTCAGCGATTTCGTCTTCACCAACGTTTGCAGCGTAAAGCATCGGCTTGCTTGTTAACAGATGCATGCCTTTAGCGATTTTCGCCTGCTCTTCATTCAACTCAACGGTTCTTGCTGCCTGATTGTTTTCAAGCGCTTCTTTCACCTTTTCAAGCACTGCCATTTCAATCACAGCGTCCTTGTCTTTTTGCTTTGCCATTTTCGCAACGCGGGCGATACGCTTATCAACTGCTTCAAGGTCAGCTAAAATCAGCTCAAGGTTAATCACTTCAATATCATCAATCGGATCCACTTTTCCTGAGACGTGCGTGATGTTATCATCTGCAAAGCAGCGGACAACCTGTACGATTGCATCTACTTCACGGATATGTGAAAGAAACTTGTTTCCAAGACCTTCACCTTTACTTGCGCCTTTTACAATCCCTGCAATATCAGTAAATTCAAATGCAGTCGGCACGGTCTTTTTCGGTTCAACCAGCTCAGTCAGCTTAGTCAGACGCGGGTCCGGTACTTCTACGATCCCGACGTTCGGGTCGATTGTACAGAACGGATAGTTTGCAGATTCAGCACCTGCTTTTGTAATTGCATTAAATAAAGTAGACTTCCCAACGTTCGGTAAGCCCACGATTCCAGCTGTTAAAGCCATTTCGTTCACTCCTTGAATCTTCTATTAAAAACATGTTCATGTGACGTGTCATATACAAACCTCACACAATTATATAGAGTTCGGGTTATAAATACAAGAGGACCGGCGTGAGGAGGCAGGAGCCTATCAGGGAGATGATCCGTGATTTTTTGAATGTGACCGCAAGTTAGGTGGATGTGATCTGAAAATGACAAAATATGAGCCGAGATTTTTACCTCCGGCCCGGATGTGAACCGAAATTCCAATAATATGACCCGAAATCAAACACAATCTGACCTGAGATTTCCTGAATGTGACCGCAGATCCTCAAATCCCCATTCCCAGAAATATCATCAAAAAACCGCATGAAATCACTCAAGATCTCATGCGGGCAAACTTCCTTATTCCTCATGTTTCACAAGCACTTTCTTCATTTTCCGTGAAAATTCCTTGCGGGGGATCATGACGCTGTGTGAGCAGCCTTCACATTTGATTCTGATATCCATCCCCATCCGGATGATTTTCCACTGGTTGACTCCGCACGGATGGGGTTTTTTCATTTCTACTACATCATGTAGTCCATACTCTTTTTCTTCCATGAAATATCCTCCTATTTTTTCACTTTTTCCTGCATATCCGTTTGAAGCTTGCCTACTTCTTCCCTTGAATACATGACCATACGAGGGAATGGAATTTCAATTCCGCGCTCATCAAGATAATGCTTGATTTCACGGCGCATTTCACGGGCAATATACCAGTGTTTCATTGGCTGAGTTTCTGCAATGACACGCATGACGACTTCTGAAGCGCCGAGGGTCTGAACACCTAGCAGCTCAGGCTTCATGACAACTTCTTCATACTTGCCTTCGAGAGAATCACAGAATTCACGGATGGCTGTTTCAGCCGCAGCCACGTCTTCCTCATAAGCAATACTGATATCTACGACAGCAACACTGTTATGAATGGAGAAATTCGTGACTTCTGTGATATTTCCGTTTGGAAAAATGTGCAGTTCACCAGTCCAGCTTTTAATTTTCGTTGTGCGGAGGCCGATCTCTTCCACGTGACCTTCAGCCTGACCGATTCTGACATAATCTCCGACAGAGAACTGGTCTTCGAAAATAATAAAGAATCCCGTGATGATATCCCGCACGAGGTTCTGAGCTCCAAAGCCGACAGCAAGTCCGACGATACCTGCACCGGCAATCAGACCGCGCACATCAATTGAGAATGCGGACAGCACAGCAAGCACAGCCACAAAGTAAACGACGTATGAGACCACGTTCTGCAGCAATTTTAACAGCGTGTTTTCCCGGCGGAGCGATACCTGCACAGGGCCTTTCGCACGCACTTTAAAGACGTTTTGTATCAGTTTTTTAGCGACGCGGACGACAATGCCTGCAATGACAATGATCAGGATAATTCTTAAGAATGTAATCCCGAACGATACCCAGACCGCTTCATTCGTTAAATAAGCGACAATTGAATCCCAGGCTTCTGTCAGAGCACCAACGTCAACTGCTTCTTCTATTGTTTGAGGTGTATCATTTGTTTCCGGTGAAGCAAGTTTCATGCAAATCACTTCCTGCCTTCTTTTAAAAAATGATTTCAAGCTAATCTTTATTTTATCAGCGTTCGTTTTTTTCTCCAACTTATAAGAAAAAAAACATTTTGTTCTTTAAAAAGAACAAAATGTATTATATAATGAATAAACAGAATAAAAAAATAGGCACGGTCCTATACTGTAGAAGTGAGAGGAGCTGGACTTAAATGAACGAAGCGATACCGCCACAATTTACAGACACTAGCTGCCGCAGTCATTTAGAGGATCATATGACACCCCACAGACTCGCCAAAACACTTGCCGCAACTTATCCGGTCGACCGCCCGATTGTCTATGTATGTATCGGCACGGACCGTTCAACGGGAGATTCACTCGGACCGCTGACCGGATCGCTGCTTGAAAAAAGAAGGCTGCCATTTTGCGAGCTGTACGGAACATTAAAAGATCCTGTACATGCGCTGAACCTGGCAGATACTGCAGAGAAAATCCGGATGGAATATGACAATGCATTTGTCGTAGCGATTGATGCGTGTCTCGGCCAGTACCGGAATATCGGCTACATTGAAGTGGGAGAAGGTCCGATCTTTCCGGGCGCAGGTGTTCAGAAGCAGCTGCCACCGATCGGTGATGTGCATATTACCGGCATTGTAAACGCGGGCGGCTTTATGGAGCACGCGATGCTTCAGAATACACGCCTTTATTTAGTAAATGAAATGGCTTCTAAAATCACAGATGCCATTCATTATTCCAATATTCTTTTACGTAAAAGACTGGCTAAAATCCATACCCCTCATACAGGTGAACAATGGTCACAATTGCACCCACAATGAAGATACCCGGCAGCAGGTTGGCAACACGGATTTTTGTGATCCCGATCAGGTTCAGTCCGATTGCAAGGATCATAATGCCGCCTGCTGACGTCATTTCAGCGATAAATTGATCCATCAGCACCTGAGGGACGAATTTGTCAATCTGCGTCGCAAAAAGGGCAATCGATCCCTGATAAAGTATGACTGGAATGGCTGAAAATAATACGCCGACGCCAAGCGTTGAGGTTAAAATAATCGACACGAAGCCATCGATAATGGACTTGGTGAACAGTACCTGATGATCACCGCGAAGACCGGAATCCAGTGCGCCAATGACACCCATTGCACCGATCACAAAAATAAGGGTGGCCGTGACAAACCCCTGAGAAATACTCGTCTCACCCTTTGAACCGACCTTCCGCTCAATCCATCTGCCCATTGCATTTAACTTATCATCAAGCTCCATCCACTCCCCGATCACCGCACCAAGCACAAGACTGATGATGACAATGAGATAGTTATTGCTCGAAAGCCCCATCTGCAGACCGAGCACGACGACTGCAAGCCCGATTGCAGACATCACAGTCGCCTTCATACGCTCAGGGATTCTGTGCAGCAGCTTTCCGATCAAAGTACCAAAAATAATTAACAGTCCGTTTACCAATGTCCCCAGCAGTACCAAGCGAAACTCCCTCTTTTCTACTCTCTATCTCAGAAGCGGTTCTCTCCTTTTTCACCTAACAGTGACAGGATCCGTTCAAGATCATCCTCTGACATAAATTCTATTTCAATTTTACCTTTATTTTTGTTTTTTCTGATGGCAACACTTGTGCCAAGACGCTCTCTCAGCACAGTTTCCTGCTGTTTTAGATGAGGATCTGTTTTCTGTTTAGGCTTATCCTTCCTTGGAGGCGCAGCTTCTGAAATGAGTTTTTCAAGCTGGCGTACGTTTAAGCCTTCTTTCACCACTTTCTCAGCAAGTTGTTCAGCTGCAGTCGGATCCTTCACACCCGCAAGTGCCCGGCCATGTCCCATCGTTAAAGTCTTTTGTGAAAGCTTCTCCAGAACCGGCTCAGACAGCTTCAGAAGACGCAGGTGATTTGCAATATGCGGTCTGCTTTTTCCAACCTTTTTGGCAAGCTCTTCCTGTGAAATATCGAGCTTTCGCATCAGTGTTTCATACGCTTTTGCTTCTTCAACAGGTGTCAGGTCTTCACGCTGCAGATTTTCAAGCACTGACAGCTCCATCATCTGACGGTCGTTCAGATCACGTACCACTGCTGGTACATGCGTCAATTCTGCCTGCTTAGCCGCTCTGAAACGGCGCTCACCTGCAACAATTTCAAAGCCCTTCAGACTTTTCCGCACAATAATCGGCTGAAGAATGCCATGTTCTTTTACAGAAAGCGTGAGCTCTTCAAGCGAAATTTCTTCAAATATCTTTCTCGGCTGATAAGGGTTCGGGCGGATGTCTTTGACTGACAGCTGCTGAACATGCTCATCATGAATCGATGACATGTCTTTGAAAAGGTTACTGACCCCTTTACCAAGTCCTTTAGCCATTAATAATCACTTCCTTTGCTAATTCAAGATAGACTTCTGCCCCTTTTGACTTCGGATCATATAAAATTACAGGAAGTCCGTGACTCGGCGCCTCACTCAACCTTACATTTCTTGGAATGATCGTTCTATAGACTTTGTCCTGGAAATATTTTTTTACTTCCGCAATTACCTGTAGGCCAAGATTTGTTCTCGCATCAAGCATTGTCAGTAATACACCGTCGATTAACAGATGGTGATTCAGGTGCTTTTGAACAAGTCTGACTGTACTAAGCAGCTGGCTCAGCCCTTCAAGCGCATAGTATTCGCACTGCACAGGAATAATGCAGGCATCTGACGCTGTTAAGGCATTGATCGTCAGCATCCCAAGTGAGGGCGGACAATCAATAATAATATAATCGAACCTGTGCTGTACATCCTCAAGCGTGTTTTTTAATCTTATTTCCCGGGAAACCATCGATACAAGCTCAATTTCCGCGCCAGCCAGTGAAATCGTAGCGGGAATCGCATACAGATTTTCAACTGATGTCCCCCTGATCACGCTTTTTGCAGGAATACCCTCAATTAAAATGTCATAGATACTTTCATCTACATCCCCTTTATTAATACCGACCCCGCTCGTTGCGTTTCCCTGCGGATCCATATCAACGAGTAAAACCTTTTTCCCCAAATAAGCAAGACATGCACTGATGTTCACAGACGTTGTCGTTTTACCGACGCCGCCTTTTTGATTCGCAATCGCAATCATTCTCCCCATTCGTGTCACCCGTCCCCTTTTTGTGAATGCTTCCGTCTATGAAAATATTAAGTCTATTTTAACAGAGATTGTCTGGAAAAGTAGAGAGGTTGTTTTTTGGCGGAGTAATTGGAGCGTGTAAAATGGCGGATTGAGACAAAGTGATAGGGGATTGCTACATCTTGAGCCTGGACTGATACAAGCAGCCGGGTGGATCGCAACAATTCCGGACGAAACTCATACAACTTCAGCAATAACATCCAAAATAAAAACCCGCTCATCATAAGCGGGTTCCTACTCTATCAATCTATTTCTTCTTTTTAGGCAACTTAATCGTAATCTGATAATAATCGTCGTACTCTTCTTCTTTTGAATCGAGCTTCATACCTGAATCAGAGATCATATTCAGTGACTGACGAATTGTATTCATGGCGATCCGCACGTCTTTATTGAATGCCTTACGCTTCGGCTTCGGTTTGGTCTCAGTTGATTCAAGCATTTTCTGGACGCGCAGCTCTGTCTGCTTGACGTTCAGCTGCAGTTCGATGATTTCTTCTGCTAGTTTATTCTGAAGCTCAGCATCCTTTAAAGGAATCAGTGCGCGTGCATGCCGCTCCGTCATTTTCTTTTGTATAATGCTTTCCTGAACGAATTCAGGCAACTTTAAAAGACGCAGCTTGTTTGCAACGGTTGACTGACCTTTTCCAAGGCGCTGTGCCAGGGCTTCCTGTGTCAATTCATGAAGATCCAGGAGCTTTTGGTAAGCCATCGCTTCTTCCACGGGAGAAAGTTCTTCGCGTTGAAGGTTTTCAATTAAAGCAACAGATGCTGTTTCAGTGTCACTCATATTTTTCACAATGGCAGGAACGGTTTCCCACTTGAGCGATTTCATCGCGCGCCATCTGCGTTCACCGGCAATAATTTCATAAGAACCGTCTCCGCTTTCGCGTACAACGATCGGCTGAATGATGCCGTGTGTATGAATGGTTCTTGCCAGCTCATCTATTTTTTCATCATCAAAAATCGTTCTCGGCTGAAAACGGTTCGGTTTGATCTGATGAATGTCGATTTGTTTAACTTCTTCTTGGTTAACTTCTTTTTCTTCCGTGGTTTCAGGCGAAACAGGCTCGTCCTTATCACCAAGGCCAAAGATCCGTGAAAACGGAGTCTTCATCAAGACACACCACCCTTTGTGAAAAACTATACGCCATTATGAAAGCGGAGATTTATTCGGTGTTCCCGGCTTTCTTGGATATTTCTTCGGTGTAGATTTAACTTTTTCCACGACAATGACTGATCTTTCACTTTCCTCTTCAGGAAGTGTGAAAGCCTGCACCACCGTCTGCTGACCGCCAAGCAGCTTAATTGCTTTCTGGCTGTCGTCAAGCTCTTCTGCAGCGCCCGCACCCTTCATCGCCACAAAATGCCCGCCGGTTTTAGCAAGCGGAAGACACAGCTCTGACAGCACTGAAAGTCTTGCTACGGCACGTGCAGTTACAAGGTCGTACTGCTCTCTGTGCTCAGCTTTTTGACCGAATGTTTCAGCGCGGTCATGATAAAAGTGTACGTTTTCAAGCTTTAGTTCATCTGCTAAGTGATTTAAAAATGTGATTCTCTTATTCAGTGAATCGACAATCGACACATTTAGGTGCGGGAAGCAGATTTTCAGCGGAATGCTTGGAAAACCTGCGCCCGCTCCCACGTCACAAATGCTCATCGGCTTTGTGAAGTCGAAATAAAACGCGGCAGTGATTGAGTCATAAAAATGCTTTAAATATACTTCCTCACGTTCAGTGATCGCTGTTAAGTTCATTTTCTCATTCCATTCAACAAGAATTTCATGATACTTTCTGAACTGCTCCAGCTGATCGTCACTTAACGTGATGCCATTTGCTTTTAGCTGTTCGTAAAACTGCTGTTCTGTCATAGTGGTCTCCTTTAGATCATTCAACCGGATACTTTTGCAATTTTACCCTGTTCGATATAGACAAGTAAAATTGAAATGTCCGCCGGATTTACACCGGAGATGCGTGATGCCTGAGCAATTGACAGCGGCTGAACCTCGCGCAGCTTCTGTCTCGCTTCTGAAGCAAGCCCTGTGATCGCATCATAATCAATGCCTTCTGGAATCTTTTTATTCTCCATCTTTTTCAGCTTATCTACCTGCTGAAGAGATTTTTCGATATATCCTTCATATTTCACCTGAATCTCAACCTGTTCCTCTACATCAGCAGGAAGTTCAATCGCTGCAGGTGACAATGCTTTAATATGATTGTACGTGATTTCCGGTCTTCTTAAAAGGTCTGTTCCGCGAATTCCGTCTTTTAAAGCAGAGCTGCCTGCTTCTTCAAGCAGTGTCTGTGTTGCTTCATTCGGCTTAATAATAACTTCCTGTAATCTTTTAATTTCTGCATCAATCTGCTCTTTTTTCAGATTAAAACGGCTGTAGCGCTCATCTGAAATCAGACCGATCTCATGACCAACGTCTGTTAATCTCAGGTCTGCATTATCATGACGCAGAAGCAGACGGTATTCAGCACGGGACGTCAGCAGACGGTAAGGTTCATTCGTCCCTTTTGTCACGAGATCATCAATTAATACGCCGATATATGCATCAGATCGGCTCAAAATGACTTCTTCTTTATCAAACGCGCGTCTTGCAGCATTAATACCGGCCATCAGTCCCTGACCAGCTGCTTCCTCGTAGCCTGACGTTCCGTTGATCTGACCTGCAGTGTACAGGTTACGGATTTTTTTCGTCTCCAGTGTCGGCCATAGCTGAGTCGGCACCATTGCATCGTACTCAATTGCATAGCCTGAACGCATCATCTGCGCGTTTTCAAGGCCCGGAATTGTTGAAAGGATCTGCTGCTGCACATCTTCAGGAAGACTCGTAGATAGACCTTGTACGTAAACTTCCTTCGTATTACGGCCTTCAGGCTCAAGGAAGATCTGGTGACGCGGCTTATCGTTAAAGCGCACAACCTTATCCTCGATTGAAGGACAATAACGCGGGCCTGTACCTTTAATCATACCTGAGTACATTGCAGAACGGTGTAAATTATCGTCGATGATCTGATGTGTTTCTGCATTTGTATAAGTCAGCCAGCATGGCAGCTGATCTGTAATAAATTCAGTTGTTTCATAGCTGAATGCACGCGGCGTTTCGTCACCGGGCTGAATCTCAGTTTTCGTGTAATCAATTGTCGAGCTGTTAACACGCGGCGGTGTACCTGTCTTAAATCGTACGACATCAAAGCCAAGCGCTCTCATATGATCGGCAAGACCAATTGACGGCTGCTGGTTATTCGGACCGCTTGAATACTTCAGATCGCCAATAATGACTTCACCACGCAGGAATGTACCTGCTGTGATAATCGTTGTTTTCGCACGGAAAGTTGCACCGGTATTCGTGATGACACCATGACACTCACCATCTTCAATGATCAATTCTTCAACCATTCCCTGGAGAAGCGTCATATTAGGCTCGTTTTCAATCGTTTCCTTCATCATTTGCTGGTAAAGTACCTTATCAGCCTGTGCACGAAGCGCGCGCACGGCAGGTCCTTTTCCAGTGTTCAGCATACGCATTTGAATATGCGTACGGTCAATTGTGCGTCCCATCTGACCGCCAAGTGCGTCGATTTCGCGCACAACGATTCCCTTAGCCGGTCCGCCGACTGAAGGGTTACACGGCATAAACGCCACCATATCAAGATTTATTGTTAACATTAGTGTTTTTGCACCCATTCGTGCAGAAGCAAGACCCGCTTCCACACCCGCGTGACCGGCACCAATGACGATTACATCATAATTTCCTGCTTCAAATTTTTTCACCATGATGATGAATGTCCTCCTTTTTAACTGAACCAGTGCCGCTGATTTCCGCTTCAGGCGGAGGCTTTCCGCGCGGCGTGCGCTGAGCCTCCTCACCTTCGGTTGCGGGGTCTCAGCTGTCACGCTTTTCGCGCCGGAGTCCCCGCCTTACGCTCCAATCAGCTATGTGCAGTTAAATAGATTGCCTATTTAATACCGATTCAGGTAAATATATTTTAAAATAAACCACCCTTAGAAAGTTGGGTCAGTTTTATATCAATTGACTAGTTGAAAGAGAAATTCACGATACCCGGAGTGGAAGGCGGCGACTCCGGGACGATTAGTGGGAAGCTGAGACCCCGCAAGGCGAAGCCTGAGGAGGCTCAGCAACCACCGTCCGGAAAGCGTCCGCCTGAAACGCAGGGTAGCAGTTATAAAAGCTTATCTTATTTCCCAAGGCAGAATTGCGAGAATAGCTGGTCAATCAGGCTTTCCTGAACGGTGTCTCCGATCATTTCTCCTAAGATCTCCCACGTGCGGCGCAGATCGATCTGAACCATATCAACCGGTGTACCCATTTCAGCACCCTGAAGCGCTTCTTCAATTGCCTGAAGCGCCTGGTGCAGCAGTGCAATGTGACGGCTGTTTGATACGTATGTGCCATCACCAAGGTCGACTGAACCGTCAAAGAACAGTGATGCAATGGATTCTTCGAGCTCATCTACACCCTGCTCTTTTAAAAGAGAGGTCGTGACGAGCTTATGATCGCCTGACAGCTGCTTCACTTCATCTAAATCAATGACCTGATCAAGGTCCGTTTTATTCACGATCACGATCACATCCATTCCAGTGACCGCTTCAAACAGCCTGCGATCCTCATCAGACAGCTCTTCACCGTGATTCAAGACAAGTAAAATCAGATCTGCTTCCTTTAATACCTGGCGTGACCGCTCCACGCCGATCCGTTCGACAATATCCTCTGTTTCTCGGATCCCCGCTGTATCGACAAGCTTAAGCGGAACCCCTCTGACATTGACATATTCTTCAATGACATCACGCGTTGTACCCGGGATATCTGTGACAATCGCTTTATTTTCCTGCACAAGACTATTTAATAAGGAAGATTTTCCGACATTCGGTCTGCCGATGATCACGGTCGAGAGGCCTTCACGCAGAATTTTCCCCTGTTCCGATGTTCTCAGCAGCTTTTCTACCTCATCGCGCACGTACTGTGATTTTTCCATCATCATATTTAATGTCATTTCTTCAACATCATCATACTCAGGATAGTCAATATTCACTTCCACCTGCGCTAAAATTTCTAAAATCTCCTGACGCAGTGACTGTACTAAACGCGACAGTCTGCCCTGCATCTGATTCATTGCAACACTCATCGCACGGTCCGTTTTCGCACGGATCAGATCCATTACCGCCTCTGCCTGAGAGAGGTCAATCCGTCCATTTAAAAACGCACGCTTTGTGAACTCGCCCGGCTCTGCAAGCCTTGCCCCTTCACGTAACAGCAACTGAAGCACTCGGTTTACACTGACAACACCGCCGTGACAGTTAATCTCCACCACATCTTCACGGGTAAACGTCTTTGGTCCTTTCATAACAGAAACCATCACTTCTTCGATGGTCTCGTCTGTTTTTGGATCCACAATATGCCCGTAGTGAATGGTGTGGGATGGGACAGACTGCAGCTGCTTCCCGCCACTTCTATATACACGGTCAGCAATCGTGAATGCTTCATCACCGCTTAACCGTACAATCGCGATCGCGCCTTCACCCATTGGTGTCGAAATTGCTGCAATCGTGTCAAACTCCATAACATGTCACCTCGTTACTTTCTCTATACAGTAAGAAGGGCCTTCCAGACAGAAGGCCTCCGTTATATACTCTCTAAATCATTAGAATACCATACTTTTGCATCGAAAAAAAGAAAATCAGTTGGCATTATCCACAATGTATGGTAAGGAAGTGTGTTATTCACATGTGGATAACACACATTGATTCATCGATACCCACTGATCCTTTCCGTGGAGGACTGCGCTTTCCGCGGCCGCGCGCTGAGCCTCCTCAGACTTCGTCTTCCGGGGTCTCAGCTGTCGCTTCTATGCCGCAGGAGTCTCCGTCCTCCACTCCAAGGATCAGCTAGAGTGTTGAATACAATTTTCTTAATAAATATATTGATTTATTGGTAAATTATCCAAATTAATATATATATATATATATATATATTAGTGAAATTATTAGTTGTATTTAAAAAACATTAAATCTACAGCGTGGTTCGCAGTGGAAGGCGGCGACTCCTACGGGATTAAACGGACAGGTGAGACCCCGCAGTGCGAAGCACGAGGAGGCTCACCGCCGTTCCCGTGGAAAGCGTCCGCCTGAAACGGAGAACCAACGCCAGGGCTTAACACCCAACACTTAAAACCATTACATAAAAAAATCAGCTGCCATCAGACAGCTGATTTTAATTTAATATTTAGCAGTAATTACCAAATATCGGTGAGGCTCACGGCCTTCGGAATGAGTTTCGATATCAGGTCTTGAAGACAGTGCGCTGTGAATGATCTTCCGTTCGAAAGACGGCATTGGCTCGAGCTTTACAGGGCGTCTTGTACGAATCGCCTGTTCTGCTTTACGTTCAGCCAGCTGACTGAGTGTCACGCGTCTTCTTTCACGGTAATCTTCTGCATCTAACACGATTGTTACAAATTGTTCGGTGTAGCGGTTTGCAATCAGCTGAGCAAGGGTCTGAAGCGCATTGAGCGTTTGACCTCGTTTGCCGATCAGCAGTGCAACTTTTTCACTTTCAAGCAATATTGTCACAACTTTTCCTTCGCGCTGGACTGAGATTGCAAGTTCAACGCCCATTTGACCGGCGATATCCTTTAAGTAACGTTCGACTTCTTCAATCGCGTCCTTTTTTCGGATAACCTGGACCTTTGCCGGGCGTGATCCCAGCCCAAGAAAACCTTTTTTTCCTTCATCGAGTACTGATATTTCAGCCTGCTCTCTGGAAATACCGAGTTTTACAAGCGCTTCAGAAACAGCGTCTTCAACAGTAGCACCAGTCAGCGTGATCTCCTCATTCACATACAGCCCCTCCTATCAAGTTGTGCTTTTCACTTCACTTTTCTTAAATGTACCATTAATAAGTAAAGTCTGCACAATCATAAAGACGTTACCGACTACCCAGTAAAGTGATAGGGCAGTTGGGAAAATGAAAGCAAACACTGCGATCATGACAGGCATTAGATATAGCATGATCTGCATTTGCGGGTTCATACCTGCAGGGTTACCTGCCATCATAATTTTCTGCTGAAGGAATGTTGTTAAACCAGTTACGATCGGCAGAATAAAGTATGGATCTGTTTCACCCAGGTCGAACCATAGGAAATTGTGATTTGCGATTTCAGTCGTTCTGACAATTGCATGATAGAATGCAATCAGAATCGGCATTTGAATTAATAATGGGAAACAGCCGGCAAGCGGATTAACTCCGTGCTTTTGGAACATGGCCATTGTTTCCTGCTGAAGCTTTTGCTGCGTTTGAGCATCCTTTGAAGAATACTGTTCACGTAACTTCATCATTTCTGGCTGGATTTCCTGCATGCGCTTTGTATTTTTTGTCTGCTTGATCATCAGTGGCAGCAGTACAAAACGGATGATAAGTGTAACAATTACAATCCCGAGACCATAGTTTTCATTAAAGTATTCAGCAATCTGTGTAATCAGCCAAGATAGCGGATATACAAAATAGCTATTCCAAATCCCTTCACTGTCTGATGTGATCGGCTGATCGATTTCCGTACAACCTGCAAGGAAAACAGCTACGACCGCAAACATCATAAAGGGAAAGAGTTTCTTCTTCACGAATATGTTCCTCCCTGTCTTTCTAAAAATTGTTTCTATTCTTATAACCACCCGTTATTGTAACACGTTTGGTCAAATTGGACCTCTATTTCTTAGAATGTTCACTTTTTAGCACGCGTGATTTTTTCATCACATGTGTCAGTGATTTCTTCGTTTCATGGAAATTCAAATCAGCTGCCGGCTTTCTCGCAATGACAACATAGTCAAAAGAGGGGTCCAGCTCATTTGAGAGTTCCAGAAACACCTGCCTGATATATCGTTTGACCTGAACACGGGTTACCGCGTTACCAACTTTTTTGCTGACAGACATGCCAAGACGAAACATGGCCTGATCCTGCTTTTTCAGACGGTAGAGAACGAACTGGCGGTTGGCCATCGATGTTCCTTTTTTAAAGACTGCCTGAAATTCAGGATTTTTTTTGATTCTCTGCTCTTTTCTCATCACGCCACCCACAATTTTCGATATTTTCCCGGTATTTAAGCGAAAAAAGACCACTGAGTGGAATCAGTGGTCTTAAGCAGACAATACTTTACGTCCACGTTGACGGCGACGAGCAAGAACCTTGCGTCCGTTCTTCGTGCTCATGCGTGCGCGGAATCCGTGTACTTTACTTCTTTTACGAGTATTTGGTTGGAATGTACGTTTCATAGTAAGACACCTCCTAAAAAGATCATTTATATCTATGATCAGAACTCTAAACATTCTAAGTCATTATAGCGACGGTCAGTCGTCATTGTCAATGTCTGATTCGTGCAACCACTATATCATAACACCCTCTTCATCTTCGTTCAATAGAAAAATGAAAAAATAATCAAATCCTGTAAGCGGGGGTGGAGTAGCTGGCGGAATAAGGCTCAGATGAATAGTACCTTAATAGGGGGGAAACGTGATCCGGAATTTTGCGAATCTGACTTTAAAATTTGCTGATCTGACCCGAAAATCCGGCAGCCGAAGCACATCTGGCCGTAAATCCTCAGAATGTGACCTCAAAATTTTTGAATGCGATCCGGAATTGCGCCGATCTGACCTTAAGTTTACGACCGCACCCATCATTATAGTAGAAAGCAGTCAAACAACCTCAAATTTTAACCTCTAAACCGTGGAAGTAAATTTCTTTTTTCATTCTTCCTGAAATAGAATGCCAGGTCTATTTTTGAATATCATTCCTTCAAAACTAAAATTCTCTCAATCTGTTAATAACTCTGCACAGCGTTTTACTCATCAAAAAAATTATCCACAGCGCTTATCGACACCTTTTTCACACGTTCACCCCTTGTGGATAGTTGAATCCCGATTGTTGAAAGGCATGTGGATAAATATGATCAGCCATTGCACTGATTGGTTTTATTTGATATTATAGTTGTGTTTTCACTCTGAATAACTTTTTGACAGATTTATATTATCCACAAATGTGGATAGCTTGTGGATAAACCTTTTCACATGCATGTAAAAAGTTGTCCACAGCTGCTGAATATTGTCGATACATCACGAATTCGGCTTTTTTCGTTATTCATGATGATGTATATATATGAATTTTCACTTTCGAGAATACTTTTCTTGAAAAATATTAGGTAGAAGGAGGGGGCATTTAG